>CAVYJZ010000005.1:0-235306 GCA_963768985.1 uncultured delta proteobacterium | reverse complement strand
ATACGTTGTTATGTGCTGCCTGACCCGACGCCTACGTATTGCTAAGTCCGCCAGGACGAAGTAGTCGTCCCGGTCGATTAGGCTGTCGACCAAGGGCCGGAAAAGCCCGCTATCCCCGCGCGAGAAATGACCGGAGCCGATCAGATCGAGCGCGCCTTTGAGTGCCGGGTTCTGCTCGTAGTATTCGTAGGGCCGATACCCCGTCTCGCGCAGCGACTGAACTTCATCGGTCGTGAGCCCAAACAAGAAGAAGTTCTCGGCCCCGACGGCATCCCGGATTTCCACGTTGGCCCCGTCGAGGGTGCCGATCGTCAGCGCGCCGTTCATCGAGAACTTCATGTTTCCCGTTCCCGAGGCTTCCTTGCCGGCGGTGGAGATCTGCTCCGATAGATCGGCGCAGGGATACACGAGCTGGGCGGTCTTCACGTTGTAGTTCGGAATGAAGACCACCTTCAACTTGCCTTGCGTCTCGGGGTCGGAGTTGACGACCTCCCCGACGGAGTTGATCAACTTGATGATCAGCTTGGCCATCGTGTAGCCCGGCGCGGCCTTCCCCCCAAAAATGAAGGTGCGCGGCGCCGTCACAAAATCCGGGTTCGCCTTGAGCTGACGGTAGAGGTGCACGATGTGCAAGACGGCCAGATGCTGACGCTTGTACTCGTGGATTCGCTTCACCTGCACGTCGAACATCGAGTCGAGATCCGCTTCGACCTTCATCAGCTTCTGCGCCTGTTCGGCCGCCACGCGCTTCCGTGCGGTCTTCACCGCCCGCCATTGCGCCTGAAACTCCGGATCGTCAGCGAGCCCCTCGAGCCTCCGCAGCTGATCGAGGTCCGTGATCCACCCTTCGCCGATTCTGCGCCGTGATCAGCGCCGCGAGCTCCGGGTTCGCGAGCGCCACGAAGCGGCGGGGCGTCACGCCATTGGTCTTGTTGTTGAACTTACCGGGTAAATTCGTCGAAGTCGTGCATGACGCGTGTCTTCAACAAGTCGGTGTGGAGCGCGGAGACCCCATTCACCGAGAAGCTTCCCACGGTCGCCAAGTTGGCCATCCGCACCGAGCCGACACCGTGGTCGTCGATCAAGGACATGCGCTGCTGCCGCCCATAGTCATCGGGAAAGCGCTCGCGCACGTCATGCATGAAGCGGGCGTTGATCTCGTAGACGATTTCCAGGTGGCGAGGCAGCAATCGTCCGAACATGGGCAAGGGCCAGGTCTCGAGGGCCTCGGGGAGCAAGGTGTGATTCGTATACGCAAATGTCTCTGACGCGATCTTCCATGCGGCCTCCCAGCTCATGGCGTACTCGTCGAGCAGCAATCGCATGAGCTCGGGGATCGCGAGGGCCGGATGGGTGTCGTTCAACTGGATCGCAAACCCTTCGCTGAAGTTTTCGGGCCGGCCGCCGCGCACCTGGTGCAGCCGCATGAGGTCCTGCAGCGAGCAGGACACGAGAAAGTACTGCTGCTGCAGTCTCAGCGCTTTCCCCTGCGCGGGCTCGTCATTGGGGTAGAGCACCTTGGTGAGCGTCTCCGACGCCACCTTGCGTTCGACCGCGCCGTAGTAGTCACCGACGTTGAAGCTCCCGAAATCGAACGTCTCCGCGGCCTCTGCGGCCCAGAGCCGCAGCATGTTCATATTGTTGACCTTGTAGCCGGGGATGGGAGTGGCGTACGCGACCCCCTTGACCTTCGTATCCGGACGCCAGCGCACGCGATAGCGATCCTTCTCGTCGTGATATGTCTCGGTCTGGCCGCCGAAGCCCACGGGATAGCTGTACTCGGGCCGCACGATTTCCCATGGGTTTCCCTGGCGCAGCCACTTGTCGGTTCGCTCGATCTGCCAGCCGTCGTGGATGCGCTGCTCGAAGATGCCGAACTCGTATCGCAAGCCGTAGCCCACTGCGGGGATCTGCAGCGTCGAGAGCGAATCCATGAAGCAAGCCGCCAATCGGCCGAGGCCCCCGTTGCCGAGGCCGGGCTCCCGTTCTTCGTCGATGAGCACGTCGAGGTCCTGCCCGAGTGACGACACCGCCTCCGCAACCTCATCGCGAATCCCGAGATTCAAGAGCGCATTGCCGAGGGAAGGGCCGCCTGGCGCACGAAGCCGAAAGGGCGTTTGAACTTACTATGCTCCCGAGCAAGTACTCGGCCGAAAGATAACAGACGACGCGCGTCGGGTTCGCGAGCAAGGACCGCGCCGTGCTCAACCAACGCTGCATGAGACGGTCCCGCACCGTGTACGCAACCGCCAAGTAGTAGTCCGACCGAGTCGCCAGCGCGGGGACGTTGCCGCAGCGATAGAAAAGGTTCTCCTGAATCGCCCGGCGCAGCGTCTCGACGCCCACTCCGGTCCGATCGTCTTCGACCGCGCCCGTTCGCGTCGCCATCCGTACCTCCAGAGCGCCCATCAGAACGCGGCGCAATCGAGATTGCAAGCCCGAAGAGGTCGCCCGCCGGCATCACAGGCTCCGGCTGAAGCCTTCACGAAGGCTGGACGTTGCGACGCTCTTCGGCCTACCCTCGGGAGATGTACCGTTCATTGCTTCGGCTCGGGGTTCTCCTGGGCACCGCGCTCGCGTTCCAAGCCTGCGCATCCAACGACAGTGGCGAGAACGGCAACACGGGCGGTACCGCTGGAACGGCCGTCGAGCCCGACTGCGTACTGCAAGGCTACCCATGCACCTATGCAGAAGTTCCCCGTAGCGTCATCGATGCGAGCCGGGCTCTGGGCCAAGAGGCCTTGCGTCGCATGGGCGCAGAGGGCGTCGAAGCGGCCGTTGCGTGGCTCTCGAGCCAAGCTGAAGTCGTAGACCTCCAGTTCGGTAGCGGATCCGTGCGATTCCGGATCGAAGGCGGCCGTCCCGAGTGGATCACGGACGAGCCTGCCTTGTTCCCAGCACCCGAGGTTCTTCTTCCGGCGCAGAAGTCGGTTGCAGGCGAAGATCTAAATTCGGACGGCGTGCGCAACAATCGAGATCGAAGACGCGCGCTGGTGCTCAACGCCGCGTACAACGACTTCCCCGAAATACCGGAGACCGGCTTCCTTGCAGGCCTCTTCGACGTGCCAGGCTACGAACGCGACATCGTCCAGGTCGTCGAGAGAGACGCTACGGTCTCGGCGTTCGGCAACTGGGATGAGTTCGACGTCGTGTACATCGTCGCGCACGGCTTGCGGGTGTGCGAAGACTACCTTACGCAGACCACCCTCCCGGTTTGCCCCACAGCGCTTCTTACCGGCGAATCGAGTGATTTCGATTCTCCGGCGTTTCCAGATGTACCGGGCATCGAGGCGGTGAACTACGTCGGTTCCGCCGGGAACGGGACCTTCAGCGAAGCGCGTGTCGGAATCGCCGTCGGCGCCGACTACTTTCGGCACGTGTACCCAAACAAGCTCGACCACACGGTAGTCGTGATCAATGCCTGCCGCGCGGGCGACGGCGATGCCAGGGACGATGTGGCCGTGGAACCCGAGTTGCTGCAGGCCCTACGTGGGGACGACACGGTCGTGTTCGCATGGTCCGATATCGCGTGGTTAGACGACGTCAGGGCGATGTCCGATGCGCTCATCGAAGTGCTGGCGCAGGGGCGAACGACAATTGACGCGATGGCTGAAATGGCCGTCCGCGGCGTCACCCAATTCGAGAATGACTACTTCCGAGAGAACCGTACTGTACACACCGACCTCGTCGCCTGGGGGGCCCTAACCGACTCGATTCGGATCCGGGAAGTCGTCGAGATCGTCGACCGTGACGGCCATCCCCTCACGGACGGGAGCGGCTTCGACCCATGGATCAGCACCACGCCAGGAGACGGTCAAAACGACCGCATCGAGCTCCTCGTACACCTCTACGGCCTCAGTGAGGCCGATCTCGGAAACTCGCGGCTCCAGTTCAAGCTAGACGGCGCCTCGATTGGCAGTCCCGTGACGCCCACCAACGCGGAACCGCTGCCGAGCCGCGGACCCTATGCCTGGTCGCTGCGCGTACCCAACATCGACACCGGGCGCGAGCTCGCGCGTGAGACCCGCTACGAGCTCGAAGCCATTCTGGAGCTCCCCGAAGGCGGCGAGAGTCGATTCGCTACCGACGTCACGATACTTGGCTGCGGATTCACTGTGACACTCGACGGCAATGAAGTGACCGGTCAGAGTGGCGACGAGGTCCAGTTCTCGTCTGCGGGCTCGCTCGATGGTGAGCTCGTGTCGGTTACCGTCGTGCAGGTGGCGACTGGACTCACCACCATTGTGGTGCCGGCCTACGGCGATGAGGTTCCCAAGGTTCTAGGCCCGGGCACGTTTCTTGGCGACGCTGGCGGCTACATCGCGAAACGGAGCGACGACGTCAGCTACGGCGCCAACAGGTCGTCCGATTTGATCATCTTCGAGTACGAGCCTGGCGTATCGGTGCGCGGCGCATGGAGCGGCCCGGTGATCGTCCTGGGTCCCGCGCCGGATTACCCCCTACGCGATGGTACGCTCGAATTCACGTTCGAAGCCCAGGTGCCACCCGATCTCGAAAATACATTCGGAATCCCCAGCTGCACAATCCCATGAGGCACCGCATCGCGCGCCTCGTCCTCTTCGGCATCGCCGCTCTGCTGGGCGTCGCCATCGGCGCGGCAGCGTTCCTCCTCAACACCTATCAAGCGCCTCCCGTCGATCCCCACTGGGCGCTGGCTCCTGCGCAATCCATCCCGGAAGGCTCCATCACCGTCCGCTACACCGGCACCGCAACCCTCGTCTTCTCCGATGGCGAAACCACTTGGATGACCGACGGCTGGTTCTCGCGCCCCGGTCCCCTTCGAATCCTCTTCGGCAAGATCGAGCCCGACCTCGATGCGATCACCCGAGGTCTCGAACACAACCAAGTCGACGAGCTCGCAGCTGTCTTTCCACTCCACTCGCACTACGACCACGCCATGGACGCACCTGAGGTGGCCAAGCGAACGGGCGCGCTGCTCTATTAGCCCATCGGGATGACGATGAGCGCCGAATTGCGCGGTACTGAATGTTATGTCGCGTGGGGCGCGAGACCTCAAAGGGCGTTTGTAGTTACTATCTGCTCCAGGCCATTGCAAATATCCAGTACACCCAGAAACCCGAGATGCAGAAGGATGCCGACGACCGGGAACGGGATGCTTGAAAAGCGCGGCACATTTACGGCGACAGCCACGGCGATGAAATAGCCTGCGATTGCTGCCATGACTAATCTCTGGCCTCGGGCCAGGGCCAGGTGACGAGGGTCTCGGTGGCTAACATCGTTCATGCCTGCAATCCTTGCCTGACGCGGGAGTTGATCGGCCGCTATCAAGCGGCCTTCTTGAATGAACCGTCAGCTTGGAAATTGTCGCAGGCACTATCCGCTGGTGCGAATCGAGCGGCACGAGTAGTAGGGATGATGCTACTGGGAATCGCCCGAACTTTCGCGATGATGAAGTTGCTTGCCGCTAATGCGAAGTATGAGTGCGACGAAACACAGTATGAAACCCCCAAAGTAACCGTGTAGCGAACTACCATTGAACCAACTTATAACAAGAACAAGGATTCCACAGCAGCCTGACACAAGGCCACATGTCACAACGAGTGATCCAATAGTATGTTTTCCCGCGTCCATGAGGGTCACCTCGAAATATCAGTTGTCAACGCCTGAGCTCGGCCGATGTCAGTGTGTGTAGCGGGCTGACGGTCGGCTGCAGCGATGTGCTACGCGGCCAATCCATGTCAAGTCTTTAGAATCTCAACTGATGGCCCAACATCGATCAACAGGACCGTGCCCGCGGGATAGCCTCCAGTGCCCGATGCAAGGTCGGCGACGACTTTTCCTATATCTTCTGGCGGGGTAGGTTTTCCACTTGGCGCGAATTGGGCGGCGAACTGAGCCCTGGCCTCCGGGCCTGCGCCGCCCGTGAGTCGGTCGAGCATCGGTGTGTCGACGATGTAGGGGCAAACTGCAAACACTGAGATGCCTTGTTCGCCAAGGGCGATAGCGGCCGATCGCGTCATGGAGACCACGGCGGCCTTCGTCGCCCCGTAGGCGACCGCGACCGGGACAGGCGTTTTTGTTCCAACGAAAGAGGCAGTGTTCACAATCACGCCGCCCGAAGACATATGCCTGGCCGCGTGGTGGATGCCGGAGTAAACGCCTTTGACATTAACGGCCAAGAGGTCGTTGACGATGTCATCACCGACGGCTGCGACCGGACCTACGGGACCTTCGATCCCGGCATTGTTGAACCAAATGTCGATGGTGCCATCGCCAGCGGCGGTAGCCGCGAGTACCGCCACTTGATCGTCGTGCGCGACATCCGTTTGCACGAATGAAACATCGGCGCCTTCAGATCCAAGGTCGTTGGCGGCCTGCCTGCCACGCCCGGCATCCCGTCCGGCGATTACGACCTTACAGCCCTTCGCCGCGAGGCAACGAGCCGTCGCGAAACCGATGCCAGTGGCGCCTCCAGTGATCACCGCTGTCTTGCCTTTCAAGTCCATAGCATTCTTACTCGTGTGGAATAAATAGTTAGTCAATGGCCGCTTCAAGGCTGGAGCGCCTTTTCGATTAGCGCAAATGCGGGTGCTAGGTTTCTCACCTCTTAGCTCTCTTAGCCCATCGAGCTCATCGTAAACGCCCAATTGCGCCGTACTAAATGTGATGTCGTGTGGGGCGTGAACCGGAAAGGGCGTTTGTATCGACTATCAGCTCGATCTGCGGGCTCTACGCAACTGCGCTCGAGGCCGTACCCATGACTAGAGCCATCAGCGCGACGAGCGAACCCTGTCTAAAACTTTTCGTCGGAAAATAGGATTGGATTGCGCGTCCAACTCATACCAAAACGCTCTCCTGGCCGGAATCTTGGGTAAAGATGCAGGAGGAACGCGACCTTTCGACCGCCTCGCGGACGAACCCCAGAGCCGACCGGTTCTTGGGCAATCCGAGGACATCCATGTCCGACTGGGGAGCCTCCGAGAGACAAGTGAACAGGTCCCCCTTCATGAGGAGAGTCTTCGCGGAGTCGGGGATTCTGCAGAGCTCCCGAAGCTCGGTGAGGTAACGCAAGGCGTTCGGGTCGTTCTCGCTCGGACCCGCGCTGATGATGTTCAAGGTGGCATCCCATGCGGTGGTCAAGCGATAGGCCAAGAGCGTTGCGAGGTTCTGATTTCCGAGCTGAAGCGCTTGCTCGACCGAGACACCCGGCGCAGGAACCGAGACCCACAGATTGATCACTTGTTCGCGACCCATGGCGGCCTTGGGATGCAGCGCAATGAGAGCGAGGCCCGTTTTGAGTCGGCGCGTTTCCGAGATGAGCAAGTCGATTTCGACGTCACGTCCGACATCGTGCGACAGGTTGAGCGCGAGGAGATTCGGATGAAAGAAAGCGCTCTTCAGAGCCTGTAATCCCGTGATGATGCCTTGCGTGTAGCCAACGCTGTCGATGATTGACCAAGTCGTGAACACGTCGTGTTGACGAAATTGCTCCCCCAAGCGGGCGATGCGTGGAGTGACATCGCGAACGGTTTCGTTGGTTGCGAGGCCCAGGAGCTTGATGCTTCCCTCCGGCTGGACGATATCCAACAAGAGTCGAAACTCACCGCGGAGCTCCGTCGGGTCGCTCACGGGCACCAATAGATTCGGCTTCCACCCACGCGCCGTTTCCATGCGGAGCGCGGTGACGCGTCCGGCGGCCCACTCCGCAAACGCTACGAAGAGACCGCTTCGAACGTCGTCTGCCGGCCTGTTCCGTCCGCGCTCCAGAATGTAGATGTAAATCCCGAAAACGACGCCCCACGCGATGAGGCTGAAGGTCGGGTTCACGATGAACATGGCGAAGGTACACCCTGCGACGCCCAGTAGCGGGATGACCCGCGGTAACTTCAAGGTGGGGCGGAAGCTGACCAGCCCCAAGCTCGATTCGATCAACACGACCAGATTGATGACGGCGTAGGTGATCAAGAAAAACATCGTGATCAGGGGCGCGATGACGTTCAGATCGCGCAGTAGGAGAGCAGTCACGACGATGGCGCCAGTCACCAAGATCGCGCGTTGAGGCTCACCGTTTTTCGAAAGCGCACCGAACCACTGCCCGCCGGGGACCAGCTCGTCGCGACCGAGGGCCATCAGAATCCGAGGTGCACCGATGAGCGACGACAGAGCCGATGAAAACGTGGCGCCCAAGAGGCCCGCAAGAACACCCGGCGCCCACAAGGAGTGATCAATCATGGCGGTGTAGTTCTCGATGAGCTCTTGCGGTGGGGCCGCCCGGGCCGCCCACAGCGCGAGCCCGAAGTAGATGACCGCGCTGATCGCAATGGCCGACAGCGTGCCCAGGGGAATGCTCCGTCTCGGGTTGTCGAGCTCCCCCGACATGTTCGCGCCCGCCATGACACCAGTCGCCGCCGGAAAGAACACCGCGAACACGACCCAGAAGCTGCTCCCCGAAAAACCAGTCTCGGGGGAACCTGGATAGGTTCCCCACCATTCGATCGGTTGGGGGTTCTGCCACACGGACGGATTGGCAAAGACGAGAACCAGGGAAGCCGCGATCACCGCCATCACGACGTATTGGATGCGAAAGGCGAGTGACGTGCTGATGAGCGCAATCAAGACGATCGCTCCGAAAAGGGCGAGGTCGACGAAGACGGCCGGATGATCGGGGAAGATCCAGTTCCATCCCTCGCGAAAGCCGAAGATGTACATGGCAACGGCCAGTGCTTGGGACAGGTACAAGGGGACACCGACACTGCCGCCGACCTCTCGCCCGAGCGACCTGGCGATGATGCTGTAAGGGCCTCCAGCGCTCAGCTGCGTGTTCGTCGCAATCGACGAAAGCGACAGACCCGTCGCCGTGGTGATGCCGACCGCGACCGAGATGATCAGCCACCCCCCGAGCAAGCCGGCATTCCCCACGACCCAGGGGAGCCGCAGGTACATGATGACGCCGAGGATCGTCAGGAGGGTCGGCGTGAAGACGCCCGCGAAAGCGCCGAAGCGCCTGGGGCTCGAGTGACGGTTCGGGTTCGCGCTCGCCCTCGATTCATCGAAGGCTGTCTCGGAGCTTGGGGAGATGGACGGCATCGCTGGTCTCGCCTGCCGTCAGTGAGCGGTCAGAGCGGCCGGGAGACCCAGCCGTGCCTCCACATCCACAACAGCTGTCGCTCGCGAAGGACCACAGTGGTCAAGCGGATTCTGGGACGGTGGGAACGCATGCCCGGTCGAGGAAGCAAGAGAAGTGCCGCGCGTGTTCACAGAAGTTCTCCCTTTCCGGGCTCGCCGTGTGTGCCCTCAAAGCACAGATCGTGTGGTGTCATTGGCACAGGGCATGCCCTCTTGTCCAGTCGGGCGCCCCGATCCGCATCTGGACAAACCTCCGAAAAAAGCAGACAGAAAAGACCATGACATCGACATCCTCGTCATCGATCCGCCGAACCGGCCCCTGGTCGGCGTCCCGCGTCCGCGGGTTCCTCGCCGAGGCGCGGATCCCCATGCGGCTCGCTGCAAACACGTCCTCGGGTTTTCCGGTGGTCCTTTCGCTCTGGTTCTTGCCCGAAGGAGACGAGATTCTCGCGGTGGTGCATCGGGACGCGCGGATCGCGAAGCGCCTGGAGACCGATGCCCGGTGCGCGTTCGAGATCGCACCGAACGAGCCGCCGTATCTGGGCGTCCGGGGACAAGCGACCGTCAGTCTCGAACCGGAGGGAGCGCCCGAGCTGCTCGAACGTCTTCTGGATCGATACCTCGGCTCGAACGATTCGAGCCTCGCGCGCTTTCTGCTCGGCCGGGCTGACGAGGAGCTCGTCGTTCGCCTGCAGCCCTCGTGGATCGGCTCCTGGGACTACAGCCGACGCATGGAGGATGCGCTCGAGCCTTGATGGATGCAGTGCAGGCGTAGCGAGGCCCGGTGTCTCATCATCAGAACGAGCGAGTTTCGCCGATCTGCGGCCGAGCTAGAAAACGAAGGAACCGGACGCATGGTTCCAATGAAGTCGGCGCGAGGCATGTAAACGCTTTCGCTCTTGCTTGCGCCTTCGCAGCAGAACTGCGCTGGTGATCATCCCGGCGGTGCCGAGGATCATCAGAGCGATGCCGATGCCTCCTACCGCGCGCTGGCCCGTCGAACAACCCTGGTTGCTCACGAACAGGTTTCCCACGTCATTCGCCAAACAGGCGGCGGCGCCGCCGAAGAAAAACGCAGCGCCGATCGGGATGGCCGCAGTCGAGACCCCTACAGCCCAGCGCAGGGCGCGGATCCTCCGATCGAGGTCTGCCGCGGCTTCGGGCTGGACGCCGACCTTTGCTTTCCCCATGAAGACTCTCTCCCGGTTCATCCACACGATCTTGGTGCTGGAGAGATTGAGCGGGTGATAGATCCGATCGAGAAGCCGTCGTGCGCGCTCGTGCCCGGGGCGCACGCCGATGACGATGCGGTCGGGATACATGAAATCGCTGATGGCCCCGACCTCCTTGAGGAACTCCGGGTTGGACGCGACTTGGATGTCGTGCTTGGCACCTTCCACCAACCGCTGAACCTTCGCATCGGTGCCCACGGCAATGAACGCTAGATCGACGTCGCGAACCGCAGCAGCGAGATCGGTCGTGAAGGCGAGGCGGCCTGCGCCCGCGTTCTCTCGGACGATGTCTTCGAGCCCAGGATCGTAGATCGGGATCTCGTATCGCTGAAGGCGAACGATCTTCGACGCGTCTTTGTCGACGCAAACCACTCGCTGGCCGGTCGCTGCAAATCAGGCGCCCGTAACGAGGCCAACGTACCCGGTACCGATGACGCAGAGTTTCACGGCGCTGCTCATAGCACGATTCCGGGGTCCCGAAAGGTGCCAGCGAAGGCCAAACTCGCTATGCTCGCGGCAGGGGGATTGCTTGAACGCGCAGCGTGACGGCAGAGCTGGCACCGAGCTGACTCCCCAGCACGCATCGCTGGTCGTGCTGGTGGCGGCATGCGTCGCCCACTACTGGATTTGCAGCCTGCTCAGCTCCGACATCGCGCTGGACGTCGATCCGATCAACCTCGCTTACGGAATGCGGGAGTTCAACCTGGCGCACCACGCGCCCCATCCTCCTGGCTACCTCGTCTACATCGGAATGCTGCGAGGGCTCCACGCCATCATCGGAGGCGCGCCGCTCCACACCCTCCAACTCGCAGCCCGCTTGCTGTCCACGGCTACGATTCCCCTTCTCTACGCCGCAGTGAGGGTCCTCCGCCCCCAGAGTCCTTTGGCATGGGCATACGCGGCCGCTCTTGGAGCCTTTCAACCGTTCTTGGTGTTCCATGCGGTCGATGCCCAAACGCACACGGCAGAAGCGTTTGCTGCCGCGCTGCTACTACTGGCCGTGGTGCGCTATCGTCAGGAGCCGAGCGCGGCTTCCGCGACGTGGCTCGGCCTTCTGCTCGCCTTCGGCACCTCGCTGCGACCGAGCTTCCTGGTGGCCGGCATCGGTCCCATCATCTGGGCGATCGGATGGCGGCGCTTGACGCACCTGGCAGCGGCGGGCATCACCAGCATCGTCGGCGCGGCGGCCTGGATCGTGCCCACCCTGCTCGCAAGTGGAGGCTACTCTCGATGGAAGGCTGCCAACGACGCGCTTGTCCAGCAAGTCTTCGTCCGGGTCAACAGCCCGCTCAGCGCCGAATCTCTCGACGACTTCGTGCTGTATAGCGTGTCGAATACGCTCCTATGGCTCGTGCTGCTCGTCGCCCCTGCAGCCGTCGTGATGATCGCGCGAATCGGGACGGAGCGACCGCCCGATCCAGCGTACGATCAAGCCCGCTCGATTGCGCTATGGGCCTTGCTCCCAAGCGCGGTGTTCTATCTTGCTTTCTTTTGCTCCGAACCAGGATATCTGCTGGGGGACATGCCGCCGGTGGTGGCCCTGACGGCCGTGGCCGCAACCGGAGTCCAGGCTCCCATTCGACGCCGCGTTTGTTTCGGTCTCGGCGCGATGGCTGAGATCGCGATCCTCCTTCTCCCGGCGGCCCCAACGGGCGCGCCCATCGGCAAGATCCCCTCCATCCCGGACCTTTTGGGCAGAGAGGCAATCTACGGGGCCGCCATCGATCGTATCGCAGAGCAAGTCCCTCCTGGCGCGAAAGTCCTCTACGTGACGGACTTCGTCGACATCACGCTCAGCCGGCAGCTTCCGATGCAACGCCCCGGGCTTCATTCGATGATCGTTCACTCCGAGTACTGGCCGATTTTCGACCACACCACGATGGGCGTTGCGACCGAGGACGACTGGATTCCGATCCCCGGCCCGGCCCTGTTGCAACCGGGCCCTCCCACCATCCGCGACCTGCCCTTTTCCTATGACTTCGTCGTCGTAGGCCTCATCGCTTCCCCCGATCTCCGAGACGAGCTACGCAAACAAACGCCCTGTGATGTAGACGAGGTCGAGGGTTCCATGGGCCTTCGCGTCTTGCCCACTTGGCAGTGCTTTCCGCGCGGCGTCATTGAAGTCCACGGACAGGGCGTGCGATTCAAAGTGCCCAATTCTTATTGAGGAATACGAACCCGCTCGACCGAGCTCGAAAGCCACACGATGTCTTCCATCCGCGTCCACTATCTAAACCACGCTTCCGCTCTGATCGAGATAGGCGGTGTTCGCTTGCTCTTCGACCCATGGCTCGAAGGCACGGCTTTCTCCGGCGGCTGGGGCCTGCGCTACGACAATCCGGACGCCTTCAAGGTCGCTGCGACTGCCACACACCTGTGGATCTCGCATTGGCACAGCGATCATCTACATGGCCCCTCGCTCACCAAGCTTGCCCAGCTGAACCCCGACATGATCGTCTTGGCCAACGTTTCGGCAAATTTTTCGATGGTCGAACGCATGTCGAGCTTGGGCTTCCGCGAGGTGCGTCCGATTGGCGAACGAGAGACACTCGAGCTCAACGCACAGACGACGTGCTGCCGGTACCCGACTGCGGGAATCGACAACATGTTGCACATCGTCTCTGACTCGTGGTCCGTTTTGAATTACAACGACTGCAACTTGCCGGCGCGGGCGATTCGCTCCCTCTGCAAACACATCGGTCCCATCGACTTGCTGCTCACCAATTACAATCATGCAGGCAAGCTCTTCGATGTGATGGATGACCAAGCACGAAAGAAGCAGCTTCTCGAAATGCTGGTGCTCACCGCGAACGTGATGGAGCCGACGCGTGTCATTCCCTTCGCTTCGAGCCACTACTATCGTACGGCGGAAAGTGCCGAGCAAAACGGATCCATGCTTTCCTTCGACGATCTGGAAGATCTCGCACGACGAGACGAACACTTCCTGGTGCTCCGAATCGGAGACGACGCCATCCTGAGCGCTCCCACGCTGGCGACGGTGCACCGCCGTGATCCCCCCCTACCTCCACGGGCGCTCGAAACGCACGACTACGGGCCCTCGGTGCCATGGGAGGACCTGCTCGCACAAGCCTCCGCTCGTTGTCTCGCGCTTCATGGCCAGTTCTTGCGAATGAGCCGGCTGATGGTCCCGGATTTGATCATCCGTGTCACCGACCACGGACGAAACCTGAGGTTGGCGGTGGGCCGAGCCGCCGAGGAAACGCACCCGTCAGAAGCACCGCACATCGAAGCGCACTCTCAGGCTCTGGGCATCTGGCTCGCCAAGCGCTTTGGTGACGACACGTTCATCGCGGGAGCTCACTTCGGCATCGTCGATCCCGACACCACGGCCATCGAACGATGGGCTCTCATGACTTTGCTCGAAGCCAGCCATCTCGACCCACAAAGCGGGCTCCGCTATCTAGCAAAGCACGAAGGGCGGCGCTTCTTGTGGAACCGGCGCGAGGAAATCTCCGCCACTCTTCTGGGACGTCGCATCAAAGCGGGACGCATCCGAATCTAGAGGCCCGGCAGACCATCTGGTACAAAGCAAACGAGGAAGGTCGTCTTGATTCTCACCAACATCGACCGTGTGCCCGGAAAGCAGATCGTGCGTCATCACGGTTTGGTGCAAGGAAGCACCATTCGCGCCAAGCACTTCGGACGTGATTTCGCAGCAGGTCTGAAAAACATCGTGGGCGGCGAGCTCAAGGGATACACGGAGTTGCTTCAGGAAAGCCGCGCCCAAGCGACAGAGGAGCATCGGAGATCCTGACGTACGGCACCGCGGTCTGGGTGGAGTGAGACACCGCATGGCCTTCGAGCTCGTCCTCGTGGTCCTCGTGCCGATCGCGCTCATCATCATTGCCAAGGTGGTGGGCGCCCGGGCGGAACGCGCTCACTACGCGAGCTTGGCCGAACGCGAAGCCCATTTTCGGGATCGACCTGCCCTTTCGTCGAAACATCTGGCCGCACCGGTTCGATCGACTGTTCTGGCTTCCGCATCGGTCGTCGTCTCGGTGGATCACTTCAAGCGCTTCGTGGGTGGTTTCAAGATGCTCTCTTAGCCCATCGGGCTCATCGTAAACGCCCAATTGCGCGGTACTAAATGTGATGTCGCGTGGGGCGTGAACCGGAAAGGGCGTTTGTATCGACTATCAGCTGGCGGACGAGAAGAGATTCGAATCCTCGACGTTTGTCGGATAATCCGGAGGCATCAGTCCCCGAACTCATGCTCCCCCGCTGGGTGCTGAGCGTACGCAAGGAGAATCGCTTTCCGTCACCTCGCGACCCAGGATGGCCTTCTCGCCGCGGACGTCACTCCGTCGGCTTGGTCCCTCTCGCGATCATCGCAGCTCACATCTCGTGACGGACGACATGCTGATGAACGGCAGGCGCCGCGACTCGAAGTTCGAGCATGATCTAGGGGACGATCTGTTCACCGACGAGGCGACCGCGCACGAGTAGCGCGGTCGAGCCATGAGCCCTCGGGCGGCTCATTCCGCCGAGCCAAGCAACAGGTGCAAGAGGAAGAAAGTGACGAGCCCCGCCGCGAATGCGTTGAACTTCGTGTTTCGGGATGCGGGAAACTGATCATTGAAGGTCTGAAACATGACGAATCCGGCGAGCGCCGCGGTGACGAGGTCGACCACCACGGGATCTGGGCGCTGCACCATGCCAAGCCCGAACCCGAAAGCCACCCCCGCGAGCAACACCCAGCGCCCCGACCGGACGAAGCGCGAACCGTAATTGCTCTGCAGTCCGACATCCGTATTCACTACGTCGAACGCGAGCGCAGCGGCGAACACGAGCGTCAGGGTGGGCGTCGAAGGAAGCTTGAGTCCGAGCGTGAAAACGAGGAGCGCGTCGTAGAGGAACAACGTTGCCAGGTACGCATTGTACCTGGCCCGGTTGGCGTGCCTCGTTCCGCTGAACTGCACCTCGAGGCCATAGAAGACGGCGAAACCAACGAGAGCGACGAAGTAGATGCGCTGCCCGACGAGGCCTCCAAATGC
This sequence comes from uncultured delta proteobacterium, assembly GCA_963768985.1. Taxonomy (GTDB): domain Bacteria; phylum Myxococcota_A; class Polyangia; order Polyangiales; family Houyiibacteriaceae; genus SG8-38. The sequence continues at coordinate 219,951 of CAVYJZ010000005.1, read as the reverse complement.
ATCGAGGTTCGGCATCAGATGAAGAAACACGTAGGCAACCGACAGCCCGCCGCCGAAGGCCTCCTGCAGCGCCGCGTACTTGCGCCGCGCGTAGACCCAAGGGGAAATGAGGTGTGCCGCGCCAATGATCAGCGCGACCATCAAGATTTCCCACCGGTCGGACATCTCGCGTGCGAGCGTATACCCCGTTGGGTCCGAACAGGCATCCCATTTGATGGCATGGCTTCCGAACGGAACGTCGGTTGCCGTACTACAGGCTCTGCCGCCGCGCGGCGACCCTGTTGGCGACGGCAACTCAGTGCCAGGGGAACTCGGGCGGCACTGCGAAGCCAGTGATCTCCCGCCGCACCACCGACCAGAACTCACGCACCTCTGCTCGGATGGGGTTCGACTCCATCCCAAGCACCCGGTAAACGAGGCCGGCCTCATTCGGCATGCGGCTCGCCCCGGCAGCCAGTCGTTCCTCGGGATTCCAGATCGCTTCGACCTGGCTGAAAATCGCGTCGGCGTGCTCCCGTGGCATGAACAAGAGAACGTTCGCGAACACGCAAAACTCCCCCATCACACCCAGTTGAGTCACCGGAGAGCGCCCCGGCTCAATCACGAATTTCTCCGCAAACAACTGCTTCCCATCCGGTCGCTCCGCGGTCACCGTCGACGAGACCAGGTCGAACTCGAAGAGCTCACCTCCGCGGTAGAACTGCCGCCCTCCCATCAGCGTCTCTGCGTAGAGCAGGGTCGCATTGGGCGCGATTCGGATCCGCGTGCGTGTGTGAAAGCGCGAGTGCCGAAATGGAATCACGGATTCGGGCCAGTACTCCAGGTACGCGCCGTCCTCCAAACGGATCGCTTGAGTCTGCGCCGCATGGTTGGCGTCCATCTCGTGGATCTTCGTGGCGGCTTGAGTCGTGATGTGTCCGCTGGCTCCTGGTCCCACGGAGAAGTCCATCGTGTAGCGGTCGCCCTGCAGGATACCGCCGGAGTTCGTGATGATGAACACCACCGGCAAGCCCGGCATCCCCTCATCGCAATAGAGCGCGAACCGGAAAGGGCGTTTGTATCGACTATCAGCCAGAGGGGCGGTTTATGCTTCCTACGCGCTCGGTGAAGAGTATGGCCATGTTCCTGTCGACAGCTGCGGACCTGCGACGATGAGTATCGGCGCTCAGCTCATCAAGTACCTGGCTGCCGTGCTCTCCATGGTGCCGATCCTGTTGGCGGCGCTGCTCGTCGGCATCGTGCATCGCCGTTCGGGCTGGCGCATTGCCAGACTGTGGAGCCGCACGGTTGCCGCCATCTTCGGGATCGAGGTACGAGTCGAGCAAGAGTGCGACGACCGCGACTTGGACGCCGGAGGCGTCATGGTCGGACTCACCCAGCAGAGCCTGCTGGACCCGACCCTCGCTTTCGTGGCGCTCGACAGGCACTGGTTGGCGATCTGGAGCGCAGGCGACGGCCACATAGGCCGAAGCCGGGTGCCTCGCCACGCGCCTGGGTGGGCCGGGCACTTCACCGCCCCATCCGTGACGACGGGAGTGGAGCTCACCTCTTAGCCCATGGGCTAGGAGAGAGAGCTCCTAGCGATGATCCGCCACCGGTATATACGTCTCGAGGAAGCCCTCGAGACCGCAGGCTCCCAAAGCAAAGAGCTCGACCTCGCACGCCGCCACGCGAACCAACCAAAACCCAAGCGCGACCGGGACTTCCCCGCAGCGCGCTGTCGACGAATTCCCCACTTTCTTGCTAATCCCAAGCTCTCGGCCAAGAGTTTCGACGAAGACTTCAGGATCGCAAGACGGATTCGACCTGGTGCGATCGCGCTGGCATCAACCCGTTGACGCAAAGCTTTCGTTGACATGAGCCGCAAACAATCGACCACCGCAGCGATCCTCATTGCAGCCGCGTCTCTAATCATCGCGGCTTTCATTCTGATGCGGAGCGCCCCTACCGAGCCAACGCAGCCGCCGAACGTTGTGCTGATCATCATCGACACGCTGCGCCAGGATAAGCTCAGCGCGTACGGATTCGAGCACGAGACCTCCCCGGAGGTCGACCGCATGGCCGAGCAGGGCGTTCGCTTTGGTCGCGTAGTCGCCCAGTCGAGCTGGACGCGCCCCTCTATCGGCTCGATGCTCACGTCGCGTTACCCGCGCACGATAGGCATCTACAAGGAGGAGGATGAGATCTTGCCGGACGAGTTCGTGACGCTCCCAGAGGTATTGCACGGGGCGGGCTACACTACGATTGGCGCAACCGCGAATCCGAACATCAACACTTCGTTCAACTTCCAGCAGGGATTTGATCGCTACCTCGATAGCAACGTGTTGTTCGATTGGATGGAACACGAGAAGGACTCCGAAGGACAGTCCCGTCCGCCGCTGCAGCACGCACGGCAGATCTTCGACAGCCTTCTCGCCGAAGTGAAAGAGCGCGGTACGCCACCTTACTACTTGCAGGCCAATGTGATGGAGGTGCACGAACCACACGACAGCCGAATAAGTCTCAGCAGGTACGAGCACTTGTTTCCACCCGGACCCAACCAGCGGTACCTAGCCGCAATCCGGCTCGTTTCGGCGGAGATCGCGCGCTTCGCTGTGGCACTGAGTGCCCTGCCCGGCTTGGAGCGCACGTTGTTCGTGATCGTCAGCGATCACGGTCAGGGCCTCGGGGATCACAGGCCGGTCGCCAATTCGAGCAGTCACGGATTCTTGCTATATGAGTCTCAGGTTCTCGTCCCACTGATCCTCTACGCGACCGATGACAGTCTTCCCAGGGGCACGGTGGTCGAAGCCCCATCTCGGTTGCTAGATCTGGTGCCGACTTTGCTGGACTACCTTGGGATAGAGGCACCGTCCGATATCGACGGCAAGTCAATGATGGCCGCCATTCGTGGTTCTGAGCCGCCCGAGCAGCCGTCCGGCTTCGTCGTAGAAACCGAGTTTCGAGAGGCAGACGTCATCGGCGTGTACGGGCCCCAGTGGGAGTACTTCGAATACCGGGCACCCCACCCCGGTACCGATCCGCGCGAGCTCCAGGCGAAAGGCAAGCCAGCACGGGGCGCGATCACCAACCAGCTTGAGGCTCACTACGAGTCCGGCGATGCTCTGCAGGCGTTCTTGGAACAATGGGAGAACGATCACCCGAAAGCAGCTCCGACCAAACGCACGACCCCGAGCCAGCCACTGGAAACCGAGCAACTACGCGCGCTCGGCTACATCGACTAATGGCGCTACGAGCTGTCCCGTTTTTTGGCAGCGTACCCGTCTTTGTCACCAATGCCATTCACTTGGGAGTTCCGGGGGGCTTCCTTTGCTGCCTGCCTGCACTGCCTCGCCACGCGCCTGGGTGGGCCGGGCACTTCACCGCCCCATCTGTGACGACGGGAGTGGAGCTCACCTCTTAGCCGATCGGGCTCATCGTAAACGCCCAATTGCGCAGTACTAAATGTTACGTCGCGTGGGGCGTGAACCGGAAAGGGCGTTTGTACCGACTATCAGCTCATTGCGAGAACCAGACCGTAGAACGTCTGTGCCAACCTAATCACAAAAGGGATCTCGATGAGCAAAGATCAGAAGAGAACCGAGACGAAGAACAGACCGAAACTCACCGCGAAAGAAAAGAAGGCGAAGAAGGTAGCGAAGGCCGCGAAGAAAGCCGACAAGGCGGGGCTAGGCATTCCGCAGAGCTAGAGGCTTCCGGAGCTGAGCGAGCTGGAACTCCATCCGATATGGCGTCAACCCCACCGCATGGCGGGTTGGACAGACGGAAAGGCGACGCCGGTTCACGAACTGAGGTCGAGATTGCGCGCGGCCTGAACGCATTCGCTGCATGGCAGCGTGTCGGTCCCACGTGCATGCAGCGTCTTGCGACGGTCGACCCGCGCGTATAGCGTCTTCACGCCTCGGCTCAGGGCCGTGGCTCACGAGGAAGTAGATCCAGCTCGGGTCAGGTCGAGGCTGAGATCCGCGTCCTCGAGCGTGCCGTCTGCCCCGAAGTCGAACGAGGTGTCGGCCTCGGTCAGGCTGAGCACGTCGCCGTTGAGATCGGTCTCGAACTGCCACTGACTCGTCGGTGAGGTCTGGAGCGTCAGGATGTCGGTCGCGCTCCAGGTTCCGGTCATCATGGAGTTCGCGCCCCAAGGGGGTCCTCCGGGCTCGTCCCCCGCGTACGTCACGGTCAGGGTGAAGTCGTTGTTCGCCTCGAGCACCAACGTCACAGTCGCCCCGAGGTCGGCGACGAGGTCGACCCGGACAGCCGGGTTGCCGACGCTGACGAGCTCGACCGACGTGGCGTTCCACGTCCCGACGAGCGTCTCCGGCGGAACCATCGTGCCGCTGTCCCCGCAGGACGAAGCCACCAGCGCAAGGAGGGCGATCACAGCGAATCTCCTCCACATCAGGATCTCCTTCTCGTTGCTCAGCCTGCCCTCAACAAGGGCGGCGATTCGAGAGCATGCCGTGGGAGTGGTAGCTTGTCGACTCAAGGGGCCGTGGAGCACGTTCGTCCAGCCGACACCCGTCCGCAGGTCGTCGCACCGACCAGCCTCTTAGCCAATCGGGCTCATCGTATACGCCCAATTGCGCGGTACTAGACGTTATGTCGCGTGGGGCGTCGCAGGCAGAGGGCGTTTGTTTTTCCTATCAGCGTGGACGTGCCGTATCGAGACGAACGCCTGGTGGGCGACAGGCTCTTGCGGCAACTCGACACATGGTGCAGTCGCGGCATCATCGAGCCTTCGCACGCCGAAGCGATCCACACTGTCATGCACAATCCGGATTGGCTGGATCTCTCGGGCCCTTCTTGCCACCCATCGCGCGAACATTGTGGCAGTGGATCTCAACTGGCCTCGAGTCTGGACGCGAATCTTGAAGCTGGTCGCGCGATCCCCATGTGTGTTGCACGCTCCGGTCCGAACGCAGGATGGGATCAATGTGCCGGAGGATGAGCTTGCGAAGCGTGCGGGTGCCGACGTGTTACGAGATACGCGTATCTAGATGGCAAGGGCCACGTTCGTGTGGCTGTCGCCATGGACGCGCTCGTACGGCGGCTGCATGCGAAAGCTTCATATGCAGCGTTCGCCTACCTGGCCAGCTCCACCGATGCTTTTGCAGTGCCTGAGGAGACGGCGCGGAGAGCTGATCTGAGCCGGGGCTGAGCGCCTTGTCGCCACCGCAGCCGCACGGTGCGTGGTGGCCCCCGGCCGCCCACCGAGAACAGGCCCGTACGCTCGGCCCATACCGCGCGGATCCTAAGCCGTCATCGCCATCAGCGCGGCCTGATCGGGACCGACGAAGGGCTCGGCTTGTGGAACGGCGTGCAGCGTCGACAGCATGCGCTCGAGCAGGGCACCCGAAGCCGCCGGCAGATGGCCGCTGAGGATCAGGCTCGGCGCTATCTGACGGACGCGGTCCAGATTTTCGGCGAAGATCTTGGTGTCCACGCTGTGAAGCCAGGGCGCGTCGATGGTAGACCACCGAATCTGCCCATCACGCAGCACGTCTTCCGCGAGATCCGACGCAGTCTCGGGAACTTCGGCAAGGAGTGCGCCGAAGCAGTCGGCGCTGAAAAGCGCTTGGGACTTGCGCTCGAAGAAGGCCATCGTGGCGGGATTGTCGAACGTCGGCGGACGGAGGGCGTGCAGCGTCCGCTTTCCCGCACGAAGCTCCTGCCCGGGGTTGATCAGGTAGACGCGGTCCATGGGAAGTGGTGCGATCAGGCTCATCATCCCGACACTGAGAAAGGTCGTGGCGACCCGCAGGTTGGGGTTGTCGTCGAGGAGCTGCGCCAGAGCCCCCGTGTGATCGGGATCGGGGTGCGTGAGCCAGATCCATTTCAAATCGGCGGGGTCGATCACCGAACGAAGGGCGGTCATGAATTCGTCCTTCATCACGCCGGGGCCCGTGTCCACCAAGATGGGTTCCGAACCGTGAAGCACGAAGGCGTTGATCGGGACGAAACCGAGCCCAGGGATGGGAAACGCGGTGGTCAACACGTCGATATCGGGTGCCGCTTCGTAGGTTGTGATCATGGTTTTTCTCCAGTGCCATTCGCGGTGAGCGCCTCGATAATCGTGGCGGTATCCGTGTACTCTTCAAATGCGACGATCTTTGCGTCGCGCAGGGTGAACGCGTGGACCCAATCGACTTCGTAGACGTGCTGAGCTTCCCGCGTCCTCATTCGCTCTCGTCCGAAGACGATGACCTGGTCTTCGCGCGCCACCCAGTGCTGCGGGACGAAGTGATCGACTTCGAGGTGTGAAGCGAGCGACTGGAAGAATCCGCAGACCCCGTCGCGCCCGCTGCGTGCTCCGCCCCAGGGGATGTCTCGCGGCCTCGGGTGTCGCCACTGGACGTCGTCGTCGAGCAGCGCGAGCACGGCGTCCAGGTCCTGCGCTCCGAAGGCCGCGTACAAGCGTTGCACCGTTGTCGTGTTGTCTTGCTCGGTCATCTTTGCCTCCCTCAAGCGGCAAGCCCGTTGAAGCAGTCCCGCACCACGACGACCTCACCGTCGGCTCGGCGCTTGTACACCGTGAGGTAGGTCCCGCCTGCTGGGCCCCCCTGCGACCTGTCGCGGGGCACCACGGTCGCTTTCCACGATCCGTGCTCAATGGCGAGATCGCCAATCTCTTCAACGACGCCTGGGCTCAGTCCGAAGTCCTCGAAGCGAACGGCCTCGAAGGCCTTGGCAAACCAGTTGCGGATGGTCGGGATTCCCGACAAGGCGGGCGCGCCGGGGGGCAGGAACGTGCCTTCGTCGCCGAAAATTCCTGCGGCGGCTTCGGTATCAGCGTGGTTGATCGCGTCGACGTGCCGACGGCGCACCGCCGCCACTGCGGATTTCATGGTTGAATCGTTGAGGTTCGTCATGGCTCTTTCTCCTTTATGACGGGCCGCTGCCCGTCGTTACTTCCTATCCTGGACGGTCTGCAAACTAACCGGTAGTCTAGAAATGTGACGACCAATGGTCTGAAAATAGACCGTCCATCTCCGCTGTGCTGGGACGACCTCCGCGTCGCGCTGGCCCTCGGTCGAGCCCATTCGGTCCGCGCCGCCTCGCGGGCTCTTGGCGTGAGTCACTCGACCGTTTTGCGTCGGCTCGAGTCGCTCGAAAGAGCCACGGGAGCCCAAATCTTCGATCGCGGCAAATCGAGCTGGGAGCTCACCTCGGCCGGACAGGACGTGTTCGACAGCGCCGGCGAGATGGAGTCGATCATCGTCGGTCTCGAGCGCCGCGTGGAGGGGCGAGACCTGCGTCTCGCGGGGCCGGTGCGCGTGTCCATGCCGGCTCCGATTCTGTCGGTTCTAGCGCCAGATCTGCTGCGCTTCTCGGCAGCGCACCCACATATCGAGCTGACGACGACGGTGAGCGAGCACTTCGTCGATCTCGGCCTTCGCGAGGCGGACATCGCCCTGCGAGTCAGCCCCCAACCCACGCCGAGCCTCGTGGGCCGACGCGTTGCCATGGCGGCTTCCGCCATCTATGGGACCAAGCGCTACCTCGAGGGGCGCTCGCTGCGCGATCTCGACCAACTCGACTGGGTGGCGCATCCCAGCGAATCGAGCCTCCCTTTCGCGACGTGGATGAACGAAAACGTGCCGAACGCAAATGTCGTGCTCCGCGCCGACACGCTTGCTGCGATTCGGACTGCGGTCGATGCCGACGCCGGAGTCGCCATCCTACCCTGTGCGCTCGCCCCGCTCGGCGACTATCGCATGGTGCGCAGACTGCCGGAGCTGGACGCGCCGCTATGGGTGCTCACGCACGAAGACCTGCGCAGCAAAGCGCGCTTGCGCGAATGCCGCGACTTTCTCGCCGAGGCGATCGTGCAAAAGCGCGACGTCTTCTCCGGCAAGGCTGCCAGCGTTCGCTAGCGGAGGGGCTGCTGTGAATGCCGCCCCGGGTGTCCGGCCGACCAGTCCGACTTCTGCTACTTCCTCGATAGCGATTAGCCCCGATGCGCCTCTTAGCCCATGGGGCTCATGCTAAGAGCCGAATTTGACGGTACTAGCTTGTTACGTCGAGTTGCGAATTGCGCAGAGAGGGTTGCGTAGGCAAAGAAGCTCCGCAAGATGACAAACAAGTGGGAGCACTCGCGCCGCAGGCTGGCTTCGGCGCTCAGCTGCTCACTTACGCCAGTACGCTCCGCGGGCTCCTCGCCACCGAGACCACCTCGCACGACGTCTCGAAACCGATCTGCCCTCCGCACAGACTTGTTGATCGACAAGTTCGCGGTGTCGGCGGATGCAAGCTAGCTTGTCGGCGGAAATTCTCGCGCGTAATCCCGCTGATCGGGGAAAGGCCGTCCTTCGAGGATGATCCAGGAGGCGCTTCCCGTCGCGACAGTCTTTCCCTTGGCGTTGCTAACCTGGCCGCTTGTGACGGCGAACGTTCGGCCGCGGTGGACCACGTGAGACTTCGCGTGCAACTGCTCGCCGTCAGGCGGAATGGGCCGTACGAAGTTCACAGTAAGGTCCAACGTGGAGTAGGTCGTGGCCTTCGGTAGTGTCGAGTGCAATGCCATCGCCATCGCATCGTGGATGACGTTCGACGTGATGCCCCCGTAAACCATCCGAGCCGGGTTGCACCACCATTCACGGTTCGGAATCGACATCGTGATGCCGCCCTCTTCGACTTCCTCCATCTGGTAACCAAACAGCTCGGCGATCGGTCCTCGAGGACTCTCGTCTGTCTTGAGGCCCCGAACGAACTGCAGCCCACTCCATTCTTTCCAGAGGTCAGGCGACGCCACCGTTCCGTGTACCGGTCGAAGATAGGGGTCTGGCGTGTCGTACGTTGGGGGTATGTGAGCGGTGGGGTCGAATGGCTGGACCTCGAATTGCGGGATGCGCTGAATGAAACACCGGCTCGTGCCATGCGCGACGAGTCGGCCCTCGCCATCTTCGACATGCACCTCCGACAGGCCTACGGTGGGGGTCGTGTGAATCAGCTTGGCACGCGCGGAGAGCCGCCCACTCCAGGGTCCTGCAGGCCGGAGAAAGCTCATCGAGAGTTGCGAAGTGGTCATGACCTCCCAGGGATTTACACCCGACATGACCGCGGAACCTAGCGCAGCGTCGGAGACCAGGGCGCCAACCCCGCCCGAGTAGTGAGGCATTTGACTTTGGAGCCACTCGGTGGCGGGCGTGAGAAAGGTGCAAGTCCCGACCCCGGCTTCCACCGGACGCATCCCGATCAGATGACTTGCCGGCGGCCGAGGCGTTTGCCCCTTGACCATCGCTCTCAGACGTTCGAGCCCCGAGAGCATGAGCATCGATGGATCGGGATAGCCGCCGCGCACGGGTTCTTCCCAGATTGGGGTGTATACGGTCATGCTGGACGGCGACGGTATCCCGATCCCAATGGCCGCGTAAACCGCCCGCCACTGAGTCAGCGAGCTCAGGACGGCCACGCCGCCATTTCCAGTTCCACAGCTCCCTTAGCCCATCGGGCTCATCGTAAACGCCCAATTGCGCGGTACTAGCTTGTTATGTCGACTGGGCGGCAAACCTGGCAGGGCGTTTGGTCTTACTACGCTCCACGGGTACTTTCTCCTGGGGTGCGTCTGCGGGGGGCACGGTTCCGGTCGGAGCTGGGGTCACTGAGGCCTCGCCGCCAAGAAGGTGTGAACGATATCTGGTTGCCAGCCGTCCATGGGCTTCTCTCAGACGTCGATGAAACCAGCCGCAAGTAAACGCTTCTTGAAGGCCCCACGCCGTCGAAGTGGTTCACGCTGCCGGGCTCCAGGAGCTCGAGACCGCGAAGTCTCTATGCGTCAGAGGCCTAGCTTCTTCTTGGCATCCTCTTTGCTTTTGACTGCCGCAGCTTTGATGTCCGCTAAAGCCTTGTCCGCCTTTGCCTTGATGTCCCCTGCAGCCTTGTCTGCCGCAGCTTTGACGTCCGCCGCTTTGGCGCCAGCCTTGTCTGCTGCAGCGTTGACGTCCGCTTCGGCCTTGTCTGCCGCTGTTTTGATGCTTGCTGCAGCCTTGTCTGCGGCTGCCTTGATGTTTGCTGCAGCGGCCTCGCTACCCGCTTTGAGCTGGCCTGCGGCAGCCTCGATGTCCGCTTCGGCCTTGTCTGCCGCAGCCTTGATATCCGCTATGGCCTCGTCCGCCGCAGCTTTGACGTCCGCTGTCGCGCCCTCGGCATCCATTTTGGCTTCGCCTGCTGCCGCCTTCGAGTCCGCTGCCGCCTCGTGCGCCGCGTGCTCAGTCGCTCCCGCCGCTTTTTCGGCCCCGTCTTCAGCCTTCTTGCAACCTACCATGGCCGCGCAAATCACGAGGGCGAGACACAGTTGAAATAAGTGCTTCTTCATGGTGATCCTACTCCCTTGATAGCGTGCGGCCTGCCGGAGCACCCAGCGTCCACGCCAGAGATCACCGGACTAGCGGTCTGGGACGAGCAGGTCAAGCGAGAACCCGGCACCAAGGCGCGAGCGGCATCAGGGATACGCAGGGCGTGAGTGTACGATCGACGATTGCGCTAAGCAGCGGCTGAAGTAGCATTGCGAGAAGACGTGCAGAACTTGAGGGATCGACAGCTCTTTCGCGAGCGTTGTTATGTGGACGGCAAGTGGACGGAGGCGGAGGACGGCCGCACCGTGCCTGTGACCAACCCTTGCGATGGTGAGGTCATCGGGAGCGTTCCCGACTGCGGCGCAGCGGAGACGCGCAGCGCACTGCAGGCCGCGGAGGCCGCGCTGCCTGGATGGCGCGCGCTGCCGGCGGCAGAACGCGGCGCGAAGATGCGGGCCTGGTTCGATCTGATGATCGCGAATCAGGACGACCTCGCGCTCATCATGACCACCGAGCAGGGCAAGCCGCTCGCCGAGTCGCGCGGCGAGATCGCCTATGCCGCCTCGTTCATCGAATGGTTCGCTGAAGAGGGCAGGCGCGCGTATGGCGACGTGATCCCCCAGCACCAGGCTGACAAGCGGATTGTGGTGATCAAACAACCGATCGGTGTGTGCGTCGCGATCACGCCTTGGAACTTCCCGGCTGCGATGATCACGCGCAAGGCGGGAGCCGCCCTGGCCGCCGGTTGCACGATGGTGGTCAAGCCGGCTATCGAGACTCCCTATTCGGCCCTGGCGCTGTGCGAGCTCGCGGAGCGTGCCGGCATCCCACCGGGTGTGTTGAGTGTCGTCACGGGCGATGCGAAGGCGATCGGCGGCGAGATGACGTCGAGTCCCATCGTCCGAAAGTTGAGCTTCACCGGCTCCACGGCCGTTGGAAAGCTTCTGATGGGGCAGTGCGCGAGCACGGTCAAGAAGGTCTCGCTCGAGCTCGGCGGCAATGCGCCTTTCCTCGTCTTCGATGACGCCGACCTCGATGCCGCTGTCGAGGGCGCCATCGCGTCGAAATACCGAAACACCGGTCAGACCTGTGTCTGCACCAACCGGTTTCTGGTTCAAGACGGCATCTACGACGAGTTCGCTCGAAGGCTTGCCAAAGCGGTTCAGGCTCAGCTCGAGGTGGGCAACGGACTCGACGAAGGTGTGACCCAGGGGCCGTTGATCAACGAGGCGGCGGTCGCAAAGGTCGAGTCGCACATTGCGGACGCCGTCAGCAAGGGCGCCAAGGTCGCGACAGGCGGCTCCAGGCATGCGCTCGGCGGAACTTTTTTTCAGCCAACGGTGCTCACCGACGTCACCACGGATATGGCCGTGGCCGACGAAGAGACTTTTGGCCCCGTCGCGCCGCTGTTTCGATTCGAGACGGAAGAAGAGGCGATACGCATGGCCAACGATACCGAATATGGCCTCGCGTCATACCTCTACAGCCGTGAGCTCTCTCGTGTTTGGCGCGTCGCCGAGGCGCTCGAGTACGGGATGGTCGGCATCAACACGGGACTCATCTCGACTGCCATTGCACCGTTCGGTGGGGTCAAATCGTCCGGCATCGGCCGCGAGGGATCCAAATACGGCATCGAGGAGTACCTCGAGGTCAAGTACATGTGCATTGGGGGCATCAGCTCCTGAACCGAGCCAGAATTTCCCAAACGAAGGGCCCAACGGCGATGGCGACCAACTCCGATCTTCTCTCACGGCGAAACGAGGCAGTGGCGCGCGGCGTGGCGAGCATGCATCTCCGCTTCGCCGAGCGTGCCGAGAACGCCGAAGTTTGGGACGTCGAGGGCAATCGCTATATCGACTTCGCCGGTGGCATCGGAGTCCTCAACACCGGGCACCGCCATCCGAAAGTGATGGCCGCCGTCATGGCGCAGATGGAGCGGTTCACACACACCTGCTTCCAGGTGATGCCTTACGAGCCGTACGTCGCGCTTGCCGAACGGCTCAACGCACTGGCGCCTGGCGAGCAGCCGAAGAAGACTCTCTTTCTCACGTCCGGCGCCGAGGCGGTGGAAAACGCCGTGAAAATCGCGCGCGCACATACGGGTCGCTCGGCGTTGATCGCGTTTCATGGCGGCTATCACGGGCGCACCATGATGACCCTCGGCCTCACGGGAAAGGTACAGCCTTACAAGGCTGCCTTCGGTCCTTTGCCCGGTGAGATCTTTCACGCTCCTTTCCCAATCCCCCTGCACGGCATCTCGGCGGAGCGTTCGCTAGAGGCGCTACACGACATCTTCAGGTGTGACGTCGATCCGCGCCGAGTCGCGGCCATCATCATAGAGCCCGTGCAAGGCGAGGGCGGTTTTTACGTCGCGCCGTTTGATTTTCTGCATGAGCTCCGGGCGCTCTGTGACGCCCATGGCATTTTGCTCATCGCCGACGAGGTGCAAGCGGGGGCAGGGCGCACAGGCAAATTGTTCGCCATCGAGCACAGTGGCGTCGTCCCCGATTTGATTACGCTTGCTAAAAGCATTGCGGGTGGGTTTCCAATCTCGGCCGTGGTGGGACGTGCCGATGTGATGGATAGCGTGGCGCCGGGTGGACTCGGCGGAACCTATGCCGGCAGTCCACTCGGTTGTGCTGCGGCGCTCGCGGTGCTCGACGTCTTCGAGCAAGAGGGCATTCTCGAGCGCAGCCTCACCCTCGGTGAGCGCATGATGAAGCGTCTCACCGAGATGGCCGAGACGACGAGCGCTATCGGCGACGTCCGCGGCCTCGGGTCGATGGTAGCGATTGAGCTCTTCCGAAGCGAAGACGGTGAGCGAGCTCCAGACGCAGCGCTGACCCAAGCGCTCGTCCGCCTGGCAGCCGAACGCGGCCTGATCCTTCTCTCCTGCGGCATGCATCGCAACGCCATCCGCATCCTCGTGCCCATCACCGCCTCCGACGAGATCGTCGAGGAGGGCTTGGATATCCTCGAGGGATGTTTAGGAACGCTCACGACGCGCTGAGCATGGGTGGGGGCGGCACTCTCAGCCCATGGGAACCATTTTGGAAGCGCAATTGCGTAATATTAGATGTTATGTCGAGTTGGTCGCAGGGCGGATAGGGCCTTTGTTTCTACTCCGCGCGCACGGGGAACACAGCACGCGCCGAGAGCGACGACCGCGAACGCCATGGGTGCGACTCTGCGCTTCGCTGTAGGACCGAGTCCTGCATACGGTCGCGATCCCTTCCCCACGCTGCGGGTTGCGGAACGGTATCGAAACATCCCGATTCCCTTTTCACGGTCCGATGCATCCTGTAGAGTTCCGCTCCCCGATGAAGGTCTCCTGCTACCAACTCGAGGCGGGTAGAACGCTCGTGGCAACCTCCAAGGCCGAGGCCCTCGAGCGTTGGCGTGCTGGCGACGGCACGTTCTGGCTCGATGTGTCCGAGTACGACCGCGAGTCGCTCGAGGGCTTGTTAGATGAGGTCGGGGCCACGGGATTTCTAAGGCGGAGATGCCTCCGGCAGGCGCGAGGCACGTCCGCGTTTGCGCTGCCCGAGGGAACGTTTGCCGAGTGGGTCATGTTTCTCGATCGGCAATGCACCAAGCGGGGTCACGTGTCCGCGCTTTGCCTCGAGAACCTCTTGGTGACGATGCACGTGGAACCCATCGAGGGTGCGCAGGACATGAACCGCGTGGTTGGACTCCTCGATCTCGACCGAGTTTCTACTGCGGGGGTGTTGTGCGCGATTCTTTCGCGCCACGGCGCAAGGACGGCCCGCGCCACGAGAGCGATTCGTGATCGACTGCTAGAGCTGGGTCAGCTCATGGACGACGACATCGACGCCGTCGATCCTCTCGAGCTCGAGCGATTGAAGCGCTCCGTCATGCTCACCGATGCCGTTGCCGAAGAGCAGGAGGAAGCGTTCGAGCTCATCGAGCAGGCGCAAAGCAAAGGGCTTGACCTCTCCACTCTCCAGGCGCCCTTGCGTATTCTTCGCGCGACTGCCAGTGCAACGTTTCGCCTGAACGAACGGATGGATGGGCGCGTCGAAAATCTCCTTCGTCGGGTCCAAGACCAGAAGCAAGAGCTTCTCAACCAGCGCCTCGGGCTGCTCACGATCGTCTCCGCGATCTTTCTTCCGCTGACGCTCCTCGCGGGTATCTGGGGCATGAACTTCGAGGAAATGCCTCTGCTTTCAGACCCCGTCGGCTATCGAATCGCTCTTGCCATCATGGTGACCCTCGGGGTGGGCTCTGCCTGGTTCTTGTACAAGCGAGGCTGGTTCAGCTGAGAGAAGAATTGGGCCCTAAACTCGTGGCTGAGCCACGTCGGGACGAGCACCAGGAACTCCGGGTGGTCTTTGAGGCCTTGCACCACGACGCCCTCGAAAGCCAGAACGTCGTCCGCTCGATATCGACAGACCGCGTTGCTCAAACGACTGGCGATGAAGAGCGACCCGTCGGAGTCGAGGGCCATGCCCGCAGGGGCGTAGAGATTGCCATCAGGTCCTAGATCAAAGCCCCGACGCTCGCGCAGATCCACTTTCTTCCGAAGGCTCTTCTCGTCGAGCACTTTGCCAATCGCGGAGCCTTCCACGTCGTAGGCATGGATGTTGTTCCAATTGCCGGCGCCTATGCCGCCATGAAAGCTGAGGCAGAGAGTAGGCTGCCTCAAGTCGACCACTACGAAGACTCCTCCGCTGCCACAGCGCATTGGAAACAAAGCGTCGCGTACGGCAGCGCTTTGAGACGGGCTTCCGCGATGGGCCGGGCGTACTCGGTGCAAGGGCCACACTCACCAACGTCGAGGCGCGCCAGGGCTCGATTGACTTGGTCTTCATCGATCATCGCTGTGCACTCCCTTGCCGCGAACCTACTTCAAGCACATCGGATCAATCAAGACGACACGTTCGAGCACCTGCTCTCTTATCCCAAATACTCTGACGACCTACAGTCGGCGCTGTGAGAAGCATTCTCTTCATATGGCATCGCCGGGCTGACTTTTCTATCCTCGTTCGGCGTCCGCAAGCATTTGGAGTCGACGTGTAAGCGTTGAAGTCAGATCCGGGGATCTTGTTTCAAACTGGAAGTTCCAGGCAATTCGACTACAAGAGGTCGCCAAACATCTACTTCGGAGGTTGACCATGGAACCCTTGCCTCGATTCGTCCCGCTGGACAGGATGGTTGCCTTCAGCGACGGCGTGTTTGCGGTTGTCATTACTGTGATGGTCCTGGGGATCGAGGTCCCCTCGGACGCCGTTCTGACTGGATCTGCGTTGGCGCTAGTGCGCGAAAAGCTCCTCCACCAGCTACTCATCTACTTCGTCGCGTTCTGGCTGGTGGGGATGTATTGGTCCCAACAAAGTCTTTTTACTTCTGGGCTCAAGCAGATCGACCGGGGAACCTTCGTCCTCAATCTCTTGCTGCTCTTGCCCATCACGTTGCTTCCCTTCGTCACCCAGCTCATGGGAACCATGCGCGGTGACTGGAGGGCCGTTCTGTACTTCGCTCTAATCAATGTACTCGCGACGCTCGTGCTCGTGAGCATGTGGAGCCGTATCGCGGCCCTGCCCGAAATTCACAAGAGCCCTCAGACAGCGACCCTTGCTGCGAGGATGCGGGTAGAGGTCCGCATTCACGCGGTTGTGATGGTCGTGGGTGTTCTCGTCGCGCTGCTCGACGTTAGGGTAGGCACGCTCGTATTCATTCTGATTCCGTTCGCCCACTTCTACAATTTCCTCCGCGATCCGTTTCGCTCTCGCTTGGGCGGGCTCTCCTCTGGCGATACCAAGTGAGCTGAGAGCCGGTGCTAGTGATCGATCGGGGAACGTCGGTGAGACTCCCTAGTCTTGATAGGTGGTCCTTTCCAAGAAGCTCTGCAGAACATCTCGGACTTCGTCGATATTCTGCGTGTACTCCCAGTCGACGCCTCGCACGAGACCTCTGCGTTTTAGTGCGTGCTCCAGCTCGTCGAGAATCTTCGGAAGATCTTTGGCGGTTTGGGTATTCGAGTCGTGCATTGTCAACACTACTTCGCTTTGCCCTTTCGAAATGGCTTTCGCGGTCCGCATCGCCATTCGTCGCGGCGTTGGAAATCCCTGATTGGGATAGCCGCCGTCCCTCAGTCGAAAATCCGTCATCACCATCTGCATGCCCAGGGCTTCGTAGACGGGACGCGCATCGAGATCACCGATCTTGTACTTCCAGACCGGTGGACGAAGATACGAAATCGTGCCCGGTTTCTGGATGTCTTGGCCAAGCATTTCCGATTGAACGGCGAACAGAGCTTGATTCAATCGTTGCCGACATTGAATCAAGTCGGATTCCAATGCATTGCCTGTCCCCGAAATCTTGTCGACAACACCATCTCCCGTCGAATCATAAGCCGGTTCTAGTAGACGCGGAGGATGATAGTTCGACTGCGAGCCGTAGGTGCCTCCCCAATGACATGCAATGAGATGCCCTTGCTCGACTTCTTTCATCACCGCCTGAAAGCCTGATTCGGTTTCAGCTTTCGGATAGACACGACGAAACGACCTTTTTTCAAATAGAGTCTCTGGCCCGGTCAGGATGAAGAAAACCGCCTTGGCCTTTCTCTTTGCGAGCTCTTCCAAGACAGCGGTCGTTGTTGGTTCATTCGGTCCATCGTCGAAAGTCAGCAGGATTCGCGCCGGATCTGCTGAGGCCCGCAAGCTTGCAAGTAGAGCGCACGAGAAGATGAATCGTTTCATGCCAAATCCAAATCGCTTCCTCGAGAAACGGTATCAAAAGAAGGCTCCTCTCGCTTAGGTCGCTCCGGGCATGGCCTTGCGGCCCAAGGTCACCGGACGAGCTCACGCCTCTAGCTGCCTTGGCCCAAGTACTGCTTCAAGATTTGCGTCCATCGGTCCGTCTCCATGAACGCCAAGAGGGCTCTATTCAGCGGCTCGCGCAGCGGGCTACCGGGCGGCACGACCATGCCCATGTAGTGGTGATCGAATGTCCCAGGTAGCACTTCCACTCGTCCCAGGAACTCGGTCTTCGCCAGGTACTTCACGACGGGCCCTTGGAAGACAAAAGCGTCGGTTTGTTTGTCTACGAGCGACTTCAAGCCTTCTTCCGGAGTCCCGAAGGAACGCACCTGCTTGATGCCCTTTTTCGTGAGGTAGGCCTCGGCGCTCGATTCGGCCACGGTGCCGACGCGAGCAGTCGCCAGATCGTGTATTCCGCGCACCTTGCCGCTCAACTCACCGACGGTCAGTGAGCTGGAGATCGCCGCCGTGAAGCCAGAGATCGAAATGATCGCTGCAAACATCCAAACGACCCCGACGATCCGGCCGCCCGCGGTCTTCGGCGCTAAATCTCCGTAGCCGACCGTGGTCATCGTGACGGCAGCCCACCAGATGCCCTGTGCGATCCCTTTGGCGGGCCCCCCGCCGAACATTTCGCGGTTGCGGCGGCCCTCGAAAAGCCATACGGCGACGCCGGCTATCAACCACAGAAGGATCAGTAATCCAATCACCTCGAGGAATGCCACGGAGAAAAAACGCCTGGCAACACGGAACCAGCCGTGTCCGGCTTTTTTCACAGGGACCACGATCGCCGCTCCCGACGTGTAGTAGGCATCTGAGAAGTCCGCCGCGAGTTCGC
The DNA here is from genome assembly GCA_963768985.1 of uncultured delta proteobacterium. Classification (GTDB taxonomy): domain Bacteria; phylum Myxococcota_A; class Polyangia; order Polyangiales; family Houyiibacteriaceae; genus SG8-38. Next base: position 202,039 of record CAVYJZ010000005.1, on the reverse strand, counting down.
GATCCGCCGTTACCGCTGCCATCGGTGTCAGGTCGAGGTCGCCTTTGACGACGGCCTCCGTCAGTAATTCGACACTGCCATATTCGCGCAGCTCGAAGTCGGCACCCATCCTATCGGCAACCTCGCGCCAGAGATCGATGGAGATACCTTCCCAGTGACCGTCGACGGTCTTCATGACGAACGGCTGTAGTTCCGCCACACCGACCCGCAGTGTCTTCGACTGGATGCCGTCGTCTTGCGCAGATAGTTTGCCGGGCAGCAGCCCGATGACGCAAAGCGTGATGATTCCTACGACCTTCTGATGTGCACCCATGACCCGACGGCGAATAACGCGGTTGCCCAGAATGTCAAGATATAGCGCTCGATGAGCCTACGCACCCCGGGGACGCGCGTCGACTCAGACCCTATCAATTGATCTTGAAGGCGAGGCTGACGACGATTTGATAGTCGTTCTGCTTGGGCTCGGTCCCGTCCGCTCGTGGCTCTCTGAGCCCATCGAGCTCATGTGGAGCGCCGAATTGCGCGGTACTAAATGTTATGTCGCGTGGGTCGCCACGCCGACAGGGCGTTCGTCTCTCCTACGCTCTGGTCGACACAACATCTCTCGGATCGCTCGCTGGTTGCCGGGGCGTGTTCACTTGTTGCCCATGCAGACGAAGCCATGCGTCGCCTCGTTGGACTTGCCATGGGGGGCGTGGAGGCCCGTTGCCGAGCGTGAGGTCTGCGGCCGACTCTAGGGGCATGCCTCTCCGTCTTCGACGGCGTGCCATCGCACGTAGCTGAAGCATCCGCTCGGCTGGGTTTCCAGGTCGTTGGGGCACCAGTCGGTGAGCTCGATGTCCCAAAACACGTCATCGTCGGTCGTATGGAGGCAACTGTGGGAGCCGATGAGTCGTCTTGGCGTCTCGGGACACGCGAACGCATCGCTCAAGAAGATCGTGAAATTTGAGGCCGAGGCACACGGTTCGCGCGCCCACTCGGTGTCCGTGGGAAAGGCGGGGCGGGCATCGGGGTTGAGTCTGCAAAGGCCACCGCCGGCCTCATTTTCCGAGACGCTGTTATAGAGTGGTCCCTTGTCTCCGCGCGCGAGGCAGACGCCGACGCTCACGCAGTCGACGGTGCCGGTCTCCCCGGGTGGCTTGGTGAACTCCACGGCGTCGCACTCGCACCGGTGGGATGTCGCGCCCGTCCTCCGACAGGTCGCGCCGGTTCCGCAAGGGCTTGCGTCGCACGGGTCGGGCAAGACACAGCTCCCGTCGCCATCCTCGTTTGCCCAGCCCGGGGGGCAATCGCAGGTCGCACCGCAGGTCGCCGCGGCTACGCCGCATTCATCGGCGTTCACCGCGGTTCGCTGATAGGCGAAGCTGCTCGCCTCAACGGATCCCCATTCTGAAAAAACTACATCGTAGAAGAGATCCTCGTTGGTAAGCCAGAGACATAGATTTGCGCCGACGATGTCTCCGCCGACACAGTTTTGCTGGCAAACACCGCTGCCGCCGCCGCCCGAGAATAGCGCTGTGATCGTCTCGAAGTCGTCCGGCGCCGCGGAGGCGTCGCAAGTCGATAGTGCCCAGAGCGTGCCTTCGGGCGATACGGCGCTGTTCGAGGCGAGCTCATAGGCCGAGTTGTAGATCCCCTTCACGCGGCCCCGAGTGATGCAGACACCGGGGACGATGCAGTCCGGCTCTGCGCCAAAGCCCGCGAACTCGAAAGCCACAGTCCCCGAAGAGCTGCACGAACCCGTGCCCCCACTGCCCCCCGAACCGCCAAGACCGCCAGCACCGCCGAGGCCCCCAGAACCTCCGATGCCGCCAGAACCTCCGATGCCCGCCGACCCGCCGTCGCCTCCGGCTCCCGTCGCCGAATAGCAGCCGCCGAGCGCGAACGATACAGACAACAGGAAGCACCGAAAGAAGTCGCGATTCATGGTCTCTGCCCTCGGCCCGACTATAGCAGCCTTTGTGGCTTTCAAACGTTAGGGATCAACGTGGCATACGAGCTCGGCGACTGAAGGGAGACGATGACCTGGCGATCCAACGCCTTTGCGTGCTCCTCGAGCTCTTCGAACGTCGGTCGCGACACGAAACCGCCTCATACGGAAAGGTTTCTCCAACATGGTCGCCGCGCAAGAGATGATGAAGTATGGCCGGACCTCTGGCGTAGATTTGGGACGTTCGGAGAGCCCGGAACCGACGCCAGCGGTGCCCACTGATTTCACGAGGAAGGGAAGCGGATGACAACGGCAAAGTACAAAGAGGGAATGGAACAAATGCGCCGCCATCTCGGCCCGGCCGCAGACAAGTGGATCAAGGGCATCAAAGAGATCTCGCCTGAGTTCGCAAAAGTGAACGTCGAATTTCCGTTCGGCGAGCTGTACGCGCGCGATGTGCTCGGCGATAAAACCCGAGAGCTGTGCACAGTAGCGGCGTTGACGGTGCAGGGCTTCGCTCTCCCCGAGCTCAAGGTTCACGTCAAAGGCGCCATCAACTGCGGAGCTTCGCGCGAGGAGGTCTTGGAAGTCATCACGCAAATGATTGCCTATTGTGGATTCCCCGCTGCCACCAACGGCTTGCTCGCCGCGAAGGAAGTCCTCGACGAGCTGGGAGCGGAGTCGGCGGACAAACCCTAGGTCGCTCAGCTGGCTGACTCGGAGCCACGCATCCTTCGACGACACGGGGGGGTCGATAGTGTCTGCGGGGACGAACATACCCAGTCGATCAGCCGCTTGGCTCTCTTCGCCCATGGGACCGCGTTGAGAGCCCAATCGCGCAGACCCGGTCGTCATGTCGCGGGTGACGCCACGCCCACTTGGGCGGGCTACTGTTCCTCGTTCAATCCGGGGACGTTCATCGGCGAGATGAGTCCCATCTCATCGACATCCTCGGCACTATTCTCCGACGCCTTCTCTCTCGCATTCTGGGCGTCCGGCGTGACCCATTGCTCGCCATCCGAGTCCGTGGTGACGATCCCTTCGTCCCCGGTCGTTTGCGTCGCGCTCCTGGAGGTTTCGGTAGTTGCGCGGTCGTTGCAACCCGCGGCGACCCCCAATCCCAAGATGATCAACGTGGCGGTATGGCAGAGTGCTTTTTGAATGCTGTTACTCTGGTTCGAACAGGGGGATTCCGTGTCGTTGCATGCATCGTCGCTGCAGAAAGCCATTGCCTCTGTCTTCGTCGAGACGGCCTTCCGACAGATCCTCGCCCAGTGGATTGAGCCCATCAATACGGCGGGTCGTGTGACATAGCGCAAGCTCATGCGTCAGTTTTCTGTGCTATCTCGAGGATTCCATCACGTCTTTGGCGTTGATGAGCGAAAGCCCCAACGATCTGGCGTTTTGCTGGACGGCGATGTGCTCTGCCAGCTTGCCTACTACGGGGATCGGAATCTTGTACTCGGCCCCGATCCTCAACATTGTCCCCTCCTGGTGGGGCTCGACGGAGTATTCCCAGAGAGCGGTAAACGTTCCGATGATCTGATGCAATCCGCGTTTGTTCGGTTCATGCTCGATGACGACGCTCTGCCCACGAAGCAGTAGCCCTGCCATCTTGTACGTATACTCATACTGCTGTCCGAGGCCTGTCCCGATCACGTTCCGGACTTCGACCATGTTAGGAAGCCACGTCGGCAGTTCTGATGGCGCGTCCACGAATGCGAACACTTGGTCCGGGTGCGCGTGGATCAATATGGTGTCGTTCCAAGTGGCCACGTAATCCAGCTTCTTTGCTCAGGTCGATGAGAAGATCAAAACCAGCCGCGAACGCCCTCTCTATCGTGGTAAGTTGAACGCCGATGGAGCAACTGGCAACCTGATCGTGGTTGGAGCTCTCTTAGGCCGTCGGGCTCACTGCTTCGATGTGGCCGCGACGCCGCCTTCGCGTGTGTGGTTCGCCGAGGGATCGAACTATGAGGCCTACACGATGGTCTGGGCCGAGTGTTGGGCGCGGGACGACTATTGGTGGTACTGGTAGCGGCGGACACGGTGCGTAGAACGGAGGCAAACTCGAACCGCCTCGTAGGCGGAATTGGTCTCCTCCTGGCGTTCGCGCTCGCCGCCTGCACTCGCACCGGAGCTCCGGAGACTTCTCAGATCCGCACCTGCCCGGCTGACCTAGACGCGGACGACCTCTTCTCTCGGCAGGGAGTCGAGGGCACTTTCGTGCTGTTTGACGAAGCGACCGGTTGCACGCGGACCACGAACGCAGCCATGGCGGACCAGGGGTTTCGTCCCCAATCGACCTTCAAGATCGCCAACGCGCTGATCGGCCTGGAAACCGGTGTCATCGCCGGCGCGCCCAGGGTTTCATGCGTGCCGTGTTTCCAAGACGTCGCGCGGCGCATCGGGGCAGTGCGAATGTATCGCTATCTTCATGAATTCGGCTATGGCAACGAGGACATTTCGGGACCCATCGATCAGCTCTGGTTGACGGGCCCGTTGCGGATCACGCCGCGAGAGCAGGTCGCATTCATCCGACGAATGCTCTCGGGCGAGCTGCCCGCAAAGAAGACTCATGTCGAGTTGCTGTGGCGCCTATTGGAGATTGAGCGCGGACCAGGCTACAGCGATCGAGGCAAGACCGGTCTTGACTCGATCGACGGGCGCGCGATCGGATGGCTCGTGGGCTACGTGGAGCGCGACAGTCACCGTTGGATCTACGCCACGTTGATCCAGGGCCGCGCCGGAGCTGAGGTCCAGGCCGAGATGGCGCGTATCAAGCCGCTGCGCAGGAGCATCAGTCGCGCTCTCCTCATGAAGACGAACGTTCTCCTTTAGGCCACGCTCCACGACCACGAAAGGAACTGCGGCCAGAGGCCGGCGCCACTCAATCGACCACCCCATCATCTTCGAAGTCGAGCTCGACGGTGACGCTCTGCTCGACATCGACGACGAGATCGTACGCAGCTTCCGCAAGATCCATAGGTGAGGTTGGCTCGTCAGGCGTTCGGGGCAATGAGGGCTGGTCTTGCGGTTTCCCGGACCCTGTGGCCTGATGGTCTCCCGCTGCCGATGCGGCATTTCGCCCAACGCTACGGTCCACTGCTGGTGTTCGGGGTTCCGCTCGTGGCCACGCGCGCCGTGTTCGTCGAGGGCTGAACGAGGCAGCGGCCCGGGCATCGATGAGATGGCGGGCTCTCTTAGCCCATCGGGCTCAAGTTGAGAGCCGAATTGCGTGGTACCAAAGGCTATGTCGCGTTGCGAACCGCGCGGAGAGGGCCTTTGTTTCGGCCATGCTCCGCTTGAGAAGTACCAGGACAGGCACAACAGTACGCTCCCCTTGATGGTTGAGCGCCCACTACGAGACCGTAGCGCTACGGTCGTGAGTTCGATAGACGGAAAGTAGGAGCCGCTCTTGTCGACCGTCGTCACCGAATCATATGCCAGCCACTTGAACGAGTTCTCTTGAACGACAAGCGATCAGAACAAAGTGCTGTTCGCCGTCTAGGTTGGACGCTCGTCGTCTTGCTTGGCGTGTCGCTCTCAGCCTTGCTGTACTTCGGTCGAGGGATTTACCAGCAGGCGCCGCCCATTCCCGAGCGGGTGCTCACGACCGACGGGGGTGTCTTGTACACGGGAGACGACATCCGCTTAGGAATGGATGTGTGGCGCTCGATCGGCGGCCAAGAGCTCGGGTCGGTCTGGGGCCATGGCGCGTACACCGCGCCGGACTGGACTGCAGACTGGCTACATCGCGAATCGGTTTGGCTACTCGACGCGTGGGCACGCCAGGATGGTTCCGCCGATTACCAATCACTGCCCGACGAACGACAGGCAGCACTACGTGCACGGCTCCAGCATGAACTACGCACCAACACCTATGATGCGAACACTGGCAACATCATCATTTCTCCGGTTCGCCGCCAGGCGAACGAGGCGGTTGCTCAGCACTACGTAGGCCTGTTCGGCCATGACGCTGCGCTGAGCGACCTGCGTGACAGCTATGCCATGCCCACCAACACTGTCTCGACACCAGAGCGTGCCAAAGCGCTGACGGCGTTTTTCTTCTGGGCTACCTGGTCCTGCGTCACCGAGCGGCCAGACAGCGATGTGACCTACACGAACAACTGGCCGCCCGAAGAGCTCGTCGCCAACGTTCCCACACCTGAGATTGTAGTGGTCTCGGTGGCGAGCTTCGTGTTGCTGCTCGGCGGCATCGGCGCCCTGGCGTGGTATTACGCGGCGACACGACGCCGCTGGGAAGAAGAGAATACCCCGCCATCGCGCGACCCTCTCCTCGGCATTAGCGTGACGCCATCGATGCGGGCGACGCACAAGTACTTCTGGCTCGTGGGAGCGTTGTTTGTCGCCCAGATGGCTACAGGAATCGTGACGGCCCACTATGGCGTCGAGGGCTTGAGCTTGTACGGCTTCCCGTTGGCCGAGTGGGTTCCTTACAGCCTCGCGCGCACCTGGCACACCCAACTCGGGATCTTTTGGATCGCGACTTCGTGGCTAGCGACCGGGCTTTTTCTGGCCCCGGTCTTGTCACGCGGCGACCCTTGGGGCCAGCGGGCAGGGGTCAACTTCTTGTTCGTTGCCCTCATCATCATCGTAGCAGGCTCGATGGTCGGCCAAGCCCTGGCGATCCATCAGCAGCTAGACAACGACGTGAACTTTTGGCTCGGTCATCAGGGATTCGAGTATGTCGACCTCGGCCACTTCTGGCAGGCATTCTTGGCGGTAGGTCTCTTCCTGTGGCTCGGGCTCATGGTCCGTTGCCTTTGGCCTGCGTTCATGAAAGCCCGAGGCCCAGACCGCGTGCTGCTCGGAATCTTCGCGCTCTCGGCAGCAGCCATCGCCGTCTTCTACACCCCTGGGCTCATGTGGGGCCGCTTTACCAATCTCGCGATCGCCGAGTACTGGCGTTGGTGGGTGGTGCACCTCTGGGTGGAGGCGTTCTTCGAAGTGTTCGCTGTCGTGGTGATCGCGCTCCTCTTCTCAGCGATGGGCCTCATCCGCAAGCAGTTAGCCGTCGCAGCCGTTCTATTCACGGCAATCCTCTATCTGTTCGGTGGCGTGCTTGGGATGTTCCATCATCTGTACTTCACGGGCACGACCCCACTGATCATCGCAATCGGCGGGACGTTTAGCGCGTTCGAGCTCATGCCCCTCGTTCTGATCGGCTACGAAGCGTACCAGAATCTAACCATCGTCCGCCGAACGCCATGGATGCAGGCCTACAAGTGGCCGGTCTACTGGTTCATCGCGGTGGCATTTTGGAACCTCGTGGGCGCGGGGCTCTTCGGCTTCCTCATCAATCCGCCGATCGCCCTCTACTACATGCAAGGGCTCAACACGACGCCCGTACACGCGCACACCGCGCTCTTCGGCGTCTACGGGATGTTGGGGATCGGCCTGACACTGTTCAGCCTCCGGGGGCTCACGATGGACCGCGAATGGAATACGCGCGTGCTGGGATTTTCGTTTTGGACGATCAATGTCGGCTTGGCGCTGATGGTAATCCTGAGCCTCTTGCCTGTTGGCCTCATACAAACCTGGGCGAGTGTCGAGCACGGCATGTGGTATGCGCGCTCTGCGGAGTTCCTGCAGACTCCAAAACTCGAGGTCCTACGCTGGCTGCGCGCGATCGGCGACACCATCTTCGGCATCGGCATCTTGGGCGTCGGTTGGTTCGTCGTCGGATTGACCACCGGCTGGTCGATTCGCGGCCGCCGTACAGATGCAGAAGCTTCGTAATCCCCGACGCGAGAAGGGAGAACCCCATGATCAAGCTCATCACAGACCTACCGGAGCGCATGCTCGGTTTCAAAGCCAGCGGCGAAGTGACATCCGAGGATGACCAGAACGTTCTCGTGTATCCGCCGCGTTGACCTCATGTTGATATGGCCAGCGCTGCGCATCCTCACCGCCTGGGCGGTCTTCCGTGGGTTTCCGCTGAGCTTCAGCCCGCGAGCCGCCACCTGGCCCCCGCAAGTTCGCCGAGATCAGCGCTGAGGCTTCGGCGGGCGTACTGAGCGTCGTTGGCGATCTGCTCGCCCGCGCTCGGCAGTCAAGCTACCGCTCCTCTCAGGGCTCCAGCTGCATCACCTCGCTGTCGATGCGTCCATCGGCCCGGAGTTGGATTCGGCGGTAGCCCGGGCCGAGAAGGTCGAGGGCGAAATCATCCCGGCCGGGCACGAACTGATAACAGGTCGAGGGGGCACCCATCAGCCGCAGGCCGCCGGCGTGATCGTCGTAGCGTTGGTGGACATGACCCCAGAGCAGGCCGCGCACCCGAGGATGCCGGTCGATGACCGCGAGCAGCGCGTCGCCGTCGTCCAATCCGACAGCGTCCAACCAGGCGCTTCGAACCGGAACCGGCTGATGGTGCAGGCACACCAGCACGTGCTCGGCGTCGCTGCCTTCCAGCTCCGCGTCCAGCGCGGCAATCTGCTCCTCGCCCAACCGACCGCCTCCACGCGCGCCGTCCCAAGTGTCCAGCATGCACAGCAGCCAGTTCTCGTGTCGCAGGCTCTCGCAATAGTGGAAGTGGCCGTGGCTGAGCTCGCTGGCCATCAGCTGCGGATCGTCATGGTTCCCGGGAATGCAGAAGACCGGCACCTGCAGCGGCTCCAGCAACTGCCGAATCCTCGCGTAGGCTTGCGCCGAGTGATCCTCGGACAGGTCTCCCGTCAGCAAGATGATGTCCGGAGCCAGCGCGGCCAGAGCGTCTGCCAGAGCGCGGCGAAACGTATCGAAGGTCTGCACACCCTTCAGTCGCGCCGCCGGATCCGCGAACAGATGAAGATCGCTGAGCTGCAGGATATCAAGAACAGTAGCGGCAGTCGTCATCGGTGTACGGACCTCTGTGCCAGTCTAGTGTAAGGGCCAGCTTCCGGGATGGGTGAGTCCTAAGGCAAAGATATCGTGTCATGCGACGTTTCGTTCGGATTAGCGCGGCCGGTAGTCTCGGTGCTGTCAGCCGCTCTCTGCCAGGGGCGCTCGGCCAGTAACGAAAATCCCTCCGGCCGGCGTGTGCGAAACAGCGCTCTGCGAGCTATTCCACCCGTCGGTACCTCAAGTCGTAGCGAACGTCTTCGGGAAGATGAGGGCTCGAAATGATGGCCTCGACGTCCAAGCGGTCCTTGCCCCGAGCGCGGAAGAGATTGACACGCCGCCCCTTCTTGGCGCGGATTTCCTGGACGAGCTTGTCACCCCGAATTCGGTGACGAACCCTGATCGACTCGCCTGCGGGGCTCGTCGCGGTGACCCAGACGCCATTGATCCGACTGCGATACGTCACGCCCTGAAACTCGACTGTGACCATGTTCTTGTCTCGAGCGATCACGATACGCTGCGCGATCGCGGTCTTCTCTTGGAGGCGATCGGACGCAATAGATTCTCTGAGAAAGCCCATATCTTCGGTCGCCAGCTCGATCGCGCGATCGATCATGATGCGGCCGCGCTCCGACGAGCCCGCATATACGAACGTGCCCGCCAGAGCCCTCATGGGTGAACCCTCCGCACGACCGCGCCCTGGGTCGGCGACCGCCAACACCAAGATGGCAATCATGGGAATCAAGAGGTGGAGCGATCGGATCAACTTGGCTCAATCTCGCTCTGCAAGCGAGATCGCGCAACACATTACTGTGCGTTCGGACGGCTCCGGCGCACTCTAGACCGGGTTTGGATCGCCTATTGCGCCGGGGGCCGTACGTTCGAGGTCATAGGGAGCCGCTACGATGACACAGAGCATCGTTGAGTGCGCGACGGAACGCTGGTAAATCTCGATCCGCGAATGAGACCCACGACGACGAGCCGCGTCCTGTGCGCGCTGATCTACATCGTGGCGGCCTTCCTCGCGTCATGCGAGAACGCGAGCCAGCAGCAGGCTCCTGAGCCCAAGTGCGCCGACTTCAACGAGCAGCGTAACGTCTATTTCGGGGACTTACACGCGCACACCGTTCTCTCCTACGACGCGAACATCATGGGTACACGGGTCACGCAGGCCGAAGCCTACGGGTTTGCCAAGGGCGGCGAAATCATGCTTGCGGCTCCCGCGTTTGGCGGGGGAGGGCCTCGGCCCGCTCGATTGAGCCGCCCGCTAGACTTCGCATCGCTGCCCGAACACTCGGAGTACTTGGCAGAGGTGCAGTTCTGCTGGGACGAGGAGAGCTCGGCTTATGCGACGCCGTTGTGCACCCGGTTTCGTGGAGGGGGCGCCTTCACGATCTTCGAATGGTCGGACAATCAAGATGACGTGCCCGTAGACGGGCAGCCCACCCGGTTTTCAGAGATCTGCGAGCAGCCAGACAACGACTGCGCCGCCAAGGCGAAGGACGTGTGGCAGGGGATCGTGCGAGCTGCCGAAGAGGCGACGGAAGCCTGCGAGTTCAGCGCCTTTCCGGGCTACGAGTACACCCGCGCACCCGAGTCGACGAACATGCACCGGAACATCATTTTCCGGGACTCCAACGTGATCGATGAGCCGCTGAGCGGTTATGAGCTCCCGAATCCGCAGGACCTCTACCGTGCGCTCGAGCAACGTTGCTTGAAGGTCAACCGCGCCTGTGACGTCATCGCGATTCCGCACAATTCCAACTGGAGCAACGGGGCGATGTTCACACCGAGCTACCCGGTCGGGTCGACCGTGAAGGAGCAAGCCGAGCTTGCGCGTCTTAGAGCCAAGCTCGAGCCGCTCGTCGAAACGTACCAGGTCAAGGGTTGGATGGAGTGCCGAAACGGATTCTCCGGGATCCCGGACGATCCGTTCTGCGCCCAGGAAAAGACGCGCAGCGCAGACGCGCCGCATTGCGACGGAACGGTCGGCAGGGGCGGGATCAAAGATGAAGGCTGCGTGTCGCGGTACGACTTCATTCGTAACGTGTTGAAGCTGGGGCTGTCCGAGCAACGGCGAATCGGGGTAAATCCGTACAAGCTCGGTGTCCTCGGCAGCACCGACACCCATAGCGGGAGCCCCGGCCAAGTCGCCGAATACAACTACCAGGGGGCCTCGGGCGGTCTTGATGCCTCTCCCCGGGTACGCGTGGCCGCCGCGTATCAAAACGTGCCGGTCAAGTTCAATCCAGGTGGGCTCACCGCCGTGTGGGCCGCACAGAACACACGAACCGCGCTGTTCGACGCCATGCATCGCAAGGAGATCTACGCGACGACCGGGACACGGCTTTCCGTCCGGTTCTTTGGGGGCTGGGAGTACGACGCCGAGATGTGCGGCGACTCGAACTTCGCCGAGATCGGGTACGAACGCGGCGTGACGATGGGGAGTGACCTTCCACGCCGCGCCGACACCGCCGCTGCCCCGAGGTTTGCGGTGCTGGCACTGAAAGACGAGGGGACCGATGAGCATCCGGGGCCGCTCCTGCAGCGGGTCCAGATCGTCAAAGGATGGGTCGATTCCGCCGGCATAGAGCGGGAGCGAATCTACGAGGTGGCGGGAACCTTCGACAACGGCGCCTCCGTGGATCCGGTCACCTGTGAAATGCACGGCTCCGGCGCCGAGTCCCTTTGCTCCGTCTGGAGCGACCCCGACTTCGAGCCGTCCCAAGCCGCGTTCTACTACGCGCGGGTGCTGGAGAACCCGGCGTGCAGTTGGCGGCAGTATGACTGCAACCGAATTGCCGAAATGGACCGACCCGACACCTGTACGGACCCGACTTGGCCCAAGGTCGTGCAGGATCGCGCGATGACCTCGCCGATCTGGTTCACCCCGTAGCGACCGATGGGTGACACCGCGGGCCGATGCTGGACAAGTAGTGTTTCGTAGCGTTGGCCTGCGTGCTCATCGCCTGCCAAAGCCCGCCGACACAATCCGCTGAGCCACTTCCCTTCATCCCCGGCCGAGCAGGTCGCGGGTCGCAGGTCCATGAAATACCCAACGCCATGGGTATTGATGACACCACGGTCCGCGACTTTGCGGTGCGACGCGACGATTTCAAGCAATCGGCCTTCTTCGAGAGCCGGCTGGGGCCGCCTACTCGTCACGCCTGAACGTGCCAAGGGCGGCAACTTCATCGACGGGACCGAGCACCGACAATCGCTACCCGCTGCGCACAATCGCTACACCGAGGTGGGCGCCGATCCTTTCTACCAGGCCCGGTTCGAGGATGTGCAGATGCTGATCAAGCCCTTGTTCATGACCTCGTTTCTCATCGACGACTTTCTCTCGGAGCATGCCTTCTTCGGGGCACGCGCCGCTTGCACGAGCGCTTGAGGGATCGGCTCAAGCACGACTGCATCGTCGGGACGACGCATTGGGAGAGCGGCGGGCGGAGCAGCGATCTACCCGGGGCCAAACCGTCCCTCACGAGGGCTTCGTACTCTCGCTCTCTTAGCTCATTGGGCCCATTCGGGAAGTCGAACTGCGCGCGACTAATCGTTATGTCGCGTGGCCCACGGCGTAGACGGGCTTTTTGACTTCGCTATCTGCCGCGTTGCTCGCATGAAGGGAATTACCGAACGCGCCGAGCTCGTGAAGAGCGCAGCCGAGATCGCCGTCACGGCGGACTGGCGCCTCCGGTCGGTCGAAGAATCGGTCATGCGCGATATTCGTCTGGCACTCGGCCTTCGAGGTCCGTGAGCCGCTACTCCGGCGGCGACGACAACACACACGGATTATCTGGGCCGTGCGCACGTTCCTCGGCCGTCCTTCCGAGCTTGTCTTTGAGTGAAGGATCAGCGCCACGTTCCAAGAGCGTTTGGACGATCTTGGTTAGGTTCTTCGAGCACGCGTACATCAGCGGCGTGCTTCCAAGCGAGTCCTGTGCATTCACGGCCGCGGATGCTGCGAGAAGCCGCTGCACGACCTCGTCCTCAGCGCTGAACACCGCGAAATGCAGCGGCGTGCGTCCAAGCCGGTCAGTCGATTCCACACTTGCGCCCTGCTCCAGCAAGTAGTCGACCTGCGGCGGCGACCCTCGGCCCGCCGCCCAGCTGAGGGGCGTGCGACCCGATTCGTCGGGCGTGTCGATGCCGGCGCCGTTTGCTACCAGCCACTGAGCGAAGGCGAGATCTCCCCTGCCGCGCACCGCAGCGACGAGAACGGCACCCTCGTGGATGTTCGAGCCCTTCTCGAGCCATCGTGCGGCCGCGTCTCGATCGCCGTCCCGCACCGCGATGAGAAACCGGTCTTGCGGTGTTGGTAGCTTGGGGACGACGCGCTGATCCGCTCCCATCGTTTGGTTGATGTTGCCGCTTGCAACCGGTGGGCGTTTCTGCAGCGCTTGTTGCTCCGCCTCGCGTTGCCGGGCCCCGTCGCAACCGAGCCCGAGCAGCGAAAGGCCGAATACCAGCACCGCTGCGCGTCGCAGCGCCGCGGTCACGCGCCGCTGATCGCGTCGTTGATCAACGGAGCTACGATCTGCATTCCCGGATCTTCGGCGTTGTAGCCGTTCGGGGGCTCGATGAGCCGGAAACGTTGATCCTGCCCGATGAAGCGATCGACGAAGTCTTCCATCGTCTGGAAGGTGCCGGGGCATTTCCAGGTCTGGGACCAAGGCCATTGCCAGAATTCATACCACTTCTTCTTTCGAATGCTCGGGCAGTTGTGGCTTCCGATGAATGTGATGATCGTCGAGCAATGGCTGTCGTTGATCTGGCGCTCCCACGGAATGTTGTAGGAGAAGTTGGGGAACTGCTGCAGTTGGGCGACCAGTGCATCCTGGTCTTGCTTCCATTTGGTCAGGATGCCGTTCGCATCGATGCCGGGATAAAAACGCTCGTACGAAAACCGCGAGAAGTTGAAGTCCCGGGAATAGCCGGTGTAGGCCAGCTGATCATTTGGAAACTCCAAGGCCATCATGACGTTGATGCTTCCAAAGTCGTTGGGATTGAAAGTCGCAGGAAGCTGCGCAAACACCGACGCAAGGTCCCAAGCCTGCGTGATGGTGTCGTGAAGCGGCCGGGAGTTCGAGCTCGCATTGGGAGCTGGGAACACGGGCCCTGAGTCGTTGATCATGTAGCCAGCGTTTGGATCGAGGATCTGCCGAGCAAAGTAGTAGCCGACACCGGTCGCGACCCCCCCCGCGCTGAAGCCGCTCACCACGAGCTTGTTGATGCTGGGGAAACGGGCTGCCAGCTCATTCAGCGCTGCGACCGTGTTGTTGTAGCCGTTGTGGTACCAGACCAAAGGCGGCTCCTGGCCCAGTGGATCGATGTATGTGGTGACGCTGTTGCCGACGTGCACGTCGCCCGTGCAATACGGCATGTACACCACGTCCCAACCCTTGGTGATCAGGTCGGTGCGCGAACGGCCCGGAATTCCGGGATCGTCGCCATTGACTAGCGGTGCCACGAACTTTGGCAGTGTGGTTTCGATGTAGCCGTCCGGTATCCCGTTGCGATTGGCCGCGCCTAAGATTCCCTCCCGACCGCTGCAGGAATCGAAGTCCCAGCACGCGCCACCGCCCTCGAAATAGAGCAGCAAGTTATTCGAAGTGGGGCTGTCGTATACGTAGAATTTATACTGCGATCCATTTCCGCACTTCGCGCCGGGCAGCGCGACTTGCTCCCAGGGATAGTTGTTTTCGCCGTCTACGATATCCTCCAGCCCGATCCCGCTTGCCGTACTGAGCGGCACGATGGCGAACGTCACGGCCGCGAGCGCGACCAATCCAAATCTCATGGCATCCTCTCCTGTTGGGGTTGTTAACGGGTTTCCGACTCGCCGGTCCGACTATCGGCGAATGTATCCGTCAATTCAACCCCCTTGTCGGGCCGCTACTGTGAGCGCTCGGCGTCTTGCAGTGCGCCTGGGGTCTTGATCGGCTGTTGCTCCTGCCATGCTCGTTTCACGCGGTCGTATTCCGCTTTGCGGTGCAACGCGTCATCCTCTTTGCCCGGCAACTCGCTGAGCAGGGAGCTATGCATGGAGAGCGCGAGCTCGAGCAACCCTACATCACGCTCGGAGAGATCGTCGCCGTTTTCGTCGAGTATCAACTGCAATACCTCGACATAATCCTCGGACAGCTTGCGCTTGTACGCGTAGTAGTCGCGAACCTCTTCGACGGTGGCCGTGTTGGAGACCACCTTCCCGTACTGCCGATTTCGTTCGTCGCGCGCCTCCCGTCGGGCCCGGAGCACTTCCGGGTTGTCGGTTGGCGCGGCCATCAGCCAGTAGAGGCTGTGTGGCGTCTGCTTGCGCAAGGCCTCGTAGTCGAGGTCGCCGAGGTCGAAGCTCGGCGCTTCCATGCTGGGATCGATTCCCGCGCCCCCATCGTCAACGAGCGGGATCCCGCCATCGTACGCGGGCTGCTGCGGCAGAGCTCGATCGACGTCAGTCTCTTTTTCCGATTCGAAATCCGGCGCTTTCATGCGCTGTTCGGACGTGCGGGCGGTCCGCCGATTGAGAAAAAACGCGAGGGCGATTCCCGCACCCACCAACGCAAAGCCGATCAGGAAACGCTGCATCTCGGTGCGCGGGATGGTAGAGGAGTGACCCCACCGAAGCAACTGCGAATCCCAAGAGCGCAGGAGTATGCAGGAGTATAAGGAAGTCCCGTGGCTCGGTCTGCAACTCCGGTGCTTGCTCTCCTCGGCGGCGCATCGTTGGCTGCTGCCTTCACAGTTAAGGCAGCGTGGCCCGCCGTGTTCTTCGCGGTCGTAGTCTTCATCTTGTCCCTGGAATGGTCGACAAGCCGCGGTGAGGCGCTCTTTGGCGCCGCGCTCTTCGGATGGGCAGCATACGTCGGCGGCTATCACTGGCTGCAACCAACGCTCACGCTCTTCTGGGGTGGACGGGTCGCGCTCAGCTGGGGGGTTTGGCTCCTGTGGGGGGCCGTGGTGACCTCACGCTTCGTCGTCATCGGTTGGATGCACTGCGCGTTGCGCAAGCGGGACGTCGGGATCCTCTTGTCGCTGCTGCTGCCCTGGCTGACGGTCGAATGGCTCTATCCGTCGCTCTTTCCGTTTTATCTGGGCAATACGCTCGTCGATCAGAGCTTGCTCGCACAGGCGGCGGCGCTTGGCGGGCCTCTCCTGCTGAGCGCCTGGATCTGCGGCGTCAGCGCAATCCTCGCAGAGCTCGTGCTGTCGCTCGCACGACGACGTCGATTCTCGCGCGTCGAATTGGGGGGGATGCTCGTCGTCACCTTGTCGCTCGTGACTTATGGCTCGCTTTCGATTCGAACCGTCGAGCGGAAGAGCGCGGCCGCCCCCGCTGTCACGGTGGGTGTCGTACAGGCCAATGTCGACGTGATCGAAAAGCGCACCGAGCGGCTGCTGTCGCATCGACGCTACGCCGACCAGAGCTCGAAGCTGGAAGCGGAGCGCCCCGTCGATCTGTTGATCTGGCCTGAAACGAGCTACCTACGCGCGTTTCCGGACAGGCTTCCAGTGTCGGGCGACGCGGTGCACGAAGGTCTCAAGGCACCGCTCCTTTTCGGGGGCATCCGCACCCGCACCAAGGGCGGACGACGTGAACGATTCAACAGTGCGATGCTTGCCGACGCCGATGGCACGATCCGGTCCGCCTATGACAAACGTTTCTTGATACCGTTTGCGGAGTTCGTTCCGTTCGGAGACCGGTTCGGGTGGTGGTCCGAGCTCGCTCCGACGCTCAGCCACTTCCGTCCTGGCCGCGGTTCCTGGGGATTGAATTTCGGGCCCTGGCGAATTGCGACACCGATCTGCTACGAGACGATTCGTCCCGCGTACGTTCGCACGTTGGTCCGCCGATCGCAGCCGCACCTGCTGGTGAGCCTGACCAACGACGGATGGTTCGGCGACTCGCCCGAGCCCCACTTGCACCTCGCCCTCGCGCGTTTTCGAGCGATTGAGCATCGTCGCTACTTGGTTCGAGCCACCAACACCGGCATCAGCGCGATCATCGATCCGGCCGGCCGGGTGGTGGCGCAATCCGGACTCTTCGAGGAAGCGAGCTTGGTCCAGTCGGTCCGAATGCTCGACGAGCCCACCCTCTATGAAACGCTCGGCGATTGGCCCGGTTACCTCGCCGCGACCTTGCTGTTGTCGATCTGGGTCGTGCGACGCAGAGCGGGTTCGTGAGGCGCTGTCGCTCTCATGCTTCCGTGGTGCCGTAGCAAGAATGATGGCATGAGCAGATTCTCTGCAAACCTGTTTTTCCGAACGCCACATCGGCGGGCTCTCTTTGCGTAGCCGGTTGATCAACGCCGCCACGTTCAAAGGCAAGACACCTGCGGGGGTCAAATCGAACGGAGAACGCCGTTGAGCACCGGGCTCGCTCGGATCACTCGGGCACTGCGATCAAAGCATACTTGAGAGTCTTATTGGTGGCATCAGCGGTAGCTGATGTGCGCGTGACCGAAAGCATCGACGGCGATCGCGCACGCCACTTGTTCGAGGATGGGGTCAGCCTCGCGGAGTCCGGCCGGTGGGAAGCCGCACTATCAACCTTTCGAAAGTCATCAGAGCTCGTCTGACGCGCGAGCACCTCGTACAACATCGCGAATACCCTCTACCGGCTCGATTGCCCAGTCCAAGGGCTCGCCGAGCTGGACAAGTATGATCAAATGCCAGCAGTGCGCGCCGATCCCTCAGCGAAGAAGCGTGGAATCACTCTTCGAGCGCTGCTCGAGACCCAACTTGCCGAGGCGCGTTTGGCTACCGCCCCGACGAATTCAGACCTGAGGGTCGACGAAGATCTCACCCCGCTGTCGACCGCGCCCTCAGGCCTCGCACCAGGAGCGAGCTAAGCGGTGCCCAGGAGCCCAGAACCCAAGCTCGATGACCGAAAGCCCTTATCGTCGGGACGACGCATTGGGAGAGCGGCGGGCGGAGCAGCGATCTACCCGGGGCCAAACCGTCCCTCACGAGGGCTTCGTACTCTCGCTCTCTTAGCTCATTGGGCCCATTCGGGAGTCCGAGTGGCGCAGGCTTCGACGGACGAAAATGGACCCCGGTTGGCCGCTATCAGGCGCTTCGCTCTGGGGACTCTGCAGGCGGGGTTTGCGGTTGGGGGTCCAATAAGGTGCTGTCCTCGACGGGCTGCTCGTAGGTCTGCAGGAACCCGACGAAGCGGGGCACGAGCTCGGGGATGAGCAGGGGCAGATAGGTCGGGAGCAGCGAGTGCATGGCGTCGGGCAGGAGGTCAGGCATGAGCTCGGTCATGTCCGGGGGCATCTCGCCCACGTAGGTCTTGATCTCTGCGAGCAGGTCCGGCATCACCTTGTCGATCAGGTCGGGCGCCATGTGGGCGAACATCGGGGGCATGAGCTTCTCCATCAGATGCGTGCCGCCCGGCACGTGCCGGCTCGCGAGCATCATGGTCCGCTCGGCCTTCGGCATCGCCTCGACCATCTGCGGGAACACCTTCGTCATGAGCTCCGCCATGTTCGCTGGTTCGAGGAGCCGGATGAGCTTCTCGAAGATGCCCCATTGGTAAGCGGCGTCCGGCGAGGCGTCCTCGATGTCGTGGCCGCACGACCGCGCCACGAGGTAAGCCAGGTCCTTCACGTCGACATCCATGTTTTTGTGGCTGTTCGCGTTGCGTAGTTGGACCTTACAGCAGGGGCACAGCGTGACGATCGTGTCAGCGCCGGCCTCCTTGGCCTCATCGAGACGGAGCTTGCCAAGGTCGGGCGCGATGTCGACGTCGCCGACGAGCGTGAGCACGGACCCACAGCACAGACTGTCGCGGTGGTTGTGCCGCATCTCCACGACGTTGCATCCCGGGATCGCTTTGAGCATCTGACGGGGCGGCTCGTATATCCCCTGTGCCCGGCCCAGGTGGCAGGAATCGTGGAACGTATACGTTCCGGACAGCGCCTCGGTCGGTTGCAGGGTGCCGTCGGCCAATTTCGGGGCGAGGAGCTCGGAGTACTGGCGCACGTCGAACTCGAACGGCTCACCGCGCGCTTCTGCAATCTGGCGGTAGTACTCGCGCCACACGTAGGCGCACGACGGGCACGACGTCACAATCGTCTTGGCGCCGCGCTCGCGGGCCGCAGCGACGTTGTGGTCGTAGCATTCCTCGAACAGGTCCCACTTCCCGGCCGCTTTCATCGGGATACCACAGCACATCTCGTCCGTGCCCATGTAGGCGACGTCGTAGCCGGCATCGAGGAGCAGCTCGAGGCTCGCCTGCGCGATCGACGTGTCGACGAAGCTCGCCGTACATCCGGCGAAGTACAGGATCTCGGCCTTGTCCTTGAGGCGTCGTCGCGCGCCGTCCGGGACCCAGTCGGCACGGTGCTCCGCTTTGCCGGCCCAGATGTCCTTCTCTCCCCTCAGAGATGCGGCCATGATCTCGAACGCCGGGAGCGTGCCGTGCTTTTGCTTGCCGACCAGCGTGTCTCGCATCGTCATCCAGCTGTCCTGGATCGGGAGCTGAAGCTGGCAGCGCGTGTCGCACACCTCGCACGTCGTGCAGACGAGGAAGGTGTGCACTGCACGATCGTCGAACTTCGCCCGTCCCTCCACGATCTCGCGCAGGAAAGTCCACTTCCCCCGAGGAGACTGCGATTCCCAACCCCGGCCGTTGTACTGGTCGCATGTGTTCACGCAGTAGCCGCAACGGGCGCACTCGTAAGCGGGGCGCACGACATCGGCGGGGATGCCGTGCTTGGCGGCGATCTTGTCGATCGCGTGCGCGGGTGGGACGGCCATGTTCGCGAACGGCCGGATCTCGGGCTCGAAGGCCTGCGCGCCTTCCATGATCACTCCGAGCAAGCCCCTGCCCGTGACCTTGCCCGGATTCATGAAGCCGTCCGGGTCCACCTCGTCCTTGAACTCCTGGTACTTGTCGACCCAGTCCGTCCCGAACACGCTGTCCGCCTCGCCCCGGAAGTAGAGGCCCGTCGAATAGGCGCTGCCGCCGTGCCGCTTGGCGATGCCGAGCACCGAAAGCGACAGCCCGTACGCGAGATTGAAGAGCAGCGACCGGTCGTCGTGCAGGATGTAGCCGAGCAGCGTGAGGGTCCCCGCCTTTCCCACGATCCCTTCGAGGATCACGGTTTGGTGGATCTCGCGCTCGATGTCGGCGAGCACGGCGCTCGCTTTGTCGAGGGGGACGAGGACCTCGGCGGGGATCATGGACGGACCGAGCTTCTTGAGTCGCATCGTCGTGAAGCGTTCCGCCCATTCCCGTTCCGCCGCCTCTTGGTGTAGTTCGATGCCGTGCCATTTGCGCATCGCGTCAGACAGCGGCTCGTCGACGGACTCGCGGCGTGACTCCGGGTACGCTACGAGGACGAGGAATGCGTTGGGGATCACCGCCTCCGCTCCGGCCTCGGCAAGCTCGTAGGCGTGCAGGTAGTCGTCGGGAAGTGTTTTGCGCAGTGCGACGTTGGCCGGGTTCACGAAGGACACCGACCAGACCGGGATGCCGGCGTCGTGGACGGCGCGCATCGCCTCGGCGGCGCTGTTCGCCTCGTGGAAGGCCCACATGCGGTGCAACTCGGGTTCGAGCTTGCGGACGAGGAACTCCACCTCGGTGATGATTCCGGTCGTGCCCTCGGCGCCGGCGACGTAGTCGTGCACCGCTTCACCACTGAACTCCCGGATCTCTCCTGTGGGCAGCACCACTCGCGCTGAGACGACGTTGTCCTTGAATACGCCGTACTCGGTGCTGCCGTAGCCGCCGCCACCTTGGGCGAGCCAGCCGCCCACGGTCGAGCTCGGGTATGACGACGGGTAGAGGCGGAGCGTGAGCCCGTGCTTCGCGAGCTCTGCATCGATGTCCTGCCAGATCGCCGCCGTCTGCACGCGCACGGTCATCGCGTGCGGGTCGATGGAGAGTACCGTGTTCCAGTCGGTCATGACGAGCACGACCGCGCCCTTGTCGGGCAGTACGCCGCCGTAGCCGCTCGTGCCCGCGGCGCGCGGGACGAGCCGGACATGCTTGGGGTCGTTCCGGGCCAGGGTGACGAGCGCCTGGAGGTCCTCCTCGGTGCGCGGGCGCAGCACCGCGCCGGCGATCCCAGCCGGGATCATCGACTTGATCGCCGGCGGCATGTCCCCGATGTCGATCGAGTTGCACGTGCGTTCGACGATGTCGGTGCGGATGCGATCGGCACCCACGATGTCGGTGAGGGATTGCTCGACTCCTGCGGTGATGCGACTCATGACCATCTCCTGCCGCATCGCGGTAGCTTGCGGCGTCGATTTGTTTGACTGCATCCGCCGTGCCAGCTGCGACGCGCCGTTTTGCTAGGAAAAAGGCGAGCTTGGCACGCAGGTTTTGCGCTGGGTCTCGGCGTCACGAAAGAACTGCATGTCGCGCCGTCGACGCGCCGGGCGCCTCTCTCCACGAATGTCCATTTGGCGCAAATTTGCAGGGAAAACTTGCAATTTTGGGCCAGATGCCCTATAGTAAGGAAACATACGAAACGTCCGCGGTCGATTCACAATCCTGCAAACGTTTCTCTTCGGGGGCCACTGTCCTGACGCGCATTCATCGGCTTCACCGATGAGGCGTCCGTGTGCCCAAAGTCAACCCCAACCGAACGTTCGTTTCGATGGAAACGGCGTTCACCAAGCGCGAGGCCGCGCGCAGTCGCGACTCGCGCTCTACGAGAAGAAAGGCAACCCATGCAAGAAGCCACGCATCGCAACCCATCAAGCCAGTCACGCCAACCGGTCGGCGAGAAAGTCGCAAACGATCTGAAAGACCTCCGCGACGAGCTCTCGAGGACCGCACACGAGATTCGGATGCAGTCCAAAGGCGCCAGTACCGAAATTCAGAACGAAGGCCGAGACCTCGAGGAAGAAGTTCAGCGATTCAGCGCGCAGGTCGATGCCGCGGCCAAGGACACCGCCGAGGACCTTCAGCGCGTTGGAAGAGACCTCCGGGCCCGCTTTCAGAAGCTGGCTACCCAGATCTTCGGGGCCTCGAGCTAAACGCGATTTCATCCTCCACCCTCGACCCAGACACCACCCATCAAGAGAAAGGAACTCAGATCCATGTCCACCCGATTTACCAGCCATGTCGCACTACCCGATGAAACCAAAGCGGCGCTCGTCGAGACCTTGAACGTCGTGCTGGCGACCACAATCGACCTCAAGTCCCAGGTGAAGCAGGCTCATTGGAACATCAAGGGGCCTCAGTTCTTCGCCCGGCACGAGCTATTCGACAAGGTCGCCATCAAGCTTCGAGGTTTCGCGGACCGCATCGCGGAGCGCGCGACGACACTTGGAGGATACGCTGAGGGCACCGTCCGCCTCTCCGTCGAGGCCTCCAAGTTACCCGAGTACGAGCTCCGCGCCGTCGATGGTAAGCAGCACATTCATGCGCTCGTGGAACGTTTCAGCGCCTATACGGCGTTCGTTCGCGGAGCGATCAAGGAGGCGGAAGCCAAGAACGACCCCGTGACCGCGGACCTCTACACGGAGATCCTCCAGGGAACCGAGCTCGACATGTGGTTCTTGGAGAGTCACTTGAACGTATGAGCGACCACTCCGCCCAATGGGACACGCGATGATCGCGGCGCGAGCACAGCGATCTCGGCGGCGTCGACGGTCTCCGCGGTCCGCTGTTCGAAGTACCAGGAGAAGACCGCCTGCTTCTAGGCTCGTGGGCCGGCCTCGCGCGATCGTCCTAGGGGTCAGTCCACTCTCTTCGCGCGTCACGCGAGCGCTTCGCGAGCTCGGCCTCGAATGTCTGCGCGTAGACCATCCTGATGAGGCGGACTTGGCTATCGACCAGCAGACGAGAGCGCTTCTGATCGTGCCTCCAATTCCCCGGTTCTCAGTTCTGACCTATGCTCGCCGCGGCCGCGCGCGGTCCGCGAACGTTCCCGTCTTCGTGGTCATGGAGGGGCCGGTTCCGTCACGCACCGCGCGGACGCTCTACGGTGAGGGCGTGGAGGCGATTTTCGCCTGGCCCCACGACGCGCAAGCGCTCAAACGCACCGTGTTTCGTGTCTGCGGCGCCGACTTCGCAGACCGGAGTGCCAAGAAGAAGAGGGCTTCTGAGGTGGCGCTCGAAGAGACCGTGCGAGCAAACTTGAGCGCACACGCTGCTCCTTTTGGAGCGCATCTTGCGGTCGAAGCCTGCGGGCGCTTCGTGGTGCTGAGGGGCAGCCTCGACGGGCTCTGGAAGCTCGAGCTGGCCCGACAAGTTGCTTCTGACGTCATCGGAGTCGAAGACGTCGTGGCGGACGGAGTTGAGATTGCTGGGCCTGCTAGAGGAGATCAGGCCATCGCATCCGCCGTCCGTGAAGTTCTACGACATGCATCGGAAACCGATGCGTCTACCCTCGCAGTTTCCGTCCGATCGGGAGAGGTGACGATTACGGGTTCGGTTCGCGACAAGCACGAGGCTTCACGCGCACTCCAGTTGATCCAGCATGTGCGCGGCGTTCGTCGGGTGTTCGACTACTTGGTCATCTCACCCAAAGGAAAGAAGGAAGACAAGGCGCTCGCCCGTCGGGTCCGTCATGCGGTGGAGACTAGGTACCCCGATGTGCGCGTCGATGTTGCGGTTTTCGGTAGTGTCGCCGTTCTCTCTGGGCGCGTAGGCCGCGCGTCGATTCGCGAAGAGATGAAGCAACTCGTCTACCGGCAAGAAGGGGTGGAACGGGTCGTCGACAAACTGAGTGTGAGTCGGCGAGCACCGCGCTAGACCCAAACCTCAGTCAGTCGTTTTCGAAGATTCAGTGGGACTCCAGTCGATCAATCGCGCCGATCCGATCTCCCTGGTGCGACCGGAGCCCGCTCAGGAAGCAACGAGTCTGACCAGCTCGCCCACCGAGTGGTCGGCCTCGATCGGGTGGCGCAGGGGTTGCCGGTGGTTGACCTCATAGTGGGTCCGGCGTCCCCTGCGCGTACGGGAGATCACGCCAGCCCCCTCCAACTCACCGAGAATCCGCTGCACGGCGCGTTCCGTGATGCCCACGGCGAGTGCGATTTCCCGAACCCGGATGTTGGGGTCTCGAACGATGCACACCAGTACGTGCCCGTGATTACTCAGGAAAGTCCATGCGAGGGCAGCGGTCTCGGTGGGCACCGTCATCTGCGATTAAATACATAAAACATAAAACACGTATTGACAAGCAGGTTTTTTCTATCATGATTTGAAAATCATGAATCGCACTCCTTCCGCGCCGCCTTATGAGCGGCCCTCGCCGCTGAGCCGGGTCCGTCAGCTTCTCGCGTTCGACCGGGAGGACATCGCCGTCGTGGTCATTTACGGCATCGCGCTTGGCCTCCTGTCTCTCGCGGTCCCGATTGCCGTTCAGTCTCTCGTCAACACGGTTGCCTTCGGCTCCTTGATCCAGCCCCTCGTCGTGTTGACCGTCCTTCTGGCCGTCGCACTCACAGGCGCGGCGGTGTTGCGCGCGCTGCAGATCCGCATCGTGGAGATGCTTCAGCGTCGTCTCTTCGTCCGCATCGTCGATGAGATCGGCTCCCGCCTTCCCCGTGTCAGCGCTGACGCGCTCCGCCAGAAGAACGGGCCGGAGCTCCTCAATCGATTCTTCGACATCTTCACGACTCAGAAGAGCGTCACCTCGCTGTTGTTGGGAGGCGTCGACGCCGTCCTTATTGCGCTCGTCGGCCTCGTAGTCCTCGCTTTTTACCATCCGATCTTGCTGGCGTTCGACTTGGTTCTGATCGTCAGCGCAGTGTTGGTGCTCGTCCCGCTCGGACGCGGTGGTTCCAAGACGAGTATCGCAGAGTCGAAGGCGAAGTACGCCGTAGCAGGTTGGCTCGAGGAAATGGCGCGCTACCCCCTCTCATTCAAGCTGGCTGGAGGTGAGCAGGTCGCGCGAGCCAAAGTCGAAACCCTCGCGAAGTCTTACCTCGATGAGCGTCGGCGTCACTTCCGAATCGTGTTCCGGCAAGTCGTCGGTGCCTTGACGATTGAGGTCCTTGCAAGCGTGACCCTGCTCGCCGTCGGCGGCCTCCTCGTCATCGAGCGCGAGCTTTCCATCGGTCAACTCATCGCCGCCGAGCTCATCGTCACAGCCGTCGTCGCGTCCATTGCCAAGCTCGGTGGGAAGGTCGAGATCTTCTACGACCTCGTTGCTGCCGTCGACAAGCTCGGCGAGATCTTGGATCTACCGCTGGAGCGGTCACAGGGCGAGGCACCCCCGTGCGAACCGGGCTCAACCGGCACACTTCGGGTTCAAAAAGTCGAGCTCGGCGGCAGCTCCGGCAGGTTGTCGGACGTGTCCTTCGAGCTGAGCCCGGGCGAGCGCCTCTCAGTGAGCGCTGAATCGGACGTGACGACGAGCGAGCTCGTCCACGCGATCTTTGGGCTCGACACCATTCGCGCTGGCGTCATCGAAGTCGGTGGACATGATATTCGGGACCTGACCTTGCCTGCGCTCCGGAGCCGCGTTGCCTTGGTCCGCGGTCCCGAGGTGTTTCCAGGCCGCGTATTCGACAACCTGAGGGCGGCCAACTCGAGCCTGTCCTCGGAGGAGGCCTGGAAAGTGCTCGATCGCGTCGGTCTCTACGACGCGGTCAAGCAACTGCCGTCGGGCTTGCAAACCTCACTCCTCGTCGACGGCGCCCCCCTCAGTCGATCGCAAGCCGTCGCCTTGACGGTTGCGAGGGCGATCGCGAGCGAGCCTTCCGTGCTCGTCCTCGACCGAACCCTCGATCATCTCGACCCGCATCAAAGTATTCGTCTCCTCGAGCGCCTCAACAGCACTCGGAGCTTCTCCCTTCTCCTGGTGTCGGACGACCCACGCATGCATGAACGAATGGACCGTCACCTGCACATCACCGAGCGCCCCCCTCGGCAAAATGAGGCCGCATGAACCACTCATCCTTCGAAGGCACACCCTGGTCTGGTTTTCATCGGAAGAATCTGCCCGAGCAGCTCGAAGTACCCGCCCCGCAGCGTGCGGCTGTCGTGGCCAAGCTCCTGGTCGCTGTGTTCGTCTTGTTCTCGGTGGCAGCACTCCTCGCGCCGTGGACTCAGAACATTCAGGGCAAGGGGCGCGTCCTCGCTTACGCGCCGGACCAGCGGCAGCAGCCGATCGAAGCTACGATCTCGGGTCGGGTCGAGAAGTGGTTCGTGCAGGAGGGTAGTCAGGTTCGGAAGGGCGACCCCATCGTGGAGCTCACGGACAACGACGAGGCGATCCTCGACCGCCTCGGCGCTGAGCGTTCCGCGGTCGAAGTCCGCCGCGAGGCACAGGCGCAGCGAGTCGAAACGCTACGCGGACGCATTGATTCCATTCGCCGATCTCAACGCGCGGAAATCACGGGTGCGGAAGCAAACATCCAAATCGCGCAGCGGGGCGTTCAAGCCGCGGACCAAGAGCTCAACGCCGCCCGCGCGGAGCTCGAAACCAACGAGCTCAATTTTCGCCGCCAGAAAGACTTGTTCGACGATGGGCTCGCGTCGCGGCGAGAGTTCGAGCTTGCGGAGCTCGCCATCCGTCAAAGTACGGCGAACGTCGCGTCGGCGCGCGCCAAATTGCGGGCGGCTCATGACAAGCTCGCGCAAAGCCGGGCCTCCCTCAATCGCGTGATCGCGTCGACCGAGGCGGAGATCGAAAGCGCGGAGGCAGCCCTACAAAGCGCAGAAACCGACGTCGCCACGACCGACGCTGGACTCGCGCGCCTGGACGTCGGCATCTCGCGACAGCGGGCGCAGACAGTGAAAGCGCCGACGGATGGAACCATCCTTAGCATCGTCGGTCGTCTAGGTGCCGAGCAGGTCAAGCGCGGTGAGGTCCTTGCCATTCTGGTTCCACAAACGAACGACCGCGCGGTCGCGCTCTACGTCGATGGCAACGACGCGGCCTTGGTCAAACCCGGGAGCCCGGTGCGTCTCCAGTTCGAAGGTTGGCCGGCGGTGCAGTTTTCCGGGTGGCCCTCGGTCGCCGTTGGCACCTTCGGAGGCAAGGTGGCGTTCATCGACGCCGCCGATGACGGTCGCGGGGATTTCCGCATCGTGGTCGTGCCCGACCACGAGGACGGGCCCTGGCCGGCGCCGAGCTACCTCAGGCAGGGTGTTCTCGCCAAGGGCTGGGTCTTGCTGAACCAAGTGTCGCTCGGGTTCGAGATCTGGCGTCAGTTCAATGGCTTCCCACCCACGACGAGCCCACCGCCCATGGCGCGGACCGGCGGAGCTGCCCAATGATGCGGGCGGCTCACCTCGGTCTCTTCGTGCTCGGCTGGCTCACTCCGCTCATCGCGGCTGCGAGCGAGGAGCGCCGGCGCCCGCTGCACTTCGAAGAGGTCCGGGCATCGGTCAACGCGCACGACCCTCGCATTCGGCAGGCGATCGAGCGGTTGCGGGGGGCGCAGGCCCAGACGACTGCAGCACGAGGTGCTTTCGACCCGCGGCTCGAAGGCGATGCGAAGCTCGTGACGGGTGCGTACTACGACCTTCGAAGCGCCAACACGGAGCTTCGCCAACCGACCACACTCTGGGGGTCGGAGATCTATTTTGGGTATCGTGTCGGCGTTAGCATCGACCAGCGGTGGCCCACCTATCGGGACGATCAGACGCTCTCTGGCGGTGAGGTTCGTGCAGGGCTCGAGATGCCGATTTGGCGCGGCGGTTTGATCGACGCCGACCGAGCCGAGCGCGCCCGAGCGATCGACTTGCAGGATGCCGCCGCGCAGGGACTTTCGGCCACGAGGCTCGACCTCGAGCTGGCAGCCGCCCGGGCATACTGGAGTTGGGTGAGCGCCGGACAGAATCGGGAGGTCGCGCGGGCGTTGCTCGAGTTGGCGGAGCAGCGGGACGGGCAACTGCGGCGTCGCCTGCAGACCGGATCGATTGCCGAGTTCGATGTGGTCGACAACGAGCGCATCCTGATCGAGCGGCGAGCCTTTCTCGTTGCTGCCGAGCGCGCGTTCGGAAAAGCGAGCTTCGAGCTCTCTCTCTTCCTTCGGGATGCCGACGGTTCCCCAGTCGTCGTCGACACGGCGCGTGTGCCCGACCGTCTTGCCGCCGAGCCCGTCGAAGATCTTGCGGTGGAACGCGCAGTCGAGCAGGTTCTCATCTGCCACCCCGAAGTCCAAGAGGCGAAGTCCAAGCTCGGTGCAGCCGAGGTGGACGTGAAGCTCGTCAGAAACGAGCTCGCACCCGAGCTCGGTGCCTTTTTCGAGTACTCTCGAGACCTCGGCGAGCTCACGGGGACCGATCTCGACTTCACCTTGCCTGGCAACGTGTTCACGGCCGGCGTGAAGCTGTCGATGCCACTCCTCTTTCGCACCGAGCGGGGGCGTGCCAACGTGGCCCGCGCCAAGGCCGCCGAGCAGCGGGAGGCCCTTCGCTTCGTCACGGATCAGCTCCGCGCGAGGACGCGCGACGCGGCTTCGGCAGTCGAAGCGGCTCGGCAAAGAGCTTTGCTCACGCGAGACATGGTCGAGACGGCTGCCAAGCTGGCCGAGGGAGAGAGGCGCCGTTTCGAGGCGGGGTCCAGCAATCTCATCTTCGTGAATCTTCGGGAGCAACAAGCCGCCATGGCGCGAATGCAGTACATCGATGCCGTCGCATTGGCCGAAATCGAGCAAACGCGATGGGAGACCACCACGCGTGTCGCTTGTGATTGAGTTGGTTTGCGCCATAAAGGACCGTGGCCTACGAAAGCCCAGATTATCGAGTGAGATCCAAGCTCGGCCCTGCCGAAATACGTGAGTACGAGCCTTACCTCGTCGCCGAGACGACGGTCGACGGCAGCCTAGAGAGCGCGGGGAACCAGGGGTTTCGAATCCTGGCGAAGTACATCTTCGGCGACAACCAAGCTTCGAAGAAGATCGCGATGACCGCCCCGGTCGTCCAGGAGAAGGGCCAAGGGACGAGGATCGCGATGACCACGCCGGTGACGCAGGCGAGGACCGGCGACCAGTACACCGTTCGTTTCATGATGCCGTCCGAGCTCTCTCGCGACGCGCTACCCGAGCCCAACGATACGCGGATCACGATTCGAGAAGTCCCGGCAAGAACGTTGGCGGCCGTTCGCTACTCGGGCACCTGGTCGAAACGCAACTACGAGAAGCACCTCGGTGTGCTCTACGCCGCATTGCGCGCCGAGGGACTCAAGCCGGAGGGTGAACCGGTCTGGGCCCGCTACAACCCTCCGTTTACCCCGTGGTTCATGCGACGCAACGAGATCTTGACGTCGTTTCAGCCCGCTGCCGAGGCTCACTGAAGCGCCGTGTCGGATGCCGAGGCTCGCGAGGCGATGCCGAGCTCGATGGTCCAACGGGTGCTGGTGCGTCGCGCGTAGTGAGATCTTGTGGACGACCGCCCCCGCCGCTAGTGTTCGGTGCTCGAATCGCTATCGAAACGGTCAGCAGCGATAAAGGAGAAACAGCTATGGCAAGTGAAGGTCTTCACGAGGCAGCAACCGACCTTTCGGACGAAACCCGGGATATGCACCGCGCAATCGTTTCACTCATGGAAGAGCTCGAAGCCATCGACTGGTACAACCAGCGGTTTGACGCCGCGAAGGATCCTGATTTGAGGGCGATTCTCGCGCACAATCGCGACGAGGAAAAAGAGCACGCATCGATGCTTCTCGAGTGGATTCGACGAAAGGACGAGGTGTTCAACGACGAGCTTCGAGATTATCTGTTTAGCGAGAAGAGTATTGCGAGCCTCGAGGAGCAGCACCACGATTGATCACCCGATCGCTGCACGGAAGTCACGCTCCCCGCACGATCTGGCGCGGCTGCGCCAGATTTCAGCTCGCGTGACCGCCCGCGCCAAGAGCGCGCTGAAGGGATGAGGAGATGACGGTACTGGCTTGGATCGTCCTCACGGGCTTCGCAATGAGCGCGATTGCGCTGGTGGGAAGCATCACGCTCCTCATGAAGAAGGCCACGCTGGATCGGATCATCATGCCGCTCGTTGCTTTTGCGGCAGGGTCGCTTTTGGGAGGCGCATTCTTTCACATGCTTCCTGCAGCATCCGAGAGCATCGCCGATCCAGTGTTGATATACCTGTGGACACTGACCGGGTTCACTGTGTTCTTTGCGCTCGAGCAGTTTCTTCATTGGCACCATTGCCATCGAGCCTCTTCGGACTGCAAGGAGCCTCTTACCCGCTTGATCTTGATCGGAGATGGCCTGCACAACTTTCTAGGCGGCCTCGGCGTGGGGGCAGTGTTCCTCTCGGATATCCGACTCGGGATCGCAGCCTGGCTTGCCGCCGCTGCGCACGAGGTTCCCCAGGAGCTAGGCGACTTCGGTGTGCTGATTCATGGGGGATGGAGCAGAAGACAGGCCCTGCTGTTCAATTGGCTCTCGGGCCTCACATTCTTGGTTGGTGGCATCACGGCGTGGATGGCTTCCTCAACGCTCGAGATCTCCTTTCTCGTTCCTTTTGCAGCGGGAAACTTCATCTACATCGGGGCTTCCGACCTTGTGCCCGAAGTCAACAAGCACACAGGAGCCATCACGAACATCATCCATTTCTTGTGCTTCGTCGCTGGGCTTGGACTGCTCTGGCTCGTGCGCCTGGAGCTGATCTCCTGAGGGAGGCTCTGACGACGACGAACAGGGAACGACCATCGCCGGACCTGATGGGTTCGAGATCTCTCGGGCTCTCGACCGCTGCGATGATGTACGTGTCCTTCGTCGAGCAATTTCCTGCTGGAGGTTTGCTCCTCGATGATGCTTACGGAACCGGCACCGGCCCTTGGGTTACGGCCCTCTCCTTTCTCAGAGAGCCGACAGGCGCACTGCACGGGTATTTCGCTTTCCGCGCGTATTGGTCGGGTGGCCGCTTGGGGGTCATCGACGCTGCCGTGGCGGGAGTCGCGGTGTTCGTGTAGAAGATCTCATGGCCATGTCTCTCCAAGAAGCGCTACGAGCAGCACTCGATGACGAATATCACGCGCGGGCCACGTACCGCGCTGTTCTAGATGCATTCGGCGAGGTGCACCCCTTCATCAACATCGTGGAATCAGAGGAGCGGCACATCCAAGCACTGAAGAGACAGTGTGAGAAGCACGGGATGGAGGTCCCGAGCGACAAGTGGGCCGGAGGCGTGTCCGCGCCCGAATCATTGGAGCGAGCATGCGAGGATGCAGTGAAAGCAGAGCGTAAAAACGCCGCCCTGTATGAAAAGCTCATCGAAGCAGCCACTGAGTATCCAGACGTTCAAGAGACGTTCCGTCGGCTGCAGGCCGCCTCTCAGGAGCGTCACCTGCCCGCGTTTGAGCGCGCAGCAGGGCGGGAAGGACCCGGCGACGGCAGAGGCCGGCGGCGACGGCATCGAGGCGGGTCGCGCTGAGGTCGGCCGTACGAATCCGCGCCCTCGAAACGCCTTACAACACTAGGCAACACCCCCATCGTAGAGTAACGTGCCGCGACTGAACGACAATGGGTAACGGCGCACAAGCTCTGATTCAGACTCTCATCCACTGTGGTGTGGACACCTGCTTCACCAATCCTGGAACGTCGGAGATGCACTTCGTCGCCGCGTTGGATCGAACCGATATGCGCGCGGTGTTGTGTTTGTTCGAAGGCGTAGCGTCAGGGGCTGCCGACGGATACGCGCGCATGGCAGATAAGCCTGCAGCAACGTTGTTGCATCTCGGATGCGGTCTCGGAAATGCGCTTGCGAACCTGCACAACGCGCGCAAGGCGCGTGTACCCATGATCAACATCATTGGGGATCATGCGACCTATCACACGCAATACGATGCGCAGTTGCAGTCGGACATCGAGACCGTCGCCAAGAACATTTCCAAGTGGGTCAAGACGACGCCTGAAACCAGTCGATTGGCCGCCGACGCGGCTGAAGCGGTAGCGGTGGCCAAGGGCCCGCCCGCACAGATCGCTACTCTGATCTTGCCCGCAGATGTGTCCTGGGGCGAGGGTGCCGAACCCGTGCAGGCGCACAAGCCCCAGCAACCGCCGCCTGCGTCCGACGAAACGGTGCAGGCGATCGCGAAGGTCATCAGGAAGTCGGGCAAGAAGGTTGCGTTCTTGTTGGGCAATCGGGTGCTGCGTGAGGCGGGGCTGCGTGCGGCGTCGCAAATAGAGCAGAAGACAGGCGCCAAGCTCTTCTGCGAGGTCTTTCCGACACGCCTCGAGCGAGGCGCAGGACTGCCCGCGGTTGAGCGCATCGCGTATCTTGCGGAAATGGCTTCTGTGCAGCTCGACGGCTACGATCACCTGGTTCTGGTCGATGCCAAGGCTCCCGTTTCGTTCTTCGCGTATCCAGGCAAAAAGAGCTATCTCGTGCCAGACGACTGCACGGCCCACACGTTGGTGCAGGCGCATGAAGATGCGCTCGCTTCGTTGCAGGCACTCGTCGAAGCGGTTGGTGCATCAGAGACCGAGCCCAAGTTGCAGAGCGCGGAACGTCCGGAGTTGCCCAAAGGCAAGCTCAACGCCGCCAAGGTGTGCCAGGCCATCGGTGCCTTGTTGCCGGCAAACGCCATCATCTCCGACGAGGCGCAAACCTCCGGTATTAAGCTGCCGAGTTTTACGGCGGGTGCACCTCGCCATGACCTCCTGGCTTTGACTGGTGGAGCGATCGGGCAAGGCTTACCGGTCGCCGTCGGCGCGGCAACGGCGTCGCCGGGCCGTCCCGTACTCGCGCTCATCGGCGATGGCTCCGCCATGTACACGATTCAGGCGCTATGGACGATCGCACGCGAGGGTCTCGACGTGACTACGGTTATTCTAAACAACCGCTCCTATGGGATTCTCAATATCGAGCTCGAGCGGGTCGGAGCAGACAAAATCGGACCTAAAGCCAAGGCGCAATTGGACCTATCGGAACCCGCAATTGACTTTGTCTCAATGGCCAAGGGAATGGGCGTACCTGGACAGCGGGTCTCCACAGCCGAGGACTTCAATGCAGCCCTGCAGAACGCAGTAAAGACCCGTGGCCCGCATCTGATCGACGCGATCGTCCCTAGCGAGTACGAGGGATTGAAGCTCAAAGTGCTACCACACATGCTCAACGCGCTCGGCCACGTCCCTTCACCCGTCGCGAAGGCGATCAAGAAAAAGATGGCCCCGTAGCGGAAGCCCGGCCTTATCGTAGACGGCGTCGATGACCGTCAGCGTGCGTACCGCTTCGGCCGTCGTCGTGAGAACGGGGGCGCCTTCGCGAATTGAAGTGATGAAGGCGGCGAGCTGCGTTCCGTAAGTCGATGGACCAGGAACGCGCTCGACGCGCCGGCTCGATCCGGTTCGGATGACGAGACGGTGGTAGACCTCGGGCTTGATGAAGTTCAGGAGATCGATGCGACCTCGCGTGCCGACGAAGCGCATCTGGACCTCGAGCGGTCGGCGAAGAGAGCGCATACTGACGAACATACGGAC
Organism: uncultured delta proteobacterium; assembly: GCA_963768985.1. Taxonomy (GTDB): domain Bacteria; phylum Myxococcota_A; class Polyangia; order Polyangiales; family Houyiibacteriaceae; genus SG8-38. The sequence goes on along the minus strand of CAVYJZ010000005.1, from coordinate 168,912 downwards.
GTCGGGCGCGTTGGGGAACGCAAGCGTAGTGTCCATGGTGCCGTCTACGTTCGGCGCGACGAGCTCGGCCCGAGCGCCCTTCACGGTCGGCTCGGTCCCGAGTGCGGATCGGAGGAAGGCGACAGGATAACAGCCCATGTCGAGCATGGCGCCGCCCCCGAGCTCGTAGACGAAGCGGAAGTCGCGCTTGGGGATGAAAGCGCTGAACCCCACCTCCACTCGCTCGATTTCACCGATCTCGCCGTCGGCGAGGATCGAACGAAGGCGCGCGACGAGCGGGTGATGGATGGAGTGCATCGCCTCGGCGACGACGAGACCACTCTGTGCCGCTGCGGCGTCGACGCGCCGAGCTTCCTCGGCATTGCACGTGAGCGGCTTCTCGCAAAGGAGGTGCTTGCCCGCGGCGATGCAGGCTAGAGCCTGATCGGCGTGCAGGCTCGTCGGGAGGGCGAGGTAGACCGCGTCGATCGCGGGATCCGCAAGGAGCGCCTCGAAGCGACGGTGAATCGCGGGGATGTCGTGCTTCTTCGCGTAGGCGAGTGTCGCCCCGTACGGTTGATACTCTTCGGCGACTGCGGCGAGCACGACGCCCTGCACCTTGGGCACCTGCTTGAAGAGCGAGAAGGGCGCGATGCGCGCCGCGCCGAGGACGCCGAAGCGGACGGTTCCGGCGATCTGCGCTGTCTGAGGCCGTGCGAGGTCTGCAGGCCACCGAGTGTCGGTCAAGCTCTCACTCAGCGCCCAGAGCGCGGATCCGAAACGCGAATCCTTCGCTCGCTCGGTCATCTCCGCAGGCTCACCCCGCATGAACAGTTGACCGGTCATGGCAGAGGGATCGGGCATGGTCGCGAGCTCGACTGGAATCGTGATTCCGGCTTCGACCGGGTCGGCGATGTGGCTCCAGAGAAAGTCGGCGACGGTCTTGATCACGCCGGAGTTGTTGGAGAGACCGAGGTTCGTGTAGTTCATTCCGGGGTTGTAGACATTGACGCTGACCCCGTGCGGCGAGAGACGCTCCGAGAGCATCCGCGTCAGGCTGACCAGGGAGATCTTCGAGGCGGCGTACCAGCCGAGGGGATTGAAGAAGCCCTTTTCGGCGCGCAGGTCATCGAACCTCAGCTTGCCGAGGGGATAGATATCGGAGGCGGTGTGAATGATCATCGCGGGCTTGGATTCGACCAGCTTCTCGACCAGGAGGCGAGTGAGCAGGAAGGCCGAGACGTAGTGCACGGCGAAGGTCTCCTCGATCTCATCGACCGTGATCCGCCGGTGCTGGTTCACCATCCCTGCATTGTGAAGGAGCACATGGAGCGGAAGGCCGGTTGCGAGAAATTCGCCCGCGGCGCGCCGCACGTCGGCTTGGGAGGCCATGTCCGCGACGAGCGTGACCGGTATTGGGGCTCCGATCGCGACGCATGCCTTGGAGACCGCCTCGAGCTTCGCAGGGCTTCGGCCGAGCAGCACCAGTTGGTGCCCGTGCTTGGCAAGCTCGAGAGCGATGGCTCGGCCGAGGCCGCTCGTCGGGCCGGTGATGAGGGTGACGCGGGGATGCATCTCGACCATATCAGCGGCAGTATAGCCTTGACCAATCGAGGCGAGTGCTTTGACGTCCGGAAAGATGCAATGACCGGCATAGATCGCGTGCGGCAGCTCGTAGACGAGCGCCCTTGGGGTGAGGCTATTCAGGCGGCGAACGCCACCGAAGCGGTCGAGATCGCTCCACGCATCTACATGTCGCCGGGGACCTCGAACGCCTACATGGTCCTCACCGATACGGGACGGGTCATCGTCAACACGGGCTTGGGCTTCGAGGCGTACACCCACAAGCGTCTGTTCGATGCCATTTGTCAGGAGCCGACGACCCACATCCTCGTCACGCAGGGGCACGTCGACCACGTCGGCGGCGTCGGTCTCTTTCGGGATCCGGATACTCTCTTCGTGGCGCAGGCCTCGAATGCCGCGTGCCAAGCTGACGACGAGCGCATTTCCGAACGCCGTCAGGGGCAGAGCTACATTTGGTTCGCCGACGTCATCGATGAAGCACTTCAGGTCGCGAACGAGCATCCCGACGCCGTGGTACAGGATGCCCCGACCCCGGACCTGACCTTCGAGGATCGTCACGAGCTCGAGGTCGGCGGTCGACGCTTCGTGCTCCTCTCGACGCCGGGCGGCGAAACGGTCGACAGCTGCGTCGTCTGGCTCGAGGGCGAGGGGATCCTCTTCACGGGCAATCTTTTCGGCCCGCTCTTTCCCCACTTCCCGAATTTCAACACGATCCGGGGGGACAAGTACCGCTTCGCCGACCCATACTTCGCCTCGCTGGCGCGCGTTCGCGATCTCGGGCCTGAGATTCTGATCACCGGTCACGGCGAGCCGATCCGAGGCAAGGATCTGATCCGTGAGTGTCTCGACCGCCTCGAGGCGGCGGTTCGGTACGTGCACGACAAGACGCTCGAGGGCATCAATGCGGGCGAGGACATCGACGCCCTCGCGGCTCGAATCACGCTCCCCGATGATCTCTACGTGGGGCAGGGCTACGGTCGCGTCGCGTGGGCGGTGCGCACCTTCTGGGAGAGCTACCTCGGTTGGTTCAAGCTCCGCTCGAGCATCGAGCTCTACCCGCGAAGGCCAGTCGCCCACGCACTTGCGAGTCTCGCCGGAGCGTCCGCAACGGTCGCGAAGGCACGCGAGCTGCTCGAAGAGGACCCGGTGCTCGCACTTGGTATGGCCGAGGCGGTGCTCGAGGGCTCGCCAAATGAGGCGGCCGCGCTCAGGCTGGCGCTGGACGCACACGAGGCCCTGCTCTCCAACGCAGATGACGCGCGCAACCTCTGGCTCGGAGGCTGGCTTCGGTCGCAGAAGGCCTCCCTCGAAGAGCGTCTGTTGGCGAAGCCGGTCGGGCGGGTGGACGTTGGCGAGGTTCGCGCTCTGATGGAGGCGATGCCAAAGCGGTTCGTACCGACCGCGGCCAAGGGGCTCACGGCTGTCTACCAATACGAGCTCATGGGCGCACAGAGCGGCATTTGGGCGGTGATCGTCGACAACGGCACCTGCCGCGTGCAGGAGGGGCCGCATCCTTCACCCGATTGCCGAATCACGATGAAGGACGTCGACTTTCTCGCGCTGAACTACGGTGAGCTGCATCCACTCAAGGCGGCGATGCAGGGCAGAATCAAGTTCGAGGGGGATCGGAAGAAAGCGATTCCGCTCGACAAGATTTTCGAGAAGACGAAGCGCCCTTCCAAGGGCGGTGACACCGGTGCGAACGCCAAGGTCCTCTTCGTCGACGATTTGAACGCTCCCGTTCTCTCGCCCGCACAGCGATCGATCAAATGGATCGCATCCAAGCGCAGTACTCGCATCACGGTCGAGGGAGTGCTCGCACGCGCGGAGCGACGAACCGGCCTCGCCGATTTCGGTCCGCGCGATTTCGAGGCGCGGCTCCGGATTCTGGTCGATGACTACAACGCAGATGCAGGCATGGGCGAGATCGGCCGGCGGACGGTGTTCGGCGATCTAGTCCGCTATGCGAGCAACCGCCTCCTGATACAGGACTACCTTTGCCGTCATCCGGAGGCGCTCGAGGAGCGCATCGAAACACCGCTAATCGTCGTCGGTCTGCCGCGCAGCGGGACCACGCACCTGGTGAATCTACTCGCGGCGGACAGCCGGTTCCGCTCGCTTCCGCTTTGGGAGGCGATGGAGCCCTTGCCGACCGCGAGCAAAGGGATGCCGTCGTTGGCGACGGTCGCGGCCGTCGGCTCGATCGACAAGGCGCTTCCGCGCAAGGCGCGCGAATGGCTTGGTGTCGACCGCCTCGTGGCCGATCCGCGGTATCTGCGCTGCGCGGCGAATTGGGCCGCTATGCGCACGATGGTGCCCTACGTCGCTGCGATGCATCCGATGAATCCGGACCACGTGCACGAGGAGATCGAGCTGATGGGGCCGAACTTCTCCTCCTACACCTTCGAGTGGACGGGCCATGTGCCGCACTACCGGGATCACTACCTCGCGACGGATCAGACGCCGCACTACGCCTACCTGAAACGTTTGCTCCAGGTCTTGCAGCATCGAGATGGAGGACCGCGCAAGCCCTGGGTACTGAAGAGTCCGCAGCATCTCGAGCAACTGCCGGCGCTCCTCGCGACGTTCCCAGACGCCACGATTATCTTCACGCACCGCGACCCGGTCGCCGTGATCCAATCGACTGTGACGATGCTGGGCTACGCCCAACGCATTGCACGCAACGTCCTCGATATGCCGGCGCTTCTCGCCTATTGGACGGATCGTATGGAGCGACTTCTCAAGAAGGGCGTTGCCGACCGTTGGCTCGTTCCGGACGAACGTTCTTACGACTCCTTGTTCCACGAGCTCATGTCGGATACAGAGGGCAAGCTCGAGCAAATCTACAACCTCTACGGTGTGCCGCGGACCGCTCGCTCCCGCGCCGAGCAAGCCGCCTTCCTCGAGGCGCATCCGCGCGGTAAGGACGGCCGGGTTCGCTACGATCTCGAAGGTCAGTTCGGCACCAAGCCCGAGGTCGTGCGGGAACGCTTCCGCTTCTATCTCGAGCGCTTCGCGGTGCGGGTCGAAGCGTGAGACATGCGCCTCGAGTCGTCTGGCAAGACGAGACGCAGTTGGGTCATGCACGGTTGCCTAGCGGATCGGAAGAACAAATGCGCTGTCGGTTTGGCTGTGAAACTCGCGGGATGCCTTTTTGGGATCAGTCGCTCTTCGCCTTCTCCATCATTGCTGCCTGGAGCTTCTCGGCGGCCTCGGGTGTCAGTTCCGGGCGGTCGATCTTGATGGTCAGCTTGTTGAGCTTGGCCGTCAGCGGGAACGGGGGCTGGTAGTCCGCATCGTTCACGCCGGTGAGCGTGTCGGAGCCGATGTCGAAGCTTTCGTCCCACTGCAGGATCATCGGCAGCGTGTTCTCCATCCTCTTCGTAGCAACTACCTTGCCGTCCACCTTCAGGGTGCCGGTGCCAGGCCCGCCGACGCCGCTAAAGTCGTTGAACGCGAGCGTACCGGGACCGATTCCGTCGTACACGAAGTCGAACTCGACCTGGTGCCGCCCCGGCCTAAGGGCTCGAGGAGCCTCCCACTTGATGCGCTCGAGGTCGACCATGTTCCACAGGAACACGGGCTTGCCTTTCAGCAGGTAGAACCCATAGCCCGCGAACCGCCCGCCCGAGGTCAGGATCATGCCTTCGGCTCCTCCCTTCGGCACCTCGATGTCGGCCGTGACCGTGTAGGAGGTGTTGAGCAGCAGCGGCGAATCGCCTTGCGGCAACCCGGTCATCGGCCGCGTGTAGACGAACTCGGTGCGCCCAGCGGTGATATTGGGTCGCGGCGCCACGATGCGCGCCGCCACGGATGCATCCAGCGGGAAGACCTGGTACTTCTTCGCTTCCGCGACGAACCTCTTTCGCATTTCTGCGACCTTTTTCGGGTACTTCGCGGCGATGTCGTCGACTTGGCTGAAGTCCTCGTTCAGGTTGTAGAGCTGGAACACCTGCTTGTTCAGCGGGTCGGGGTTTGCCGCGCCGAACGCCTGCCAGGGCGCACGATTGACTTGGGTGCTCAAAAACCAGCCGTCGTGGTACAGCGCCCACTGGCCAAACATCTCGAAGTACTGCGTCCGGTGCCGCGACGGCGTCTTGGCGTTTTTCGAGTCGAAAGTGTAGGCAAAGCTCGTGCCCTCGACCGGTGCCTGCTTGATGCCGTCGACGGAGGCGGGCGCGCGGATGCCGGTGACCTCGAGTAGGGTCGGCACGACGTCGATCACGTGAATGAACTGCTCGCGCAAGCCCCCCTTGTCTTTGATACCCGCCGGCCACGACACGACCATGTTCTGATTCGTGCCACCGAGCCTCGAAGCGTTCTGCTTGAACCAGTCGAATGGCGTGTCGAAAGCCCACGACCAGCCAGCCGACATATGATTGTACGTTTCTTCGGTGCCCCAGACATCGTAGTACTTCATCTGCTTTTCGACCGGCAGCATGTTCTGACCGTTGAAGAACGCCACCTCGTTCGGCGTACCGAGCGGCCCGCCCTCGGCACTGGTGCCATTGTCTCCGTTGATGTAGATGATCAGCGTGTTGTCGCGCCTGCCGAGGTGTTCGAACTCCTTGATCACTCGCCCAATCTCGTAGTCGTTGTAAGCAGCGAAGGCGGCAAAGACCTCGACCTGCCGGATGAATAGTTTTCGCGCATCGGGGCTCAACTCGTTCCACGGCTTCAAGAGTTCCTTAGGCCAAGGCGCCAGCTTCGCGTCCTTGGGGATGACACCAAGGCGCTTCTGGTTCTCGAAGATGCGCTCGCGCAGCTTTTCGTAGCCGTCGTCGAAGAGGTGCATCGCGTGGATCTTGTCGACCCATTCCTTGGTCGGGTGGTGCGGCGCGTGGGTAGCACCGGGGACGTACATGACGAAGAGCGGCTGGCTCGGATCGGTCTGGTGCATTCGCGTCATCCAGTCGATCGCGTCATCCGCCATCGCGGTGACGAGGTTCCAGGTGCCGGGTGGCGCACCTCGGAACGGATAGATTTGCGTCGTGTTGCGGAATAGATTCGGCTCCCACTGGTTGGCATCACCGCCGACGAAGCCGTAGAAGTACTCGAAGCCCATGCCGGTCGGCCACTGGTCGAACGGCCCGGCCTGGCTGGCCTCAAAGGCCGGCGTGTTGTGGTCCTTACCGAACCATGACGTGCGATAGCCGTTGTCGAGCAGAATGCGCCCAATCGTGGCCTTGTCCTTGGGGATGATGCTGTTGTATCCGGGGAAGCCAGTCGATTGCTCCGAAATGACGCCAAAGCCGGCCGAATGGTGGTTGCGTCCGGTCATCAGCGCAGCGCGCGTCGGGGAGCACAGCGCGGTAGAAAATACCCGGTTGTAGCGCAAACCTTCCCTCGCGATGCCATCCATGGTCGGAGTCGGGATGACACCACCGAAGGTGCTGGGTACGCCGAATCCGGCGTCATCAGTCATGATCAGGAGCACGTTTGGTGCGCCCTTCGGTGGTACAACGCGCGGCGGCCACCAGGGTTTCGACTGGAAGGCGTCGTCTTTGATGACCCCGCCGAACTTCGGGTCAGGCGGCGGAAGTTGTTTGTTGCTGATGGTCGTGGTGGCGCTGGGCGATCCGGGTACTCCCGTGACCTGTTGCGCCCCGGCGGGCATCGAGCAAAGCAATGCGATGGCAAGTAGCGAGCGAAAGATCAGCAATGATCGATTCGGAAACGTCCAGTCTATCTTCATGATAGCACTCCTGCTTTCTTGATTACTTCGTCAACCAAGATTTGTCATGCAACAAAGAACGCCTCGAAATCACGACTCAGGCGCAAGGATAGCGTTCGTGCTCCCAACCGCGTTTGCGCCGCGCATCCCAAGAGCAACGGGATTCCGATGGCGGTCAACTTGGCACCAACTTGTACCATTCGCGCGTTTCCTCGGTTCAGGTCTACCGGAAACGGGATCGAAAGTTTAGACGCCCTTCTGTACATCATCAGAATGCTAGGGACAAGCGAGCGTGAGCGCACAAACTCAATCGCCGATATACGCGCTCACGCCGAGCACTACTCCGAAATAGATGTTGCCACTCGCGATTTGGTTCCCCGTGGCCGGGTCTGTCGGTGAGCTGCGGGTGAAGAAGAGCTCCTGCGGCGATTGCTCGAAGCGCGGCTCGAGTGAGATGACTAGATACTGGACCGGCATGTATCGCATGACTGCCGTGACGGTGAGAAGATCGGGATCTCGGCTGGTGGGGAGCTGGACCGTGCCCCGGAGGTACTCGACGCGCGCGCCGACTCTCCAGTGGTCGTGAATCATCATGTCACCGGAAAGCGCTACGCCATAGGAGTATTGGCCGCCACTGATAGGCGGGTCGATGGTTGCGTTACCGTTGAAGGTCAGAGTGAATCGCTCGATCTCGGCGCTCATGATCAAGTCGAAAATTGGCCCCAAGCTCTGTTTCCGTTGAGGCCGCTGGACCCCGTCAGATATCCCAGCTTGAGCGTGATGACTTCGACCGGCGACAACTCGAGCTGCACACCAAAAGCTGGGACCTCGTCGACGTCGATCGGGGAACCTCCGATCTCTCCCACCCCGACCTTCCCGTTCACGACTAGCATCGTGAGCGCCATTCGCTCGTTGAAGTGTGCCGCCATGCGCAAACCGAGGTGATTGAACGGTTGTTGCAGGAAGTAGAGTGCACCGCGTGTGAAGGTGGGGTTCTGCCACTCATCAGCGACCTCGAAACCGTAAATGCTGTCGAACCAGCCGAAGTCGAGCGTGAGCTTCTCGTGCGGAATCCAAGTCACGAACCCCTGTTTGAGAGGTGCCAAGGCACTCAATTGAGAAGCCCCGCTTCCCCAACGTAGTCCGACGGTAACCGCGAATTTTTCGCCCGTGTAGCTCGCATCGCCGCCGACGAAGTTCAGCCCAAAACCCATGTAGCCCGTGTATGGGTAGTTGAGCTCATTATAGGGTCCGGAAACGCGGTTGGCGTTGAACAGGTAGAAGCCGCTCGCCATCATCTGCCAGTCGAAGCCGTCCAGAAATCCACCCTGCGTTCCTTCGCGTGGCTCGAGCACATCTTGAGCGCGCGCCCAAGTGGGAAGCGAGAGACCGCACAGGACGGCGAGCTTCAGAGCGTGACGTGCCATCTGTGCGCCGCGATCGTAGCCGCTTCTGGCACGGCTTGCAGCCTTACTTAACCTACGGACAGGTCCGCGTCCGCGCATTCACCCTGGGTTGACCGAGCCTACGCGGGGCGACTTCCCGGCGAAAAGGGCGGCCTTGCTCTCGAGCGCAGCTTGGAGAAAGGCCATGAGCACCCGGACCCGAGCGGTATGGCGCAGGACCGGGTGGGTCATGATCCACAGCTCCATATCCAGATGGTCGAAGGTCGGACCGGCTCGGACCAGAGCTGGGCTGGCGTCACCGCGGTAGCACGGCAGCGGCGTAACACCCATGCCGGCCTCCGCGGCGCGCAGGGCGGCGGTTGTGGAGTTGGTGCGCATGACCGAGCGTTGGAGGGCATGCAGGCGGCTCTTCCACAGCACGGGGACAAACCACTCCTCGGCGCCGGCCGTCATCACCCAGTCGTGATCGGCCAGCTTGCGAGGACCTGCGGCTTCGAGATGGGCCGGTGTCGCGTAAGCGGCAAAACGGAAGTCGCCGATCTTGCGGCCCAGACTGTCGTCGGGCGGCTTCCGGGTCGCCCGAATGGCCACGTCGGCTTCCCGGCGCGAAAGATCGAAGGCGGCCGATCCTTCCACCAAGTCGATCGCGACCTGCGGATGGAGTTTGTGAAACTCCGTCAGCACGGAGGGCAGGTGGACCGTGCAAATGCCATCGGGGGCGGTGACCCGGACGTGGCCTTGCAGCCGGGCGTCGCGGCCGTCGATCTCGTGACCGAGCGCGTGGAACTCGCTCTCGATGCGCTCGCCGAAGCGAAGCGCGATCTCGCCCGCGTCGGTCATCGTGTAGCCCGACGGCAGACGCTCGAAGAAGCGAACCCCAGCGTCCGACTCGATCCGGTTGAGCTTGCGGAACAAGGTGCTGTGGTCCTTGCCCAGAATTCGGGCTGCGCCCACAAGACTGCCAGCCCTGCAAACCGCCAAAATGACGCGCAGATCGTTCCATTCGAGGCGGTCCGGGCCAGCCGGCTGCGACTCTCGGGACGGGTCATTGGGCACGAAGGGGCCCTTGCAATTTCGCAAACATGTCTTTCGATCTTACCAAATTTCTTTGCATATAGGAAAGGGTTACGCTGGTTCCATCAACAGCCCCCGCGGCCCCACGAAAGGAACCCCATGACGAGTTTTTCCATCGAAGATTTTGCTGCAGGTTGCAAGCGAGCCATGGTCGAGGGCAACAACGGCCGAGAGGCTGCGGGCGCCTACCTTGCTGACGCCGTAGCGCGCTGCGGCACCAGCGAGATCATTCGCGCCCTCGAGGCCGCCGTTCCCGCTGGCGCCAGCATCGGCGAGCTCATCGTCCACGCCTCGCCCGAGCTGACCATGCTCTACGCCCGCGCCCCCGCGCGCTTTCAGAGCGGCATCCACAACCACACCGTGTGCGCCGTCATCGCGCAGCTCGAGGGGGAGGAAGTGAACCACATCTTCGAACCCAGTGCCGACGGTTCGCTGCAGGAGGTGCGTGCGATCACGGTACGCGCCGGCGACGTGCTGACCCTCGACAAGGACGTCATCCACTGCATCGAGAACTCTAGCGACCAGCCGGCTCACGCCCTGCACCTGTACAAAGGTGATTTCGGCGCCCTCTCCGATCGCCGCAGCCTGTGGTCGTGGGAGGACCACCAGCAGAAGCCCTTCTCCTTCCCCGCGCTGCTCACGGAGTCGGTCACTGCCATGCATCAAAGCGGCAACCGTGCCGGCCTGCAAGCTCTCGTCCAGGCCATGCCCGCCAGCAAGGCCGTCATCGACACCCTCCGAGACTAACCAACTCAGCCCGGCTACCGCTTTTCAGTGGTTCGGAATTCCCAGGGGCAGGTCGGAGCCATCGGTCGCACCGCGCATTTCCATGGTACTTTGATCGCATGCGACGAGCCATGTGGGTCGCGCTCTTGGCATTTGGCGCGTGCACTCAGAAATCAGGGCCCGCGCATGCGGGGCCGCCGGACACGCAATCGCGTAAGCAAGAACGGCTCCGCATGGTGAGCACCCAGATCGAGGCGCGCGACGTCCGGGACGAGCGCGTGCTGCGGGCGATGCGCGAGGTTCCGAGACATCGCTTTGTACCCGATTCACAACGCGCGCACGCCTATGAAGACCGGCCGCTTCCCATCGGTTATGGCCAGACGATCAGTCAACCGTACATCGTCGCGCGGATGAGTGAGCTGGCGGCGGTGAAACCGGGCGACACCGTGCTCGAGATCGGTACGGGCTCCGGCTACCAGGCGGCGGTGCTGGCAGACATGGGCGCAAGAGTGTTTTCAATCGAGATCGTCCAGCCGTTGGCCGAGCGAGCCACGGCGATCCTTTCTGAGCTCGGTTACACCAAGAACGTGCAAGTGCGGCATGGCGACGGGTACGCCGGCTGGCCCGAGCGAGCGCCGTTTGACGCCATCATCGTCACGGCCGCGCCGCCGACGATCCCCGAGCCGCTGAAACAACAGCTCAAGGTCGGTGGGCGCCTGGTGATTCCCGTAGGCAGGTATTTCCAGAGCCTGTCGGTGGTGACCCGCACCAGCGAGGGGTTCCGCGAGCAGTCGGTGATCCCAGTCGCGTTCGTCCCGATGACCGGGAAGGCTCAAGAATAGGGCGCTTCGAGTGAAGATCAGCGCGCCGCCCCAGTCCTTTGATGCCCACCGGCCGAAGCCCAGCAATGGGTTCTTGAGCGTTTGGTCCGGGGTTGGCCTGGTGATCGCCAACATGATCGGGGCTGGTGTCTTCTTGAGTGCAGGCTTCATGGCGCAGGAGCTTTCCGCAGGGTGGATTCTCGCGGCCTGGGTCGTCGGCGCGGTACTCGCGATGGCGGGCGCACGAACCTACGCCGAAGCTGCCTTGTTGATTCCGCGGTCCGGCGGCGAGTACCGCTATCTGTCGGAGCTGCTTCATCCCGCCGTGGGCTATCTCGCCGGTTGGGCTTCCCTCCTCGTCGGGTTTTCGGCTCCGATGGCGATCAGCGCATTCGGGGCAGCGGCCTTTGCCTTCGCCGTGTTCGGTCACGGTGACGCTCGATTCGGCGCCGCCACGCTCATCGCCGCGCTGACCGTCTTCCATTCGGCGGGCCTCCGGTTGTCGAAATGGACCCAGGACGGGCTCGTAGTCCTCAAAGGGCTCCTTGTCCTCATCTTCGTCGCGCTAGGTCTCTCGTTGGGTGACAACCGATGGCCGACCTGGGCCCCGGCCACCGAACCCCCAAGCCTTGCGCTCTCGTTTGCGAACGGCCTGCTTTTCGTCGCGTATGCGTTCTCGGGCTGGAACGCCGCAGCGTATGCGGCGGAGGAATTTCGCGCACCGCGCCGGGATGTACCGCGCGCAATCTTGATCGGCTGCGCACTGGTCGGCGTCACCTACCTCTTGATGAACTGGGTCATGGTCGCAAACCTCACGCCCGAGCGCGCCGAAATCGCTTTCCATTATGAAGAGGGAAGGGCGACGCTTGGCCACCTGGTCGCGCGAGACTTGCTGGGCGATGCGGGATCGAACGCGATGTCGATCGGCATCGCGGCGATCATGGTGTCGAGCGCCAGTGCCATGCTCTTCATCGGGCCTCGCGTCTTTGCTGAAATGGCACGCGACGGATTCCTCCCGTCGTTCTTGCGCGGGAACCCGGGGGCTCCACCGCGCGCATCGGTGGTGCTCCAGGGGGCGCTCGCGATCCTCTTGCTGTTCGTGCACTCCATTGGCGAGCTTCTCAGCAACGTAGCCGGCATCCTCGTCTTCTTTTCTGCGCTGGTCGCAGTCGGTCTATTTCGCGTGAGACGACACAAACCGCGCCTCGCGGTGCCGCGGCCCCAGGCCTTGTTCGCTGCCGCCATTTACGGCGGCTCTTCCATGTGGATGCTCTACAACGCCTTCGACAATGAAACCGGCCTCATCCCTTGGATCATCGTGGCGGCGGTAGCGGCCCTGGTGGCCTACTCCGTCACCCTGAAGAAGAAGAGCTGAGGACTACCGGCTGCAATTTGCTTCCCTTTGAACGATGCCATAGCAAGCTTCGCTCGCTTCGCCCGTTGGGCCCAGCTTGAGAGCCGAGTTGCGCGTTACCCGATCTTACGTCGAGTTGCGGACCCACGCAGAGGGGTCTGTTTTGTCTCGCTTCCTTGCGTGAGGCTCTGGCTCATGCTTTGGGGCCAGGAGTCGCTGGCATGAATTTCAGAAGCACCATCGAGGCCGCACGTCGCTGGGCTGACACACACCGAGAGCTGGTCATCATCGGCGTCGCGCTTCCGTTGAGCACGCTGGCTACGGCGCGGGGAGGCCTGGGCGCAGCGGCCGCTACGCACCGATCGCAAGGGCGCAGCTTCGCTCAACACCCGCCTTGCCGACAAGTCGCGCTCCCAAACGGTTCGTATGAACGATCTCACGGCGATTCTCGGACTGGATGAAGGCCGGGGCATCATCAGGCTCGAGCCGTTCGCGACGGTGGGAGACGTCGCGCAGCACCTCGATCAGAGGGGGTTTCAACTCGAGGCGACAATCGAGATGAAGGACGCGACGCTTGGCGGCCTCGTGATGGCCCTCGGAATGACGACCCACTCCCACGTATGCGGGCTCGTGCACGATACGGTGGTGGCGTACGAGATCGTGACGGCCGGGGGCGAGCTCGTGCGGGCCACTGCGGATAACGAGCACGCGGACCTGTTCAGGGCGCTTCCCTGGAGCCATGGAACGCTTGGGCTTCTCGTCGCGCTCGAGATGCGCGTGATTCCCGCTCCCTCCCACGTTCGGATGGTGTACCGCCCGTTCTACTCGCTCGAAGCGTATGCCGATGAGTATCGACGCCTGGTCACCAAAGAGGATCCCCCGCACTTCGTCGAGACGCTGATATTCGGCAAGGACCGCGCGGTCATCCTCGAGGGGCATCTCGCGACTCCGGATGAGGTACGGGCGGGAAACCTTCCGGTCAACGCGGTGGGCCGCTACTACAAGCCTCTCTTCTACAAGCACGTCGAAGGCATGCTCGAGCTAGGGGAGGGCAAGCGCTACGAAGAGCTGCTGCCCATGTACGACTACTTGATGCGCCACGACCGGAGCATGTGCATGTGCCTCGCGCAGATCCTCCCGACCGCGAACGAGCCATGGTTTCGCTACACGATGGGCTGGATGCTACCCCCCAATACGACCTTCCTAAAGGGGACGCGCCCTGATGCGGAGCGGGAGAACACCATTCGCAAGCAGGTCTGGCAGGAGTATGCGTTCCCGGCAGAGCACTTTGCCGAGATGGTTGGGTACGTGCACGATGCTTTCGAGATCTATCCACTGCTCGCCTATCCATGCAAAGTCATCGACCATGGCGGCCTCGTGAGGCTTCCCGGCAATCGCGGCAGGGCTTACTCGGGGAACGCTGAAACGACAGCCTTTCTAGACATCGGTATCTACGGATTTCCCCAGCGCGTGAAGGAGGGGGATCCGCAGTTCCCCGCCGTAACCAGGGTTCGCGAGCTCGAGCAGAAGGTGCGGTCGCTCGGAGGATTTCTTCACACGTACTGCGACGTGTTCAGTACCGAGGCCGAGTTCATGGAGATGTTCGACCACGGCTTATGGCGTGATATGCGGACGCGCTACGCGGCGGATGGAACGTTTCCGACCATCTACGAGAAGGTGAAGCCGGAGATGGACCCGCTTCAGTTTCTGGAAGAGGAACGGTCCTGGGCCGAACAAGCGAAGGACCGTTCCCCAGAGGCAGACGCTCTCGCTGCGTTTGGTCCGCTCGAATAGCCTGTCAGATTGGCGACTCGAGCAACTTGGTCTTCAGAATTCTTCAGACTATGATTCCTCGGGCTGGATATGGATACCTGCGTTTGAGGTAGAGGAACCCGGCGTTTCGGCGATGAGCCAAGACGAAGTCGTAACGATCAAAGAGGCCGCTCCCATCCTCAAGATGGCCGGGGCTGGACAGCGGCCGGTCGTGCTCGGCCGCGGGCGATTGCGCCGCCACGCGACCACGAGTGGCATGCTGCTCGCATCGGTCGCCGTCCCCTTCGGGGTCGCTCACGGCACCAACGGCTCGCTCGTCCAAGCGCCACGATGGATTCAAGCGAGTGCCCTAGGGATAGCAGTCCTCCTCGTCATCTCGGCCCTGGTCATCATGCGCCGCCCGAGGATCGGGAGGATCGCGGCGACGATTGGGATCCTCGGAGTTTTCGGGCTCGCTTTGCCCCACCTCGTCGTGGCTCCCCTGTCCGCGCTTTCGGCGCTGATCGCGACCACGTCTGCGCTTGTCTTGCTATGGAAGGTGGGCGCGCCGCTCATCGAGATCAACCGCGTTCAGCGTCGGCCGGTCCATGAGGGACAAGCTCAAGGTGCCGCCATCATGGCCCTGGTCCTCTGGTTGCTCTGGGCCTTCACGGACACGAGCCGTTCGCTCGTCGACACACTGGTTGTCGGATGGGCGGTCGCGTCGAGCTCGCTGCTGAGTCTCGAGTGGGCACTGAGGAACTTCGGTGCCCATCGCCTCCGCGCTGGCACCCTGCTCGGAACACTCGGCGCAGCAGGGGCACTGTCCGTGGCCTTCTGGGGCGAGTGGTGGTGGATGATGAGCGTGTTCGTCGGCACGGCCGCCGCCACCGCGATTCTCGTTCGTCGGTTCCCCCGGCTCGAAATGGAGCAGACAAGCTGGTGGGAGCCGCTTCTCGGTCATCCCGAGCGGCTGTTCGTCGGAACGTTTGCCGCTCTGTGCCTCGGCGGCACCGTGCTCCTCGCGCTTCCTCAGAGTGCGGCCTCCCGCGAGAGCATTGGGCTTGTGGACGCGGCCTTCACCTCGACGAGCGCCGTGTGCGTGACCGGGCTCATCGTTCTGGACACTCCCGTCGACTTCAGCGGTTTCGGCCAGTTCGTCATCTTGCTTCTCATCCAAGTCGGCGGACTCGGCATCATGACGTTCTCTACGGCGGCTCTCTGGGCCCTTGGGCGGCGGATGAGCCTCCGACACGAGGGCGCGGTCGCCAGCCTCCTCAGCACGCAAGATCGCGGGCAACTGTTTACGACCGCGAAGCGCATCCTTCAGCTCACCATCGCAGTCGAGGGTGCGGGTGCGGTGGTGCTCGCCGCTGCTTTCATGGGATTCGGTGATGGTTTCGCGATGGCGCTTTGGCGCGGCGTCTTCACCTCCATCTCGGCGTTTTGCAACGCGGGCTTCGCCCTGCAGAGTGCCAGCTTGATCCCGTATCAGCACTCGCCGATCATCCTGCATACCGTCGGGGTACTGATCATTCTGGGGGGGTTGTCGCCCCTTGCGATCTTTGCCATGCCCGCGATCGCACGACGTTCGTCCGAACCTGTGTCCGCGCAGGCGCGCCTGGCATGGACCGCCGCCGCCGTGCTGCTCGTCAGCGGCTTCCTCTTCATCCTCGCCTTCGAGTGGAACGACTCGCTCGCGGGCCTCGGCTTTGCCGACAAGCTCCACAACGCTTGGTTCCAGTCGGTGACGCTGCGAACGGCGGGGTTCAATTCCGTCGACGTTACGCTCGTAGGCTCCACGACACTTACACTGATGCTCGTGTGGATGTTCATCGGCGGCAGCCCGGGAGGCACCGCCGGCGGGGTGAAGACAACGACAGTCTCCGTCCTCGTTCTTTCGGTCATCCAAGCGATTCGCGGCCAGTGGACGCTGGAGGCGTTCGGAAAGCGCATCCCCGATAGAACGCGCACCAAAGCCGCTGTGATCGTTACCATCGCAGCGACGACGGGCCTCGTCGGGTTGGTCGCCGTTCAACTCACGCAGAATATGCCGACCCGGCTCGCGGTGTTCGAAGTGGTCTCGGCACTCGGGACCGTAGGGCTTTCCATCGGTGGAACCGCCGAGCTCGATGGCATCGGTAAGGCCATCATCATGGTTTGCATGTTCGTCGGCCGCGTTGGCGGCCTTACGTTCTTGATGTTTCTAAGTAGCCGACGTGCACCGCCCACGATCGGTCGACCAGAGGAGGAAATCGATGTGGGTTAGCTATTTTGGGAGACGAAAATGAAACGCCAGGCTCTTGTGATCGGCCTCGGCCAGTTTGGGATGGCGGTCGCGCGCGCGCTCGCTGCGCGACAGGTAGAGGTGCTTGCTGTGGACGTCCGCGAAGACCGCGTGCGCGCTGCGTCCGCATTTGCGACTGAGGCCGCGTGCTTCGACGCCACCGATGAGTCGTCCCTGGCGAGGACGTCGCCCGAGCGCCGGGACGTGTGCCTGTGTGCAATCGGCGACGAAGCGAAGGAAGCCTCCATCATCTGCACGGCCTTGCTGAAGCAGATGGGGGCTCGCCGCGTCATCGCGCGATCCAACGACGACCTGCACGCTCGCATCCTCACGCTCGTGGGCGCCAACCACGTCGTCAACCCGGAACGCGAATTTGGAGATCGCTTCGCCAATCAGATCCTGCACGAGCGGATCCGAGGCGAGATGCCTCTCGGAGAGGGAGTCCTGATCACGGAGGCCACGGTTCCCGATGCCTTCGTCGGAAACACCCTGGGGGGCCTGAAGCTCCCCAGCCGCTTCGGGGTCACGGTCGTCGCGATACGCAAGGGAGCCACCGGCGCCATCGTCATGCCCAGGCCCGATTCCACCCTCGAAGTTGGAGACGTAATGGTCGTGGTGGCCAGGGAACGAGCCGTTGCACAGATGTTGGAGAAGCACTGAACATGGAACTGAGGCGCGAACTTCTATTCACGATTGGCGCATTGATCCTGCTCAATCTGTTTCTCGCCTTCGGGGCGATCGGGCTCTTCGTGCGGATGGGCCCTGCGATCGAGCGCATCCTGGAGGAGAACGTGTACTCGATCGTTGCCGCAGAGGGGGTCCTTGCCGAGCTTGCTGAGAGCGGGAGCGAGCCACTGCCGATTGAGGCCCGCGCCCGGGTGGGCCAGGCGCTCAACAACGCGAAGCGAAACATTACGGAGGAGGGAGAACGCCCGGTGCTCGCGGCCCTCGATCGTAGCTTGCCGCCGGCCATGGACGGCGATCCCGATGCGCGAAGAGAGGTCGTGGCGTCCGTTCGGCAGCTGATTCGGATCAATCGTGAGGCGATGCGCGGTGTGGACGAGGAGGCGCGTCGACTGGGCGGCGCAGGCGCTTGGGCCGCCGTTTTCGTGGGGTTCTTGTCTTTCCTCTTGAACGTCCTCGTGGTCGTCCGCTTGCAGAAGAGATTGGTGCGCCCTCTTGTCGACCTTCACGAGGTACTCGAAGCCGCCCGACAGGGTGAGCGACTTCGCCGGTGCCGGTTGTCCGACGCGCCGCGCGAGGTCATCCAGGTGACCCAGTCGGTCAACCGACTCCTCGACGAACGACTCGAACGCATGAACCGCCACGGCACGAAGGCGCCATCATGATCTTCCACGTCATGGGGCCGTGCAATCGTAGATCGCTTTTCTCGATGCATTGGCTCGATGTTTGAGTCCCGGACGGCGTGAAGGTAGCGGGGCAGGATGCGAAATCGATATGTGAGCGCATTGGTGACGGGTGCTTCCTCTGGCATCGGACGCAGCCTCGCACTCGCGCTCGCACGCAGTGGGTGCGCAGTGGTTGCGTGCGCACGCAGTGAAGCCGGGCTCAACGCGCTCGCAGAGGAGATTCGCCGCGACCACGGTCGATGTCTCGTCGAAGAGCTCGACGTCGCGGACACCGCGCACACCGTTGAGCGCATTCGCGGGCTCGACGACGCGCATCGCTTCGATCTCATCGTCGCCAACGCGGGCGTCGGCGCGCGCGAAAGTGTAGCTCCGTGGACGTGGGAGGGTCTCGGCGACGCGATTGAAATCAATTTCGCCGGCGCGGCGGCGACGCTCACGGCTGCGTTGCCCGCGATGGTTTCACGTGGACGCGGTCACCTCGTGGCGGTGAGCTCTCTCGCGTCATACGGGCCACTTCCCGCGAGCGCGGCGTACTGCGCGCCCAAGGCGGGGCTGGACATGTTGATGGAGTGCCTCCGCATCGACCTCGCGGGCACAGGGGTCCGCGTCACCAACGTTCGCGCGGGCTTCGTGCGCACGCGCATGGTGGCGAAGACGAAGCACCCGATGCCTGGGATGATAGAGGCCGACGAGGCTGCCGAGCGCATCCTCAAGGGCTTGGAGCGAGCCCCCGCGGAGATCGTGTTTCCACGCTGGCTGGCGGCGGTGGCGCGCGCGTCGGGGACGCTGCCGAGGCCGCTGCGGAACGCGCTGCTTCGCGTTCTGATTCGCTGAGTGAGAGGTTCTTAGCGCCTATCCCTGCTGCTGCGGCCGAGCCTTGCGTCGAGCCGACGATGCCATTGCGTGAGTGCGCCTTCGAACGTGGCAAATCGGAAGAATTCGTTGGCGCCGGTGTGCATGCCCTCTTGGATCTTTTCAGCGATCGCGAAGTCTTCGTAGAGGGTCTTCTTGGTGAAGTCGTGATTTAGCTCCCAGAAGCTCTGAGCCTTTTCGCCAAAGCCTTGAGCCCCGGGCTTGGGCACCACCGTCATGAGATCGACCCGGGTTTGGTCTATCGAAAGCGGAGTCGTCAAGATCAGCTCGAAGTGATGCTCCTGGACGAGGATGGTGGCGTTCGGGGCGACAAAGTACACGATGTGAGTGTGCTCGCGAATGTCCCACTCCGACTGTGGCTGCTCGGCAAGCTCGACGATCGAGCGGCGCGGGAGAATCGTTCGAATGTGGTCGCCCAAGAGCTCGAAGGTCGAGATGTTGTCCGTGAAGAAGGACGCGATCGTGTCGCGGTGTAGAATCCGAAAGTGATAGGATTCTAAACCGCCGTCGGCGATCAACTTCCAGTTGGCGTTCCAGATCTTGCTGTCCTTGGCGAAGACGACCGAGTCCGGGCTGTTGAAGCGCTCGAGCTCTGCACTGAGGGCGCGTGTGGCCTCGTCGGGCCGCCCGTCGGTGACGGCGGGGTCCGGACAGACCCAAACCAGGCCTGCTGCTTCGAAGGCGCTCAGCTCGGCGAGTCGGGTGTTGTCAATGTCGAGCGAGGGAAACCCTTCTGCGTGGCGGACAGCGGCGAGCGATCCGTCGGTTTCGTAGGTCCAAGCATGATAGGGGCAAGTGAATCGCTTGCAGCTCCCGCTGTCCCGGGATTCAACGGTCGCGCCGCGATGCCGGCAGACGTTCAGGAACGCGCGCGCCGATCCGTCTCGTTGTCGAACGATGAGAATGGGAGTGCCAAGTAGATCGCGTGTGATGAAGTCGCCAGAGTCCGGAAGCTGGCTGCTGTGCGCGACGATGTTCATCGAGCGGCGGAGCAACTGATCGCGTTCCTGCTCGTACATGGTCGGATCGAGATAGTCGGCCACGGGGATCAAACCTTCGCCGTCGGCCACGAATGGGCGCTTGTCTCGTGTGAGCTCCAAACACTGCGCCAGGAGCTCGATCTCTTTGGCTCGATCCATGATCATTCCTCGATTTGGAGAACGTGGCGCATGAAATCCTGCAGCTCGGACACCAATCGATGCTTGCGCACGCGCGGCTTGGAGGTGAGCGCGAAGTGGATCGCCTGGTAGACCCCGCCCATCAGGAGCGCCCCGCTGATCTGCTCGTCGACGCGCGCAGGGACACAACCGACCTTCTTGCCGGTCTTCACGTTTCGTGCCGCGCCGCGGACTTGGCGCGTCAGACGCCTGTGTTGTGCTTCGACGACTGCGGCGTCGCCCGCAAGCTGTGTGACGATGAACGGACCGAGCGGCTCGTCGTAGAAGAAGTCCACCATCGCGGCGATGCGAGCATTTTCCCGCTCCCACCAGTCGGTCGACACCTCTTCGAACACGGGACGGTAGACCGCGGCGTCGACCGCATCGAAAAAAGATTCCACGACCGCGACGAGCAACGCGCTCTTGGAGTCGAAGTAGCGATAGGGAAGGCCGGGCGATACGCCTGCGCGCTTGGCGACCGCCGCGAGCTCCATCGCGCCTTGGCTTGCGATGATTTCGGCACGCGCGGCTTCGAGAAGGCGTTCGCGAGTCGATTCACCGCGCGCGGTTCGTGTCGCGGGAGCGGGAACAGGAGGGGCCATAGAGAAGTAAAGTGAATTTACTTTAGACTCTCGTCAAGGACCCGGCGCTCCCGTGCCACTTGGGCGGGGCGCGCATGCCGGACGCGCTCTCAATCCGCGGGAGACACAGGGTGCTCGGGAGCAGGCGGGTCGGGTTCTTCGAGCAGGAGATAGAGCGCCTCATGAAAGCGGCGGGCATGCTCCAAGCAAGCAGCCATGTGCTTGCGCAACAGCGCCAAGCGCTCAGATCGCGTGGCGACCCCGGGAAGCAGCGCCCGGAGCGCCTCGTCTTGGTCGTCCGCGAACGGGCCCCAGTGGAGTGCTTCCCACAGCGCCGCGTCGTAGAGGTCGACCGCCTCGCCGTTGTCCGCCCAAACCACCCGCTTGTCGCGAGGACGAGGCAGAAGCTCGAACGCACCGGGGAAAGTCGCCAACACAGCGGGCGGATAGGTTGGGAGCAAGGGATGCTCCTCCGCTCCGTGCAGCATCACCTCGAGCGTCCGTGCTTCTCCGAGATTTGGAGCGCCTACTAGAAGCACCCGCTCGACGTAGCGAACCCCGGCCCAGGTAAGCTCGGGAAGTGAGCCATCGCTCGGCACGGGGGAGGTCCCGTACTGTAGGTACCACCGAACCAATTGGGTGCCCATGGAATGGGCCACGATGTCGATCCGAGGATTTCCGGTGCGGAGTCGACGCTCTTCCGACGCCGCCACGATCACCTCGTGAAGCCGTTGAACCTCCGACGCGATGTCGCGCCGCCAGTCATAACCGAACCCGATGATCGGATCGCGGCCCGACATTGCATCTTGGATGGTCAGCGCCTCAGGAGTGTGGTGCGTACCGCTTTCGGTCAACGCCTTCACCAAACCTTCGAATACGCCGGGATAAGCGCGCGCGTGGATCGGACCGCTCGCAAGCGCGAGATCGACGACGAGGAGTTGTCCACCCGGAACCAACGAGTCGCGCACTTCGCTCACGGGGCGATCGATGGCCAACGGGAGCGCCAGGTCCCTCAGTGTGTCGTCCCAGGCTCCGCCCGCCCAAAACGTCCCCCAGACGACGTGTCCGTCGCGTGAATCGTGGAGCTCGCTGCCCATGATCCCAGGAACGAAAACGATGGTCGAAGAGCGCGCTCGAGCCCGCTCGACATCGGGTTGGTAGACGTCCGCTATCTTCGTCAAGGACGCCGAACGCCCGGCACATCCCACCGCTAAGGCGATAGCGATAAAGCCGTAACGGCTCATCGTCCTCTTGCGCATACAGAGGCCGAATCTGCTCTCGCGAAGAGCCCTTGGCAAGCGCCCTCGCGCCGAAGGACTGCCGAAACGTGATTCTCGAGCACGCAAACGCGCGCAGCGCCGACGAGATCATGTAGGCTGGGTACTTCCCCATGAGACACATCGAGGGACATCGAACCCAACACATCGGATGGCTGCGTGCGGCCGTGCTGGGTGCAAATGACGGCATCGTTTCGACAGCCAGCCTGGTACTTGGGGTGGCGGCCGCAGGTACGAGCTCGGACAATGTCTTGATCGCCGGTGTTGCTGGCCTCGTGGCTGGTGCGATGTCGATGGCTGCCGGGGAGTATGTTTCGGTGAGCTCGCAAGCCGACACCGAGCGCGCCGATCTGAGTCGGGAGCGTGAGGAGTTGGCTTCTGATTCGGAGCATGAGCACGCGGAAATGGTCGCCATCTATGTAGGGCGTGGGCTCGACGCAGAGCTTGCCTCGGAAGTCGCCACCCAGTTGATGGCGCGTGATGCACTCGCCGCGCATGCGCGTGACGAGCTGGGTATTTCGAGTCTGTTGAGCGCACGGCCAGTCCAAGCTGCATTGGCGTCGGCTGGCACGTTCGCAGTGGGGGCCGCCCTGCCTCTCTTGGTTGCCCTCTTCGCGCCCGCAGCTGCGATCATGTGGGCGGTTTCAGGAAGCGCACTGCTATTTCTAGCGTTGCTCGGTGCCCTGAGCGCAGCGGTCGGCGGGGCTCCTGTCATCGCGGCCGCCGCGCGAGTGACTTTTTGGGGCGCGTTGGCGATGGCGTTGACGGCTGGCATTGGCGCCTTGTTCGGCGTCAGCGCCTGACGACCTGACTCTCCTAGCCCATTGGGTCCATTTTCAGAACCGAATTGCAAGGTAGTAGCTGTCATGTCGAGTTGCTCGAGCAACCGACAACGCTCTTGAACGGACTATCGGCTGTCCACTCGACTCTCGCAACTCGGGCTGTGATAAGAGTGCGAGATGGAAATGTCGATATTGCCTCGAGAATCTGCCGATTTACGGCGCGATAGTTCTCGTCATCGTCGTCACCGGGGCGCAGAGCCCTGCGCTGGACATATTGGCGCTCACGCTCATCGCGGCCCGAATCGTGCAGACCTCGATTCATATTTCGTTGGAGCAGACGAATTTTCTCGCCACCTTGCGGTTCTGCTTCTTCTTCGTTCAACTGATCTGCATGCTCTGGATGACGGTTCTGGTAGTGCAGCACGCCCTATAGCCGGGTCAGTGACGAGCCATCGGGAGCTTCGCGGATGCCGAGGCGTGGTAATCGGATTTTCGGTCGCGCCAATTGCCTCTCCTCCCTCCTCGCGGGATGCAGTATGCTCCCTCCATGCCGAATCTTCCGCTCCACAAGAAGAAGACGCTGTCCGCGTTTCGCAAGAGCGCTCTCGGGACTTGGAATACGCCGTACGATCCAACCGTGTATGGTGTTCTAAGCCTCAAGATGGACGAGGCCATCCGGTACATCGATGCGTTCCGGAAGCGCACCGGGAAACATCTCACGGTGAGTCACATGGTCGCGAAGGCCATCGGAGCTGTGCTCGAAGAGGTTCCCGACGCGAACGCACTGCTCCGCTTCAATCAAATCTATCTCCGAGACAGCATAGGCGTTTTCTTTCAGGTCGTGATGGAGAATCCGGAGACGGGTGAAATCGATCTGAGCGGCGCAACCATCCAGAAACCAAACGAAAAAACGCTCGAGCAAATCGTCGATGAGTTCTCGGCAAAGGTGAGCGGTGTTCGCCGGGGCACCGACAAAGCCCTGAAGAGCTCCCGCGATCTCATGTCGCGCCTCCCTTCCTGGGGCGTGGGCCCCGTGCTCCGATTGACGAGCTTTCTGAGCTACACACTGAATCTCGACTTGAGCTGGGCCGGGATGCCGAACGACCTCTTTGGCTCGGTCATGATCACCAACGTCGGTTCCTTGGGCCTTCCGTATGCACTGGTGCCGCTGGTTCCATATAGCCGTGTGCCTCTGCTACTCGCGCTCGGGTCGACTGAAGCACGAGCCGTCGTCGAGGACGGTCAGCTGGCCGTGCGAAGAGTCATGGACATTGGCGCGACGTTCGACCACCGCATTCTGGATGGAGGACATGCCGCCAAGATGCATCGAATTCTTCGTGACTGGATGGAAGACCCATTCGGACATTTTGACAGTCTGGAGTAGACGGTCTGCTAGACTCCGTCGCGATTCCCGCACGACGCGCCACAGCCAGGGTCATCGAGCCAGATGGGCAACGGCTCGGTGATTCGTCCCGGAGACGTTCAGCGAATGCGCGCAGGCACGGGAGTCACGCATAGCGAGTACAACGCCTCGGCAAGCGAGCCGCTACGGTTTCTTCAAATCTGGCTGATCCCCACGAAGCGCGGGCTCGAACCCGGCTACGAGCAGAAGTTCTTCGGCGATGAACGTCAGGGCAGACTGCGGCCCGTTGCGTCGTGCGATGGCGCGGAAGGTTCTGTGCAGATTGAGCAGGGCGTATCGATGTTCGCATCCATTTTGGAAAAGGGGCAACGCGTAGAACACGCGCTGCAAGCAGGTCGACGAGCTTGACGGTGGCCCGGAGCCAGTTCCCGTGCTGAAGGGGCAGATCGGTGCGTCAGACGGGGTGCTGCTCGCCACACCCGAATACAACTACGGAATCCCCGGTGTTCTCAAGAACGCGATCGACTGGGTCTCACGGCCAGCGTACAGGTCCGTGCTTCTGGGCAAGCCAATCGCGATCATCGGAGCCTCGCCAGGCGCTGTCGGCACGGCCAGGGCGCAGGCGCAGTTGAGGCAGGTTCTCGCCGGGACGCTTTCGGAGGTGTTTCCGCATCCAGACTTCCTCTTGGCCCGGGCGCGTGAGCGGATCGAAGGGAGAGCTCTGGTCGATGAACGCTCGCGCTCCCTCCTCAGGGAGATGCTCGAGCGATACGTGAGCTGGATCAAACGCTAACGACGTTGGGGGGCTGTCCGCGCAATAATCCGGGTGTGGTGCGTGTTGTAGAGTCAACCCGCAAACTCGCGAAAGGAGCGTTCCATGAGTAGTCCAATTCCGGCTGTCGCCGTGCTCGTGTCCCACCGCATCACGAGCTATGAGACATGGAAGAAGGCGTTTGATGCCCATCAGCCGATGCGCGAAGGCGCAAGCTGTCTCGGGCATTCCGTGCTTCGGGGCGTCGACGACCCCAAGATGGTGTACATTTACTCCCCGGCGACGGACGTCGAGAAAGTCAAAGCGTTCGCCGACAGTCCGAGTCTCCAAAAGGCCATGAAAGACGCCGGGGTGCAGGGCCCGCCGACGCTTACTCTACTGAAGCCGATGTCAGACGACACGACGAACGAGCCAGCGCTGGCCGGGATGATCGTTCGCCATCAAGTCAGAGATTATGGCGCGTGGCGTAAGGCCTATGACCAGTTCGACAAGACTCGCAAACGACTCGGTATCCTGGGGCACGCCGTCAACCAGGTGCTCGGAAACCCGAAGGAGCTCGTTATCTACCACCAAGCCCGAGACGTGGACACGCTGCGCAGTTTCTTCGACTCGACGGAGCTCAAAGAGGCGATGCAACGCGCTGGCACCTCTGGGACTCCCGAGGTTCATTTCGTCAAAGAGGTGGAGATTGCCAAGTACGCAGGGGGACATCCTCCCCACGCTAAAGCGGGCTGACGTCGAGGCTTCTGCAGGACGGCGCCGGTTGGGGAACCGTTCCGGCCTTGCGGTTTGAGCGACTCAGGGGCTGACGGCGCAAACGCCGTCGCTGCAAGTTCCCGAGATACCGCCCACGGTACAAGCGGTTCCATTTGCCTCCGCAGGGTTGGAGCAGGAACCGTCAACTGGATCGCAGACGTCTTGAGTGCACTGGTTACCATCGCTGCAGTCCATGTTGTTGCAGAGCGTTCCGTCCACGCACGTGCCCGACGCGCAGATCCCGGGTCCTCCCACGAAGTCGCATGCGGTCTGATCCGCTTCGTCGGGATTGGAGCAGGTGCCGTCGGCGGAGTCGCAGACGTCCTGGGTGCAATCGTTCCCGTCGCTGCAATCGACGCCCACGCAAAGAGCGGACGTGCCGCCGCTACCCCCCACGCCACCCGCGCCGCCAACCCCGCTCCCGCCGCTGCCTCCCCCTCCAATGATTGGAGGGATGCCGCCGCCGCTTGGCGGAAATGGCACTTCGGATCCGCAACCCAACGCCAACAATGCTAGGAAAACCAATCGCCTCACGCGCCTAGCATGAGCCCAACGAATCGAGTGGTCAACGCCGTCAAGGGCATGCAGACTCCTCGTGAGCGATTGATGCTCAATCCGCCGCACTGAGCTCGAACACGGGGTGTTGGGCCGCGATGCCTGCGAACGCCTCGATGGGACTTCCGGCTTTGACTGAGAAGAAGCGCTGAACCTGGCCCGAGTAGGCCTCGAGATACGCGGCCAGGATCTTGGGGCGCTGCTGGACATCGAGCTCGGTCACGCGGTAGCGTTTCGTTGTCGCGCCACGCGTCAGGCCAACCGTCCCGGCGGCGCGTGCGTTCTTGACCCATTGCGTTTCGCCCCGCGGTGCCACGAGATAGAGCCGTCCTTCGACGCGTAGCAAATTGACCGGCGTCTTGTACACTCGGCCACTGGACCGGCCGACGACTTCGAGCTCGTGGCCATACTCCGGTGCCCAACCTTTGCGGAAGGCAAAACCCATGAGCTTGTTGAAGAAGCGTTCGATCCCGCTTGGCTGCTGCATCTCCGCCATGGAAGATGCGTACCTCAAAAGCTTCTTCGCGTCCCAGGAAAAATCGATGGAAGACCCCTCGTTGCTCTCAATCACGCGGTCGCGCTCGCTACGAACGGCCCAGAGCGACGTTTTCTGCAGAGCCGGCTCAACGAGGTGCGCAACACCGAGCTCGACTGACCTGGACGCGCGGACGCTCTGTGCATAGAATCCTCGCGGGGTGAATGATGGAAGCCAACCGAATCTCAACCTCTGCCGTCTTGTGTGGCCTACTCGTACTCTTGCTCTTGCCACGAACCACCTATGGGCAACAAATCGTAACGAGTGAGCCGCCAGCGCCGCAGACCTCTATTCAGCTCCCTCACGAGGAGTCGTGCCCAACGGGCAAGCGCGGCGGAGCGATTGGGGGAATCGTCGTGGGGAGCGCATTGTGGTGGCTGCTGCCCATGTCGATTCCCGTCCTCATCACGCAGGCGAGGAAGCTCAAGGCGCACAATTGGGCTCGACTCGAACGGCGATGCCAGTACGCGCCGCGTTAGCAACTTTCGGCGCGCAACCAAGCCGTTCGTCATGTGAGCGAACGTGAGATTCGAAATCATCGAGCACGGGAGTGACGCCTATCTGGCCGCGGTGCGTCTTCGTGACGAGGTGCTTCGAAATCCGATGGGGATCGTGACAACCCCGGAAGAGATGTCGGCGGAGCGTGCCCTGACGCACATCGCTGGTTTCGTCTTGGGGGAGATCTGCGCCACATGCGTTCTCGTTCGAGAGGGACTCGCCGTGCGAATGAAGCGCGTGGCTGTTGCAGAAAGCGTGCAAGGCCAGGGAATCGGCACCGCGATGCTTCAATTCTCCGAGGCTTTCGCCAAGGAAGCCGGGGCCGACGAGATTTGCGCGCACGCACGGGAGACCGCCGTCCGATTCTACGAGAAGGCTGGATACGTGGGGGAGGGGCACTACTTCGACGAGGTCGGCATCCCGCACCTGCTCGTACGCAAGGCGCTGTGAGCGGCAGCCCAGCTTGCCTCGATAGGCCCCTGCAATCTTCTGGGCCGGGCGCATGAAGCGTTGCATGCTGTGCGGGTGTTGCGCAGCGCCAGCTACCCGACAGCCCTGCTAGGGGCGGTTCTCTTGCTTCTTGCTTGGTCTTCGATCGGGCCGCACGACCGATTCACTTGGTTTCTCGAGGTGGTGCCGGTTCTGATCGGAATTCCGATTCTGTTGAGCACGTTCGCCCGCTTTCCTCTGACGCCGCTGCTCTACACCTTGCTGGCGGTGCACGCTGCGGTGTTGATCGTCGGGGGCCACTACACCTACGCGGAGGTTCCCCTCGGCTTCTGGATTCAAGACGCCTTCGGCTTGGCGCGCAATCACTACGATCGCATCGGCCACTTCGCCCAGGGATTCGTCCCCGCGATCCTGACCCGCGAGCTTCTGCTGCGACGAACTCCTCTACGGGTCGGCAACTGGCTCTTCTTCCTCGTCGTCTGTGTCTGCCTAGCATTCAGCGCCTTCTACGAGCTCATCGAATGGTGGGTTGCCGCCGCCACGGGTTCGGCCGCCGAGGCCTTTCTCGGGACGCAGGGCGACCCTTGGGACACCCAGTGGGACATGTTCCTCGCACTGATCGGCGCAACTACCGCGCAGCTCTCGCTGTCTCGTCTTCACGACCGACAGCTTACCGAGCTCATCGCCGACTAGGCTCTGCTGACAGCAACGCGGTGGCGTGGTAGGCCGAGGACGGGTGTGTTCGAGCTGCCTTGGCTCCGCCGCGATCGACGCTATGCCTGCGACCCACAACGCCACGAAGCACTGCATCGTTTGTGACCGCGATCGCCCGGCGCGTCAGTGCCAGCCCACCGAAACGCTGCGCCCTGCGCTCGCTTCGTTCATCGAAGCGCGTCATCCCGAGCGCTGGGACATCAATGGGCAGATTTGCCACGCCTGCCTCAGTGCCGAACGCACGGAGCACGTCCTCGATCAGTTGGAGGCCGAGCGCGGTGAGTTGAACGCAGTGGACGCTGAGGTCTCGCGAATGGCAGCCACCCACGCCACCATCGCTGCGCACCTCGAAGACCGGCTACAGAGAAACCGCACCACGGGCCAGCGCCTCGCGGACAACGTGGCGGAAGTCGGAGGGTCATGGCCTTTTGTCGTGGGGTTTGGCGTGGTCCTGGTGGCGTGGATCGGACTGAACTCCTGGTTGATACACGACACAGCGTTCGATCCGTATCCCTACATCTTGCTCAACCTCGTTCTATCGTGCCTCGCTGCGATCCAGGCTCCGATCATCATGATGAGTCAGAACCGAGCCTCCGCTCTGGACCGTGTTCGAGCCGAAGAAGATTACAAGATCAACCTCAAGGCCGAGTTGGAGATTCACGCGCTTCACGACAAGATCGACCACCTCTTGCACGTGCAATGGGAACGCATGACCGAGATTCAGCAAACACAACTCGAAGTGCTTCGGGAGCTCAGCGAGAGACGCCCTTGACCGCTTGATTGGATGGCCTCCAGCTCCGCGCGAGGGTTCGCCCGCCCGCGAAAGGTAGAGGGGGACTCCGGCGTCGGCGTTCTGGTCGTTGCCGCCGACTTTTGGACGACCCGTTTGCGGGCGGCGTACCTTCGCGAACGAGGAGGCAGATTAGCATGGAAGCGGTCCGCTTCGTGGCGCCCCAGCCGGTCCCGATTCAGCCCTCCACGATGGACGGGCTTGCCGTGACGACCGAATTCGACTCGTCTGCGGGCGATCACCTTGCCCTGCTTGGGTTTCTGCGGCAGTGCAATCCGCACATGGACGTTCTCCACGTTCTCGCCGTCGCGACCTGCGAGCTCGACGGGGTCGCAGGTGGAGCTTCGTTGCGATGCTGAGCGAGAAGCTGCTCATCGTGTCGGTCGCGCTTGCTGGCTTCGCGGGCGTGCCCGGGCTCTTCGTGTCGCGCGACGGACGCGGAGCGGAGCGTCTCTTCGTTGGACTCACTACGCTTGCCGGTGTGTGCGCGTCGCTGGGCGCCGTCGGCGCACTCGCGTTCGGCTGGTCGGGAGATTTAGCGGTCTCATGGTCAGTTCCCGGTGGCAGTCTTGCTGTGCGCGTCGATCCGATTTCGGCAATGTTCGTCCTGCAGATCGCGCTGATCGCGGTTCTAGGCGCCTGGTATGGACTCGAATACTGGCCTCAGCGCAGCCATCCGCGCGATGGACGCAAGCTCCGCGCATTCTACGGCGCGATCACCGCCGGCATGCTGCTCTTGGTCATCGCGCGGAACGCAGTCCTGTTTCTGGTGGCCTGGGAAGTCATGGCCCTGACGGCCTTCTTCCTCGTCTCCACGGAGGACGAAAAGCCGACGGTGAGGGAGGTCGGCTACGTGTACCTCGTGGCCACCCGTGGCGGCACTCTCTGCCTGTTCGCGATGTTCGCACTGCTTAGCGCTACCTCTGGCACGACGAGTTTCGACGGATGGCAACGCGCGCTCGCGTCACCCTTGGGTAATGCCATCTTCGTCCTCGGGCTCTTGGGCTTCGGATTGAAGGCTGGCATCATGCCGCTCCACGTTTGGCTACCAGGAGCTCACGCGAACGCGCCGAGTCATGTCTCTGCCTTGATGTCCGGAGTGATGATCAAGATGGGCATCTACGGGCTCGTTCGCCTGACTGCGCTGGGGGCGGCTCCCCCGCTCTGGTGGGGGTACACGCTCATCGGACTCGGGGTAATTTCGGGGGTCTTGGGCGTCGGCTTTGCCATCGGCCAACACGACGTCAAGCGTCTGCTGGCGTATCACTCCGTGGAGAACATCGGGATCATCTGTCTCGGGCTCGGCGTGGCTGAGCTCGGCCGCAGCCTCGGTCGTCCCGAGCTCATCGCGCTGGGCATCGCCGGAGCCCTGTTGCATGTTTGGAACCACGGCCTCTTCAAGTCTCTGCTCTTCCTGAGCGCCGGTTCGGTGCTGCATGCCACGGGCACCCGCGAGATCGACCGCCTCGGCGGACTGTGGCGTCGGATGCCGTTCACGGGGCTCGCGTTCCTGGTAGGTGCCGTGGCGATCTGCGGGCTCCCACCACTCAACGGGCTCATCAGTGAGATCCTGATCTACCTCGGTCTGTTCCAGGTCGGCTCGGCGGGTACTGGGCCATGGATCGCCGGAGCCCTGGCGGCCGCCGCCTTGGCACTGGTAGGCGCCCTGGCATTGGCATGTTTCGTCAAGGCGTTCGGGGCGATCTTCCTCGGAACTGCCAGGACGCAGGACGTAGAGCGCGCGCACGAAGCCGGACCGACCATGCTTACACCGCTGGCCATCCTCGGATTGGCCTGCCTGTTCATCGGTATCGGCGCCCCCCTAGTGGCTCTGGTGCTCGACGTCGCCGTCGCTTCTTGGGCGGGACCCACCGCATCACTGTCGCCGGCCTTGAGTCAGATTGCGCCTCTCGCCTGGGTATCGGGCACGAGCGCGGCGCTATTGCTCGCGGTTGTGCTCCTCGGAGCTTGGCTCACTGCTCATACGCGAAACCGCGTGGGCGCGACGGCCGAAGTCGGCACCTGGGACTGCGGCTACGCCGCGCCGACCTCGCGCATGCAATACACCTCCTCCTCGTTTGCGGCGATGCTCGTGGGTCTTCTCTCCTGGGCGCTACGTCCAAACGTGCACGAGCCGCATCTCGCGCGAACGTTTCCAACCCGGACGATCTTTCACAGTCATGTGCCGGACACGGTCCTCGACCGCTTCCTAGTGCCGATCTTTTCTTTCGCGCGGCAACTCATGACCTGGCTGCGCCCGATTCAGAGCGGAAGCGTTCACGTCTACCTTCTCTACATACTCGGTGCGATTGTCGCCCTGCTGATTTGGAGTTGAGCGTGCCCAGCTTCCACATCGCGGTCCACCTCGTCCTCGTCCTGCTGCTGCCACCGCTTTCCTTGGGTGTCATCAACAAGACCAAAGCGCTGTTCGCTGGTCGCGTCGGTCCGCCGATTTTGCAGCCCTACTACGATCTCGCGAGGCTCTTTCGAAAGGACACGGTCTTCAGCCGGACGACGACTTGGGTATTCCTAGCAGGGCCCGCGGTCGGTCTCGTCACGACGTTCCTTGCGGCTATCCTCATTCCACTCGGCGGACATTCCGCCCCGATCTCGTTTGCTGGCGATTTCGTCGTGTTCGCCTATGCGCTCGGGCTCGGCCGCTTTTTTACCATTTTGGCGGCGCTCGACACAGGTTCCCCTTTCGAGGGCATGGGTGCCGCCCGCGAGGCCACTTGGTCCAGTCTCGCCGAACCGGCCCTATTCTTCGGATTCCTCGCACTCGCTCACGTGTCGGGTTCGTACTCACTCTCCACCATGCTCGGTCCAGTCGTCGCGGCGGACTGGTCGACCGCTGGCGCAACCCTCGGCGCTATCTTGGTGAGCTGGTTTGTCGTGCTCCTCGCTGAGAACAGCCGCATTCCTTTCGACGACCCCAACACGCATCTCGAGCTCACGATGATTCACGAGGTCATGGTGCTCGATCACAGCGGACCACCGTTTGGCATCATTCTCTACAGCGCCGCGATGAAGCTGTTCATCTTCGCCGCGCTCATACTCGATGTGGCCGCGCCGCTCGCAGGCATGGATCCATGGCTGTCCTGGGGCCTTTTCGTGGGCGGAATTTTGGTCTTGGCCGTCGCCATTGGCGCCATCGAGTCGGTGATGGCGCGCCTTCGCCTTACGCAAGTGCCGAGCCTGCTCGTTGCTGCCTGTCTGATTTCGGCGTTTGGCGCCGTCTTGTTGGTGAGGTGATTCGGATGTCCTCTGCCGTCGATCCTGTGCTGGTCTTGATCTTGATGATGAACTTCGCGCTTCTCGGGACGAGTCGTTTGCCCTCGGCCATCAACGCATCGGCTGTGCAGGGCGTTCTTCTCGGACTTCTCGCGTTGCTAGTGAACGGTGTCCCGGAGTTACGCCCCGCCCTGGTGGCGATCGCTACGATCTCGATCAAAGGCGTGCTCATTCCCAAGTTGCTCCACCGCTCACTTCGCGAAGCTGGGATCCGCCTAGATGTCGAACCCTACGTGGGCTTCGTGATGTCACTCATCTTGGGCGCCATCGCTACTGGTGCCGCCATCGTATTCGCCGATCGCCTTCCGCTGATCCCGGCGCACCACGGGTCACTTCTCATGCCGGCGTCGCTTGCAACGGTCCTGAGCGGTTTCTTGATCCTGTCGACGCGGCGCAAGGCCATCACGCAAGTCATCGGGTACCTGACCTTGGAGAACGGCATCTTCATCATGGGCCTGACCCTGCACGAGACCATACCCATGCTCGTCGAGATCGGTGTTCTGCTCGACTTGCTCGTCGCGATCTTCGTCATCGGGATTGTCATCAATCACATCAGCCGCGAGTTCGGCTCCCTGGACGTGGGACAACTCGACGCACTCAGGGAATGATCGATGGCGATCGCGCTCGTTCTTGTGCCATTGTTCTTCGCGCTGACTGCGGTCTTGGTACCGTCGCAACGGATCCGGCCCTGGCTGGTGCCCTTGGGCGCGGCGGTACACATGGGTTTGGTGGTGGCCGTGCTGCGCACCGACACCGCGGTCTCCGGCCTCGGCGGCTGGTTGGCCATGGACCCGCTCAACCGCATTGCCCTGCCGGTCGTCTCGGCTCTGTTTTTCGCGTGTTCGCTCTACGTTCCGATTTACCTGCATATTCGCGGCGAGCGTCCGAACCGTGTCTTTTGCGGAGCGCTGCTCGTCTTTCTGGCGATGATGACCATCGTCATCGTGTCGCACCACGTGGGCTTGATCTGGATCGCGCTCGAAGCCACCACCCTCGCGTCCGCGCCTCTCATCTATTTCAACCACAACAAGCGCTCGATCGAGGCCACATGGAAGTATCTCCTGATCGGCGGCGTTGGGATCGCGCTCGCGCTTTTTGGGACGTTCTTTCTCGCCTACGGGGCATTGCATGCGGGCGTGCATGCTTCGCTCCTCGTCGAAGATCTGGTTGGAGCCGCGCCTATGCTCTCGCGTCCGTGGCTCCACGCTGCGTTCGTTCTGCTATTCGTGGGGTACGGTACGAAGATGGGGCTCGCGCCGATGCACACGTGGAAGCCCGATGCGTACGGCGAGGCGCCTGGGGTGGTCGGCGCGCTTCTTTCCGGAGGGCTCACGACGTGCGCGTTCGTCGCGCTCTTGCGTTTCTACCAGATCTGCGCTGCTGCCGGCGAAGGCCCCTTCGCTCAAGGGATCATGGTCAAGATGGGTTTGTTCTCCATGGCGGTTGCGGGCGTCTTCATGGCCCAACAACGCGACTACAAGCGAATGCTTGCCTATTCCAGTGTGGAGCACATGGGGATACTCATTTTGGGCATTGGGATCGGGGGACTCGCCGCATTCGGGTCGATGCTACACCTCATCAACAATGCGTTCACGAAGGGCGTTCTGTTCATTGCTGCTGCGAACATCCACCGAGCGTATCAGTCCAAGACGATCGATTCGGTGAGCGGCGCTCTGCGGCGGGTCCCAGTCTCAGGCGCCCTATTCCTCGCCGGGTTCTTCGCCATTACCGGGTCCCCGCCGTTTGGCCCCTTCCTGAGCGAGTTCACCATCCTGAGAGGCGCTGTCGCGGCTGGGCGCTACGGAGTGGCAGCGGCATTCCTGATTCTTCTCTTCGTCGTGTTCGTGGGGATGGGCGCTACGACCCTGGCTGTAGTGCAAGGTGAGCCCCCCGACGATATGCCCGAGACGGGCTTTCACGACACTTTGGGCACCGTGGGGCCTGCACTACTCTTGTTGACGGCGGTCTTGATGCTCGGGGTCTGGGTCCCTCCAGCGCTTGAAGCCGCGTTGCGAGTCGCCGCGGTGTACGTGGAGACGGGGCGATGACTTCTTCCCTCCTTGCGATCGCGAATGGCTCGGCCGTGCCTCTTTCTCAGGTTCCGCGTCTCGAGCTCGGCGCGTTTCGCGAGGCAGTTATCGGTGCTCGGGCGAACGGCCGCCGAGTGAGCGCTCTTTTTGGTGCACCTCGTGGCGATGACCTCGCGTTGTTCGTGGTCTTGTCCGATGACGACGGCGGCTTTCTCGAGTGCGCTTGGACCCTGATCACGAGCGATGCTTTTCCGTCGATGACACCGGAATGCCATGAGGTGCATCTCTTCGAGCGGGAGATCGCCGAACAATGGGGCGTGGTCCCCGAGGGTCATCCTTGGCTCAAACCGGTGCGTTTCCATTCGAGCTACCGACCTCCGCACGACGCTTGGGGCCGTACTCAAGACGCTGTTCCCCTCGTTGGAGTCATGGACTTCTTCCGAGTTGAAGGGGAGGAAGTCCACGAGGTGGCAGTTGGCCCGGTTCATGCGGGCGTGATCGAGCCTGGGCACTTCCGCTTTCAGTGCCATGGCGAGCTCGTCTTCAATCTCGAGATTTCACTCGGCTACCAGCACCGCGGCGTCGAGCGGCATCTCGTGAGCGGACCCCAGAAGCGGACCATCCACTACGCCGAAACTCTTGCGGGGGACACCACCGTCGGGCACACGACGGCCTATTGTCAGATCGTCGAGGCACTTGGTGGTCAATCTGCGAGTCCGCGTGGCTACGCACTCCGCGGCGTTGCCCTCGAGCTCGAGCGGCTGGCAAACCATACGGGGGATCTCGGTGCGCTCGCGGGCGACGTCGGCTTCTTGCCCACCGCATCCTACTGCGGTCGGCTTCGCGGTGACTTTCTCAACATGACGGCCGCGTTGTGCGGCAGCCGATTCGGTCGCGGTCTGGTTCGACCCGGAGGCGTCGCCTTCGACGCGGATGCCGGTCGGGTAGCTGACTTGCTCACGCGACTCGAAAGCTCCGCTCGGGACGTCAAGGATTCGGTGCGGCTGCTCTGGGTGGCACCGTCGGTCATGGCCCGGTTCGAGGATACCGGGCGCATCAGTGCCGATCTCGCCGCCGACTTGGGCCTGGTCGGACCGGCTGCACGCGCCTGTGGCCTTCCGCGCGACGTGCGCACGTCGCACCCGTTGGAGACCTCCCACCTGGTTCACATTCCGGTCTCCACCGTCGACTCCGGTGATGTGTTGGCCCGCGCATATGTCCGCTGGCTCGAGATCGAACGATCCATCGAGTTTCTTCGCTCCCAGCTGCCTGAGCTCCCACGCGGCCCAGCGCGCGGCGAATGTCCAGCGCCTGCAGCCGGCAGCTTCGCCGTGTCTTTGGTCGAAGGATGGCGCGGCGAGATTTGCCACGTGGCGATGACCGACGACCGGGGGCGTTTCTCCACCTACAAGGTCGTCGACCCCTCATTTCACAACTGGATCGGTCTCGCCATGTCCCTCCGTGACCAGCAGATTTCAGACTTCCCGCTTTGCAACAAGAGTTTCAACCTCTCGTACTGCGGACACGACCTGTAGGTGTAGACATGTGGCGAATTCTCCTCACTCGAGCGAAGCAGGGTCATCGGACGACGGCGTATCCAGCCGAAGCTCCGGCGCTACCGGATCGTTTTCGTGGCCAACCCATCATCGATTCTTCACGGTGCCCGGAAGATTGTCGCGCATGTGTCGACGCCTGCCCGACCGACGCGATCCAGATCGACGAAGAGGGACCCAGGCTCGATCTCGGCCGCTGCCTCTTCTGCCCGGAATGTGTGGATGCCTGCCCCGAAGGTGCGATTCGCTACACGACCGAACATCGGATGGCGACTCGGGACCGTGACGCTCTCGTCGTCCGCGGCGACATCATCGAGCGGGCTCGAGCGCTCGACGAGAAGATGCTCCGCCTGTTCCGCCGCTCCCTCAAGCTGCGCGTAGTGAGTGCAGGCGGTTGCAACGGATGTGAATCCGATGTGAACGTTCTGAGCACGATCGTCTTCGATGTGGGCCGTTTCGGGGTGCAATACGTCGCATCGCCACGCCACGCGGACGGCCTTCTCATCACGGGACCCGTGACTGAAAACATGAAGCTCGCGCTGAAGAAAACCTACGACGCAGTGCCAGCTCCCAAGATCGTGATCGCAGTTGGCGCGTGTGCGATTTCTGGCGGTCCCTACGCGGGCCATGACGAGCAGCATGATGGCGCCAGCTCGGTGGTCCCCGTCGACCTCTATATCCCCGGCTGTCCACCGCACCCTCTCACGATTCTCGATGGCCTCTTGTCGTTGCTCGACCGGATCGGTCCAGAGCGCGCTGCAGGGGCGACTCCGGCGTAGCACCGGCCGTTTGCGTGTATCGGCAACTCGTGGGACCACGCGGGGCGGCATGCGTCTACAAGGCATAAGAGAGTTTCTGTTGCCAGCCAGCAGAGCGCAGGATGTGGGCCGTCTGCTCGCGTTGTGCGCCGGCATTGGAGCGCTCGTGGGCGGCGGTGCGATCTTGTTCGAGCTCGCACTCGAAGGGGCCCGGTTTGGCTTGCTCGACGCGTTGGCGGGCTATCGACCGCCGGTATCTACCGGCGATACGCAAGTCTGGGGAGCGACCAAGACGCCCTTCCGGCCATGGGTCCTGGCGTTGTTGCCCGTGGGAGGAGGCCTCATCGGCGGTGTGCTCATCTATTGGTTCGCACCTGAGGCCGAAGGACACGGGACGGACGCTGTGATCGATGCGTACCACCGTCGACGTGGCCGGATTCGAGCGCGGGTTCCCGTCGTGAAGGCGCTCGCGTCGGCCATCGCACTCGGGTCCGGCGGCTCGGGAGGCCGCGAGGGCCCGGTGGCTCAAATCGGCGCGGGGATCGGCTCAACCGTCGCCAGCTTGCTGAGGTTGGGCACACGCCAGCGACGGGTGCTCATGGTTGCGGGAATGGCAGCCGGCATCGGATGCATGTTTCGAGCGCCACTGGCCGGTGCACTCTTCGCAGCCGAAGTCCTTTACAAGGAGATGGATCTCGAATTCGAGGTCATCGTCCCGGGCGCGTTCGCATCGATAGCAGCCTACAGCGTGTTCACCATGGCTTTCGGCACATCGCCGTTGTTCAGTACCGCCGGTTACACGTTTGATGATCCTCTCGAGCTCATCACATACACGGTTCTCGCGATGATCGTAGCCGGCGGCGCCAAGGTCTATGTGCGCACGTTCTACGATATTCACGATCGATTTGCCCGTCTGCAGATTTGGAGACCCTTGAAACCAGCGCTGGGCGGCGTCGCAGTGGGATTATTTGCCTTTATCCTGCCTGGCGTCATGGGCGCCAGCTACGGCATCGTCCAACAAACGCTCGACGGGCATTTGCCGCTCATGTTGCTGGGAGCCATCGTGGTCGGAAAGATCCTCACGACGTCGTTCACGATAGGCTCCGGACAAAGCGGTGGCGTTTTCGGTCCCGCGATCGTCATCGGCGCCGCTCTGGGTGGCCTCTGCGGCGAGTTCTCGAATCAGTTCATCGCCTGGCACTCGCCGCCCGTAGGTGCGTTTGTGATCGTCGGCATGGCGGGCTTTTTCGCCGGCGCTGCGAACACTCCCTTGTCGACCATCATCATGGTGAGCGAGATGGTCGGAAACTATCATCTTCTCGTCCCCACGCTTTGGGTCTCGACGATTTCGTTCGCGCTCGTACGGCGCTCGACCCTGTACCGTAGCCAGGTGTCCCGACGATCGGATTCCCCGGTTCACCGTGACGAGATGCTAGGTGAGGTGCTCAAAACCATCACGGTGCAGGACGCTCTCGACGACCCGGACCATGAGCCGATCGCGATAGTCAAGCTCGCCACGCCTCTTCGAAAGATCATTAGGTTGTTCGACCAAACCCACCATGACGTGCTTCCCGTCACCGATGACGATGATCATCTAGTCGGCGTCATCAAAGACTTCGATCTGCGACACGTGCTCGCAGCCGAAACCATCAACGATGATCTCATTGCGGGAGACTTGATGAAGACCGCGCCCTCGCTCACGCCCGATGAAAGCCTCCACTCGGCGATGCACAAGATGGTGGAAAGCAATCAAGACGAGCTCGTCGTCGTTGATAGAGCCGACCCCACCGAGATCATTGGAACCTTGAGCCGCCGAGATTTGATCGCCGCATACGACCATCGCATCCGTTCACAAACCACGGTCCCACCGCCAGCGCCCCGATAGACAGAGCGGGCATCTCACTGGTTCCTTACGGAGGGAAGGGGAAGAGGGCTTCGCAGGCCTGGATGACATCCTCGGGGGGCAAGACGGAGGAAGCGAGCTCGGGCGGCTCCATGAAAGCGGGATTGTCGAAATCGAACATGTCGAGAAGGGGCCAGGCATTGGCGTCGCGGGAGGTCAGCGCTGGAAGATCGTAGCGCGCTTCCAGCAAACGAAGAATGCTGGTCGCGTCGGTCGTCTCTTGCGAGACATAGTTCGGCTTCGAGTACGGGGAGATGACGACCAATGGCACGCGAAACCCGAGACGATCGTAGTCGCCCGGTTCGTCGTTGGCTTGCCGATCCGGCAGGCGGTCGTCTTTTGGGATACAGGCCTTCGGTGGCGGCACGTGGTCGAAAAAGCCGCCGTGCTCGTCGTAGGTCAGAATGATCGCCGTTCGTGGCCATATCTCGCTGGCCATGACCGAACGAATGATGTTTTCAACCCAGGCCTCCCCGACTTGTGGAATGGCGGGTGGGTGCTCGTCGGTTTCATCCGTGATCGTTCCGGAGAATGCCGGATCGATCCATACGACCGGCGCCAACGTTCCCGCATCGAGGTCCACGAAAAATTGATCGGTGTTGTTCGAAATGTGGTCCCTAGCGACCCCGAAGTAGGTTGGATACGTGATCAGGAATGGAACGGTCTCGTAGTAGAGGTGCCAGTCCACTCCGGCATCGTCGAGCTCTTGCATGATCACGAACGGTTCTTTGTCGAACCGATCTTCGGGGATGAAGTCGTTGGTGATCATTCCGAACGAGGTCGCGGACAAGAAGTACCACCGGTTGGGGTAGGTGCCCGCCAACACCGAGCAGTGATGGTGGTCGCTCATCGCAAAGGTCGAATAGAGGTCCCAGTAGAATGGGATGTCGCTGCCATCGAAGTAGCCGAGAGCGCGTTCTCCATTGGGGTCGTTGGTCAGTACGAAGCCGTCGTTCTTTCCGCCGTCATATTGGAGATGACTCGCGTTCCAGCTGTGCGCGACATCTTCGATGCATAGCTGCGTTTCATGGAAAGGCTTGACGGGTGCGCCGGTCGCATCGGGGTTGCTGTAGCTGTCCGGAAACCCTTCGACCCCGGGCATGGTGCCGAAGTAATGGTCGAAGCTTCGATTCTCCTGCATCAAGATCACGAAGTGGTCGATCGGGATCTGGTCGCCGAGCGGCACGCTCGTCCCGAGCGTCTCTGCTGGGAGCGCACCTCGTTCAAATGTGCATGCAGCTCGCTCATCGGCGTACTGATCGGTCGGTGGAGCATTGCTGCCGCAAGAAGTGGTGAAGAACAGGGTGGCGAGTATGA
Source organism: uncultured delta proteobacterium (assembly GCA_963768985.1). Classification (GTDB taxonomy): domain Bacteria; phylum Myxococcota_A; class Polyangia; order Polyangiales; family Houyiibacteriaceae; genus SG8-38. Next base: position 128,930 of record CAVYJZ010000005.1, on the reverse strand, counting down.
ACGCCGCACGGTGAGTTTGCGCTTGCTTCATGTCGATCCTCAGAGGGCCGATGGGTATCACAAGCGTCAAAAAAAGGGGAGGGACCTCATGCGCAATGTCTTCGCGGCAGGACAACCGAGGGTCTTCCGAGGGCCTTGCACCTCCAGGCGGGTTTTCGTGGCACAACCCCTGAGACAAAGGGGGCAACACCGGGGCAGCTTGCCGCGTCTCGGGGCCGCCGGATACTGGCGGCTCACTGTGCCGATCAGTTCATCGGCGCGTTGCGATGCAACCGACGGACGAAGGGATCTCCATGAGCAAAGATCAGAAGAGAACCGAGACGAAGAACAAGCCGAAGCTCACTATGAAAGAGAAGAAGGCCAAGAAGGCAGACAAGGCTGCCAAGAAAGTAATGAAAGCGGGACTGGGCATCCTGAAGTAGTCCCCCGGGTGCTTGCCCTCCGGCGCTCCGGCGCTCCGGAGTTGCCGGGCTTGCCTTTCGCGCTCTGGGATGCTTGACGTGGATGCAGCTCGATGGGATCGAGCGAAAGGAAACGCCGATGGACCGCAGCGCGCCGCGCCCACCACTGGTTCCGACGTCCATCGACGTGCTTTATCGCGATGATGCCGTCGTCATCGTCGACAAGCCTTCCGGTCTGTCCGTGCATCGAGGCGACGATCAGGGCTCGACGTTTGCGCTCAATCTCACGCGCAATGCCGTCGGTCAGTGGGTGTACCCCGTGCACCGGCTCGACCGCGCGACCAGCGGTGTTCTGGTCTTCGCGCTCTCATCAGAGCACGCCCGAACACTCCAAGGTTCATTCGGCGACGGGACAGTCCACAAGACCTACCTCGCACTGGTTCGCGGGACTCCCCCGCCGTGCGGCGTGATCGACAGCCCCATGGCCAAACGCCAGGGCGGTCCGGATGTAGAATCGTTGACCGAGTACGAGACACTCTTCGTGTCGGACCTGCGACTCTCTCTGGTCGAGGCTCGTCCGCGAACTGGGCGTCGTCATCAAATTCGCCGCCACCTTCGGCGGATCAATCATCCGATTGCCGGTGACGTCAAATATGGAAACGGCGCTGACAACCGCCGGTATCGCGCCGACCTCGGTCTCTATCGGCTCGCCCTCCACGCGCGACAACTGTCTTTCGTACACCCGACCAGCGGCGAGCGCGTAGCATTCGAGAGCGCCGTTCCCGAGGACCTTGCCGAGCCACTGCGACGCATTGGCGTGCCAGCGATGCTCTGTGGTGGCGATAAGGCGTCCTGACGGTGTCGTTCGAATCACTCTCGCTTAATTGCCCAACGCGGCTAGCATAGCCGCTACGAGACCCCGAAGTACGGAGCCAGAATGAAGACGAGATATAGATTCGCCGCAGCCCTGATCTTCGCCATGGTGACGAGCCTGTGCAGCTCGATCGGTATGGCCCAAAAGGCAGAGCTCGATCGCACGGAGCTGCCGATCAAGGGGCCCACATACCCGCCCATCACGACGCTCGATGCGAGGGATGCCAAGGCGCCCCCCGTATTCGAGGTCACGCCGCCCAAGGGCGCGCCAAACATCGTCATCATCCTCCTCGACGATCTCGGGTTCGGCGGCGCGAGCACGTTTGGTGGAGTGATTGAAACCCCCAACATCGACGAGCTCGCCAGTCACGGCCTCATGTACAATCAGTTCCACACGACGGCGCTGTGCTCGCCGACCCGCCAGGCGCTCAAAACCGGCCGCAATCACCACTCGGCGAACCAGGCGAAGATTACCGAGGTGGCGACCTCGTTCCCGGGCGCCACCGGCATGTTGCCCAACGACGTCGCCGGCATCGGAGAGATCCTGCGGCTCAACGGGTACAGCACCGGAGCCTTCGGCAAGTGGCACGAGACTGCGGTCTGGGAGATCAGTCCCTCCGGACCGGTCGCGCGATGGCCGAACTACCAGGGTTTCGACGAGTTTTACGGCTTCATGGGCGGTGAGACCAACCAGTGGTCTCCGTCGGTCTTCCACAACCAGAACCAGGTCGAAATCCCGGATGACCCCAACTATCACTTCATGAACGACATGGCGAACCAAGCCATCCACTGGATCCGTTTCCAGCAATCGCTCACGCCGGACAAGCCCTTCTTCGTGTACTTCGCCCCCGGCGCGGTCCATGCCCCGCACCACGTGCCGAAGTCGTACATCGACAAACAAAAGGGCCGGTTCGACGAAGGCTGGGACGTGATTCGCAAGCGGATTTTCGAGCGGCAAAAGAAGCTCGGCGTCATTCCACGCGGCACGAAGCTGGCGAAGAAGCCGGACGACATCAAGGACTGGAAGCGCCTCTCGGCGAAAGAAAAGAAGCTCTTTGCGCGCCAGGCGGAAGTATTTGCCGCCTACCTCGACATGACCGACCACGAGACCGGACGGGTCATTAAAGCGATCGACGACATGGGCGAGCTCGATAACACGCTGATCTTCTACATCATCGGCGACAACGGCACTAGCGCCGAAGGCATGATGAACGGGCTCTACAACGAATTGACGTACTTCAACGGCGAGCCCAGGGGCTCGGACGTCGACTTCATGCTCGAGCACTACGACAACTGGGGCGACCCGACGACCTATCCGCACATGGCGGCCGGTTGGGCGGTCGCATTCGATTCACCTTTCACCTGGACCAAGCAGGTGGCCTCCAACTACGGTGGCACGCGCAACGGTTTGGTCATCCACTGGCCGAATCGGATCAAGGCGAAGGGCGAGCTCCGCTCGCAGTGGCATCACGTGATCGATGTCGTGCCGACCATCCTCGAGGCCGTCGGTCTTCCGCAGCCGCGCGTCGTCAACGGCACCGCTCAGCGACCGATCGAGGGCGTGAGCATGGTCTACAGCTGGGACGATTCCCGCGCGCCCGATCGGCACCAGATTCAGTACTTCGAAATGTTCGGCAACCGCGGCGTCTACGTCAACGGCTGGTTCGCGGGGACACTCCACATCAAACCCTGGGGGAACGTAGAACACACGTTCACCGAGGACGTGTGGGAGCTTTATCACGTGCAGGAAGACTTCAGCATGTCCAAGGATCTCGCGAAGAAGCATCCCGACATTCTCGCCGAGCTCCAGCGGGTCTTCCTCGAGGAGGCGGTCAAATACCATGTGCTTCCCCTCGATGACCGGAGGATGGAGCTCTTCAACCCGAAGATCGCGGGGCGACCAGACCTGATGTTTGGCCGCACGAGCCTCACGCTGTATGAGGGCATGAATGGCCTCCTCGAAAACGACTTCATCAACGTCAAGAACACGTCGTTTGAGATCGTCGCCGAGATCGAGACCGGGGACAAGCCGGTCAACGGTGTCATCGTAGCGCAGGGCGGCCGTTTCGGCGGCTGGAGCCTCTATGTGCAAGACGGCAAACCGATGTTCACCTACAACTACCTCGGCATCGATCTCTACACCGCGGCGGCGAGCGCGTCGCTTCCCAAAGGGAAATCGACGGTGAAGCTGGCCTTCGCATGGGATGGCGGGAAACCTGGCGCGGGCGGCGCCGCGACCCTGTACATCAACGGCAAGTCCGTCGGTTCGATTCGGGTCGAAAAGACAGAGGCCGCGATGTTCTCCGCTGATGAAACGGCGGGCGTGGGCGTCGACGCGGAAACCCCTGTCACAGATGCCTACACGAGGGCGACGAGCAAGTTCACCGGCCGGATCGACAAGGTGACGATCACCCTCAAGTGACGACAAAGAACCAACGGACGTTGGCGGAAGGTGGCGCGATGAGCTCGACGGCGCGTCGAGGAGCCTCCCGTACGCGAAGGGGCTACGCTAGGGCGTATGGGTGACTCCCGACGTCACCGCGGGCCGCATCCGCGCGACGAGGAGCTGTTTTCCGAAAGAGCGATGCCCGCATTGCGCGCCGCGGTCGAGGACTTGAGTTGGCTGCGGACCAGGGGTTATGCGGAAACGTCCGCGATCAAGTTGGTTGGCGATCGTCACCAGTTGCAACGGCGACAACGTGTGGCCGTCGCAAGATGTGCATGCTCGGAGCAGGCAAGGCGACGACGCGCTTCGGGCCGAAGCAGCCCATCCGACATCTCGGGCAAGACGCTGACGATCGATGGATTGAACGTGGTCACCACAATCGAAGTAGCGTTGGCGGGCGGAGTGCTTCTGCTCGGGCAAGACCAGTGCATGCGCGACATGGCGAGCTACCACGGCAGCTATCGCTTGGTGCACGAGACCGAGCGCGCGGTCGACATCCTAGTGGGCTCGATCGAGTCGATGCAGCCCTCCAACGCGATCATCTACATCGACCGTCCGGTCTCCAACTCCGGGCGCCTCGCGCAGACGATACGCCGGGCGTCGGCGCTGAGAAACACGGACATCGAGGCGCTCACCGCGGACGGCGTCGACGAGTTGCTCAAGACATCGAGCGCGGTCGTGGCCACGTCCGATAGCGCGATCCTCGACCGCTGCGATCAGTGGGTGAACTTGGCTCGCCTGTCGGTCGAACGGCACCGCGCCGAGCTCGAACCGCTCTGGTTAGTCGACCTTTCAGGCGCGGCCCCCTATTGCTCGACACAATAGAGGCGCAGCGCAAGCGAGCAGGTCGGTGTCGAGGCTGCGGTCCAGCCAGCCGTCTTCGATGCGGTCGATCCGCAAAGCGCAATGCCGTCGGAGTCGGAGCCACTCGTGAATCCCGCGCAATCGCCGCCAGTATAGGACGACCCATCGGCTAGGGTTCCCGTCCAGACATCACCGCCGCGAGGCTCTCCGTTTGCATCTAAATTGATGAGCGTGAGGATCGAACCATCGATCAGATCGCTCCAATCATTGGCGATGACGGTTCCGTCGATCAAGACGTACGGGACTGTCGATTGGCGGAGGCGATCGGAGACGGGGGACGAGGTCGTCGATAGCCAGGCCTTGAACTCCCCCCCCAGACCCGCCGCTGCCGCTTGCGATGCGCATAGCGCATCGGCTCCGTTGGTCCCACCAAAGTTGGCGCTTTGAGCGGTGTTCGTGACGAAAATTCGGCGTTCGGCCACGCCGGAGTCGACGCCGGAGTCGACACCGGAGTCGACACCGGAATCCACACCGGAATCCACACTGGCGTCGGTACTGGCGTCGGCACCGGCGTCCACGCTCGCATCCATACCCGAATCAGGGGGCGACGCAGTCGATGAACAGGCCAGCGCGCCGAGCATGGCGAGGAGCAGGACGTGCTTCATTAGCTTGGTTTCGCACCTCGCCTGTTCGCGCGCAAGAACAGGCGACTCACGCCGATTCGCCTCCCATCGTCCATATGCCCTGAAGTGCCAATATCAGGCTTCATCGTGAGGCGAGTTTGGTGTTATACACCGGGTCGCCCAACGGGAGGGAAGATGACTGGATCAACCAACGGCCTGCCACTCAGTCAGCGAAAGAGAGACATCTTCTTCGTCGTTTGTTTTTCGTTCTTCGCGTTCTCTTCGTTCTTCTCGGACTCTTGGCATGCGCTCGGACTGCTCGAAGGCGACGCGTTCTGGTCACAGGCGAATCGTTGGTACGGAGAGATCGCCCAGGATTATTTCTTCCTGGCCGATCATCAGTATGTCCGGGTCAACACCGGGATCTCGGGGATGATTTACGGGCCTTTCTACCTCTTGCTCGTCTATGCGTTCGTCAAAGGCAAGAATTGGATTCGGCCGATGGCGCTCGTTTACGTCGGAGCGATGTTGCATGGATGCACCGAGTTCCTCATCTACGAGTATTGGATTGGGCCGCCGCCTGGTAATGCCCTTCTGTTTTGGGCATTCAACGGCCCGTACTGGGTCGTTCCCTTCATGTTGGGCGTCCGTATGTGGAAGCCGGATCCCTTCGGTTCGTGACCGCGATGGACCGACCTCTAGCGCGATCGATCGTCCTGCGTCTTGCATCGGTGGCGCTGCTGATGCCGACCGCAAGCGCGTGCACCGAATCATCCAACGACTGTCCCCAGGCCGAGGGCCTGATTGGACAGGGTGTCGTCCGCTTCAGCCCCTCCGATGTCGCTTGCACTGAAATCCCCACATCGATGGCTCTGCTCGAACCGCGCCTCATCGAGGGCGGCATCCCTGGGGATTGGGCTACGCAAGTGACCTTCACCGCCGCGGGCGAAACCCATCGCGCGACCATCGCCATCGCGGAAGGCACGAGTCTCTACGGAACCGGCGAGGTCGCCGGTCCGCTCTTGAGGAACGGCGCGGTCACCGAAACCTGGAATCAGCAACCCTATCGCCCAATGCCGCCGCCTGGCTTGTCACCCTTGGAGTATGACGACCAGTTCGCCAATCTGTATCAGTCGCACCCTTGGGTCCTCGGGGTGCGAGCCGACGGCTCTTCGTTCGGCATTCTCGCGGACACGACATACCGCGTCAGGATCGATCTCACGCAGGGCATCGAGCTGAGCGCGGAGACTCCGTTTCCCGTCATCGCGATCGAAGGCGATTCGCCCCAAGCTGTGCTCGCAAAGCTAGGCGAGCTAACCGGAACCCTCGAGCTCCCTCCGCTCTGGGCGCTTGGCTACCAGCAGGCCCGCTGGTCGTATACTCCCGACACGCGAATCCGGGAGATCGCCGACGAGTTTCGCGCGCGGTCCATTCCGTGCGACGTCCTTTGGGTCGACATCGACTACATGGATGGGTTTCGCATTTTCACATTCAACCCCACGTTGTTTCCCAATCCGAGCGGACTCAATGACTACCTCCATGAAAATGGCTTCAAGTCGGTTTGGATCCTCGATCCTGGGGTCAAGATGGACCCGGGCTACTTCGTCTACGACGAGGGACTCGCAGGAGAGCACTACATTCGCCAGCCCGATGGTCAGAATTTCGTCGGCGGAAGCTGGCCCGGCGATTCACTCTGGCCGGACTACACCCGTCCTGAAACCCGTGACTGGTGGGGTAGCTATGTTCCCGATTTCCTCGATAACGGTATCGACGGGATCTGGATCGACCTCAACGAGCCCTCGATTGTCATGCCGCCGACGGAGTCATTCCCCGAAGATCTCTTGCATCGTGGCGGAGGCGACCTGCCGCCGGGGACGCACGCGCGCTACCACAACGCCTACGGGCTCTTGATGTCCCAGGCGACTCATCAGGCGATGAAATCAGCGCGCCCCGAGCGTCGTCCGTTCCTGCTTTCGCGCTCGAGCTACATCGGGGGACAGCGGTACGCGGCGATGTGGACCGGAGACAACTCCGCAAGTTGGGACCACCTGTACTGGTCGGTGACGATGACGCTCAACATGGGACTTTCCGGGCAGCCGTTCGCAGGCCCCGATATCGGCGGTTTCTTCCGAGCACCGAGCCCATCCCTCTATGCCCATTGGATCGGCGTAGGCGCGTTCTTTCCTTTCAGCCGAACGCACACGGTGCAATTGTCCCCCGACCAGGAGCCCTGGTCGTTTGGGCCGGACGTCGAAGCGATCTCTCGAGCCGCAATCGAACGGCGCTACCGGATGCTTCCGTACCTCTACACACTGTTTCGTGAAGCCTCGCTCAGCGGATTGCCAGTTTGGCGACCCGTCTTTTTCGCCGACCCGTCGGACGCGTCGCTCCGTGGCGAGGACCATGCGTTCTTGATCGGTGAAGACGTTCTGGTGGAGCCGGCTCTCACCGAAGGCGACCGGCACGTGTTTCAAACGCCATCCGGTATCTGGCGCGAGTTCACCCTGGTCGGCGAAGACCCCTCAGTGACTCCGGAGCTTCCGGTTCTGAAGATTCGCGGGGGAGCCATCGTACCGCTCGGCCGTGTCGTTCAAAGCACGTCCGAGGCGTTGCTCGAGCCGCTGACCTTGCTGGTCTCGCTCGATGCCGAAGGGCGGGCGGAAGGGCTGCTCTATGAAGACGCTGGCGAAGGCTACGGCTACCAAGCCGGTGACTACCTGCTGACGAGCTATGCCGCCGAGCAAGTGGGAGATGAAGTGCGGGTCCGCATTGCATCGGAGGACGGAGAGCGGCCCCGTCCCGATCGCGTCGTCGAGGTGACCGTCATCACCGATGGCGGCACTTTCGAAGGCAGCGGCTCCGAAACCTCCACCATCACGGTCTCGCTTCTTCGATGATTCCTCGCAGCCGGTCCTGAAGTGGCGTAGCTTGTTCGCGGTGCCAAGGAGCAGATTGTGACCACAAAAGCCGAATCCAACGTTCGTGGTGAAGAGGTCGTGTACGAGGCCGGCAACACGACGCTCAAGGGGTACATCGCCTGGGATGCGAGCAAGCCTGGATTACACCCGGGGGTCCTCATCGTTCATGAATGGTGGGGGCACAACGACTACGTGCGTCGTCGCGCGGACATGCTCGCGGAGCTCGGGTACGTGGCGTTCGCGCTCGACATGTTTGGGAATGGAAAGAACACGACTCGCTCGGCGGAGGCGCAAGCGTTCGTCCAAGAGGCGGTGGGCAACCCCGATGTAGCCAAGGCGCGTTTCCTCGCGGCATATGAGCTCTTGAAGGCGCACGAGGCCAGCGATCCCGAGCGGATCGCGGCCATCGGTTACTGCTTCGGTGGGGCTGTCGTCTTGCAGATGGCCCGTTTCGGTGCGGACCTCGCTGGGGTCGCGAGCTTTCATGGCACCTTGTCGACATCGAGCCCCGCGCAGCCTGGCACAGTGACGGCTAAGGTTTTGGTGCTCAACGGTGCGGACGATCTCCTCGTGCCGCGTGATCAGGTCGCGGCCTTCAAGAGGGAGATGGAAACCGCGGGCGTGGCGTATACGTTCGTCGACTATCAGGGTGCCAAACACGCATTTACCAACCCGGCCGCGACGGAGCGAGGTCGGGAATCGGGGCTGCCGCTGGCGTATGACCGCGAAGCCGATCAACAGAGCTGGGCAGAGCTTCAGCGCTTCTTCGCCCAGATCTTCGGATGAATCAGCGCTAGAATCGCGGCAGCAATCATGACTCTTGGCAGACGATCTCCGCCAGCCTCGCGCGAATGCCTCGCTCGGATCCGCAACGGCATTTGGCCTCTCTGCATGGCCGCGCTCGTCATTGCGAGTTGCGGCGGCGGCCCGGAAGACCTCGCGCAGGTTGATGACGATCCGATCGGTGCTCTGAACCTGATCCCAAAGCCTCAGACGATTTCCGGAAGCGTGGGACATCTCTACTTCGATTCGAGCTCACGGGTTGCGGTCTCGACCGACACCCAGTCGATCGGGGAGCTTCTCGCGGCACAGTTGCGCAATTGCACCGGCTGGCCCTGGGAGGTCGTGCTCGATCAGCCCGCTGCCGGAGATATCGTTCTCCAGCTCGATCCTGCACGAGGCGGTGAAGAGAGCTACGAGCTCGTGAGCGATCGACGCGAGGCGAGAGTGACCGCCGCGACACCGGCCGGCGTCTTCTATGGAACGCAGACATTGCTGCAACTCATGCCAACAGAGGTCGAGCAACCCACGGTGGCGGACAGCGTGGTTTGGCGCGTCCCGATGGTGACGATCGAAGACAGCCCTCGTTTTGCGTGGCGTGGGACGATGCTCGACGTAGCCAGGCATTTCTTCGACGCCGACGAGGTCAAGCGAGTCATTGATATCGTCGCGCGTTACAAAATCAACCGCTTTCACATGCACCTCACCGATGACGCGGGATGGCGCATCGAGATCGAGTCGTGGCCCGAGCTGACGGCGATCGGTGCGACGACCGACCACAGCGGCGGTCCGGGTGGCTACTACACACAGGCACAATTCGCAGAGATCGTCGCCTACGCAGCGGCGCGATTCGTCACAGTCGTTCCGGAGATCGACATGCCCGGCCACAGCAACGCCGCGCTTGCTTCGTACGCTGTGCTCAACGAAAGCGGGGAACGCACCGAGCTCACGCCGACCGTCCCGTTCGGGTCGAGCTCACTCTGGATCAACGGCCCCGATACCGCGCGGTTCGTGGACGACGTCGTGCGGGAAGTCGCGGCGCTCGCCCCCGGCCCCTACTTGCACATTGGCGGTGACGAAGCCTTGACCGTGGGAGAAGAGGACTACGCCGCATTCCTGCGCATGACGCAGAACATCGTGGAGAGCCACGGAAAGACGATGGTAGGCTGGGGAGAGATCAGCGGAAGCGGTCTCCACACACCCTTTATTGCGCAGCAGTGGTTGATGCCGCTGGATGCGCTCGCGGCGCGCGACGAGGGCGCTCGCATCATTGCGTCGCCCGCCAAGTGGGCCTACCTCGACATGAAGTATGACCCGTCGACTCCAATTGGAATGTCTTGGGCAGGCTTCATCGACGTGCGCGTCGCCTACGACTGGGACCCTGTGCTCGAAGGGCTCACAGAAGCCGACGTCATCGGACTCGAAGCGCCGCTTTGGACAGAGACTGTCTCGACCGCCGCGGACGTCGATTTCATGATGTTTCCGCGACTCCTCGGGTACGCCGAGCTCGGTTGGTCTCCGCGCGCAGGGCGCGACTGGGAGGAATACCGGGCTCGGCTCGCCCAACATGGTCCCCGGCTCGAGGCCCGTGGCGTCGCGTTTTATCGGTCGCCGTTGATCGACTGGCTGCCCTGAGCAACCGAATCCGAGGCTAGAAAAGGGGTCGCGTATTGAACGCTACGCCGACGAAGATATCCCAGATCCCGAAGTCGATGGTGCTGCGACTGGTGCCGGCTTCGATCAGCGTCGGGAATGAAAACCCGGCGAACAAGTCGATGATCTGCTTGTCCGGCTTCTTCCAAGTGCCCCCGGCGCGGAAGCCAACAGGGATGGCGACACCCTTGCTATCGTTCGGCGCCGTACCGTAGTTCTTGCCCAAGTTGATGAACTGCACTCCGGTCTCGCCGGCAATGAACGCCCGGTCGGAAAAGTTGTAGTTGACGATCGCCGGGATTCGGATGTCCGCGCGGCTCCCGGAGCCAAACGTCCCCCGCACCTCGACCCCCGTGTCAATGGAGAGCCGATCGTTGGGAATGATGCGGAACGGAAGGTCCGCTTGGAGCGCAAACGTCGTATCGACCGGAATGATGAAGATTAGATCGCCTGCGAAATCGAGCTTCTCCCGGTGCAAGAAACGATACCGTCCATATACCGGAATGTCTCCAAAGCCCGGCGACGGAGCGAAGGTGACGGCGACGAGGCCCTCGTAATTATCCTGCAGCGACGATCCGACGCGATAGTTGTTGATGCCGAGCTCCAAGTCGTCGGTCACAGCGACGGAGCCGCCAAGCGTCAGTCCGACGTTCGTGTCTACGCCGTCATCCCACACGGTGGAGATCCCATTGGCGCGCACCATGCCCTTCTGCATCGTGAGCGGACGCACCGAATAGCTCTTCGGGTACGTCCAATCGCTCGCGTCGACCGGGTCTGTAGCCGGCGACTCGACTGCGCTTGCGGCAGGATCGCCGTCTGCGGGGCTTTCCGGGCCGAGATCGTCTTGCGCAAGCACCATGCTTGGAAATGAACTGAAAATTGCGAGCAATAGCCAAATACACCAGATTTCGAAGAGCTTCATAGTGCGGGCTCCTTACGCTCATGCCGTATCGGCTGCAAGGCTACTCTAGCCATCTCACTCGGCACCGCTCGAGCCCGCCCCAATTCGCGCTGCAGCAGTTGCTGCTTCCTCCCGATACCCCATCGATAGCCGCTGAGCTCGCCGTTTGCGCACACGACACGGTGGCAAGGGATGATCACCGCCAGAGGATTGGCTGCGCAGGCTCCTGCCACCGCCCGCGCGGACTTGGGTCGCCCGATTCGTTTCGCAAGCTGTGCGTAGGACGCGGTATCGCCTGTTTGTATCTCGCGCAGCGCCCGCCAGACGAGCTCCTGGAAGGCCGTGCCCCGCACGTCGAGCGGCAGATCGAACGACGCCGAGGCGTCGTCGATGTACCTCACGGTCCGCTCGACCCATTTCTCGAAGTCCGAGCCGGTTTCGGCAAGTTCGAGCACAGCCTTTGGGAATCGGCTCCGCAGGTCTTCGGTGAGATCATGCTGAGACTCACCGAACAGCACGGCGCAGATGCCCTTCTCGGTCGCTGCAACGGCGACGAGACCGAGGGACGATTCTCCGAATGCGTATCGGATCCCGATCCCATCACCGCCCTTGCGAATCTCCGTGGCGCTCATCCCGTGCCGGCGCGGCGCCGACGCGTAGAACCGACTGGATGCGCCGTATCCGGACTCATAAATCGCGGATGTCACGTCCTTGCTGGTCTTCAAGTTCCTCGTCGCGACCCGCGATCGATGAGCAATCGCGTATTGTTTCGGGGTCAGCCCGACGATGCTTTTGAAGACCCGGTTGAAGTAGTACGGGCTGAGGCCCACCGCCTGTGACAATTCGCTCAGGCTCGGCTCGTCTTCCGCCGCCTCGAGCAGTCGGCACGCCTGGACGACGAGCTCCTTCTGGCGTTGGCGCGGCGCCGTGGAGTCCGGCTTGCATCTCTTGCAAGCTCTGAAACCGGCCAGCCTCGCCTCTGAGGGCTCTCCATAGAAAGAGACGTTCTCCCGTAATGGAGTGCGCGCGCCGCAAGATGGGCGGCAAAAGATCCCGGTGGTGCTCACCGCATAGAAAAATTCACCGTCTGCGTCTGGGTCCCGCTCGGCAACGGCCTGCCAGCGGGAATCGTTGCTATCGAATGCCATCGTCAACCGTCCTTAGCCAGCGCTCGGCGACGGCGCATCCCGTTTCTTGCGCTCGAATTTTGTGAGCGACGAGGGTCTCAGGCGAGCAGGACGAGCGCCAGCGCAATCATCGCGGGCAAGCCCTGCATGAACAGGATCGACATCTTTGCCGTAATCCCACCGTAGAGCCCCGCCAGCGAAACACATATCAGGAAGAACACCTGCAAGGTGAACGCGGTGTCCGGGTTCGGCACGAAGAAGCTCAATGTGAGGCCCGCCGCGAGGAAACCGTTGTAGAGGCCTTGGTTCGCCGCCAGCGTCTTTGATGTCTCGGCGTCTTCTTTGGAGAGACCGAAGGTCTTTCGACCGAGGGGCTTCGTCCAAAAGAACATCTCGAGGACCATCGCCCAGACGTGGAAGACGATGACGTAGACGATCAGCGCTGTGACGACCACCATCATTCGGGGGCGAGACTACCAGGCCTAGTCGCGAACCGAAAGCAGCAAGCATCGTCCGATCGGTAGAAGACGAGTAGGGGTAGATGCGATGATTTGCTGGGAATTGAGGCGAGCTCGCCTGACGATCCTCGGAGGTACGGTCGTATCGAATCAGACGCGAGCGTCGAACCTGAACGCTGGATTTCGATAGGCTTCGAGGTCGCGGCGGGTGCTCGCGGTCCGTGGCCGGACGGCCGATTGACGCGCTTCGCGATCAGAAGATGCGCGCGCCGAAGGCGAGCAGTCCGGACAGGTAGGGTGGAGCCGTCAACCAGCTGACCGGGAAGCCCCAGCTCATTCTCACGTCGAGCTGGTAGCGGCCAGTCGGGCCGAAACGCAGATCGCCGAACAATGCCAGACCGCCTGCACCGCCGTAGGTGTTGAGCGCGCCAACTCGGAAAACGTCGTTGAAGGTACCGCCCCCGACCAGAATGCCGAACTCGTGTTGGGAGGTCGCCTTGGCTTTCAGGTGAAGGCCAAGTTGCCCGGCGAGGAGACGCTCGGAGATCAGCCCCGTCCAAGGAAGACCGGGAACCGGAATCACATAAGGGCTGACGCCGCCGATGCGACGACGCGTGATGTCGTCCTGCCGCCAGCCGTAATTGCCCCATTCATCGAGTTGCAAGCGAACGAGCGACCCGAACTGCCAACCCGCCCGGAGCGACTGACTGATGCTGAAGATCGCTTTGCCCGGATCGTTGCGGCCGTTGCCAACAAGCCCCCACTGTCGAATGTCCGACCTTACGTCGACGCCGCCATCGACGCCCACTGCCACGCCCTTGACCCGCGGGAAGACGCGGTGGGCTTCCCATTCTTCGGCGGGAACGTCGATGTTCCAATAGTTGTATCCGATGCGTGGCTCGAAGACCCAGGTGTTCGCCGGGAGGACGAAATCGGGCGAGGTGGAGCTTCGGTCGGCAAACCACCAATACCGTGCAGACGCAATCACCTCGATGGTCTGATGCTTGCCCGGGTACCACTGTAGCTTCGCGCTCGCCAAGACATAGCTCGACTTGATTCCGTATTCGGTGAGCCGACGTCCCTGCACGAAGTAGTCGACGAGGAGCTGCGAGATGATCGCTTCACCCTCGACGAAGCCGAAGAAGGCAAGCTTGCCATTCGCGAAGGTCAGCCGTTCGATGCCCGCGTGAAGCTTCGTCGTGTTGTAGAAAAGGTGAAGATTGCCGCCGCCTACGATCCCCTCGCCGAGCGTATCGACCGACGCCCAACCATGCCCCGTGAGTTGACTGCCGAGCTGAGGGGCCAGGTTGAGCTCACCGCCTCCGAGAGCGGCGGCATGCCAGTGCTCCGGTTGCGCCCTGCTTGTGCTTGGCAAAGCGACAACGGCGCTCGCCGCAAGAAACGTAACCGCACAGGCCCCTCTTAAATCCATCGCGCGGAACCTACCGCTCGCCCGTGCCGTACTCAAGGGTCCCGGCGGCAGGAAAAGGCGGTTTTGGAGATCGGAAGACCGTCGCAGCGGGTCGCGGTTTGCTCCCGGTCCCCACGGGTCGGCGCTTTTCTTGCCAGGTCCCATCAGACCTCATTACGAAGTCAGCAGGACGGAAATTGTGGTGAACCAGCGGCTATTGAAATCGCTCATCGTGTTCGCTTTCAGCGGGTTGCTCCTGAGCTGCTCCATCACTCGGGTGAAATGGCGAATCAAGCCGGACAGAGCCATGGCCAAGGGGCGGTCGGCCTTCTTGGAATCTCCGATCGCGGTAGCCAAGCCGGAGCGAATCCCCAACATCATCATTCTACTCGCCGACGACCTCGGGAAATACGAAGTCTCGGCATATGGCGCCGAGCACATTTCCACGCCCCACATCGACGAGATCGGCGCAGAGGGTGTCATCTTCCAAGAAGGCTACGTGACCGCGCCGACCTGTGCGCCCTCACGAGCCGGGATCATGACGGGCCGAGTTCAGAATCGTTACGGGTTCGAGACTCAGATCATGGAGCACTATCCGACAAACTGGGTCGAGTACATCTCCGGCCGCTGGCTCGTCGACACCGGGGAGTTCGTCGTGAAAGCGAAGCCGTCGTTCCCCTCCGCGTGGCAGGCGCACAAACAAGGCGTGCCGCCATCGGAGATCACGCTTGCCGAGATTCTCAAGAAATATGGTTACACGACAGGATTGATAGGGAAGTGGCACCTCGGAGCCTCTCGCAAACAAGTTCCACTCGAGCGAGGGTTCGACTACCAGTTTGGTTTCCTGGGCGCCTTTTCCCTCTACACACCGGAGCGAAACTGGCCGCACATCATCAACCACGAGCACCAGTCGTTCAGTGCGCAGTACCAATGGGAAATGGGCCGTCGCGAGCAAGCGGCGATTCTGGAGAACGGAGAGGTCGTTCGAGAAGAAGAGTACCTGACTTTCGCCTTTCGCGATCACATGAAGAAGTACATTCAGGACCACAAAGACGAGCCGTTTTTCCTCTATGCGGCCTTCAGTGCTCCCCATGTTCCCTTCCAAGCGCCGGTCGAATACTACTGCCGCTACGGCTACGTGGAAGACGACAACAAGCGCGTCTACTATTCCATGATCTCGGCGCTCGATGACGCGATCGGTGAAGTCCACCAAACGATCAAAGACGTCGGCATCGAAGAAGACACCATCATTTTTCTCTTGAGCGACAACGGCGGCGCCTCCTACACCCATGCGACCGACAACGGTCCGCTCAAGGGAGGAAAGCTCACCCAGTTCGAGGGGGGGATCAACGTTCCCTTCATGATGAAGTGGAAGGGCAAAATCCCAGCCGGCATGCGCTACGAGCATCCCGTCTCGTCGACCGACATCTTTGCCACGAGCGTTGCGGCGGCAAACGGAGTGCTCCCGAGCGACCGCGAGTACGACGGGGTCGACTTGATGCCGTATCTCACGGGTACGAACGAGGGGCTGCCTCACGAGCGCCTGTTCTGGAGAGCTGACCACATCTGGGCGCTGCGGGACGGCAAGTACAAGCTCATCCTGAGCACCCGCGACGGCTGGGCCGAGCTTCACGACCTCGAAACGGACAAGTCCGAGAAGATCAATCTTCGCGAGCAGATGCCCGACTTGTACGAAAAGCTAAGACAAGAACACGAGCAGTGGCAGAAGGAAAAGCTGCGGACGAAACCCATGTGGCCTCGAATCATGGACAAGAAGTTCATCATCGACGGTCAGGAGTACCTGTTTCCGGCATGACTATGACTAAGTCGTCGCGAGGGTTGCTGCTCGCACTGGCCTCGGTGACGGTCTTGGCGGCGCCGTCCGCCGGGTCGGCCCAGGAGATGAAGCTCGACATCAAGGTGTTCGGCGGCGTGAGCGGCACCACCTTCGTAGAAATGCTCGAAACCGGACGTGTTCGAAGTACGTATTCAGGTTGGCAGGCCGGTTTCGGTGCGAGAGTGAAGAAGCGCAAATGGTTCATGGAGGCTTTGCTCTCCTTCAATCGCTGGGCGTTCTCGTTCACCGCTGACCAGCTCGATGGACAAGACATCATCACGGGACTCAAGGGGCGCACGAACTCTTTCGAGCTCCCCATCAACGGCGGCTTCGTCCCTTACCAAAACTCGTATTTCAAGCTCTTTCTATATGCTGGCTACGTCAACCATTTCAACACGAAGGTGCTGGTGCAAGGCACGGTCGTGGGTGGCGAAAAGTTCGACGCCAAGGTCAAACCCAAAGAAGTGAACCTAGCCATCTACCAAGCGATCGCCAGGTTCGGTGTGAGCTTCGATCTCATGATGTTCAACATCGATTTCAACTACTCGATCTCGATGAACAGCGCGGGGAGTGACTCCTACCGGACTGGCTATCACCAGCTTCAACTGAACCTCGCCTATCTGTTCTAGCGGGAGACCGGACCCGACCGACAAGCGACCCGCCTTGTGAACTGCCCGGAGATCGATCAGAAGCAGGCGCGTGCCCATCTTGATCGCCGAAGGCCTGCGTAAAGCCTACGGGGAGACGCGTCTTCTCGACGGCGTCGACCTGTCGATTCACGAAGGGGAGCGAGTCGGCCTCGTCGGGAACAACGGCTCGGGCAAGTCGACGCTGGCGCGAATCTTGGTCGGCGAAGAAGAACCCGACGAGGGGCGCGTCGCACGTCGGCGGGAAGCGAGCATTCGCTACCTTCCCCAGGAGCCACCACTTCCCCCAGGGCGCACCGCACGAGAGGTCGTGCTCGAGGGGCTCGGCGCCTGGGCCGAGGCATTCGAGCGTCATGAAGCGCTTAGCCGCTTGATCGCCGCGCAGGCACCCGGGTGGGAAGCGTACTCCGAACCGCAAGCCGATGCCGCCCATGACGTGGAACGCCTCGGGGGCTGGGAGAACAGTCGCCGGGTCGACGTACTGTTACAGCAGCTCGATCTTCACGAGATCGACCGCAGCGTCGATGAGATGAGCGGGGGAGAGCGGCGCCGGGTCGCCCTGGCACGGCTTCTTGTCGAAGAGCCCACCTTGGCGATTCTCGACGAGCCGACCAATCACCTGGACGCCGACACGATCGAATGGCTCGAAACCTATCTCCGGGAGCAGTACCGCGGAGCGTTGATCTTGATCACCCACGATCGCTACGTCCTCGATAGGGTCGTGAAGCGAACCCTCGAAATCGATCAAGGCAAGGTGCACAGCTACGAGGGCGGTTGGCACGCCTATCTCGAGGCCAAAGCGGAGCGGCTGGCGCACGCCGATCGCGCCGAAGCCAATCGTCAAAACCTCTTGCGCACCGAGCTCGAATGGTTGCGCCGTTCGCCCAAGGCCCGCACGACCAAGTCGAAGTCGCGCGTTGACCGGGTCGAAGCGCTACGAGATGCGAGCGGACCGCAAAGCGAGCAGGAGGCGCGGTTTGAGGCGCAAACGGAACGACTTGGCAACACCGTGCTCGAGGCCGTGGGCCTCGGGGTATCGCTCGGCACGCTCGAGCTGGTCGATTCGCTCGATTTGGTCTTGTCGCGGGGAGACCGCATCGGCATCGTGGGCCCGAATGGAGCGGGCAAGACCACCTTGTTGCGCGCGCTCCTCGGCGAGCTCGAGCCGACGCGAGGCAGGGTAGTCGTCGGAGCCAACACCAAGCTCGCCTACTTCGATCAAGGTCGAAGCGGTTTGCACGAAGACGAATCCGTCCAGCAGAACGTTGCGCCCGATCGCCCACAAGTCACGTTCCAAGGGCGGTCCGTCGACATTCGCACCTACCTCAAGCGCTTTCTGTTCGCGCCCCACCGTACACGGGACAAGGTCTCTTCGCTGTCTGGCGGTGAGCGTGCCCGAGTGGCCTTGGCCAAGATGCTCCTGTCCCCCGCCAATGTGCTGATATTGGACGAGCCCACCAATGACCTCGACGTTGCCACTCTGGCAGCCCTCGAAGACATGTTGGTGCAGTCCAACGCAACTTCACTCATCGTCAGTCACGATCGCTATTTCCTCGACAGGGTCGCCACGAAAATTCTCGCGTTCGAAGGCGATGGCCGGGTCGTCGCGTATTCTGGGAACTATAGCGATTACAGAGATCAACGTGCGGCGCGTCCTCCGGCTGCCGCGCAACCCGTGGACAAGAGGCCGAAACGGCCGAAGGACCGATCCACCTCCCAGACTCAGAAGCTCTCCTACAAGGAAAAGCTCGAGCTCGGCAGGATCGTCGCGGAGATCGAGCAAGCCGAAGCCAGAGCCGCGGAGATCGACGCGATGCTCAATGATCCGGATCTCTACGCAGCTCGCGCTGAAGAGGTGCCCGCGATCGTCGCTCGACAACGGGAGCTCCATGATGAGATCGACCGAATGATGGCCCGCTGGGTGGAGCTCGAGGGCAAGAACGCAGGGTAAGAAGAAGTCAGCCGCGTTCGTACCGCCAGCCATCGTCGCGCATGCGCAATCGGTGGCGGGGGCCGGCGATATTTGGGTCCCGGCTCTCGTAGCCGGCGTCCCCTTCGTACAGCGACACGACGCAGTCCTCCAGTTTCACGACGCGAGGCACGAAACGCTCTAGGGGCTCTCTCCGCGCAGCATCGAGCGCTGCTGCAACGTGATCGAAGCGACGTAGCCAACAAAGCGTGACAAATGTCGGCGGCGGCAGCACGATCTCTTGGCGGCTGTGCGCGGCGAGCGCTTCGGTGGGCCGCGACCACCAGTGTTTGTCGATTTCGCCTTCGTCGACGACCACGCGGTCGACCACCGGCTGCGTCACGAAGAACCACGTGCTGAAGCGCCTCGGACGCCGCGGAGGTGTCGTCCAATGAGAGAGCGGGACGAGAGCTTCGGCGGAAAGCGTGATCGCCGTCTCCTCCTTCGCCTCCCGAACCGCGGCGTTCCTTCCGGCGGGCTGATCGAACAGATCGGCTCCTGGAGGGGCGTCGTCCGCATCGACGCGTCCGCCCGGAAAGGCCCATGCCGATCCGTAAAAGACCAAGTCCCGGCTTCGCCGAATCAGCAAGACCTCGACACCATCGGTGCCGTTGCGAAGACAGACGGTCGTGGCCGCCGGCCTGATGGCTGTAGAGTCACTCACCTCAGCTCATCATAGTGGCACAGGACGCGACTGACCTTACCGGCCGCGGAGATCTCGAAAACCTCTGCGGCCCTCCGGTCGTCCGCGTTGAGGTAGTGCAGCGTGATTGACTCGACACCGGTGAACGCGTGAACCAGACGGAACTCCAGAGTCGGGGAACGGCGCAGCCCTTCGGTGATGTACGCCCGAACGGCTGGCTTGCCTTGCAAGCGCCCCGACGAATCTCCGGTAATGCGCTCGATCATCGGCGAGTAGTAGTCCACCTCGTCATCGTAGTGCGACAGGATCGCCTCGATATCCTGGGAGTTCCATGCCTCGATCCACTCTGTCGCAAAACGCTTCGCCTCTTGCTTGGAGACCATGTTGTACCTCTAAGCTATCAATCGTATTGCCCCATCTCGTTCTGGGCTAGTATGGCCGCCATGCGATTCAACTGGCAATACTTGCTCTTGGTTTCTTGTACGCTCACGCCCTTGACCGGCTGTTCAGGCGGAGATAGCGCGTCGGCGAATCCGGACGGAGGAGTACCCGATTCGGGCGTCGATCCGTTCGGGAACAATGGCGTTTTCTTGAACGTCCTACCGCCTGGGTCGGCGGACGCGAACAACGGGAACCTCGCATCGGATCCCAACACCACCAACCAGCTCGTGATGTACGAGAACCTGGTGTTCAGCGACGATTACCCGACGCCTGGGCAGTTGAGCAACAGCGACCTCGTTCCGAGCTACTTCAAAGACGCCCCTCTACGAGACGAGACGTCGTTCGACTCCGTTCGAGAGGTGACCGACGGAACCCGCACCGCCCGCATCGGCAGGGACGAGATGGGCGTGCCGCACATTTTCGGTGACGCGAGGGGCGATGTGCTTTTCGGCACCGGGTACGCCACGGCGACCGACCGCATGTTTGCGATCGACGTCCTTCGACACGTGGGTCGAGGACGCATGAGCGATTTTCTCGGTCCTGCGGGTGGAAACTACTCTTCCGATCGGGGGCTCGCCCGGTTTGGCGGGTATGACGAACAGGAGATGCAGGATCAGATCGACCAACTCGCGGTCCGTTTCGGTGCCGACGGGATTCAGGCGCAACAAGACGTCCAGGACTTCGTCAGCGGAATCAATCAGTACATCGACGACATCCAAAGCGGGGCACCCGGAGCGGAGATCGTGCCCGTCGAATACGCTGCGCTCGGCTTGGAGCTTCGTCCGTTCACGTCCCGAGATGTCCTTGCCGTTGCGGCTCTCGTGCAGTCGACGTTTGCAACGGGCGGCGGGAGCGAGCACCAGCAAGTGCAGCTGTTGCAGGGCCTCGCCGGCCTGTTCCCCGGTGACACCCAAGCCGCATGCGAAACCTGGCGCGATATTCGTCAAGCCAACGACCCTGAGCGTCCGAACACGACTCAGCTCACGTTCGAGACCCAGTCCCCGCCCTCGATCGACGAGTCGGCTTGCCCGCTCGATGATGGCTTCAGCGCCGCATATCCAGGGGCTGTGCTGTTCGACGAGGGCAGCCTACAGGACTTGGAGCTGCTCACGATCGAGGATTGCGTTCCGCCCGACTCTGCAACAGCCGCGGACCTGGTCTGTCCGGAGGTTGGAGGCGATGTCGTGGACGACGCCGTATCCTCCGCGAGCGCGATGAAGATCTTGAGGCCCGGCATCGAGGGGTCTGTTCAACTGGCACGCGGTATCCCGTATCGTGTGAATCCACCCGCTGCCGGTGCGCTGCAAGATGGCCGAGCGCGCGCGGCGGCAACACTCGAAGGCGTACGCCTCGCGCTGAACGAGCACAGCTTCCCCGACGCGATGTCGAACGCGATCCTCGTGGGTCCAGAGCAGACCGAAGACGGTCACCCGATCGCCGTGTTCGGTCCGCAAACGGGGTACTTCTCGCCTCAGATTCTGGTCGAGTTCTCGCAGCAAGGCGGTGGCATCCACAGCCGTGGGATGGCGTTCGCCGGGCTTCCATACGTCATCATCGGGCGCGGCATCGACCATGCCTGGAGCGCGACGTCCTCCGGTGACGACATCACGGACATCCGAGTGCTGCGCCTCTGCGAATCCGGTGGCGGAGAGGCGACACGCGCGTCTACGAGCTATCTGTACAACGGCGTTTGTGTGCCGATGCTCCAGCGAACGGACGTCTGGACGGCAGAGACGAATCTGACGACTGCCGGCCGTCCCAACCAACGCGTGACGCGCCACATCCTTCGCGCTCCCGACTACGGTCCGGTGTTCGCAACTGCCACGGTCAGCGGCGTTCCGGTCGCCCTCGCGGTGCAGCGCTCGACGTTCTTCGGCGAGGTGGATTCCGTTCGACCGTTTCTCGCGGCCACGCGCAATGACATGGTCGATCCCGAAACGTTTTTCCAGGTGTTCAGTAGCCTGACGGGCACGTTCAACTGGTTCTACGTGGATGCGAACAACATTGCGTATTTCAATTCTGGCCTGTTGCCGATTCGCGCGGCGGGCATCCACCCGGACCTGCCACAGTGGGGCACCGGCGAGTTTGATTGGCAGCAGACCGGTACCGGACGCATCAATCCAGACTTCAGCTTCGACAACTTCGTGCCCCTGGCCGGCCACCCACACGAGGCGAACCCGTCTGCCGGCTACTTCGCCAACTGGAACAACGCACAGGCGCCTGGCTTCTATGCAAACGACGGCCAAACCGGCTACGGCAGGGTATACCGATCCGTCCTTCTGTCCCGGCGGCTTGATGCATTCCGTGCGCAGGTCGGCGCCCCGCTGCATACCCGCGCCAGCATGGTGCAGGTCATGATCGACGCGGGTACGACCGACCTTCGAGGGCAAGAAATACTGCCGCGCGTGTTTGACGTGCTCGGTGACGTGGGCGATCTGACCACCTTCGAGCAAGATGCCGTGCAGCGGATGAAGGACTGGGTCGCGAACGGCCCGAACGGCCTCGGGGCCATGCGGCGAGACAGAAACGGCCCCGGGCTCGACGTAGCTAGCCTGGAGTACGAAGACCACGCTGCCGTCGCATTCATGGACGCTTGGTGGAATCACATGATCGATGCGGTGCTGCCACAAATCACGATGGTAGAGGACGCAGGCGTCATGATGGGCGGCCGGCACAATGCCCCGGGAGCAAGCGGTTCCGCGTTTCAGGGCGGCTACTACGGATACGTGTTGCGCGTGCTCGAGATGGCGCTCGGTGTGAGCAGTGCCCCGTATCGGCAGCTCGCGTGTGCCGGGACCGGAGACCTCTCCGACTGCCGGGCGGCGCTCGTGACGAGCCTTCAAGAGACGATTGCGGATCTCGGAAGCGACGTGGCGCAGTGGGATCCTTCCCTCGAAAGCGACGATGCGATCCACGCCACGGCGCTCGGATTGGCCGCGCCTCCGAACATCCACTGGGAGAACCGGCCTACCTGGCAGCAGGTCGTTCAACCGACCCAAGACGTCTTGCACTGAGTGCGAGTGCCTGCTGACGTTCCGTTTAGAAGTGGACCTTTTTGGCCGTTCAGCGCTAGGGGAGAACGACGCGGTCTCGACCGCGCTCCAGCCAATGCCCATGCGTAGCACGCGGCGCCGAGGCGCCTTTGCAGGGTTGCCGGGCGGTTGGACGCTCGGCTCGCTGCACGCTACGGATGGGTCGAGGAGCTGAGAGCATGCCGAACACGAAAAACAAATTGATCATGGTCGTGGCGCTTCTGATCTTTGGATGCGCGCCGCACATTACCGTCAAGACTACCTACGACGACTCGATGGATTTCACGAGCTACCGAACGTTTGGGCAGGGACCCGCGCCTGCAAGCGTAGAAGGCATGCCAGGATACAGCGAGATCACCGGGAACAAGATCCTGCAACGCATCGCGTACGACCTGGAGCAGAAGGGCCTTCAGCCCGCAAGCTGGGACGAGGCCGATCTTCAAGTGACATTCACGCTCGGCGGCCAGGCGCGACAACAAACCGAATACTGGGGCGCAGGCTGGTACGCCGCCGGGGATATCACCACCGAGGACTACATCGAGGGAAGTCTCATCATCGATATTGGCGATCGCGCGAAGAACCGCCTGATCTGGCACGGCTACGGTTCCGAAGACGTCTTTTCGCACTCTGAGAACGAGGACAACGTTCTTCGTGCGGTGGATGCCCTCCTCGCGAAGTACCCGCCGCCCAGTGGTGGAAACTCAAAATAGGGCCAAAGAGAGCCCCATCTCGCGAAACTACCGCGGCGCCTGGCACCACGCCTCAAATCCAGGCACAACCTGCTGAGCGCGCTCGTCTCAATCGCTGGCCCGCTGCAAAGGGTCAATGCTTAGGTACGCCGCCGACATTCGCACACTGCTCTACATGGCAGTGACCACAGCATTGCTCGTGGTTCAATGGAGCCGAGACTCGTTCAGCCCAATACTGTTCATTTCGGCTCTGTTCATGGCCGTGTCCGTGTCGGTCATCGCCCATAACCACAATCACCTCACGATTTGGAAGTCGAAGACGCTGAATTCGCTTACCGACTATTGGCTCACGCTCTTCTACGGATTTCCCGCATTCGCCTGGGTTCCGACCCACAACCAGAACCACCACAAGTTCAACAACCGCGACGGCGACTACACGATCACCTACCGTTTCACCGAGAAAACGAATCTGATCACTCTGCTGACCTATCCGAGCGTGAGCGGCCTTTATCAGCAGAAGCCGATCCGTGATTACCTCAAGAGCCAGTATTGCAGCAATCGAAGACGTTTTTGGTTCTGCATCTCGCAGTACGTCTTGCTGGTGACTGTTCTGGTGGCTGCGTTCCTGATCGATTGGCGAAAGGCGCTGCTCTATATCTTCATACCACAACAGGTTTCGCTCTACGCCGTGCTGATCTTCAACTACGTGCAGCACGTGCACACCGATGAGCAGTCGCCCGTCGATCATTCTCGGAACATCGTCGGCCCATTGCTGAACTGGCTCCTGTTCAACAATGGCTTTCACACGGTGCATCACGATCATCCGGGCTTGCATTGGAGCAAGACGCCAGCGGCACATGCAAAAGTGTCGGCGCGGATCGACCCAAGACTCAACGAGCAGAGTTTTTGGTGGTTCCTCGTCCGCGTCTATGTGTTCGGTGCATTCCTCAGGAAGGCACGCAGCTCGTCGATGCGTCTCGAGCGTATGGATCGCGAAGCGGAAGACTTGCTGGTAGGGCCAGCAAGCACGAGGACCGCTCTCGCAGAGTAGCGCTGACACGGCTAGCTCGAGGCGCTGACCGATCGTTCAGTCGGGTGTCGCGTTGCGGACCGCGATGATCTCGTATTGGATCTCCCCCTTGGGGCGTGGGACTATGATGAAGTCACCCACCTCTCGAGAAAGCAGTGATCGTCCAAAAGGCGAGTCCATGCTGATCCACTTCTTCGTTGCGTCGGTTTCGTCTGGACCCACGAGACGATAGGTTTGCTGGTCGCCCTCCTGGTCTTCTACCGTGACCCAGCTGCCAAAGTAGACCCGGCCGTCATCGGGCGCTTTCTCGGCCACGATCGTCAGGACCTTCAGCCGTTGCCCCAGGAACCGGAGTCGGCGATCGATCGCAGCGAGGCGCTGCTTGCTGTACTGGTACTCCGCGTTCTCCGAACGGTCCCCTTCGGCCGCCGCGACTTGCACGGCCTTGGCCATCTTTGGACGCTCGACGTTCCAGAGTCGATCCGCCTCTTCCTCGAACGCGCGGTATCCCTCGGGGGTGATGTACCCCGGTTGACTCGATGTATCTGGTCTAGTGCGGCGCCGCGTCATGTCATTGGGGCCCGAGGACGACCTGGTAACCCTCGTAGAGAATCTCGAAACCCTGCTCGCATAAATAAGGAACCGAGTACTTGCCTTTGCCGAAGTGCAGGCCGCCCCTCCCAACGAGCGCGCGAAGCAGACGCGTCGCGCCCTCGCGAGCTGGTCCATGCACGTGAACGTCGTCGATCAAAATCGTCCCATCCCGTGCCAAAAGCTTCTTCTCGACGATGAGCTGGGAGTCGATTCGATGGAGTAATGCTCCTTCTTCACATGTTTCATGGTGATCCATGTAGAGCAAATCGATTGGTTCATCTAGGGCTCGCAAGAACTCCGTCGAGGTCGTGTGCTGAAATGTAACGTTGGCCTCGATGCCACTGGTGATCGTTTTCGAGATGTGCATGGCTTGTGAGGAAGGGTCGACCGAATGCAGAGATGCTCCGGTTCCCTCGATGATCTCTGCGCAGACGCGACTGAAGATTCCTGCGCCCCAATCCCAACGCTCGGGCCGGCTGGGGTCCCAGTACTTCGGATCATCGTCCATGCATCCTTCATTCCCGCCCCGGACGTAGCTTCGGGATGTGCCAAGCTCGACGATGAGGGGGTTCTTCTTGTCGGCGATGCGTTCGAACGCGAGGGCCAGGCTCGGATGACGCGTGCCCAGCAACGGCGCATACCGATCGAGAACGTCTAGGTGCAATCTCATGATCTCCCCAATGAGGCCGAGTCGTCCCAGCTCTCGTGGTGTCCTTGCTTCCCGGCGAGCAAGAGCATTGCTGGATTGACGGCCATTCGGCCTCCTCGCTCCACTAATGCTCGATGCAAGCCTACATGTTCGCAGTCCTGGCCGTGGAGCTCGTATCGAAGTCCGCGAATTGCGCTGGAGCGGTAGATCGCAAAGCCCGCGAATGCGCTCTTGACCTCGATGAGAGGGTCGCCGCGGCGCACGTTCCCCAGCTGCCAACGGATCCCGGGATCCGATACCGTGCGTTCCCAGTGATGCTCGCGGAAGGCCAGAGGGTCGTAGTAGGTGTAGCCTACGAAGGGTAGGAACACGTCGAGCCCCAACCAGTTGTTGACCCCAAAGGCCGCCACCGCAGAGAGGCTGTGGTCCCGCTCGAGCGCAGCCATCGTGTGGGCGATGCCCTCGAGGCTGATGGGCCCTTCGAGGTCACCATCGAACATTGCGACATAGTCGGCCGGTTCGTC
Organism: uncultured delta proteobacterium; assembly: GCA_963768985.1. Lineage (GTDB taxonomy): Bacteria > Myxococcota_A > Polyangia > Polyangiales > Houyiibacteriaceae > SG8-38. The sequence continues at coordinate 102,480 of CAVYJZ010000005.1, read as the reverse complement.
CGCTTCCATCGCCTCGAGCAACGCGTTTCGCAATGCCGCGATTCGCGGAACCCCTCGCTGCGAAGTGCGCACCGGCGAAACGCAGCGGACCAGCCTAGGCGCCTCGCTCATCCATTCGCCGATCACTTGCTCGGTTCCATCGGTGGAGTCCCCGGCGATGATGTAGATCCGAGCTTCTCGAAAGAGACTCGCCACAGCCTCGAGCCTTGCCCGCAGCAGGCGCGCGAGGTCGATCCGGTTGTGAATCAAAACGCCAATCGCGATGCTCGAGCGGCCCGCGGCGGCATACCCCTCATCCCGTGTCTCGACATACTCAGCGCGCCGCGATGCTCGCGGAAGGAAACGGTCTTCTGGGAAGCGCACTCCGTACCGCTGCGCTCGAACGAGCTCGTCGGCGGTCACCCGACCCCGAAGAACCGCATTCGTTCCAGCGAGGATGCGCCCGGCCTTGCGAACCGTTTGCCTGAGCGAATTCATGGGAATCCATGTGTGGGCCCAATGGTGAACTCCAACGCTCTCTCGCGGGTATACACCTGATGTCAGCATCCGCTCGTAGTAATCACGCTCCCGGCGGCTGAGTGGAAGCGCGCTGCTGCCCAGATCGGGTATTGGGAAAAACACCTCTGGATCCCACAGCTCCACCCCGAGCCGTCGTCCGTGTGCCTCGTATGCAGCTTGCAGACAGAGCGGTCCCGTCATCCATACGGGGTCCTCACCGCCCTGTGTCGAGCGTTCACCGATTTCCTCGATCATCTTCTCCCAGAACGGATGATTTGGCGCCGATGCCATGGCAGCGTTGCACACGATGTCCTGGACGCCACGAAGCCGCTCCGCGTGAAGCTTTGGTTCACGGCCGAGCAAGCAGCTCCGATCGTCGAGGAGCTCGTCCGCCGGTCTCAATGCTTCGATGTCCAGATCGACGTAGAGACCGCCGAAGCGCCATAGATACAGCACGCGCGCGAAATCCGCCCGATGAATGGCCCGAGGTAAGGAGCGATAGAGGTCGAGCAGTGACGGAAACTCGTCGCGGACCAAGGCATCGTTGTCCGCGTCAGTCCAGAGGCGGTACTCCCAGTCCGGGTTGAGGCGCTTCCAGCTCTCCTGACATGGCGCTAAGGACGCAGGAACCTTCTCGTTCTTCCATGTCTGATGAATGATCTTTGGGAACGACACACTGCTCCGAAATGCCTCAAACGGCCCCGATCATCGAGTCTTGTCCGTTTGTTTCTCGACGGACTTCGTCGCTTGGTCACTTCGTTTGGCGGCCTCCGCGAGCGTCTGCACGGCGCGTTTGCGCGCTTCAGCGACCATTTGGCTCGCGCGCTTGTCCGCCTCCGCGATGAGTTGGTTGGCACGCTTGTCGGTTTCACTTCGAAGGCGTTTGGCTCCCTCTTTGGCTGCGATTGCAGTCAACGGGTTGCCGGCGGCCTCTCGCTCCGCTTGAGCGGCGCGGGCGTATCCTTCCTTCCGCGCCAGCTCGGCGGCCTTGGCGGCCTCCGCACGGATCTGAGCGGCGCGTTTCTCGGCTTCGTCGATCAAGCGCTTCGTCTGTTGTTCGAGCTCTTGCATGGCGCGCGCATTCTGCGCTTCGAGCTCGGCCGAAAGCGCATCGGCGACGGCTCCGCGAAGCGCTTTGCTGTCCAGATCCACCGACACGCGCGGTGCATCGATCGAACCGGTCAGATTCGCGCGCACTCCGACGGTCTTCGCCTTCGAAAGGTCGATCTTGAGCATCTGAGCTTCCTTCGCGAGCTTTGACGAGAGCTTGTCCAGGGGAATGTCGCTGGTGACTTGATACTTCATGTCCTGGTCGAGCCCGTGGGTCCCACTGAGCTCCATGGCGATGCCGCGCACCTGGACCGGAAACGGGCTTACGTGCACCGCACCATCTTCGATCTTGAAGCGCGCTCGGAAGCTCTCGAGGTCGAGGGGCTTCGGAATCGAAGGAATCGCATCGTTCAGAGCTGCCAGTGGTTTGAAGTCGCTACTGAGCCTGCTCTGGAAGGCGGCCACGAAACCACTTGCGTCGATCGAGTCGAGCTTCGGAGACAGGTCCTCGCCGAGCGTGCCGCTCGCCTTGAAATCGGTCGAGAAGCGGCCTTCCAAAAACCTGGCGATCGGCGCATAGGCTCGCATTGACGAAACCTGCTCGAAGGCATCCGAAAAGCGCACCTTGGCTACCCCGTATTCGATGTCGAAGCTGGGCGGGCGATCGATGGGTGTCGCGACTTTGCCATCGAGCTTCATCGTGCCGCCAAGCGCATCGGCGCGGACGCCCTCGAGCACGAGCGTTCGATTGCGGAGGCGGCCTCTCCCTTTGAAGTTGTCCAGCACCAGGTCTCCGTAGGTGAGCCTACCCACGTCGAATTGCAGACTCGCGTCAACGTCATCGGGGAGCATGAAAGGGCTGCTCTCGCCGCTCGTCGTGGGTTCCCCATTGGACAGGAAATCCTCGACGCGAAGCCGCTTCGAGGTCAACGACAGGCTCGCGGTGACGGCTCGATCCGCCATCAAAAGAGTCGTGAGTGGGGAAGCTACGCCTCTCACGCCGAGGTCGCTCTCTGCCACCTGAACCTGGAGCTCCTCGATTTTCGTGCTGTCCGAGGCGAGCTCGAAGCGGGCGGTGCGGATGCGCATCGCCGGTGCATCCGCTGGCTGATAGAGCAGATCGGTGATGGTGATGTCCCCGGTCAGCTTCTCGACTTTGTCGCCCTTCGCGTTGAGATCGATCGTCGCCGCGACCAGCCCCTCCAGCGCTTCGACGCCGGCAATCGGGTAGGCTTTGGCGATCTCCGCCAGGTCGAAGCGTCCATCGAGCGCGAGCTCGATCTCGGGTCGCGACAGCGGTCGAGTGACCCTGAGGTGGCCGTTGGCGTGGCTCTTGCCCGCTACGATGCCAAATTTAGGTACGTCGATCCGCATTTTGTCCAGCGGACCGCCGGGGTGCGTCACCTTTGCGTCGAGATCGACCTCACCGATGCCGAGCGGCAGGTCGGGGTACTTCAGAGCCCCGTCTCGCACGGTGGCCGTCGCCGTGAAAGCAGGGATGTCGTTGTCCTCCGGGCCGAGCTGTCCTTGGACGTTCGCCGCGAGTGAAAACGCTCCGCTTGCCTGCAATCCGGCGAAATCTGCCGCATAGGCGTTGGGAATCGCCGAGATCAGTGCCTTGATCGGGAGTCCCGGCTTCGAAGCGAGCTGCAATTCGAGATCGGTTCCAGGCCCAGCCCATCCGACCGACCCCGAGCCCTCGAGCGCGAGTTGATTGACCGCGGCACGGACGGCACGGACTGTGAGCTGCGCGTTCTCCGTATCGATGAGCGCGTCCACAGATACACTCACCTTGGCCTCTTTCAAATAAGTAATGCGACCCGCTCTTGCGGTCAGCGCATCCATCGTAGTCTCAGACGAAAGGTCTTGTGTCGAGCCCGAGATGATCGCGCGACCATCGTGTTCGAGCCCCACGACGGCGATGCGAAGGTCAGGGGCCTCGTACGTGATCGACCCCTCGGAGATCCGGTAGCGTTTGATCTCGAAGGCAAGCGCCTCACTTGATTGGTCGGTCGGCCCCTCTTGCTCCCGGACGATGTCGTAGTTGGCCTTCCCGTCTTTGCTCACCAGCACGTGCACCTCGGGGTGCTCCACATCGATCGATTGGACTTCGATCGCGCTGTCCATGATCAGGGTGAGCAAATCGACCCCTGCGCCGATCGACCGGGCTGCCAAGAGGGTGGTTCCGTCGAAATCCCCTTTCCCGGTGATCGCCAGATCGGCAACCTCTGCAGTGAGAGTGGGGAACGTCGAGAGAAGGGAAACGTCGACCTCGGAGAACGTCACCGTTGCATCCAGGCGCTGATTGAGCTCGATGCGCAAGCGTTCCACGATTTGATCCTTGAACAGAACCGGCACGAGAACGAGCCCGAGGAGGAGCACCCCCAAGAGCGAGGCGATCGTGATTAGTGTGATTTTGATGGGTCTCTTCATACCGCTGCGCGCGAGTCTTTGTAGCACACCGATCGACATCCGAGTCGACGTGCGCGGCGCTCGCGGCTGAGCGCGAGCCGGCAGATCGAGGAATCCCCTACTTGTTGGGGTCGATGAAGAACACCGAGCGAACGGTAACTTTCGCGTCGGCTTCTGGATGGATCATGTCGTAGAGCGTCACGACTTTCTTTTCGGGGTCCGCGACCATGGGGAAATTCATCCGAACGTCTTGCGTGCCCTCGACGCCTTTGATCCACTTCTTGTGCGAGTCCACTGGGTCGACGCTGATGTCGTCAAGCGGGAGCGGGAGACGTTGTTGGGAGCGGTCCTCTCTACGCCTCCCAGAGAACCCGCCGGTTAGCGCCGTACCAGTCCTCGACCTTCGGGCCGTAGGTGTCCTCGAGAATGCTTCGCTTCATCTTCATGGTTGGGGTGAGGAATCCGTTTTCGATGAGCCATGGGTCTTTGACGATTGCCAAGAACTGAAGGCGTTCGAATACCTCGACCTCTCGATTCACCTCTTTCAACAGGGTCTCAAGCTCGGCCTCGATCTGTGCGCGCACGTTGCTGTCGCTCAGCGTCGGGCGAATCTCTTCGGCAAGAAGGATCAGCGCGAACGGCTGGGGATGCCCGGAACCGGTGACACAGCACATCTCGACATGAGCGCTGTTGTTCAGAAGATTCTCGATGGGGACCGGCGCGACGTACTTGCCCTTGCTGGTTTTGAAGAGCTCTTTCACCCGACCGGTGATCTTGAGCCGACCGGCTTCGTCTCGCTCACCGCGGTCGCCCGTCCGGAAGTACCCGTCTTCGGTGTAACATTCCGCTGTCAGCTCGGGTTGCTTGTAGTAGCCCATCATGTTTCCGGGTGACTTGATGAGAATCTCCCCCTCGTCGCTGATCTTCACTTCGACACCGGGCATCGGGTTACCCACGTAGCCGACGCGTCCCCGACCCGGGTAGGTCGCGTGTGAATAGGCGAAATCCTCACTCATGCCGTAGCCTTCGAGGAGCTCGAGCCCCAGGTCGCGATACCATTGAATCAGATCGGGCGGGATCGGAGCCGAGCCGCTGGCCGCGAGCCGCACGTGTTGAAGGCCGAGTCCGGTCAGGACCTTCTTCTTGATCACCCGATTGAGGAGCGGGATTCGAAGCAACCGCTTGAGCTTTTCGGGGGGCAGCTTGTGAAACACGCCGAGTTGGAACTTCAGCCATAGGCGCGGCACAGAGAGGAAAATCGTCGGCTGTGCCCTGTTGAGGTCCGCTACGAAAGTTTCCAGCGACTCGGCGAAGAAGATCTGCATCCCCGACCGAAAACCCTGCAGCTCGACGAAGTAGCGTTCGAAGACGTGTGCGAGCGGAAGATAGGACAACATCCGGTCCTTGTCGGTCGCGTGGAAGATTTCGACGGCGCCATCGACGGCGGCAGCCATGGCGCCGAAGCTGTGCATCACTCCCTTGGGCCGCCCCGTGCTTCCCGAGGTGTACACGATGATCGCGAGCTCTTCCGGCTTGCGGGACGGATTTCCTTGGAGGGGCTCGGTCCGCGCAATCACCGAATCCCACGATTCGTACTCGTTCGGTGGAGCGAGTGGCAATGCGATGCATGGCATTGTGGGGGGAATCCCCTTCTTCACGTCCTCCCAATCATCGAGCTTGCCCACGAACAGCAGCTTCGATTCGCTATGATCGAGAATGTAGTCGATCGTGTCGGCGTTCAGCGTCGGGTAGAGCGCGACGCTCACGTGTCCGGCCATCCAGATCGCCAAATCTGCCAAGATGAAGTGCGCACAGTTCTTCGAGATGAGCGCGATGTGAGACCCGGGCTCTAGGTTCAGAGACTTCAAGTGAGCGGCCATCCGTCTCACCTCATCCATCGCCTCTGCCCAAGTGTAGGTCGCGACTTCTCCGTTGCCGATCGGCTGCGTAAGCCAGAGCCGGTCCGGTGCAGTTTTCTCCCAGCGGTAAACGTCATCCAGTGCGAGTTGAAGCTCGGCCATCGGTCACTCCTCGATTTGGCGGGTTCCGGAGCATACGCTTTCCCGGAGCCAATGTGGGGGTCGACCGGATCTCTAGCCGAACCGGGTCATCGCTGCCAGTCATCAGGTCGGGGTGACTCATCCCCGCATCCTGGACTAAGCTCAGCGGCATGTTGGACTTCTCCGGCCGTCAGGCGGTCGTCACGGGAGGGACGGGCGCGCTTGGCAGGGCCGTAGTCGGGCGTCTCCTTGCCTCCGGGGCCACCGTTCATGTGCCCGTTTACGCGGTGGAGGAGCTCGAGGGGTTTCCGTATCGGGATCACGATGCGGTACAGGTTCACAAGGGCCTCGATCTCAGGATCGAAGGGCACGTCGTCCGCCTTTTCGCTGCGACCAGTTCGCTGTATGCAAGCATTCACCTCGCCGGGGGCTTTGCGATGGGTCCGATCGCTTCCACGAAACTCGATGATTGGGAGCACCTGATGCAGATGAACGCGACGACGTGCTTCCTTTCTTGTCGTGAGGCGGTGAGAGCCATGGGCGGACGCGAAGGGCGAATTGTCAACGTCGCTGCGCGACCGGTGCTCGTGCCAACCGGACAGATGACTGCGTACGCCGCTTCCAAAGCGGCGGTCGCTGCGCTGACTCTTTCGTTGGCCGAAGAGCTCTCCGGCTCTTCGATTTGGGTCAACGCCATCGTTCCGAGCATCATCGACACGGCCGCCAATCGCGCAGCCATGCCCGACGCCGATCACCACGCGTGGCCCAAGCCCGAAGAGATCGCTGAAACCGTCGTGTTTCTCGCCTCGCCGCAGAACGCCGTGACGCGAGGGGCTCTCGTCCCCGTCTATGGAAAGAGCTAACGACGTGAGCTTGTGGCCCAGCCCGAGCAGGGGATGGGTCGACCAGACAGTTTCGTCCTCGGTTCACGCTGCAATTCGGGTACTATCCCAGGGATGAAGTACACGCTTCTCGGGCGCACAGGGGTGACCGTTTCACGGATTTGCCTCGGTTGCATGAGTTACGGCACGCCCGATTGGCGGCCGTGGATTCACGACGCTCAGGCGTCTGCACCGTTCTTCAAGCGCGCGATCGAGGCTGGGATCAACTTCTTCGATACCGCTGACATGTATTCACTCGGGGCGAGCGAGGAGGTGACTGGAAGGTGGCTTCGCGAGTACGGTCAGCTCGATGAGCTCGTCATCGGAACGAAGGTTTTTTTCCCCATGAAAGATGGCCCGAACATGGGTGGTCTTTCACGAAAACACATCCAGCAGGCTTGTGAGGACAGTCTTCGCCGCCTGGGCGTCGACACGATCGATCTCTATCAGATTCACCGGCTCGATCCGAACACGCCGATGGAAGAGATGTTGGCTGCTCTCGATCAGCTCGTCACGCAGGGAAAGGTCCGGTACATCGGCGCCAGCTCGATGTACGCATGGCAGTTCCAGCGATTGCTTTCGATGTCGGAGCGGAACGGCTGGGCGCGCTTCGTCACGATGCAGAACCACTACAATCTGGTGTATCGCGAAGAGGAACGAGAGATGATGCCGCTTTGCCAGGATGAAGGTATTGGTGTGATTCCGTGGTCGCCGCTGGCTCGCGGCATGCTTGCCGGCACGCGAGGGAAATTGGGTGACAGTTCAACGAGCCGGTCATCGAGCGACGGGCTCGACCAAATCCTGTATGATCAGCCGTCCGATTGGGAGGTGGTCGAGGCGGTCAAGACGGTTGCTGCGGAGCGCGGCGAGCCGCCCGCCCGCATCGCGCTCGCTTGGCTCCTCTCCAAGCCCGGCGTCACGGCGCCGATTGTCGGCGCTACCAAGCTCCGGCATCTGGACGACGCCATCGCGGCCGTCCAAATCGAGCTCAGCGCGGAGGAGGTCGCGATCCTCGAAGAGCCTTATCGCGCCCATCCGGTCAAAGGGATGGAAGCGCCGCGCACGGCCGCCAAGTAGTACTCAGGGCTCGTCGAGCTCCGATCGCAAGCTGCGGATCATCAGGCGCTCGTATAGACCAGGGGCCAGGCGGGACAGGACTGCGCTGGTCTTGCCAACCGGAGTGAGCACGAGGCGCCTCCGCCCGTCTCGGGCCGCTTTCAAAACGTGTGCTGCCACATCGTTCGGACTGCCGAGTCGGCCGACCTTGGAGCGGGGGCGAGTGATCCGGTTTCCATCGCCGCCGAGAGTCGATGCCTCCAATCCGGACTCGACGAACGAGGGGCAGACCATCAATACACCCACCCCCTCACTGGCAACCTCGGCACCGAGGCTTTCGAACAAGCCATGCATCGCGTGCTTCGAAGCCGCGTAACCGCTCCGCCCATAAAGCGGCGCCAGGCCGGCGATGCTCGAGATCGCGATGATAAGCCCACGGCTGTCGAGCAAGTCTGCCATGCACGCCTGTGTGCAATGCAGAGCTCCGAAGAAGTTCACTTCCATGACGCGCCGAAACACCTCGGGTCGAGTGTCGGAGAATGCGCTCCGATGCACGATGCCGGCGTTGTTGATGAGCACGTCGATGCTGCCGAACGCTTCACGAACGGCCTTCATCGTGGACCGCACTCGTTCGAGGTCGGTGATATCGCAGGGTACGGCGAGAGTCTCGATTCCGAGCTTCTGGAGCTCGACGCGGGCCTCGTTCAAGGGGCTCGACGGAAGATCGAGGAGCGCGATCTTGGCGCCGGCGAGTCCGAAGCTACGCCCGAGGGCGCGTCCGATGCTTCCGGCGCCTCCTGTAATGACCACCGTGCGGTCCCGGAATTCACGCTGGGCCAAGAAGACCTCGAGCGCGAGCGTAGAGCTCGAATGCTTCGCGGCTGCTCAGTTGCGGGACGTAGCCGTACTCCTCCTTGAGGCGCCGGTTCGAGAGCACCGGACGGTAACGCAGGAATGCGACGCGTTCCGGTCCATTTTCCGTCAGGCCGAGTCTCTTGAGCCCCCAGAGGACGCCTTTCACGAGCGATGCGGGCAACGGCACGTAGGGTTTGCCCAGGATTGTTGCGATCTCGCGCGGAGTGAGCGCGCCATCACCGGCCTGGTTGTAGATCCCCACCGTGTCCGAGAAGACGGCATCGACGAGACAAGCGACCAAGTCCTGATCCCAGATGAATACGAAGGGCGAATCCGAACCCCATATGCCGACGACGACCGGCTTTTCGAAGAGGTCCGTGACCGGGCTGTGCACGTCTTCCCCGACGACCGTACCGGGACGAAAGATGACTTGCTGCAGTTCAGGGCGCTCCTCCCGCCATTGGGCGAGCATTTCCTCGACCAGGCGCTTGTTCTTGGAGTACTCGAACTCGTCATTGCCACGAAGCGGATCGTTCTCGTCGAGCCACGCCGGGTTGTCCGGGTGGTAGCCGTAGGCAGCTCCGCTCGAGGTCACAATCAGCCGCTTAGCATGGGCAGCCTCGCAAGATTCCAGGATGTTCTTGGTGCCGAGAACGTCGACCCGGTACGCCAGATCTGCCGGCGCGCCTTTGGGGGCGCGAACGATCGACGCGAGATGAATGACGGTGTCTATCCCGTGTTCACGGAACAGTTCTTTGAGCGCTGGGTTGCAGATGTCGTCCTGTGCATAGACGACCCCATCGAGCCGCTCCGATCGGTCGACCTTGGTCCAGTCCAACGCGACCAGAGCCGAGAGCTCGTCCCCGCGCTTGGCAAGGGCCGCGACGCAGAGGCGACCGACGTAGCCAGCCGCCCCGGTCACCAAGACCGCGGGGCCAGAGCCCATCAGGCTCCGGGCTCCTGGTGCATTGCCTTGAACTCCTGAAGCCCAGGCGCGAATAGATGCATGTTGGGATCGACGTCTACGTGCACGACGGAAGGCTTGCCCGAGTCCACGCAGCGCTGGAGCGCCGCCTCGAGCTCAGCCGGGTCCGAGACCCGCTCGCCGTGACAGCCCATGGCCTGGGCTACCTTGTCGAATGCGATCTCTTTGAAATCCGCATTGATCGTGCCTTTTTGTTCGGTTCCGATCACAGGACGAAGCATTCCTAGAGCGATCGATTGGGTCAGCTTCACCATGCCCCACTGCTTGTCACACAGGACGAGATAGATGACGGGAAGCTCGTGCCGCAGCGCTGTCTCGAGCTCTTGAATGTGAAAGCCCATGGCGCCATCGCCGGTGATGCACACGACGTTTGCATCGGGCTTCGCGAGCTTTCCAGCGATCGCCTGCGACGTGCCTGCCCCTAGCATCCCGAATTTGAAGGTCGACAGGAGGGTGTTTGGTTGATTGATTTCCGAAAAGAAGCTCGCCCAGACGGTCGCATTGCCGCCGTCGAATACGTAGACGGTATCGTCGCCAAAGAAGCGTTGGCAGGCTGCTGGCACTTGAGAGCTGTGCATCGGGCTCGCGGTATTCTGGAGCGCCATATCGAGCTCGGCCCGAACCTTCGCTGTGTCTTCGGCGAATCCGGCCGTGCGCGCCCGATTTGCCCGCAAACGCTCGTCACTGAGCGGCGCTCGCCGAAGGTCGCTCCCGAGCGCGGTCAAGAAGGCGCCAACATCCCCCAAGACTGCGAGCTCGGTGGCCTTGTTGAGCCCGAGGATTTCCTCGTCGATGTCGACTTGGATCATCTTCTGTTGGTCTGGCTTGCCCCAGTACGGCGGCTTACCCCACCAATCGGTTTCGCCCAGGCGTGAGCCAAGCACCAGAACCACGTCTGCTTCGCTACGGGCCTTGTTGATCGGTGCCATCGCCCATATCGGCAAGACCTGCTCGTGCTTGTCGGGTAGGGCGCCCCGACCGGCCCAGCTCGTGGTCACCGGCGATCCCAGCGCTTCCGCTACCTCCTCGAGCGCGCTCGAAGCGTGAGCGTGCAGGACACCGCTGCCCGCATGAATGTGTGGGCGCTCTGCGTTCCGGAGCAACTCTGCCGCGCGAGCCACTTGGCTCGCGGCAGGCTCGATGACCTCGGTGCGCCGGTAGGCTTGCGGGGGCCGAAGGTCGATGCCGTCGGCTTCGAAAACACCGTTCATCACCGTCTCGGGAACATCGAGGTGGACTACACCGGGGCGCCCGTGCCAGCTGACGCGTGCCGCGCGGCGGAAGAATTCGGGCAGGCGTTCGAACGAGGGCACGGCACCACTCCATTTGCTCATCGCGCGGGTCACACCGGCCTGATTGAAGTACTGATACGTACCCCCTCGATCTGGGTATGCCACCGGTGTTCGCCGGCTCGAGGTAATCAGCAGCACTCGGTTTCCCTCGCCGTTCTCCACGGCGACACCGGGAAGAATGTTCGCAACACCGGGCCCGTTGGACGCCATGCAGACGCCGAGCTTGCCTGTGAGTCGTGCGTACGCGCCAGCCATGTGGGCGGCGCAGGTCTCGTGCCTCGGCCCGATCAGTCGAATGCCGTGTTTCTCGAGGCTGGCAAAGAAGCCCATGTACGTCCCGTCGACGATGCCGAACACCACGTCGACGCCCTCGGCTGCCAGCATCTGTGCCAGCGCCTCTCCTCCAACCATCTGGGTCATGGCTATCCTTCCCGCATCCGAATGGCCGTCGCTGTCGGGCAGCCTGGGACGCCGAAACGCAAATGTACACCCGTCCTCGGTCGAGGCAGAAGCGAAACATTTGCGCCAGAAAACACTTTAGAATTGCCCGACTCGCGGGTCGCTCCGGCCTGTTTGCTCCCGGGGGGCAGCATACTAGAAGTGAGCGAGATGGAGATCTGGAAAGAGTTCACATTCGAAGCGGCGCACTTGCTTCCACACGTCCCGGAGGGGCACAAGTGCAAGCGGCTTCACGGTCACTCGTTTCGCGTGCGTGTATACGTCGAGGGCGCGCTGGACCCCAGCCTTGGATGGATCGTCGATTTCGCCGACATCGCCGAAGCCTTCGAGCCGGTACGGAGGCGACTCGACCACTACTATCTGAACGAGATCGAAGGTCTCGAAAATCCGACGAGCGAGGCGCTGGCGCGTTGGATCTGGGGTCATTTGAAACCGACGTTACCCATTCTCAGCAGGCTCGAAGTCAGCGAGACATGCACGTCGGGCTGCACCTACCAAGGCGATTGAGCGATGGCCGATGGTTCGCGGCCGAGGACCGTGGTGCTGCTCAGCATGGGCTACGACAGCCTCAGCACCTGGCACCAGCTCGGTCGACCGCCGGCCGTGCACTTCGACGTCGGTTCTCGGTACACGCTTCCGGAGAAATCACGCTACGAACGGCTCCGGGCATCGTTCCCTCAGCTCTTGCCCGTCCAAGACCTCAGCTGGCTTGGGACCAAGGAGCGCAACGATGCATGGTTGCCTCTGCGCAATCTGCTCATGACGGTTCACGCGGCAGCACTGGGCTTCGACGATATCGTCATGGCTGCGCCGGCAGACTGGGCTCCGGACAAGCGGCTACTGTTCACTTGGACGACGACGCTGGCCATGCGGGTTTCGCAGCCCGGCGTCGGGTATCGAGTCCGCCGGCCCTTCAGCCACTGGACGAAAGCCAGGCTGATCGCCGCGACACCTACGGACTTGCTCCGGGAGTTCGCGTATTCCTGCTATCGAGGCGACGAGCTTCCATGCGGCCGATGTACGGCCTGCGGTCGCGCTATCATCGCACACTTGGCCGCTGGTCGTGAGCCACCGACGAGGCCTCCGCCCGGGCTGAGCTTCCGAGAGTTCATGGACTTGCGCCGAGGCCAAACGAGCGGGTCCCGACTGAGTGAGACGGCGCGGATGCGCCCGGGCGAGCTGCTTTATGTGCCGCTACGCGCTTGGGAATTGCTACGCGCGTGGGCCGTGTACCGTGGCTAAGCTCCCTTGGCTTGCTATAGTTGGACGCATGAGAATCTCCTGGATCTTCGTCTGTTTATTGGGGTTGAGCGCATGCAAGAGTAGCTCGGGTGCTCCGGCCGAGGAGCAATCCGTTCCCGACGCGGAGCACGCGGCTCCCGTCGAGGCGGCAACGCCCCCGGCAGAGCCGCCCTCCGCAAAGGAGCCGACTGCGGCAGAGGAGCCGACTGCGGCAGAGGCTGACGCGCCTGTTCCGCAAGCGGCTGAGACGCCGGTCTTCCCTCTGGATCCCAACGCGCCCGCCGATGTCGCGGCACCCCCAGCCCGCGCCAAGCGAAGCAAGTCTGGTCTCGCATGGAAGGTCTTGAAGAAAGGGACCGGCCGCGCTCACCCGGGGAAGTTCGATATCGTCACCGTGAACTACACCGGTTGGACACCTGATGGCCGCGTCTTCGACAGCTCTTCGAGCCAAGGCCATTCGATCACCGTACCGCTCAACCATGCCATTCCCGGTTTCGTCGAAGGTCTGGAGCTGATGGTTACCGGCGAGAAACGGCGCCTCTGGATTCCCGGCAAGCTCGCATACGGCGAATTGGGGGAGACCCCGCAAGAGGCCCCGCGGCAGCCGTTGGGAATGCTCGTCTTCGACGTGGAGCTGGTGGGCTTGAAGAAGACCCCCGAGCCTCCCGCGGCTCCCAAAGACGTGGGGCAGATTCCGGCGGACGCGATCAAGAGCGATTCTGGCTTGGCGTGGCGTGTCCTCGCCGAAGGAACCGGTACGGATCATCCCTTGGACACCAGCGTCGTGGAAATGTCGTACACCCTTTGGAAGGCGGATGGCGAGGTGGTGGACAGTAGCGTGTTGCGCTCAGGCACCGATACGCTCGGGATCTCCCGACTCGTTCCCGGCTGGACGGAGGGCATGAAGCTCATGGTCGAGGGTGAGCGCCGGCTCTTCTGGATTCCAGAGGCATTGGCCTACCAGGGACAGCCCCATCGACCGGAGGGGATGCTCGTGGTCGACGTGACGATGATCCAGATCCGCAGGGATATGCACCAGGTCCGCTGACTCGACGACCCTAAGTCGGAGGGGTGCCGCAGTTTCCTTCGCCGTCGCACTCCATCGGAAAGGCGAGGCCACAACGCGTACCCAGTGGGGCATTCGGGTGGCTGCACTCCCCGCTCGAGGCGTCACAGACGTCGTTGGTACAGAGGTCGCCGTCCCAGCAATCGAACGAGATTTCGCACGGGCTAACCTCGCAGCTCCCCGAAGCGCAGCGTCCGAGCCGCTGCACATCGCCCGCAGGCTGGCAGAAGTCACCGTCCTCCGTGCCGGGGTCCACGCAGCTCGGCCAGATGAGTTGACACACGCCGGTCATGCACAGGCTGATTCCGATGGACGACAGGCAAACCGTGTCATCGGGCAGCGACACGTGGTCGCACACCTGGGCGATGCAGAGATTGGTCGTGCAAGCCTCGCTGTCGTCGCAGTTGTGCGCCACCGTGCACATTTGCACGTCACTTCCTCCGGTGCCTCCGATACCTCCCATACCTCCGGTCCCACCAGCCGCCCCGGCGGTGCCCCCCATTCCACCGGCTCCGCCGCTGGTGGTGCCATCGGCACCGCAACCCAGGGATGAAACGCCCAGAAACAAACACAAGCAGGTCGAGCGGGTGAACCAACGCATGGCTCATCATACGACGTCGCCCGCGTTCTCGTCTACGATTCCCAGGGTGTCCATCTGGTAGCTCACTGCCCTGTCCGCTAGGCTCCCGCGCGGAACACCTCAGGTATGAACATCCTCGGTATATCCGCCTATTACCACGATAGTGCGGCCGCATTGGTTCGGGATGGGGACATCGTCGCGGCTGCTCAGGAAGAACGCTTCACTCGCAAGAAGCACGACTTTTCGTTTCCACAGAACGCCGTCGACTATTGCCTCCGCGAGGGCCAGATCCAACGCAGCGAGCTGGATTTGGTGGTGTTCTACGACAAACCGTTGCTGAAGTTCGAACGCATTCTCGAAACTTACGTTTCCTACTCTCCCGCAGGCTTCAAGCTCTTCCTCATGGGGCTGCCGCTCTGGTTGAAACAGAAACTCTATACGCCGCGTGAATTGCGCAACGGATTGGGCCGCGAGTACTCTGGCCGCTTCGTATTCCTCGAGCACCACGAGTCCCATGCCGCGAGCGCCTTCTTCCCCTCGCCCTTCGACGAGTCTGCGATCCTCACACTGGACGGCGTGGGTGAATGGACGACCGGCAGCATCGCGGTGGGGCATGGCAATCGAATCGAGCTGATGAAGGAGCTGCGGTTCCCTCACTCGCTGGGTCTGCTCTACTCTGCGTTCACCTATTTCACTGGGTTCCGGGTGAACAGCGGTGAGTACAAGCTCATGGGCCTCGCGCCCTACGGCAAGCCGATCTATCAGGATCGGATCATGGCCGAGTTGCTGGACCTCAAAGACGACGGATCTTTTCGAATGAACATGGATTATTTCGCGTTTTGCTATCGCGATCGAATGACCTCGTCCAAGATGGCCGAGCTCTTCGACGGTCCACCACGCACATCCGAAGCCGAGATCACCCAACGTGAAATGGACATCGCTGCGTCGATTCAGGCGGTGACCGAAGAGATTGTTCTGCGAATGGTGCGTCACGCACATGAAGTCACGGGCATGTCTAAGCTCAGCATGGCGGGCGGCGTCGCGTTGAACTGTGTGGCGAACGGTCGCGTGCTGCGCGAAGGGCCGTTCGACGAGATTTGGATCCAGCCGGCTGCCGGAGACGCGGGCGGCGCGCTCGGAGCCGCACTCTTTGCGTGGTTCCAACTGCTCGACAAGCCACGCAACAATCACGGTGAAGACCAGCAACACGGTTCGCTGCTAGGCCCATGCTACTCGGACGACGAGACGCGTGCCTATCTCGATTCACAGGACGCAATCTATACGTACTACGAGAGAGAAGAAGATCTCTGTGATGCCGTCGCGAGCTTGCTAGCGGAGCAGAACGTCGTCGGACACATGGCAGGTCGCATGGAGTTCGGGCCGCGCGCGCTTGGAGCCCGTTCGATTCTCGGTGACGCGCGGTCGGCACAGATGCAGTCCACAATGAATCTCAAAATCAAGTTTCGTGAGTCGTTCCGACCATTTGCACCGGCGATTCTTCGTGATCACGTCGACGAATTCTTCGAGATGCGGCCGTGCGAAGACAGTCCGTACATGCTCCTCGTGGCGCCGGTGAGAGACGATAAGCGCCTGCCCATCGACGAAACCGCTAGCGGCTTGGACAAGCTCCATCAGCAGCGTTCCGTGGTGCCGGCGATTACGCATGTGGACAATTCGGCACGCGTGCAAACCGTAGATTGGGATCGGAATCCCCGCTTCGCGGGCATACTGGAGGCATTTAAGGCACGCACCGGTTGCCCGCTCTTGATCAATACGAGCTTCAACGTGCGCGGAGAACCCATCGTCAACACGCCTGAGGACGCTCACCGCTGCTTCATGGCCACCAACATGGACGTCCTCGTAATCGGCAAGTTCGTCCTTGAAAAATCGAGGCAGCCGGACGCCCTGACCATCGACCGTGACGCCTACCTCGGCCAATTTGCGTTGGACTAGCGATGAGCAAGCTGGTCGAGCTCAATTTCAACCCAGACGCCAAAACGTTGCGCCAATTCGGCATCATCGCGTTCGTCGGTTTCGGTCTTCTGGCGGCGTCTGCGTACTTCGAGAAGCTCGCCTTTGCGTTCGGCCTGGGCGAGGCGCGGATCGCGGTCGTGAGCGGTTTTGCGAGCGTTGGCTGTATTGCCTTGCTCTTCTCGCTCATCGCGCCAAGGGCAAACCGCCCGCTCTACCTGGGGCTGACTTTGCTGGCGTTCCCCATTGGATTCGTCCTGTCTTACGTCATCATGGCCACCCTCTTTTTCCTGATCATCGGGCCCATTGCCATTGTGATTCGAGTATTCGGTAGGGATCCGATGAATCGGCGCTTCGATCCGGGGGCCCAGACGTACTGGTCGCCGGCGCGCCCTGCGCGGGACAAAGAGAGCTACTTCCATCAGTATTGAGACAAGGTCATGTCAGAGAGCCCCCACCCAGATAACGAAGATGAGTTCCTCGCGCGAGCGCGCCGCAAGCAAAGGGGTCTCGTCTGGGAGTTGACCGGATTTCTGAAGGCAAACAAGAAGTGGTGGTTGGCTCCGATTCTCATCGCGATCGTGTTGCTCGGTTTGTTGGTCGTTTTGGGTGGAACCGCTGCCGCTCCGTTCATTTATACGCTCTTCTGAGAAGCCATTCGGCCAGCGACATCGGACAGCGTTTCACCGGTGTCCTTCGTGGGCGAGCGGGCCAGGTGCTCGGGGAGCTCGTCCCGGCGAAACACATCGTCGAGGCTCTCAGCTCGCCGGATCACCGAAGCCCGGTCGCCAGTCACGAGCACCGCTGCCGGCCGTGGCATCGCGTTGAAGTTGCTCGCCGACACCTCTTGATATGCGCCCGTGTCCAGAAACGCGAACAAGTCGCCGACCTCCACGTCGGGGAGACGGACGGCTCCGAGCAGACGGTCGCCGTAGCAGCTTCGGCCGACCACATCGGCCTTCATTGCAGAGGGAGCATTCAATCGATTGGCGATTCGATAGTCGTGCAGGTGGTGCTCGAAGCGTCCGCCCGTCATCCAAAACTCGGACGTATCTATCGTGACGATGTTCCAACTGATCGGTGAAGTCATCTTCTTGGTCGCTTGCACAGTCGCCAAGTGCACCCCAGAGTTTCCGTGAATCGCGCGTCCCGGCTCGAGCTGAAGCATGATGCCGGTCGGGTCGATCCCGTGCGTCGGGAGGGCTTCCAGCAGCGCCGCGGTCGTGGCCGCCCCGTACGCCTCGATGCTCGGCGCCGTGATCGCATTGGGATGCGCCTCGATCAGCGTCAGCAGCCTGTCGATGACGCGATAACGAATTTGCGCGCCCAGGTACTTTAGCCCGAGAGACACTAGATGCAGCGAGCCCAGCAGGAACGGGTCGCTGTAATGTGTCGCTGCGTTGTGCGGGTCCCGCGGGATCGCAAAGCCACCGCCGATGCTGATCTCCTGCGGACGGAAACCGCCGAGCGCCTTGGACACTCGTCCGATGTCTCTGGCGTACGCCCGCATCTGCGCTTCCCAGTACAGAGTAGAGCGATGATGCCGTCCGTGATGCGCATGGAACCCCACCACCTCGACGTTTGGCAGCTTCATCACCCGCTTGCCCGCCTCGATCACTTCGTCGATCGACAGTCCACCTTTGTAGACCAATGCGACGAGATCGGTCGGCACCATCCCCTCTGCCGAGAAATCACTCTTCTTGACGAACTCCGAAATCGCCGGTCGAATTCGAAGTCGCACATACGCCGTCTTCGCCAGCGCCGGGGCCAACTCTTCCAGAAGCTCGACGTCTCGCAGACTGTCGATCGTGAGCCGTGCGCCTACCTCGATGGTGCGGCGGATGTGCTCTTTGTCCTTCGGCACGCCGTTGACCGAAATGAACCTAGGGTCCACCCCGGCGCGGAGGGCGACGTCGAGCTCGCCCGCGGAATAGATGTCGGCGCCGCAGCCTTCGTCGGCGAGCACCCGCTGAATCGCGTACACCCAGTTCGCCTTGGCGGCCGGCATCACCTTGACGGGGCCCGCGGTCCAACCCTCCGCGAACGCGCTCAGAAACCGTCGGACGTTGCGCCGGATTTGATCCTCCGAGAACACGAAGAGCGGCGAGCCGAATCGCTGGATCAGCTCCTTACTCGACACTTCGTCGACGAAGAGAACCCCGTCCCGGTTGCTCAAGCACTCATCGATGCGCATTTGGGTCATGTCGCTCTCCTTCGTCTTGCCAAATCATCATCTCCCCGCACGGTGATCCATAGTCACGGGTGAACAATTACTTATGGACTTGCGCGGATCTGGGGTGCTTTTTAAGGACGGATGGAACCCTTCGGTTCGGCAATCATCGATTTTATCGAGACGGTTTACAACCTCGAGCTGGGCAAAGAGCAGTGGCTGCCCAAGCTTCTCGAGGCCGGACGGCCGGTACTCGACCATGGGCTCGGGGCCTTCGCCCTGACCTGTCTGCGTCCACCGCAGAGAGGACCAGTCGTCATCGATCAGATTCACGTCGGCTCGGGTCCGAACGACTTGCTACAGCGCGTGACTCGCATGCAACGCGAGCTGCCTCCGGACCTGGTTTGGCCGCTGAGCCGTCCCGCGATGCCCAGGACGCTGAGCGAAGGGGCAGGAAACGACTTCGATGCGTTCAACCAGGTCATGCGCTACTTCGAGTTCGCGAAAGATGCAATCGGGATATCGGTGTTCGACCCTGACGGACGCGGCGTATTCCTGATCGCTCCGCTCGACAAGGTGACCAGTCTCAGCAAGAAAGCCAGCGAGCGGTGGCAGATGATCGGCGCTCATTTCGGCGCCGGCTATCGCTTGAGGCGCGCGCTCGCGCAGGGTGCGAGCAGACCGGAGACCGACCTGCCTCATGGCGCCGAAGCGTTGATCGACCCGAAGAGCTTTCGTGTGGTCGAAGCGCAGGGCCAGGCCAAGTCACACAATGCTCTAGCAGCCCTGCGGACGGCCGCCTTGCACGTCGATCGCGCTCGAGGCGCCTTGCGCGAGAGCGACCCCGAGAAGGCGTTGCAGCTCTGGACAGCACTGGTCCGGGGACGCTGGTCGACTGTCGATTGGTTCGATTCGGATGGCCGGCGTTTCGTGCTCGGAGTGCCCAACGCGCCCAACATCTTCGATCCCCGCGGACTCACCGATCGCGAAATGCAAGTGGTGTCTTATGTGCTTTGCGGTCAAACCAACAAGCTGATCGCATACCATCTCGGCCTAACGCGGGGCCGCGTATCAACCTTGTTGAGATCCGCGATGCGCAAGCTCGGCGTTCAGACGCGCGCTGAGCTCATCAAGAAGCTCAATGAATTTTCTGCGATTCGCTAGGCTCTAGAATCCGGAGCCGCCCTTGGAGCCAGCCGCTCCGTCGGCGATTACGATGCGTACTTCGCCGAGGGCCTCACCGCGCACCACCACGTGATCGCCGGGACGCAAGAAGCGACTGGTGTCGCCATGCAGCTTGGCGGCCAATTTCTTGAAGCGGCTCAGACCGATCAGGTCGCCGAGGCGTGCGAGCCATCGCGGTGTCTTCATGGCGACGCCGCCAGGCGTTCCCGTCAGTACGAGCGTCCCGCTGGAGAGTGGCGTATCGGGATACTTGTCGCGAATGAACCGCAGCATCTGCACCGGCGTATAGATCAGGTTGTCGGTCGATTTCTGCTGTCGGACCTCATCGTCGACCGTCGTCTCGATTACGACGCACGGAATGCCGTTGGGCTTGGCTTCGTCCGGAACCCAGGCGCGATCAGTCACCGGCATGAAGCCGGGAAAGCTCTTCGACACGCCCCAGTAGTCGAATCGGTTGGGTTGACCTTCGCCGAGGATTGCGAGCGTTCGCGCCGATACGTCGTTCCCGACGAAGAAGCCGAGTCGGGGTGCAAATTCCGGGTCGTCGAGCGAGGCCGGATCGACCTCTTCGAGAAGCACGAATCCCATTTCCCCTTCGTAGTCGAGAAGCGCGGACAGGTCGTGATGCTCCTCGCGAAGTGCGGCGGCTAGGCCCGGTTCCAGCGCTTCGGCCACCGCCAACAGCGCATCTGCATCGGGCATGACCACCGTTGCGCCCGTTCGGACCAGCGCGCTCGCGTCCTTGCGAAAGATTGGAGGTGGAGCGTCCGGGTCGAACTTGGAGGCCGTCTCTTCGATATGGGCCGCGTACGACAGTCCCACACCGAACGCGCGGGGAGGAGCGTCGAGTGGCACGTATGAGCCCCGTGTCAGGTCGTAGCAATGGAACCGCGCGGGAGTGGGTTTCCGCGCCAGAGGACGAAAGAGATAATAGCCGAGCGCTACCAGTAGTACGAGCAAGCCGATTCCGACGATAGCGACGATTTTGATCATTGGATCCAACACGATTGCCATGCTTGTAGCAGGGATTCCTTCGGCTGTGGCCCCTGCTCGCGCTAGGCACAGCGCGCTGACCATGCCCTAGGGACCAGCGCCGATGATCAGCACTTCGGTAAGGATAGCGTCGGTCATCGCAGAGTCTCGACGCGCGTCTTCAGAAAGACGAAGGTGCCGGCGAGGAGCGTCGTCAGCACCACGAACGCAAAGATGTTTTCGTTGAGCCCCAAGACGGTGAGGTGAAACGACGGGTCGACGATCGAGCCGCCGTACCGCGACTCCAGTAGAGCCGCGCCCCAGAAACCAAAAATGTTGCAGGCCTGCCAGAGCCAGGCGAGGTACAGATTGGAAACCTGAAACGGACGTCTACCCCAAATCAAATAGAGGTTGCAGAGACCCGAAAGTGCCATGAACACCAACATCCACATGAGATGAAATCGCGCGTGACCGACCCAGGCGGGGTTCAAGAGATGTGTCGGGCTCGCGTCTCTTGCGATCGGGCCGAAGAACTCGAGCACCCCAAGGGTGAGCAGGACTTGTGCGATGCGAACGGGTCGAGCGGCGGCGGCCATGGGTCCCTCTTCGATTTATTCGTGCGAATAATATAAAATGATAATAACCTGTCAAGTGAATAACGCCAAGGTATGTTGAACCTCGCGAAATGACTCAACACACCGCAACGGCGCGTTCGTGTGGACCCACCTTCGGCTGTTCGTCCATTACTTCGTCTACTACGCCGCACGCCATCCAGAGCAGATGCGACCGATGGTGCAAGAAGGGACCGCGGATAGTCCCCCGTTCGCGGAACACGTTCGGCCGATTCAGAACACGTACGGTATGAACAGGTACGGAACTTCCTCGCAATAGCGATCCCAATCTGCGCCATACTTCTTCCTGCACCGTCTGATGTCCCGGCTCGCGCGGTGAAGGATCATGATCACGAAGAACGACACGTACAGGTACGGCAAGAAGTGCTCGAAGCCACAAATCAGACCCCAGGACAGCGCCATCAGGATGTCTGCGGTGTAGTGGATCTTGCGTGCATAACGCCACCAACCGTCCACGAGCAGCTTCGACCCCGCCGCCGTTTCCAGGTAGTGGGGGTTCTGCAGCGTGCCCCATGGTAGCTGTGGGAACGCTTTGCGCTTCACATACGACCCGTTGAGCTGCATTCGGAAACGGTTTCGTTGGCTTTGCGCCGTGTCCCACACGTAGTAGGCGCCGAAAAGCAGTGCGAAGCAGAACACCGTGTAGGCGGTCGAGTGCTCGAAAGGTGGCCGAGACGCGATGTACATGGAGTTGAAGCAATAGACGAATGGCACTCCGGCGAGGTTCCAGAAGACCAGCATCCAACCCCATTTCTCGTAGAAGATATCCCACGTCGTCGGGATGCATTCCTCGCCCTTCATGCACGCATTGGTGTAGAGGAAGTGCGCCACCAGCATGAAGATCATCGGTGTGCTCAGGGTGCCATAAGTTGCGTACTGGTGCGCAGCGCCGCCGGCGGTGAGCAGGAACAGCGTGAGCCACGAGACTCGAACCTCGGCCCACATCTTCAGGTCGAGAGGGCCGATCCGCGGGTTCAGCCATGCTCCCATGAAGAAGTCGTATAGAAAGCTTCCGGACATCCGCTCCGCGTTTCCCGTGGTCTTGGCTCCGAAGTAGACGATGAGCGCGACGGCGTTTGCGGTGATGATCGCAGCGATCATGAACGAGCCGAATTGGTCGTAGATCGTCTGCAAGGGAAAAACACCCGTGAAGTGCAACAGGGCGACCGCAAGCAGCGTGATGTACCAGGCGGTGATGCCGTTGCACCGGTAGATCAAGCGCTCTCCGCCCCGTGCTGGGATGGGCAATCCCTTGATTTCCAAGCCCGGGACAAAGGCCGCCATCAGCCCTTCGGCTAGCAAAAACGCCCAATAGATTGCGAACGTGCTCCAACTCGGCGTTGCATGTGCGACGACCTGTTCCCAAGTCCGCATAAAGAAGGGGCCCAAGTCCGAGAGCCCAGCCGGATAGAACACGGCGCCATCGTAAAAGCGCCACGCGATCCACAAGTAGAGCATCAACGCGTGGGAGAGCGTCATGATGAAGGCGGCCCCAAGCGTGCCGCCAAACTCGCGCACTGCTTCGTCGCCTTTTTCCGCCACCGCTGGTTTGGCGGTGGCGGCCGGCAAACCCGGCTTCACTGCTTCCTGCACGGCAACCTCCTACCTACGAGCCTGTTTCTACACCTGCCGAATCACCGAAGTCCAGGGTGCCCGTGCGCGTCCTGCGCTAGGCTGCGCCCCGTGGATCGGCGAAGTCTTCTCAAGATCGCCTTCGCGGCGGCAGTGGCAAGCCTGTTCGCGTGGATCTATGCAAGCGGGGCCTACCAGCAGCTCGATCCGGCCATCATGCGTGTCTGGTTTCGGGAGGCCGGGGCGTGGGGCGCGGTGCTCTTCATCGCGGCGTATGCTTGTCTGCAGCCGTTCGGCGTCAATGGGCTGCTGTTCCTTCTCAGTGCGCCGCTGATCTGGAGCCCCGCCGAGGCCTTCTTGCTGAATTGGGTGGGTACCGTCGGGTCCGGGCTCTTTTCTTTTTGGGCGGCACGCTTCGTTGCCCGAGACTGGGTTCAGGCGCGCTTGCCGAAGAGAATTCGGCGTTTCGACGATCGCTTGTACTCGCAGGGGTTTCGCACGGTGTTTCTACTGCGGCTCGTCTTCTATACCGCGCCGAGTGTGCAATGGGCGCTCGGCGTTTCGCGAGTTGGATTTTCGCCGTTCCTCGTCGGCACCGTGCTCGGGGTTGCGCCGTTCACGTTGATGACGACCTTACTCGGCGTCCGCGGCGCCGCCTGGCTCGAAGAGCATCCAGTCGCCACGTGGCCCTGGGATCGGCTTTGGCCCGCCCTGATCCTTGGGGCGGTGATCATTGCCGCCGTTGGAGTCCTCGTCGTGAAGAAATGGCAGTCCAAGGCGGTCGATTGAGCGCGAGCCCGTTCGCCAGATAGCCTCTTTCCCGGCCCTACTGGAAGGGGTAACCTCCCCGCGTGGAGAAGTTGCCCGCGCCCGACCTTCCCCCATGGATCGCGAAGGAAGTTCCCTTCACTCGCTATCGCATTGCCGTGGGCGACGGCCTACACATGCATGTGATGGAAACCGGCCGCGGCCGACCGGTGCTGATGGTCCACGGCAACCCGACTTGGGGATTCTTGTATCGTAAGGTCGCCATGTGCCTTCAGGGGCAAGGTCTTCGAGTGATCATGCCCGACCTCATCGGTTTCGGCCTGAGCGACAAGCCACGCGATTTTTCGCTGCACACGATCCGCAACCACAGCAAGTGGCTCGGGTCGCTGATCGATCAACTCGATCTCCGCGATCTGATTCTGGTGGGCCAGGACTGGGGTGGGGCGATTGGCGTGCATCCGTTCACCACCCGCCAGGATCGCCTCGGAGGCATGGTCGTTCTCAACACCGTCCTCGATGCACCGTCGCCGGGTTTCAAGCCAACCGCATTTCACCGATTTTCTCATCTGCCGTGGGTGAGCGATTTCGTGTTTCGTGTTTTGCCTCTTCCGCAAGCGGCATTGCATCTCGCGCAGGGCGACAAGTCGAGCATTCGCGGCAACGTTGCGCGCGCGTATCGTTACCCGTTCCGACGGATGGGCGACCGGGTCGCGCCATTGGCGACCGCTCGCATGGCGGTCGATCGCGTGGGCCATCCATCCATCCCGGCGCTCGAAGAGTGCGCCGCATTCGTCGGCCGGTTCAACGGCCCAAAGGCCATGGTCTGGGGGCGCCGCGATCCCATCATTGCCCGCGCGCTGAAGCGCACCAAAGCACTCCTCGGCGACCCGCCCGTCACCGAGACGCAAGCAGGTCACTTTCTGCAAGAAGAAGTGCCAGAAGAGATCGCCGCAGCGGTTCTGGACGTCAGCGCCCGGCTAAGCCGCGTTTCGACCCAAGCCGCGAAAAAGCAGGCGTAGCGAAGCTCGAAACTGCTCTTCTTGGGCGCTGCGCGACGGGATCGTCCCGCCCAACCAGGTGACGAGACCGAAGTAGTGCGTGCTGAAGACCTGCTGCGCTGCGGCCATGGGCTCGATCGACGGGTCGAGCTCTCCGCGCTGCTGGGCGTTGCGCACCAAGGCGCCGATCCGTTTCACCAGATCGAACGTCCAAGCTGCCGATTTCGCGCGACGCTCCCCGTCGGTGAACAAGAGCTCTTTGATGAACACGCGGCTGAGTCGGCGCTGCTTCGCGTAGCATTGGGTCAGCGCGGCAAACAGGTACGTCAGCTCCTCCTCGAGCGTCGAGTGCGCCATCGTGTCGAATGCCTGGCTCGCGGCCGCGTCGATCTCTCGCTGCATCAAGTGGATCAGCAAGCTGCGCTTCTCCGGGAAGTAGTTGAACAAGGTCCCAGCCGCGATGTCGGCCGCGTCGGCAATCTCCCGAGTGGAGGTGGCTTCGTAGCCCCGGGTCGTGAAGAGCGTCCAGCCAGCCTCTTCGATGCGGCGCAGCGTTTCTGACTTTCGGCGTTCGCGACGGCTCATTCGTTCCCCCGAGCCACTTTCGTGCGACACGCGGTCCGCACCAAGTTTTCCGCACGGCGTGCAAACGTTCGCCAGCTTACGGTTTGGTTCGATCATGCAGCGCTGACAGACGTTCACTCTATGAACGCGAGTGCACCCATGATACGCCCACCTACCTTGTCCGATGACTCGCCCACAGGCATACAAGGCCGTATTTGTAGCCCTTTTGGGTATCGCCCTAGGCTGCGGTGACGCGTCCGGTGCGGCGCTTGGCGAAGGCGAGCCCGCCGAAACGACGGCAAAAGTCGTCGGCGGCTGGGCGGCCACGAGTGATCAGATCTTCGCCACCGTCGAGATCCGACACACTGGAGCCAGCTCGGGCTTCTGCTCTGGAACGTTGATTTCGCCTCAGCTCGTCGTCACCGCGGCGCACTGCTCGGTCGTCGAGCTGGAGGGAGGCGGCTTTCGACCGGCGAGCCCCGGCACACTTCAAGTGGTAGGCGGTCACCTCAACAGCCGTGCTGCCTTGCCGAGCATGATGCGCTCGGTGTTCGAGGTGCGCGTGCACGAGGACTACAACCACGAGTTCGTCATGGGTCGAAGTCGCGACGGAGCGGGGCAGGGCGGCATCGGCTCGCCCAACGACATCGCCCTTCTCTTTCTGGCCGCTCCTTTCGAGGAGCTTCCCAACGCCCCGATGCTAACCGAGGAACGTGAGCTAGAGCTCGTCCATCATGGTGACGTCGCGTTCGTGGCCGGCTATGGGGTCTATGATCTCGAGAACGAGCTGATGGGAGAGCTCTACATCTCGGACGCGATCATCGACATTATCGGCCCGCAAGAGTTGCTGACACGTCGATCCGATCAGCTTGGCGATTCGTGTTATGGCGATTCTGGCGGTCCGCTTTACGTGCCGACCGAAGAAGGCAACTTCCTGGTGGGCTCGGTGTCGCGCGGTCGATCCGACGTCAAACGCGATTGCGGCGACGGCGGCGTATACACGCTGCTCTCCGCGTATCACCCATGGATCCTGGAAAACGCGGGGACTTGGTTCGACCCGAAGGCGGAGGCCGGCGTCGAAGACGGGTCGTTCTTGGCGGAGGGAGCCGATCCCGTGAGCGTTCCGAAAGGCGGTGCGCTTCAGCGCGCTGGCTCGTGTGCTGCATCGAGGACCGGGAGCGAGCGTTCCACGTTTTGGGCTCTCGTCTTCTTGCTGGGGTTCGTCTTGTGGCAGAGGCGTTTGTCACGGCACTAGCCCTGGCCTACGCTCCGCGCATCAATGAAGCTGCTGCCCCAACGATCGCAGACGCGACTCACCAAGATTGTCTGCACGATCGGCCCGTCTACCAGTTCGTGGGACATGCTTGCCAGCCTGGCCCGGGCCGGCATGAATGTCGCCAGGCTCAACATGTCCCACGGAGACCATGCATCTCATCTGCAGGTCATCCGTCACCTCAAGGGCCTGAGCAAGAAGCTCTCGCACCCCGTTTCCGTCCTCATGGACCTGCAAGGTCCGGAAATTCGAACGGGCGAGCTTGCCAAAAGTCTGGACCTCAAGTCCGGCGACGTCTTCCATTTCACCGTCCTGGCCGAGGACGTCGAGGAGCGGAGCGTTCACGTCAACTACCGGGATCTCGTCAACGATTTACGCGTCGGTGAGCGTGTCACCGTCGACAACGGCCTCATCAACCTCGAAGTGCTGGAAATCTCGGAGCATCGGCTGAAGTGCAAAGTGCTCGATGGCGGAACACTCGGTTCTCGCAAGCACGTCAACTTGCCCGGCGTTCGGGTGAACTTGCCGTCGGTCACCAAGAAGGACCGCGAGGACATCGCGTTGGCCATCGAGCACGACCTCGATTTCATTGCGCTATCCTTCGTTCGCGGCGCGCAGGACATTCTCGAGGCGAGGGCGCTGGTCGACGATGCAGGCGGGCACCAGCGACTCATCGCCAAGATCGAGAACCAAGAAGGCATCGACAACTTCGAGGAGATTCTGGAGGCCGCCGATGGCATCATGGTCGCCCGGGGTGACCTAGGCGTCGAAGTGGCGTTCGAAGAGCTTCCCGTCCTTCAGCGCGACATGATCCGCCGCTGCGCTATCGCTGGAAAGCCGATCATCGTGGCGACTCACTTGCTCGAGTCGATGATCGACAATCCCTTGCCCACGCGAGCCGAAGTAACTGATGTCGCCAACGCGGTCTACGAGCAAGCAGACGCCATCATGCTCAGTGGCGAGACCGCCGCAGGGAAGCATCCCGTGCGCTGCGTGGAGGTGCTCGACACGATCGCGCGCCGGATCGAGATGGTACCCGGGCTCGATTTCTACAAGGAGCGCGCCCCACCGGACACACAGCGCGCCCACGTCGCGCAAAGCGCATGCCGCCTTGCAGACTCGCTGGACGCGCGGGCCATCGTCGTGATGACGCGGCGGGGTTACTTCGGTCAGCTCGTCGCGAGCTACCGCCCCCGGCGCGCGATCATCTATGCCTTCACCAACATGAGCACGACCCGGCGCAAACTTTGGCTGAACCGTTCAGTGGTCCCGTTCCGCATGAATCTGTCGCGCGACCCCGAAAAGACGATCGTGAACGCCCTTGCCAAGCTTCGTGAGCGGGAGGTGATCGAACCCGGTGAACCCGTCGTGGTCGTCTCGGATGTGGCCACCGCCACTGGGGATTTGGTGACCAGCATACAGGTGCGGGTCTCCGAGTAGCTTCCGGCCGCGTTTGGCCTTAATAGGGAAGAATATGCGTATGCGCGCCTGCTTAACTTTTCTGTTCAGTCTCGCCATGGCCTGCGGCTCCCCCGACGAGGGCTTCGTCGGCGAGCTGACCGCACCCGTCGTCTACGGCAGCGACGACCGCCTCGAGGTATTCGAAGAACCCGACGCCGACCTGCGGCGGATCGCCGACGAATCGATTGTAGCGCTGATCCCCAGCTTCAGAATCAAAAGAGATCAGGACGGGACTTACGGCCTGTATAATACCGAATCGCTCGAGAAGCTGCTCGGCCTCTGTCCCGACCAGCGGTTTGGTTGGGAGCCCACCGCCGCAGTCTGCTCTGGCGTGCTCATCGATGACGATCTGGTTCTGACGGCGGGCCACTGCATCGACGCCAACACCCCGTGCGACTGGTATTCTTACGTGTTCCGCTACGAGCTCGAAGCGCCGGACAGCCTTGCGGTGATCCGAGATGAAGACGTCTACTCCTGCGCGAAGCTCGTGGCTCAAGGAACGCCACAAGGAAGCGACCTCACGCCCGATTTCTCGGTGGTTCAGCTCGACCGGCCGGTCGAAGGTGCTCACGCGCCTGCTTTGATTCGTCCCGCAACGCCTTTGGGCGTTCAGGAGTCACTCACGATGATCGGCTTTGGCACTGGGCTTCCAGCAAAGATCGACTCCGGCGGCTCCGTAGCGGATCCGCGCGCCGACCAACTCGATTTCTTCGTCGCCAACGTCGATGCCTTTCAGGGACACTCCGGCAGCGCGACGTTCGATTCGCAACACCGGCTGGCGGGCATTCTCATCGGAGGTCGCACGCCTGACTACGTCACCTCGGCTGAGGGCTGTGCAGAGGTCAACGTTTTCCAGGACTCGCAGGCCGGCGAGGTGGTCCACAACATCGCTCCGATCGTCGACGCCCTGTGTACCGGAGGCTGGAACGCCAACAGTCTGTGCGACCCCAAGGCCTGTGCGGGAGAACCCTGTGGTGTTCCCTCCACCCCATCTGACAGCCCCGGCGTCGTTCCGGCCAACAAGAAGTCTGGGTGCAGTGCCTCGCGGGGCTCGAGTGACTTCGCGTCCGCCTGGTTGGGGCTGCTCTTGTTCGTGGTGGCCCGTCGATTTAGGCGGAGAGCCGTTTGACGACCTCCAGCGCTTCCCTGACGTGTTTTTTCGCGTTGAGCTGCGAGTTGAACACGTGGCGCACTTTGCCGTCTCGATCGATCACATATGTGACACGGCCTGGGAGCAAGCCCATCGTCTTCGGGACCGCATAGGCTTTTTGAAGTGCTTTGTCTCCATCGCTCACCAGCAGAAACGGCAGCCGGTGATGGGACGCAAAACGCTTGTGGCTTCCGTCGCTATCCTGGCTGACGCCGATGACCACGGCGCCTGCCTCGACGAAGTCTTCGAAGCTGTCGCGAAACGTGCATGCCTCCGCCGTGCATCCGGGCGTCTCGTCCTTCGGATAGAAGTAGAGGACCACGGTCTTTTGCCCACGAAACTGTGACAGTGAGATCGTGTCGCCGTTCTGTGTGGTTTTGGTGAAGTCCGGGGCGCTCGCGCCCACGCCGATGGTCGCCATGGCCTGCCTCCAGCCCCGAACCTAGCACCACTGAGCCAGGCGCGCTGATGCGCAGGATGTGGCTCCGTAGGACTCGGGGCCTGGAAGTTTCGACTTGAAAAAAGTGAAACATGTTCTATTTTGCCCCCATGGACGATCGTTTCTTCACCCCGCCGATTCCGAACGGCTGGTTTCAGATCGCTGCTTCCGACGAGATTAAGCCGGGTGACGTCAAGCCTTTGAAGTACTTCGGCAAGGACCTGGTCATCTGGCGCTCGGAAGCCGGCGAGCTCTCGGTGCTCGATGCGTTCTGCCCTCATCTCGGAGCCCACTTGGGGCACGGCGGCCAGGTGAAGGGCAACTCGATCGAGTGTCCGTTCCACGCCTGGCAGTTTGGAACCGACGGCCGCTGCACGGCCGTGCCGTATGCAGAGCACATTCCCCGTAAAGCCAAGGTTCCGACCTGGCAGATCAAAGAGCTCGCGAACATGGTCATGTGCTGGCACCATGCACAGGGCGAGCCCCCGACCTTCGAGATCCCCGACGAAATTCCCGAGTGGGGCTCCAAAGATGGCGTTCGCAACGACGAGTGGACCGAGTTCATCAGCCGCGAGTGGATCATTCGCACACGAAATCAGGAGATGGCGGAGAACGCCGTCGACTCCGCCCATTTTCACTACCTGCACGGCACCACCAACATGCCGAAGTCGGAAGCATCGGTGGAAGGCCCGATCCTCCGCGTGTATTCGGGCGCTGGCATGGAGACGCCGCGCGGTACGGTCGACGGCTCGATCGAGAGTCTCAACTATGGATTTGGGCTCGCCGTCGTTCGTTTCCAGGGCATCGTCGAGACGCTCAACGTCGCGTCGACCACGCCGATCGACGCCGATAGCGTTCACCTTCGATTCAATTTCAGCGTCAAGAAGACCGCGGGCGCCGAAATGGCCCGTGGGGTTGGCAAGGCATTCGTGGCAGAGGTCACGAGACAGCTCGAACAGGACATCCCGATTTGGGAGAACAAAATTCAATACGAGAAGCCGCTTCTCTGTGACGGTGACGGTCCGATCGCGATCTTCCGGCGTTGGTGTACGCAGTTCTACTCGTGGCCGAAAGACCAACAGGCTGCCGAGTAGTGCCTAGGTTCGAGCTCGAAGAGGTCGAGGCCGCTTTCCGACACTTCTGGTACACGGGGATGATCCGCGAAGACTGGAATGCCTGGGCTGATCTCTTCAGCGAAGACGTCGTGTACGAGGAACGTGTCCTCGGAACCATGCACGGCCGCGAGACGGTGCGGCAGTGGATCGTCCCACTGATGGAGCAGTACGGCGAGATCTACGGAGTGTACGACTGGCACATGGCCGACCCCGGAGGCCGAGTGGTCTTCCACATGATCAACCGGCGCGATCATCCGAGCGGGGAGGGCGTCATGGACTTTCCGGGGATCACCGTCTTGCAATATGCCGGCAACAACCAGTGGTGTTCCGAAGAGGACTATTGGGCTGAGAAGCTCGGCATGCAGCAGTGGAAGGAATACGGCGATGCCCTGAAAGCCTACGACCCGGACCACCGAAACAAACGAACCCGCAAGCATTGGGGGGATGGGCCGGACTGGACCATCGGCAAGACGTCCTTCTGGGATTGGCCAGACCGCCAGCGCCCTTAGCCTCAGTATTCCGCGTCGAAATCCAGCTCGATCGGCTCTTTGCTCGCCGGGCGTGATTGGCAAGCGAGGACCCAGCCGCGTTCGATGTCGCTCGGTTCGAGCGCATCGTGGCTGGCCATGTCGACCTTGCCGCTCTTCAACAGCGCCATGCAGCAGCCACAATAGCCGTCTTCGCAAGACGAGGGAGGCTTGTGGCCGGCTTTGATGGCGGAGTCCAGCAAGGTCAGGCCCTTCTCGTAGGGCACGACATGCGACTGCCCTTCGAGCCGCATCGTGAACGATGCCGGAATCTCTTCATCCGATTGCTCGGGGATCACCGTAGAGGTCCCGTCCTTACGATCGGGGTCGATCGGCGAGATGAAGCGCTCGAACTTGGTTTGCTTCGCGTCGATGAGCGACGCTTTGAAAGCCTCCTCGACGGTGTCCATGTATCCGGTCGGACCGCAGACGAAGAACTCCGCATCCTCCCAGCCGCGAACATGTTCCTGCACGTCGGCCACCGACATGAAGCCGCGCTCACTATCGAGATGGTGAACGACCTCGAGTCGCGCGGGGAACTCGGCTAGCCAAACATCGATCTCGTCTTTGAAAATGATAGAGCGCCGATCGCGGTTGGCGTAAATGAGCTTCACGGCGCGCCCGGTGGTGCGGAGTGTGGACTTCAGAATCGAAAGGACCGGTGTGACGCCGCTACCTCCCCCGAACAGGACGACCCCGTGGTTCCCCTCGTTGGAGCGCAGCACGAAGCGGCCCTCGGGCGGCTGTACGAGAATCGAGTCCCCAACCTTTAGGTGGTCGTTGAACCAGTTGGAGACCCTTCCCTCGTCGACTCTCTTCACCGTCACTTTGGGCCAGGCGTCGGTCTCCGGTGCGCTCGAAAGCGAATAGCAACGCCGCAGCTGCATGCCATTCCACGGCACCTCGAAGGTCAGGAACTGGCCGGCGCGATAGCGGAACTCCTCACGCAACGATTCGGGAACGTCGAGGAGAAAAGACCGCGTGTCATGAGTTTCCTGAACGATTCCTGCTATTTGAAGATTATGAAAGTCCGCGGGCATCAGCTGGAGCCTCCAACTAGAACGTGTTTCAATTTAGGGCAGGAAGCCCTTCCGGTCCAGCGGGCGGACTCGGTGTGGCAGGGACCTTCCGGATCACGTACTTTGTTCATTCCCACGAGGCCGTTCCCCCCATGGACCTCAACCATCCCAGACCCCAGATTTTCCGGCCGATGCTCGCGCGTAGGAAGGCGACCATTGGAATCGATCTTGGTACGACCAATACGGTGGTGGCCCGAAACTTCGAGGCCCTCCACATGGAGGGCAACGGCTGCGTGATGCCTTCGGCCGTGGCGTTTCCGCCAAGCGGCGTGACGCTGATCGGCAAAGACGCCCGCCGCCGTCGCGCGATGGACCCGAGGAACACGATTCTCTCCGCCAAGCGGATCATCGGCGCACCATGGCGTTCCTCGTACACCGCTCAGTTTCGGGAGCACTACCCGTACGATCTCGTCGAGACGCGGGAGGGCGGCGTCGCGTTCCGGACCCGCGCTGGGTTGGTGTCCCCGGTCGACATCGGAGGCACCATCGTCAGCGGCCTGTGCCAGCTCACCAAGTGTCCAGTACAGGACGTGCACGCCGTCGTGACCGCCCCCGTAGGCTTCGACCAGCGCCGCCGCGATGCCACATCGCTCGCGGTCTCCAAGGCGAAGTTCGCGTCCGTTCGCGTCGTCGAAGAGCCGATTGCGACAGCACTCGCGTATCTGAACCGCAGCAGCCTGAAGTATGCGTTCGTCTACGACTTGGGCGGCGGCACTTTCGACGCCGCGGTCGTCGATTGCAGCCGTTATCCGTTTCGTGTGGTCGGCCACGGTGGTGATGCCTACCTCGGCGGTGACGACGTCGATCGAACCATCGCGCTGCACGTGGCGGACCGCACCCTTTCGCGCGACGGCTGGGACCTGACCAACGATGCTGTCACATTCGACCGGCTCGTTCACGCATGCGAGCTAGCGAAGTGCGAGCTCAGCCAATCGGAGGAAGCAGCCATCGCGATCCCGAGTGTGGATCCGGCAGCGCCCGAAAGCTGCGGGGTGATTCCGATCACGCGTGAGGAAGTGCAGCAACTGACGTTGGATTTGGTGCGCCGCACGTTCGCCATGTGCGATGAAGTCCTCGCCCAGGCCAGCCTGAAGGCACGCGACATGGAAGCGGTCTTCTTGGCCGGTGGCAGCACCCTCCTTCCGGGTCTCCGCGGATACGTCGAATCGTACTTCGGCAAGCGGCCCCGCTTCGACATGGATCCGATGCAGGTCGTGAGCCTGGGCGCCAGCCTCGCCGCTGCGCGCCCCGCTGTCTCCGAGCTCCTCGACCCCTGCGGCTAGCCGTCCACCGGGCTCGTCACGCAGCCACCGCGCCTCGAGGGTCGCTAACGCAGCAATTGATCCAGAATGATCAGATTCTCGGCTTCGACGTCGCTGATGTCGCCATCCGACATGATCATGGCCTTCGCGGCATCCAAAAACAGCTTCCGATGCTCTTTCGGAATGTCTGCTGGGTCGAGGTCGTCGGCGCGCGGCGGCACCTCGAGCCACTGTGCGACCTGTTCCTGCTCCTCTTCGTCGAGCCCCAAACGCAGCACCATCGTAAGGATGAACTCGCGTTCGGCCTTTTTGATCTCGAGGTCAGCCCAAGCGAACGAGCAGACGAACCGCATCAGTTGGAGTCTGTCTTCCTTGTCGAGGTCGTCCAGCATGCGCCGGACTTTACTCCCACCTGCGTGGTAAAATCTAGTCGGAACAGCAGAAGCTACCGCGCCTCGTTTTTTGGGCTATGGTGTGCCTCCGATGAGCACCAAAGTGACGATGCCGCAGCTCGGCGAAAGCGTCGTCGAAGGCACGATCGGAAAATGGCTCGTTTCGGAGGGGCAAAGCGTCGCGAAAGATGAGCCTATCGTCGAGATACTCACCGACAAGGCGGATAGCGAGTTGCCCGCTCCCGTCGCCGGTGTCGTGACGAAGCTGTTCGCGGCAGAAGACGATGTCATCGCGGTCGGGGATCCGATCTGCGAGATCGATGAAAATGCCGAGGCCAGCGCCGGTGCAAGCGCAGCACAACCTCCTGCAGCACAACCTCCTGCAGCACAGCCTCCTGCAGCACAGCCTCCTGCAGCACAGCATTCTGCGGATACGCGAGCCACTGCGGACGCCCCTTCGCCGACGTCTCCGTCCGTTCGAAAGCTCGCGCGAGAGAAAGACGTCGACCTTTCGGGTGTCCGAGGCTCGGGTGCCGGCGGGCGCATCGTGCGCGAGGACGTGATGGAAGCGATCGGTGATTCCGCCCCGCCCGAGCGAGTCGCGCCGCCGCCACCGCCGGCAGCGGTCGCGCCGGTGCCGATCGCCCAGCCCGCGTCGCGATCTGCGCAGCTGCCTGCGCGCGCGACTGGTCCCTCCGGAGCATTCCGCTTGCCGCCGTACGTGCCGAAGGAGGGCGATGAGATTGTCCCGTTCACACGCCGCCGTCGGATCATTGCGGACCACATGGTCTACTCGAAGCAGACCGCACCCGACGTGGTGACGTTTGCGGAGTGTGATCTTCAGCGGACGTCGGTTCTCCGTGATCAGCACAAGGCGCATTTCAAGAAGGAAGGCGTGAATCTGACCTACCTGGCGTTTGCGATCGCCGCCACCGCCCGAGCGCTTCGGGAGTTTCCCGAAATCAACTCCAGGGTTCTCGACGACGCGTTCGTCAAGCTCGCCGAGGTGAATATTGGCATCGCCGTAGACACCGATGAAGGCCTGGTCGTGCCCGTCATTCGCAACACCGACGACCTCACGATTCGTGGTGTGGCCCGAGCCGTAGCCGATATGGCGGAACGCGCGCGAACCGGTGCGCTCACACCCAACGATCTCGGCGGCAAGACCTTCACGATTTCGAACCCCGGCCGGCGAGGCAATCTCGTTGGCGGCGCAATCATCTCACAGCCCAACGTCGCGATTTTGCGTCTCGGGACGATTAAGAAGCGCGTCGTGGTCATCGAGCACGAGGGGGAGGACCTGATGGCGATTCGCCCCGTGATGCACATGGCGCTCACCTACGATCACCGCGTCGTGGATGGCGTGCATGCGAACGGCTTTCTGTACCGCATCGCCGAGATCCTCGAGTACGGCGACTTCGAGCTCTAAGCGATCAGTGGCCGCTCGCTCCACAGTTGCTTTTCTCTTCGCTACGCTGTGCTTGAGCTTCTCGTGTAAGAAGGCAGAGCAGGCGCCGGCTCCCGCTCGGCAGCCCAATGTCGTCGTCGTCACCGTCGACACCCTTCGGGCCGACCACCTCGGCTGCTATGGTTTTGATCTCGCGCGAACCCCGCATATCGACGCCCTGGCGGCGCAGGGTGTCCGCGTAGAGCGAGCGATAGCCGCCGTTCCGATCACGCTGCCCTCCCATGCGTCGATTTTCACAGGCCTCTATCCTCCAGCTCACGGGGTTCGAGACAACGGCAAGTATCGGCTCCCCGACAAGGCGGAAACCCTGGCCGAACGCTTGAAGGCTGAAGGTTATCGCACCCAAGCATTCGTGTCCGCCGAGGTGCTACATCACCGATTCAACCTGGATCAGGGTTTCGATGGGTATGATGATGCGCTGCAAGGTGAAGCCGATCCCGGGATGTTCAGGGTCCGGGAGCGTTCGGGGGAGCACACCATGGACCGTGTGTTGCACTGGCTCGATGCTGCCCTCGTCCCCGCAACGGATCAGGCGCCGTTTTTCCTCTGGGTCCATCTTTTCGATCCGCATCAGCCCTATGCACCGCCTGAGGCGGACGCCAAGGCCTCACCCACCCTGTACGACGGCGAAATCGCCAACGCCGATCGACAAGTCGGGCGTTTGATCACCAAGCTCGAAGAGAAGATGGCGCTGGACGGCACCATTGTCGTCTTCACGTCCGACCACGGCGAGAGCCTTGGGGAGCACGGCGAAGCCACGCATGCGATGTTCATCTACGAGTCCACCGTCCATGTGCCGCTGATCGTTCGTTATCCCGAAAAGCTCCGCGCTGGAGCGACCTATAGTGGATCGGTGCGATTGGTGGACCTGATGCCCACGATTCTCGGCCTCGCGGATCTGAAGCCGGGTGACACCCAGGGGATTGATCTCAGCAAGGCTCTTGCAGGGCCAGCGGTGGCACCAGCGGTTTCTTCCTATTCGGAATCGCTTCACTCGGAGCTCGAATTCGGAATGGCGCCGCTGTACGCGATCCGTTCGAACGAATGGACCTACATTCGCGCGCCGCGGCCTGAGCTTTACGATCGCGCAAAGGATCCAGGCGAAACGCGCAATCTGCTCGAAGATGGCTCCGCGCCTTTGTCGCAGACCGAGGAGGCGTTGACCCTCACTCTCGAGCAGCAGCTCGGTGCAGTGCTCGAAGAAAGCAAACGTTTCGGTCTGGTCTCCGATGTCCAACCGCTCGACGATGAGACGGTCCAGATGCTGCAAGCGCTCGGCTACATGGGTGACTCGGACGTACCCCAAGGCGTCGAGGGCATGGATCCGAAAGACGGAATACGTGCCTTCGACGAGATCGATCAGGCACGCCAATTTGCACTCGAAGGTGACTGCAAATCGGCAACGAAAGTGCTCCGAGCGCTGGCGAAACGGGTGCCCCGGAATGCTTCCGCACGAAATCTCTTGGCGATGTGCGAGCTTCGTGCCGGCCGTGCCGCCGTTGCTGAGGACCTCTATCTGAAGTCGCTCGCATACGAGCCTCGCCAACCCGAAGTGCTCGTCCAGCTAGGACGCCTTCGGATCCAAGAAGGCAAGCTCGAAGCCGCACGCGCGCGCATTCTGGAAGCGTTGAAGGTCGAACCTGCTGACATTCCGGCGATGATGCTCATGGCCTATTTGGAGCTCCGCGAGAATCAGCCGGAAGTCGCCAAAGAGTGGTACGACGAGGCGATCGCAGCCGACCCGAACGATCCGGCCCCTTACTTGCAGTACGGCGACTTCTACTTCCGTCGGAACGCGTTCGAAGAGGCGAGACGTTGGTACGAAAAGGCGCTGCAGAGGCAGCCCGATAGCTACGTCGCCGCACTGCAGGCCGGCACCAGCGCGCTGCGCACCAGCGATTTGCAATCAGCGCAGCGCTATTTCGCGCGAGCCAGCCAGATCGCCCCCACCGCGTGGCAGCCGTCATACAACATGGCCTGCGTCCAAATGGGCCAAGGTGATCCCAGCGCGGCGATCATCTCCCTGCACAATGCAAAGGCTCGCGGCTGGTCCGACGCCTCCTTACTACAGCGCGACCCGTGCTTTACGGCCCTGCACACCGACCCGCGCTTCCTCGAGCTCGTTCGATAGAGCGCCTGTCCCTCGGCGCGATAGCGCCTCCCCGGAGAACGGCTCACCACGGGCGTGCTCGTGATCGGGCGCCGGCCGGGGCGCGACGGAAAGCGGCGCGGGGGCTCCACGAACGGCTCGGCTTGCATAGCTGGCCGGTTGGGCCGGGCGCCGGGGGCCAGGCAAGCCTCGCCTCGGCGCTCACGCCAATCGGAGCGGGTTGCTGTCTTGCCGATTGCCATTCGCGACGTCGCTGCGCCCCCACATCGCGTCCCGCCGCGCCCCTTCGTACGTCGACTGGTTCGTAGGAGGACGGCTCGCGATGGGCAGCACAGGGAGCGGGGGGCGAGCCCTGTCGTGCGTCGTCTTAGGGAGCCGGGCGAGCGGGCACCCGTGACCGAGCACGCCCGTCGCGAGCCGTTCTCCGGGAAAAGTGGACGTCCTGGAGTCGCGCTCCGCGGCGCCCCGGGACGTACCAACGAGGTTCCTGCGCTGTGCGGGTAATTGTATGAAACTTCACACCGAGCATGAATGGATTTCAGTGACCAAGGGTTTACGGTTGATCTGCTTGTGACCCGCGTGAGATACACGATGTGCCCGTTGCTTGTCGGAGCCGCCCGTGAAGATCGCCGTTCATCTCATCGTGTTCTTGTGTCTTGGTCTTGGTGCCTGTGCCAGCAGCACCGAAGGGGGTCGCCGCCGGCAACACACGAGCTGAATTTGGACATCGTCAACCCGGGCAGCACCAGTGGTGAGCTTGGGTTCTCGATCGATCGCGTGGATTACCGCATCACCTGCGCGGGCAATCCCGCGGGCACCTACCCGATCCCCGCAGCCGACACGACGGGCACCGATTACGCCTATAACGACTCGGTGGACATCTCCGGTGCGTTCGAAGTCATCGACACGAACGTTCCCCCGGTGTGGCAGGCCGTCATGGACCTTCCGCCCGGCGACTGCACGGTCACCCTCTCGGTGTACTACCAGGACGAGGTCGTGTGCGTAGGCTCGCAGACCCTCGCCATCGCTGAAGACGCGACGACCAAGTACGACATCGTGCTGGTTTGCTCGCTCAGCATCGACACCCCGGACGGCATGGCCGACATCGACGGCACGTTCACGTTCATCACAGGCAACCTCTGTCCGAAGCTGTACGTGCTCAACGCGATTTCGAGTGTCATCGACATCACCGCGAACCCACGGGCGACCGAGATTCAGTACCGCGCCAAGGACCCGGACAACACCTGCGGCAACAACTGTGACCCGCAGAGCTGCACGACGGACAACCCCCCGGTTTGCACGCCGGCTCCGTACAACCCGAACGACCCGCTTTGTAACCCGGCCGCTGGTGGTGACCCCACGAGCGCCGCGTGTCTTGCAAACGGTGCAGGCCTGGTCTGCACGATCGTGGCCAACGAGACCACGGGTGGCGCGTTCGCGGGCACCTTCATCAGCCCGGCTGATGGCGTGACCCCGGTCGGCCCGGTTCTCCCGGTCAACCTCAACACGGCGGCCGGCATCCCCGGCTTCATCCTTCCAGGCCTTGGCGGCCCGGCCGGCACGAACGCCGAGAACAGCCCGGCGTACCCGCCCATTCCAAACCTGAACGGCTCGCTGCCCC
The DNA here is from genome assembly GCA_963768985.1 of uncultured delta proteobacterium. Classification (GTDB taxonomy): domain Bacteria; phylum Myxococcota_A; class Polyangia; order Polyangiales; family Houyiibacteriaceae; genus SG8-38. The sequence continues at coordinate 63,375 of CAVYJZ010000005.1, read as the reverse complement.
CGCTGGTCTACGTCTGTGACCCATCCTACCCGGGTGCGATCGCAATCACGGTGCAGTGCTCCGATGGTGACGCCGAGTGCGACCAGCAAAAGACGATCATCCTTAGCTGTCCCGCCATCGACTACTTCTGCGACCCCCCCATCGATTGTTCGAGCTCTGGCGAATGCTTGACCGACGGCGTCTGCAACCCCGGATGCAATCCAGTTTGTGACCCGACCCAGCCCTTGTATGACGCGACCGCGTGCTGCGCTGCACCCAACCCGACCGACTCCTGTGGCGCCTTGGAGTGTGCCAACTGCCCGGGTCGGAACTTCCCGCGTGCGCCGGGCACCGTTTGCACTGAAGGCAGCGGCAGCGTCTGCGACGGTGCCGGCAGCTGCGTCGAGTGTATCGACAGCCAGAACACGGGTTTTCCGCAGAGCAACCCAAACTGCGACAGCACCCCGGTCGACTGCCTGCTTCCATCGGTGTGCTCGGGCAATGCGTGCCAGCCTCGTGCGGTCGCTCCCGACGGCACCGTCTGCTCGAACGGCGTGTGCTCGGGCGGCACTTGTGTGTTCGACCCGATCGACCCGTGTCAAGACACTGATCCCGCGTTGTGCACCAAGGTCATCACCGTAGGTTGCACCGGCAACGTGACGGCCGACATCTCGATCCTGCCGTTCACGCAAACCACGGACCCGGATCCGATCATTGGCAGCTCGGCAGTCACCGGGACTACCACGGGTATCGTGGAGTTCTCCGAGACCTTCCTCGATGCAGCCCAGGGCGCGGTGCCTGGCGGTGTGACGGCGGCCAACCTCGTCGACCTCCAGGTCCCAGTCCAGGTTCGTTCGGGCGGTACGTTCCCGAACGTGGTGCTCGGTCCGGACCCGGCGCTCGTCTACACCTGCCTCTACTCTGGCGGCACGTGTGACCCGGCCAACGACCTCAGTTCGATTCCGGGTAGCCGAGGCAACTCGGGCTGCATCCCCACCGGTGCGTTCAATCCATGTGGCCGGATCGTCAATGTCCCGATCAGCAGCGACTGCTCGTCGGGCGGCGTCTGCGACACCTTGGGCAAGAACGCCTCGCAGTGCTTGCTCAACGGGTTCTGCGTCACCGGCGGCCTGCCACTGCAGCTGAGCTCGGGGGCCATCAGCGGCACTGCAGCTGCATCGGGTAACATCCTCTTCGGATGGTACGACGATGCGGCGGTCTGTCCGTTCCCAGCGGGCAGCCTCTGCACGCTACCGGCAGCCGTGTTCGTCTCGGGCACCTGCGCAGCAGGCGGAGACCTCTCCTGCTTGAACACCGCACCCATGGGCTTTCGTGTGAATGTTTCGGGCCTCTCGGTTGCACTGCAGTGCAACCAGGCTGTGGACGGTGGGACGGCGACAACGAGTGCGGTCACGTCCGCGGACAGCGACCTGATTTCGTTCAGCATTCAGGTCCCATAAGCTCTGGCGGTGCAAGTCAAGTCGGTGCCGGATCGCCGTGGTGCCAGCGAAGACCCGTGGCCGACGCGACGCGTCGGCTCTACGGGGTGCCTATTCGCTCTTCTTGTTCGCTACGAACCGTAGATTCTTGAACTCGGTTTGGCCGAGTGTGTAGATGACTTCGCTCAGCGTGCGGTAGGGCGTTCGCTTGTCGGCGATGATCTGGACGTCTCCGACGAACGGTTGATTGGTGAATCGCTGTGCCGTGCGCTTCTTGCGGTCGCGGATCTCAGCGAGGGTCTTGTAGAGGGGCGTGATCAAGAAGCCGCTGCTGCCACCTTGCTTGAGGCTCGGGTCGACGATGCCGTTGCGGAGGTCGAGGATCGGTTTGCCGTCGACAGCGACACCGCTGCGCGAAATCTGGACGGCGATGGCATCGGTGAGCTCCACCTTCGAGGTGGAGTAGGGGATGCGAAGCTCACTGCTTTCCTGAACGGCTGCCGCCGACGAGGTCGCGAAGAGCGCCATCATGTAGACGAGGAGGATCGTCAGCATGTCCATCATCGGGTAGATGTTGAGCCCGAAGTGCTCAGGCTCAGCGCGGCGGCGAAGCTTCGCTCGAACGACCCGGTTCACGTACGACATCGACACGGGTTTTTCCGATACGGGTGGCGCCAGGGAATCGTGCGGCGGCCTGCTGCTCTTCTCGTGGGCCACTAGCGAATCCCCGCAGAGAGCAAGACGTCGGGGAAGAGCTCGTTGTCGCGGCCGCGCACGGCGTCCATGGCCGCGATTACGTCTTCGTACGGGACCTCGGGGTCGGCACTGATCGTCACCCGCGTTTCATCCTCGAACTGCTCTTTCACCCGAGTGACGCAGGTGGTGAGGCCCTGCCAATCGTGCTCGCCATTCATCCCGGCGGGCACGGTGATCACTTTGCCGGGCGCCGTGGTCGTGCAACCGCGGGCGAGCTTGCCCCCCGATCCGGAGACGACGACTCCCTCACGGGTCACGGTGACGTTGAGGTTCAGTGCTTCGTCTTCGGCAGCCCGCTTGCCGATGCCGCCCTGGCGGTATTCGGGAAGCGCCGCTTCGACCTGCGAGAAGAACGCGACCGTGGCCAAGGTCATCAGCAGGAACATGATGATGTTCACGACGATGTCCAGGAACGGAACGATGTTCAACTCATCACTGAGCTCCGAAGGATCGGCGTCCGGAACCTTGGTTCGCTTTCGGACGTAGGCGCGTTGGCGTGGTGTCAGTCGTGCGGGCATGGCCGGGCCCGATCAACCGCCTTGCCGACGCAGCGTGAGGAGATTCTCGAGCTGCATCGTGACCTTTTCCATCTCGTGCTTGTGGCGCTTGGTCAGGCCGTGAAGGACGAGGTGAGCGACCATGAAGATCACCGCGATCAAGAGCCCGAGGAACGTATTCCACATGGCCTCCGCAATCCCTGCCGATAGCAGGGCCGTCTTCTGCGACGGATCATCGATGGTGCCAACCGCCTTGAACGCCCGAATGAGACCGCTGATGGTACCGAGCAGGCCGATCAGGGTTGCGATGTTGGCCAAGGTCCAAAGTGCGCCGGTTCGCTTCTCGAGCGCTGGGATCACTTCGCTCATCTTTTCTTCCATCGAAGCGATCACGGCTTCTTCGCCGCGATTCACCTGGGTCAGCCCGGACTTCACGACCTCGAGCAGCGGCACGGCCTTCGCCTCGCACTGCCGAATCGCGCGATCGATGTTTCCCGCCTGCACCAGCTTTCGGATTCGGTTCATGAACTCAGCGGCATCGACGCTGTAGTTCATCCGGATGTACCAGGCGCGGTCGATGATCACGCCGACGCCAAAAGCCAAGACACCGAGATTGATGAACGAAAAGGGGAACCCCTCGTACATCGCCTCCCAGATTTCATGCATGCTTGCGGCTCCCTCCGGCTCGCCCCTGATTCGGCGAGAAAACCCCTCTTTTTCGCTACCCTCCAGTCCTACTGAAATTCGGACCCAGACGGCTGGAATCCATTGAAATCATTACGACTGTCGGAGCGAACCCCGTGACCGAGGGGCAAGCTACCCCACGCCCCGCGAACTTGTCAACGCGACTACAGCCTTTTTCGATTTGCCACCCAAGCTCCGGAAACCCCGCGGTTTCTAAAGAGCTGAATCAGGCGCGATATTGACTTGCTGGATCCAACCGTTATCATCCCTATGTAGTAAGCAAACGTTCGAATTGCTTACTGTTCTGGGGGGAACAGCGAGTTTTAGTCAGAAGACAGTGGTGGGGATCGCACCGTACTCAGTCGGGGTCCGGATAACACTGTCAAAATAAAGTTCGCAGGAGGCAGGAAGAAATGGCCAGTTTGGCATACCACTTTGAAGCAGGCGGATGGGCGATGTGGCTAATCCTCAGTTGTCTGGTGTTCGCAATCGGGTTCACCATCGAGCGCGCGATGTATCTCTACAAAGCGTCGATCGACAAGGACGAGTTCATCGCGAAGATGCAAAAGTGCATCACCTCGGGGGACGTGGCGGGCGCCATCAAGGTTTGCTCCGCGGAGCACAATCCGCTCGCACGGATCGTGAAGCAGGGTCTGCTCAAGGTGAACCGACCCGATGCGGAGGTCCAAGCCGCGATGGATGAAGCTGCGCTCAAGGAGCTGCCGCTCATCGAGCGGCGCACACCGTACCTCGGCTTGCTGGCGAACGTCGGCATGCTTTGCGGCCTGTTTGGAACCGTCGTCGGTCTCATCACCGCGTTCGGCGAGGTGGCGAAGGCCGATGCAGCCAGCAAGGCGACCGGTCTCGCGAAGGGCATCGAGGAAGCGATGAACTGCACCGCGTTCGGTCTGATCACCGCGGTCTTCGCGCTCCTGATGATGGGCCTGCTCAACGGCAAGACCCAGAAGATCATCGATGACATCAATGCGGCTACCGTCCAGGTTCTGAACCTCGTCGTGGGCAACCGCTCGAAGGTCGACCTTCAGAACATTCCCGCGGAATAAGTGCGGGAGGGGGTTTAGATGGCTGCAATTGAAACCGGCGGAGGCGGCTCGGGAAAGAAGTCGGTCAATCAGGATATCCCCCTGGTTCCGTTCATCGATCTCCTGCTTTGCTGCGTCATGTTCTTGTTGGCTACGGCGGTTTGGAACCAGCTCGCTGCCATGAACGCCAATCAGCAAGTTCCGGGGCAAGCTTCCACGGAAGATGCACCCCCTGAAGACGAAAAGGTGAAGCTCATCCTTCAGGTTCGGAACTCCGGGTACGTCCTCGGATCCTCGGCCGGGGAGAGCATCGACATCAGCAAGCGCGTCGTCGCCGATCAGAAAGAGTTCGACGTCGATGAGCTCCAGACCAAGCTCGCTCAGTGGAAGCAGGCCTGGGACAAGCGTGACGACTTGATCGTCGCGCCCGAGGATGGCGTCCGATACGAGGACGTCATTCGTGCAATGGACATCGCAGCGGCAGTAGGCTTCGCCAACCTGTCGATGGCAGATGGAGCAGCGTTCCTGTAGGGGGGAAGCATGGCGATCAAGCGTCCAGAGCCTGAGTTACTCCGTCACATTCCGCTGAAATTCGTGCGAGAGCGCGTATCCGGTCACGGTCGCAAGTCGGTAGACCATCAGATTCCGCTCATTCCATTCATCGACTTCTTGATCGTTCTCGTGATCTTCCTGCTCATGTCGTTCTCCGCGTCGGGTGAGCTCGTCGCTCAGCAACCGACAATCACGATGCCCGATGCAAAGCACACTGCGCAGATCGAGATCTCGCCGGTCATCGCGGTCGATGAGCGCGTCATTACGCTCGACGGCACCCGGGTTGCGGACACGCAGACTCAGGGGCAGTCGGCGCAGGTCGACCGCATCGAGCCGCTCATCCAAGGCCTCGAGGGGGAGAAGCGCAAGTGGGAGACGATTCACCCATCCGAGCCTTTCGCGGGCCAAGTCATCGTGCAGGCGGACCGCAACATCGACTTCCGGGTCGTGAAGAAGGTGATGTTCTCGGCCGCGGCAGCGGGCTACGGCAACGTCAGCTTTGCCGTCAACCAGCGCGAGCAGTGAGCTTCCAGGAAGCTTCGCATCATGGAGCCGTCCGAGCTCACTCCTGCCGAGTTCGACGGCGTTCGTAGGAACCGATACCGGCCACGGCTTCCGTGGAGGCGGATCGGTTTCGTCGTCTTAGCGGCATTGCTGATCGCTGGCGCCTACTTCTGGCGCCAGAAGGTCCGCGCGGACGCGCTGAGGGAGCGCATCCAGGCTCAATATGCCGAGCAGGTCGCGCCGGTCCTGGGCGCGCTAGAAGCCACCCGCGTCGATCTCATGGCCAAGGCCTTGGAGGCGAAGACCGGAGCGGCAGATCGGCTCGTGAAAGCCCAGGTGCCGCTGTCCGCGCTCCACGACGACGAAGTGGTGTACCTCGAGCTTCGTGCGCCCGAGCTGGGCTCCGAGCAATCGCTGCGCGCTGCCATCGAGTCCGAGGAAGACGACGCCGTCGGGGCCTGTCTCGGTCTGAAGCTGACGCCCTTATCCGCCTTCTTCGACGTACCCGAGGTCTTGACCGCGAAGTGGCTCGACAGGGCGAACGAGACAAACGACATGCAGCGGCTCTCGGTACGCGAAGAGCAGCTGAGTCGTGCCATCGAGCGCGAGCTTCCTGCGTTGAGAGAGCGGCTGCCGGCGGACTATTTCTTGCTCCTGGTCGTGCAGGGAAAGAGCCGCCTTCGGGATCCGGTCGATGTGTTTCTCTGGGACCTCGGGAAGGACGAGCTCGTTCTTCGGTCGCGTACACAGAACCGCGGCCGTCTGATCACGGTGCGCAGTCAAATCGGACCCAGTGCGCCGGCCGTCAAAGCCGCTGGTGATTCGATCGTCACCGCAGACTGCTCGATCGCGGCTCACATCAAGGCGCAACTCGGGGAGCCTACGATGGACCTGGCAACTCCGGACTGACGGTCCGCGACTGCGCGTATTCGATCCGCTCGCGCCAGCGCTCCGCTTCTGCCCCGGCTGCGCGGCTGGTCCAGGACCTCCGCGCCCAGGCCGCTGCGGATTCCGGGTACCGACCGATTGCGAAGAATGTGATTCCCATGAGTCGATCCAGCTCGCGTTCCAGCCGAAGCGTCGGCAGGCCGAGGCGCTTGGCGTCTTCGAGCAACGGAAGGGCCAGCGCATACCGGTTTTGCCCGATGAGCTGCCGCGCCTCCAGATACTGCCCGAGGCCATCGCTGCGAAGGGTCGCCAAGGAGTGCGCGAGATGGACCACGATCGGGCTCGACGATCTTCCGAGGAGCATCTCGTAAACCAGGGCCTGCTCTTCGGGCGAAGCCTCGAGCGCTAGCTTCTTTACCTCGGTTTGCCGCGCCGCCGCGTCCGTCCGCGGGATCGCCAGTAGCGCCCCGTAGCGGTCCGCAGCCTCGTTCAGCTTGCCGAGCGTCCAGCTCGCGTCGGCGAATTGTTCGAGCGCGGCGGCCACGATCGGCTTGGGAGCGTTCATCGCGGCGCGAAGCGCGGCGAGCTCAGCGAGCGCACCGGCTTCGTCCCCAGTGCGTGCGAGGGCGCCAACAAGCCCTGCATGCGCCTGGGCTTCATTTTCGTCGATGTCCAGCATGGCGCGGCAGGTCGTGATCGTGCGGAGGTCATCCCGGGCCGCCTGATCGCCCGCGAGGTTGGCACGCAGCTTGGCCAGCTCGTGCGGGCACACCGCGGAGAAGACGCTCTGGCGCGCGAGCTCGACTTCGGCGATTCCACGTTCCTTGGGGGTGACTGGGACTTGTTCCAGATACCCGTGCCACTGCGCTTCCAGCTCATCCAATCGGTCGATCGTGCCGCTGTGATACGCCTCCAGGAATGCATTCATTCCGCGGGTCGCGATGAGGAAGCGAATCAAGGACCCCGCCGCCATGTATGCGCGGGGCGCTGACAGGGCAGTGAATCGAACGCTCATGAGCTCGCTCGCCGCGGGCAGCTCGCTTCGATCCATCACGATCCTCGACCATTGATCCGGGTCGAGATCGTCTCGAATGTCCCATGCGAGTGCCACTGCTGCCCCTTCGATCATGCCGGGGTTTGGAATCAGACCACCGAATTTCGCGGCCACCGAGAACGGGCCGCGCCCAGCTGCCGCGAGCACCACGTGTGCGATCTCGTGTCCGAGCACCGGATCGGGCCAACGCGACACCTGCAGATAGATCTCTCTGCGCCAAGGCTTGGCGATCAAGGTGCGTCCGACACCGATGAGATCCTTCTTTTCGTTTCCATTCCGAAAGAAGAACGCTGTCACTGGCTCGGTCGACGGCAGGCCCAAGAGCTTTGATGTGCGTTCCACTTGGAAGTCGCATTCTTCGAGCAAGCGTTCGGCGTTCTCGGGAGGCGTCTCACGCGGCATGTGCGCTACGCAGTGCTCCCCCCGCTCGGTCTTGCCGAGTCGTTCGAGCAAGTAGCTCTCGCTCACCCAATGACCGAGCTGATCGCCCTGCCAGTACGACGCGGCCACGACGCCCAACGCACCCACGGAGACGATAGTCGCGCCGAGATGAGAGAGACTGCGTCTCCGGAAGTCGAGCTTCCCGGCCCCCGAGTCCCAGAGCGCGTCGAATAGAACGGCGAGCGCGACGACCGCGACCAGAATCGTGGCCCGGTAGACGAGATACGAAGGCGGGATCCGGACGAGATCGTCGTAAATCGCACCCGGGAAGTACCCTGCGAAGGCACCGAAAACGTAGACGGTTGGGGTCGCGTAGAAGGCCCACAGACCCAGAAGCGCCGCGGCGATGGGGACTGCGCCGGCGACCCAAGGAGCGAGTCGCGGCCGACTCGTCGATCCGGCGACCCAAACTCCCACGCACGCCCCGAGCATGCACCCGACCGCCGGTCCCAACACCATGTAGGCGAGGCCTTCGCCCGGTGCGCACTGCCGGATCCGAAGGGAGCTCACCGCAAGCAGTGCGACCGGAATCGCCCAGATCAACAAGGCGCCTCCGATCGTACGCAGCATGAGATCGATGCCGCGGGTCCCCCGGTTTCGCTCCGTGTAACTGGCCGCGCTTGCGGCTGCCCACGGCGGAAGAAGCAGGCCCAACGCGAGCGCGCTCTCTACTCCGTGCACCGCGAGCAACGGGACCCGAGTGAGCGCGAAGGCAACGATGGCTGCGAACCCCAGGCTCAACCGAAACGTGAACGACCTCGCCACGAACTATTCGGCCGCCGCCGGCGCGTTCGTGGGGTCGGGCGCAGCGACGAGGCCCAACACCTCGTCGACTCGAGAGACGAGACAGATTTCGAGACCCTCTCGGACCTCATCGGGGATGTCTTCGAGGTCGGCCTCGTTCCGTTTCGGCAGGACGATCCGGGCGACCCCAGCTCGGTGCGCCGCGAGACACTTCTCCTTGATCCCGCCGACCCTGAGCACGTTCCCGCGAAGCGTGATCTCGCCGCTCATCGCGACGTCGGACCTGACCTTGAGCTGCGTGAGCACCGAGGCCAGCGCCACGTACAAGGGAATGCCCGCTGCCGCGCCATCTTTTGGCACCCCTCCTGCCGGAAGATGGACGTGGATGTCGCTGTGGCTGACGAAATCCTCCGCAAGCCCGAGCTGCTTCGTGCGCGTGCGCACGAACGTAAACGCCGCTGCGGCGGACTCTTTCAGGATGTCACCCATGTTGCCAGTGAGGTGGAGCTTGCCCGTGCCGGGCATTCGGGTTGCCTCCACGAACAGGAGATCGCCTCCAGCAGGGGTCCAGGTCAAGCCGGTGGCCACACCTGCTCTCGGGCTTCGCTCCGCCTCTTGCCTGCGCGCGTTCGCGGCCCCGAGCACGGTTTCGATGAACGGCGGATCGGCCATGATCGACACGTCCTCGCCGTTTGCGAGACGCACGGCGATCGCGCGGCAAACGGCAGCCGTCTGTTGTTCGAGCTTCCGGACGCCCGCTTCGTGCGTATAGGAGTCGATCATCAGATCGATAGCCTCGTCGGAGAAGTCGAGGCGCTCGGGTGAAAGTCCGTGCTCGCTGAGCTGGCGCGGGATCAAGAAATCCCGAGCGATCGACCTCTTTTCGCGCGGCGTGTACCCAGGAAGCTCGATGACTTCCATGCGATCCAGCAAAGGGCCAGGGATCGTGCTCTTCTGATTGGCGGTGGCGATGAACATCACCTTGCTGAGATCGAACGGCACGTCGATGTAGTGATCGATGAATCCGTGGTTCTGCTCGGGGTCCAGCACCTCGAGCAGCGCGCTGGCGGGATCGCCTCGCTGGTCCATGCCTAGCTTGTCGATTTCATCGAGGATCATCACCGGGTTCTTGGAGCCGGCCTTTTTGAGTCCCGAAATGATCCGGCCCGGAAAGGCCCCGACATAGGTGCGGCGGTGACCGCGCACCTCTGCTTCATCCGATACCCCACCGAGGGAGACACGGACGAACGCGCGACCCGATGCCCGAGCGATCGAGCGACCGAGCGACGTCTTGCCAACGCCGGGCGGGCCCACGAAGCACAGGATCGGCGCACGACCATCTCGGCGAAGCTTGCGGATCGCGATGAACTCGATGATCCGGCGCTTGGGCGTTTCGAGCCCGTAGTGGTCCTCGTCGAGGACCCGCCGTGCCTGCGATACGTCGAGGCGGTCGGCGTTGGTCTTCGCCCATGGCAGGTCGGCCAGCCAGCTCACGTACGTTCGCGCGACCTGGTACTCGCTGCTGGCTGCGTTCATGTTCCCCATGCGCCGAAGCTCGCGCTTTGCGTTTGCTTCCGCTTCGCTCGAGAGCCGCGCCAACGCGATGCGCTCGCGGAGATTTTCGACGTCGTCTTCGTCGAGGTCGGTTTCACCGAGCTCACGACGGATGGACTTGATCTGCTGCCGCAGCAGGTATTCACGCTGCGAGCTCGACATCTCCTCCTCGACCATGCTGGAGATCTCTTGCTTGACCCGCAGCACCTCGTTTTGGCGATTGACCTGGTCGAGCACCAAGCGCACGCGCTCACGGATGTCGAGTGTTTCGAGCACCCGTTGTTTGAGCTCGTTCGAAACCGGGAGGTTCGATTCGATGAGGTCGGCAAGCGCGCCCGGCTCACGCACATTGTCGAGGATGTGCAAGGACTCTCGCGAAGCGGTCGGAAGCTCGTGGAGCAATTGGCGCGCCGATTCTCTGAGATGGGCAGCCAAGGCTTCGATTTCGACGTCCACGACCGGCGCCTCGTGGTAGCGGTGCACACGTGCCCGCATCGTCGGGTGCCGGCCCAAAGCTTCTTCGATGCGCATCCGGCTCACACCCTGGAGCACGACGCTGTACTGCCCCGAGTTGAGGCGAATGACCTTCAGGACCCGGGCAATCGTCCCGGTGTGGTAGACCTGGTCGAACGTCGGATCCTCCACCTCGGGCTTGTGCTGCGTGACCACCCCGATCGCGGGCCGTTCTCGGCCGCATGCTTCTTCGATCAGGCGCACCGATCGGGCTCTGCCCACGTTGACCGGGACGACCGTGGCCGGAAAGAGCACGGAGTTGCGCAGCGGCAAGATGGGCAAGATCGGCTCTGCGCCGGCTGGGAAAATCGAATCCGTCATTGGTTTTGCCAACAATATTCGAGATCTACACTGCCAGCAACGACCCGACGCAATCCACTAGCGTCGGCAGCGGTCCGCTGGTATCAATCCGGCGCCCGAGATGCTGGGACGGAGATCGACACGGGGAGTTGGGCTGCTTGGATTGGCCGCGTTGAGCGGCTGTCACGGGGGTCTTACGCTCAATGCCATCGTATTGCTGGTCACGCTGGGCATCTTCGTAGGCACCATTTTCCTGGAACGGTCCTCCTAGCCGTGGCGATTCCAGCACTCCGAAGTGTCGAGGATTTCACCTTGGCCGATCTCGAGGGGATCCGACTCCTCCTGCGAGGCGGCTCGGTGGTCGACTGGCACAGGCTCAACTTCGTCGACGAAAGCGAAGCCGAGGCGTTCGTACGCGCCCAGGAGTTCGACCCGAACGACGAGGCCGACGCCGCCCGCGTGACGCAGATCAAAGAAGCCGCGATCGACTACCTCCGCCGGCACTTCGATTTTCCGGTCCCCAAACCGGTGGCGAGGAAGGATTTGGTGGGCCTCCTGATGCTCGCATCCTCGAAAGGCCATCGGCAGATCTGTGCCTGCGCGATCCTGAAGGTGATGCATATCGTCCATCACCTCGAAGCGCGCGAGCTCCTCTTCGTGCTGCGGACGGCAGACGAAGAAGTGTTTCGATGGGTGGAGCAGAAGGTCTACCGAATCATGGCAGCGGCCTTGGCCAACGACTTCCCGATCCTGGAATTCATCGGTGGGCGAAAGAACAAGGATTCGCTCTACACCAAGCTCCTGTCGAAGCCCGATGTAAGCGCATCACAGATCTACGACAAGGTGCGCTTTCGAATCGTGACCCGCACCGCGCGCGATATCTTTCCGGTGCTCAACTACGTCCAACGAAGCATCGTTCCGTTCAACTTCGTGATCCCGGGCCAGTCCACGAATACGCTCGCGCGTTTCCACGATTACTGTCAGGCGGAGCCGGCGCTTGCGAGGCTCATCCCCCAATTGCAGCTGCCGCTCGATTTGGAGGATGGGTTTTCGCCCATCGACAATCGTTTCACGGCGCCGAGCTACCGCATCGTCCACTTCGTTGCCGACGTCCCGGTCCGCGTACCCGTCAAGGTCATGGCAGCGTCGCCGCCGGCGGCAGACGGGCTCGGTCATACGATTTTCGTGCAGACCGAGTTTCAAGTCCTCGACCGGGCGACCGACGAGAGAAACGAGGCGAGTGATGCGAGCCACCAGGCGTACAAGGCGCGTCAGAAGCTTGCGGTGATGCACCGCCTCAAGGTCGGCCGCTACACGAAGCCCTGAGCACCATCGGCTCTGCGCACGCAGCTTCGGGAAGACCACGAGGCAAAAAGAAAAGGCCGACGCCCTCTGGGGCGCCGGCCTTTCTCGTTGTCCCCTAAGGGCTTACTGGGCCTCGGTCACACCGCCGACGACGAGCGTCATGGACAGTGCGTTACAGCCCGCGCTGGTGTCGCCGGAGAGGTCCTCGTTGATGTCGAGAACCTGCGCTACGACCGCGCTTCCGCCGTCGATGAGCTGGTCCGCGATCGAGCCAGCCGTTGCGGCGTCAACCGTCGCGCCAAGCTGTCCGTTGGAGAGGCCGCCCTCGGAGAGGGTGGCGCGAATCACAGCGTTGCCCATCGAGCCGGGGATGCCGGCGACATTGAGCGGGATGGTTCCGATCGTGCCGCTGATGCAGCCCGCCGCGCTGAGGTTCATGGTGATGGGGTCGCCCGCGGTACCCGCGTCGAGAATCTCGACCGTGGCGCAGTTCTCTGCCGCGTTCGCGTCAATGCGGAGGCCGATCGCGATGTCGCCCGTGCAAAGGCCCTGGTAGAACGCGTTGTTGACGCCGCTGAGGTTGCCACCTACGCCCACGAGGACGGGTGCCAGACCAGCAAGCGCATTGTCGACACCGTCGACGCCTTCGCCTGGAGCGAGGCCGCCGAGGACGCAGCTATTGCCGTCGCAGCTGTCGAGGTTGTAGCCGGCGTTGCAGTCGCCGTTGATTTCCATCTGTGAGAGGTTGATGGTGACCGTGGTTCCGGTTGCCGTGCAGCTCGTCGGATTCGTGATGCTCTCGGTACCGTCGCAAACGTCCGCGGTGGGCGGAGTCGCAAGCGCGGGACTGCAGTCCTCCGTCGTCGGATCGATGCTGCCGTTGGCGCACATGCTCGTGGCTGCAACACACATCTCGACAGTGCCGCCGGTGCCGCCTGTGCCGCCGCCGGTGCCGCCTGTGCCGCCGCCTGTGCCGCCGGTGCCGCCGCCGTGCCGCCGGTGCCGCCGGTGGCGCCTGTGCCGCCGCCGCCGCTTGAGCTGCTGCCGCAACCGAAGGCAGTGAGTGCACTACCGAGTAGTGCGATTAAAGCTAGTTTGCTGATCTTCATGCGTTCTTTCTCCTTAGGTCCGGAATTGCCCGGCTCCACGTCGCCCCTTTTGAGTGCGCGTGTTTACCACGACTTTCCCCGGATCTCCAACCAAGTGAATCAAAGTAGGAGAACAGACTATCAGATGCGGTCGCCACCGGTTAGTGCAGAGCTCAGACGCCCCCGCCCGCGGCGGATTGGGGAGCCCCTATCTGCCTGTTTTAACGGTGATTTCTCGGTTTGCCTGATTGCCCGATGCGTCGAACGCGCGAATGGCAATGATATGGGCGTTACCAGACAGGTCACCGAGCGGAACGTCGAAGGCCTCCCTCGGGCCGTCGAGAAGGGAGTCCGTGGGAAAGACGTCGCGCCAGTCACCGGCATCGATCGACAGTTGAATACGGGCGATGGGACCGAGGTCGTCGACCACGCGGCCCAGAGCGCGCCCCTTACGCACCTTCAGTTGCTCGATGCGAGGTGGGTGATTGTCGATGCGAATCGGCTCCGACCTCGCGCTCGAGCGCAAGGTGAGGTTCGCGGGGTTGGATCGCTCGTCGGAGGCCTCGACCTGCACGACGTAGTACCCGTCCGGAATGCTTCCGGTGTCCCAGCTGTACTTCGCTTCGCCGAGGACCGTGTCTTCCCGAAACATGTCACGCCAAGTCGGTTGACGTTCCTCGCGATATGCGACGCGGTAGCGCAGGGCGTCCCGATCGGGGTTGTCGACCTTCCATGTCAAGTTGAGCACCGTGGTCGGGGGAGGTGGTTGCCTGGCCGCTTCGCCGGGCTTGAGCGGGGGCCGGCCGCCTTGAATGTTGGAGACACGTGCACGCTGATTTTGGGGCAGATAGAAGAGCTCGACCGCGTGAAGCACTGCAGAGTCATCGTCCGGGAGCTTGGCACGCACCTGAATGAAGCGGCCGGGCGGGCTGGCGATGTTGCCCTCTTGCTTGAGATCCTTGGACCATGGGCTCCACGTCTCTCCAGGCTCGGCGGTATTGCCCGAACGCGTTTGGAAGATGAAACGCCCCTGACCCCGCCAAGTGAGCCGGCCCCATTGCGAGGCGAAGCGGGCATCGAGCGCCTTGCTCGTCCAGACCGCGTCGCGCCGGGCGCCCGATCGGATGCGGTAGATCGCTGCACCATCGCCGGTGACGAACGAGGGGTTTTTCGCGCGGAGGTCGAGAGCCAAGACTTGGCGTTCTTCGACGTCGACCCAGATCGAATAAGTCGCGTCGGCCTCGACTCGAAAGATGCGGCCTTCGTTACCATCGCCGGCGTAGATCGCGCCGTCCGTACCCCATTGAACCGCAGTAAAATGCGTATCGGACCGGCGCAGCAAGATCTCCGCGTGTCCGTCCGCGCCGACACGCCACAGCGCTCCAGCACCGGGGCGAGGGCGGTTGGCGGCCTGGTGGGCGACAGCGGCAGCTTGGCTTGCGGCTGTACCCGCGGCCGGACTCGCAGGAGGCTTGAACTGGGTCCCCGGCGGGGTCTTGAATGTATTTGCTGCGACAGCGAGCTGTCCGTCGTGGAAGTCGATCGCCGTGATCTCGTTGCCCGGAAAGTCGTACACGACCTCGACCTGATCGTTCGGCCGGATCCTCAAGACCAGGGCGTCGTCGCTGGTGCCGGCGTAGATCGTGCCTTTGTCATCACCGGCGAGGGTCATCACGTGCGACGCCGCGGCCTTGTATAGCTCTGATGCCCGTCCGATCGGGTCGATCGCGAAGATCTTGCCTTCAGGGCCGGTCCCAGCGATCAATCGGCCGCGTTTCTTGTCGTAACGCAGTGCCCAGATGTCTTTCGCACCCGCGGGTATGGAGAAGCGTTTCGTCGCTCCGGTCTTGGGGTCGATGCGGTAGATTCTGCCGTTGGGCAAGGTCCCCGCATAAAGCGCGCCGTCGCTCCCGAACGCGAGTGAGGCGACCAGGAGCTCGCCGGTATTGGCGAAGACCTGAGCCTTCTTTCCGTCGAACCGGTATACGACGCCGTTCGTCCCCGTCCCGATGAATGTCGTGTCCCCACGTTGGACCATGCTGTATGCGAGGGGGATGTTCTCGAGCTCGGTCCGGTCGGTCGCGGCGCCGGCTCGGACCGTGCCATCGGAGCTCACTGCGGCGCCTTCGAGCTCGCCTGCGAAGAACGCATCGGCGCTGTCGAGCACGAAGCTCTCGGTCGTTATGGCTCCGACGCGGGCGCTCGTGGTGAGCGCCAAGCAGGCAAGCGTCATTCCGATGATCGTCTTTGATGGTGTCATGTTCTTCTTACTTGCCGAGCAGCCGGTCGAGTGCGACTTCACGTACGCGGAGCGCGAGGTTGGCGCCGCCGACCACGACTTGCTGCATTTGTATCTCGGTGCGGGATTGCGTGATGAACGGTTGGCTATCGCCGGTCGTGCTCACGAGCTGAAGCGAGTTCAACGCGGAGGCCGGAAGGGAGTCGACGACGTGCCCCTCGAAGCGAAGGCCGCGTGTCGGCATCTGCAGGGCCACGACCAACGAGGTAGCGGGGTAGCGTCGTTGGGTTTGCTCGATCAGATCGTCGAACGAGCCCGCTCTCGGTTGTTCGATCGCAATCTGATTGCCAGCGGCAACCGCCACCCGGACGGTCTGACCAGCTGCGGCAATCGGAATGGGGACCTTCACCACGCGAATCGTGTCCGGTCGATCCACTCGGCGCAGCCGGACGTAGAGGGTCACCTCTTCGCCGGGGTCGACCTCGTCGTACGCCACCGACGCGTCCGAGATTTGATACACGTCGCGGCCGGGCTCGAGGTCGAGCTCCAGGTCGACCGAGGTCACCCGCGATGTTTCGAAAGAGTTGGCGAATGCGGCCTCCATCAGTGCAAACATCCTAAGTTGAGAAAACACCCCCGCACTAGCGGCACCCGTCGATGAAAAGCCCTGTTCCTCGAGGGAGACGATGCCATGGTGCTCGATCCCCAATTTGCTCCTTGCGCGAAAGACCACGTCCTCGATATCGCCGGCCGTCGACTTCACTGCATTGGAGATCACGGCGAACACGATCGCGGGCGTGAGGATGCGGTGGCTCGCCACGTCCACGTGCCATTCGGTCTTCGGGGCACCATCGGCGCCGTTGATCTTCACTCTGACGGGAATGCGAGCGGCAGCGATGTCTGGGTCGATGACGATGGCCGACTGGCGGTCCTGCACCAAGGCGCCCAGCGGCCGTGCGGCCTCAGCGATTTTGAAGGAGCGCAGCTCACTCACCAGGATGTGAAGGATTCGAGCGGTAGCAGTCGGAAGCCCCGTAGCGCCGGCATCCATCATCGGATGTCCGAACGCCAGGGTTCGGCCGTCCTGGCCCACGTAGGTCACCGTGCCGACGCCGTTCATGGCGATGTCCCCGCGCGCCAGCTCCACCGCAATCGCGCCACCCGGCTCGAACTGGCTGGGGCCTCCCTTGGAAGCTTCCCCAGCGCTCGACTGCATGAAGACGAAGCCCAGCGGCTCCAGTTCCTTGGCGAGCACGTTGGCAACCGAATCGTCCAGACCTCCGAACATGATCGGGGTGGTCGCGCGGTAAACGCCGACGGGACCCTCCGTCCGAGCACGCTGCTTTGCGAGCGCTCGAACAGCGGAGAATGCGCTGACCGCCTGCTCCCCGCGAAAGGCAGGCAAGCCCGCTAGCCGTTCTCTCGATGGCGTGAGGCTCTTCGAGTCTGCTTGCGGCCGGCCTGGAAGCGGCTTGGCGCCGGGAAACATGTCCAGGCGCACCGGGCGTTTGAGCTCGGCGAGCATGTTGGCGATCGGCGTCACCCCGACCACTGGGTCGACGCCGTAGCTCCAGCCGTACGAGTAGGCGCCTGCCAGTCGTCCATCCAAGTAGATCGGGCTGCCGCTCATGCCCGCGACGCCCCGTGCCCGGTCGAGGATGGGGTGCGGGGTTCGAATCAGAATCAGATCCTGATTGGGCTTGAAGTTATGAAGGACGTCGATGACCTCGACATCAAACCGTTCGGGCTCCGTGCCCCGGAAAACCGAGAGACCGTAGCCTTTCATCCCCGGGTGGATTTCGTCCACGAAGATGAAGCTCGGCGTCGATTGGGCAATAGCGGCGCCCAGGAGCGACATACTCAGTACGAAACACAACCCGGACAGCAGTCGCTTCACGTCCACGAAGCCTAGCAGGGCTACTCCGCCGGAGCCGGTGCAAGTTGGAGCGAGTCGAGAAGAGCACGCAGGGCTTCGAAGCGAAACGGTTTGCTCAGATAGGCGCTCACGTCGGTGGAGCGCTCCCTGGCGACGGGCGCTCGGGTCTCCACTCCCATGAGTATGACCATCAGGTCGGGGTTCCGCTCCCGGAGACGCCGCGCGACTTCGACGCCACTGGTTTCCGGCAGGCTCGCTGCCACGAGCGCGAGGTCCGCGGGCCACTCCTCGATCACCGTGAGGGCCGCTTCCCCGGAGCTGGTACCGATGACGCGATTTCCATGCACCGTGAGCATGCGGGCCAGGCTCCACTGAAGATCGGGGTCGCTCTCCACGAGCAAGACGCTGCGGTGCCGCGGACTGTTCTCCGCAATGCTCATCGCGGCTCGTTCGAGCTTTCTAGCGTTTGCCTCGGCTGTCATCTTGGTGCCCGGCCGCTCATCGACCGTTCCAACAGACCAACGCCCCGCGTCCGCCCCTTGTTCCAGCCCCCCGACCCGGATTCATCATAGGGATGTCTCGGGCCAGTTGCAATCGAGTCGGCCTCTCATCGGGAAATCATCCGATAAGCAAAGGGAATTGGGCTCTAGGCGGTCGCTTGCGATGCATGTTGCACGCCGTTCGAGCGCGAGCTGCCGGGCTGGACGGGGTTCGGCCCGTGGAAGGTCTGGCCGCTCCGGGCAATCTCCTCGAGAACCGGCGCCGGTGAGAAGCGGGGTCCGAGCTGCTTCTCGAGCTCGCGCAGGCGTCCGAGGATCTCCTTGGCACCTACCTGGTCGACGAAGCGGAACGGGCCGCCCCGGAACGGCGGGAACCCGAGACCAAACACCGCGCCGATGTCCCCGTCGCGAGCGTTCCGTAGGATCCCTTCGCCGAAGCACCGGCACGCTTCGTTAACGAACTGTAATGCACAGCGCCAAGCAATGTCTTCATTCGTGACGGTCTTGTTACTCGGGGTGACACCCAGGATTTCGTAGACTGACTCGTCCACTCCCTTCTTCTTGTCGTCACCGTAGAGATAGAAGCCCCGGCCGTTCTTACGGCCGAAGCGCTCGTCGGCGATGAGCTTGTGCATGCCTTCCGGTGGGCTCATCCGGTCGCCAAAGGCTTCGAGCATGATCTTGCCAACCTTCGCGCCTACATCGATGCCCACCTCGTCGGTGAGCTTGATGGGGCCGACGGGGAAGCCCCAGTCGAGCATGGCGGTGTCGATCTTCTCGATGGGCACCCCTTCGGACACGAGCTGCGCGGCCTCGTTCATCATCGGGGCGAGAACCCGGCTCGTATAGAAACCAACGCCATCCTTTACCACGATGACATGCTTGCCCTGTCGTTTGCCCAGGTCCACGCAGGTCGCGGTGACCCAGTCGGAGGTCTGATCGGTCACGATGACTTCGAGCAGCGGCATCTTGTGGACCGGGGAGAAGTAGTGCATCCCGATGACGGTCTCCGGGTGCTTGCTTGCCGCGGCGATTTTGGTGATGGGCAGCGAGGAGGTATTGGACGCAAAAATCACGTCGTCCCGGCCCGCTTCTTCGATGTCTCGGACCATCTGCCCCTTGAGAGAGAGATCCTCGAAGACCGCTTCGATCACGACGTCGGCGTCGTGAAAGCCCTCGTAGGTCGTCGTCCCGGTGGTCTGCAGCATGAGCGCGTTGGCTTGCTGTTTGCTGAGGCGCTTGCGCTTCACACCGCCATCGATGATCCCGCGAACATAACGGAGGCCGGCCATGACGCCGTTGGCGTCGCGGTCCTTGAGTCGCACGGGGATCTTGGCGACCGAAGTAGTCACGTATGCGATGCCCGCTCCCATCAGCCCGGCGCCGAGCACGCCGACCTTTTTGATCTGCCGTGCCGTCACACTTGGGTCGTCGACGCCGGAATCCTTCTTCAACGCGGTCGTCGCGAAGAAGATGGACATGAGGTTTGCAGCCTCCGACGTGGTGAGCAGCCGGCCGAACGCCCGTGCCTCGGCCTTCAGCCCCGCTTCAAAGCCGTCTTCGAGGCCAGCTTTGACGACATCGATGATGAGGTCTTGGGCCGGGTAGTTCCCGCGGGTCTGCTTGTGTAGCTGCTTGCGCGCCTGGTCGAAGAGGATCTTTCGGCCGACCGGGTTCTTTGCGAGCGCGAACTCGGTGACGGCGTCCTTGTCCCGGAGCTGGTGGATGAAGCTTTCGCGCTTGGGCACGTAGTTGACGCGTGACAGGGCGAGCTCCACGGCGGTCGGCAGGAGAATCGAAGGCGGAACCACGTCGTCGACCAGTCCGAGCTTGAGCGCCTTCTTGGCGTCGACCTGCTTGCCTGTCAGCATCATGTCGAGCGCGGGCTGAACTCCGATGAGCCGCGGGAGCCTTTGTGTGCCGCCTGCCCCGGGTAGTAGGCCCAGTTGCGACTCGGGCAGTCCGAGCTTGGTCTTCTTGCTGTCGCTCGCAACGCGCGCGTGACACGCGAGGGCGACCTCGAGCCCGCCGCCAAGGGCGACGCCATGGATGGCCGCGACGACGGGCTTTCGAAAGCTCTCGATGCGGTTCATAGCCTTGTGACCTTCACCCGAAATGCGCTCGCCCTGGTCAGCCGAGGTCACGCTTTCGAGCATCGTGATATCGGCGCCAGCGATGAAGCTATCCTTCTTGCCGGAGGTGAAGACGACCGCCTTGACGTCCGCGTCGTTTTCGAGGGAGTCGAACGCCTCCATGAAGGTATCGACGAAGTCGCTCTTCAGCGTGTTCATCGGCTCGCCGGGCAGGTCCATGCGAACGATGGCCACGCCGTCGCCGCGCTTCTCGATGGTGAGTCCTTCGTTCGCCATTACTCTGCCTCCAAGACCATGGCTGCACCCAGGCCGCCTGCGGCGCAGGCGGTGCAAAGGGCGAGGTTTCCGCCGCGTCGCTTGAGCTCGCGGAGGGTTTGTGTGATTTGACGGGCGCCGGTTGCTGCAAACGGGTGTCCGATCGAAATGGACCCTCCCGTCACATTGAACTTGTCCCAGTCGATGTCGCCGATTTTCTCGGAGCGGCCGAGGTGCTTCTTCGCCCAGTCGGCGGACTCGAAGGCCTGCGTATTCGACAGGATCTGCGCCGCAAAGGCCTCGTGCATGTCGATGAGGTCGAGGTCGGAGACCTTCACGCCGGCTCGGTCCAAAGCGAGCGGTGATGCGTACGAAGGGCCCATGAGAAGCTGGCCTGCGGGGTCGAGAGCGGCAAATGCATAGCTTCGGATGAAGCCCAACACGTCGAATCCGAGTGCCTTGGCCTTGTCCTCGCGCATGAGAAGCAAGGCGCTTGCACCGTCGGTGAGCGGCGAGCTGTTGGCTGCGGTGACCGTGCCGTGTTTGCGGTCGAAGGCAGGCTTGAGCTGACTGTACTTCTCGAGCGACGTGTCCTTGCGAACGAGGTTGTCTTGACGGATCGTCTCTTGGAATCGATTGGGAACGAAGACCTCCATCACCTCGTCATCGAGCTTGCCTTCCGCCCATGCCTTGGCGGCGAGCGAATGGCTTCGATGCGCGAACTCGTCTTGGGCTTGCCGGCTGATGTGATTCTCTTTGGCCATCTTTTCGGCGCTGTCACCCATTGAAAGGCCCGTTGAGAATTCCTTGATCGCAGGGGGGACGGGCGCGAGATCCCGCGGGCGAAGACCGGCAAAGGCTTGCATGCGCTCGCCGAGGCTGCGCGCCTTCGTCGCCGCGATGAGGGCCTCGGCGAGTCGCTTCGAGACAGTGATCGGCACGTTGCTTGCGCTGTCGGCGCCGCCCGAGAGGCCGGTGTCGATCGTACCGGCCATGATCGCCTCCGCCACGTTCACCGTGGACTGATAGCTCGTTGCGCAGGCCCTCGAGACACTATAGGCCTCGATGCTCTTCGGCATCCCCGTCGCCAAGACGATCTCCCGGGCGATGTTCGGCGCCTCGACCGAGGGGACCACCTGTCCGTAGACCACCTGTTGAATTTCCCTGGGGTCGAGCTCGACTCGCTGAAGCAACTCAGCAACGACGAGGTTGGCGAGGTCCAGTGCGCTGACCTCTCGATATGCGGACCATTGCTTCGCGAAGGGTGTCCGCAATCCGGCTACGATCGCCACGCGCTTTCCATTCGATTCCATGCGCCGAGCTCCTGAAAATGAATCGTTATTCAGTTGAAGTGGAGAGCCTGGAACCCGGTCCGAGAGATGTCAAGCGAGGCCGGAGACGTTGACCTGCACACGCCGGCCCCTAGACTCTGGCGGTGCTGCGCCTGCCTATGTTGGAAAGTCGATCCGCGGTCTACGAGGACTGGCCCGCAAGGCCCGACGATTTCGCCGCGATCCCGTTCCTTCGCGATGCGCGCGGGCGGCGTTACACGTACTTGCGGCTGAGTGTGACGGACCGCTGCGATCTTGCATGCGTGTACTGCATGCCGCCGAGCGGCGAGGATGAGCACGCAGTCAGGCGCGATTTGCTGACGTTCGAGGAAGCCGCCCGCGTGGTATCGGTGTTTGCGGCGGCGGGAATCCGTCGAGTCCGGTTTACAGGCGGGGAGCCGCTGGTCCGCAGGGACATCGTTCGCCTGGTCGAGCTCGTGCACCGGCGCACCGAAGTCGAGCAGTTGGTGATGACGACCAACGCAACGCGGCTCTCCGAGCTCGCGCGGCCGCTGCGCGATGCAGGGCTTCACGGCGTGAACGTCTCGATCGATACGCTCGATGCCGGTCGGTTTGCCGAGATCACGCGCGGCGGCGATTTGGGGCGCGTCCTGGCCGGAATTCACGCTGCCCTCGACGTGGGGCTCGAGGTCAAGCTCAACACCGTGCCGCTTCGAGGCCGAAACGACGACGAGCTGAGTCGCATCGTCGATTTCGCCTGGTCGCTCGGGGTAACTCCCCGGTTCATAGAGCTGATGCCGCTCGGGGAGGGCGCGAAGCTCCCGCAGAGCATGCGCATGAACGCGGCCGACGTCCTCCAGGTTCTGGGCGACTGCGTGTCCCGGGAGACACCGACAGGCGTCGAGGGTCAGGGGCCGGCGCGGTACATGCCCGCCAGCGACGGTTCGGATCACCGACTGGGCTTCATCACGCCGATCAGCAATGAATTCTGCGATACCTGCAACCGAGTGCGGGTCACGGCGCGGGGCGACGTCCGGGCGTGTTTGGCCTCACGTCGCGCGATCAGCCTTCGCAACATCATGCGCGCGGGCGGCACCGACCTCGACCTCGCTTGGGCGATGGTCTGGGCACTCTCGGGCAAGGACCGAGGGCACCACTTTTTGGAGCCGGACGAGCACGAGCACGAACGCGTCGGGATGAGTCTCATCGGCGGATAGGCTACGGGGGAGCGGGTGTTGATCAGGATCATGATGGTCTGCCTATTGATGGCGGCTTGTTCGAACGAACCGACAGACCTTCGCGTGTGGACGGCAGAGGACCACGCACAGGAGCCAGACACGCAGATGGATCCGAATCGTGTGCCTCAGTTGGATCGACCGGACATGACGGTGGGTGAGCTCCTTTGGCAGCGAAACTGCGCCCGATGTCACGGCACCGATGGTCAGGGCGGGCGCGAAGCCAAGGTGAGCTTCGCCGATGGCCTGTGGCAAGAGGGGATCAGCGACGCCGACATCGCGAGGACGATCGCAGGTGGCAAGCCTCCGACGATGCCGGCGTTCGCGGACCTGCTGACACCGGAGCAGATCGGGGAGCTGGTGAAGCACGTGCGGACGCTTGGCGGGCTAATCGACTAGCACCGGCGCCGGGGCACGGCGGGGCACGGCGGGGCGCGATGGGGGGCGGAGTCGACGTAGCAAGTGCCAATCGGCACGCGTGCAGCCAGCTCCGATTGGCGCGCGCTCCGAGGCGAGGCTTGCGTGGTCGCCGCCCTCCAGTGCAACTGACCACAATTGCAAGCCGAGCTGTTCGACGCAGCCCCGCGTCGCGCCCCGCCGTGCCCCGCCGTACGTCGACATCGATGAAGAAAGACCTCGCACAGCCAGCATCACCTCGAACCCCAAACCCCGAGTCCCAGATCGCGAGTCCCAAACCTCGAGTCTCCCGCCTCAGCCCCCGAACCTCCAAACCTCGAGCCTCCATCCCCGTCGTGCCCCGGGGTCAGACGCTCGTCAGGAGAAATTGGGAGATCAAGTCTGCGACGGAATACACGCGAAGGAAATCGCCGTCGGCGAGCGCTTGGACGTGTGGACGGGTGTTGGTGCAGGCGATGCCTTCGAGCATGCCGCTGTCCCGGATCCTTTCCAGCGACTCCTGAGCGAATACGCCGTGGGTGCAGACCGCAAAGACCTCGCTCGCCCCCGCCTCGCGAAATGAGCGCGCAGCCGAGATCAGGGAACCTCCAGTGCGGATCATGTCGTCGTAGATGACGACCGGTCGGCCTTCGACGTCGGCGGCGAGGGCGGTGACCTCGGTTTCGGTGTCGGACAGGCGGCGTTTGAACACGAACGCCGCATCGACGAGAAGATCGTTGGCAAGGCTCTCGACCCACTTGGCTCTGCCGGCATCCGTCGCACCGAGCACGAAGTCCTCTCCGCCGAAGTCTCGAATGGCTTGCAGCACGACAGAGCGGGCTTGGAGGTGGATAGGTCGAATGTCTCCGGAGAAATACTGGGGGATACCTTCCGAGTGCAGGTCCACGAGCACCGCCCGGTTGCCCGATCCGGCGATCGGGATCGACGAGAGCAATCGGGCGCGGTTCTTCGCGGCGACGATCTCGCCGTGTTTCGTGGCGCGCTCCATCGTTTGGTATCCAAACCACGGCAACACCAAGGTCAGCGTGTGCACCCCGAGATGCACCAGCCCGCAAGCAAGGTCGTAGATCTCGAGTATGTCGACGTCGTCGACCGACCCGCCCACCAGGACGACGTCGCGCCGGGCACAGTCCGTCTGGATTCGTCGGTATCGCTCCCCGTCCGGGAACACGTTGCGCTCCACGGCACCTAGGTCGAAATCGCCCGCCCTGGCGACATCTTCGCCCAGCTCTTGGTATCGTTCCGTAGAGAAAAGGAGCCTCGGTCGCCGCATGGTGCTGCCTGCATCACATCATAGGACGTTCTCACAAGCTAGTGTTTGGCCAAAACACCAAGAAGTACGTCGGGGAGATCGGTCATTACGCCGTCGACGCCCACCTGCAGGAGCTGTTCCATTTCAACCGGGTCGTTGATGGTCCAAACGTGGATCTGGATCCCGTGATGGTGCGCAGCCTCGACGAATCGCGGGGTGATCACCTTCCCGCCTCGGAACGTTGGCGGGATCTGAAGAGCGTCGAAGGGAAACATCGCGTGCTTCGATGCGCGCGCCAGCACGAGCGCCCAGAATCTCAGCGCTCCCTTTCGGCCTGACGAGGTGGCCACCCTTCCACGGCTGCAGGCGCGAAACGCATCGACGACTTCGTCGTGAGCTGAAGCGATCAGCACCCTGTCGTGAATGCCATAGTGCTCGATGCGCTCCCAGATCCGCCTCGCGAGCGTTGGGTCCTCTGGCTTGATCTCCAGCGTGTAGTGTAGATGCGCATCGAGCTCGAGAGCTTCCTCCAGTGTCGGAATGCGCAAGTCAGCGCCTCGGTACGTGTAGCTGCCGTCTTCGACGAAATTGTACCCTGCATCGAGACGCTTGAGCTCAGCCAGAGTGCGCTCTCGAAGATCGCCGCGCCCATCGCTCGTTCGTTCGAGGGTGGGATCGTGGAAACACACGAAGTGGCCATCCGACGTTTCGTGGATGTCGGTTTCGATATGCTGATACCCAAGGGCGGCCGCATTGCGAAAAGCCAGCAGCGTGTTCTCGGGCCAACGCTTCGAACCTCCGCGGTGCGCGAATCCGATCGGTGTCGTAGGGCCGAAGTAGGGGCGTGGCATGGCGGGGGGAGCATAGCGTCCTTTGTCGCGTCGGGCGTGGATCACTTGTCGGTCGCCGCTTTCTTGTCCATCGTGCGCGTTCGAAGGGAGTCCCGCGATGGCAAAGGACTTGGCGGGGAAGGTTGCGATCATCACTGGTGGAGCGAGCGGCATTGGAAAGGCCCTCGCGGAGGAGCTCGTGGGTCGCGCTTGTTTTGTGGTGCTCGCAGATCTCAATGCGGAGCTCCTCGACGAGACCGTGACCGAGTTGCGCGCGGTTGGGGCGCTGGTCGATGCGAAAGTAGTGGACGTCCGTGATGCGAGTCAGGTGAAGCGGCTCGTGGATGGAGCATTTCAAGAGCTCGGCCGCATCGACTACCTGTTCAACAATGCGGGCGTGAACCTCTGCGCCGAGCTGCGCGACACGACCCTCGATGACTGGAACCTCCTGATCGACGTGAATTTGCGCGGAGTGGTTCACGGAGTCCACGCAGCGTATCCGATCATGCGAGAGCAGGGCTTCGGCCACATCGTGAACGTTTCGTCGGCAGCCGGCTTGATACCGGCCGCAGCCGAGGGCGCATACAGTGCGACCAAGCATGCGGTGGTCGGTTTGTCGTCTGCGCTGCAGATCGAAGCAGCGGCGTTTGGCGTGAAGGTCAGTGTGGTGTGCCCGGGCATGATCGACACGCCCATCTTCGATGCGACCAGGTACGTCAAGCTCGATCCGAATGCAATCAAAGCGATTGCGCCCGAGAAGCCGATGCCTCCTCGAAAGGCTGCACGGCGAATCCTCCGCGGCGTCGAACGCAATCGCTTTTTCATCGTCATCACCGCCACCGCGCACGTACTGTGGCGCCTTCATCGCTATGCGCCGAGAACGTCCATGCGAGTCGGGAGAGCGGCCGTTCGCATGTTTCGGGACCGCCGCATCGATGACGCTTGAGCTCAGAGAAACTCGGCGCCAATGCCTATGACGCGAAGCGCACCTTCATGAATTCGGAACTCCGCGGGCCCGACTCCGGGCGCTTCGCCGTCGATGTCCATCCAGGCCGTATTGGCGATCATGTCCACCTGGACGTGTCTGCCTCGGTATGTGCTCACGATGGGTGAGCGCACGTGCGTGCCCTTGTAGAGCCCGGCCATAACCGGAAGCCCGCGAAGGGTCGAGGTCGCGCGAAGAAGCACGACGTCGAACATGCCGTCGGCGACGTGGGCGTCGGGTGCGAACATCATGCCGCCGCCCGCCCAGCGACCATTGCACACGCACAGGTTACTGATGTCGTGCTCTCCTTCGTCCTTCCCATCGATCCGCATTCGTATCCGCGCTGGTTTGTATTGCATCTGGGCGCGAAGCACGGCCTTGAAGTACTTCGCCTTTCCGCTGCTCTTCGATTTCGATGCTGCGACGAATCGATCCACGAGGCCTCCCATCCCCATCGACGTGATGTTGAGAAAGAAGCGTCCGGCGGTGTGACCGTCGTCGTGCGCATACTGCACCCATCCGATGTCGATCGGGACGGCTGGTTTGTTGCGAATGACGGCGCATGCGCTCGCGAGCTCGTCTGCACCAGGGATCATGCGTCGAAAATCGCCACCGGTTCCAGCGTGCAGGATGCCGAGCGCGACCTCCTTGTTGACGCCGGATTGCATGATGCCATCGACGATCTCGCTGTGGGTGCCATCGCCGCCGAACGAGACGATGGTTTGGGCCCCTCGCGCGATGGCTTCCTTGCCCTTCCGAAGGCCGTCTCCCCTGCAGTCTGTGAGTTGTAAATCCACCGGACCAAGAGCTTGGCGGATCTGCGTGCTCAGCTCCGGCCAGTGCTCTCCAACGAACCCGTGGCGCGCCATGGGATTCGCGATGACGATGGTCTTGCTCGGATCAAACATGGCAGAAGACCTCGTACCGCATTTTAGGTCTTTCGGGTAGAGTCGGGTGATGCCGATCGGGCCACTTGCCTCGCTTCTCTTCCTCCTGTTGCTTGGTTGCGGGAGCGGTACAACGGCCAACGAGTGTACGGGGCTTACGGCCGACGCATGTGCGCACCCAGAATGTCGGATGCGGGACGGCGGCGCGCCTCCGAGCTCTGTGCTCTTGGTCGACACGGATTGGTTGGAAGCGCACCTGGGCGATCCGGACGTGCAAGCGATCGACACGCGCGCGTCGGGCTACGAACGAGCACGGATTCCCGGGGCGATCTCGCTGAGGCCTGGCGACTTGACGGCGACCGTCGAGGGGGTGCCTTCGCAGGTGGCGCCCTCGATGCAGGCGCAGCCCGTCCTTCGCGCGGCGGGGCTTCGAAACGATGTGATCGCCGTCGTGTACGGCGGGTCTCCAGAGTACGACTCTTCCCGTGTGGTGTGGGCGCTTCGGTACTACGGGCACGTCGATGTTCGCTACCTCGACGGAGGCTATGCAGGCTGGGTCGCGGCGGGGGGAGCGCTCGACAACGATCCGCCCAGCCTCGACTCGACGCAGTACACGATCGTCGGCGTCGATGAGGATCTCCGGGAGACCGGGGATTGGGTGCTTGGTCAACTGGGCGATCCTCCGTACACCAAGCCGGACATCCAGCTCGTCGATGCGCGTTCTGAAAGCGAATACGCGAGCGGTCACATTCCAAGCGCGCGAAGTGTGAACTGGACCTCGAATCTGGCCTGCGGCTTTCTGCGGGCCGAAACGGACCTCCAGGTCCTGTACGAGGCGATGGACCCCGCGACAACGACCGTGACTTATTGTGTGACCGGTTGGCGAGGCTCGTTCGCATGGCTGACTTTGACGGCGCTGGGCTACCAAGACGTGAGACTCTACGACGGGTCGTGGAACGAATGGGGCAACGGCGCTTTCCCGGTCGAACCGTGACAGCACTAACGTTGCGCGACTTCATCCCCGGAGAACGGCTCACGACGGCGCCCCCGGGGCACGGCGGAGCGCGACGCGGGGCTGCGTCGAACGGCTCGGCTTGCAAAGGTGGCCGGTTGGGCTTGGCGCCGGTGGCCACGCAAGCCGAGCCTCGGAGCTCGCGCCCAATCGGAGGTGGTTGCACGCATGCCGATTGTCACTCGCTACGTCGACTCCGCCCCACATCGCGCTCCGCCGTGCCCCTCCGTACGTCGACATCGACGGAGGAGAACGGCTCGCGATGGGCAGCACAGGGAGCGGGGGCGACGCTAGACGTGAGCCTCGTACGGAGACGGCGGAGCGGGTCCCGCTCGCGAGCACGCCCGTCGCGAGCCGTTCTCCGGCGTTGAAGCTGACCCCGCATCGCGCCCCGCCGTGTCCCGGCGCGCCCCGGTTTGCGTGCCGGTGCTCGGCGATGACAGGGGGACAAGTCGACGGCAAGCTGATATCGACTCGTTGTGCTGGACCTCTTTCCCCGACTGACTCATGCGGACTCCCGCCCGGCGGTCTTCGTTGCAGACGAATCATGGACCTACGCCGAGCTAGCTGGGGCGGCGCTCGAGCATGTGGCGTTGCTGGAGCGGGCGGGCGCCGAGCGAGGTGATCGCGTGGCGGTCTGGGCTCAGCCCGATCTTTCGACCGTAGCGGCCATGGTCGGCAATGCGCTTGCCGGCGTGGTGACGGTGCCGCTCAATCCAAAGTTGGGTTCGGCGGAGCTTGACCACATCTTCGGTGACTCCCAACCCAGGCTTGCGTTTTGCGCGCAACGTCAAGAGATTCCCGATGAAGTTCTCGGCGTTCCGTCGCTTCGCGCTGAGTATCGGCCCGCGCGTTCGTCGTTGCCCCGGCTCTCGGTGGACGACTCGCCAATGCTGATCCTCTACACCTCAGGCACCACGGGACCCCCCAAGGGCGCCGTCATTACCTTGCGCAACGTTGCCGCCAACCTGGATGCGCTCGCAGAAACCTGGCAATGGACGGAGCACGACACGGTCGTTCATTCGTTGCCGCTGATTCATGCCCACGGCCTGGTTTTGGGGCTCCTGGGCAGCCTGCGCGTGGGCGGCGCGCTTCACTACGTCCCGCAATTCGCTCCTGAGAGCATCGCAGACGCGCTCGCTGATCGGCGCCACGAGCAAACGATGCTCTTTGCGGTGCCCACGATGTTTCACCGGATCGCAGAGGCAGCAGCGCACGACGAGACGCTCCGTCAAGCACTGCGCCGGGCACGGCTGCTCGTGTCCGGCTCGGCGGGGCTGTCATTGCGAGAGCACGAACGCATCCAGACCCTCACGGGCCGCGGAGTGCACGAGCGCTACGGGTTGACCGAGACCCTCATCAACTGTGCAGTGCCAGCGTCCAGTGCGCCCATGCCGGGCTACGTCGGCCCACCCTTACCCGGTGTAGAGCTCAAGCTCGTCGACGAAGAGCGTCGCGCGCTCGACGCATACGACGACGCGACCATTGGCGAAATCGCGATCCAAAGCGATGCCGTCTTCGCTGGATACCTCAACCGTGACGACGCAACTGCTGAGGTTCTGGACGAGGAGGGCTGGTTTTACACGGGCGACTTGGCCACTCGCGCCCGGGACGGCTCGATACGAATTCTGGGTCGCCGGAGCACAGACCTGATCAAGACCGGTGGCTACCGTGTCGGCGCAGGAGAAATCGAGGCCTGCTTGCTAGAGCACCCGTCGGTTCGAGAAGCAGCGGTCGTTGGTATCGACGACGACGATTTGGGTCAGCGGATTGCGGCGTTCGTGGTCCTGCAACCGGGCGAGAGCCACGACTCCGCCTCGCTGGCGCGCTTCGTCGCCGAGCGCCTCAGCCCGCACAAGAGGCCGCGCGACGTTCACTTCCTTTTGGAATTACCGCGCAACGCGATGGGCAAGGTTCAGAAGAAGCTTCTAGCCGGTTAGGGGCAGAGCTTCTCTCGTGATGCCGCAGGCGGCGGCCACCCCGTCCCGATACGCCCGCCAGGCATCGACGGCTTGGCTCATCGCGCACAGAACATCTACGTGGTCGCTCGCGGGAAGGTGTTCGAGCATCACTCGCCATGCGGCCTTGCGGTGGTCACCCTCGACGGAGCGGTGCGCTTTGGTCAGCGCCAGGCATTCCACGGGCAGCCCGTAGTGCTTGGCAAGCGGGTGCTCGGCGAGCGGAGGCTGTGGGCGAGACGGAGCCGTCGCATCCAGCTCGTGGCGCTCGTACGCGGTCCCTTCGATGAAAATCGTCGAAATCGCTGAGGCCACAGCCCAGCCTCGACCCGTCGTCACATCATCGAGGAATTCACGATACGCGCGCGCTGCTGGAAGTAGTTGGACATGAGCGAAACGGTCCAAGTCCATCCCGAGGCCGCGCGGATACATCATGAAGAGCTCCGGGTGCGGTTTGCCCGCCGCGAGCCCACCCGTCTCCTCCTCGTAGAGATTCTCAGCCAACTCTTGGCGCACTTTGGCTATCGGACACTGGACGTACGCGCGCCCCACCATGATGGGAAAGTCGCGTACGTACACCTCCCACTCTTGCTCGAGATGGATGTGCAGCTTGTCCTTCGACACCAGGCCGCCCGAAAAGGCAGGCCAAGCCCAATGGGTCTTTCTTTCCATCTGCAGAAGCAGCGCCTCTCGGAACCTGGCGATATCCACCCTCACAGGGTAGAGGTTGCGCAAGGCAATGTCGAAAACGCCCGTAAAAAAGGGCAGAATTCACAGATCGCTCTTGAGATATGTATAGCCGCGCAGGCTGTCCTCGTAGTGTTGCATGAAGGTGCGGAGCTGCGGCAAGGTCATGCGCCCCTGGTTTAGGGCGCGCTCAGCTTGCTTGCGAACGCGCTCCACCATCTCTTCGGGGTCGTATTGGAGGTAGCGCAACACTTCGTCGATCGCGTCGCCCTTGATGACGTTCGAGACGCTGTAGCCGTAGTCCTCGAGCCGGACGTGCACGGCGTTCGTGTCGCCGAAGAGGTTGTGAAGATCGCCGAGGGTCTCTTGATATGCACCACCCAAGAACATCCCGAGTAGATACGGCTCACCGGGGTTCACCGGATGGAGGTTGAGCGAATGCTGTACCTCTTCGACATCGATGAAATGGTCGACGATGCCGTCGGAGTCGCAGGTCAAGTCGGCGAGTCGGGCGCGAATCGTGGGCTCCTCATCCAGGCGATGAATCGGCACGAATGGAAACAGTTGGTCCATCGCCCAGATGTCGGGCGCCGACTGGAACAAGGAGAAGTTGCAGTAATAGATCGCTCCCATCAGGTCTTCGACCTCGTTGAGCTCTTCCGGCACGTATTTGAGACGGTGCATGCTTGTTAAGATCTTCTCACAGCAGCTCCAGAAGAAATGCTCGGCGCGCGCCAGTTCCCGCATTCCGAGATATCCGAACTTGAAGAGGCTGCGCGCCTCTTCGAGAGCTTGCTGCGCGTCATGCCAGGATTCCTGCACATTCTTCGGCTGGATGCCCTTCCAGGTCTCGTAGAACTCGTCGAGTATCCGATGGTCATTGGGACCAGGCTCTTGCGGAGTCTCGAAGTCGACGTGGTCGACGCCCAACGCGTCGAAGATCAAGACCGATTGATAGGCGGCGATCGAACGCCCGCTCTCGCTGACGATGGTAGGCGACTTGACGTCTGCCTTCTCGCAGGCTTCCTGGATGGTCGCGACGACGTCGTATGCGTATTCTTTCAGATCGTAGTTCATCGAGCCGCGAAAGTCGGTCTTGGAACCGTCGTAGTCGACGGCCAAACCGCCGCCCACGTCGAGGAAGCCCATATCGCAACCCATTTTCATCAGCTCGACGTAGATTTGGCCCGCTTCGCGCATCGCGTTCTTGACCGGGATGATGCTCGACACCTGGCTGCCGAGATGGAAGTGCAGGAGCTTGAGACAATCGAGCATGTCGCGTTGTTGGAGCTCGTCGACGACGCGAACGATCTCCGACATGGTCAGACCGAATTTCGCACGGTCCCCCGCGGAGTTCGCCCAGCGGCCAATTCCCTTGCTGCTGAGCTTTGCCCTGACGCCGAGGCAAGGTCGGATGCCGAGCTTCTCGGATGCGCGGAACGCCAGTTCGAGCTCCTCGATGCGTTCGAGGACGACTACGACCGTGTTGTCGAACCGCTGCGCCACGAGTGCGGTCTCCATGTATGTCAGGTCCTTGTATCCGTTGCAGATGATGAACCCGTCTTCGTCTTCCATCGCTGCGAGCGTGATCAGGAGCTCAGGCTTCGAGCCTGCTTCCAGGCCGAACCGCCACTGTCGCCCCGACTCGACAATCTCTTCGACGAGATGCCGCTGCTGATTGACCTTGACGGGAAACACGCCGCGATACTGGCCTTCGTACCCATACTCTAGGATGGCGTTCTCGAAGGACTCGTTCAACAAACGGATCCGATCCTGAAGGATGTTTGGAAACCGGATCAAGAGCGGTAAGTCGAGCCCGCGTTCCGCCAGCTGCTTGGTGAGATCGTAGAGATCGATCCCGCTGTCCTCGGTCGGGTCGGGCCGCACCTCGATGTGACCGCGCTCGTTGATACGGAAGTACGGCTCTCCCCAACCCCTGATCTGGTAGAGCTTCGCGCTCTTCTTGATGCTCCACTCGCGAGGCTGTGCGTTTCCGTCCATGACGCCCTGTGGTTAGCACATTGGAGGGGCGCGCGGTCGTCCCGGCTCCTTTGCTCCGTTTGCCGGGTCGTGGTAGCCGAAGGCACGAGGGGGAAGTTCCTATGAAGAGCCTACTGCTGCTGAGTCTCGTTCTCTGTCTGCAGGGATTCGCGTGTGACGACACCGAGGCAGACGCCGAGGTCCCGCTGGAGCAGGCAGCCGGGGAGTCCCCTCGACGAGCCGAAGCGTCGGTGAACGCCGCCGTACAGGCCGCTCCTGCCGTCGCGCCCGCTCCCGACGGCACGAGCACCTATGAGGATCTCCTCGCTTTGCTGCACCTTGCGGATGTGTACGACCCTGCGGGCCTGTTCATCGATTTCGGGACCGCAGCCCGCCTCAAGTACACCCTGGGCAACTGGAACAGCGGTTGGGTGGGCGAGGGCCGTGAAGGCGGCGCGACTGTATCGACGTTCGGCAAGACCGCGCGCTTGTACCTGCCTGTCGCTTCGAAGCAGCCGATGCGGCTCCGTTTTCGCGCCAAGCCCTACGCGAGCGGAGCCCTGATCGTATATGTCAACGGGAAGACCGTTGGGGAAGCGCGCGTATCCCAGGCCGACGGCTTCCGGGAGATCGAGATTCCGATCGCAGCAGCCGATCTCCGCCAAGGAGAGAACTCGATCATGCTTCGGGCGACGGGCACCACCCAGATTGCTGGCAAGGCGCTGTCGTTTGCCGTGGACTGGCTGCGCTTCGAGCCCTCGTCGATTCAAATCGCTCCGGCACCTCGGGATCTTGAGGTCCAGCAAGTTTCGGTCGCCGGGGTGAGCCGCAGAGCGATCGTCTTAGGGCCTGGGGCGCAGGTCGATTGGTTCGTCGAAGCTCCTGAAGACGGTACTTTGGTCTTTGGTTCCGGCCTGCAGGCCCCGGGTGACGGCGCCTTGACCATCGAGATCGGCACTGACGGATCGGACAACACGACCAAGGCCATTCGCACCGCCGCTCAATGGAACGACGAACAAATCTCCTTGAGCAAGGTCGCCGGACAGATCATCCGACTGCGCTTCCGAAACGATGGGGCGAGCGACCTGGCCCTGAGTGACCTGCGGGTCGTGCGGCACCAGGGCGAGGTCTTCGCGATCGAAAAGCCGGCCCGCAACGTCATCCTCCTGCTGGTCGATACCTTGCGCGCCAGCAAGCTCCAAGCGTACTACCCCAAGACACGCGTCAAGACCCCGACGATCGATCGATTTGCTTCACAGGGCGTGCTGTTCGAAAGGACCCAGGCGCCCGAGAACTGGACCAAACCTTCGGTCGCGAGCGTGCTCACTTCGCTCCACCCAGCGACGCACCGAACCAAGGAAGACGCCTCCAAGCTCCCCAAGTCCGCCTTGATGTTGAGCGAGGTTTTTCAGAGCGCGGGTTTTAAGACCGCGAGCTTCATTGCCAATGGGTACGTTTCAAATGCATTTGGCTTCGATCAGGGATGGGACCACTACACGAACTACATTCGCGAGGAGCGGGACACCCGGGCTTCCAACGTCTTTGGTGAAGCAGAGAGTTGGATCGAAAAGCACAAGGACGGCCGGTTCTTCGTGTACATCCAGACGATCGATCCGCACGTGCCGTACGACCCCCCCGCCAAGTACCTCGAAATGTACGATCCTGCGCCATACAGCGGCCAGGTTAAGAACCGTCGTACGGCCCTGATGCTCGACGATGCCAAGAAGAATCCGCAGAAGTATCATTTCACGGAGCGCGACAAGGAGCACATCGAGGCGCTGCATGATGGGGAGATCAGCTACCACGACGAATATTTCGGGAAGTTCCTTGCGAAGCTTCACGAGCTCGGCCTCGACGAGAATACGATCTTCGTGGTGACCTCCGATCACGGCGAAGAGTTTCAGGAGCATGGCTCCTGGGGTCACGGCCATTCGGTGTACCAAGAGCTTCTCGGCGTTCCGCTCGTGTTCCGGTGGCAGGGCGTCATTCCGGCGAACCTGCGCATTGCTCCAGTGGTCAGCACGATCGACATCGGGCCGACGGTCCTCGAGGCGACGGGAGTCCCCATTCCAGAGCAGTTCGAGGGGCATAGCTTGCTCGGTTTCATGCGGGGCGATTGGCCCACCGGTCCCTACGTCGCCTTCAGCGATTTCCTCGATCACCGCCGGGTGATCCGCGGTGGCGATTGGAAGTTGATCGTCCGGGGCAATCTGACTCAGGTCGTCTTCGACCTCGGCCACGACTACTGGGAACAAAAAGAGCTGGACGGTAGCAAGCAGCCGATCGCCCAACGTTACTTGCGCACCCTTCATGGACAATTTCTGGGAGCTGAAGATCGCGGTCAGTGGCTGGCGGGCTCTCCGAGCTCTTCGGCGAAGACGAAGCCCGGGCTGCGCGAGGAAAAGCAAAAGATGACGCCGGAGCTCTGCCGTCAGCTGGTCGCCCTCGGCTACATCAGCGCGGAGTGCGACGAGCTCCTGAAGAACTGATCCGGTAACCCCTGGGTTTGCGTCTAGCGCCCGTTGGACCTTGCCGCACCAAGGCGGGCGACGAGTGACGTGATCATGTATCCGACGCCAATCAAGCCGATCGCCATCATCACGGTGGTAAAGGTCGGCGCGTAGAATTCGGTGGGATATTTGTCCGGCGTCAGCTCGTCGAGAAGCTCCGCGGTCAGAACCTGCCCTTTGAACACCTCGCCGAGCATCGGAGCCACGCCTTCCTGAAAAGGCCACAAGCCGAGCACTGCACCCACCAGGAGTCCCATGAGCACACCCAAGGTCAGGTGCTCGTAGCGCTCGAGCACGAACTTGATCAGGTTGCTGATCAACAAAATGCCGATCGCGACGCCGATGCCAACCGGTAACACCACTTCGAAAATCGGCTCCGATGCGCTTGGCAAGTCGTTGGCCTGGAGCGCTTCTTTCAATGCGTCGATCGCACTGAGGACCGGGACGTAAACCCCCATCAGCAGGAGCAAGTACCCGCCGCTCACGCCCGGGAGGATCATCGCGCTAGCGCCGAGGATTCCCGCGATGAACATCAACGGCACGCCTTCGCGGCTCGCGCCGGAGCTCCCGCCCTCGATCTGAAGCCATGCCAAAGCAGCCATCACCAGAAGCCCAGCCACCGTTCCGGTCCAGAACGCCGCTGTCGCGGGTCGCGCCATCTGCCAGAGAACGGGCACACCTCCCAGGGTCAGCCCGATGAAGAGGCTGTACATGGCCCAACGGTGTTCGACGACGGCGTCCTTGACGGTGCCCGCGCCCAGCAAGATCGCTGCCGCCGCCGCGATGCCCACCAGACCGAGGACCGCGAACGAGCTCTTACGAAAGCGGAGCCGGGTCAGATCCGCCAGCGCCTCGATGAACCGGGGATAGACCCCGGCTGCCAGCAACATGGTGCCCCCGCTGATGCCCGGGACGAGATTGGCGAGCCCCATCAGCGTCCCCCCCAGTAGGCATCGTAGTCCCCACTTCGGGCTCATCGGCCCGTGCGCCGGAATGTTCATGGGGCCGGGTGTACGGCAGAACCATCCCGCAGCCAAGCAAAGCGCGGAAGCCACGCGCCCCGCCGAGCGCGCCGAAGGGGTGGCTAGCGCATGCCGGAGAACGGACCTAGGTTCGTTTCGTGATTCGCCTCTTCCTCCTGTTTACGGTCGTACCTCTCGTCGAGCTGTATCTCTTGATCGCCATTGGGCGGATGCTCGGGCCGGTGCCGACGATCGGGCTGGTCCTGCTGACAGGCGCGCTCGGCGCCTGGTTCGCTCGGCTCGAGGGGGCCCGGGTCATCCAGCGTTGGCAAGAGGCGATGGCGCGTCAGGAGCTTCCAAAAGACGGGGTCATCGATGGTCTCCTGATTTTCATCGGGGGTTTGCTGCTGATTACGCCGGGCATCTTGACTGACATCGCCGGGCTCTTGATGGTCATGCCCCCGACGCGTCATGTGATTGCGCGCATGGTCCGCGCCTGGTTCGCGCGGCAAATCGCGACGGGCCGAGTACAAGTGTATGCGCCAGGTTACAATGGGAGGCCCGGAGCCCCTCCCGACGTCATCGAAGTCGAAGGCGAGGTCATCGAAGTCGCCGCCACCGCAGAGCGCCCGGGGCCGCAAGAGAAGTAGACAGCACGCGTTCAGTCGGCTACCACGCCCACATGAAAATTGTCTGGACACTTCTTTGTTGCGCGGCGCTCGCTGCCGCGTTGACCGCCTGCAAGAGCAGCACACCCGCACCGGCAGAGGGTGACACCTCCGCGGATACCGGAGCGGCCGGCGAGAAAGCGGGAGCAGCCGAGGACAAAGCCGCCCCCGTCAAAGTGGCGCCCGAGGCCGCTGCACCGGAAGCCATTCCCGCGCCCGCCGATGTCGCTGCACCACCCGAGAACGCCGAGCGCAGCGCGTCGGGTCTCGCATGGATCGTGTTGAAACCGGGCACGGGCGACAAGCATCCGAACGCGTGGGACCTGGTGACCGTGAACTACACCGGTTGGACCACGGATGGGCGCATGTTCGATAGCTCGACCAAGCGCGGCAAGCCTGCCGAGTTTCCGCTCAATCGCGTGATCAAAGGTTGGACCGAAGGTGTTCAGTTGATGGTTGCCGGCGAGAAGCGCCGTTTCTGGATCCCCGGCGATCTGGCCTACGGCGAGGCGAACCCGAACGATCCGCACGCCGCCATGGGTCCACCGCGAGGCACCTTGGTATTCGACGTCGAGCTCATCAGCTTTGCGGAGGCACCCAAGCCGCCCGAGGCGCCGAGTGACGTTGCGGCGATTCCAAAGAACGCAAAGACGACCAAGTCCGGGCTCGCGTCGCGTGTGCTCAAGAAGGGCACGGGCAAAGAGCATCCGTCGGCCACCAGCGTGGTTACCGTCAACTACTCGGGATGGACGACCGACGGGAAGCTATTCGATAGCTCCATCGTCCGAGGAACCCCGGCTACGTTCAAGTTGAACCAAGTCATCCCCGGCTGGACAGAGGGCCTTCAACTGATGGTCGTTGGAGAATCGCGTCGACTTTGGATCCCCGAGAATCTGGCGTACGGCGGCCGACCAGGCCGTCCCGCGGGCATGCTCGTCTTCGACGTCGATCTTCTCGATATCAAGAACTGAACGATGACTCTCGATCGAATCGTCCTTGGCTGTGTCTTGCTGATCGCGGCGGCGCTTGGCTGCAAGAGTCAGGACCAAGCAGCGGCTGTCGCGCCCGCGGAGAAGGTGACCATAGCGGGGCCGCAGGCGGGGGTGCTTCCCGCTCCCGCAGACGTCGCCGCTGCTCCTGACGGCGCAGAACGTACCGGTTCGGGCCTGGCGTGCATCGTGCTCCGCAAGGGTACGGGCACCGAGCACCCAGGCATCTACGACACCGTCGAGATGAATCAGGTCGTGTGGACCACCGACGGCAAGATGCAGATGAATACGGGTGATCGTGGCGCGCCGGTGGAGTTCGACGTGACCCAGAGCGTGTTGCCGGGCTTGCGCGAGGCGATCGAGCTGATGGTCGAAGGAGAGAAGCGGCGTTGCTGGATCCCCGGAAGGCTCGCCTTCGGTGAGGCGGGAGCAGCAGCGCCCGGGGGCGGGAAGCCTCTCGGGACCCTGGTGTACGACCTCGATCTCGTTGCTTTGAAGAAGGCCACCAACCTTCCGCAAGCCCCGGCGGATGTGGCCGCCGTGCCTGCCGACGCCGAGCGAAGCGACTCGGGTCTGGCCTGGCGGGTGCTGAAGGAAGGTTCTGGAGACAAGCGACCGCAGCCGAACAGCGTCGTGACGCTGCTCTACACCGGTTGGACTCCCGATGGCGAGGTCTTCATGACGACGGGGCGGCAGGGTCTTCCCAAGAGCTCCGCCATGACGTCCGTGCTTCCTGGTTGGCGGGAGGGTCTTCAGCTCATGCGCCTCGGGGAAAAGCGCCGATTCTGGATTCCGGAAGACCTAGCGTACCGGGGCAAACCCGGCCGGCCTCAGGGACCCGTGGTGTTCGACATCGAGCTCGTCGCCTTCGCCCCGTAATCGCGCGGTTCGGCGCGCGTCAGATCCAAATTGCGAGCTCACGCGTCTACCAGGGCAAGTGAGGAGCAATCGATGAAGCAATCAATCGCTGTCTTGGGTCTGTGCGTGGCCACGGCTTGGCCGACTACATCGCGCGCGTTCTGTGGGTTCTATGTGAGCGGAGCGGACGCGTCGCTTTACAACAACGCGACCATGGTCGTGATGATGCGCGAGGGCACGCGAACCGTGCTGTCGATGCAGAACAACTACCAAGGGCCGCCGCAAGATTTCGCGATGATCGTGCCGGTGCCGGTGGTCCTGCAGGAAGAGAACGTGAAGACGCTGCCTCCGCAGATATTCTCGCGGGTCGACAAGCTGGCGGCTCCTCGCCTGGTGGAATACTGGGAACAGGACCCTTGTCGCCCAATGGTCGAGTATGAAATGGCGGCTGGAGCGCCGCCCGCGCGGAGAATGAAGTCTGCGGTCGCCGATGAAGCCAAGGCCGACTACGGGGTGACGATCGAAGCGCAGTTCAAGGTCGCGGAGTACCAGATCGTGATTTTGAGCGCCAAAGATTCCGGGGGGCTCGACAAGTGGCTCCGCACGAATGAGTACAACATTCCGAAAGGCGCCAAAGAGGTGCTGCGCCCCTATGTCGAACAGAACACCAAGTTCTTCGTCGCGAAGGTCGACGCGAAGAAGGTGAAATTTCACGACGGCCGGGCGGTGCTTTCGCCGTTGCGATTCCACTACGACTCGCCGACTTTCACGCTTCCCGTGCGCCTCGGCTTGCTCAACAGCGCTGGCGAGCAGGACTTGATCGTGCACATCCTCGGAAAAGGTCAGCGCTACGAGGTGGCCAACTACAAGAATGCATCGATCCCCACCAACATCGTCGTCGAGGACAGTGTTCGAAAGAGCTTTGGGTCGTTCTACGACGCGCTATTCGACCGAGCGACGCAGAAGAACCCTGGTGCGGTCGTGACGGAGTACGCCTGGGACGCGACTTCCTGCGATCCTTGTCCGGAACCGCCGTTAGCGCCGGACGAGCTGGCGACCCTCGGGGCAGACGTGATCGTGCCCGTCGAGGAGGACCCTTATTCCGACATTCCCGGTGTCGTGCCTCAGCGAAAACAGAGGCCCGGGTGGCAGCCATACGGCTTCGTGCTCACGCGGCTGCATTACCGCTATGAGAAGGAGGGGCTCGGCGAGGATCTAGTGTTTCGGGCGGCGGGCCCGATCGTCGGCGGACGAGGGATGCCCGATCAGAGCGGTCAGCTCAGCGAGCGGCGAGCGCAGGCGTCGAGCGTCAACAACTTTCAGGGGCGTTACGTGATCTTGCACCGCTGGGAAAGCGCGGTGGCTTGTGACAACCCGCAGCGGGGGGTCTGGGGCGGCCCGCCAGATGGCGGCCCAACGCCCAGGCCGTTTGCTGCGGGCAATACGGCGTTCGAAGGCACCACGACGAAGTCGCTGACCGATCAGCTGCCGGCCCTGATTGAAACCGACATTCCGGAGCTCGACCTCTACCCCGGGGCCGTCGTGCCCGTCCTCCAGAGCG
Organism: uncultured delta proteobacterium; assembly: GCA_963768985.1. GTDB lineage: Bacteria > Myxococcota_A > Polyangia > Polyangiales > Houyiibacteriaceae > SG8-38. Next base: position 22,988 of record CAVYJZ010000005.1, on the reverse strand, counting down.
ATCCGAACCCGACCAAAGGCCAGGAAGGAACCACCGGCGATGCTACGACCCCGGATGGTTGCAGCGTCAGTGCGGCCAGATCCGCATCGCTCGGTTGGATTGCGTTGGGCATCGTTGCTATGTGGCTGACGAGGAGACGTACGGCTCAATAGCTCATGGCAGAGTTCATCTACACGATGAAGGGGGTTACGAAAGTTCATCCCCCGGACAAGAAGATCATCGAGGACCTCTATCTCTCGTTCTTTCCGAACGCGAAGATCGGGGTCATCGGCGTCAACGGGACTGGGAAATCTTCGCTCCTACGGATCATGGCGGGCCAGGATGACAACTTCACCGGCGAGGCCTGGATTCGCCCCGGCGCGAAGGTGGGCTACCTGCCACAGGAGCCCAATCTCGGAAACGCCAAGACCGTGCTGCAAGCAGTTGAAGCCGGAGTGGCTCCCGTCCGAGCGATTCTCGACGAATTCAACGAGCTCAGCATGAAGCTTGGCGAGCCGATGAGCGACGACGAAATGGCGAAACTGCTCGATAGGCAGGGAGCGCTGCAAGACAAGATCGACGCGGTGGACGGCTGGAATCTCGAGAGCACGCTAGAGATTGCGATGGACGCTCTTCGCCTGCCGCCTCCCGATGCGGACCCGAAGTTGCTCTCTGGCGGCGAGAAGCGACGAGTGGCGCTGTGCCGTTTGTTGCTCGAGAAGCCCGAGCTCTTGCTGCTCGACGAGCCGACCAACCACCTCGATGCCGAGTCGGTTGCCTGGTTGCAGGGGTATCTGCAGAAGTATCCGGGCTGCGTGATCCTCGTCACCCACGATCGATACTTCCTGGACGAGATCGTGCAATGGATTCTCGAGCTCGATCGCGGCGAGGCCCATCCGTTCGAAGGCAATTATTCCCAGTGGCTCGAGGCCAAGGATGCGCGACTCGCTCAGGAAGAGAAGAAAGACAGCTCCAGGAAGCGTAGGATCGCCCACGAGCTGGAGTGGGTTCGGTCGTCGCCCAAGGCGAGACAGGCCAAAAGCAAGGCCCGCATCACGGCCTTCGAGAGTCTCGTGGCCGACGCGGCCAAGGCCCGCACCGACCCCAATGAAATCCGTATTCCGCCTGGGCCACGGCTCGGCACTCAGGTGTTCGAGGTGCAGGGCGTGACCAAAGCCTATGGCGACAAGCTCTTGTTCGAGGATTTGAGCTTTCGCGTCCCACGGGGAGCGATCGTCGGCATCGTTGGGCCGAACGGCGCGGGGAAGACTACTCTGTTCCGAATGTTGGTCGGCGAGGAGAAGCCCGACGCCGGTACGATCACGATCGGCGATACGGTGAAGCTCTCGTATGTCGACCAGAGCCGGGACTCGCTCGATTCCGACAACAACGTCTTCAAAGAGATCACAGGCGGCGCCGACGAGATCGACGTCGGGGGCGGCACGGTGAAGTCGCGCGCGTACGTCGGCTGGTTCAATTTTCGGGGGAGCGATCAGCAGAAGCCCGTCAAGAACCTCTCCGGTGGCGAACGAAATCGAGTGCACTTGGCCAAGCTGCTCAAGAGCGGTGGCAACGTGCTGCTCCTCGACGAGCCGACCAACGACATCGACGTCGAAACACTTCGCTCGCTCGAAGAGGCCATTCTTGCGTTTCCTGGCTGCGCGCTCATCATCAGCCACGATCGCTGGTACCTCGACAGGATCTGCACTCACATTCTCGCCTTCGAAGGCGACAGCCGAGTCGTTTGGCACGAAGGCTCGTACGCCGACTACGCCGCCGACCGCAAAGCCCGCCTCGGCACCGACGCAGACGTCCCCCACCGCATCAAGTACCGAAAGTTCTCCCGCTAGACCAGGACACGCTCCTAACCCTCAACCACCCGGAATCACTGCATTCCCCCGGGAAAGATAGCAACGACCTTTCGGTGTTTCTCCGTTCTGGGTTCTCGTGATGTCCCGACCAGAGTCGTTGCGATCTTTCGCTGAGCTTCTGAAGGATTGCGCGGTGCTAGGGACCCGGAGCGTGTCCCCGCGTGGCGGCGACCAGGAGGGCGGCGATTTCTGGCTCTAGGGCGGAGTGGCCCGATTGCGGGGCGATTGTCAGGGTGCTGTTGGGCCAGGCTCGGTGGAGTTGATAGGCGCTTTCGGCGGGGCATACGACGTCATAACGGCCTTGGATGATGACTCCGGGAATGTGCTTCATCCGGTCGATGTGACTCAGAAGCTGCCCGTCATCCCGAAAGAAACCCCCATTGATGAAGTAGTGGCACTCGATGCGCGCAAATGCCTCGGCAAACTTCTCGTCGCCCGTGCGTTCGATCAATCCGGGGTCCGGCACGAGTCTGCTCGTGCTGCCCTCCCAAACACTCCACGCGCGGGCCGCTCGGATGCGCTCCGCTCGGTCGCTACTCGTGAGGCGGCGGTAGTAGGCGCCGACCATGTCCCCGCGCTCAGCTTCGGGGATCGGCTCGAGGTACTGTTCCCACGCCTCGGGAAAGATTCGGCTCGCGCCGTCTTGGTAGTACCACTGAATCTCGTGCTTCCGCAGGAGGAAGATACCACGCAGCACCATTTCAGTGACACGTTCTGGGTGCGCTTGCGCGTAGGCAAGCGCCAACGTGCTTCCCCAAGAGCCGCCGAACAGCTGCCAGCGCTCGATACGCAGATGCTCACGGATTCGCTCCATATCGGCGACCAAGTCCCACGTCGTGTTGTGCCGGAGCTCGGCATGAGGAGTGCTTCGACCGCAGCCCCGCTGATCGAAGAGGATGATTCGGTAAGTGTCCGGGTCCCAGAACCGCCGGTGCACGGGGCTCGAACCTCCGCCTGGCCCCCCATGAACGAAAACGGCGGGCTTTCCCCGCGGATTGCCGCACTGCTCGTAATAGACCGAATGAAGCGAATCGACACGAAGGCGACCGGAATCGTAAGGCTCGATTTCTGGAAACAGGCCTTCCATCAGCATCGCGCATCACAGCACGTTCGCAGACTGGCGCAACCGATGACAGTAGCTATGTTGCCGCCCGGGAATGAGCGAGAAGGAATTTCAACGGCGGCGCACGTTCGCGATCATCTCGCATCCCGACGCCGGAAAGACGACGTTGACCGAGAAGCTATTGCTTTACGGAGGGGCGATTCATGCGGCCGGCGCGGTCAAGTCGCGCAAGGCGAAGCGATCTGCGGTGAGCGACTGGATGGCGCTCGAGAAGCAACGCGGCATCTCGGTCACGACATCGGTCTTGCAATTCGAGTATGACGACATTCGTTGGAACCTGCTCGACACTCCGGGCCACAACGATTTCAGCGAAGACACGTATCGAACGCTCATGGCCGCCGACTGTGGGATCATGATTCTCGACGCTGCAAGGGGCGTCGAAGAGCAAACTCGCAAGCTTTTTCACGTGTGTCGCATGCGAAACACTCCGGTCGTGACCTTCATCAACAAGATGGACCGCCCTGCTCGCGATGCGTTCGCGTTGATGAGCGAGGTCGAGGAGGTGCTTGGCGTGAGCACGGTGCCATTCACCTGGCCCATCGGCAGCGGCGACCTGTTCCAGGGGGTCTACGATCGCATCAACAAGCTCGTGCTCCGCTTCGAGCGCTCGGCGGAGGGTCAGGCCAAGCGCGCGGAGATGAAGGTCACGGGCCTCGACGACCCGGAGCTCGACGCATTGCTCGGCGAAGAGGCGGCGCAGACTCTCCGTAGCGAGGTCGAGCTTCTGGACGGAGCAGGCGAGGAATGGGACGAAGCCCGTTTCCTCGCCGGCGAAATCACACCGGTGTTCTTCGGTAGCGCGCTGACCAACTTCGGGGTCGAGCCCTTCCTTCGATCGTTCAGGAATTTGTGTCCGCCCCCAGGCAAGCGTGTCGCAACCGGAGGCGTCACCGTGAGCCCGGGCGATGATCGATTCAGCGCGTTCATCTTCAAAGTGCAGGCAAACATGGACCCCTCACACCGGGACCGCATTGCATTCGCGCGCATTTGTTCGGGTAAATTCGAAGGAGGCATGCGTGTCCATCACTTCCGGCTCGGCAAGACGATTCGGCTCAATCGTGCCGAGCAGTTCTTCGCACAAGAGCGTGAGAGCGTGATCGAGGCTTACGCTGGCGACATCGTAGGCTTGTACGACCCGGGGCTATTTCGAATCGGCGACACGTTGTCGACGGACGGGCCGATGAGCTTCGATGCAGTGCCCCTGTTTTCGCCAGAGCATTTCGGTCGTTTGCAGCTCCTCGATCCGCTGAAGCGCAAGCAGCTTCAAAAGGGAATCCAGGAGCTCTCGGAGGAGGGCACTGTGCAGCTCTTCATCGAGCCGGGACGCGAGAAGGATCCGGTGTGTGGCGTCGTCGGGCGCCTGCAATTCGACGTACTCATGTTTCGCCTAGAGCACGAGTACGGTGCCCGAGTGATGTTCGATCTTCTTCCGTATCAGTATGCGCGTTGGGTGGAGGGTGTCAGCGACTGCGAACAGCTGAGGGCCAAACGCGTCCCGATGGCGGTCCTCGACCTCGACAATCGTCCCGTTGCCCTATTCAGGGACGAATGGGAGCTCGGCCGCGCAGAACGGGACAACGAGAAATGGACCTTCCACGAGACCGCCCCGATAGTGGTGGCAGCATGAATATGGGGATGAAGTGCGCGTCCAAAAAAGGCATGCTTGAACATAGAGGAGGGGGCCTGCCAATGATGAAGAAAGGCTTAGGAGTCAGTGCGATCGTGGTCATGTGCCTGTCGGTACCAGCTCTCTCGCTGGCCGATTCCACGACCTTCGTCGTGCGCGATGATGGCAAGAGCAAAGTGACGTTCGTCTCCGACGCGCCGCTCGACACGATGACTGGGAACAGCTCGAAGGTCACGGGGAGTGTCACCGTCGACCCAGCCGACATCAGCAAAGCGACCGGCTCGTTCGAGGTGCCCGTCGTCTCTCTGCGAACCGGCAACGAGCTCCGTGACGAACACTTGCGGGGCGACGGTTGGGTCGATGCGAAGAACAATCCGACGATCTATTTCAAAATCACCGAGGTCGTTCTGGGTAAGAAGGCCCCCCGCGAGCTGAAGAAGAACAAAGACACCAAGGTGCAAGTCAGGGGTACGTTCACCACGCACGGAATCAGCCGGCCCGTCACCGCGAACGGGACGGTGAATTGGTCGGACAAGCTGCTCCGTATCAAGGCCAGCTTCACCTTCGAGCTCGAGAACCATCAGATTTCGGTCCCTTCGATCGTTCGGCTCAAAGTCGCCAACGAGATCGCGGTGTCGGTCGATCTTCTCGCGGTCGCGCAGTAGGCCTAGGCGAGGCCGGCGCGTTCGAGCAACGGCTCGAGCTTCGGGCCGCGTCCCATGAAGCTTTCGTAGAGGATCTCGGGCTCTTCGCTATTGCCTTTGGAGAGGATCGCTTCGCGGAACGCACGCCCGACTTCGGGATTCGTGATGCCCTCCTTCTTAAAGCGGGTGAACGCATCGGCATCGAGCACCTCCGCCCACTTGTAGCTGTAGTACCCGGCCGCATACCCGACTGGGTGAGCGAAGATATGACCGAAGCCCGCGAGCATCCCGTAATCCTGCGGAAGCTTGGCGGGCGAGTGCGCCTGCAAGATCACCCGGGCATAGTCCATCACGTCGCCGTCCCGACCGGGCTCATAGTCTTGGTGAAGCGCCAAATCGACGGCGGCCAAACCCAACTGTCGAAATTGAGCGTTTGCTGCTCGATATGTGCGTGCGCGCAGCATCTTTTGGTAGAGCCGATCGGGAATCGGTTCACCTGTTTCGTGGTGTGCCGCAAACAAGTCGAGACCACTCCGCTCCCAACACCAGTTCTCCATGATCTGCGAGGGCAGCTCGACGAAGTCCCAGGCGACGTTCGTTCCGGCGAGGCTCCGGACGCTGACGCGGCTGAAACAATGATGGAGCAGATGCCCGAACTCGTGAAACAGGGTTTCGACCTCGAGATGCGTCAGCAAAGCGGGCTTTCCGCCCACTGGCGGATTCACGTTCGCGCAAAACAATCCCAGATGAGGGAGCGGTGCGTCTTCGCGATGCGCAGCACTGATCAAGGCGTTCATCCAGGCACCGCCCCGTTTGTTTTCGCGCGGGAACAAGTCTACGTAGAACGCCGCTATCATGGTGCCGTCGGAGTCCCGGATCGCATACGACTTGACCTCTGGGTCCCATGCAGCGGCATCTCGTTCCACGATCTCGATCTCGTAGAGGGCCTGGGCCGTTTCGAAGAGTCCGGCGAGCACCTTGTCCAACGGAAAGTACGGGCGTAGCTCTTCCTCGTTGAAATCATACTTTGCCTGCCTTTGCTTCTCCGCGTAGTACGCCATGTCCCAGGGCTCGATTTCGGGCGCTGAATGGCCTTCGAGCTCGCGCCTGAACGCTTGCAGCTCCTCGTTCTCTCGGTCGAAGGCGTGGCGGGTCCGCTCGCGCAGATCGTCGATGAACGCCTTTGCCTTGGCGCCGCTTCCGGCCATCCGGTCTTCGGTCACCAGATCCGAAAAGTCGCGATACCCGAGCAGCTTTGCCTTGGCCCGGCGAAGCTCGAGGATTCGCGAGATGATCGGTCGGTTGTCGCGGCCCCCGGATACCGCGCGCGTGTTGTATGCGCGCCAGACCTGCTCACGGACGCTCCCGTCATCGAGATAGGTGAGCAAGGGAATCATGCTTGGCGCTTGAAGGGTGAAGCGCCAGCCTCGAGCTCCCTTGGCCTTGGCGTTCTCCGCTGCAGCTTGCTTCGCGTTTACGGGCAAGCCAGCGAGCCTGCCTTCGTCCGTGATCAGCAGCTCGAATGCGTTGGTCTCATCCAACAGGTTCTGCGAAAATTGCGTCGTCAGATTGGTGAGCTCGATCTCGACGGCCTGCAGCTTGGCCTTGTCTGCAGCGCTGAGCTCGACGCCCTGCCGACGGAAATCGTCTAGGATCTTCTTCAAGAACCGCTTCTCGGTCGACGGAAGCGTTGCGGCCTCGCGCGTCTCCGAGAAGGCCATGGCTGCACCATAGAGACTCTCGTTCATGGCGAGCTGCGACCAAAATGCACTCACCTTTGGGCGCGTGGCATTGTAAGCCGAGCGCAGCGCGTCCGTCGTCGCGACGCTTTCCAGATGGTCGACCACTATCATCGCCCGTTCGAGCGGCTCGGTCGCGTCCTCGAGCGCTTCGAGCGTGTTCGTGTAGGTGCGCGGCTGATCGCTCCGCCCGATCGCGTCGATCTCGGCCTGCGCCCGAGCGATCAACTCGTCGGCGGCCGGTTCTACGTGCATGGCCTCGATCTCGTCGAAAGGGATCTCGAAGCCGAGTTGGATCAACGGGTTGCGCATCGGGGTAGCCTAGCAGCGGGACCGGGTTTGCGCGGTTAACTACCAAATGGTAGAGAGCCGGGTCGGGCGGCAGGCAGTCCACCGCACCGGCGAGTCGGGAGAATCGACATGACGGTACCTGCTCGTTACATCCTCCATCAGGGGCCGATGCTGGGGGCTCTTGCCCGCGCCGCCTTCGTCGCCGCCAAGAGCGCCTCCGGCCAACCGAACAAAGCGCCAGCGCAAATTCCGGGGCCGATCGTCTCGAAGAAGGTCTCGCCACCACCTGCCGATCTCGTTCGCGACTACATTGTCCACGTCGGTGGAGATCCCGCCTGGTATCGCGGCCAGGTTCCGGCTCACTTGTTTCCGCAGTGGGTCTTCCCGCTTCAGGCGCGGGGCATCGAAGGCTTGCAGTACCCGATTCAACGCGTCCTCAATGGGGGCAGCCGGCTTCAGATGAACGCCCCTCTACCGCTCGGGGAGCCGTACGACCTCAAGGTCCAGCTCCTCGATATCGACGACAATGGCCGTCGCGCGGTCATCCATCAGCGTGCGATCACTTCCACATCGAGCCACCCGGAGGCGATCGTCGCGGACGTGTACGGGATCGTGCCGCTCGGCGGCGGAGACAAGTCCACCAAGCGAACCGATGACCGCCCCCGGGTGCCCGTCGTGGCCAAGGAGCTCGCGCGCTGGAATCTCGGAACGCACGTTGGTCTCGAGTTCGCGATGCTCACCGGCGATTTCAATCCGATCCACTGGATTGCCCCAGCGGCTCGCGCCAACGGTTTCCGCAACGTCATCAATCACGGGTTCTCCACGATGGCCCGCGCGATCGAAGGCTTGAACCGTTCTCTGTTCTCCGGCGAGGTGAGCCGGCTCGAGGCGATCGACGTCAAGTTCACGAAGCCGCTCGTGCTTCCCGCTAAGGTCGGCCTCTACATCGAGGACGACAGTCTGTTCGTGGGCGACGCGCCCGGCGGTCCTGCGTATCTAACTGGAACCTATTCCGTGAGGAGCTGAGCTCGAATGACCGATCTATTACTAGAGAACGAGAACGCCCGGAAGCTGATCAAGACTCTTGGCCTGCCGATTCCGGTGCCCGAGAAGCTCGCCCGCGCGAGAGGTCCATACGAAGAGCGGCCACTCGACGACAAGACGGTGCTCGTCTGTGGCGCCGGTTCGCTGCACGGTGTCCTCGCTCAAATCCTGACCAAAGCGGGGGCGAACCCGTGGGTCATCGGTGCATCCGACGCGGTGCTCGAACCCTACATTGGTCCGGGCGAAGCCTGGGCCCGGACGCCTCGCCGCGTGGAACCAGGTGATGCACCCGAGGGTGAACGTGTCGACGCGATCGTCTTCGACGGCACGGGTCTGGAGTCGCCTAGCGATCTGCGTCAGCTCTATGACTTCATGCATCCGTGGATTCGTCGCATCAATCGCTCGGGCCGCGTGGTCGTGATCGGCCGGCCCGCTGCGGATGCCAAGAAGCCAGCTCGCGCGGCAGCCCGCGCCGGGCTCGAAGGGTTCACTCGCAGTCTCGCCAAAGAAGTCGGGGCCAACGGGACGACCGCCAACAGTGTATTCGTCGAGGAAGGGGCAGAGGCTCGCCTCGGTCCCGTGCTCCGTTTCCTCTTGTCGCCGAGGTCTGCCTTCATCAGCTGCCAACCGTTTCACGTCACGAACGTCGCAAAAGGTGAAGATGCACCCGAGACACACGTGCTCGGCGGCAAAGTTGCACTGGTCACAGGGGCGGCGCGAGGCATCGGCGAAGCGACCGCGGAGCTCCTCGCGGCCGAGGGCGCGCACGTCGTTTGCTTGGATCGTCCGGCAGATGACGGCCCTTGCAGCAAAGTGGCGCAACGGATCGGCGGTTCGGTGCTTCTCGTCGACATCACCGACACGGACGCGCCGATGCGAATCTCGAAGGAGCTCAAGGAGCGCTTCGGAGGCGTGGATGTCGTGGTGCACAACGCCGGGGTCACACGCGATAAGACGCTCGGCCGGATGAAGCCCGACGCCTGGGACATGGCGGTCGACATCAATCTTGGCGCGGTGATCCGAATCACCGACAGGCTGCTCGAAGATGCGGTACTGCGCCCCGGCGGGCGAATCATCTGTCTCTCCTCGGTGTCCGGAATCGCCGGAAATCGCGGACAGACGAACTATTCGGCGAGCAAGGCGGGCGTCGTCGGTTTCGTCGAAGCGCTTGCGTCCAAAGTCGCGAAGCAGGGCATCACGGTCAACGCGATCGCACCCGGCTTCATCGAGACGCGACTCACGAACGCAATGCCGGTCGCTATCCGCGAGGTCGCTCGCCGCATGAGTGCGGTCGGGCAAGGTGGTAAGCCCGAGGACGTCGGCCAAGCAATTACATTTCTCGCAACCCCTGGTGCCGTGGGCGTGACCGGTGAAACGGTTCGCGTCTGTGGCGGCGCACTCGTAGGAGCATGAATATGGCCAAGAAGAAGAATGGTTGGGGCAAGAAGCAGCGCGCGGTGATCGTCTCCGGCGTTCGCACCCCGTTCGTCAAAGCGTTCGGTAAGTTCCTGAAGCTCGACAGCATCGATTTGGCCGACATAGCGGTCAAGTCGCTCCTGGAGCGCACCGATCTTTCCCATGACGAAATCGACAGCATCGTCTGGGGCGGCGTCATCCTCCCGTCCCTCGCTCCCAACATTGCGCGCGAAGTCGCGTTGGACTTGCGCCTTCCGGCTAGCGTCGAAGGCATGACCTGTACCCGTGCCTGCGCGTCCGGGCTCCAAGCCGTGACGCTGGCGGCTGCGGCGATCGAGCGAGGTGAGGCCGATGTGGTCATTGCCGGGGGCTCGGACTCGACGAGCAATGCGCCGCTCAACCTCCCCCAGAAGGTCGTGCATGCGTTGGCGCCCCTCGCCTTCGGGAAGGCAGCGACGCCGGCGGACTACCTCGGCGTTCTGTCGCAGATGATGCCGATCACCGAAATTCTTCCGAAAATGCCCAAGATCGCCGAGCGCACCACGGGTGAGGTCATGGGTGAGTCCGCCGAATCCATGGCTCGCCGCAACGAGATCAGCCGTGCAGCACAAGATCACTTCGCCGAGCGGTCTCACCATCGCGCCGCCGCGGCGATCGCGTCCGGACGTTTCGATGAAGAGGTGACTCCAGTCGAAGCTCCAGGCGGCTGGGTATACGCCGACAACATCGTCCGTGGGGACACCACGTTCGAGAAGCTCTCGAAGCTTCGTCCGGTGTTCGCCAAGGACGGGACCGTCACCGCCGGCAACGCATCGCCATTGACCGACGGAGCTGCCGCCGTCTTGCTGATGAGCGAGGAGAAGGCGCGTGCGCTCGGGTACAAGCCGCTCGCCGCGTTTCGGAGTTGGGCGTACGTGGGGGTCGATCCGGCGGATCAGCTCCTGATTGGACCTGCGATCGCGATACCCAAGGCGCTCGATCGCGCCGGCATGACGCTCGAGGACATGAGCTTCGTCGACATGCACGAAGCGTTCGCTGCGCAGGTCCTTTCGGTGACCAAGGCGCTCGCTAGCAAGGGTTTTGCCGAAATGCGGCTTGGAAAGAGCGAGGCCGTCGGCGAAATCGACGAGGATACCTTCAACATTTATGGAGGCTCTCTCTCGATCGGACATCCATTTGGGGCGACTGGCGCGCGCATGGTGACGACCATGGCGAACGAGTTGGCGCGCACTGGCAAAGAGACTGCCCTGATTGGCATCTGTGCGGCGGGCGGCCTCGGTGCCGCGGCCGTGCTCGAAGCGGTCCGCTGAGCGTGGATGCCTGGCCGGCGTGGGTCGTGGCGCTGCTGCTGCTCGCTTGCGCCGGCTGTACGAAGAAGGAGCCGCGCGGACCCGGGCGGATCGTCACGCTCGATACCGACGTCGTTGGACTATCGGGGCTCAGCGTCGACGAGCATGGGGCGTTCTGGGCTGCAGGTGAGCAAGGCGATGCGATCATCCGGATCGACCCCGTCCACTTCGGGGTCACTCGCTATGCGGTGGTCGGTGGGCCGGCGGGGACCGATCTCGAGGCCATGGCTTGGCTCGACGGGACGCGATTCGTGCTCGGTACGGAAACGCAGGAGAACGGACGACTCCGAGACGTGATTCTCCAAGGCTGGCTCCACGGCGATCGGTTCCACGTCGCTCCGATCGGCAATCTCGACTACGCTCGATGGAATCTGACCGCGCCGGACAACCAGGGCATCGAAGGCATCTGTCAGTCTGATGGTCTACTGGTTGTGGCCACTGAACTGGTGGAAAGCGAGGGAGGGCAGCGCTGGGCCCCGCTGGGTGTGTTCGACCCCAAAACACAGACCTGGACTGCGCACCGCGTGCGTCTCACGAGCAAGACTGGAAAGCTAGCCGCGATGAGCTGCAAAGTCATCGGCGGGTCGATCGTCGCGCTCGCCGTCGAGCGGCACTTTTCGGTTTCACACTTGCTCCGTTTTACAATCCCTGAGGGGCCCGAGGCGCAGCGGATCGAGCCGATGCTGGCGGCGGATCTCTCCGAGTTGTGTTCGCCGCTGCCGAATTTCGAGGGTCTCGCCTGGTTGGAAGACGGATCGGTAGTCGTCGTCACCGACAATCGCTACAGAGGTGCCGCCCGTGAGCCTAGTAGGCTTTATTTCATTCCCGCGAGCGCCATCGAATGAAGACCGTCGTACTTGCTCTGCTGCTGGCGCTAAGCGTCGTCAGCGAGGCCAACGCGCAGCCGCTCGGGCTGAGTGATGCGGTCGCGGCGCACATTCGGGCGATTGTCGCAAACCATCCGGGGCTCCGAAATGACGTGTTTTCCAAGATGGGTGGTTCCAGCGTCGCGAGCAACGCGTTCCTCCGGTGCTTCGCCACGCCTTACGTCGACCTTGGCGAGCACCAGGATCTCCGCGCGACCATAGACTACTTCAACCGGCCCGACGGCGGCTCGTTCAATCGTGAAAGCAAAGCCGCGGGTGTGAGCTGGAACCTTCGCTACGTTCTCGGTGGGCGTCCCGCCAAGTTTCGCCAGGAGCTCGAGGAGACGCAGGCGCGATGGGCGCTCGTGCTGTTTGGCGGGAACGACGCGCAGAACCAGAACGAGCGAATTTATGCACGGCGCCTTGTGTTCCTGGTGGAGCAGCTTCAGGAGATGGGCGTCATTCCCGTCCTCGGCGCGGCGCTACCGCGAAGAAGCGCTGCCAAGGATCGCTGGATCGATCGCTTCAATGCGATTACCCAGGCCGTGGCCGCGCACTGGGAGCTGCCGTACATCGACTATCACTCCGCGCTCGAAAAGCTTCGGCGAAAGGGCTTGGCGGGCGATGGAGTGCACCCGAACGTGCTCGGTGAGGGCGGTGTGCGTGCGGCGTGCCAACTGACCGAGCAAGGTCTGAGGTACGGGAACAACGTCAGGAACCTGTTGACGCTGCAGATGCTGGACGAGCTCCGCCAGACCATCTCGGACGCTGGTACGGACGTTGGCACGGACGCTGGCACGGACGCTGGTACGGACGCTGGTGGCACGGACGCTGGCAGTCCCACCGGCGCGGGCACTGATGCGGGCACGGGCACTGACGGTGGCACGGGCACCGAGGGGGGCACTCCTGCACCGCCCGACCCTTTCCCGATCTCCTCTCTCGTCTACAAGCCCGATCTGCCGCCAGCGGTGTCTCTGCCTCCGCGCTGCGGATCGCCTCAGCCCGGCGCTCGATTGTATCGCCGGCGACTGGCATTGCGCGACCGGACTCGCATCCGTGCCTCGGCTCTCGACCTCGATGGCTACAGGCCTCGGGTCTACTGGGTTCGGGTGGATGAGCAGGGCGAGCGCTGCGTGCGGCGGCGGACCCAGACGCTCGAGGTGGATGCTGGGCCTGGAATGTGGGATCTCATCATCGAAGTGCCCGAGCGTGCGGCGCGCCAAGGCCGCATGCTCATCCTCGTTGCGCGCAACCCACGCTGACCATGACTGCAAGCGACCAGATTCGAGTTCACGAGATCTACCGGTCGATCCAAGGTGAGTCGACCTTCGCCGGGCTTCCGTGCACGTTCATTCGCCTCTCCCGCTGCAACCTCCGATGCCGATGGTGCGATACGCCTCAGGCCTTCGAAGGTGGCACACGGATGGAGCGCGGGGAGGTGCTCGAGCGGGCGCTGGCGTTCGGAACTCCCCTCGTCGAGCTCACGGGCGGCGAGCCGTTGCTTCAGCCCGGCGCGATTCCGCTGCTTCGCGAGCTCTGCGATTCGGGACGAACGGTTCTGCTCGAGACCAGCGGCGAGCGGGACATCTCCGAGGTCGACCCTCGCGTGCATCGAATCATGGATCTCAAGGCGCCTGGCAGTGAAGAGTCCCACGGCAATCGTTGGGAGAACATCGAGCACCTCACCGAGCGTGACGAGATTAAAATCGTCCTTGCCGATCGCACCGACTACGATTGGGCCAGGCGCGTCATCGAGGAGCGTGGCCTCGCTGAGCGGGTCCGCGCCATCTTGCTCAGTTGCGTTTGGGGGGAGCTCGACACGAAGGATCTGGTGCGGTGGGTCCTGCAAGACGATTTGCCGGTTCGCGTGCAGGTTCAGATGCACAAGGTCATCTGGGGCGCGGACACCCAGGGAGTGTAAGCGATGTCATTGGATCCGGAATTCATAGCCGATTGCCCCTATGGGCCTGCTGCGATCGGCATCGACGAAATCGTCGAGATCGACAAAGAGGCAGGAATCGTCCGCGCGTCCATGACGACCCGCCCAGACCTGCCCCTGACCCGCGACCAACGGGCGCATCCGGTGCGCCATCCACGGCACGTCAGCGGAGGCTTCATGGTTCACCTCACCGGGATGCTCGGCTTCATGCATGCCTATTACGTCCTGGGCCTGCGCCATGCCGACGGCTGGATCGGCTACGGCGGACGTATCTACGATGCTCGATTCGTGGCTCTAGCGAAGATGGGGCCGCCACTCGATCTCCAGCTCCGTGCAACCAAAGTTCGCCAACGAGAGAACCAGGTGTTCGGGCGATATGAGTTTCTCTTCACGCAAGACGGCGCTTTGATCTACCAGGGCGACCAAGCGGCCATGTGGATGAGAGTGACGGAGCCATGAGCGCACAGTCGAAGACCCTTAGCATAGCGACGCGCGGGAGGGGCACTACGGAGATCACGAATCAGGTACAAGATGCCGTTGCAGCGTCGGGTATTGCCGACGGCCTCTGCACCGTGTTCATTCATCACACCAGCGCGTCGCTCATCATCAACGAAAACGCCGACCGGGACGTGCAGCGTGACCTCGACGCGTTCCTTTCGAGGCTCGTACCCGACGGAGATCCTCTATACGTTCATACGGTAGAGGGCCCTGACGACATGGCGGCGCACGTCAAGACCGCGCTGACTCAGACATCGCTGAGCATTCCGGTGACCAGCGGCCGCTGCGACCTCGGCACCTGGCAGGGGATCTTCCTCTGGGAGCACCGCCGGACCGGGCATCGGCGGCAGGTCACCGTGACGGTCGTGGGTTAGACGCCGCCCGGTCGTCCTGTCGAGCCCGCCGCTGCGGATCAGGGCCTGGGTTGCGCCCGCGCCGATTCGTCGGGCTCGGCGTACATCGCTTCGATCTCGTCGGAGAAGTGGTCGTTCACCTTGGCGCGCTTCACCTTCAAGGTGGGCGTGAGCTCTCCGTGCTCGATGCTCAAATTGCGGTGCAAGATGGTGAACTTCTTGATCTGCTCCACGCGAGCAACGTGCGCGTTCATTTCATCGAGGTGCGCCTGGATGCTCGCTCTGAGCCTGGCGCTCTTCGGAAATGCGTCCGGATCTTCACCATGGGTCGAGGCCCATGTCTTGCCCGCCTCGGGGTCGATTGTCACGAGCGCGCTCAGGTACTTGCGGCGGTCGCCGATGACGACGGCCTCGTCGATCAGCTCGTGGTTCTTGATCGACGCCTCTAGGTTCTTTGGCGTGATGTTCTTGCCGCCCGCGGTGATGATGATGTCCTTCTTGCGGCCGGTGATGTTCAAGAAGCCTTCGTCGTCGAAGGCGCCCAAGTCGCCGGAGTGCAGCCATCCATCGGAGAGGGTCGCAGCGGTCGCCTCAGGTTCTTTGTAGTAACCCAGAAAGACGTTGGGGCCCTTGACCATGATCTCGTCGTCGTCTGCGATTTTCACATCCACGCCCGGGATGGCCGGCCCAACGCTACCGAAGCGGTACTTCGTCGGTGTGTTGAAGGTCGTCGGGCCGCTGTCCTCGCTCTGCCCGTACACTTCGAGAACGACGATGTCCAAGCTCGCGAAGAACTCCAGCACCTCGCGCGCGATGGGTGCTGCCCCCGAGACGCAAACGCGAGCATTGCCCATGCCGATCGCTGGCTTGAGCTTCGAGAAGATCAACTTGTTGGCGAGCTGAAACTGCAAGCCCTTCTTGCGATTGGGGCGCCTGTTGGTCTCCCAGCCGACTTTCATCGCCCAGCTCACGAGCTTTGCCTTGACGCCCGTCGCGTCCTTGAGCTTTGCTGCGATCCCGGCTTGAAACTTCTCCCAGATCCGCGGCACGCCGAAGAAGATGGTCGGCTGCACCTCCTTGAGGTTCTCCGGTAAGGCCTCGATCGATTCTGCGAAGTATACGCGAGACCCCGTGGTGATCGGGATGTGAAGCGTGAACATCTGCTCGGCGATGTGCGAAAGCGGCAGATACGAAAGCGAGCAGTCCGCCGCCGTTGGTTCGGTGATCTCGACGGCGCAACTCGCGGTCCAAGCAAGGTTGTGATTGCTGAGCATCACGCCTTTGGGTGGGCCGGTCGTACCCGAGGTGTAGATCAAGGTCGCGAGTGCGTTTGGATTCAAGCTCGCGACTCGGTCCACATAGGCTTTCTCTTCGACCGCGTCACCTTTGGCCATGAACTCTTCCCAGCTCAACACCATATCGTCGGCAATCGCGGGCGCGCCCTTCATCATCACCACGTGCTTGAGCTTGGGCATGTTGTCGCGTTCGGCCTTGACCTTCCGCCACTGGTCTTCGTTCTCGACCAAGATGAGAGGCGCTTCGGCGTGGGCGGCGATGTATCGGACTTCGACGGGGGAGCATGTGGTGTAGATCCCAGCCGGGGCGGCACCCACGCCCATCGCCGCGATGTCCATAATCGCCCACTCGGGACGGTTGAACCCGAGGATGCAGACCGTGTCACCGGGCTCCAGGCCGAGCGCGATCAATGCTCGCCCGGCGCGCGTCACTTGGTCGCAATACGTTCCCCAGTTCGTCGATTTCCAGCCTCCGCCTTCACGGACGTAGTACGCCGGATCGTTGGGAGTCTTCTTGGCTCGTTGCAGTAATCGGTGGGGAATCGTGTCAGCTGCCACAGCATCACCTTTTGGGTTACCAGCCGTCTAGCGGCCTGGGCCGCAAAATATAGGACGAGATCGACCCAAATGTGAAGGGCAACCTCCTCACCCTGTGCTAAATCGCCCCCTTCTCACGGAGGAGTGGCCGAGCGGTCGAAGGCGGCGGATTTGAAATCCGTTGTAGGGGCGACTCTACCGGGGGTTCGAATCCCTCCTCCTCCGCCAGTTTTCGAGCGAAGTCCCGTGGCCGAGGAAGTCGACTGCACGGAGTGCCAGTGAGGGGGGTCGCCCGAAGATGCGTAAGGCTGTGATACGTTGATCGACGGATCGGATGGATAGCCAGAAGCGATATTGGTTTCCCGCAAAGCACCGCGGCTGGGGCTGGGGCCCTCCCTGCGCTTGGCAGGGCTGGGTCGTGGTTGCTGTGTACGTGGCGTCGCTGGCGGTAGCCGCCTTCGAGCTTCTTCCAGCCGAGAGCCCGGGACCCTTCGTGTCGGCGACTGCAGTGCTCACCCTAATCTTCGTTGCGGTCTGTTGGCTCACGGGCGAACCTCCCAAATGGCGCTGGGGCGATAAGCGATAGCCGATCATCGAACGCTGCGCGGGCGCAGATCAATGCCCGCCCAGGCTCGCATTTTTGGCGCCCTCGCTGGATCCCGCGCAATCGATGCGCGGCATCAGCGGAGCGACCGCTAGAAAAGCTTCGGAATCCGGCTGGCACGGGTGTTGCTGAACCTCGGTCGTCTGTAAAAGAAAAGAAGGGAGGCCACCGTGTCTTGTGTAGCAAGGAACTGGGTGAGCGTGCTCGCCTTGCCGATCGCGCTCGTTCTCGGATGTGGCAGCTCCACGCCTGACGGAGCCGGCGGTCATGCAGGGACCGGCGGGGTCGCGGGCACAGGCGGAATGGCGGGCACAGGCGGAATGGCGGGCACAGGCGGAATGGCGGGCACTGGTGGTACGGCCGGGACCGGCGGCACCGATGCGATGGCGGGGCTCTGGACCGGGTCCGGCGTGGATGGACCAGCCGTTCCCCTCGACATCTGCTTCAACCTGAACGAAGACGGAACTGCACTGACGGCGGGCTTGAATCCCGAAGAACCGTGCCACCTGTTCTCGCTCAAAGTCAGTACGACCAGTTGCGGCGTTACCTCATGGTCCTACAAGCCGGACATTCCGATTGTCGATGGATCGTTCAGCCTTGTCCTTGACACCGGCACGTTCGCGTACGAGATCAACGGGACTTTCGATGGCAATAGCGCGTCGGGCGCGGTCGTCTTACAGGGCGGCGATGGCAGTCCCTGTCCGGGCGACTGGGAGGCATCCCCGGCGCCTTGAACGAAGCAAGCGTCGGGCGCAACCGCCGGTGGAATCAATCGGCGCGGACGACTTGCGCGAGGTCGCGCGTTGATCTGCATGACCGGAGCCCATCTCTGAGCTAGGGTCTTTTTCTAGAAACGGAGGATGCGGGCATGAATGACAAAGTCGAGAAAATCCTCGCGAACTACGCCGGGGAGAATCCTGGTGTCATCGGCAACCTGAGGCGGCTTCTGAATACCGGGCGTCTCGCCGGAACCGGAAAGCTGGTGATCCTGCCGGTCGACCAAGGCTTCGAGCATGGTCCTGCTCGCTCCTTCGCACCGAATCCTCCTGGCTACGACCCGGCCTACCATCCCGCGCTTGCGGTCGAGGCGGGTTGTAACGGTTATGCGGCGCCTCTCGGTTTCATCGAGTCGATCGCACATCAATACGCTGGCCGGCTTCCGCTCATCCTGAAGGTGAACAACAGCGATTCGCTCGGCGGGAACGACTCTCCTTGCTCGGCGTTGACGTCTTCCGTCGACGACGCGCTCCGGCTCGGCTGCGCGGCCATCGGGTACACGATCTACCCGGGAAGCGGCCTCCGCAATCAGATGTATCAAGACCTTCGGGACCTCATCAACGAGGCGCGCGCAGTCGGCTTACCGACCGTCGTCTGGTCGTACCCGCGTGGAGAGCTGACCAAGGAAGGCGAGACCGCCATCGATGTCGTTGCGTATGCCGCGCAGATCGCCTGCCAGCTCGGCGCGCACATCGTGAAGGTGAAGCCACCGACCGAGGTGATCTTTCAGGGCGCGGCCAAGAAGAGCTACGAGAACATCCCCATTGGCACCCTTGCGGAACGCATCGCGCACGTTGTCCAAGCGGCATTCAACGGCAAGCGTATCGTCATCTTCTCCGGTGGCGCGGCCAAGGGCACTGACGCGGTCCTCGAAGAAATTCGGGAGATCGCCAAAGGTGGTGGCTTCGGCTCGATCGTCGGCCGCAATGCCTTCCAGCGTTCCGAGGCGGACGCCGTGAAGCTTCTGCACGACATCATGGACATCCACGCCGCGCAGGCGTAAGAAGCGCCCGCTAGCGCGTGACTGAGCCTGCCGTACCACCGATCGTGACCGCAGCCTGGGATGCCTATGGGGATCGCCGAGAGCTGGTCGCGGTGCGCGAAATCAGTGCCAACGTGTCGACCAACTCGGTGTACTTGTTGTCACTCGACGATGGCCATGCGGTGGTAGCCAAGCGCTCGAGCTACGGCTCGTACGTGCACTTTCGACAAGATCACTATCGCATTCACGAGTGGATCCATCGCCTCAGAGGAACCCGCTACGCGTCGTTTCTCGCGCCGGTTCTTCTCAAGAACGGAGAGGTGTACACCTACCGTGACGAACACGAATGGGTCGTCTTGTATGGGCAGCAGCCGTTCTACGACTTCCTGCCGAAGGTTCTGACCGACGCGCAGGTCGAATCCTTCGGCCAAGAGATGGGGCTATTTCACAGGGCATGCCTCGAAATATCGGATCGCGTGAAGCCGACGTGGCAGTCGCTCGGCGCCGATGTCGCAAGTCTCCACGACGCAATTGGGAGCTCGGAGTGGAGGCGCGATCGAGGTTTCATGGACTCTTCGATCAGCTTCGTCCGCGCGCACTGCGATGCGTTTCTCGGCAACGCCGATGACCTCGGCTACCACGAATGGACGAAGATTCCGGTCCTGATCGACTGGAACATCGGAAACTTCTCAGTCGGCCTGGACGGAGACGGGTTCAAGTTTTTCTCTCGCTGGGACTACGACTGGTTCCGCATCGAACCCCGCATGCTCGATCTGTACTTCTGCGCGCGGGTCGTCCGTGCCGAGGGCGACCAGACCGCGTTCAGCTACACGGTCGAACCGCTCCTCGACGAGCGCTTCAAGAGGTTCCTGCGCGCATACCACGAGGTTCATCGTCTCACGAAGGAGGAGCTGCTCTTCTTGAAGGAGGCGTACCGCTTCTTCATTCTCAATTACGTCCTTAGAATCGGCGAGCACTTTTTCCGTCCGGAGATCTGCCACCGTCTGCAACACGAGGCGATCGAGGAATACTTGCCGCATTTGGAGCTGGTGGACTTCGAACCGTTGCTCGACGTGCTGTAGGCGCCGGGGCACGGCGGGGCGCGACGCGGGGCTGCGTCGAACGGCTCGGCTTGCATTTGTGGTCGGTTGCACTGGAGGGCGGCGACCACGCAAGCCTCGCCTCGGAGCGCGCGCCAATCGGAGCTGGTTGCAGGCATGCCGATTGTCACTTGCTACGTCGACTCCGCCCCCCATCGCGCCCCGCCGTACGTCTGCGTCGATAAAGAAAAGATCGTCTTACTGCCAGCATCACCTCAAGCCCCGAGTCGCAGATCCCGAGTCCCCGATCCCGAGTCTCAAACCTCCCGCCCGAACCCTCGCGCCACCGCCACCGACACTGATGCGGCCCCTCCGTAGCACGCGAAGATTGCGCCAACGTCGCGGCGCCCCATATCTGCGGGTATGGACTTGAATCAGGTGAGCCTTCCATCGCGAGATGTGGCACGAGCGGCTGAATTCTACAGAAAGCTCGGGCTCCTGCAGATCGTGGAAGACCTTCCGAAGTATGCTCGCTTCGAGCTGCCCACGGGCTCCGCGACACTTTCGCTCGAGCTCGCCGAGGGGCCGCTACGCCCCTCGGGGGCGGTCATTTACTTCGAGTGCCCGGACCTCGACGCACGGATCGCCGAACTGCGAGCCCTCGGAATCCAGATCGACGGACCCCGAGATGAACCTTGGCTCTGGCGCGAAGCCCGCCTCTCAGATCCCGACGGCAATGAGCTGTGCCTCTACCACGCTGGGGAAAATCGCAAGAACCCGCCCTGGCGGATGCGCGACTGAGTCCCCGGAGGTCGGCACACGCTGGGTGGCCCGCGCCGCTGCAGGGCGTCTACGTGGCGATCGACTGGCTGATGTAGGTCGGGATGATGCCGGAGCTGCGGATCATCAGGTCTGCCTGTTCCGGTAACGTATTACCCGAGAGCACGAGGGTGGTGTCGAAGCCGTAGGTGTTGGCGCCGATGATGTCGGTGCGGAGGGTGTCGCCGACGAACAGGACGTCTCGCTTGGTGACATGCGGGAGCTGCTCGCGGGCGCGCGCCAGGGCGTACGCGAACATCATCGAGTCGGGCTTGCCAAAGCGGACGAAGGTCTTCTCGGTGATGTCTGCCAGCAGGCCCCCGATGCTTCCAACCGCGATGGCGATGTCGTTGCCGCGCATGGGGTAGGTGATGTCTGCGTTCGCCACGATGACCGGCACGTTTCGCCTACGAATCAGGTTGAGTGTCGCGTTCACGTCTCTAAACCAATCGAAACCCTCGTCATCGAGCAGAATGATGGCGACGACTTTGTCCTTGTCCGTACAGTCTGAAACCGGCACTGGGATCTTCCCAGCAATCTCGACGTAGTGCGCGGACTCTGGTTTCCCGAGGTAGGCGACCTTGCCGTACGGAATCTGCCTCTCGAGGTATTGGGCCGCGAGAAGACCCGAGGAGATGTAGCGCTCGGCTGGCAAGAGCTCGCCCCCAGCTTGCTGCGCGTATCGCTCGGCCATCGCCTCCGGAGAACGCGAAGAGTCGTTCGTGACGACGAAAACCTCTTTGCCCGCCGCGATCAAGGAGGTGACAGTCTCCAACGCGCCATCGATCAGCCCCGTCGAGCTCTTCAGAACGCCATACGCGTCGAGAAAGATGACGGAGTACTTCTCGGCTGTCTCGCGAAAGGAAACCACGTCCATACAACGGACATATTCGTTCCGCGCGGCGCGGTCAATCTTGGCTTCGCGGGCTTTTTCGGAGCGCCGGCGAAGCCAAAGCCCACCTCGGCATCAGGCGAAGCGTCGCCTCGCGAGCACCACCGCGGCCAGCAGCATTGCAAGCCATCTGAAGTCTGCGCCGCCGGTGCTTCCACGCGAAGCACTGCACTTGCCTTCCGACCCCCCATTTGCGTCTTTGCTCTTGCGGTGTGAGCCCTGATCGTCGAATCGATGTAAGGGCTTGCCCAGGAAGGCGAGGTCTTCCTTTGCGTCCTCGACAGGCGCTGTCCGGCTGCAGAGGCTGACCCGCATCGGGTCGGCGTCGTCACGGACCACGTAGACCAGATAGGTCAAACCTTTTGCGAAGCCGTACCCGCATGCAGCGCCGCTACCAGCGGTGTGGACCTTGACCTCTTCCTCGACCGCGCCCTTCCAAACTTCCTTCACGCGGAGGGTGACCTCGAGGCCGCCGAACCGAGTTGCTTCATTCGGCTGCTATGTCGATGACCTCGCCGCTGAAGACCGCTTCCGACGACGAGAGACCTTCGGACGGAGAGAGTTTCATGCAGGAGCAGGCGCGCGCCTCGCTCGCGTGGGCCGAGCTCAGCAGACCGAGACAGAAGATCACGAACCACCGCATGAACCACGTTGTAGCACGGCTGTGAGGCCGGCCCGAGGGGGCCTTTGACACCCCTTTGCGGGGCGGCTACAAAAGGCCGCCCGCGCGCAGTGCAGCGCGTCGTAGGTGTTGAAAATCTTGCTTCTTGGAGAGGTGGCCGAGTGGTCGAAGGCAGCCGCTTGCTAAGCGGCCGTACGGTGTAGAGCCGTACCGGGGGTTCGAATCCCTTCCTCTCCGCCAGCGGGGCGCTTGACGCTCCAAACGGGGCGGCTACGTTGCCTGCCCCGTGGTGACGAAGTCACTTTACGGGGCACACCCCGGGGACTCATAGCTCAATTGGATAGAGCACCGGCCTACGGAGCCGGGGGTTAGAGGTTCGAGTCCTCTTGAGTCCGCCCAGAAACCCAAGGGAAACTGCTCCCTTGGGTTTTTTCGTTTTGGGTGCCGGTACCTATGCCGGTACTTTTTCAACGGCCTTTGTCGCGCCGTGCTCGCGGACCCACGCTTCCCATTGGCTCTTCCGAAGAAGGCTTTTCGCGTCGTCCCCGCTCATGTCGAGGCCGCGAAGAACGGCGCGGGCCACTCGCCGCGTTGGTTTCACGCACCAGGACCGCAGCTAGCTTCTTCCGAAACTCACGGATCCGAATCGTGGCCAACAGTTGGGCCGTTTCAAGATTCTCT
>CAVYJZ010000004.1:0-1248055 GCA_963768985.1 uncultured delta proteobacterium | reverse complement strand
GGAACGCGATTCAGAAAACCTGGCACCCGGGGACCTGGCGCCGCTTCGTCGCGAGTCGCGCCGCGCGACCTCCGTGCGGTTCGACTTCTACTAGCGCGACGAGAGCGGGAATGCGGCCGTTCGGACGAAGAAAGGGAATTGTGAGATTCAGCGAGATGGAGTGGTGCTGCAGATCGGCGATTCGAACGCGGTCTACGGAGCACTGCAAGTCGACATAACGAGCTAGTACCGCGAAATTCGGCGCTCAACGTCATCCCGACGGGCTAAGAGAGCACCCGATCTGATATGAGAGCTGAGAAGACGATGAAGGCGATCATGCACGACCACTATGGCTCGTTCGATCTGCTCGAGCTGAGGGACATCCCCAAGCCAGAGGTCGGCGACGATGAAGTCCGGGTACGGGTTCGCGCCGCCGGCCTGCACGTCGGCGACTGCTTCAGCGTCCGAGGCGCGCCCTTTGTGATGCGTTTCGCCACGGGCCTGCTCAAACCGAAGCATGGTGTCCCCGGTTTCGACCTCGCCGGACAGATCGAGGCCGTCGGGAAGAACGTCACTCGGTTCCAAGTGGGCGATGCGGTGTTCGGCGCATGCACCGGCGCCTGCGCCGAGCTCGTTTGCGTCGCAGAGAACACGCTTGCGCACAAACCTCCGATGCTCAGCTTCGAGCAAGTGGCGGCCTTGCCGACTTCCGGGCTCGCGGCGCTGCACGCTCTTCGCGACGTGGGAAAGGTGCAGCCCGCGCAAAGGGTTCTCATCAACGGTGCCTCGGGGGGCGTCGGGACGTTCGCCGTGCAGATCGCCAAGTCTTTTGGAGCAGAGGTGACCGGTGTCTGCAGCACGCAGAACTTGGAACTGGTTCGCTCCATCGGCGCGGACCACCTGGTCGACTACAGCCGCGAGGATTTCACCCTGGCGGAGCGGCGCTACGACCTGATCTTCGATAACGTCGAAAACCGCTCGCTGTCGGACCTGCGCCGCGCGCTGGCCACGAAAGGGATGCTCATACTCAACAGCGGGACCGGAGCACAGGGGATGAAGATGATGGCTCGCCTCATCAAGCCGCTCATGTTGTCACCGTTCGTGAGCCAAGACTTACGCCGCTACCTGTCGGTTCCGAATCATGAAGACCTGCGGCTGCTCGGGGAGCTCGTCGAGTCAGGAAAGCTCACGCCCGTCATCGACAGGACCTACCCGCTCGAACAAACAGCGGATGCCCTCGCCTACATCGAGCGGGGACACGCCCGCGGCAAAGTCGTCGTGAAGATCTGAAGCTGCTGGAACGATGCTGCCCGCAGAGCAATGAAACGGGCACCGACTTGGTGCCCCCGTCCGTGCTACGCAGATAGTAACTACAAACGCCCTTTGAGGTTCTCGCCCCAGGCGACATAACATTGAGTACCGCGAAATTCGGCGCTCAACGTCATCCCGACGGGCTAAGAGAGCTCGGGCATCGTCACGCGACCACCACCAACCAGTACGTTCACGCGCGCCGAAGCGCCGCCGAGTCGGTCCTTTTGGGACAACATCTGGGACAAATCGACGGAGAGCGAGAAGGACACTGGAACACCGCGGGCGCTAACTCCCCTACATCACTTCAGTGCGAGGGACAGGACTCGAACCTGCACGCCCTATGGACACTGGAACCTAAATCCAGCGCGTCTGCCAATTCCGCCACCCTCGCTTGCGGTGTGATTTCGAAGGGTTAGCACGGCGGCAAGCTTGGTTTCAAATCGGCCAATTTTGAATCGGTGACCGCATTGGTGACCGGAATTCCAGGTGGGGCGTTCAAGACGGCGCGCGTTTGCTCGCGGTTCGAGTGCACGTATTGCGTCGTCGTGCAGACGCGTTTGTGCCCGGCAATGTGAGCAATGCCCGGCAAGTTCGGCGATACCGACGCCAGCTCGGTCAACGCACCGTGCCGCAAGTCATGCAACGACAGGTGCCGGATTTCCTGTTCGGTGAAGCATCCTGCATCGCGTGCTGCGTTCCGAAGCGCTGGGCGGCAATCGAACGCGCCCCAAATCAAGCCGGGGGCGTCGCAGCGTCGAGTCAACTCTCTTAGCCCATTGGGCCCATTCGGAAGTCCGAATTACGCGGTACTAGGCGCTTATGTCGACTTCTACGAAGACTTCATCCTGCCCGTCTTCTATCGATCGCTTCCGGAGTTATTGCCGCCGACCGGAGAGAACGGAGTGCGCCTGGCATTCCGCTTCGACAAAGCGGAGGCCCGCGAGTGCCGAGTCCCCTTCAACGAGGAGCTCGCGAGCAGCGGAGATCCGCGCGTCTGGGCCGAAAGTTACGCCGGATTCATCCGCGCGTTTTCGGAGCCAGTCGTCACGTCTGGTTTGCCGAACACGACGGACCGGCCACAACTGGTCGAGGAGCTGTACGCCCGGATGGTGAATCGATTCGCGGCCGATCCCGGGCGCTACGAGTTCCATTTCATCTCGCTCGGTGCGCTGCTGACGCGGGTGTGAGGTGGAACGCTTGCCAGCTGGCGTCCGAAGCTTCGTTGAACTGGATTCGCAAACACGTCCTCCTGCTACCGTTTTCGAGAGGCGGTCACTGCGCCCGCGACACGTACACGACGAGCGAGCCGTCCGCGGCGCGGCTGACGTTGAGCGCCCATGGGCGGCAGCAAACGTCGCAGTCACGGATGAGCTCGCCTTCGCTTTGCGGGTCGATGTAGACGTCGACGGTCTCGAAGCAGTAGGGGCAGGCGACTTGGGTGATGTCGTGCATTTGGGCCTAGGTTGCAGGATGGTGCTCGTCGCCGCGGTTGCCAAGAGCTACGAGGTGTTCGGGAGCCAGAACCCTGAACCCCGCGGACGAAGAAGCCGAATACATCGAGCGCCACTTCGGTCTCGTCCTTCTGGGGCTATTTCGCGTAGCGCACGGAGAACACCACCGGTGCCGCGAGCTTGCTGTTCGTCACTCGAACCTGCATCACCAACTGACCGGCTTCGTTGAATCGGAATCGGAACTTTGACGCTGTGGTCGTCCATCTTGAAGGTGACCTCGTCACCTTGGAGTGTGATGCTCAGGCGATCTGGGATGCGGGTGCTCGATTCGAGCCGCGGCAATGTAGCTCCCAGTGAGCTCAGCGAGAGTCGGCGCCTCATCGGGTTCGGCGAGCGCCTGCGTGCCCCAGGCCGAGACAGCTAGACACAAGCCCATCGCTCCAACGAACAGCATGACGGAGTGGTGCATAGAACCGTATCTGTACAATGAGGGGCCCTGATCCGGCAAACACCACCAGGAAGCACCTCACCGCGTTGGGCGGTACCCGAGCCTGTCGCCATTGTGTTGGGAGCAAACCGGTGGTGCGAGTTAGGATTGCGGGCAGATCTGAATGCCAACTCGATATCCGCAAACTCGGCCAGCGTTCGACACTGAGCCGGAGGCCTCGATCCCGCACGGCCGACTCGCG
The DNA here is from genome assembly GCA_963768985.1 of uncultured delta proteobacterium. Lineage (GTDB taxonomy): Bacteria > Myxococcota_A > Polyangia > Polyangiales > Houyiibacteriaceae > SG8-38. The sequence continues at coordinate 1,244,625 of CAVYJZ010000004.1, read as the reverse complement.
ATAGCCGTGGGCGCGGTGCTCTGCGTGTTAGCCGCGGCCTCGACGGTGATCGCGCAGACCGTACTGCCTTATCCAGATCGCGTCTTTGAGGGCACGATCGAGCGAACCCTCGAGGGGTCGACCGCCGCCACTCCGGCCGCCGTGCGCCCTCCGGCTGGAGCTCCGAATATAGTCATCGTGCTCATCGATGACGCTGGCTTTGGCAACCCGTCGACCTTCGGCGGCCCCGTGGAGACGCCCAACCTCGACAGGCTCGCCGCGAACGGGTTGCGCTACAACCGCTTCCACGTGACGGGGCTCTGTTCGCCGACTCGCGCCGCACTGCTGTCGGGCCGAAATCATCACAGCGTAGGCTTCGGAATGGTGTCCGAAGTGCACAGTGACTTCCCCGGTTACAATGCTCACTGGCCGAAGTCGGCGGCGTCGCTCGCGAAGATTCTCAGCGACAACGGCTACAGCACCGCGGCGATCGGTAAGTGGCACCTGACCCCCGACGACGAACAAGGCCCTGCGGGACCCTTCGACCGCTGGCCGAACGCGATGGGGTTCGACTACTTCTGGGGCTTCCTAGGTGGCGAAGATTCGCATTACGACTCGATGATCGTCGAGAACAACTCGATCGTCGGCGTCCCAACACAGAAAGACTTCTACCTGACAACGGCCATGGCGGATCAAGCGATTGCTTGGCTACGAAGGCAGAAGTCCCAAGCGCCCGATCGGCCGTTCTTTTTGTATTTCGCAACAGGCGCGAGCCACTCGCCACACCATGTCGGCAAGGAGTGGAGCGCGAAGTACAAAGGGAAATTCGACGAGGGCTGGGACGTGCTGCGCGAGGCCACATTCGCGCGTCAGAAGAAACTCGGAGTCATTCCGGAGGACGCGAAGCTGACGCCGCGTCCGAGCGCCATTCCTGCCTGGGACTCATTATCGGTCGAGGAGAAGAAGCTCTTCGCCAGACAGATGGAGGTCTACGCGGGGTTTCAGGAGTGCACCGACCACGAAGTGGGACGCGTCCTCGGGAGCCTCGACGCGATGGGGGTTTCGGACGACACCCTCATCATTTACATCTTCGGTGACAACGGCGCGAGCATGGAGGGCAGCGTCACCGGCTCGTTCAACGAGATGACCGTCTTGAACGGTATCCCGCTTACCATCGAGCAGCAGCTCGAGGCCATCGAGGCCTACGGCGGCATCGAAGTTTGGGGAGGTCCGCGCACTGCTCCCCACTATGCAGTCGGCTGGGCATGGGCGGGCAACACGCCGTTCCAATGGGGCAAGCAAGTGGCATCCCATCTCGGAGGCACGCGAAACCCGATGGTCGTGGCCTGGCCGCGGCGAATCAAAGACCTGGGTGGACTACGCGAGCAGTTCACCCACGCGATCGACATCGCGCCCACAATCCTCGATGTGGCTGGGCTCCCGGTACCGGAGATGGTCGACGGAACGCCGCAGACGCCGATGCAGGGGAGCAGCTTCGCCGAAAGCTTCACCGACGCCGTCGCCCCCGAGCACCACACGGAACAGTATTTCGAGACGGTCGGCAACCGCGCGATGTACAAGGACGGTTGGATGTGGAGCTGCCGCGTCCCGCGCATCCCGTGGAAGTTGGACCCCGAGACGATCGCGCGCTTTGCGCCGGGCAAATGGAATCCCGAAGACGATCCTTGTGAGCTCTACGACCTCGACCGCGACTTCTCACAGAGCCAGAACGTCGCGTCCGAACATCCCGAGAAGATGCGAGAGATGGAAGCGCTCTTTTGGAGCGAGGCCGAAAGGAACCAAGTGCTGCCGCTATTCGGCGGGCTCGCGGCGCTCTGGGGTGTGTCGCCTCCGTCCGGTCCCAGTCCGAAACGAGCGACCTTCTACCCAGGTGTACAGAACGTGGCGCAGGGTATGATCCCTCAACTCTACAACCGCTCCTTCTCGATCACCGCCGACGTCGAGATCCCACGTAACTGGTGCCTGTTCTCGCTCTGCTACGGCGCGGAGGGCGTCATCGTAGCGAACGCGAGTTTTCTCGGCGGCTTCTCCCTGTACGTCCAGGGCGGCAAACTTCGGTACACGTACAGCTTCGTTGGAGTGAAGGTGGACGACCTGATCGCATCCGAGCGCCTGCCCACGGGTAAGCTACGGGTGCGGTACGAGTTCACCGCCGACGACCCGAGCCAGATGGCGACCGGCGGCACGCATCGGCTCTTCGTCGACGGCCAACAAGTCGCCGAAGGGAAGCTCGAACATACGGTGCCGGTTCGCTTCTCGGGCTACGCGGGGCTCGACATCGGCCGGGACAACGGACTACCTGTGTCGCCGAACAAGATCTACTACCTCCGCGCGCCTTTCCCGTTCGAAGGCACGATCGAGCAGGTTGTGTTCGAAGTGCAGTGACGACAGGAATCCAAGGGCAAGCCGGGAGCGCACTGCAACAAGCTCCGCGTTACCCCCGCGCAATCGCTCCCGGGTCGCGGAAAGTATCGTCGCCGCTATCGCCGCATCCGGCAAGCGATGTCGTGCTGGCCAGCAGGAGCAACCACAAGCCAGCAACCTTCCAATCCTCATCGCTACGAGCGAGCCCGGACGGCGATTGAGTCACGGCTCGTAGTGTGACGAAATCACAGGCGGTTGCGGCCTCCGGCCGGGCCGTGGTAGGTGTGCGAACCAAGACTTTTGGTTCTCCGCGGCTAGCGCTAACCGCCATGTTCGACCCTGTCACCCCACAAGCAGATGCGATTTCGCACCTCTTCGTTGCGGTGTTGATCATCTGTGCGGTGATCTTCCTGTTGGTCGTTTCGATCGTGACTTACGCGATCGTGCGCGCCCTTCGGGAACGCGCTCGGGGGGAGCAAGCGCCCGATGGCGTCGAATCGGAAAATCGTTGGCTGGAGATCACCTGGACCGCCGTTCCGCTGGCCATCGTGACCGGCATCTTCGTTTTCTCGATCGTCACAGCAAGCCATTCGGATCCAGGTCACGACGGGTCACCGGACATCATCGTTCGCGGCCACCAGTGGTGGTGGGAGGTCGTCTATCCCAAGCAGGGCTTCGCCACCGCCAACGAGCTTCACATCCCGGTGGGCCAACAAGTGCACCTGCAACTCGAGTCTGCGGATGTGATCCACGATTTTTGGGTGCCGGAGCTTGCCCGGAAGATCGACATGATCCCGGGGAAGGAAAATCACCTGGTCTTCGAAGTCGACCGGCCGGGGCGGTACCAAGGGGTGTGCGCCGAGTACTGCGGCACCCAGCACGCTTGGATGCGCCTCGAGGTATTTGCCCGTCCCCCCGATGAGCACGAGGCATGGCTCGCAACACAGGCGCAACCCGCGCAGGCTCCACAAAACGACTCTACGCGGGCGGGTCTCGACGTATACTCGAAAGAAACCTGCAATAGTTGCCACACGCTTCGAGGGGTATCCGCGCGTACGTCACCGATCGACATCGGGCCGGACCTGACACACTTGGCGAGCCGTCGTCTCCTCGGGGCGGGCATCCTGCAAAACGACCAGGGCAGCCTCTTCAAGTGGTTGAAAGATCCGCAGCGCATCAAGGAAGGCTGCTTGATGCCGAACTTTCAATTCTCGGATGAAGATGCGACGTCGCTGGCCGCCTACCTGAGTGGGCTCCAATGACGCTCGAGGCCACGATGACGGCGGAGCCGGAGCGCTCAGGCTTGATCTCTTGGGTCACCACGGTCGACCACAAGCGGATCGGCATCATGTATCTGATCACGGCCGGCTTCTTCTTCGTGGTGGCCGGGCTCGAGTCTCTGATCATTCGGATCCAGTTGGCGATTCCGGAGAACGATTTCGTATCGCCGGTGACCTATAACCAGGTCTTCACCATGCATGGAACCACGATGATTTTCCTCGTGGGCATGCCCTTGGTCGCAGGATTCGGGAACTACATGGTGCCCCTGATGATCGGGGCCAGAGACGTTGCGTTTCCTCGCTTGAACGCCTTTAGCTTCTGGCTCCTTCCCTTTGGCGGACTGCTCCTTCACTACAGCTTCATTGCGGGCGGTGCGCCGGCAGTCGGGTGGTTTTCGTACGCCCCATTGAGCGAGCTTCCTTATTCGTCGACGCAAGGTGTCGACTATTGGATTCTGTCGCTTCTGGTCCTGGGCGTGGGCTCGGTGGGAAGCGCGATCAACATCATCACCACGGTGGTGACCCTTCGCGCGCCCGGCCTCACCATTCCCCGCCTACCGCTTTTCATTTGGATGATCTTCGTCACGGCCGTGCTGACCGTGCTGGCCGTGCCCGCGCTCAATGCGGCGATCGTCATGCTGTTGATCGATCGGCACCTGGACGCCGCCTTCTTCTTGCCCCACCGCGGCGGCAGCGCAGTGGTATGGCAGCACTTCTTTTGGGTATTCGGTCATCCAGAGGTCTATATCTTGGTGCTGCCCGCCTTCGGGATGATTTCGGAGGTCATTCCGGTCTTCTCCCGCAAGCCGATCTTCGGCTACGCGTTCGTCGCGGCATCCACCGTTGCGATCGGACTCTTGAGCTTTGGGGTTTGGGCACACCACATGTTTGCGGTGGGCATGGGCCACGGACCGGACTTCGTCTTCACCGCTTCGAGCTTGCTCATCGCAGTGCCCACCGGAGTCAAAATCTTCAACTGGTCGGCCACGATGGTGGGTGGTCGGCTCCAGTTCACCACTGCGATGCTTTTTGCGATCGGCTTTTTGATCGAGTTCGTGATCGGAGGCTTGAGCGGTGTCACGCTGGCCGCCGCGCCGATCGATTGGCAGGTCACCGACAGCTACTACGTCGTGGCTCACTTCCACTACGTGCTCTTCGGAGGCACCGTCTTCGGCGTCATGGCCGGGCTCTATTATTGGTTTCCCAAGATGAGCGGACGATTGCTCGACGAACGGTTGGGTAAGGCTCACTTCTGGCTGACCGTCATCGGGTTCAACGCGACGTTTTTCGTGATGCATCTGCTGGGGCTCATGGGAATGCCACGGCGCGTGTTCACCTACCCGGACTTGCCGGGCTACGAAGCGCTCAACCTCACCGCGACGATCGGGGCTGGGATTCTCGGCGTCTCTGTCTTGGTGATGATCTACAACTTCTGGTGGAGCCTTCGCCACGGCCGAGAGGCCGGCGACAACCCCTGGAATGCGTGGACCCTCGAATGGGCCTCGAGCTCTCCGCCCCCGCCCGAAAACTTCGCCATGGTGCCGCCGATTCGTGGTCGCCGGCCGCTGTTCGACCTCAAGCACCAGGCGGGTCGAGAGTCGCGAGATGCGGCGATCCCGGCGGTCGACCGGCCCTCGGCTCCCACCGTGTCGGTCATCACCTTCATCGCGTCCGAGACGATCTTCTTCGTCATGCTCATCACTGCCTTCGTCGCCTATAACTTTTATTCGTTTGGTGACGGCCCTGGACCGCTCAACATCCACCGCACGGCTGTCTTCACAATCGCTCTGCTTGCGAGCAGCGCCTCCATGATGATGGCCGAGCGAAGCGTGCGAACGAGCAGTGCGTCGGCGACTTGGTGGCTTGGGCTCACGGTCGCGCTGGGCATTGCCTTCCTGTGCGGTCAGGTCTGGGAGTATTCCGATTTGATCTCCAGCGGAGTCGTGGTCGACGCGAGCCTCTTTGCGACGACCTTCTTCACGCTCACTGGGTTTCACGGATTGCACGTGCTGGTGGGCCTCATCGTGCTTGGCACCGTGCTTCTGCTTCGCCGAAACGGCGGCCTCGGCGGCAAAGAAGGCGCGGTCATCAAGGCGGCTGGATACTACTGGCACTTCGTCGACGTAGTCTGGATTTTCGTGTTCTCGATCGTTTATCTCGGGAGAATCGTATGACGACTTGGCAGATCATTACCGATCTTTGGCGGTTCGACTCGCCTGCTTGGCTGATCGGGATCGCGGCGCTCCTCGGGTACCTTTGGGTCTTTCGGCCGCCGCAGAAAAGCCGGCTCGCCGCGTTCGTCGGCGCGATCGGGGTCTTTCTCTCGGCTACGGTCTCGCCCGTGGCGGTGCTCGCCGATGGATATCTGTTTAGCGCGCACGTCATCCAACACTTGTTGCTGCTATTGCTGGCTCCACCGTTGCTGATCGCGAGCCTGCCCCGAGAACGGGTCGCCTCGGCTCTGCAACGCAGGGGTGTTCGCGCCGCCCAGGAGACCATCGGCCGGGCGCCCCTCTCCTGGATGCTGGGCTTGGGTGTGATGTGGCTCTGGCACATTCCATCACTGTGCAGCGCGTCGGTGGCATCGACGCCCATGTTCGTGCTCCAAGGTGCAACGCTCTTGCTTGCGGGGACGGCATTTTATTGGCCCGTGTTGAATCCAGTGAAGCAGGCGCGTCTATCGCCACCGGCTGCCATCGCGTACCTCTTTTTGGGGTGCCTCGCGTGTACGGCGCTCGGGATTTTGCTCACCTTCGCTCCGGTTTCGGCATGCCCGATCTACCTGCATCCAGAGGATCCTTTCGGGATCATGCCGTTGCTTCGGTCACAGTGGGGACTCAGCCATGCGGCCGATCAGCAGCTCGGCGGGCTGATGATGTGGGTCCCCGCGTGCATGGTGTATCTAACGGCGATTTTGGTCATCACCAAACGCTGGCTCGCGGAGGGGTCTGCGGAGGTCGGGATGGGGAAAGGAAGCCATGGGATCGGTTGAGCCGAACGACCAAGAGGGGTGGAGCAAGGCGGAGCCCGCACACCTGCCCGAGCCGAGCTTTTGGCCTGCCGGTCTCGCGCTTGGGATCGTGCTCTTTTCGATTGGACCGGCCTTTCAGTACACCATGGCCTGGTTGTTCGTGGTCGCGGGCGGTTTGCTGTCCATTTGCGCGCTCGTCGGATGGATCTTGGAAATTCGCAAAGAGCTGAGGGATGCCCATGAGTGAAGGCGACGAAAGGGACCAAGAGATCGACTGCTCGCGCCGGCGGATGCTCAGTCGGATTTCGTTGGCGTTGGTAGCCGCAAGCGGAGCGCTCCTCGGGATCCCGGTCGTCGGCTTCGTCCTCGGCCCGTTTACGAAGCGCCTGCGCGAGGTATGGAGAGATGTCGGCCCTGTCGACAGCTTCGTGGCCGGCAAGACGGTCAAGGTCGAATACCAGGACCCGTCGCCGCTTCCGTGGGCCGGCGTGACCGCCCGCACGGCCGCCTGGCTCCGCCGAGACGAGGGGCAGCAATTCACTGCGTTTGCCATCAACTGCACACATCTCGGCTGTCCGGTGCGGTGGATCGATTCGGCCGACCTCTTCATGTGCCCGTGTCACGGCGGCGTGTACTACGATGACGGCACGGTGGCCGGCGGGCCTCCTCCCCGTCCGTTGCCGCGCTACCCGGTGCGTATCCACAACGGGCTGGTTCAAATCAGAACTCGTCCCATTCCGCTCACCACCTTCCCCAAGAAGAAGTCGAAGGCCTGAAGACACGCATGCGGCGACTCAAGGCAGTTTGGGCATGGATCGACGATCGCGCCGGGATCACGGCTGCTCTGAAGCCCGCGCTCACCCACATCGTCCCCCGTGATGCCCGGTGGTGGTACGTTTTTGGATCGGCCACCCTCGCCGCCTTTGCCGCCCAGGTCCTGACCGGCATCGGTCTTGCTTTCTCCTACGTGCCCTCTTCAGGCGATGCCTATACGAGCCTCTTGTACATCACGAACGAGGCACCGCTCGGAAATTTTCTTCGCGGCATGCACTACTTCGGCGCGTCGGCGATGATCCTGATGGTCGGCATCCATCTGGCGCAGGTGTTCTTGCACGGCTCCTACAAATACCCGCGAGAGCTGAACTGGATGAGCGGCGTGCTCCTCTTGATTTTCACCGTGGCCATGGGGTTCACCGGGCAACTTCTTCGCTGGGATTCCAACGCGATCTGGTCGGTCGTCGTCGGCGCGCAGCAGGCGGCGCGGCTTCCGTTCATCGGCGAAGCGGTCGCTCGTTTCGTCATCGGTGGTGACGTCATCGGCGGCGCCACGTTGAGCCGTTTTTTCGTTTTGCACGTCTTCTTGCTGCCGGCGATGATTTTCTTGTTCGTCGGGCTGCACTTGGCGCTGGTGCTTCGGCATGGGATTTCGGAGATGCCGAAGAAGGGTCAGGTCGTCGACCCGCGAACGTACGTGCAGGAATACGAGGCGCGTCTCGAAAAAAGTGGGGTGCCATTTTGGCCGAATGCGGCGTGGCGCGACGTCTTGTTTGGATTCGTGGTCCTGGTGGGCATTGCGATTTGCGCTTGGGTCTTCGGCCCCCCGGAGCTCATCAACCCGCCCGACCCGAGCGTCGTCGTCGCATACCCGCGCCCCGACTGGTACCTCCTGTGGTACTTCGCCGTGTTGGCGCTCCTGCCGCCGTCGATCGAGAACGTGATTATAATTCTCGCTCCCGCCGTGGCGCTCGGCGGCCTCTTCGTTCTGCCCCTGTTCTTCAACAAGGGAGAGCGTCATCCCGCGCGCCGGCCCTGGTCGGTGGCGATCCTGGTCGTGATCGTCACCTTCGTTGGCACCTTGTGGATCGCGGGAGATCAAGCCCCCTGGTCTCCGGATTTCGAGGCGAAACCGCTCCCGTCGGAGGTCGTCGGCGCGACCAGCGGACCGGTCGCCGAGGGCGCGACCGTCTTCTACGAAAAAGGGTGCTTGTTCTGTCATCAGATCGACGGGCATGGCGGGCATCGCGGCCCAGACCTCTCCGAGATAGGCTCGCTGCGGACCAGAGATCAGCTCGTCGTCCGAATCCACAATGGCGGAACCAACATGCCTGGATTCGCCGGAACGATCACCCCCGCGCAGCTCGACCTAGTCTTAGCCTTTCTCGAAAGCCGAACGACACGTCGTGTCGATGACGAGCGCTAGTAGACCCCTGGAAGCACTTTCCACGGGACCAGCGCCCGGTACTCGTCCCAGTACACGCCGTACTTCGCTTTGCACTTCTCGTCGTCCCGAAAGCCGCGATGCAAGAGCAGAATCGACAGGAAGGTCACGTAGAAGAACTGAGTCAAATAGACCAGCGGAAGAGTCACCGAGACCAACATCGAGGAGCTGAGGTGCCCGAAGTGCTCGAACTGCCACGAAGCAAAACAAAGGGGGATCAGAGCCCACGCGCGAGCTCGAAAACACCATGGAGCGTGCCGTCGCGCTCGCGCGCGGAAAGCGGTTGGAGCTCGAAGACCTGCCCGAGGAGATTCGCCATGTGTTTCCGAGCCCCGTGGCCAGTGCGGGAACCGTTCGGCCTTTTCGCGAGATCGAGAAGGAGTACATCCTCGCGGCGCTCGAGGCGAACGGCGGCAACCAGACGCGCACCGCTGAGCAACTCCAGATTGGCTCAGCAACTCTCTACCGCAAGCTCAAGAGCTACGGCTTGATCGGCTCGAGCCGCACGCGGACCCGTCAGTAGTGCCTTCGCCGGCCGGCGAGCGCGCTTGTATCGGCGCGCGGAGCGACCGGGGGCAAGTAGATCTCGGCCTGCTTCTCGGGGAGACAACAGGCGATTCGCATCTACCATTGTCATCCGTCCGACGACATCACGAGCTCTGCGCACCCGCGAGTCGCGGACACTGATATACTATTGCCGGTGACCCCCGCTGACATCATTTCGGCTCTCGAGCTCGTTCCGCACCCGGAGGGGGGCTACTATCGGGAAACCTGGCGGCACGAGAACGGCGAAAGACGCGGGGCCGGTACGTCGATCTACTACCTCCTCCAGGCCGGCGAGCGATCGCATTGGCATCGCGTCGATGCAGCCGAGACCTGGCATTTCTACTCGGGGTCGCCCCTCGAGCTCATGAGCTATGTCGAGGGCACCGAGATGGTGCGTCAGGTGCTCGGGCCGCACGTGTCAGATGGCGAGCGTCCGCAGATCATCATTGCACCCAATGCATGGCAAGCGGCTTGCTCGCTCGGCGACTGGACGCTCGTGGGGTGCACGGTCTCGCCGGCATTCGAGTTTGAGCATTTCGAGCTGGCACCAGAGGGTTGGAGCCCCGAAACTCGCCGATGATCGCTCCGAGACTGCGTGAGTCCCTTCAGTCCGCGATTTGCGCTGGTGGCGTTGCCCGCAAGGGCCATCTTTTCGAGAGGGATCTCTCCCTGGCGAGCTTGCCTAGGTTCGGGCCCGTTCAAAGAGCGGCGACTTCATCTTCGCGCCCCCGGACGACCCGCTTCCCTGCCAGTGGTCCTCGAAACTCGGTGACGACCGTGCACTGGCCCTCCTCACCGTCGCGCTCGAAGTAGATCACCACCCAATCACGAACGCGGCCGAGCTCGTGGGCTCGGTCGGTGTTGGAAAACAGGACGGTGAAATGCCAGCCGTCCTTGTAGCTGTGGAGGATCGGAAGCCAGGCGGCGCCTTGGGGGTTGTTGCGCCGTGGTGCGATTCGCGGGAGCTCGTCGGTTTCGACCTTCTCTCGGTACTCTCGATCGAGCTCGAGCAAGAGGGCGAGGTCCGGCTTGGCCTCGGGTTTGTCTGGTGCGCTGACGGAAGCTCCGGCCTCCCGCAACGCGTCGAAGCCTCGCGCCCTGCCGCGCGACGACCGGGTGAGCATCGTCGCCAAGATGTCCCGTATCGCTTCGAGTCTACGCGGACCAAACCCGGCGACCGAGCCGAGCCGTCCATCGTGCGCCGCCACCTCCAACGCTTCGAGCGTGTCGATGTCCAGCTCTCGATGGATCCGCTCGGCGAGCTCTTCGCCGATCCCGGGTACCGTTTTGAACAGCTCGACGGGGGACTGCCTGCCATCGAGCCGCGCGAGCAAACCGAGCCGGCCCGAGTGCGCGATCTCTTCGATCGAAGCAGCGAGGCTGGACCCGATCTGCGGCAGGGCATCGATGGCTTCGCGCCCTCGTGTGAGCGCCAGGTCCTGCATGCTGGTCTCTTGACGCCGAACGACCTCCGCAGCGGCGCGGTACGCATCGATTCGATAGATGTTGGCGTGTTGTGTTTCGAGGCGGTCGGCGACCTGCTCGAGGATACGCGCGATCTTCTCGTTGCTGACGCTTGGCGGCCGAGAGGTCACCGCGCCATCAAGCCAGCAGATCGACCCGAGTGCAATCCCCCGCGACGCGATCCCCGGCAGCGTGATACCACTGCGGCATGTCCTACGTGGAAAGCGAAGAGCAGCAGCTGCTGCGCAAGCAGGTGGGCGAAATCGGCCGCAAGTACGGGCGCCAATACTACGTCGACAAGGCCCGAGAGGGGTTACCTCCCACTGAGCTCTGGGAGGAGGTGGGGCGGCAAGGCTTCATCGGCGTCAACACGCCTGAGGAGTATGGTGGCGGGGGTCTCGGGATCTACGAGCTTGCCATCGTCTGCGAGGAGCTCGCAGCAGCAGGCTGTCCGCTGCTCTTGCTCCTCGTCTCGCCCGCGATCTGCGCGACCGTGATCGCGCGCTTTGGTACCGATGTGCAGAAGGAACGATGGTTGCCCAAGCTCGCCACGGGCGAAGCGAAGATGGCGTTTGCAATTACGGAGCCCAATGCTGGCTCGAACTCACATCGACTCGAAACCGCAGCGACCCAAGATGGCGACGACTGGCTCTTGTCCGGCACCAAGTACTACATCTCGGGCGCGGACGACGCCGAGGCGATTCTCGTCGTCGCCCGAACTGGTGGGGAAGAAGGGGGACGCGGGCGTTTGTCTCTCTTCATCGTCGACGCGAACGCGCCCGGGCTCGAAAAGACGCTCATTCGGATGCAGATTCCCGGAGCCGATCGTCAGTTCACGCTCTTCTTCGACAAGGTTCGGGTGAGCAGCGACCATTTACTGGGACACGAAGGGCAGGGACTCTCCCAGATTTTCGTCGGTCTCAACCCGGAGCGTATCCTCGGGGCAGCCTTGGCCAACGGCGCTGCTCTTCATGCGCTCGCGCTCGCAAGTCGGTACGCCAACGAGCGCGCGGTCTGGGGCAAGCCGATCGGCAGCCACCAGGGCCTTGCGCATCCCCTTGCTCAGGCGAAAATCGAGGTCGAGCTCGCGCGTCTCATGACGATGAAGGCGGCCTGGCTCTTCGATCATGGGAAGGACGCCGGCGAGGCCGCCAATATGGCCAAGTACGCAGCCGCCGAGGCGGCGATCCATGCGGTGGACACCGCGATTCAGGTTCATGGTGGCAACGGCATGTCCGAGGAGTACGGCATCGTTTCGCTATGGGGCATGGCCCGCACCTTGCGCATCGCGCCGGTCAGCCGGGAGATGATCCTCAACTTCATCTCCCAACACACACTCGGTCTTCCGAAATCCTACTGACGACAGCGCCTGGTGCCGAGCCCCTCTAGCGCTTCGCCCGCTTCGTCCATCGTCGCGGCGTTGGTAACACGCCAGCGTTTTGGAAGCCCTCGAGCGCTTGGCGAAACGCCCGCGCGCGCCGGTTCTGGACGATGTGTCCGCCGGGGAAGGTGATGAGCTCGGTGCCAAAGTGAGCGGCGAGACGCGCGCCATGTTTCACGGTAGCGAGGCGATCGAACTCGCCTGAAACGATCGAGACTCGTTTCGGCTCCACTTTGGGGATGCGACAGACCGGCGTGATTGGAACGAGCTGCTCCCGGTAGCCTTCGTAGAGCGTCCTCTGGATGTCGCCGGAGCCAGGGACCAAGTCGTTGTCGTTCATCACGTCAGGAACGCTCGCGATCGGGATGTACGACAGCACGAAATCGACGTCGGAGGTGACCGTCGCCAGCAGCGCCGCGGTGTAGCCGCCTAGGCTCATGCCGACGACACCCACCTCGCTCGCGCCGGCGTCACGCATTGCACGAATGGCGATCTGAAGATCCCAAATCGCTTGCCGGAAGCCTTCGATGGTGAACGCCGTGTCCTGCTGTGGCCACTCGGGCGGAAAGGCGTGTCCTCGTGGACCATGGAAGGGAAGGGCGAACAGCGAGACACCGACGCCTTGTCGGCTGAACTCCCGGACGGGCCAGGCGACTCGCTCCATGAGATGGTGACCCGAAGAAAAACCATTGACGAGGATCGCCATCGGCCTTCCTTTGATCCGGAGGTTCAGCGTCCGGAGCAGCGCGTTCTGATTGTCTCGGTGACTGCGATATTCGCGCTTGATGCTCTTGAAAATCAGGGGGTGCTGGCTATGCCAGCTCCACTCCGCAAAGCCGACGCGGTGTGGCGCAAGCCAGCGTTTCCTGACGGCGATTCGTCCCGGCGTAGGAAACAGGTCACCCCCACTGTCCCGATATGCCCTGTAGTCCTCGCTCGAGGCAAATGCGGTCAGGTCGTGCACTAGCTCGGGCGGCGCCTTCAAATCAGCGGGTTGGAGCTTGCGGACCTGGGACACGAGGAAGCCGTCCGTCCGGTACGCTAGCTTTTGGACCAGCCCGTGCGGTCTGGCGGTCCTCACGAGCTCCGCGCCCTCGCGCGCGATGGAGATTCTGCTCGCTGGGCTGACGTCGCCTGTACCCCAGGCTCGATGAAGCTCACGTGCCATGATGATCTAGCCGTATATAGGAACCGCGTGTTCAGCGCAATTGTTGTCGCCAGTGCTCCCGCAATTGAGGGCGCAGGCCGCATCGGTGTGCGTGGTATGATCACATGCCATGCGAGCCATGCTCCTCGCTGCTCCCGCTTCCATCGAGACGCATCCACTGCGTCTCGAAGACGTGCCGATTCCCGAGCCTGCAGCGGATGAAGTCCTCATCCGAGTGAGAGCCTGCGGCGTTTGCCGGACCGACTTGCACGTGGTCGAGGGCGACCTCGATCTGAAACGCTCGCCCATCATCCCTGGGCATCAAGTCGTTGGCACGATTGAAGCGATGGGCTCTGCGATCGTGGATCGTGTCGTCGGGGAGCGTGTTGGTGTCGCCTGGCTTCACCGCACCTGCGGGTGCTGCTCGTTCTGCACGAGCGAGCGCGAAAACCTCTGCGACACGCCAGAGTTCACCGGCTGGACGGTCGATGGCGGCTTTGCAGAGTATATCGTCGCGCCGGCGAGCTTCACCTACGCGTTGCCCGAGGGATTTTCGGATCTGCAGGCGGCGCCTCTGCTGTGCGCCGGCATCATCGGCTATCGCTGCCTCCGAAAAACCGGCATCGAGACCTGGTCCGGCGCCCGCCTCGGTCTCTACGGCTTCGGCGCGGCGGGTCACGTTGCGATTCAGATCGCGCGGGCGCGCGGTGCCGAGGTCTATGTCTGCACGCGCGATCACGACAAGCATCAGGCGCTCGCCGAAGAGCTCGGCGCTGCCTGGACCGGGGGAACCTTCGACAAACCACCGGTCCCGCTCGATGCCAGCATCATCTTCGCACCCGCGGGCGAGATCGTACCCGCCGCACTGTCCCATCTCGACAAGGGCGGAACCCTCGTCCTCGGCGGCATCCACATGAGCCCGATCCCCGAGCTCGCATACGAGCTTCTATACCGCGAGCGTGTCGTGCGCAGCGTGGCCAACAACACCCGTGAGGATGGGCGCGAGTTCCTCCGTGAGGCTGCGGAGATTTCAGTACACACGCACATCGAGACATTTCCGCTAGAACACGCGAACGAGGCGCTCGAACGCCTGCAACACGACGGAATTCGCGGTGCGGCGGTCTTGACGATTTAACGAAAAGCGCCGCGCTCCGGGGAACGCGGCGTCTTTGCGTGGAAGGGTGGTCGCTCTACTCCGCGACCTCGGCCAACAGGCGGGCTACCGTGTAGGGATCGATGTTCGCGCACGGGCGACGATCCTCGAGGTAACCCTTGCCGTCGAGGCTGGTCTGCAAGGGGATGCGGATCGAAGCGCCACGGTCTGACACGCCGTATTTGAACTCCTTGAACGACGCGGTTTCGTGCGCGCCAGTGAGGCGATCCTCGAGGCCGGCGCCGTAGTTCTTGAGGTGAAGCGCAACGCGCTCCGGCTTGCCGAGCTTCTCGCAGTACTCGTTGATGAGCTTCAAGCCACCCTCCTCGCGCATCGCGTTAGTGCTGAAGTTGGTGTGACAGCCCGCACCGTTCCAGTCGCCTCTCACGGGTTTCGCGTCCAAGGAGATGTCGACGCCGTACGTCTCGGCGATGCGGCCCAGGAGATAGCGGGCCATGTACATATGGTCGCCGACCTCGGTGACGCCTGCGGGTCCGATCTGGAACTCCCACTGGCCGGGCATGACCTCAGCGTTGATGCCGGAGATTTTAAGGCCAGCCTTGATACAGGCGTCCATGTGCTCTTCGACGATCTCGCGGCCGAAAATGTACTTCGATCCGACGCCGCAGTAGTAGGGACCCTGCGGACCGGGATAGCCCCCCTCGGGGAAACCGAGCGGCCAGCCATCCTTTATCATCGTGTATTCCTGCTCCATGCCATACCAGCAATCGAGATCCTTCACCCGCTCTTCGGTCTCGGCGGCGGCGCGACGCGTATTGGTGGGGTGCGGCTTGCCGTTGCCATCCACCACCTCGCAGAGCACGAGCAGATTGTCCCCACCTCGGAGCGGATCTCGGGAGGCAAACACTGGGAACAACTGGCAGTCCGACTTATCGCCGGTTGCCTGGTTGGTGCTGGACCCATCGAAGCCCCAGTTGGGCAGAGCAGCGACACCGGTGATTGCGCCGAGGACCTTCTCGATGATGTTGGCCTCGAGCATTTTGGTCTTCGAACGAAGAAGCGGCGTCGGCTCGGTGCCGTCGATCCAGATGTATTCTGCCTTGATGATACTCATCGTTTTACTACTCCTAAAGATGTTCTCGTCGCCGGGGCACCAGCGAACGGAGTCGGCGGTGTACCACGGAGGGTCCAGAGCCTCAGGCGGTAATTCAGGGTGCCGAAGAGCTCGCTGCGGGATCTTTGGACCGACAGTGTTTCCGGGAGGTTTCTCGGCCCTTTCCTCAAGGAAAAAACGCGCGGGCGGCAGGTCGAGCTCTCGATTGTGGCGGGGCGCCCAAAATCCAAACCTGGGTGGTTTTCTGGCGATTTCAGGGCCGCAGCGGAGCGCCGACTCCGAGCTGGCGGTGACTTGCTCTAAGCATTTGGAATCAATGCATAATTATCGAACACAAAGAATCAGGCTCGTTTGCGTCCCGTACAGACGCAGTGTAGAATGTTAACATAGTTGGCTTTTTTCTCTAGGGGAGTGGGTAATGCGTAATTGGCTTTCAATTGTGCTCGTGGGCGTGGGTGTTCTGGCGATTGCTGCCTGCGGCGGCGATGGCTCCGGTGATCCGTACGGTGGTGGCACCGGTGGAAACGGCGGTGTCGTCCTGAACTGTGCGACGCTGACCAATGCACCCGCTGACTGCGACAAATCCTGCACCTCCGATGCGGAGTGTGCCGCAAGCTTCTGCGACAACGGCAAGTGCACCGCGCATTGCACGGCCGACGAGGGCTGCGCGGCAGGTTCCGCCTGCAACGTGAGCGGTCGCTGCGTGATGAGCACGGGTGGAACGGGTGGCACCGGCAACACGGGCGGTAATGGCTGCCAGTCAATTCAAGTCACCCCGACCCGAAGCATCCCGAACGTGATGTTCCTGGTCGATCAAAGCGGCTCGATGACCGATAACTTCGCCGGGCAAGCACGATGGACGGCTGCCCACGGCGCGATTACCGAGATCGTCTCGAACCTCGACTCGATCGTCCGATTCGGCTTGACCACATACACCTCGGACAACGGAAATGCCAATCTCCCTTGCCCACGTCTTCCGGTGGCGGGCAATCCCTTGGCTACCAGCCCAAGAGTTGCATTCGGGCTCAACAACGGAAGCGCGATCGGCGACAACAGCATCTACCCCAGTACCTACCCGAATGATGCGGGCGGAGACACGCCCACAGGCGACAGCATCGATGCGCTCGTGAGCATCATCCAATCCGACCCGCCGCCGGCCGAAGGGCCAACGATCATTGTGTTAGCCACGGACGGCGAGCCAGACACCTGTGAGCAGCCGAATCCTCAGAATGGGCAAGCCGAGGCAGTCACTGCCGCCACGTCTGCACATGCTGCAGGGTTCGATGTCTTCATTCTCAGCGTTGGGAACGAGGTCAGCGATTCGCACCTCCAAGACATGGCGAACGTGGGAGTTGGCAAGCCGGTGAACGAGAGCAGTGACCCTGCGCCGTTCTGGAAAGCGACGACTCCAGAGCTTCTCGCAGCTGCATTCCAGCAAATCATCAGCGACAGCATCTCGTGCGAGGTGCAGATCAACAAGCCGTTTGACGACGTCGTGCTGGCGTGTAGCGAGGGCGACGTTCGACTCAATGGCACGCCGCTGGCTTGCCCGAACGACTGGCAGGTCAAGCCTGGGGTCAGCAATGTGATCGAGCTGGTGGGCAGCGCGTGCGATACGTTCAAGAGCGGCTCGTCGACGTTCACGGCCGTGTTTCCTTGCGGCGCCATCGTCGTCGAATAGCGATCAGTCCAGCAGGCTGAACTCGATCTCTTTTCGCGAGCCAGCTGCGACCTGGACGACGCGCGTTTGACTCGGCAGGTCTCGTCCTGCCTCGATGACATGCCGGCCTTTTCGCAGGCGCGCCTTCACCGGTGCCCTGCCCATCGATACCCCGTCGATCCAGACGTTCCCCCACGGCTGAACCACGATCTGAAGCCAACCTTTTCTCGAGCGCGGTGGCGCAGGGGCGACCGCGGGTGCTGGCATAGCTACAGGGGTTGGCATGACCTTGGGTGTGGGCGCGGGTACGGACGCTGGCGCAGGCGCGGGTACGAACGCTGGCGCAGGCGTGGGCACGGATGTTGGCGCAGGCGCGGGTACGGACGCAGGCGCGGGCACGGACGCAGGCGCGGGTGCCTGAGCGCTCTGCCTGAGCCACTGAGATCCTGTCGCGGCCGCGACCAGAAGGGCTAGCAGTGAGCCTGCGAGGAGCAAGGGGCGCCCGCGCTTACGAGCCGTGGGCCGGACTGGCACCTCGTCGTGCTCCGCGACTGCTCGGAGCGGCGGCGGCGGACGGCTGAGGTCGGTGTCGCGTTCTTCTTCGCGCGCGCGCACGTGCAATCGCGCCCTGGGCCCTTCACGCTGACCTTCCACCGTCGACGCCAGCGCTCTGCGCACCCGGGGCGGAGGTGCCACCGTGGCAAGCTCCTCGATCAAGCATGCCGCGCTCGGGGTCCGGGCGTCTCGGTCGACCTCGATCAACCGTTCGATGATTTCGCGAAGCGGCGTCGAGACTTGGGGTTCAATCTCTTTCAACGTCCTCCGGTTGCCATCCAGAATCCTCTGCATGATCTCGACGTCGTGCGCTCCATCGAATGGACGAACGCCCGTCACGGCTTCGAAAAGCACGACGCCGAGAGAGAATAGGTCGGCTCGCGCGTCGACGACCTCGCCACGCATGTGCTCCGGAGACATGTACGGAATCTTGCCCTTTGCGCTGCGACTCGCCGTGACCTTTACATTGTCGAGTGCCTTTGCGATGCCGAAGTCCGCGAGCTTCGTTTCCCCGGAGCGGCTCAACAAGATGTTCGAAGGAGAAATGTCACGGTGAACGAGAGATCCGTGTGCGTGCTCGAGTGCGTACGCCAAATCCAGAGCAATCAATGCTACGGTGTCCGGCGACAGCTTCTCGCCGGGAGACGACTTGAGCAAGGATCGAAGGTCCACACCATCGACGAGCTCGAGTGTCATGTAGTGCACGCCGTCGACTTGTCCGAAATCGATCACGCCAACGATGTTGGTGTGGCGAAGCCGTGCAGCGAGCGCGGCCTCGCGTCGAAAACGGGAGACGAACTCGGGGTCATCGCTGAACGCAGGAAGCGTGCGTTTCAGACAAACCCGCTGCTCGAATCCACCAGGCCCGGCACGGGTCGCTTCGAACGTTTCCGCCATGCCACCGACGCCGAGGCGGCGCACAATATGATAGGGACCGAACTCGCGAGGCTCACCAGCCATCCGAGCACGAGCCTAGCATCATCGGAAAAGCCCTGGCGCGCCGACCTCCGGCAATGCAGGCTCTCGCGCTACTGATGAAGGCAGCGTCAGGTCCATCCAGGGGCGTCGATCCCGCCATCTTCCGGCGACTCTTCGACTTGGCGATGCCGATTGTCGGCTTGAACGTGCTGAGTGTCCTGACGCTGGCGGTCGACACGGCGATGTGCGGCCGCCTAGTGAACGCCCAAGAGGCGCTCACGGCGCTCGGGTTTGCCAGCCAGCTGATCTTCTTGTTGATGGTGGCGATGCTCGGGCTGACAGTCGGAACTGTGGCATTCATCGCCCGTGCCCATGGTGCGGGTGATACCGAACGTGTCAACCATGTGCTCCACCAGAGCATTCTCTTGACGTATGTCGTGTCGATCGCCGTCGCACTGGTAGGAAATCTCGGCGCCGGTGTCGCAATGGAATGGCTGGGCGCGGATGACTCGGTTCGAGATCTTGGCGTCGGCTACTTGCGTCCCCTGTTTACGCTGACCGTGTTTTTCTACTTGAACATGCTCTTCGCGGCTGCGTTACGCGCTGTGGGGAACACCATGTTGCCATTCGTGATCGCTTTGCTGACCAATCTGATCAACGTCGTGCTGAACTACGGGCTCATCTTTGGGCGCCTAGGGCTTCCCGCGCTGGGGGTTCCCGGCGCGGCCTGGGGGACAGTCATCGCACAGGCCGTGGCGGTCGTCTTGATGGTGCTCCTGCTGCGACGCGACGTCGTTTACGGGGTGCGAGCGCATCTGCGCTTGGCGCGGATCGATCGTCCGCTTGCCAACGACCTCTTTCGGGTGGGCGCTCCCGCCGCACTCGATATGGTGATCCTCAACGTCGCGTTTCTGTCGATCGTCGGCATGCTGGCGCGTGTGGCACAAGTGGCTGTCGCTGCGCACGGGATTGGTTTGAGGATTCAGTCCTTGGCGTTCGTGCCCGGCCTAGGCGTCTCTCAGGCCATCGGCGCGATGGTTGGTAACGCTCTCGGCGCCGGAGATGCGCCCGAGGCGCGCGAGGTCGTACGCAGCGGCGTCATCCTCTCCACTGTCATCATGACCGTGATCGGATTGGCGATCGTGCTTGGCGCGGAGCCGATCATTGCGATCTTCGACGTGGATGCGGCGACCGACCTCGGGCGCTATTCGATTCTCTGGATGCGTGTGCTCGGCTTGGGGATGCCGATCGTCGGTGTCCACATCGCATTCATCGGCATGCTGCGTGGGGCCGGCTCCACCCGTACCAGCCTACTGATCAACATCGTCGGCACCGTGCTGGTTCAGGTCCCCCTCAGCTGGTTTCTAGGCTTCGCGGTCGGATGGGGCGCCTTTGGAATCTGGGTGGCCCTCCCCATTTCGTTCGTCGTTCGCATGGGTCTGGGCATCGTGGCCTATCGGCGGGGAGGATGGGCAAGGGCCGGCGCGACCGTCTAGCCGTTCACCCCTCGGCACGGATTTCTCCAAGCAGCGCGCTTTTTTGGTAAACTGTCCGCATGATCAACGCCTTGATCAGGGCGGTGTATCGGGTGGCGCATTGGGGCTTGCGGCTCCTGTGGTTCATCCGGCGACCGGAAACGACCGGGGCTCTGGTCGCCGTCTGGTACGGAGGCCGCCTCTTAATCGTGAAGAACTCCTATCGGCGCCAGCTCACGCTGCCAGGGGGCTACGTGCGGTCGCGCGAAGATCGCCGGACCGCAGCCGCGCGCGAGCTCCGCGAAGAAGTGGGAATTCGAGCGCAACCCAAGCGCTTGGTACACGCGTACCACGGCACGCATGTCTTCGAGCACCGGCAAGACACGCTCGACATCTACGAGCTCGAGGTCGACGACGAGCCCACAGTCAAAGTCGACAACCGGGAAGTCGTCTTGGCCGAGTTCCACACCCCCAATGAGGTCCTCGGCATGAAGATCGTCCCCCACCTCGAAGAATATCTCTCGCGCCGAATCGCTCGGTCGGCGGGTTGAAACCGATGAATCCGCGCGAGGTCCTGCGCTGCGAAGCGCTCCGGCTTCACGAGCGTTACCACCACGAGCTCATCGAGCGCTTTTCGGTTTGCCCTTGGGCGAGGCCTGCGCGTTCCGAGGGACGGACCCGAGCACACGTCGTCACCGAAGCATCCTGCAGCGCCAAGGGCCTGGCGTCTGTCGTGGCCGCATGGGCTGCTGACGAAACGGCTGACGTCGCCTTCGTCATCGCGCCTCGCTTCACCGCCGGCGCCGTCGCCTTTTCGGACTGGGCGGCGGCGATCGGCGAGCAGCAGAAGGATGTCTTCCTCACGGCGTCGTTCCATCCGGGTGTCCCTGACTCTGCGGGCTCCATTCACTTCTTGCGCCAAACTCCTGATCCAACCGTCCAGCTCGTCCGCCGAACCCGCCTGGAAGAGATTCGGGCTCAAGACCCGCCGCACTACACGGACATCTTCAATCTGGACCTTCGCGCGCTAGAGGCAGGTAAACCCCCACGGACCGTTGCCGCCTCGGTCCTCGCTCACAATGAGCGCTTGATCGAGCGCGAAGGCAGGGCGAAAATCCAGCGAATCCTGGATGACATCCGTGAGGATCGGAATCGCACCTACGCGGCGATCCTACCGCTTCTCTAGACGTCTCCCCGCGCGAGATCTCGGATTTTGTGGTCGTAAGCCGGCCTAACGGCCGAGCTTCCGCTGCAAATATCCCGAGGAAAGCAGGCCCCACACAGCGCCGACGATCAGTCCCCCGGTATGCACCCAGTTGGCTATCGGACCGACCCAACCGGTGAAGCCGAGGCCCAACCAAATCAACATGAAGGTTACAAGTTGCTGCGGAATTCGGTAAGGGAAGCTCGCGTCCAGCCGGCCTCGGATCCAAATGAAAACAAACAGGCCGTAGACCACTCCAGACATACCACCGAACTTCGTCGGACCGGACATCGCGTATTCGAGCGCGTGCGAGAACGCAGCGGTCACCAAGACGAAGACCAGCAAGTAGCGCGCAGAGAACACCCGTTCGAGCGCGGTGCCGAGATCCTTCAGCCACCACAAGTTGAAGAAAATATGCATGAAGCCGAAGTGCAGGAACATCGGCGTGAACAGTCGCCACGGTTGCCCGTGCCAGATTGCGCTCACATCACCGAAAGCAAATCGGCCTCCGATGGGCACGAGGGGCGTAAAAGTCAAGTACGCCACGACGTTCGTGTCCTGGCCCCTGTTGGTCAAGATGAACACTGCGACACAGATCGCCATCAACCCCCCGGTCAACGATCCAATGCGCATGTTCTGCTTTGCCTCAATCCGCTGACGAATCTTCTCCGTGCGAGCTCTCAGTTGTTCGTCCGCCTTGGCTTCTTCGCGGCGCTGAGCCCGGGCCTTGCGGGCCATCTCGGCAAAGTGGTCTGCGCGCGGATCGAACGCACTCAAAAAGGTGCGCGCTTGCTCGAGTTGCTCCTCGTCGTGAACCCAAACGGCAAATGAGCCCTCACGCGTCTCCTTGAGCGTGGTGGCGACTCCGTCGGCGTAGAGCGCGTCGCGCAGGGTCTTGGCGACATTCTGGTCGGGTAGGGTCGTGAGCAGGCGCATCGCGGGGCCGAGTGTAGCCGCTCCGATCAGCGATTCAATCGATGCGGATCAATGCGTACATCAAGCAGTCTCGTGGGCGAATGGAGCGGTTGGGATGATATCCATACCGGCGCAGTCGTCCTTCGAGCTGCATTCCCACCTTCTCCATGACCCGGGAGGATTGAGTGTTCTCTTCGTCGCACAGTGCCTGGATGCGCTCGATCCGTCGATCTTCAAACGCGGCCTCGCAGACCCGCTCGAGCGCTTCGGGCATGTAACCCTGGCCCCAAAACCCACTTCCTAGTGCGAATCCAATCTCCACACGGTGAAAATGCACAGTGCAGCCGATCGTGCCCATGATCACGGCATCGGCCTTGCGTTGGATGAGCCATACCCGGTGACCCATCCGGAGGTCCCAGGCGTCGATCGTCTGTTTGAAGTACTCCCGTGTCTGTTTAGCGCTCGTGTGTGCGTTCCAGGTGAGGTATCGCGTGATCTTCGGATCACTCGCATACGATGCGAACGCTGCTTCGGCATCCTCGACAGTCGGGCGCCGCAGCACGAGCCGCGTCGTCTCCAACTCTTCGGGGGGGAACTCCACGTCGCGCGTATAGCACGATGCCGCTTGACGATGGATTCGCCGCGAAGCAGCTGGTAAGTTGCGACCAATGTCCAATCGGGATGAGCCACTCGACGAGGCGGTCGTTCGTCTATGCGAAGAGCTTGGCTATTCCTTTACAAACACAGGCCTGTTGTTCGATGCGCTGACCCATCGCTCGTTCAAGAACGAGCGACCCGATCTCGCCTCGACCGATAACGAGCGCCTCGAGTTTCTCGGCGATGCGGTGGTCGGACTGGTCGCGGCATCGCTCATCTACGTTCAGTTTTCCGATGCGGACGAAGGCGAGCTCACGCGGCGGCGGGCCGATTTGGTGAGTGAGAAAGGTCTTTCCGAAGCCGCGGAGGCGATCGGGGTTGGCCAGGCAATGCGGCTCGGGAAAGGAGAGCACAAGTCGGGCGGGAGCTCCAAGCCGAGACTGCTCGCAAGCGCCCTCGAAGCCTGTATCGGAGCCATTTTCGTCGATGGTGGAGCGGACGCGGCTTTTGCAGCGTCCCGCCGGATCTTCGAGCCTCGCTTGCACACCAGCGCACCTGGGCATCGGGACGCGAAATCACGTGCACAGGAATGGGCACAAGCGCATCTCGGCGGAACACCCAGCTACCGACTAATTGGAACCGATGGCCCCGATCACGAGCGAGAGTTCACGGTCGCGCTCGAGCTCCACGACGAAGCCGTGGCCGCCGGGAAGGGCCGCTCGAAGATCGATGCAGAGCAGGACGCTGCGAGCGCCGCGCTGGAGATCTGGATGGCAGACGCAGCGCCGGCTGAAACCGTGGGGGACTAGACCGCGCGTGAAGCAGCGTACGCTTCGAGGCGCGCGTGCGCCCAATCGACATCCCGCTGCAGCTCGTTGTATTCCGGCCCTTCGTAGAGCTCGCCGAAGGCCTTGAGCGCTTCTTCGGCTTTTGCCAGCTCATCCCGTACCACGTCGGGCTTGACCTCTGCCGGCGATGCGAAGAGATTGGTCAGCAAGAGCACCTTGTCGGGGCCACCTTCGACGAAACCGGGGCCTATCGCAGCGATGTTTCGCTTTCCATCGACCTCCCAGACCAGGAGCCCGCATTTGAGTGCCGCCAACAATGGAAGGTGGTTCGGAAGGACGCCGAACTCTCCTTTGACGCTGGGCGCCTGCACGGAATCGACCTGGATCGAAAGGACGGAACCGCTCGGTGTGACGACGTCGAGTTGCAGGTGCTCGGAGTTGGCCATCGTGCTGCCCAATCAGCTCTTGGAGCGCTTCGCGTAGGCTTCCTTGACCTCTTCGATGTTGCCTTTGAGGTAGAAGTCCTGCTCGGGAACGTGGTCGAGCTTGCCGTCCAGGATCTCCTCGAAGCCGGAGACGCTCTCCTCCAGCGGGACATACGCGCCCTTGAGTCCCGTGAACTGCTCCGCGACGAAGAACGGCTGAGACAGGAACCGCTGAATCTTGCGGGCGCGGTCGACGGCGATGCGGTCGTCTTCGCTGAGCTCGTCCATGCCGAGAATCGCGATGATGTCTTGTAGGTCCTTGTATCGCTGTAGAGTCTCCTGGACGCCACGGGCAACGCGATAGTGACGCTGGCCGATGATCCCAGGGTCGAGCATGGTCGAGCTGGAGTCGAGTGGGTCTACGGCCGGGTAGATGCCGAGCTCCGCGATCGAGCGCGACAAGACGGTCGTCGCATCCAAGTGAGCGAAAGTCGTTGCTGGCGCGGGGTCGGTCAAGTCGTCGGCAGGAACGTAGATCGCCTGCACCGAGGTGATCGAGCCCTTGTTCGTGGAGGTGATGCGTTCTTGGAGCTCGCCCATTTCGGTCGCGAGCGTCGGCTGATAACCGACCGCGGAAGGAATGCGTCCGAGCAACGCGGATACCTCCGACCCCGCCTGCGTGAAACGAAAGATGTTGTCGACGAACAGAAGGACATCCTGGCCTTCCTCGTCACGAAAGTACTCTGCAACGGTCAACGCGCTCAACGCCACGCGTGCGCGTGCACCGGGGGGCTCGTTCATCTGGCCGTAGATCAGTGCTGTCTTCGAAAGAACCGTCTCGCCCGTCTCGAGCTTGGACTCGCTCATCTCGAGGAGGAGATCGTTCCCCTCGCGGGTACGCTCCCCGACGCCGGCGAAGCAGGACACACCACCGTGCGCTTTGGCCACGTTGTTGATGAGCTCCATGATCAGAACCGTCTTGCCGACGCCAGCGCCTCCAAACAGGCCGATCTTGCCGCCCTTCCGGTACGGCGCGAGGAGGTCGATGACCTTGATGCCCGTTTCGAAGATCTCCACTTGGGTGCTCTGGTCGACGAACGCCGGAGGGTCCCTGTGAATCGGCGAGAACTTCGTTGCGTTGACCGGCCCACGCTCGTCGACGGGCTGGCCGACGACGTTCAAAATACGACCGAGGCACTCCTTGCCGACCGGCATCGAAATCGGAGCGTTCGTGCTCATGACCGCCATCCCTCGGACCAAACCGTCCGTCGTGTCCATCGCGACCGCACGGACGGTGTCCTCACCGAGGTGCTGCGCGACCTCGAGGGTGAGGTTCCAATCCTTCTCATTAATCGCCGGATTGCTCACCCGAAGCGCGGTGAGAATGGACGGGAGGCTCCCATGCGGGAACGAAACGTCCACGACGGGACCAATGACTTGAGTAATGCGCCCGTTCTGAAGCTCTGCCATGTTCTTTCCGGTTCTCTGAAAGTGGTGCGGCCGGCGGTTCATGCCGCCAATAAAGCGAGCGCGACCTAGCACGGCCTCTCAGGGCGGTCAACGACGCCAGCCACGACGAACTAGGGTCATGCCGATGCGCGGCAAGGCCCCGTGTACGTTCGATTGACCCCCTGGTCCTCGCTTTCTACCCTCCATTCGGCGATGCAGGACCAGGACTCAGTCATCCACGTGCTTCTGGGCGCCGGAGCCCGATACGAAGGGAAGCTCTTTTTCGAGGGCAGAGCCCGGATCGACGGCGAGTTCGCAGGCGAGATTTATAGTGACGGCTTGCTGATCGTCGGGGACGAGGCGACGGTCAAGGGCGTCATTTCGGTGCAGGCTCTCATCGTCCGGGGTGGCAAGGTCGAAGGTGATGTCCAGGCGACCGATCTCGTCGAGCTGCATGCGCCAGCGCACGTGCGCGGGGACATCCGAACCCCGTTGCTTTTCATGGAAAAGGGGGTTCATTTCGATGGCTCTTGCATCATGGGGGAGGTTCACGAGCTCGATGACTCGCCTCTTCCGGCACGCTCCGCCGAGGACACTTCTCCCGATGGCTACAAGGACCAGCCGAGCAGAAGCTGAAGGCTGAGCGCGTTGTCCTTACCGCTGCCACCGTCGCCCATCGCGGGGACGTTCATCGTGGGACCCGAGAATTGGAGATGGTAGTACGTCCAGACGAAGCGGAGCGCGTACGTGAAGCCTCGGTCCAGCCTTCCGCCCAGGGTGGCCGCTGCATCCAGGCCGATCCCCGAGCTGTCGCGGCCAAACGCCTCGTCGAGCTGATCGAGAACGAACGGAATCCGAAGGCCGACGTCCGCGCGAAAGAAGAGGGTGCTCGGCACGATGTCGTACGCCACCGCCGGTCCGACTCGGGCATAGACGATCGTCGATGACGGGAGCACGGAGTTCAGATCGATCCGAAGCACGTCACCACCGACACCGACGAGACCGCCGACCTGCAGGCGGTCGATCGGATACAGATAGCCAAACTGTCCGAGGAGCCCCCAGGTGTTGGTTTGCAACGAAATGCCCGTTCCCACCGGCTCGACGTTCAGACCGATGCCTGAGGTGCCGTCGATTTGGAACACGATCGCCTGGACGCTTGGTTTGGCGACCCGGCGGGCCATGGGACGTACGAGGACATGCCAGCCAAACGCGAAGTAGGCACCGGTGTCGAACGACCGCTGCTCGGTTCCGCCGCTGCGGTTACCAACCTCGAGTCGAATGTTCCTGAATCGGGCACCGCCCCCGAGCAGTAAGACCAGAACCGGCAGTTTCGGAGCTCCATCCTGCGCTCTTGCAGGGGTCTCGGAGGGGTCTCCCGCATCTGGGCCTGTTCGATCCTGGGCTCGGACGCCGATCGGCGCGGCCGTCCCAAGGAAAAGCATAGCAAAAACGCACACTCGCACCGTCTCGCGCATTCCCATTCAAGCTAGCAAGCCGTCCATGGGAGGCGCATTGATTTGGGTACCGAGCCAGCAGCAAGACGGGCCAAGCCCCCCATTTCGGATAGGGGGACTAGCCAAGGTGACGTAACGTCACCATTGTAGGCGTCGTACCAAGTGGCGGAAAGAGAAAGAGAGCCATGAAAAAGACAGCATTCTCGGCAATCCTCACCACCGCGTTCATCGCAGCGTGGCCCGGGAGTCCGGTCGCAGCCGCCGAGGAAGACCCCGAAAACGCGGAGGTTTTCACCGCGCAGCTTGCGGAGGAAGGCTCCGAGATCGCGTGGGGCCGGGCCGTTCTGATCTTGGACAGGCCGATGAATGAGGTTCTCCCCATCGTCCTCGACTATGCCAACTACGCGCAATTCATGCCCAATTTCAAGAAATCGAAAGTGCTGGCACAACGGGGGAGTCGCGCGATGGTCTACATGGAGGTGAGCGTCGCAAAGGGCACTTTGACGCTTTGGGGTCAGCTCAACCTCGCCGAGAGTCCGCGAGACGATGACTCACGCGTAGTCGAAGCGCACCTGATGGAAGGCAACATCGACGCCTTCAATGCGAGTTGGACCCTCACCCCGATCGACGGTGGGGCGCGGACGATGGTGGAGTTCAAGCTCTACGTGGATCCAGACATGCCCCTGCCCTCGTCGATCTTCAGTCGCGAGAACGAGCGCGCCGCTGGGAAAACCGTCCGGGCCCTTCGTGCCCGTTTGTTCGAGGGGCCTCGGGGATCGTCCTGAGCCCTGATCGATCACCGGGCTTGGCCGACCTTGACGGAGTTGGGCCCCATGCTACGAACGCGCGCCGCTAAGGATTTCTCCTTGCCGTAGTTGCGATTCGGCCCCAAGCGCCGTTTGGAGTTTCTGTCCTTCGGCTAGCTCTGGGCCAGACCGGGAATACCGCTGCGATGAACGTGCTTTTCACCGCCCTTTTGTCTGAGGGCTCCATCATCGACCTCGACGGCACGATCTGGATCCAGCTCGGGCTGTTCGCGGTTGCGTTTTTGGTGTTTCGTCCGCTGATCTTTCGACCGATGATCGCCCTATTCGAGGCGCGGGAGCACGCCATCGAGGGCGCGAAGCTAGAGGCGCTTCGCCTGCAGGATGAGGCGTCGGCCGAAAGCGAAGAGTTCGAGGTCGCAATGCGCAAACTTCGTCTCCAGGCTGGCGAGGAGCGAGATCGCCTGCGGGCCGAGGGCAAGCGTCTCGAACGCACGGTGCTCGATCAAGTTCACCGGGACACTGACAGGCAGTTGACCGAGGCCGACTCGAAGCTCGAGGCTGAAGTGGCGAAGCTCAGGGCGGACATCGAGCGGAGCATACCAGCGCTGGCGCGGCAAATCGCATCGAAAATGCTGAATCGGGAGGTTCAGTGATGCGTGTGGTTTCGACCGTGATTCTTGCGATGGTCTTGGCCTCGCCAGCTTTGATGTCCGCCGAGGCCAGCCAGGACGAGAGCGCGGCTCACGAGGCCGCCGTCCAAGAGTCAGGCCACGGGGGCGAGCCCGGCGATCTCAACCTGGGGTCGTTGCTTGCGAGTAGAGAGTTCCAAGGCACGCTCGTCAACTTCATAGTCTTGGTTGGCTTGCTCGTCTGGGTCATTCGAAAGAAGGGAAATCCAGCCCTCGCAGCCCGTCGTGCCGAGGTCGAAAAAGAGCTCGAGGAAGCCAGGCGGCTTCGTGCCGAGGCCGAGAGGCGCCACCTCGGAACCGCGAATCGGCTGCAGAAGCTCGATCACGAGATGGTTCAGATCCGCGGCGAGATGATCAAGGCGGGCGAGGCGGAGCGTGATCGCATCGTCGCGCAGGCTGAAGAGAAGGCCGCTCGCATCCGCAAGGATACGAGCTTCCTCATCGAGCAGCAGATGAAGCAACTTCGCAAAGAGCTCCTTCACGAGGCCGCCAATGCTGCGGTTGTCGCCGCAGAGGAGCTCCTCCGAGAGCGGACGACGGACGCAGATCACGATCAGCTTGCGCAGGCTTACCTCAAACGTCTCGATGAAGTTTTCGAGGAGCGACAATCATGAGCGCGCTCGGCCGACGCTATGCGAAGGCTCTGTTGGAGCTTGCCCGCGAGAACGGCCAGGTCGACCAGGTTCTCCGAGATGTCGGTGCGCTCTCCGACGCGTGGAAAGCTAGCGCGGAGCTCCGCGAGATCGTCGGCAATCCCGTCATCCCCAAACCTGCATTGAAGGCGTCCGTCAGCGCGTTGATGGAGAAGCTCGGTTGCTCGAAGCTGGTCCAAAATGCCGTGAATTTGCTTGCGGACAAGGGTCGGCTCGGGCACTTGGAAGATGTGCTTCACGCGCTCGAATCGGTTGCGGAAGCAGAGACCGGTCGCGTTCGCGTCGAGGTCGTGAGCGCCAAGCCATTGAGCGAGGCGTATTACTCCCAGCTTGAAGAAAAACTCCAGCGAGTGACCGACCGCGAGGTCGTACTCGTCAAGAGAGAAGATCCTTCGCTCATCGGTGGCGTGGTCACGCGCGTGGGCGACCGTGTTTTCGACGGTAGCCTCCGCAATCGGCTGAGCGATCTTAGGGAAACGTTGCTTGCGAACGGCGAGACGCCGTAACCGCATCGAATCAGGAGCCTTGCCAAATGCAACTTCGCGCCGAAGAGATTTCTAACATCATCAAGCAGCAGATCGCGTCCTACGAAAAGTCCGTGGACGTGGTCGAGACTGGCACCGTTCTGTCGGTCGGTGACGGCATCGCCCGCATCTACGGTCTCGAAAGCGCCATGGCGGGCGAGCTCCTCGAGTTTCCGGGCGGCGTGTTCGGCATGGCTCTCAACCTCGAGGAAGACAACGTAGGCTGTGCGATCTTCGGTTCAGACGTCGGCATCAACGAGGGCGACACGGTCAAGCGTACCGGCCGCATCGTCGAAGTGCCGGTCGGCCCGGCACTCGTGGGCCGCGTCGTCAATGCCCTCGGTCAACCCATCGATGGCAAAGGCCCGATCGAGAGCAAGCTGAGCCGCCGAGTCGAGGTGAAAGCGCCTGGCATCGTTGCGCGTCAGCCGGTCAGCGAGCCGCTGCAGACCGGCCTCAAGGCGATCGACTCGATGATTCCCATCGGCCGCGGTCAGCGTGAGCTCATCATCGGCGACCGTCAGACGGGGAAGACCGCGGTCGCGCTCGACACGATCATCAACCAGAAGGGCAAGGGCGTCTTTTGTTTTTACGTCGCGATCGGTCAAAAGCAGTCGACGGTCGCCCAGGTCGTCGACAAGCTCACGCAGTTCGGCGCGATGGAGTACACGACCGTCGTTCTGGCTGGCGCTTCCGAGCCGGCGCCGCTTCAGTTCATCGCCCCGTACACCGGCGTCACCATGGGCGAGTACTTCCGGGACAGTGGACAGCATGCGCTATGCATTTACGACGACCTTTCGAAGCAGGCCGTCGCATACCGCCAGCTCTCATTGCTTCTTCGTCGCCCCCCCGGCCGTGAAGCATATCCGGGCGACGTCTTTTACGTTCACAGCCGTCTTCTCGAGCGCGCCGCCAAGATGGCGGAGGATTGGGTCGTCGTCAAAGAAGGGCAGGAGCCCAGCCGCCTCGGCAATCAGGTCTTCAGCGGCCCCGAGTCGCGACATCAGGCCGAGGCTGCGGCGAAGGAGAAAGGCACCGGCTTCGTAGCCAAGAAGCTCCCCGATTCGGGAGGCTCGCTGACTGCGCTTCCGATCATCGAAACGCAGGCAGGCGACGTTTCGGCGTACATCCCGACCAACGTCATCTCGATCACCGACGGGCAGATCTTCCTCGAGTCGGACTTGTTCAACTCGGGCGTTCGTCCCGCAATCAACGTCGGCATTTCGGTGTCGCGCGTTGGTGGCAACGCACAGATCAAGGCGATGAAGCAAGTTGCCGGAACCCTCCGTCTCGAGCTCGCTCAGTTTCGCGAGATGGCGGCTTTCGCACAGTTCGCTTCGGACCTCGACCCAGCGACCCGGCAGCAGCTCTCTCGTGGCGAGCGTCTCGTCGAGGTGCTCAAGCAGGGCCAGTACGAGCCCTGGCCGGTCGAGGAGCAGGTCGTCTCGATCTTCGCCGGCACACACGGCTTTCTCGATCCGCTTCCTGTCGAATCGATTATTCGTTACCAGGGAGAGCTCGTCTCTTGGCTGAAGGCCGAACGCCCCTTGATCCTCTCGGACATCTTGTCGAAGGGGAAGATCGACGACACGCTCGAGAGCCAGCTCGAGGACGCTCTCAAGGCCTT
This sequence comes from uncultured delta proteobacterium, assembly GCA_963768985.1. GTDB lineage: Bacteria > Myxococcota_A > Polyangia > Polyangiales > Houyiibacteriaceae > SG8-38. The sequence goes on along the minus strand of CAVYJZ010000004.1, from coordinate 1,213,326 downwards.
CGGCGAGACCTTCGAGCCCACCCAGGACAAGTAAGCGTCCATGGCTACCCTCAAGGACATTCGAAAGCGCATCGGAAGCGTCAAGAGCACGCAGAAGATCACCCGTGCCATGAAGCTCGTTGCGGGTGCCCGACTGCGGAAGGCGCAGGAGAACATCGAGCGCCTTCGTCCCTACGCCGTCAAGACCCATGAGGTGCTGAGCGGCGTGGCGGCTCGTGTGGGGGCCGAGGAAGACGTTCATCCGTTGCTCGCCCGGCGCGAACCCAAGAACGTGATGCTCGTGGTTCTGACGAGTGACCGCGGCCTAGCCGGTGCGTTCAACTCCAATATCTGTAAGGCGGCGTTCAACCGCTGGAAGAAGCTGGAGGCAGAGGGCAGTGAGGTTTGCTTCGGTATCATCGGTCGAAAGGGCCGCGACTACTTCAATCGGCGCAACGCAATCATCCGCCACGACTTCTTGGGCGTCTTCGAGGACTTGAACGCCGACAAGGCGGGCGAGATTGGGCGCTACATCGTCGAAGACTACACCTCACTCGATCTCGATGCCTGTTACTTGGTGTACAACGAGTTCAAGAGCGCCATGACTCAGCAGGTCGTGATCGAACCTTTCTTGCCGATCAAGCCGCTAGAGTTGGCTGTCGATCAGCTTGGTGACTTCATCTACGAGCCGAACCAAAAAGCGCTCCTGGATACGTTGCTGCCGATGTACGTCGAAGTCGAGATTTACCGAGCTCTTCTCGAGTCCGTCGCTTCCGAGCATGGCGCACGAATGACCGCCATGGACTCCGCGACCAATAATGCGAGTGACATGATCGACCGCTTGACCCTACAGTACAATCGGGCTCGCCAGGCCGCCATCACCAAGGAACTGATGGAGATCATCGGCGGCGCTGAAGCTCTCAAGGCTTGAGCGCAGTTCCGTGATACGGTGGCGCCGATGCCGGGGGGGCGAATAGAGCCGGCTGCTCGGATGTCGGGTCCACCGCCACTCTTGTGGCTCGCGTGGATCTGCGCGGCGGCAACCATCGTGTACACGATCGGTGCGCCATTTTGGGCGGCGGAGTATCCGATGATGACAGACTTCCCGTTTCATGCGGCGTCTTCGTCGGTGTTTCGTCACTACATGGACGGCGGATGGCATTTCCGTGAGCAGTTCGTGTTCCAGCCGTTCGCGGTTCCCTACGTGACCCTCTACGCCATATCGGCGATTTTCATGATCGTCCTTCCGCCCGTGGTCGCGACGAAGCTCGCGGCGGCATTGTTGCTGGCGCTCCTGCCAGCTGGCCTGATGGTGCTTTGTTGGGGTCTGAGAAAGTCTCCGCTGCTCGGTCTTTGGGGGCTAGTCCCCGTCTGGGGCGTGCTCGCGCATTGGGGTTTCATCGGCTTCTTGGGTGCTCTTGGGCTCTTCGCGATGGCTCTTGGCCTGGGCCTCCGCGTCGTGGACCGGCCTAGCGTCAGGCTTCAGGGCGCACTGATCGCAGTCTTGATCTTGCTCTTCTTCACGCACATCTACCGATTTCCATTTGCCATCGCGATGCTGGTTCTCGTCGGTGCCGTGATGCACGGTCGGGTCGAAAGTGTCCGGGGGCTGTTCATTCCCATCGGCGTGGCGAGCGCGCTTTTCGTCATCTGGTGGTTGACCCGTGCGGACCTCTTGCTTCCCAAGATGCGATGGATCTGGCCGCCCGCTTGGAATCGCCTGTCTGACGCTGGGCAGTACACGACAGACATCTTCATCGGGAGCGAGGACACGGAGATGTTCCGGCGCGTCGGCTGGCTATTCTTGCTCACCGCGCTTGCACTGTTTGCGATCGCCGTTCTCCGCCTCCGTTCCTGGCCGAGGGGCGGCTGGGTGGTTCCTGCGCACGCGGTGGTAGGCATTGCGATCCTCTTGTTCCTGGCTCTCTACCTGACGCTCCCGATGGAGGTCGGGGTTTGGTGGTATGTCTTTCCGCGCGAGATCACCGCAGCGCTCTTTCTCCTGCCGGCGCTCCTGCCCAACCTGCCCCGCAAGACCTGGGCCCATCTTGGGTTCGTGATTTGGACGGCGATCGGGATCGTTCCCCTGTCACAGTTCGTCGCCGAGGCTCATCGGGAGTTTGCGACGACCACTGTGCACTTTCGCGAGATCATTGCTGAGCTGCCGCAGGCGCCGAAGCTCCTCTACCTCGTGTACGACCATGCGGGCTCGCGTGCTCGGAACAGCCCGTACGTCCACCTACCCGCGTACGTGCAGGCCGAGCGCGGCGGCTGGCTCAGCTTCCACTTTGCGCAGCTCCATGGCGTCCCGTTCCGGTATCGCGATGCAATGGACCCGGACGCAGTGGTCCCGCCACCGACGCCGGTCCGGTGGGAGTGGACCCCGGAGCAGTTCCAGCTCGATCAGCACGGTGATTTCTTCGACTGGTTCCTGGTGCGTCGGGAGCGCTCGCCGGACAGCCTCTTCGCTTCGGATCGGTCGATTCAACGGGTGGCACACTTCGAGAACTGGTGGCTTTATCATCGCCCCCGCATCCCGGCTGGACCGTCCCCGGAAACGCCCTAGATTGGAGGATTGATGGACCTGAGGAGTGACGAAAAGCGCTGGGCCGTTTGGATGGTTCAAGCCGAGAGATTTGCCGCACGTCAGAACTTCGCCGACGCCGTGGCACGTATGAAGCTCCTGCGAGACCAGGTTGGCGTGGCACTCTCGGAGGCGGCCGACCCAAAGCAGCGCGAGCGGATCGAACGGCAGCTGGCGCGCGCGGAGGAACAACTCACGAGCATGGAATCCCAATATGACGCTTGGCGATCCGAGATCGCGGTCCGTCGCCAGCGTACCATCAACCACGCTGCGGAAGAGATGGCGACGCCTCTTCCCGTTCCAGCGGACTGACGGTGGCTCTGTCGGAGTGTTCGGTGGCCTCGCAGGAAGCCGGAGAGTCGCTCACCGGCACTGCAGTCGAGTCGGTTGACCGGTGGCTGTTGCTCGAAGTTACCGAACCATGGGCCCCCGACGCGATCGAGAGTGAGGCATTGCCCGCGCCCGTGCGAGCCCGGCTCCTTCAGTGGCTCGAAGAGCCGCGCTCGCGATTGCAATTCATCCGGCGCCCGGGGCGCTCCGGGAAACGACCGCTGTTCATGGTGGTTTACGCCGCGAGCGATTCGCTGCGCACGTCGCAGGTCGAGCTCGACGGATATGAGAGCCTTCTCGATGTCGAGCTCGACGCGCTACCGAGCTCGCCTAGCGTTCCGATGTGCCTAGTGTGCGTGCACGGGCGCCGCGATCGGTGTTGTGCGCTGCACGGTGGTGCCGTGTTCCGCGCAATCCAGTCCCATGGGGTCGACGTCTGGCAGACCAGTCACCTGGGGGGACACCGGTTTGCCGCATGCGCGCTATGGCTTCCTGACGGTCTCATGTACGGTCGCCTTCGCGCCGAGCACGCCGCCGCTTTTGTGGCCTCCAGACGAGCGGGAGCGATTGGAAACCTGGATCGGTTTCGTGGTCGCTGCAGTTACGATCGACCGACGCAGGCGGCTGATATCATCTTGCGTCGCCGCCTCGGCGAGCAGGCCCCCGATGCGCTGCAGTGGCTGACGACTATACCGGAATCCAAGTCGATTTGGGAGGCACGGTTCCGGTCGGCGACCGCGGAACAAGTCGTTCGGCTGCAACTGGTCGATACGGGTGCGACCCGCCCCGCAAGCTGCGGTGGCAAGCCCGAGCCCGTCATGGAGTTCGTGGAGCTCTGAAGGCTCTCGGTTCCAGACTTCGAGACACGCGATCCGGGACTAGGGACTACGAGAGGATACGCAAGAGGCGGGTCGGGGCGAGGGTGTGGGGGAGTGGATCGATCTGGCTCAACGCATTGCGCAGTGCGCGATCTTTGGCCTGGTGGCTGAGGATGACGACGGTGGCTGCACCCGTCCCACCTGCCTCGACGTTCTGGAACATCTTCTCGATCGAGATGCCAGAAGCGCTCAGCTTTCCGGTGATATCCGAGAGCACGCCTGGCTCGTCGCGCACGGTGAAGCGCAAGTAGTAGCGGGATTGCAGGTCGCCCGAATCCTGGACGTTCGGCTCGGCATTCTCGTTGTGGATGAAGCTCCGAACGCGGCCCGACGCGTCTTTCAACATGTTGCGAGCGACGTCGATTACGTCGCTGACGATACTGGTCGCCGTGGGCCCAGCACCTGCGCCGGGACCGGACAGCAGACACGTGCCGACACGCTCTCCGCGCACCGAAACCGCGTTGAGCGCGCCGGTGATGTGTGCGAGCGGGTTGTCCAGCGGCACGAGCGCAGGGTGGACACGAAGGTCGAGAACGTCGTCGTCGGATCGCGATGCGATCGCCAAGGGACGAATCGCGTAGTCGAAGCCGTCGGCATACTCGATATCGAAGGCATCGACGATTTCGATCCCTTCAGTGCGGATGTGGGCAGGGTGAACGCGCACGCCAAACGCGAGCGTCGCCAGGATGGCGAGCTTGTGCGCGGCATCGACGCCATTGATGTCCAGCGTGGGATCCGCCTCGGCAAAGCCAGCCTCCTGTGCGGATCGCAGCGCGACGTCGAAATCGAGCCCCCGCTCGGCCATCTCGGTGAGGATGTAGTTGCTCGTTCCGTTGATGATCCCTTGAATCGATAGGATCTCGTCGGAGGCGAGGGATTGCTCGATGGCGCGGATGATCGGAATGCCGCCAGCGACTGCGGCCTCGAAGTGCAGATCGAGGCCCTTCTGTCTGGCCAAGTCGAACAGGGCGTCCCCCTTCTCCGCCAGGAGTGCCTTGTTGGCCGTGACGACCTGCTTTCCCCGCTCGAGTGCTTCGCGCAGCACCTGTTCGGCGGGCTCGATGCCGCCCATGACCTCGACGACGATGTCGACATTCGGGTTCCGGGCCACCGCAAAGGGATCATCGGTCAGGAGCTCCCTGGGAACGAAGTCAGCTCGCTTTCGGCTCAGGTTTCGGACGGCGATCTGCTCGACGACGAGCGTGGCACCCAGGCGCCTCTCGATCTTCGCCGCATGCGAGCGCAAGATGTCCAGAGCGCCCGTTCCGACGACGCCGCACCCGACGAGCCCGATGCGAATGGTTCTAGAGGACACGCGAACTACCTCCAAATAGCCAAGGTAGCAGACTGGCGACCCGATTCACGTGTCGGCTTCCATTGGGCGACTCCCCACAATGGGCTAGAACCCCGGTGTGGAACTCTGGTTGCTCGCGCTTTGGGCTCTTTCTGGCGCCGCGCTTCTGTTCACGCACCTCGTGATGGCTTGGCGCGTGCTGGTGGGTCCCCTCGCCGCGCAGTGGCGCTATTTGGGCTTCCTGGTGCCGGTCTTCACTCCTATCGTTGCATGGCGCGGGGGTAATCGTATGGGCCCGATCACCTGGGTTCTATTCCTGGTCATCTACCTCTCCGCGCGCATGATCAAGGTCTGATGTCCGATCCTCGGAGCCATCCCTTCGTGACCATCCGGGTGCGACCCGAGCAGCTGGAGCTTGCGCAACTCAGGCTCTGGGAGCTCGGCGCAACCGGCCTCGAAGAACGAGACGACACGACCCTGATCCGCGAGTCGACGCCCGATCAGGCCCTCGTGATTGCCGCTTTTGACAACGACGCTTCGGCCCAACACGCATTGGAAGCCATCGCCAAGGAGTACGAAGCGACGATCGCGTACCTGCCGGACGAGGACTGGGCTACCGAGTGGCGTCGTGGATTCGGTGCGCAGCGCATCGGGAAGCGACTGTTGCTGCATCCGTCATGGGAGACCGTGGAGAGCCGGCCAAGCGACGTGGTTCTGACGATCGATCCAGAGAACGCCTTCGGCAGTGGTGACCACGAAACGACAAGACTCGTGCTGCAGATGCTAGACCAGCGAGTGCTGGGCGGCGAGAGCATCTTGGACGTTGGCTGCGGAAGCGGGGTGCTTTCCATTGCCGCCGTCCGTCTGGGGGCCTCATTTGCGAGGGCGATCGACATCGACGAGGAAGCGGTCGTCGTTGCGCGTCGAAACGCGACGCTCAACGGCGTATCCCCGCAGATTGAGGTTTCGACGACGCCTTTGTCTCAAATTGGCGGCGCCTACGACATCGTGCTCGCCAACATCGAAACGAGAGTGTTGATCCACATGCCCGACGCACTCCGAAAGCGCGTTGGGTCCGGTGGGATCCTGGTGCTGAGCGGGATTCTCCGCAGCGAGCGTGACGAGCTGCTGGCCGCGTACGCATCGATGCACCTGGAGGCCTGCCTCGACGAGGGCGAATGGTGTGCATGCCTGTTTCGGCCGGTAGAGCCATGACGGTCCGAAGGCTCTACGTTCCCGACCTACCTGAGCAGGGTGGAGTGGTCACGCTCGCGGAAGCGCCGTGTCGCCACGTGCGCGTTCTCCGCCTTCGCGTTGGCGATCAGGTCGTGCTCTTCGACGGGAAGAGCCGTGTCGCGCGGGCTCGACTCGAATCGATCGGTGACGAGGTCATATGCTGGGCGGACCCGCCGACCGTCACGGAGACGGGCCAGGCGCGTGTGGTCTTGATGCTTGCGCTCCCGAAGGGTTCGAAGCTTGAGGACTGCGTTCGTATGGCCACCGAGCTTGGCGTGGATGAAGTGGCATTGATGGATACCGAGCGAAGCATCCCCCGATGGCCCGCGGACCGAGCGCGGTCGCGCGTGGATCGGCTGACACGGATTGCCAGCGAAGCGGCTGCGCAGTGCGAGCGAAACGACGTTCCCATCATTCACGATCCTCGGTCATGCGGCGCCTGGTTGAATCAATTTCCAGACGATGCGCAGGGAATCCTGTTCGAAGCGCGCGCGCCCGGGCACCTGAGGCTCGGTGGCATTCCGGAACGAGTCTGGTGTGCCGTGGGGCCCGAGGGCGGATTCACCGATACCGAGATCGCTCTGTTCCAAGGGGCAGGGTTTTCTATTGCGAGCCTGGGAAGCAGGATTCTACGGGTCGAAACGGCGGTGGCTGCGGCGTTGACGATCGTTCTCGACCGGCTCGAAGTCTCCGGAGAAGCTCGTTGACACGCCGATACAAGCGACGTCAACATGGCTCCCTGTATGTCGATTCTCGCGTCGCTTCTGGTCCGTGACCAGGTGATCCCCGTCGATCGGGTGCAGCAAGCGATCCAGGAGCAAGTCATGCGTGGGGGTAACCTCGATACGGTGCTCCTCGAGCTCGGTTTGTTGCGCGAGAACGAGATGAACGCGTACTGCGCAGCCGTATATGGGCTGTTGCCAGCGACCCGAAACGAAGTCATGGGTGCATCGATCAACACGATTCGCGTGCTGCCTCGGGAGTTCGCCGTGCGGCACCGCTTGATTCCCGTCGCGCGCACCGAAGACGCCGTCGTTCTCGCGGTCGATCGTCCACTTCGGGACGCCACCCTTCGCGAGATCTCGTTCGAGCTCGGGATCGATCCCGTGCAGCGCATCGTCTGCTCGGTGCGAGTCGAAGCGGGCTTGTCGCGTCACTACGACATCGAGATGACGGCCAGGATGCGGCACCTCAGCAACAGGCTCGACGCCACCGATGCTGGCTCGATGCCCTACGTCACCCCTTTCGATGGGGTGGGGAAGCGAAGCTCGCTTCCGCCGAAGAAGGAGGTTTCCGGCTCGTATCCACGCGTCGAATCGTCGATTCCGGCGCCGGTCGCCACCGCCGACACCGAACCGCCCCCGGCCGTCCTGCCCCAGATCGGATCTTCGGTTCCAGCGGGCACGTTCCGTGACTCCAATCCGGCTGCGTCTCAGCGAAAGCACTCGGAGCCCGGCTCGGGCTTCGTCAACGCGACCCGATATAGCCTTCCCCCACGCCCTCCTGAAGTCCTCGGGCGGCCTTCGGCGCGACGAAAAGCTTCATTGCCGACTGCGAGCAGTGCCGATGGGACTGCGTCCTCGAAACCCGAGCCCGGAGCTGGGTGGCAACCGGCCCCGGCGCCGTCCTCGACACCCCACCGACGGTCCGTTCCCTCGGATCCGAGGCGTGACAACGACGGAAGTGCGATGACGCACGATGTGGTGTCTCTAGGTCCCCACACGCCCAACTCCGCGCCCCCCAACGCCGACCGCGAGCCGGCCGGACGAAGGTGGGGCCCTGCACCCCCACCGACGGCGCCCGAGGGTTCGTTGCCGAGCATCATCGTCGACGTCGGTGAGGACATCGAACAATTGGTCGCCGCACTGCGCGATGCGGGTCCCGAGGATGAAATGGTGATCCTGCCGCTCCTGGCGGTCGGTGAGGCAGCGCTGCCAGCCTTGGCACGCGAGTTTCCCGGTAACCTTTGGTTTGATCGCAACGAGCCGCACGCCCGGATTCCAGCAGGCAGGGATGTGTCGCCCATCGCGAGGACGTTCGTCGCGTTCGGGCAGCGTTCAGTTCCATATCTGATTCCGCTCCTCGACAGCGAGGACCCCGATATCCGTTACTACGCGACGGTTCTCGCGTCCGAGTTTCTCAATGCTGACCTCGTGCAGCCCATTGGCCGCCGTTTGTTCGACCCCGATCCCGGCGTTCGCGGTAGCGCGTACCGGGCATTGAGCGTTCTGTACGCATGTGAAGTCGAGTTCGTGCAGCTGATCGAGCGCCTTCGCGCATCTGCACGCGATGGCCGACGACCCGAACTACAGATAATTTCGATCGAAGCGCTTGGGAGGCTCCGCGACGTGGATTCGTTCGAGTTCTTCGTCTCCCTGCTCGATGCTCCAGAGCCCGGCGTGATCCGTGCTGCCCATGCAAGCCTGGTGCGCTTAGGCTGCCAGGATTTTGGCAACCACAAGAAGAAGTGGACCGGATGGCTCGACAAGCACGGCGACCAACATCGGGTGGAATGGTTGATCGACAGCCTCATGCATTCCGACGAAAGGCTTCGACGCCGCGCCAGCGACGAGATCAAGCATCTGACGCAGGAGGACTTCGGGTACGAGCCGGGTCTCTCGAAGAAGGAGCGAGAGGCAGCACAGCGGAAGTACCGAGTTTGGTGGCAGCGAGTCGGCATTCGGATGTTCGTCGAAACGGAGCCCAATGGCTCTGGTCATGCGCACAGCCAGTGATAGACTTCGGCCTCGTCGATTGAACGAGATCGAAACGTGCGAATTCCGCGGCTTCTGACAATACTCGGCCCTGCGTCCGTCCTTTACGTTCTGGCGGCACGGGCCTCTTCGAGCGCTGCATCCTCGCCCGAGTGGTTGGTGGCTGTGCTTTCCATCGTCCTGTCCATGGCGCCGCTGGGGTTGTTGGGAGCGAGGCCGAGCACGCGGGGCGCTTCGAGGTTGGCGCTCATGGGCGTCGCCCTGGGTGTTGCTCTCGCCTCGGCGCGCACCGGGTCACCCGTCCTCGATCAGACTCACGATCTTGCGTGGCTGATTGTGGCGCTCGTAATGCTCGATCTGGCTCTGCCACGTGGGACCCGTGCGCTGGTGCGTTACACCGCTCTCGGTGGCCTTGCAGCCGCGGCAGTCGTCGCCGGAGGTTTGGCGCGGGAGGGGCTGGTTCCAGGGACGACCTTCGGTCTCGTGGTGCTCGCTGGCGTGCTCGCGACTGGGGCGCTTCACCAGATCGTGCTTGTCGAACGCGGACATGTCGTCGAGGGCACCCTCTCGGGCGCCACGCTGGCGACCCTCTCGGTCGGGCTCGCCTACGCTTGGTTCGGGCCCTTTGGCGGTCTGTGGGCCACGACGGTCGAGTTCTCGGTTGCCGCGCTGCTTTGGCTTGGGCATCTCGCCTGGATCGATCCGCGATGGCGGTCGCTCCGTCGTGTCGGCGTTCCGGCTGTCGCTGCATGCTCGGTTTGCTTCGCAGCGACCGTTGCGTTCGCGCCAACCGGTGCGATGGAGCGCTGGCAGCTCGGGGTGCTGGGGTTGGCATCGGGAGCCCTGTGGTGGGTGACGTTTTCGTTCGCGCGAAAGGTCTCGAGCCGCGCCGTCTGGAGCACCACGGGCCGGCTCGCTGACGGTGCCCAAGCTGCAAGGCGCAATCTAGTCGGAGGGGCCGCGCTCGAAGACATCGCTACGAGCATTCTCGTGCCGTTGGTTCGGGCGCTCGATTCCGATAGCGGCTTGCCCGAGCTCTATACATTGGAACCGCCGCTTCGCATCCGGCTGGACGTCGGCGAACGGGTGAACGTCCAATCGGCCGATGTCTCCTCACCCTCCATCCACGCCTTGTTCGGCCGGGCTGATGATGGCGTGCTCGACCTCCTGAGCCTTCGCGCCAGAGTCGTTCGGGAGCCTTCCATTCGGCCACTCGTGGACGCGATGGAGAACCGGCGGATCGGATCTGTGCTGCCCTGCGTCCACCTCGACCACACCGAGGGTTTGCTGCTCCTGCCGCTGTGTGACCGGTCGGAGACCCTGTCGCCTCCCGAGCTCGAGGCGCTCTTGCAGTTGGGGGAATCGCTCGGAGGTGCGCTCGCTGCGGCGCTCTCTGGACGCCGCGCGGACGCTCAGATTCGCCAACTGTCGATGCAGCAGCGAGACGCCGAAGACCGCACTGCGGTGCTGCAAGAGCAGGTCGAGCAACTCCGTCGTCAGTGCGATGTCCTCGGGCGCGGCCTCGCGGAAGATCAGACTCTGCATGTGGCGTACAGCCAATCCATGAGACGCGTGCAGACCCGCGCGATCGAGCTGGCTTCCGTTCTCGATCCGATCTTGCTCGTTGGGCCCGCAGGCGCTCCGGTGCTGCCGGTTTCTCGATTCATTCATGATCGCGGCCCCCGCTGGGAAGCCCCGTTCGTCGTGGTGGATTGTGCCGCGTCGCCAGCGGATCAAGTCATGAGCCTACTCTTCGGTGAAGAGGGGGAGCGCCGCACGAGTTGGTTGCAATCCGCCGCGGGCGGCACACTGCTTCTTCGCGACTTGCCGGCTCTCCCCAAGCTCGCGCAAAGACATCTCGCGGCGGCGTTTGCTACCCAGGATACCCCGCCCGGGGACGATGCAGAGCGTTGCCTCGCGCGTCCTCGAATCATTGCCACCTCCCGCGCTCCGTTGGGCGATCTGCGCCGATGCGGAGCGCTCGAACCGCATCTCGCAAGCAGCTTCTCGCCGGCCGTTCTGACGATACCGCCTTTGCGCGAACGGCGCGAAGATATCCCGTCACTTGCACTGCTCGCCATCGATCGCGCATGTCGGGTCTTGGCCCGCGAACCCACTGGGATCGAGCAGGAGGCCATGGTTGCCCTGGTTGCCCATGGCTGGCCTGGGGACGTCGCCGAGCTCGAGCGCGTCATCGAGCTTGCCGTGGCAGGCTCGTCCAGCAAGACCATCTCCCTGCGCGATCTGCCGACGCTGGCATGGCCTGGTACCGATCAAGAGGAGCCCTTGAGCGGAACCTATCTAGAGGTGGAAAGACGTCTGCTCGAGCAGGTCCTCCTTCGATCCGGGGGAAACAAGAGCGAAGCCGCACGGATCCTCGGTCTCAAACGTACCACGTTCCTCGACAAGCTCCGTCGACATGGATTGGAGCGACGGACGCGGCCCGATGTCAGCGACTCCGCGGTAGGGTAGAACCATGCGCTCAATCGTACTTTGGGACGTCATGGGCACGCTCGTGCACGATCCCTTCTTCGTCGAAATGCCTCAGTTTTTCGGGATGACGTTCGAAGACCTTCTCGAGGCCAAGCATCCACACGCATGGGTGGAGTTCGAGTTGGGCAAATGCACCGAAACCGAGTTCCTGCACCGCTTCTTCGACGATCGTCGCGATTTCGACCGAGAAGGTTTCATCCGAGCCGTTCGCGCATCGTACCGATGGCTGCCGGGTGCCGAGGCATTGCTCGCGGAGCTTCGCGAAGCGGGATGCAGCATGCACGCGTTCTCGAACTACCCCATTTGGTATAGGATGATTGAGGAGCGTCTTGGCTTGTCTCGTTTTCTCGATTGGACGTTTGTCTCGTGCGAGACGGGTCTGCGAAAGCCAGATTCCAGATGCTACGCTGCGGTTTTGCGCGAGCTCGACGTAACGGCGGACGAGTGTGTGTTCGTCGATGATCATGTTCGCAATTGCGAAGCAGCTCGGAAGATCGGCATTCGATCCGTGGTCTTCGAAGGCATGGATGCCCTGCGTACGTCCTTGCGCGCGTCGCAGGTCGAGTAGCTAGTCTGGGTGTGTCCTAGTCCACCAGCGCTCGTACGACTGTTGAGCGGCGATGAATTCGTCCCGGGTCGCGGTCTCCGAGAGTGGTTGTAGAAGCCGAGTCAAGTGCCAGAGCTCGCGAGTTGCCAGCAGGCGAATGTTGGGTCGGCTGTCGCCGAGACCCTCGATCAACCATCGAATCCGGATCTCGTGGCCTCGCTCCGACAGCCACCGGAGCCAGGGGTCTCGTGAAAATCCGAAGTCGTGTGCAGTGAGCACCCTTAGTCCCACGCGGCTTGCAGTCGCGATACCCCGATCTGCGTCGGCCAGCAGGTTCACGAACAGGGCTGCAGAGGCCTCATCGCGCAACTGGGTCAGCGCGGAAATCGCGCGGCGCCTCAGTGGGAGCGGCTGAGCGATGTCGGATGCACTTCGACGGAGCCCGGACAAAGACTCGCGGTACGCGGGCTCGTGTTGGTAGGAGCTGAGGAGATGCAATGCGACTTGCCGGCACTCACGATCTTCGTCTAGCGACACTTGCACGAGCGGTTCGATGAGTCGTGTGCTCTGGAACGCCGCGCAGATGACGGTGGCGTAGTACCGGACCTTCGGGCTCGGTTGGCGCATCAAGCGTGCGAGGTAGGGAATCGCTTCGCCTTCGAAGACGGCAAGCGCAGCCCCAATTGCGGAAATCTCCTCCGGCCGCGGCAGGCGTGAATCGGTAGCGAGGGAGGGGCGCCAGAGCGGTCCCGGGAACCTCTTGGCCATTTCTTCGAGGGCAAAGTTCCCGAGCGGGAGGAGGCGTCTCACGATTGGGGCCACTCCGTTGGGGCCGAGTGTCACGAGTTGATCGACGAGCGCCTGTGCGCGCTCCGCAGGGGTCTCAGCGGGGGCGCTCCAGCTCCGCGAGCTCTCCTCGGCGAGGGGCGGCGGCAGCTTCGCGCGAACGCGCGAGCCGAGGTCCTCGGCGCGCTCGCTATCCCGAGCCGGAAAGACACCGGCGGGTAAGGGATGCTTTTGCGGCGGCCCAGCCATCCTGCGGTTATACCAGGGACTAGGGGTTTTTGGGCGCGCCTCGCTCGTCGCAGGACGTTTTTGCGGGCAAACTGTGGGCCCATGTACAGGATGGTCGTTCGTGAGCTCGATGGCCCTGGCTCTCTGCAGCGAGAGGATCTCGACGAGGTCCCTGCGGGTCCGGGTCAGGTCGTCATCGACGTCAAGGCGGTGGGCTGCAATTTCTTCGACATCTTGATCACCGAGGGGAAATACCAACTGCGGCCTGAGCTCCCTTTCTCACCGGGCGCTGAGGTTGCCGGTACGGTCCGCGAGGTCGGTGAAGGCGTCGAGCGCTTTGCTGTGGGCGATCGCGTTAGCGCACTCTTGGAGTACGGGGGATTTGCCTCGACCGTCGCTGCTCCTCAAGAGCGTGTATTCGCGGTGCCCTCTGGGATGTCCTTCGAGAAGGCTGCGGCGTTCGGCCTCGTCTATCAGACGTCGTACGTAGGCCTGGTGCACCGTGTGGGCTTGCGGAAGGGCGAGACTCTCTTGGTGCACGCTGCGGCAGGAGGCGTCGGTCTCTCCGCCGTGCAGATCGGAGTTGCCTTGGGTGCGCGGGTGATCGGTACGGCTGGCTCGAGCGACAAGCTCGATCTCGTGAAGCAAAATGGCGCACACGCCGTCATCAACTACCGAGATGAAGATTGGGTCGAAGCCGTCCAGGCGCTGACAGATGGTCGTGGCGCGGACGTCATCTACGATCCGGTTGGAGGTGACATCTTCGACCGGTCGACGAAATGCATCGCATTTGAAGGTCGCATTCTGATCGTCGGGTTCGCAAGCGGACGAATTCCCTCGGCTCAGATGAACCGCGTGCTGGTCAAGAACTTTTCGTTGGTGGGCCTTCACTGGGGCTTGTACTTCGAGAAGGACCCGCAAGTGCTTCGGGATGCGCAGGCGGCCATTTTCCGTATGTACGCGGATGGCAAGCTCGCGCCTTTGGTTTCCGCGACGTATCCGCTGCAGGACGCAGCAGCCGCCCTGGCCGCGCTTGGCTCACGCAGAACCAGCGGCAAGATCGTCCTGATTCCCTAGGGTTTGTTGGGTTCACGGTCCCGCAGCGCCGCGCGGCATCGCTCGATCACCGCATCGATCACGCCGCTGTGGCTGCCGAGCGGATCTGCAATCACGAACCGCACACCGTCGTGTGCTGCGGCGGCCTGAGCGAGCAGGCGCGGAAGGTCCTCGGTAACGTGCCGGCCCGGTGCGAGCATGAACGGATGCACTACGATCGCGACAGCTCCTCGTGCAACGCAGCGCGCAAATCCCTGGGCGATGGTTGGCTCGGCGATCTCCATGTGTGCGACCTCCACGACCGCTTCGGGGCCGAGTTGGGCCTTCACCAGCGACGCCACCTCATCGAGGAGCGCGTTCGCTTCGGTTCGTCGGCTCCCATGGTCGATCAACAGAAATGCTGAAGCTTCGTCAACTCGCCGAGCGTCGGCCTCCGAATTGAGCATGCGATCTCTCTGGCTCTCCCTCCTCGGTGTGTCAAGAAGCACCCGGGAGTTGCACGGTATCCTAGAGACACGCACAGAGCGCACGTCTTACCGGGCTGACGTACGAGCCACCAAACAGGTTCACGTGAACGAGCAAGGGATAGAGCTGGTAAAGTGGCACGCGCTCAGCCGCCCCAGGCGCCAATGGCCAAGCTTCGTCGTACGCCGAGAACACGCGCTCGCTGAAACCACCGAACAAACGCATCATCGCGAGGTCGATCTCGCGATACCCGCCGTACACCGCTGGATCGATGAGGCAGGGCTCTCCCAATTCGTCGACGTGTAGATTGCCTCCCCACAGGTCGCCGTGAAGGCGCGATGGAGGCTCCTCGGGACCGATGCGCTCGGGCAGAGCGAGGCGCAACGCTTCGAAGCTCGCGCGTGTGGACGCGTCGATCAATCCGCGGTCCGCAGCGAGACGAAGCTGCGGCTCTAGACGCGATGTCCAGTAGAACGACGCCCAATCATCGACCACGGCATTGGACTGCGCGAGGCGCCCGATGAAGTTGTCGTGATCGAGCCCAAACGAGGGAGCGCCGTATCGATGCAGCGCAGCCAACCGTACCCCTAGCGTTTCATCGAAGTTCGCTCGCCGCTTGGAAGGCGTTAGCAGCTCGAGGGCGAGGTAGGCTGGCTGCACGTCCGACACGGCGATCACCCGAGGAATGCGAATGGCGTCGGCTTCCTCGAGCCAGCGAAGTCCGCGCGCCTCCGCGCCGAACATGGCGCCGGGTGGATTGGGGTGCGTCTTAACGAAGACTCGCGTCCCGTCCCCGAGCGAGACCTCGAACGCTTGATTGATGTCGCCCCCGGCGATGGGCTTGGCCTCGAGGACAGGCGCTCGCAACCGTTTCGCGAGGGCGCTGCGAAGCTCGGGGCTCATAGCTGGTGGTTCTCGCGGATGTGGTGCAGCAGCCCACGGCACGCGGCATCGCAGATGTCGAGCACCGTTTCGAATCCATCACCGTCGCCGTAGTAGGGGTCCGGCACATCCGTATCGCGGGGAGAGGTCGGGTCGTAGTTCCGCAAGAGCTCGACCTTCGCTTGACCGGTCGCATCGGGAGCGAGTCGCAAGAGGTCGCTCCGGTTCGAGCGGTCCATCGCGATCAGGTAGTCGAAGCGCTCGAAGTCTTTGCCGACAACCTGGCGCGCGCGCCCAATTAGCTCGATGCCCCGGCGTCTGGCGGCGGCTTTTGCCCTGCGATCAGGCGGCGAGCCGACGTGCCAGTCTCCGGTTCCAGCGCTGTCGAGCTCGACCTCTCCCGTCAAGCGCTCTGCTTCGAGCAGGCGGCGCATCGTCGCTTCTGCCGTCGGCGATCGGCAAATGTTCCCGAGACAAATGAAACAGACACGGACAGGCATGGCTATGGCGTCAGTAGGACCTTCCCTCGGTTTTGGCCAGCTTCGATGTATGCGTGAGCATCTGCCGCCTGCTCGAAGGGAAACGTCCGGTCGACGTGTGGTTTGACATGGCCCTGCCGGTAGAGCTCGAGTAGCGCAGTGAACGCCTCGGAAGCTAGGTCTTTTTCATTCCAGAGTTGACCCATGTTGACACCGGCTACGCCTTTGTTTTCGTTCATCAACTTCGTTGGCGTCCACCACGGCACCCGGGCGACTTGGCTCAGCACTCGGGTCATCCGTCGCCTGTCGCCAGTGAGCATGTTCGCCCAGCCAAAGCATATGAGCAAACCGCCCGGTCGAAGCAAAGAGTAGTCCTTCTTCCAATCGGCGCCCCCCACCGCATTGAGGACTCCGTGCACGCCACGGCCGTCGGTCAGTCCGTTCACCTCTCTCACGTAGTCGACCGAATGATAGTCGATCGGACGATCGCAACCGTTGTCCAGCATGTACTGGTGCTTTCGCTGAGACCCCGTTCCGTAAGTCGTGACGCCTCCGACCGATCGACAGAGCTGAAGCGCAGCGGTGCCCACTCCGCCCGCCGCTTGATGGATCAGGATGTGGTCGCCCGCCCTTACGCGCATCACGTTGAACAGCATGTGGTAGGCGGTCAGATAAGCCACTGGAAGCGCCGCACCCTCCTCGAACGTCATCTGCTCTGGCATCACGTATGTTTGCGCGGCATCGACACACACCAGATCGGCATAGCCACCGAATCGCTTCATCGCCAAGACACGTTGCCCCGCGCTCCTGCCCGTGACGCCATCACCGACCTCGTCGATGACTCCTGAGACTTCATATCCGACGACCATCGGCGGCGGTGGTGCGTCGGGATAGAGTCCTTGGCGGGCCATGATCTCTGCGAAGTTGATGCCCGCTGCACGAACGCGGATGCGAACTTCGCCAACTCCGGCGGCAGGGTCTGGGCCCTCCCGCACTTCGAGAACATCAGGTGTCCCGTGTTTCCGAATCCAGACTGCCTTCATGCTGGACGGGTAAGCCCAGCGCGAACGATGTCAAGCGCTTCCGCTCCGTGTTAGACTCGCCTCATGGACATCGTCTTGGCACCGGACATCTACGTCAACGCCTCGATCGCGCTCGGCTCGCCACCCGAGCGCGCGGTTCGTCGCGCTTTCGGAGGTCGGTCCAGGCCCAAAGCATCGCGCTGGGTCGTCGAGCGCATCGAGTCGATGCTCCATGCGCTTCCCGAGTTCAAGGACGAAGCTGTCGCCCGGCAGATGAGCACGATTCGCGGACTCGTGGATTTCGTCGACACCGACGAATTTTTCATCGAGGACTGGGACAAGGCCCTCGTCGCGCTCGCCAAGGCCGCTGGGGTGCGACGGGTGTTGACCGATCACCCCGACCTTCTCGCGTCGAAACGGGTCGAAGGGGTCGAGTTCGTCTCCTCAGAGCGCTGGTTGGTCGAGCAGGTCGCACCGCCACCGCCGCCCCGCTCCTGACGGGGCTTGAGCACAGTGGGCTTGGGCTGCTACAGCTCCACGAATGCCCGACTCGTTCCTTCCACAAAAAGATGAAATACGGAGGCGCCTCGAAGGGCGCTACGTCGGAGCGGTCCCTCACAATCGGGCCCTGAATCTGAAAGTCGTCGACTACCGGCCGGAGCACTTGTCCCTTGCCCTTCCGTACCGGGACGATCTCGTCGGCAATCCAGAGACCGGTGTGCTCCACGGCGGCTGTATCACGAGCTTGATCGACGCCACTTGTGGCGGCGCGGTCGTCATGTCGCTCGCCGCACCTCGTCGTATTGCCACGCTGGACCTGCGGATCGACTACGTCCGACCGGCCCTGCCTCATCAGGAGGTCATCTGTGATGCCCATTGTTACAAGGTGACCCGGCACGTCGCGTTCGTTCGCGCCGCCGCGCACCACGGCAATGAGGAAAACCCCATTGCAACTGCCTCGGGCACCTTCGTCGTGTTCCGCGACGACGGACGCCGAGACGAGGATGGAGAGTCCACGTGAGGTTGCGAGATGCGGTCGTTGCCGTTCGTGAAACCGGTGACTTCACGGCGCTACAAGAAGCCATACCGTACGCGCGGTTCATGGGCATTACCGCCGCGCTGGTCGACGGCGACGTAACCGGCCGGATGCGCTACTCCGATCACCTCGTCGGCAACGCGTCGGTGCCCGCATTGCACGGTGGCACACTCGGCGCACTGATGGAGTCCACCGCAATCTTCAAGCTTCTGTGGCAAGGCGAGACCACCGCGGTCCCCAAGACGATCAACATTACGGTCGAGTACCTCCGTAGCGCGCGGGCCCAGGACGTTTTTGCACGCGCGGTGTTCACGCGTCGCGGACGCCGGGTGGCGAATGTGCGCGTGTCCGCGTACCAGGACGACCCCGAGCGCCCTGTCGCGGTGGCCACCGCGCACTTCCTCCTGGTTCAGGATTGACGCTTTCAAATGACTCGACGAGCAATCCACGGCCTGACCAGCACCGAGTTGGCGGAGCGAGCGCGAGCCCACCTGCCAACGGGATACGGGGTCGCTCGGCGCATTCATCGGCAGGTGATGCTCGAGGGCCGCTTCGATCCGGAAAGCCTCGGGTTGGGTCCCGGTTCGTGTCGGGCGTGGCGTTCGGAGTTCTCATTCGAGCTTCCGGAGCTCGTCGCCGTCCACTCCGATCAGGACGATTGGGGTGCGACCTCCAAGATGGTCTTGCGCTTACCGGACGGGCTCGAAGTGGAGTCAGTATGCA
This sequence comes from uncultured delta proteobacterium, assembly GCA_963768985.1. GTDB lineage: Bacteria > Myxococcota_A > Polyangia > Polyangiales > Houyiibacteriaceae > SG8-38. The sequence continues at coordinate 1,194,594 of CAVYJZ010000004.1, read as the reverse complement.
TCCCAATGGGACACGGCCGATACACGTTGTGCGTATCGAGCCAAGTTGGATGCAAGATGGGCTGTGTGTTTTGTGAAACCGGTCGCATGGGTTTGCTTCGACAGCTCACGACCGACGAGATCATCGCGCAGCTGCTCGTCGCACGGCACCGGCTCGGCTGGCCGATTCGCAACGTCGTCTTCATGGGGATGGGCGAAGCGCTCGATAACTTCGAGCACGTGCTTCGTGCGGTACGCGTCTTGAACGATGAGGCCGGCCTGGCCATGGGCCAGGAGCGTCTGACGATCTGCACCGTCGGTCACGTCGAGGGAATCCGGCTCCTGGCCCAGCAAGGGCTCAAGCGGATCAATTTGTCGATCAGCTTGAACGCCGCGAACGACTCGCTTCGCGCTGAGCTGATGCCGATCAACCGACGCACCAAGCTCGCCGAGCTCCAGGCTGCCTTGATCGAGTACAAACCGCGTCGCAACTTTGCTTTGGGCGTGAACTACTGTCTGCTACCTGGAATCAACGACACGCTTGCGGATGCACACGCCGTGGCGGAGTTCTGTGAGCCCCTGGGCCGCGCTTTGGTGAACCTAATCCCTTACAACCCCGGTTCCATGCCACTCACCCGCGCGCCAGAGGAAGCCGAGATCGAGCGATTCATCGGCTGGCTGCGCGCCGAGGGCCTACCCGTGCGACAGCGGATCACCAAAGGCCGCAGTGTGATGGCTGCATGCGGTCAACTCGGTAATCCTTCGGCTCGCCGGGAACGTCGCACGCTGCCAACGGTGCCGGTGTAGCTACTTGCCGCGCTTCTTACCGCGGTAGCGAACCCGAATGGGAGTTCCCTTGAAGCCGAAGTGCTCTCGAATTTGATTCACGACGTAGCGCCGATAGCTGAAGTGCACGTCATCGGGATGGTTCGTCATGATCACGAACGTAGGGGGGGCGATGCTCGCTTGCGTGACGTAGTAGAGTCTGACAGCGCGGTTATGCATGGTCGGTGGAGGATGCTTGTCGAGCACTTCCTCGAAGAAGCGATTGATTTCTGCGGTCCCCACGCGCTTTCGGTGTTCCTCGACCGCATCGGTCACCCGTCCTAGCAGTGCCGAGACGCCTCTTCCCTGCAACGCACTCACGGTCACCAAGGGCGCCCAGGGCACGAACGACAGGACCTCGCGGGTCCGGTCCATCGCCTTCTTCTGGGCTTCACGGTTCAACAGATCGGTCTTGTTCAGCGCGATCACGAGCGCCCTACCGCGCTCCTCGGCTAGCCCGGCGATCTTCGCATCTTGCTCGCCCACGCCGGCATCGGCGTCGATCATGAGCACGACGACGTGACTGCGCTCGATCGACCGGATCGCCTGGAGGACGCTCAAGCCTTCGACGCCTTGCTTCTTCACGCTCCGCTTTCGGCGAATCCCTGCCGTGTCGATGAGTATGAGCCTCTTCCCGTCGCGGTCGACCAAGGTGTCGACGCTGTCGACCGTGGTCCCCGGACGGTCGTCGACCAACTGACGCGCTTCGCCACATAGCTGGTTGACCAGTGAGGATTTGCCGGCGTTGGGCCTCCCGACGATCGCAACCCGCGGAACGTCCAACTCCGGGTCGACGCTCGCGACCGGCTCGGGCAGCCGATCGGCGATCGCCTCTTCCAACGCGCCAATCCCACGCCCATGCAGCGCGGAGATCGGCATGATGGAGTCAATTCCAAGCTCGTAATAGGACACCGCGTGCTGTTCCTTGGCTTGCGAATCCGCCTTGTTGGCGACGAAAATCACCGGCTTTCCGGCATCTCGCAGAAGCGCGACGGCTTCGCGGTCTGCCGGTAGCGGATCGACGGCGGCATCGACGACGCACACGACTACGTCGCACTCTTCGAGCGCCAATCGAACCTGGCCCGTGATTCCGGCCTTCATCGGATCGTCGCTATCGGGATCGAAACCGCCCGTGTCGATCAAAACGAACTCGCGGCCCACGGCGAATGCGTCCGCGTAGTGACGATCGCGCGTCACGCCCGGAATGTCCTCGACGATGGCAAGGTGCTGGCCGGCCAGACGATTGAACAGCGTGCTCTTGCCGACGTTGGGCCTCCCGACGATGGCCACCAGCGGCCTATTGACGATCGAGCCTGCCGGACGCCTGGCGTGATCCCGGTGCCGCCCCTTCACGGCTGATTCTCCTTGATCGCAAGCTGACGCGCCTTGATTGGGTCGCGCGTCCATCCAGGGACGACCTTCACCCACAAACGCAGGTACACCTTCCGCTGCAGGAAGGTTTCGATCTGCTCGCGGGCCTCGGTGCTGATCTTCTTGATCGTATCGCCCTGCGTGCCGATCACGATTGCTTTATGGCTCGCCTTCTCGACGATGAGAGTGCCCTCGATACGAAGCAACCCGTTCTCTTCGCGGTAGCTGTCCAACTCACATGCGATACCGTACGGCACTTCCTGACGTGTGTTGAGCATCGCGGCTTCCCGGACGAGCTCGCTCACGAAGAATCGCTCCGGCCGGTCGGTCAAGAAGTCCGCGTCGTACAGCAAACCTTCGGGCAGGGTCCCGCGGATCTCCCCGAGCAAGGCGTCGAGGTTCGTCCCATGGGTCGCCGAGATCGGTACGACCGCTGCGAACCTGCGCTGTTCCTGATAAGCCTCGATGAACGCGAAGAGCCGCTCTTTAGCCTTGAGCCGGTCCACCTTGTTGATGGCTAGGAGCACCGGCGCTGCCGAATCCTCCAACGCTTGCAAGACCGCAGCATCCTTTTCGTGGACCCGGATCGGCCCACTATCTTTGGGTGCCTCGGTCACGAATACGACCGCGTCGCAGTCGACGAGACCCTGCCTCGCACTGTCGATCAACACTCGACCGAGCGCGCCCTTCGGCCGTTCGAGCCCTGGGGTGTCGACGAAGGCCACTTGGGTCGGTGGATCGTCGGATGCGTAGACCCCGAGCACACAGGAGCGCGTCGTACCCGGCCGCGATGTTGCGATGACGAGCTTCTGGCCCAGCAGCGCGTTGAGCAGCGTAGACTTCCCGACGTTGGGACGTCCGACGATCGCACATCGGCCAGCGCGCGGCGCTTCGGCGTGGTTTTCCGGCTTCGGCATGGGAGGCGAGAGTGTAGCGGGGGCCGGCCCCTGATCGAGCCGGAAGCGTGGCCCCCTCGGACGCCGTGAGCTATGCTCGCCGCGCCGATGCGACATATCACTTCCAACCTGCTTTGGCTTGCGTTCACAGTCCTCATTCTCGCGGTCGCCTGTGTAGGGGGCGTGGGCACGACGTGCTTTCAAGACGACGAATGCGACGGTGCTCTGATCTGTTGCCACCTGGGCAGCCCTTACACGCACGGAAAGTGTGAAACGCAACAGGTGTGCGACAGCTTGGTTGGCGGCGGCGGCACCGGCGGGTCTGGCGCGACCGGCGGGGCGGCTGGCACCGGCGGGGCGGCTGGCACCGGCGGCGCGTCTGGCGCGGGCGGGGCGGCTGGCGCGGGCGGGACGGCTGGCAACGGCGGTGGAGGCGGCGTCGGCGGCGCGGCTGGCAGCGGAGGCCAAGGTGGCACCGGCGGCGCGAGCGGCCAGGGCGGTACCGGTGGCCTGGCTGGTACAGGAGGCCTAGGCGGCATGGGCGGCGTCGACGGGGGCGTCTAGTCTGCATGAGATCCGCGCGGCTCGCAGTGCTGCTTATAGGCTTCGCAGCTCAGGCGGGTGCCCAGGCTCCCGAGGAGCCGGCGCAGAGCATGCAACTGCCTTCCGATGCCGAGTTGAGTGACCTTCTCTCCGATCCGATGACGACCGTCGATCAGGCGTACGAGCTCGGCGCGCGACTTTTCGAGGCGAAGCGATATGAGTCTGCGGAAAGTGCCTGGCTGCGCGCGCATGCGCTGGGGCGAGATCCAACCTTGCTCGTCGCGGTGGCCGATACCCGTGAACGCCGTGGAGACGAGCCTGGGGCTGTGGCGATGCTCCGGCAGTACCTAGTCGAGCGACCTGACGCGCCGGATCAACCCGCAATCGAGGCCCGCATCGCGACACTCCTGCAAAGCCCCGCTGTCCTTCGGGTCGTTTCCGAGCAACCTGATTGTGCGATCCTTCTCGATGGCGTACCCGTCGGAAAGAAGACGCCGGCCGAGCTCGAGGTCGCCCCCGGCTCGCATTCGGTCATCGTCGTGGGCGAAGGAAAGCACGTTGGCGAGAAGACCGTGCAAGTCGGTTATGGCGAAGTGAAAGAGCTGGACTTCACGCCGGAAACGAAGAGCCAGGTGACTGTCGAGCCGAGCGAGGACCCGAGCTTGCAGGCTCGGCTCGCGTCCGAAAAGGAGGACAGGATCATTCGTCGAGCCGTGATGTCGACTGGGAGCATCGCCGCAGCGTCGTTCGTGACTGCGACGATCGTCGGTTCTCTGGCTCTGCGGCAGGACTCTTCCGGGACGAACGCTGGCAAGACGAGCCCATTGACGGTCTCCGCCGAGGTGTCGCTCGGCCTGGCAGTACTGTCGGCGATCGCCTCTTTCACGCTCTTCCAGACGCACAAGAACAAGAGACGGCGCGAGCATGAGACGGCACGCCTGCAAATCCAAACACAAGGGGCCGGCGCCACGGCGATCCTCCACTTCTAAGACGAAGCGAAATCCAAGTCGCTAGCGACCCGAAAGACGAACGCGCGCGCGTAACGACCGCATCACCCCAAGCTGTGTGGCAGCGACAAAACCATGGGAAAATTGGGTATTTCCTGCGATCAGCTTCCGCATCAGCTTCGGCGAGTCGGCGGGGTCGAACGCCGCCCACGCGACGACACCAGCTTCACCCCCGGGGTAGCGGTGCGTGTCGAAGCGCCACTGACCCTTCGAAAGCGTACCGGAGACGCCGTCGATCGCGATTACGGTGGGGCTCGGCCGGAGGATCATCTCTCCACCCACGTGCAATAGGGGGATTGGAATCTCCCACGCGAACTTCACGCCGTCGTCCGTGCGATCGATCACCTCCGCGCAGCTCCCGTGAAGGAACGACTTGCCGAACTCCTCCGGGTCGAGCATCACGCGGCGCACTCGGTCGACGCTTGCTCCGAGTCGCCCCACGACGGTGACGCTTTGCAGCGTGTCGCCGTCCAAATCCAAGAGCACCAAGTCGCCGCGCCCCAGAAGCGAATGCAGTGCCTTCATGTTCACGTTTGGGCGATGCAGCGGCTTTGCCGGGAACTTCCCATTGATGTAGGTGCCCGCTCGCCGCTCCGCCTCCGCCTTGACCTCCAGCAAGGTGACCATGGCCACCGCGACGTTGATCGATCGGTTCATGCCGGTGCCCCCCGAGACGAGCTGCCGCGTAATGTAGTTCGCATCCCGTACGTCGAGCCGCGAGGAGAACACGATGAGCGATTGGCTGGGACCCTCGGGATAGACGCGCCACATGACTCGCCCGATTCCGAGCTCTCCGCCGGTCGTTTGAATGTCGAACCGGTAGCCCCGTGTCGAATCTGCCGGATAGGTCGTCATCACATTGTGTCCGGTCAGGGAGAACAGCGTCACGCCCCAGGTCCAGTCGAATGCCGTCATCGGGCCGTTGACCGCCCGGATGTCGACCGCAGTGAGGGCACGCATGAAGGTTGGGTAGTCGCTTGGTCTACCGATCACCCTTGCGATGGTTGCCGCCGGGGCATGGATACGTGCTGCGTAGATCACCGCGGGAAGGTCGGTCTGCTGATTTTGGAACTCGGTCAGCAGGATGGGCCCTTGCGCGAGGTACGGCTGGATCAGCGCCCGCTCCTGGGCACTCAAGGCACCGAGTCTTGCGACCGTCGCGTCTGCTTTGGAGCTCTGATGATCGGCCAGCGCGGTGGTGCTGCACGCTGCAACGAGGACGAAAGCTGTAAGAAATCTCCGCATTTCGTTTCGACGACCTCGGTTGCAGAAACTTCATTCTCGCGACACAACCGCCCCGACCGGACCAAGCCGTGCGCGCCAAGAGCAAATGGACACCAGGGAGCATGATATTGTGGCTCATCGCAGCCATTGTCGCGACCTTCATCGTGTGCTCGCGGTCGCCTCCCAGAGCCGGGCCACCCGCCCAGTCGCATGAGATCGACTTCGAGGTGGAGGTCGGGAAGTGACGGGATCACGCGTTTCCCTGCAGCGAGGTGGTTGAGCGCAGGCTCCGCTTGACCCTGCGAGTCCACCGCTCTTTACTATCGGCATGCAGATTTTCATCGACTCCGCAGACATCGAGGAGATTCGTGACGCCGCTGCTATGGGCGTCATCGATGGGGTGACGACCAATCCGTCGCTGGTCGCCAAGACGGGGCGGCCCTTCAAAGACGTGCTCGTCGACATTTGCGAAGTGGTCGATGGCCCGATCAGCGCAGAAGTCATTTCGACGCAGTACGAAGGCATCATGAAAGAGGCTAGGGTCCTCGCGGCGATGCACGAGAACATCGTCGTCAAAGTTCCGTTGATCGCGGAGGGCCTCAAAGCCGTTCGAACGCTTACCGAAGAAGGTATCCGCACCAACGTCACTCTGTGCTTCAGCCCAACGCAAGGGCTACTCGCGGCCAAAGCGGGGGCGACGTATGTCAGTCCTTTCATCGGCCGGATTGACGACATCAGCGGCAACGGCATGGAGATCGTGGAGCAGCTGGTCGCAATTTACCAAAACTACGGTCTCAGCACGCAGGTCCTTGCAGCAAGCATTCGCCACCCCGTCCACGTGGTGCAGGCTGCACTCCTTGGCGCGGACGTTGCGACTCTTCCGCACAAAGTGATCCACCAGCTGGTGAAGCATCCGCTCACCGACATTGGCCTCGAACGATTCCTGGCCGATGCGAAGAAGATCCCGACCGGGTAAGGCGCGGCAAATCGCGATTCTCACCACGAGTCACGCATGCGGCCAAGAGTCCTCGTCATCTATAAGAAGAGCACCTACCAGCGATATGTAGGTCGCGCGCAGGCACGGCTTCGAGAGCTGATCGCGCATAGCGACGTCTCCGTCGATGGCTTGCTCCACGAGCATGAAATTCACCAACAGACTTTGCGACAGGCAAAGGATGCACTTCGTGATTTGGGCGCCCGTGCGGTGCTCCGATACCGTCCCGAGCCTCTTCCTGAAGAAGGTTCCTGGGATCTCATCGTCACCCTGGGAGGTGATGGCACGCTCCTGTGGGCCTCGCACCTGGCCGACTCATCCACTCCCATGTTGGCGATCAACAGCGCACCGGATTCGAGCGTCGGGTACTTTTGCGCAGGGTCAGGGGTCAAAGTGGATGAGGTGCTCGCCGCTGCGCTCGAGGGAGCATTGAAGCCGAGCCGACTGGCCCGAATGCGCGTCGACGTGGGAGACGCGGTGATATCGACGCGCGTGCTCAACGACGCTCTCTATTGTCACGAGAGTCCCGCGGCGACATCGCGGTACATTTTGGAGTTCGGTGGCGAAGCCGAGCGCCAGATGTCGAGCGGGGTGTGGGTCGGTCCGGCAGCGGGTTCGACGGCGGCGATCGGTTCAGCCGGTGGCAAGGTGCTCCCGATGGGGTCGCAGAAGATCCAGTTCGTGGTCCGCGAGCCCTATCGAGGGGTCAACAACCGATATGGTCTCATCAAAGGCATGGTCTCGCCCGGCGAGGATCTCGCGATTACAAGCCGCATGACCATGGGTCGCATCTTCCTCGACGGAACTCAGAAGGTTTACCCAATTGGTATTGGCGACCGAGTCCGCATGACCTTATCGGACGAGCCGCTCACATTGCTTGGACTCGATGGACGCAGCGAAGACTCGCGGAAGGTCGCTCTTCTGAAGTAAGTTGACCGCATGAAGACCAGAGCGTTAGGTAGTACGCCGTGCCACGCGATCGCAGTCACATCGCATTGACGGTTTGGCCCATCACCGCCGTTTTCGCGCTGGAGATCGCTCGCATGTGGCCCGCGCTCCACGGGGCCAGCTCGTTCGCCGCGGCGTCACCCGCTACCTGGCTATCGTTGGTAGTCTGGTCCTTCGTGCTGCTCGTATTCCTCGGACTCTATGCTCGCGGATGGAGCCTGATTCGCAGCGACGCGCGTGCAGCCGAAGGCCTGTACCGTTCCGAGGGTTGCCGGCGGTTGCAGATGCTCTCGGGTGGGGCCGCCTGGGGCTTGGTGGTCGCTCACCTGATTCTGCAGTGGGTCATGACGGTTCGCGTCGGCCCGGTAGCCCTGAGTCAGTACGAGCTCTTACGCGGCTTTCTCTCTCGCCCACCGGTCCTCGCGTTCTACGTTGCGGGTCTGGCCGCACTGGGTCTGTTTCTCTCCCAAGGATTCGCCGCTACATTTCGTGCATGGGGCGTCTGGCGTGGGCCTGAAAGTTCACGGTGGCTGGAAGTCGGCTGTACCGTAGCGTCTGCAGTGATGGTGCTGATGGCGATAAACGTCCTGAGCCACTTCGCGACTGGCCGCGCGTACTGGATGAGCTCGTCGACACTTTCCCCTCCTTCGGCCGGAGATCGCGTGGAAATCGGGCAATGAGGATCGCTCGGATCTACGCAGTCGCCCTCAATACGTACCGCGAGGCAGTTCGAGACAAAGTGTTGTTCGGGGTTCTCGTGCTGGCTGCCGGCGTGCTCGCGCTGACGCTGGCTTTGGGCGAGCTCTCACTCGACCAGCAGATGCGTGTGGTCACCGACCTGGGTCTCGCGTCGATCTCACTATTTTCGGTGCTCGTCGCGATCTTCCTCGGTTCCTCGCTCCTCTACAAAGAGATCGAGCGCAAAACGCTCTACGTCATCCTTCCAAAACCGATCGCGCGGTTCGAATTCTTGTTGGGCAAGTACTTCGGCATCGTGGCCACGTGTGCTGTGTTCGTGGCGATCATGGGAGCGCTGCAGCTTCTGGTAACGGCGATTCAGGCGGGTGCATCGACGACGCTCGTGATCGCCGTGCCCGCGGCCCTTCTAGCCATCCTCGCGGTTAGTTTCTTGCTTTCCAAGGATCGCGCGCTGGTAGTGCCTATTTGGTCATTGACTGCGCTCGGTGCCTCAGCGTGGCTTTGCTCTCAGGTCGACGTGGAGCTGTTCACGTTGCTCGCCTCGTTGGTTCTCAATCTCGGTGAAGTACTCATCCTCACCGCCGTCGCTCTCCTTTTTTCGTCCTTCTCGACGCCCTTCCTGACCGGCGCATTCACGTTCGGCGTCTGGATGGTGGGCAGATCAGCGAACGACATGGTGGCGATGAAGACTCGGGTGCTCAGCCCTTCCATGAAGACGATTCTCAGCTGGTTGGCGGAGGTTGTGCCCAATTTCAATCTCTTCGTCCCAGGCCGTAACACCCTGGTCATGAGGGCGGCGACCTACGGAGAGCCATTGACATACGTCGCGACTTCGATGAGCTACGCGATCCTCTACGCCGCGGCCACTCTCTTCGTCGCCGCACTGATCTTCCGCCGACGAGACTTCCTATGAAACGTGCTTGGGTGCTTGGAGCGATCGTCGCGCCGATCCTTCTAGCGACGCTCGTGCTGGGGCGCGTCGCTTTTGAGTCACGCACCGATCTCGCGGCCGCAAAGGCCTACCGAGATGACGATCAGATTCCGCTCGCGATCGAACACTACCGGCGGGCCATTCGCTGGTGGTTTCCCCTGAGTCCTTACGCGTCCGATGCGGCATCGGCCCTGAAATCGATCGCATCACGATTGGAGGCCGATGGTGACGTCACGGGAGCATTGTCGGCTTGGCGATCGCTGGCCGGGGGGCTCGCCGCGACGCGCTTTCTGTATGCGGGCACGAACCCCGAGTTGGAGCACGCGCGCGACCAAATTGCGCGGCTCGTCGCGATGGATCGGAGTGCCGCGATCGACGCCAATCTAAGCGTGGAGCAACTCGTGGCAGATCATCGACGCCTTCTCGGCATCGGAATCGGCCCCGATCCATGGTGGGGGACTCTGCTCTTGTTGGGAATGGCGGTTTGGGTCGGGGCATTGGGCCTCATGGCATGGCGAGGGTTCGATTCGACTGGTCGCTTCCATTGGTCGTCCGCTCGCGGCCCACTGTGGGGTGCCGTAGTGGGGTTCGCATCATTCACCCTGGGACTGCTGTTCGCCTGAAGTTGCCCGAAGCAGGGTCACGGGGTAAACGGGGGCCTCGTGGACAGCATCCGAATCGTCGGGGGAAAGAGACTCGTCGGCGCTGTGCCGATCAGTGGCGCGAAGAACGCGGCTTTGCCCATCTTGGCGGCTTCCCTCTTGGCAGACGGAAATCACGTGTTCCGCAACGTTCCGAACCTGCGCGACGTTCACACGATGACGCGCCTTCTGGATCGTCTAGGCGCACGAGCTCGGTATAGCGATGGTTGCGTTCAAGTTGAGTTGGCGGGAGCGATCGACCCCACGGCGCCGTACGACCTGGTGAAACAGATGCGGGCTTCGGTTTTGGTGCTCGGACCGCTGGTCGCGCGTTGCGGCCGGGCGGTGGTTTCCTTGCCGGGTGGGTGCGCGATCGGCGCGCGCCCGATCGACCAGCACCTCAAAGGTCTTTCAGCGATGGGGGCTGACGTCGAGCTCCGCCATGGATACGTCGAGGTTACGGTCCCTGGCAGCCGACTTCGCGGCGCGGACATCAGACTAGATTTCCCAACCCACACCGGCACCGAAAATCTGATGTGCGCTGCAGCCTTGGCTAGGGGGCGCACGACACTGACCAACTGCGCGCGGGAACCGGAGGTTGAAGAGCTTGCACACGTGCTGAACAAAATGGGTGCGCGTATCGAGGGGGCGGGCACTTCGGTCATTTCGATCGAAGGGGTTGATTCGCTTCATCCGATCGAGCACGCGATCATTCCGGATCGTGTCGAAGCAGGAACTTTCATGGTGGTTGCCGCCGCGACCGCCGGCGACCTTCTTCTCCGAGGCATCGCATTTGAGCCACTTCAAGCGGTGATCGCGAAGCTTCGCGAGGCCGGCGTCGGAATCGAGCGCGAGGACGATGGCATTCGGGTGGTAGGGTCGCACGTCATTGTCCCAACGGATGTCATCACGCAGCCGCATCCCGGATTTCCCACCGACATGCAAGCGCAGTTCATGATGCTCATGTGCCTCGCGAAAGGCACCAGTCGTATCACCGAGACGGTATTCGAGAACCGCTTCATGCACGTTTCCGAGCTCAACCGCATGGGAGCCGATATCCAAGTCAACGGCCGGACCGCAACCGTTCGGGGCGTCGAAAAGCTCCAGGGCGCCGAGGTGATGGCCACCGATCTTCGAGCGAGTGCATCTCTGGTGGTGGCCGGCCTGGTCGCCGAAGGCACTACCTACGTTCGACGGGTCTACCATCTCGATCGGGGCTATGAGCACATCGAGAAGAAGTTGGTCCAGCTCGGGGCCCAGATCGAGCGAGTACCGGGTAATGCCTAAACGAAACCGAGATTCCATCGTCATCGCAGTCCCCAAGGGCCGCGTCCTCGAACAGCTGAGCGCCCGATTCGCGCACGCCGGGATCTCCACCGATGCGCTCACCGCTCAGAGTCGCAAGCTCGTCCGCGAGGACGAGGCGTCTGGGCTTAGCTACCTGCTGCTCAAACCAGATGACGTCCCGACCTACGTCGAGTACGGCGCTGCCGACCTCGGCATCGTGGGCCGCGACGTTCTGATGGAGCGCAGCTACGACGTCTTCGCTCCGGTAGATCTCGACATAGGCAAGTGCCGCATGATGGTCTGCGGTCGTCCCGGCGAGCCCATCGCTGGCAAAGGTGAACGACCACTCCGGGTCGCGACCAAGTTCCCTCAGATCGCCGAGCGGTACTTTCGCGCGAAGGGCACCCCCGTCGAGCTGATCTTCTGCCAGGGCTCCGTCGAGCTCGCTCCGCTGACCGGCCTCGCCGACGTCATCGTCGACTTGGTGGAAACCGGCGAAACCCTTCGCCAGAACGGGTTGGTCCCGCTTGAAAAGATTGCTGATATCAGCTCGGTTGTGATCGCGAATCGCGCAGCGCTGAAGCTACGCCGCAACGCGATTCGGCCCATACTCGACGCGCTCCGCGCTTGAAGGATCGGATGCTTCGTCTGCGCACCGCAACCGACCCGTGCTGGATCGACGTCGTACTGAGCCACTTCGATGCATTTCTCATCGATCACGCGGCCTGCGAACGAAAGGCATCGGCTACAGCCTTGAAGTTGGTATCCCATTACTCGGATCGTACCGCTCTGGTGCGTGCGCTGATTCCATTCGCGCAGGAGGAGCTCGATCACTACGCCCGGGTGATGCAGATCATCCTCGATCGCGGCTTGTCGACCGAGGCCGACGAGAAAGATCCTTATGTCGGCGCGTTGATGCAGCTCATCAAGCGAGGGCCGGAGCAATATTTCCTCGATCGACTCCTGGTGCTGGGCGTCGTCGAGGCGCGCGGATGCGAGCGTTTTGGTCTCGTCGCGGACGGCCTCGAGCCCGGGCCGCTCAAGGATTTCTACACCGATATCGCGCGTTCCGAGGCGAGGCATCATGGGTTGTTCATCCGTTTGGCGCGCGAGTATTTTCCCGTAGAGCGCGTGGAGAAACGCTTGGACGCATTGCTGGAGGCCGAGGCGGAGATCGTCGACGCCTTGCCCCTACGGGCCGCCGTCCACTGACCATCCACCAAGCTCAGCCTCCGCCGTCCCGTCTGGCGCGAGCCCGGGATCCCAAGTCCGGAATCTCGAGTTGCGGGTTTCAGATCCAGTTCTTCGGATCGAAAGGTCACCTATGTCCGGGCTTGCACGTTTCGCCGGAGGTTGGAGATAGGGGACTCGAGATCCGGGCTTTTTGGGCGATCCTCGGGGTCGATGGTGTCTATGGGGCTAGATGCGTTTCCGGTATATGACCCGGATCTCTCGAAATCCGAGTGCATCGTGTGCGCGCCGTGCGCCTTCGTTACCGGACCACGTCGCGGATTCGATCAGATCGCACCCGGCGGCCCTGAAATGCCCTTCGAGCTCTCGCAGCAACAACGCGCCGAGCCCCGCACCTCGCGAGGCCGGGGCGACATACCAATCTTCCACGACGCCTCTGCGCGGCAGTACGCGCCTCGGTTCAACCGTCACTCGCCCGGTGATGTACCCAACCGCCGTACCACCCGATTCGGCGACTAAGACATGACTGATTCGGTCGCGCAGGAGCGCGCGCAAATCGTCGCTTAGGATGCGATCGTAGTCTCTATACTCGATGAGGGGCAGGTCCTCTTTTCCCACCACCTGGTCCCGGTGATCTTCGTAGAGACTTCGGTGGAAGCCCATCAGCACCTCGTGGTCGGATTCTCGCGCCTCGCGCACTTGGACGGTCGGAATCATGATGCTGACACTAGGCGCTTCGGCGTGGCGCCGGTAGCCTCTATTTCACTCGGATCGAATGCCGGATGCGACCGAATGTCTTGCGTCCGATGCCAGGAACTCGAAGGATGTCTTCGACGCGACGAAACCGTCGCTTTTTGCGTTCGACGATGATGGCCTGGGCACGGCTCGGACCGATGCCCGGGAGCTGGGTGAGCTCCTCGGGACCGGCCTCGTTGATGTTGACGCGGCGATCTTGTTCGACGCTTGGCGGCCCCTGGTCTTCGGGGCCCACGCCCGTGCCCACGGCCCCCGCTCTCCCTGGGTGAAGCGCACACAGCGCGAGCATGAAGATGAGCACCCGCGTCATCAGGCTGCCTGTTCGCGGGCGCCAGCCTCGCGGGCCTCTCTTGGCTGGTAGTCCCTGATCTGCAGCTCTCCATTGACGGGCATGGCGTCGAGGCGAACGCTGAGGCTTCCGTCGCGGTTGACGAACGCGGCGCCGACGCGAACCCAGAATTTTCGGCCGTCCTTGTTTCGCTCCACGATGGTGTACGCGATCTTCACTTTGTTTTCTTCGAGCATCTGTCCTCCAGGTTGGAATGTGCTTCGACTTCAATGCACGCCTGGTGCCAAGGTGCGGCCTAATGATCCTCGGTAGCTACGGAGTGCGGATTGGCGACCGCAGCGCTGGGCGACGGCGGCCGCCATCCGCTTTGCTCGTCGCTTTCGTTTGTTGGCGGTGCGACTTGCTGTCACTATCCCGCCGATCAACTGAGAAGGAGTCAGATGAAGATTTCACTTTCTGGGGGCACTTGGGACAAGGCGAGTGCAGACATCGTCGCGATCGCCATCCCTTCGGGGAAGACGGCACTCGGGCGAGCACTAGGCAGAATCGAGGCGGTCACGGGCAAAGGCAGCATCAAGCCTCTGGCTTCGGATGAACGCTTCGAAGGGAAGGCGTCGCAGACGCTCAAAGTCAGCGCTGGCGGCGGGGCGAAAGCCCGTTGGCTGTTGCTCATCGGTGTCGGCGAAGAGAAAGATGCTCAGAAAATCGCATGGAAGATGGGGCATGCGCTGGCGTCTACGGCCCGCGCGCAGAAGAGCGCGGCGGTCGAGCTTCCTGAAGTCACGCCGGACTCAGTCCGCGCGGTGTCACATGGGCTCGTCGCCGGGGCATACCGCTACAACGAGTACAAGACTGACAAGACCGAGGATACGACACTCGGCTCTGCCGTCATTCTGGGCGCCCGAGAAAGCACCCGCGAGCTTGGCGCCGCGATTCGATCGGGCAAAGTGGTCGCCGAAAGCGTCAACTTCGCCCGTGATCTCGTCAACCGGCCACCCAATGATCTCACCCCAGTGAGTCTGGCGCGAGCGGCTTCGACGGAGGCACGAAAGCTCGGATTGTCTTGTCGCATATGGAACAAGGCGCGAATCGAAAAAGAGGGCATGAACCTGTTGCTCGCGGTGAACAAGGGCAGCGCGATCGAGCCCCGGGTCATTCACGTGGTGTACAAGCCCGCACGACCGAAAAAGAAGGTCGCTTTCATCGGCAAAGGCCTCACATTTGACGCGGGCGGTTTGTGCATCAAGCCGGCAGCCTCGATGGTCGACATGAAGTGCGACATGGCGGGGGCCGCCTCCACGCTCGGCATCGTGTTTGCGGCGGCCCGGCTCGAGCTCCCTGTCGAAGTTCATGCGGTTGTGGGCTCCACGGAGAACATGACGGGTGCGAAGGCTTACCGGCCCGGCGACGTGTACAAGGCACTGGGCGGACAGACCGTAGAGGTCGTCAATACCGACGCCGAAGGTCGGTTAGTGCTTGCGGACGTGCTGACTTGGGCGGCACGCAAGCTCAAGCCCGACTACATGATCGATCACGCCACCCTCACGGGCGCATGCATGGTCGCCCTCGGTCCGTGGCGCGCCGCGCTCTATACGAACGACGACCAGCTCGCTTCGAAGTACCTCGCAGCAGCAGATGGGGAGGGTGAGTCATTCTGGCGGATGCCGCTCGACTCCGATCTACGCTCTACACTGAAGAGCGCCGTCGCGGACCTCAAGCACATCGGCGGCCGCTTCGGAGGTTCGATCACCGCGGCGCTCTTCTTGAAAGAGTTCGTGGAGGAAACGACCTGGATGCACCTCGACATCGCCGGGCCGGCATTCCTGGAGCGTGCGCAAGGGCGCTTGCCCAAAGGCGGAACTGGGTTCGGTGTCGCGACC
The DNA here is from genome assembly GCA_963768985.1 of uncultured delta proteobacterium. GTDB lineage: Bacteria > Myxococcota_A > Polyangia > Polyangiales > Houyiibacteriaceae > SG8-38. The sequence goes on along the minus strand of CAVYJZ010000004.1, from coordinate 1,179,134 downwards.
GGTGTGCGCTTCCTGGAAAGCCTTTAGAGCCTATACGGGAAAGTCACCTTGAAGGCGGACTGATTGAAGCGCGGAACGCGCGCGCGCTTGACGGCTGATTCGATGCAGGAGCCGACCGGGGTTCCCTTGAACGGGCTGGAAGTGACCTTCGCGCCGCTCGCGCGGCCGGTCTTGCCACTGAACGTGACGTCGACGGTTGCCGTTCCACCCGCGTCTTGCTTGCAGGCCTTCACGGCGCCGCTCACACCCTGAAGCGCGGTCTTCACGTCATCCCGTGAGGGCGAGTCGGGAAGGCTGGAGTTGGTCGCGCGCGACGAGGTCGTGCTCGGTTTCGATTTTGTGGCAGACGAGCCACCGACGACTTCGTCCATGAGCGCATCGAGGTTGTTGCCGCTACGCTTTTTCGGTTCTGGCGCTGGCGGCCGAGTATGCGCGGCGCGCTTGGTGGGCCGCTCGCGACGTTCCCGGCTCGATGCGCTCCGCTGCCTCGTTTCTGGCTGGTCGGGTTTCTCAATCGCGGGTTCGGCCTCTTCGGGCTCCTCGATCGTTGCTGCTTCGACTGCCGGTTCTGGCAGAGCGAGCGCCTTCTCCGGCGGGTCGATCGGTGCCTGCGCGGCCTCCGCGACTTCATTGGACCCGGGTACGGGCCGGCTCGGCGCCTGCTCGACTGCTGCCCCGATCTCGAGCGCGTCGTCGTCGGGCCCTCCGAGCGCCATACCGACTCCGATCCCTGCTCCCACGATGGCGATCACCGCCACGGCAGCTCCGCCGATCCACAGCCAGCGGTTGCCGTCTGCGGTGTCCAAGGGTGAGGGTCCGAGCAACGGCGCACCGAGCGCGCCGCCGCCGGTTCCGATCGAGAGCAAGTCATCTACCGCCTGCGAGGGCGCGGGTTTGGTGCCGGGGGTCGTGGACTTGGCGAGCGCACGAATGTCGATGAGCCCCGATCCTTCGCCCGCTGACTGCGCAGTGCTTCGGGTGCCCGAAGACCCCTGCGGTGTGCTGGCGACCGGGGCGGACCCGGCGGGTGCGCCCCCACGCGACGCGAGCTGTTGTAGATTGGTCAGCGAGAAGAGCACCGAGTTCTCATTTCGCTGACCGGTCATGCGCTGTGGTGCGGATGCGCCGATCGCGCCTCCACCAAAGCCCAATCCGCCCGAGTCCTGCGAGGCGGCAGCCAACGGCGAATCCTTGGACGCCGTCGGGGTCGGGTTCTCGTCGAACCCTGCAAACATGTTGCTGCTCGTGTCGATTTCGCTCGTCGGTTCGCGACCGCCACCGTCACCAAAGAGATCGCCACCGGTGCCGAACGATGAGGTGTCGTCGATCGTGGCCGGTGCACGCTTCGCCTGTGCGGCCGCGCCACCGAAGATCTCTTTGAGCTCAGCTACGTCTGCGGCGACCTTCCAATCGTCGAAGCCTTCCTTCCAAACGTACGAATCGAGACCCACGCTGCCCTTCGCAAACAACTGGCTCAACTCGATTGGGGGGAGGGGCCCCTTCTGCTCTCCATCGACCACGATGTACCAAGCCGCAGCGCTACCCCGGTCCTGAAGCGAGCTCGTGTCATCGAAGGGGTGTCCACCGGGTTGATCGCCGCGAACCTCCAGCACCGATGAGCACTTCTTGCACCGGATCTTGAAAATTTTTCCGGCGACCTTTTCGTCGGCGATGGAGTACTTGGCGCCGCAGCTATCGCAAACGATCTTCATCTATTGCCCCCGTCTAGCCCGGCCCAAGACAAGTCTACCTACGCCGGATCGAAGATTCCCCTTTATGACCGCGATCATAGCGGTCCGGTCCCATACGGAGCAAGAACTCCACGAAGGTCCTGCCCGCGTCCTTGGACCCTGGGGCCCCTGGATCCTTGGGTCTTCAGTTTACGACGACCAGCTGGGTGCCGTCGTGACCGCAGAACAGGTGGGCGGCAGCGTGACGAATCCCACATTCTGGGCAGATCTTGTTGGCATCCAACCGCAGGGGTGGGCGGGTCGCGCTTGCCGCTCCGTAGAGGCCATACGGGACCAATTCATCCGCATCTTCGGGGCAAAAGCCCGCGTCCGAAGGGTAGCCGCGGCGGCAGGTGGGACAGATCATCCCCTGGGCGAAGGGTCCGGGTGTCCGGCCCTCCGTCAGCTCGACACCGTCGCGAACGCAGAAACGATGCCGGGTTGCATACTCCGACAGACACACCGGGCAACTCTTCACTGAGGCGGTTTGAGGCTCGATGCTGGGCGATCCAGGCAGCACAGATGGCAAGCCGCGTTGTGCCCGGGGGCCCCGCGAGGACGAAGGCTTGGTGGTCAGCAATTCCCAAAGACGTCGGCCTTTGGCAAGCACGGCGAGCCCAGCGACCAGCAAAACGAGAACAGCGAGCGACCAAGCCATCGCTCAATTGTGAACGATCGCGAGAGCCGGATGCCAAAAAACAGCCCGGGAGGCAGGGCCGCCCGGGCGTCTTGAGGCGCATTTGGCGTGCGAAGGGGCTTAGAGCTTCTTCACGGCGTCGGTGAGGGCCGGGACCGCGTCGAAGAGATCGGCCACCAAGAAGTAGTCGGCGACCTGTGCGATCGGGGCTTCCTTGTCCTTGTTGATCGCAACGATGGTCTTGCTGCCTTTCATGCCAGCCAAGTGCTGGATTGCCCCGGAGATCCCGATTGCGACGTAGAGCTTTGGCGCGACGACCTTGCCGGTTTGGCCCACCTGCAGCTCGGGGGAGACATATCCCGCATCGCAAGCGGCGCGCGATGCACCCATCGCTGCGCCGAGTGCATCTACCAGCGGCTCGATGACGTTGGTGAAGTTCTCAGCGCTCTTGAGCGCGCGACCGCCAGAGACGACGATGTCGGCCTCGGTCAGATCCGGGCGCTCGCTCTTCACGACCTCGACGCCGAGGAATTCCACCTTATCCGCTGCCGGATCACTCTGTACCGCGATGTCTTGCGTCGAGCTTGCACCGCCCGAAGGCTCGGCTGGCGCGAACTCCGATTGCCGCACCGTGATTACCTGCTTGGCAGAAAGCATCTCGACGGTACCCGACACGTTGCCCGCATACATCGGACGCGTGTAGGACAGCTTGCCGCCGTCGATGTGCACGTCCGAGATGTCCGACGCCACGCCGGCGTCGAGCTTGGCCGCGACACGCGGGAGCAGGTCCTTGCCGTAGGCGGTCGCGCACGCGACCAGAACGTCGTAGCCCTTTCCAGCTTCCGCAACGGTTGCAGCGTATTTCTCGCAAGTGTAGCCACCGGCGATCTCCGCTTTGAGCACCTTCCCGGCACCGTAGCCAGTCAGCTCTTGAGCTGCCGCGCTTGCGCCCTCTCCAATCGAGAGAATGTCGAACGAACCGCCGGTTCCTTCCGCGATTTTTTTCGCGGCTGTCACAGCGCAAAGAGTGGTCTTGCGTGCCTTGCCTTCAAGCAACTCCGCAACAACGAGAACATTAGCCATGTCAGACGTATCCTTTCCGTTACTCGAGGGTTAGATGACCTTGGCGGTGTTGTGGAGCTTGTCGACGAGCTCGGCCACGTCCGCGACGAACGTCGTTTCACCCGAACGCGCCGGTGGCAGCTGGAACTTCGTGTAGTTGAGCGTTTTTGTCGCGTCGACGCCTAGGTCCCCGATCGACATCTTGTCGATGGGCTTCTTCTTGGCCTGCATGATGCCTTTGAGAGACGCGTAGCGGCCGCCGACCTCGAGCTTGGCGTACTGGTGGTCGTCGGGGGTCACTCCGTTCTTGACCGATTCTGGATGAAGGATGCGATCGGAGGTGGTGAGGACGGCTGGGCCAGTGACCTTCACCGTCGCAACACCGGTATCGAGCTCGCGTTGGACCTCGAGGGTCTTGCCATCATCTCCCGTTTTGATCCTCATCGCGTAGTTGATGATTGGCCACCCGAGCTTCTCAGCGAGCTCGGTCCCTGCGACGTTGGAGTCGCCGTCGGCCGCCTGCTTGCCCATCACGACGAGATCGGGGCTCTCTTTGTCTACGATGGCCTTGAGGATTGCCGCGATGACGCCGGCGTCGAGGTTTCCTTCGTCGGCTTCGACCAGAATGCCGCGTTCAGCGCCTTTTGCGAGACCCTCGCGGATGATTCGCTGGGTGTGCTCATCGTTCGGCCCGATCGAGACCAGCACGACCTCGCCGACACGCGCGTTCTTCTCCGCGGCGTTTTCGGTCAGCCGCAGTGCGGCCTCGAGGCTCCAGTCGTCGAACGGATTCATCTTCCACTCGAGACCTTCCGATGTGACGGTCTTGCCGTCTCCGCTCACCTTGAGCTTGCTTGCGTTGTCCGGATCCGCAACGCGCTTGATGGATACGAGGATCTTCACGTTTCCTCCTCAGATTGGAGAGCCAGTAAGGCTGATAAATGCTGGAAAACGCAGGCGATCTAGGCGCGTTTTACGAGCCTGTCAAGGAGGGAAGCACTCCGGATGGCTCCGGGCGGGTCCCCAGCCCTTTCCATCGCCTACGCTGTGCTAGAAACCCAGGATGGGTGAGGACAGGCGGGCCACCCGCTACGCACTCGTTACCGGTGGCAGTAGCGGCATTGGGCTCGAGACAGCGCGCGGGCTGACCGCCCACTTCGACGTCGTTGGAATCGTCGGTCGGAACGCCGAGCGTCTCGCCAAGGCAGCGGAGCAACTCGGAGTGGGGAATCGTCGCATCGAAACGTTCCAGGCCGATTTTTCGTCGCTTACGGAGGTGCGCCAACTCGGTGAGGACATCAAGTCGCGATTCGAATCCCTCGATGTTCTGGTGAACAACGCCGGCGTTTGGCACAAGGATCGCTCTCTCAGTCAGGACGGATACGAGGACACGTTCGCGGTGAACCATCTCGCCCACTTCTTGCTCACCAACGAGCTCCGGGACTTACTGGCCGAATCGACGTCCGCCCGCGTCGTCAACGTGTCCTCCTCCATGCACACTCGCCCCAAGTCGCTCAACTGGGACGACCTGATGTTCGAAAGGCGCTGGCGAGGGTTCTGGGTGTACGGGCACTCCAAGCTCGCCAACGTCCTTTTTTCGAACGAGCTTGCGCGCCGTTGGCAGGGCCTAGGGATCACGTCGAATGCATTGCACCCTGGTAACGTGCGCAGTCGAATCACGCGCAACAACCTCTTCCTCAACGCGTTGCACCGTTCACCCATCGCTCGAATGCTGATCATGTCGGAGGCAGATGGTGCCAAAAGCCCGATTTACGTTGCGACCGCCAAGGAGCTCGAGGGTGTGAGCGGGCGATACTTCGACCGGCTGCGTGAGGTCGCACCGAGCAAGGTCGCCCAGGATGAAGACGCCGCGCGGCGCCTTTGGGACGTGAGCCAGCGGCTCGTGGACAGCGCCCTCAACCAGCCCGACGACGCTCGTTCTTGACGAGTAACGGGATGGCAACCTTTCCAAGACAATTGTGTCAAATCACCGAGAAGGAGCCTGCGGCGCGCCCACCGCTGGGCTAACGTAGGGCCCCATGTCGTTTCGCGTGCTGCCCTTCATCACTATCTGCGCGTTCGTTCACGGATGTGGGAGCCCCAGCGGACTGGATGGCGCCTGTCGGTCCAACGCCGATTGTGCGGAAACGGAATTGTGCGCCACCGGCTTGTGCGAGAATGGGTTTGGCACATGCACGGAGCGGCCGACCACATGCCCCGCCACAGACGCCCCGGTATGCGGATGCGATAACCAGGAGTACCAGAACCTGTGCTTTGCAGACATGGCTGGAGTCCGGATCCGCAACGAGGGCCCTTGCTATCCGACAGGGACATAGCAGCCTCTATTCGGTGAAGGTGCCGAGTTACTTCTCGTCGCTTTACTTCGATGGAAAACGAGCGCTGAAGCGTTCGGCGAGCGCAGTGATCGTGAGGGACGGATTCACGCCAACGTTCGCCGGGATGGCAGACGCATCGGTTACGAAGAGCCCTGGGTAGCCGAATACCTGATGATCGCTGTCGATCACACCCGCTTCCGGCGCCGCTGCGATCGCGCAACCGCCCAGTATATGCGCCGTCACGGAGGCGTTCCCAATGCTCTCGAGCACGTTGTTGAGTGGCGTTCCACCGATGTGTGTCGCGAGCTGCCGCGCCGCTTCGTTGGCCTCGGGAATGTACGCAGGTGTGGCTCCGTCGGGGCCCGACCTCGAGTGCAGACGGAGGCTGAACGGCCACAACAGCCTGCGTCCACGCCGGAACGCGATTCGGCTGTCGAGATTCTGCATTACGGTGAGCACCGTGATGCGCTTGTGCCAGTTGCGGGCAAACAATGTGCGAGCTGTTCGCACGGGATGAAATGCGATTCCCGCAACGGTTCGCAGCGCCCGGCTGAATGCACCGGCACCATCGGTAAGCGGTCCCATATACCACCGCATGAAGTCGTAGCCTCGGGGGAAACGATTCTGAGTGATGTGCGTATGTGCGTTGGCGTAGAAGTGGGACGAAATAGCCGCACCACTGGTGAGATCTTCGTCCGGGTTCGGCGATAGCGCCGCGACGATCGCTTCACTGTTGGTTCTCACCGCGTCGCCGAGCGCAGGTGAAATCTTCGGCAAGGTTCGAAGTTCGTCCCTGCACTTGAACAAGAGATCCAACGTTCCCACGACTCCGGCGGCAACGATCACGTGTTGGGCGCGGATGGTTGGATGTTTTTCCCGCAGATTCAGGGGATTGACCGTTTGAACCTCGTAACCACGGCTTTCGAGCGGCCGGATCGAAACCGCCTTGCGTTCCGAGAAGATCTTCGCTCCGAGCTTTTCCGCCAAGTAGAGGTAGTTCCGGTCGAGACTGTTCTTCGAGCCGACGCTACAACCGGTCAGGCATCCACCGCAGCGCGTGCAGCCAGTCCGTTCGGGACCGCGCCCTTCGAAAAACGGATCGGCGACGGTCTTTCCGGCTTCGCCGAAGTAAATCCCTTGGGGCACCGGACCAAAGGTGTCGCCGGCCCCCATGGCGATTGCGGTGGCCTGTAGCCAGTCGTCCATCTTTGCGTGGTCCGGGTTGGGCGTTCGTCCGAGCATCGCCGCCGCGGTTTCAAAGGGGGTTTCGAGCTCTCGCTTCCAATCGATCCCGAGCTCGGCCCACGCGCGGTCCTCGAAGAACGAGTCGCCGGGCTTCAGCAGCACTGCTGCATACACCAGGCTCCCGCCGCCTACGCCGACGCCACCCACGATGCCGACGTGCTTGAAGAAGTGCTGCACGAAGAACCCGCGGAAACCGAACCTCGGAATCCAAAACAAGCGCCGCAGGCTTCGATCCGCCGCGCGCATGTCGTCCGCAGAAACCCTGCGACCCTGTTCGAGAACGGCCACGCGGTAGCCCTTCTCGCTCAGTCGGAGCGCCGGAACAGAGCCACCGAAGCCGCTACCAATGATGATGACGTCGTAGTCCATCAATTGTCGAGGGGATTGACGAACGCGGGGTCCAATACCTTGCGGGGGTGGCGCGCGGTTACCTGCCCCATGAAAGGAGGATGGACCGAATAGCCCAACAGGCTCTGGACACGGGGTGACATCGTGGCCGCCCTTTCCTTCGGGATCGCCAAAAAGAAGTTCTCCTGCTGACGCGCCCAGGGTTCACAGTACTGATTGCTGATCGCGGTTCGCACGCCTTGGGAACGATTCTGCCCTCCGCGGTGCACCAGTGTGCCGGCAAACACGGCGCAAGCCCCTGCCGGCATCCGCAGCGGTCTCAGAAGCGGTCGGTACTGCGGAGCCAATGTGATCGCATCGTCGCCCTCGTACATGTCTACGAGCTGCTCATCGCCCCAACGGTGGCTCCCGGGGATCACTTCGGTTGCTCCATTGTCCTCGGTGAACTCGTCGATCGCCCAGATGGTCGACACGCTAATCGCCGGCCGCGGCCGCGGGATGGTATAGAACGAGTCGTCGGTGTGCGCGGGCTGGGGGCTCTCTCCGGGCGAAATCGCGATCGCCTGACTCGCGGTAAGCAGGTAGTTCGGCAGCAGTAGCTCGTCGGCGATCGATAGGATCGTTGGGTGCTCGACCAGCCGCTCAAACGTCTTGCCTCGACCCACCAGGGTGTAGACGCGCTGAGTCTTCGTTCCCTCGAAGTCGTTTCGGCCCCGAGGGCCTCGGTCAAGGAGCCGCGCGAGATCCTCGCGAACCTTCTTCAGCTCCGCGTCGCTGAGTAGCCCCTCCAGGATGACATACCCATCGGCGTCATACGGTGCCCGCCAGTCTTGATGTGCATTTGGGGACTTCATGGCATCGCTCGAGCTTCCCTCAACGACCCCCTCAGCGTCTTCTCAGACCTTCGAGAAACAGACTCGCGCAGTGCGCGGCGGCTTTTCGCAGCGCGACAGGGTCCCCTTCTCCCAGTGCCCAGGTCAGAAGAATCGCATCGAGCGCCCCGAAGAGACTGCGCGCCACGACCCGGGGGTTGAGGTCTCCGCGAAACGCGCCTTCCTCCTGTCCTTCACGAACCACGCCTGCGATCACGTCGATGTATTGCATGAACAAGGGCGCAGCGTACTGCTTCAGTAGGCGGGACGACTGACGCAGGTTGACAGTGATCACTTCGGCGAGGTCGCGCTGCTCTTCGAGAAGGCCGAGCTGCAGCTCGATGATGCGGCTGATTCGGGTTTCAAAGGGCTCATTCGATTCACCGACTTCGCGAAGAATCGTCAGAAGTTGACTGATCCCCTCCTCGAAAATCGTAATGAGGACATCGTCTTTGTTCTTGAAGTAGAGATAAATTGTCCCGTCGGCGACCCCGGCAGCCTTCGCGATGTCGCTGACCCGAGTCGCGTAGAAACCGTTCTTGGCGAAGACTTTGATTGCGGCCTTGAGGATGCGAGCCCGCTTGTCCGGCCCAGCTGCTTTACGCTTGTTCACCATTGAATGAACCGCCATTCAGTTCGCGGTATCACACCGGCGGGCTTTCCGTCAAACCAGGCCTAGCCCGGTGGCTCCTCTCCTCGCAGAAGCCGCGCGATGTTCGCGGAGTGACGGATCACAACGATGAGCCAGAGTCCGAGCGCGAGCAGAACAGGCCATTGGCGCCCGTCGAACAGCAGCGCGAGGACGGGCGCAGCGGTTGCGGAGCAGAGCGATGCCACGCTTGCCCGCCGACTGAGCTTCTTGACGATTACGAAAGTGACCGACGTCGCAGCGCCGATCGGCGGAAGGGCGGCGAGCAACACCCCCCCAGCCGTCGCAGCCCCTTTTCCGCCTCGAAATCCGTGCCAGATCGGAAGGACGTGGCCCAGCACCGCGGCGATACCGACAGCGGTCACCCACGGCCAAGAGAGGTCGAGCACCCAACGGGCTAGCGCGACCGGTATGAAGCCCTTGAGCATGTCGAGGAGCATGACCTGTCTGCCCCTGGATTTTCCGAGCGCACGGCCGACGTTGGTGGCGCCGATGTTGCCGCTTCCGATGCTGCGCAAGTCGACGCCCTCCCTGCCTGCGAGCAGCAACCCGAACGAGATCGAGCCAAGGAGGTATGCGGCAAGGGTGAGGGTGGGGCCGAGCACCCCGAAATCATACCGGTTTGGCGGCACAGCGGGTCCGGCAAGTTTTTTGCTAGGCCTGGTGCCACCACGTAGCGTCGAGGGCGATGTGGTTAGGTGCGCACCGTGAGATTTTAGTTCCGGTCGCGCTGTATGCGGAGCTCGTCGCCGACGAGGAGGTGATGCCCGCATTTGTGACCAGCATCAGTGAGCAGGGCTTGGTCCTCGACTCACTTGCCATCCTGGGAAACCGGTGCCGAGATCGGGTTCAGATTCAGCTGCTCCTCCCAGGTGAGCCCGAGCCCCTCTGGGTCGGTGCCGAGGTGGTTCGCGATACGGTGGGCTCTCTCTTCAACGACACCTCGATCCGTTTCTTGGCCATGGCCAATGCCCACTGGCGCGCGCTTCGACGCTGGGTTCGGGTTCGAGAGCTCGTGCTGGCGACCCGGCCGGTAGGCGTTCACGACGCGGCCTGAGAACACTCTGCTTCCTGAGTTGCTACCCTGAAAGGGGGAACATGGAGAGCGATTTGCACAGCGACCCACGGAGCGCTCGCCCGTCGTCGCATCACGCGCGGAGCCAGGTGCGCGCAGAGCCTCGGAAGTCGATCATCCCATTCGGCGAGTCGTTGCTTCCCACCGGCTCGCCCTTCGGCTGGAGCTCCCGAGACCGAGCGCTTTACGTACAGTTCCTGACCGTGCTCCTGATGGTCATCGTGACCTTCTGCTTCGCTGCGCTTCAGGGCTGGCCATTCCTGCTCGCGCCTCCTGAGGACGAAGCGGCTCTACAGACCACGACGCGGCTCGCCGTCGCGGCCTCGGTGTTCTGGCTGGGGCTCTACATCTGGACCTGGAGATGGTACCCGCGCACGGGCACGACTTTCTCGTGGCTGCTCTTCGGCACCATCGTGGCGCAGATCATCACCGGTACGGCCGTTTGCTATGCGATCGGTCCCTATACGGCGGCGAGCGGGCTGATCATGGTCGCTGCTCTGCTCTTGGGGATGGTGCTTCTCGAGCGTCGTTGGCTTTGGATCGCGGTCATCGGCTGGTTTCTCGCGATGTTTGCGATGCACTTTGCAAGCAAGGCTGGGGCGGTTCCCTTCCTTTCCTTGTTCCACCCATCGCTCGGGGAGCCGGACCTAGCCAAGATCGCCGTCGGGCGCGCCGCCGCCGCCGCACTCATCTACGTGCCGCTTGCGGTTCTGATGGACCACTTGATTGGGGCCTGGCGCCAGGACGAACGAAGTCTCTACCAGGCTGCCCAGTTCGATTCGTTGACAGGCGCCTACACCCGCGGCTTCGCGCTGGAGCTGATGCAGCGTGCGGTGCTCAAAGCGAGCAGCGACGCAAAGACATTGAGTGTACTGATGCTCGACCTCGATCACTTCAAGCGGATCAATGATGCCCACGGACACGCCTGTGGCGATTTGGTTCTCAAGCAAACCGCTAACGCCGTGCAGTCGACGTTGCGAACGGGTGACATCGTCGGTCGATTCGGCGGGGAGGAGTTCGTCGTCCTCCTGCCGGGCGCAGATTTGAAGCAAGCGATGGGTGCGGCCGAGCGCTGCCGCGCGGCCGTGGAGCAGATGAAAATTCCCGAAGCGCCGTACGTCTCGGTCACCGCCAGCGTCGGAGTCGCCGCCTTTCCGGACCATGGAGCGGACCTCGATCGGCTCCTCCAAGCTTCCGATCGCGCTATGTACGCAGCAAAAGCCAAGGGGCGGAACCGGATCAGCGGCATTCAGCCCCAGGGTGATCGAATGGTAGGTAGTCATGTGTAAGTCAATGTATGTTCTTGTGGGGTTCATCTGGATTGGTGTCGCCGGGGGCTGTGGTGACGGAGCCACGGAGGCGGACCGGATCGGCGTCGGCGCGCAGTGCGCCGCGTCCACGGATTGTCCGTCTGTCATGGGCATCGAGCTCGAATGCCTGACCCAGTTCACCGGGGGCTACTGTGGTCTGGAGGGTTGCACGAGCGATCTCGACTGCCCCGACGGGTCCGCCTGCGTCGCCCACGATGACGGCAACCAGTACTGCTTCAGGGTGTGCCAGGACAAACCCGACTGCAATTACAACCGTTCGGTCGCGAACGCAGCGAACTGCGTGGGCAGCATCACCTTCGTCGACCCGCGAAATGACCGAAAGGCCTGCGAGCCGCCATCGGCTGGCTTGTGAGCCCTGATTCCCTTGACTTCCCGGGGACCTGACCGTAGTACAGCCGCCGCCGTCATGCTGGCGTAGCTCAACTGGTAGAGCACCGGTTTTGTAAACCGGCGGTTATGAGTTCAAGTCTCATCGCCAGCTCTACTGGAAACTTCGGAACGAACATGGAGGGTTGCCCGAGCGGTCAAAGGGAGCAGACTGTAAATCTGCCGGCTTATGCCTACGGTGGTTCGAACCCACCACCCTCCACCAGGAGACAAACGACAAAGATATGCGGGTGTAGCTCAGTTGGTAGAGCCTCAGTTTTCCAAACTGAATGTCGCCGGTTCGAGCCCGGTCGCCCGCTCCGACCCGCAGCACAGGTGAAAAGAGACTCGAATCAGACTATGCCCAGGTAGCTCAGTGGTAGAGCACCCCCTTGGTAAGGGGGAGGTCGTGAGTTCAAGCCTCATCCTGGGCTCCGCGAGTACATTGCCAGGCTCAAGCAACCTCACAAAGAACGACGAAGTAGGAAACGAACGATGGCTAAAGAAAAGTTTGTCCGAGACAAACCACACATCAACGTAGGCACGATCGGTCACATCGACCACGGTAAGACGACGCTGACAGCGGCGATCATGAAGGTGATGTCCGAAAAGCATGGCGGCGAAGTCAAGAGCTACAAGGACATCGCGAAGGGGGGCACGGTACGGGACGACACCAAGACGGTGACGATCGCGACCAGTCACGTGGAGTACCAGACGGGCAACCGTCACTACGCACACGTGGATTGCCCCGGGCACGCCGATTACGTCAAGAACATGATCACGGGCGCCGCGCAGATGGATGGGGCGATTCTAGTGGTGAGTGGAGTGGACGGCCCGATGCCGCAGACCAAGGAGCACGTGTTGTTGGCACGCCAGGTCGGAGTTCCGACGATGGTGGTGTTCATGAACAAGTGCGACGCGGTGGACGACCCGGACCTTCTGGAGTTGGTGGAGATGGAAGTACGAGAGCTTCTGTCGAAGTACGACTACGACGGGGACAACATCCCGGTGATTCAGGGTTCGGCGCTGGGTGCGTTGAACGGAGAGCCGAAGTGGGTGGAGTCGGTGGTGAAGCTGATGGATGCGGTGGACACGCACATCCCGGAGCCGCAGCGAGACATCGACAAGCCGTTCCTGATGGCGGTCGAAGACGTGTTCTCGATCAAGGGACGCGGGACGGTGGTGACGGGCCGAATCGAGCGCGGAATCATCAAGGTTGGGGACGAGGTGGATATTCTGGGAGTGCGCGACCCACAGAAGACGGTGGTGACGGGCGTGGAGATGTTCCGCAAGCTTCTGGACCAGGGGCAGGCGGGGGACAACGTGGGATGTCTGCTGCGCGGGATCGACAAAGAGCAGGTCGAGCGGGGGCAGGTTTTGGCCAAGCCCGGGTCGGTGAACACGCACAAGCAGTTTGAGTGCGAGGTGTACATCCTGAGCAAGGACGAGGGAGGGCGCCACAAGCCGTTCTTCTCGAACTACACGCCGCAGTTCTACATCCGGACTCTGGATGTGACGGGCAAGATCGAGCTGCCCGAAGACGTGAAGATGGTCATGCCGGGGGACAACGTGAAGATGAAGGTCAACCTCATCACGCCAGCGGCCATGGAAGAGAAGCAGCGTTTCGCGATTCGCGAGGGCGGCCGGACCATCGGCGCCGGCGTCATTTCCAAGATCATTGAGTGATAGACGAGTCAAAGTTGCGCTCGCATGCGAGGAGTGCGGGGCGCGCAACTACCAAACGACAAAATTGAGAAAAACCGGCCTGCGGGAGAGACTGACGCTGAAGAAGTTCTGTCCTCACTGCAACCGGCGAACGGAACACAAAGAAACGAAATAACCCAGGCCAGTAGCTCCAATTGGTAGAGCAGCGGATTCCAAATCCGCGGGTTGTGGGTTCGAATCCCTCCTGGCCTGCCGCGAGGAACAACGATGGCGATCACGACAGAACAAGACAAAGCGAGACCGACCGGAACGCTCGGAGTCGAACGGTGGGTGCAATTCGCCTACGCGGCCTGCGCAATCGCGCTTGCCTGGTTCCTCATCAAGTCCAGCAACGCGGTCTGGACGATGCTGGCCGACAGCATCGACGCGGTTCCGGAGCCGAACGCCACGGCCATCGCCGTTGGGTCCGGTTTGGTCGCGTTCATCGCAGCGGTCATCGCCTATCGGTCCAAGCGGATTCATACCTTCGTCCTCGAAGTGTGCGTCGAGCTTTCCAAGGTCGCCTGGCCCACGCGCAAGGAAACCTGGTCGCAGACGATCATCGTCATCATCGTGTCCATCATTGCAGCGATAATTCTCGGCGTTTACGACGCGGTTTGGTCCCACATCACGGACCTCATTTACAACGTGTGATTCCTATGAAGTGGTACGTCGTCCAGGCCTATTCAGGCTATGAAAACAAAGTGAAGCTCTCGCTGGAAGAGCGAATCAAACAGGCCGGTATGGAGGGTCGCTTCGGGAACATCCTCATCCCGAAGGAGAATGTGCAGGATAGCCGCGGCGGGAAGCGCCGGCTGAGCTCGCGCACGTTCTACCCGGGCTACATTTTCGTCCAAATGGATCTGGATGATCAGACCTGGCACCTCATCAAGGACACTCCGAAGGTCAACGGCTTCGTCGGTGGCCGCCATCCATCGCCGGTTCCCGAACCCGAGATCGCTGCGATCGAGCAGCAGGTCGAGGACGGCGCGGCCAAGCCCAAGCCTCGAGTCCAGTTCGAAAAAGGCGATCACGTGAGGGTCACCGATGGAGCGTTCGCGAACTTCACGGGCGCCATCGAAGAGGTGAACCACGAGAAGCAGAAGGTTCGCGTCCTGGTGTCGATTTTCGGACGCGCCACGCCGGTCGAGCTCGACTACGCCCAGGTCGAGAAGACCAACTGATGGGACACGCTCCCCCTACCTAAGCTCTTGAGATCACAGCGCTTCTGCGTGAACGATCGCAATCCCATCCCCGCGGGCTTTCGCGCAGAAGCGCTGTGATTTCAGCACACTTACGTAAGGGGAGGGTGTCCCCCAAAAAATCGGGTTGCATTTTTCGTGCCCTGAGGCACAACGCGCCGCTCCGGAGAACCCCGTACCCATGAAAAAGGTTATCGGACAGATCAAGCTTCAGCTCCCCGCAGGGAAGGCCAATCCTTCTCCGCCGGTCGGGCCCGCGCTCGGCCAGCACGGCGTCAACATCATGGCGTTTTGCAAGGAGTTCAACGCAAAGACCCAAAAGGACGCGGGCTTGATCATCCCCGTGGTGATCTCCGTTTATCAGGATCGTTCCTTCAGCTTCATCATGAAGACGCCGCCAGCGGCGATCTTGATCAAGAAGGCGTTGAATCTGGAATCCGGCTCTGCCCGTCCGAACAAGGACAAAGTCGGAAAGATCACCATGGCGCAGGTCAAGGAGATCGCTCAGACCAAGCTGCAAGATACCAATGCGGGTTCGCTCGAAACATGCATGAACAGCATCATCGGCACCGCACGTTCCATGGGGGTCGAGCTAGTCGACTAACTCTTTCGAGCGATTGAGTTCACTCCCCTGTACCACCCAGGGGCCCAGTTGGTGGTAGACGGCTTCAAGTCGTCGCAAGGAGTCACGATGAAACCCGGAAAAAAGCGCGCGGGTGCTTTACAGAAGCCCGACAAGAGCCGTCGCTACGCGTTGAGTGAAGCCGTCTCTCTCGTGAAGGAGCTGGCATTCGCCAACTTCGACGAGTCGGTTGATCTCGCAGTGCGGCTTGGCGTGGATCCGAAGCACGCCGACCAGATGGTCCGTGGTGCCGTGGTCTTGCCGCATGGTACCGGCAAGACAAACCGCGTTCTCGTGTTTGCGAAAGGCGAGAAGGTCACCGAGGCTGAGCAGGCGGGCGCCGATTTCGTCGGAGGCGACGAGCTCGTTGCGAAGATCAACGAAGGTTGGCTCGACTTCGACACCGTCATCGCCACTCCGGACATGATGGGCCAAGTGGGCCGTCTCGGCCGAGTGCTCGGGCCGCGTGGGCTGATGCCGAACCCCAAGGTGGGCACCGTGACCTTCGACGTGAGCAAGGCGGTCCGCGAGGCCAAGGCCGGTAAGGTCGAGTTCCGCGCCGAAAAGGCAGGTATCGTCCACGCTCAGGTGGGCAAGCGCTCCTTCGGCGAGACGGAGCTCGTCGGCAACGTGAAGTCCTTGGTCGGCGCGCTCGTGAAGGCCAAGCCGTCCGCTGCAAAGGGCGTTTACCTTCGGAGCATCACATTGAGCTCGACGATGGGTCCCGGCATCAAGGTCGACCCCGGCACCGTCGAGGTGGAGGCGTAATCATGAGCCTTACACGCGCAGACAAAAAAGCCCAGGCAGTGGCCGTTCGCGAGAGCTTCGAGAATGCGACCGCGACCGTGCTCGTCGACTTTCGCGGTGTCAACGTCGAGATGATTACGAACCTCCGTACGCGTTTCCGCGATGCCGGCATCGAATACAAAGTCGTCAAGAACAACGTGATCCGGAAGGCGATCGAAGGTTCCGCCCTCGCCGACAACGAGGAATTCACTTCCAACCTCGTGGGCCCGACGGCGATCGCATGGAGCTACGAAGATCCCTCGATCGCAGCCAAAGTGATCAAGAGCTTCCGCAAGGAGTTCGCGGACGTTCTTCAACCGAAGGACCAACCTGGAAAGCTCCTCGTCAAGTGCGGGCTTCTGGAGGGGCAAGTCCTGGACGCCAAGCGAGTCGAACAAGAGCTCGCATCGCTTCCGGGTAAGGACGAGATTCGCGCTTCGCTGCTCGCGCAGCTCATGGCACCCATGCAGAACCTGGTTGGCCAGATCAACGCACCGGCCCAAAACCTCGCTCTCGTTCTCGATGCGTACCGGCGCAAACAGGCGGGCGAGTAGTCTTTAAGCAATTGAGCCGTGTCGCACGCACGGCTAGCGGAGAGTCAACGATGGCAAATATGAACGTAGAACAGATGGTTACTGAGCTGAGCTCTTGGACCGTCATGGAAGTTGCGAACCTGGTCAAGCAGCTCGAGGAGACCTGGGGCGTTTCGGCAGCACCGGCAGCGGTGGCAGTCGCGGGTCCTGCGGCGGGCGGCGAAGCGGTCGCGGCTGAAGAGCAGACCGAGTTCGACGTCGAGCTGACTGAGGCTGGTGGCAAGAAGATCAACGTGATCAAGGCCATTCGCGAGATCACTCAGCTCGGCTTGGCAGACGCCAAGGCCCTTGTGGAGGCAGCTCCCAAGGTGGTCAAAGAGGCCGTTTCCAAGGAAGTGGCCGACGACATCAAGAAGAAGCTCGAAGAAGCCGGCGCGAAGGTCACCGTAAAATAACCCTATGGGGTCATATCTCGGAACCCGGTGCCGCGGCTTGGCACACGGGCCCGACTGGGTTAACGTCCCGGCCGGGGCAGCACCGGTACGCGCAGCATATCAGTCACGACTTTCCGCGATGCGCTGGGAGGCCGAATGGTCTTCTTGTCGCGTATCTGTCTCTTAATTCATGGGTCTAGGGTTCGAATAGCAGTGGTTCGGCAGGAGTCTCTCTAATGGCGGCGACGATTCAGACGAACTTTCGAATGCGGCATTCGTTCGGGAAGATCGAGCACATCCTCGAAATCCCGAACTTGATCGACATTCAAAAGCGCTCGTACGACAAGTTCCTTCAAACAGACGTGCCTAGGGATGATCGGCAGAACACCGGTCTTCAGGGCGTGTTCAACAGTGTGTTTCCGATTCGTGATTTCAACGGGACGAGCGAATTGGTCTTCGGTGGATACACGCTCGAGAGACCGAAGTATGACGTCGACGAGTGTCGGCAGCGTGGGATGACCTACGCCGCGCCGATCAAGGTGACCATCCAGCTCATCATCTACGACGCCAGTGGTGAAAGCGCGGAGCGAGCCGTCCGCGACATCAAGGAGCAAGAGGTCTACTTCGGCGAGATCCCACTGATGACTGTGAACGGCACATTCATCATCAATGGGACCGAGCGTGTCGTCGTGAGCCAGCTTCACCGAAGCCCGGGCGTGTTCTTCGACCACGATCGCGGGAAGACACACTCCTCAGGTAAATTGCTTTACCAGGCCCGCATCATTCCCTACCGGGGCTCATGGCTCGACCTGGAATTCGATCCGAAGGATCTGCTGTACGTTCGCATCGACCGCCGCCGGAAGATGCCCGCGACGGTGCTCCTCAAGGCGCTAGGGTACAATACCCAGGAGCTCCTCAACTACTACTACGATACCGAGACGATCTACATCCTCTCGAAAGATCAGTACGCCAAGTCGATCGAATACGAGTTGCTTCCAGGTCAGCGTGCGACTCACGACATCGCCGTCGGGGATGACGTGCTCGTCCGCAAGAACCGCAAGTTCACCCGCGCGGCGATTCGCAAGCTCAAGTCGGCGGGCCTCGACTATCTGCCGATCGACTTCACGGAGGTCATCGGGAAGGTGGCCGCTGAAGACGTCATCGACGATGACACCGGCGAGATTCTGCTCGCGGTCAACGAAGAGGTGACCGAGGCGCGCATCGATGCGCTACGCGAAGCAGGCGTCAACGAGTTCAAGGTGCTTTTCATCGATGGTCTGAACGTCGGATCATACCTCAGAGACACGCTTCTCGTCGACAAGGTGCAGTCGCAAGATGAAGGCATTCTCGAGATCTACCGCCGGCTGCGTCCGGGGGACCCGCCCACACTCGATACGGCGCGAAACCTCTTCAACAATTTGTTCTTCAACCCCGAGCGCTACGACCTGAGTCAGGTCGGGCGGCTGAAGCTCAACTATAAGTTCTACAAGGACGTCGAAGAAGCAGAGCGGCCGAGTCTCGATCACACGGTGCTGACGAACACCGACATCCTGGATACGGTCAAGAATCTGATCGAGCTGAAGAACGGGCGCGGGTCGGTCGATGACATCGACCATTTGGGCAACCGCCGCGTTCGTGCCGTTGGCGAGCTGATGGAGAATCAGTACCGCATCGGGCTCGTTCGCATGGAGCGAGCGATCAAAGAGCGCATGAACATGTCTCAGGAAATCGAGACGCTCATGCCGCACGACTTGATCAATGCGAAGCCCGTCAGCGCGGTCGTGAAGGAGTACTTCGGCTCGAGTCAGCTGTCGCAGTTCATGGACCAAACGAATCCGCTCAGCGAGGTGACGCACAAGCGGCGTCTGTCCGCGCTCGGGCCAGGTGGTCTCACGCGCGAGCGCGCGGGCTTCGAGGTGCGCGATGTCCATACGACTCACTATGGTCGTATCTGTCCCATCGAGACCCCGGAAGGTCCGAACATCGGGCTCATCGCGTCGCTTTCGACCTACGCACGAGTAAACGAATACGGGTTCGTCGAGACGCCGTACCGAAAGGTGGAGGACGGGATCGTCCTCGACGACCACGTGCGCTGGTACTCTGCTCTCGAGGAAGAGGGGCACTACATCGCGCAGGCGAACGCGAAGATCCATCACACGAGCCGAAGGCTCGAGGGTCAACTGATCAGTGCCCGTTTCAACGGAGAGTTCGTGATGGTGCCGCCGAGCAGCGTGCAGCTGATGGACGTGTCACCGAACCAGCTCGTATCGGTCGCTGCTTCGCTGATCCCGTTCCTTGAGCATGACGACGCAAACCGCGCGTTGATGGGTTCCAACATGCAGCGGCAGGCCGTGCCTTGTGTGCGAACGCGCGCTCCGATCGCGGGCACGGGCATTGAAGCGCGGGTCGCTCGTGACTCGGGCGTCTGCGTCGTTGCGCAGCAGGATGGTGTGGTGGAGTCGGTTGACGCGACGCGCATCGTCGTCAAGGCCGAAGGCATGGCAGGTGCGTTTCCCGACATCTACCGGCTCAACAAGTTCCAGCGCTCGAACCAGAACACCGCGTACAACCAGACACCTATCGTTCGCCCGGGAGACCGCGTGAAGGCAGGTGACGTCATCGCCGATGGGCCCAGCACAGACCGTGGTGAGCTCGCGCTCGGCCAGAACGTGATTGTCGCGTTCATGCCCTGGGGTGGATACAACTTCGAGGACTCGATCTTACTTTCCGAGCGTATCGCGAAGGACGACGTCTACACCTCCGTACACATCGAGGAGTTCGAGTGTGTCGCTCGGGACACCAAGCTCGGCAAAGAGGAGATCACACGGGACATCCCGAACGTCGGCGAAGAGGCCCTCAAGGACCTCGATGAGTCGGGCATCGTTCGGATTGGCGCCGAAGTGACTTCCAGCGACATCCTGGTCGGCAAGATCACGCCGAAGGGCGAGACTCAGCTTTCCCCAGAAGAGAAGCTCCTACGCGCCATCTTTGGCGAGAAGGCAGGCGACGTGCGCGACACCTCGCTCAAGGTGCCACCTGGGGTGACCGGTATCGTGATCGATGCTCGCGTGTTCGCACGGAAGGGCACCGAGAAGGATGAACGCTCGGCTCAGATCGAGGAGACGGAGCGGGCCAAGCTAGAAAAGGACATGGCGGACGAGATCAAGATCGTTCTCGATTCCGCGCACGACCGGGTTCGAAAGTACTTCGTCGGCAATACGACGACGGCCAAGCTGGTTGGTGACAAGGGCAAAGAGCTCCTCGCCAAGGGTGTGAAGCTCACGAACGAGGCTCTCGACGCTATCCCGCACAAGTACTGGGCGCACATCGAGGTCGACAAGGACAAAGACAAGACCGACGCGATTCTCGAGCAGGTGGACGACCAGGTCGACGCCGTGAAGATGCTCTTCCAGGAGAAAATCGACAAGCTTGGCAAGGGCGACGAGTTGCCTCCGGGCGTCATCAAGATGGTGAAGGTCTACGTTGCCATCAAGCGTAAGCTCCAAGTCGGCGACAAAATGGCCGGGCGCCACGGTAACAAGGGTGTCGTCAGCCGGATTCTTCCGGAAGAAGACATGCCATACCTGCCCAACGGCAAACCGGTCGACATCGTTCTGAACCCACTCGGGGTTCCGAGCCGTATGAACGTAGGCCAGATTCTCGAGACGCATCTGGGCTGGGCTGGCTACCTGCTCGGAACTCAGCTTCAGGAGATGATCGAGAAGAAGGCGAGCGCATCCGAGCTCCGGGCGCGCATTCGCGCGATCTTCAAGGGTGGTGACATCGTCAAGGTGCTCGATGCGCTTCCCGACGACGAAGTCGCCGAGATGGCGAAAACCTGGAAGCACGGGCTGAAACTGGCCACGCCGGTCTTCGACGGTGCCAGCGAGCAGGAGATCAAAGAGCTCCTCAGGCTGGCGGGTGTGCAGGACAACGGGCAGACGGTGCTTTTCGACGGACGCACGGGAGAGGCGTTCCACGAAGACGTCACCGTGGGCATCATGTACATGCTCAAGTTGCACCACTTGGTCGACGACAAGATCCACGCGCGAAGCATTGGTCCATACTCGCTCGTCACGCAGCAACCGCTGGGTGGCAAGGCGCAATTCGGCGGTCAGAGGCTCGGCGAGATGGAAGTCTGGGCGATGGAAGCTTACGGTGCGGCGTACGCGCTGCAGGAGTTCCTCACCGTCAAGTCTGACGACGTGCAGGGTCGAACGCGGATGTATGAGTCGATCGTGAAGGGGGACTACTCGCTCGAAGCTGGCCTACCGGAGAGCTTCAACGTCCTCATGAAGGAGCTTCAGGCGCTCTGCCTGAACATCGAGTTGGTTGAGACGAACGATTTGGGGCACAGGTCCGATGACGTCCTTGCTGCGGAGGAAGAGTAAGCCATGAAGGACATCTTCAGCTTCTTCGAGAAGCCCAAAGACCCGCTGGCGTTTTCAGCGATTCGCATTTCGCTGGCGTCACCGGAGAAGATTCGCGAGTGGTCGCACGGCGAAGTCAAAAAGCCCGAGACGATCAACTACCGAACGTTCAAGCCCGAGCGTGACGGCCTGTTCTGCGCGAAGATCTTCGGACCCGTCAAAGACTACGAGTGCATTTGCGGCAAGTACAAGCGCATGAAGCACCGAGGCATCGTGTGCGAGAAATGCGGCGTCGAGGTGATTCAAAGCAAGGTTCGCCGTGAACGTCTGGGGCACATCACGCTCGCGACCCCCGTGGCTCACATCTGGTTCCTCAAGAGCCTGCCGAGCCGCATCGGGGCGATACTAGACATCACGCTCAAGGATTTGGAACGAGTCCTCTACTGCGAGAGCTACGTGGTGCTCGACCCTAAGGAGACTCCACTCGAGCGCGGCGAGATCCTCACAGAGGATCGATATCACGACATGCTCGACGAGTATGGCGATGACAGCTTCGAAGCGCGCATGGGCGGCGAGGCTGTCCTCGAGATGCTTCGCGATCTAGACGTGCACGCCATGGCGGAGCAGTTGCGTTTGGACCTCAAAGAGGCGACCAGCGAGGCAAAGCGCAAGAAGTACGCCAAGCGCCTCAAAGTCATCGAGGCTTTCCGGGACTCGGGGAATCGTCCGGAGTGGATGATGCTTTCAGTGATCCCGGTCTTGCCGCCGGACCTTCGTCCGCTGGTTCCGCTCGATGGCGGCCGCTTCGCGACGTCCGATCTCAACGATCTTTACCGTCGCGTCATCAACCGCAACAACCGACTCAAGCGGCTCATCGAGCTCAACGCCCCCGAGATCATCATCCGGAACGAGCGTCGCATGCTGCAAGAGGCCGTCGACGCTCTCTTCGACAACGGGCGCCGCGGCAAGACGATCACTGGGCCGAACAAGCGTCCGCTCAAATCGCTGTCCGACATGCTCAAGGGCAAGCAGGGGCGTTTTCGTCAGAATTTGCTTGGCAAACGCGTCGACTACTCCGGCCGCTCGGTCATCGTCGTCGGTCCCGCTTTGCGTTTGCACCAGTGCGGTCTTCCAAAGAAGATGGCGCTCGAGCTCTTCAAGCCGTTCATCTACAACAAGCTGGAAGAGCGTGGCTACGTCACCACGATCAAGAGCGCCAAGAAGCTCGTAGAGAAAGAGAAGCCCGAGGTTTGGGATATCCTCGAAGAGGTGATCACCGAGCATCCGGTGATGCTCAACCGCGCACCGACGCTCCATCGTCTTGGCATTCAGGCCTTCGAGCCAGTGCTCATCGAGGGCAAGGCGATTCGCTTGCACCCGCTGGTTTGCACCGCCTTCAACGCGGACTTCGATGGTGACCAGATGGCGGTCCATGTGCCGCTTTCGGTCGAAGCCCAGATGGAGACACGCGTGCTCATGATGAGCACGAACAACATCTTGTCGCCCGCGAGCGGACGACCGATCATCAACCCGACGCAAGACATCGTTCTCGGCCTCTACTACATGACGCGAGAGAAGCAGTTCGGTAAGGGCGCATACCGTGAGGGCCAGGAGAAGCAGGGCCAGTACACCGGTATCTTCGCTTCCTCTGACGAGGTGCGGATGGCGTACGACCAGGGCATGGTCGGCCTCCATTCCGGTATTCGCTACCGCTACAAGGGCAAGATCTACGATACGACCGTCGGCCGCGTTCTCGTGAGTGACGAATTGCCGCCGGGTATGGAGTTCCCATCGGTCAACAAAGTGCTCGACAAGAAGTCGCTCAGCGCGCTCATCGACGAGTGCTATCGAGCGAGCCGCAACAAGAACACGGTGCTCCTGGCGGACCGCCTTCGTACGTTGGGCTTCGAAATGTCGACCCGTGCCGGCATCTCGATCTGTATGGATGACATGATCATCCCCGACTCCAAGAAAGACGTGCTTGCCGAGGCGCAGAAGGACGTAACCACGGTCGTCGAGCAGTACCAAGAGGGCCTGATCACCGACGGCGAGAGGTACAACAAGGTCGTCGACATTTGGGCAGAGGCGTCGGATCAGGTCGCTCGTGATTTGATGGAGTCAATCGGAACTGACGAGGTCATCAATCCAGAGACTGGTGAGAAGGTCACACAGCCGAGCTTCAACTCGATCTTCATGATGGCGGATTCTGGGGCTCGTGGCTCGAACCAGCAGATCCGACAGCTAGCCGGGATGCGTGGCCTGATGGCCAAGCCGTCCGGTGAGATCATCGAGACACCCATCACGGCGAACTTCCGCGAGGGGTTGACCGTGTTGCAGTACTTCATCTCGACACACGGTGCGCGTAAGGGCCTCGCAGACACCGCGCTCAAGACGGCAAACTCGGGTTACCTGACGCGTCGCCTCGTCGATGTGGCGCAGGACGCCGTCATCACCGACTACGACTGCCAGACCCTCGATGGAATTTGGGTCAGCAAGCTCGAGGAGGGTGGCGAGGTCGTGACGCCGCTTGGCGAGCGTGTGCTCGGTCGCATTGCGCTCGAAGACATCACCGACCCGGTCACCGACGAAGCCCTAGTCGAGGCCAACGAAGAGATCGACGAGGCTCGCGTGGCTCGCATCGAAGCGGCCGGGATCGAACGCGTGTTGATTCGCTCCGTGTTGACCTGCCAGAATCGTCGCGGCGTCTGCGCGATGTGTTACGGCCGAGACCTCGGGCGCGGTTACGAGGTGAACATCGGCGAGGCGGTGGGCATCATCGGAGCTCAGTCGATCGGCGAACCCGGAACGCAGCTTACGATGCGTACCTTCCACATCGGTGGTGCGGCTGCGCGCGGCAAGATCGAGCAGAGCTCCATCGAAACGCGAGCGGGCGGTGTCGTGAAGTTCGACAACGTAAAGCTCGTCACCAAGCGTGACGGGAAGGTCGTCGTCATGAACCGTCACGGCGCGGTGACTGTTCTCGACGAGTCGGGTCGCGAGCGTGAGCACTTCACTCTGACGTACGGCGCTTTCGTTCGGGTCAAGGAGGGCGAACACGTCGAGCGTGGCACCCTACTCGCCGAGTGGGACCCTTACGCCATTCCGATCCTCACGGAGGTCGAGGGCGTGGTGAAGTACGGCGACGTGGTCGAGGCGGTCACGATGGAGGAGAAGCTGGATGAGGTGACGGGTCTTTCGAGGCGTGTCGTCATCGAGTCTCGCGACCCGAGCGCGCGTCCTCGCGTGTCGATCAAGAATCCGAAGACCGGTGAAACGGAAACCACGGGTGTCGGCGAGAACATGGCCCGCTACTATCTGCCCGTTGGCGCGAACATCATCCCTGCCGATGGCCAGAGTGTCGAAGCCGGCGAGATCATCGCCAAGATTCCCCGTGAAACGACGAAGACGAAGGACATTACAGGTGGGTTGCCGCGCGTCGCGGAGCTTTTCGAGGCTCGCAAGCCCAAAGATCACGCGATCATCAGTGAAATCGATGGCATCGTGACCTTCGGCAAGGACACCAAGGGCAAGCGCAAGGTGATGATCACACCGGAGGTCGGTGAGCCCAAGGAGTATCTCATCGCGAAAGGCAAGCACCTCACGGTGAAGGACGGCGACCACGTGCGAGCTGGCGAGCCATTGATGGATGGCCCCGCGAACCCACACGACATTCTCAAGGTCAAGGGCGAGAAGGAGCTTGCGGCCTGGTTGGTCGACGAAATCCAGCAAGTCTATCGACTGCAGGGCGTCGCCATCAACGACAAACACATCGAGGTCATCGTTCGTCAAATGCTCCGGCGTGTTCGGATCAAGGAGACGGGGGACACCCGATTCCTGCCGGACGAGCAGGTAGAGAAGACGGTCTTCGAGCGCGAGAACGAACGGGTCATCGCAAAGGGCGGTCAGCCCGCGGTGGCGGAGCCACTCTTGCTCGGCATCACCAAGGCGTCGCTATCCACCGATTCGTTCATCAGCGCGTCGTCTTTCCAGGAGACGACGAAGGTTCTCACGGAGGCGGCGATCAGCGGCAAGTTGGACGAGCTCCGCGGCCTCAAGGAGAACGTCATCATGGGCAGGCTGCTGCCAGCGGGTACGGGCCTCGGTGCCTACAACAAGATCGACATGGTCGTGGCAGACCAGGCCGTGAAGCCGATGACGCCAAGGCCGGTTTTCCTCGAGCCGGAGCCAGTCGCTGCGGCTGCCTCTGAAGAGTAGGTAGCGCCTTTCGACTCCCCGACCTGAAATTCGTCTGACTCACGGCGTCTGCGCCGTGTAGAGTTGGGCGAGCAGGATCGGGCCATGAAGACCTACCTATTCGAAACGGACGAACATCGCGCTCTGCGTGAGCAGGTGCGGCGATTTGCGGCTTCCGCGATCGCGCCGCACGCGCATGCTTGGGAAGAGGCCAACGAGTTTCCCCGGGAGCTCTATCAGCAGGCGGCGAAGGCGGGCTTTCTCGGCACCGGATATCCGGAAGACTTTGGTGGCGACGGCGGCGACCTCAGCCATGTCTTGGTAGCCGCCGAGGAGATGGTCCTCGCCGGGAAGTCGGTAGGCACCTGTGTGGGCCTCGGTAGTCATGGCATCGCGCTGCCGCCGATCGTGAAATTTGGAACCGATGCCCAAAAGGAGCGCTACGTCCGGCCGACGCTCAGCGGCGAGAAGGTCTCTGCGCTCGGGATCACGGAACCCGGAGGTGGCAGTGACGTGGCTGCGGTTCAGACGCGGGCCGTTCGCGATGGGGAGCACTACGTCGTGAACGGCGCGAAGACGTTCATCACCTCGGGCACGCGCGCGGACTTCGTTACGACTGCGGTGCGGACCGGGGGTGAGGGCCACGGTGGCATTTCGATGCTGATCATCGACAGCGATACCCCCGGTTTCAGCGTGGCTAGCAAGCTGAAGAAGACCGGCTGGTGGGCAAGCGACACGGCCGAGCTCGTCTTCGAGGACTGCCGTGTTCCCATCGGCAATCTCATCGGTCAAGAAGGCGCTGGATTCTTGATGATCATGACGAACTTCGTCACCGAGCGCCTCATGCTCGCCGGGCAATGTGTTGCGATCGCCGAGCTTGCCTATCGAGAGTCGGTCGAATACGCGAAACAACGCCATGCATTTGGAAAGACGCTAGCGGGATTTCAAGTCATCCGGCACAAGCTTGCGGATATGGCGACCCAAATTGCGGCTGCTCGCGCCCTCACGGGGGAGTGCGTGACGCGATTCCTCGCCGGAGAGCAAACGCCGTCGCTCGCGGCTATGGCCAAGAATGCGTCCACCGACATGTGCTCGAGTGTTTGCGACCAAGCCGTTCAAATCCACGGCGGGTACGGGTATATGCGCGAGTATGTCGTGGAACGCCTCTACCGGGACGCACGCCTGTACCCCATTGGCGGCGGAACCCGCGAGATCATGAACGAGATCATCAGCAAAGTAGAAGGCTACTGAGCGCTCTTCCCACCTAACAGGATTCCGCGCTCGATGAAGTCGGTGATCATCGCGGCGAGTTTTTCGACGAACTTGGGGCCCACTTCGGCATGGTGCGCGGCCGCGACCCGCTGAACGGAGTCGGCGACGCTCTCATCGCCGCGCTGCCAAGCCTCGAGTAGGTCCGCTGCCATCGGATTCAACTTTCGCGTGATCGGTTTGTGGTGCTTGTCGCGATACAGACAGAGGATCGTCGCATCGGCTTCGTACCCCGCCTCTGGTGTGGGTTTGCGGTGGACCGGGTAAGCGAGCCTCAGAACCTTCTGCCCGGTGCTGACAACCGGCCTTCGGTCGAACGCGAATTCGGTGAACTGCGTCGGATCTGGGGGCGCGTGCCGAACGTTCCAGGCCGTGATTTCAAAGAGTGCGAGATCGGCGACCCAGGGTGCTTCGACACTTTGCCAGATTGGAATCGCGAACTCGGCGAGGTCATTGGGGACGTACCGGAAATACCGAGTTTTGGGCCCGCCCAGGCTCAGCCATTGATCGACTGCGCGGCGGAAGGCCTCTTCTCCGATCGCTCGTTTGGTGCGGACTAGGGCGGCTCCGACGACACCGACGAGCCTGCTGCGCACGAGATCACGGTAGATCAACCATCGCTCACGCGAGCCAAGGAGGCGGAGGTCTTCTTCATTCGGTTCCAACCCGAAGCAAACCCGGTTCATGGCCTTCACGTGATCAGTCAGCACGGGCAACCCCCGTAGCGTTGCGATAAATCGCCCAGAGCTCATCGACCTCGGCTAGGAGCTCGTGCAACGGCGGCACGTTGTTGTCTCGCTCGAGCAATACGGGCACTGGACCGATTTTGCGCAGCGCATAATCGAGCAGCTCGTACACCTCATCCGGGATCGGCTCGCCGTGGGTGTCGATGCGTAAGCCATCGTCCCGAACCAAATGACCGGCAACGTGGACTTGCACCACACGTTCAGCGGGGATCTTGTCGATGTAGGCCTTGGGATCGAACCCGAAGTTGCGGCTGTTCACGTAGATGTTGTTGACGTCCAGTAGCAGGTTTGCATCGGCCTTCTCCAAGACCGCGACGACGAAATCAGCTTCAGCGAGGCCGTCGGGATCTTGCGGGGCGTAGTAACTGACATTCTCCAGCGCTAGGGGAACGCCGATAGCATCGCGCACTTCGGTCAGTCGCTGCGACGCGATTCGCACGGCCTCGTCCGTGAACGGCAGTGGCAGCAAATCGTGGAAGTACCGATCGTCGACGCCACCGAGGCAGAGATGCTCGCTGTGCCATGGGATCTCGAGCTTGCGCAGAAACTCTCCGAGCTCGTTCAGGTAACTTCTCTCGAATGGCTCCACAGACCCCAAGCACGTGCTCAATCCGTGCGTCACCACGGGCCAGTGCTCTCGGGCCAGTTCCAAGATTTCCTGATACCGACCCCCCCGTCCGATGTAGTTTTCCGGGTGGATCTCCACCCAGGCGACACCCTTCGGCCGCTGGTCGAGAAGCTCCGTCGCGAGGTCGTAGCGAAGCCCCAAACCAATACCGTCGACGTTCTTGCTCATCGAGCTCCTCGAAAAACGAGAAGCCGCGGCGACGCATGCCACCGCGGCTTCCGCCATCATGCGGCCCCAACTCGCAGAGCGGGACCTATGCGATTACTTCTCGCCGCACTTGCCTTCGCCGCACTTGCCTTCGCCGCACTTCGCTTCCGTGGCAGATTCGGTGCTATCGGTTGCCGCTGCCGCTGCCTCTGTCGACGGGGCGGTTGCACCGGCAACCTCGGCGCCTGCCGTAGCCTCGGTCGCCTCCGGACCATCGTCCGACTTACATGCCGCCGTCATGCTGAGAGCCGCTGTCGCCATGGCGATGATGGTGTGCTTGAGTGCTGAGTTCATGTTTCTTTCCCTTTTTTTCGTAAAGCATCAGGAGCGACACGAAGGTCCCCCGGTCGATGCAACGCGGCGTCAGGGACCAATCCCTTTCCCCCGTTCGGTTAGTAACGCACGCTAGCGAACGCATCCAAAGGCCGCAATCCAAAATCGAAGCGCGCGTCACTGCGTACGTACGTCCCCAAGCGTCGGATGTTTCGCAGTGATGCATCGGGGCGTCATCGAAATTCGATGACGAATACATAATAGATTTCCATCGCTTACACAGATGCTCGCCAAACCAACTGCTCAACGTTCGCGTCTTCGCCGAGCGCGTGCACCGATACGCGCTGCGATTTGAGCGGAGGCAGTCGGTGCGACGGATCACGACGCGGTTACAATGTTTGACAAGTTTTTGGGCGTCTGTACGCACGTGTTCCTATACGGAGAGCCGAGATCCCGGAAGGAGACGCTTGGCCGACTAACGGCGGATCGTCGCCAGGAGTCGATCATGCTTTGGGGGGCGTCGTTTGCCG
The DNA here is from genome assembly GCA_963768985.1 of uncultured delta proteobacterium. GTDB lineage: Bacteria > Myxococcota_A > Polyangia > Polyangiales > Houyiibacteriaceae > SG8-38. The sequence goes on along the minus strand of CAVYJZ010000004.1, from coordinate 1,149,985 downwards.
ATACGCACAGATTCAGCGATGCGCCTCGCTCCTGCATCGAGGAGCTCGCGATTCGATGTGTAAAGCGTTGCGACCTCGTCGCCGGCGCGGACCCGATCGCCGAGCTGTACGTGCAAGCGAATGCCAGCTCCAGGATCGACAGTGTCTTCTGCACGGCTGCGCCCAGCGCCCAGATCCATCGACGCACGCCCGAGCTCCAGCGGGTCGATTCCGGTGACGTACCCATCGGTGGACGCGTTGACCCGCGATCGGTAGGGCGCCAGGGGGAGTTGGTCCGGCGTATCCACCAAGCGCGGATCACCTCCTTGCGCGTCCACGATTTGCCGCATCTTCTTCAGGGCGAGACCATCCACCACCACCTGGTCGATGTGGCGTAGTGCCTGCGCTTTCGTCTTTGCGACTCCGGCGATGCGCAGCATCTCGATAGCCAATTCGTAGGTGATCTCGCGCAGGTCTTCAGGCCCCCGGCCGTGAAGAATCTCGAGCGCCTCCGCGGTTTCCAAGGCGTTCCCAATCGTGTACCCGATCGGCGTGTCCATGTCGGTGAGCAAAGCAGAGACACGCTTCCCGGCGAGCGTACCGACCCTCACCAAACACCGGGCGAGCTTGGTGGCCTCGGACCGCGTCTTCATGAACGCTCCGCGCCCCACTTTCACGTCGAGCACCAACGCGTCAATCCCCTCCGCGAGCTTTTTCGACAAGATGCTCGAGGTGATGAGTGGAATCGACTCCACGGTTCCGGTGACGTCCCGAATCGCGTACAAGCGCTTGTCCGCCGGTGCCAGGTCATCGGTCTGCCCAATCAGCGCGCACCCAATCTTTCGAAGCTGTGCTCGAAACTGCTGCACCGAGAGGTCGACCCGGAACCCAGGAATTGCCTCGAGCTTGTCGAGCGTCCCGCCGGTGTGTCCGAGACCCCTGCCGCTCATCATGGGCACGGTCACGCCGCATGCCGCAACGATGGGTGCGAGGCAAATGCTGACCTTATCACCGACGCCTCCAGTCGAGTGCTTGTCGACCTTGGGCGCATCGATGTCCTGAAGACTGACGACAGCGCCGCTGTCTCGCATCGCGAGGGTCAGCGCGACGGTTTCGTCGAAGTCCATCCCTTGGAAATAGACCGCCATCGCCAGCGCACTCATCTGGTAGTCCGCCACCGATCCATCCATGAAGCCCGCGACCAGATCTCGAATCTCTTCCTCGCCGAGCTTGTTTCCCTCACGTTTGCGGACGATCAGCTCTGGTACGGACCGAGGTTGTCGTTTGCTCTGCACCACTATCTTCGTCGGGTTCGCCGCCCGCGCTTTCGCGGCTCACCGCCTTCCTTGCGGGATTCGCCAGACTGCTTCCGAGACCCATGACGCTCTATCCGCGGCGTGTCGCCCTTTCTCCCGGGCTCCCCGCGGCCCTGATTCGACTCCCCGCGTCGTCTCTTACTCGCCTGGGTTGGCGCCTCCGCAGGCTGGTGCCGCAATAGGGAGCCGACGATGTCCCTAGCTTGGACATTCGCATCCTCGATGCGCACGGTTACCGGGTCGTTCATCGTGAAGATTTTAGATGTTCGTACCCCGACCAAACGAATCCCCAAGTCGTCGGGTTGGAACGTGTCGTCGAGTTGCTCGAAGGGGAGCAGGACGCTCACGAACGGATCGGCGATCTGAACGTAAATGCCGTATGGCGCGAAGCCTGCGATTCGACCGTCCAGCTCCTCCCCGATGTGATTCTGCATGTAGAGGGTTCGATAGACGTCCATGACATCTCGCTCGACGATCATGGCGCGCCGTTCCGATTCACTCGATTGTGCAGCCATCCGCTGCAGACGTGGTCGCAGCGAAGCCGAATCGAGGCTCTCATTCCGAATCATGCTGCGGAGTATGCGATGAACCAAAAGGTCTGGATAACGCCGGATCGGAGAAGTGAAATGCAGGTAGTCCTTCGCGGCGAGGGCGAAATGTCCGGTCGTTGGGTCGGTGTCGTAAATCGCCTGCTGCATGGCGCGCAAGAGCAGGTACCGAAGCAGCGATGCTTCGTTCGTTCCTTCGATTCGTCTGAGAAACTTGCTCAATTGCTTGGGCGTTGCCGCCGATTCCTCCTCGAGCTCGTAGCCGAAGGACTTTGCCACTTGGCAAAACATCAAAATTCGCTCTGAATCAGGCTTCCCATGCACTCGGAACACACCAGGCGCGGAGTGCCGCTTGAGGTGTGCGGCCACCGTCTCGTTGGTGACCAGCATCATGTCTTCGACGATCCTGTACGCTTGCCGAATGCCGGGGTCTTTACGAGACTGAACCACCGCGGTCGGTTCTCCGTGGGCGTCGAGCACGATCTTCCCTTCGGGCAGGTCGAAATCCAGAGCGCCACGCCTCGCACGGCGCCGCCGGAGCCGCTGGGAGAGGTCGAGGAGAATCTTCAGTGTTGCGACTCGTTTTTCTGCCGTGGCCTGGCTTGGTCCGTCTTTGGTCAGGCCAAGGGCCCGAGCCACACCGTCATAGGAAAGCTTCCCTTGTGATCGCATCACCGCCTCGAAGATGCGGTGCGAAGTCACATGCGCCTTTTCGTCGATGTGCATCTCCACCGCCATACACAAGCGATCGCGGTTCGGCACGAGCGACGCGAGATTGGTAGAGAGCTCAGGCGGCAGCATCGGGATCGCTCGGTCAGGTAGGTAAAGGCTCGTGCCGCGGCTCATCGCCTCACGGTCCATGGCGCTACCTTCGGGAACGTAGTGAGACACGTCTGCGATCGCGACGATGAGGCGGAAACCCGCGCCTTCGCGCGTGACCCAGATCGCGTCGTCGTGGTCGCGCGCCGTCTCGGGATCGATCGTGACCAGGTCTAGCTCTCGCAGGTCCTCTCGATCCTTCAGGACATCGCGCTCGACGCGTGCTGGGAGGGCTGCCGCCTCTTGGTCGACGTCATCTGGAAACGTCTCCCGGATGCCGTCACGGATCTTGATCTTCTCGACCTCGACCCTCGCAACTCCCTGTGCGCCGAGCACCTCCAAGACGCGAACTTCGGCTCGGTCCTCTCGCCGCTGCGGAAACGTCACGATCTCGGCGAGGATCACGCTGTCTTTCTTGAACGCCTTCGGCACTTTGCCGACCACCCGCATCGGAGACCGGAGCCGGTCATCGTCGGGCTCGAAGCTCATTCCGCGGCCTCTGGGGTGTAGCGTTCCAGTGACCTCCCTCAGCCTTCTCTCGACGATTCCGACGATACGTCCGTCGCGCCCCTTGGCTGAAGGACGAGCACGCAGTTGAACTGTGTCGCCATGAAGGGCGGGTCCAATCGCATCGGGCGGAATGAACACGTCGGGGCTCCCATCGTAGACATTGACGAAACCGTATCCTTGTCGGGTCATCGTCAGGCGGCCTTGGATCGCCGGGACGACTGGAGGCACGAGGTCGGAGAGCTCCGCCACACGAGCCTTTCTTCCGCGCTCGCGTGTAGTCTTGATCTTTTCGCGTCCGCGTTTCTGGTTCTTCGAGTCACCGAGTGCGCGAAAACGCAGGCCCGGCATTTCACGAACGAGGTTCTCGTCGGCAAGCAGCAGTAGTCGCCGAACGATCTCGTCCTTTTCATCGCGCGAAACGCCGAGCTGTTCGCAAAGCGCGCCGACGTGCATCGCACGAGGGGCATGCGCCTGCAACGCCTTCAGGATCTGGTCTCTCTCAGGAATGTCTTTTTTCATTTTTTCTATCGCAGGGCATGCAGCCCGCCGTCGTCCGACCCGAAGTAGAGTGTCCCATCCGAGCCGATCTCCACCGTCGAATCGACGTCCTGGCCGACGTTGTATCGCCAGAGCACCAGACCATTCGGATCGACGCAGTAGAGGAAATTATCTTGTGATCCAACGTAGATGCGACCATCCGCATCAATGCGCGCGGAAGCTCGTACGCGGGCCCCGGTAGCTACCTTCCAGCGAAGGGCGCCAGAGGGGCTTATTGCATATACGTTGCCGTCATACGAGCCGACGATGACGGTGCCGTCGCGAGCGATGGCCGGGGTTGCCCGCACTTCGTCGCCAGTCTTGAATCTCCAGCGGACTGTGCCTTCCTGGTCGACCTGTATGATTTCGCCATTGCCCGCACCCACGTAGATGCGACCTTCGTCGTCGACCGAAGCGGCGCCTTCGAGGGCACCGCCGAGCGCGACCTCCCAGGCGACGGCCCCATCTGGTCGAAGCGCGATGAGCGTTCCTTCGGTGGTCCCGATGATGATGAGGCGTGCCGGGTGAATCACCGGTGCGGTACGAACGTGATCGGCCGTCGGTCTATGCCAATGTAAGCGGCCGAGTAGATCGACCGCATAAGCACCATCCGCTACGACGTAGATCTCACCATTGGGGCCCAATGTGGCGGACGCATCCACCACGTCATCGAGGGGAAGCTTCCACCGCGGCTGTCCTTGAAGGGATAGCGAGACGAGCTCTCGTTGGTGGGTTCCAAAGATGATCGACGTGCCGGCAACGAGGGCGCTAGGGTAGATCTTCTGCCCCGCCGAGTAGCGCCACTTCAGCGAACCGTCCGGTCTCAACGCAACGAATTGCCCATCCAACGAGCCGACGTAGATCGTGCCGTCATGCCCGGCCACTGGTGATGCGAAGACCCGCGCTCCGGTCTTGTATGTCCATCTTGCGGTCGGCATGGTCGATGGTCCACGGTTCTCGCTCCGCCCCGTGTGTGCGGCATCGCCCATGAATCCATTGGCGCTTCTTGGGGTGTTCTCCGATATCCCGTCTTCCGGCACGAGCGGGGGTTCCGCGAGCTCGGCGAGGACCTCGTCGACGAATCGGCATTTGCCTTCGTGACAAATTCGGTCCGACCGGCATTCGACATCCGACATGCAGGGGGCCAACGGTCGCGAGCGGGCCCCGGCACAGGAGGTGGCCACCAACAATAGGGCAAGCGTCACAGGGAGTTGCGGGCAGCAGCGCAATGCGTCCGGACTATACCATCAGAGATCGTCGTTCCCAGTCCGGTCTTGCTACCAGGTGAGAAGCTTGATCTCGTTGCCTTTTTGTACGGCGACACGCTGCCCATCCGGGCTGATGGCGAGACCTCGAAGCTCGCCTGGCACTGCGTTCCAGTCGGCGGGTCGCAGCCAGAGCCCGGCGCCGCCCTCGCGCCAGTCACGCACGACGATGCCCTCGGCATGTGGAATCACGTAGCGTGACCCGTCCGAAGTGATTCGGGCGCCCCGGATCGGCGCAGGCAATGGGTTTCCTGCGTCTAGGTCGATGGGGCGCCCGGCGGGTTTTGCGAACGCATCGAGGGGAATGATCCGGAGCAAATCCTCCGACGCGGCGAGCAATCCTTGCGGGGCCCAACCAAGGACCGCCCACTCGAAAACCGATGCAGGACGATCGATCGGCGTCTTGCAGGGAACTTTGCCCGCTGGTCGCTCGATCGGAACACGGTGAGTTTGCTTGCCGCGAATGGGACCCACCTCGGCTTCGAACCCAGCACAGGTCGCCCGCACCGCTCTGACCGCGTAGCGACCGCTCGGATCTCGCACCGGCGGTACGACCTCCGTCTCCGAGAGACGCGTCTTGATTCCGGAGCTCAGTTGAACCGCGCGTGGGGCTCGGCTGTCGACGATGAGGGTGTCGTTGTCGCGGAAATACAGCGAAGCCTGACTGCTTTCGCTATCGACGGTGCGCCAGACTGCAGTCGTGCTCGCTCGGGCCTTGCGCCAGGCTGCCTGCACGCGCTCTCTCTCCTCGATGGTCGGCTGGGTAGCCGTCGCGTCCCACCAGTGTTGAAGCTCGAGTGCTCGGACGAACTCCCCCCGCCGAATCGCAGCGGTCATCGCGACCGCCACCGCACGTGCCGTCGCCGGGGACTGTTGGCATTGCAAGCCCTGTGTGCCCGAAAGTCCGATGCGGGCTGCGCCACTTTCGCGGCACAGGGCGCTGAACGCTTCGAGCACTGCGAGCGCGCGTTTCGATGCGCCGGGGAGATCGGAATCCAGCGAGTCCCAGGCAGCGTCCGCGAGCTCCTTTAGGGTCGCCTCGGGTTCTGAGAGGTCTCGTGCGAATCCACCAGGCCTGTTCAGCCATGTGAGGAGAATGTCCGTCTCGGCGATTCGGACGGTCGCGACGACGTCATCGTAGCCGTCGCCGTCGCGGTCCTCGACGCGCACCTCGAGCTCGATCGGCGCGGTCGAGCTGTCATTCGGTGGCAACACGGTGATCCGTTCGCGAACCCTCGGCTGTGCTTCGACGGTGAGCAGCCAGAAGTTCGTCCGTTTCCCGGTCTCGCAGCTGTGTTCGATTCGGATGCCCACCAGCGACGCCGAAAGCTGACGGATCTCCGCAGTCGGCTCGATGCAATGGCTCGGCACGTGAAAGGACGCGACGCTGCGCGCGACCACGTCGAGCCCGCGAGGGTAGGCGGCTTGCAGCCGGACCTGCTCTGGGTCCGCCGACACGACCAAGGCGTCGATGGGATCGCTACCGTCGAGATCCAACCTCAGCACGGCCAAGGCGTAGCCGGCCTGCAAGACCAGGGTGGAGTCCGCGACTCGCACCTCCACTTGGTCAGGACCGAAAGTCTCTCCGACGGGCAGCTCGGGGACGCCCTCGACGGTGTCGGAGATCGGAATAGTCGAAGGCGCTCCGGCATCCTCGAGGCCGAAGGGAACCTGTTTACGGCTCGAGCACCCCGCGAGCATTTCTCCCGCGAGAAACACGAGCAGCACGGCAGCCCACCACTGCAATCGCCACACGTTCATACCAGTGGGTTAGCACGCGCTGGGGCCCTGAGCCTCCAAAGCATCAGTACGGCGCAGGCACGCAAATCGCGTCGCCCTGGTCAATCGGACAGGATGGCGAATCGGCGCCGCATAGATCCCTAGCGTCGAGACAGCGGAAACCAGCTTGGCAGTCCTCGCTGACGTCACACGGCTCGAGGCAGACGAGGGTGTCATCGATGCCTCCCGCCACGCTGGATGGATAACAGCTGCCGAAGCGCCCCACCAAGGCGCGCGGGCAATCCGGTGAGAGGGCGCCGCCCACATTGCAGCCGAGCGTGCAGATCGCGTTGCCCCAGAGCTCCCCACCAAATTCGACCGTCAGCTCCTCGCAAAGGCTCGCGGTGAGCACGCACTCGTCGACTGTGTAACAGGCGTCGTAAACCAGCGCAGTGTACTGGGTCGGGCTCGAGCAGCCGAGCGATGTGGACAACGTCACGATACCGAGGGTCCATATGTGAAAGCGTCGCTGCATGGTGTCAGTTCAGCCAACGCGGCCCATCGGAGCGGCCCCCTTGAACCACGTCGAAGGAGCTCTTCTTCTTGCGCCGTCTCGCTTGCCGCCGGCGTGGCGGCCGCCTCAACCACTCGATGAACCCTATGCCGCCCCCGATGGCCCCGATGTCCGCAGCCAGCGCGACAGCGTCGCCAGAGGTCATGAAAATCAGAACGCTGAACGCCAGCACGAGATAGATGATGTGGACCGGCTTCATGTCGATCACGCCGAAGAAGCTCATCCGCCCCTGGCCCCGGTACGACCATGCGAAGGCCGCGATCGAGCCCAAGAGGAGCGCCTGTGCCCCGTACAACGGGGAGGGACTGGGAACGAGCAGGCCCACGACGAGCGCCAAGAGTGCGGAGGACAGCGCGGCAGCCACACAAAGCTGAAAGGTGCGCTTCTCCCCAAACCGCTGCTCGAACGGTGCGAGCATCCACCAAAGAAACACGAGCGAGATCAGCATCGAAAACACGGCTTGCGGGCCGGTTGGAAAGGCCAGCACGTGAGTGCCGAGCTGCCACAGCGTGTGTAGCCCAGGCGTCGCGGTGTTGAGTGCGAGCAGCTCGAATATGCGCACGCCCGCCCAGTTCTGAAGGATGATCTGCGCAATCCATGCGCCAAAAAGCGTGATCAGCAGCTTCTTCACGAACGGGGTCAATGGGGGAAATCGAAACACGATCTGGGCCTAGTCGTCGTGGGTCAGGTTCGCAAGGGGTCAGGGTCCTGGGCAGATGACACCAGCATCCGCGGTTCGGAAGTCCACGGTGCCCACATCCAACAGCAACTGTGTTCCGCCGTCCACAGGCGTGATTGGTGTCGTTTGTATCGGTGAGCAGTCGACGATGAACTTGAGATCCGTGGTTGCGCGCCAACGGGACTTGTACTGGTCATCCAGCGGCTTCTTGAGGATCGCACCGGTTCCACCGCAGCGGTTCCGGGTCACGAGCATCGTGTCGAGGTATGCGCCGCCGTCGATGACCGCCGCGTTTGCATCGCTCTCCGCATCACATTTCAGCGTGAACTCCGGCGCTGCCCAGAACTGGAGCTCCTGGTCGTCGATGATGGCGAGCTCGACCAGAGCGATGTTTCCACAGGTCTCGGCGGTCGGATTCTGTCCGTCGACGAGCCAGCGGCCACGAACGTGCACGTCGCAGCCAGATGGATTGAATCGCACGTCCTCGACGCAGCCGACCGCCAGCGTAGCGCCCAGCAGTGCCGATATGAACACGAGCGTTGGAACCTTCATTCAGCGCTAGCCTATCGCGCCCAAAAACACAGTCAATTCGAGAGTTGACAGCAGAGTTTCGATGCTTAGCTTGCGTTAATCGTTGGAAGATATTCGAGGCGCAATGGTGATGCCACGGCCTCTTCCGACCATGTTTAGGCCTGCGCATGCAGGTCGAGGGAGGATTGCACCATGTTGGTTCGTTGGGATCCATTTGAGGAAATGAACCGCCTCCACGACCACTTCTTCAGTGGCAGGGGGCTTGCAAAGCAGGCATTTCAAGTCGCGGTCGACATTCGCGAGGAGGGCGATGCCTTCTTGGTCGACGCAGAGGTTCCGGGCTTGGCTGCGGACGACGTCCATATCGACGTCGAGAAGAACGTTCTCACCATCCGTGGTGAGCGCAAGACCGAGAAGGAAGAGACCGAAGGCACCTATCGTCGCGTCGAGCGTCAGTACGGAAGCTTCTCGCGATCTTTCACGCTTCCGGAGACCGTCGATACCGACCATATCAGCGCCGACCTGAAGGATGGCGTGCTCGCGTTGAGGCTTCCTAAGAAAGAGGCTCCGAGCCCCCGCAGTATCTCGGTCAAAGCGCGAAAGTAGGCTTCGACGCCCCTGTCGAGGCGAGGTTGGAGCGGAATCTAGCTGAAGACCTCGTCGATGAGCAGCCTCTGCTCGAGCCTGTGTGAAGCCCCGGAACCGGTCGCGGGGCTCGCGCTTTCGGGCCGAGCGATACAGCGAAGCGGGTTTTCGTTACCGAGGATCTCGGGGAGCCTCGCGCGCATGAAGTACCACGCGCCCATGTTCCACGGCTCTTCTTGGACCCAAACCAAGTCGACGTCCTTCGGGTAGGGGGCGAGCCGCGCCTGAAGCTCGCTAGCGCGAAGCGGGTAGAGCTGCTCGATGCGCATGATTCCAACGTCGTCGACTTCGGTTTGCTCCCGGCGCTCGAGGAGGTCGAAGTAGATCTTCCCCGTGCAGAGCAGAAGGCGTCGCACTTTGCCGGGTTCGATGGCCGGATCGTCGGGGATGATGCGCTGAAACGTGCCCTCGGCGAGCTCATCCAAAGTGCTGATTGCGCGACGGTGCCGCAGAAGGCTCTTGGGGCTCATCACGATGAGCGGCTTGCGCCAGGGACGTAGCACCTGACGCCGGAGGCAGTGGAACAATTGTGCGGGCGTCGTGAGGTTGACGACCTGCATGTTGTCTTCGGCGCAGAGAAGTAGGAAGCGTTCGAGTCTTGCGCTCGAGTGCTCGGGGCCCTGACCTTCCATGCCATGGGGAAGAAGCATCACCAAGCCGCTCAAGCGGTGCCATTTGTCCTCGGAAGAGGAGATGAATTGATCGATGATCACCTGTGCGGCGTTCACGAAATCGCCGAACTGCGCCTCCCAACAAACCAGCGCGTCCGGCGAATCCAACGAGTAGCCCCATTCGAAACCGAGGACGCCCGCCTCGGAAAGGGAGCTGTCATAGATTTCCAATTGCGCTTGGTCGGGACTCAGGTGACCCAGTCGAGTGTATCGGCGACCGGTCTCCGAGTCGAAGATGACGGCGTGACGGTGGCTGAAGGTACCACGACGCACGTCCTGACCGGTTAGCCTACAGCGAACACCTTGGAGGAGAAGGGTCGCAAAGGCCAGATTCTCGGCGGTTCCCCAATCGACACCTTCCCCGGTCTCCATGACCTTGCGCTGCTTGTCTAGAACGAATCGCTCGATGCGTGGGTGCGGAGTGAACCAGTCCGGATAGCTGGTCAGGCGATCGAGCGCTTCGACCAGCTTCTCCCGTGGGTAGCGCGTATCCGCGTCCGGGACGTCGAGGTCGCTGCCACCCTTGTAGTCTGTCCAAAGCCCGAGCATCGAAGCGGGGATGAGGTTGTAGTTCCCATTCTTACGGGTGTCCTCGAGCGCCTTCTCCAAATCCTGTTGCCGTCGGGCCATGATCTCGTTGGCTTGCTCTCTCGTCAGCTTGCCGGCCTTGACGAGATGCTCGACATACACCTCGCGCACCGTCTGCTTCCGGTCGATCGCAGCGTACATCTTCGGCTGGGTGAAGCGAGGCTCGTCGCCTTCGTTGTGCCCGTACTTCCGGTAGCAGAAGAGATCGAGAACGACATCGCCGTGGAAACGTTGCCGGTACTCGGCGGCCAAGGTCACCGCTTGTGCCACTGCCTCGGGGTCCTCGCCATTGACGTGAAAGACGGGGCAACGGAGCATCCGGGTGATGTCGGTGCAGTACGCGGTCGAGCGTGAGTCCTCGGGGTTCGTGGTGAAGCCAACTTGATTGTTGATGACCACATGGACGGTTCCGCCCGTTTCGAAAGCCTGGAGTCGACTCAGGTTCAAGGTCTCCGCGACCACTCCTTGCCCAACGAAGGCTGCATCGCCATGTATCAACAGGGGCAGCACGGTGATCCGATCGCGATCCCCCTTCCGATCTTGCTTCGCGCGGACGCGACCTTCGACGACTGGGTTGACCCACTCCAGGTGGCTCGGGTTGAACGCCAGCGTCATGTGGATGTTGTGTCCGCTCGCGGTCTTCCGATCGAGCGAGTATCCGAGGTGGTACTTCACATCGCCGCGCCCCACGTACGCTTCTGGGTCGTCATCTTCGAAGCCAGCGAAGATCTGCCGGACGTTCATCTCCATGATGTTGACCATCACGTTGAGCCGGCCGCGGTGCGCCATTCCGATGACGATTTCCTCGACCCCGAGCTCGGAGGCTCGCTCCGTGAGAATGTCCAGCATTGGGATGACGCTCTCGCCCCCCTCCAGCGAGAAACGCTTGGCTCCCGTGTACTTCGTGTGCAGGAACTGCTCGAAGATCTCGGCGTCGGTCAGCTTGGTGAGAACACGCACTTGCTGCTCGCGGCTGAGGTCGATGTGGTTACCCGTGAGCTCCATTCGCTCGCGAAGCCAATCGCGGGCTTCCTGGTTCTCTAGCGATGTGAACTCGACCCCGATCGTTCGTGCATAGGTGTCCTTCAGTCGATCGAGCAGGGATTGGAGTGATTCCGTTGCGGGTCCGGCAAAGTCGCCTGTTGAAAAGATCGTGTTCGGGTCGACGTGGGCGAGGCCGAAACGCGTCAGCACGAACTCGGCTTGGGCCGGAGACTTCCGAAGCCCAAGTGGGTCGAGGTCTGCGAAGAGGTGTCCTCGCACGCGGTACGCGTTGATCAATGCAGACAGGCGCGCCTGGAGCTCGTTCGCTGCGAGCACCTCGGACGATGGCGGAAACGAAGTGCGCCCCTCGGGGAGGACGGGGGCCAACGCGGTCTCCGTAGTCGGCGGTAAGAACACGGAATTACGCGCGCCTTCCTCGACTTCGAGATCGGCTGCAGACCGTTGGACCGCGGAGCCGTTTCCGTCCGACGGCGCGCGGACCGGGCTCAAGAGGCCTGTCGCCGTCACCGGCGCCATGATGGTCCCAGCGCTGGAGATCTGCGGCCAGTCTGTCGGCGCGAGGCTCTCGAAATACGTCCGCCACGCCGCACCCACGGCCAACGGGTTATCCACCCACTTGAGAAACTGCTCTTCGACCAGCCCTTGGTTTACGCCGAAATCTGCGGTCATCTACGAGTCATCGCTCCCAAAAACACGGTCGCCGCGCAAGCCTAACCCGTTCGGTTGCGAGGTGCTAGCGAGCGAGCTGGTGGAGATGCGCCAGTTGGCCCATCATCCATCGCGATGAGCAAAATCTTCGTCATGCTAGCGGGATTGCTCGGCTTCAGCGCCGTGGCTTTGGGAGCGTTTGGCGCTCATGGGATGAGATCAAGGCTCGGGTCCGTTCCGGACGGGATGAAGCGTCTAGAGTGGTGGAACACCGCCGCTCACTATCATCTCACGCATGCCCTCGCGGTGGCGTTCGTTGCTTGGCTCGTGCACCGGGGAGCGGGCGCCTCCGCGGTGCTGGCCGGTTGGTGTTTCGTCGGGGGCGTCGCGCTATTCAGCGGCAGTCTCTATGTCATGACGATTACCGGGCAGACCAAGCTAGGCGCGATCACTCCCTTTGGAGGCCTGCTCCTCTTGGTCGGCTGGGCCGCCGTGGCGGTGGCGGGCTGGCGGCTCGGCTCCGGCGGTTAGGCTGGCTACCGCTGTTGTTGTTGAGCGCGAATCTGTTCCTGTATTTGCCGCATGACTTCGGGAGGAAGCTGCGGTTGCTGCCCGCCTCCCGTTGGCGCATTCGGCATTGCCGGCGGCGGCGCAGGCTTCGGCGTTTCGAACGCAGTTGGACCTGGTTGCAAGCGTTCGGCGAGGTGCTGAGACACGACGTAAATCGTGGGGTTGCCTCGTCGCCGCAGGTAGCGTTCGCCTGATGGGCCGGTCGTGTCGCCCAGCTCGAGGACAATCGCGTTCGGATCCTCCTTCAAGGTCATCGTCACGATGGCCGCAGGAGCCGTCAGCCCGGCTCTCGCTGCAGAGGTGTCCTCGGATGCGAAGTCGGTTGCGGTCAGCCGAGCTGCGGTTAGAAGCACGCCCGTCACCTGTTTGGGATCGAAGTTGCCCAAAGATTTCTTGCCTTCGAGGGCCGTCCAGCCGTCTCCTTCTCTCTGGAACTGAAAGGTCCCATTCGTGCTCTCGAAGCGAATCGACTGAACATCGGCCGCCTCGACGGCGACGATCTGCCGGTTTCGCCAGGCTTTGAGCTCGCGGTCGAACGCATATCGGAGCGAGCCACTCGCGCCGAACACCTCGGGGCGGTCCTCAATCCGAATCATCGTCATCCCGTCGCTGTACTTGCCGACCATGAGCCGAACGATCGTGTCCTCGCCTGCCTTGGCGACGACCAGTACCGCGCTCGCGTCGTCGACCTGCAGCCGCGTGTAGTTTTCGGGCTTACTGGCCACGATGCGTTTGATCTTCAGATCACCCAAGCGATTGAGGGCCGACTCCACGTTGTTTTGGTCTGCGGATGCGTCCAGCGGCTCCGTCACCCGCCAAACTCCATCGATCTTGGACAGGACCACCCGGTCTCCCTCGGGCCGCGTGATCTCGAGTGTCGTGATGGCGTCCTTGTCCACCGCGATCGAGGGGATCTCCCCCGGGTCGTTCGTGGGCCGGTTCCTGCGGTTGGCGGCCCAGAGCGTCAGGCCGAGCACGATGGAGAATGCCAGCGCTCCAATCGCGATACGGTTCTTTCGCCATTTCATTGCGAGTCTTCCCTTTGACTAGAGTTTGAGGGTCTTCTTCTTGTTCGAGCGCTGTCGCCACCTGAAAAGCCCGAACAACACGACGAGGAATGGTACTCCGAGTGTGTTGATCCAGCGGTATCCGCGCTTCTTGGCGTCCCAGGACTCGATCGCGGCCTTTCGCTCCGCCAGTGCCGACGCGACGCCCGCTTCATCGCCTTCTTCGGCGGCGGTGAGAGCCGTGTCTTCAGCGGTCAAGACCGAATCCGGGATGTCGAGCGCCGGCTCTTCAATCGTCTTGGCCCGAATCGCGATGAGGTCCGAGTCGGCCGCCAACCAGTCGATCGCGTTGAGCGCGAGGGCCAGAGCAGCATTCATTTGGACGTCGCCCTGCTGTGGACGTGGAGGCATGAAGCTGTCCTCGAGGAACGTGCTCGTCCCCGCGACCAGGATGCGAACGTCACGCTCGGCGGTCGGCGGTGCCTGAATGGCCGTGGCCGCGTCTTCGTCGATCGGTGCTGCGTACGCGGAGGGCACCTTCCCTTCGATCGCAACGATCAGATCGAACGGCCCGGCGTCGGAGGTCATCTGCCAATCGCGAGGATTGCGTGGCTCGAGGGATATCAGCGACCCCGACATCGCCCAGGAGTCCTCTGACGATCTCGCGAGCACCGTCATCTTCACGCCATCGGGTGGATTGCCAACCTCGAGCGGCGCCACGAATGGGAGCATGGGCGAGGCCAAACGGAACATGACCGGATGCGCGAGTTGCTGCGCGTCGAGTTGAAGCACCGGGATCGGCGGGTAGGGCACGAGCACTTGGAGGCCCATCGGCCCTCGCATTGGGGCACGACTGCACCGGGCATCGGCCACGAGCTTCGACTCCAAGTGAACGCCCCAGGGGCCGACGAGGCCATCGAGGCGTGAATCAATAGGCCTGGCGGACGGCCCGGTTTCGCCGCCAAGATCGACGGCAAGGGACCCGCCGAAGATACCGAGGGATCCTCCGCGCATGACGTACTGGTCGATGCGCCGGAGCTCGTCATCACTGAAGGGCTCGCGTGGGTCGATGATCAAGAGCGCCGCCAGACCCGGATCGATTTCCTGCGACGCGTCGACCTCCCGGAGCTCGTAGAGCCCCAGCACAGAGCTGAGGCTCGTCAGCCCCTCTTGGAGCGTGGGGCTCCCGTGACCGGCAACGACTCCGATTGGCTTTCGTTCACCGATCAGCTCTTTGATCGCGGAGGTGATCGTGTACTCGAGACCGGTCGTATCTTGGATGACCGGGATCGTGCGCGTTTCGTCGAGGAAATGGAGCACTATGCCGCGATAGCCCTCGACGACCGCGACCTGATCTTCCTCGATTTTCTGGTGCGCGACCGGCTGAACCCCATCGGCGCGGGCCGCCTGCTGCTTCGCTTCGTCGTTCGGATTGACGAAACGGACGATGATCCGACCGTTCGACGCGGCTGCGTACTCGGAGAGCAGGTCGCGCACGTGGCGTTCCGTGGCATTGAACGGAGGGGGAAGGTTCTCGGTGAAGTACGCCGTGATCTCCAGCCGATCGTCGAGGCTCGCAGCTACCCGTTTGGAGCCGTCGGCCAAAGAGAACAGCCGGTTCTGGGTCAGGTCCAGTCGCGGAGACGGCAGGTACGCCGCGAGGACGTTGAGGAGGATGAGGGTACCGCCCACGAACGAGAGGAAGATCAGGGACTCGCTAGCGGTGCGTCTTTGAAGTTTAGATGACATCGATCAGCTCCACCGTCTCGATTCCAATGCCCGAAACGCGCTCGCCAGCGCGAATGTGATCACGGAGAAAAAGAAGAGAACGTCGCGTAGGTCGATGACGCCTCTTGCCATGCTCTGAAAGTGATAGTCGAATGATAGCCACTCGAGGGCGGAGGCGGCGTTCGTCGGAAGCAGTGCCAAGAACTTGTCGAGCACCCAGAAGAACACGCTCAACGTCAGCGCGGCGAACAGTGCAATCAATTGGTTGCTGGTCCAGCTCGACGCCATGAGACCGATGGCGAGAACGGCGGAACCTTGCAGAAGCAGTCCTAGATAGCCGCTCCAGATGGGGCCCCAGTCGAGGTCGCCGAGTGTGGACACGCTGATCGGATAAGTCACCGTGAGAGCCAAGAGGACGGCATAGAGTCCCAAAACACCAAGGAACTTCCCGAGGATGACCTGCGCCTCGGTCACGGGCATGGTGATGAGCAGCTCGATCGTGCCAGTGCGCTTCTCTTCCGCCAGCAAGCCCATCGTCAATGCGGGGAGGGCGAAGACCAGAATGAGTCCCAGCCAGCGGAACATCTCCCGCGCGCTGGCTCGGCCAAAGAGAAAAAACGTGTTCCAGAAGAAGAAGCCCAACGTCAGCAGGACGATGCAGATGACGATGTAAGCCACCGGTCCGTTGAAGTAGCTGCGGAACTGGCGCCCGCCGATGGTGAGAATGTGCCTCATGATGGCGCCCCTGCGTTGCCGGTGGTGAGCTGCCGAAAGATGTCTTCGAGGTTTTCGCCGTGCTGCTCCAAGCCGAGAAGCACGAGATTGGCGGATACCGCCGCTTGGAAGATGTCGGCGCGAAGGTCTTGGTTGCCTTTTGGCATGATCTCGACGAGCAGCTCGCCCGCCGCCGCGCCGCCTTGCTCCTTTACGCTCTGGGCGTCGCCGATGACGGAGAACGCGTCGCGGATCTCTGCTTCACTTCGGCCATTGCGTCTCAGAGTGACCACGAAACGCGGTTTGCCGGCGCGCGCGGCGAGCTCTTCGGGTGTGTCGTCCGCCACCAGCCGACCTTGTGAGATGATCAGCACGCGGCCGCAGGTGACACGCACCTCCGCAAGATTGTGCGTCGAAAGAATGACCGTGCGCTCGCGGCCGATTTCGCGAATCAACTCGCGGATCTCGGCAGCCTGGTTCGGATCGAGACCGCTCATCGGCTCGTCGAGGATCAGCACCGGTGGTTCGTGAATCAAGGCTTGCGCGAGGCCGACACGCTGGCGGTAGCCTTTGGAAAGCTCGCCGATCGCCTTGCCGATCACATCCCCGATGCTGGTCTCCTCGGCGACTGTTCGCAGCCTCGCTTGGAGTCCCGGCCCGCTGAGTCCGCGGATCTTCCCCACGAACTCGAGATATTCCAAAACCAGCATTTCGGTGTAGAGCGGAGTGCTCTCCGGTAGGTAACCGATCGCTTCCCGAACGGCGATCGGGTCCTCGAAGATGTCCGCGCCGCCGATGCGCGCTGTCCCCCCGGAGGGCGCGATGAAACACGTGAGTATTTTCATCGTCGTGGTCTTACCGGCACCATTGGGGCCGAGGAAACCCACGACCTCGCCCCGTTTCACTTGGAAGCTCGCGTTCTGGAGTGCGGTTACCGGCCCATAGTGCTTGGTCAAATCCCGCGCATCGATCATCACATCGCTCATAAATCTCCCTCGCGTGTGATCCGTCGCCCCTTGCCGGGCTGGCGGAGGGTAGCCCCGGCTCTAAGCCTGTCAAGACACACCCCGCCCCAAAACCAGTTCCTACGCGCCCCTATTCCCTCGACTGGCCGCTCCGCGCGGAAACCCAGGAATGACATGGTTTTTCGAGTGTTTGAGCCTATAGACTCCCGTGGCACGATCGTGAGCATGAAGCCGCCGAAGGCACTTCCCCTGCAAGGCCTGCGGACGCGCGGCCGCGTCCGTGAGAGCGCGCGCCGTGCGGTCGATCTTTGGCCGGTCACGTCGCTCGGGATGGCGCTCGCGGCGGTGGCCTTCGTGGCTTTGTTCCGCTTTGGCTTCAAGAAGCTCGATCTCGTATTGCTGGTGCTTGGCTACGGGGGAGCCGCGCTTCTGCTGATCTGCACCGTGCTGGTGGTGCTGAGCGCCATTGGCCTTTGGCTGTCGCTGCGGCGCGGGTCGTTTCGTTGGTCGACTTCGACCTTCGAGACCGGGATGCCCTTGGCGACTGGATTCTCGATGCCGTCTCTGTGGTGGCTGCCGCTGGTTCAGGTGCATTGGACTTGGATTTCACCAGAGGCTGCAGTGGCAGATCTGGTTTCCGAGCACGGGCGGCTTCGAGAGCGAGCGACTTTCGGCCGCCGAGGTATCGTCACGACCGTTACGCGTCGAATCGTGGTTCAGGATGCGTTCGGGCTGGCTCGAATCGCCTTTTGGCACCGCCAACCCGGTCCGGTCGAGGTCCTCCCCCATTTGGGCGGAATTCGGCGTTTGCCCGTGCTCGCCTCCCTGACCGGCGGTGAAGAGTACCCGCACCCCATGGGGTTGGAGGACGGGGATCGGGTCGAGCTCCGACGATACGTGCCAGGAGACTCGGCGCGCTTCATCCATTGGAAGGTTTTCGGCCGCACGCGCAGATTGATGGTGCGCGTGCCGGAACGGGCGTTGAGCCGAGCTCGCCGAACTGTCGCATACCTGATTGCGGGCGCGCATGACGAGGCGGCTGCCGCAGCGGCACGCGCGGCCATCGAAGAAGAAGCGCTCGGCATGGATTGGCAGTTTGCCGCGGACGGGTCGCCCGGAGCCACCTCAGATCGTTCTGAGGCTCTGCACAAGGTGATGACTTCTTCGGGCTTCGTCGGAGACAGTGGAAGCGGGATGAAACGTTTCTTGGCCGAGGTGGATCCCGCAGGGCCTGCTGCGCTCGTCCTGTTTGCTCCTCCGACCATGGGACGCTGGCTCGACGAGATGCGCTCGCTCACCGCGCGACGATATGGGCGTGTCCGTGTAGTCATTGCAGTCGACGCCGTCCATGAGCCGCGTGCGCACTCCGCCTGGCGGCGCTGGCTTTTACGGCCGGTCGGCTCATCGGGCGTGGACCGCAGTGATCTCGAGCGCGTCGGCCGCGCGCTCGGTCAGCTTCGTTGTGAGGTTGTCATCATCGATCGGGTGACCGGCAGGGTGCTCGGCGATGGGAAGCACTTGCACTCTTCGCACAGGAGGGCGGCATGATGGCAACGGCGCAGCCGACATCGGTGAGAGTTGCGCATGTCTTCGCGGAGCTCGGGAGAGCGACGATTCACGGACTCGCCTGGAGCGTGCTCGTCGCGACGATGGCTCCCGCGGGTTCCATGCTCGCGGCCTTCCTCGGCGGGGTTGGCGGGTGCCTTCTCGGAGCCAGGCTCGGGCGAAGCCGGCTCCGCACGGCGGCGGTCGTGGGAGGGGCGGCTCTGTTGCTCGTAGGGGTCGCTTGGCTTCGCGCGTCCTTGACCGGCGGGTCGCTGTTGACGACCGCACTCGGGCCGGTCGGCGCGCTCCGGTTTTCCGGTGGGTTGACCGCGCTCTTGATCGCTGCGATCGGCAGCGCGGCGATCCGGACTTGCTCTACCCGGAGGGCGATTTTCTCGGTCTTCGAGCTGCTCCTGGTTGCCGTCGCGGTCGCGCAGTTGCTCCTTCCGCATCGGTACGGCGCCATCAACAGGCCATTCTATCTCGCCGATTGGATCATCGCGCTCGGCTGGGACCCCACCTGGCTCTTCCTCTTCATGGGTGGCACGGCGACGGTCTTCGGTCTGGTCTTGCTGCTCCGAGAGCACCGCTTTGGTCGCGCCATTTTCGACCTCGGCGTCATTGCGCTGATGCTGACGATGATCGTCGTGGCAACGCCGATGATCGGAATGCCGCCGCCACCAGACGGAGGCGGGGGCCTCGGACTTCGTCCCGACCCATCGCAGAGCGAGGCGCAAAAAGACCGATCACACGACGGGCTCGGAGCGTCTCCGAATGAGCTCGAGTTCCGAAACAAGTACGACACCGGAGGGTCCCGTGTTCCCGTCGCCGTCGTGCTCTTTCACGACGATTACTCGCCACCGAGCGGCGTTTACTACTTCCGGCAGGGCGCGTTCAGTCAGTACAACGGCAGGAAACTGGTGGTCTCCGGACGTCAGGACATCGACGACGACCTGATCCCGTACTTCCCGACTCGCCCCATGGAGATCAAGAACGCGCCCGCGGTCAACGAGAACCGTGGTCCTCTCGAAACCACGATCGCGCTGATGGCCGACCACACGCAACCCTTTGCGCTCGAGGCTCCGCTCGAGGTCGAGCCGCTAGACAACCCTTCGCCCAATCGATTTCGCCGGGTCTATCGGGTGACGTCCAGCGTGCTGACCGCGGACTATGTCTCGATGCTCGATGCTCACCTGGGCTCGCCCGCATGGTCCAAGGAAGAGTGGGCGCACTACACCGAGGCTCCGACCGATCCACGGTATGCCCAGCTCGCTGCTCAGATCACCGCGGCGTTGCCCGACGGACTCGTGGACAATCCGATCGCCAAGGCGTTTGCGGTGACGAGTTGGCTCGGAGAGCACGGAATCTACAGCCTCAAGAACGTGCATAGCGATGCAGAGGATCCTACGGCGAGCTTCCTCTTTGGTGATCGAACGGGTTACTGTGTTCACTTCTCCCACGCGGCCACCTACTTGATGCGAAGCCTGGGTGTACCTGCGAGGGTGGCTACCGGCTATGCGGTCAGCGAGTCCGCACGGCAGGGTGGCTCTTCTCTCCTCTTGTCCGGTGCGGCGTCGCATGCGTGGCCCGAGATCTACATCGATGGGTATGGCTGGGTGGTGCTGGATGTGTATCCCGAGCGCGCGCTCGACCCGCCCGAGCAGCCGATGGATCCCGATTTGCAAAGGCTGCTGGGAGAGCTGGCTCGAGGCGCGTCTCCGATCCCCCTCTCGGCGACCGACCTGCCCAAGCTCAAGGAGCTCGCACGGCGCATGACAGTGGCTGCCGGAACCTGGTTCTTTGGACTGCTCGCCTGCGCCCTAGTCGTTCTCTATGCGGTGAAGATGTGGCGCCGACTTGCTCCGAGCTGGGCTCGATCCGGCGCGCTGCCGAGAGTGGTCTACCGGGCCGAGCTCGACCGAATCAGTGAAGTCGCGATTCGGCGCCAACCAGGCGAATCACGCGAGTCATTTGCGAACCGCATACGTGATCGCTTGCCCTCGTTCGGGCCGTTGACGGCGGTTCACGTCGAGGCCGCCTTCGGCCGGCAAGAATCCGATCCACGCCGATTGCGTGAAGCGGCGGCCAAGGTGCGCCGCGACCTCCGGAGCCGATTCCCGTTTTGGAAGCGATTCTTGGGCATAATCACCCCTTGGTCTTGGTTACGGTCAAAATGATGCCATCCTTCGTGCACGGAGCACCGAGCTGACATGCAGCAAGCGATTCAGTCACCCATCGAAGACACCTTATCCAGCGCATGCGAGGTCGCCGAGCGATTGGGCGCCCGTCTGAGAGCAGCCGTTCGAGGTCGTGACGATGTAGTCGAGATGATTCTCGTGGCATTGCTCGCCGACGGGCATGTGCTTCTCGAAGACTATCCGGGTTCTGGCAAGACCACGCTCGCACGCGCGCTGGGCAATGCGCTCGAAGAAGGACATGGCACGGGCAGCGTTGCCGCGTTTCGCCGAATCCAATTCACACCTGACCTGCTCCCGAGTGACATCACCGGCACGAACATCTTCGACATCGAGACGAATCGCTTTGCGTTTCGCCGCGGGCCGGTGTTTGCCCACATCGTGTTGGCCGACGAGATCAACCGAACGTCGCCTAAGGTGCAGGCCGCGATGCTCGAAGCCATGGCGGAAAAGCAGGTGACAGTCGACAATCAAACTCACGCGCTCGATGATCTATTCTTCGTCATCGCGACACAGAATCCTCTCGATTTGGCGGGCACGTATCCGCTTCCAACTCCCCAGCTCGATCGGTTCCTCTTCAAGATCGAGATGAAGCACATCGACCGCGCGTCCGAGCTGGAGGTCCTGGATCAGTATCCGCGGGTTAGCCTCGACGTCGCTCGCGATCATCCAGGGGTGACCCGAGCGGAGATACTCGCCGCGCGGCGTCAGACTCGTGGCGCCGTCTACGTGGCGCCTGTCGTCAAGGAAGCATTGGTGGACTTGGCGCGTCTGCTGCGAAGCGACTCCCGCGTTCTGCAGGGCGCGTCGACCCGTTCGCTGGTCCTGATGCTGCCAGCGCTCCAGGCGCGTGCGGTCATTCATGGCCGGGATTTCGTATCGCCCGAAGACATCGAAGTCCTGGCTCCCTACGTATTCAAACATCGACTCGAATGCGCTCCGGGCGTGGAAGACGTCGATGCGCTGATTGCCGAGGCCACGGCGGTCGAGATCGAAAAGCTCGCCCGCGCGAGCCTGCGCCGCGGGTGACGATGCGCTGGTGGCCATCGGCTCTTTTCGTTTCGATGATGATCATCGCAGGGCTGTGTCCCTCGCTCGTGGCAGCCGACGACATCGTCGCGCCGCTCCAGCTCGACGGGGAGCAAGCTGAGCCCGAGGAGCTTTCCCTTTGGGACTTGGTCGAACGGGAGCGTTACGTCAAAGCTCGGGAGGAGGCGGAAGCATACCTGATCGGGCACCCGAGCTCTTACGTCGCCCATCTCGTCCTCGGGATCGCACAGCACTACGGCGAAGCCAATTTCCCAAAAGCGCTTTTTCATGAAACGCGCGCCCTAGAGCTCTTCGAGGCAAAAGAGGGTGCGCGGCCGACACCCGATCAGCCGTGGCGCTGGCATGCACGCATCTTGCTCGCGCTGATTGGCGCTCACGGAGACCTCGAGCACTATGACGAGCAGCTCGAGTTCATGCAGCGATACAACGAGCGTTACACTCCGCTTCTGAGAGCCGAGCTCGCTTGGCCGCTCATGAAGAAACGTCAATTCGGCGAGGCGCGGTTGGCCGCCGAGGATGGCTTGACGACCGGAGATCCTTATCAAATCGAACGAGCCAAGAATGCACTGTGTGCAATCGAGTTCGAAGCGGGCGACGACACGAAGAGTTACGAAGTCTGCGCCGATGCCGTCGAATACGGGCGCTCCCATTTCGGCAGTGCGACCGCTGTAGACCTAGGGAACTACGCGGAGGCAGCCAGATCGGTCTTCAGGTTCGATGAGGCCGAGCGTCTCCTCGTAGAGGCCTCGAAGAGCGGGCAGTCCTGGTACGGCAATCCCTGGCTCGAGCTCGCCGATCTCTACATGAGAGCAGGGCGCTTCGCAGAAGCGTTGTCTGCTCTTCGGGAGGTGCCTCGGCATCGCGCATATCGTCCCGCGCACGTCCGCGATTCGGACCGCAACGAAGCGCGCCGCTCGCTGGCCGCATTTCTGCTCTTGATGGGACGACCTGGCGAAGCGTTGAAGATCACAGAGAAGGCGTCGGTTCTGCCGGACAGGCGGGCGCACAATAGCCGTGACGCAAAGCAGGACCGGAGCATCGTCTCGCTACTCGAGAGGCAGGCGCGCCTGATGTCGGCCGAGATGGCCGTCGAGCGTTCTGTGGCGAAGCCCTTCTATCTGCGTTGGTGGGCGCGGGCCAATGCGCTTTGGTTGCGCTTCGAAGCCTGGATGAGCGCGCGCGAGGCTGCACGCTACCTCGACGATGAGGCACGACTAGTGGGGACGTTCGCCATTGGGACCGCCCGCAGCGCAGTGATGCCGCCCTGGCTCGTGGGCGAGCTGATCGGGGTGCTCGGTCCAGGCGTAGTCAGGGCTGCGGTCGATCAGGTCGCCCAGGAGGATCGACGAGAGGGAGCGAGAGCTTACTATGACGCCATCCTCGCCGAGGTTTCGTTGACGCAACGCGACTACGACGAGGCGATTGAATATGCACGGCGTTCGCTGGAAGGACTGCAACCGGGAGACATGCTTCTACGGCAACGCGTTCTCGCCGTCCTCGCGAAGTCGCTTTCCGATCCGCGTGAACGTACCGCCCTCTACGAGGAAATTCTCGGCAGTGATCCCGGCCTATTCCGACGGATGGGCTGGGCTCTCCCCGTGCAGGTGCAGTCCAGCGACGCCGAGCTCGACCGCTCGCTCGCCGACGCGGTCATGCGGTCACCCCGCTTCGAGAGCTCGAACGACGGACTTCGTATCCAAGTCGATGGCGGACGGATTTGTCTATTCGGTCGCACTGGGACCGCCTGGGGATGCAGCGAGGCGGCGCTTGAGGAGGGCGAATCGGGCGCGAGTCGTGCTCAGCGCATCGTCGATTCGTTTCACGAGGCCATCTTTTCCCCACGTGTCGACTTGAGCCGAATCGACATCAACTCGCTCGACGGCTCCAACCGAGTCACCCGGAATCCGCTCGACTTTCTTCTCGCCCCGTGAAGCCGAGGCATCGTCCGCTTGGAGTGGGCTGGTGATCACGTAGGGACTGTGTCTTACTTCCGCCCGTGAACAACACCTGGGTTCGCCTGACGCTGCTTGCGGTGTTCCTGGTCGGTATTTACGTGATCGGGAGGACGACGGGGTTCACCGATGGTCTCACCGTCGAGGGCATTCGCGAGTGGATGCGGGTTGCTGGGCTTTGGGGTTTCGCCGTTTTCGTCGTGATCTTTTGCGTCGGTCAGTTGCTCTACATCCCCGGCTTCGTCTTCGTCATGGTATCCGGCCTCGCCTACGGCCCGGTTTGGGGCTCGGTCGCGTCGATCATCGCGGCCACCGTTTCCGTTGCTGTTTCCTTCGTCATCGTTCGCACCATCGGGGGTCAGCCGCTCAAGAGCAATCAGTTCGAGCGGCGGTTTCTTCAGAAGCCCCTCGACCGCCTCGAACAACAGCCCATTCGCTCCATGATCATCATACGCCTATTCCTATGGGCGATCCCGCCGGTGAACTACACGCTGGCGATGTCGGGCGTGACCTTCCGCGACTACATGATCGCCGCGATCATTGGCATGACCCCACCCTTCGTCGCCCTCTCGGTAGCCGCCGGCTTGGGGTTCAACCTGCTTTAGAAGACGGGCTCGGCCACGACCTACTTGCGTCGAGTAAGCGGGATGCTCGTGTCAGGGACGGTTTCGTCCGCCGATTGCGCTTTGGCAAGGGCATCTCGGGCAGCGAACGGTTTGGTTTCGGGATCGTTGGCTTCCGCCTTGGCGAGTTGCTCGCGCACCCAATGCACGCTCATTGCAATGACGTGCGAATCGGTGACTTCGTCGGTGGCACGTAAGAGGGTCGCGAGGTCCCGAGCCATGTCTCTGCTCGAGGCATATCGCTCGATGGGATTACGTCTCAGCGCCTTGCGAATGATCTCCCGGAGGCGCGGGGGCAGATCGTCGCGGAGCTCCGCCAGGTCCGGGATCTCCATGTTTCGAATCGTGCCCACCACCGTCAGAGGGTCCTCGCCCTTGAAAAGCTTCTCGCCGGCGAGGATTTCCCAAAGCACGACCCCGACGCTGAATACGTCCGTCTGGGCGCTGGGCTCTGCCTCGTATGTGAGCTCGGGCGCGAGATACGAGATCTTCCCTTTTACGAAACCGGGCTTGGTGATCGAGCTTCGATCCATGGCGCGTGCCAACCCAAAGTCCGTCAGTTTCACGACGCCGCAGCTGCTCACCATGACATTTTGCGGCGTCACATCTCGGTGGAAGATCGGCGCCGGCCTTCCGTCGGCGTCCTTTCGTGCGTGCGCCGCGTGAAGAGCTTCGAGCACCTCGATCCCGATCGCCGCCGTCAGACTCCAGGGCGTGTGATTGCCATGTTCTCGGTATCCCTGGCGCCACCGGGACAACGTCAGGCCATCGACCCACTCGAGGACCAAGTAGTATTCACCGTTGCGGTCCCGATCGAAATCGTGAATCTGCGCGATGTTCGGGTGGTCGAGCTCCGAGACGACGCGGGCCTCCTCCACGAACATCTTCAGGAAGTCGGGGTTCTGACTCAGGGGCGCAAGGACGCGTTTGATCGCGACCGGTCGCGTGAAGCCAGCAGCCCCGTGGGTCTGGCCGCGATACACCTTGGCCATCCCACCCTCGCCGGCGAGCTCCAAGACTTCGTATTTTCCGCCGAGAAGCTCCGTCATAGGGTGACCGACGCCTCAGCCTTCTTTAGCAGAAAGCACGGCGTCGAGTTCACCATTCTCGTACATCTCGCGGATGATGTCGCAGCCGCCCACGAACTTACCGCGAACGTAAAGTTGCGGGATCGTTGGCCAGTTTGCGAACTCCTTGATCCCTTGCCGGATGGCGGGATCCTCGAGGACATTGACGTCCTGGAACTCCGCCCCGGAGCGGCGGAGCACCTCCACGACCGTGGCCGAAAACCCACACTGCGGGAAGTGTTTAGTCCCCTTCATGAAGAGCACCACGTCGTTGCCTTCGATGATGGTCTGAATCCGTTCTCGCAAGGTATCTTCCATCGTCTAACCCTCTTGTCTAGCCCAACTCTCGGGCGAGTAGGTCTTGAGCGCAAGTGCGTGAATGGGCCCGGCCATCAGCTCGCCTAGTGCTGCGTAGACCATCTGGTGCTGTTCGACCGGGGTTTTTCCTGAAAAGGCCCCCGCGACGACCAGGGCTTCCCAGTGATCCTGGGTACCGGTGAGGTCCCTGACGACGAGGTGCGTCACAGCGTCGACGCCCTGACGAATGCGTTCTTCCAAGATTTCGGTTTCAACCATCGCTCCGACTCCACTGCACGATCTTCGGTACGGCCCGGCAAGGTGCTTGTCAATCGCAGTGATCAGGGCACCCCGAATAGTCGTTTCACCGTGGGGCGCGACAAGACGATGATCGTGAAGATGCCGAGGATCGTCCCAAAGGGGAACATCAGGCACTCGCCCCAGCCGGTTAGATAGCAGAAAGTCCACCAGCGGCGCTGGCGCATGACGATGCCAACGACCAGCAGGTGGACTGCGCTCACCACCGCAAGGACGACGCCTGCCACGATCACGGTGTTCACCAGTGTTCCAAGGTCTTGAAGCATGGCGTTGGGGTTTGCGCCGAGTGTGTCCGCGCCCGCTTGTCCGGGGATGTCTCCCATCGCCATGGACAGGTCCGTGCCGATCTCGTCCATGAGCTTCGTACCGGCGATTCCGTAGACGAGGATGGGAACCGCACCGAGCAGGGAGAGGCCGGACATGATGAAGTGGCCGATCGAGAGCGCGCTCAGGTGCTCCCTATCCTCTGCGTTTGTCTGTTCTTCCAACGCTTACCCCGAGGGGATCGTGCTATGCACGGCCTCGATGGGCAAGGTCGCGTTCGTTTTCCCCGGTCAGGGTAGTCAGAAGGTCGGCATGGGTCGTGAGGTGTTCGAGGTTTCGGATGCGGCCCGCGCTGTATTCGATGAAGCCGACCAGGCGCTCGGAGAAGCGCTATCCCAGCTTTGCTTCGAAGGTCCCGACGATGAGCTCAATCTCACCGCGAACACGCAGCCTGCGGTCCTGGCGACATCGATTGCAATCCTTCGATCTCTCGACGCGCCATTTGACGTCGTCGCAGGACACAGTCTCGGCGAGTACTCTGCACACGTCGCAGCAGGGACGCTCGAGCTCACTGACGCCGTGAGGCTCGTTCGCAAGCGCGGTCAGTACATGCAAGAGGCGGTGCCATTTGGCGAAGGTGCGATGGCAGCAGTACTGAAAGCCGACCGCACCCTGGTGGAGCGGATCTGCGCGGAGGTACCGGGGCTGGTCGAGGCCGTCAACTACAACTCGCCTCAGCAGATCGTGATCGCAGGCGAGGCGGCCGCAGTCAGCGAGGCGGGGACGAAGCTCAAAGAGGCGGGGGCGCGTGCCAGCACGCTTCCTGTCAGTGCGCCGTTCCATTCGTCGCTGATGGAGCCAGCGGAAGAGCGCCTACGCGAATACATGGAGCGGATCGAGTTCTCGCGTCCCAGTGTGCCTGTGTATGTCAATGTGAACGCCCAACCGGTGACCGATGCGGTGGCGGCCAAGGAAGCGTTGCTGCGACAGGTAAGCCGGCCGGTGCTCTGGGAGGAAAGCGTCCGGGCGATGATCGACGATGGTGTTTCTCTCTTCGTGGAGGTCGGTCCCGGCAGAGTCCTGAGCGGCCTTCTGGCCCGAATCGATCGGCGTGCCGGGAGGGTCAGCGTCCAGGGTCCATCCGATTTCGCTGCGGCGAGAGACGCGATCGCCGCAGCCCGAGCAAGCTGATTTGCCTGCAATTTCAAGCGCCTGACCGATTCGTGCGGCCAGCGGTTGACCTCATTTTCAAATCTTGTAGAAACGCGCCGCCCGCCAGCAATTCAACCGGGGTCGGGCTCACATAGAGGTTCAGCGAATATGCAACATCTGATTTACGCGGCCCCCGTAGCGGGCGTGCTTGCTCTTCTCTTCGCCTGGACGAAGGCGAGTTGGGTTTCTCAGCAGGATCCCGGCGATGCCAATATGGTCGAGATCTCCGGTCAGATTCAGGAAGGCGCATTGGCTTTCCTCCGCGCCGAGTATCGGGTCTTGTCGATGTTCGTGCTCATCGTCGCCGCCGTTTTGGGCGTTGCCTATTTCGGTGATCCGGCGCGCGGCTGGCAGATCGCAGGCGCCTTCGTCGTAGGTGCGACCTTGTCGGCTACGGCGGGTTGGGCAGGCATGAAGGTCGCGACGAACGCCAACGTGCGAACCACGGCGGCAGCTCGCATCGGTCTGTCCCCCGCGCTCAATGTCGCGTTCTCGGGAGGCACCGTCATGGGCATGACGGTCGTCGGCCTCGCGACCTTGGGCCTTGGTGTGCTCTACCTCGTCTTCACGAGCGTGCTCGGCTGGGACCTCGTACGAACCGTTAATGTCATCACGGGCTTCTCGATGGGGGCCTCCTCTATCGCGCTCTTCGCGCGTGTGGGCGGCGGCATCTACACCAAGGCCGCGGACGTCGGTGCGGACCTGGTCGGTAAGGTCGAGTCCGGTCTTCCGGAGGACGATCCACGCAACCCCGCGGTCATCGCGGACAACGTCGGTGACAACGTCGGCGACGTCGCGGGAATGGGTGCCGACCTCTTCGAGTCCTTCGTGGGCGCGATCATCGGCACGATGGTCCTCGGGCTCGGATTCGACGCCGTCAAGAGCGGAGAAAGCATCGGTCCTGTCGTGATTCCGCTCATCATCGCGGCCGCAGGCATCGTTTGTTCGATGGTAGGCACGTTGTTCGTCCGCATCAAAGAGGGCGGCAATCCTCAGCACGCGCTCGACATGGGCGCGTTTGGCGCAGCAGGCGTCATGGCCGTCGCAACGTTCGGGATCGCGTATTACATGTGGCCGCAAGGCGGTTCGACGACCCTCGAGGGCAAGCTCGTGACTTGGCAGAACGTGGGATGGGCGACCGTGGCGGGCCTGGGCGCGGGCGTCGCCGTCGGGCTCATCACCTCATACTACACGTCGATGGGCAAAGGCCCGGTCAACAGCATCGCCGAGCAGAGCAAGACCGGCACCGCCACGAACATCATCGCTGGCCTCGGCATCGGCATGCAATCGACGGCTTTGCCGATCATGGTCATCGCCCTCGGCGTGGTCTTGGCCGCCCAGTTTGCAGGACTCTACGGCGTTGCGATCGCTGCGCTCGGAATGCTGTCCACCACGGGCGTTCAGCTCGCGGTCGATGCGTACGGGCCGATCGCCGATAACGCCGGCGGCATCGCCGAGATGAGCCATCAGGATCCTGAGGTGCGTGAGCGCACCGACAAGCTGGACGCCGTCGGCAACACCACCGCTGCCATCGGCAAGGGCTTCGCCATCGGCTCCGCAGCCATGACGGCGCTCGCTTTGTTCGCCGCATTCGCACAGACGGCCGGCATCACCGGGATCGACATCTCGAAGCCCTTGGTCATGGCCGGTTTGTTCCTTGGAGGCATGCTTCCGTTCCTTTTCTCGTCGATGGCGATGAAGGCGGTCGGGATTGCCGCGATGGACATGATCGAAGAGGTGCGGCGCCAGTTCCGCGAGATCCCGGGGCTCCTCCAGGGCACGGCGAAGCCGGACACGGCCCGCTGCGTGAAGATCTCGACCGAGGCTTCGCTGAAGCGGATGGTGGCGCCGGGCGCGCTTGCCATTCTTTCGCCGGTCATCGTGGGCTTCCTCATGGGCGCGGAGGCCCTCGGAGGTTTGCTTGCCGGGGTCACGGTCACAGGCGTCCTCATGGCCCTTTTCATGGCGAACGCTGGCGGAGCTTGGGACAACGCGAAGAAGTCGTTCGAGGGCGGCGGCTATCAAATGACCGACGGCACAGTCCACCCAAAGGGTAGCGAGGCCCACAACGCGGCCGTCGTTGGTGACACGGTCGGTGACCCCTTCAAGGATACCGCAGGCCCGTCGCTCAACATCCTCGTGAAGCTCATGAGCATCGTGGCGCTCGTTCTGGCCCCGCTTCTCGTCTAGGTCGGATCTTCCACAGAAAAAGATGAAGCCCGTGACCCGTGGGCGGCGCCAAGCGTCGCTTTCACGGGTCCGCGGCGCTATGCTTGGGGCCGGTGGCAGTCGGTCGGGTGCTGTCGAAGGGACGAGGTTTCTCAGACGTGAGCACGCTTGCGGTCGATATCGGTGGTGGAAGCATCAAGATGGTCGCGCTCGACGAGCAGGGCGCGCCCACGGTGCAGGTCCTGACCCGCCCGACGCCCGCGCCCGCAACACCCGAGGCGGTGTTCCTCTTGATCCACGACATGGCGGGCAGTTTGCCGCCCCATCGTCGGGTCTCGGTGGGCTTTCCGGGGGTCGTGAAGAACGGGGTCGCGCAGAACGCACCGAACCTCGGCGATGAGCTCTGGCGTGGCGTATCGCTGAGCGAGCGGCTCACGGACTTGCTGCAGCGCCCCGTACGCGCGGCCAATGATGCTGATCTACAAGGGCTCGGTGTCGTGAGTGGGAAGGGCGTGGAGCTCGTGCTCACGTTTGGAACGGGGATGGGGACCGCACTCTTCACCCAAGGTGCGTTGGTGCCGAACCTCGAGCTCGGACACCATCCGATGCGCGACGGGCAGACCTACGAGGATCTGGTGCGCGATAGTGAGCTCAAGCGCATCGGCCCGCTTGCATGGACGGCACGGGTCCTCGACGCCATCGCGCAGATGGAGCGGCTCTTCAACTACGACGCGCTCCACGTCGGGGGGGGCAACGTTCAAAATCTGCAAACCAAGCTTCCGGAGAATGTGCGCGTGTTCTCGCTCGAAGAAGCGTTGCGGGGCGCGTTGAAGTTGTGGGACGGCGGCTAGGCGCTGCCGACGAACGGGTTCATGCGGCGCTCTTCGCCGATCGTCGTGGTCGGGCCGTGACCACAAATCACCAGTGTTTCGTCCGGCAGCGCGAAGAGCTTGCGCTGAATCGAGTCGACGAGTTGAGCGGTGTCGCCACCCCAGAGGTCGGTGCGGCCGACGCTACGCGCGAATAGGGTGTCGCCGGCGATCACCACCGGACGATCGCCGGCGACCGTGAGACAGATGCTGCCCGGAGAGTGTCCCGGCGTGTGAACGACGCCCGCTTCGAGCGCGCCTGCGAGCACCGTGTCGCCGTCGGAGAGAAAACGGTCGATCTCGGCCGTCTCCGGCGCGCGGAAGGGCGCCCGAAAGCTGTCGAGTTGCATCTGCACCCCTTCATAGAGGAACAGATCCTTTTCGTGGATCATCGTGGGCGCATGGGTCGCGTCTTGCACCTCCTTGGTTGCGCCGATGTGATCGAAGTGGGTGTGGGTGTGTACAATGCCTTCGCAGCGCAGTCCGAGTGCTTCGAGTCGGGCGAGGATGCGCGGAGCTTCGCCTCCCGGGTCGACGACGATGGCTGTTCCACGTTCCTCATCGCCCAAGATCACGCAGTTGCACCCCAGCGGCGCGACCGAGAAATGCTCGATGATCATGCCCAGGTCATAGCGGGGTGGCAACGCCAACGCCAGCTTTGCAGAACAAAGTACCCCGAACGGCTCGGTTTGCGTCCCCGGGGCACGGCGGGGCGCGATGGGGGGCTGCACGAACGGCTCGCATAGCTGGCCGGTTGGGCTTGGGGCCTGAGGCCAGGCAAGCCGAGCCTCGGCGCTCACGCCAATCGGAGGTGGTTGCTGTCATGCCGATTGTCACTCGCGACGCCGATCCGCCCCACGTCGCGAGCCGTTCTCCGGGGATGCAGCCGCGCAGCACGTGCGCTGACACACATGCGCTATCGTGCTAGTTCGGCGCTGATGGACAACGACGCAAAGAAGCCAACGCTCGACGTCAACGAATACTTCGGCGGCAAGGTGAAATCGATTGGCTTTCAAACGGAGACACTACGCGCCACGGTCGGGGTCATGGCTCCTGGGCAGTATGAGTTTGGAACCGATCAGAAAGAGACGATGACCGTCGTCTGCGGGGCTCTGACGGTGAAGCTTCCAGGCTCGGACGAATGGGCGCGATTCGACGCCGGCTCGACCTTCGAGGTAGGCGCGAATCAGAAGTTTGGCCTACGGGTTGCCGTCGATACCGCGTACCTCTGCACCTACCAGTAGCGCGAACCTCGGATGCGCCTGCTTTTCGTCTCTCATTCGTTTCCGCCACGCGATGCTCCGATGAGCAACGTCGGTGGGATGCAGCGGGTGGCGACTGAGCTGCATCGCGCGCTCGAGGCACGCGACGACGTAGCGATGCGAACGGTGGCGCTGCGCTCGAGCTGGAAATGGGTGCACATTAAAGCGGTGCCGTTCCTGTTCTCGCTTGCGTTTCGCCTGAGGCTCGAAGCCGCTGTACACGGAAGCGAGACGATTCTATTCACCAGTATGACCACCGCGCTTCCGCTCTTGATCGCAGGCCCGGCATTGAAGAGGAAAGGGATTCGCCTCTCCGCGATCGTGCACGGCTTAGACGTCACGGACCCGAACCCCGTGTATCAAAGAGCCGTGCGGCGTCTCTGCAGAATGCTCGACGCGGTCATGCCGGTGAGTCGTGCGACCGGTGCGGAGCTGGTCGCCCGCGGAGTCCCGTTCGAACGGATTCATGTCGTTCCGAATGCGGTCGAGCTCGATCGCTTCGCGGGTGTCGTTGCTTCGCGGGGTCGCCCCGCCCGGGTGACCATCGCAGGGGCGCCTCCGCTTCCTGAAGATGCGTTCTTGTTGGTGGCCGTCGGACGTCAAGTGCGTCGCAAAGGGTTCGTCTGGTTCATCGAAAACGTGATGCCGAGGCTTCCCGATCGCGTGGTCTTGTGGTTGGCCGGGGATGGGCCGGAACGAAGCAACATCGAGGCCGCGATCGAGCGTGCTGGGTTGGAGCAGCGCGTGCGTTGTCTCGGAAAGATCTCCGAGGCTGAGCTCGTGGAGCTCTACCGCCGGGGCCAACTCTTCATCATGCCGAACGTCGTCGTTCCCGGCGACATGGAGGGGTTCGGCATCGTGATGCTCGAGGCGGGCGCATGCGGGCTTCCGACGCTCGCGGCCGATCTCGAGGGGATTCGCGACGTGATCGACGAGGGCGTCAACGGCTGGTTTGTACCCAGTGAAGACGCGAACGCGTTTGTAGCGCGCATCGAGGCACTGCTGGATGATCCCGACGGTCTCCGCGAAGCGAGCGAACGAACTGCAGAGTACGTGAGCTCGACATTTCGCTGGGACCGCACCGCCGAACGCTACCTCGCCGCCCTCCGCAACACGACTCCGCGACCCCGATGAAGGCAACTCGATCCCCGGAGGATGGCTCGCGACGGTCGTCCCGGGGCACGGCGGAGCACGACGCGGGGGTTCCGCGAACGGCTCGGCTTGCATAGGTGGCCGCTTGGGCTTGTCGCCGGAGGTCAGGCAAGCCTCGCCTCGGCGCTCACGCCAATCGGGGCGGGTTGCTGTCTTGCCGATTGTCATTCGCGACGTCGCTGCACCCCCACATCGCGCCCCGCCGTGCCCCTCCGTACGTGGACATCGTCGGAGGAGGACGGCTCGCGATGGGCAGCACAGCGAGCGGGGGCGACGCTAGACGTGAGTCTTCGTATGGAGACGGCGGAGCGGGTCCCGCTCGCGAGCACGCCCGTCGCGAGCCGTCCTCCGGGGATCAGGTTTCCAAACGCAGTCGCAGTCGCCGCGGTCCTGGGTTGCGGTGGAGTGCGGCCCGATTGACACCGGTTCGCGGCGGTGCTGATCTCCGGTGCCATGAAGATTCGCAGCGAGAGTTTCAATGACGGGGACTACCTTTCGCCCCGATATGCGTTTGGCAAGACGAGCGCTGACGGGAAGATCGATCTCTCCGACAACAAGAATCCGCACTTGGCGTGGTCGGACCTGCCGGCGGGCACCAAGTCGATCGCAGTCCTGTGCATCGATCGCGACGTACCGACCAAGCCGGACGATGTGAACCAAGAGGGGCGGGTGGTGCCCGCCGATCTGCCGCGTGCGGATTTCTGTCACTGGGTCGTCGTCGATCTGTCGCCCGATGCAGCAGTCGCCGAGGGCGCATTCAGCGACGGGATCACTGCGAAAGGCAAGGAGGGTCCGCAAGGGCCTGCGGGCACGCGTCAGGGGATCAACGATTACACGGGATGGTTTGCCGGCGATCCCGACATGGCGGGCGACTACTACGGTTACGATGGCCCCTGTCCGCCGTTCAACGACAGCATCGTCCATCACTACCGTTTCACCGCGTACGCGCTCGATGTCGATCGCGTTGCCGTCGACGGGACGTTCACCTTCGCGGACGTCCTCGCTGCCATCGACGGTCACGTCCTGGGCAAGGCGAGCATCGTGGCAAAGTACACGATCAATCCCAACGCAAGAGAGCTGTAGCGCGCAGCCGATGAACCGTCGGGACAAAGCCGACCGTATCGGGGAGATCCTCGACAGGCTCTACCCGCAACCGCAGATTCCGCTCGATCACGCCGATCCATACACGCTGCTCGTCTCGGTGATGCTCAGCGCGCAGACCACCGACAAGAAAGTCAACGAGGTGACCCCGGCTCTGTTCGCCGAGGCTCCCGATCCGCAGGCGATGGCCGCGTTGCCCGTCGATCGGATCCTCGGGTTCATTCGGACGGTGGGGCTCGCCCCGACGAAGGCGAGGAACCTCAGGGCGATGTCGGAGTTGCTCATCGAGCGACACGGTGGGCGTGTGCCCAACGACATCGACGCGCTCGAGGCCTTGCCCGGCGTCGGGCACAAGACGGCCTCGGTCGTGATGTGCCAAGCCTTCAACCGTCCCGCGTTTCCCGTCGATACGCACATTCACCGGCTTGCCGCGCGTTGGGGGCTATCCGACGGGAAGAATGTCGTGAAGACGGAGGCCGATCTCAAGAGGGTGTTTCCCGAGGACACCTGGAATCGCCGTCATCTTCAAATCATCTATTTCGGGCGAGAGCACTGCCCGGCACGCGGCCACGACCTGGGCCGATGCGAGATCTGTGGCTGGGCCGCCACGAAGAAGCGAATTGCCGCGGAAGCACGGCGCCGCTAATCGCCGCCCCTGGTCGCAGGCCCTGCCGCGCCCCATATTCCCAGCGATGAGCATCGAGTTCCGCCTCTTCCGAATTCCCGTCCGCATTCATCTGTGGTTCTGGCTGATGGCCCTGTGGCTGTGGACGCTGCGCAGCGACGAGGGCTGGGCAGGGTTGGTGATTTGGGTCTTGGTCGTGTTCCAGGGGATCCTGATGCACGAGCTCGGTCATGCGCTGGTCGGACGGGCGTTCGGGAGGCAACCTCGAATCGAGCTCGTGGCGCTCGGCGGTCTGACCTGGTGGGAGCAACGCGAGCCGATGAGTCCGGGCCGTAGCCTCCTGGTGAGCGCCGCTGGGCCTGCGGTCGGCATCTTCATCGGGTCGCTATCCCTGGTTCTGATGGACGCGCTGCGTATTCCCGACCCGTCGCTCGCGCGGTACGCGTTTCTTTCCCTGATCTACGTCAATCTCGGATGGGGCCTTTTGAACCTTCTACCGGTCCTTCCGCTCGATGGGGGCAACATCGTGGCGTCGCTGATGGAGCTGGTGGCCCCTTCGCGAGGGCGCTTGCTCGCCTGCTACGTCTCGTTCGCCGCCACCGGCTTGCTGCTCGCCGCGACGGTGGCCTTCCAGCAGTATCCTGCGACGATTCTCTTGTTCTTACTGGGTTTCAGCACCTATCAAGCGTTTCGAATCGAGAGGCAGCGCCTCGCCGGCCCGCCCGCCGAGGTCGTTCCACCCCAAAGCCTCATCCAGCAGGCTTTTGAAGCGCTCGAGCGTGGGGACGGCCAGGCTCTGGTCCGTCTGGCATCTGAGCTTATCGCAAGCGCCCATGCGACCCCAGAGCTCGACGAGGCGTTCCATCTGCTCGCATGGGGACGACTCATCAACGGCGAGCCGACGGAGGCCTACCAGGCCCTGACTTCGATGTCGGGCGACCGAACCGCCGACCCGGCTCTCGAGGGCGCCGTGCTGGTCGAATTGGGTAAGGCAGCGGACGCGGTTCCACTGCTCGAAGCAGCGCGTGAGCGCGGCGGGGCGTTTGTCGAGGCGTACTACCGGCGAGCCCTAAGCGAAAAAGGTGCGTGATTCCTTACAGTTGCAGGATAGTTAGCCAGCCTGATTGCATCCATGCGAATGGTGGAATATATGGGAAAGGTGTCCTCGGCCCTCCCAGAATCCCAGCGCTGGGAGCTTTACCGCCTACTCGGGGAGCCGCGGAGGCTTCGCCTGCTCGGGTTGACCTCCGAGGAAGAGCTCTCGATCGGGGAGCTTGCCGAGCTGACCCGGGAGGCGCAGCCAAACGTGTCCAAGCACCTCAAGCTGCTTCGAAAGGCCGGCTTGATAGCGGTGCGACGCCAAGGGACACGTGCATTCGCTCGCCTCTCGCCCGAGCTCAATGGCGATCCGGTGCTCGCGGACGCGATTCGCTCTGGACGCGAGCTTTGTAACGAAGACGGCAGCCTCGAACGTGTCGCCCACGTCGTCAAAGCGCGGGACGAGGACTCGCGTGCCTTCTTCGACCGGCATTCCGAGGAGTCCTTTGCGAGGTCCGTGGCGCAGTGGCCCGCCTATCTCACGGCTCTTCGTACCCTGTTGCCAAGTCGTGATCTCGTCGTCGATCTGGGCACCGGCGACGGCGCGCTGGTCGAGTTGCTCGCGCCCTTGTTCGATCGGGTCATTGCCGTGGACCGCTCGGCAAAGCAACTCGAGGCCGCCCAGCACAGGCTCAGCAGCCTCGGCCATGACCACGTCGAGCTCATGCAAGCCGACTACGACGACCCTGCCGTCGCGTCTCGCGTTCGTGACTTGGGCGGTGCCGACGCCGTGTTTGCTGCGCGCTTGCTGCACCATGCGCCGCGGCCTCAACAGCTCGTGTCGCTCCTGGCATCGCTCGTGCGGCCGGGCGGGCAGGTAGTGGTCATCGATTACTGCTCTCACGACGATGAGCTCATGCGCGAACGCCGGGCCGACCTGTGGCTCGGATTCGAACGCGAGGAGCTTCTTGGTTTCGCCAAGTCAGCCGGGTTGATCGACCCTGAAGTTTTTGTAATTCCCGCAGCGCGCTACGGGTCCGGCCCCGACGCCCACTTGAAGTGGCAAGTGCTCGCTGCGCGCCGCGTACCGAAAGAGGAGACAAGACCATCATGAGCCCGAATCCAAATCTGAAACACAAGGTTGCCGACCTCTCGTTGGCCGACTGGGGACGAAAAGAAATCGCGATCGCCGAGCACGAGATGCCCGGTCTGATGGCGCTTCGCAGGGAGTATGGTGCCCAGAAGCCGTTGGCCGGCGCGCGCATCGCGGGTTGCCTTCACATGACCATTCAAACGGCTGTCCTCATCGAGACGCTGCGCGAGCTCGGGGCGGAGGTCACGTGGACGAGCTGCAACATCTTTTCGACCCAGGACCACGCCGCAGCCGCCATCGCGGCGACCGGCGTCCCCGTCTTCGCCTGGAAGGGGGAGACGGAAGAAGAATACGACTGGTGCATCCAACAACAGATTCGTGCGTTTGAGGGCGGCAAGGCCCCGAACCTCTTGCTCGACGATGGTGGTGACCTCACCGCAATCGTGCACAAGCAGTACCCCGAGTTGTTCACGGGGCCCGATCGCATTCTCGGTCTGTCCGAGGAGACGACGACCGGCGTTCATCGTCTTTACGACATGGAACGGGAGGGCTCACTCAAGTGCCCCGCCATCAACGTCAACGATTCGGTCACCAAGTCCAAGTTCGACAACCTATACGGTTGCCGCGAGTCGCTCGTCGATGGAATCAAGCGGGCCACGGACGTGATGATCGCCGGCAAGGTGGTGGTCGTCGCCGGCTATGGCGATGTCGGCAAGGGCTGCGTGCAAGCGGTGGCTCGGGCAGGCGCGCGCGTTCTCGTGACCGAAATCGACCCGATTTGTGCGCTTCAGGCGGCGATGGAAGGGTACCAGGTGGTCACGATGGAAGAGGCCGCTCCGATTGCCGACATCTTCGTCACCGCCACAGGTTGCTGCGACGTCGTCACCGGCGCGCACATGAAGCAGATGAAGAATGAAGCCATCCTCTGCAACATCGGCCACTTCGATTCGGAGATCCAGATGGCATGGTTGACCGATCCTGCCAACGGCGTGACCGAAGAGGAAATCAAGCCGCAGGTCGATCACTTCATCTTCCCCGACGGCAAACGGATCATCGTTCTCGCGCGAGGTCGCCTGGTGAATCTCGGTTGTGCCACCGGTCATCCGAGCTTCGTCATGAGCAACTCGTTCAGCAACCAGGTTCTGGCGCAGCTGTCGCTCTGGATGGAACGAGATCGCTACGAGGCGGGCAAGGTCTACGTGCTCTCGAAGGAGCTCGACGAGAAGGTCGCACAGCTTCACCTCGGCCAACTCGGCGCCCAGCTCACCAAGTTGACGCCCTCTCAGGCCAAGTACCTCGGCGTTTCAGCCGAGGGTCCGTTCAAGCCGAGCTACTACCGCTACTGAGTGCCGATGGTCTCGTTGTTGATCGAGACTTGGCGGTACTTTGCATCGCATGATGGGCGATTGCTCTCGGGAGCTATCGCCTTCTACGCGGCCTTGGCACTCGCACCGTTGGGCGTCGTCGCGCTGCTCATCGCATCGCTGGTCATGCCCGAAGCCTCTGCACGCGAGGGGCTAGTCGGGCAGATCGGTGCCTTCATCGGTCCCGAATTGGCGGCCTTTGTCGTGAAAGCGATCGTACAGCTCGGAGATGAAGCGACCAACTGGGCGGCACCGGTCCTCGGCCTGATCTTCATGCTGTACGTCTCGGCGCGGCTGTTCTCGATGCTACGGCGTGCACTGAACCACATGTGGGGGATTCGCCCCAAGCTCCTGGTGCATGCGAGCCGCGCCGAGAGGATGCACCTCGCGCAGAGAAGATTGCTGGCGTTCGCGATGGTGTTGATTTTCGGCAGCTCGTTGATCGCAGTCGTGCTCGTTCACGCCGCTGCTGCAGCCGCCGCAAACCTTTTCGGAGACAACGGCCACATGCTGACGCTTGCCGAGTTTGGAAGTGCGTTTGCCGTCTTGGCGCCATTGATTGCCCTGGTGTACCGGTGGCTCCCGGATGCGGTCATTTCGTGGCGTGACGTATGGATCGGGGCCGGCATAACCTGCCTGTTCGTCCTCGGCGGCTCGTTCCTGATCGGGATCTACCTCGGCTATGCGAGCCCCGCGTCGATTTACGGCGCAGCCGGCTCGTTGATCGCGCTGCTTCTCTGGATCTACTACACCACGCAGATCTTTCTCATGGGTGCCGTGTTCACCCGGGTCTGGGCTCGGCGTCGTGGCAGGGCGATCGAGCCGCTTTCCTACGCGGATACGGTCGAGACCCGCGATTACTCGGCGAACGATTCGGCGAGCGAGACGTAGTGGGGTGCTTGTGCTGGCGAGTCAGCGACTTGGCCGTGCATATGTTTGTCTAGGAAGCCGAAGAGCGCGCCCCACTGGGCGCGAGCTGCGGCGCGCCACAACAAGACGTTGAAGGCGTGAATTTCACCTCGAAAGACGTGCAACTCGCACTCCGTCGCCCGCCGCTGCAGTGCGTCGTTGAGGCGAATCGTGTCCCCCAAGAGAGGGTCTGCCGTTCCGACCGTGGTGAAGAATGGCGGCAGAGGACGGCTTCCGTGGGCCGGGGGCTCTTCGAAGAGGCGTAAAGGACTAGCCAGCGGAAACTGCAGAGCCCGGTTGACCCGACGCCCCAGATACGAGTACGCGGTGCCTCGAATCTCGCCTTTGATCCAGCTCGCGATGCGCCGATTCTTGTCGGGATCGCGCCAGAAGCGAGTCACGTCGTGCAAATCGAGCAAGCCGTAAAGTGGCGCCACGCAGGTGAGCCTCACGTCGCGTTCGAAGATGCTCTGGGCAAATGGCTCGGGTCTAGGATGCGTTGCGCAATAGGCGAGAGCGGCCGTGAGATTCGCGCCAGCCGACTCGCCGATGATCGCAAGACGCTCCGTATCGGCTCCGTACTTGGCGCCGTTGTCGAGCACCCACTGTAGCGCCGCCATCGCGTCCTTGAGCGGCTTCGGGTAGCTGTGCGCAGGGCCGAGCCTGTAATTGATGTTGAACACCTGGTAGCCCTGCGCCGCTAGGACATATGCCATGATGCGATGGGTGTCCTTCGACATCATCGAGAACGCCCCACCGTGAATGTAGATGATCGATGGCAAGGTCCCGACTGCATCGCGTCGCCGGTAGATGTCCAGGAGATGAGAGCGGCGTCGGGTGTTCTGGTATGGGACGTTGTGCTCTACGTGAACTTGGCGCCAGCTCTGGATGAGCCAGGGGAGTACGCCATATCCCAGGCGCGAAAGGCGGTTGGCTGCCTTGTCCACGCCGTTGCGCACCAACGGCATGACCGAGTCACAGGCACGGGTCATAGCCCTCGACTATACGTTATGGCGCGGGTTACGAAAAGAAGCGGAGCTTCTTGATCCCGGTCCCGTAGACGAAGCGAATCATCCCGTCGATCTCCTCGACCGATTTCGGTGTGTGAGGGTACCATACACGTTCTTTTTTCACGGCCCAGCGGTCGATGAAAATCGGCTGCGGATGGGTGTATCCGCGGAGACCCCCGAGGCCGTTGACCTGGCCGACGCCGCTGTTCTTGAGCCCACCGAATGGTGCCTCCGGTGCGCCGTACGCCATCGATGCGTCGTTGATCACCACCGAGCCGGTTTCGAGACGCTTCGCGATCTCGACGCCCTTCTGGATGTCCTGAGTCCAGACACTTCCGCTCAAGCCGTACTGCGAGTCATTGGCTAGACGGATGGCTTCCTCCTCGTCGGCGACGCGCATCACCGATACGATTGGACCAAAGGTCTCTTCGCGCATGAGCTCCATCGTGTGATCGAGATTGCGAATGAATGTCGGCTTGTAGAAGAGACCACGGGTGGTGTCCGCCTCACCGCCAACGACGACCTCGGCGCCTTTGGCCTTGGCGTCCGCAACGTGGCGCTCGATGATCGGTAGCTGGCGATCCCAGAACACCGCGCCCACGTCGACCTCGTCACCTGCGCCATATCGGAGCTCGCTCACGATGTTCTTCACTCGTTCCTCGAACTCATCCGCGATGCTTTCGACCACGTAGATGCGTTCCACGCCCATGCAAACGTGCCCCGAATTCAGCATCGAATTGAAGACCGCGCCGCCGGCCGCACGCTCGATATCGGCGTCTGCGCATACGATCATTGCGTCCTTGCCGCCTAGCTCGAGGGTGCATGGAATGAGCTGTTCTGCGCAGGCAACGGCGATCTTCTTGCCCGTGCGGACGCTGCCCGTGAATGAGATTTTCTGCACGCCACCGTTGACCAGCGCAGCGCCGGTTTCGCCATCTCCGTGCAGCGTCTGAACGACACCCTCGGGGACGCCCGCCTCTCTCAGCAATCGAATCGCCCAGTCGCCCGAGTAGGGTGCCACCTCCGAAGGCTTCAAGATGACAGCGTTGCCCGCGAGGATCGCCTGGACCGTGGGATTGATCGCCAAGGCGAACGGTCCATTCCAGGGCGTGATGATGCCGACGACGCCAAGCGGGCGGTAGTGCATCAGGAGCTTCTTATACGGGCGGAGATAGCCGTGAAGCTTCCGCTTCTCGTCAGCGAGCTCCTTCACCGCGCGCCCGCACCAAAAGTTGATGTAGTCGCACCCCGGTAGGACTTCCATGATGAGCGACTCGAGGGACGTCTTGCCGGTCTCGTCGATGATTGTCTTCGCCACCTCCGCGCGCTTCCGCACGAGGATGTCGATCGCGCCGCGGACGATGCGCGCGCGTTCTGATACCGGAACTGTCGCCCACTTCGTTTGTGCCTCACGCGCTTTGGCGATCGCGCTAGCCACGTCCGCTGGGCTGCTCACGACGATCTCGCCGATCGATTCGCGAGTTGCCGGGCTTCGGATTCCGAGCCGGCGGCGCCCCTCGGAGGTTGGGGAAAGTGGTTCGACGATGGCCATCCATGCGCTCCTGTCAGTGCGAGTCCTAAAGGGCTCTGAGTGAAACATGTTCTACCGACCGATGGGTCGAACGCAAGCAGGCCACAATGGCTGGCAGCACTGTAAGATTACACTTATATTTCAACTCATGCGTGCCTCCGCTTGGGTGCCCTTGATTTGTATCGGCCTGATCGCCTGTGGGGAAGGTCCTAGCGATTTCGCACGCAGTCTCGGGGCAGGGGGAAGCGGTGGGACCTTTGCAGACGGCGGTGTCGGTCTGCACTGCGATTGCGCGTTCGGCCAGGAGTGCGCCGAGGACGGTCTTTGTGTATCGATCTGCGGCGAGAGGCCGGCCTGCGTCTTTGGCGGAACCGCCCAGTGCTGTGCTTCTGGCACGGTCTGCGAGAACGGAACCTGTGCGGGCGACTGCGGTAGCCACGTCAACTGCAACGGGGTTTGCTGCGACGGCGCCGAGATGTGCTTCGAGGGGTCTTGCGTCGCCCAATGCGACGACGCCGAACGACTCTGTGGCGATGACGACGAGCTCTGCTGTGCGAGCGACGAGGCATGTATTGGTCAGAGCTGCGTGCCGCTCCGCAATCCATGTGCGAGCACCGAAGACTGCGAGCTGGACGAGCTCTGCGAACCGAGTCTCGGAGCCTGTATCCCACGCGACTCCGTGTTCCTGTGTGAGTTCCGCCCTCCAGTCGGTGAGTTCACGCCGATTCTCGGATGCCGGTGGACACCGCCGCAGGCGCCGCCGGGCGCCAGCACAGAGGAGATTGAAATCGCTGGTATGAGTGAAGTGGTGATGACGCCCGCGGTGGCGAACCTCACCGACGACAATGGCGATGGCATCACCGACACGCTCGACACGCCCGACATCGTCTTCGTGAGCTTCGACTACGCAGTGGATGGCTGCTGCACGAAGCGCGGCGTCGTTCGCGTCGTCTCAGGGGCGTGCAAGAGCGATGGCACGATGACGACTCACGCAACCCTCAAGGGTCTTGCTTCCGGCGATTGGATCGGAAATTCGACCGGTATTGCGCTTGGCAATCTTCACCCGGACGATATGGCAGACGAAAGGGCACCGGAGATTGTTGCGACGTTCAAGAACGGAGGAACCATCGCTTGGCGCCGGATCATCGATGATGGATCGGCCTGGGAGATCCTCTGGCAGAACGACGCTCTCCCTACCAACCAGCACACCCGCGGTGGGGCCCAGCCTTCGATCGCGGACTTGAACGCTGACGGTAGGCCGGAGGTGATCGTCGGAAACGTCGTCCTCGATGGTCTCACGGGCAAGGGCGCGCACGATCCCGACTTACCCGCCGGTGCCCTGGCCTGGGACGGACGAGATCTCGAGCTCATGACGCCGGGTGCAAACCTCGGCATCGGCAACAACGCTTTTCTGGGTCCTGTCTCGACGGTGGCCGATCTCGATCGGGACGGTTTGCAGGAAGTGATCGCCGGAAACACCGTCTACAACTACGATGGCACCGAGCGTTGGACGTTTGGGTACAGCACGACCAACTCCAGCTGTGGCGGCTCACTCGACTGTGATGGCTACGACGCCGTAGGAAACTTCGACGGCGACGACGACGCCGAGGTCGTGATCATCCGACTTGGGGAGCTGTTCATTCTCAACCACGATGGATCGGCGGTTGACGGCATCCCGCTCCCGATTCGAATTCCAGGTTTTGACGACGACGTC
Organism: uncultured delta proteobacterium; assembly: GCA_963768985.1. Lineage (GTDB taxonomy): Bacteria > Myxococcota_A > Polyangia > Polyangiales > Houyiibacteriaceae > SG8-38. Next base: position 1,106,607 of record CAVYJZ010000004.1, on the reverse strand, counting down.
GCTGAGCCGACGTATTCACCGGCTGCCTACGATCCCTCGACACCTCTGTACGATGAGGACGGAGACCTCTTGCCGCCGGAGCGAATCCTCTGCGGAGGGGCGCTGGATCTAGCTGCCTACGACTTTGATGGGAACCCCGTCATGAGCGACGGTGCCCAGGTCGTCGTTCATACGGCGGGTGCCAACGAGAGTGGGCCGCCCACCATCGCCGACTTCGACGGAGATGGCTTTGCAGAGGTCGGCACCGCCAGCTCGACGGCCTACGTGGTATTCGACTTCCAATGCACCGGAAACCCATTGCCCGAGGGGTGCAAGCAGCAGTGGGTACGATGGATGGTCGAGAACGACGACTGCTCCAGCCGTGTCACCGGGTCGAGTGTGTTCGATTTCGAGGGCGATGGGTCGGCGGAAGTCGTGTACGCGGATGAGACGCGCTTTCGGATATTCAAAGGCTCCGACGGGACGATTCTCTACGAGGATCCGAGCCACAGCAGCAACACGCGTCTGGAAATGCCCATCGTCGTCGATGTCGATAATGACGGTAAGTCGGAGATCGTAGTCCCCGAACCGAATCGCGACCCGAATGAGGGCGGGATCGAGATCTGGGAAGATGCGGACAACAATTGGGTACGCACTCGGCGCATTTGGAACCAGCACGCATACAGCGTGACCAACGTGACGGAGGACGGTCAGATTCCACGTGTGCCGGCTACCAACTGGACGCACTCTCGGCTCAACAATTTCAGACAGAACGTCCAGCCGGGCGGCTTGTTTGATGCGCCCGATTTCGTCGTCCGAGAAATCTCCAGGCTCGACTGCGACGGGAGCCAATACACCCTGGCGGTGGTCGTCGGCAACGACGGTTCGCTCAGCGTTCCGCCTGGCATCATGACACACCTGCGAATCACGGCGGCGGACGGCTGGGAGCTCGATCTCGGTACGGTCCCCACGAGCGACTGGCTCTTGCCGGGGCAGTCCGAGCAGCTCGAAGTCCCGTTTGCAATTCCAGATGGTGCAGACGTCTCGGAATTCGCGGTCTGGGCGAAGGTCGACGACGACGGGATGGGGGGTCAGCAGTACAACGAATGTAACGAAGCGAACAACACGGCCACGTCCAATCCGATCAGCTGCCCCTCGGTCCAGTAGCCCCGTAACCTAAGCCTTTTTGCGTGAGCCCGATCGGGGACATTGCGGAACCTCGCGACGTGGGGATATACCCACCAGTCCAGTGCTTCGTCCGTCCACCATCCCACCTGCGAGCCGACTCCTCATCCGTCAGGGAGGGGTTGGCGACCTCCAGGGCGTGTTGCGAGTGTGCGAGAAGCATGCGCAGTACTGGGACGGCCGACTCCCTAGTGAAATTAGATTGAATGAGTTCTTCGATCGAGCCCTGCGCGCGCAGGATGACGTGTTTCAGTTCTGGATCGCAGAAGATGGTCATGGCTCGATGGTGGGTTGGGAAATGCTGACTGCATCCAGTTGTGATCCCGCGAGTCGACGCTTGGCGGCCGAGGCCACGACGTGCCTCGGCCAGCAAAGCTCCGGGCTCGGCCGTATGTTGGCGACACATGCGATCCGCCATGCGGTCCGCACGCCCCTTCAGTATGTATTTGCGAGGGTTCCGATTCGCGATACGCTCATGGTCAGCGTTCTGGAGGCGGTTGGCTATCAGGAGGTAGGCCTGATTCCCGCAGCGTCCAAACCGCCCGCGCGACCCGAGCAACTCGAGTTCGTCTACATCGTAGAGCGTTGAACGAATCACCCGCACTTGCCCTCGGCAGCGATTCGGATAAGGTGCCCGATTCGGGAGGCGCCATGGCGACCAAGCAACCGCCGACGAAGAAGACTCGACCCGCGAAGAAGGCTAGCAAGAAACGTCCGCGCAAGGCATCCGCCAAGCCAGCGACGAAGAAGCGGCAGAGCAAGGCGCCGGCCAAGTCGAGCCAGCCGACCACGCCAGCCAAGCCGAGCACGAAGCGGGCAGCCGGGAAATCCCCCTCCGCTTCAACGCCAGTGTCAACGCCAGCGCCAGTGTCAACGCCAGTGCCGGCGCCGGCGTCCGTCCCAGTGCCACCGCCCGCCCCGACTTCGAAAGGGCCTGCGCCGCACCAAGCGACTTCATCGCGGCCGCCGTCCTATCTCGAGAGCGTCCCTCAGGATCACGCCGAGCTCGTTTCAGGCCTCTTTCGCGTGGTTCGTGGGGCGGCCAAGGATCTCAAGACGCTCGTGACGCAAGCGATCGCGATGAGCAACCAGAAGAACGACCGCCCTCGACGATGAGCGAGTTGAATCGGATCGCCGTAGTTGGCGCATCCTTGGCCGGACTACGCGCCGTGGAGTTCATTCGGCGCTCGACGTTCGAAGGCCAGATCGTCTTGATCGGTGATGAAGAGCACCTGCCCTACGACAGGCCGCCGCTCTCCAAAGAGGTGCTTCGTGGCGAGTGGGATCAGGATCGATTGACGCTTCGTCGAAAGAGCTACGATGACCTGGGTGTGCGCCTTTTGCTAGGGCAAGCTGCCGTCTCACTCGATGCTGAAGCGCGCGAGCTGCAGCTCGAAGGCGGTGAGAGGATTGCGTTCGACGGGTTGGTCATCGCGACCGGAGGTCAGGTGCGCTCGCTTCCGAATCAGCCACGCTTGCAGGGCGTTCACACGCTGCGAACGATCGACGATTCGCTTGCGATCCGCGCGGCACTCCGGGGCAGGCCCCGAGTTGCAGTGATCGGTGCCGGTTTCATCGGAGCCGAAGTCGCCGCGTCGGCACGGCAATTGGGTCTCGAGGTCACGATGATCGACGCGTTGGAGACCCCGCTCGCACAAAGTCTCGGTTCGCGCCTCGGGAGCATTCTGCAAGAGGCGCACCAACGTCGCGGCGTCCAAGTGCATTGCGGGCGACGGGTAGAGGGTTTCGGCGGATCCGAGCGCGTCGAAAGCTTACTGCTCGATGACGGAACCGAGGTGCCGTGCGATCTGGTCGTCGTCGGCATTGGAGTCAGGCCGTCGGTATCGTGGCTTGCGGGCTCTGCGGTCGAGCTCGAGGATGGGGTTCGATGCGACGAGACGTTGGCCTCGAGCGTTCCTGGCATCGTCGCTGCGGGGGATGTCGCAAGTTGGTACAACCCGCTTTTCGAAGAGCGGATGCGGGTCGAGCACTGGACCAACGCCGTCGAGCAAGCTCGGCACGCCGTCTCGACTTTGCTGGCCGCGCCTGGAGAAGCAAAGGCATTCGAGTCGGTCCCGATGTTCTGGTCCGATCAGTTCGACATCAAGATTCAAGGGGTCGGCAGGCCCAGACCGACCGACGAGCTCATCCTGACGGGCGGCACCGCGCAGAGCGAGCGATTCATCGCCCTCTTCAGCCGCGGGGGCCGGCTCGTCGCCGCAGTAGCCTTCAATCAACCGGCCAAGCTCATTGCGCTGCGAATGCTCATCGGCAAACGGGGCGGAATTGAGGAAGCGCTGAAGATCGCCGCGCCCTAGCTCTTCGGCCTTCCGGAAACCGAACCGGGAGCGACCGAACGGCGACGATTTGGCCGGCGGATGAGCGACGGTCGGGAGAGCAGCACGGCGGACCGGTCGCGAAAAGAATGCGCGCGTCGCGTTTTTGCCGCAAGCATTTCGAGCATCGGAAAGCGGAGGCTCTCTTATTTGGGGTTTTCTGGTGTGGCACGCCCTTTGCTCCGCTTCACCGAAGCGTTCATGAGCAAGATGGGATTGACGATTCTCGCGGTCACTGATTTGACTTCGGCGAGTTACAAGCTCGTGGGTTTTGCAGCGTTCGTCGCTGGCTCTACGAATGGGGAGGTAATTTTGGTTTCCACGTATGGCGGCGGCGGCGGGAGTCGGCCTTCCGAGCCGCCACCGGCTCTGCGTGACGAAACCGAAAGTTGGCGCGTGCGGGTCGAAGTGCGGCTTCGGCAAGAGGGCCAGCTTTTGGAGCGGCAGCGGCAATGGTGTTCCGATCGCGGTGTTCGCTGCCGTGCCGAGCTCTATGAAGAAAGTCGCTGGCCCGACTTCGTCCTGCAGAGCGCCCGTCGGTCTCGAGTGGACCTGATTCTCGTCGGTCTTCAGTCAATGGTGGCCTCCGATCAGATCAGCGCTACCGACATCAGAAACCTCGCCCAAGAAGCGCCGTGCCCGGTCAGCATGGTCCGCCTACCCCCACTTTCAGCGTTTTAGGAGGTATCGGCGCGCGGCGTCTTGACACAAAGGGTGTAATTTTTTAGCGATCGGCATGGCCGACGCTAACTTGCTTCCCCCGCTGCTGGACTATGTCGGGTTCGACGCCGAATCAGCGGAACGCCTGCAGGCGATGGGTCCTCGGATGCAGCCGTTCCTCGACTCGATCGTGGACCGATTCTACGAGGCCGTTCTGCGCGATCCGCACACGCGCGCCGTCGTGCAGAACCAGGAGCAGGTCCATCGTCTCAAACTTTCCTTGAAGGACTGGCTCGAGGGGCTCTTCGCCGGTCCCTACGATGAGACCTACTTCGAGAAGCGAGCGAAGATTGGCCGCATCCACGTCAAGGTGGGCCTCGAGCAACGCTACATACTCACCGCGATGAATGTGATTCGCTTGGGGATCCATCACGCCGTGTCGTTGGTCTCCGACGATGGCTTCGGCGGCTTCTCTGACCACTGCGTCGTCGACCAGATCTGCGACATCGAGCTTGCGATCATGCTTGAGACCTATCGCGAGGAGCACGTGCTCAAGAAGACCGCGGAGGCCGAGTCACTTGCGGTCATGGGGAGGCTCACCGCTGGCCTAGCCCACGAGATCCGAAATCCTCTCAATGCGGCCACCTTACAGCTCGACGTTCTTCGCCGCATCGCCGCCGGCGTACGAGACCCATCCACCCGCCGAAAGATCGAGAGGCGGACAAACGTGGTTCAGGACGAGCTCCGAAGGCTCTCGCTCCTGCTCGACGACTTTCTCAACTTGGCGAGGGCGCGAAGGCTCGAGCCCACCCGTTTCGATGTTCACGCCTTGCTCGGAGAGGTCCTGGAGCTTCGCCGCCCCGAGATCGAGTCTCAGGGGATCGAGTTCATCGAAGAGATCGACGCCGTGTCGTCAGTTCTCTTAGCGGAACGCGATCGGCTCAAGCAGGTTGTGAACAACCTGATCACGAATGCGGTCGAAGCCGTGACTGGCGGCCGTGAGCCGACGATCCGGATCATCAGCAGGGTGCATGACGACGGTGGTTGGGAGGTTGCGGTGGTCGACAACGGTCCTGGCGTTTCCCCGGAGATTTCAGGGAGGGCCTTCGAATCTTTCGTCACCACGAAGGAAGCCGGTACTGGCCTCGGTCTCGCGATCGTCAAACGAATCGTCGACCTCCATGGAGGCGCGGCCAGCTTGTCCCCGATGCCCGAAGGCGGCACGCGCGCCGCATTCCGGATCCCTGCGAAACCCTGGCCCTAGTCCACGGTCGAGTTTTGGTAGCCCCATTCCTTTACACGGTATTGGATTTTCCGTTGGCTGATTCCCAGGATTTCGGCTGCCCGCGCGGTGGAGCCATCGACCGCGTCCAAGGTTCGCAGAATTGCCATGCGCTCGAGCTCGGACATCGTGATGCCGGGAATCAGTGCCATCACAGAGCCGTTCTGCGAGTCTCCATGCGCAGAGGTCGGCAGGTCCTCACGGTGGATCAGATTGCCTTCACACATGACCACCGATCGCTCGATCGCGTTCTCCAGCTCGCGGACGTTGCCGGGCCAGGGATAGATCATCAGGTGCTGTAGGGCATCTTCCGTCAGGCCCTGAACCGGCCGATCATTTTCGGCCGCGTATTTGCGCAGAAAAGCGTGCGCCAAAAGAGGGATGTCACTGCGGCGGACACGCAGGGGGGGTACGTCGAGCTGTACGACCTTGAGCCTGTAGAAGAGGTCCTCCCGGAAGCGGCCGTCATCCACCCGCTGCTTCAGGTTGCGGTTGGTAGCGGCCACGACCCGGACATCGACTTTCAGGGTTTCGTTCCCGCCGACCCGCTCGAACTCGCGTTCTTGCAGGAACCGAAGGAGCTTGATTTGAACGCCGATTGGAATTTCGCTCACCTCATCGAGGAAGAGCGTGCCGCCGTCGGCTTGCTTGAACCGCCCTTCACGACGGCCAAGCGCGCCGGTGAAAGAGCCGCGCTCGTGCCCAAAAAGCTCGGACTCGAGCAGCGTCTCACTCAAGGAAGCGCAGTTCAGTCGGATGAACGGCTTATCTTTTCTCTTCGAGTTCTGGTGAATTGCCGCTGCGATGAGCTCCTTGCCGGTACCTGTTTCGCCATGGATGAGCACCGTGGCTCGGCTGCGAGCGACCTGCGCGACATTCTTCATCAGTCGCTGCATGGAGGGGTGCTCACCGAGTATCTTGTCGAACTGAAACCGTTCGTCCACACGTTCGCGGAGCTCGGCGGCTTCGTGAGAAAGCCGGGTCCGCGCGAGCGCACGGTCGACGATGGCGATCACCGCCTCGAGCTCGAGGGGTTTGGTCAGATAGCTCTCCGCGCCGAGCTTGATCGCTTGGACTGCCGTGTCGATCGTTCCGAACGCCGTCATCACGATAAACGTCGCGTGAGGAAACATCGGCCGACCACGTTCGATCAGCGACAAACCGTCCATCCCGGGCATCTTGAGATCCGTCAGCACGACCTCGGGGTCGACCTGTTCCATCTGCAGGAGGGCTGTACGTCCATCAGCGGCTGTGCTCACCGAGTAACCGGCATCGTCCAGCAGCTCTGCGAGGGCATTTCGTGCGTTCGCTTCGTCATCGACGACGAGCACGCGACCTCTAGGGCCTTTCGCACTCGAACGATCGATCTTCTCCGGTAGGTCCATCGCGGTGTTGACACTAGTCATATTCGTCTCTTCCATGCACGGGCCATGCCAATCGTCTACGCCTGGGTTCTAGGCGTGGACCGAGGCCTCGTCACCTTCGGATAGCGAGGAGGTACGCGCTGCCGCAAGCTTCGCGTACTCTGCAAACGAAGCTTTGAGATCGTCGACGAACTCGTGGACGTCGGGGAAAGACTCCCAATCTGCATTGAAGCCCCAGTGCAAGTCATTGGCGTAGCTGAAGATCGCGATGCCCAAGTTCTGGTTCTGCATCAAGGGAACCATCGGATAGATCGCCTTCATCGGCGCACCCAGCATGTAGAGTGGGAAGGGCGGTCCCGGCACGTTGGTGATGATCAGATTGTACGTGCGCAAACGCATTGCGGTTCGGTACAGCTCGGAAACGAGACGCTTCGTCGTGAGGTCTGCCACGTCCTCGATGAGCTCAGCGCCACCGGTTTGATTTGATTCTTTCTTTAGCGCGGTGGTTACGGCGATGACCTTTTGCAGTCGCTCGATCGGGTCGCGTTCAGATACTGGGAGGTCGGCGAGGAGCATCGCAACGTGGTTTCCGACCGATAAGCCGCCCGACTTCCTCGTATTCACGGGCAAGACCGTGCGAAATCCTTTGATGGAATCGACGTCGGTGCCGCGCCGAATCAGAAAACGCCGGACCGCGCTCGTCGTCGTGGCGACCACCACGTCGTTGATTGTCCCACCTAGCGAATTCTTGATCGCTTTCACGTCGGCCAGGTCGAAGCTCGTCCAGTCGAACCGGCGGTAAGGACTGATGTCATGCTCGGTGAATGGGGTTTTCGGGGCAGGTTTCATGCCCGAGCGGAGCACGCTCGACAGCCCCCGGAAGTTCTCTCGAACACGTGGCATGTAGTGGCTGAGCTTGCGAAGACCATCGATGCGATGGTTGGTTTCGTTGAGAAGGAGTTGCGCGCGGCTCGGCGCGGGGCGGGCCTGCCAGGGATGGGGCTCGCGCTCCACAGCGTTTGGGCCGACCTGCAGCAAAGCCTCGAGGAGCTGCACTCCCGCGACACCATCGACCATGCTGTGATGCACCTTGATGACGAGTGCGAAGGTGTCGTTTTCGACGCCTTCGACGACCCAGAACTCCCACAGCGGACGACTGCGATCGAGGTGCTGCGAGAACAGCCTGCCCACCAAGCGCTTGAGGGAGCGTTCGTCACCCGGAGCCGGCAGCCTCGTGTGGCGTAAGTGGAAGTGCATGTCGAAACGCTCATCATCGACCCAGACTGGGTGGCTGAACCCGGGCACCCACTCGAGCCGTTGTCGGTAGCGTGGAATCGCATCCAGCGCGGCCTCGGTGTACTTGGAGAGGCGCTCGATATCGAGGCCACCATGCGAGAGCGTCAGAGGCTTCGCGTCGAAGACGAGTGCTGCGCCTACGTGCATGGGCGCAGCGTCGCTCTCGACATCGAGGAAGGTTGCGTCGAGGGCGCTCAAACGTTCGTAAAAGGTGCCCGGCATAGTGTGTTGGTCATTTGCAAAATGTGAGCCGACCTACGTGTTCCAGATTCTCCCACACGCAGCGGCAGAACGCCTGCCATTTCCGCAAAATCTGCGTCATGGACTTCTTGAAGCGCAAAATATGCGTTTTCAAGCATGATGCCAAGTCCTGGCATGGAACATGCGTTAGATATTGCTCATGCCGAACCTCCTAGTCCGAGACCTCATGACTCAGCCGGTGATCACGGTGGGCCCGACAAGCCCGCTTCGGGACGTGATCGGGCTGATGGAGACCAACCACATCCATCACGTCGCTATCGTGGACGAATCGCAGCGCCTATTGGGCCTGATCTCCCACCGTGATGTCCTGCGCAGTCAGGAGGGAAGTCTCTCGGGAACGCCATCCAACGAACAGACGCACATGAACCGCTGGATCGAAGCCCGGTGGGTCATGACGAAAGAAGTGCGCACGGTCTATCCCGACACGCCTGCCTTGGAAGCCGCCCTCACCTTGCGGTCACACGGTTATGGGTGTGTGCCTGTCGTCGAGCACGGACGGCTGGTAGGTATGTTGAGCGCGTCTGATTTCGTCGAATATGCCATTCGGATGCTTTCCGACCCAGGCGAGTGAGCGGGTAAGAAACCGCGCGACTCTCATTTCCGGATCTGGCATGGTGCTTGCTCGGATGTAACCTATGACCATCAAGACCATCGTTGTAGGAACCGACCTGGGCGAGTCAGGCTACCGCGCGATGCAGCTTGCGATTCCGACAGCGTTGGCGACTCACGCCACGCTTTGGTTGGTACACGCGAACGAAGCGGGCCTAGAGGATGGGTGGGCCGACCTTCCCATTGGCGCACAGCCCGCTGCTCAAGCACTTCGTGAGCGCTTGCAGGGCCGCTTCGAAAGCTCGTTACAAGAGCTCGAACGAGAGCGCATGCAATGCGAGGAGCTAGGCTTGAGTTGCCAGACCTCGTGCGAAGAGGGCCGACCGTGGGAGACGATTTTACGGACCGCGGTGTCGGTGAATGCTGATTTGATCGCCGTGGGTGATCCAGCGGGGGCGATCGGCCTTCCAGAGCGTTTGCTTGGCTCGACAGCGGAACGGGTCGTCCGGCAGGCGCCTTGCTCGGTTCTGGTTTCATGCGGCCGGCTTCGTCAAGACTATACGGGCGCCCGCATTGCCGTGGGCGTCGATTTTTCCGCGTACGGGCTAGAGGCGGTTCGATGGGCGCGCGATGTGGCTCATGCGATCGATGGGCAGGTCGTGCTGCTGCACGCAGTGCCCCATCCCATGACCGGAAAAGCGGTGGCGAGCGAGTGGCCAAGCGTCCTCGACGGTCTCGCATCTGCGGCGCGATCGCGTCTTGAACAGCTCATCGTGAGCCAGGGTCTGAAACCCGACACGAGAGTGCTCGTTCTCGATGGGCCGATTGGCAAGATGCTTTGCACCGCTACGGCAGAGGTCCATGCCGATCTTCTGTTCGTCGGTTGCAGGGGGCAAGGGCGCCTGCGTGGCATGATGCTCGGGAGCACCTCGCAATACTGTCTTCGCTACTCTCCAGTACCGGTGCTTGCGGTGCGTCCCTGAGCGCGTTGCTAACTCTTGAACAGAGCTTCGAGCTGTTGCCGTGTTTTGGTTCGAGATTGAGACGTGTTCAGTCGAACGTGCTCGGACGGGGGCAGCTCGTCGACGTGCTCGAATCGCCTTTCGAACTCGTCGAGCATATCGGTACGGGCGTCGCTCTCGTGTAGTCCGGCACGTTCGCGTGCGGCGAGGCGCTCTTCGATGAGCTCGCGAGGCGCACCGCACTCCACCAGCAAGAACGGAACGCCGTGATGTTTTGCAAGAGCGCGAGCGGCCTCGCGCATTGCAATGGTGCGAAAAGAGGCGTCGATTACGACGGGACGCCCTGAAGAGACGACGACGTCGGCGAGGCGGAAGATCTCGCCGTATACTTCCTCCGTCGCGCTAGGAGAATACGCTCCTGACCATGCTTGGCTCCGCATGGATTCGGTGGGTTCCCGCCCCATGAGTCGCTTCCGCGTCCGGTCCGAGCTCAGCACCGGTGCGGCGAGCATGTCCCCAATCGTCGCTGCCACAGCGCTCTTTCCGCTCGCGATCAGTCCGCCTACCGCAACGACTCGCGGCGGCACCAGCGGCGGGCGTTCGTATGCCAAGGAGAGCACGAAGTACCGTCTGGCTTCCTGTCGGGCTCGCTCTCTCGCCTCCGCTGACGCTTCCGTATCCGATGCGAGCAGCGATGCGACTTTGCCCCTGACGAATGCGCGATAACTCTCGTAGAAATTGACCACCGAATAGAGGTCATAGTCGTTCGATTCGCGTGCGTACCGGGCGAGAAAGTGCTCAGCGAGATCCACGCGCCCGTGCCAGGCGAGATCCATCGACAAGAATGCGATGTCTGCACAGACGTCGCCGTATCGAAAACGGTCGTTGAACTCGATGCAATCGATGATCGTGATCGACTCGTCCGTCCCGAAATAGACGTGCTCGAGCCGCAGGTCCCCGTGGCCGTCCCGAACGCGCCCCGCGTCGACTCTCGCCGCGAAACGAGCGTCATCGGTAAGCATGTCACGTTGCCAGGCTTCGATCTCGCGAGACTGGTTTGGGGTCAAGTACTCGACGATGCTTTCCCGCGTCTGCTCGAAGTTTTCTTCGACGTTGCGGCGAATCGTGGCGACACTCCCGTGACGAGAAGTTTCCTCGTCGCACCGCGCTGCCTTGTGAAAACGCGCCACGTGCGCTGCGAGCTCTTCAATCTGCCTCCGCTCGAGAACACCGCCCAGCAGGAGCTCGTCTGCCCGTCGTTCGATCGCGAGACGGCGCATATGGACGGCCCAGTCCACGATCGGACCTCCACGTCCGATGTGATGCGTGCCTGAAGCGTCGACCGTGACCGGCACGACACCGAGGTAGGCGTGCGGTGCCAGTCGACGGTTGAGGCGAACCTCTGCGTCGCAGGCATCACGCCGTTTTTCGAGAGTCGTGAAATCGAGGAAGCCGAGGTCGACAGGTCGCTTGACCTTGAACACCTCCGTCGCGCCCAGGAAGACCCAAGAGATGTGTGTTTCGATCAAGTCGAAGCCCGCGGCTTCCAGATCCGCTTTCAGGTTTCCCATCAACCTCCGCCGTAGGAAAGCAATGATTATACCAAGCACCGACGCGCCGCCCATGAGCCCGAGAGCTCCCGCGCGCGCAATTCTGTCGCTGCCCGCTTGATTTGCGCATGGATTGCGCGAATTTCAATCACGGGCTGCAAAACCGGGGCAGTGCCGCAGGCATGAGCTTTGCTTCAGATCAGGCATCTGGATTGGAGGTCGGTATGGCGACGAGAAAGTTGGAGCGTTCGGAGTGGCAGCAGTACTTCGACGGGGTGGCCAAGCACCTCCCCTCGATGCGGGTTCGCATCTCGATTTTGGGTCAACAGAGCGGTGTGCAGGTAGAGAACGAAAACAGCGCGCTTGTCGGAATCAGCTACGATCCGAAGGACGATGCATTCGAGGTAGCCACCCCGAGCATTTCCCATCGGATCTCCCATCCAGAAGAGATTTTCGTCCGGGAGCAGGGTGGTCAGCTCTCGAGCGTCGAGGTTGTCGACCAGGACGGCAACAAAGAGATCATAGAGCTCCGGTCGCTTCCCTCTTTGCCCGCATCCTGACTTACGGCTAGGGAGCATGACGATGCACAATACATGGATCTTGGTCGCAAACGATGCGGGTGCGCGATTGTTTGACGGGCGCGGGCGTGGCGAAGGTTTGGAGCTCGTCGAGACAATCGAGCATCCCGAGGGTCGCGCGCGCAATCGCGACGTCGATTCGGACCGCCCTGGGCGCTCGTTCCGCAAGAACAGCGCCGACCCACGCCGCGCTGCGATGGGCTCGAGCGAGAGCCCGCACGATCGTATCATTGCCGATTTTGCGAGGACCCTCTGTAACAAGCTCCGGCTGGCTCGGGCGCAGAATCAATACGGGCGCTTGGTTCTCGTCGCGCCGCCCCGACTGCTGGGCTTGTTGCGATCCTCGCTCGATGGACCCACGGCTCAGCTCGTGATCGGCTCGCTGAACAAGGACCTCGCCTCCAGCGATGAGGCGGAGCTGATCGAGCATCTTCGCGAGATGATTGCGGTTTGACCGAGCGCGGGTTCGGTGCGCGTGTGACTTGAAGAGGTAGATGAGATGGCCAACTTTGAAATGCCAGTGACCGACTACATGACCAGCCCCGTCGAGACGCTTCGCATCGGCGATAGCCTCATCGATGCAAATGCGATGTTTCAAGAGCAAGGCGTCTCCGCGCTCGGAGTGGTCAACGATGCTGGCGTACTGAAGGGCGTGGTTTCTCGGACCGATATCCTTCACGCGGCCGTGTTCACCCACGGCGAGACGTTTCGTGTGCCCGACCGGCCTGTCGAGGAGATCATGCAATCTCCCGCGATTCAGGTTTCGCCGGACGCGCCCTTGTCGGAAGCAGCGAAGCTGATGCTCAAGAACCACGTGCATCGCATCTTCGTGAGCAGTCGTGGCGAGCCCGAGGGCGTCGTCTCCACCCGCGACCTCATGCAGGCCGTCCGCGAAAAGCGCATCGGAACCCCGATCTCGGAGATCGCGTCCGACTCGATAGTCAAAGTGGCGGCAGACGATCCCATTGCTCTAGCGGTCGACCGACTGGACGCCTCCAACAAGCACGGTCTCGTCGTGGTCGAGGGAGACTTTCCAGTAGGTATTTTCGATCAGGCATGCGCGCTCGAGTCTCGGCGCTTGCCACCAAGCACCGCAGTCGAACACGCGATGAACGTCCGCATTTTGATTCTGCCCGCGGGCATGGGCCTAGGCCGAGCCGCCGAACAGGCCCTCGTGATGAACGTCCGGCGCATTCTGATCGAGAACCCACGAGGCTTGACCGGAATTGTCGGGGGCCTGGATTTCGCACGCGTCATGGGTTGAGCGCTCTCACCGCGCCGATGTCCCACAACGTCATCCGCGGAGAACGGCTCACGACGGGTGTGCCGGGGCACGGCGGAGCGCGACGCGGGGCTGCGTCGGACGGGGCGCCTTGCAAATGTGGCCGGGAACACTGGGGGCCTTGGGCCACGCAAGGCGCCCCTCGGAGCTCGCGCCAATCGGAGGTGGTTGCTGTTTGGCCGATTGTCACTCACACGCCGACGCAGCCCCACATCGCGCCCCACCGTGCCCCTCCGTACGTCGACATCGACGGAGGAGGACGGCTCGCGATGGTGCCGGGCCCCGAGGACGTGCCCTTACAACCACTTCTGGATGTGCAAACCCAGTGACGCGGGTCTCAGGGCACTGCGATCCTTGGGTCTAACTCGAAATCGGAGCTCATGACCCCCGCTCGCCTGGACCGTGAAGGCGCCTTGCCAGGTGCTTCGGTCTTGCGTTGATTCGGTTTGAAAGGGGACGACGATTCTCGACGAGAGGTCGTGAAGGCGGCCGCCAAACGTAACGACGGCTTCAACGTCGAGGTCCCTGGCGTCCAGTTCGGGATGGTGCAGCGACAACTCTGCCGTCACCGTCGTGCCTACGGTCAGCTCGTCGCCGCTCAATCCGCCGAAGCGGACGCTCTCCATCGCGATGTTGCTCCAGTGCGAGCGTATCGCCTCCGCCAAATCAGCAAGCGCAAAGAGGGGGCGGTAATTCGAGTCCCGCAGTGCGACCGCGTCTCGCATCGCGGGTTCGTAGAACGTGTCGGCGTAGTCGGTGACCATTCGGTGCGCTGAAAACCTCGGAATGATGCTCGCCATGCTGGCCTTCATGCGTTCGACCCACTCCAGAGGCACTCCTGCATCGTTGCGATCCATGTACGTGGGCAGAATCTCGCCCTCCAACAGCGCCATGGTCACGACACGATCGTAGGCACTGGGATCGTGGATGGACGTGGCCGGCAGATCGATGACCCAGCCGTTGTCCTCTTGGTAGCCTTCGATCCACCACCCGTCGTCGACGCTGAGGTTCAAGCAGCCGTTCATCGCGGCTTTCATGCCGGACGTGCCGCTGGCCTCGAGCGGCCTGGTCGGCGTGTTCAACCAGACGTCGCAACCCGCGACCATGCGCCGCGCTTCGTCGATGGAATAGTCCTCCATGAAGATTACCCGCCCTGCAAGGTCGGGGTCTTTGGTGGCTTGATAGACTCGCTGCAGCAGCGCCTGGCCGTACCCGTCGGCAGGATGTGCCTTGCCGGCGTAGATGATCGTCGCGCCGGGGGTGGCGTTGAGCAGCTTGGCAAGTCGCTGCGGGTCGCTCAGGAGCAGATCTGCGCGCTTGTACGGCGCGAACCGTCGAGCAAAGCCGATGAAAAGACGATCCTCGTCGAGCCGATCGATGACGTCTCGGAGCAACGACAGGTCCTCGCGCCTTCGAGTCCAGGTCTCCGTGAGATGGTCTTTCAGCCACTCGACGTAGTCCCCGCGCAATTCGCGATGGATCGACCAGATCTCTGCAGGGTCATGGTCGCGCAACCATTCCCAGCGGTATCCGTCTTCGATTTGGGTTTGCCAGTGCGGACCCATTTTGCGCTCGATCAACCGCTGCCAGCGCGGCGCGAGCCAAGTCGGCACGTGCACGCCGTTGGTGATGCTGGTGCACGGGACGTCGTTTGGGGAGTCGTACTCGGGATAGAACTTCAGGAACATCTCCCGCGCAACTTCGCCGTGCTTTGCGCTGACGCCGTTGATTCGGCCCGAGCTTCGAACGGCCAGGGCTGTCGTACCGAATTTGTTCTGCACACCATCAGGTGTACCGCCCATGGCCATCAATCGGGGCCAGTCCAAACGAAGGACGTGCTCGAAGCGCGCCAAGTACGGCCGCACCATTTCCTCTGGGAAATGGTCATGACCGGCGGGCACCGGTGTATGAGTCGTGAAAACGGTCGTGTTGCGGATGTACTCGAATGCTTCGAGGGAACGCAGACCATGGCGTTGAATCAGGTGGGCAGCTCGAGCAATGAGGAGGAACGCGCTATGCCCCTCGTTCATGTGAAAAACATCCGGCTCGATGTCGAGCTCGGTGAGCAGCTGATGGCCTCCGAGGCCCAGAATCATCTCTTGGCGCAGACGATGTGCGGCGTCCCCGCCGTACAGGCGGTTGGTGATCATGCGATCTTCAGGCCGGTTTTCCGGGACGTTGGTGTCGAGCAGGAACAGCGGCACTCGCCCGACCTTGAGTTGCCACGCTTGCACTTGGACCGGGCCCGTGGGTAGCGGGACGGTGACCCGCATCGGCGCATACTGACCGACCATCACCTGTTCGAACGGAGGACTTTCGAAGTCGTTCGCGTCGTCGAGGTGTTCTTGATGCCCGTCACGGTCGATCAGTTGATGAAAGTAGCCTTCCTGGTAGGCGAGTCCGACGGCACACAGGGGCAGGTTCAAATCGCTTGCCGCCTTGAGATGATCGCCAGCGAGAATTCCGAGGCCACCCGAGTAGAGCTTCAGGAACCCCGCGAGGCCGAACTCCATGCAGAAGTATGCGATCCGCGGCTCCTGCATTTCGGTCGACGCCAGCATCTCTCGATGAAGCCGCGAGACGTTCCCGACGTACTCCTGATCCATGGCCAAATCCATGAGCCTATCGGACTTGACCTGGTCGAGGAGGGTGTGCGGATTCTCTCCGACCTTGAACCAGAGACTCGGATCGATTCGCTTGAACAGCGAAGCGACCTCGGGGTGCCATCGCCACCAGAGGTTGGACGCGATCTCCTGGAGCGGCTGTAGCTCCGCGGGAAGGGCGTTCGCCACCATGAACGTTCGCGTGTACGGCGCCGCCACTTCACCTTCTTTGACCAGCGGCTTCACGAAGACGCCGAAGACGCCGGAAGTGTCCGACGACACCGCGGGCATCGAAGGGACGCTCAAACGTTCCATCGGGAGCCCTTTGCGCCGCGCCGCGCCGGCCGCGAGGGCCTTGCGGTGCGCTTCTTCGTAGTGCTCCATGAAGTTGGACCAATCGGTCAGCGCCGCGGTCTCGAGCGATGCGTCTCGGAGCGATTCCCTGTCCGCTGGGGCCAAGTCGATGAACTCGAGCACCGCGTCCTTCAGCGCTGCGCTGACTTCGGCGAACGGCACACCCTCGCGCTTCAACACCTGGACCCCGGTTTGCTCTCGGTCGCCCTGGGCAGCGACCCAGAGGCCGAAACCCGCGCGGTCTGTCGTGATCGCAGGCACGCCAAACGCTACCGCCTCGAGCGGCGTGTATCCCCATGGCTCGTAGAACGATGGGAAGACGCCGAGGTCGGCTCCAGGAAGGAGGTCCCAGTACTTTTGACGGATCAGAGGATCGGTTCCGTCCAAGTAAATCGGAACGTGGATCACGTGCACCCGTGCGCCCGGATGATTGTCGAAACCAAGCGCGTTGAGCTGGTTCGTGATCGGGTCATTGGCCTCGTCGACCAGGTCGTGTGTGCACCGCAAGGGGCGCCCGGCGGAGGCGCCATGCGCTCGATCCCAGAGCTGACGCTTGGGCTCGGCGTGGCCAGCTGGCAGCATCGCGTAGACGATGATCCGTTTGCCGTCTCTCTGCTCTAAGTCGGCGGCAAGGGCAGTAGTCGCATCGAGATAGACGTCCACGCCTTTGTTGATGTACTCGTAGCGTCCGGCCAGCGCGAAAATCAACGTGTGCTCGCGGTCGTATTGGTCACCAGTGGTGAGCTCGGCGAGCTTGAAGAGCTCTTCACGCGCCTGCTGCCGAACGTCTGGAGCGACAGGCTTCGCGCCAAACCCATTCGGCAAGATCACATCAGGCTTTCGACCGAGCAGGTGCTCGCACTCGAACGCCGTGAGCTCACTCACTGTCGTGAATACGTCGCATTCCCGCGCAGCCACGGTCTCCATCGAGTGCTTCGACGAGACGTTGAGCTCCTTGGCTGCAACCTCGGGTTCGATACTCGCCAGTGATCGATAGAAGTTCGGGTCCGCGCGCCCTCCAGCGAGCGAGCGCCCGAGCATCGTCGCATGGGTCGTGAAGACGGTCCCGATCTCCGGGGCGGCCGTTTGCAGATGCAGGATGGCGCCCGCCGACATCCACTCGTGCGCTTGGACGATGACTGTCTTCCGAGCAGGGAGCAGAAGGCGGTCGCGGATGCGTTCGATGACCATGCCGGCGCCGTGCGCGAATAGAACCGGATCGTAGTAGTCCCAGGCGCCGAACAAGGAATCGAGCCCGTAGGCCTCCCAGTATCGACCTAGGATCTCGTCTTTGCGCGCGTACAGTCGCGACTGATTGATGAGCAGACACCGCGGCTCTCCGGGAACCATCCAGCGGCCCATCAGCACGCTCACTTCGTGGTCTGCGAGCGCCTCGGCAATCTCTGGATCCCAGACGTCTGGCCGGAACTCCGGAGCAACGCCCTCGGTGCGTGGAACGTCGGGCCCGATGGCGATGTACCCGTCTTCGCCATGGCGTTGTTGGACCTCGGCGACACGGCTGGCCAGCACGGTGTGGATACCACCGACCATGTTGCAGACCTCCCAGGAGATCTCGAAAAACATCGCTTTGCTCATAGCCGAATCTGCTTCTCCGCTGGGGTCAGCACCGAGAGGTTCAAGTCTTTCATCACATTCATATAGTGGATGAATGCATCGTACGGCCCCTCGTATGGACTAAAATAGTCGTGCACCTCAGCGTCCGAAGCCGATTTCGTGGCCATGTAGTAGAAATGGTCAGAGGTTTGCAGACGGCGCCAAAGCGCCAGTAAGTGAGAATTATTACGCTTCCGGATGGCCGGGCCCAGCGCATAGATTTCGGCCAATGCCCTCTGCTGCATCGCGTTGCCGCACCACGCGCTGACGTCCCGCGCCTCGTCCGCCCAGGACACCGTGCGGTGAAACGGGAGCTCTCCGAGGGCGGGATACCGGTCGATGACTTGGCTCGGCGTGAGGATGTCCCAGTGGGGATGGGTGAAGATCAGGTCCGGAAGGTGCTCGAGAAACTCGAAGATTCCGGTCTCTTTCCATTGGTGCTCGCCAAATGTCTCGTAGTCCATGAACAGGTTGATCACGTCGCCCGCGCCGCTATGCCCGTGGACCCATCCGGCGAACTTCTCCGCAGTGAGGGGGAATTCGCCCCAGCCCTGGTTCGAGAAGCGGAAGGCGATGTCGTCCGAGAGCTTGTAGTTCTTCGTGAGAAGTCTCGTTTCGCGGCCGGCCACACGATAGACGAAATTCGGACTTCGCCAATCCATGATGTCGTCCGCGCCTTCCACGAGGATCGCTTCGAATCCGAGGTCCGAGATGAACTGCCCTATCTCGTCGTTGTAGATGAATTCGGTGTTTCGGAATACCCGCGGCGTTTGCCCGAACTCGGACTTGATGAGCGCCAACTCGAGGTCGATTTGCTCGCGGTATTCGTCCTTGTCGTAGAGCGAAGCCAGGCTGTGGTAATAAGTCTCTGCGATGAATTCGACCGAGCCGGTCTTGGCGAGCCGAGCGAAGCTGTCGAGCACCTCCGGGGTGTACAGCTTCATCTGTTCGATCGCGACGCCCGACACGGCGTACGAGATGTGAAAGCGTCCGTCGGTGCGCTCGATCAGACGCAGCATCGACTCGTTGGCCGGGAGATAGCACTTGCTCGCGACCTTGCGCAGAACCTCGGCGTTGAGCCGCTCGTCGAAGTACCCGTGATCTTTGCCGACCTGACGAACGCCGTACGGCTTCAATCGAAACGGTTGGTGCACTTCAAAGTAGAAACAGACGGAAGGCATGAATTACCTCAAGCGCCAATCACCGACTCGTAGATGGGAACGAGTTTTTCTGCAGCGGCATCCCAGTGAATATGCCTGATCTCCTCGCGGGCTCGCTCGACGATGACTGCTCTCAGCTCGGGAAGCTCCAACAGCGCCACGATTTGACTCGCGATCTTGTCGACGTCCCAGAAATCCACCTTGAGCGCGTTGCGCAGCACCTCCGATACCCCCGATTGCTTCGACACGATGACCGGCCGGTCGTAGCTCATCGCCTCGAGCGGCGCGATTCCAAAGGGCTCCGAAACCGATGGCATCACGTAGACGTCCGCGGTGGAGAACGTGCGTTCGAGCTCGGCGCCACGAACGAACCCAGGAAAACGGAATGATTCGGTGATTCCGAGCTCTTCGACCAAGGCCTTCATACGCGGCAGCATGTCCCCCGCGCCAGCCATGACGAACACCGCATCCGGCACGTGCTCCAGCACCCTCGCCGCAGCTTGGACGAAGTATTCTGGCCCCTTTTGAAAGGTCACCCGGCCAAGGAACAGAACGACGGGCCCGGTGGACGTGCGCTGCTCGGTGTACGCCTCGACGATTTCGCGCTCGTACACCCCGTTGTGCACGACCGAAATCTTGTCGAGGGGAGTGTGGTGGAGGCGATTGATCAGTCCACGGGTGTAGTAGCTGACCGCGATGACGCGTGCAGCGTTCTCCAGTCCTTGATGTTCGACCGTGACGATGTCCCGATCGGCCCCACGGCCGGCGCGATCGTACTCGAGGCTGTGCACATGCACGATCAGTGGTGCTCCTGCACGGCGCGCAATCTCGATCCCCGCCGGGAACGTCATCCAGTCGTGCGCATGCACCAGGTCGTATTTCTGTCCGTGAACCCGGCGAGTCGCGGCCATTGCGAACCGGGCAACCTCGGCAAAAAGATCATTGCCGTAGTGCTCCCCGCTCGCAGCGGCTTCGGCCAACGGCCGGTCGTCTCCAGGAATGTGAACGTGTTCGAGCCCCGCGACTCTGTGCGGTGGATCGGGCAGCGGGTCCCTGAGCTGCGACGCGACGATCTCCGCCGCCACGCTTTCCTGAAGCGCGCCAGTCGTGATGAGCTCTCGGTAGGTTGCTTGGTCGAGATAGGGTTTCAGCATGGCCGGCACGCGGAGCATTCGGACGCCGGGCTGGGCGGTTTGCACTGCACGCGATTGCGCCGCCTCGACAGCTGCGATGAAGATTGGATCCGAGGCGAGCGCGGGCTCCGCTGCGAGCAGCTCGACGAGCGCTTCGTGGCTCTTGAGCGGATCCGGCGCTGAACCCGAAACCTCGCTGATCGGTACTGCCGAGGCTGCCCCGAGCAAATGCATGTGCGGGGCGTTCTCCTCGCCGTACAGCTTGGGCACCAGGAAGTCGATCTCGATGCCCCGGGCGGCTAGCGCCGTCGTCAACCCCTCGCAGGCTGTCCCGAGACCACCGCTGATATGGGGAGGATACTCCCAGCCCAACATCAAAATCTTCATGGCCGCGCCATCTTTGCGACTCTCAGCACCTCGGACACGCTCCAGGCCTGTGCCGGAGCGCCGCCGGGGCGGTGAGGTGCGCTTCCGTCGAATACCTCGCCGATCTGCCCGATACAGCCTTCCGTTCGGAGGTGCGCGCATAGAGCCGCGAGCACCGGAATCATTTCTTCTGCCGCAGCGTCCGGCCCATCGATCGCCTGTACAGCGTCCGCGTAGAGCCCGAGCAGCCACGGCCAAACCGTTCCTTGGTGATAGGCCCGGTCCCGTTCGGTTTGCCCACCACGGTAGAACGGTTGGTATGCTGGGTCGTCGGGCGAGAGGGTGCGCAAGCCGACTGGAGTGAGGAGCTTGTCACGCACTGCAGCGAGGGCCAGCTTCTTGCGGGCCTTGTCGATCGGTATTCCGGGCAGTGCAAGCGCCCAGAGCTGATTGGGTCGCAGCTGTCCGTCCCGGTGGTGTCCATCGTGTGTGTCGGTCAAGAAGCCCTGATCTTGAAGCCAAAACTTTTCCTCGAAGTTGTCGGACAGTTTCCGGGTCGTTTCGCCCCACTTTTCGACGAACTCCGGGCGAAGCTTCTTGGCCCATCGAAGAGAGGTTCCCAGCGCGAACAACCACAGAGCATTGAGATCGACCGCGTAGCCCTGACGTGGTGTCACGGCCTGGCCGTTCACGAGTGCGTCCATCCAGGTGAGCGCCCAGGGGCCGTGATCGACGAAGAGGAAACCCTGTGAGTCGATGTGAACCCGGGGGTCCGCGCGATCGGCGATTCGCTCGATCAGGTCGAGACAGGTCTGCTGCAGCGCGACGACACGGCGGCTCCGCGTCCGCTTCGCCGTGAGGGCAGTGGCTCGAATGAACAGGAGCGAGGAGTCGATCGACTCGGTGTTCGATGGTACGTCGCCGCTCTGCGGTATGTTGGGGACCAAGCCGTTCTCGCGGCGGTCTGCCAAGGATTCTAGAATCGCCAGCGCCTTGTCGACTTGGTCTCGCGCCAAGCAGAGGCCCGGCAGGGCGATCAACGCATCCCGCGACCACTCGCCAAACCACGGGTACCCCGCGATGACGCCCGCGCGGTTGCCCTCGAGCTCGACGAGGTATGCATCGGCCGCGTCGTACAGCTCCTGCACGAAAGATCGGCGTGCGTTGAGCACCGAGCTGAGCACCTGGGGGTCGTGACTGGCCGCCGGGGTCGTCCCAAGCCGGATGCAGAACGCTCCATCGTGATGCAGGACGATGCGAAACTCACCGGGCGTGAAAAGATCTTCCGAGTCGTCGTATCCGCGCTCTCGCTCCCATTCATAGTGGACGCCCTCGTACCAATGGCCGTCTGATCGAAACGTGCCGGAGGTGCCGTGCAGGCTGGTGATCAAAGGCGGAACGTCTTTGTATGGATGCATGGTCGCGCGCAGCGATTCACCGTCCTCGATGGCGATCTCTCCGTTCAAGATCGCGTTGGCATGGGTCAGCTCGTGAATGGGTCTGCAGCGGATGAGCGGACGCAGTCGCAAGTCGACCGGTTTGCTCACTCCCGCGATCGTGTATCGGATCCAGACCGCGTCGACACGATCTTCGAGCCAAAGCTCCCGAGTCACGGTCAGCCCGGCGAACTGGTAGGTCCAACGAGGCATAGGCTCGAAGCGCGTCAGGTATTCGACGCCGTTCGGTTCGACCGCGTTGCCCCAATTGTAGCTGTGAAGAGCGACCCGCTCGTCGCCGACCTGCAACCACTCTTCGACCTCGGCGACCATGTTGAGCGGCCCGCCGACGCCCGGCTCCCGGACGGTGAGGAGACTGTGGTACTTGCGGCGAGGACGACGATCGATCGTCCCCATCGCAAATGATCCGTGTACGTTGCTGGCCAGCCACTCGGCGTCCGGCGTGGTCGATGCGGCCGATGCGCTGACGTCTACCTCACCGCCGAGCGATCTGGTGAGCACACGCAGCCCCGATGCACTGTCGGATCGAGAAGGGAACCAACTGGGCAAAATCACGATATACCCCTTAGACCCAAAATTGGGTCGGGTCGAAAGCACGCGTCAAGCAGGAGGCATGCCAAGGGCAGGACTGGTGACCGACGTGGATTCGTTGCGTCTCTTGGAGGAGACTGCGAACCCGACGCAACATCTGCGAGGAGGGGCGGCTGTCGCGCAAGTCCTGCGCCCAGGTCTCAAGCCCGCTTGTCGCACCATGCCCGCTCCAATGCCTCTTGGTCGTCCGGGTGCGAGATGGAGATGAGCAACTGGGCCCGCTCGTTGAGTGTCTTCCCGTAAAGGTCGACGGCACCATTTTCAGTGATGACGAATTGGACGTGTGCGCGCGTCGTCACGACACCCGCGCCCGGCCGCAGGGTTGGCACGATCCGGGGGACACCCTTCTTGGTGCGACTGGTCAGCGCGATGATCGGCTTGCCACCCACCGAGGTCATCGCCCCGCGAATGAAGTCCATCTGCCCGCCTACGCCCGAGATCACGCGGTGGCCGATCGAATCGGCGCAAACCTGCCCCGTCAGGTCGATCTCGACCGCAGAGTTGATGGCGGTCACCTTGGGATTGCGGTTGATCACCGAAACCCGGTTCACGTAGCCGATATCGTACTGCACGGCCGTGGGGTTATCGTCGAGGTAGTCGTACACACGGCGGGTTCCGATGACGAAACCGGACACGGTTCGGCCCGGATGCACGACCTTCTGGCTGTTGTCGACGGCGCCGCATTCGAGCAGAGGCAGCAATCCGTCGGACCACATCTCCGTATGAACCCCTAGATGGCGATGGCCGCTCAGGGATGCGAGGACGGCATCAGGAATCGCTCCGATCCCCATCTGGAGGGTGGCACCGTCTTCGATCAGGGACGCAGCATGATGCCCGATCGCCCGCTCCTCTTCGCCCAAGGGCAGCGGGGGAACTTCGGGCAGCGGTTCGTCGTGCTCGACCAACCAATCGAGCTGATCGATGTGCACGAAGCCGTCGCCGTGTACTCGGGGCATGTGACGGTTGACCTGAGCGATCACGATATTGGAGGAGTCGACGGCGGCCCTAGCAACGTCGACCGACACCCCGAGACTGCAATAGCCGCGCTTGTCTGGCGGTGACACTTGGACGAGCGCAATGTCGAGCGCCCGGCGTCCAGAGCGAAAAAGCTGTGGGATTTCTGATAGAAAGCAGGGGAGGTAGTCGACGCGATCCCCGTCGAGGTAGCCGCGCATGTTCTCGCCGACGAAGAGGTTCGCGACCCGAAACGAGCGCGCGTACTCCGGTCGCGCGTAGGACGCATCCCCCGAAGTATGTAGGTGGATGAGCTCGACATCCCGTAGCCGGGCCGATTGTTGGACGAGGGCCTCCACCAGGGCGGAGGGGGTAGCGGCGCCCCCATGGATGAATACGCGCTGATTGGAATTGACGTGATGGACCGCCTCCTCGGCGCTGCAGAGCTTGGACATCGAACCTCGGCTATTCTGGGTTGCTCCCAGTTTCGGGTTTGGATTGGGGCTCCGGCTCGGGATCCAAGGGGGGCCCGGGCGGCGGGCGGCGCCGCTCGAGGTCGACTTCCAGAACCGGGGGGGGTGTCGGCGAGTTGATCGGTCCGGACACGCGGTCGATCTTGCCTTCGGGCGGTCGCACCTTTGTCTGAGGCAGGTACTCCTCTTCTTGTTGTACCTCAGTCCCCTGACCCCCGCGCACCCGGCCGCTCGCGCAGGCTGTAGAGGCGGTGGCGATCAACGCAGCGAGAAGGAGGGTGCGCAGCGGGGAGCTCAAGGTGTTGCCTCCCTGCGCTCTTTGCTTGTCAAATTGGGGTTCACCTGGACCAAGGTGTGGCATTGGCTGCACGCTGACAGAAGACGCCCGAAAATCTCCGCTTGTCCTCGGGTCGTCGGCGCCGCTTCAGTTGGCTCGCCAGGCCGGGGGACGTAGTCGTCTTTGCCCGCCTTGCCTTCGATGGCGGCGGCAAACGCGAGGTCATGGACCTCGTCGGCAAGCCGGGTGGCCCCCGCCGGGTTCTCCACGTCGGGCGTCCGGGGCCCTTGAAGCGGTGCCTCAGCCAGCATTCCAGCCGCCGATTGGAACGTCTCCGGTGAGTCGCTCAAGAGCGCTTCCCACATGCGCTCGACCGCCCAGTAGTGGCGCCTCATGTGCATCTTCAGGTCTGCTCCGTCGGGAGCAGTCTCGAGCTTCATCGGCGGCCCACGGTCGAGCGTATGGTGGCATTGGCCGCAAGCGTAGGATAGGCGAGCGAAGGACATGCATGCGTCTTCGAGATCGGTCGCGTTCCGCACCGTTTCGGCCAGATCGTGGGTGATGCGCGCGTATTGCTTCCCCGGCTCGGGGAAGGGAACGTGCTCCATGAAAAATGCGAGCTTGCGCATCGACTGTTGGGCGACCGGCAGATCGCCCCGAATTAGAGCGTTTCGCGCTACAAGCGAGAGCGCGGCGTGGTCCTTCATGACTTGGTCGAAACCCTCGGGCAGCCCCGCATCCTTCGAGCTGCGCTTTGGCTCGCAGTCGCAACCGCTCGACAGTGCGACCGCCAACCCCATTGCAATCATCCGCCCAAGCATGGCTCCCCTATCGTGTACTGTTTGAGCGACAATTCGAGACACGGTGCCTTCAGCCGTCGTTGTGGGCGAGGAGGAGTGGGACCTTACTGTCGTGAAGAAGGCGCCTGGCCGCGCTACCGATGAGAAGGCGCTCGATGCCGCTCTTCCCGGTGATGCCCGCAGCGATCAGCGTTGCGCCGACCTCCTTCGCGACCTGCAAGATTCCCTCCGCCGGATCTCCGGTGACCAGGTGGGTTTGGATCGTCTGGGCATCGATCGAGAATAGCTGATCGGCTTCGCTTTGAAGCATTTCATGGAGCCCGAGCCGCAGCGCCTCGCGACGCTTCTCCGCGGCCTCGCCGATCACGGCGCCCCGGTCCGTATACTCGCCCCAGACGTCGAGGTAGGTATGCACCATGTGCAACGGTCCGTGAAAGAGGCCGTGGATTGCGCGCGCAACCTCGGCCGCGCGTTTGGCGGGCTCCGAGAAATCGAAGGCGATGACGATCGAGCTCGGCATCTTGCCGCCCTCCGGTGGGATGACGACGATCGGCGTGTGGACGGTCTTGAGGACGCGTTCAGTCACGCTGCCGTACATGAGTTTCGAGATGCCTGTTCGACCGTGCGTGCCAATCACGACCAAGTCGACGTCATGCTCCTTGGCATAGTCCCGGATCACCTCGTGGACCGTTCCTTCGCGAATCGCCGCGAGGTACTCCACGCCTGCAGCCGCGATGCCCTTGGCTTGCTCGTCGAGTGCCTCCTGCGAGTCGTTGAGGATGCGAGTCACGGCCTCTGGACCCGGGTTGTAGGAGAGATCCATCAACAGATAGGTCGGTACGACGGGGATATGCAGGAGGTGGAGCTTCGCCGAGGATTGCTTGGCCAATTCGACGGCGTAGCTCACCGCAAGTCCTGCATTCTCCGAGAAATCGGTCGGTACTAGGATCTGTTTGATCTGCATATCGAGTCTTTCTTCCTCTCGATGGTCGGCTGGCTAGCCGCCGAACGTGTCGGTGGGAATGATGCTGTCGCGAAGGAGTTTTTCGGTCACGTACTCACGCTCTTCTTCTTCGATGTCGGCATGCAGCATGTCCGCAAGCCTCGTTACGCTCGCAGCCAGGTCATCAGGCGAGCTCGCCCCCCGAATCGCGTCGACCAGCCGATCCAGCTCTTGCCGCTGCTCTGCGTGCTCCGCATGCAAGTGTCGAACCCGTTCGGGACCGAAGCCGTCCGCTTCGTGGATGGCAGGTGCCATGTGGGCCTCTTCGAAGCTCATGTGCAGCTCCAAAATGCCCCGTAAAGCATAGGCCGCGCGCTTGACCTGCTCGGCATCGACGCTTCCCGCGCCGAGCTGTGCGACGCCTGCTTCGAGCTCCGAAAGCATCTGTTCAATCTCTCGGTGCTGGCTCAGCACCTTTTGGCGGACTTCGGAGGGCATCAATGGTTGGTCGCTCATTTGGTGCTCCAGTCGGGCATGGGTAACTCGATGTCTTGTATATGTATTGCAAAGACTGGGCCAAAGGTTTAGCAGCATTTCGCTTTTGCGGGGATGCAAGTTCTGCGCGGCAGCGGAATCTTTCGCAGAACCTGCGTGTTTCCCGGTATGCTTTCTCCTCAAAAACCGCGCCAATCGTCTGGCACGAAAGTTGATACGCGGGGGTATAGACATGGACCGGCCAAAAATCATTCTTGTCGGCACGGACTTCTCCGATATCTCGGACGAGGCGCTTCGTGCCGCGGCACTCTATGCGAAGACGTTTGGCTCGCGGGTCTTGGTCACCCATGTGTTCGACCCGACCCCGAACGTTCCTCCGGTGGTCTGGTCCCGCCCCGATCTCCTGGAACGGAGCATTCGGGTCGAAATCGAGGACGCGATACGCGATACGCTCAACGGGAGGACATCTGAGCTGCTCAAAGGGGTTCCAGAGGTCGAGCTGAGCGTCATGCAGCACCCCTCGCCGGGACGGGCTTTGGTCGAAATGGCCGAAGACGAGGGTGCCGACCTCGTCATCGTGGGGTCGCATGGCCGAAGCGGGCTGTCACGGGCCTTTTTGGGTAGCGTCGCAGAAAAAGTGGTGCGCCATGCGCCGTGCCCAGTGCTGGTGGTGCGTGGACGTTGTGAGAACAAGCCCGAAGATGGAGAGTAATCCGTGTCACTGATTCCACGTTTGGTTGTAGCGTACGATTTCTCCGACCCGGCGCGGCGAGCCTTTGAGCTCGCAGTCTTCATGGGACGGCAGCTCAAAGCAGACGTACACGTGGCGACGGTCCTCGAGTCATCCGAGTCACCATCATCGGCCGGCGGCAAGGAGATCGAGGACCTACGTCAGCTTCTCGAGATGCAGACCCGTGACACAGTCCAGGCCGATGGTGTCGAGATCCGATGCCATGCCTTGGGCGGTTCTCCGGCGGATGCGATCGTAGCATTGGCCCGCGAGCTCGACGCCCCCCTCATCCTCTGCGGTACGACCGGCAAGGGTGCTGTCGCTCGAACCTTGCTCGGGAGTGTGTCTCACGACCTCGTGAACAAGAGCGGCGCGATCGTGATGTCGGTTCCCTGATGCGGGCGGGCTAGGGGCCGGGGCCGACGAATGGCGCTTCGACGAGTCGGCTGGACTTGCGGTCGACACGCCCCTCCATCGCGATCGTGAGCTTCACCTTCAACCCGTGGTGCATCCGGTCGACGGGCAGGACCGCGAGCACTGGCACATAGGTGCTGCCGAGGGACTCGAGCGCGACGCGCTTCTGCGGGATGATGTATTCGATGCCGCTTTCGCGCTCGGGCTCGATCACGAAAGTCTGCTTACTGCCGGTCTTGTTGACGAGATGGATCCGAAGGGAGTTGCGGACCTGGCCATCCGAAACGAAGAAAGGTGCGCCTTCCGATCGCAGGACGTTGGCTTCGAAGTCCGCGCTTTGCGCAAAGGCGAAGACCGTCCCGATGAGCCAAAGCGTCGCGATCCCGGCGTAGAACAGCAGGCGCGGCCTCCGAACATGCTTGGGCTCGCCCTCGAGGCCGTTGAGTGAGTCGTAGCGTACCAAGCCAGCGGGCCTTCCAACCTTTTCCATGATCTCGTCGCAGGCGTCAACGCATGCCGCGCAGCCGACGCATTCCATCTGGAGGCCGTTGCGGATGTCGATGCCTGTCGGGCAGACGACGACGCAACGTTTGCAGTCGATGCAGTCTCCGTTCTCGGCATTGCTTGCCTTGCCGCGGGGCTCACCGCGATTCCAGTCGTAGCCGATGACCATCGTGTCACGGTCAGTCATGACCGACTGCAAGCGGCCATAAGGGCAAATGATCAGGCAGAGCTGCTCGCGAAACCAGCTGAAGTTGAAATAGAGAATGCCCGACATCACGACAACCCAGGCGAATGCGGTCGGGTGCTCCGCCGGGTTCCGCTGCACCATGTCGAATACCGAGGGGAGTGATACGAAGTAACTGATGAACACGTGCGACAGCAAGAGCGCGAGCACGACGTAGATCGCGTGCTTGAGGAACTTGCGCCACAGTTTGTCGAAGCTCAGACCAGCCGCGTTTCGCCTCAGTCGTTGGGCTCTTGGACCCTCGATCCAGCGCTCGATCCGCCGGAAGACCCCCTCGAGGAAGACTGTGTGAGGGCAGGCATAGCCACACCACAATCGACCTTTGACGGTGGTGACGATCAAGAGAGTGAGCCCGACTCCGCTGAGCAGGAAGAAGACGAGCCAGAAGTCCTGCGCATTGAAAACTGCGCCGAACAAATAGAAGCGTCGGTTGACGATATCGAGGAATACCGCCGGATGCCCTCCCACCTTCACGAAGGGCAAGACGACGTAGATCGCGATGAGGATCGCGAAGACGGAATGGCGAATTCGCGTGAAGCGACCGGATACATCGGCCGGGTGGACGTAGTTGCGGCTGCCGTCGGAGCGAAGCGAGCTAGCGGGTTCGTCTACGATTGGCAGCTTGGTGGTCATGGCGTGACGTTGGTCCCCGTGGCTCCGCCGGGCTCCCAAAGCTCACCCTCGGGTTCCTTGCCCGGGACCTCGGTGTTCCGAAGGGTCAAGACGTAGGCGACAACCTGATTCACACCCTGTTCTCCGAGTATGGGAGCCCAAGGTGGCATGCCTTTGGCCGCCACACCGTTCGTAACCGTGGCGTGAATGTCCGTAGGCGCGCCTCCGTGAATCCAGTACTTGTCGGTGAGGTTCGCCCCAAGGCCGGGGCGACCCTGACCTTTGGCGTCGTGACAGGCGAAGCACTGCGCCATGAAGATTTGGCGTCCTGCCGCAACAGCGGTCGGGTCTTGCGCGAGTGCGTTGAGCGATTCGTCGGAAACGACGCTTCTTTTCGCTTCTGCAGCGGCCACCGCTTCCGCATACTTCTGCGGTTGCAACTCGCCGATGGCGTACTCATGATAGTAGAACCAGTAGAACAACCCGAAAACGACCGCTCCATAGAACGTCAACAGCCACCAGATCGGAAGGTTGTTGTCGGCCTCCTCGATGTCGTCATAGACGTGGAGGATTTTACCTTGGATTTCGTCCGTTCGCCTGACCTCACTCATGGGGTACCTCCAACTCCTCCTCGAGGGGAATTTGCGCACGCTTTTCCGCGTCGGATGCTTTCATGCGCATGACGCGAACGACTACGACCAAGAACACGATGAAGAACAGAAGCAGCGCGAGCACTGGGTAGAGGAGCACGGGACTCTGTTCGAAGAACTCAGTGGCGAATCGTCTCATCGTGCCACCTCCGCTTTCGCGGCAATAGGCTCGGGGGCTCCCTCAGGGACGCGGCCCAAACGCTGCAGATACGCGATCAGTGCTACGAGGCGACTGTTGACCAGCAGTTGGCATCCGTCGGCTGGTTCCTCACAGACGCTGATGCCGGCATTGTCAGCCAGACCCGTTGCGATGGCGGTAGCTGCGGCTCGCGCGTTCTCTTCGGCCATCTGAATCTGGTCGGCGCGATACGGAACGCCGATGTTGCGCATGGCCCTCAGCTTCACCGGAGTTTGCGCGAAGTCTATCGTCTCCGTTGCGAGATGCGGGTAGGGCGGCATGTTCGAGCCCGGTGAAATCTCGCGCGGGTCGATCAGATGTTTGTAGTGCCACACGTCCGCGTACTTGCGGCCGACTCGAGCGAGGTCCGGACCGATGCGGCGAGAGCCCCACTGGAACGGATGGTCGAAGATCGAATCATCCATCGTCGAGACCGCTCCGTAGCGCGCGGCTTCCCAGGTGAACGGTCGAATCATTTGCGAGTGGCAGGTGTAACACCCCTCGCGAATGAAGACATCGCGGCCTTCGAGCTCGAGCGGCGTGTACGGCACGTTCTTCGTGGTGCGAATCGTCTCGGGTACCGAGATGATCATCGGGATGATCTCAGCCACGCCGCCGACCAGGACGGCGATGACCACCAAGACTGTGAAGACCCCAGCCCTTCCTTCGAGCACGTGATGCCAAGAGACCTTCTCTTCATCGCGGTTCCGCATCGAAACGGCGACCGCGGCCACGGCCCACATGAGGGCGGCGATGGCAAGCACGGTGCTCACCAAGCCGTCGAACAGCGACATCGCAAAGAGTAGCGTCATCACCACGATCGCAGCCATGACGGGCTGCCCGAATAGAAGCTTCGGCCATGGAACTTCCCGCGATCGGGGCTCGGTAATCACGGCCACTTCGATTTCACCGTCGACCGGAGAGCCACTCCTCGCCGTCGTGATCAGGTTCCAGGCCATGAGAATGATGCCGGTGAAGTAGAGGAGGCCACCGGCGAGGCGCGCCCAGTACATCGGACGGATTGCGAGGAGTGTCTCGACGAAGTTCGGGTAGAGAAGCCCGCCGGTCTCGCTGACGGCGCGCCACATCAGACCCTGGGTGACGCCGGCGACCCACATGGCGATGACGTAGAGCAGAATGCCCACCGTCGCGATCCAGAAATGGAAGTTCGCGGCGGCGCGCGAGTGTAGCTTCGTGCCGTAAAGCCTCGGAACGAGCCAGTAGAACATCCCGGCCGCCATCAGGCCGTTCCAGCCGAGGCCGCCAGCATGCACGTGACCAATGATCCAGTCCGTATAGTGTGCGAGACCGCTTACGCTCTTGATGCTGAGGAGCGGTCCCTCGAAAGTGCTCATGCCGTAAAACGTGACGCCGGCGGCGAAGAACTTCAGGACGGGGTCGACGCGCAACTTGTCCCAAGCGCCTCGCAACGTGAGTAGCCCATTCAGCATGCCGCCCCAACTAGGCGCCCAAAGCATCAAGCTGAAGACCATTCCGAGGCTCTGCGCCCAGTCGGGCAGCGCGGTGTAGAGCAAGTGGTGAGGTCCGGCCCAGATGTAGAGGAATACGAGGCCCCAGAAGTGGACGATCGACAAGCGGTAGGAGAACACCGGTCGCTCCGCCGCTTTGGGCAGGAAATAATACATGATCCCGAGAATCGGGGTGGTCAGGAAGAAGGCGACCGCATTGTGGCCGTACCACCACTGAACCAGTGCGTCCTGCACGCCCGCGAAGATCGAGTAGCTCTTGAAGGCTCCAACCGGAATCTCGAAGCTGTTGACGATGTGCAGGACGGCGACGGTGATGATCGTGGCGATGTAGAACCAGATCGCGACGTACAGATGTTTCTCGCGGCGTTTGGCTAGCGTCCAGAAGAAATTGACGGCGAACACCACCCAGATGACGGCGATCGCAATGTCGATCGGCCACTCGAGCTCGGCGTACTCCTTGGCGGTCGTGATTCCCAGCGGAAGGGTGACGGCGGCCGACACGATGATCAGCTGCCAACCCCAGAAATGGATCGCGGATAGGATGTCCGACGCGAGCCGAGCCTTCACCAGGCGCTGCGTCGAGTAATACACGCCGGCGAAGAGCATGTTCCCGACGAATGCGAAGATGACAGCGTTGGTGTGTAGCGGCCTCAAGCGGCCAAACGACAAGTAGGGCCCTATGTTTGCAGGCCAAAATGCCAGTTGCAGAGCGATGATGAGCCCCACCAGCATCCCGACGATGCCGAACAGCACCGACGCCCACAAGAACTGGCGGACGACTTTGTCGTTATAAACGATCCGCTGAGTTTCCATCTTCGTCCTTTTCCCTCTCCGTTGTTGGGGTCATTGGCTTTTCATCGTCAAGCGGGAGCAGGGCAAGGCGATCGAGATGATCGAAGGTGCCTTGCCGCACGGTCCACGCAAAGAAGGCCACCGCGGCGCCAACGAGCACTACGCACAAGAAAATCAGCAAGATCAAGATCTCCATGGCAGCCCTCTTCGCGACAGCATCATCACGGTGTACGCCAGTGTGATGAGCGAGCTGAGCGGCATTAGCACAGCCGCGACCCAGGGCTTCATCAATCCGGCGAGAGCGAGCGAAACAGCGACCAAATTGTACGCGATTGCAAACGCGAGAATACGGCGAATCACGTGCGCGAGAGTCGTGGAAGCGCGCAGAACTTGCGCCACCGGGCGCAAGCCCGGCGACACGAAGTAAAAGTCACATCGCGAGGCCATGAACGGTCGATTCACTGCAGGTGTTCCAGAGCAGGCCGCCTCTCTCATGGCAACCTGGTCGTTCAATCCGTCGCCGATTAGCAAGGTTCGTGCCGGGTCGTGATCTCGGACATATGCCGCTTTGTCTTCGGGTTTCTGACCGCCGATGCAGACCGCCGGGGCCATGCCCAAACCAGCGCCCAGCTCGATAACGCGGGAGGGCGTATCACCGCTCAGGATGGCGAGCTCGTACCCTTCGCTTTCGAGCCGATCGATCTCTGCGCGCGCGCCTGGGCGCAGCTGTTCGTCGGTGTGGAGGCCGGCGAGGATCGTTCCGTCCACCGAGAACGCGAGGTCGCCCGCCTCTTTCGATGCGGAGGCAGCCCAGGTGGGAGCGCCAAGCCTGTAATGTCGTCCAAGGACTTCGGCACTGACGCCGTAACCCGTCTGCTCGTCGGCCTCGAGCTCGACGAAGCGCGCCGCAGGGTGGCCTTCGAGGGCGCGTCGGACCGCCACGCTCTTCGGGTGCGCACTGCGTGCAGCCATGTTGTAGAGCAAGGTGATGTCACGGTCGGACAGGGCTTCGATCGCTGTAGGATTGACGACTTCGAGCATGCCGGTCGTGAGTGTGCCGGTTTTGTCGAACACGATGCGGGTCATCCCCCGTACGCGGTCGAGAAAGTCGCCAACACGGACGAATATACCTGCGCGACGCAGCTGCGTAAGCACGAGCTCGTAGGCGAGCGGTGCTGCGATTCCAAACGCGCACGGACAGGTGACGACCAGAACTGCGGTGCCGACTTCGATGGCGAAGAGTGGATTCGCGGTCCGCCACCACCAATAGCCGATCCCTGCCGACGCGAGCGCGACGACGCCGATGACGTAATACCGCGCGAGCTCGGACCACCAGCGGGTGGCGAGGGGTCCATCGCTTTTCAATGCTGGGTCTCGACCGAGCAACCCTACCAACGATGAAGCGGCAAATGCGCTCGCCGCGATGCCCGAGAAGGCCTTCTCGCCGACGTTGAACGCTCCTGCGGGGGCGGTCTGCCCGCTACCGAACCGGCGCGGCCGGCTCTCTCCATCGATCCAATCGAGAGAGCAACTGGCGGCCTGGTCGAGCACGCGTAGCGGCACTGGCACCAGGTCCCCCGGGGCGATCAAGAGGCGGTCGCCCTCTCGGATACCAATGCAGTGCACGATGCGCACCACGCCATCCTTCACCTCTCGGGTCAACAGGCTCTCGGTGCCGTCATCGGCGAGCAGCTGCGCGCGATTGCGTTCGAGCATGCGCTGTTGAAGCCAGCGCCCCACCAACATCAGTGTGACGAACACGGTGAGCGTATCGATGTAAGCGGCCTGCCCTGACGCGAAGAAAAAGGAATAGGTCGAGCCCGCAAACGCGAG
Organism: uncultured delta proteobacterium; assembly: GCA_963768985.1. Lineage (GTDB taxonomy): Bacteria > Myxococcota_A > Polyangia > Polyangiales > Houyiibacteriaceae > SG8-38. The sequence goes on along the minus strand of CAVYJZ010000004.1, from coordinate 1,072,656 downwards.
CACGATGCCCAGGGCGATGGGAACGTCGAGGTGAAGCGCGCGTTGGCGGATCGCGCGCAGGGCGGACCCGATGAAAACCGAGCCTCCGACCAGCACGGCGAGAACTCCGGCCGCATAACTCAACTGGTTGAGCAAGTCGTAGATCGGACCTTCGCGAAGGCCGAGGTAGATCGCGGCAGCGAAGAGCATCACATTTCCCGCGAGTGCCGCGCAGATCCCCACGCGCATCAGCAAGTCATCTGAAGCTCTGGCGCCTCCGGCTCGCGCGGGACCAAACAAGTATCCGAGCTCTTCTACCGAGTCGATCCAAGCCGAGAGCGGAAAGTCGGGAGACACCCGAAGCTCGACGCGGCCGAGCGCCGGGTTGATCGACATCACCCCGGTCCGTGTGCCGCCGTGGCGCCGGAAGAGCTCTTCGATCAGCCACACGCAGGCAGCGCAATGGATGCCTTGGATGTCGAGCGAGACGCGCGTGACGCCCGTGTTTTCGCTCCGCTCCGCCTCGATGAGCTCCAACCATTTGTGGTCGATTCGACGGGAGTCCAAGTCAGACGGGGGAAGCCCGGGCCCGCGGCGCAGGTCGTAGTAGCGGGTGAGCCCGGCCTTGGTCAGGATGCCATGGACAGCGCGACAACCGCGGCAGCAATAGGGCGCGAACGCTTCATTCACCAACGGTTGCGCGCAGTGAATACACCGGGACGCCGCCGGCAGGGGCTGGCGTTGAACGACCTCGCAGCTGGCTATCTGGGGGGCGGTCACAGAGAATCGTGGTGCTGGTGATGGGCTTCGGGATGTTCTTCGCCTCGTGCGGGTGCGTGACACGAAGCTGGATCGCCGGTACGCAGGCTGTGCACCGGGCGGATCACGAACAGGATCGAGCCAAGCGCGAGCACCACGGCCAGGAACCTCGATGTGGCCGGTCTCGGCCGGCGGCTGAATCGTTCGAATAACCATGCTGCGCCGATCAGACCGACCCCGCTCACCAGAGCAAATGCCAGCATGCTCAAGGATCCGAGTGCGGCGGAGCCCGTCGACGCCGCGATCAGTACCGCGGCGGCCAATGCGCCACACGGAAGCAGGGCGGTGCCGAGGCCGACGAAGAACGGATGGCTGCCGAGCCCTCGAAGCGCGCGGGAAGCGACCGAGGCTGGCGGATCGTCTTGCTTGGCCCGAAGGGTGATCAAGGGCTGGCTCGGACGTCGCCAGAGGCGAAAAGCGGCCATCCCGAGCCCCAACGCAAGCGACCAACTCAGGAGCGCGCCGCCCCATGCTCGAGGCAGGCCCACCGCCGTGGCCCCCCCGATCGTTCCCGCCATCGCGCCGAGGACGGAGTAGCTCACGAATCGGCCCATCTGGTAGCGGCCCAGCCCCGATGCGCCCGGTCCCCCGCTGCACGCATACGCAGCCAGCGGCCCGCACATCGCAGTGCAATGCGGCACCGAGGCGAGGCCTGCAGCGGCTCCAGCGATTACAGCCGTCCACATATCGCTTGCCTAGGGTCAGTCATCGAATCCGTCAGTGCAACAGGCGTGCCGGGTCATGAGGGCTCCACTTATAGCCGAAGGTGCATATGTTGCGCGACGGCATTCTGAAACCGCAGAAAATGCTATGGATCGTGCCGCATCGGGTGCTATCTCCCAGGACCCATGGGCACCGCACAACGCACGATGGTCCCACGCGAGCACGGAGCTTACGCCGAGCTTCTGTTTCCGATCGCCGCGGTCCTCCTCGGCGGGTCTCCCACGACGCCGACCTGGCTCTTGGCGACGGGTGCCATTGCCACGTTTCTCGCGAACGAGCCTCTCCTGGTCTTGCTCGGGCAGCGGGGTAACCGCGTGAAGCGTGAGGAAAGCGACCGCGCAAAACGTGCGCTCCTGATCTTTGTCTTGGTCGCTCTTGGTTCTGGCGTCGCTGGGCTCGTGCTCGCGCCGAAGGCGGTTCAGTACGCTATCGGGGTGCCGCTCCTGCTGGGCGTAGGGCTCGTCATGCTGGCGGTGCAAGGGCTCGAGCGAAGCGTGGTGGGCGAGGCTCTGGCGGCAGCGACGCTCTCTTCGATCGCCATTCCATTGGGGTTTTCTGCGGGCTTGAGCTGGAACACGACGTCCGCTGTCGCCTTGATCTGGTTGGTGGCCTCCCTTTTGGGGACCGCCGTGGTGCGACTGACCGTCGCGCGCACCAAGATCAAGACGAACGAGGATCGGCGGCGTGTGGGACTCATGCGCGGTTTGTTGAGCCTGGCGTGCCTCTTGGTGATTCTCGTTGGCGCGGTCGCGCCCTTTGGATCTCGGGTTGGTCTTTGGGTCCTCGCCGCGGCGCTGCCCGTGGCGATCGTGGTGCTCACGGTGACGACCCTTCAGCCGACGGCTCGGCGCTTGCGTTTGATGGGCTGGAGCCTGGTCGCCGCAAACCTTTGTTCGTTGATAGCGGTGGTCACGACGCTCAAGATCATCCAGGATTTCAACGCTGTCGAACCGACCCTACCATTTCCCATGTTCTAGCCTCGAAGCGGACGATTGGAAGAGGAGAAACCTGTGCTTGTAAAAGACGTGATGACCGAGAACCCCATGACCGCGACCGAGCTGATGTCGGTCGCCCAGGCACTCGGGCTCTTGTATGAGCTCGATGTTCGTCACCTTCCGGTGGTCCGCGGCCGCGAGCTCGTCGGGATCATCAGCGACCGCGATCTTCGTGGGTTCAGCGGAGCCGAAGAAGACGACGCGATCGCCGCAGTCGAAGGCGCGCGCTCGGAAACCGTTGGGCACTTCATGAACACCAATCCCGTCAAAGTCGATCCAGAGACCAGCATTCCGGAGGTCATCGAGCTGATGCTCTTGCATCGCGTGGGGGCGATTCCCGTTGCCGATCTCGATACCGGGGACTTGGTAGGGATCGTGAGTTATGTCGATTTGCTGCGGGTGCTTCAGGAGACTTTGGATTCGGGTACGTGAAGCTCGTCACCTCCCACGAGACGACCGACTTCGATGCGTTGGCATCGTGCGTGGCTCTGCAGAAGCTCTTCCCAGATTCGGTGATCGGTTTGAGTGGCGGATTCGCCCCAAACGTCCATCAATATCTGGCGCTTCATGCCGATCGGTTTCCGACGCAACGTTGCCACGATCTCGATCTCTCACAGGTCGATCTCTTGATGGTGACCGACGTTCGTCGCCGCAGTCGCTTAGCGCACGTCGAAGAGGTTCTCGACCGCGCAGCGAAGCACCCGCGAAGTGTGCGGATTCTGGTTTGGGATCACCATCCGTGTGCGCCTGACGATCTGCACGCCGATGAAGAGCACGTTCAGCCGGTGGGCTCGGTGACCACCCTGCTGGTCGAAGAGCTCCGCGCGCGCGGCTCCGCGGTGGATCGTGCGGAAGCCACCCTATTTTCGCTCGGGATCCACGAGGATACCGGATCGCTCGCGTACGCTCGTTCGAGCTCCCGTGACGCGATGGCGCTCGCCTGGTTGCTCGGGCACGGCGCACAGCCGGGTCTGCTCCAAAGGTTTCTCAGGCCACCGCTCGACGCCGTAGAGCGCGAGCTGCTGGTACGCCTTCTCGAAGCGACGCGCGATGTACCCGGGTTCGGCGCATCGATCGGTGTCGCCGCGCTGGATACCGCGGAGGTGCCGGCAGGGCTAGCGCGCGTGTCCACCGAGGCATTTCGCCTTCTGCCTCACGATGCGCTTTTTTGTGCGTATCGCCTGCCGAACGGCAAGACCCACGTCATCGGGCGGGCACAGGCGAACACGGTTCCGGTCGGCGCCATTCTTCAGGACTTGGGCGGGGGCGGGCACGCCGGCGCTGGATCTGCGGTCGTTCGCGACTTGTCGTTGGACGAGGTCGCCGGCCGCTTGCACGAGAGCGTCGAGCGTTTCTGTCGTCACCCTCAGTTCGTTCGCGACCTCATGTCGAGCCCCGTTCGCACCGTGGCGCCCGAGATGCCACTTTCGGAGCTGGCGCTCTCCCTCCAGGAGTGGGGGCACATGGGCGCGCCGGTCGTGGAAGACGGAGTGCTGGTCGGTATGGTCTCGCGCCGCGACGTCGAACGCGCGCAACGCGAAGGGCGAGACTCCCTTGCGGTGTCGAGCTGCATGGCCCACCACGTTCGAAGTGTCGGTCCAGGTGCATCGCTCACCGAAGCGCTCGAACAAATGACCACCCACAACGTCGGTCGCCTTCCGGTGCTCGACGGCACGAGAATCGTCGGCATCCTCTCGCGCGAGGATGTCCTCGGATATCTCTACGAGGAATCCCCCTGCTAGCTCAGGGGCGAACGGTGATAGTCCGAACGTGACCTCGTAGCTCGGGCCCGTCTCCATCCGCCCCGAAACGGTTCTCCCGCTCGTCGACGGAATGGGCTAAGCTCCGCCACTTGGGATGCGGGTCAGGATTCGAAAAGGGCTGAACATCCCGATCGCGGGTGCCCCGGAGCAATCGATCGACGACGCCAACCCGGTTCGGTGGGTAGCGCTCGTTGCCAGGGACTACCGCGGGCTGAGGCCTCAGCTGCATGTCCACGTGGGTGATCGAGTTCGACTCGGGCAAGCGCTGTTCACGGACAAGAGCAACCCAGGGGTCGTGTTCACGTCGCCGGGCTGTGGTGAAATCGTTGCGATTCATCGTGGCGATCGGAGGTCCTTGCAGTCGGTGGTCGTCCTATTGGAAGGTGACGAGGAAGAGAGATTTGCGACCCATGATCGCAACGTGCTCGCGAGGCTTGGGCGAGAGGAAGTTCGTGAGATCCTCGTCCGGTCCGGGCTCTGGCCTTCATTTCGAACCCGTCCGTTTGGCAAGATTCCGCGTGCGGATGCATCGCCTCATTCGATCTTCGTGACTGCGATCGATACCAATCCGCTCGCCGGCGACCCGCGCGTCGTGATCAGGGAGCGCGCGGATCGGTTTTCCGACGGAGTGGCCGTCATCAGCCGCCTCACCGACGGGCAAGTCTACGTTTGCCACGCCCCTGGGCCCGACATCGAGCTTCCCAAGATCGAGTCGGTGACCCCAGCCCTGTTTGACGGTCCACATCCGGCCGGCCTTCCAGGCACCCACATCCATTTCCTCGATCCCGTCAGCGAATACAAATCGGTCTGGCACATCGGTTATCAGGACGTCATCGCCATCGGCGCTCTCTTCACGACCGGTCGGCTGTCCACCGAGCGCATCGTCGCGCTTGGCGGCCCTCTGGTTCGGCGGCCCCGCTTACTGCGAACGCGGTTGGGCGCGAGCACCCAGGACCTCTTGGACGGCGAGATCGCACCCGACGATTGCCGGGTCATCGCGGGTTCGATTCTGGGAGGGCGTCGTGCGGCTGGATTCGCGCGGTACCTCGGTCCCCATGACCAGCAAATCAGTGTGCTCCGCGAAGACCAGAGCCGCCGTTTCCTCGGTTGGCTCGCCCCTGGCATCGACAGCTACTCGGCGATTCCGGCGTACGTTTCCGCCCTCCGTCCGCGTAGCTACAGATTTCCGCTCACGACATCGCAACACGGCAGCCCGCGCGCGATGATCCCCATCGGCAACTTCGAGAAAGTCATGCCCCTGGACATCTTGCCGGCGCTCCTACTCAAGGCGCTCATCACTCGAGATACCGAGGCCGCGCGAGGGCTTGGCTGCCTCGAGCTCGACGAGGAGGATCTAGCGCTCTGCTCGTTCGTATGTTGCAGCAAGTACGATTACGGCGTGTTTCTGAGAGATACCTTGGACTTGATCGAGAAAGACGCTTGATGGGCCCGCTGCGCAGACTCCTGGACAAGTTGCAGCCGCACTTCGCGAAAGACGGACGCTTCGCGCGCTACGCGGCGGTGTACGAGATGATCGACACGCTCTTGTATTCGCCTCCAGACGTATCTCGCCATGCTCCGCATGTGCGCGACGCGATCGACCTCAAGCGAGTCATGGGTCTCGTGGTGGTCGGCGTCCTCCCATGTGCTGCGATCGCCATGTGGAACACGGGATATCAGGCAAATCTCGCGATCCAAGCTCTCGGGCTTCCTGCCCCGTCCGACTGGCGGGGAGGCTTGATGGCTACGCTCGGAATCGGCCACGATCCGAGCAGCGTTGGCGCAGCCGCCTTCTACGGGATGCTGTACTTCGTGCCGATCTACCTCGTCACGCTGGCCGCCGGCGGTGTGTGGGAGGTCCTCTTTGCCGGGATTCGGAATCACGAGATCAACGAAGGATTTTTCGTCACGTCCATCCTCTTTGCGTTGACGCTTCCGGCAACGACGCCGCTCTGGCAGGTCGCGCTCGGCATCTCGTTTGGAGTCGTGATCGCGAAGGAGGTCTTTGGAGGTACCGGTAAGAACTTCATGAACCCTGCGCTTGCCGGCCGGGCCTTCTTGTACTTCGCGTATCCAGTCGAAATGTCCGGCGAGTCCGTGTGGACGCCTCCGATCGACGTCGTCACAGGTGCGACGCCGCTAGCGATCGGCGCTCGGAGCGGCGTGCCCGGCATCCTGGAGCACGGCGTGACTTGGATGGACGCGTTCCTCGGTCCCATCCAGGGCTCGATCGGCGAGACGTCCACCCTCGCGTGCCTCCTTGGTGGGGCGCTCATCGTGTACACGGGGGTAGCCTCGTGGCGGATTATCGCGGGGGTCATGCTGGGGATGATCGGCACGGCCTTGCTCTTCAACACGGTCGGGTCGGACAGCAACCCGATGTTTGCAATGCCTTGGCACTGGCACCTCGTGCTTGGTGGCTTCGCCTTTGGGATGGTCTTCATGGCGACCGATCCGGTCACGGCTTGTGTCACGAACCCCGGACGTTGGATCTTCGGGTTTCTCGTCGGGCTCATCACCGTCGTCATCCGAGTGGTGAACATCGCGTTCCCCGAAGGGATCATGCTCGCGATCTTGTTTGCGAACATCTTCGCACCCACCATCGATTACTTCGTCATGCAGGCCAACATTTCGAGGAGGTTGCGGCGAAATGCCTGAGCCCGTCAAAGAGCCAGCGCCCCGGACGGAGACCGTCGTGCGAACGCTGCTCGTGGCGTTCTTCGTCAGCCTCGTCTGCTCCTCTCTGGTGGCATCCGCAGCGATTTTGCTGAAGCCGCGCCAGGCCGCAAACATGCTCTTGGACGTGCGTCGCAACATTCTCGAGGTGGCCGGCCTCTTGGAGCCCGGCCAGGACCTCAACCAGCTCTACGAGAGCATCGAACCCCGTGTCATCGATCTCGAGACCGGCGCGTACGTCGAAGACGTCGATCCAGAGGGCTTCGACCCCAGCGAAGCCGCAAAGGACCCAACGCACAGCGTCGCCGTGCCGCCCGAGCTCGATGTTGCCCGGATCGGACGGCGCGCCAAGCAAGCGATCGTCTACTTGGTTCGACAGGACGGGAAGATCAGCAAGGTCATCCTGCCTGTGCATGGTTACGGCCTCTGGTCGACCCTGTACGGACTCCTCGCCGTTCGGGCCGACGGGAACACCGTCGCGGACATCACGTTTTATGCGCACGGAGAAACCCCAGGGCTCGGGGACTTCATTTCGAAGCCCGAGTGGCGCTCGCTCTGGCGCGACAAGCGTCTGTTCGACGAGTCCGGCACGCTGAGGATCCGAGTGGTCAAAGGCCGTGTACCCGCGGACGACCCAATGGCCGACTATCACGTCGACGGCGTCTCGGGCGCCACGCTCACGGGAAACGGAGTGACGAACCTGATGCAGTACTGGCTCGGTGACCACGGCTATGGCCCCTACTTGCGAAATCTTCAGCACGGAGACAGCCCGTGAGCTCTGCGGCCAAACGCGCTCTTCTCGAGCCTATCGTCGACGGCAATCCGGTCACCCTACAGGTGCTCGGGATCTGCTCGGCTCTAGCGGTCACGACGTCGCTCTTGCCCTCGCTCTACATGTGCCTAGCGCTGACCATCGTTGCGGCTTGTGCCAACGCGGCCGTCAGCGCGATCCGTCACATGCTCCCCTCCAGCATTCGCATCATCGTGCAGATGACCATCATCGCATCGCTCGTGATCGTGGTCGACCAATCACTCAAAGCGTTTGCGTTCGAGGTCAGCCGGCAGCTCTCGGTGTTCGTAGGTTTGATCATCACCAACTGCATCGTATTGGGCCGCACTGAGAGCTTCGCCTCGAAAAACCCCGTCGGCGTCAGCTTCCTCGACGGCATTGGCAATGGCATCGGCTACAGCGTGATTCTGATCCTCGTCGCAAGCACTCGTGAGTTGCTCGGCGCGGGTACGCTGCTCGGTTACACCATCCTGCCCAGCGTCGCCGACGGAGGCTGGTACAGCCCAAACGGTATGATGCTGCTCCCGCCGAGCGCTTTTTTCGTGATCGGCTTCATCATCTGGGCCGTGCGCTCGTGGAAGGTCGAACAGGTCGAGAAGCCGGAGTTTCGTATCCACGAAGTCCACCGAACGGAGACTTTGTGATGGGCAACTACGTGGAGCTCTTCATCAAGGCGGTGTTCGTCGAAAACCTGGCGCTCTCCTTCTTCTTGGGGATGTGCACCTTCCTCGCCGTATCGAAACGCATCCAGACTGCGTTCGGCCTCGGCGCAGCCGTGATCGTAGTGCAAGTGATCACGGTTCCAGCCAACACATTCCTCTATCACTACGTTCTCCAAGAGGGCGCGCTCGGTTGGGCCGGGCTTCCCGACGTCGACCTCAGCTTCCTGGGGCTGGTCACCTACATCGGTGTCATTGCGGCGTTGGTACAGATTCTCGAAATGGTCCTCGACCGCTACTTCCCCGTGCTCTTTCAAGCCCTCGGCGTCTACCTTCCATTGATCACGGTCAACTGCGCCATTCTCGGCGGCACACTCTTTTCGGTGCAACGCGACTACACGATGTCCGAGAGCATCGTGTATGGAATCGGAAGTGGTTTCGGCTGGGCGCTGGCCTTGGTCGGGCTCGCTGGCGTTCGCGAGAAACTGAAGTACAGCGACGTTCCCGCGGGCCTGCAAGGTCTAGGCATCACGTTCATCATCGTAGGCCTGATGTCACTCGGCTTCATGGCCTTTGCCGGGATCCAGCTTTAGGAGGGCGCACGGGTGGTCTTGCAAATCGTGCTTGCGGTCGGGGTATTCACGGGCATCGTCGTCTCGCTGTCGGCGCTGATCCTCCTCGCTCGATCGAGGCTGGTGGAGACCGGTTTCCTCAAGATGGTGGTAAACGATGATCGTGAATTCGAGGTTCCTGCCGGTGTGAAGTTGCTGGGGGCGCTTTCGAAGGTTGGCTTGTACCTGCCGGGCGGTTGCGGAGGTAAGGGCACCTGTGGGCAGTGCCGGGTGAAAGTCCTCGAAGGCGGCGGCCCTATGCTCCCCACGGAATCAGGTCTCATTGGCCCCAAGGAAGAGGCCGAGCACGTCCGCCTCGGCTGTCAGGTGACCCTTCGCGAGAACGTCAGAGTTCGCATTCCCGACGAAGTCTTCGGCGTTCAGAAGTGGGAGTGCACGGTGCGATCGACGCGTGGGCTCAGCACATTCATCAAAGAGCTGGTCCTCGAGCTTCCATCGGGCGAGCACGTGCCTTTCAGGGCCGGAGGCTACATTCAGATCGAGTGCCCGCCCTACACGGCGAAGTTTTCGGACTTCGACATCGAGCCGCGTTTCCGTGATGACTGGGATCGTCACAATCTCTGGAGGTTCCGTGCGGGGACCAAGACGCCCACGGCGCGAGCCTACTCGATCGCAAACTATCCCGAGGAGAAGGGGATCATCCTCCTCAACATCGGCATCGTGATTCCGCCTCCGGGGTCCAAAGAGACCGTTCCGCCTGGCGTGGTCTCGTCCTTCCTCTTCAGCCTGAAGCCCGGCGATCGAGTGACTATCGCGGGCCCTTATGGGGAGTTCTACGCGAAAGATACGAGCAACGAGATGGTGTTCATCGGGGGCGGCACGGGGATGGCGCCGCTTCGCTCTCACATTTTCGATCAGTTGAAGCGCATCGACACGGACCGGAAGATTTCGTTCTGGTTCGGCGTCCGGAGCAAACGGGACCTCTTCTATCACGACGAATTCGAGCGCTTGGCGGCGGAGCACCCCAACTTCACCTACGTGGCCGCGCTCTCGGATCCAAAAAAGGACGACGACTGGGATGGGCCCGTCGGGTTCATTCATCAGGTGGCGTACGACCGATACCTGGCGCGGCACGATGCGCCGGAGGATTGTGAGTACTACATGTGTGGCCCTCCTTTGATGATTTCCGCCGTTCAGAAGATGCTCACCGACCTCGGCGTCCCCGAGGAGAACGTCATGTTCGACGATTTTGGGAGTTGATCACGATGGCCACGTACATCCTGAGCTTCATGTTCTTTGCGCTTGCCCTCGGCGGATTGGGTGTCGGCGTCCTTGCAGGGCGCGGCGGCATTCGGGGCACGTGCGGCGGTCTGAACAATCCCGACGGTGAGGGTTGTGGCGTGTGCGGCCGTTCTGCGAGCGACGAAACCGAGTGCCCGAGGAGAGTTGCGCAATGACTCCAGTGAAGGAAATACGGGTCCGAGACTTCATGGTTCCCAAGCCCGTGGTGTTCACACGCGACACGGACCTGCTCGATGCGGTGTGCGTTTTGATCGATCGCCGCATATCGGGAGCGCCCGTCGTAGATGAGCGGGGCAACCTCGTCGGCGTTCTCACCGAACGCGATTTCTTACGAGCCGTGCTGGTCGCCGGCTATCACGGCGAGATCAGCGGACGCGTCGAGGACTACATGACGACCGAGGTACGGGCGGTGAACGCCGACGACAGCTTGCTCGACGTGGCAGCGCTTTTCATCGAAACCAAGCATCGGCGGTATCCCGTCATGGAGGACAATCGGATCGTCGGCTTGGTGGCTCGGAGGGATGTCCTGCGGGCCGTTCTCGATAGTTTTGGGCCCAGAAAATCAGGCACCCGCGGCTCGACGGCCTAGTCGTCGATCGCCCGAAATCCGCGTCGCTCTGCGTCATCCATGCCGCGGGAAAGTAGGCCCGGAAACAGCCCGAGGAGACGGATCAGCTTCCCGCGCGCGTTGGGTACCAAGATTTCGAGTCGCGGCTCTCGAATCGCATCCACGATGGCGGCCGCGATTCTTTCGGGTGCCATCGGCTTCTCCGTGAATACGACCGCACCTGCGCGCCGCCGACGCATTCCTTGGAGCATCGGCGTCTCTACTGCGCTGGGACATACGAGGGTCCAATGGATAGGGGCATGTCGGTGATCCAGCGCGCAGCTGTGTGTGTATGCGCGTACCGCATGCTTGGTCGCGCTGTACGTCGCGAGGTCGGGCGCAGGCGCAAATGCGGCCATGCTGGCGACGTTGATCACATGACCACGCTGGCGCTCTAGAAACCGCGGAAGGAGCACGCGCACACCATTCATGACGCCGATGAGATTCACTTCGACGGTGAGACGGTCGTCCTCGGCAGATACCCGATCACAGGCGCCAGGCAGGCACACGCCGGCGTTGTTGACCAAGACGTCGATTGGGCCTCCCTGCGTCTCGGCCGCCTGGACCACGCGCTCCCACGCGGCGAGGTCGCGAACGTCGAGGATCGCCGTCTCGATTCCCGGTAGCTCTTCGCGCTCCCGCGACAGGCCTTCTCGATCGATGTCGACCGCGATGACCTGGTGACCGGCGTCGACGCAGAGGCGGACGATGGCCGCCCCGATCCCTTTCGCGGCCCCGGTGACTAGAACGCGCTTGGGTCTGCCGTCCGCCGTTCGCTTACTCATGCCCTGGGCCCCATTTGTACATCTTGAGCAAGAGCCTGTCCGCCGTGCGTTCGGGCAAAATCCCGAACATTCGGGCCGCCGTCCGCGCGGACTTGGGGACGAAGTACCGCGTCTTCGGCGAGCGCGCCGTCGCCGCTTCCACGACCGCTTTGCCGACATCCTCCGGTGGGACCGCGCTCTTCAGCTGGTCGCTGGCGAACTCGTCGAGGTCCGTCATCAAGTTCCGGTAAGGGTTGCTCGGGTCGTCGCGAAGGTGCAGCCCCGCCTCTCGAGACTTGTCGAACGTCGGAGTGTCGACGAAGCCTGGGACGATCAAGCTCAACTGAATGTTCCAGGGAGAGAGCTCGAGCCGCATACAGGCCGTCATGGCCTCCATTCCGCCCTTCGTTGCGGCGTATGACGCGGCGAGCGGAGCGCCCACATAGCGCGTGAGTGAGCTGATGTTGATGATACGGCCGCCGCCTTGGCCGCGCATGATCGGGGCTAGCTCCGCGATGAGCTGCATTCCCGAAAGTAAATTCACGTCAAAGACGTGACGCATCGCCGTGCGGTCCATCTGCTCGAGAGCGAAAGGCGGTCCGTACCCCGCGTTGTTGACCAGGACGTCGACCCTTCCGAACACATCGAGTGTCGTGCGTACCAGCGCCGACGTCTGCTCTGCGTCGCTGAGGTCGGTGGGCACGCTCGTCGCCTTGCCGCCGCCCTTCCTGACGTCCGAGACGATGCGGTCGAGCAGGTCGGCGCGGCGTGCGGCCAGTGCCACCGAAAAGCCTGCCATCGCGAGACAATGCGCGGTCGCCTCTCCGATTCCGGATGAGGCGCCGGTTACGATGGCAACCCGCTCCGATTTCAAGTTCTCACTCATTCGCTCTCCAGGTTTTGCCGGCTATGGGGGCCCGTGCTACCCGATGCAACCCGGTCGGGCACAGATCTCGCCGCGCACCGAAGCCATGACCGCAGCGCCTCCACATCGAACCCGCACCATGCGTGTGCTCAACCGCCTCGGGCCGGTCTTGGCTCCTCGATGGCCGTCGCTGGATCCAGACAGTATCGTTCGCGCCGCAGCGCGCGCGGCCAAGTCCGAACATTTTGGCGACCAGGGCTACCTCGATGCGCTTCCGGTGCTCTTGGAAGCGATCGAGCGGGAGGCCGATTTGAGCTGGCTCGGCCGGGTGATGTGCCGCCAGTCGCTGCTCGGATTTCTTCAGAACCGTTTCAGCGTGTACCGGCACCGCGCTGCGCATCCCGAGATCGTGGGCGTTCCCATCGAGCGGCCGCTTTTCGTCGTCGGTTTTCCCCGGACGGGGACCACGATCCTCTTCAATCTGCTCGGTCAGGACCCAGCGAACCGCGCGCCCCTAGGCTGGGAAGTGCAGTTTCCCGACCCGCCTCCTCAAACAGCGACCTTCACGACCGACCCTCGCATCAAAAAGGGTCGAACGTTCTTCGGTCACATGGACACCATGGCGCCGTCGCTCGCTTCCATTCACGAGGTGGGCGCCGATTTGCCGCAGGAGTGCATGCCGATCCTCGGGCAGTCCTTGCTCGGCCCTCAGCTCAATTTCATTTTCAACGTGCCTAGCTACCAGGCCTGGGTGGACGCGCAGAGTCAGTCCCCTGCGTACACGTATCACAGGCACTTCCTCGAGCACCTGCAGAGCAAGCACATGAAAGACCGCTGGGTGCTCAAGAGCCCCGTTCATCTTCGTTCGCTCGATGCGTTGCTCATGGAGTATCCCGACGCACGGATCATTTTTACGCACCGGGACCCCATCAAGACGGTTCCCTCCCTCGCGAGCCTCTTGTACGTGATCCGGGGAATGGCGAGTGATTCGGTCGACCCGCGCTCGCTCGGACCACAGCAGTTGCACTGGTGGGCGGATTCCCTCGACGCGGCGATCGCTACCCGTGAAAAGCACGGTGACAAGTCCGACCAGTTCATGGACGTTCAATTCGAAGAGGTGCTCGCGGATCCAGTCGCCGTGGTCCACCGCGCGTACGAGCGGTTCGAGATTCCCTGGTCTGCGGAAGTCGAAGGCCGCATGCGCACCTTCGTGGCCGACAACCCGCGCGACAAACACGGCGCCCACCAGTACGACGTCGAGGATTTCGGAATCAGCATGGAACAGATTCGCAAACGTTTCGCCGGCTACTGCAGCGCATACGACATCTCGCCTTCGCGCTAGCTAGACCCGGTCTCTATCAGGGATGTCGTTGAGCTTCACCACGGACAAGTCGGCGTTCATGTCCTCTTCGGCGAGCAGCGTGCGGATGACGATTTGACCTCGCGCATACCCCTGAGTGCTCATCCAGTTGCGGACGCCTGGGTCGCTGTGACTGGCGTAGATGCGAAACGTGCCGTCTTCGTCGGCCTGCACTTGGCGGTTGTTGAAGGCGACGCGGTGGTAGCGGTAGTCGCCCGACTCCAGGAACTTCGTGAGAATCTGGGCAGACCAATATCGGCACGGCACGTCTTTGCCTTCGATCAAAATCGCTTCGTCCGGGGCGAGCTTGAACATCGCCCCGACGTAATCGATCCCTGGGGCGGGAAGGTTGTTGGCAACCACCCTGGGGTCGACCATCTCGGCAAGCTCTTCGGGGCTGTAATCCTCATGACTTCCCTCATCGAGGATCAGATTTCCATCCGATCCGATTCGAGTTGGGCTCGTATCGGTCCGCTCGTACTCCACCGTGTTGAGGCCGACGAATGCCGAGATGCCGAGCGCCGAATCCAGCGTCTCGTTCATGAACGCGATCATGCGTTCGATTCCGCACGCGAGATCGTCTTCGGTGTACTCGGCCGGGGGTGCCACTTCGTCCGTGTTTGCGATGCTCATCGTCGCCTGGCGATACTTGCCTGCGTCTACGGCAGTGACGAACTCCGGAAAGTATTGACGGGTGAGGATGAACGGGAGGCGGCCGTCGAGCTTGAGCCAATTCTTGGCACCAGCGGGTCTTTCTGCGCTGATCTGAATCTTCGCAACTTGTTGCCCCCCGGTCTCTTCGAAAACGATGTGCTCGTCGTTGAGATTGTCTGCGATGAACTTGTCGCCATCCTCGTCTTCCGCATAGACCACGACCGAGAAAAACAAATCGTCACCGCGGAGGATGGTCATCTCATACGACAGTCCGGGATCGAGCTTCGCTTCGTGGTAGATGGTGTCGGTTCCCTCGGCGATGAACTTTCTCGTTGGCGTGAACATCCGCACCAGGGCAGGCCGTGTACGGTCGGCCTCGAAGGCGAGCTCCTGGGCCGCAGCGATGAGCCGAACCAGATAGCGAAATCCCTCCGCGCGTTCGCGGGGTCCGCGCGCGCCGGTCGGCCCGACGAGCTTGTCGCCGAGCCGCTTCAGCTCGTCGGCGAAGTGGTTCCATGCACTTTGACTCTGCACGAGCTTGGTTTCGGACATCAGACCTACTCGAACGTCGAAGCCCAGATATCGGGACCTTCACGCCAAACCACCACAGCGTTGCCGTTCGGGTCCATCGAGACGCTCGGCTGAAATGCGTCGCCGATCGGCGCGTCGAGGCCGAGGCGGACCGCTGGTCCCCAAACGCCCGCCGAATAGGTGCGTGCCCACGCATCGACCTGGGATTCGGTTACGATCTTCTGGGTGTACACGACGACCGCATTGCCTTGGGAGTCGGTAGCGACGCGGGGGTTGCTGGTGATCTCGCCTTCCGCGAGCGTTTCCGGCGCGCCCCATCCGCTGGCGAGCGTGAACCTGCTTGCAGCGACTTGCAGGGGCAAACCGGTGCCTTGTACCGATTGAATCCAAACCGCCGTACCTGTCCCATTCGGGCTCATGGCAACGGCTGGAGCATATGCCGTTCCGGCATCGTCCAAACGTATTCGGGCCGTGAGTTGGCTCGTCGATGCGTTCCATCGACTCCACCAAACTTGGAACCGAAGCCCGGCGGTTTGCTGCCATAGGAAGAGTGCGTTGCCACTGGCGTCAACGGCGAGAGCGGGAGCGAGCGCGTTGCCAATCGTCCCTTTTTCGACCTTGCCGGCGTCACCCCAACCGGTGCCGGCCGTAAACACGTTCCCAAAGATGTTGAAGGCGATCCCAGTCGGCGCCTGCGACCATACCGACCAGCCGTCGCCGTTCGGTTCGAGAGCGACCTGAACCCCGCTGGGCGCGTTCGGCTGGTTGTCGATGATTCCGGCGACGCCCCAACCCACACCGGCTTCGAGCTGGTTGGCCCAGGCGCCGGTTCCGGTTGCAAACACAGCCATGACATTGCCGCTCGCGTCCACGGCGAGCCGAGCGTCGCCCGCCGTCGACGCGCCGTCGTAGATGGTGCCGGGATCTCCCCAGCCATCGGGCGCGGTGTACTGCCGGGAGACCAGGCCGCGAACCAGCGGGTCCCCGTAATCGGCCCAGGCCGCCGTAGCGACTCCGTTTGCATCGACAACCACATAGGGTTGCGAAGTCTTGGTGAGGTCTGCGGCGTTGCCGTCGGTCGTCCCGATCAGCAGGTCACCCTCCCACCCGTCCGATGGGGTGTAACGATTCGCCCAAACCTTGTATGCGCCCAAGTCCGACTGAACCCAGACGCTGACCGCTTCGCCGTCGTTGCTGATCGACACCAGTGGATTGACGCCGATCCCGGCGTGCGAGTCGATGACGACTGGGGGCTGCCAGGTCCCCGTGAGCGGAGTACCGCCCGTTGCGCCTGTCCCGCCCGTTCCGCCCGAGCCCGCGTTGCCGCCGTTGCCACCCGCGCCCGCGCTGCCCCCGGCACCGCCACTGCCTCCGCCGCTGCCACCATCCGCGCCACCCGAGCCTCCGGACCCTCCGTCCGGGCCCGGCCCGGTACCCGAGTCGAGATAGAGGAGGCCTCCGTTGTTGGAGTAGCAGCCGACGAGCGAAATCAATGCTCCGGCCACGAGGGATATGCGGCGATTCACTGCATTCATGGGGGCTCCGCTGGGATCCAAAGCCAGAGGGAAGGGAGCCGCAACCAATACCAGCTTTGTCCTTGGATTGACAAGCTGTGCCTTCGACGGACGGCGTGCCGGCGCACCGTCCCCCCGGGCTTTGGTGAGACGGCAAACAAAAAGCAGACCTGCGACGGCTAATGCAGTTGCTGGAAACCGCTCATTTTTTCGATCAGTTGGGCCCGCGTTCGGGTGCCCAGCTTTCGCATCGCGTTGCGCAGGAGCAGCGAGACGCGGGAGGTCGAGAGACCCAGACGATAGGCGATGATCTTGTTGCTATGGCCCATCACCGCCTCCGCCACGACTTGGCTCTCGCGCGCGTTGAGCCCTCGCGGGTCGCCGGAATCGGGCGAATTCGGAATCGCCAAGACGTAGCGCCTGCGGTCCGAGTCAAACCAATCGACCATCGACCAGCGTCCCTGCACCAGCGCCTTCCACATTTCGAGTGCTCTGTCCGGGTCGGTGTCGCGCATCCTGCCCCGCGCTCGATCGACGATGAGTGCGGCTTCACGAAGTTTCTTCGTGGCGGCCCCCTTCCGGGCTTGTCCTGCCAAGTCCGTCACCCGGAAGCTCTTGGCGTCAAGAATCGCTTCGGCGTCGAGGGGTAGGTCGCTGGTCTGTTCTTCCTCGAGATGTTCCACCTGGAGCCCCTGCCGCAACCGGTGTCCGGTTTCGACGTGTGCCGCCAACATCTGCCAGCGCTGTTCGTCTTGGGGAGACAGCGTGGTGACTTCGGCGAGCGGTGCGACCACTGCCACGCCGACGCCGCGGGGGTCCACTGCCGTGAGAAAAAGGACGTCCTTACAATAGTCGACGTGAGAAATGTAATGCTCGAGCTCTTCGGGGTTGTCTTTGCTAGTCGTCGAGCCCGTGCTCGCGTATCCTGGACGCAGTTGCCTTCGTAGAACCACTGGATCCGTCGTCGACAAGGCTCGCAGGTGCCGCTCGGCAAAGTCCTTGGGCCCCGAGGCAATGTGAACGCGCCAGAGATCGACTTCCTCCCTGTCTGGAGGACGGCCGTACTCGAATCCGGCCACGCCCAGACCTTGATCCAGGACTGGAAGCCCGCGTTCGAGGATCGATCGAAGCCAGTCCTCGTTGCTCAGCTCGAGGTCGTAGGCTGCCTCGGTGAAATCGATGATCGCAGAGCCGATCCTGTCCATTGAGCCTCTCCACCCCCTCGAATCGCACACGCATCGCCACCATGCGATGCGCACGCACAAGAACCCACAGGCGAACTTGAAGAGTCCCCTGAAAGATTCCGGCGCACAATACGTAATTGTTTAGTCCTATTTAACCGTCCAAGACGGAATTTTCCGGCTTTCATGCGGAGTGGGTGTGTCGCGGGGCACGCTATATACACATGGCCCTGCAACGGGGGACCAGGGGAACAAGATCGATGAACGACCAAGCACCTCGCATTTGCATCATCGGAGCGGGCATCTCGGGCATCGCCGCGGGCAAGTTCCTCAAGGAAAAGCGAATCGCCTACGATTGTTTCGAGGCGTCATCGAGCCTCGGCGGAAACTGGGTGTTCAAGAACCCAAACGGGATGTCGTCTGCGTATCGCTCGCTCCATATCGACACCTCGAAAAAGAAGCTCGAGTTCCCAGACTTCCCGATGCCCGCGGAGTACCCGGCTTTTTGCCATCACACCCACATTCACCAGTACTTCGAGGACCTGGTCGATCACTTCGGCCTCCGCGATGCCATTCGTTTCGAGACTCCAGTCCGAAAAGCGGAACGATTGGAGGACGGAACCTGGCGTGTCGCGCTCGATGGTGAGGCTCGGCACTACGATCATCTGATCGTCGCAACGGGCCATCACTGGGATCCGAAGTGGCCCGAGTTCCCCGGACGATTTGACGGCCCGGCGATGCACTCTCACCAGTACATCGATCCTTTTGATCCGATCGATTTGAAAGGTAAGCGCGTGCTCGTCGTCGGCATCGGGAACAGCGCCGTCGACATTGCCTCGGAGCTCAGCAATCGTGGGCTCGCAGAGCGCCTGGTCCTTTCAACACGTCGCGGTGCGTACGTGGTCCCCAAGTACCTGTTTGGAAGGCCGATCGACCAGATCGTGCAGACGAACCCCTACATTCCTCTCGCGCTCCAACGCAAAGTCGCGTCGTTGCTCATCCGATTGCTGGTGGGACGGGTGGAGGACTATGGAATGCCGACGCCGGACCACGCGCTTCTCACCGCGCATCCCACCGTGTCGAGCGACCTTCTGCAGCGAGTGGGGAATGGCGACGTCATCGTGAGGCCGAACGTCGCCGAGCTGCAAGGCGATAGGGTGAAGTTCACCGATGGAACCGTCGAGCAGATCGATGCGATCATCTACGCCACCGGGTACAAGATCACGTTTCCCTTCTTCGATCCGGAGCTCATTTCGGCACCCGACAACGTCTTACCGCTCTTCAAACGCGTGTTCGTACCCGGCATCGAGAACCTGATGTTCATGGGGTTTGCCCAAGCGATTCCGAGCATCATCGGCTTCGTCCAAGATCAAGCGAAATGGGTGGCATCCTATTTGGCAGGTGAGTATGCCTTGCCGTCGCCCGAAGAGATGCGTAAGGCGATCGAGCGCGATGAGGCCCGCATGATGTCTCACTACGTAGCATCGAGTCGCCACACCATGCAGGTCGACCACGTGCTCTACGCCCGCGATCTGCGAAAGGAATGGAAACGCGGGAGCGCCCGGATGCGGAGCAGGTGAAGAGGGCCGAGTGAGGCGTCAGAGCCAACTCAGCTCGTTCGCGGCAAAGCCATCCTCTTCGACGAGGCTGTATTGCAAACGGTAGCGCTCGTCGCTCATGTTCCACTCGGCGTTGGCTTCGTCCATGCGTCGTTGCGTTCGTTTCGCTCTCTCTTTGAGTGGCTTGCCGCGGCACTGATTCTGGTTTGCCTGAATCACCCTGGCACCGTCGAGCCATGTCTTGACGAGCTCGTATGATCGCGTGCCTCGCTGCACTGGTGTGACGCCCGACGTTGGGGTGGCAACCCTCTGTACCGGAGCGAATCGGACGAAGTAGGTGCGTCCAGGCGCGAGATCGACATCGATGCGCTGGTTGTCGAAGCTCGCGATGTAAAGCGTATGCTTTCCGGGGCTCATCGCGACCATCGCAGCCTCGCGGCCAGCCACTTTGGCCACGCAAAGCTTGTCTCGGTCGTACACGGTGTACTCCATGATGTAGTCGGGCGGTTCATTCTGAATGAACACCAGCATCGCCTGATGGTCTGGCGCCAGGAAGGGCGACTTGCCATCCGCTTCGGCAACGGGCGTGCTCGCCAGCACGAGCAAAGCGATCGTCAGTCCCGCTCGGGAGCGCAGATCCGTTCGAACCGACATGCCCTCTGTCTAACATTGACCAGGGGCGTCGTGGCAAGGGGCTTCGGTCTCGCCTGATTGGGAACCGATGGAACCGGGCAATAGGGCCCCCTGCATCCACGGCCATGGTGCACTACGACGCACCCGGAAGGCTTCAGGAGCCGTTTTGCGGCGAGCTTAGCTACGGTGTGGTAACTATGAAGATAGCCTCGTTTGGCGCTGCACGCGCGCACAAGGGCTGGTGTAGTTGCGGCAGGCGCGGCTCACCTTCCGCGTTTAGCGAAGGCTGGGTTTTCATTCATTGCTGGTCCGAGCGCTCGACGAACCCGGTGGTGGGCGTCACTTCCTTCGCAGCGCCACCGGGGGAGTCATCTAACCGACCCGATGTGCGGACCCTTTGGCCCGGAGTGGTTGCGGTCTCTACGGGCAGCTCACGACATCGAGTGGGTCGACGGTGCTCGGAGGCAGGTGGTAACTGTCTAGGCCCGGCTCGAACTCCGGGGTGTTGGCGAGATCGGGCCGAAGCGGATCTGCCATACCTTGAGTGATGGAGACCCCAGCTGTGGGGATCCAGAGCGACATCCCTGCATTGAGAAAGGCGTTCGTGTCGGCCGTCGGAATGTCCGTCACATAGTAGAGCAGTGCGCCACAACTGAAGGCGCCCGCCGGCGGCAAGGCAAGGTTCTGATTCCCGCAAGCTTCGGTCGCGCTGCTCGGGTAAGGCGAAGAGTTGTCCTGAGAACCATTATTGCCGAAGAACCCGGCATAGGGGCAAATCCCCGCCATGTCCCTGGCGTCGCACCCGCGGAAAAGCACGACGTACCTGTTGTTCCACTTGTACCAGTGCGCCTGAACCGAGTTCAGCGGAAATAGGTCAGTGCCAGGGTATCAAGGCCTGCCGATACCGAGAAAAAAACCCCTTCCGTCGTTTCCAGCCGCCGCGAGCCCGGCGTGCTTCTCGAGCGCTAGGGGATCGGCTCGAAGCAGATAGGCAAACCAAAGCCCCTGTTCGCGTGTCGATCGGCGCTCGCGCGCACCAGACGTTTCACGACGGTCTCGTCAAAGAGCTCCGGCTGCGCGGCATCTGCACGATCGACGATGCGAATCGGTACTTGCCCGAGCTCATGCACGACTACAATCGACGCTTTGCGCGGGCGGCCCAGGATTCCAGCGCGCCCTTCGCGATCTTTCGGAGCGGGTGAAGGGGGTCGAACCCTCGACTTCGACCTTGGGAAGGTCGCACTCTACCACTGAGTTACACCCGCAAAGAGCAGCAAGGACTAGCCCCGCTTGCCTTGGGCGTCAAGAGACGCGGGCCCGCAGAATCAAATCAGGGCGTACCTGCGTGCCTGCGTAAACGCACGCGATTTTCAACGCAATCAGACCGAAGCGAGGGTGGTAGGCTGTCTTCTCGGAGGTCACATGGCGCACTGGGAGCATCGGGCAGAGGCGAAGTGGAAGGACTTCGAATTCAATCAGCCGTACGCGAAGGGGCTCAAGCGCCTCAAAGAGGAGGTCCTCGCAAAGACCGACTTCGATCCAGCGACCCTGTGGCAGTGGGGAACCATGCAGGCGATGGCGCTCATCGAAATGCTCCGGGAAAACGAACGGACCTTTGGTGAGGAAGGGCAGAAGGCAGCCTATCGGGCGCTTCGCAAGACCGGATACGACGTGGGCCATCAGATACTCGAGGGCACGACCATTCCAGAGACCATGACCGATGCGGAGTTCGTGTCGTTCTTCGCCACCGTGATCAATCGCATCGCGTATGCATCGCTCGAAGACCCGAAAATCGACAACGATGGTCAGGCCAGCTTTCACATCCGGTGGTGTCCGCACCAGGATCACTACGAGGCCTTCGATTGCCGAGTGCAGCGGTACTTCGTGCAAGGCATGATCGATGCCGCGCGGGATCACGCGAACCGCTTTGGGTTCGAGGTACGGTTCGACTCCACGATTCCTGCGGGCGCCGAGACGTGTCACTTCACGATGTGGCAGGCGACCGACGAGGAGCGAGAGCAATGGGCGCTTCTCACCCAGAAACTCGAGCGGAAGGCGCTTCGTGTCATACAGGAAGATTGATGCGACCGATTGGGCGCTTCGGGTCTTTCTTGGTCGTGGGATTCTTGGCATGGGGTGCGGTCGCGCTGGCTCAGGATCTCTTCCCACCGAAGGTGAAGTCGCTTCCCGGGGTCGAGGTGCCCGAGGGGGTGGAAGTACCAGGGTCAGGTCTCGTTCGCGTGATGGTGCGCATCGATCCGGACGGGACGGGTGTGGTCGAGAAGTGCGACGCGGGTCGGGCACTTTGCGATCTCGTCATTGAAGCGATCGGACACGCAGCATTCGAGCCCGCGACTCGCGATGGGGATCCCGTGCCCGCGCTCGTACGAGTGGATCTGCGCGTGCGGCAATCAGCACCCGACGAAGCTTCGAGCTCCGCTCCGCCCCAAACGGTGCTGGAGCCCGGGAGCGCCGAACTCGAGCAAGAACTGGTCTTTTCAGAGACCGCGGAAGTGGACGCCCGTGCACAGGAGCCGATCAGGCTCGAGCTCGACGGAATACGCAACATCCCAGGGACGCTCGGTGAGCCGTTTCGGATCCTGGCGATGCTGCCTGGAACGGTACCCGTGGCCAATGGGCAACCCTACGTCTACGTCCGCGGCGCGCCACCGTCGGGGACCAGGTATCTCTACGACGATATCCCCATCCCTCTGCTCTTTCACTCGGCGCTCCTGCCCTCGACACTTCATCCGGGTTTGATCGGAGGCATCGACCTATTCTCGGGCGCGGCACCGGCCCGGTACGGCCGGTACACCGGTGGGGTCATGGCCGCGAGAGCCCGCAAGATTCCCGATGACAAGGTTCACGGGGAAGCGGAGCTCCGGGCCATCGATGTCTCCGGTCTGCTCAATGTGCCCATGCCCAAACAGGGATCGATGACTTTTGCAGGGCGTTACGGTTTTCCCAATCTCCTGTTGGGCGCCATCAACGTCGACGCTCGGGTCAACTACTGGGACTACCAGTATCGCGCCGGCGTCGCGATGAGCTCGCGCTCTCGCTTCGAGCTGGTCGCATTCGGAGGTCGCGACGATTCGGTCTTTGATGCCAGCAATCCTGAACAGCGGCTTGCATTCGACCTGCAATTTCATCGTTTGGAAGCCCGGTTCATCGGTCGGATCAGGCGTTGGGATTTCGTGGGCGCCTTACTGTACGGCTACGACTTCTCCAAGGTCGATGATGCTTCCCTCAGTGCGATCTCCAATGCTAGCGCCAACATTCACAGGTTCGGACCTAGGTTCTTGGCCACCTACGAGGCACGCAAAGTGCAGGTGCGGCTCGGCGGCGACGTTGCAGGCCTGTTCGGTCCGGCCAATTGCACGGAATTCGAGAGAGGCGCGAGCGATGGCGAGGTACCGAACCTGTCCAGCCCGTGCCTTCGGGCGTTTGCTCAGCAGGACCGGCGCGTCATTGGCGGCGCTTTCGTAGACACCAACGTAGCGCCGGTCTCTTGGTTGGATCTGTCGCTCGGTGTTCGCGTCGACGTATGGGGGACCTCTGGCTATCGCGAGGCCGGCGTGAGCCCGCGGGCGCGGGCGACCTTTCACGCTCAGGACATCGCCGACTTCTTCGTCGGATGGGGCCTCGGCTTCATGCCCGCGACGTTTGCGATCCCGCTACCCGGGCTTGGCGACATCCCGCTCGAGCCAGTGCTGCAGCGTGCCAACCAGACCGAGGGCGGAATCCGGTTCTTTCTCCCTCATGAGCTCACGTTCGAGACGCGCGGCTACCTCAACATCTTTCATGATCTCCGCTTCGTCGACATCTTCACCAATCCCGGGATCAGCAACGATCCTGCGCAATTTCCCGTTCTTCCCGTCCTGGCCGGTAACATCGGCGATTCGGCGGAGGGTAAGAGCTATGGCCTCGAGCTCTTGTTGCAACGCCCGTTCGACGTCGGTATTTCGACCTTGGTGAGTTACACGCTCGGCTACAGTGATCTCACCGCGACGGCCCTGCTCCGTGGCGCCCCGCAGCAGACCTTCGACTACACCCCGTCCTACGATGTCCGGCACGTGATGAACGCCGTGCTTGCCTGGCAGGCGAAGTTCGGGCTCATCCTCTCGGGGCGTCTGTTCGCGAGGTCCGGCCGCGCAGAAGGCTGGCTCTGGCTCGATCCCGCCGCAGTGGTGCAGCAGTACGTGCAGCGGGTTCCCTGGTTCGTGCGGTTGGATGCCCAGGTGGCTTATGAGTGGGCCAAGCCTGGGCGCCGCATGAGGATAGGGCTCGAATGGATCAACATCACACAGGCTCGGGACGCACAGGAGCTCGACTCCACCGACCGAAACGCGCCGCGCGCGTGCTCGCTTCGCTGGGGTGTCCCGTCGCAACCGTGTCCGGTCAAGTTCACCAGGGCGATCTGGTTTCCCAATCTGTCGTTCCGCGCGGTCTTCTAGGTGTCGTCTCAGCTCTCGGCAGCGACGCCATCGAGCGGAGGTTTGGGCGTGACTTCGCCGCCGATGCCTGACCAATGGTGGGGGTTGAGCGCGCCTGCCGCCGGCTTTACGTCGACCAAGAACCCGGTCAGGTGCGCCATCCCGGAAACCTTCTCCAACTTGTCCGGTCCATCGGCAGCGAGGAGGTTCACGTTTACCCCCGTGGTCTTGCTTGCGACGCCCATCTTGCTGTCCTGGTGACCCCAGCCGTGTGGTAGCGCTACGGTGCCGGGCATCAGCTCGGAGAGGAGCTTCACCGGAACCCGAACGGTCGCGGTGTCGGTCGAGACATCCGCTAGGGCTCCTGCGGCAAGGCCGGCCCGCGCGGCATCGTCGGGGTGCATGTAGAGATGGTTCGTCGCGCGATCGCCAGAGACGAACTCCTCGATGTTGTGCGTCCAGGAGTTGTGGGTCGTGATCGCCCGTTTGGTGATCAGCTTGAGCCTATCCTTCGTGTCGAGCTCGAGCTGAAAGTCGGCTTCGAGCTTCTTCGACTGCTCCAGAAAGAGCTCCGGCGCCAGATGCACCTTCCGATCGTCGTGAATCACGCGCCTGCCTAGGAAGCTTCCTGGATCGTGCTGCGGACGCAGGCGCCCGTGCTTTTCCTTCAGGAGCTTCTTGAAGCTACCCTGCTTGGTGGCCCGGAGTAGGCCGGAGAGCAGAAGCTCCTGTGGGACCGAGGGTTGCTCGCTGCCGCGCCCGATCGACCGGAGTGCCTTGCCCGCCTCCATCGCTCGCTGCGCGAGCGCCGAACCCCAGAGATTCACGCCGCTCGCTTTCGCGAGGTCGACGTAGATCGTCGCCTCGTCGCGTTGCTCACCCTGCGGCGGCACGACGGCGCGGGTCGCCTGCAGGTAAGGTTTGGACTGCAGCCCCAGCATCAGAGGGAAGATGAAGGGCAGATCCGGTCGCTGGAACGGAGATGTACACGGAAGCACGTGCGTTGCGACGGAAGCGGTTTCACTCGGCTGAATGTCGAGGACGACCAGGAGCTCGAGCTCTTTGAACGCCTCGCGCAGACGTTCGGAGTTCGCCATCGTGATCAGGGGATTGCCACCGGTGACGAACAGCGCTTTGATTTGCCGGGCTCCGGGCGTGAGAATCTCGTCGGCAAGGATTCCTCCGGGCATCGCGTCGTTGACCGATTTGAAGCCGCCGATCCGGCTTTCGTTTTGATGCAGCAATGTGCCGGTCTTCTTACCGAATGCGGCGAAATCGATGACGCCTGTGCTCACGAGAGTGCCGCCTTTGCGGTCGAGGTTGCCCGAGATGGCGTTGATGCACTCTTGCAGCCAGAACGCCAGTGAGCCGTTGGTGCCCATGTTGACACCGGTCGAACAGTAAAGGGCGGCGCCGTCGGCCTCTCGATAGGCGCGGACCATTTCGCGGAGCGTTTCGGCAGGAATGCGCGTGACATCCGCCGTTCGCTCGGGAGGCCAAGCATCGGCAACCCGGCAGACCTCGTCGAAGCCGGACATGTATTGATCGATGCGCGCACGGTCGACCTTGGAGGTCGCCAAGAGCTCTTGCAGGAAAGACAGGTAAAAGAAAACGTCGGTATTCGGGCGAATGAACACGTGCTCGCCCGCCACTTTCGCCGTCTCCGTGCGCCGCGGGTCGACGATGAAGATCTTCGCGCCGCGGGCTTGCACCTCTCTCAAGCGTTGAATCGGGTTCGAAACCTGAAGGAAGCTCCACTTGGAGATGGCTGGATTGGCACCGACGATGATCAGACATTGCAGATGGTCGAGGTCGGGGAAGGGCTGCGTGAACGGGAAGCCGTAGACTTGATGCGCTACCGCGAATTTGTTGGCGCAGTCCTGCGTGGCGGAGGAAAACATGTTGGATGAGCCGAGTCCTTGCATGAAGCCTTGCGCAAAGACCGGATGTAAAACGCCGAAACCAGCCGCGGTGCCCACGTACATCGCGATGCTGTCACGACCGTGATTGTCGATTAGCTCGCGTACTTTGCTCCCGATGCTACCGAGAGCATCGTCCCAGCTCACGCGCTGAAGCTCTCCGTCGATGCGCTGCATGGGGTAGAGCAAGCGGTCCGGCGTAGCGTACATTCGATGTTGCTTGAGTCCCTTCAAGCACCCGTAGCCACGTGTCGCTACGTGATCGTCGTCGGGCTTGATGTCCACGACGTGGTCGCCGTCGACCGTGACCTCGAGACCACAGAGGGCTTCGCAGATCCGGCAAAACGTGTGTACGGTCTCGGTCATGGTCGACCGAGTCTATAGGGCCTAACCCTCGTGGATCAACTCGTCGAAGGCCCGATTCACGTCGTCCATCGTTTCCATGTGTAGATCGTCGGCGCCCTGGCCGGAAGGGCCGCCGAGGCGCTGTAGGCGCACGCCGACCTCGCGGAACTTCGGCTCCCGCAGGAAAACAAACTCATAGTGCAAGCGCGCCTGGTCGGTCAGACCGCCCGATTCGCAGGCCATCGCCAACTCGTAGTGAAGGCCGACCGATTCCTCAGGGGTCTTCTCCGGGCTTTCGAGACCGGACTGGAACGCTTCGATCGCATCGCGCGGTCGCCCCTCTTCCATGTAGATGAGCCCGATCATGGTCCAGCACAGGCAGCGTCGCCGTGGGTCGGACATCGCTACCTGAAACTCACGACGGGCGTCAGGCAGGAGGCCCATCTCTTTGTATGCGATGCCCAGGTCGAAGTGCGTGTCACTGTCGTCCTCGCTGATCTGCGCTGCCACTCCTGCCTTGAATTGCTCGAAGACCGTCTCGACGTCGATCATCTCCGAGCCTTCGTCGCTCGGTGTGATCTCTGCGACCTCGGCCAGCTCTTCAGCGAGCTTCTCGGCGAAATCGAAACCTTCGTCGCCCGGCTCGAGCTCTTGGTACTCGAACTCCATCTCGGGCGGCTCCGACGCGAACGCACTCGGCACCGAAGAGGTCAACGGTTGCCTGAGGGGCTGCGCCACAGCGGAAACTCCGGACGATGCTGCGGCGAGCTCTTCGATCTCGCGAGCCTTGTCGAGGACCAACGGATGATCCGGCAGGGTGAGTTGCAGCTCGCTGACGATTGCGCGGGCCTGGGTGAACAGGCCGTCGACTAGATAAGAGTCTGCGAGCTCGAGAGTTCGCTCCATCAAGCTCGGCGCGAGCGCGGTCGTGGCCGGTGCCACGCGAGTGCTGACCAACGGAATCGAAAGGAACTCCGAATAGGTGAGCGGGCTCAGCCCGCGCATCGCAATGACCCGCCCGCCTGTGGGCGGCCGTGGCGCCGGTGGCACCGACGAGTACGACTCCTCCACTTCGAACGGTGCGTCGGAAATCGCGGGGAGGGAGCCGGAAACCGTGCTGGTTTCCTCGATGTCTTCCTCCACGTACATGATTCCCGAAGCCCCACTCAGCCCGGAGGCGCTGCTCAGCGATGGCGAGCTCAGCTGCGACGTTCCGCTCAGGTGTGAGCCCCCGAGCTGCGAAGTCGAAATTGGACCGGTGGCCGGCTCGGGCTGACGCAAGCTGCCTGGCGGCATGAAGTGCTGCCCCGATGCAGAAGCGGTCTTCTGCAGCGCCGCTAGCGCCTCCTTGTCATTGGGGTTCAGCTCGAGGATGCGGTGCAGCGCGCTCATTCGCTCCTGTGGGCGGTGTGCCTCGCGGTGAATGCGCGCGATTTCCCGGTAGACGCTGATCGCCTTGTCGGTCTGCGAGAGCATCAAGAAGGCCTCCGAGAGGAGCGAGAGCGTCGATACGTCGCGCGGGTCGGCCTTGAAACAGATCTGCAGCTTGGCGAGCGCGCGCTTCGGATCGCGGCGCGAAATGTATGTCTCGGCGAGCTCCCTTGCTACCCGAACGTCGTTACTACGGTGATAGAGGAGGCGCTCGGCGACCTTGACGTAGTCGTCGAGCCGGCCCTGATCTTTCAAGAGCGACGCGCCACGCTCGAACTCGTCCGCCGCTTCTTGCGTTCGACCAGCTCGCGAGAGAGCTTCGGCGTACTTGATGCGGACCGGAATGTGCTCCGGATCCAGGTCGACCATCTTGCTCAGCATCAGCAGCGCTTGGTCGGTGTCACCAGCGCGCATGAATCCCGTCGAGACATCCTCGAACACGCTCATCGCATCGCTGATCAATTGCAGTTGCTCGTACATCTCGCCGAGGCGGACCTGCGCGTCCAGTCGGGCCGGATCGAGCTTCAGGATCTGCTTGTAGACCGCGATCGCCTTGAGAAAGAAGCCTTGGGCTGCATAGTGTCCCGCGACGTTCTCATAGGTCTCGATCGCCGAGCCGCGATCGCCCTTGCGCACGTGCAAGTCACCGATCTTCAGTAGGGACCGAACGTCGCGCTTGTCGGCATCCACCAGCTTCTTGTATTGGCCGATCGCCTTGTCGTATTGGCCCCGCGACTGGTACTTCCGCGCCGCGTCCAAGACCTTATTCCTGTTGATAGCCAAAGCCCCTGCTAAGCCCCCATACGTTCAGTGCACCCACACAAGTCTACTAATGCCGCACCGGGGCGGTCAACAGTCGCTAGCCCAGAAGCTCCTCGATGAAGCGCGTCGAGAGCCGGCCTTCCTCGAAAGCAGGATGCGCGAGAATCCTCTGATGCAGCGGAATGTTGGTCCGAATCCCTCCGATGATCGTCTCGCGGAGGGCTCGCCGCATCTTGGCGATCGCCCGGGTCCGTGTCGGTGCATGTACGATGAGCTTGGCGATCAAAGGGTCGTAGTTCGGCGGAACCCGCCCTCCGCCATAGACGCCGCTATCGACGCGGACGCCTGTGCCGCCCGCCATGTGGAACTCGCGGATCACTCCTGGGGATGGCGCGAAAGTGACCGGATCTTCGGCGTTGATGCGGCACTCGATCGCGTGCCCGCGTGCCGCGAGCGGATGCGCGGGCAGGTCCAACCGCTCTCCGGCGGCGATCAGAATCTGCTCCGTGACCAAATCGATGCCCATGACGAGCTCGGTGACTGGATGCTCAACCTGGATGCGCGGATTCATCTCGAGGAAGGTCAGCTCGCCACGCTGGTCGAGCAAGAACTCGAGCGTCCCCGCCGATAGGTAACCCACTTCTCCCATGGCACGTCGGATGGTGGCCGACATGTCGTCACGTTGCTGATCCGACAGGGCCACGCTCGGGGCCTCTTCGACGATCTTCTGATGGCGGCGTTGAATCGAGCACTCGCGTTCGCCGAGGACGTGAATGTTGCCATGGGTGTCAGCGAGGACTTGGAACTCGATGTGCCGCGGGCGCTCGAGAAACTTTTCGAAGTAGAGGGCGTCGTTCCCGAACGCTGCGCGGGACTCCGCACGAGCCGTCTCGAATACGGCCCGCAGTTCTTCTTTCGACTGAAGGATGTGCATTCCTCTGCCGCCGCCGCCGCCCGACGCCTTGAGCAGGACCGGGAAGCCCAGGGCGTCCGCCTTTCTGACGGCGTCCTCGACGTCCTCGACGATTCCGGTGCCAGCGAGAATCGGCAGGCCGAGAGACTTGGCTAGCGCACGGGCGCTGACTTTGTCGCCCCACATTCGCATCTGCTCGGGGAGGGGCCCGATGAACTGAAGCCCGCATTGAGCGCAGGTCTCGGCGAATTCGGCGTTCTCCGACAAGAAGCCGTAGCCTGGGTGGACCGCCTCGGCGCCGGTGATCTCCGCCGCCGCGATGATCGCCGGGATGTGCAGGTAGCTGCGACTTGGATCCGCCGGACCTATACAGACCGCTTCGTCGGCGAGCCGGGTGTGCAGGGCGTCGGTGTCAGCCTGGCTGTGTACCGCAACGGTGCCCAGGCCGAGCTCGCGACACGAGCGAATCACCCGAAGCGCGATCTCTCCTCGGTTTGCAATGAGGACCTTTCCGAACACGGCTTAGCTGTTCTCGATCCGAAAGAGTCGGTCGCCATATTCCACGGGTTTGCCATCTTCGATGAGGATCTCGACGATGGTCCCCGTAGCTTCGGCTTCGATCTCGTTCATGAGCTTCATGGCTTCGACGATGCAAAGGACCTGGCCTGGCGCGATTAGGTCACCGATCTCGACGAACGGATCGGCGTCCGGAGAAGCCGCCCGGTAGAACGTGCCAACGAACGGTGAGGTGACGTAGATGCCATCGTCGTCGAGCGGAGCGGGCGTTTCGGCTGGATTGGTGGGGTTTGCGGAGCTTGGCGGTGCCAGCGACTGCGTCTCGGCGGGAGCTGGATCACGGCCGATTCGAATCCGATCGTCGCCGTGCTCGACTTCGATCTCGGTGAGATTGGATTCATCGAGGATTCGAATGAGCTCGCGCAGTTGATCCAGATCCAGCTTCATTGTGTTTCCACGCGGCGATCGACTCAACCGGTCGCCTTCAGATAGTCGATTAGTGCGCGAAGGCCAAGAGCGTAGCTGTTTTTCCCGAAGCCGATGACGGAACCAATACACACGGCGGCCGTGACCGACTCATGGCGAAACGACTCGCGCGCCTGCGTATTGGAGATGTGCACTTCGACGGTCGGTACTCCTGTGGCCGCGATCGCATCACGCAAGGATACCGAGGTGTGCGTGAGACCTCCTGGATTGATGACGACGCCATCGAAGGAGCTTCGCGCGTCGTGAAGCCAGTCAATGAGTTGGCCCTCTTGATTCGACTGTCGGCATTCCACCTTTGCGCCGAGCTTCTTCGACAAGTCCTTCAAGCTCTGCTCGATGTCGTGCAGAGTGGTCGAACCGTATACATCGGGTTCGCGGGTCCCCAGCAAGTTGAGATTGGGGCCGTTGAGCACGAGGACCCTATTCGCCGAGGCCACCATGGGTCAGAGATCTTCGATCAACTTGGGTGCGCTAGTCCGCAGCAGATAACGCGCTTTGCCGACGTTCCCGCCGGGGGCGACGGCTAGAGCGACGAAGTACTCTTCCGTCAGCAAGCGAACGACCGTCGTCAGGCGCTCCGTCTGGACCGAGACTTCCTTGGTCGTCCCGGTGTCCAGCATTTCGGCTGCGCGTTGTGCACCCTTGAGCACGACGCTGTACTCCATGCCAACCGATTCGATGTCGAAGGGCCCGTCGACCTTGGAGTATTGATCGATCGCGATGCCGTCCGACGCCATCAGGAGCCCAGCGACTCCCCCTTCCGTTCGCTCGACGAGGTCTTGCAGAATCTCTTTGAACATCGCCCCTCCGCCCCGTAATCACCGCACGGACAGGGGCGTCGGTCAAGTATCACGTTGCCCCACGCGGGCTTCATCGGCCCGGGTGCGCGAGTTCGACAGTGAGGCCGCCGTCCGCCGTATCGCTGAGCGTCAGGCTGAGGCCGTGGCGAACCGCAACATCGCTCGCGATGTGCAACCCCAACCCCATTCCATGAGGGTGGCGTGTCCGGGCTTCGCTCCCGCGGTAGGCGGGCTCCACCACACGAGAACGATCTCGCTCGCGAATGCCCGGGCCGTCATCGACGACTTTGAGAGTCCATTCCTGCTCGCTTCCGGCGAGGATCACCGCTACGTGCCCTTCAGGCCGGTTATAGCGGATCGCGTTTTGGACGATATTTCCGAGCGCCTGCTCGAGGAGCGTCAGATCGCCGCAGAATTCGATCGAGTGCTCCGGGACTGCAAGCTCGAGCCCGACCTGCCGGCGCTTGGCGATGGGCCGGTGGCGCTCGACGACCCGTTCGACCAGACGATTGAGATCGAGCACGTCTCGGTGTGCGAGCCCTTCATTTGCCTCGAGTCGTGCTACCGCGTTGAGATTGTGCAGGAGAGAGCCGAGATACTGCGCCTCCTCGATGCTCGGCACGATGGACTTCGAGTCGAGCGATTCACCCGCCTCGATGCGCTGTTGTAGCGAGACCAAATGACCTTGTAGGACGCTCAGCGGCAGCATCACATCGTGGGTCGTGTTCGCAATGTAGTTGCGGAGCGCTGTCTCACGCTCGCGCAGCGATC
Source organism: uncultured delta proteobacterium (assembly GCA_963768985.1). Taxonomy (GTDB): domain Bacteria; phylum Myxococcota_A; class Polyangia; order Polyangiales; family Houyiibacteriaceae; genus SG8-38. Next base: position 1,040,334 of record CAVYJZ010000004.1, on the reverse strand, counting down.
TGAGTTGCGCTTCTATCGTTTGGCGGCTCTGCTCGAACGCCGAGCCGAGCTCAGCGATCTCATCACTGCCTTCGACGCGAATCGGTTCTTCCGAGCCATCTCCGAGCTTGCGAACCGCCTCGGTGAGCAGGCGCACACGCCGCACGATGGGTCCTGCGGCAAAGAGAGCGACTAGAACCATGACCAGCGCGACGAGGAAGGCGGGCATCAGAATGGTCCCCGAGAACCATGGGGGTGGCCCCTTGGTGCGCATCAGCACGACCGCACACGGGCCGTCGTTCCAGGGCATCCGGACTGCCACTTGGGTGCGCCTCTGTTGTGCAGAGCGATCCGAGGCCACGTCCTTTCCTTCCCTCAGCTGCCGAGCGAGGTCCTCTGGAAAAACGGGACTGTCCGGATTTCGGCTCCGGAACTGGCGGTCGTACGCGAAGACGCGATGCGGCGGAACCTGGTGACGAGTCGCGTCTGGACCGCGGTGAGAGCGTCGCTCCCCTCGAGAGCCTGGCCAACGTTCCGGGTTCGCTTCGCAACGTTCCCGCTCCCCCGATTCCATTCGATTCAAAGCCGCTTCGGCGAGCGCGTCGGCTCTCAATTGGGAACGCCAGCTAGATTGCGCCCAGCCTAGCAGCACCAACAAGGAGATCGTTGCTACGCCGAGTGTGAGCGCCAAGCGCGCCCGCAGTTTCACGAGCCCTCCGAGAGGCGATAGCCGATGCCCCAGACGGTTTCGAGCTGTGCGGCCCGTTGGCCGAGCTTGCTTCGGAGCCTCGAGACGTGAACGTCGAGTGTGCGACGGCTGGCATCGTGGGCGGGGTCGAGCGCGGCGTTGACCAGCGCATCCCGGGTGACGGCGGATCCCTTCCTTCGAGCCAGTAGGGCGAGGATCTCGAACTCCACGGGAGTGAGGGAGAGCGTCCCCTCGGTCGTGGTGACCTCGCGGCGCTCGAGGTCCACTTGAATCGCCCCGACGACGAGCCGATCCGTGCCGACGAGATTGGGCCGCCGCAGGCAAGCCTGAATGCGTGCGACGAGCTCTTCAGGAAAGAAGGGCTTGGTCACGTAGTCGTCGGCGCCGAGCTTGAGGCCGCGAATTTTGTCCGCCGTGTCGTCCCGAGCGCTGAGGATCAAGACCGGCACTTCGGATTTCAGGCGGTAGCGCTTGAGGAGCTCCATGCCGTAGGTGCCCGGGAGCATCAGGTCCAAGACGATGACGCGGTACTCGTCGGGATCGAGCCCGCGAGCCGCGTCGCCGTCTTGGATCCAGTGAGGCTCGAAGCCTGCCTGCGAAAGAGTCTGCACCAGTTGTTGACCAAGCGCGGCGTCGTCTTCCACGAGCAAGATTCGATTCGACACAGGGTGCTCCAGTTACTTCGGGCTTCCCGATTGGTGGCGCTCGAGGCGTTCATCCATTCGTTCGACCTTGTGCTCTCGCTTCAACAATCGAAGCGCTTCGCGCTGCGCGCAGGTCAGATTGGCATAAATCTGATCCTCGGTCGCGAAATGAAGATCCCGCATTGCAACGAATTTCTCTTTGCTCCGCGGCATCTCCTTGACGGCCTGAGCCTGGGTTGCGGCCTGCTCCAGGATGGCGCGGATGTTTGCTTCCTGCTCTGCGTTGAGGTCGAGCCGCTGTGTCATTTCGGTGAGATGCTCTTCCATTTGCCCGGGGGACCAGGGTCCGCCTTGGCCATGAGGGCCTCCGTGTGGTCCGCCATGGGCGAGCGCTACCCCGCTGATGGCAAGGGCAAGTGTCGTCGCGCCACCCGCGAGGGCAGCGAGGATGGTTCCTTTGTTGATGAACTTCATGGGTATTCCTTTCTCGGAGGCCCCGCCTCCTCATGAAGTAAACGGCTCGAACCTTAAGCGAGTCTTAACACGCGTGACTTTTTCCGACCGAGCGATTCGGCCCTAAGCGGAAGCGACGTGAATTGTGGGCGCTTTTCGGCTAGTTTCCGCTCGTGACCCGATCGTTTCTCGTCCTCGACATCGAAACCGTTCCCGACTCCGATCTGGTCTGGGATGCCGCAGTCGATGGCTTTCCGCCGGCGCCGTTTCACCAAGTGGTCGCGCTGGGCGTGTTGTGGCTCGATGGAGACTACGAGCTTCAGAAGCTCGGCGCCTTTGGGGGCGAGGAAGACGCGCCGCCCGATGAGTCGAAAGTGCTGCAAGAATTCGCCGATTTCATCGGAAAGCGCCATCCGACCATGGTGTCCTTCAACGGACGACGATTCGATTTGCCCGTGTTGGCCAACCGCATGCTGAAATACGGCGTGCCGTTTCCGGCGTATTATGCCGGCCGAGGTGGTGGACCCGACTATCGCTACCGCTTCAGCGATGACGGTCACATGGACTTGGCCGACCTGCTCACCGACTACGGCGCGAGCCGTATGCCAAGCCTGACTGCGCTTGCCCAGCTCGTGGGTATGCCGGGGAAGATGGACGTAGATGGGTCCAAGGTGCAGAGCATGTTCGAGCACCGCCGTTTCGCAGAGATTCGCGACTATTGCCTTCACGACGTCGTGCAAACCACGTTCGTCTTCCTCCGCGCTGAGCTCTTACGAGGTCGCTTGACCCAAGCCGAGTACCGCGAATGCGCCCGAGCCCTCTGGGATGCCCTCGAACAGGACCGCCGGGCTCTGCCGGTCCTGCAGCGGGCCGACAAGGCGAGAGCCATCCTAAGCGCCTGAAAGTATAGCTAAATTTATGATACTTCGATCTTTCGCAAGCGCTTAAGACGTTCGTAAGATTCTGCCTCGTCCGAGTCGTTGAAACGCGGGGGATTGCCCGCAGCAACTCAGAAAAAAGAGGAATCATCATGCGACATCTACTTCACCTCGGACTTTTTGCATTGGTGCTGACCGCCGCAACCCAGGCCGATGCGCAGGGCAGACAACACGGCGATCGTCGGACCGTGATCGCGATCGCCCCAAGTGGCGTTCCCTCTCGTGCGCAGCCGGTTCACGGCTTCAGCAGATACAGATACGCCTCACGGAAAGCCTATCTCGACCCTCAACGCGATCTGATCGAGATCAGGAGCATCGCGCAACGTTGGGAACGGGCAAGCGCGCGCAATGACCGACGTGCGCAGTCGATCGCCGACCGGCAGCTCGATGCGTGGCTCGATCGTGAGATTCGCGAATCCATTCGACAGCCCGACGAATATCGACATGTGCAACACCTCCGTGCGCTCAGCAACGAGCTTGCGGTGCTCGAGCGGCGACCACATCACGGGCGTGGTCATCGTGGCTACTACGCCGAGAAGACCCGGATCCTCGACGAGCTCGTCGCAATGTCGGAAAGGCAAGTGCAGCGTGCACGAGCCAGCGTTCATCCATGGATTCGAATGTCGTTTTCCCGTCGCTGATCCACCGCTTACGTAAAACACGAAGCGCCTCGGCAGGAGCCGGGGCGCTTCTGTTCTGACTATCCGCCGAACCCCCGGCGTTCTTCATCGAGCGCGCGTTCGATGTGTCCGCAGACGATCTCGCAGAGCTGGAAGACCGCCGGGTCGGCGACGGAATAGTACGCGGAGTTGCCGCGCTTCTCTCGCTTGACCAAGCGGTGTGCGAGCAGGGTGGTCAGGTGCTTGGAGACATTTGGCTGTGTGCTCCCGGTGGCCTCGACGAGGGCCGACACGGTGCGCTCGCCGTTCGCAAGCTCGTTCAGAATCTCCAGCCGAAGCGGCACTCCGAGGATCCGGAACCTCGTGGCGACCGAATCCAGGTTCTGCGGGTTGAGGGAGGTCTTGGCCATCGCTGTCCCATCATAACCTCACTCTCGAGGGAAATCACTGCTTGACTATATGAGCATGCGGTCATATAGTCGGGCCTGCGTTTACCCGGAGTTGATTTTATGAAGCGAAAGATCCTCGATTTTCCCCTTCAGCACGCGCGCCTCATCTTCATTGGGCTGGCGGTGCTTACCATCGGCCTCGGCTCGGCCATTCCATGGATCCAGGTCGACACCGACCCGGAGACCATGCTCTCCGAGCACGATCCGGCGCGGGTCTTTCACAACGAGACCAAGGAGGAGTTCGCTCTTCACGACCTGATCGTCGTGGGCGTCGTGAACGAAGCCGAGCCGGAGGGGGTATTCAACCCCGAGTCGCTCGCCCGCGTTCATGAGCTCAACGAGCGACTGAAGTCGATCGATGGAGTCATCACGAGGGACGTCCTCGGGCCCTCGACCATGGACAACATCGAGCAGGCAGGCCCTGGATCCATCCGCTTCGAATGGCTCATGGAGCAGCCCCCCAAAACCCAAGAAGAAGCGATCGCGATCAGGGAGGCTGCCCTACGCTTGCCGATGCTCCGCGGCACCGTGGTGTCCGAAGATGGAAAGAGCATCGCTCTGTATGTTCCGATTGAGAGCAAAGATCAGAGTCATCGTGTCTCTCAAGAGATTCGGACGATCATCGACGGCCTCGGCCCCAGCACCGACAAGTTCTACATCACGGGGCTTCCCGTCGCAGAAGACACGTTCGGTGTCGAAATGTTCAAGCAGATGGCGATTTCGGCGCCGCTTGCTGCGCTGGTGATCTTCCTCTTGATGTGGTGGTTCTTCCGCTCTTTTGCGCTGGTCCTCTCGCCGATGATCGTTGCGATTACCACGGTTACCATCACGATGGGCGCGCTGATCGCGAGCGGATTCACGGTGCACATCATGAGCTCCATGATCCCGATCTTCCTGATGCCGATAGCCGTCGTGGACTCCGTCCATCTCCTTTCGGAATTCGTCGACCGCTATCCCAAACATGGTGATCGCAAGGCCACAATCAAGGAGGTCGTCGACCATTTGTTCTCACCCATGTTGTATACGTCCTTGACCTCAGCTGCTGGTTTCCTTTCGCTCACGATGACGCCAATCCCCCCGGTTCGGGTGTTTGGAGCGTTCGTGGCGCTCGGTATCGCCGTAGCGTTCGTTCTCACGATCTTGTTCGTCCCAGCTTATGTGGCGGCACTGCCGGACAAACGCCTCGCTGCGCTGCTCAGCAGCAAACGCAACGTAGAGGACGGCGGATTCCTCGGTCGTGCGGTCGCATGGGTTGGTGCGGAGAGCCTCCGCTACGCAAAACCCATTCTGGTTCTGACCGTTGCGATCATCGCGATCAGCGGATACGGCATTTCGCAAATCAACATCAACGACAACCCCGTTCGTTGGTTCGAGCCCTCTCACGAGATTCGTGTCGCGGATTCCGTCCTGAACCGCGAGTTGGCGGGGACTTACACCGCGTTTCTGGTCATGAAGCAGGACGTCGATGGTGAGGATGAGATCCTCGCAGCCGGCGATGCCGCGCTGAAGGGAGCGACCGACGACGAGCGATCCGAGTGGGAAGCAGTCAAAGCTCAGGCCAAAAAAGCAAGCGAGAAAGGGGACACGAACGTCTCCGACTCCCTGATCGAAGCGACTTCCGATCTCGCGTTCGACTCGACGGGCGACGCCTCGGAACGATGGCAAAGGGTTCAAACGGCGCTCGAAGAGGCACAAACCCGTACCAAGACCTTCCAGGACCCCGAGCACCTCGCATACATCGAGCGGATCCAACGAAGAGCCGAGGCGCTGCCTCTGGTCGGCAAGACGACCTCGGTCGCAGATGTCGTAAAGACCGTCTATCGGGAGCTCATCAGCGGTGATCAGAAGGACTATCGCATTCCGGACACCACCGAGGGGGTTGCCCAGACGCTACTCCAGTTTCAATCGTCACACCGTCCAAACGACCTCTGGCATTTTGTGAGCCCGAACTACCGTGAGAGCGCGATCTGGATGCAGCTCAAGAGCGGCGACAACCGGGACATGATGGCGGTGAAGACCGACCTCGACGCGTTCCTCGCCGAAAACCCGCCGCCGGAGGGCCTTCAAGCGCACTGGGCGGGCCTCACCTACCTCAACGTCGTTTGGCAGGACGAGATGGTTGGCGGAATGCTCAAGAGCCTGATGGGGGCCTTCGTCATCGTGTTCGCCATGATGATGATCTTGTTCCGCTCGCCGATCTACGGCGTGCTGAGCATGGTGCCACTCACAATCACGATTGTGTTCACCTACGGACTGATTGGCCTCGTCGGCAAGGACTACGACATGCCTGTGGCGGTACTGTCGTCTCTCACACTCGGTCTCTCGGTCGACTTCGCGATCCATTTTCTCGAGCGAGCGCGCGCCATTCAAGCGGAAACCGGCGACTGGAGGGAGACGATGGCGCTCATGTTCCAGGAGCCGGGTAGGGCGATCACACGCAACGCGATCGTCATCGCGATCGGCTTCCTCCCTCTTCTGGCAGCGCCGCTGGTTCCCTACAAGACGGTGGGATTCTTGATGGCGGCGATCATGGCCGTCTCGAGCATCGTTACCGTCGTCTTGCTTCCCGCCATCATGATGCAGATTCAAAATTGGCTTCCAGCCAACAAAGAGAAAACGCCGCTCAGCGCGGAAAACGCGGCGGCGACTGTCGCCAGCAACAAGGAGCAAACGACATGAGCACCCTCACCAAGACTTGGTTGGCAGCCCTTGCTGCCGCGATTGTTCTCTCGACGCCGGCGACTCCAGCGGCAGCGGGTGATCTGAAGGATGCGAGTGAGATCGTAAACCGAACCAATATCGCCCAGTACTACACAGGAAATGACGGGCGGGCACTCGTTCGGATGAAGATCGTCGACTCAAAGGGACGATCGCAACGCCGTCAGTTCGCGGTTCTTCGGCGCGACGTGAAGGACGGAGGCGATCAGGACTACCTCGTCGTCTTCGACCAGCCCGCGGACGTCCGGAACACCGCGTTCCTGGTTAAGAAGCATGCCGGCAAAGACGATGATCGCTGGTTGTATCTACCGGGCCTCGATCTCGTGAAGCGCATTGCAGCGAGCGATGAACGGACGAGCTTCGTAGGCACGCACTTCTTCTACGAGGACATCTCAGGTCGGAATCCGGATGAGGACACACACCAGCTCTTGGAGACGACCGACACCGAGTATGTGGTGAAGAGCACGCCGAAGAGCTCCAGCGGCGTCGAGTTCGCGCACTACACCCTCTGGACGAACAAGAAGACCTTCCTGCCGAGCAAGGTCGAGTACGTGAATGCGCAAGGCAAGGTCTACCGTCGAATCGAAACGGTCAAGGTGGACGTCGTTCAGGGTCATCCGACCATCACACGTCTCAAGGTCAGCGATTTGGAGTCAGGCGGGTACACGCTGAGCGATGTCGGGAACGTGCAGTACGACCTGGGGATTCCCGAAGACATCTTCGTCGAGGCCTCGCTTCGCAATCCGCCTCAGAAGTGGCTCCGCTGAGCCGAGCCTGATGACGGCGCGAGGGAGTAGGCGCATGAAACCGAGATTGTGTACGAGAGGGCGGTGCCCGAGTGCTGCCCGTTCGTGGAGGTGCCTTGCTGTGGCCCTGCTCGTCTTCGCGGCGCTGGCCTTCGCCTCCGGGGCGTTCGCGCAGACCGCGCAGACCGAGCAGAGCGCGCAGACCGAGCAAAGCGAACAGGCCGAGCAAAGCGAAGCTTCGTCCGGCCCCCTTAAAGAGCAGGCGCTCGAGGCGCAGGCGGAGGGTCCAGTCGATCGGGCCGACGGTTCCGAGACCCCGGAGGAGCTCGCTGGCGATACCGAGTCATCTGACGAGGATGAGTGGGGCGACTTCGAAGACTGGGGAGAAAATGGCAAGGAGGCGTCCGGTGGCAAGGCGGTCGCCTTTCAGCTCGGTGGCTTTGTCGAAGGGCTCACGGGTGTCCGAGTCGTTGAGAGCAGCGCCAGCGCCAACGAATTCACCGCAGGAGAGGCGCGCTTCCGGCTGAATCTGGATGCTACCCACGAGATCGCAAGCGCACGCTTCCGTGGAGACGTCTACGCGGACGCTGTGGCGGGGCAAATCTGGTTCGACATTCGTGATGCGTCGATCTTCGTTCGCGGGGGCAACTGGTTCAACATGAGGGTCGGCCGCCAAGTGCTGACCTGGGGAACCGGCGATTTCCTGTTCTTGAACGATCTCTTTCCGAAGGACTTCAACTCATTCTTCATCGGCCGCGCCGACGAATACCTCAAAGCGCCCGCCAACGGGTTTCTGGTGACTTTCAGCATCAAGAAGGTCGGCCTCGATCTGGTCTGGAAACCGATTTTCGAACCCGATCGGTACATCGACGGGGAGCGCTTGTCGTTCTTCGACCCACAGGCGGGGCAGATCCTCGGCGATCGTTCCCCGCTGACTCCCATTGGTCCGCTGCTTCCCGACCAGCGGCTGCGAAACGGCACCTTCCACGGCCGTCTCTACGGAAGCGTCGGCGCGTATGAGCTCGCCGCCTACGGTTACGCCGGGTACTGGCTTCAGCCGACCGCGTTCGACCAGACGGCCATGCGCCCCACGTATGCGCGCCTTGCGGTCTATGGTGCAAGCGTTCGCGGCCCGCTCCTCGGCGGCCTCTTCAACGTCGAAGGCGCGCTCTACGACTCCTTCGACGATTGGTGGGGCACCGATCCCACGATTCCAAACTCCCAATTTCGCGGATTGGTCGGCTACGAGCACGAACTGTTCCCGAAGTTCCAAATGGGTTTTCAGTACTATCTCGAGTACACGTTCAAGTACCAACAACTGATCGATAATTCCCTGTGGCCCCAATATGAGCCGGATGAATTTCGTCACCTGCTGACGCTGCGCCTGACGCAGCTTCTCGTCATGGACAACCTCGAGCTCTCGATGTTCGTCTTCTTTTCGCCGAACGCGCTCGACACCTACATCAGGCCTCGCATCACCTACAAGATCATCGAGCCGCTGGCGGTCATCGTCGGCGCGAATCTGATGTTCGGCCGCGACAACTACACCTTCTTTGGCCAGCTCGAAGACAATTCGAACGTTTACGCGAGGGTTCGCTATTCGTTCTGAGGATTGGAACACGAAAGGAACATGAATATGAACGTCGATAGGTTGGTCTTCCGAGTCGCAGGTATCATGGTCACTGCCGGCGTGGTGCTCGCGTATGTGCACCACATCGCTTGGCTGATCCTCCCGGCATTCGTCGGGTTGAACATGCTTCAGGCGTCGTTCACGGGCTTCTGTCCCCTGGCGCGCATTGCAAAACGGTTCGGGGTCGAGCCCGGCAACGCATTCTAACCGTGTGACGACGCAGAGCCTCTAGTTTCGCCCGTGCGGATGACAACTCAGGCAGAAGTTCGGCGGCGCAGCGCCGCTTGGGTAGTTACGCACATCGCTGTGCTTGCTGTCCATTCGGGACCGAGTGTGGGTGCCGTCATGGCAACCCACGCAATCGGTGTTCGCGCCGCCCACCGGTGATCCGAGCGCCACGTTGTGGCAGGATGCGCAGTCGTTTCGGTATCTCGAGTGCTTTCCCGATTGGATTGGGAAAGCACTTTCGGGATGCGCGCCACCGGTGGCAGGAAGCCAGGCTGACGTTCCATGGCAACCCAGGCAGTCGCCGGTGCTCGGGTGTGTCGCAGTGGTGGGGCGTTGTGATTCGTGACAATCGTAGCAGCGCGTCGGTTTCGGAGTATGCGCGAACGCTGCCGGAGTCCAGCTCGGGTACGAGTGGTGGCAAGAGGCGCACTCGGGATCATAGGTTTGCGCGTGCAACGGGGTGTTCGACCTCGGCTCGTTTGCATGACAGCCGATGCAGGCGACTGGAAGCGGCGTGTGTAGCGCTGCTGGATCAGCGAGGGCCCAGTCGTTCACGACGTGGCACCCGGCGCAGTCCCCGAGACCCGCGGCCGATTGATGCGTTGGCGTATTGGGCCTCAAGTTGCTGTGGCAAGGGTTGCAGGTGCTGGGCACGGGCGCGTGCAGGAAGTCCGCTGGTGTCCAACCCGGATATTGATGGTGACACCGGGCGCACTCGGGCTGAGCGATTTGGGTGTGGAAGATCGTCGGCTGTCGGGGCTCGCTCTGGTGACAGGTCAGGCAAGATGCCGGAAGCGGCGTGTGGATCGTGGCCGGGTCGGCCGCGGCCCAGTTGGTGACGAGGTGGCACGAGGCGCAATCGCCTTGGCCCGCCGCGGTTTGGTGCGTCGCCGTGTTGGGTCTCAGATCGGAGTGACAGTCTACGCAGGTGTCGGGCACAGGCGCGTGCAGGAAGTCCACCTGCGTCCAATCCGGATAGTTGGTGTGACAGCTGGCGCACTCGGGCTCCACGACCTGGGCGTGGAAGATCGTTGGCTGTCGTGGTTGGTTTTGGTGACATGATCTGCACGCGGCCGGAAGCGGTGCATGGAGCGTGGCCGGGTCGGTGACGGCCCAGTCGTCCACGACGTGGCACCGGGCACAGTCCCCGAGACCCGCGGCCGATTGATGCGTCGGAGTGCTGGGTCTCAAGTCACTGTGGCAAGCGTTGCAGGCGGCGGGGACCGGTGCGTGCAAGTAATCGGCGGGTTTCCAGCCCGGATAGTTCCGGTGACAGCTGCGGCACTCCGTGTCGAAGACCTGGGTGTGGAAGATCGTCTGAGGTTGCGGGGTGTCTTGGTGACAGGTCTTGCACGATGCCGGAAGCGGCGTGTGGATCGCCGCCGGGTCGGTCGTGGCCCAGTTGTCCACGACGTGGCAGCCGGAACAGTCCCCACGCCCGGCCGTCGATTGATGCGTCGGAGTCGTCGGTCGCAGATCGCTGTGGCAGTCGTTGCACGTGCTGGGCACGGGCGCGTGCAGGAACTCGGTTTGTGTCCAATCCGGATAGTTGGTGTGACAGCTGGCGCACTCGGTCTCGACGACCTGGGTGTGGAAGAGCGTCTGCGTTCGCGCGTCGTTTCCGTGACACGTCACGCAGGACGCCGGAAGCGGGGTATGGAGCACTGCCGGGTCGGTTGCGGCCCAGTCGGTGGCGATGTGGCACGAGGCGCAATCACCCTGGCCCGCCGCGGTTTGGTGCGTGGGCGTGTCGGGTCTCCGATCTGCGTGACAGCCGAGGCAGGTGCGAGGCGCTGGCATGTGAAGATAGTTGGCCTGCATCCAATCGGGGTAGCTCCGATGGCAGCTGACACACTCGGTCTCGATGGCCTGAGTGTGGAAGAGCGTCTGCGTTCGCGGCTCGTTCTGATGGCACGTCACGCACGATGCTGGAAGCGGCGTGTGGATGGTGGACGACATCGCAGGAACCCATTGCTCTTCGGAGTGGCAGTCCTGGCAAGTCGTGGGGAGGTCGTCGTGCGGCGGATTGAGCGCCTCCTTGCGTTCTACTTCATGGCACGTGACGCATTCTGCTTGGCGAATCGTTCCTGGTTCATGAGAAGCGCTGGTAGGGCCGCTGCATCCCCCACCGATCCAGACGCTGACCCCGACCCCAAAGGCCGCAAGGCTACCCAGCATTCGGCGGGAACTAAGCCTCATGGGCTATCATCCTAGCCGACCGTCGCTTAACCCTGCTAGGTTAATTATGACAAATTCCGCAAATCCTCAATTTTCGTCGGTTTCGTCCGAATGTGCAGGACCGCGAGGGATGGATCGCAGCCGCGGCGTCGGCAGAGCATCACTCTCTTCCGTTCCGGTGGCAGTCTAGGCAGAAGTTCGGCGGCGCTGTTCCGCTCGGGTAGTTGCGCACGCCGCTGTGTTTGCCGTCCATGCGGGCCCGTGTGTGCTCGCCAGTGTGGCAGCCTACACAATCGGCATTCTCGCCGCCTACGGGCGAGCCGAGCGCCGCGTTGTGGCACGATGTGCAATCGTTTTGGTACCTCGAGTGAGCTCCCGACTGGATCGGGAAGGCATTTTCGGGATGGGTGCCGCCGGTGGCGGGAGTCCACGCCGCCGTCGAGTGGCAGTTCTCGCAGGTGGCTGGGAAGTTCGAGTGCCCCGGGTACGGGCTCTTGTCGTAGTCGCTTTGGTGGCAGCCGACGCAGAGCGTGGGCGTGCCCTGGTACACCGGTGGGTTTCCCATATGACAGCTAGCGCAAGCGGCTTGTGCATGAGCGCCTTCGAGCGGCCACGCATGTTCGAACCGTGCAGGGACCCACTTGTCGTTGGTGTGACATCCCTCACAGGTAGTTGGAAACGCCTCATGGCCCGGGAATGTGCTGTTGTCGTAGTCGGCCTGATGACATCCCACGCAATCGCTTGGAGTACCCTTGTAAACCGGCGGGTCGCCAACGTGACACGCAAGGCACGTCGCCTGTGCGTGTGCACCTTCCAGAGGCCAGGGATGTTCGAGAGTCGAGAGCGCAGGCGCCCATTGCCCGGTCGAGTGACAGCCCTCGCAGGTGGTCGGGAACGCATCGTGACCTGGCGCGGGGCTGTTGTCGTAATCGGCCTGGTGGCAGCCGACGCATTCCTGCGGCGTGCCCTTGTAGACGGGGGGATCACCCACGTGACAACTCGCGCAGAGTGCCCGCGCGTGCGCGCCTTCGAGCGGCCAAGGGTGGGCGAAGGAAAGCTCTGCCGGGACCCAATGGTCGTTCGAGTGGCAGTCCTGGCAAGTCGTAGGGAAGCTCTCATGCGGTGGGTTGACCGCGGACTTGCGTTCCGTCTCGTGGCAGCTGATGCACTTCGACTGGCGGACGACGCCGGGATCGTGGCTTGGGCTGCCGGCCGCCGTGCAAGCGGTTCCCCCGACCAGGCCGATCAGCAGAGCACCCCTCGTGAGCATCCCGTAGCTCCGCAAACCCATAGGCCTCATGGCGGATAAGATACAACGTGATATTAACCCGGCCAGGTCAATTATGACGAAACCTGAAGATCGCGGGCTGATCGCGAGATCGATCACAAACATTGTTTTTTCGGAAACTTAGCGACCCTCTAAACCCGGAGATCCGCTACCAGGGTTAAAAAAGGGATGCTATGTTTTGAGGGATTTCATGCTCCTTCCGAGCCGGACAGCGATGCGAGTGTTGAGGGGTGGAGTGTTGAGCGTCGCGGTGCTGAGCCTGGCCTGCACGGGTGGCACGCAGGATCACGCGCGGATCGAGGTTCGCAGCGCCGACTGCATCATCTGCCACTCCGATGATGTGCAGCACGCTCTCAGCCCACCGCACGAAGGATTTCCCGTCACCTGCGGAGATTGTCACAGCAGTGACGCCTGGTCGCCCGCTCATTTCGTGCACGCCTGGCCGTTGAACGGCGCTCATGCGACGCTCGACTGCGCTGCCTGCCACGTCGGCGATCCGCCGGTCTACAAAGGCACGCCCACACTTTGCGTCGGTTGTCACCAGGCCGATTACGACAGCAGTACGTTCCCCGGGCACTCGGACTTCCCGACCACCTGTGAGAACTGCCACACGACCGATGCATGGACTCCTGCGACTGGTGGCACCCATCCGGAGAACGCCTTCCCGATCCAAAGCGGCCCCCACTCCCAGTATCGAAACGACTGCGTTTCTTGCCACAACCCGGAGCTCGGCTCACCGGTCGCCGGTGCAAATACGGACTGCGTCGGTTGCCACGATGGCGTGCATACGCGTGCCCGAATGGATTCAGTACACGGCGAAGTCGGGAGCTATCCTCGCGGGGCGGCGCCTCCGAACTTCTGTTTGAATTGCCACTCGGACGGCCTCAACCGCGGCGACTAGGCCTCTCCATACTTCGTGACGATTTCGATGCCGATGGTTTCGAGCAACGCGGTCGGCGCCGTTCCCCCGATTTGCACCACGACGGCATCGTTCGGGATCGTGACCGGGTCCCCCGAGCCGTTGCGCAAAGTCACGCGGTCCTCGAAGATTTCCTCGACCTGTGTGCCCATGAGCGCCGTCAGCCGTCCGGCCTGGATCTCGGATTCCACGCGTTCTCGATTCGGCTGACGGCATCTCGCAAAGTTGTTCTTGCGGTAGCTGATGGTTACCGAAGCACATCGGCCTTCATCGAGCAGCGCAAAAGCGGATTCGACAGCGGCATTTCCCCCGCCTACCACCAATACGTGCTGTCCTTGAAACACGTCGGGCTCGATCACGCGGTAGACTACCTTGTCGCGCTCCTCACCGCGTACGCCGAGCTTGCGAGGGGAGCCGCGACGGCCGAGCGCAAGCACAACGTTTGCGGCCTTGAACACGCCGCCAGTTGAAGACACCAGCCAGTTGCCATCCGTGGCGCGCTCGATCTTTTCGACGAGCTCTCCAACCGCAACCTGCAAGCCGGTCTTGTCTCTGATCTCGTCCCAGAGGGCCACGAGCTGTTCCTTGCTCATCTTTCGTTTCGAGACTCGCCCGAAGATCGGGAAGTCGAGGGAGCCCGTCATGACTACCTTCGCGCGGGGATAGTGCGCAATCGTGCCGCCGAATGCTTCACGCTCCAGGGCAAGAACACGCAGTCCTGCCTCCATCAACCGTAGTGTTGCGCTGATCCCCGCCGGGCCCGATCCCACGACGACTGCATCGAGAGACTCGCCCGCTCCCCTCCGCTCCCCGGCGACAACATGCTCGGCGGCCTGGCGTCCCTGGGACACGGCGTTGCGAATGAGTCCCATCCCGCCGAGCTCGCCGACGATGTACACGCCTGGCTGGTTGGTTTGAAAGTCCTCATCCAGATGCGGAAGCTCCAGCCCGCGCTTCGCGGTGCCGAACACCAAGGTGATCGCTTGAACCGGGCAGGCCGAGGCGCAGGCCCCATGTCCGATGCAACCGAGCGGGTTGGTGAGCACGCCCCGACCGTTGACGACGGTGAGCACGCTTTTCTCCGGGCATGCATACACGCACGCACCCGAGCCGATACACCGCAGGGGGTCGATCTCGGGGTGAATGCTGGCGGGGATCAGGTCCCCCATCGCGAGCAGATCTTGGAGCTCCTGACGGCCCGTTTCGGTCCGATCCTGCTCCCGCTTTCGCCAGAAGAGGTTGAGACCCAAAGCGACCCCCACAAAGAGACCGAGCGCAATCCAAGTGATCATAAAATGGCCCTTTTGTATGAACCAAAACCCCCTGTTAGTATGCTACCCGGAATCCAAATTGCACGCGGGGGGGTTCCGCGGCACGGGGGGGAGGACTTGGTCGCACGAAGAAAGGGGCGTCCGCGGGGGCGAAGCGCAAGACGCGCGGTCCTGCTCGTGCTGTTGGCGCTGTCCGCGCTCACCTACGTGCTCTGGAATCTCGGTCAGGAGTTCTATCTGTCCGACCTCCAGTCGCGGGTGGATCACCATGCCTACGAAACGCTTCGGCCAGGCGGTGTGATCGGGCACGGCTATGGCATCGTCGGAACGGTCTTGATCCTTGCCAACCTTCTCTACCTGGCGCGGCGAAGGCTCGCTCGCTGGTCGCTCGGCTCGATGGCCACATGGCTCAACCTACATGTGTTCACCGGCCTCGTCGGCTCACTGCTCATCCTCTTTCACTCCGCGTTCCAGTTTCGGACGCCGATCGCGCAGGTCACGGCGATCAGTCTCGGCGTCGTCGTGGCGACCGGGGTTGCAGGCAGGTACCTCTATGCGCTCACGCCGCGTCCGGATCGTGCGGGGCTCGAGGACGCTCTCGCCTCTTTGGATGAGCTGGCTCCGGGCTGCAGCGCCCGCGTGTACCACGCGCTCGCGATCCACAAGGTCACTCAGGTCGACGCGCACCAGTGGCTGCTCGCCAAGCTGGCGGCAGTGCCGAAATGGGCACTCGACGCGCGCACCCGCGGCTTCGTCGTGAGCTATGTCATCGAAGACGCTCCGCTCGCTGGGGTCCTCGAACGTAAGGAGCGGCGGCGTTTTCGAAAGGCGAAGCGGGCCGTCCGCAAGTATGCAACGCGCGAGGTCGTCGCGGTCGGCGCCTCCTCGCTGCTGCAGTCCTGGCGAGGCTTCCATCGGGTTTTGGCGTTGATCTTGGTCTTGATCGTGCCCGTTCACATCGCCGTGGCATGGATCTACGGCTACCGTTGGATCTTCTCCGAATGAGCGGGCGCATCAAAGCCCTGACGCTTCTGAGCGGGCTCATGATCATCGCCATGGTGGCCGGCGCGCTCGTCCCTCGGCCGACCGGCGCGCAGTTCCTATCCCCCGGCAAGCTCAGCAGTGCGCATGCCGATCTCGAGGGCGACTCGAAATGCAGCGAATGCCATTCCACCGGTCGGCGGCTCGATACCGGCGCTTGTCTCTCTTGCCACGACGACCTCGCAGCGAGAATTCGACAGCAGGCTGGTCTTCACGGTCGCGAGTATCGCGGGCAGGAGTGTGGGCAGTGTCACATCGAGCATCTCGGCAGGAATGCAAAGCTCGTCCGTTGGCCGGGCGGCATGCAGGCGCGCTTCGATCATCGCCAATCGGGGTGGCCGCTCAAGGGCGGTCACACGTCGGTGCGGTGCGAGGACTGTCACAAGCGCCCGAACCGGCGGGGCCACGCCACGTTTCTCGGGTTGAAGACCGAGTGCGTGTCCTGTCACGAGGACCCGCACCAAGGACGGTTCGCTGGTGCCGAGTGCACCTCTTGTCACAACGAGACCGACTGGAGTCAAGTCGCCAACGTAAGGGAGAATCATCCGGGCTTGAGCCTGGCCGGGGGCCACGCGAAGACGAAATGCGAGTCCTGTCACGACAAAGGGAACACCGAAGCCCCGAGCTCGGGTGCGGCCTGTGTTGCCTGTCATGCGCAGGTGCATGAAGCGAAGTTCGGCGATCGATGTGAGAACTGTCACGCGAGCATTCGCTGGACAGGGCTACCCAAAAAGATCGGGCTTCGCGCCCATCCGCTCACCGCGTTTCCCCTCGAGGGCCTGCACCGGACGGTCGCGTGCAAGAGCTGTCACTCGCCCAAGCTCCCGATGCAGCAACGTTATCGCCGCCTCAAGTTCGATCGATGTGGGAACTGTCACCGAGACGTGCATCGCGGGACCCTCGGCAGCGCCGACTGCAAGTCATGCCACGACGAGCAAGGATTTTGGCCGACCTCGTTCACCGTGGAGCAGCACGGCCACACCAAATTCCCGCTCGACGGCAAACATGCCTCGGTCCCCTGCACCGGCTGTCACCAGGGCAAACGCCCCCACTACAACCTCGAGCTCAAAGCAAAGCGCTGCGTCGATTGCCACGACAACCCGCACGGCGACCAGTTTGCGACGGAGATGAAACAGGACGGCTGTGCTCATTGCCACTCTTCGCGCGGCTGGGATGCGCCGCGGATCGACCATAGCGTTTGGCCCCTCACCGGGGCGCACGCGAACGCCGCCTGCGACGGTTGCCATAGCCCTTCCAAGCAAGACCGGGCGAGCGGTCGCGGTGCTACGTACAGCGGGGCTCCCCGTGAGTGTGCGGGGTGCCATCGCGACGTGCATGCCGGGCAGTTTCGACTCACCTCGCCGGAGCGCCAGTGCGACGCGTGCCACGTCACGGAGGCTTTCGAGATCGAGGCTTTCAATCACGCCGAGCTGGCGGACTATCCGCTCGAAGGCGCACACGAAAAGCTCGAGTGCATGGCCTGTCATTCGAAAGAACGTCTGCGCAGCGGCGACCGAGTCGTGAGGTATCGTCTCGGGTATCGCGAATGCGCGGATTGTCACGGCAATCCACATACTCGCAGAAAGGGTCAGCGATGAGCCGCGCGATCGTCATTGGCATGTGCATGACCGTCCTCGCTGGCGCGGCGGGGATTGCATTGGCCAAGGATCCCGACAAGAAGGCGGCTAGCCCGGCCCCCACCAACCACAACTCGATCACCGAGGGTCTGGACTGCGGCAACTGCCACACTCCGGCGGCTTGGAACATGAGCGGGGGCAAGTCGGGCGAGGGTTTCGATCACTCCCGAACCGGGTTTCCCTTGACGGGCCGACACGGAGCGGCGGCCTGCAATCAGTGTCACAACAGCGAGCGGCGCATCACCCGAGAGTGCACTAGCTGTCACAGCAATCCGCACCAAAAGCGTTTGAGCGGCCGTTGCGACAGCTGTCACTCGTCTCGACGATGGAACGATATGGAAGCGTTCACCATTCATCGTCGCACGCGTTTCCCTTTGACGGGCATGCACGCGCTCGCGGCATGTACCGAGTGCCATCTGCGAAACGGCGAACGACAGTGGACCACGGTTCAGACCGACTGCTTTTCGTGCCACTCGTCGGACTATCTCGATCCCAACGTCCACCCGAATCACCGCGGGACCGGCACCTCTCCGCCGTTCCCTCAAGACTGCTCGCAATGTCACACCGCGAGCGCTTGGACACCCGCTTTCATCGACCCCACCGCCATCACCGGGTCGACGCCGAGTGCCATCAGCGCCGGCTTGGGCGGGATGGTCATCCCGGCGAATCACGATCAGCTCTTCGCGATCTCACGCGGACCGCACCGCGGTGCTCCATGCAATAGCTGCCACACGTCTTCCAGGACGCCGCGTCTCGTGATGTGCACCGGGTGTCACGCGCACAACCCGGTGAAGCTCCAGACTCAGCATCAACAGCGCGTGTCCAGCAGCGGCCCTGCGTGCTTGAGTTGCCACCCGGGAGGGACAGCACGATGAGGCGGATTGGGTCAGTCGCAGCCTTGGCGCTGACCTACATCGTCGCCGTCTCGGCGACGGCTGGTGCGGCGTCCCGAAGCAGAGTGACGATGAAGGTCGTGGATATCGGAGGTGGACGCGCCTACTTGTCGCCGGGCGAGGCCGCGGGCGTTGCAGTCGGTTCGATGGTGGTTTTCCGAAACCGCCGCTACCGCGTCGTCGGTGCGACCAGTCAGAACGCGGTCATCGAAATCAAGGGAGGTGAGCTCAAGGTCGGGATGACGGGCTTCGCAGAGGCCAAAGCTATTCGGACCGAGTCCGCTTCCCTTCCGCGACCCAAACCGCTGAGTGTCTACGAGAATCAATGGCCCGAGGCGGTGCGGCCCGCGACCACGCAGAATCCCGACTACGTCCCTCTGGGCAGTGGATCGCATGGAGACCGAATCGATCTCAGCCTTTCCACAGATGTTGGCGGCACGATCGCTCTGAGCTCCGGACAGTCATTCGGTCGAGCGGCGTTGCGTACCCGACTTCACGCGGAGCCATTCGAGCAGCCGGTTTACTTCAACGTAGACTTCGCGGTGCAGTCTTGGTTCGGAGGGAACATCGGAGACCGTCCGGGGAGCGCGTCACGGCCCCTCATCGCCGTCAGAGATCTGGAAATCGGCTACGGCACGCTGCAGAGCGCTCAGGTTGGGCTGGGGAGGTTGCCGATCGTTGCGGTCGGCGTGGGCCAACTCGACGGCGTTCGCGTTCGGTCGCCCTCCTGGCGCGGGTTTTCGATTAGCGCGTTTGGGGGCACTGTGCCGAACCCGCTCGACTATCGGCCTAACCTCGACACGTATCGATTTGGCGGACAGCTGATGTACCAAAACGAATCGCTCCCTTCGCAGCCCTTCGTCGGCCTTTCGGCACACGGCTCGGTTTTCATGGGTGAGCTCGATGAGCGCCGCCTGAATCTGGAGTTCGACGTCTTTCCCGGGACGGGACGCGTAGGGGGGCACTTCGAGCTCGCGCTTCACGATGCGGTCAACCCATGGCAAGCGCCACGGGTCGAGGTCAGCGCCGCGGGCCTCGATGCGTCCATTCGCATCGGTCTGTTTCAGCTCGGAGGCCGCTTCGACATGCGACTACCCGAACGCTCGCTCTGGCTCACCTCGTATCTTCCGTTGGGCTATCTGTGCAACACGGTACCCGATCCAGCGACGAGCACTGGGGACCAGGTCGTCTGCCTGAACAGCAAGGACCAACGGTACTTCGGGGGATTGGACGCGAGCTGGACGTTTTCGCGGGTAGCACTGCATGCGGGAGCAAACCTCGTCCATAGCCAGACCACGAACGAATTCGAACAGCTTGCCGGATACCTGCAGCTTCGAGTCTTCCGCATCGCCGAAATCCTATGGACGGACATCTCGTTGGCCGCGTACGCTCGCTCGTTTGTATCAGACTACGCTGCTCGGCTTTCGGCGGGATTGGACATCGGCCGCCTGGGTGAGCTTTCCGCGTACTATCGAGTGTCTATCAATCAGTACGATGCCTCTCCAAGCAGCTACCTGCAGCAGTCCGCGGGCGGCATTCTCTACTTCGCGCTCGGACACGACTTGGATTTCGGCCTGCGTGTCGATGGGATGTTCGGTCAGGACGTGAGCGTGCTCGTCCTGGGCTCGAATCTCACCTGGCGGCCTTCTTGGTGAGCATGGCGATCTCGCTGGCAAAGGCCGTAGCGATGTCTTGCACGTCCGGGACGAGCTCGGTGCAGGCCAGCGCCCCAAAACAGAGCCGGTCTACCACGCTCATCACGGTGATGTTGAGACCGGAGCCGTGTTGCACCGGACCGAGCGGGAAGAGTTGACTCAGTCGTGCTCCGTTCGTGTAGAGAGGGACGGGCGGGCCCGCGATGTTCGAAATGATGAGGTTCCAGAGCGGAGGAACCCGGTCGGCCAGGTGTTGCGACGAGTACAGACCAACCAAGTGCGTCGTGATCCAGGGCACTGTGATGTTGTTGAGAAGGTCCGTGATGTTCTCGAGCAAGTTGCCGCCACTGCCCCCTTTGAGGCGGCCTTTCGCACGCGCAGTCTCTTCGTGGATCGCCAGGAGCCGTTCGACGGGATCGTCGCACTGGATCGGTAAGTGAACGCCAATCACTGAAACGCGGTTGCCGGCTTCATCGCCATCGTGCCGAACCGACACCGGAACACTCGCGACCAAGGGTCGCTCCGGCAGGCCGCCGTGCTTGAGAAGCCAGGCTCGCAAGCTTGCACAACAAGCCGCTAGGACTACGTCGTTGACCGTCGTGCTGAACGCGCGCTTGATCGCCTTCACATCGTCGAGCGAAACATCCGCGAATGCGACGGAGCGGTTGGGCGTGAGCGCGGCGTTGAACGGTGTCGGAGGGGCTTCGAACAAAGGCGACTTCTCGGACGGCTCGTCACCGCTAGGCTCGATATTTCGGGGCCGCGCCTTGTGCCGGACGGCCGAGGCGACCTTGGTCGCCGCTTCCACCGCGCGACGCGGCTTTCCCAGCAACGTTCGAAGCGTATCGGCGGCGAGCCATGGGATCGTGGGCTCGCGATCGGGAAGCCATGGCTCTTCGGGGGATGGAATTGCCCGGCCTTCCCGGCTCGTATCCAAGAGTTGACCTGCGATCGCAGCGCTTCGCCCGCCGTCCATCGCGGCATGGTGGATCTTCATCACCATCGCGACCTTGCCGCCTTCGAGGTCATCGACGATCACCGCCTTCCACAGCGGACGATCGCGCTCGAGGCATTGCCCTGCAAACTCTCCGACAAACTCGCTGAGCTCGCGCATGCCCCCTGGAGAGGGAAGCGAGATGTGCATGAGATGTTTGTCGAGATCGAAAGCCGGGTCGTCGATCCAGTGAGGATCACCGATCTGCAGCGGTCCCTGGACGATACGGCGTCGGAAAGGCGGAAGAAGATGAATCCGCTGCGCGAACAGCCGGCGGCACGCCTCGAAGGCAGAGAGCTCGTCGGTCTTGGCTATGGATTCGTCGTCCGGATCGAGGATGAGAACGCCCATGGTGTGCATGGGCATCTCCGGCGTCTCCGCGTAGAGCATCGCCGCGTCGAGATTGGAGACATGGATCATAGTGTGCCTCCGGGGTTCAAAAACCCGAGACCCATCATGAAGCGGGCCATCTCGGTCAGGTAGTTGCCGCGGTCGAGGTGGATGCTGTGGCTTCCCGGAAACCAGTACATGCGGCAGCGTTCCCAATGCTCCCAGAGCAGGCGTGAGTGCTTGGGGGGAGCGAGACGGTCGCCCGCGCCCCCGACGATCATCAGTCGTTCCGGCGGTAGCACGGGCGGATAGCTCAGTGGGCAACTCACGGCGACGAGGCGACGCGCGTCCGCCGCGCTCAAATCGCAGGCGGCCAGGGCGGCGCGCATCAGAGTACCGATCGGTTGCCACTCCAGGACCAAGTCCGCGACGCTGATGATCGGCACGTTCGGCAGGGCGAACGCGAGCTTGTTTTCGACGCTCGCGAGCATCGACGAGATGAATCCACCGAGGCTCAAGCCTGTGACCCCAACTTGCTCGACGCCCTGATCGCGTTGAAGCCAATTGAGGAGGATGCGGAAGTCGAATACCGACTGCGCGACGGCTTCGTTGAATCGCGAGGAGCCGCCGGCGAAGAAGCCATGTCCCGAAAACGGAGAGAAGCGTGTTTGGCGCGGGCCGTGGAAGGGGAGCGTGAACAGGGCGATGTCGC
This sequence comes from uncultured delta proteobacterium, assembly GCA_963768985.1. Taxonomy (GTDB): domain Bacteria; phylum Myxococcota_A; class Polyangia; order Polyangiales; family Houyiibacteriaceae; genus SG8-38. The sequence continues at coordinate 1,018,302 of CAVYJZ010000004.1, read as the reverse complement.
AACCCATTCGATAGAACCATGGAAGCGCAAAGAACCACTCGTTGATCAGGTATGCTTCGGCGGTGAAGCCATGAATCGCGACGATCGTGGGCCGTGGACCTTCGCGGTGCCGAATCATGCGAGCGTAGGCAACGCGATTGCGGTCGTGGCGAAGATAGGGCTTGTGTTGGCTCGGATGCACCGGTTGAAAGGGGCTGTCGAACCGCAACACCTCACAGACACCATCCTCCGGTTCGAAACGCGGGAACCATTTGCCTCGCTTGACGCGCACGCGCACGCCTGGCGGAGGCTCGTGGAAGAAGCGCGTGGGATCGCCCGACTCTGCCATCTCTGCGTACATGCCAACGCTCTGCATCGACCGCTTGAGCTCGATCGGGTTGAAGCCAAACGGTATGGCCGTTGCGCCCACCATCGTGCCGAACAGCGCGCGCACCACGTGATCGAGGGCCGCGGCGGCCCCGATCTGGACCCGATCGACACGCGCAAGGTCGAACACCTCCCGCTTCCGGGCGAAATCATCGTCGAGATGCTCCCACCAAGGGCCACTCGGCATCAAAGGAGCGGCCCGCTCATAAGATTCGTGAACAATGCGAGACACCACGGCGGAGTCCTTCATGCCCGGAGCTTAGCCCAGTTGCTCGCGAGCAAAAGGCGCCGCGACGCGATGGAGCACCGTATCGTCTCAAATCCGACTTGGCGGCCGTGGCACTGACGTGAGATAAGAGTGCCTCTTCGAGGAGGACGGGTGCCGAAGACGATCGCGATTCTAACCAGTGGCGGCGATTCGCCGGGCATGAACGCTGCGATTCGGGCGGCGACGATGGTTGCCGTGGCCAAAGGGCATCGGGTGCTTGGGGTGCGGCAAGGATACCGAGGTCTGCTCGAAGGAGAGCTGGTTCCGATGGGCGCCGACCAGGTCAACGAGATCCTGCGCGAGGGGGGGACCATCTTGCACTCGGCGCGCTGCCGGCGCTTTCACGACGTGGCATCGAGGGATCAGGCCCGGGAGGTGCTGACGCAGCGTGGCGTCGATGGGCTCATCGTCATCGGCGGAAACGGTTCGCTCACCGGACTGACCCTTCTGAGCGATCCGAGCGAGGCGGGAGATTGGCCGGTTCGATGCATCGGAATTCCGGCGTCCATCGACAATGACATTGCGCTGACCGGCTTGGCGATCGGCGTCGACACTGCGATGAACACGATCGTCGAAGCGTGCGACCGGATCGCCGACACGGCGAGTGCGCACGACCGCACGTTCATCATCGAGGTGATGGGACGCGACTGCGGCTACCTCGCGATGACCTCGGCGATCGCTTCCGGGGCCAACATGGTTCTGTTCCCAGAGGCTTCTCGCACCGAGGAAGAGTTGGTCAGCTCCATCGTGAAGACGATTCTCACCGTGCGCGAACGTCACCGCGAGAACCAGAAGGTCGTGGCGATCAAGGCCGAAGGCGTGCCGACTCCGACCGAACGCCTGAAGTCGCTGGTCGACGCCAAGTTGGCGGAGGTGACGGGGGAAGACCACGAGGACATCGAAACCCGCGTGACCGTGCTAGGTCATGTGGTCCGCGGGGGTCGCCCGACCGCGTTTGATCGACTGCTTGGGAGCCGGCTCGGCAACGTCGCTGTGCGTGCGGCGCTCGACGGTGAGCACCGCAAGATGGTGTCCTGGCTTCCCCCGATGGACCTACCCGAGGGCGTGGGGTCGCGTTCCACGGCCGACCCCTATTGCTACCTCGTCGATCTGCCGGCCGTGCTCGCGGCAACGAAGCTGCTCCTAGAAGGGCAAAGCCCGTTGGCCCGTTGGAGAGCGACGGCGTTCGACGATCTCGAGGACGTGTTTCTGTTATAAATGAAGGGTGTCTAGAATTGCTTGGCTGGGAGCGCTCGCGGGGGCGATCGCGATGCACGGACTCGCAGCTTCCGTTTCGGCGCAAGGCGAGCCCGAGATCATCACCGAGCCGCCTGCCCAAGCGCCAGAGCCTTCGGAGCCGCTTCCCATCGAGCCAGCGTTCGCGCAGCCTCCATCGGAACCCAGCAAGCCTACGGAGCCACTCGGGCATCTGCGCGTCGGCGGGGGATTCGGCCTTGGCTTTGCCACCGATTTCATCTCGGTTGGGATTGCGCCTCAGGTCTCGTACATTTTCAAGCGCATCATCGAGCCCGGAGTCGCGTTCAGTTACGCGTTTTCGAGGGACCGATTCGCGGTTCCCGAGGTCAAATGGAATACGCTCGGAGGATCGCTCTTCGTTCGTCTGTACCCGATTCAGCCCTTGTTTTTCTTGGTTGAAGGCGAGGTCATCAACACAGGTGCGAAGCAAGGGGGGATCAGCACCGGCCGTCAGACCTATGGCAATTTGCTTCTCGGCGGTGGTTTCCTCATGGGCGTTGGCAGAGGCGTATTCATGGGCATGTCGCTCAAGATCGCGGTCTTCCGAAACCCCTTCTACCCGGACGTCTTCCCAATCCTCTCCGCGGGCGGTGGCTACGCTTTCTAGACAAGTAAAACCCCGTGGTGGTGCAACGCACCACTTTACGGGGCGCCGTCGAAGAGATCTTGGAACCCGCTCGGCTCGTGTCTTCCGAAAACGATGGTCTCCAGAATGCCGATGCCCGTGTGGGTGCCCATCTTGGCCCGCACGATGTTGTGGACGTGGATCGTGCAGTATTCGTCCGGTTCGACCTCGTCGAGCTTCCAGCTCTCGTATCCGATCTCGAGCTCGTCGCGCCACATCGCGTGGCCCCATTCGGGATGTTGATAGCCGATGCCCATCATCTGGAAGCGAAACAGGGGCTCGAGCATGATCTCGAGCTTCGTGCCATCGCGCTTCTCGAACACGAGCTCTGCGGCTTCGGGCCACCGCGTCCCGCTCCGCCAACGGATCGAGCTCTGTGCGGAGGCCATCACCTCCTCTTCGGCCTCGACGACTTGCTTTGGGACTTCTTCATCATCGCCGTAAGTCGTCACGATCGACGCCGACAGCTCCTGAGCGTGGCCATCCGGCATTTCGCGGGTGAGAAAGTGCGTGCAGAACCCATCGAAGTGCACCGGCGACCAGATCCAGTAGACCGCCGGGTCGGTCGTCAACTTGCTCGGGGCGCCGTCTTCGTACTCGCCGACGGGCCGCATGCCCCAGGACTTGTCCCGATTTCCGATCACCTCGCTTCGACGGACCTCGAATCGACGCCCCTTGATCGAGAAGAACCCCTCCCAAGTCCCGTACTGGGTGAAACGCTGGGTGTCCATGATCAGCCTGCCGCCGTCCCACATCACGTTCTTCGGCTCTTGCACCGGTGGCGCCTTGGCGTGAAAGGTGAGGTCACACTCGACCTCGGTCTCATTGGGATCGATGACCAGGCGGACCTTTCGCATGGGCTCGATGACCTCGACTCGGAGCGGACCCACCGACGTATCCACGGGGTTGTTCGGAGCTCGGCGCGAGCCGTGGAATGAATGCTGCACCCCGTCGACCGCCACGCTGAAATGAGCGTCCTGAACGAATCGGTTGGGGTAACGTCCGAGGCCCGCTTCAAACAGAAAGGTGCCCGCCTTGTCGAATCCGTTGAACCAGTAGCGGTCGTAGAAATTTCGATTGTGCAGGCCGGGCTGATTGACGGGAAGCGGCGCTTGATGGATCAGATAGTCGTCGAAATCGGTGATCATCTCGCATTGCTCCTCAGGGCAGCGTGACCCCGCATGCGCGGAGGATTTCCTCGGTATCCGCACCGCGTTCTCTTGCCGGTGTCGGGTCTGCCGGCTTGGTGCGGGAGAAACGAGGCGCTGCGACGGCATGTTTGATCCCATCGAGGTCGACGAACGAACGCCGGGCGACGTGGTGTTCATGCTCGAATGCCTCGGATGCGGCCAGCACGGGTGCGAAGCACGCGTCGCTGCCCTGGAAAACTTCGCACCATTGATCGCGAGTCTTCTGGCGGAAGATCTCTTCGAGCGTCGGTCGAAGGTCGTTCCATTTGGCAGGGTTCAAGTGCTCGCCGACTGCCGGCGCGCTGCCTTCGATTCCGAGCCTTTCGATGAGCTCCTTGTAGAACTGCGGTTCGAGTGCGCCGATCGACACGTACTTGCCATCGCTGGTTTCGTAGACGTCGTAGAATGCAGCCCCCGAATCGAGCAGATTTTCGCCGCGCTTGTCCGACCAGAAGCCCTGCTGCATGCCGGCATAGATGCTCGCCATCAATGCCGCCACGCCGTCGACCATGGCCGCGTCGACCACCTGGCCTTTGCCAGATTTCTGCGCTTCGAGAAGTGCCGCGACGACGCCGAATGCGAGCAGCAAGCCGCCTCCGCCAAAGTCGCCTACCAGGTTGAGCGGAACGGTGGGCCGCTCGCCCTTTCGGCCGATGGCGTGCAGTGCTCCGGCCAGTGCGATGTAGTTGATGTCGTGCCCGGCGCGTTGCGCCCACGGCCCTTCCTGACCCCATCCCGTCATGCGCCCAAACACGAGACGCGGATTGACTCCCATGCACACATCTGGGCCGATCCCCAAACGCTCCATGACTCCGGGACGAAAGCCTTCGATGAGGGCATCGGCGGTCTCGACGATTTTGAGAAGCGCGGTCTTGCCTTCGGGCTTCTTCAGGTCGAGGACCACGCTTTTCTTCCCACGACTCATCACGTCGAAGTTCGCCTGCAGAAACGAGGGCTCGGGACGGCCGACCCGAATGACCTCGGCGCCCAGATCAGCGAGCAACATCCCCGCAAACGGACACGGACCGATACCTTCAATCTCAACGATTCGAATCTTATCGAGTGGACCCATCTTCAAAGCTCCAATAGCGCGCGCCGCAATGTAATTGACGCGAGGTTTTCGTAGTCGAACTCATTTTCTTCATCGATGATCTCGATCTTCTTCATGTACTGGCCGATGCGGGCCATCTGCATCGAGAAGCGGGTGAGCGCGAGAATGGAATAGTAGCGGAGGTTCGCGGTGTCGAATCCCGTCGTCTCTTCCCAGCGCGCGATGCTCGCCTCGTGGCTCGGGATCCCAGGCAGGCGCTCGAGCTCGAGCCCCTCGGAAAAACATCGGTCGGATGCGAGCCACCAGGCGAGATCTTGAACGGGGTCGCCGATCCGTGCCATCTCCCAGTCGATCACCGCGACGCATTCGAGATCCCGGAAGATCTCGTTGGCGAGCCTCGAATCGCCCCAGCACAACGCGATTTGGGTTTCTTCGGGTTTGTTCGCCTCGAGGTAGTCGAGCGCTCGGGCGATCTCCGGGTGCCGCTCCCGCGGTAAGCCCCATTCGAAGTATTCTTGATAGTAGTGAAGCTGCTGTTCTAGCGGCGTTGCACCTCTTCGAGGCTCGAGTAGAAAGTCAAACCCGAGCGCCTTCCAGTCGAGGCGGTGCACTTTGCACATTGCGTCGAAGCCGCTCCACCAGACCGTCTCCCGCTCGGCTTCGGAAAGCTCGTCCGCGATCCAGCCCTCGTCATGCATCGGCGGGTTGTCGCTCGGAACCTGTCCGTCGATGCGATCCATGATGTAAAACGGCACGCCGAGGACGGACGCATCCGGCTCGAACCAACGAACCCGTGGGACCGGCACGCCCGTACCTTCGAGCCCTTGCAGCACTCGGGATTGGAGCGCGATGTCATAGCTGGGGAATACGATGTACTCGGTCGGCTCGAGCCTCGCGACGAGGCCTTCCCGGCGCGTCCGCCCGTCGACGTCGCAAACGAGGTCGAAGAGCAGCGTGTCGCTAGAGAATCCCGTCCCGAGTGGGGCCTCCAAGCTCTCGATGCGGAGGCCACCGACTGGCACGGACAGCTTTGGCGCTAACCACTTGGCAAGCTGCGCCGCAGTCGCGTCGAGGTCCCTTTCGTCGTCTCCAAACGCCATCACTCACCCTGCGCGCGTTTGACTCGCCGCGCGGCTCTGTCATCTACGTCATTCCGCGGTGACGGTCGAGTCCCGACGCCGACGGTTCGCGCCAAGAATGACGTCTGCCACGCTGAACGATCCATTGAGCTTGCCGTGCGGGGCGATCCTTCCGAACCGGATCGCCAAGGCGGCGATGAGCGAGCACCTTGGCTCGCCAAAGCAGTCTCCAACGCGAGGCCTCGCGCGTCTCTACGAGCGTTGGTCGGCGGGTGGGGCGGGGCTCTTGATCACCGGCAACGTGATGATCGACCAGGCTCACCTCGAAGCCGCAAGCAACGTGGCAATCGGGCGCGAGTCTCGCATCGAGCGATTTCGACAATGGGCCGAAGCCGGGACGGCCCACGGCAATCATCTGTGGGTACAGCTCAATCATCCGGGGCGCCAAACGCCCCGCCACATCAACCCGGACCCTGCTGCCCCATCTGCCGTGGAGCCGGTCAATCTGTTTCGACGCGCCAAGGCGTTCGGCAAACCCCACGCCATGGAGGAGGCCGAAATCGGCCAGGTCATCCGGAGCTTTGCGAGCGCAGCCGCGTTTGCGAAGGCCGCGGGCTTCACCGGCGTGCAAGTACACGGAGCGCATGGCTACCTCGTGAGCCAGTTTCTCTCCCCGCTCACCAACCGACGTTCGGACCGATGGGGTGGGTCGCTCGACAATCGCGCCCGTTTTGCGCGAACCGTGCTCGGCGAAATTCGTAAGGCGGTCGGCGACGCATTTCCGATTGCGATCAAGCTCAACTCGGCCGACTTCCAACGCGGTGGCTTCAGCGAGGAAGACTCCATGCGCGTGCTCGGCATGCTTCAGGAAGACGGAATCGACCTCGTCGAGATTTCCGGTGGTAGCTACGAGTCTCGCGTCATGCTCGACAAGGTCGACAATCACCGGGAGGCGTTCTTCCTCGAGTACGCGAAGAAGGCCCGAGCAGAAGTCGACATTCCGATGATGGTCACCGGCGGTTTTCGTGCACGGTCGCTCATGGCGGATGCCCTCCGCGGTGGCGCCCTCGATGTGATAGGAATGGCGCGGCCGTTCACCAACAACCCGCATGTTGCCCGCGACTTGCTCGATGGGCGCACCGAGCGGGCTGAGGATCCTCCGGTCATGCCTGGTCTCCGCCGTCTTGGTGGCACCTCGCAAGCGATGATGAGCGTCGCCCAGATGGCTCTACTCGCGAAGGGCAAGAGCCCCATACTGCGATTCGGCGGCATCCGGGCGGTGTTCGAGTCCCTCATTCAAGAAGGCGCCGACCTCTTGAGGCCGAAGCGTCCCTGAACCGCCTGGTTGCTGCTCAGAGGCGAGCGAGCTTCGTTCGAAGCGGACGATCAGCGGATGACCGTCGATGCGATCAGGTACACCGCGAGGATCGCCAGCACGAGCTGAAACCAGAACACGAAGCGATCTTTGGAGATGCGAGTCAATAAGTGCTTACCGAAGTACGTCCCGCCAATGACGGCCACGACCAATCCGACGAGCATGGGCGCGTACGGGGCGTAGTCGAAGCTCAGGGCCAGGAATGCCGGGATCTTGAGCAGATGTAGCCAAGTTTGGCAGATCGCCTTCGTCGCGATCACCTCCTCGTTTTCGAAGTCATCGCGGAGGAAGAAGGGCGCGAGGAACGGGCCGGAAGCGCCGACGAAGATTGCGAGCAGTCCGGCGGCGAGGCCCAGTGCTGCGTACGACCAGATCGGCGGGTTGCGTAGGTCCGGCTTGTGCCTGCGCCAGACCAGAAAGAACAGGATGAAGGCGCCGACCCAGGCGCGGAACCAGGTGAGCTCCAAATCGGCCCAGATGCTTGCCGCGATTCCGACGCCTACGACGGCGGGAAGCATGAATGCGAAGAAGATCGACCAGCGCACGTGCCGGCGAAACGCCCAAGTTCGCGTCCAATTGGAGGCGAGCTGCACGATGCCGTGAAGCGGCACTACGACCGGGGCGGGGAGCAGTGCAGTCATCACCCCGAGCAAGGTGACGCCCCCAGCCATGCCGAGAATCGCCGAAACGGTCGCCGTGACGAAGCAAGCCACGACCAATACGAGCACTGTGCTGATCTCGAACACGGACGCAGGCTAGCACTCGTTTTGGCTTGTGTTCCATTCCCATCGTGGGTATTCGAGCAGCCGATGCCTTCGCGTGTCCTTCGTTTTCATTTCGATTACATCTCGCCGTACAGCTACTTGGCGTGGCATCGGCTCCGTGACTTTGCGCCGCAGTACGATCTTCGCGTCGAGCTCAAGCCGACTCTCTTCGCCGCCTTGCTCAATCATTTGGGCCACAAAGGGCCGGCCGAGATCCCCCCGAAGCGCATCTACATGTTCAAAGACTGCATCCGAACCGCCGCATTGCTGAACGTGCCCTTCGCGCCGGTGTTCTCACATCCGTTCAATCCGCTGCCTGCACTGCGTGCGACGCTCCTCGACATGGAAGAACCGACTCGCCAGCATTTGGTCAGCAAGCTGTTTGCCGCCACGTGGGCCGAAAGCCGGGATGTGGGCTCGGCAGAAGTCGTTGCTGAAGTCTGTGACGATGCCGGCGTTCCCGATGCGCTCGCGCGCATCCAAGATCCGGCGATCAAGCAACGGCTGCTGGATGCGAGCGCCGAAGCGATCGCGCTCGGGGTGTTTGGTGTCCCCACCATGATCGTCGGCGACGAGCCCTTCTGGGGCACCGACAGCTTTACGCACCTCGGGCGCTACTTGAGCGGCGACGATCCCGTTCGCTCCGAAGACGAGGCTCGCTGGCTCGCCGTTCGCGCCACCGCGCAACGCAAGTAACCAGCGCTACTGGCTCTGCCAGGCGACCATGCCACCGCGCATGGAAGCGATGCGCTTGAACCCCAGTTTCTCGAGCTCGAGCGCGACCCGTCCGGACCGACGACCCGAGCGGCAGATCGTGATCACCGGCTCTTCCTTGTCCCAGGACTTCAATGCCTCTTCGAGCGTTCCCATGGGAATCACCTCGGCGCCCTCGATCTTGCCGTCGGTTTCGGCTTCGTCGAATTCCCGCACGTCGACCATGCGAATCGCCCCTTGGTTCTCCGCGACCCAGCCGATCGTCACCTCGGGCGTACCGTCGGGCGTGCGTTCGATCGCAGCCCAGCCGCGCTCCGGAAGCGGGTCACCGGACATCGATGTCGGGGGAACGATGCCGCAATGCAGGTTGGCAGGTACTGCGATGTTGATCTTCTTCGGCGCGGGTAAATTGAGGTTGTTCATGATTGCGGCGAACTCGGATTCGGTCTTTCCATCGCCGACCCGCGGATTGTTCCGCTTTTCCTCGCCAACCGTCGAGAACGTCAAGCCGCGATAGTCGTGACCGGGCCAGATGATCGTGTCGTCGGGTAGGGTGAAGATCTTGTCGTGAATCGACCGGTAAAGTCGCTCCGGGCTTCCTTGCTGAAAATCGGTTCGGCCTGTGCCACGGATGAAGAGCGCATCGCCGGTGAACGCATTTTTGTGATCTGAGGTGACGTACGTCACACAACCGTCGGTATGTCCCGGCGTCGCGCGCACCTCGAGCTCGAGGGAGCCGAACTTCAACCGGCTTCCATCGTCGACCAAGACGTCTGCACCTTCGGCACCCGCATTGGCGCCTACGACCGCCTTGCTGCCCAATCGCTTGCGCAGGAGGCCCGACCCGGTGATGTGATCGGCGTGCGCGTGCGTGTCCAAGGTGTACACGAGCTTCAAGCCGAGCTCCTGGAGGAGCTTGATGTCACGCTCGAGCTGATCGATGACGGGATCGATCAACACGGCATCCCCGCTCTCCTCGTCGGCGAGGAGGTAGGTATAGGTCCAGGTCTCGTAATCGAAGAGTTGCCGAAGTAGCATGAATCGCCTCCTGACAGTCGCGTGGTGGGCCGTGCTTAGCGGCCTAAGTCGCTGAATTAACAGCACTCGGGTGCTTTCGCAAACCAACCCGAACGAAAGGGCTGGCGGTTTGGCACCGGTCCTGCTTTGAATGAGGATCATGGAGTCGTTCACCCCCGTTACCTCTACGCTCGGAGGGATGCTGATTGGCATTGCGGCCGCCGGGCTGCTCTTGTTTCACGGCCGTATTGCAGGCATAAGCGGCATTGCCGGTGGTATTTTTCGCCGCGAGCCAAACGACGTCACCTGGCGAGTCATGTTCCTCGTAGGCCTTTTTACTGCGGGCATGGCGTGGAGTCACTTCTTTCCGCAGGACTACGCCGTCGAGATCGTGCGCTCGCCGTTGGCGCTGATCATCGCCGGGCTCGCGGTCGGCATCGGCACGCAGCTCGGCAGCGGCTGCACCAGCGGGCACGGCGTCTGCGGCATTGGAAGGTTTTCCAAGCGGTCCACCGTGGCCACGATCACGTTCATGATCACCGCAGCGATTACGGTGGTCATCGTCAACGAGGTACTCGGAGGCTCGGTATGAAGATCAAAGTTGGCGCGTTTCTCGGAGGCACGTTGTTCGGCATCGGGCTCGCCATCGCGGGGATGACTCAGCCCGCCAAGATCATCGGCTTCTTCGATTTCTTTGGAAGCTGGGATCCGAGCCTCGCTTTCGTGATGCTGGGCGCGATCATGGTGTACACGCCCGTCTATCGATGGGCCATTCGAACCTGGCAACGGCCGATTTGGGCGCCGGCGTTTTCCCTGCCAACCCGCAAAGACATCGATGGGCGCCTCATCCTGGGGTCCGCGATCTTCGGAATCGGCTGGGGGCTCGGCGGCTATTGTCCCGGTCCCGCGTTCACCTCGGTCGGCGCTGGCTCCCAACAGGCTTTGCTCTTCGGTGCAGCGATGCTGGTCGGCGTGGGTGCCTACCAGCTCTTCATGCGAGCGCGCGAAAACCGTACGGGTACACCAGTGGATCAGCAGGCTGTCGCCATGACGGACGGCTGAGTCAGTGCATTTCGGCGCTCTCGGGAGTAAGACTTTCGTGAGCCATGCACAGCGCGGACGATTACGACGAGTGGCGTAGAGGCGCAGAGGTCGCTGCCGAGCGGAGCGGAGCGGAAGCCTGGCGTGCCGACGCATCGTCCTCGGCCTACGACGCTGCGCTCTTGTGCCAGCACACCGACGAGCTCGAGCGCCTGCGAGAGGCGGGAAAGGCGGCGGCGCTCGTGCCCTTGCTGCAAGAGGCCTTGTACCGTCATCTTGGTGATTTGGCCGATCCACGGCTGTATGCCGTAACTCCCCTCGGGACGAAGCACGTCGTCGAGGCGTTCTATTCCGAGGCTCTCGCATGCATCGAGTACTTGGCGGATCCCGACAAGACTGGGCTCGACCCTGCGGTCACATTGGCTGGGTTCCGGAGGGCGGCCCACATCTTCGGTCGCTCCGCGCTCTTGCTTTCGGGGGGCGCGACGCTCGGTTTCTTTCACCTCGGAGTGGTCAAGGCTCTGTTCGAGCACGGCCTCTTGCCGGATGTGATTTCGGGCGCCTCCATGGGGGCGCTGATCGCATGCGGCACCGGTGTTCGCACCGACGCGGAAATGAGCGCGCTCTTCAAGGACACTCGGGTCCTGCGAACCGATGCGGTGAAGCGCCTCCCGCCCAAGCGCGCCGCGACGGAGCGCGCGATCTATGACCCGGCGCGTCTCGAAGAGGTCGTCGCGCACAACTGCGGCGATTACACGTTCCAAGAAGCCTACGCGCGCAGCGGCCGTACCGTGAGCATCAGTGTCTCCCCGACGCGACAACGCCAAAAGCCACGCGTGCTCTGTCACTACACTGCGCCCAACGTGCTGATGAATAGTGCAGCGGTCGCTTCGGCGTCGATTCCAGGCGCATTCCCGGGGGCCACGCTCCATCAACGCCTGCGCTCCGGCGAAACCGTTCCGTACATGGGGACGGAGACTTGGATCGATGGCTCGCTCAAGGGCGACCTCCCGATGCGCCGTTTGAGCCGCTTGCACAACGTCAATCACTTCATCGTCAGCCAAGTCAACCCGCACGTTGCGCCGGTACGACGAGTCACCGGCAAACGCGGAGTGCTCCCCTTCGTGTCGGGCGCCATCGTCTCGAGCGTGCGCGCCCAAGTCGTCCACCAGCTCGAGCTCGCCCGAGAGTTCACGCAGAGCACACCGCTCTACGGCCCGATCGACCTCGCGCACTCGCTTGCCGGACAAGCCTACAGCGGGGACATCGACATCTACCCCCGCCTACGCCCGATCGCGCTCCTGCGCGCCATGTCGAACATCTCCCACAAGGAGCTCGAAGCCCACATCCGCGAAGGCGAGCGCGCGACTTGGCCCCTTCTGGCGCGCATTCGGGACCAAACCTGCGTATCGCGGGCGTTGGACGCGGCGATTCGGCGGTTGGGAGCGTAGTCTCCCTTCCGCCTCCTCGCATCTAGCGTGGCTGGTCTGCCTCAGAGGTTGACGCAGGTCATGAGGCCGTATGCGTGCACGCAGTTCTGACGCTATGGAACGTTGCAGAACATGCTTGCATACGTGATGTGTCCTTCTAGGACGGGAAAGCGGATTTCGTTCGGTCCGTCGCCGGGCCAACCGTAGGATACGACAGGGCAATCGCTGGCCATCCCGCCGATCCTGGCCTGGCGTACACCGGGGCTCACCTCGGCGAAACCTCCCTCCGCAAGCGGAAGCAGAAATTGCCCGGTCACATTGGTCGTCGCGTCGAGGTCGAGGCTGTAGAGCCTCGTCTCCTCGTCGAAATAGAACGCCTTCCCAGTCGCATCGAGCAGCTCGAACGTCGCGCCTTCCACGGTCAATCCGGTCGCGTCGATTGGAACCGCCGCGAGCCCGACGATACCGCCGGTCCACGGATAAGCCGTCTCCAAACGCTCGGCTACGGGGGTGAGTTGGGCATGGGTGAACATGAGCCATGTGTCGGCGGTCTTGAATATTGCGTCGGTGACGTTTCCGACTACCCACGGGGCGTACCCCTCTTTCTCCAAAGTAATTGCGACCTCCTCGTTCGCGGGAAGATCGATATACGCCCCTCCCGTTGCATCTGTCGACACGCAGTTGTCGGTGTCCACTTCGCAAATCATCACGCCTTCGAGTGCAGGAGAGGGCCCATCCGGGTTCCATGCGGCGATCCCCATGAACAGAGTGACCGATTCAGTGCCTCCGGTTCCGGCAGTGCCGCCAGTTCCCGTGCTGCCCCCGGTTCCGGCGGTGCCGCCCGAGCCACCGGTGCCCCCGGAATCACCGGACACGTCGCTGCATCCCACGAGCGCAACCATGAGCACGGCGAAAACGAGTTTCCACGAAAAAAACAGATACTTCATCACGACCTCCTCTGAGCCCGGCTGCTCACATGCGAGCCGCGTGCTCGGGACGGAACGGGAGCAATTGTCGTGCCGGTCGAGAACCGATGTGATTACGAGGGAGGAGCAGGTCCAGACGGTCATGTTGTTGTCGGCCGTCGACAAACCTCGTTCAAACGCGACAATGAGTGTCCCCCGCGGTTGGCCCAAATGCAGCAGGGAGACGCCCCGGAACATACCGGAACGTCTCCCTACAAGTGCGTTCGTGCTAGTCGACGGACTTGCTGAGCGCTTACATGCAGAAGGTAGGGCAGATTCCCAGAGCGAGGGCGGCTCCGCAGAATCCACATTGCGCGATCGCGGTGCAACCGACCTCTGCGATATGGCTTGCTTCGTCGGCCTTCGACGCAGCGTTCTGTGTGGCGGCATCAGTCAGCAGACCATGGAGCTCTCCATTTGCGAGGGCTTCCACGCACGTGGGCGCATCGAAGAAGCGCAGGAAGGCCGTACCGAGCTCCGCACAAGCGAGATCCTGTGGGGAACACTCAGACTTCCAGCACTGTTGTGCAGACCCGAGCGCGTTGCCAACGATCCCGTTACAACCGGCCTCCGGGTCCTGAGCGTAAGCCTGCTGCGGCGGAACAACCGACGTCGCTAGGGCAGCGAATGCAATGATGAGTGACATTTTCATGATGGGCTCCTTTCGAAAACCCTCAGAAAATGCACACGCCGTGCCAGTTCAAAGCGCAGATGATTTGCTACGAAAGGCTCGGCCGCAAACCCGAGTTGTTGTCGCCCGTCAACAATCGTTGCCGTAAACCATCAGCGATTTCGCGAAGGCAGCGCGATTGACACTTCATGCTGCGGTAGACGATGGAGAAGCACGGGGCGGAATGACTCACTGTGTTTGGATGTCGAAGGAGATGAGCTCAGCGTCGCGCATCGGTTGGAAACGGTTCGAGCCAGAAGCCATCGTGCACTCAAAGGCTACGTCGACCTCGTTGCCGATCGTGATCCGAAATCCGTTTGACCCCACAGGCCTGTCGAAGACCGCGGGAGACAAGATCCACCGCGCGTCGGGCCCGGTTCCGTCGAGAATCGCGCCGGTGCTCTGGTCGTCCCAGCCAAAGAGAACATTTCCCGAGCCGTTCGCAAAGTAGCCACCCACCTCTTCTCGAAGGACGATCTTCAAATTGTCCGTGATGCAGAAGCCGAGGTCTGCGCATTGTGCCGCTTTGCCCTCATTGGCGCAGAGCTCGCAGTCGGTGCTGAACGGGAGTGACACGAACTGCCCGCACGGGTTGCGCGGGTCGGGTACGCCGCCCAGCCCGGTACAGTCGGCGTTGGAGCCGGATCCATTTTCGTCGTCTTTCGCAGTCGAGCATGGCGGGAACTGGGGGTCGGCCAGCGGACCATCGCGGCCGCGCTTGTCGTACGCACAAGTCGTCTGGATGGGTTGGTTCCTGAGAGCCACATCTGCATTCGCCGATGCAATTCCGCTCCGCACGTGAACGGTGGCTCTGAGGTCGTGGATCCGGACGCGGGTGTAGCCGCTCGGCACCAGCGCCAACGACTCATCGAGCAAGGATTCGTCGACCACCAGTGTTCCCCCGAAAACCGCACCAAATGCCTCGCCGCCGACGATCGGTCCGGGGTCTACTGTCAGCTCCCAGCCTGCCGCCGAGGGATCAGGCGTTTGATCGTTGGTGCACGCGAGTGTGAGCGTTTTCGTCCTGGACGGGGGATCTGCGAAACGATCATCGATGTCTGGCTTCATGCATGCGCCGTCCACGGAAACCTCGCCCTTGTCGCAGACGGTCGAGCCAAGGTCGGAACACCCGCCGACCCAGGACAACGTGCAGAACACGAACAAAATGTAGGTCGAGCGCTGCATGGCGCGACCTCCTATCAATCTAGTCGAGCGATGCTCCTCAGTCGACCAGCCCACCGATTTCTTGTCAAGGCTCAGATGTCGTTCCCCGTTCACAGGCGGTTGACATTGGCGCCGATCGGCGTGTTGATCGTCACGAGAAGAGCGAACGGCAGCACCATGAGGAGCTATCGATATTGGGGGGTCACATTCGTATCGTTCGTGCCGGTGCTTTGTATCGCCGCGGGCATGAACATCCATTGTGTGCACTTCGAGGACGATTCGGGCGGCACAGGCGGCGCGAAGACTTGGGACAAACCGGTTCGACTTCACGACAAGGGCACCTCCCCTGACGTGGCCGTCGACGCCACTGGCAACGCCGTGGCCACTTGGGTAGAGCCAACGAATGACGGCATCTGGGCGAGCAGGAGCGAAGCGAACGGAGCTTGGAATGCTCCCCAGCTCATCAATCGAGCTGGCGATGTTCTTGGAACCGTGAGTGCTGCCTTGGATCCGGCCGGCAATGTGCTCGTGGTGTGGCCTCAATACTATCTGCGCAATAACGTGTTCACCAACCGTCAATCATCAGGCTCCAATTGGGGCTTGAGCCATCGCCTCGACAACGACACGGGCTCCGTGTCCGAGCCGGACGTCGCCATGGGTGCCGACGGCACGGGAATCGCGGTGTGGGTGCAGGACCAAGGCACCCACCAAGACGTCTGGGCTTGCCGGTTCACCCGGAGTGGCGGATGGGGTGACCCCCAGACGATTGAGATCAACAATGCCACGAAGGCCTCAGGTCCCAAGGTGGCCATCGATCCGAGCGGCAATGCGGTCACCGTATGGACCCAGTTGGACGGACTGGCGTTCGACATTTGGTCCAACCGCTACACGCCGAGTGGGCAGTGGGGCGGTGCGGATCGTATCGAGAGCAACGACTTCGGCGAGGCTCGGCAGCCTGACGTCGGTACGGATGCCGAGGGTAATGCTGTGGCGGTCTGGAGTCAGTCTGATGGGGTCACGTTCGACATCTGGGCCAGCCGCTTTGCGTCCGGATCCGGGTCATGGTCAGCCCCGGTACGGATCGAAGGCGAAGATGAAGGCGACGCGGCGAACCCCGACGTTGCTGTGGCGTCCGATGGCATTGCGGTTGCGGTGTGGACGCAGTCCGATAGCGATCGCGAGCACATCTGGGCGAATCGCTACACGCCGGCTGACGGCTGGGGCGTGGCCGTGCAAATCGAGAGCGCGGAGGCCGGTCCGTCGGGCCCCCCTCGCGTTGCGATTGACCCTTCTGGCTTCGCCGTCGCCGTCTGGCAAAGAATCGAGGGGGCCGGGGACAGCATTTCGGCCAACCAGCTGAGCCCCAAAGGAGTTTGGGGGCCGGCCCAGCGTGCCGATAGAAGCGATGGAGTGGATCTGGGAAACCCACGGGTGGCGATGGACGCAGGTGGCAATGCCGTCGCAGTCTGGGCCGCGTCCGGCGGGGCGGGCACGGGAATCTGGTCAAGCCGGATGGAATAGGTGTTGGCTAGTCGCAGATCATGCTGCCATAGGTCATGAATCCCTCGAGGACCGGTACCCTGAGTCGATTGGGTTCACCGGTAGGCCAGCCCCACGAGGTGAAGTCGCAATCGCCGGCATCTCCGCCGAGCTCGAACTCCTGCTCTCCCGGAGTGACTTCAGCAAAACCTCCCGTCGCGAGGGGATAGAGGTGAAGACCAGCAAAAAGAGTCGTTGCTTGGAGCGCTAGGCTGTATTCCTCGGTCTCCGAGTCGAAGTAGAACTGCTGGCCCACCGCATCGATCGTTGCGCCGACGGGAGTGTACGTCACTCCCGCAAGGAGCGGATACCTCACCAGCCCGACGATGCCGCCTTGCCACGGATAGGGGGTGCCGATTTGAGCGGCAACGGATGCGAGGTAGTCATCCTTGTACAGTCGCGTTGGGATCTCACCACCGGCCGCGTCTTTGTCGCTAACGTCCGCCGCCACCATGGAGCCGTACCCTTTTTTCTCGGCGGTGAACGCGATCTCTTGGTTTGCGGGCACGTCGAGGACGGCTCTTCCGTTCGCGTTGGTCGAAGTGCAATTGTCGGTTCCCCCTTGGCACACCCGCACCCCCTCGAGCGGCACGTCTCTACGGTCTGTGTCCCATTCGAAGTAGAAAAAGAAGTATTGTACGAGGCTGGGCGTGTCGCTCAAGCCGCCGGAGCCGCCATCTCCAGCAGCGCCTCCCGTCGTTCCTCCACCACCCGTCGCTCCGACTCCACCGGTTCCGTCTGCGCTGCCGACGTCACTGCATCCGAGGAACGCAAACGTAAGGAGAGCGAGCATGACTGAGAAGCGACTCATGGCTATCTCCTTGTCGCTGGCGAGCATTGTACCTGGTTTGGCGCTGAATTGCTCCCTTCAGCACGCCTGCTCAATCGAACGTCACCGTACTCACCGCGTTGGCCTTTGCTTGGTCGATGTCGAAGACCAGTTCGATCGGCTCGTTCCTCAACCAGAGCGGAAGAAGATCGTCGTAGTTGGGGGAGTCGGCGTGGCTTGACTGGCCGCCGGGCAGTTGGATTGTACAGGAGAGGCCTTCCGGGAGACCCTCGCAGATGAAGCGGGTTGAAGCGCCGCCGGTATGAAGCCCGTCGGGCCCTGGCGAGGCCACATTCACCGTACGGAACCCGCCCGGAGTGGCGTAAAAAGTTTCATTATTCAACGGGTTGTTGAACTCGTTGAAGAGCGGGTTAAGGTCACTCAAATCGGAGCGCAGGATGGTCCCGTGCATCCGGCCCCAGGCCCACTTTGTCTCGTCCGCCCCGAGCCTTTCGACGAGCGTTTCACCGGCGGCTTCGAGCGCGGTCGCCAGGGTGTCGAATTTGGTTTCTACTTGCGCGGTCGTCACGTCGTCCCAGTACACGTCCTCTGCGGCGAGCTTCGTGGGATTGACGACCGAAAAATACAGGACAAACCAATCTTTGTGGGGTTCGTCGTTCGCCAAGGCGTTATCGAGTTCCTGGAACAGCACGTGGAATGCTGCGCAGCCCGCGGACTCCTGCACTTCGGCCCCGTCGGCCAACGGCGACAAGACCGGGTCGCTTCCTTCGAGGCCGGTTGGGCAATCGTAGGTCCACGGCCGGAGCGCATTGATGACCTTCTGCGCATTGGCGCTGAGTACTGGCATCATCGCGTCGTCCGCGATCTCGAGGAGTTTCGGCGTCATGTTCCGCCCATAGAGCGAACGCGTATCGCCAACAATTGTCTGCATCGACGCCATTGTATGCGCGTCCGACTGCTCGAGAAGCTCGACGATGCGCTCATGGCGAAAGCCAGACGTGACGTCCGTCTGAAACGGGGGATGCCCATCGTTGGTCGGGTCACCGTCGGCGAGCGCGCCTATCATGTCGTTGTTCGTCGTCACGACGTAGCCGATTTTTCGATTCAAGGCCTGAGGGAGCTCCGAGAGTGCGAAATAGTCGTCCCATTCGTAGGCTCCAGTGCCTTCGAGGGGCAGCCATGAGGGCGCTTCACCTGCCCATCGTTCGTTTCGGGACCCGGTTGTAGGGGAACCAGCCGAAGTTTCCGTCCCTGTCGATTGCGGACCAGCACTGGCCAATCGAGGTGACGTTCTCGGCGGCGGCTCGAAACTCTTCAACGCTATTGGCGCGGGCTGCATCGGTGAAGAAATCGAGGTCGGTCGTTACGTCTTGACCGGTCCAGCGCACCGTGAGCGCAACGTTGTTCTCGAGGTCGACCGAGCGTACAGGTCCGTGTACGGGGTGGAACAGAAGCGTTCGTTTGGTGGTGGAGCCGTCATTGAACGTGAAGGTTTTTTCGACTTTGATAAACTCGATCACCTCGCCGTCCAACATGGCGCCGAGCGGCTGACCGTCCTCGTCTTTGATGAGCTCCTCCACGTAGACATCGCTGAAGTCCATCCAAGAGTTGGTGAGGCCCCAGGCGGTCCGTTCATTTCGCCCGGCGATCGTGAACGGAAGCCCTGGGAGGTTAATTCCCGCAACATGGATGTCTCCCGAGCCGTGGGTCTTCGCGTCGAGGTGCGACAGGTACCAGACCGCCGGTTGCGAGAGGGTGATGTGCGGATCATTGGACAGAAGGGTCCCCCCGTTCGCCGTCTTCGACGGACCGAGCACCCAGCTGTTGGAGCCGGCGCCATCGCCGTTGGGACTGGGGCTAAGGCCCAGCAGCTCGACGGTTTTGGCCCCGCTGAGCTGATTTCGCAGCCGTTCGATCGCCGCTCCCGCCCTGCGCACGAGGTCTGAGACGGGCTGCACGGCGTGCTTTGGGACCGACGCCGAAGCTTGCGATGCTTGATATTCTTCGGGCTCGAGAATCGACGACTTGCTGACCGGCTCGTGGCTCCAAAGGTCGCTGAACCGCACGGGGTCGTCGATCTTTTCTCGAGCAGCGGCGGCCGAGTAGTGCAGGTCCTCAAAGTTCGTCTCATATTCCACGAGGAACACTCCAGTGGCGAAGCTGTCGCTCGGCGACCAGTTCGGGGCGTCCTCAGGTTGATAGTCCAAGACCCCGCTCTGAAACTCGCGCGGCCATTGGGCGTCGTTGTTCCCGCTCCGAACGTCGTCGAGCCATTGGTTGACCCCCGCTGCGTAGGCCTCGAGCAGCCCAAGAGTCTTCGGAGATGTCGTTTGGAGAACGACCTGCTCGAGCGGTTCCCCATGGAGGTTCGAGAAGATAGCGCGGTTTGACGCGGCAATCGTGACGAGGGCGTCCACTCCACCGGGCACGAGCTCTAACAAAGCCTTGTTCACGATGCTGGTAATCGCGCCGGTCACGAACCGTCGCTTGAGGTCCATCTGCACAAAGCGATCGCGGGCGTGGTAGTAACCAAGCACCATCGCGCAATCCTCGTCGGTGGCGCAGTCGGCGTTGAGAATTCCGTATTGGTCGAAGTAGGCCGTTGCGTCGGGGGGCCATTGGAAAGACTCACCGCCGGCGGTGCCACCGATACCACCGGTGCCCGCGGTTCCCCCCTGGCCGCCGGATGAAGACTCAGATCCGGAACAGCCAGCGGTCAGCGCGACTAGGAGCGGGAAGACGACGCACAGTGCCGACGACAGGTAATGGATTTTCATGGCGACCTCCTGCGAGCCGAGCGAACGAAGAAAGGCTCGGTGCTGAGCAGGTGAAAGAGCACGCGCCATGCCAACTGAAATGCTGTGGAATTCAGACACCCAAGGTGGTTTTCGGGGGCTAGATTGTTGTCGGCCGACAACACTCGACGTCAACGAACGACAGCGCGCACTGCAGGGTTCACGGCGGGCGAGGTCGCCGCTTGGGCGCGTGCCGTCAGTCAGACGGCTGCACCTCAAACCCACCCACGTCGCACATCGTGCCGCCTGGTAGCAGAACCATGATGCTGGCCCTACGGCAGCGCATAGCCGCCTATCTGCAATGTCAGCGAATGCCCATCGCACAGCTCGTGCCAGTTGCCGGACAAGTCTGCGTTGATGTCGTAGAACTGGAAGCCAACTGCCGACAGGCCCGAGGCGATCGATTCGAGGATCGCCTCAGCGTTGGATCCGCTCGTTGTTCCACCCAGGATCCCGTCGGAGAAGCCCATCGAGGACACCGTCATGCGCACGACCGCGTTTTCAATCGTGCTTTGGCCCTCGGCAAGTTGGATGGGAATCGCGCCCACATTCCCGCTCAAACACCCGTCGTCGCTGAGGTTCATTGGGATCGCCTCGCCCGGTTCCCCTCCCGCTGTCATTGTGACGACGGCGCAGCCCTCGTCTGAAGCAGCGGCGACCTCAATCTCAATGTCGATTCCCCCAGCGCAAATTGCGTCGTGGAACGCCTGGTCTAGGGAGCCAATGTCGATCGGGGTGCAACCCTTCTCAAAACATATTCCATCGAAGACCAGGAGACCGTTGTCGATGCCATAGGTGCCCTCGCCGAAGGTGAGAGGGCTTACACAGCTCAGGCCGTCGCAGCCATCGAGGTCGTAGCCCGTATTGCAGTCGCGCACGAGTTGCATCTGCGTGAGCTTATAGGTGACTGTGCTGCCCGATCCCGTACAGCTCGTTGGATTCTCGATGCTTTCCGTTCCATCACACGCGCTCAGCTGGTCAGGCACATTGATCTCACACATTTTCACGATGGGTTCGACCAACTCGGGGCTTGAGCACTCCCATCCAGAAGGCAGGCATGTGTCCGACTCGATCTCGAGCTCAAACGCGCCCACGTCGCAATTGAGACCCTGCGGGCGTGTCACGCCACGCTGGTCGGTCACTACCAGCGGCTCGCACATTTCGCCACTACAACCGCAACCCGTCGTGTCGATGGCGATGCTGCCTGGAAGAAGCGCGTGGGTCATGGTCGGTCCGCCGTTGTCTTGTAGCGAGCCCAGGTTCAGCTGCTCTTCGGTGACGTTGACTCGGTCCCCTGCCTGGCGGTGAAAGCGGCAAGTATCCCCTGGGCTTTCGATGTTGCCGCCAAAGCTAGCGATTCCAGCTAAGCCGTACGTTGCGCAGAGCCCATCAACGATACTGGATCGAATTTCGAGCAATCCTCCTTTGTCGATAGCGATGGCGTGCCCGTCGTTCGCCGCCATGGTGGTGTTCGTCAACGTCAGCGTGCCGATATTGTAAAAGCCGCCAGGAACATTCCCCGACACGGTGCTGTTTGTCGCTGTCATCGTCCCCTCGTTCTGAATGGTGCCGTTGCAGCTGCACGTATTGTCCGAGAACGTGACACCCGTCATGCTCAAGCTCCCAACATTGCCTATTACAGTGCCCTGACCACTGTCGCGGAGCCTGTTTCCCGCCACCGTGCTGCTAGACAAAGTGAGCGTTCCTGCATTGTAAATGCCTGCTCCCAGCTCCGGAGC
The DNA here is from genome assembly GCA_963768985.1 of uncultured delta proteobacterium. Taxonomy (GTDB): domain Bacteria; phylum Myxococcota_A; class Polyangia; order Polyangiales; family Houyiibacteriaceae; genus SG8-38. Next base: position 996,463 of record CAVYJZ010000004.1, on the reverse strand, counting down.
TTCGAAAGAGCCTGTGAGACCACCTCCAGTCACCGTGAGTCCGCGGAGTTCGGTCGTCACACCTTCGGGCACCGACAACACGCGATGGTTGTCGTTTCCATCTATCGTCAAATTTCCCTCGCCATCGAGGATCACGTCGTTGTCGATGACGATCTCGCCTTCGGTCACCACAGTTTGTGGCCCGTCGCACGCAAACGTGTGCGGACCGCCGCCTTCGACGATCGCGTCGCGGATACCTTGCTCGCTGCACGGGAAGACCTGCTCCGTGGTGCCACCCGAGCCACCATTGCCGCCGCCGCCATTGTTATTACCGCAACCGACCGCCGGCATGACGCCCAGGGCGCAGACACACACGAATCCCAATAGGTACCGCATCACAGACCCCGCCCTTCTCCTTGCAAATCAGCTTCGTTGTCGTCGCAGCGAAGCTTTGCGAACACCGAGCACGTGCCGTGCCAACCGATAACCTCAATGATCTCGGCACCGGTCACTTGTGCCCCGGCCTATTGTTGTCTTCCGACAACAATTGCTGTCCGCCGCCGACAATCGGATTGCGTGCGGGCAGCTAGAGCGCTCAGAACTCTCCGCGCACTCCGAAGTAGCCGCCGGAGCGGCTGACCTCGATGTCGGGAGAGATCTTCGTCTTGGGGCGGAGGAGATAGACGAATGGGATCGTGAGGAGCGAGGCGGCAGTCACGCCGGTCAACACGGCGAGTGTAACTCGCTCCGACCGCTTCACACAGGTCCGAGAGTCCGTCGGATCGGTGATGAGATTCGAGCAGGAGGTATTGGGCTGACCCTCCGTGGTCACCCCGTAGGCCACAGAGAATGCCGCAAACCCAACTCCAAGTCCGCCCGACACCCACGCCCACCAAGGCGTCTTTGAGTGTTTGGGCAGGACCAACGGCATTGCAGTCACGAGCGCGGCGGCGCCGAGCGATGAGGTCACGAAGATGCCTTGCTCCATGTTGACCCATTTCTGTTGGAACGAAGCACTGCCTAGGCCCCCGGCATCGAGCGCATGCACCCAATCCTCGGAAACGCGTGCGCGGGGCCCGAGCAGCACATAACCGGTGAGCAGGCTCGCCGAGCCCGCCGCCACCAGCGTGAGCCCAGAGATGAAATGACGGCGAGGCGTGCGGGCCGCTGGCCACGCTTCTTTTTCCTCGGAATCCTGCGTGCCGGAGGCTGGCTCGAACTCGCACGGCAGGCTGGATGGCGGCAGGGTCCTGAAGTCCATGCATTGACCCGCAATCAACGTCCGCGCGGCAAGAGCGATGTCTCCGCGTGTCGGTCCGTCAGCCGCGCTTCGGACCCGAGCGAGCGCTGCTTGCTCGCGAGCCGGGCCCCGACGAAGCTCGAGCTCGACTGTGAAGGGGTCCAGCGTCGAAACCGTAATGAGACTGTCGGCGGGCACCGTCTTGCCGATGTCGACCGCGTCGCGGTCACGGTGCATCGCGACCTCCCGCACATCATCGTAACGCAGCAGCAACATCGGCCGCGTCTTCACTGCGCGATCGAAGCGTACGGAGACGAATACATCGGTAGCCCGGTTGCCGATGTCGACCAGGCGCACCCGTCCGCGCTCTGCCGAATCACATTCGACCTGCACGGAATAGCGACCTGAGAGCAGATGGGGCACCGCGAAGGGCGTCGCTCCGACCAGCAAGCCATTTAGTCGCACGCCGCAGCCGGGGGGATCACTACGGACCTCTAGCACGGTGGGCTGATCTGCAGCCGCCTTGTCGGCACTGGCGAGCGTCTCCTCGACGGCGGGAGGATGCATGTGCGGGGTCGGTTCGCCAACGACGACGAGCTGTCGGCACCGCAGCGCCATAGTCTCCGCTCGCCCTGCCGACCCGAGCTCCTGTAATGCGCGAACCCCGAACAGACAGGTATCGAGCACTTTCTGGGCGTTCGCAGCCGTGCGATTGAGCTCGGTCACGTTCGACAGCGAGAGCATGGCTCCCGCCTCCATGTCATCGAGTGCCTTTGCGGGAGCTCCTCGTACCAAGCTCTCTAGAATCGCATCGGACCGGATCAGCCATGTCCGAATGGCTGCTTCGTTCAGCGCAGGGGCCGGAGCCGAGCCGTTCGCTTCGAACTGCGCTGCCGCCGCGTTCGGTGACCAGACATCGACGCCGCGCTCCGACAGCTCTTCACGCAGGCTCGATGTCATCGGCTGGATCCAACCATCGTCGGAGCTCGTTACCGGGACGATCAGCCATCGGTCTCCGTTTTGTGCGGCAGCCCACTGAACGAATGAGGCATTGAGGAACACGGCCAGCACTAGGCGTCGCATTGTGCCTACTATCCAAGCTGCCGGGATTTGGGGCAACAAACTCTTCTAGTCGGAAATCCCGGGAGCGAGTAGCCTCGGAGGGGCCTGATGTCCAAGAAAGAGACTGCAGATCCATGGCCAAGGATGCGCGGCGTGGTGGACGCTGTTGTTTCCAGTCTGCGTAGCGGCAGCTTCATCGAAGAGACGCTCGAGTCATTGTGCGTCCAGCTCGGTGCGAGCTCTGCTTGGAGCACGCTCGAGACGAAGGGTGGAGGCCGCATCCATCGATCGCGTACCGCTCGTCTTCCCGTCTCCCCGGCCGTGCTTGCAGAGCACGTGACCGAGGTGTTGGGAAAGGTTCAGCGCGAGCGTCGAACGGTTGCGGGTCGTGTGCCCTACACGCCGGAGGGATCGTTCATCGCAGTGCCGCTTTGGTCGCATCCATCGGGCCCGCAGCGAAATCTGATCGGCGCCATGTATCTGGAGTTTCCAAACGACGAAGGGACGCGCAGCGCGGTCGTCGAGTTTGCCGAATGCGTGGGCGCACTCCTTGGGGGCGCGATCGTTCAGCAGTGTGTGATCGAAGCCAAAGATGAAGCCCTCCTCGTCGCAAGGTCGAAGGACCGCAACGAGCCCTGCCTTCGTCTCGATGAGCTCTTGGCTTATGAAACCTGGTCTGGAATTCGTGACGAGGTGGACGCGGCACTCACAGGGAATGCGTCGATCATGCTCCTTGGTGAATCGGGCACCGGAAAGACCCAGCTCGCCATGGCCTTCGCGCGGGCCAGCGGCAGGGAGCCGATCGTGCGAGCCACGCTCGGACGCGCCGATGACCTGAACACGATCACCTCCGAGCTCTTCGGCCATGAGCGTGGTGCATTCTCGGGAGCGGTCTCCAAGAGGAAGGGCCTCGTGGACTTCGCCAACGGCGGAACGCTCATCCTCGACGAGGTCTTGGCTCTGCCGCCGCACGCACAGCAGTTGCTCCTCGATTTCACCCAGTTCGGCTCGTATCGGCCGCTCGGGTACGAAGGGCGAGAGCCCAAGCGCGCCGACCTTCGGCTGATTTCGGTGACCAACGGCGACATCTCGAAGGCGATCGAGGAAGAACGCTTCCGCGAGGACCTCTATTACCGGCTGGCGACGGTTCCCATTGGGCTTCCACCGCTGCGTGAACGACGGGGTGAAATCCCTGCGATTGCGCTTGCCTACCTAAACCGCACCGACACGCGAGCAGAGTGGGAGCTCGACGGCGAAGCCATCACAGTGCTCACCTCTCCGCAGCTGCCATGGCGTGGAAACATCCGTGAGCTCGAGGCCGTGATGGAGCGTGCCCGCAACCGAGTCCGCGCCCGTGGTTCGCGAGACCCGATCATCGATGCAAGCCACCTCGACCTCGGCTCGTCGGTCTATGAGCCGAGCGTGCGAACATCGGACCAACCTTTCCCGAACGCGCTTCACGATAAGTGGAAACAGTTGACGAATCAGAAACAGGCTTTGGAGTCGCGTGAAAAAGAGATCATCGAAGAGGCGCTCGCGGCTTGCGGAGGTGTCGTGCTGAGGACCGCCCGTGAGCTCGACGTCTCTCGATCCGGGCTGATGAGCCGGATGGCCACGCTCCAGATCGACTCGGAGCAGTTCAAAGTCAAGCGCCGGTGACGCACAAATGGTCGGTTCAGACACATCGCCTGGTGCCTTGAGCGCCCAAGATTTCGGGCCCTACACGATTGTACGCCGGCTCGGTGTGGGGGGGATGGCTGAAACCTTCGAAGCGATTCGCCGAGGTCGGAGTGGCTTTTCGCAGCGTGTTTGTTTGAAGCTCGTCCGTCCGGCCTTTCGCGAGGATGCGGCTTCGATCGAGCTCTTCGAGCGGGAAGCGAGGCTTGCCGCGAAGCTGCACCACAGCAACATCGTCGGCGTCATCGACTTCGGCGATATCGAGGGCACGCTCTACATGGCGCTCGAGCTGGTGGACGGCGTGGACCTTCGGCGCCTGCTGGACACGCGTACGAGGTTGTCACCGGATTATGTGACTTTGCTCGGGCACGACGTTGCTGCAGCGTTGGATCACGCGCACAATCCTACCGCGGAAACCGGCAACGACGGACTCAGCACCGGCGGGATTCTTCATCGCGACATCTCGCCAGCGAACGTTCTCATCAGTCACTATGGGGAGATCAAGCTCACCGATTTCGGCCTAGCCAACGTCGCTGCGGAGGGATCGCGTCAGAGCGCGGTCAAAGGCAAGTTTCCCTATATGTCGCCGGAGCGCCTCCGGGACGAGTCTCTCGATGCGCGTTCCGATCTGTTCTCGCTGGGCGTGGTCCTCTTTGAAGCGCTGGCCGGGCGCCGACCTTATGAAGGCGGACATGATCCGGCGACGATCATGCTGATCATCGAAGGCGACCACCCGCCGCTTTGCGAGCTTGCTCTCGGCACCCCACCAAGGTTGTGCCAGATCATCGAAAGTTTGATCGAGCCAGAGCGTGAAAAACGACCGCGAAGTGCGGTCGCGTTGATCGAGCAACTCGATGAATTCGTTCCGCAACCGGATGCGCGGCGAAAGCTCGGGAAGATCGTGGTCGCCACGCGCGGTCCCAGCGTCCCCCCAGCGCCCCCCGATGAAGCCGCTGCAAAAGCTTTGTCGAGGGGCCCCGCTGGCATCCCCGGGTCTTCAAGCCGTTGGTCGAGGCGTGATGTGAACAAGATGACCGTTTGGTTCTTCCTCACCGCCGGAGGCGCAGCCGCAGCGTGGGCGCTTTGGCCACGTCGCGACAGCGGAACTCAACCCTACGATGTCGCAGACGTGGCAAGCGAGGCAGGCTCCCCAGGCGAGACCGAAGCGTCGGGCGGGACCGACGAAGCAACCGAGACCGTTCCCTCGCAGCCAGCGGAGACCAATGGAAAATCGACGGAGGCAGATCCTCGGGAAGCAAGCGAAGCCGTGGCTCCTCCGCCAGTCACTCGACCGGCCTCAGCGCGCCTCACCGTCCTCGTCTCTCCCTGGGGCCGCGTCTGGATCAACGGCAAGCCGCAAGGCGTCGCGCCCTTGAAGAACAAAGTACTGAAGCCGGGACGCTACAGGATCAGCGCGGGCCAAGACGGCCCTTCCCAATCGCGCAACATCGTCCTGCGCGAAGGCGCCCGCAACACGATCCGATTCGACCTCGCCAAATGAGCTACGTATCGACGGCCAAGTAAATCACGTCGTCCCCGACCTCGACGTGCTCATTTGGCAAGACGGCGTAGCAGGGTCGGCTGACTCGGATTTCGGTGAGGCGGTCGCGGCCGACGACTGCGCCCGGTTCGAGGCGTTGGAAGCCGGTCCAGGGAGCGCCGAAGCGGAATTCATGGCTCGGTTTGGTGATCGTTTCGACAACGCGAAGCGTGCGTACCTGGTCGACCGTGATCTCGTTGGCTCCGTCGATCGCGCCCGTTGCTCTCAGGAAGCTGATTGCAATCCGATAGGCCCTCTCGTCGACCTCCGGGTCGTCGTGTGAGCCACACTCGACCGACAAGGCGGGCACGCCCGCGAGCTTGAGGAAACCGATGATCACCTTGTCCGCAAGTCCGTACCAAGACTGAACCAGGAACGAGATGCCGAGCTGCGTGGCGATTTCGTCGATCGGCGTTTCGCCATTGCTCACACCGAACGCCGGGGTTGCGGTGCCAGCCGAGTGGAGGTCCAAGCACACATCGAGCTCGCCGAGAATCGGCCTGAGCTCCAGCACGCGACGGTGTTCGTACCCCCACGCTTCAGGGCGGAGCGTTTCCATGAATGCGAAGCTCCAAAGACGATTCAGGTCGTCGCCATCCGGGGTATGACGTCGCCCCTGCAGCGTCGCCTCGAGATTGGCGTGGATCAAGAATACCGTGCCTTTTGCGGTCTCGAGCTCTCCGTTTCCGAAAGCGCGAGCGATCCTCCGAATCGCGTTCGCGCCACAGGGCTCGTTCCCGTGCATCGAGCCACCGACCCCGACATGAGGCCTCGGCCAATCCGCCGACGCCGACACCCTCCACACACCTGGAATCATCTCTTCTATGTGCACGGCTGACCCTTCGTTTGGCTGTCCAACACCTGCCGAGTTCGCTCGAACCAGTGGTCCGCTTCTTCTGGGCTCTTGCCCACCGCCGTAATGCCGAGCTTTCCAAACTCGCTGAGCGCGCCGGTGAAGTGAAAGAGCACGCCCGATTCGGACCATGCCTGATAGTGCAGCCCATCGACCGCCGCAATGTCGAGCAGATCTTCGACGAGGAGTCCACGATAAGCTTCTGATCGCATGGAATCGGTCGCGACGTAGAACTGCGTCTCGCCTCGCGGAGTGCGGTAGAGCCCGGTGCCCGGATCGTACCGGCCGTCGGTCATCATGCGGAGCAGCATCATCGGATGCGTCGTCCCTCCGAGCCGCAAGTTGGTTTCGATCGCGTAGTGCTTCCACGTGCCGTCATCGCCTTGCTCGCAGATGAAGTCGACAGCGAGCCGGCCGACGACGCCCTCCTTCTGAAGGATCCCAGCGACGCGAAGCGCATCGCCCTGGATCGCGAGTCGGTAGGCCGCATCGGCCGGGAATCGACATCCCGCGTAGATCTGTCCGTCGACGCCTTCGACGAGTTGATCATGGGTCGAAATCGCGTCCAGGCTGCCTTCGGGCGAGATACGGAGCTGGCAGCTCGGGACGCGCTTGTCTTTGGTGTCGACGAAAGCCTCGACGATACCGCCCTGTCGCTCGAGCCTCTCTTTGAACGTATCCCAAGTCTGCCGTGGATCGACGAAACGCATTCCTGGAAGCGCGTCGGAGATGGCCTGCTCCCTTCCTTGCCGGCTGGTTCCGCTCCCGAGGGCGGATTCGCGCAGAACGGCCAAGCCGAGGATCGCATTGCCTTGCCCGCTGAAGCCGCTGTTCTGCTTTACGACCACGCGCTGGAGGTGCGGGTTCTCGCTCCATAGAGCATCGATCGCTTCGACGATGTCCGCTTCAGTGTCTAGATCCTCTGCCCCAGGGAGCAGTGGCACGCCGGCTTTTCGAAACGCCCAACGCGAGCCACTCTTGGTGCCAAGCCAGGTCAACTCCGGATCGGCACCATAGAGAGGAACACCCAGCGCGACTGCGAGTGTGCGCTCCGCGTCGGTCACGGTGAAGCAGGTCATCAACCCGCACTCGGGCCGAATCAACTGTCGGATACGCTCGACGAGTCGAGGTCTCTGCAGGATCTTCTTGGTGAGTGGCACAAGCGAATGGTCATAGAGCGAAAGCACCGTCAGCCGGCGCCGCATGTGCTCGTTGGGAATGCCGCCGATCAACGAGAGCATGTAGTCTACCGCGGCGGGATGAATCGGTGCTGAGCTGACATACACCAAACGCGCGCGCGGATGCCGAAGCAGGTTCAGCGCAAAGAGCATGCGCTCCTCGTAGTGAATCACTCCATCGATCGAGACATCGTCGATGCCGTCGAAAGACAACGACGGGACGACGAGGATATCCCTCGGTTCGGGCCCGTCCCCGTCGGCCAGCGCCCAGCGGGGCGCCAGATGGGCCTGCAGCTCGCGAAATGCGTCCATTTCGTCGCGGCTGCTACTCATTGCCTTCGTATAGCATGGGGGTGCCGGATCTACTTGCAGCGTGGGCGCGGGAAGTGCACAAGACCCCCCTGGCCATGGCGGACTCCCCGAACGAAGAATCTGCAAGTGATGGGCTCTTCAGTTTTCTTTCCCGGCGCCGGTTCCTAAAGGTGAGCCTGGTTGCGGGCGGTGCGATCCTGGGCGTCGGGGGCGGCGGCCTTCTCGCGTTGAGGGGACGGGCCCCCAAGGTAGAAGGGCTCCGCGTGCTCGACCCGCACGAGTACCGGACGCTTCAAAGCTTGGTGGAGGTCATGCTTCCGAAAACCGAAGTCATCCCAATCGAAGCGGCCCCGATGGATCTTCCCCGCGCGTTCGATGCCTTCTTGGCGGACGAGCCGGAGCAAAACGTCAAAGACCTTCAGAAGGCGCTCGTGCTCATCGAATTCGGGCCGCTGGTGTTCGACAAGAAGCTCACGACGTTTTCCAGGCTCGATGTCGGCGACCGGACCACGCATTGGAACGAGTGGCCGCTCAGCGATAACCTGCTGAGGCGGCAAGTCAGCATCGCAATGCGGAAGTTTTTCAACTTGGTCTACTTCGATCACGAAGAGGTTTGGCCGTACATCGGATACCCAGGCCCCTCGTTGAAACGCGCGCGGAGCGCCGCGCCATGACTGGGGCAATCATCGATCTCTCGAAGGAGATGCCGCCTGAAGCCATCACGGCGGAGATCTGCGTCATCGGCTCGGGCTGTGGTGGAGCCACCGCGGCGCGCCTCTTGGCGGAAGCCGGACACGAGGTCGTCGTGATCGAGGAGGGGCGCGACATGATTGGTCCCGAGCTCACGCAACGCGACACAGCGATGTACGATCAGCTCTACATGGACCGGGGGGGTCGAGCCTCGCACGACCTCTCGGTGAGCATCTTGCAGGGCAGGGTGCTTGGCGGAGGCGGCGTCATCAACACCTGCGATGTCGTGCCCATCCCGGAGGGCGTGCTCCATCACTGGGCCACCAAGTACGGGCTCGAAGACTTCGCACCGGAGCGATTCAAGCGCTTCGAAGAGGAGGCCCTCGAAGATCTCTCCGCCAAACGCATCCCGAAGAAGATGGTCAACGCGGCCAACAACAAACTTCGCGAGGGGGCCGAGGCGCTCGGTATGCGCGGCGAGGTCATGAGGCACAATCGCGTCGGTTGCCAGGGGCTCGGCACATGCCTCATCGGCTGCCCCATCAATGCGAAGCGAAACCCGCGGATGGTCGCGATTCCAAAAGCGATGGAGGCAGGCGCGCGCATCTTCACCAGAGCACGCGCCGTGAAGATCGACAAGGCCACCCAGGAGCTCAAAGAGGTCACGGTCCGCACCCTCGACCCGAAGGGATACCACGAGCAAAACGAAGTCAAAATCCGGGCGAAAATCGTCATCGTCGCCGCGAACGCCATCGCATCCGCTCAGTTGCTGCTGCGTTCAGGCATTGGAAATCGGCATGTCGGGCAGAACCTGATGCTGCAGCCACAGCTCCCCATCATCGGCATCTTCGACGAGCGCATCGCCGCGTTCGACGGCATCCCGCAGTCGTACGCGGTCACCGAATTCGAGCAGGACGACAACGCGGAGTTCGGGCTTTGGGGCTATCGAGTCGAGGGCATCATGGGGACGCCTGGGATCGTCTCGAGCTTGTTGCCATTTTCGGGTGCGCGAGGAATGGAGGGCATGGCCGAGTACGACCGGATGGCCCCTTCGCTTCTCCTGGTCCCCGACGCCCCGTCCGGTCAAGTCGAGGTCGGTCGGGACGGCCGGCTGACGATTCGGTACGAGCAGCGCGAGGACCATCGCGAGCGTCTTCGGGTAGCTGTCGAGACCGCTGCGAAAATCTACCTCGAGTCGGGTGCCCGCGAGGTTTTGGTCCCAACCGCTCCTCCCTTGACCATCCGTTCGGCGCGCAAGGCCTCGCGAGCCAAGCAGCTGCGCTTTGCCCCCGCGAGCGCGCCATTGATCAGCGCACATCAGCAGGGCACGGTGCGATTTGCGGCATCGGAGCGCGACGGTGGCGCCGACCTGAACGGCCAAGTCTACGGCACCCGTGACGTCTATGTCTTCGACTCGTCGGGCTACCCGAGCAGCGCGTCGAGCCATACGATGACCCCGATCATCTCGTCATCGCGAATGTTGACGACGAAGCTGTTGACGCGAATCTGAGTCGATGGGCCACGAGCCCCAATCCCCGATCCCGCTCTACTCCTCTTCAATCTGGATCGACTGGGTTGGACACATCATACAAGCGTCGCGGACCTTGTCTTCGAGATCGGCTGGCACATCGTAACTTTGAATGAGAAGGCTACCATCGTCCGCGAACGAAAAGACCTCGGGTGCCTCCTCTACGCAGACGCCGTAGTGGTTGCAGGTAGCCGGGTTGTACATGATTTTCATAGGTCTGCTCCTACCTCAGGGCTTGCTCAGCAGCTCTTGTTCCTCATACGCCATGTCGTCCCGAATGGCGCGCGACAGCTCCAGCACGCCGACTACCAATTTGGACCCAACGGCGGTCTCGTCCAAGTCACGGATGACGCTGTCGAAGATGTCGCGCTGAACCTGGTGCTCCCGGCGCATGTCGTCGGCAATTTCCTCGTCGGTGTTCTCACCGGTCAGCGAGGGGAGCTGGTACTCCTCGTAGTGCAAGTGTTCGAGCAACATTGCGCCGAGCGCTTCGAGCTCCTCGCGCAACGCGATCACCGATTTCGTATCGTCGGCGCCGACTCGCTCGGTGAGCGCTTCGACGCGCGCGAGCTGCGCGGAGATCAGCGCATGCTCACTCCGAATTCGCGCTCGGATTTCGTCCGGGGTAGACGGCGTTTGCGTCTTGGATGGGGTGTGCATCTATGCTGCGGCGAGCCGTCGGCGTCGTTCTGCCAGTGTAAGCGGCTTGCTCACCTCCTTTACACCATCATACTCGTCTCGAGCCTGCTTGTGGTACCAGTCCGGGTAGAAGTGCTTGCACCACTTGCGAAAGTCGGCCACCGGTCCGTCCCCATCGCAAAGCATGGGATGCTCGAAGAATGCCTTGTTCTCCCAAATCGGCGCATCTTCCTCGAGCTGACGGGCGATTTCCTTGGTGAACGCCCTGCCGACTCCGGCCGTGATGTCAGCGCCGCCGATCTTCTTCACTGTGAATGAGAACCGAACGTCACAGTACTCGTCGTCGATCGGCGTGACCGACGCCATGTTGGTCGTTTCGACGATCCCCCGGAATCGGCTGAGCGAGAAGCCAAAGCCGTGGACGTCGACGTCGAGCTCGCCTTTCACCTCGCCTTGAGGCGTCTCGTAGATCGTATCCGTGATCATCTTGATGTGCGGATACGCGAGATCGATGGTGTGCGGCTGCGGAACGATGTTCATCCCGTGCACGTATCGGAAGTGCGCTTTGTCGACGACGTTCTCGCACATGTCCTGATTGTGGGTGCGGAGCTTCCAGCGCTGGCGCCAATACGGCGTCCAGGCATCATTGTTCCACTCGGGAATCTGCGGGATCTCCCACGCCGGTTCCTGCCCTTCGATGTCGTGCCAGACCATGATCAAGCCGTTCACCTCGTGAACCGGCCAGGCCGTGATGTTGGCTTTGCGGGGAAGATGTTGTGCGTACGGGACGTCGGTGCACTTGCCCGCGCCGTTGAACTTCCATGCGTGGAAGGGACAAACGATGCCATCGCCTTCGACTTTGCCCCCATGGCCGAGGTGCGCGCCCATGTGCGGACAGAACGCGTCGAGCACGCTCACCGCACCGTTTTCGGTGCGGAACATGACGAGCTCCACCCCAAAATATTGAAGGGGCTTGACTTCGCCTGGCTTCAGCTCGTCCGAATAGGCTACCTGGAACCAGCCCCGAGGGTAGCGCGGAATAGGAAATCGCGGTTTCTTGCTCATGGTCGTTCTCCTCGCTACTCGGCCGCGTCTGCGGCCTGGCTGCGTGGGCTGTAAAACTGCGCATACCAGCGGCGGAACTCGCCGATGGGTCCGTCCCCATCACAAAGCACGGGCTTGTCCAAGTAGATCTTATTCTCCCAAATCTGCACGTCTTGCAGGTAGCCGTCGCGCATGTTGTCGATGAAGTGGTCGATGAGCTCTTCGGTCATGCCCTTCGTTGCCTTCATCGATACGCCGAAGCGCAGCATGACGTTCTCATCATCGATCGGCGTGTGGGCATTGATGATCACGCCGAGTCCCTTGCCATACATCTTGGTGACTTGATACGCAGGCCCGTAATAGGTAGCCGTCGATTCGAACTCGTCCTTGCCACCGTGCACCGGATACGCGACGGCCTTGATCTTTTGCTGGCCGACGTGGCCGGTATAGGTGTTGCTGAACGAGCCAGGAATTGGGTGCGTGTTGTGAACCGGAATGAAGTGACCGGCGTCCGCTAGGTTCTCCGCGATGGCGAGAGGCGGCGTCTTGATCTGAAGCTTCGCGTAGCGCCACGGAAGGAACTCCGGGTCGTCCCACTCTTCGAGGGCGGGGATTTCCCAGTCGGGCTGGCTCTTCTCACGGTCGTGCCAGACGAAGATCATTCCGTTGCGTTCGAGGACCGGCCAGCAGGCGACACCGGCCTTGGGCGGAATGCGTTTGGCGTAGGGGATCTCGACGCACTTCCCGCTGCCGTCGAACTTCCACGCGTGGAACGGGCAGACGATCCCTTCGCCTACGATCTTGCCGCCGTGTCCGAGATGCGCGCCCATGTGAGGACAATACGCATCGAGCACCTTGGCTTCGCCGGACTCCGTCCGAAACAAAACCAGCTCTTGGTCGAAGCGCTTCAGCGGCACCACTTGGCCCGGCGCGAGCTCGTCCGAGAACATGAGCAAGAACCAGCCCCGCGCAAAGCCCGCCCAGGGGTTCGTCTTCGTTTCGTTGGTCATCGCAGGCTCCAATCCTCGCTTCCCGATCGGCCGGGTAACTAGAACGTGTTTCACTAGAACATGTTTCATTTTCGGCGTTCTTGCAAGTACCTTGTAACCTCCTGTTCCGGGCTGCTTTCACGCCGTTTTGACGGCAATTTCTGTATCTAAGAGGATCTCGCGCAAAATTTGCGCCAACCCTGCCAAGGACATGCTTGGCTCCCCGCCGCTCCCGCCAACCCGCTTGGTTGACCTCGGGTCATGTGCAGACGAACCTCGCGCGATGGCGAGACGTGACTTGGTGGTGGCTTGGTGTCTGTTCGGATTGGCGCTCGGCGGATGTGGCTCTTCGAGCTCGAGCGCCGGCGGCTCTGGGGGCTCTGCTGGGATCGGTGGAACGGGAGGCTCCGGCGGCGCAACTCGACTGGTGGTGACCGCCGACTGGTTGAATCAATCGCTGACTCTACTCGACTACGACAAGCTCATCGATGGACAGAGCGATGCCGCCGCTTCGATCATGGATACGATCGATCTCTCCGCCTGGGAGCCTGGTCCGATCGAGCTCGAGATCACGCCTGACGGTAAGACTGCGGTCGTGTCGGTTGGCCCAGCGTTCTTCGACAGCCTGCCCGGGCTCGTCGGTAATGTGGAGATCGCCCCGGGAGGAACCTTGCTGATCGTCGACCTCGAGTCGGGAATCGTGGACGAGGTTCAAACCGAGGATGTCCCACTCGGCATCGCGATCAGCCCTGATGGCGCGAGGGCCTACACGGCGAATTACGGCACTACCGATGCGCGTGGTGACAGCATCTCGGTCATCGACATCCCCGGACGCCGCATCATCGAGGAGATCACCGTCGGCAGCGGTCCGGAGCAAATCGCGCTGAGCCCCGATGGAAGCCTCGGAATCGTCAACGTCGTTAGCGCAGGCGGGATCCGAATCTTTCAGACCTCTGACGTCGGCGGGACGATGAGCGAAGCGATCGAGACCGGCTCAGACCCCTCGGGCGTCTCGTTTCTCGGCAGCAATGATCGCGCTGTCGTGGCGAACAGCTTCGGCTTCGACGTCACCCTCATCGATACGTCGAACCCAGGCAGCCCGACCGTGCTCGACAGCGTGCCCGTGGGCGTGGGCGTTCCGTACGGGGTGACCTTCGTGCCTTTGCTAAACGCAATCCTGGCGCCCACCAACGCCACCGGCCCTGACCTGCCTACCCACATGGTCGCCATCACTTCCAGCGAAGACAACTTGGCTTTGTTGTCCACGGTTCAGCTGTCAGGCGGCAACTTTCCTCTGACAGTTGCGGTCGAGCCCGAGGGCAAGTTCGCTTTCGTCGCGCACATCGTCGATCACAAGCTTTCGATCATCAGCCTGTATCCAGGAACGGTCGAGACGCGCGCGATCGAATGGCTCAGCGCGCCCGGTCCATCGTACGTCGCCGTTCAACCCTGAACGCGTGGTCAACCCTTGCGGCCGTGGTTCCGCTGAGGGCGTAACGCGGGCCACCAGCCTTCGCGCCGCCTATACTGGAGATGAGAAGAAGAGGGGGGTCTCTTTTTCCTGAGGGGTTGGATCATGTCTTTTTTGCGTGGATGGGGAGTCGTCGGCCTATTGCTTGGGGCGGCAATGTGGCTCGTGCCCGAAGGGGCGCGCGCATTTCCCGACGAACCATATAGCCTCGATGAAGGCGAGAAAGCCCACACCAAGCGTTTTCACATCCTCGGCGAAATTGGCTTGTTTGCCGGGAAGCTCGAGGGCGATCAGAAATCCGTGGTGGTGAGCCCTTTGATCGAGATGCGGCTGCAGTTGGCCTACAGCGTCCTGTTCCAAGTGGTGTGGGGGATGTCGTATGCGAACGTCGATCGCGATCAAGCTGCTCCGGACAACTCTTTTCGCACCGGCAATCCGTTGGTGGCCTTCCACTACCAGGGCAAGAAGGGGCAATTCTCCTACCGCTTCGGTTTGGGCGCGACGATCCCGGTGTCGAGTCTTCCAAACGACTTCAACTCGCAGGTGACAGCGGCGTCTGCCTATGCCCTCGCCGCCGCGATCCGCGGAAACACGGGATTCTGGCTTTGGGATCCGTACACCGTGAGCGTGATCGTTCCTGTGGCATTCGAGCGCCGCAAGCCCAGTGGTTTCCTCTGGGGTGCGTATCTAGACACCGGCGCTCTCATCAAGATCAACAACAAGAACCCCAGAACCCAGAAGACGGATTTCATCATACAGATGGCGGCCATGATGGGCTATCAGGCTACCGACTGGCTCCGTCTTGGCTCGAGATTCAGCCTGGTCTTGATCCCCAAATACAACCAGCAGAAGACGCAGCTCGCGGTCGAGCCCTTCCTGCGGTTCGGCAACGACAATGGGTTTGGCGCCGTGATGCTCAACATCAACATCGACAACCCCTGGGGCTTCTCCTTCGACCAGCGCCAGGTTTGGGGCTTGCGAATCGGCGGCGGCGCGTCGTTCTAGCGATTAGAGGCCGTCCGGCCGTTGCGTTTGATGATTAGACGGCATATCTTCGCGCCGCTTTGACGCCGATTTCCGGCGGAGGAGCGGGGTGGTCATTGTGTTTTTGGTCTTCGCCCTCGCGGTGGCTCTCTTCATTTTCGTCATGGGTGCATGGGGTGTCTTTGCCCCGGGGTCGATCTTCGCCTTCATCTCCGGCTGGAGCTCACGCACCGGGTTCTGGCTCGCCGTGTTGCTGCGCCTGTGCTTTGGCTTGGCGCTCTGGTTTGCCGCTCCTGACGCCCGTCTGCCGGTGCTGCTGAGGACGCTGGGCGCGGCCGCGATCGTCAGCGCAGCGATTCTGCCGCTGGTCGGATACGATCGCTTCGAACGCGTGATCAGGTGGTGGACGAGCCACTCCGCCTTCGTCATGCGACTTTGGTCGGTAGTCGCGCTCGCGATCGGCGGGCTCGTGCTCTGGTCTCTGACCTAGCCGAACAGCGGCAGGTCTTCACCAGCGAGCGGGAACGCCGCCTTGTAGTGGTCGGGGACGCCCGCAAGGTTGCGCAACGCACGGTGCACGTGGGCGATCGAGAGCCTCGTCCCTTGTGCCGTGTCGGGCGAGCCCGTTGGCTGGAGCGTCACCGGGTCGACGAGGTACAAGCCATGCCGATCGTCGGTGCCGCCGATAACTCGGTTTCCGGGGATTCCAGGGCCCATCATCATCATGCTGCTGATCGGCCAATGGTCCTTACCGTTGCCGTTGTTGTACCCCGGTGACCGGCCGAAGTCCGAGCCCATCACGATCGCGACCTTGTCCCCGATGCCCAAGCGCTCTGCCTCCTGCATCGCAAAGTTCGCGCCATTGGCGAAGTCGATGAGACGGGGGAGGTGGTTGGCATCGTGGTTGCCATGCGTGTCGAAGCCGCCGGTGCTGACACTTACGCTCACCGAGAGCCCCGCCTGGTACGCGGCTAGCGCGACCTGAATCTGCCGGTAAAGCTGGTTGTCCGAGAACGTTTCGGGCAGCGAATCGGATACGCGCTTGAGGTCGTCCTGCCCGAGTCGAGCCAACATGAGCTGATTCTGCCCATCCCAAATGCGCGGCAGTCGTTGCTTGCCCTGGAGCCTCAGGAGACGAAGCTGCTGCTCCCGCTGAATGATGCTCGGCACGTCGGGCTGACCGAAATAGTTTTCTTCGGAACCCTTTGGGTCGGGGCGCGACGGATAGGCGAGATTGTTGAGCAGGCCGCCGTCACCGAGCGGCACGGCGTTCGTGACACCCTGGGTCTCGAGGTACCCGCCGTAGCCGATCAGCGGCATGGGCAGATTGGGACCATGAGTCGCTGCGATGAGCGCGCCGATCGGAGGGTGCCCCTCGGCAGTTCGGCCGCTCCAAGTGCCGCGCGTGCCCTGATCATGGCCGTTGGTTCCGGTATCCATGCCATTGATGACCATCAAGCGCTGGTAGTTCGTCTGAAAAAACGCATCGAGCCCGGTTTGGTCATCGCCGAGCGGCGCGTAGCTGAAGTTGCCCGCGGTCCGGATGTCGCTCTTGAGGAAGTGCCCCATCGGGTTGGGCTCATTCTCGGTCTCGCGGCCCTTTGGGTCGCATAGATGGGTCGGATCCCAGCCGCCACCCGCGTGCATGAAAATCCAGTAGGTGCCGGTATACCCGGCGCCGCTTGCCGACTGGGCGCTACTGCGTAGAGGGTCCATCACCGACGGCAAGACGCACGTCAGCCCAGCCCAACTTGCCATACGTAGAAAATCACGACGATCCACGGCTAGTCCTCCATCACTCGTACAGGTAGCGGTAATCGGACAGGAGATAGCTCACCGCCGCCATCCAAGCGCGCACGGTGTACTCGGTGTCCCTGCTGATTCGGCGCTCCTGCGGTAGGGAGTCACCGGTGATTCGGTCGTTATACAGGCGGCAAGGATCTGCCAGCTGCTCTGGCACCGATCCATTGGCCAAGCCCTCGCGTCCGAGGCTGTAGGCTTCCATTAGCACGACCAACGTTGCCGAGACTTCCTCGTCGGAGGGCGCGAGATCCTCGCCGAGGAGCTGGTAATGCAGATGCCGTACCGCTTCGCGCACTTGGTCCGACGCCTCCGAAAGCGGAGTGCTTTGGTCGATGTTCGGGAACAAGAGACGCTCCCTGGCTGGTTTGGAGAAGTCGTACGGGACCGCGAAGCAAGCCACTTCGTAGGCCATGCGTTGCGCGAGGCTTGCCATGACGCCGTTCGGCTCAGTCACACGCTGGGTCACCAAGTCCGAGTCGATGCCGCCGTAGAAGATCTGGTATTGGCTGAGCAAGTAGTCCGGACGATTCGGTCTCGCGCGCCAGTGAACCCCTGTGGTTGCCATGATCTTACGCGACAGGTGCTCGGGCGTGAGCAGCCGGGCAGTGCCGAACGTCGAGAGCTCGAGCTCCATCTCCGGGGTGAGCGGGCTGGCATTCTGCGCCCGGAAGTAAGGGCTCAGAACAATCTCTCGCACCAAGACTTTGAAGTTGTATCCGCTGTCGATGAAGCGACGCTGAATCGTTCGCAGGATCTGCTGCTGCAGGTTATAAGCTCGTTCGAGCGCTGGGTCGACGCTTGGATCGATCTCAGGCACGGGTGGGGGTGGCGCCACACCACCACTGCCAGCGGTGCCGGGTATGCCGCCTGCGCCACCAGTGCCCATCATGCCGGCCATGCCGCCCGTGCCCATCATGCCGCCCGTGCCGGTCATGCCGCCCGTGCCCATCATGCCGCCCGTGCCGGTCATGCCGCCCGTGCCCATCATGCCGCCCATGCCACTCACGCCACCCGCACCGCCGACGCCTCCATCCATGCCGGGATCGGCGGGCACGACCGGATCAGGTGCCTGGAGCGAGCCTTGAGCCATCGCAGGTGTCATCGGCGCGGTGATGTCGAGGATCTTTTGGCCCGTCAGTCCTTGGAACACCGTCTTCACGGTGGCCTGGGCAAACCTCGGGTTCTGCGCAACGCGCTTTGCGAACCATTGCAAGGCGTGCTTTCGATCGCCGTCAGGTAGTGTTTCCCCGTTGAATCCAGGGGGCAAGATGTAGTCCGGTCCGAACCACTCGCCCTTGCCGCTGTACTCGCCGCGCTCGTTCCAGTTCATGTAGACCCCGGCCACGGGATCCATCGTCGTGTGGCAGACCGTGCAGTCGGGATTGTTCAGCGTCGGATTCTCGCCAAAGTCGGCGCTTGCATCGACGGGACGGCTTCCGAACTGATTGATGTCGATGTCGAGGAAGAAATAGTAGGTCATCCGTGAGCGATGCCGGTTGATGTTCGTGTCGCTCGTCGGGAAGCGATTGAGGAACATCGCCGAAGTCAGAATGCCTGCATGCGGGATCCCCGGGATCTGAACCTCTTGATAACTGTCGGGATTGTCGCCGAGACCAAGCGGGATGTCGGGGAGACCGATCAGTGAGATGGCGGAATAAGAGTTCGCCATCGTGTAGTTTGCCGTCAGGATCTCCGTGAAGGGGCGCTCCGTGCGAATGACGTGTGCGATCAGCTCTAGCGGCTCGCGTGCGAGCGAGTCGTTCGTGATATGTGCTTTGTCATCGTCGTTCGGATACTTCCTCTCGTACCAGCGCAGATTCGGATAGATGTCCTCGCTGAGAAGGTCGATCGCATTCTCCCGGCCGAGGTACTTGTCCGTTAGGAAGTGGTCGTTGTAGAGCTCCATCATTCTGGTGTAGAAGCTCTCCTCTCGCATCAACTCTGCGAGCGACGCTTCGAGCCCGATTTGACCCTGCGCCAAGGTCGTCTGCACTTGCCGCTCGGTTGGAAGCTCGCCGGTAAGCTCGAGGCTCGCCTTCCGCAGCGTGTCGTTCCAGCTCAGCAGCTCGAGCTCGCCCTCGTAAGGGTTCGCAAAGCCCTCCGATAGGGGGCACGCGTTCACGTTTTGGGTTGAGCAACCTCCGAAAAGGGTGGGGTCGGTCTTGCAGCCGGAGACGGGAAGTGCCGATCCAAGCAACAGGAGGACGAATCCAGCCTTTAGGTTACCGTTGATACACCGCTGACTCATCTGCACAACAGAGATCGTAACACGCAGAAAACACCCAGGGGGACTATAACTTCAGTGCTTTCCAACACGAAAACGCTAGAAATACGTCTTTAAGGCTGTAATTTATTTGTGATCAACCTTGCACCTTCACTCGAATCTGCGAAAATCACAGGGAAAGCAGGGGTGAATTTTTCTTTTGGAGCGGTCCAAATTTTCATCCATTATTTTGACCTAGGACATAAATTTTCATCTGGAGTGATCGGGGAAACATGCTTTACACACGGACGAACTTGATGCGATTCATGGCTTTGGCGATCGGGACCGTTGCGGTGACGGCCTGCGGTGACACCAGCCCCGCGGAGACACAGCAGGCGCGAAACCTGGTCTACTGCGAGAACCCTGACGCCGCAGCGCCATCCTGTTCACTCACAGGATATTCGGTGGCGGACGACTCGGGACTTCGGACCAAGCTCGAGGGCTGTGCCGTCGGGGGTTGTCACGCGCCGCCGTCGGCTACCTTCACCCTGGATCTCTCGGGCTCGGTGCAGAGCGCGCTCGCGCCACTGGCGGCGACCCTCGGCGCAAACGGGGACTACCTCGTCGATGAGTTCAATCCGGACTGCAGCTACATGCTCACCAAGCTCACCAGTAAACCGCCGATCGGCCTCCGTATGCCGTCCACGCCTCCATACTGGAGCACCGACGAGATCGACTGTTTTCGATCGTATCTGCACGACATGAGCAACTGACGCACTTTGGTCAGCCCCGCTCGGCGCGGCGGATGCCCAAATTGACGATCTTCTGCAGCAAGGCCGGGTAGCTAATCCCGGCTGCATTGGCGGCGCTTGCGAATTCTTCTCCCTCGCCGATGTCCGGGTTGGGGTTGGCCTCGAGGAAATACAGCTCGCCCGACTCATCGAGCCTGAAATCGATGCGCACGCAGCCATCCGTGCCAAGGCGCCGGCAAATGCGGCGCGAGAGTGCCCCGATTCGACGCTCCATCTCCGCAGAGAGTCCTTTGGCGCGTCCGATGCGGACGCCGTACTTTTTCTGGTACTCGAGATCCCACTTCACTTTCCGTGTGGCGATCTTGGGGGCGTCCTCGGGAAGCTTGTCGAGAAAGATCTCCCAGGTCGGCAATACCTGTAAACGATGGTTTCCAAGGACCGAGACGTAGATCTCTCGGCCCGCGATGTACTGCTCGACGACGGCATCGGTGCGAATCTTGTCGTGGATGAACGACACGCGCTCTTCGAGGGCCTTGTCGTTGTGGACTAGCGAGGCCTGGGCGATGCCGTAACTGCCCTCCTCGATCAGCGACTTCACGATCAGCGGGAACGCTAAACGCTGCGGCCGCTTGATCTTCTTGTAGCGCGGGAACACGCGAAATCGAGGAACTTGAATTCGGTGGTACGTGAGAATCTTCTTCGACAAGGCCTTGTCTCGGGCAAGCAGGAGTCCGCGCGGGTTGCAGCCGGTATAAGGGGTGCGCTGAAGCTCTAGGTATCCGACGACATGCGCGTCGAAGACCGCCTGACCTCGGAACTCCTCGAGCAGATTGAAGACGACGTGCGGCTTGAGCTCCTCCAGCGCCATCCGCAGAGGTGCCAGCTCGTCGCTCAGCCCCACCATCAGGACTTCGTGTCCAAGCCAGCGCAGCCCTTCGCGCACGTCGAATTCGGTCTTGAAGGGTTCGATCTCCGCTTCGGAAAGCCCGCGAATGTCCTGCGGCGGAATGAGACTTTCGTGCGCGAGCACGATGATTCGCCGTCGCTTTAGAGTGGATGCCATGTATCCCGCCGGTGCAGAAGGTGCACGGTGTGCACCGTCAACATGATGGCAAAGTCGAGCTTGGTTTGACGCTCCCCCTTGATGAGTCGCAGCCGGAGCTCGCGACACCGGCCCATGATATCACGAAGCACCTGGTCGATGGTGAACTGGTATTCGCCCGTGAAGCGCGAGATCTGCTCGCGAATTTGGCGGCGATTGCGTCGCAAGAAGGATGCTGCCGTCTCGTTGTTTCGAAACCGCGGGGAGTCGCTGAAGATCTTGTGCAAATCCCTATCGTATTCGTCGCTCGAGCCGGGGCTGTAATGCTCCTGGCGCCGCTCGTAGTGACGCCGCAACGTGTACCGGAGGCGCGGAAGAGAGTATGGGCGCGCTCGTGAACGCACATGGGGCTTCTTGTCGGCTAGCTCGTCTGCGAGCTCGTCGATGTACTCGAGCTTGACCAAGGCCGACGAGCTCTCGTACCGCTTTCGCCAGTTCGAGCGAGGCGCGAGCCACACTGCGAACGTTTCCGCGAAGTCCTCGACCGGGTGGGCTTGCGCGTACCAACCGTCCAGGTGCTCTACGAAGCTCTTGCTAGACGGGTTCGGTCGATAGAAGTCGGGGTAGGGCTCTGACGCGCGGCCGAACGCACGCTGCCAAAGCCTGCGCCGTTGTAGGTTGTACGCGTGTTGCAATGCGTGTCCGGTCTCGTGCCGGAGCAGACGCATGCACTCCGCCCGAGTGCCGCCTTCCACCTCGAACATCATCTGCTGTTCGAGACGCATGAGCCGCGGGTGGGCCAGGTAGAAAGGGATGCCGATGCCGGGGATGCCGTCTGGCGAGCACCACTCGTCGCTCAACCAGGTGTGAACACGAAAGCGCCGAAGTCCTGCGGCGTCGAGCTCTTCGCGGAGGCGGTCCAAGCAACCTTCGAGCCAGGTGCCCTCCACGCACAGGTCGAGCTCACACAAGCGAATATCGAGGAGCTCCTCGGTCGGCAGGTTCTCCCAATGAACGGGCACGGCCCGTGCAGCTTGACGGATCCATCGCTGCACTACAACGACTACTCGGCATGGCGCTCACCAAGGAAGCCGTTCACCGTTGGCGTGCCAGAAGCCGCCGGAGTCCTCGAGCCGAAGCTGGTCCATGCGCGCGATCAGGCCTTCGGCGGACTCGGCGACGGGAATGCCGTGATGTCCCGTCATTGCCGTAGCGACCATACCGGGATGCAGGATCGCGACGGCAACGCCCTTGTTGCGAAAGTCGTGTGCGAGATTGACTCCGGCCATGTTCAGAGCTGCTTTGGACATTCGATAACCGTAGTAGCCACCCGAGCCGTTGTCGTCGATCGAGCCCATCCTACTGGTGATGATGATGATCTTCGAGCCGCGCGCCAGGTGCCTGCGCATGATCGAAGTCACTTTCAGCGGCCCGAGCACGTTGACTTCGAACTGCTGTCGGATCCGATCGAAGTCGAGGTCATCGATGGATTCGTGCTCGAAGATCCCGGCGTTGTTGATCAACGCATCGATCTCGATGTCTCCGAGGCTTCGTGACACAGCTTCGAGCGCAGCAGAGTCGGTCACATCGACTCCCTCGAAGCATCGCACGCCGAGCTTCTCGAGCTCCGGGCTTGCCTTGCGGCAAAGGGCGATCACCTCGTCACCGCGCGCGGTGAGCTGCCGGCTGAGCTCGAGCCCGATGCCCCTATTTGCGCCCGTGATGAGTACTGTTGCCATGATCGGTGCCTTCTCCAAAGGCTATCATAGAGCTGGCGACATCTTGGCAAGCGGAAATGTTCTAACGAACGGGAATGCAGAGCCGGTCCCCGGCGACGATCTCGCAGCCGAAACCGGCCGGCACATCGCAGTCGGCATCGATCTCGCATCGTTCGACACAAATCCGCGCGGTCGTGGAGCCCCCGAGGATCGCGTGGTCCAAGCATGCGCCCGGTAAGCCGTTGAATTCGGAAACCGGGCAATCGAGGTCGTCGAAGCAGCCGATGGTGCAGATCGCGTTCACGTAGTCCGTATAGCGATCGGCCGGCACCGCCAGCTCCTCGCAGTCATCTCCTGCGAAGCAATCGACGTTCGAATAGCAAACCTCGTAGAGGATAGAAACGGGAACGGGGCCGGGCTCGTAGACATCTTCGTAGTCTCCGATGAGGATACAGCCTGAAAGCATGGAGCTGAGAACGACAGTTCCCAGCCATAGGAAGCGTTGGTTCATCCAGAGTCGCATTGCGAAAGTCCTCTCCATGTCGAGATAGACGCTTCAGGCTCGCTCCGATTCAACGTTCGCGAGATACGAGAAACCCTGCGATTTGCGGCGGCGCCGTGCAGCGAGTGAATGGGACCCTGGCACCGCTGTCATAGCCCGCGCGGGCGGCGCAATTCCGGCTTGCGAGATGGCGGCGCAGTGGTCAGGCTGGCGGCCGAACGGGTTGAGCTCTTGGAGTACGGTATGCGTTTGTCGAGTCTTGTTTGGATTGGTTTGGCTTTCACGATTGCGTTGGCGGGCTGCGGCAGCAGCAGCGAGACCCCTGCGTGGACGGTCGACGCGGGCGCATTGAAGATGCGCGTGACCGAGTCCCCGTGGAACATGACGTTCTTCGACGCCGAGGGAAACCCCGTGCTCGTCGAGCTTTCGGACACCGGTGACGGTCCGAGCGGTAGCCTCGCGATGCACCTGGGACCACCGCCTCCTGGCAACGGTCAGCAGCCGACATTGCCGCCGGTGGTCGACGGCGTGCCCTCGACGCCGCCCGTCCGCGACAGCGGCTGGGTGCACGCGACTGCTGTTGAATCATCCCGAACCGAAGGCGCATCGTACATGGCGACCATCGCCACCTCGGATTCGAGTCGCAAGCTCGAGCTCGTCGCTGCACCTGATCCCAACGTGGAAGGGGCGATCCAAATCACCGTGACTCCGGTCAACGTCGAGGGCGTTCAGGCTCTCGGTGTCGGTTTCGTTGCGGAGCAGGGGGAGCGCTTTGTCGGATTCGGTGAGCGCAGCAACGCGGTCGATCAAAACGGCTGGGCGCTCGAACACTATGTGGCCGACGGGCCCTACTACGATCAGCAGGAATACGCCGTCATGAGCTCGGTCCTCCCTCCGTGGGGCACGCGGTTTCGGCCCGACACCACATACTTTCCGATCCCATGGCTTCTATCCTCGCGCGGCTACGGCGTCCTGATCGACAACGATGAGATCAGCTACCACCGCGTGGCTTCCGAATCCGCGGACGCTTGGAGCATGGAAGTCGAAACGACCGAATTGCGATTCCGTGTTTTCGGCGGCCCAACACCGGTTGAAGCGCTCGGCCGCTACACCCAGGCGGTTGGGCGGCAACCGGACAACTACGCCCCTTGGTTCTTCGGGCCGTGGCTTCAAACCGAGGCAGACACACAGATCGAAGAATTCCGGCTCGCCGACGTGCCAACCTCCCTCAATGCGACCTATCTGCATTTCCTTCCGTGCGGATCTCAGGAAGGCCGCGAGGATGCTCTTCAAATGCAAACCGCCGCCAACCACGATATGGGCGTAGCGATTCACACGTACTTCAACCCGATGATTTGCGTTTCCTATGATCCGCCGTTTACAGAGTTCGCGGCAGAGGGCGCGCTCATCAAACACGATGACGGACAAACATACATCTACGACTACAGCAGCAACCTCGGTAACAGCTTCGAGGTCAGCCAGTTCGATTTTGCGGATGACAACGGGATGCCTGCGTACAAGAGCTTGACCGACCAAGCAGTCGCGGCCGGTTTCGACGGATGGATGGAAGACTTCGGCGAGTACACGCCGCTCGACGCCGTCTCCACGGACGGCGCCACCGGAACCGAGTTCCACAATCGTTACCCGCGTGACTACCATTGCGGCGCGTACCAGGCGACCTTGGATGCGGGCAAGCCTCTGGCTCGGTTCACGCGGTCCGGGTGGACTGGGTCGCCTGCCTGCACACCACTGGTGTGGGGCGGGGACCCGACGACGGGATGGGACTATGACGGTCTTCAATCGTCGATCTACCGCGCGCTTTCCATGGGCACATCGGGCGTTGGGATTTGGGGCTCCGATATCGGAGGCTTCTTCGCCATGTTCGGGCGCTCCCTCGGTGACGAGCTCTTCGACCGATGGATCGCGTACGGCGGCCTCACGGTCCTGATGCGCAGCGAGAAAAATGGCGTCCAAGTGCCTCAATATGACCGCCCGCAACCTTGGGATCCGAACCATCAGCCGGTTTGGCGTTTGTATTCCAAGCTTCATACGCAGCTCTACCCCTACATCCAGGCGGCCGCCGAGGACTACTACGCCACCGGCAGGCCCATCATGCAGCACCATGTGCTGACGCATCCTGACGACCCGAACGCGACAGGCCGGGACGACCAGTACATGTTCGGTCCGTCCATTCTCGTGGCGCCCGTGTACACGCAGGGTGCGACCGAGCGAGAGCTCTACTTGCCAGAGGGCACCTGGGTCGAGTGGTGGCGTTCGGTGAGCTACGGGGAAGAGGGCGGGACGTTCTCGCTCGGCGAGGCGTTGCTCCACGGCGGGGGCCAGAGTGTGATGGTTGCAGCGCCCATCCCCGAGATTCCAATGTTCGTCCAGGCGGGTGCCGTCATCCCAATGCTCGCCCCCGATGTGTTCACCCTCGCCGAGTACGGCGACAACCCGGACATCATCCACGCCTCGGATCGGGACCAGCTGCTTCACGTGCTCGCCTTTCCGCGAGGCGAGAGCTCCGGCAAGTTCTACGCGGACGGGACATGGACGAGCACCGAATCCGATGGGACATGGGCTCTCACCCTGGGCAATACCCGGGAGCGCACCGTCCACCTGGAAGCGTCGACGCGCACCTTGGTCAAGCCCCTCGACGTCTGCGGTGTCAGCCTCGACGGGAAGGTTTTGGCCACTGACGACTGGTCCTACGATCCAACGACCGGCGTGCTCGACGCGACCTACACGACCAGCACCGGCACCCTCGAAGTCACCGGCTGCTAGTCGCGTGCCGGGCCGCCCGGAGGCCCGAGTATACGCAGTCGGCGATCGACAGGCCGCTCACGTATTGCCGTGAGCAGATACCGACGGCGTTGCGCCCCGCGGCGTAGAGCCCGGGCACGACGCTGCCGTCGTCGCGGAGCACCTGGCCTGATTTTTCGTCGACCGCCAATCCGCCCAGGGTCATCACCGCGCACACGTGCCGCTTCGAGCCCAAGGAGCAGTCGATGGCGTAGAAAGGCCCCTCTCGCAGGGGGTGAATGCTGTCTTGCGCCTTGAGGAAACGATCGGGGTGCGTGCCTTCGGCACTGGCGTTGTAGTCATCGAGCGTCTTCTGGAGCGTCTCGGGCAGCACATCGAGCATCCTGGCGAGGGCGTCCACGTCCTGTGCCTTCTTGCAGTTGAAGTAGAGGTTCATCAGCGCGACCCCACGCTGAAACCATTGAAGCTTTCCGGCTTTGGATTGCTCGTGGGCGAGCCTCTTGAGATCCTCGTCGATGATCAAGGTGGCGACGCCATGATTTTCTTCGACCATCGCCTCGCCGATCTTCGACCCGTACCAGAACTCGTTGGCGAAGCGCTCGCCTTTGTCGTTGATCAGCGCTCCTTCCGCGAAGGCGTTGGGGGGGTAGAGGAAGCGCCAGGCCGAAGCCCGGTTCATCTGATCAACCTTGCCGCCGGCGCTTTGACCGAGCCGAATGCCCATGCCGTCGTCGCCTGCCGTGCCCAGCGGCAGGCCGGGAAGGAACTCGGGCACGTTCTCCGCGACCATTTCGCGGTTGAACACGAACCCGCCTGCGCACAGGACGACCGCCTCCCGGCTTCGAATGCGCCGGGCCGTCGAGTACCGGTTCTCGATACCGTCGCAGCGCCTACGCAACCACGCCGCGAGCCCGGTCGCCACCTTGGCTACCGTGGTTTCGAGGCGGTGCAGGAGCTGATGGACCTTCCGCCACCAGCGTGACCGAATCTGCTGCACCTCGACGCCCACCACACGGCGTGACCCGTCGACCACGAGACGACTGACACGGGCCTGCAGTTGAATTCGAACCCCTTCGGAGACGGCGGTCTTCCTGAGCGGCTCGATGATGTTCGCCCCTGGGAATGCTCCGCCATCGGCGCGATGACCCCTCGGCGCGGGCTTGGCGTGCTCGCTGTAAGGCGGGAAGGTCTCGTTTCCCGAGTAGTAGAGATGGTATTCGTTGGTGGGATAGGACGTTTTGACCGGACAGAGGTTGCCCAAGAACGGGACGCCGCGGTCGGTCAGCCACTTCACGGTTGCCGCGCTGGTTTCGCAGAAGTCGCGCAACGTTTCGTCGGCCACCGCGTCCTGCACCTCCATCGACAAATAGCGGTACATGTTCTCGACCGTGTCTTGGACTCCGGCTTCCTCTTGAATGTGCGTGCCGCCGCCCGCATAGAAGACGCCCCCGCTGATGGCTGTTGCGCCACCTCCCTCGAATCGGTCCAGGACGACGACGTCCGCGCCGCGCTCACGCGCTTCGATTGCGGTGGTGATGCCTGCGGCACCGAGGCCCACGACGACCAAATCTGCAACGTCGTCCCACTGAGCGCCGTCCACGTCTTGCAGTACGAGAGGGGTCAAGCTAGCCATCGGGATTGCGCAAGCTAGCATGCCGGGTCAAGGTCGGCAGCGACTGATGGAGCTGCCCGTCGATCCAAATCAAGTTGGTCCCATCTGCCTGGTGACTGGCGGCAATGGCTACGTCGGCAAGCACCTGGTGCGCCGGCTGTTGGAGCTCGGTTGTGAGGTTCGGGCGCTCGACCTCACACCGTTTCAGGGCGACGGCCGGGTGAAGAGCTTTGTCGGTGACATCCGCCGAATGAGCGATCTCGGCCCGGCCTGTGAAGGCGTCGACACGGTGTTTCACACCGCTGCCATCATCAACACGCTGACACTCGCTCGTCCGAGCGTTCGCCGGGAGGTCTACGGAGTCAACGTCCATGGAACGGAATGCGTCGTTCGAGCCTGCCAGGCGGCGGGCGTGAAGAAGCTCATCTTCACCAGCTCGATCACGGTGGCTGTGGATCGACCGATTCGCGATGGAGACGAGACGGCCCCCTATGTGGGTACCGACGGGCTGCGTGATCTCTACTCGCAGTCCAAGAGCCGGGCCGAGAAGCTGGTGCTCCAAGCGGATGATCCGAATGGGCTTCGTACCGCCGCGGTTCGTCCCGGTGGCGTCTGGGGTCCGGGCGAAGGCGCGATGATGGTGCGGGACTTTCTGGAGCACCTGGCGGCGGGTCAGTTCAAGGCGACCCTCGGAGATGGCACTTCGGTGACCGACAATGTGCACGTCGATTCCGTGGTCGATGTGCATTTCCTTGTCGCGCAGAAGCTCAGCGAGAATCCCGAGCTCGTCGGCGGCCAGGCGTACTTCGTCAGCGACGACGAACCGATCAACCCCGTCCTTTGGTATCGTCCGATCGTCGAAGCATTGGGGTACCCTTGGCCCAGGCTTCGCATTCCGCGCCAGCTCGCGTACGCCTTCGCATATTTTGGGGAGCTCGTTCACTACCTCGGCGGCCCGTTCCCAACGCTCACGCGAAGAGGCGTCCTGTCGGTGTGTCGCGACGCTTCGTTTCGCCCAAACAAGGCCCGTGCCCACCTGGGCTACGAACCGCGAACGAGCGCCGCGGACGGCATCCCCAAGCTGATGCATGAGTTTCGCGCGACGCACGACCGCTTCAAGGCTGCACGATGATCAAGCTCATTTACCTGCTCTGGCCGCGCCAGGCGATGGACCCGGTCGAGCGCCGGATACGCTTGCTCGAGTCGTGTGCGCCGAAGCTACTCGAGTCGGGCGCGCGGTACCTAACCCTCAACGTCGATGACGATCTCGCCACCGTGTCCTCGCCAACACCCACCACGAAGCTCACGGATCCCTTCGTCGCCGAGGTCAGCGTATGGGTAGAAGACCTGGGCGTGCGCGGCGCTCTCGAGGCGATCTTGCTCGATGCGGATTTTGACATTGCTGGGTATCGCGTCCGTGAGCATCTATACACCGACTACGGCGGCAACGACCACAGTGCTCCCCGCGATTGGCCAGACGGTACGCGATCACCGGGCATCGTCTCGGTCACACCGTTGGAGCGTCCTAGACGGGTCCCGAAGGACCGGTGGATGCGACACTGGTTCAACCGCCAGGGACCGATGTCCGAGAAGATGCAGCCACGGAGCCGCTACGTGCGAAACGTGGTCGAGGAGGTTCTGACGCCAGGTGCCGTGCCCTACGAGGGGATCGTCGAGGAATCGTGGCCCTCTCCCGAGCACATCACGAACCCATACGTGTTCTACGGTGCCCGGAATCGATTCCAGCTTCTCAAGAACATGGCGGTGATGATGCAGAGTGTCGCCGTCTTTCTCCCCATTTGGAAGATCACCAGCGTGACGATGAGCGAGTATTTCATTCGCAGCCGGCATCGTTGAAGTAGCTTTTTTTACTGGACTTCCTTCCTTCGTCTATGCGTATCCTCACCGCTGCGATGCAGACCGATCGACGTGATTTCCTGAAGCTTTCCATCGCCGGCGCGGCGGCGCTTTCGACGATGAGCGCGGGCGCAACCTTGTCCGGCTGTACGTCCAGCCTGCCCGCGTCGGGCATGAAGCAACTGCGCTCCGAGGATCTGGAGCTCTTGCGTGCGCTCACACCCGCGGTGATGAAAGGCAAGATCGGTCCGAGCGACACCGCGGCTATCGATCAAACGCTCCAATCATTCGACACCTTGCTCGATGATCTTTCCGCGCCCGTAGTGGCGGGCGTGTACCAGGCGTTCGACGTGCTGAGCTTTGCACCGACTCGAGGATTGATGACCGGCCAGTGGTCAGCCTGGTCCAAGGCCTCACTGGACGATGCCCAGCGGGCACTCGCGCGCTTGCGAGACAGCAGCGTCGGCTTGTTGAATGCGATCTACGCGGCCGTGATACGGCTCATCATCAGCGCCTGGTACCTCATCCCAGAGAACGCAGCGACGACGGGGTATCCCGGTCCACCCAAGAAGGTGGCGGGCCTCACGCCCACGGCCGACCCGGCGCAGGAGGCAACGCCGTGACCGATCTATCGAAGCTGACCCTCGGCAGCAGTACGGATCCCTACAACAAGGCCGCGGAGCGCCACTGGGATATCATCGATGCGAGTCAGATCTCGTCTGCGCTGGATCTGGAGGCAGACGTCGTGATCGTCGGTACGGGTGCAGGTGGAGGCACGGCCGCCGAGACGCTCAGCAAGGCTGGCTTGAGTGTGATCCTGCTCGAGGAAGGGCCGCTCAAGACTTCCAGCCAGTTCGACATGCAGGAGCGAGCTGCGTATCGCGATCTCTATCAAGAGGGCACCGGGCGGGGCACCAAAGACGGCGGCATGGTGATCTTGCAGGGTCGTTCGGTCGGCGGGTCGACGACCGTGAATTGGACGACGAGCTTCCGAACGCCACCCCAGACGCTGAAGTTCTGGGCGGAGCACATGGGCGTGAGTGGTTGCTCGGTCGAAGAGATGGCGCCGTACTTCGATCACATGGAGCAGCGGCTCAACATCAGCGAATGGTCCCAGCCGCCCAACGAAAACAACGCCATGCTCCAGCGCGCCTCGGAAAAGCTAGGCTACTCCTGGGCCACGATTCACCGCAACGTGCGCGGATGCTTGAATCTCGGCTACTGCGGGCTTGGCTGTCCGGTCGACGCGAAGCAATCGATGCTCGTCACGACCATACCAGGCGCATTGGACCACAAAGCCAAGCTGATCCATCGCGCGAGAGTCGTTCGCGTTCTGCGCGAGGGGGACGTCGTGAAGGGCGTCGAGGCTGAGGCCCTCACACCCAACGTCAGGGGCACGACGGGGCAGAAGATCACGGTCCGGGCCGTTCGGACGATATTGGCGGGCGGCGCGATCAACACGCCAGCGATTTTGCTGCGGTCCAAGGTGCCTGACCCGTACGGGCGCATCGGCAAGCGGACGTTCTTGCATCCGACGACTTTGAGTATGGCGATTTACGAGCAGACGATCGATCCCTATTACGGCGCGCCACAGTCGATCTACTCCGACCACTTTCAATGGCAGAACGTTCATACCGGGCCCGTCGGATTCAAGCTGGAGGTGCCGCCGCTTCAACCCGCATTCGCGGCGGGCTTCTACAGTGCAGCGGGTGAGCAACTCACCCAGAGCATGGACCAACTCGGTCACACCCAGTGCATGATCGCTCTCCTGCGCGACGGGTTCCACGAAGAGAGCCAAGGTGGGACCGTCGAGCTCAACGACGATGGCTACCCGATCCTCGACTATCCGATCAACGACTACCTCTTGCACGGGGTGCGACGCGCTTGGAACGTGATGGTCGAAATGCAGTTTGAAACGGGCGCAAAGTCCGCGCGTCCGGCACACAAGCAAGCCAAGCACTACATGTCTTGGAGCGAAGCGAAAGCAGCGATCGCGGAGTTGAAGGTGGCCGCACACAAGGCGACGATAGGCAGCGCGCACGTCATGGGGGGCTGCGCGATGGGCGACG
Organism: uncultured delta proteobacterium; assembly: GCA_963768985.1. GTDB lineage: Bacteria > Myxococcota_A > Polyangia > Polyangiales > Houyiibacteriaceae > SG8-38. The sequence goes on along the minus strand of CAVYJZ010000004.1, from coordinate 964,956 downwards.
ACCCAGAGCGGAGCGTCACCGACGGCGACGGCAAGCTCCATCACCTCGACAACCTGTACGTCATGGACGGCTCGCTCTTTCCAACGAGCATCGGCTCCAACCCACAGCTCTCGATCTACGGCCTCGTGTACAAGCTCTCCGGCAAGCTGGCTGCCCAGTTCCACGCCTAGGGGATCAGTCGAGGGATCCGAGGAACCGGAGGAGGGCCTCGTTGACTGCCCCGGGCTGCTCCAGCTGCACGAAATGCCCTGCTTCGGGGATGATCTGGAGGCCTCGGAGGTCGGTTAGCCGGTCGGGCATGGTCTGCAGCGATTTGGGGGTGACGATTTCGAGCACCGGATCCTTTTCGCCGCAGAGGAAGAGCGAGGGGCAATCGATATTGGCCCGGCCGTAGTCGGGGTCCTGCTCCCAATTCACGTCCATTGCGCGATACGAGTTGAGGCCGCCGATGAAGGCGGTAGCCGGGCCGGTTCGCATGTACTCCTGGACTAGGTAGTCGAGATCTTCCTCGCTGAGCCACGGCCAGGGCAATGGTTGCTCCGGATCAGCCAAGACGTCCAAGTAGCCCGTCCCTTCGGCAGGAAAGCGCTTGAAGTCGAGCAAGCTCCCCCGCGCGCTCAAGGCCCAGTAGATACGTTGCAAGAAGAGCCGCGGGTTGCTCCCGAGCTCGGCTTCGGCCGTGCCGACGCTCTGGAAGTAGTGCAGGTGGATGAAATGATTCTTTGCGATGGCCGCATATGTCTCGCTTGGTTTCCGGCCCCTACGCTGTCCTGTCCCAGAGCTCGTTTGACCCGTAGCGTCTGTGTTCTTCCTGCGAGCAAAGCCCACTCCGTACGGCACAGCCAGTGACGCGACGGCTCGGACACGCTCCGGTGCGTGCAACGCCGACGCCCATGCGGCCTGCGCGCCAAAGTCGTGTCCGACGATCACAGCCCGCTCTTCGCCCAGAGCGTCGAGCAGCCCCGTTAGATCCGCGACGATGGTTTGATTTCCGTACCCGCTCGCCTCGACTGGGCGATCGCTCCGGCCGTAGCCCCGCATGTCGACCGCAATCGCGCGGAACCCGGCCTCGGCGACCACCGGGAGCTGGTGCCGCCAAGACGACCAAAGCCCGGGAAACCCATGACAGAAAAGGACGGCCGGACCCTCGCCCCGAGTCGCCGCGTGCAATCGAATCCCATTGGAGTCGATCTGCAGATGCTCGATTTCGGTCACGGCGTGCGGCTGCGGCGTCCTATGGTTTCGCAGCCGCGGCGACGGCGTCGAGGAGGCTCTTCGGGAACATTCGGCCAGTCAGGTTGTCGCGAACCTTCTTGTCGGCCGCGTCCCACTCGGGCTTGGCATCACCCGCTTCGACGGGGACGATGCCCTTCTTCACGACGATGTCATAAGCCTTCTGGTCGTCCTTGCGAATCGTCTTGTTGAGCAGCTCGTGCGCGCGATCTGCGGTGCTTTGAAAGATCTTTTGCAGGTCGGGTGGGAGCTCGTCGAACTTGTCTTTGCGCATCATGGTGCCGCCAGCGATGATCGCCGAATTGTGCGCGGTCATGTATTTCACCCGCGTGTACCACTGCAGCGCGACGGCGGTGAGGGCGGATGATGCGACCACATCCACCATGCGAGTCTGCAGAGCCGGGTAGACCTCGGGTACCCCGAGCCGGACCGCGCTCGCGCCGATGACCTGATAAAACTCCACGAAAATCAGATCATCCTTCCAGACCCAGGGACGCATGGACTTGATATCGGAGGGCCGTTTGATGGGCTGCACCGAGAACAAACGAGTCTTTCCGGCGTCCCCCCAACCGACCAGCTTGATGCCTTCCTTGTCGAACATCTCCTCGAATTGCGGCGCCATCTTTTCGCGCACCCGATCGAGCTCCGCGTATGTGTCGAGGAAACCAGGCAAGGTGAGCACGTTCATGGCCGGGACCAACATGCTCATCCCGGTCATGGTGACGACGCCACCGTCCAACTGCCCGACACGCATCTTGCGGACGAAGTCGCGCTCATCCCCTTGGGAGCCCCCTGGGTAGAACCGCAACTTGACCTTCCCGTCGGTCTCGTCCTGAAGCGTCTTGTTCCAGGCGTTGAGGATCTTCATCCATGACGAGCCTGCCGGAGCGAGGGAGGCGATGCGAAACGTGTAACTTGCCTCCGCCTTGCTGGTGGTGGTGGTGCCCGGCAGCGCGAAGGCGGCTACCAGAAGTAGCCAAACTGGTACAAAACGGCGATTCATTCTCTTACAAAACCTTTCCCGTCGCGAGGGAGATGGCCGAGATTCACAAGGAACTCGGTCCTCGTCAACACGAACTATTCGTTTTCTCGATCATTGCGGACACTTCTTCCTCGAACAACTCGACGAGCCGATCGGGGTTTTTACTCACGGCCTCGTCAACCCTGACCCCCACGATCACCTTTCCGGAGTAGCTCAGGATGCTGAGCCCGAGGCCAAGACGCGCCGGGTGAGGCACCCAGAACATCATGTCCCGGAGGCGCTTTCCATCGATATAGAGGGGCACGCGGGGTCCTGGGACGTTGGTCACCACCAGGCTGGCTTTCCGCCCGAACACCTCGTTGACGATGTGCTCGATGGAGGTCGAGGTGTGGCCCAGGGCGTTGAGGATGCCGAATGCGACGAACGCCTCAGGGGTGCCCTTGAGCGCGTCCATTCGCTCCTTGAGCCCGCGGAACCTCGATTCGATCGTCTTCCCGAAAATGGGGAGGTCGAGGAACACCAGGCCAAAGTGGTTACCCATCGAATCGTCCATCTCTTCGATGGAGTGGATCGGCCGCAGGTTTACAGGAATGATCGCGCGTACGGTGAATTCGTCGACAGGCTCTCCCGCCTCGGCGAGGAAGCGTCGAAGTGCGCCGGTCAGAGCGCTCAGAAGCACGTCGTTGACCGTAGCGCCGCGGGCACGGCCGATCGACTTGACGGTTTGAAGATCGACCCCGGACGACCATGCCATCCGGCGGCGGCCCGAGAGCTTGCTCTTCAAGACGGTGTGCCGGTCGAAAGGAACGAACAGCAAGTGGCCGAGGCTCAGCGCGAGGGCGGCGCCCTGTTTCGCGAGATCGATGGCATGACTCGGGTGATGGAGAAGCTCGGTCGCTTCGTGTACCAATGCGTTTGTCAGCGGCTCGTGTTCCGCTTGCGCCGCCGGCTGCATGGTTTCGGACATCGGGGTCCCGTCGGCGCGATCGGCCAGACCAATCATCGCGTGGGCGAGAGCGAAACCGTCGGCGATGCAGTGGTGGAGGCGCGCGATGACGGCGGAGCTTCCGTCCGACCCGTGGATCAGGTGCATCGCCCAGAGCGGTCGGTTCTGCTCGAGTCGTTCGTTCCCTAGATCCGCGACGAGCTGGCGCAGAGACTGCTGGTTCAAGGGGATCTCGGCGTCGTGGAGGATCACATGACGTTCGAGGCGGAAATCGGGGTCGTCCTCCCAGGTAGGATGACCGTCGACCTCCCGAACGCGCTGCTTGAAGCGGGCGTACTTGAGAAGCCGCTTCTCGATGACGGCTTTGAGCGCCTCGTAAGATAGTCGTTCCTCGAACGTCCACAGGCCGACGATGTCCGCGGGGTTGTCCGGGTCGTCCATGTGCAGCCATGCGGTATCGACGGGACTCATTCGAGCCGAAGCCATGCTTCCCTCCTGGCGACGAGCATACCCGGGCGCTCGTTTCTGTGCGAGGTGTGCTATGGGTCGAGTCGACGATGCGAGATCTCATCGAGAACCGCGAGAGCACCGCCCGCGATCACCTTGCAAACGAGCGGACGTTTCTGGCGTGGGTCCGGACGGGGCTCGGTCTCGTGGGCCTCGGCGTGCTACTCGAGCGGCTGGGCGCAGGGGTCGAAGCCATGGCAGTGGCGGCGGGGGTCGTTTTGATCTCGTTTGGTGGCATGACCCTGATCTACGCGGTCAGCCGCTATCTATCCGTTGCAAAGAACCTCGAGCGCGGGATGTTTCCGGTTGCCATTGGAGGGCCAATCGTGATCGCGCTCGGCGCGCTCATGGTCACCGTCGGGGCCCTGCTCTACGTGTTGCTCGTGCCATGACACGACCGCAATAGCTCGCGTGAAACTGCATAAGAGCTTCGCGCTCAGAACTCGATTTTGTTTCCGCATTGGAGCATTTCGCTTCCCAGGTATGGGTTTGACGCCTCCTCACCGGCCTGCACCCACCTCTTGTAGCCTTTCGCCATCGGGCACTCGTAGACCTGCTTGCCCTGTTGGAGGCTCGGCTCAGCGGACAAGACGGAGATCCAGGCACGACTCACATCGCCGAAAGCCCTCCTCGCGCCCTCCAAATCATCCCGCTCCAGCCCGGCAAGCCGCCGCGACACACTCGAAAGATCCCCGAGCGGTTGGCGGATTGCCTCCGGGGCCGATGTCGCCGCAGCCTGGGCTGCGTCGGCGAGCGCGAGCGCCTGCGCCCGGACGTCGCTTCGATCGCGCGCGAGCGAGCCGCGGATCGCCTCGTACGCAGATGCAGCCTCTTCGAGGTTCCCGTGAGTGCTGGTGGTCAGCGACGATTGCACGGGAGTCGCGTCACTGCTCTTGCTGCATCCGAAAACCAAGCCTGTGGCGATGACTGCGCAGGACAGCAGAATGGTGGGTCGTTCGTTGATCATCCGTTACCTCCTTCGTGATTCATTGCTTCGAGTCCTCGCACAGGAAGAGATCGGCCCTTCCATCCCGAGAAGATCGCTGGGTATACGGTAAGCTCCATCAAGAACGAGGTTACCAGACCTCCGATCATCGGTGCAGCAATACGCTTCATGACGTCGGCTCCGGTGCCCGTGCTCCATAGGATCGGCAAGAGTGCGATCGTTGTGGTCATCACCGTCATGAGCTTGGGTCGAATCCGTCTTGCGGCGCCGTCGACGATCGCTTCGGTGAGGTCCGCGGGCGTTTGCAGGTTTCCATCGTCGCGTCGCTTCTTGTGGGCGAGGGTCAGGTAGAGCAGCATGACGACCCCCGTTTCCGCATCGAGCCCTGCTAGAGCGATCATGCCTACCCAGACCGCAACGCTCAGGTGGTAGTCGAGCAAGTACAGAAGCCAGACCGCGCCGATGAGTGAGAAGGGCACGGCCAGCATTACGATCGCCGTCTCGGTCCAGGACTTGGTGTTCCAATAGAGGAGCAGCACCACCAAGAACAGCGTGACGGGCACCACCAGCTTGAGCTTCTCCTTGGCGCGCTCGAGGTACTTGAATTGTCCGGCCCATCCCAACCAGACACCTGCGGGGAGATCGACTTCGTCGGCGATCACACGCTTGGCGTCTCGGACGTATTCGGCAATCGGTCGATCCGTATCGACGAAGACGAATCCCACCAGCTTGCCGTTTTCGCTACGAATCATCGGCGGTCCCATCACGAAATCCAAGCTCGCCACCTCACTGATGGGCACTTGGGCTCCGCCTTTCGTGCTGATGAGTATGTCTCCGAGCACAGTAGGATCGTCACGGAACTCGCGCGCGTAGCGGACCGTGATGGGGTACCGTTCGCGACCTTCGACGGTTTCCGAGACAGCCATGCCGCCAACCGCCGTCATGATGACCCGGTTGATATCGGCAACGCGAAGCCCGTAACGCGCAGCATTTGCTCGATCGACTTTGAAATCGATGAAGAACCCACCCGTCGAACGCTCTGCGAAAGCGCTTCGTGTTCCCGGAACTTTGGACACCGCCTGTTCGATCTGCACCGCCGTGTGCTCGATCGTCTGAAGGTCATTGCCGAACACCTGAATTCCGAGCGGGCTTCGAATGCCCGTGGCGAGCATCTCCGTGCGCGTTTGCACCGGCATCCAGAAGACGTTGGGCATGCCTGGATAGCGGAGGGTTTCGTCCATCTCTCGGATCAGGCCCTCCCAAGTCAGGCCGTCTCTCCATTCCGACCGTGGTTTGAGGACGATAGTCGTCTCCAACATCCCGATCGGGGCAGGGTCCGTCGCGGTTTCCGCGCGTCCCGCTTTGCCGAAGACCGAGACAACCTCGGGAAACGACTTCAGCTGGCGGTCCATCGATTGCAGCACGTTGGATGCCTCCGTGATGGACATCCCAGGTGGCGCCGTGGGCATATACAGGATGGTGCCTTCGTTCAACGGCGGCATGAACTCGCTTTGGAGCTTGAGAAAGGCCGGAATGGTGAGCGCCATCGCGATGAGCGAAAAAGCGAATACACTCCATCGGTGGGCGACGACGAATCGAACGACCGGGGCATATGAAGCGACGAGCCAGCGGTTGACTGGGTTCTCGTCTTCGCGTCGAATCTTTCCCCGGATCATCAAGACCGCCAAGGCCGGAATCAGCGTGACCGACAGGACCGCGGCGAAACCCATCGAATACGTTTTCGTGAAGGCCAGCGGTCTGAACAGACGCCCCTCTGCGCTCTCCAGGGTGAACACGGGCAAGAACGATACGGTGATGACCACGAGCGAGAAGAAAATGGAGGGTCCGACCTCCTGCATGGCGCTTACGATCGTTTGCCACCTCGACCCTGGCTGACCTTCCGCATCCCAGTGCTCGAGCTTCTTGTGGATGTTCTCGATTACGATGATCGATGCGTCGACCATGGCGCCGATCGCTACCGCGATCCCTCCCAGCGACATGATGTTCGCGGTGAGATGTTGGTAGAACATGGGGATGAACGAAAGAAGCACGGCGAGCGGCAAAGTGATGATGGGGACGAGTGCGCTCCGCGCATGAAGAAGAAACAAGAAGATGATCACGCTCACCACGATCATTTCTTCGATCAGCGTGCTCCGGAGCGTACCGACGGCTCGCTTGATGAGGTCGGAGCGGTCATAGGTGATGACCAACTCGACGCCATCGGGAAGGCTCGACTTGAGATCTTCGAGCTTCCGTTTGACCGCGTCGATCACCGACACGGCGTTCTCGCCATACCTCATGATGACGATGCCGCCGACCACTTCTCCCTCACCGTCGAGCTCGGCGATACCCCGCCGCATCGCCGGACCGATGCTTACCACCGCCACGCTCTCTAACAGGACTGGCGTCCCGCCGTCGCCAAGCTTGAGTGGAATGCTTCGTAGATCCTCTACGCTTTGAATGTACCCGCGCCCCCGGATGACGTGCTCATGACCGGCGATTTCGATCGTTCGGCCTCCGGCGTCTTCGTTGGATTCGCGAACCGCGCGGACGACCTCACCAATTCCAATACCATACGCGCGGAGCTTCACGGGATCGACTTGAACCTGGTACTCCTTCACGAATCCGCCGACCGATGCCACTTCCGCAACTCCAGGCACGCTTTCGATCGCATAGCGAAGGTTCCAGTCTTGAAACGAACGCAACTCCTGCAGGTCGTGCGCGCCGCTTCGGTCGACCAACGCGTATTGAAACACCCAACCCACCCCGGTAGCATCCGGCCCCAGCGTGGGGCGGACGCCTGACGGCAGATCGGCGAGCGCAGAGTTGAGGTACTCCAGGACTCGGCTTCGCGCCCAGTACATGTCGGTTCCGTCGTCGAAGATCACCGACACGAAGGAAAGGCCAAAGAAGGATTGCCCCCGGACGAACTTGACCTTTGGTGCAGCCAGGAGAAACGTGGAGATCGGATACGTGATCTGATCTTCGACCAGGTCGGGGCTTCGGCCGGGCCACTCCGTGAAAATGATGACCTGCGTGTCCGAGAGATCGGGAATTGCATCGAGGGACGCGTTGCGCAGCGAATAGAAGCCCCAAACACCAGCGGCCAGAGCGAACAGGAGCGTCATGAAAGGCTGACGCGCGCTTGCCTCGATGACGCGCGCAACGATCGTCGGATTTGGGAGCTCTTTGCCGTCAGTGGGCCCCATGTCCGCCTCCCCAGTACCCAGTCGCCGACCGAATGCGGCTTTCGGCGGCGATGAGGAAGTTCCCGGACGTCACAACGACGTCACCAGGCTCGATGCCTCGGGTGACTTCGACGTAGCCGTCGCCGTGTACGCCTAGCTCAACCTCTTTCGGACGGAGCCGGCCTTCGCCGAGGTCGACGAACACCAATCGCCGAGGACCCGTGTAGATCACCGCTGAATCGGGGATCACGAATCGTTCGCCGAGATCGATCTCAATTTCGACGTTCGCGTACATGTCGGGTTTGAGAACGAGATCCGGATTGGCGAGCGCTACCCGGACGCGACCCGTCCGTGTCGCTCCGCTCAACGTGGGGTAGATGTAATCGACCTGCCCATTGAAAGGGCGTCCCGGCACGAATGGGAGCTCCACCGTCACCGCCTGGCCCAACTTCACCTGACCGAGGTCCGATTCGTAGACTTCTGCGTCGACCCAAAGACGGCTCAAGTCCGCGATTCGGTATACCTTCGTGCCCGCCTCGACCCGTCCGCCCTCGACGATGTTCTTGTCGATGATGTATCCGGTAGAGGGGGAGACGACCGGAACGTTCTCCCATGCTTGCCCGCGCCGCTCGAGCTCGCGAATCTGCGCCTCGTTCATACCAAGCAGCCGGAGCCGCTGCCCGGAAGCGCGGGTGAGCTCCGAAATCGCTGCGGAGTCGCCCCCTCGGTCCCGACGGCGCGCCGTCAGGAACTCGCGTTCGGCCGCATAGAGCTCAGGGCTGTAGAGTGTGAAAAGGGTTTGCCCTTGCTTGACGCGCTGGCCGGTCTCATCGACGAGGAGCCGGTGAACCCAGCCGCTCACGCGTAGGTTGACGTCCGCGAGCCGCGTCTCGTCGAAGTCGACTTGTCCCACCGCACGAAGTTGGCGGGAGATGTGGCGGCGCTCGGCGGCCGCGGTCCGAACCCCAATCCATTGCCGGCGCACTGCGTCGACGACGATGGTGCCGCTGCTCAAGTCTTGCTTCGTCACCGGGGTGAGCTCCATGCCGCATATCGGGCACTTCCCGGGGGCGGGCAGTTGCAGTGAGGTGTGCATCGGACACGTGTAGTACGCGACATCTGGATCGTGCGCGTGCTGGTCGATCTGAGCCTCGCCAAGCTCGTGTTTGCTCGCGCTCCGGCTCGAGAACCAAATGGCGGCCGCAGCCGCACCGAGTATCAGCAGGCCGAGCAGGGCCCAGGCGGAGCCCCTTCCCAACCGTTCAACGATGCGCATGGGGTTCTCCTTCACTTTTGAGTCCAGGCACGATGCCTCGCGCACGATCGAGCTCCGCGGCTCGTTGCCCGAGGCCAGCCAGAGCCTCCTCGTATTCGATCTCGAGCGTTCGTAGCGAGCGCTCGGCGTCGATGAGCGATTGAAAGCTATTTCGACCCGTCTCGTAACCAGACTCGGCTGCATCGATTTGGGCGCGCGCCGCAGGAATCAGTCGCAGCTGGTATAGGTGAACTACATGCGCCGCTTCGAGGACGCGCTGACGCGCTTGATCTACTTCGACCCGCACCTCGTCTCGCTTGGTGGAGAGCTCCGCCGCCGCCTGCCCAGCGCGAGCCTCGGCTTGGTCGACCGCAGCCTTTCTGGACCTAATCTGAAGCGGAAGGTTCAGTGAAGCACCGGCCATCCACTGATGCTGTGTCTGGGCCCACATCGAGTTGTACTCCCCCATGAGGCCGATCGCGGGCGAGTAATCGCGCTTGGCGAGGCCGACCGCCGAGTCAGCGGCTGTCAGTTGAGAACGTGCTGCATGAAGCTCGGGCCGGTTGTCGAGTGCCTCCCGTTGGAGCCCCGCCGTGTCTGATAATTCGATCGACGCTGGCTCCATGCGCTGCGGTGGTTCTGGAAGCGGAAGCTCTGGACGCTGATGAAGCAGGCCGTTGATCTGCGCTACGATCACCCTTCGCTCCGATTCGAGCATGACGCGTTGATGAACGATGTGCGCCAGCTCCACCTCTGCTTGTAAGACATCTTGCTGCGAGGCCCGCCCCGACTCGTATTGAATCATCGCGCTTGCCCTGATGTCCTCCAGCAGCTGACGATGTTCGTCGTTGAGCGTGAGTACGCGGGTCACGCGGTAGTAGTCGTCGAACAGAGACGAGGCCATCAACGCCAGCGCTAGACGTACCCCTTCATACGCGCCTTGCATCGCTTCGGCCTCCGCGAGCGCCACCTCCCCGGCGAACCGAAACTTGCCGGGAGTGGGGAAACGTTGCTCGATTCGAATCACTTGGCCGAACCGCACCGCATCCGAGCGCACGCTCGCTGGGGCCAGCAGATAGTTCGCCCGGGTGTCTTCCAGCGATCGGGCTTGCGGGTGCTCGGCGAGTGCGGCGCGCCACGCCTGCCTCGCGGCCTCCAGGTTCGGATTTCGCGCGAGCACGGCGAGAACGAGAGCCTCGCGTTCGAGTGGAGCGTCGACGTCGAACGATACCGGTTCCTCCAGCGTTGCTCCGCCATGGCTGCCCCCCGGTTTGGCTGCGTCCAGCGCGTTTCGTGCTGCGTCATAGCGTGCGCCCTGGCCGTGCGCGCAACCCTCCAATGCGATGCTCCACATGAGCGACGCGACGACAGCCGTAGTTATCCGTATTCCATTCATGACTCCATTGCTCCTTCTGCGACATCGACCAGGGCCTGGTTCAAACGCAGGTCCGCCTCGACCGGCAAAGCACGCCGATCAGATCAAAACGCGAATGGAGATCAAATCAGGAAGGAGCAGTTCGAAATGAAGAGAGGAGGGCCCTGTACTCGAGGGGAGCCGCGCGCTACCGCTACCCGCCCCGGCTGTTCCGGTCGCTGGCCGCGGAGCTCGTCGGTCGAGGCCACCGACACCGCGAGCATCGGGGCATCTACACAGCCCTTTTCGCTGCCCGCCGCGACCCGTGGAAGCTCGCCCTTGGCGATCGCCGCGCCACAGCAATCATCGATGCGCTTGAGCTGGACCGGAGGTCCCTCATGTGCATCGTCGCAGCAGCACGTCCTCCGAACGAGATCTGCCATCCCGCACAAGTGGAGCAAACCCCCGGCCACCCCAGAGGTGGCCACGAGCATGAGCGCCAAAAGGCCTGTGACTGCTTGCTGCATGCGATCCAACGATCATAGCGTAAGCTGAATCATGCCTCGGCACAACGACCCACACACTTGTCCGATGCACCCGGAAGTCCGAGGTGTCGGTCCTGGGAGCTGTCCGACATGCGGTATGGCCCTCGAGCCCGTAGGGCCGGGCCGACCGGCAGCAGAGCTCGAGTGGACCTGCCCGATGCATCCGGAAATCGTGCGATCCGAGCCCGGAAGCTGCCCGATCTGCGGTATGGCCCTGGAGCCACGGGACGTCTCGGCAGATGACGACACCGAGAATCCCGAGCTGTCCGACATGACGCGCCGCTTCTGGCTGGCGGCCGCCTTCGCCATTCCGCTGGTCATCGTTGCGATGGGCGACCTCCTGCCCGGCGAGCCGATCTCACGAATGCTTTCTCCGAGGGCAAGCACTCTCTTGGAGCTCAGCCTCGCCACGCCGGTGTGCCTTTGGTCCGCTTGGCCGTTCTATGTGCGTTTTGCCGAGTCGCTGCGACACAAGAGCCTCAACATGTTCACGCTCATCGGTTTGGGCGTGAGCGTTGCTTATGGCTACAGCGTCGTGGCGGCGCTCGCGCCCCAAGTCTTTCCTCCGTCATTTCGGGGTCCGGGCGGCGAAGTCGCGGTGTACTTCGAGGCGGCAGCCGTCATCGTGGCGCTCATCCTGTTGGGTCAAGTCCTGGAGCTTCGCGCGCGCAGTCAAACAGGGTCGGCGATCAAGAACCTTCTCGGGCTCGCAGCCAAGACGGCAAGGCGCATACGCGAAGACGGTGATGACGAGAACATCCCCTTGGAGGCGGTGCACGTCGGAGATCGACTGAGGGTACGGCCGGGCGAAAAAGTTCCGGTGGATGGGGTCGTCGTGGAAGGCGCCAGCTCGATCGACGAATCGATGGTGACCGGGGAGCCGATTCCCGTTGAAAAGCATGAGGGCGACCAGGTCATTGGAGCCACGATCAACGGTACGGGCATGGTCATCATCCGTGCTGAGAAAGTGGGCGCGGAGACGTTGCTGTCCCGGATCGTTGCGATGGTTGCCGAAGCGCAGCGCAGCCGTGCGCCGATCCAGAAGCTTGCAGACCGAGTCTCCGCTTATTTCGTTCCCACCGTCATCGGCGTTGCCATCGTGACGTTCGTGGTTTGGGCGCTGCTCGGTCCCGAGCCGCGCATGGCGCATGCGCTGATCAACGCCATCGCCGTGCTCATCATCGCCTGCCCATGTGCGCTCGGTCTCGCAACGCCGATGTCCATCATGGTGGCCATGGGGAAGGGCGCGAGTATGGGTGTGTTGTTCAAGGACGCTGAAGCGATCGAGGTCATGCGCAAAGTGGATACGCTCGTGGTGGACAAGACGGGGACGCTCACGGCGGGCAGACCGGCGCTGGTGACCATAGAGGCCGTTCCTGACTTCGACCCGGTAGAGCTGCTCAGCATTGCAGCCAGTCTCGAGCGCGCGAGCGAGCATCCATTGGCCGAAGCGATCATGGCCGGCGCTCTGGAACGCGGCGTTTCCGTGCCGCAAGCCGCATCATTCGAGTCCAAAACGGGGCAGGGTGTGGTCGGACGCGTCGGGAGTCACGCAGTGGCGCTTGGCAATCGCACGCTGCTCGAAGGGCTCGGCACGTCTCCAGGGGTGTTTGTCGATCGCGCAGACGAGCTCCGCGGCGAGGGACAGACCGTCATGTTCGTCGTGGTGGATGGCGCCGTCATCGGGATCCTGGGTGTGGCCGATCCGATCAAAGAGAACACGCAGGATGCCATCGCAGCGCTGCACGCTGAAGGGTTGCGCGTCGTGATGCTGACGGGTGACAATCGCAAGACCGCCGATGCGGTTGCAGCCGAGCTGTCGATCGACGAGGTCATCGCCGAAGTGCTGCCCGACGAGAAAGCAGAGGTCATCAAGCGCCTGCAGCAGGAAGGACGCGTGGTAGCGATGGCGGGCGACGGGGTCAACGACGCACCCGCGCTCGCGCAGGCGCAAGTGGGCATCGCGATGGGCACCGGCACCGACATCGCGATGCAAAGCGCGGGGGTGACTCTGGTCAAGGGCGACCTTCGTGGGATCGTGCGTGCGCGCAAGCTCAGCCGTGCGACCATGGCCAACATCAAGCAGAACCTGTTTTTCGCGTTCTTGTACAACAGCCTTGGCATCCCGGTTGCCGCTGGCGTTCTCTATCCTGTGTTTGGTCTGCTGCTCAGTCCGATCATCGCTGCCGCCACCATGAGCTTCAGCTCCGTATCCGTCATCGCGAACTCGCTGCGCTTGCGCCGCCTGGCGATCTGAGCTGCGGCGCGGCCTACCAGTGAATCCCTTGCATGATGTGGGCGAACGCCACGGCCTCGGGTCCGGGGGGGACGTGCTTGTCGTCGTGACCCCTGCGTGGCGAATCGGGGAAGAGCCGGAATCCCGTGTTTAGGACGCGATCGATGAGCTTCGGGGCGATCGCATAACTCACCTCGCCGAATACGCCGAGGCGCGTGGCGACCCGCTTCTTTCTGTTGATGATGCCGTCGACGATCATGTCGACGGCCTCGTCAGGCGAGCGTGTCGGGACCGCTTCGTAGATCCTCGTCGGTGCGATCATAGGCGTCCGCACCAACGGCATGTAGACGGTCGTGATGCAAATGCCGTCCGCCACGACCTCGCTTGCGATCGAGCGGCTGAATGCGTCGAGCGCGGCCTTGCTCGCCACGTATGCGCTGAACCTCGGCGCGTTGGTCTGCACACCGATGCTGGAGATATTGATGATCTGTCCTCCCTTGCGCTGCCGCATGGTGGGCAAGAACCCCAAGATCAGCTTGAGTGAACCAAAATAGTTGAGCGTCATCGTACGCTCGAAGTCATGGTAACGATCGTACGAGTGCGAAATCCCTCGTCGGATGGAACGGCCTGCGTTGTTCACGAGCAGGTCGACATGTCCGTGCTCATCGAGCACCTCGCGAACGAGCCGGTCGACATCCTTCGGATTCGCGAGGTCGCACGTGTGAATCACTGCGTCGCCCCCGCGTCCGTCGATTGCTTGCTTGACTCTTTCGAGGTTTTCTTTGGAACGCGCCACCAGCAGGACTTTGGCGCCGGCCTCCGCGAGGCGGATTGCCAAGGCTTCGCCGATGCCGCTCGAGGCTCCGGTCACCATCACGGTCTTGCCACCGATTTGACCGCGCAAAGTTCTGTCCTGGAAGAGATCCGGGTCCATGTGGCGCTCCCAGTAGTCCCAAATCTTCCAAGCGTATTGTTCGAACGGGGGACACCGGATATCGGTCCTGGCTAGCGCGGCTTCAGTCTCGCGCGTGTCGAACGAGGATCGCCAGTTGACGTATGGCAGGACCGACTCGGGAATGCCGATGTCCGCCAGGACTTCGCGGCGGGCCGTCTTCACCGCAGGCATGGCACCCAAGAGTCCCACCAGGCCGCGCGGCACCAGCTTCAGCACACGCGGGTCGATTCGCGCATCGAAGCTGGGCGCGTGAGCTGCCTCGCAGAGCAAATTCAGAGCGTCGCCAAAGCTCTTGGGCTTCGGATCGGTGAGGTGGAAGGTGTTGCTGCCCACTTCCTCATTGTGAGCGATGGCGTCGATGGCGCGGGCGACGTAGTCGACGGGTACGATGTGGAGCTCGGAGCCTTCGAAGCCGACGAGGGGGAACCAGCTCGGAAGCGCCTGCCGCATCCGTTGAATCAACTTGAATGCGTAATAGATTCCGTCGATCTTGTCGGCTTCGCCATTGACCGAGGAGCCGACGACCGCGCCAGGACGGTAGATCTTGTAGCGCGTCTGACATTCTTCACGCACGAGCTTCTCTGCAAGGAACTTGGTCTTGAAGTACGGGTTCTTGTGCTTCTGACCTTCGTCGAACATGTCCTCCCGGAAGAAGCCTATGTAGTCGCCGGCCACCGCGGTCGAGCTCGTGTAGTGCAGCGTTGCATCGAGCGCTTCGGCGAGCCGGCATGCGTTGCGCGTGCCTTGGACGTTGGCCTTCTGGCTCTCTTCCATCCCCGCGGTCATGTCGTAGAGCGCCGCGAGGTGAAACACGTGCTGCACCTCTTCGCGCAAGTCGTCGACTTGGTCGGGCGACAGGCCACAGAGAGGCTCGCCGATGTTGCCAGGAAGCAAGACGAGCTGCGAGCGTGCTGAAGACCAGCGCTGGTCGATCAGATCCCGAAACTTTCCTTCCGATGTGGGCTGAACCAGGCAGTAGATCGTTTGCCCGCGCCGAACGAGCGCATCGAGCAAATGCTTTCCGATGAAGCCGCTGGCTCCGGTCACGAGATACATGGCGCCTCCTTGGGTAAGATCCGCGACGATATCCGTGATGGGTCCCTTATGGCAATACGCGGAGGTCGAACATGTTGACCAGGTCCATGGCGAGGAAATTGCCGCCATTTTCCTGCTCGATGGTGTAGTGGCCGTCCACAGCGCCGCTGATGGGGTCCAGGTAGAAGAACATCCCCCGCAGCTGCACGCGAAGCTCGACCTCGGAAGCCTCCGCGATGCTGCGAGGTCCCTCTGGGAAGCCGACGTCGCTGCTCATGGTGAGCATGCTGGTCACACGGACCGCCTCTTGAGTCGTCGGCGATTGGACGTCGACGTCCAAAGTCTCATCATTGGGCCCCCGGGGTGCAAGCTCGACGTGCAGTCCACTATACTCGCCCGCGGGAATGTCCGCTTGCAGGGGCAGGTCCTGCTCACGAACCGTCAAGTCGAGCGTGATGGGACCGAGCAGCGCGACGTTTCCGTCGCTGCCGACGAGGGAGATCGACTGAATCCCCAGGGTTCCTCTGGTGAGCTGAAGCTCACCGTTCTCGGACACGATTTGATCCTGGGATTCGACGACTGTGGCGAGCAGATTCAGCGGGGTCGTAGTATCGCTGCAGCCGATCCATAGGCACGTGGGGCCCAACAGCAATGCATTCGTGAAGTTTTGCAAAAGCGCTCGCCTCCTGTCGCCGATGGAGTTAGGCCATCGACGAATGTACCCGAGGCTTCGACGATACATCGATCGGACTCTACTGCATAGCTCGAGGATCCCGAGCGAGCGAAAGCTGCTGCTCGACCCGGTAGCCGCGTTCGTTTCGTCGAAGCTCTTAACAGGAGAGCCGGCAGACCTCACCTTCATTTGCACGCACAATTCCCGCAGGAGTCAGATAGGACAAGTTTGGGCGGCAGCAGCCGCTGCACACTTTGGCGTCGAGTCGGTCCGCACCTATTCGGGCGGTACTGAAGCCACCGCCTTCAACCCGCGGGCCGTGGCGGCTTTGACGAGAGCTGGGTTCGAGATCGGGAATCCGGGCGGCGACGCCCCTCGATACCCGGTGACCTTCGCCACGGGCGGACGCGTACTGGAGTGCTTCTCCAAAACCTACGACCATCCAGACAACCCCGCGGAAGGTTTCGCGGCCATCATGACCTGCTCGGAGGCGGACGAAGCGTGTCCCGTCGTCATTGGTGCTGCCCTGCGCGTGCCTCTTCGGTACGAGGATCCCAAGGTCGCCGACGGGACACCAGGAGAAGGGGCCGCGTACGACCAGTGCTGCCTGCAAATCGCGAGCGAGATGCTCTATCTGTTCTCGACGCTGGCCTAGCGCACGATGATCTGGCTCGGCACCGGCGGTGCTCCGAGGGTGTCGCGATTCGACCTCGGCTGACGTCCATCCGCCTCGCGGATGCCGAGCTCTTCGGCCAGCTCAGCGGCGATCAACACGTGGCCCGAGCGTTCCATTCGTTTCGGGTCGCGATGCAGCGCGTCGATGACGCGCCCGATGAGCTCGGGGCTTTCGGCGTTGGCCAGGAACTTACCGTACGGCCCTTTCATCGCGTCCGGATGCTGGAACAGCGGCTCGTTACGCTCCGTGCGCACAAAACCCAGCCAGAGACTGATCGATGCCACATCGTGATCGCGAAGATCGACCCCCATGTCCATCGCCATCTTGTCGATGCCGGCCTTGCCCGCGCCGTAGGCGGGGCCGTGCATGTAGCAACGCGCCCCGTAGCTCGATGTAAACACGAGAAGGCCGCCCCCCGTGCGCACCAACAGCGGGGCCGCGAAGTAGCTTGCCACGTAGTGCGAGCGCAGCCCGACGTCGAGGATGCGAATGAGGTCCAAGGACTTCTCCCAGAAAGCGCCGGGTTTCGCGAGCTCTCGTGGGATAGCGGTCGCGTTGTTCACTAGAATATCGAGGCGTCGCTGCTCGTCTGCGACGCGTTCGAACAAGTCCTTCACCTGTGCGTCGTCGGAGTGGTCGCAGGGGACGGCGATGCCTAGACCACCGGCCGCCGTCACCGCTTCAGCGGTGCGCTGGACGGTTCCGCCGAGGGGATGCTGCTTTCCGCCTTCGTGACTCCTGCCCGTCACGTACACGGTCCCGCCTGCCGCACCGAGGGCGATTGCAATTCCTTTTCCGACGCCGCGGCTCGCGCCAGTGACGACGGCAACTCTCTTGGGGCTTTGGAGCATGGCGCTACGCTGATAGCACAGCCGGCGAGGCGAAGTAGCGCCGACGGATCCAGAGAGAGACGCTCACCAGGCTTATGAGGACAGGGACTTCGACCAGTGGGCCAATCACGGCAGCGAACGCCGCTCCATGGTGGATTCCGAACGTTGCCACTGCCACGGCGATCGCCAACTCGAAGTTGTTGGAAGCCGCGGTGAACGAGAGAGTGGCAGACTCTTCGTAGTTGGCGCCGGCACGTTTCGAGAGCCAAAACGAGACGAAGAACATCACCACGAAGTAGATGAGAAGCGGTACCGCGATTCGGACGACGTCGAGTGGGAGCTGGACGATCATGTCGCCCTTGAGGGAGAACATCACCACGATGGTGAACAACAAGGCGACCAGCGTGATCGGACCAATCCGGGGAGCGAACCGTCGGTCGTACCATTCGCGCCCCTTCGACTTGATCAGGGTCGTGCGCGTGAGAAACCCCGCCGCAAACGGGATGCCTAAGTAGATCGCAACACTCTTCGCGATCTCCCCGATGGTGATGTCCACCACCACGCCCTGCAGGCCCAGCTTGGCGGGCAACCAGGTGACGAAAAACCATGCGTAAAAGGAGAAGAACAGGATCTGAAAGATCGAGTTGAACGCGACGAGCCCGGCCGCGTACTCACGATCCCCATGCGCCAGGTCGTTCCAAACGATGACCATCGCGATACAGCGCGCCAAGCCGATCAGAATCAGGCCGACCATGTACTCGGGCTTGTCGGGTAGGAAAACGACGGCGAGCGTGAACATCAATACTGGCCCAATGACCCAATTCTGGATGAGCGAGAGCGCGAGCACCTGCTTGTTCCGAAAGACTCGGCCCATGTCTTCGTAGCGAACCTTCGCCAGAGGCGGATACATCATCAAGATCAGGCCTATCGCGATCGGAATCGACGTGGTGCCGACGCTCATCGCGTCGAGCGCCGTTGCAAAGCCCGGCACTAGATAACCAAGGGTGATCCCCAATCCCATCGCCGCAAAGATCCAGAGCGTCAAGAAGCGGTCCAAGAAGGAGAGGCGGGGCTTCGCGTTGGTCATCGAGAGCTGCTTTGCATGGCGGGCAGCCAAAGCCTTCCATATACTTCGCTCCAATGGAAGCCGCGCTGCATCAGTCTCGACCAGGCGAATATCGCGTCCAAGGTCGGTCCGTCACCATGCCGTGTGTCGTGCGGGATGCCTGTTCTGCAACCGCCACTTGGCTGGTGAGCTCGCGGGCGGCGCGACGGCTGCTGCCGGGCCCGGAGCTCGAGATCGCGGAGGTGCTTCCAGGCTGGGGTTTGCTGAGCATCGCGTGCATCGATTACCGCGACAACGACCTCGGCGACTACAACGAAGTGTCGATCGCGCTCTTCGTCCGCAGGCGGGGTAAACGCAAGGGTTTGCCCTATGCCGGAGCGGCTCTCGACATGATGAGGGGCATCCTTCCCACCCATATCATCCACCTTCCGGTGAATCAGTCTTTCACTTGCGAAGCAGGGAGGGCCATTTGGGGCTTTCCCAAGACCGTCGACGAGATCGACTTCGACACCAGCGGCGACCGCGCGCGCTGCATCTGGAACAAGGGCGGGCAGAACGTCCTGAAGCTCGGCTTTCCCATCGGCGGGACGCGAGCATTCCCAGAGCAAACGCTGTGCACCTACAGCTATATCGACGGGGTTCTCCATCAGACGCCCTTCGTATCCAGTGCCCGAGAGCTCGGCATTCGGCTCGGCGGTGCGGAGATTGAGCTCGGCGCCCACCCGGTTGCCGACGAGCTTCGGTCTCTCGGCTTGCCAAAGCCGGCGCTGATGAGCTTGTGGATGGGAAAGATGAAAGGCCGCTTCGAGGCGGCACAACGATGTTCATAGGTTAGAGGGAGAAACGTCATGGAAGTTCGTGCCGCGGTCGCGCATGCGGCCGGCAAGCCGCTATCGATCGAAAGGGTCCAGCTGGAAGGGCCACGGGCCGGTGAGGTGCTGATCCAGGTGAAGGCCACCGGCATCTGCCACACCGACGCGTACACTTTGTCGGGCGCAGACCCAGAGGGGATCTTTCCTTCGGTGCTCGGCCACGAGGGCGCCGGTATCGTCGTCGAGGTGGGTTCCGGCGTTACGTCACTGAAGCCCGGTGATCACGTGATTCCGCTCTACGTTCCGGAATGCCGCAACTGCGAATATTGCACGTCGGGCAAGACCAACCTCTGCCAAGCGGTGCGCTCGACACAGGGGCGCGGCTTGATGCCGGACGGAAGTAGCCGTTTCTCGCTCGGCACGGAGACGATCTTTCACTACATGGGCACGTCGACGTTCGCCGAGTACACCGTGGTTCCCGAAATCGCCGTAGCGAAGATCCGCGAGGACGCACCGTTCGATAAGGTTTGCTACATCGGCTGCGGCGTGACGACTGGAATAGGGGCCGTCATCAATACTGCCAAAGTCGAAGCGGGCGCGAACGTCGTCGTTTTCGGCCTCGGAGGAATCGGTCTGAACGTCGTGCAGGGCGCGCGCATGGTGGGGGCTGACAAGATCGTCGGTGTCGACATCAACCCTGCTCGACGCGAGCTGGCCGAGAAGTTCGGCATGACCCACTTCGTCAATCCCAAGGAAGTCGGGCGCGACCTGATCGCGCATCTGGTCGAGCTGACCAAGGGCGGGGCTGACTACACCTTCGAATGCATCGGCAACGTCGACGTGATGCGCCAGGCTCTCGAGTGTTGCCACAAGGGTTGGGGACAAAGCGTGATCATCGGTGTCGCGGGCGCGGGTCAGGAGATCTCCACGCGTCCCTTCCAGCTCGTTACCGGCCGAGTTTGGCGCGGTACGGCATTTGGCGGCGCGAAGGGCCGTACCGACGTGCCGAAAATCGTGGATTGGTACATGGAAGGCAAGATCAACATCGATGACTTGATCACCCACAAGAT
Source organism: uncultured delta proteobacterium (assembly GCA_963768985.1). Taxonomy (GTDB): domain Bacteria; phylum Myxococcota_A; class Polyangia; order Polyangiales; family Houyiibacteriaceae; genus SG8-38. The sequence continues at coordinate 944,647 of CAVYJZ010000004.1, read as the reverse complement.
GCCGCTCGAGGACATCAACACCGCGTTCGACTTGATGCACGAGGGCAAATCGATCCGTAGCGTGGTGGAGCTCTGAGGCGAGAGCCGAGCGCGCGATCCTCGTTCACGTCAGGGACGGGGAATCAAGGCCTACGATCAGTCGACGCGTTTGGCTTCTCGTGCGCGACTGAATCCCGTCGTCACGTACTGCACCATGCTGACGCCGATGGTCACGAGGATTGCAGCGCCAAGGACATGGAGCCAGATGGCAGTCGGCCAGCCGAGCCATGCGTGGCTGATCGCGAGGAGGATGAAGAGAATCTGCAAAACCGTGTTCAGCTTGCTGGCGCGGGTTGGCTCGCCATGAATGGGCCCGACGTATAACTGGTACACGATTGTGCCGACGATGATCACGATGTCTCGGCCAATGACTACTGCGGTCAACCAAATCGGTGCGAAACCAATCCACGTGAGGGTCACGAATGCTGCGAACATCAGCAATTTATCGGCGGCGGGGTCGAGCAGGCTGCCGAGTCGCGTGCGCCAGGCAAATCGCCTCGCCAGGTAGCCATCCAAGGCGTCCGAGAAACCAGCGAGCACGATCAAAGCCAAAGCAAGCCCGTAACGATCGTGCAACAGGCTCCAGACGATCGGCGCGACCAAGATCATGCGCGCAATGCAGATCAAGTTGGGGATGTTCTTTGGGTTCACTACGGTATCGTCTGGCTATTTGGCGCTGAATTTCGAGTACCTTACAGTGATACGCTGGTAGGCCGAAGGTAGAAGCCGCACGACCCAGTCGAAGATGCGGGCATCTGGTCCGATCAGGACCCGTCGATTGTTACGACGCACCCCGTCGAGGATGACACGGGCAGCCTTGTCGGCCCCAGTGATGAACGTTTTCTCGAATTTCTCCCTGGTCCCCACGTGGCTGACTCCGAGGTCGCTGATGCTGGGGTCGATTCGAGACGCACGGGCAATCCCGGTCTTGATGCCGCCGGGGTGCACGCTCGTCGCACTCACTCCGCACTGCAACATGTCCAACTCCTGCCGCAGCGATTCCGTGAAGCCCCGGACGGCAAACTTGGCGGAGTTGTAGGCACTTTGCGTAGGGATACCCGCGAGGCCGAAGACGCTCGATATGTTGATGACGTGCCCATCGCCCGAAGCCTTGAGGTGAGGTAGGAACGCCTTCGTGCCATGGACTACTCCCCAGAAATTGATGTTCATCAACCACTCGAAATCTTCGTAGCTCATTCGCTCGACGGTGCTTGCGAGAGCGACGCCCGCATTGTTGAAGATGAGATTCACTTTGCCATGCTCGTTCGCCACCTCGTCCGCCCACGCGTACACCGCTTCGCGTTCTGAAACGTCGACTCGACTAGATGTCATGCGGATGCCCGAATCGCGCACCATCTCGATCGTCTCTCGCAGCCCGTCTTCGTTCACATCAGAGAGCGCCAGGTGGCACTTCTGCCGCGCCAGCTCGACCGCGAGCCCACGGCCGATGCCCGAACCTGCACCGGTGATCGCGGCCACTTTGTTCTCGAAGCTTTTCATTGCGCGATTCTACAGTGGAAGCGCAAGCCTGTCAGACCCGTTCGATGGCTCCGACTCGTCAGATCACAGTACGAAGACCGAAGCGGATGCCTTCCACTGCAGCCTCACCGGGGGCGGGGTCACGGCCGATTGGTCGCCATGGGCTCTTTGTGGGACATTATTGCGTGATCCACGCCGCGGCTGTGACTGGGCTAAGTGATGATGTTCTCGGGGTCGGCGACGCCGTAGAGATCTCCCGACGGATTCGAGCCAAGGAGATCCACGCCCGGGAAGCGGTCGAGGCAGCGATCTTGCGCGCACAACGGGTCAACCCGTCGCTCAACGCGATCGCGACGCCACTCTTTGATTCCGCACGCAAGGAAGCCGAACTTCCCCACACCGGAGCCTTCGCCGGCGTGCCCTCGTTCGTGAAAGATATCGACGCGGTTGCCGGGTCGCCCGTCTTGTTCGGCTCTCGCGGAATGCCGACAGAGCCTGCAACGCAGAGCTCTCCTTTCGTCCATCAATTCCTGTCGCTCGGGCTCATCAATCTCGGAAAGACCACCACGCCTGAGTTCGGTCTCACCGGTACGACCGAAGCGCTGCTTCACGGGCCAACGCACAATCCGTGGCGCCGGGGGTTCTCGACCGGAGGGTCCTCCGGCGGATCAGCCGCGCTCGTGGCGGCCGGTGTCGTGCCGATCGCCCACGCGAACGACGGGGGAGGGTCCATTCGCATCCCTGCGTCCTGCTGCGGCTTGGTCGGGCTCAAACCGTCACGAGGACGTCTGGTCGAGATCGAGGGTTCGGCGTTGCTGCCGGTGAAGATCCTGCACCAAGGCATGCTGAGCCGCTCGGTTCGGGATACCGCGGTCTTCTACCACGCAGCAGAGAAGTATCATCGCAACCAGAGTCTGCCTGAGATCGGGTTGGTCACGCGGCCGGGCAGGCGATTGAGGATAGGCTTTTTCTCCGAGATCGGTGAGCGCGCGCCGGCGCATCCAGAATGCGTCGCCGCCGTGCACGATGCAGCCAAGCTTTGCGAAGGGCTCGGCCATTCGGTCGAGCGCGTTCCGCCTCCATTCTACGAGCGCTTCCACGAGGACTTCTTCTTGTTGTGGGCCCTGATGACCTTCGTGATCACGAGGTTCGGAACGCAACTGGTTCACCCCAAGTTCGACAGAACCAAGGTGGAGGAGTTCACGGAGGGGCTCGCGCAGTACTTCAAAGAGAACGCACACCAGGCACCCGCGGCCATCTGGCGGCTCCGTAGGTTTGAACATCACTATGCGCGCGGATTCGAGCGTTATGACGTGCTCGTGAATCCAACGGTGGGCATGCCGCCGCCCGAGCACGGCTACATCGGTCCTGAAGTCCCATTCGAGACGGCGCTCGAGCGACTGAAGTGGTTCATCCCGTTTACGCCGACGCAGAACGTGTCGGGAGGCCCAGCCATTTCGCTGCCGCTCGGACGAAGCCAGGGCGGGCTTCCCCTCGGAGTGCAGTTCGCGTCGCCGATGGGCGACGAACGCACGCTTCTCGAGCTGGCGCTCGAAATCGAAGCTGCAGCGCCTTGGCCAAGCCTCCTGTGCTAAGTGCTCACTCATGCAGGAAGGCGCCAGGACACACGTCGAGCTCGACGGCAAGACCATCATCGTCACCGGGGCGAGTGAGGGATCCCTGGGGTCTGAAACCGCTCGAACGCTCGCACAATGGGGTGCGTCGGTCGTCGTCACCAGCCGTGCAAATCCCGAGGCGACCGCAGATGCGCTGCGGACGCGTCTCGGAGGCGCAGGGATGGGCAAACGAATCGATGCACATTCGCTCGACCTTTCTGACAGAAAGTCCGTTCTCGATTTCGCGCAATGGTTCGTCGATACGCACGGTCGGAAGCTCGATGTGCTCGTCAACAACGCCGGAGTGCACTTGGACCTCTTGTCTCGCTGGAAAGAGCCGCACCTCAGCGATGACCGTTTCGAGATTCACTGGCGCACGAACTACCTCGGCACCGCGCACCTGACCCACCTTCTGCTTCCATTGCTACAGGAGTCGGGCCGGGCTACGGGAGATGCCCGGGTCGTCAACGTTGGTTCCCACTTGCACCGAAAGGGATCGAACGGGGACCTATTCGGCAGAACGCGGCCCTACAGTTCCTGGTCGGCCTACGGAAACTCCAAGTTGGCGCTCATGCACATGACCACCGAGCTTCAGCGCCGATACGCAGCGAAATCTCACGTACAGGCTTATTGCTTGCACCCCGGGTCGGTGTTCACGAAGGTGGCCGACAAAGGCCTCGCCGGGACCGGGTGGGTCGAGAAGCTCCGCAACGCGTTTTCACCGGTCGAGGCCTTCTTGCTGAAGACCCCCGAACAAGGAGCTCAAACCCAAATTCATTGTGCGACCCATCCGGGGCTCCGTGGCGGTCTCTACTACCGGGAGTGCAAGCCCGCGCAGCCCAGCGAGGACGCCGAGGATGTACGCGTCGCCGCGCGCCTTTGGGCGGACACCGAGGCCTGGTTGGGCCTCTAGCGCCCGAGCAGGTTGGCCAGTATCCCGGGGTCGTCGGTGGTGATCGCCGTGACCCCCTTGTCGATCTGGGCCTGCATCTCCTCGGCGGAGTCCACGGTCCAGACGTTGACCTGCAGTTCCTCGGCGAGTGCGCTTTGAACGGTATCTGCGGACACCAAGAGAAATGATGGATGAATGGCATCCAAGCCGAGGACCGACGCGGTCTGCACCAGATCGGGTCCCGATTCCAAGGACAACAAACCGGAGTAGTATCCGGGCTGCTCGGTCTTGACGAGCCCGGCGGCGGTCTCATCGAACGAGGAGAACATGGTTCGCCTCTCCTCTCCAGCGCGCGACACTTCATCGAGTGCTCGGGGCACCATTTGCGCCGGTCCGTTGGTCTCGTTGAGACACGGCGGCCCAGATATCTTCAACTCGATGCTGATGAGCGCGTTGCCACCGATTGCGGCGTAGATCTCGGACAGCGTGGGTGGTCGTTCGTCCGTGGGCTGCCCTGCGCCGTCGACGAGTCGGCATGCCCGGACCTCGTCGAACGTCATGGCGCCGACGCATCCCGTGCAGTCCGTCGTTCGGTCGAGCGTATCGTCGTGCATCACGATCAAGGCGCCATCCTTGGTCATCTGCACGTCGATATCAACGCCGTCGGCGCCCTGGGCGATGGCCTCCTGGCAAGAGCTAATCGAGTTCTCGGGAAACGGATGGCCGGCTCGGGTCAGTCCAGTGCCGCGGTGCCCCAGGTTCGCAGCGGGAGCGAGGCTCGCGATCTGCGCCCGCACATCGTCCGCCGGCGTGGAATCCGACGACCCGCACGCGACCGTCAACAGGAGCATGGCAACAGTCGATCTCTTCATGAGCAACCCTCCGCCGAATAGGCGAACGCGAGGATATCCTAGGTCTGCGGATTCGTCTCGTGCATTTCGAGATCGGAGACGTGGACGTACCAGGGCGCCCGTGAGCCGAAGAAGATACTGAAGGTCGGTGTAATGCCGGGATCTTCATCGAGTGCGCCGGCGGCGACGACCATCGCTTTCCCCGTCTTCGTCAGCCATGGCATCGCGGAGCCGCAGTCCTGGCAGAAAGCGGTGCTCCAGTACTTCGCGCTCGGGAGCTCGAACCGCTTGACCTTCTCTTCTCCTCGCTCCCAGCTGAACTGGTCTACCGGAACGAAGATATTGGCCGCGTTCGACGAGCCGGTCTTCTTCCGGCACCGGCTGCAGTGACAGTACTGAAACCCACGGAACGGTCCCTCGATACGGAACGCCACCGCCCCACACACGCACGAGCCTCGGGTCATTTCGTACCAGTACCGAAGCGCCTCCTGCCGCGCAAGCCCATTTGGATTTTCGCGAAAGACGTGGCGCATGGTTTCGAGTAGGGTCAGGCACTCCCGTGGAGGCAGTCATGACCGAGCTGAGCACCCTTCCAGGACACATCGCGCGAGCGGCGGCCACGTGGCCGGACCGCAAGGCATTGGTCGAGGCGGATCCTGCCGGACGCTGGGTGTCGACGAGCTGGAGCGAATACTGGCGAGCCGTGCGCAATCTAGCCAAAGGTCTCATCTCGCTAGGGGTGCAAGCGGGTGATGGCGTTGCCCTCGTCGGCAACAATCGTCGCGACTGGGTGATCTCCCAGATGGGGATCAGCGCCGCGGCCGCCGTCCCTGCACCGATCTACGCCACCAACACCGTCGAGCAGTCCGCGTACATCGTCAATCACTGTCGTGCCAAGGTCGTGATTTGCGATGGTCGAGAACAACTCGACAAGTATCTCACGGCTCTCGACCGCGGATTGATCGATGTCGAGCACATCATCACCATGGACTCGGTCGATGGCGAGCGCGCGATGGTGACATCGCTGGCCGATGTCATCGCTCGCGGCGGTGCGGAACCAGACGAGGAGCTGGAGCGCCGCATGGCCGCGGTCAAACCCGATGATCTCGCGCTCCTGATCTACACATCCGGCACGACCGGTGTCCCCAAGGGCGCCATGTGCACCCATCGCGGAATCGAGGCGATCGCGGACTCCTTTGCCGAAACGTATCCTCAGCTTCGCGAGTTCGACCCCTTTCGTTACGTGAGCTACCTGCCGCTCTGCCACGTGGCCGAACAGATCTTCACGAACTTCGTAGGGCTGCGTTCCGCGAGCGAGACATACTTTTGCGCGGACCTCTCCAAGATCAAGGACCACCTGGTCGCTGCTCGTCCCCATTTCTTCTTTGCCGTCCCGCGGGTCTGGGAGAAGTTCGAGGCAGCTCTTACCGCAAACCTATCGGCGGCGACGGGGCTGAAAGCGAAGCTGGCAGGTTGGGCGCGCCGTGTGGAGCTTCAGAGTGTCAGACGCACGATGGAGACGGGCGAGACAGTTCAGACGCTGCAACGCCGGCTCGCAAACAAGCTCGTCATTTCGAAGGTCAAGAACGCTATCGGGCTTGGCGACCTCTTCGCGGCCGGTTCCGGCGCGGCGCCAGCGGCACGTTCTACGCTCGAGTTCTTTGCCTCCATCGGGGTCGTCATTCACGAAGGCTTTGGCATGACCGAGACCACCGGTATGGCTACTGTCCAGCCGTTTGGGATGCCTCGTTTCGGGACTGTTGGGCGCGCAATGCCCGGGGTCGAGATTCGAATCGCCGACGATGGCGAGATCCTGCTCCGTGGGCCCAACATGGTCTCCGGCTACCTCTACATGCCCGCGGAGAGCGAGGAGCTCTATACCGATGACGGCTGGATGTGCACGGGAGATCTTGGAGTCGTGGATGCGGACGGATTTCTGAGCATCACCGGGCGCAAGAAGGACCTTTTGATTACCGCGGGCGGGAAGAACGTCGCACCCGCCGAGATGGAGAACCACCTGCAGGGGATTACGGGAGTCGGCCAAGCCGTGGTGGTTGGCGACCGTCAGCCGTACCTCTGCGCGATCTTGGCCCTCGAAGAAGAGGCGCTTCCCGAGCTGTGCAACGCGGCCGGCGTACCCGTGGCGCCCCTGGCAGACCTCGCGAGCAACGAGAAGGTGCGCGCGTTCTTGGCTTCCAGGGTCGAGTCAGAGTGCAACAGCAAGGTGGCTCGTTACCAAACGATCAAGAAGTTCGAGGTGCTTCCGCACGTGCTCAGCGTCGAAGGCGGGGAGCTCACGCCGACCATGAAGGTCAAGCGAAACGTCATCAACGAAAAGTACAAGGCCGTCATCGACGGGATGTATGCGTCAGGGACCTCCCCGTCCTCGGAGGCAGGGCAGTACGCGTAGGTCACCCGGTGTGACCGTTGCCTCTTTATTTTCTCCGCCTAACTGATTAGAAGGACCCTCAATGCGAAAATCTGTCTTCTTTGTCGGAGCGTTGCTCGCTCTATCCCTCGCGGCCGTCGGCCCCGCCATTGCCGACGATCCGGAGTTTCTCATGGAGGTTGGCACCGTTGCGCCGAAGGGAAGCCCATGGGCCGACCAGCTCAAGCGGTACAAGAGCGAGGTGCAAGAAAGGACCAACGGGCGTCTGAAGGTGAAGCTCAGACTCGGACGCGGGAACGAGCGCTCGCTCGCGCGTCGGGTCCAGATGGGAAGCATGCAGGCGTTTGCCGGATCGGTCGGCGGTCTCAGCTCGATCGTACGCGAGGTCAACGTCATCGAGTCGCCGTATCTGTTCGATAGCTTCGAGAGGGCCGACACGGCCCTAGACGACCCCGAGGTCACCAAGCAGGTCAAGAAGGTCCTCTCCCAACGCGGGTTGATCTTCGGTATCTGGTCGGAGAACGGATTCCGTTCGTACTTCAGCAGGCAACCGATCCGTAAGCCGAGCGACATGAAGGGAGTCCGATTTCGCTCCCAAGAGTCCTTGGTTCACGTCGAGACCTACGAGGCATTCGGTGCAACCCCGGTCCCCATCGACAATGGCAACACGCTCATGAGCGTTCAAACGGGTGTCGTCGACGGGTTCGACAACACCCCTCTGTTCGCGATGGCCGGAAGTTGGTACCAAGGGCTCTCTGAAGGAGAGCGCAATCTCTTCCTCAGTCGCCACTGTTATCAACCGGCGCTTCTCACTTATTCGAAAAAGTGGTTCGACACGCTCCCGAAGGACATCCAAGAGGTCATCACGACCATTTCCCATGACATGACCGTGTGGGGGCGAGCCCAGGTTCGGAAGATCGAGCCGGTCCTGTTGAAGAACCTGAAGCGCTACGGGTACGACATCTACGATCCCACCCCGGAGGAGCTGGCGCCGTTCAAGGCCATGCAGAAGAAAGTCCCCGACCGCGTTGCCAAAGAGATGGGCCCAGATGGCGTGGCCCTTCTGAAGGCGATCCGGAAAACCTTCTGAGGCTCTCGGAGGCATCCCGTGCGACAGATGGCAACGAAGAACCCAAGGAGGCTCCCATAGGCAAGAAGGCAAACCGGAAGCACAGGCGGTCGGCTTTGCGCAAGCGGCGACCTCAGACCTTGGGGCTTCCACCGGGAAGCATCGTGCCAGCGCCGGGCGTTCCGGCTCCGGTGATTCGCGTCATGTCGTATGGACCGGATCGGGTGGAGGAGTATCCGGTCGGCCACGTTTCAGATCTGAAGGCACTGCGCACGAGCGACGCCGCGGTGTCTTGGATCAACATCGATGGGCTTGGCGACCCCGAGACATTCTCGCAGCTCGGCGAGATTTTCGGGCTTCACGCGTTGGCATTGGAGGACGTCGTGAACCTGCACCAGCGGCCTAAGTTCGAGGGCTACGGCGAGACCGACTTCATCGTGCTGCGCATGCCGTCTCTGATACCGGACCTCGATCTGGAGCAAGTGAGCATGTTCGTCGGTGAGCGCCTACTGATCACGATCCAGGAGAAGTCTGGCGATTGCCTCGATACCTTGCGCGATCGCATCAGGAGCAACAAAGGCAGAGTTCGCCGGCGCGGAGCCTCCTATCTCGCCTATGCGATGCTCGACTCGATCGTCGAGACCTTCTACCCGATCGTAGAAACGTACACCGAGCGGCTGGAAGAGCTCGAAATAAGGGTGCTTGCCAGCGCGACCGACAACATCGTCCCCGAGATTCACGCCATTCGTCATGATTTGAGGGCCCTCAGGCGGGTCATCGCTCCGACGCGTGAGGTTCTCATCGCCATGGCGCGGGCCGACGCGAGCGACGCTCAGGACGATACCCACATCTTCCTTAGGGACTGTCAGGACCATGCGGTCCAGCTCATGGAGGCGCTCGATACCAATCGCGAGCTCGCCTCGAGCTTGATGGACCTTCATCTTTCGAACGTGAGCATGCGCATGAACGAGGTCATGAAGGTGCTGACCATCATCGCGACGATCTTCATCCCGCTCGGTTTCATTGCGGGCCTCTACGGCATGAACTTCGACGGACAGCTCTCACCGTGGAACATGCCGGAGCTCCGATGGCGATACGGCTACCCATTCGCCCTCGGTGTGATGGCTTTCACGGCGATCGGACTGGTGTTCTTCTTTCGCTCCAAAGGGTGGCTCGGTCCGGATAACAGTTCGCCCGATCCCAAACCATCCGCGACCGGCGGCACCAAGGGTCACGATTTGGGTTCGTGACCACCCGCGGCGTGCATCACGCCCGAAACGAGTGAGCTCAACCAACGGTTCGATGAAGGATTGCGGGTGGACCGACCCGATGCTCTTCGAACGCCCGCATGACCCGGAGGTTGACATCGGTCTCGAACAACTTCTCGTATTGTGTATCGAGCACGTAGGCCTTGAGCCGGAGTCGGACGGCGACGTAGCTCTCCTGGATTACCTGGTTGACCAGCACGACGACGGGCTTCGGAAGATGCACATAGCGGCTCGTCAGCCCTGCTTCGGTCACGATGTTTCGCGCGGTCAGCACGTCCTGATCGGGTCCAATGTAGAAGTCCATGACGATTTGCATGTCGATGGCGCCATAGTTTCCGCACGAGGTGATGTCCGTCAGAAACTTGTTATTCGGGATAGTCACCGTGCTGTCATCTAAGGTCTGAAGGCGTACCGAACGAAGGCCAATTGCAGTGATGTCTCCGTACTCGCCACCAAATGTGACACGGTCCCCCACCTGAAAGGGCTGATCGATCATGATCATGATGCCCGCGATGAACGAAGCGACGAGGTCTCGAATGGCAAATCCTACGGCGACGGCCGCAGTGCCGCCGATGAGGGCGAGCACCTTGTTGTCGAATCGGATGCTGAGAGCGACTACTGCGCCAATCGTCGCAATGTAGACGAAGAACTGCACGATCGTGCCGACCCTCTGGAAAAGCATTCGTCGCGTCGTGAATTGATCTCCGAGGTTCTCGATGAAGTTGTCCAAGAACCGAAGCGCGATCCACACCCCGAAGATCACGAAGATGGAAGTGGCCACCCCTCCCCAACGAATGGCGCGGCTGAGTGCCGTCACCACCTCTTCGTCGCCTGGTTCCTGTGCCAGCGCCAGCGCCGGGGCGAGGCAGTGACCGACGAAGGTAGCAAGGAGGATCGTAGTCTTGCGTGATTTCATGGGAGACACCTCAAACCAACAACAGATGTTTTCTACGAAGGATGTTCGTAATCGCGCGGTACCATTCGATATCGATTTCGAATACACCGTCGCGCTCTCGGATGTAGCCACGGACTCCAGCGGCACGAAGGGCGTCTGCGACCTCCGCCGCGCTCAGGTCCGTACAGGTGACTACGTCTTTTTCGATGGCCAGCTCGAGTTGGACGACCGTGCGAAGAACGAAGTAAAAGGTGCTTGGTAGGTCGTCGAGCTGGGCGGCGCTTGGCGCGGGAAATAATCGAACTTGCACGGTATCGTCGGGGGGTCTCCGATAGAGGGACGCTCTCCACCAGTACAGCGCAACCTCTGCGTTGCCATCGGAGTAGTCCAAGAGAATGCGGTAGAAATCACGCTTGGTTCGCTCCTCGTCGGAGACCGGAGAGGTCTGAAGTTGGCGCGGCACGACTAGGCGTTCGAAGCTCGGAACGATTCCGGCCGCCTTGGTTCGTTGCTCGACGAGGGTAGCGAGTTGGGTTTCCTCCCATGGGGCCAGCTCGACGACCTGGTCGAACGCTGCACGGTCCCCGCGAGCGCGCTGGAGATAGTGCCAGGCGGGCTTTCCAATGGCGATGAACCAGCACGTTTGAGGGCTGACGAGGCGCGTGAAACGGATGAGGCGATCGATGTCCTCCAAGCCGCCGATGAGGGGTCGAATCAGCCTCTGCGCGTCATCAACGCAAATGACGCTCGGGCCGTGCTCGCGTAGGGATGCGATCACTTCTTCCTCGGTAGCGGTTTCGGACAGTGCGAGCGTGCGGGCAAACTCGGCGAGGAGTATCGAGAACCCCCCAGGCTGGCACTGCACCGAACAGACGTCGCCGGGTTCCAGGTCGCTCGTGATGCGCTTGAGGAAGGTCGTCTTTCCAAGCCCTCGCTCTCCGACGACCGCTACGATCGCATGCTTGTCGGACCGAACGAGTGCGCGCATCGCGTGAACACGGTCAGACATGTAGGAAGTCACCAACTCGGGCGGAACGGACGGTCGCGGATCAAGTGCTTCGTAAAGCTCTGTCGGGATGGGCTCGGTTCCATACTCCGCGGGAGTCGCCGAGGTGCTCTTTTGAACTCCACGTCGCAATAGATAGGTGAAGATCCTGCGAAGCGGCGTTAGCGTACCCACCCAGCGAACGAAGAAGCCGACCACCCCTTCGACCAAGAGATATGCGCCGCCCACCGCAGCAGCAGCGTACATGAGCGGTTTTCGATCGCGCGACGACACCCACTGCAACAATGGAGACGACTCGCGCGCTTTCGCCCGCTCGAAGATGATGTCCTTCCACCAGAATACGAGGAGCAGGACAATCGGGATCGCGAGAAACCAAAACGTATGGGTGACCCAAGCGTAGATCGCGCCCCGGCCAACGGCTTTTTCGGTAAGCGACAAGATCAGACCGACCATGACCACGCTCACACCAACCAGGCGCAGGGAACGAAATCGAAGCTTCGCCGACGATTCAGTCGAGAATCCTTGACGGCTGGCGGCTGCATCGATCAACTCGACGACGAACATGCCGGTCAAGAGCCAAGCGACGACGATCTGGAGATACTTTTTTTCGGTGACCTGACCGGCCCTTGCAATCACTGCGGTCATGAGGACGATCAACGCGAGCCATTCCACGGGCTTTCGGATTCGGCGCACGTACCAGGCCAAGGTCGAGACGCCCCGCGTGACCAGGGTTTGCGGCCGCTTCTGCAGCCAAGTCCGTCGGAGCTCCTCGAGCACAGGGTCCGCCCTCTTTCGCCACCACCGGAAGCCCAGCACGAGTAGAAGAAGCTGAAACAGGCCGATGAAAGCGGGCCCGGGTGCGGATCCTAGTTGGTGATAACGCAGTGCGGCCTCGCGCGGCAGGGAAAGAAAAATGAATCGGACCTCCAGCAGGATCTGTTCGACCTCGCGCTTGACCTGCGCGACACCCTCGGGTCCGAATCCTTCGAGGCTCTGTCGCCTCGCCCTGCTGAGCATGTCCAACAGGCGAAGGCGGGATTCGTTCATGATGACGATCTCATTGCCGAGGGTTTCCGCACGATCCCATTCGAGCTTCGTTTCTTCGGCTCGCAGCGCGCTGGCCGTGCTAGCCAGCTCGGTCTGGAGCTGGCGGATCGAGCCGTCGTCAATCTCGGTGGGGATTGCGTCGCGGTCCATCGTTGGCGGAACTGGAACCGCACTGGGCTCGGCCCTCACGGCATCGAGGGCGAGACTCAGGTTCCGTCGCGCGTCGGTCAGATCCTTGACGAGCATGTCGTAGAGCCCGTCTGCTTGCTTGGCCCGCTTGGGTCCTTCGGGCGTTCCGTCGTGCAACTCCCGGACGCGGCGATTCCAAGCTAGCGCCGATTCCATAGTCGCCGTGAGCTCGGTCCGCCGCTTCGCAAGCTCGGCCCCAAACTGGGCTTGGGCTTCCTGGACATCCAGGAGCCGGGCGCGGCGATCCGCGATCAGTCGGTCCGCTTCGCTTTGCACCGGCTGTGCGCCGACGAGTGTCTGCTCGGGCCCGGGTGCCCTTTCCCCTGCCTCAACGCTCTTGTCGATGGCATCTCGAGCGGCGCCAGCGACGTGGTCGAGATGGCGTTTGAACAGCGAACGGCGGGCGTCGTCGTCGAGCGAGAGGAAACGGAGCCAAAGTGCGTCCCGTCGCTGCTTCGCGGCGGCGAGCTGCGAGTCGAGGTTACCGAGGTCCGATGGAGCAGGCGCTGCATGGGCCGCATCGAGGTCCAGGAAGCGTTGACGGCGCTCCGAGCTCGCTGCGAGGTCCCCGAGCTCGAGCTCGAGCAGCGGTCGTGGATCGATCGATGGGTCCAGTTTTCCAGCGAGAAACGCCTCGAGCTGGTCGGCTTGCGCTCGAAGACTCTCGACTTGCTGCCTCTTGGCTTCTACCTCGCTTTGCCGCTTCGCGGCTCTCAGGCGCCGGGTCTCATGCTTCGCAAGGATCTCCCGGCGCTTGGCGGATGGCAGGGATAGGAAAGCAGCCTGCGCTTCGACCAGATCGCGCCGCGCTCGTCCCAGTGGATCGCTGCTCGTTGGCGCGGGCAATGCGGGTTCGCGAGTGGCGCCGCGCTGGCTCCGCTCGGCGCTCCGTTCCAGCTCTTGCAGGAGCAGCTCGAGATCTGGGCCGGCCTCCAAATCAGCCAGATCGAGCGTGAATAGAGATCTCGGATCGACCGAAACGTCTAGGCGTCCCCTCATCAGGGCCTGGATCTCCTGCCTTTTCTTCAGGAGCTGCTCGACGGTTTGGTCGCCGGTGCTCGATGCCTCGACTGGCGCGGTCGGCACGCCGCCGTCCGGAGCCTGTGGTTGGCCGCTGGCTGGGACAGCCAAACACCATGCCGTCAGGAGGATGGAGATGGAGGATTGGGGCTTTGGAATTGCGATAGGCATCCGCGCTGGCCGGCAGTATAGAGAGGAGTTGGGGGACGGCGAGTCGATCGCTTCGCTCCCCGGAGCCGAGGCGGCATCGGCAGCCGAGACGCCGCCCGTCGACCGATCGACCGAAATGACGTGCACGGGGGGTAAGCCGATGTCAGATTTTGCGACTACCAGATGAACCGAAACCTTCCTAAGAGCACGAGCTGGGCCAGCTCCAATCAAGCGCTGAAGGCTCGACAGACGCTCGGCAAGTACCGGATCCGGCGTCGCATCGGTGCTGGCGGGTTTGCAACCGTGTACGAGGCCTACGACACAATCGAAGGGATTCCTGTTGCCCTCAAGGTTCCGCATCTCGATCGGCTCGAAACGGATGCGCTCAAACAAATCCACCGGGAGGTGCGTCTGATCGCGCGCCTCGAGCACGAGAACATCCTCCCGCTCCGGAACGCAATGATGATCGACGGCCGCTTCGTCATCGCGTCTCCGCTCGGCGAGGAGTCTTTGACAGATCGCCTGCGGTATCGCTTGGGTCCGACGACTGCGTTGTCGTACGCCGGACAACTGCTCGACGGCTTGGCGTATGCCCACGAACAGCGAATCATCCACTGCGACATCAAACCCGACAACGTGATCATTTTTCCAGATGGTCAGGTTCGCTTGGCCGACTTCGGCATTGCCAAGGTCGCGCTCAGGACACGAACCATCATGGGCTCGGGGCAAGGCACGGTCGGCTATATCGCTCCTGAGCAGGCCATGGGAAAACCATCGTTTCGCTCCGACGTGTTCTCGATGGGGTTGCTGATCTACCGAATGTTTGCTGGAGAGCTGCCCCGATGGCCGTTCGATTGGCCGCTGCCCGGCGCAGAACGGCTTCGCCGCACCGTGAGTCGTGACTTCATCGCCTTCCTTCGGCGTTCCATCGAAATTCGCGAGCGAAAGCGATTTCGTGACGGCGTCCAGATGAGACGCGCTTTCGAGGAGTTGGCGCCAAGGGCGCTGCGCCGGCCGACAGGCGGTGGGAAAGCCGGATCGTGACCCAGCCCCACATCTTCGCCGATGTGGACATGTCCCGTGGTGAGCGCTTCGGGTTCGGTGGTGGTGAAGCAGTGGCCCTCAGCATGCGCAAGCCGGGGCGAGACGGGCCCAATCAGGATGCGGCCGCCCTGATCGCCATCGGTCCTGGGGCCGGCGTCGCGGTGGTGTCGGATGGCGCGGGAGGCCATCCAGGCGGGGCAGAGGCAGCGGCGCTCGCGGTTCGAGCGATCTGCGACTCGGTAGCGGAGCTCGGCGACGATCTGCCGAACCTCCGAGATGCGATTATCAACGGATTCGAATCGGCCAATCGCGCAATTTCAGCGATGGGCACCGGGGCAGCGGCCACCCTTGCTGTCGTCGAGATCCAGGGCCCCCACATGCGTGCCTACCATGCGGGTGACTCCATGGTGCTCGTGACCGGGCAACGCGGACGGATCAAGTGGATGACCATCCCCCACTCCCCGGTGGGCTACGCGGTGGAGGCGGGTCTGTTGGATCGTGGCGAAGCGCTTCACCACGAGGACCTTCACATCGTCTCCAATCTACTGGGAACCCCAGATATGCGAATCGAGCTCGGCGCCACGCTGAAGCTGGCGCCGCGGGACACGGTGGTCCTTGCGAGCGACGGGCTCAGCGACAACCTCCATTTGGATGAGATCGTGGAGCGTGTACGGAAGGGGCCGATTGATCGCGCAGTGGACGAGCTGGCCCAGCTCGGGAGGCAGCGCATGGAGGCACCTGAAGAGGGGGCGCCTTCCAAGCCGGACGACCTCACGTTCATCGCGATACGGAGGCGGCCGCCGCGCCCTCGCTGAGATTGGTGGCCTCCTGCGTGCGCTCTACGTGGCGCGGTGTCAGAGTTCGGCAGCGCGAGATGGATGACGAATCTCACAATGGTGCGACCAACGCCATCTATCGGCGCCGGGAGCTCATCATCGAGGAGTTCCCACGTGGTGAGATTTCGCGTCTCTATATCGACTTGGTGGCCAATGGGCTGGCGCAGGATATCTTGTTGCCGCTGGTGGTCGCTCGCGGAAAGCGGGATGGTCCGGTGTTCGGACTGACCGCGGCGGTGCACGGCAATGAGCTCAATGGTATTCGGGTGATCCACGACCTGATGCACAACCTCAATCCGAGGCAGCTCAATGGGACGGTGGTTGCGGTCGTCGTCGTGAACGTGCCGGGACTCCATCGGCATCAGCGCGAGTTCGTCGATGGCGGCGACTTGAACCACATCTTTCCGGGACGTGAAGGTGGGAACGTGGCCGAGGTGTACTCGCACCGGATTCTCGATCGTATCGTCAACCGGTTCGACTACTTAGTCGACCTACACACGGCGAGCTTCGGCCGCGTCAACTCGGTCTACGTACGAGCCGACATGACGCACACCGCCACGGCGACCATGGCGTATCTTCAGCGTCCGCAAATCATCGTTCACAATCCACCATCCGACTACACGCTCCGCGGCGCCGCGATGGATCTCGGCATTCCCTCTGTCACCTTGGAGATCGGCGACCCGCAGACGTTCCAACCGAGCTACGTTCGGGCGTCGAGGATAGGCCTTCGTGCGGTGCTGGCCGCTGCCGGCATGCTGCCTCGGAGGCCAGTTTCAGAGGGTCCGGAGCCAGTGCTTTGCGAGCATTCGCAGTGGATGTTCACCGACCGGGGTGGGCTGCTCGAGGTGCTTCCACGTCCCACCGATTACGTGACGCATGGTGAGCGCGTCGCTGTGCTTCGCAATGCATTCGGGGATGTCATTCGGGAATACCACGCCCCGCAAGACGGCATCGTCATTGGAAAGAGCGTCAACCCGGTGGGTCAGACCGGCGCGCGAATCCTGCACTTGGGCTCGGTGGCACCCGCGACGCACGAGTTCCAACGGCGCTCGTCGAGCCCCGCCACGCTCGGAGCGAGCGCTTGATGCGCGTTTGCTTCGTCGTGAACGACCGTCGGAAACCGTCGATCGAGCAGACGACGACGCTACTGATCAGCGCAGCGTTGCGACGAGGGCACCAGGTGCTGGTGTGCGGCGTCGGGGACTTGACCTGCACCGACGATGGTCGATTGTTTGCGCACGGAAGTAAGCCGAGCGAAAGCGATCGAGCCGCTCTGGTCCGGCAGCTCGCCTCCAGCGAGCCTTCGCGCCATGCGCTCGACGAGCACGAGCTAGTGGTCATTCGAACCAACCCAGGGCGAGATGAATCTCGCCGATCGCAACATCTCGCTGTTCTTCGTATGCTAGAGGGCTTGGAGAAGCGCGGAGCCCGAGTCATCAACAGCCCGAGGGGCCTTTCGCGAGCGCTGACCAAACTTTCACTGCTCGATTTGCCCGCGAATTTGCGACCGCGAACCATGGTGACGCGCGACGCTGCCGCCATCGAGGCGCTTCTAGACGAGGAGTCCGCCCGCGTGGTCATCAAGCCTTTGGAGGGATCGCGCGGGCGGGACGTCTTCATCCTGGAGCAGGCGGAATCACGTGCCAACGTGAAGCAGATCATCGATGTGGTCCTGAGACAAGGATACGCCATGGTGCAGACTTTCGTTCCCGGCGCGGAACGGGGAGACGTTCGGGTGAACGTCGTATGTGGCGAGATCGTCGAGCTGGATGGCCGCGCGGCCGTCGTCGCTCGGGTGCCTGGCAAACACGACTTTCGCAGCAACCTTCATGCGGGAGGAACGGCCCAAGCCGTCGCGGTGACCGCTGCCATGCGCGAGGCCGTGGCCCTCATCGCCCCTCACCTGGAGCGAGAAGGACTAGACCACGTTGGTGTGGATTTCGTGGGTGGACGCATTCTCGAATTGAACGTGTTCAGTCCAGGCGGGATCTATCCAAGCGAGCAGCTATATTCGCGTGATTTCAGCGGAGCCATCATCGAGGCTTTTGAGCGTCGGGTCTGATCGTCACTGCGGGGTCGCATCGGGCGTCACTACCTTGCCGCCCATCGCGCCTCGTCGGATTTCGTCGAGCAGCGTCTCGTCGTCGTCCAGAGAACGGAATAGCCCGCGCCGCAAACCCCCCTTTTTCGTAAGCAGAGTCGCTGTCATCTTGTCGATGGCGATGGTCGCCAGCACCGTCTGTATGTAGGCCTCGATGAGGTCGTCCGCTCCGATTCCAACCATATTGAAGTCGCGCCGATCCATCAGCAGGAGCCGGTCGGTCGATGCGCTCCAAGCGCCATCGGACTGTCGCTCTGACAGATTCGTGCCGAGGACATCCCAAGATGATTGCCCTTCGCTTAAAACCGAAGGCAACGGCTTTCTCGAACGACGTGCATAGATCGCCAGGGGACGAAAGCCATCAGCGCCGCCGCACACCATGATTCGAAGGTCTGCGACGTAAATGTGACCGTGTCGATCCGGGATAGTGCCGACGTGGTAGAAGCGGCCTGCCCGCTCCACCGAGCTCCAAACGTAGTTTCCGATGAGGCTCTGCACGACGTACCGGTCATACGGGTGCTCCATCGCCATGAAGCGAGCGAGCTCACGCTGGTTGACGATCGTGAAGACGCCTTGGCCTGCGTTGCTGTAAGGCACCTTCACGACGGCATGTCCGCCAAAACGCCGGACCCAGATCGGCACCTCCTGCTTGGCGACGTCCCCGATCGTTTGAGGGGTGCGGATCTGAAGGCCTGAAGCCTCCAACTCCGCATTGTAGATCTCATAGGCCTTCATCGCGACGAGCTTGTTTCGTCCGCCCGAGAGACAGGTCAACACTGGATTCAAAATGTGGGTGCGCGTTCGGATTGGAATACGATTCCAAGGTTTTTGTGTCACGTAGCGGAATGCCGCGCGCACCGGCCACCAGCTGCCAGCACTATCTCGCACTTCGAGGAGGCCGTCGGTGAATCGAGCCGGCGGATCTTCACTCTCGTCTGGAAAGGGGGTGAGGAAGACGTTCTCGCCGGTGAGATCTGCGATCACGGCTGCATAGCCCGACGCTTCCATGTAGTTCTTGTCGAAGAGCACCGCCAAGGCGCCAGATGTTTGTTTGCGTTTTGCAATGAGGGGCAGGAAGGCCGTCTCGATGAGCTTACGGTAGCCGGCTTGCTCATCGTCATCGGAAAGGATGGGCATCGACTTGTTCCCCGAAGGACAGGAATTGGTCTCGATCACCACCAATCGCCGATTTCCTTCGGCGGTCGTCGTGCAGAAGAGATCCGCACCTGCCCACCTGAAGTGCTTGGGCGTGTAAGCCAACGCGCTCTTCAGAAACGCAGGATCCACCCTCGGATTGAGGTGACAGTAGCGGTCGACGATGCGCCGATTAGACATCCGCAAGAAGAAAGCGACCAGCGGATGGATTTGCGCATTGAGAACGCGGCTATAGAAATGATTGCGCGGTTCGAACGACTCGGGGGTGACGACGCTGGCGTGAGCGCTGTCCAGAGCGGCGCGCGAGGCGGTGATGTCCATCGATCTCGAAGCCATGCTGCTCCGGCCGGCGTATGCTTGCAAGGGGCAACAGGTCGTTGCTACCGTCAGCGCCATGCTTGCTCGGCTTGGTGTGGTGTTCAGCCGGTGGGCTGAACGGTGGGTTCCCGATCCGTTCGTGCTGGCGCTCGTGCTGACCTTGGTCACCCTGCTCGGCGGTTTCGCGCTTTCGGGATCTCTGGGCACCGTCCTTGAGGGATGGTACGGCGGCTTTTCGAGCACGCCGTTGCTCGCATTTGCGTTGCAGATGTGCCTCATCTTGGTGACCGGGCAGGCGCTGGCATCGAGCCGACCCGTTCAACGAATAGTCCGCCGCATTGCGCGTTGGCCCAAACGAACGCCGACCGCGGCCGGTTTGGTCGCGCTGATTGCCTGTGTGACCGGCCTCATCCAATGGGGCCTGGGCGCCGTCGTTGCCGCGTTCGTGGTTCGTGAAATCTCTCAAAGTGCCGCCGAAGAGGGACGGCCGATGGACATTCCCGTGCTGGGCGCTGCGGCGTATTCGGGACTTGCCATCTGGCACGGTGGGCTCAGCGGCTCTGCGCCGCTGAAGGCAGCCGAGGCGGCGCAATTTACGCACGGCGCCGCGCAACCGATTCCAGTCAGCGAAACGCTCTTCTCTTCGCTCAATCTGATCGCCAGCGGCGGCCTACTCATCTTGTTGCCCTTGATGTGCATTGCGCTCGCCCCGGAGGGAGCCACGGTCCCTACGCCTGCCGCGGTGGACGGTGCGGCCGCCCATGGAGTCAGGCGCTCGTTGCTAGGGTTCCTCATCGGCAGCACGGCAGTGCTCCTCGTCATTCTGAGTTGGTTTCGGGGTGACATCGCCTTCGACCTCAATTCGGTGAATCTGTTTTTCCTCGCCTTGGCGTTGGCCGCCCATGGCTCGATCCGGAGCTTTCTCGACTCCGTATCGGAAGGCGCCCGCGGGGCAGGTGCGATCATCGTCCAGTTCCCCCTCTACTTCGGCATTTTGGGCATCATGCAGGCGAGCGGCATGATCGAACGGCTCTCGGCCGCGATGACATCGATCGCTTCGCCCGCGACGTTCCCGTTGCTGACGTTTCTCAGCGCGGGCCTGGTGAACTTCTTCGTCCCTTCCGGTGGGGGCCAGTGGGCCCTGCAAAGTGACGTTCTACTCACGGCAACGGCCGCCCTCGATCTAGCTCCCGCACGGACCGTGATGGCCTTTGCCTACGGCGATGAATGGACCAATTTGTTGCAGCCCTTCTGGGCTCTGCCGCTCCTCGCCATCACCGGCCTCAAAGCGCGCCAGATCGCAGGCTACACCGCGATCCTGGCGATCGGGATGGGTATTTATATCGGAGCCGTCCTGTCCCTCTTCGGCTAGAGGTCGCGGGCGACTCGATATGCCGCCTCGGTGCTCTCGGCGATCTGGTCCAGCGTCACGGCGTCCGCTAACTCGACCAGAGTCATCTCACCGTCGCCGTTCTTGTCGATCTCGAACACACCGAGGTCGGTGATCACCAAATCGACAACCCGGGTGCCCGTGAGGGGCAGGGTGCAGCGCTTCAGAAGCTTGGGCTTCCCCTTTGCCGTGTGCTCCATGACCACGACCACACGTTTTACGCCCGCCACGAGGTCCATCGCGCCGCCCATGCCTTTGACCATCTTGCCGGGAATCATCCAGTTCGCGAGGTCGCCGTTCTCCGCGACTTGCATCGCCCCGAGGATCGAAAGGTTGATGTGGCCGCCGCGAATCATCGCGAAGGAGTCTGCGCTCGAAAAAAAGCTCGTGGTTGGAAGCTCCGTCACCGTCTGCTTGCCAGCATTGATCAAGTCGGCGTCCTCTTCGCCCTCGTAGGGGAAGGGGCCCATGCCAAGCATGCCATTCTCGCTCTGAAGCTGAACGCTCATGCCGTCTGGGATATAGTTCGCCACGAGCGTCGGAATGCCGATTCCGAGGTTCACGTAAAAGCCGTCGCGGAGCTCCTTCGCTGCGCGCGCTGCCATTTGGTCACGGGTCCAGGCCATCGCGTTCTCCTCAGGCCTCACGCGGACGCGTGGTTCGCTGCTCGATGTGCTTCGAAGCGTTGGGGTAGTGAATGATCCGATCGACGAAGATGCCAGGTGTCATGATCTGATCCGGATCCAAGTCGCCAGGCTGCACCAGGTGTTCGACCTCGGCGACCGTGACCTCCGCGGCCGTAGCCATCATGGGATTGAAATTCCGAGCGGTCTTCCGGAAGACCAGGTTGCCCTCTGTGTCTCCCTTCCATGCGTGAACGATGGCAACGTCTGCGAACAACCCTCGCTCCATCACGTACTGTGCGCCGTCGAACTCGCGAACCTCTTTTCCTTCAGCGACCGTCGTACCGACGCCCGTCTTGGTGAAGAAGGCGGGGATGCCCGCGCCGCCGGCGCGAATTCGCTCCGCCAAAGTCCCCTGAGGAGTGAACTCTACGACGATGTCGCCATCGAGGTACTGCTTCGCGAACAGCTTGTTCTCGCCCACGTACGAGGAAACCATCTTGCGAATCTGACGCGTCTCCAACATCACACCGAGGCCGATCCCATCGACGCCCGCATTGTTGGAGATGACGGTCAGGTCCTTTACGCCCGACGTCGCAACGGCCGCGATCAGCGCCTCGGGAATTCCGCACAAGCCGAAGCCGCCGGACATCAGCGTCATACCGTCGCTCAGCAAGCCTTCGAGGGCCGTATTCGCATCAGGATACACCTTGTTGACCATGGCTCGTCTTTACCTCCCGCACCATCAGGTGACAAATCCCGGCCCTAGTTGAAGCCCAACATCTGCCTTGCTTCCGAGGGCGATGCGACTTCGCGACCCGCGTTGCGCGCGCATCGGGCTAGGGCTTCGATTAGCTGACCGTTGCCGGTCGTCTTGTCCCCGTTCGGCAGGTAAAACGTATCCTCGACCCCGGTTCGGAGCATGCCGCCGAGCTCGGCAGCTCGCTGGTGCGTCTCCCAGATCTCTTCGCGTCCGATGAGCGTCGCTTGCCAATGCGCGTCGCCGCTCTTGTACCTCATGAGGAGCTCGAGCAGGTCGGGGTCGCAGGGCATCCCGGACGCGACCCCCATCACGAAGTTGTAGTGCATTTCCTTGGCCATGCCGGCTCGAAGGTAGAGCCCCACCGATCGGACGATGCCCACGTCGAAGCACTCCATCTCGGCGGTGGTGTGGGTCTCAGCCATCGCGTCCAGCATCTTCTGCACCTTGTCGACCCCATTGAGGAACACCATGGGTGGCCACGCCCAAGTGTTGTCTTGCTTCAACTTGAGGTAGTTGAGACTGCCGGCGTTGCACGCTGCGATCTCTGGTTTGATGCGGTACAGGCAAGCGACAGGCCCTGAAACGTCTTCGTCGATCACTCCGGTGGTCTGGTTGATGATCACCCCTGGGCAGGCCTCACGAATGGCGTCACTCGCCGCTGCCGCAACCTCGGGCTCCCAAGACGGAAAGTGACCCATGCCAGGTTCCTGGCGGCGAAAATGAATGTGCATGATCGACGCGCCCGCGTTGTACGCATCGCGGGCCGACGCCGCCATTTCCGCCGGTGTGACCGGGACAGGGTGTTGCTTCGGGTTGGTCAGCACGCCGTTCAGCGCGCAGGTGATGATCGCTTTGTCCAACTGCGTCCTCCAGGGTTGAGGGCCATTGCACGGGTACTAGGCTAGGTTTACGTATACGTCAAGAGCATCCAAACGGCGTAAATCATCTGTTGATACCGTAGGTGCTCTGCGCTATCGTTGTGCGCGATGATGGCACCATCCAGGACAAGTGCCCGTAGCGATAGGGTAAAGGCGTTCGTCGATGCGCACGCGGAGGGCGAGACCCCGGACTTCTTCTCAATTTCCGAGCTTGCGGACCAGTTCGAAGTCACCCACCGGGCGATCCGTTTCTACGAATCCAAGGGGCTCCTCGCGCCAAAGCGCTTGAACGGAGCTCGCATCTACTCGCGCCGTGACCGTGCTCGCCTGCACATCATCGTCCGCGCCAAATCTCTCGGCTACACGCTGGAAGAAACCAAGGACTATCTCGACCTCTACGGTCAACAAGGCGAAGGACGAATCAAGCAGCTCGAGCTATCGGTCGCAAGGAGCAACGAGATGATTTCGGAGCTCGAATCCAAGAAGCGCCAGATCGACGAAAAGATCGCCGAGCTCCAACTCATCAATGGCGTTTGCCGGAAGAAGATCGCCGAGAAGAAACGACCAAAGACCGGCTAGCGCGTCGCACCATTGGCGGAGTGTGCGCAACGATCCGCACCCGCGACTAGAAGCACTCGGGTGGTGCCTCGATATACGAATCCTCGTTGGTTTCACACAGGTGCGCCAAGTGCGGGATCCTGGGGATCTCGGTGCGCATCCAATATTTGGTCGCCGCCTCGATCGACTTCTTGCGAGCTTCGGAAATCGGCGCGGTCTGCGCTGCCGCCGCCATGTTGAGCCATTGCCAGCCGATGACCAGGGTGGCGAACATGTCGAGGTAGTCCCAGCTGTGGCCAAGCATGGCATCGGCATCGCCCTCCATTCCACGCTGACCGAGCACCATCGTCGTCGAGCCGACTGTGGCGACGGCCGTTTCGAGCGCGTCGCATAGCGCTGCATCGCAGCCGGCCTTCCGTGCGCGTCCGACAGTGCTTGCAATCTCTTCTGCAAGCGCGCGCAGGGGTGCCCCTCCCTTGGACATCACTTTGCGCCCCAGCAGGTCCAAGCTTTGGATCCCGTTGGTGCCTTCATGTAGGGTGTTGAGCTTCTGATCGCGCATGTAGGCCTCGGGACGGTACTCGCTCGTGTAGCCGTAGCCTCCGTGGATCTGAATCGCCAACGCGTTTGCTTCGAAACCACGCTCGGCGGGGAAAGTCTTCGCGACCGGGGTGAGTAGATCGAGGAGCAGTTGAGCTTGCTCTCGCTCTTGGGCGGAGACGCCGTGCTCCGCGATGTCTGCGTATCGTGAAACCATTCCAAGTAGGGCAAGGCTTCCTTCGACAATCGCCTTCTGCCGGAGAAGCATTCGGCGCACGTCGGCGTGCTCTATGATCGAAACCGGTTCGCCACTGATCGCTCCAAGCTTCCGGCCCTGCTTCCGATCTCGAGCATAGAGGAGCGATTCGTGATAGGCGACGGACGCGGTAGCGGTGGCGTTGACGCCGATCATGATACGCGCCTCGTTCATCATCTGGAACATGTAGCGGAGTCCCTGGTTTGGTTCGCCGACGATCCAGCCGCGGCAATCACCTTCGTCACCAAACTCCAGCGCCAAGCTCGGGATGCCTTTCCAACCGATCTTGTGGATCATGCCGGCGACCGTGACGTCATTCGCCACCAGCTTTCCGCTTGCCTCGCGGAGTCTAGGAACCGCGAAGAGCGAAATTCCCTTGGTCCCATTGGGGGCGCCTTCGATACGCCCGAGCGTGAGATTCACTACGTTTTCGGTGATGCCGTGGTCCGCGCCGGAGATGAAGATCTTACTTCCCTTGATCAAATAGTAGCCCTGGTCGGTTGGAGTCGCCGAGGTCGTGATCTCGCCGAGGCTGCTGCCCGCCTGAGGTTCGGTCAGCGCCATCGTACCGGTCCACTCGCCTGCATACATCTTTCGCATGAATTGCTCTTTGAGCTCGTCGGTTCCGAACGCCTCGATCAAGTGCGCCGCACCGACGGTGAGCCCGATGAAACCGTAGGCACTGAGGTTCGCCGCCATGAGGTATGCACTGGCCATCGTGTGCACCAGCATGGGCATCTGCTGGCCGCCCACCGATTCGGGACGCGTCGCGGTCAGAAGCCCTAGGTCGACCATCTGCTCGAATAGACCGGGCAGCGCAGGGTGAGTGTGGATTCGCCCATCGCGAAACACTGGCGGATCCTCGTCCATCGGTTTGTACGTCGGGAGCAAGTCCTGCCGAGCAAAGCGCCGGACACTGTCGATATAGAGGTCGAACGTCTCTTTTGAATGTTGCTGGTAGGCCTCGAGGTCGCACAGCGATTCGGCATCGAGAACCGAGTAGAGGAGGAAATCGACGAGGGCGTCGTCGATCAAGGGATTACTCTGTGTTGCCATGTGCTTCGTCTACCTCTGGTGGGTGAACCGTAGCATCAGATCCGCCTACTTCCCGCGTGATTTGTGTGGAGGCATGAGGTATGACCTGCATCTATGGACTTCGCGCATTCGGAGCGGGCGACGACGGTGATGGCGCAGGCGGAGCGATTCGTGCGCGAGCGCGTCGTGCCCAATGAGCAGACCTATCTCGAACAACTGGTCGGCAGCGATGACTGGCGCAATTGGAAGATTCCTCCGATCCTCGAGGAGCTCAAGGCAGAGGCTCGAGAGATCGGTCTCTGGAATCTCTTCTTGCCCGACGCGAAGTACGGGGCCGGTCTCGACAATCGCGACTATGCGCCCATCGCCGAAATCACGGGTCGGAGCTTCTTGGCTCCCGAGGTGTTCAACTGCAGCGCACCGGACACCGGTAATGCCGAGGTTCTGGTCCAGTACGGGTCCGACGACCAGAAGAAGCGCTGGCTCGAACCACTGCTCGCCGGAACGATCCGGTCCGGTTTTGCGATGACGGAGCCCGCGGTTGCGTCGAGCGATGCCACCAACATGCAAGCCACCTGCGAAGTCGCGGGCGACGAGGTCGTGCTCAATGGTCAGAAATGGTGGACCAGCGGCGCAGGCGACCCGCGTTGCGCCTTCTTCATTTTCATGGGCGTCACCGATCCCACCGCAGGGCGGCATCAACGGCATTCGATGGTGCTCGTGCCGACGGACGCGCCCGGGGTGAAGATCTTGCGCATGTTGCCGGTGTTTGGGCATCTGGACGAGCCGCATGGCCACGCCGAGGTGCTCTTCGACGACGTGCGTCTCCCAGCAAGCAGCATCATCGCAGGGCCGGGACGTGGATTCGAAATCGCACAGGGCCGTCTGGGCCCCGGGCGCATTCATCACTGCATGCGTGCGATCGGCGCAGCGGAACGCGCCCTCGAGCGTCTGTGCCAGCGTGCCGTGCATCGCGTTGCGTTCGGCAAGCCGCTTTCGAACCTCGGTGGCAACCGCGACATCATCGCCAATTCACGCATGGCGATCGATCAAGCTCGCCTCCTGACGTTGAAGGCTGCGTGGGCCCTCGACACGCTGGGCACGTTCGGTGCACTGGTCGACATTTCCGCGATCAAGGTCATTGCCCCGAACGTTCTCCAATCGGTCGTCGACGCGGCGATACAAATCCACGGCGGTGAGGGGCTGTCCGACCCGGAGCTCACGCGCCTGCTCGCTATGGGACGGGCGCTTCGTCTCGCAGACGGCCCCGACGAGGTGCACCGGGGCATGGTCGCGCGTCTCGAGCTGAAGAAGTATGCCTAGCGTCAGCGGAAGAGCATACCGACATAGGGCGTAACCCACTGCTGTCGCCCCGGAAAGAAGCGGCCCGGCCCCGAGAGCGAATACTTGATGCCGACGTCGATGTGCGTTCCCTCCGAGACCTCGAAGGCGAAGCCAAGCTTGGCCGTCATGCTCGGCGTAAAGAGGAAGACCGCGTACGTCCTACAATAAAAGAAGCCGCAAACTTCCGTGGTCTGAGAATAGGAGTGCACATACCACCAGTTTGCATCGAACGTGACGCCTAGGTACGGAACGATGGGGCTCTTGTTCGGCATCTGCACTCGAACCTCAGGCGAGAAATAGAGGCGGGTCATCGGGCTTCGTCCTTCGTAGGATCCCGGGGGCCCGTTGGAGATGTCGTTGAAGTTGATCGGCGTCCACATCACGCCGGCGCCGAGCCCGAACACCACGTACTGCAGGTCGATGCCTCCAAAGCCATTGAGATCGGCTCCGGGCCGCACCACTTCGGGGTCGACGTTTAGCATGACGGGCACGCCCAGGTTGAATGCTCCTATGAGGCCGCGTTCCAAGGACCGCTTCGTGGGGGGAGGTGCGGGATTCTGGGCAACCGGGCGGCTCGAGTACGTAGGCGGCGGAGGCGGATACGACCAAGCCCCCTGCGCGGATGCGAAGGAAGTGACTAAGAGGAGCGCCAGCGCCCCCGCGATGGAGCAAACGTTTCGGTTCATGATGTCTGGTTCATCCAGCGGGCGATCTTCCTCACGAGCGCCCGCGGACTGAGCCGGACACTGAATGCCGTGAGCCAATTGATCAAGCCCTCGATGGCGAGAACCTTCCCCTTCATCATCGATCGGTAGGCATGTCTGGCGACCTTGTCCGCCGGCGCCGCCCCGAGCTTGAACAAGATGCTCTTGGCGTTGCCTGCGGTATCCGCAAAGTTCGTTGCGGTGGCGCCAGGGCAGTGGGCCGTCACGGTCACCCCTGCGTCCTTGACCTCTTCGGCGATGCCTTCCGAGAACATGATCACGAATGCCTTGGTCGCATAGTAAATGGCCATATCGGGGCCAGGCTGAAATCCCGCGGTGGAGGCGATGTTGAGAATGCGCCCCTTCTTCCGGGCGAGCATGCCTTGTAGGGCCAGATGGGTCAGCGCGACGAGCGCGTCGATGTTGACTTGCAGCATGTTCATCTGAGGCTCGAGTGCGAGCTCCGCGAAGGGTCCAGTTGCTCCAAAGCCCGCGTTATTGACCAGGTAGTCGAGCGCCAGGCCTTTGCTCTCGAGCGACGCAAAGATATCGCTTGGCGCGGAGGGATCGCTCAGATCTGCAGGCAGGACATGAGCCGTGATGCCGTGAGCGCTCTGCAGCTCGTCCGCCAGGCTCCTCAGCTTGTCCTCGCTCCTCGCAACCAGGACCAGATCGCGCCCTTCCGCTGCGAAAATCCTTGCGAGCTCCCTACCGATGCCCATCGATGCACCGGTGACCAACGCGATTTCTCTTCTGCTCATTTGAGACTCCCTTACCGTTCGATTCCCCGTGTGATCCAGTCGGGCTCGCGTGGCATGGTATCTTGCAACGCTTCGCTGGGCTCACGGAAAAGATCGAGGAACCTAATTGCCACAGTCACGACATCCCGACTGGGAACCGATCACCGCCTTTGTGGCGGACATGTCGTACTTTAGTGGCAAGATGGAGGCCTACCTCCGCTACAAGGAAATCCCGTTCGAGCGAAGGGTCGTCGACATGAGGGTTTTGCGACGAGAGATCTTGCCGGCTACCGGGCTGATGAAGGTGCCGGTGCTCCGGCTCGCCAACGGGCAGTGGCTCAAGGACACGACGCCGATGATCGACTGGCTCGAATGCCAGTATCCAGAGCCGACGGTGATTCCGACCGACCCCGTCGTCCGTTTCATCTCGAAGCTCGTGGAGGACTATGCCGACGAATGGTGTTGGCGAGCGGCCCTCTATTGGCGTTGGCAACCGGTAGAGTCCCGAAAGCTGCTGATGCGACGCATCGGTCATGAGGTGCTGGCTGACTTCCCCGCACCCAAGTGGCTTGCCGGCTGGTACTACGGACGACGTCAGATGGCGACCTATCTTCGAGGCGATGGTCTGAGCCCTGAAACCGAACCGCAGATCAGACGGCACTACCTCGATCTCCTGGACGCCATGAGCCAGATTCTCCGGGATCAGCCCTACCTGCTCGGCAGTCATCCGACGCTGGTCGACATTGGTATGTTCGGTCCCATGTTCCGCCACTACGCCCAAGACCCCACGCCAAGCCGAGTGATGGAAGATCGCGCACCGGCGGTCTATGCGTGGGTGGGTCGGCTTTGGAACGCCCGCGCCAGCGGACTTTCGGGCCAGCCGAGCCTCGGCGACTTCTCGCACCCGGGCTGGGACTATTTCCTTCGCGAGATCGCGCAGACCTATTGGCCGTTTCTCCTCGCGAACGCGCAAGCCTGGATCCAAGGCAGGACGCGCCTGAATCATCAGGCGCACGGCGTCACGTACAGAAATCTCAAGGTCCTGCGCTACAGGGTGTACTGCCTGGAGGTCTTGCAGCGCGAGTATCGATCTCTGATCGAGCCAGATCGTCGGAAGGTCGATGCCCTGCTTGCGCCCTACGGGTCTCTGGAGCTGCTCCAAGGGCTCGACTCCGGCCTCATGGAAGAGCATCAGCTACCCCTTCGGTCGGAGCGTGTCCAGCCTTCGCGGCTTCAGCGAATGAAGTTGGCTTTGGTGGGCACCCCCTGGGACATGCCAGTTCAACCGCCGAAGTAGGTGCTATGGTCGGCGCCTGAGAGAGAGAAGATGACGCGACAGGATTCATTCACACCGAAGTGGTTCGAGGGCGCTCTTCCCGAACGATCCTACCGATCCGCGTTCAAGTGGGGAGCGCCCGATGCCTACAAACATCCGAATCCACGACTCTACGCTTTGATGAAAGAGGTCTTCGATCTCGACGACTCCTACTTTCAGAAGCCACAGAAGCTAGGGCTCGAGAACGTGACCGCAGATGCTCCAATGACATTGACGTCGGAGCAGGTGGGCTTCTTTCGTAGCCTCTTGGGCGATGAGAACGTGATTGATGATGTCTACTCACGCCTGCGCGTTTCGTACGGCAAGACTATGATCGACGCGCTTCGTCTCCGCGACCACCAGATCGAGAACCTGCCGGATTTGGTCCTTCACCCGCGTCATCGAGACGACGTCGAGAAGATCGTTCGCTACTGCCACGAGCAGGAAATCCCTCTCTATACCTTCGGTGCGGGGTCGAGCGTGACCCGAGGAACGGAGTGCTTCAAAGCAGGAGTGTCGATTCACCTCGGCACGCACATGAAGCGTGTCTTGTCGCTCAACACGGTGAATCAGACCGTGACAGTCGAGCCGGGAATCCTTGGGCCGGACCTCGAACGGGCGCTCAATCGAGCTCGCGAGCAGTTTGGGGCGCCGCACGCGTACACCTGCGGCCATTTCCCTCAATCGTTCGAATTCTCATCGGTGGGCGGTTGGGTCGTGACACGCGGAGCAGGGCAGAACTCGACTTACTACGGCAAGGCGGAGGATTTGGTTCTAAGCCAGGAGTACATCACTCCGGTCGGAACGATTAAGACCGTCGACGTTCCAGCGTATTCAACCGGACCCAATCTCGATCAGATCATGATCGGAAGCGAAGGCGCGTTCGGAATCTTGGTCGCGGTCACCTTGAAGGTCTTCCGTCACCAACCGGAGAATACGCGCCGCTTCAGTTTCATTTTTCCCGACTGGCCTCGTGCAACCGCCGCTGTTCGGGAAATCATGCAGGCTGAGTTTGGTTTCCCATCGGTTTTTCGTTTGTCGGATCCTGAAGAGACGGACGTGGCTTTCAAGCTCTACGGTGTCGAGGGCACTCCAATCGACACACTGGTGAGCCTGCGCGGATTCAAAAAGGGCGAGCGCTGCCTGATGTTGGGCACGGTGGACGGGGACGGCGCCTATACGGCCATGGTCAAACGCCGCCTCAGCGCGGTGTGTCGGTCGTACGGAGGGATGTACACGACCGGCTTCATCACCAAGAAGTGGGAGCACGGGCGGTTCGCCGACCCCTACATGCGAGAAGATCTACAGGACTACGGGATCATCATCGACACTCTCGAGTGCGCGACCAGCTGGGATGAGCTGCCGAAGGTGCACCAGCACGTGCGAGCGTACGTGAAGAGCCGGCCCCAAACCGTGTGCATGACGCACATGTCGCACTGCTATCCGCAGGGGGCGAACCTGTACTTCATCTTCATCGCCAAAATGGATCACGAGGAGTTCTTGACGTTTCACCGCGGGATGCTCGATGCGATCCAGTCGTCCGGAGCGACGATGAGCCACCACCACGGCATCGGAAAGATGACGGCGCCGTGGCTCGAAGGTCAGCTCGGCAGCAACGAGCTTGCGGTCTTGCGCGCACTCAAGCGGCACTTCGACCCCAAGAACGTGCTGAACCCAGGGGGCACGCTCGCGCTCGATCTCCCAGACGCGCAACGCCGTTTTCCTTGAGCGCCGGCGATGACCTCGAGGCTTGCTGACGACACCGCCGTGCGCCGAGTGCGTTCATTGGCTGGTCGCCTTTGCTCGGCTACGATTTGCCGATGAGCGATTCCACGGACATTGCGTTGCGCGACCGCGTCGCCGGTCGAGCCATCGTCATCACCGGCGCATCTAGCGGAATCGGTGAGGCACTCGCCCACCGCTTGGCTGATGCTGGCGGGAAGGTCCTGCTGGTCGCCCGGTCGGCAGATAAGCTCCAAGAAGTGCGACGGGACATCCAGGCGCGTGGAGGCGCAGCGTTTGCGTACCCTGCGGACCTCTCGAACGGCGAGGACACCGCGCGTCTCATCGGGGAGATACTCGCCGAACACGGCCAGGTCGACATCTTGGTCAACAATGCGGGCATCTCGATCCGCCGCAGCGTCGAGAAGTCATACGATCGCGTCCACGATTTCGAACGAACGCTTGCACTCAACTTCCTCGGGGCGGTGCGTCTCATCATGGGATTTCTTCCGGGGATGCGCGCTCAGCAGCACGGGCAGATCATCAACGTGTCCACGATCGGCGTTCAGGTGAACGTTCCCAGGTACGGCGCCTACGTAGCGAGCAAAGCGGCGCTCGATGCGTTCAGTCGAGTGCTTGCGGTGGAAGCGTTGAAGGACGGCATCAAGGTCACGACGATCTACATGCCGCTCGTCAAGACGCCGATGATGGCGTCGACGAGCATTTACGACTCGTTTCCAATGCGGAGCGCCGCAGAGGCAGCCGATCTGGTCGTGGACGGCATCATTCACCAGCGAAAGCGGGTGGCGACCCCGTTCGGAAATTTGTTCGAATTCGCCTATGGCATGGCACCGGGCGCGGTCGATCGCGTCCTGAGCGCCGCCTACGAGCTCTATCCCGAGTCGGGCGACAAGAAAGACCAGCGGGCGCCTTCCACGCGAGACGCTCGGATCTTTCAGCGGGTCTTCAAGGTCATGGCACGTCGGCGGAGGCGGGGATAACCTGGACGATAGGAGTAGTCGTCGGCGTCTCGTGCCCGGTGACTCGCTCGAGGCGGCGAACGGCACCTCCCGGAAGCAGACCTGCGATGAGGAGGGTCGCCATCAGCAACGTCAATGCGCCGGTTTCTCTTATCGTAAGGTCGCTCTCCCCGATGTGCTTTGCAGATCCGCTGAAGAGCGTGAAGAACGCCCGTATCACGGACACGCCGTTGAGCGCGGTAGCCAGAATCAGAGCGAACGCAAGCAGGGGGAACTCCTCGACCGAACCCTGCAGCAATAGATCTTCGGCCACGAATCCCAGAGTCAGTGGCAAACCGACGCTCGCAAACCCCATGAATAGAAATGCCACGGCCATACGTGGTGTTCGCGTGAAGCTCCCACGCGGAACACGCATGGATAGACTCCCCCGGCGCGCTTCCAGCGATGCAAGCGTCATGGCGAACCCAGCGGTCGCCACGCCTATGACCTGCCAGGTGAGCAAGGCGCCAATCTGAGAAAGAGGAGAACTCGTGTCGAGACCGAACGCCACGAGACCCGTTTGACTCATGACCAGAAATGCAAGAGCTCGTCTCGCGTCTGTTTGCGCGACGCCCAGCGCCGCAGCAACCACGGCGGTGATCCCGCCCAGAGCGGCCACAGCGTGGGCGAGTTGGTGGGGCAGGGCGCCCCGCACCAACTCCATGTGGGCGTAAACACCCAGTTGAGGCGCGAAGAACGCGACCACGAGGCCCATGGGCGCGTACTGCACGAAGGGCGGGAACCAGCTGTGCAAAGGGATCACGGCTTCACGGATTGCGATGCCGATCAGCACGAACAGGAGACCTGCGGCAGGGTTCCCTCGAGTGATGAGAACGGTGCCAATTCCGAGCGCGACCACGCTTGGCACGTGGTAGATCGCAAACAGCCTCGCGATCTTCTTGGGTCCTTTGACTTCTCGCAGCTCGAGCCAGACGATCAGCGCCGAAGCGCTCCACAAGACCACGAGCCCAATGGGGTGTCGAACTACCAAGAAGACCAACGCGACCGTAATGAGCAAGACGATTCTGGAGAACGTCTTCGGACGGGTTCCCGTGATCGGGCTGAGCACGACCGCGGTGAAGCCGATCAAGCACGAGATCAGCGAAAACGCAGCAGCCCAAGAATGCGGACTTTCCATGGACAGCCAGTTGGCGGGCCACTCGAAGGTGGGGAAGTCGAATATGCTCCAGCCGATCTGAGTGAGCGCGATGACGCCGGCCATGCCCATGGCATAGCTGGCACGATGGCGGGCCGTTCGCGCCGATCCCGAGCGCGCGATGAACCAAGCCATCGGGATCAGGACGAAAACTTGAAGGGCTGCGAATGCGATCGTCATGATGTGACCTCGTCCCGGTGGCGGCGCAGCGCCTTGGCGGTCGTTGGATCCATGAGATAGTCGACCCAAGCCTGATCGAGCCGGTCGATCCAAGAGAGGGCACCCAAGGCCCGCCCAACGACGTGATCTGTGAGTATGGCGTCGAAGCCGCCACGCTCGAGGGCAACGCGATAGAGCCAGGGCTGCAGACTGGTCGGCACCAGGCGTTCGAGGTGGCCGCCGGTTCGAGGGAGCTCCCTTCCCATCGCTTGCTCGAGATGATGGTAATCATCGAGCAGACTGGGGGAACGTAGGATTTGTAGAGTTCGAATGGTGGCGTGACCGACGATGTGAACGAGCGCCAGATGGTAGAAACCAAGCCCAATTTCGACGTAGATCAATCCGACTTGAGTCATCGAGGCGTAGGCGAGGGCGCTCTTGATGTCGGTTTGCGTCCGGCCGACCATCGTCGCGTGTAGAGCGGTTAGCGTTCCCACGGCGATGACGGCGCCGGCAGCGATTCCAGAGAACTGCAGAATCGATGCAGCGCGGAGGAGGAGGTACGGCCCCAGGTGAATCGACAACGCCCCGTAGAAGATGGCGCTCGAAGGGGTGGGACCTTCCATCGCGCGCGGCAACCAACCCGAAAACGGTACCTGCGCCGCCTTGCCCATGGATCCCCAGAGGAGCAGCAAGCCGATGGTGGTAGCTCCGAGCACGGTGTCTGGAACGACGAACCCGCCCCATGGTGCGGTGGAGGTCACGACGACGTCGGAAGTCCCCACCATGTAGTGAAGAGCTACGCCGGCGGCGAGCAACCCGACATCGCACAACCGATAGGTGATGAAGGCTCG
Source organism: uncultured delta proteobacterium (assembly GCA_963768985.1). Taxonomy (GTDB): domain Bacteria; phylum Myxococcota_A; class Polyangia; order Polyangiales; family Houyiibacteriaceae; genus SG8-38. The sequence continues at coordinate 910,227 of CAVYJZ010000004.1, read as the reverse complement.
CAAGCCATGTTCGACAGGAGCACGCCTCTCGTGAAAAAAAGCGATCAAGAGGGCCGAAGTCATTCCGACGAGCTCCCAACCCAGGAACAGCAAGTCCAAGCTTCCCGCGATGACTACGAACTGGACGGCGGCCCCGAAGATGGTGAGCAGGAGGTAGAACCTTGCGAAGCCCGGTTCGCGATGCAAGTACCGGCTCGAATACGCGGCTACGAGACCGAGAAGCACGGCTGAGAACGATGCGAACGGGATCGATAGATGATCTGCGATGAGATTCCAGTTGAACGAATAGTGCTCCGCAGCGAACCAGCTACCCAGCGGAACGCGAACTTCTGCGACGTCGTTGACGAGGAGCCAACCTGCGCTGATCGCGCATGCGAGCAAAGAGGCGCTGAACGCCAAACCCACGATCACTACCGTCGCCCGCTCGCTCCAGGGGTGATAGACCCATGCGCGCAGGCCGAGCACGAAGACCGCCAGCACCGGGAAGCCTACGATACCAATCACCAATCCATGGATGACCGTCTCCATCAAGCTGCTCCGTTCCCCGGCAAACCCGCCGTGATGTGGACGGGATTCAAATTCCCTCGTCTGCCGAAATAGACATCCATGGAACGATTCACGACGGCGATGGCCGAGTTCTCCGGAACGTATGGCTCAAATCGCCCACTCTCGTACACCGCCATGGCCTCGCTGTCGGGATCCCAAGCGACGAGTTGGATCCACTCGTTGTTCACCAGGGTCGCGATCCCAGCATCCTGTTCGATGATGTGCTCCAACGTCGCCGTCTTCGCTTCGACGATCGTCAGCATCCGAACAGGCTCGTGGATCTCCACCATCTGCCACGGCAGGCCGGTCCTCAAGTCGGATGCATGGCCGTCCATCACACCCACGAGCCCGACGATGTTGTGGGGAAGCTTCGACCCGCACCCGTAGCCCTGGGAGTCGACGAAGCTGAAGTAGTATTCGAGATTGATTCCAGCACCCACCGGCCCAACCGATCGGAGGAGCTGACCCAGAGCTTCCCCGGTCGCGTCCCTACTGGGGTCGTACGAAACCAGGAAGGCCCGTCGATCCAAGAAGAGCCCACGGGTACGCTCCCTGCGGCCGACGATGCAAATCGCATTGGTTGCATGTCCGCACTCGGGCCTCGGCTGCCCGAGATCATAGGAGCGCGCCTCGGCATGTGCCAAAGCGGATTCTGGATCGAGCGTCAAGGACGCCGACATGAAACGGCGGCAGCGCTCGTGGGCGTCTAGGCGGCAGGCATCCACGAAGGTTCGCTTCACGTCCTCCAAGGCCTCGGACAAGTATGCTGGCAACAGATCCTCGTCGTAGTAGGTCATCGAGTCTTGGCACGTATCGTGAAATGCGCCGACGAAGTAGGTCGATTCGGGGATGGCGAGGCCGCGTGCCCATAGCATCTCTCGAACCCGCCGGTCATTGGCCATCTGACAGAAGGCACGGGCATTGGGCCCCCCTCGTCCCCCGCCGGTCGCACCGCAATCGTAGGCGGCCTCGTGGGGATTGTTCACACTCGACGACCCGTGCCCGACGATCATGACCAGCGCAGACAAGCCGTCGGTCATCCCCATCGTCGTGAGCGCGCCGTACACGACGTTCGTCATCTCATCGAGCGTATATCCCGGAGAAAGTCCGTCCGAACGCTCATCGGAAGTTCGTTCGACGCACAGACGGGTTGGCGGCACCGGCACGACCCTGTTCGAGATCCAGCTCGCAAGTCGCTCGGTGGCCCTGGGAAACAAGCTGCGTCCGAGCAGAGGTATCACCGCTAGAAAGCCGAAAAAGGCAGAAAGAAGCCCGCCACGGGTCAACATCTTGCTACCAAGGCCGATCGAATGCGTTACCCGACCTTGCCTACGACGCTTCTCGGAAAACACCGCGGCCTCGTTCGGATCGAGCGCGCGCTCCGTGATGAAGTGGGTGGGTCGAACGGCGACGGGGCAGAGGGGCCTGGGTCGGATATCCTCGATGCCTTGATACGACATCGCAACGCCAAAGAAGCCGGCGTACCCGAACGTTTCCACGTCCGGACGAATCTCTTCGAGGTGCCTTCGAAGCGACTCCTCGCGGTCATCGATGCAGAACACCGCTTGGAAGGCAGGCTCGGCCATTGGTCCGCGCTTAATTCGGCAGTGGCCCACCATCCCGTCGAGCACCGAGATGCGGTGCCTTCTTTCATAGGCCAGGTGCAGGAGCCGGCGTCGCTCGGTGGAGTCTAAGGCGCGGATCTCCGAGAGCCAACGCTTGGCGGGTCCCGCCCCTGGGATCTCGGACGGCCCGAGTCCCGCCAGCTGGGCCATGATGAAGGCCTCGTACACGAGCTCGAGGTCCAACTCGCGCGCGCGCGCCGCATCCTCCCGGCGCGAATCCGCGCGCGCGAACCGGTCTGAGTCCCCCGTCTCTTGTCGCAGCACGAATCGCGATGCCTGTAGATCGAGCATCAGCTGCAATGCGAGGTAGTCGATGAGTCGGGCGCAAGGCGGGTTGACCGGGGCGGTGTCCGGGCGCACCTCGAGCTGCCGAATCATGCCCGCCCAACCTGGAAGCGACAGCAAAGTCTCTTCGATGTACGCGGACCATTGCGTGCGAGGGACGTTCAGTTCCTCGAGCGCCCAACATGCCGTGCGCTCGGCGTCCCATCCTTCGCTCTGTTGGCGCTTCAGCTCGCTGGAAAGTCCGTGCATCCACCGATCGGAAGGTCCCGAGCCGATTCCATAGAGGGAACGGAAGACCCCGAGCAAGCCCTTATCCCGGCCTGGCATCTGCCAGTACGCGATCCCTTGATCGACGAACGCGGCGCAGACTCGAATCAGAAGCGGATGCACCATGTGATCCGTATCGGTTCCGCAGAGGTCGAGGATTTGGTCCCGGCGCCTCATCCCGATGGGGGGTCGTGCGCACGATGGAGCGACGGCCAACAGCTCTCTCCAAAGTCGTTCCAGCGCCTGCTCTTCGCGGGCTTCCGGCGTGACGGGGCTCTGGTCTACCGACATGCGCTCGGCGGAGTGAAGGATCGCCGCTCGAGCGGCTTCGGGCACGCGTTCGTGGAAGCGAAATAGTGTACCAGTTTCCTCGAGCATCCAATGCAGGGCGGGACCTTTTGGAATCTCGAAGAGCTCATGAAGTCGAAGAGCGTGCAGCTCATGCCGTGTCGGCCCTCCAGGGATCACCGGCGCACTCGGCGCTTCGGCGGAACTGAATGCCACCGCATCGATGTCGACCGTCCGGATTCTGGCGGACTCGAGACACCGGGCAAACGCCTGCTCAGATTGATAAGGCTCGGTGCCGAAACGCTCCGCAGCGTCGAGGACCGCTTCCTCGAAGTGCAGATGCTCGAAGGCATGCAGCGTGTTGTGGTGGACAAACATGTGCAGCGGCGACTGCTGGGGAAGCAGATGCGCAGCGTGGTCGACGATCTCGTCGAGTGTCGGTGGCGCACTCCTCGTCGAGGTCAGGGACATAGCGATATCGACGATCTCGGAGGTAACCGCGCTCATGCAGCCGTCCTGCGTCGCGTCGAATGCGGGTGCGGTGAATGGGGTGTCAGCTCCTCGATGCCTACGACCTCCAACTCCACGTTGGGCCACTCGTTGCCTATACTAACGAGGCGACTGAGGAACGTATGGTCGACGATCACGGCATCGCCGACGTCGATCAACACCTTCCGACAGGAAGGATCGAGGTCCAAAAGAGCCTTTCTTACCGAGATGAGGCTGGTGAAAGCCGCGGCGCCGTGCAGTGTCAAGCGCAACTGCGAGCCTTCCCGTGTCTTCTCGACGCGCGAGCGGAAGATCTGTCTGAAAGTCGCTCCACGAGCGCGATGCAAGATGATCTTGAGAACGAGGCCCGATGCGACGCCAATCAGCAGGTCGGAAGCGAGCGTGACCACGAGTGTAGTCATGAAGAGCGCCAACTGGTCCAAACCGATGGCCTTCACGTGCCACAGCTCACGGGGTGATGCGAGCCTTGCGCCGGTGTACACGAGCATTGCTGCCAAAGCTGCAAGCGGAATCTCTTGGAGCAAGCCTGGCGCCAGCGCGACGAAGATCAGAAGAAACGCTCCGTGAAAGAAGTTTGACCAACGCGACTGCGCGCCGGCATCGATGTTGGCCTTGCTTCGCACGATCTCGGAGATCATCGGGAGGCCGCCAAGCAGTGCTGAGCACAGGTTGCCGACCGAAAGGGCCAAGAGATCGCGATTGAGATTCGACGTGCGTTTCTGCGGATCCAGCTGGTCAACCGCAAGCACACTCAAGGTCGATTCAATCGTCCCCACCATGGCGAACATCACGACGTACTTGAGCGAGGCCGCAGTGAAGACCATCGAGAAGTCCGGGAAGGTGACGGCCTGGAGAAGCGATCCTGGTAGGTGCACCAGAAACTTCGGCCCGATGTCGAACTGGTGCGACAGAAACGCGTACGAATGCGAGTGGTCCAAGTCCAGCCACATGCTCACGGGAACGGCGAAGAGGAGCACGATAATTGGAGCGGGCAAGATCTTGGCCCATCGGCTTCGGATCAGGGGCAGCCCAAAAAGAATGAGCAGAGAGACTCCTCCGAGGAAGAGGATTTCCGGATTCGCGTGCGCGATGCTGTGCGGTATTTCCATCAGGAGCTGCAGAGGCTCCTTCGACGCGGGCGCTACGCCCACTAAGGTGTGCGCTTGCTTCGAGATGATGATGACGCCGATGGCAGCCAGCATCCCGTGGACGACCGAAGGCGACATCGCCACACCAAACGTGGCGGCGCTCAGGAGCGCGAGAACGATCTGGACGACCGCGGCGACCGCTCCAACCGCCAGTGCTCGACGGTAGCCGGTGATCGGATCTCCCTGACCGAGCTCTTGAACCGCCCCCAAGGCGATCACGATCAGTCCCGCAGCCGGGCCTTTGATCGTCAAGGCAGCGCTTCCAAGAAAGGTGACGAAGACCCCCCCGATGATCGCGGTCATGACGCCCGCGATGGGTGGAAAGCCGCTGGCCATCGCGATCCCTAGGCACAGGGGAAGCGCGATCAGGAACACCAAGAACCCTGACTTGAGATCGGCCATGGGAAACGAGCTTTTCGGCCCGTCTTTCGACACTACATTCGACATTTTTTCCACCTTTGTGTTCAGAACACTGGCTTGCCCCGACCGTTCGAGGCGATCAAGCACGCACGCGCACAGGAGACGAAACCCAGAGGGGCTTCGTCAGGCGGAAGGAGGGCCGCGAGCCGGGTTCGACGATGCCAGCAGTTGGCTATCGAAAGACGCGGGGCGGCAGTTGAAACTCGCCGCACATTGGGGGCTTTGCAGTGCTGGCCCGAGGCGTTGCTCCGTGGCCAGGTCATCATTCGGGAGCGGATCGACGACCTGGTCGGTGCTGGCGTCCAGGCATTCGATGGAACGCTGATGCAGATCTTGAAGATGAGCGGCCGCGTAGATTAGAGCAGAATCCCGCTCCCTGGGGGCAACGGCCTCCGCCCGAGGCGAGAAACCGGACACGCCAGCAAGGACGAGCGTCAACAGCAGGATGGCTCGGCCCAGCCGACACCCCACAATGCTCCTACCCCCCCGTGGCTTGAAATACATCGCCGCTCCTCAACCCATCAACCCATTGCAGTATTCCGTCAAAGCTGGGGCGGGGCAAGAAGGCCGGGGTTAGAGGGGTCGGCCCCCGGACGCTACGGCGCCGGGCTCCAGGCGAAGGCAGATGCGGAGCCGCCCTCGCGTAGGGGTGGGTTGGCTCGCTGGTTTTCGGTGCCATTCCAAACACTCGAATAGATTTCGAACACTCCGGCGGTGTTTTGCGCCGCCTGGTATGCGAGGCGTTCGCCGTCAGGGCTCCAGGCGAACGATTCGACGTCTCCATCAGGAAGCAGCCGACCATTGACCTTCCGATTGTCAGCGCCATCGGGCGCGCTCGTGAAGAGCTCGAGCAAGTCCGCGTCGTCCTGATTGGCGCGATACGCGATGCGCTTGCCGTCGGGGCTCCAGCTGTAGTTGCCCACCGCCCCGAGGGGATATGTGAGCGTCCCATTCACCTTGTGATTCTCCGCGCCGTCCGGATGGGCGGTGTAAAGCTCCCAGACCGACGGGGTTTCCTGATCGGCCAGATACGCGATCCAAGCCCCATCCGGGCTCCATTGGAAGGTCGCCACGAAACCAAAACCATCCTCCGGTAGCGTGCCGTTCACTTTTCGCTCGTCCGACCCGTCCGGCCTCGCCGTGTACAGCTCGCGAACGGAAACGGCGTCTCGATCGGCGATGAATCCGAGCAGCGTCCCGTCGGGGCTCCAAGCGAAGCCGCTCACGCTCCTGCCCTCGGGGAGGGGCGAGTTCACTTTCTGGTTGTCGGAGCCGTTGGGCGCGCTCGTGTAGAGCTCCCCGACGCCCACGACGTCTTGGTCGGTTTGGTACGCGATGCGCGCTCCATCGGGGCTCCATTCGAAGGCCGAAGACCGAGAGCCCTGGGAACCCGTGACCAGCGCACCGTTGACCTTCTGGTTGTCGGAACCGTCGAAAGCGCTCGTGAAGAGCTCGAAGACGTTGTCGGTGTCTTGATCCGCTACGTAGGCGATGCGCGACCCGTCTGGGCTCCATTTGAAGCTCTGCGCCTGTCGGTTGGGAAGCAGCGTCCCGCTGACTCTCTGATTGTCCGTGCCGTCGTACGTGTTGCTGTAGACCTCGCGGACATTGTCGGCCTCCCGGTACAGTAGGTACGCGATGCGAGCCCCATCCGGGCTCCATTGGAAGTCCGCCACGACATCTCCCACGGTCAACGAGCCGCTCACTTTGCGATTGTCCGCGCCTGTTGCGGTGCTCGTGTAGAGCTCCCGGATACCATCGGCGTCCTGAGTCGCCAGATATGCGATGCGCGTGCCGTCGGGGCTCCATCGGAAGGTTTCTACCCGGCCGCCTTCGACCAGTGGACCATTGACCCGTCGGTCATCGCTGCCGTCGGGCCGACTCGAGAACACCTCTTGCACACAGGTCGAGCACCCGGGAAACAGGTCCTTGTCGTCGTCCGCCAAGTACGCGATGCGCGCTCCATCCGGGCTCCACTGGAAGCTCAGCACACGTCCCACGTCGAGCGGGTGGTTGACGCGATGATTGTCTGTGCCGTTGGTCCGACCCACATAGAGGTCTTGAAAGCCGGCGCGCTCCTGGTCCGCCAGATAGGCCAACTCGAATGCGCTCGGTACCCCCGCAAACCCTCCTGCGCCACCGCCACCCGTACCGCCTGCGCCGCCCATGGCACCCGTGCCGCCAGACCCCGCTGCGTTTCCATCGCTTCCGCCACAACCTGCAAGCGCGCTGATCGCGAGCGATGCAACGACGAGGTGGAACGCACGGGTCAAGCGAAGCATGGGTCAGGAGGATGCCACAGGGATGCACGGATGGGCAGTCGGTCTTTCAGCTCCTGTGCGCATCGACCCTAGCGGCGATGATGTTCCTCACTCGATCGCGAAGTGCGGGTGCGTCCTCCACGGTCAAGCCCTCGGTCGAGATCGGTTCGTCGACGTAGACGATGACCTCGTTTCCCGGTCGAATGAGGAGCGATCCCTTGTGGAGGACTTCGTAAAGGCCTGTGACTGTGACGGGCACAACCGGTACGCCTAGCTCGATGGCGATGCGAAACAGGCCGGTATGGAATCGGCCCACCTGCCCGGTGAGCGTCCGATGACCTTCGGGAAACCCGAGGATCGAATGGTCTGCTGCGATCTCCGCGCGCACCGCTCGGAGCAGTGTTTGCAACACGTCTTTTCGATCCTTCGGCACGGGAATGGTGCCGCGGGCTTTCATGAACCATCCGTAGAACGGGTAGTCGAAGTGAGTTTCGAGCTCGATTCCCTGTTTGAAATGCGGTGTCGCGTTGTCCATGGCGACGAAATCGAGGTGGCTCGTGTGGTTCTGGATGAAGAAGTACTGGGTGCGGGCATCGACGCTGGGATGCACCTGGTGTGATTGCTTGTTGAAAGTCAGCATGAGCTGAAGCCTGCAGTACAAGCGTTCCAAGAACTGCACTCTATCCGGCGTCGTGAACCGATAGAGGATGGTGAAGAACGAGAGGGCCAACACCAGAAAACCGCCGGCCAGGATCCAGATGATCAGGCTGACGATACGCGTCCAGATCGTGGTGGTCGAACTCATGCGACTAGACGGAGCGCGCCGGGAAGCACGTCGATCGAGAGAGGCCTGAGATGAAACAAGTCACCGTCGATGAGCACCGCCTGAAACGTGGGGTCGATGAATTCGACGCGCTCGACTTGCCGCGTCCAAAGCTGTTCGAGCTCGGTGTGCGTGCCGGAAAAGATCCGAGAGAAAGCAGCCATGAGGGCCAACCTTCCGAGGGGTCCGGCGCGGATGACATCGAGCAGGCCGTCGGAGACGGAAGCATCCGGAGCCATCCGCATCGAGCCGCCGGTGTACTGACTGTTGGAGAACGAAGTGAGGACGGTTCGCGCGTCGTCGATCGTTCCCGAATATCGAAGGGTATTCTCTTCATACCGAAGCCGAATCACGCAGATGAGCACGGCCGCGATGTAGCCCGCCGCACCCAGGAACTTGAACCGGTCATTGGTCAGCTGGCCAGCTTGCGCGACGAAACCGGTGCCCATCGTATTGATGAAGTGAATCACCCCGTCTTCGTGGGTGAGCCGAAGCACGTCGATTGGAGTGCTATCACCGCGTGCGATCGCGTCGCTCGCCGTTTCGACGTCGGTGATGCCGAAATCGCGTAGAAAAGAGTTGCCAGTGCCTAGGGGAAGCATCGCGAGCTCACAGTCCCCGGAGACACCGGCATCGACGAGGCCGTTGACGATTTCGGCAGCGGTCCCATCGCCTCCGATGGATAGAAAACGTCGGCAGCCATCTTGGGCCGCGCGCTGCGCGAGCTCGGTGGCATGCTTGGGTCCCGCCGTTGGCGTAACCGTCAACGTTATCCCGCGACGCTCGAGGGCAGCAATCAGGTTCGGGGCGAGCTTGGCGCATCGTCCGGCCCCCGCTGCACCGTTGACGATCGCGTAATATTCGGTGTTCACGGGCCGTCGACACTCCAGTTGGGGTCCTCGCAGAGAACGCAAGCGTCACCAAGGTACCAGCGCCCCCCGTTCGGATCGTCGTGCAGCTGCCAGCGCAAGAACGCCACGATCGGCTCCCGAAAGACGCCGCCGTCGATGCGCGGGTTCTCGTGATTCGCGGTCGCATGCTTGGCGAGCCATGCGACATTGACAGCCCGATCGAATGCGGTGATGACGATCGACGAGCTCACGACCTCATCTCCTTCCGAGGTCATGAAGAGAGTAGGGGCCGCTTCAGACGTCGTCGGCGTCCCAGCCCCCTCGACCGCGATTGCGACCTGATACTGCGACGAAGCCTCGGTGGTCTGGAACCCGCCGAGTGAATGACCAGCCACCGCGATCCGCGCTTCGTCGATGCGGCCAAAGAGAGCATCGACCGGGTCATCGTTCCTGCGCAGGAGCTCCATGCGCTCATCCGATTCCGCCGGGTTCTTGCCTGCTGATTTTCCGCCGATGACGATGAAGCCCCAGGAGGCGATCGATTCCAAGAGTCCGTTGTAATTGAAGTTCTCCGTATAGCCACTCGCGCCGTTGAACCAAACGAGTGCGGGCCAAGTCGACGCTGCGTCGAGGTTTGCTGGGAAGAAGTACACGAACGCGGCGGTGTCTTCGCGAACGACGGAAATCGGTCCGGAGATGGGAAACGCGGTGCTGCCGGTGCCGGCGTCCGCGCCGTCCTGCGTCTTGCTGGCGCAAGCGGCCAGCGCGACGAGCAAGAGTGCGATCGCAGTCTGGGAGGGTCGAATCATGATGATCTCGGCGCCGACCATAGCAGATTCGATCGTTCGCGGTGACGATGCGGGCTTGGCTCGCGCGATTGGGCCAGCGCACCGTCCGAGACCCTCGTGTATCATCGCGTGATGAAAGAAGGACAAGCCAGCCGCACCGCCGAGTACGTAGCGCTGTTCCGCGCGATCGAATCGTCGCTTCCCCCGGAGCGACGTCTCTTCGAGGACCCCTATGCCAGGCGATTTCTCGGTCTCCGGCTCCGGCTCGTGGCTTCGGTCTGCAGTCTGCCGGTCGTTCCGGACATCGTTGCGCGGCTCATCGATCGCCGTTGGGCAGGCGCCCGATCATCCGCCGTGGCCCGCACACGGTTCATCGATGACGCGATTTGCGACGCAGTCGCAGGCGGCATCGAACAACTGGTCATCCTAGGTGCGGGATTCGATTCGCGTGCATATCGGCTTCGCAATCTGCGCAACGTGATCGTCTTCGAGGTCGACCACCCGAGCACATCCGCAGCCAAGCAGCGCGTCATCCGGCGCGTCCTGCCAAGCGTTCCGAAAACTGTACGCTTCGTTGCTACGGATTTTCGCGAAGGCGGGCTGGACAGTGCGATGCAGGAGGCGGGCTACTCGAAGCAAGCCAAGACCTTCATTCTCTGGGAAGGGGTGACAACCTATCTCAGTGCCGACGCGGTGGACGTGACACTTCGTTGGTGCGCCAAGGCAGCCGCCGGGAGCGAGCTTCTCTTCACGTACGTGCATCGCGCAGTCATCGATGCCCCCGACGACTTCGCCGGCACGGAGCGCCTGTTCGCCGCGCTCAGAGCCGCTGGCGAAGAGTGGCAGTTCGGGATCGATCCGCTCGAGCTGGAGGGCTTCCTGAGCGCGCGTGGTTTCCGTCTCGAGCAAGACACCGGCAGCGCGGAGTATCGAGCCAGGTACTCGGCCCGAGATGCGGAGGCTACGAGCGGGTACCAGTTCTATCGAATTGCCCGCGCGAGCGTGATATCACCCCAGAACCATGATCCTCCTGAACCCTAAAAAACACCTCCGCCCCTATCCCGACGAGCGGTCCCGTCAAGTGATGCTCAAAACGATTGATTTTTTCGAGCGCAAGGGCAAGCGCCGAATCAAAGAGGATTATCACGCGCAAGTTTGGTACGCGGACTTCCTCGATTTCGTCAAAGAGGAAAAGATCTTTGCCACGATGTGCACACCTGCAGGAAACGGGGCGCCGGACTGCCGCTGGGACACCTGGAGGATTTGTGAGTTTGCCGAAATTCTCGGCTTCTATGGCTTGCAGTATTGGTACACCTGGCAGGTCACGGTCCTCGGGCTAGGGCCGATTTGGATGAGCCGCAACGAGTCGATCAAGAAGCGAGCAGCTCTCGCCCTCGAGCAAGGCGGGATCTTCGCGTTTGGTCTTTCGGAGAAAGAGCACGGTGCCGATGTCTATTCGACCGACATGATCCTCACACCTCGGGCCGATGGAACCTACACCGCCAAGGGTGGCAAGTACTACATCGGGAACGGCAACAAAGCCGCCATCGTATCGATCTTTGGGAAGCTCGCCGATTCGGGTGAATACGTGTTCTTCGGTGCGGACTCCCAACACGATCGTTATCACCTCGTCAAGAACGTATGCGCGAGTCAGAACTACGTGGCCCAGTTCGAGCTCGACGACTATCCGGTCGGGGAGGCCGATATCATCGCCAAAGGCGAGCATGCATGGAATAGCGCGCTCAACACGGTCAACATCGGCAAGTACAACCTCGGCTGGGCCTCGATCGGCATGTGTACCCATGCCCTCTACGAAGCGATCCACCACGCCTCCAATCGGCGGCTGTACAACATGCACGTGACCGATTTCCCCCACGTGAGGCAGATGTTCACGGATGCGTACGCGCGCCTAATCGCGATGAAGCTCTTTGCGCTGCGGACTGCGGACTACATGCGTGTCGCCTCGGCGGAAGACCGCCGCTACCTGCTCTACAACCCGATGGTGAAGATGAAGGTGACGACGCAGGGCGAGGACGTGATGAACCTCTTGTGGGACGTGATCGCGGCCAAGGGCTTCGAGAAGGACATGTTCTTCGAGCAGGCCGCCGTGGACATTCGCGCGCTACCGAAGCTCGAGGGCACGGTGCACGTGAACATCGCGCTCATCGTGAAGTTCATGGCGAACTACTTCTTCGCACCTACCGAGTATCCCGAGGTGGCGCAGCAAGACCAGGCGGCCAATGACGACTTTCTATTCGATCAAGGCCCCACGAAGGGTCTCGGGAAGATTCGCTTTCACGACTACGAAGCTGCCTACTCGAGCCGGGACACAGCCAACCTCGGCGTCTTTCGCGAACAGATCGCGGCCTTCAAGGAAATGCTTTTCGTTGCACCGCCCGATGAAGCACAGCGAAAGGACATCGATTTCCTCCTTGCTGGAGGCGAAATCTTCGCTCTGGTGGTCTACGGGCAATTGATTCTAGAGAACGCGAAGATTCATAACGTCTCGGATGACCTGGTCGACCAAATCTTCGACTTCATGGTCCGAGACTTTTCGCGCCACGCGGTGAACCTCTACGCGAAGCCGTCGAGCAGCGAGAAGCAAATGGCGTGCTGCCTCAAGATGATCCGAAAGCCGGCTTTGGACGAGGCGCGGTATCAGAGGGTTTGGCAGCAAGTCCACGATCTTCAGAACGAATATGAAATGACCCCCTGACGGTTTGTGCGCGGCGCTCGAGCCAGGCGGTGAGCGCTACGAGCGTCAGGCCAAACGCCGCCAAAGCTGCCCGTCCGCCCCAGCCAAGCTCCCTGATCGCGAGTGCAATCATCGAAGATGAAACCGGTCGCAGCGACCGCTATCCCCCCATGCACTCCGTATCGACCGGCGCACGGTGAGCAAGCATACCGATCGCAAGCTCCTGGACGAATTCGATTGATCCGCTGAGACGCCCGCCTGAAAATGCGGAGGCCCGAACCTTCAAGGACGAGCGCGATCATGGCGCCGCGCGAGTCGGGATATTCGCGGTGGCGCGAGCAGCCAAGGTCGTTGTATGAAGCGTTCCGATGCGCAAAAGATACGGAGCTGCTGATTTCCAATGACCCCACTCATCCCCACACGCATCGTGCCGAGTGTCGAACCCGCGCCGCTGACACCCGCGCAGGTGGCCCGGAAATTTCACAAGCTGATCGAGTCCGGGGCCAAGCTTCGTGCTGCTGGTGAAGCAAAGGACGACCCGATGGCGCTGCTCTCGTCGGGCTACACGCCCAAGTACGAGATCTCGCTTTTCGACACACGGTTCTTCGTGACGAATGCCCGCCAAAACACCGCCTTGCGGTTCTTCGTCGCCTACGTCGTTCAAAACGACCGCGCGAACGGCCGAACCGAAATCTTCCCGCGCATCTTCTACAAAGACCTGTCCTTGGTTTGGCGATCGGCCTCTCACCTGATAGCGACCGATGGCGATTTCTGGATTGGGAAAGGGCATGTCAGGACCGTGATCCGCGACGGATTCGAGCACACCGAGTGTGTGGAATCGACGACGGATTTGCCGCTGGAGATGCAAACCGCGCTCGAGACGCTCAACCGAAAGAGCCAGCACGTGCTCACCGATGAGGAGGCGCTGTTTCTGGTGCTCCGCGGTGCACCGAGCTCCCGAACCGCACCGTACCGAGATTTCACCGAGCCACGCAGGCGCGCCCAAGCCAACCCACGAAACCTCATCCATGGTAGTCGCAGCATCGCCCGGTTCACCCGAAAGAACGACCCGACTTCGCTCCAGATCGTGAAAGGCTTCGAACCCGACTTCGGCAAGGGCATCCTCGAGACCAGCCAAACGAAGAGCGCCATGTATGGCGGCGTGCTGCAGAGGTTTCGCATTCTCTCGCGCAACCGAAAGGTGCAATATCTGTTCATCGCAGGGCCCAAGCATGCTTGGATCATTCCGCCGCAGGCCACCACGACCGAGCTATCGAGCTATGGGGTGCGCACCATCGATGTGGTGGCAGATGAAGATCTGTTTGTCCCGGGCTTCGAGTATCACTTCTTCGACGAAGCGGCCGACCCGTCGGAGCACTTCAGCCAGATTCCCGAGGGTTTTGCCGGTGCGCTGAGTGAGCACGACAGCGATCGCGCCGATGCCTCCGCTTGGCTCGACCAAATCCCAGTGATTCGCGAGTTTAGGCGCAAGGTTTTGAGCCGAGTTGCCAAGGCCCGGGCTCGCTGATAGCGTCGCCAAATTATGAACCTTAGATTGGCCCTTCAAGCACTCATTATTCTCGTATTTTCCGCCTGCACCGTTGCCGCTTGCAGCAGCACGGACGGCAGCTCCCAGACCGGCGGCTCCGGCGGCTCCGGCGGCTCCGGCGGCTCCGGCGGCTCTGGCGGCTCTGCTGGCTCCGGCGGCTCCGGTGGCGCGATTGACCAGCCTCTCTTGACCGCCGACTGTGATCCCATCGGCGTGTACTGCGGGTTTCCGTTTCCCTCGGACGTGTACCTCCGCAACGACCCCGACGGGACGAACCCATCAGGCAAGTCGATCCGTTTCGGAGCGACCACGTTGCCCAAGATTTTCGGCGGCGCCACGGTCGATCCCGCCGACTTCTACGGCCTCGACGGTTGGTCCGTAGCGAGCAGCCCCTCGACGTACATGCCGGGGGCGACCGCGACCGGGCTCGCCAACCCCACCATGATTGCAACCACTTTGGACGCGGGCTCGCCGACGATTCTACTCAACGCCGATACTGGCGAGCTCGTCCCGCACTTCGTGGACGTCGACGTGTCGACCGACACGGCCGAAAAGGCATTGCTGCTTCGTCCTGGCTACATTCTCGACTATGCGACGCGGTACATCGTCGCCATTCGTGGGGTCGTTGACAGTGCGGGGGAGCCCGTCCAGCCGACCGACGTGTTTCGTGCCCTCCGCGATGGCACCGATTCCGAAGATCCGAGTGTAGCGAGCCGCAGGCAGCACTACGAGGAGATCTTCTCTTTGCTCGGCACCGCGGGGGTCCAGAGGGACAATCTGCAGATCGCCTGGGACTTCACCACAGGGTCGCGCCAGGGCATCACCGGGAGAATGGTCGCCGTGCGCGACGCGGCACTGGCGGTGGTTGGCGACGACGGGCCCGAGTACGTGATCAAACAGGTCATCGACGACCCAAACCCGATGATTCGCCACCGCGTGATTCTGACCGCTACCGTCCCGCGCTATCTCACCACGGAGGTCTACAATCCCGGAGATCCCGTTCCACGGCTTCTATTCGATGAGACCGGCAAACCGACTCAGAATGGCACCATGGAAATGGACGTGCTGGTCCAGATCCCAAATACCATCGATGACAGCAAGCCGCTTGGCGTTCTGCAGAACGGTCACGGATTCTTCGGCAGCAAGACCGAGGGCCAGAACGGCTATCAGGCCATGGCCGCAGACGGCTGGAATTGGGTCAACGTCGCCGTCGATCTCTTTGGTCAGGCCGACCCCGATGCGGCCATGGCAGCGGAGGCACTGGTGGGCCGTCCCGAGCTTCTTCCCGGCTTCATCGACCGGCAGGTTCAAGGCCACGTGAACCAGCTTCTAGCGATGCGCATGATGATCGGTCGGATCGCGCGAGATGGAATCACCGATGGGGATCGCGTGCTGCTCGCGCCCGCGCAGATCGACCCGAGCGTGCGAGCGTATCGCGGCGACAGCCAGGGTGGCATGATGGGCGGGGTCTACATGTCGATCTCGACCGACGTGACGATTGGCCTGCTCGGAGAGCCCGCATCCGGGTACAATTGGGTTTGGCAGCGCAGCGTCGACAGCGACGAGTACACCGACTACGTCAAACTCGCGTTTCCGGATTCACCGCTCGACTTCCAGATCATGCTTCAGCTCATCCAGCTGCACTGGGACCGATCCGAGTCGGCGGGTTTCATTCGCTCGATGCATGGTGACACCTTGCCGAATACGCCCGACCATCAGGTCCTCATGCATACGGATATTGGCGATCACGAGGTGCCAACAATCATGGCGCAGGCGATGGCGCGCTCGATCGGCGCGAAGTTGATTCGATCGAACGATCCGTTGCAACCGTTTCCGCGCGACGTATTCGGCTTGGAGCAGGCCGACGCTCCGATCACCGGGGTCTCCGGATACATCGAGTACGATTTCGCGCTTCCGCCTGAGCCGCTGACCAATACGCCGTCGATTGCTGGATGCAATCCCCACGATCGCGTGCGCGAGCTCACCCCGAGCTTCGAGCAGCAAGACGTGTTCTTCCGAACCGGACGCATCGAGTGGTTCTGTGACGGCATCTGCAACTGCGACACCGTGCGCAACGAGGATCGCTGTCAGGAATCCTACGACAAGGAATGTCTCTGATCGCGCATCGAGCGCTCAACTGACACGAATGAAACGAGCGACGCGACTGGCCCCGCGCGCGTCGTCAGGCGCAGCGTGCCTTGGCGGCGCGCTGCCGGGCCCGTTTCGTTCCGGCTTCGGCGTTCCAACGTCGGAACTGGGCCCGTGGGTTTCGCTTGTCCGGTCGAGCGACCGCTTGCTCGAACCGCGGGGTGGCGCTCGATGCGATGTCCACGGTCGAGCTCTTCGGTGCGACGCGAATGGCCCCAACAAGATCACTCGACACGTCTCCACGCCGGCAGACCATTGCCAGCAGCCGTCGCGCATCCGCGCCGCCGTGCGTACCCCAACTGACCTGATAGGTGACGAAGTCTTCTTGCGTTCGCTGCCGTAGCTCAGACTTCGGCCTGGCCTTGCCGGCTTTGAGAGGTTTGCGTTCGCCGCGAATCGGCTTTGCATCGTCGTGGATGCGTCTGGGCGTTCCGTGAGCCCGTCCCGCTTCTCGCTGCAGTAACGCTGCAATGACTTCGGTCGGGGAATTCTCCGCCAGGAGACGTTGCGCCAGCTCGCGCGTCCGGGAGTCACAGTCACCCGCCGTATTCGCGAGGTCGCGAAGAAGTCCCTCGCCGAGCCGCTCGTTGGCGGCCGCAAAGATGTCCTCGGGCGTCGGTATCGGCGCTTGGCGCGCTTGGACCCCGGCCGCGCGCAGCATGCTTTGGACTCTGTGCTCGGCTCGAGATGCCGCGAACAGCACGTTCTTGCCGAGACGTCCGGCCCTACCGGTCCGCCCGCTTCGGTGGGTGAACACGTCGGCGTTGTCCGGAAGGTCCACCTGAATGACCCGGCCGATGTCCTGGACGTCTAGGCCCCGCGCTGCCACGTCGGTGGCCACCAGATATCGGATGGCGCCGTTGCGAAACTGCGTGAACGTGGCCGTCCGCTCGCGCTGGCTCATCTCGCCGTTGAGAGCGCGGGCCGCTAGCCCAGCGGCGCAAAGCTCGTCGGCGAGGCGGACCGTTTCGGTTCGAGTGCGCACGAAGATCAGAGTTTTGTCCTCCGGGTAGCGGAGCAGGACGTTGATCGCCGCGCCGAATCGGTCGGCCTGGCGTACGCGCATCACGACGTGCTCGATGTCTGCGTTGGCTTCTCCGAGCGCGGTTCCCTGCACCGAAACGGGATTGTCCTGCAGTCGGTCTGCCAGCTTGACGACTTGGCGCGGGAACGTGGCCGATACCAGGTGCGTCCTGCGTTCCTCGGGCGCGTATCCTAGAATGCCGTCGAGCTCCTCCTCGAAATTCATGTCGAGCATTTCGTCGGCTTCGTCGAGGGCGACGGTATGAATCCGCTCGAGCGTCATGGCGCCGGCGCGGAGATGGTCGAGAAGGCGGCCGGGCGTGCCGATGACGACCTGGGGAAGAGTCTGAAGTTGGGCGCGTTCTTGTCCCACACTGGTCCCGCCTGTGACGACCAGCACGCGCGCGCCGAGGGAGGCGTACAGCCAGTGCAGCTCACGCCCAAGTTGACCTGCGAGCTCGCGGGTCGGGGCGACCAGGAGTGCAACGGGTGCGGCGACGGCCGACTTGCGAGGCTTCCTTGGCGGTGTGGCCGCCGCGGCTTCGGCAACGGACGGCGCGAGGATGAGCCCAAGGGCGACGGTCTTGCCAGAGCCCGTTTGGGAAGAAATTCGCAGGTCGCGACCCGCCAGCTCGGGGCTCAAGATGGCCTGTTGGATGGCGGTGAAGCTCTCGAATCCGGCGTTGCGCAGGGCCGCGCCGAGCCCGGCTGGGGCCTGCTCTAGGCTAAGTAACTCAGACATGGAGCCCGCCTCGTAGCACAATCGTACGACAATCAAAACCGGGCGTTCGGGGCGGCTGGCGACGCCGAGTCCACCGCGATGCCCCGTAGCGTTTCCCGACGGATCACGTTAGATCGCCGCCATGCGAAGCTTCACTTATCTATTCGTCCTGACCTTCGCCGCAGGGTGCGGTGCAAGCGGCGCGACGCCCGTCCCTCCTGCTGACAGCACGGCGGAGCTCCACATCGATACCTCGAAGGTCGTCGCCACGGTCGACGAGCGGTACCTATCGGTAGCGGTCGACACGGCTCAAGTCGTTGGTGGGCGTTTCTGGTCCGAGGATGGGAGCGTCGAATTCGTCGGACAAGAGCGAATTCCCGAGTACGATTTTGCGCGACCGCGGCTCCGAGCGCTGGCCCAGGAGCTTGCGCCGGCCTTCCTGAGAATCGGTGGAACGGACGCCGACCGGGTGATCTACGACATGAGCGACAACCCGATCTCAGAAGCACCCGAGGGTTTCGAGTTCGTGCTGACGGCATCGCAAGTCGACGGCGTATTCGACTTCGCGAAGGCACTCGGATACGACGTCATGTTCACGCTAGGCGCGGGCAAAGGAACCCGCGATGCGGAAAAAGCATGGACGCCCGACATGGCGCGCGACCTGCTCGAGTACATTTCGAGCAACGAATACGATGTCACGCTCTGGGAGCTGGGCAACGAGTGGGACCTCTTCTTCCTTCACGGCGTCGCGATCCCCCCATCGCAAGTCGTCGCGGACTTCGCAGCAGCTCGAGCCCTTCTCGCGGAGTTCTACGGTGACTTCATGTTGGGCGGTGTTTCCAGTGCCTACTGGCCGAGCCTCGGAGAGGTCACTCCGGTCTATCTCGACTTTCTGCAAATGGGTGGCGCCGCTCTGATCGACGTCATCACCTGGCACTACTACCCTCAGCAGTCCGAGCGCGGTGGGTCGGTCGTCTCCGATCCCTGGGAGCGCGGATTGCTCCTCGATCCAGAACGCCTCGACATCGTGTTGAAGTGGGCCGACGAAATCGCCGACTATCGAGACGCGAACGCTCCCGGAAAACCGATTTGGCTCGGCGAGACGGGGCATGCGCAGTACGGCGGCCAGCCCGGCTCTTCGGACAAGTACGAGGGAACGTTCTGGTGGCTCGACCAGTTGGGTGCACTCGCACGGCGCGGCCAGCAGGTCTCGGTTCGTCAGACGTTATCGGGCTCGCATTATGGGCTCATCGATGACGCTACGTTGGACCCAAGGCCCGACTATTGGGCCTCGGTGCTGTGGCGCCGGCTCATGGGGCAAAGCGTTCTCGACGTCGAGCGAACGGCAGTCGACGATTATGTCCGTGTTTACGCACATTGCACACGCGAACGTCCAGGCGCGGTGACCGCACTCGTGATCAATCTCGACGCAGACAAGAGCGTTCGAATCGAGGCCAACGCAATGACGACCAGCGGTAAGGAGCTCTACCTCCTGACCTCGAACGCGCTCGACTCGGGGGATCTCGAGCTGAACGGAACACTCTTGCGGGATGACGACGGGGTCCTTCCGGCGCTCGACCCGAAACCGATCGGCGACGGTCCCGTCGACGTTCCTCCACGGGCCATGGCGTTTGTCGTCTACCCCGACGCAGGCGCGTCGGCCTGCCCATAGCTTGGTCGAGCGCTCAGCGCCCGTGTGGTGTGTTACTCGAGAGGTCCACGCGCGTCGGGTCGTCCCGATCGAGGGTTTCGGGCCCGAGCTCGCTGAGCTTGCAATGGCCGGTAAGCGCCATGGCCACATGCATTTCGTCGCGGATGATTCGGAGGATGTGTGCGACGCCCTGTTCACCTGCCCCTGCGACGGCGTAGGTCCAGGCACGGCCGAGTAGGCAGGCTTTCGCGCCGAGGGACAGCATCTTGATCACGTCGAGGCCGGAGCGGATGCCGCCGTCGACGAGGACTTCGATTCGGTCGCCCACGGTTTCGGCGATCGGAGGCAACGCTCTCGCGGTGGAACGGACGTCGTCGAGTTGCCGTCCGCCGTGATTCGAAACGACGATTGCATCCGCGCCGATGTCGCTCGCTCGTTTCGCGTCCTCCACGTCGAGGATTCCTTTGAGAACCAGCTTGCCGGTCCAGTTGCGCCGTACCCAATCGAGGTCGCTCCAGGTGACGCTCGGGTCGAACTGCCCGTCGACCCAGTCTTTGAACTGAGCGGGGCTTCGTGCGCCCGGCACCGCGGCCTCCAAGTTGCCGAAAGTGAGAGGCTTCCCGCCGATAGCGACGTCCGAGACCCAATGGGGATGCGACAGGATGTCGAAGCCGCGCGCAAGCTTCTTCCCGCTCGGGATCGGAATCGTCATACCGTTGCGTGTATCCCTGTAGCGCGCTCCGACGACTGCGAGATCGACCGTCAAAACGAGTACCGAGCATCCAGCCTCGTGAGCGCGACGCATGAGTGCTTCCGCATACCCCCGGTCACGCATCACGTAGAGCTGAAACCAAACCGGAACGTTCGTTGCTTGGGTCACCTCTTCGACCGAGCAAATCGAAACGGTCGATTCGCAGAACCGGACACCCTCTCTCTCGGCGGCCTTGGCTGCTTGCACCTCCCCACGGCGTGCAAACATCCCCACGAGCCCAACCGGCCCGAGGATGATCGGAAGCGACAGTCGCTCGCCGAGCACGTCGGCAGACAGGTCGATGCGCGACACATCGCGAAGGACGCGCTGGCGTAGATAGATGCTGCGCAGATCCTCGACGTTGGCGCGCATCGTGCTCTCGGCGTACGCGCCGCCGTCGATGTAGTCGAATAGCTGCCGAGGAAGCCTACGGCGTGCCAGCTCTCGGTAGTCCATGACGCTCGCTGGAGCGAGATTCATCGAATGATCACGTGCGTCGGTCACGGCGATTCTCCTGATGAC
Organism: uncultured delta proteobacterium; assembly: GCA_963768985.1. Taxonomy (GTDB): domain Bacteria; phylum Myxococcota_A; class Polyangia; order Polyangiales; family Houyiibacteriaceae; genus SG8-38. Next base: position 889,355 of record CAVYJZ010000004.1, on the reverse strand, counting down.
GATGGGGCGGCCATCTTGCACGGACCCCGGCCAAAAAGAAATACTGAACCCGTTTTGAACGCATCTGGAAACATTCCGAGTACAGTACGCCCCAACCATGAGGGGGCCGAGAGCACTAGCCGCCATCGGGGCCGTCGCGCACGTGATTTGTAGGCTCGGGTTCATCTCGGAAGGGCGCTTCTTCGCGAGCGAGGATGATCCATACCGGGCCTACACCGCGTTCTTGATCAAAGGGGACCCCATCCGGTTGATCGGCCGCTTGTGGGTGCTCGGCTTCGAGGCGTGCCACGCACTGGTCCAGTGGGCCGGCGTGCCAGCGCGTTGGGCCGGAATCTGCGTCAACACGCTCGCGCTTGCCGCGCTGCTGATCGGGGTTCTGCGCATCATGGAGCGACTCGCGCCGGACCGAACCGAGCTGAGATGGTGCATCGCGGCATTGCTGCTCGCCTCACCGATGACGATCACGCTTGCACACTCCTCCTTGTCCGACCTGCTCGCGACCTGCTTGATCGTCTGGGCGGCCGATGGCTTCATGCGCTACGCCCAGAGCGGGGAGCTCGGAGGGGTCGTGCAGGCTGCCATGATCCTCAGCATCGCGACGTGGGTTCGCTACGAACCCTGGCTTCACGCGGTGCTCCTTTTCCCAGCCGTCGCCTTCGTGGAGTGGCGCGTATTGAAGCGCCGCCGCGTTGGCGGTCCGGCGCTTGCTACGCTTGCCTGGCTCGGACCCATCGCGTGGTTGCTGGCGCAGCAACTGCGTTTTGGAGATGCGCTTCATTTCTACGCCAACATCGTCGAAACGGTGGAGACGGTGAGCGGCCCACCTGCGCGCTTTCGCGTCTTGGCGACGCACGCGCACTCGGCGCTCTATTGGTTTCCACACGTAGTCTTGCTGGCGACCATCGCATGGTCGCGTCGGCGCGACGCTCTCTCCTGGAAAATGACCTGGTTCTTCACCGCCACGCTGCTGCTCGGGGCCGCTTTTCAGCTCCTCGGTGGCCACCCGCATAAGACGTTCGCCGCCCGTCTGAGCTATGGCGTCGAAATCGCCTTGCTTCCCTGGGCAGCGGTCGGACTGCAATGGTGCGTAGAGAATCGTCTACGTTCGACCGTCGCGATCGCGGCGTTGCTCTTCTCGCTGACCGCATTGCGCCCGGCCGCCATACAAGACCGGGACTCCGTTGCATTCGGCCTATCGCTCCTGCGCTCTCAAGAGACGATCCCGCCGGATACGAAACTACTGGTCGAGCGCCCCCTCGAGCGTCCGCCCTTTGGATGGGCGTCGGTCGGCGTTCTTTGGGGGCATTGGAGTCAAACCATCTGGGTGACGCCTCAGCCTGGGGGTTGGACGGTGGTTGAGGCAACGAACGTGCGCGCCCCTCTCAACTTGACCGAGGAGGGGTTTGGAAACTGGCTGGATCGCGACGCCGTGCGGAGCGCCTGGACCCAGTCCAATCGAATGTTCGAGATGGTGAGTGCCCAATGGCCGTGCGTGGATGTGACTGCTCACGGTTATCACAAGCTCTTGGCGCGGCGCGTCTGCCCGACGGAGGGGCCGTAGGGGCTTCGCATGCGCGCAGGCAGACCTCGCGCACGACCCTAGCGATCAGTTGACGTGGAATACGTCGTCGCCGATTTCGGTGTCGATGCTGGTGTTGCGCCGAATCACGTCGGCAAGTGTGGTGCTTTCGACCTCTGCCAGCTCGGCGGGGGTGAGGACGAGCTCGTACCAGAACGCATCACCGTTGCGGAGCCATTCGAACTGCCGCCGGATGACGTCGCTCGCAAGGGCTCCCAGGTGCCCACCGTTGACCGGATCCTCCGCCAAGGCGCCTACCCATACGTCGATGTCGTCCACCGTGGCGTAGACCGAGGCGAGTCGAAGTTGCAACGCGGGATCGGAAGTGATTTGGTCAAACGATTCGATGCGGCCCAAGCCGCGGTTCAGGTGAGCAATGGTGTAGCTCGGCAGCCCATGGTCGCGCCCACGCTGGATGTTGAGCGCTGCGAGGTCCAAACCGCCAGCGCCGGGCTGGCCGAAGAGGAAATTGCGCACGTCATCGACGACCTCCGTGTCGATCCGCGCGCATGGCTGACTTGCGAGCCCGCGGAGAATTGGCTCGATGCCGCCTTCGTTGATGATCCGCTGCGGGGAGAAGAAAGCGTTCATCAGTGGCAGATTGCCTTGAGGGATGGGGACCCCGGTGGCCGTGAGGCGGAGGATGGTCGAGCTGAGTGCGCTATGGCCGAATCGATAGATCGCCGAGGAAAAGAGATTGGTGATCGAGGGGTTGGTCAAATCCGAATAGCCGTTGTAGGGCGACAGGGCGTTGGGTCCCAGCAACGCAGGCAGGAACTCGTTGTAGGTGATCGCTTGAATCAACGCGCCGACCATTCGCCTCGCTCGTTGATAGATCTCCTCGCCAGAGAGCGACGGATCGAGCGCAGCGATCTCTTGCGCAAGGCGATTGTGCTCCCGGACGAAAAGCGTGTGCATCGTGGTGAGCCCGACCTGCTCGTTCGCCCTGATATCGCCGGCCAAGAAGAGATTCGAACCGGTGCCTCCGGCATTCTCTAAGCCAGTCGTATTGAACGGCAGCAGATTGCCGGTGCTGACGCGTAACATCCCGGTCCCATCGTTGGTCCGCAAGGCCGCCGCGCGCTGCGCGGACGACCCATAGACGGTCGACCCGTCGAGGAAGTGGGTGATCGCGTTCATCTGTTGTCGCGGGTACGACGTGCTGATGCCGGTGGCCGGATGATACCGGGAGCGGAAGAAATCGACTTGCCCGAGCCCCGTCGAGAATGGGTCGAAGTATGGATCGCCCCTCGGCACCACGATGATTTCAGGCTCGAATGGCGGATTCGTCTCGGTCAGGTCGATGTCGTGGTCTACGAATTGGCCCCACTGCCAGAGGACATCACTCGCACCGAGAGGGTTGATCGCGCCCTGCGTATCGGCACACACGGCATTGCTGATCGCACGGGCCGAAGGGCGGTTGTGGGCCGCCATCGACGAGATCCTGTCGCCATAATCGTCCGGCATCAACCTGCGAAGGACGGTGTTTGCCGCACCCAAGTTGACGAGTGTCGGATGGTTCCCTGTCCCATCGATGCTTCGATATTCGGACGGGGGAGGCGGCTCCGGTGGTGGGCTGACCAGATCGGGATCGAGGGTACTGTTTGGATCCATCGCCGCCAGTGCGATTTCACGAGAGCTTCTCGTGTCGCAACTCAGTCCGGAGAGGACCACGTACATGATCACCGCGAGTGCAAGAACCCATGGCTTTGCCGGAGTACGGGGCATACGGAGGATACGGGGCATACGGGGACTCCAGAAGGAGGAGCGACGATCGATATATAGGAAATCAGAACCGGTTCCTAGAGGGGACGAACGGATCTCCGAGTCTGCACCCTTTTTGGGGTGGGGGGATCGTGTGCTGAGGTATGAGATTGTAAGGAAGCTAACGATTCCGTCGAGATACCAGGCCTCAGGCGCATCGCGCGGTCCGAGCTCGCCCACGGGGACTACCGACATGGGTGACCCGGCGCTCGACCCAGCGTTGACAGCCGCAACCGGACCCGTATACGAGGTGATTGCCGGTCACCCCGTGTCAAAATCGTCTACTTCGATGTGAGGAGAGCTCCATGCCGTCTTCGAAACTTGGCCTAATCACCCTCGTTTTTTCGATCCCGTTCGCCACGGCTGGGATCGGATGCAGCAGCGACTCTGGCGGTACCGGTGGCACCGGTGGAGGTGGAGGTCCGAAGTCCTGTTCCGAGGCCGCGTCCGATGGCGTTCGTGAATGCATCGGTGCGGTCAACGCCGCGTGGGAAGCCTGTTACGCCGATAGCAATGCACCGTGCGCATCCAATGATGCGGCCGTCGGTGCCGCGCTGGCCACGCTCCAATCCGGTGTGCAGGGAGCATGTAGCGATGGAGAGTTCCTTTCGCTGTCGGTCGATGCGCTCGTCGGCCGCCTACAAAATTCCTGTCGCTCGGAAGCTGACGCGATCGCGTGGCGCACCTACGGCGGTCCACAGGGTGCCGTCTATCCGGGTGCGAGCGGAGGTCAAAAGAGCTGCTTGACGAGTGCACATCAGGCTGCGTCGGCGATGGTCGATGGCGCGCTGGCTGCAATTGGCGATTGCCTGACAGGGGACTCCTGCGATGCGGCGACAGTCGCTGCGCAACGGCAGACCCTTGCCGACACCGCCGTCAGTGAGGTTGAAGCCGCATGTGCCGGCACGCCGCTCGAAAATCTGATCGCCGTCGACGCCACGACGTACGTCGATCGCGCGGTGCATCAAGTCGACTGCATCACTGCGACTTCTTATGCGCAAACGGACCCTCTCACCCTTTCGTGCGGGCCCTCGAACACCGACTTCGCAGCGACGCGTGGCGAGTGGGTGCAAATCGTGGTCGATGGCGAGAAGTGGGGCACCCTCTGCGGGGACGGAACAGCGTATGCGTTTTGGGTGAAGCTGGCGCCGGAGGGCGAGCCTCTCGATCGCGTCATGGTCGGCCTTCAGGGCGGTGGCGTATGTGTGCTCGAACCCCAGTGCGCCGACCGGCTCGTGAGCAACCCCGGCCTCTTCAACGCGATGGATGACGAGCCGTATGGCGACGGGATTGCGTCTAGCGATCCGACCGTCAGTCCCTTCACCAACTGGACCCAGGTCTTCCTCCCGTACTGCAACCAGGACGTGTTCGCCGGCGGAGGCGTCATCGAGTATCCCGGAACCGTCGATCTGCCTCGCTACGGCTCGATCAACTTGAGGTCTGCCGTGCAGATGGTCCGCGACGTGATCTGGAAGGAGATGGACGCGGAGGGCGGTGCTGGTTTTCGTCCGGACGAGCTCATCGCGCTCTTCGGCGGCTGGTCTGCGGGTGCCTACGGCACGCTCTACAACTACCACTGGTTTCTCGACGACTTGCTCTGGCCGAGGACGGCAGCCTTCCCGGATGCGGGCGGCGCCCTCGATAATGGGGAGCCCTTCGGCGTGAAGCTCCTCGGGGCTCTCAAGATCCCGTTCAACAACGGGTGGGGAATGCAGCCCAACCTTCCGCCTTACTGCTTCGTGGGGGACTGCGCGGTTGGGCCTGTTCTTTACAATGCAATCTCACCGCGCCTCAAGCAGGTCCCGGAGCAACAGATGTTGATCCTCAGCAACCCAAGAGACGACACGCAAAGAGGAGACGCGTTCTTTGCGGGTATGGGACAGACCGACGAGTACTGGGCGGCCAAATGGATCAACACGATGCGGCAGGATTATTGCGACACCAAGGACTTGAAGGGCATCAACTACTACTACACCAGCGTCTCGACCGAGAGCCTGCACGTGGTCACGCTCAGGCCGGAGCTCTGGACCGGCGCCGTCGATGGCGAGGTCATGCGCGACTGGTTCGTGCGCGCGGTGACCGAGCCCGACACCATCCAGAGTCGGGTTGAAGAAGCGAACTTCGTCGAGGATATCCCCGGGGTCGAGCCCTATCCCTGCGCGGTTGCTCCCTGAGCCGCTGCGCGGCGTCATCATTGGCGGCCTTCCGACCACCCGAGGGAGATGCCAATCCTTCGAAAAGCGCGATCAGCGCGCGAGCCCGAAATCGTCGTGCGTGGACCGTGGCTCGGAAAGATCGAGGTCGCGATCGAGGTGCCCTCGACGGCAAGGGCGAACCTCTTGCGACGCTAGACGAACCGGTGCTAGCGTCGCCCGATGAAACAGCTTCTAGTCGGACTGCTGGGCATGGCGTTTCTCGTTCCCGGCTGCGGGGACAACGGGGGCGTTGACACCACTCAGTGCCAGGCCGCGGCGGCGACCTCGCTTGGGGCGTGTGTCAAAGCGTTGAACGACGCTACTCGCGCCTGCTATACGAACGACAATCAAGCATGCGCCGACGATGATGCCGCCGTGGTCGCGGCGCTGGACGCACTACAAACTTCCGTGCAAGGCGCGTGCGGCGGTGACCAGGGCGTCGTCGATTCTGGCTTCGGTACCAATCGAACGCTGGCGGGTTTGGCCAGTAAGCTTCGGGTGTCCTGCACTTCCGAAGCGGAGTCACTGTCCGCGCGCACCTATGGTGGCCCACAGGGCGCGGTTTGGGCCGACGCCGACGGCACGACACGTGCATGTCTGACCGAGGCACACGCCAGCGCGACCACCCTCATCGACCAGGCCTACGCGGCACAAGCCCAATGCATCGTCGACAACTGCGATACCAGCGCCCTGAGCACGCAAATTGATTCGATCGTTGCGGCGACCGTGAGCGCCGTGGGAACATCGTGCCCCGCGTTGGGTGACACCATCGCCGTCTCGGTCGATACCTTCGCAGAGAGGGCGCTTTCTCAGTCCGAATGCATGATCGCGATGTCGCACGGCGATACCGCACCGCTTTCACTCCACTGCGGCCCCCGCGATTCGGTCACGCTGCCCGCACGCGGCGAATACACGCAAGTCGTTCTCGACAGCGCCACGTGGGGCACGAAATGCGGCGACGGCTCTCCCTTTGCATTTCAATTCCGCCCGGCGCCTGAAGGCGAGCCCGTGGAGAATGTGATTGTCGCGATGCAGGGCGGTGGAGTCTGCATCGGTATCTTCGGAGGAGACTGCAATGCGGTCTACGAGAACAGCCCCGGATTGTTCGAGGCCATGGACGACCAGCCGGAAACGGCGGGGATCATGTCGAGCGACCCGGCGATCAGCCCCTTTGCGAATTGGAGCAAAGTCTACGTTCCCTATTGCACCCAGGATGTCTTCGTTGGCGGCGGCGTAACCAACACGTTTGACGACGGCAACACGGTCGTTACGGTAGAGCGCTACGGCTCGGTCAACGTTCGCGCCGCGCTTCGCTACGTTCGCGAGGCGATATGGAAGGAACTCGATGCTAATGACGCCGAGGGCTACCGCCCCGATCGCATGCAGGTGTACTTCGGGGGATTTTCTGCAGGCGCGTTCGGCACGCTTTACAACTACCACTACTTGCTGGACGACTTGCAATGGGAGCGTACGACGGCCTTTCCGGACGCTGCGCTGGCGCTCGATAATGGGGCAGAGCTGGTTGGCATCGTGGGCTTGGGCAACGTCTTGATCACCGGCGCGCCCGAGGCTGGCGGATGGCAGGCGAGGGACTTTCTGCCGCCGTATTGCTTTACGGGCGAATGCGCGGCCGGCCCGAGATTGCTCGATGTCACGTCGCCCAGGCTCAAAGAGGTGCCCGCCCAGCAATTCATGATTCTCTCCAACCAATGGGACCAAACTCAGGTGGACACGACGTACTTCAGCAACACCGAGACTTGGATCAACACCATGCGACAATCGTACTGCGCCACGCAGGGTCTCCCAGGTGTGCGGTATTTTCTGCCGGCAATTCCGGAGAGCGTTCATGTGATTTCGGTGGACGACGATCGATTCACTACGCGCGAGGTCGCCGGCGAAACGATGCAACAGTGGTTTACCGGAGCGCTTGCCGATCCGGATGCGGTGACCGATCGCGTCGAGGAGGGCACGTACACCACGCTTTTCCCGGGCGATGGCGCGACCGTTCCAGCAGTCGAGGCGTTCATGTGCACGGTGGCGCCCTAGCGGTCGCGGGGCTCCGATAGACGCGCCACCGCGAGGCAGGTGGTGCGTTGAGTAGGACCCTGGGCTCTATTTCACGTCGCCCTGGTACTCGTCCGCCTGGTTCGCGTCGTCCATGGCTACGTCTCCGTGCTCACTCTGGGCTTCAACCTCTTCGCCGGACGTCTTCTCTTCCTCTCGATAGCTCGAATCGGATTTACAACCTGCACTGACGCTGAGTGCCGCCATGGCTATCGCGATGAGCGTATGTTGGAACGCTGATTGCATTTTTGTTTCCCCTCTCTCGCAGGACCGTCGGAAGCCCCGCGCTTCGCATAGTCCGGGTAGTATGCGCGGGTTGTGGCCCCTCGGCTAGCGCGTGTTGCATGGCCTGGAGCTCAGGGAGGTACGCGACGACCGCGATGACTTACCAGGTGTAGCGCACGGTGTACCGGATGACCTTCTCGCCGTCCTTGCCGACTTTAACGCGGAAGTGTGCAGTGTTGGCGTCGTACTTTTCGTGTTTGTCCGACGCTTTGATGATCTCCCAGTTACTCCAGCGGTACAGGGTCTCCTTCACGAGCACTTCGACCGGAACGTCCTTGTGGTTGCGAAGGCGGATCTCGAAGCTCTCGGTGATGATGTGGCCGCTGGTGTCCACGTTGTAGTCGGTTCGCTTGCGCTCGCCCACGATGTCGAATGCGTCGCCGATGTGCAGCCGAACGGTTTCGTCCTTCGGTGTGTGGTCGATCTCGTCTTCGCCGATGAATTCGAGCGCGCCATCCGCTTCGTCGCGCTTGTAGAGCCGCACCTTGCCCTTCGGCAGCGCCATGCCCATGTGGTTTCGCTTCGAGTTCGTGATTTCGAGGATGACGTTGACTTTGCTGTTGGACTGCTCGCTGCCGTAGCCCGGATCACTCACCAATCCGCCGTAGAAACGGTATTGGGGTGCGCCGTCGTAGAGGAACACTTTCTTTACCGGGACTTTTGCGGCCTTCAAGAGCTCCACCTGCTTGGTCTGGTTGTCGGCGACCGTCGTCCGCCGTCCGAGGGTATAGAGGTGGTACTCGAAAAAGGCCTTCTCCTCGAAGCTGGGTGCGGCCTCGGCGACCATCATGTCCTTGCGATACGCCTGCATGGGTGGTTGAACGCGGCGCACATCACCTGCGATGAGCTTCAAGCGCGCGTTCTCGTACGTTGCGCCCGAGTGATTCTCGATCGTCACCCATCCACCCAAGTCGAGTGCGGTGTCTTTTTCGTTGAGCACCGCGTTGTAGTCTGCCTGCCAGCCGAGCCCACCGGTTTGGTAGGCGACCTCGACCAACTGACGACCGGTCTTGTTCGTCGCCAGCTTCCAGACCAGCGTCGGCTTGGTGATCAACCCGTCCGGCAAGGCGCCGAGCTGGATGTCTTTGACGTTGTCGCCGCGCTGGATCATCACGACTTGGTCGTCCTGGCGGAGCACCAGCTGCGAGGGGTCGAAGCTGAGGAGCGTCCCCGTGTACCGGGAGCCGTCTTTGGTCAGCACCGCAATCGACCGATCGATGTGCTTGTCGAGTAGCTTGTCGGCGGAGACCAAATCGTATTCATAGTTCTGCTCGAGCACCGTGGTGCCTGGTTGGGTGAGCGATTTGAACTGCACGCTGGTCCCGTCGATCTGCGCGGCGACGCCGGTGAATCGAATCGTACCGACCTTCTGCGCCAGGTCCACGGTTCGCTTCTCCCGCACCACCCCGAAGTGCTGGTTGTAGATAGTGAGTGCCACCCCCTCGGCGTCTTCTGCTGCGGCCGGTGCGGCAACACCGGCGACCAGCGCAGCCCATATCATCAGTGCTCTTTGCGTCCTCATGGTTGCTCCTTCGGCGATTTCATTACGCAGAACCGTCACCCGTGTCGACAGTCCGTTTCCTCAGAACTAGACGCGCGGCGCTCCCTTTTGGATCTGAGATTGTCTTCACGGCGGTTCCGGGCCTCGCTCGCCAACCTCCGGGGCCAGGCTCTCCCTTGAACGGACCGGCGATTTTCGGGGGTTACCGAGCCGCTCTAGAAGCCCCCCTGGCTGGGCGGTCACGCGATGCTCCCCCACATCGTACGCTAGCTTACCCCGGTAGAAGCCGAAGCAGCCGCGAATCGATGGCCAAAACCCCTTGCCTAGGTGGGAGCATTGCATCTAGCTGACTCAGATGAGGTCCAGTCGCGCTGCAGCGGTAGTCCTGGCTTGTTCGATCTGCGCCTGCAGCAGGCAAGGCGAAGAGACGAAGAGCGGCAGGGAGCGCCCGAGCCCCTGCACCACCGCAGAGGCAGAGCAGGTGACACATCAGCCCGACTTCGAAAACGTGTACACCTATTGTGCGAAGGGCTCTCACGCAATCGGCCGGCCTGCCACCATCGCGTGTCTCAAACGAAAGTCCGGTCTCCCGGAAGACTGCGCCGGCTGCTACTCCGTCTACAAGGCCTGCGTGCTTCGGAGCTGCTTCAAGGCCTGCTTCACCACGCGACCCGAGCCGACCTGCAAAATTTGCAAACGCAGCTTCTGCCACGGCTCATTCGGTCGCTGCGCGGGCACGTATGACGTGTTCCCGGGCTCGGCGAAACCATGAACCGGACCGCGGCTACGACGGCGAAAATGCGAAGGCGCTGACCGTCCGCGACCTCGAGCAAGTTGCCCCGTGCGCTGGGCAACGCAGCCTCGATCGAGCATCGAAGCTGGCACATGCGGTTTCGCGGCGACCTCTCGCTGCGTTCTAGCGACACCGAACGTGCTAATCTATTCTCGAAGCCAATGGCCGCTTGGATGAATCACGCGAGCTTCGGAACCATTTTCTTCTGCGTCGCTCTCGCGATTCCAGCGCTCACCGTCTGGTGCATCGGGATCGGAGCTGCGCAGGAAACCGTCGAATCATGAGGCGCGCCCTGGTTCTTTGGAGTCTTGGTCTTGCGAGCATGCCCTCGCTCGTTGCAAAGGCGGAGCCCAGCGAAGAGCCGTCGCCGCCCGCCGAGAGCGCTCCCGATTCCAAACACATGCAAACCAGAGAATCGTTCGTGCGCCTGGAGCTACACTATTCGATGCTGACGGATCTCGCCGAACGCTCCGATCTCGTCCCTGCGTTTGGCTATGCGCTCAAAGGCGGATACCGCTGGGGGTTCCTGGGCCTGTTCCTTCAGTTCGAACAGGACTTCTGGATCGGGACGGAATACGACGTTCGCGTCACGCAGGGCGCGTACAACGTCGCCGTGGGTGTGGACTTCACCTATTTTGAGGGAAGGGCGCACAGCAGCATCGCAGTGGGGCCTTCGATCCTCGCGTTCGATACACTCCTCGACAGCCGCGGCAGCGTCGGTTGGTTCCTGGATATTCGGCCGATCGGGTTTCAATGGGACGTGCATCGATTCGTTCGCCTCGGTCTCGATCCGATAAGCTTTGCCGTGGTCGCCCCTTCGCTCGACGGCGTCCCTCTCGTGCAGATCGAGTATCGAACCACGTTCTATCTGGAGGTTCCGTTCTGATGGGACCTCGCAGCTCGCTCTGGCTGATCGCTGCGTTGGCCTGGATGCAGGCCGTGCCTGCGAGCGCCTATACGATCCAGACCGGCCTGACCGAGGGTTGTCATGAGAGGATGACGGCCGAGGCATTCGTTGCGTTTCTCGATGATCCGGCCTGGGCGGCGGTCGAGGTCCCCGAGGGCGACACCTGGCGAAAGCTCGCCGGCCCGCTCAACCGGTGGCTGCTCGACGAGGGGCTGATCGCAGACGAGCTCTCCGAACCGCAACTCTTCGTCTTGTTCAGCTTGATCGTCGGCGTGCGGGCTCCGGACACCCACGGCCGCTCCGCGGGCGACTTGGCCACGCAGCGCGCCATCCATGCCAATCCACGTCCAGAGGCGCAGTACGTGCATGCGCTCCGAGCGCCCCAGGACGATGAGCCCGATGGGAGCGAATCTGCGGTGACGGGCACACGCGCGTTGATCCGCCGGTCGTTCTCCGATGCCGTCGCCGCATGGCGCGAACCGAGCGACGCTCAGGTCTCCACGGCCCCGGTGACACTCGATTTCTACGATCTGTTTCAAGTGGAGGTCTGGAAACCCGCATTTGTTCTGGGCGAGGCGGCCCATGCGCTTCAAGACAGCTTCGCCCACACGATTCGCTCCGATGCCTTCGACTTTCGAAGAATCGTGCACGTTCTGAACTTCGTCGATGCGATCTACAAAGATTTCGACGAGTCGCGCGATGGAATCGCGCACTCGCGTCATCTCGACCAATGCGACCAGCCCGACGTCGTCGTGTTAAGCCAAACCGGTGACCTGGCGACGGAAGATCTGCTTGCCGCGTTTCTTCAATCGCGAGACGGAGACACGACAGTACTCGACGATTTGCTCGACGAATGGATGACGCTTCAAGAGGGTTGCACCGTCGAGAACGACTTCTGCGACAACGCATCCGCCGTGGCAATTGCACGCCAAGATGCGACCGGTCCGATTCTTCCGAAGTGGATGACCTGCTCGGCGCGCGTGGATGCCCTTCCTGGCACTTGGGGATGGGTCGCCGGGCTCTTTTCCATGCTGGCGCTCGCCGCGCGACTGCGCAGGCGCAAGTGACCCGAAGTAGCGCCGTCGTTCTCAGCATCGCCTTGTCGCTCGGCGCGCAATCCGCCCGGGCGAACGATGGTCCAGTTCTTGCCGGGCCGATCCAGGAGCAGGAAGCGTGGAGCGTCGAGTACGAGACGATTTCGCAAGTCCCACCCGAACGCAAGTTTCAACTCCAGTGGCACTTCAAGCGCGTTCACTGGGCTGAGGGCTTGACCGCCGGCGTGCTCGGGGTGGCCGCCATCGCAGTCGAGTTTTCACCGATCCACGTGGACCCTCGCTGGACGAGAAACAACGCATTCGACGATTGGTTTCAGCGTCGACTCATCGCGCCAAGCGAAAAACGACAGCGATACGCCAAAGCGAGCGACGCGCTCGCGGCGACGAGCGTCGCCTTTCCGGTCTTGGTGGACTTGATCGGCATGACCTTGATCGGCGACCGAAACAAGGACGTGGGTCTTCAGATGTTTGCCATCCAAGCACAGGCATTTGCGATCACCGGTTTCGTGACGAGCCTCGTGAAACTGAGCGGGCGCGAGCGCCCATGCGCGCAATCCGACAGCGCCGGATCGAGTGACGGCGACTGTAACGACCCCAATCAATCCTACTTCAGCGCGCACACGGCGCTGGCATTCGCCGGTGCCGGGCTCACCTGTGCGGAACACCAGCATTTCGATTTCTTCGGCCGGGTCGGCGATCCGATCGCGTGCGCGGGTGCATTGGCCCTGGCCACGACGACTGGAGTCTTTCGGGTGGTGGCGAACCGTCACTGGATGAGCGACGTCGTCACGGGAGCGGGCGTCGGCTTGGTCGCGGGTTGGCTGATGCCCTGGCTGATGCACTTCCGGCACGACCTCCGCAAGAGGGAACAGAGCAGGATGCGCCACCTCTATTACCTCGCGCCCTATGGGGACGGGGGATCCTTGGGCCTGAGCGCCGCCGGCGCCTTCTAGGACGCGCCGTCGTTTTTCCTATGCTCCGATCCCAATCGTGTACCTCGCTGGACGACGTGTCGGACAACCATCGTCAATGCAGCGGTTGTAGCTCGGAGCTGCCGGAGCGCCCACCGTTCTGGCGAACCCGACGATGTAGAATCGCGCCTGGCCATGAGGCCGGGTGCAACCCACGCTTTCGCAGCTTCCGCTGACGACCCGCCGATGGTAGCCTCGCCTCGTTCATCATGAACCCGGAAAACAACACGGCAATCGACATGGTCGAAGCCGCCTATGATCTCCAGTGCGTTGCGAGCGACTACCTGCCCAGCCTATTTCACAGGGGTAGGTCACTGTTCGATTTCGCGCCGGCCGTCTATTCCTCGATTGTCGCAGGCATCTCAGAGGAAGGGCAACCCATGGTCACCCGCCTTCACGTGGCGACCGGCCCTGAGGATCTCGTCATGCGCAGCTTCCTCGCGGCGCAAGAGGCAGGTCCGGACATCGTCGCGCAGACCGCCCAAGCGATCACCGATGGAGGCGTAATGACACTGCGTGAGGTGGGAAACCAGTCTCCGAAAGCCTACGACGCACTCACCAAACACATCGGGTGCAAGGACGGTCTCGCGATCTACGGCACCGACCCGGACTGCCACGGGGTCTTCTTCGCCTCCTTCACTCCTGAGCTCATCGAGCTTACGCCTAAACAGCGCGACCGCTGGCGGATGCTCGCGGTCCATCTTGGGGCCGGTCATCGGGTTCGACGCGGTTTGTCCGTGGAGGTCCCCGGAGTTGAATTTCTGGATCTCCCGCTTCAATCGGAAGCACTGCTCGATCCAACCAATTTCTCGGTTTCCGAAGCGATCGGCGATGCCCAGGATCTCGCCGTTCGAGAGACGATCCGCGCAGCGGCGAAACGCGTCGACCGGGCGAGGGGCAAGCTTCGAAAATCGGATCCCGATCGGGCGCTCGAAGTTTGGCACGGCCTGGTTCGAGGTCGCTGGTCGCTGGTCGATTGGTTCGACACCGACGGCCGCCGCTTCGTCCTCGCCAAGCCCAATGCCCCAAACCTCGGCGACCCGCGCGGCCTCACTGAACGAGAGCTCCAAGTCGCCACCTATGCAGCCCGTGGCGAAAGCGGAAAAATCATCGGCTATCGATTCGGCATTTCGCCACAACGTGTCTCGACATTGCTCAACTCAGCGATGCGGAAGTTCAGCGTCAAGACTCAACCTCAACTCGTCGAGAAGTTGCGGGGCCTTCCAGGGGTGGGCTCAGAAAACTGACGGGCGTCCCCGGCTTTGTGGCGGACCTAGGCAAAGTGTTCAGTCCAGGCACTCGGGTTGCGCCGCACAATCTTCGCACACGCAACCTTCGGTGAAGGTGTTGCACGACCCGTTGTTGATGCAGTTCGAAGGGTCGCTGTAGAAATTGTCGGTATCGCAGTCGTTGCAGACACACTGCTCGCCGTCGCCGCACGTGCGCGATGATCATGCTTTCCCCGCGGAGCGGGACACCGGCCCTCCTGTATGTGCATTCCGAGCGCTGACCGACACCCGTTCCCGTCACGTTTCGCACTTCCACGAGGCTAGGAAGCCACTCGGGGGTCCTGGTGGGGTCGACCGCGTACGCGAAGACTTCGTCGACCGGCGCATGGATGTCGATGCCCTTAAGAATGAATTCCACCTCGTGTGCCTCGTGCGGTCGCTCCGCGAGACCCACCGGCTGACCGGCAGCCGGTGGGTCTCAGCAAATTAGCGTGAGGTACTCAGGCGGCCGCTAGTTCGGCAAGAACTCGATCACTTTTCTCTTCGGGACGAATTCGGTGAGGATGCCGAGGCTCACGGCAGTCGGCCCCGTCACGTCGTAGACCTGGACCCGACTTTGGTTGGGGGAGGCTGCAGTCTCCAGCACGTAGAGGTTGCCGTTGACCGGATGAATCGCGAAGTCGAGGATCGGCTTCTTTGTCCAATCCCAGTCCGTCGTGCACGTGCCTCCTGGATTCACCAGGTCGCACATGGCGAGAACCTGCTCGGGCGGCCCGCCGCCGGGAGGAACCCGCCAAATCCCTTCGTCTCTCCACCCGCTCGAGGTGGTGTCTAACCGGGAGAGGAAGTAGATGGATCCATCGGCCGCCACCCTCAGTCGAAAGGTCGTTCTTGCGACTTGAGCGCGTAACACGGGGCTGGGGTCATTCAGATCCGCGAGTGTAGACACACGCGTGCAACCCGGCGTCGTCGTGCCGAGCTCCATTCGGACCATCTGTATCTCCTGGTCTTGGTCGACCGACGCGACCGCGTACGCATGCTCGGTCGCGACGTGTGGATCCGCAACGAAGACGTATGGACGCTCGCCGCAGGCCGGGTCGGTGTTGACCACAAGCGTTTCGTACGCGGACTGGGGCTCGATCCGCCACATGTACGTGTCCCACCCTTGGCAAACAGTCGCTCCCAGGCTCCGACACGTGCCATTGGCGACGGCATAGACGTTGCCTTGAGCCGTAGCGACCCAATCGGTGATCGCGAACGATGGTCGTTGATTGAGCTCGTCGACCGTGCAGCCGGAGGCGTCGCAGGGCTCGGGGAGGTCGAAAGTCTGCTCGAGCGACTCAGGCCCGTCGTAGATGCAGATCTCGCTTTGAGAATTCCTGACATTGTACATCCAGAAGTCGCCGTTGGGATGGAAGAACACGTGCCTCTCGGTGTTACGGCAGATGCCGAGATCCGGCCTCTCCATGAAGACCTCGGCAAGCGCTCCAGTCTCGGAGTTGTGCCGGAAACAGCCACCGTCGCCGCAAACCACGAAGTCTGCCTCGCCCTGAGGCAACGGACAGATGTTGTCGCACCCGTTCTCCCGGTCGTACGTGTCCACCTGAACGCACGCGTTGAAGCTCGCGCCGCTCAAGCATGCGTCGACCACCTCAACGAAACCTGGATCGTCCTTGAGGGCGCAGCTCGTTGAGCATTGGGCGCGCGCATCGCACTCATAAATGCACATGTCCACCGCGGCCGTTCCACCGCCCGTGCCGAACGCCGGGATGACGCTGAAGCACGGCGGATCGGGGAGGTTGTCTCTGCATTTGCCCACCGCACCCGCGTTGTAGATGCCGGCGATTGCCGCCGCAGAAATCGCTCTATCGAAAATATCGAGCTCGTCGATGAGAACCGGCCACAAGGCCGTAGGCGTCCCGCTATATGGGGTAACCGTCCCAATCTGAACCGGCACATCCGTGTCCGCAATCGCGGTAATGGCCACCGAGGCGTCGTTAACGCTGGTCGGGACTTGAACGCCATCCACGTATATTTTCGCATCAGTCGTGGCCACATCGAATGTCGCCGCGACGTGATGCCATACGCCCGCCGTGAATACAGCCGAGGTCGTCGTCACAGCGTAATAGTTCCACTGATCGTCGTAGACAGTGAAGGCTATGCCAGTCCCGTCATTGCTGGTGCCGAGGTACCAACTGATCTGACCGTATCCGGGGCTGCTGTTGTATTTGGACGCGATGGCGCCGTGACCTCCTGCGGTCGGCGAGTTGACCCAAGCATCGACTGTGATTCCATCGGGAGTCGAGAGAGCCGCGCCGTTGGGGACCTCCATAAAATCGTCGATGCCGTCCAGGCTCAACGCACCACCCACCACGCCGGCCGCGCCGACCGTGGCTCCGTTCAGAAGCACACCGTTGCGACTGCTTTGAATGTCAGTGCCGTCGGTATCGAAGGTCCACCATGCCGCGAGACCTTCTGGCGCTGGATAGCAGAGACTTGCACACTGGCCGGTGGCCGGGTCGCACGCGTCTCCCGGTGGGCACTGAACCCCGGTGGCGACGCAGACCCCTTCTACACAAGCCTCCGCGGTACATAGATCGCCATCGTCTTCGCATACGATGGGGTCGGCGATGCACGCTCCCTCTGAGCAACCTTCAACGGTGCAAGGATCTCCGTCATCTGCGCATATGACAGGGTCGGACACGCAGCCCAGACCTTCGACACAACTTTCCGCCGTGCAGGGGTCGCCGTCATCCTCGCATACCTCCGGCACAGTCTGCGGGGCACATGTGAGGGGGTTACAGTCGACTAGGATGTTGCACGAGTCCCCAGCGGCGCACTCGACGTTGACGCATCCTTCAACCCCCAAGCAGGTGTCGGTGGTGCAATTGTTCTGATCGTCACACTCCTCATGGGAGATGCAGCATCCGTCGATCACGTTAGAGAAACATCCGGTTGCCGGATTGCAACCGTTGTCGTGACACTCTGGATCGGGGCACACGATCTCCTCTGGAGTCGTGCACTCGCCGGTGGACTCGATGCACACGCTCATGTGACAGGCGTCGGTTTCACAGGTGACTGTGCTCGTCGTCACGCACGCGGTTTCGATGCACTCCTCACTGGTGCAGAGATTCGTGTCCCACGCCTCGCATTCGGCGGTCGTGAGGCAGCAACCGAGCGTGCGATCTGGGTCACATGCTCCGCTGCTGTCACATACACCTGTACCCTCCTCACAAGCGCCTGGGCGGTCCACTGTGCAGGCTGTCCCGTTCATGGCGGTGTACTCACATCCGGTACTTGGCGCACATGAGTCTGCAGTGCAGGCGTTGCTATCGTTGCAATCTACCGCTTCCGGTGTTGCGGGACACCCGTTTTCCTCACAGTCGCCAGCGTCGTCGATGGTGCAAGCGTTGCCGTCGTCGCAGAGTACCGCGCATAGGGCGTTGCAAGGCCCAAGCAGGTCGCCATGCTTTTCGATGTGATTCGCGACCGCGTTCTCGCTGATCTTGATGGTATGCCAGTTGCCGGGTTTATCGGGCGGGATGTGGCAAATCTCAACCTTTTGCTCGGGTGCTGCCTCGGCGGATGTGGCCAGCAGCACGGTCGCGGCAAATAAAGCGCATGCCGCGAGCGCAACGGGAGGTATGGCGCGTAAGCAGAAGGACGATGCGTCCAGTTTGGGGTTGTGAATCATGGTGCTCTCTCCATTCCTCTTGGGTCGTGACCGCCGCGGCCACGGGACCTGAGGTAACGGGAAGAGCGATCTTTCTTCTATACGTAATGGTTAACGAAGCGGCGCTGTGCGCGTGGGCGCTCGTCTCTCATTGCATTGTGGAGCCCGCTAACCTCCTGTAATCGGGGCACTCTTTTCCTCCAACCGTGAGTTGACCTATCGCGCACACCGCGAGAAGGGGGAGAACAATTACGTATGGACGAGCGCGTCTTTTACGCCGAGCGAGACGTAGCCCTCATCGACTTGGTATCGTCGCCAAGACCAGCGAGTGGTGATTTCGATCTTCCTGACGGAGAGGTGGCTTCATGATGAAGATTATCCGGCGGCACATCGGTGGCGTGGTTGGGCTGTTGGTGGCGTGGTCGGTGCCACCAGGCGTCGCGTCCGCCGATCAAGAGGCGCCGGCCTTGTACGATGCGCGATCGGCGGGCATGGGTGGCACGGGTTATGCGTTCTGCGACAGCGGCGCGGCGCCGTTCTTCAATCCGGCCAACATGGATTTGTGGAAAAAGACCGCGGTGACGCTCGCTGTGACCCCGACGTTCGGGCGCGTGAGCGCGCCGTTTGCGGGGCCAGGAACCGAAACGGACAGCACGCGCGGATTCGCTCCGTTTTTTCTCGTCGGCGGTGGATATCGGGTTCAGGAACGACTGGTCATCGGGCTGTCGGCTTACGTCACGGGTGGCGTGGGAAGCAGTTACCAAGATGTCGAAGCGGTGGGCGGCGAAGACCTCAAGCTCGCGGTCGGCCTCGGGGAGGTGTCGTTGCCGATTTCGGTCCGGATCCTCGACAATTTGTCGTTCGGGGTCGCGTTTCGGGTCGCTCTTGCTTTTCAAAACTCCGATGCGATCGATCCCACGAGCGGAGAACGAATCCAGCAGAGCCAACTTGGCGTGGGTATTCCTGGATTCCTCGTCGGGATCAACTATCGGCCCATCCAAAGGCTGCGACTCTCTCTCACGTATAAGTCACGGGTCGATATCGACCTCAGCGGCGATACGACGCTCCCCGGTGATCTTACGGTCCACAGTGACTCCGAGTGGTTTCTGCCCCACTCGGTGCAGGTCGAGTCGGCTCTGAGTCTCTTGCAAGACGCGCTCCTGCTCGCGGTGGCTTTGAACTTCCAGTTCTATGATCAATCGCACAACACGGTCACCACCATGCTGGCGGTTCCGCCCGATGGTGTCGAGCAGACCGTGGTTCTCAACTGGCAAAACACGATTACCGGCAAGATCGGAGCGGAATATCGCATTTCGAAGCTTCTCAGCGTGCGCGCGGGATACATTGTGGGCAACTCCGCCGTGCCCAAGAGCGAAGCGAGCCCTTTTCTTCCGACTCCAGGTGTATTGCAGGCGGTGACCGCTGGGGTTGGGTTCGATGTCGGTGACTTCGAGCTCGCAACCGCGTTGATCTTTTCGTTCGCGAAAACCGACGTGACCGAGGTGCCCGCGAATGGAACCCCCGGAGTCTACAAGAGCAACAGCATCGGCTTGGCGCTTTCGGGAACCTTTCGACGCTAGCGCGACGGGCTCGGCGCGAGAATGCCGAGCGGTTGCCAGCGGCCCGCGTGGCGGTGGAACAGGTGTGCAATCGAGCGCTTGGCTCCATCCTCATCCATACGCGAGGCACCGACGATCAAGGTTTGCTCGCTGAGCGCATGGGCCACGTGGCGTCCGAAGTCGGTTCCTCCGTCCTGCAAGCCCGCGAGCCTCTGCGTCTGGGTCCAAGAACCGCCACGAAGGGAGTACACATACGCTGCGCCGCCTCCGTATGCAGACGGGTCGCCAACGACGATCTCGTCGTCCTCCATGCTGAGGGCGTAGCCGAATTCATCTCCCGCAGAGCCATTTTCAGGCTGAAGCTTTTGCATGGCCTTCCAAGACGGCCCCTGGCGCTGAAATACGTACACCGCCCCGTGCGCGTCGAGAGGACCTGCGCCGACCGCTACTACCTCGTGTCCAACGTCGACCGATCCGCCAAAAAAGCCGCCTTCTCTTCGGTCCGGCGGAAGGAGCTTCTGCTCTTCGCACCACGAACGACCGTCCCAACGGTACACGTACGCCGCGCCTACGCTCTTCGCGGCGAAAGGCGCGGTCACCACGATGACGTCGTCTTGCATCGCCACCTGAAAGCCGAAGTTGTCCCCCGGCGTCCCGTCGGATGCGGTGATCACGCTGCGACAGCGCCACGAGCCCCCAGACCTTCCAAAGACGCTCGCCCATCCCGGTTCGTGCACACCTCGCGGCAATCCCACGACTAGCGCATGCTCGGTGCTGTCGAAACGCCACATATGCCGGGACCACCTCGACGCGACGCCCTCGGATCCGAGATACGCGTTGAGGAGCCAGATATCGTACTTCATCGACTTCACTTCGGTCGAGACCAAGGCCACGAAGGGGTCAGTCTCTGCACGACGCGCGCGCGCGTCCATACGCAATTCTTAACGCAACCCCGTTCGGGCTCTGATTGGACTGCGATTGCTGATACGGTCGGTGAGTCGCGGTCGAGCTCTGCCGCGAGACCTTCAGCTCTGCGGCGTTTCGAGAGGCTCGCTCGGAAGCCCGCGCATTCTTTCCACGAGCTGCGCTTGGGTCTTGACGCTGAGCTTTCGCATGGCGGAGCTGAGCAATGTCGAGACACGTTGTGGCGAAATGCCGAATCGATAACCGATGATTTTTCCGCTTTCTCCGCGGGCTGCGTAGGTGGCGACTTGGAGCTCTCGTTCAGTGAGGCCGCGCGGGTCACCGAGGCTGGGGGCATTGGGCTTGGCGAGGACGAAGCGGCGCCCGTCGGTGTCGAACCAATCGATCAGCGACCATCGACCGCGCACCAGGCCGTGCCAGATCTCCAGCGCCTCTTCGGGATCGCTCTTGCGAAGCTTGCCCCGAGCGCGGTCGATTCGAATCGCAGCCTCACGGATCACCTCGGAGGCTGCCCTATCCCGGGCGCCACCAGCAGCCTGCGAGACCACAAACTTGTTCGGATCTAACAACGCTTCAGAACCGATCGGCATCTCCGTGGATGTCACTCCACGGTCGCACCGGTCGAGTCGATGATTCCTCGCCTCAAACGGTGGCCCGCCGCAATATGGATTGCGAGCATCAGCCAACGCTCGCGCTCTCGTGGGCTGAGCTCAATGAGCTCGGGGGAAGGGATGGTGACGCTCACCCCCACCCAGTCGGGGTCGATGGCGTTGAGCGATAGACCGTCTTTGTAGCCGCCGTGCTCCGTGAGCGCTTTGTGGGCCTGAGGAAATTCGTCTTTGAGCTCCGACACGGTACCCACGCCTTTGGTCATCATCGCTTGCGACCACCGCGCCACCGACTCTGCGCCTGCCACCTGCGCTGCGCGAAAGATTCGCGGAAGGAGGTCGTCGGGACCCGCCCCTTGGTGCAACTGGGTAATGAGGTGCTGCCCGTCCTCCGACTTGCCTCCAAGCAACGCCACATAGTACCCGAGCCCGAGATCGAAGAGCGGCCTTCCTGCGACGGAGAGGTTAGGCAACCAGTCGCTCGGGTCGAGCTCGAGATCGTATCCGGCCTCGACGATGTCGATGGCCGCAGTCTTGGCGGGATCCATCCTGGAATCGGTATCCTTCGAGTCAAGGTAACCCTCGCCGCCTTCGATTGGAAGCGCGAGATTCCCTCGCCGAGCCGAGAGGCACCGAGTTGCCTACGGATAGGCAGGATCGAGAGAGCTCGGAATCGGAAGGTTGCACTCGATCTCGGGGTCGGACCCCGCGAGCCTTTCGCAGGGCGCCGGAGCCTCGCCGCCCAGCAGCACGTGCGCGAAATGGGCGCGGATCCAGACGGAGGTTCGCGGCCTCGTCGAAGCAGAGCTCTCAGCGTGGTCCCAAGGAGCTAAGAGAGCCTCTTCTTTATTGCGCGCCGAGTCGCTCAAAACGGATACGCTTGTAGCGTGTCGAGGGCCATCGTCATGAGCATCTGCACTGCTTCGGGCGAGTCGGTTGGAATTCCAGCTGCGCCGCCTCCGTAGATCGCGGAGCTTTGAGGCTCGGAGTCGCGGTGTTCGCGCGCATAGGCGACGGCTTCGGGGAGGTCCGTGGCAAACGCTTCTCGGACCCCCGACGTGGTCTGCGGGCGGGTCACGCACATGTGAATCGCGGCGGGGTTTTGTTGGCCGTTGAAGCGCCATGCGCGTGTCTTCATGAAGTCGTTGACGTGGTAGATGTTGAACTCGTCTGATCGAAACGAGAAGCAAAACGTCGGGGAGCCCATGAGCATGAGCTCTGGCAGGCTCTTGACCACCTCCTGCATCTCAAACGCGGTTTCGAAGATCTGTTTCGCATAGCGCATGTATCCCTCTCGGCCGTAGCGCACCATGGCGGCCCAGGTCGCGGCGATGAGACCTCCGGAACGACTGCCGGCAAGCCCGTTGGATGCATAGATGCCACCCTTCCAACTGGGCTCGACGTAGTACTGGTACTTCCGAAATGATGCGTCTCTGTACAGCACTACCGAAGTGCCCTTGAGGCCGTACCCGAACTTGTGCGTATCGGCGGAAATCGACGTCACCCCTGGCAGACGGAAATCAAAGACGGGAATGTCATAGCCGAGCGCCTGGCCCCAGGGAAGGATGAACCCGCCGAGGCAACCGTCCACGTGCAGGCCGATCCCGTGCTCCACCGCCAAATCCGACAACGCGTCGATGGGATCGATCGTACCGTAGGGATAGTTGCCTGCCGACCCGACGATGGCCACGGTGCGCTCTTCGATCCGATCGCGGACGAAGTCCACGTCGACTAGGGTCGTCCTCGAATCCGTGGGTGCCTCTACGACCTCGATGCCGAGTAGGTGCGCGCCCTTGCGAAAAGCTGGATGGGCCGTATCCGGCACGATCACATTTGGACGGTCGATGCCGCGTTCATCCCGCGCCTTTTCCCGATAGACCAGTAGGGGATTGATGATGCTTTCCGTGCCTCCGAAACCCACGGCACCACAGGCTTTGTACGTCGGCTGCTGCTTCGTGACCTCGTCGCCGTGCAACATGTCGAGCGTCATCGCGATGATGTCCGATTCGAAGCGCGTCATGCTCGGACAGATGTCCCTTTGGAGCGAATTGACGTACGAAAAAAGCGCGCAGACCGAGTTTAAAAAGTCATAGTGCTCGTGGTCTCCGCTATACATCGTCCCAGAGCAGCGGCCCGTCTCCCAGGCTTCATCCTCTTTACCGGCGATCGATCGAAGCTCGTCCAGGATCGCGTCGGTGGAGCGGCCCTCTTCAGGGAAGCCCCGAATCACACCGTGACTGTCTGCGTAGGGGTAGAGGCCCTTCATCAGCTCTTCGATCGTATTGCTCATCACTAGCTCCCAACATTCAGCGCACGAAACACATCCCGGTTCTTCTTGAAGACGCGGACGAACTGGACAAACATCTCATCGTAAAGCTTGGCCGCGTCGCGTGAGGGCTCATATACCGCAGCCACCGGCACGGCTGCCTCAATTTCCTCGAGCGCGAGCTCTCCAAGCCGATGAAAGCCGAGCAATGCGACGCCGCGGCTCACTACATACTCGGGGTCTTGCAGCTGCTGCACCGGACACTTCAGCACGTCGGCAAAGATTTGGGACCAGGCCGAGGAGAGCGCTCCCCCTCCGTAGAGCTTGATTCTCGAAATATCCCGCTTTGCGAAGCGCGCGACGCGCTCCTGCACCCAGCGCTGATTGAAAGCCACCCCTTCGAGCACCGCCTGCGCAAGATGCTCGCGCGTGGTCTGCAACGAAATGTTCAAGAACCCGCCCCGCACTTTGCCGTCTTCGGCGGGGGTGATCGAGCCGGTCAGCCAGGGAAGAAAGAGCACGCCGCCGCTGCCGGGAGGAACGGGTGCGATCGCACGCTCCAAGACGGAAAACTTTTCAGCGAGGCTATGATCGCCGAAGCGGTCGCGCGCAAAAACGAGGCGCTCGAGGAAATATTCGATGGCGCCACCGCCAAGCCCAGCTTCGGCCAAGACGAAGTTACGCCCGGGGACGGGGGAGGGCATGCTCGCTATGGAATGGAAAATGTCGGTCTTTTTGAAGTCGACGTGGGTGATGCATACGCCGGTCGTGCCGATGGAGATGCCGGCGTGATCTCCCATGAACGCGCTAGCACCGACCCCGCCGGCCTGCGTGTCGTTGAGGGCGGGAAAGACGACCACATCTTTAGAAAGACCGAGACGCTCGGCGAGCTCGGGAAGAATAGGGCCGAGGGGCTCGTCGACCGCAACGAGCTCCGGGAGCTTCTCGGCGTCCAGGTGTGACCACTTCAAAAGAGTCGGATGGTACCCGCGCGTGGGGCGTCGATTGTCGGTCAGCAACATCATGAAGCAGGAGCAAACGTTGGTTACGCGCCGTCCGCATAGCCGTGCAGCAACGTAGTCCGCTGGTTCGAGGAACGTCGCCGTTCGTGAGTAGATGTCGGGGCGTGCCAGCTTGATCCATCTCATGTGGGCGAGGGAATCGCTTCCGGAATCGAGCGGTGGGATGCCATGAATCTGGAGCCATCTCCCCATCTGAAACACGTTTGGCTTCATGCGGCGCCCGCCCGGCAGCTCCCTGAGCCGTGCTGGTGCGCCGCGCTTGTCCATCCAGACGACCATGTTGGCGGTGGGCCGTCCCTCGAGGTCGACTGGCACGATCGAGGAGTACTGGCTCGCGCAAGCAATACCCCGCACATCGCGCCGATGGGCAAGCGGCGCCAGGGCTTGTTCCGCTGCACTGAGGACCGACTGCCAAACGCGCTCGGGGTCTTGTTCTGCTCCCCCATCGGCCGTGTGGATGGTTTGGATTGAACCCCGACCCGTGCCGAGGAGCGCACCCGCACGGTCGACCACTGCGGCCTTCACGTTCGACGTACCCAGGTCGATGGCAAGAATCGGCACCGTAGCCACCTCGTAGCACGCGCAAGCCCAAGATCCGACCGACGTTGCCCGAAGCGAAAGCAAATGTCCGCGATTGCTGTGTGTTGTCGTGGGCTGTCGGGCGACGGCGGCGCCTGACGAACCGCCACGGGGTTACCACTGCGTCCACCCCAGTGAGCTGAGGAATGCGGTCGTCGATATTGGCATGCTTTTCGCTCCTGTCCGACACATGACCCGACGACGCATTGTTGAACCCGGAATGACCTGGGCGCTGTCGCGCCGCACCACCCGTCGCCACTTTCTTCTCAATCCGGACGGAGCACGTCAGCTTGAGCGAGCTTATTGGTATTGCCTCGGTCATGCAGCAGAGCTCCATGGCGTTACCGTGCATGCTGGCTGCTTGATGTCGACGCACTCGCACGAAGTGATCACCGATGTGCGAGGTGAGCTCTCGTTCTTTCTTCAGACCTTTCATCGTCATCTGGCGCTGTGCACCAAGGCCATTCACGGCTGGCCTGGGGAAGTCTTTGACAAGCGGAGCACTGCAGCGCACGAGCTATTGACGCCCGAGGCCACCCTCGAGTCTCTCGCGTATCTCATCGCGAACCCGGTGGAAGCGATGGCGGTCCGATATGCCAAGGACTGGCCGGGCGCGCAGACCTTGCCTCGCGACCTCGGCACGCGGGTCGTCAAGGTCGAGCGGCCGCGTCACTACTTCAGCGTCGACAACGCCGAATGGCCCGAGGTCATCGAGCTGCGACTTGAGATGCCCACGGCGCTCGCGCTTGAATATGGAACCGAGCTCGCCCGGCAGCGCATCGCTCAGCGCGTGCGCGAACGAGAGCACCGCGCATGGCAAGAGTCCAAACGCACGGGTATCGCCTTCGTGGGCCCTCAACGCGTTCTCCGTCACCCCCATACGAAGAGGGCCCGAAGCTACGAAGCATTCGGTGGCCTTCATCCGCAGTTCGCCGCAGCAGGGTGTCGTGAGGCGGCGAGTCATGCCGTCAGGCGATTACGCGCATTCAACACCCAATACGACAAAGCCCTTGCCGCCTGGACGTCCGGGAAGCGCACCGTTCTGTTTCCACTGGGCACCTGGTGGATGCGTGTGCATCACGGAGCCCGGTGCGGGCCAGCGCCGTAGGCCCACGCGACACGGTGGACTTGGTAAGCGGAATGCTGGGCGATTAACCTGTCCCAAGCGCCCCGGTATGCCTTGAGCGGCTCAACGAGAGTTGTTCTGTGCCGCGATGACGGGAAGTGCATTGCGATCGCGCTCCTCGGGACCCACAAGCAGCCGCCCGGAGCAGATGGAAGGGTTTCGGCAGGGCTCACACGAGTGGTTGCAGGGTGGTTGGTCCACGCCAACCTCGGTCAGATCTGCTCGTTGCACGCCAACCTCGGTCAGATCTGCTCAGATCTGCTCATGCCACGCGGCTAGGCTGGTGGCTTTCGGACTTTGAGAGTGCCCTCGAGCCAGCCCTGCACGCCGCTCTTGTACCATTTCGAGAACCGCCGATCGGACGGGCCGCCGCACATGGCGGTGTGCAGGCTCTGATCGCTCATGTCAGTCACGAGCCGGAGCGAAGGCGCGAACGAGGTGAGCCGACCGCCCGACCGGTAGATCTGACCTTGGTGCGGGGTTGCGCGTCCGCCGCGGATTGGGATTGGGCCCGGATCGAAGCCCAGAAAGCGGGGCAGCTTGCCGCCAAAGAACATGTTCGTGAGAGACACGCGGTTGCGCTGGCCCCACGGCTCGGGCACCTGCCGCGCGACCTTTCCGAGCGCTGCGAGCCATACCTCATCGCGCGTGCGTCCGCCGAGCCAAGGCGAGGATTCGGAGACGAGGAGACGATCGAAGTTTTGGTGGAAGTCGATGAATGTACCGGTCGCGTCACGGAGATGCTCGATGACGGCGGTACCGCATCCGGGGCCGAACATCTCGACGAGAAGCGTCGCGTAGAAGATCTCGAACGCGGTCGCTCCCACGGAATCGAGCTCATACCGGTGGTCCCAGGCGCGCAAGGCGTCGGCGATGGGGCCCGATCCGAGTAATGGCTGGAGGATCTCCATGAACTCGGCGGCCTGGATCGAATGGGTGTCCAGCTGAATGGCGCGAAACGAGTCGACATCGTGGTCGTCGCGTGCCGCCAGGAGCTGTTCGATACGCCGCGCACGATAGTCACTCATTGGCGCGTTGATCGGATCCGCCTCACCAAGGTGGTTGAGGTCTTGGTTCGCGGTCACGACCATCCCACTCTCGGGGTTGTGCACGCGAGGTAGCAGGCTTTGGACGACGAAGCCGCGCCAGTCGAATCGTTCGTCCCAGCCGGGGCGAGGAGCGAACCCATTCCAGTCGTTCGGCCGCACCGGCATCAAGCCCGACATCTGATACCCGATGTCACCGGCGCTGTCGGCGAAGATCCAATTGAACGACGACTCCACCTGGGCGTAAGCGACCATGCCCTCCGACACGGTCTTGGCCGTCCACATCCGAAGCAGCGAGTTGATCGATTGAGCGCCGCCGAACGAGCCGGACCATCGTGTGGCGAGCAGATACCCTTCTTCGGTAGGATCGCCATCGAGTACGCCGTGCAGGTTCTCGTAGAACGTTTCGGTAATCGGCTTGCGCTTCTTGCGCCGAATTGTCTCCACACGCCGCTCGAAATCGACCCACTGTTCACCGCGCCGGTACTTGCCGTCACGGCAATGCTCGACCCACGAGTCGATCGCATCCATGAACGTGTAGGTCGCGCCCCACGACAGGTGCTCATTGCGCCCGATCAGCGGCGCGGGCAGGCCCGGCATGGTCATCAGAATCGCGTGACTGTCCCGCCATCGAAAGCTCTGCTCGACCCACACGTTCGGAAGCCGGTTGGTCTCGAGATGCGGATCGTTCGCAAGCATGGCGGCGCCCGATGCGGTTCGCGAACCCGACACGCACCAGTTGTTGGACGCCATCATGCGTGACGCCGTGGCGGCCCACTTGACGGACTCCGGCACGATGCGCTCCCCGAGCTGCACTTGGCACACCATCGCGCGATCCAGACCGGCCGTGCTCCCCGGGAAGAGCGCCTCCAGGTGCGCATCGCTGACCCCCGCTTGAACCATCTCCACGAAGAGACGCTCCACTTCTCCCTGCGATTGGGCGAGCGTGAGAAAGCCGGTCATTCGCGCGAGCAGCAGGCTGTCCTCTGGGGCCCAGGGCTCGGGCTTGGCGCCGACCAGCTTCAGCTCCCAGGGGCTGGATTTCGCGAAACGTGCATTCACGCCGCTGCAGTACGCCTCGACGGCGGCCCGCGCCTCGGCGCTGAGGTTTTCCGCTTCCGCGGCGACACCACCACTCCAATTCATACGACGAAAGAACCGGTCGACCTCGACCATCTCGTCGCTACCATCGAGGAGCTCGGCGGCGCGCCCCTGCCCGAGGATCCGCATGATGAGCATCTGCAGCCCGCGATCCATCGCGTGGCAGTAGCCCATGCCCCAATAGAGGCCGTTGATGTCATCCGCCGCGATCTGCGGAATGCCATGCTCGTCGCGATGCCAGCTAGCGAGTTGCGTCTGTCCCATGACTAGCAGTTGTCCTTGGCTCGGCGAATGGCGGCGAACGATTCGACGGGGTCACGACCGGCCGTAGCGAGCCGGTCCTGCACGACGAGATAGGCATAGTGGTCGCTCAGGGATGGGACTGGAATCACTTGCATGGCCGGACGATAGAACTCAGACGCCTGCTTGGCTACTGTTACCGGCCTGCTCGGACGGCTGGTTCGTACTGAGGCTCGCCGCTCATCGGGCGATCAGCATGAGCCCGATGAGCTAAGAGGCGGCAGCTCGCGACGCGCTAGCCGGTCGAGCCTTCATTGCCTGGGGCGCTCACTCAACGTTTCGCAAGACCTAACTTGGCACACATCTCGTGGTAGTCGGCTACGCTGTCGCTGCGCCTAGGACTGGTGCTGACGACCGAGGGTAGACGGACGGCCTCGTCGAGCCAGCCTGCGAGCGCTGGCCGCGCACGAATCGCACGAGTGACGGCGCTGTCTGGATGCCACCACTGGAACCTCAACCAGATCGGCGCCACATGAAACGCGAGGAGGTTCGGAGGAGGCGAGGTGAGCGCGGCCTGCTCGAGAACGTCGATGCATTCGGAGAGGCGTGATGGATCGAGGGTGTTTTCCTGCAGGGTGGGAAAGAGCAGAGGTGCGACCGTGGTATCCATCACGGCCATCGCGTGACGCTGCAGGGTCGACTCGGCGAGCCCGCCCGAATAGGGCGTGGCGAACGCATAGGCCTCCGCCACATACTCGAGCATGACTCGCGACTCGCCGATCACGATGTCCCCATGGACGAGAAGCGGAATCCGGCCGCTTGGCGACCAGCGCTGGAGCCCTTGTGGGAGCTCGCCGGGGGCCGCTTCCCTCAGATCATGCGGGACGTCGAGATGGGCGAGCAGCGCTAGGACTCGGTGTGTGAACGGGCAGCTGCGATCTGCCAAGATCAGCGGCCGTTCGGAGCTTGCCTTCGCAGAGCTCCGCACAGTTAGGTCCCAAGCGCCACGAGGAGCGTCCGGACCGTCATGTAAATGAGAATGACCGAGCCCACCGTCCACAGGGTGGCTCGTGTGTCGTGCGTGCGTGCCGTGAAATATGCGGCGAAGTGCAGCAGGCGAGAGACGACGTATGTGTAGAATAGCACCTGCGCCACCAGCAGCGACGGCTCGGTGAAGACGAAGAGAAAGCCCGCAACGAGGAAGAACGGGACATTCTCCAAGTCATTGAGATGGATTCGGCGAATCCGATCCACGGGTTCGTTCGGCCCTAATTGGCTCGGGTCGGGGCTGGGGTTGAGCGGCGTCTTCTTCAGGTCTTCCGGCGAGCGGTAACCTCCCTTGACCTGCATCATCCGAACGACGGTGAGCCACGACATGCTCGACACTTTGAGGATCATGATCGTCGCGGCGATGACGTAAGTAGCAAAGACGGGGTTCTGTAGACTCAGGTTGTCCATGGGCTTGTACTCCTGTGTGAGAGGGTCGGTCAGACGCGCGCGAGCATCGATTCGTAGGCGTTCGCGAGGTCGAGGAGCGCATCGCTGCAGCGCGTCTGCGTCGAGGAGCCATGCATCAGCGCGAGCGTGCGCGGCTCCAGCTGCGCCAGGCGCCGGATGGTCGGTGCGGTGTTCGAACAGAGCGCGGTCGCATGGAAGATCTCCTCGGCCGCGAGCGCGGGGCCGACGATGTCGTCGTTGGTCAAGGCGGGGCCGTTGCCTGTGGCGGTGAAAAGGTCACCGCAAAACAAGGTCCCGGTGGTTTCCTCGAAGAGAACACGAGCTTCCCAGTTGTGCGGCACGTGCGGCGTGTCGAGGTGTCGAACGCGCTTGCCCCCGAGATCGATGACTTCGCCGTCGGCGAGCTTGCGGGGTGGACGGTCGCACAGGTCGTCGAGAGACACCATGCAGCCGACCGCGCCATGGGCGACTTCGGCGCTAGGCGCTGCCGCAAGGAGCTCGTTCATCGCGCCGCACTCATCCGACTCGACGTGCCCGAACGTAATCCATCGCAGCTTCGAGAGAGGAACGATGCGCGCGATGGCGTCCGAGACGAGAGGGAACATCTGGCGAGGACCGGTATGAAAGAGGAGCGGTTGTTCGGCCTTGATCAGAAACTGATTGAAGGTGAATCCGCCGGGCGCTGCGTCGGGTACGCAGGTCGACAGGCGGTAGATGTTGTCGGCGATCTCCTGGGTGACGGTTTGCATGGGCTTGTTTCCTTTCTCGTCGAGGGTACGCAGGATAGATAGCACGAATTTCTACCATCGGTCAATAAAAAAACCATTGGCAAAAAAATCTTAATAGGGTAGATTTTCGTCATGGGTAAGCCCAAGAAGACCCTGAAATCACGACGGAAACGACCTGAGAAGGCTTCGATAGACGCCTCGGACCATCCACGAGTCGCGCGGCGCGAGCGCCGTCGAGAGCGGTCGCGGGAGGAGATCATCGACGCTGCGCGTCGCGTGCTCCTGAAGAAAGGCCTCGGGGCAGCCACCCTCGAGGCGGTCGCCAAGGAGGTCGGCCTCACCAAGGCGGCCCTCTACTATTACTTTCCCTCCAAAGACGCTCTCTTCTTCGAGCTCATTTTCGATGCGCTAGAACGCCAATCGCAGGCGGTTCACGATTCGGTCGAGAACGCCAAGGACGGTGGCGATGCGCTGCGCGCGATCGTTCGGGAGACCGTGCATACCTTCGCGCCACACCTCGATGACTTTCGCCTCGCCTTCCTGCACGGTCAGATCGCAGGCCCCGGAGCGGTTCGCATCAGCCCTGAACAGCTTGCACGGATCCGCCCGCTCAACGACCTCGCTTTTGCAGGCGCCGCCAATTTACTCAGCGAAGAGTGGAAGCAGGAGCCCAATCATGCGCACGTCGAGCCTCGCATGATGGCCTACCTCGCCAACATCGCCGCCTACGGATTGTTGACCCTCAAAGGGATGGTCGAAAGCGTGGGCGACCCGCTGCGTTACACCGACGAGGAGCTCATCGAAGGCTTCGCCCGTGTGTTCGAGTGCGCAGCCGCTCCCCGCAAGGGGGGACGGGAGCCCAGCGACTAGGCTCGCCGTTGGAGCGTACTAGAAACCAGGGCCCTCTCCGCGAATGAGCCGAAGGCGTTGGGCGCGGTAGGCGGGGATTGAGACATCTTCGATGTCTTACAATCCCACATCTTGCACGGCACTCAGCATGGTCCGAGCTGACGCGCAGGGACGCACTCTGTCGAGAGGTGACCCTCGAGCCCACTACGTCCACGCCCACCGTCGAGCCGCCGCATCGGTCCTATCGGGACACCGATTGGGACACCAGGGGGAAGGGCGACCCGGCGAAGAGTCTAGTGGTGTAGCGCAACTACCCGGAACCAAAGGGTGCGGAAGAGAGGACTCGAACCTCCACGGGTATTACCCCACTAGATCCTTAGGCGAAACCAGCTCCTCGGGATCATTGAATTTGTTCGGGAAAGAAGCGTCAGCGAACGTCGGAAAAGGCCAGCAAACGACCCTTTCGGGACACGGTGTCCCGGCTGCGCACTCGCAAATCGTGGGAGTGGAGGAGCTTCGGAAGGCGGCGAGGGCGCTCGTGCTGCGGGTCGCGGACGGAGACGACGTTTCGATCGAGGCACTGCGGGAGTTCGCTGCGTTCACGTTGCACTGCGAGCTCGTGCAGTTGGCGCAGCGTCTGCAAGATGCACCACCTGAGTTTGCCGTGCGTCGAGCGATGGAGCTTGCGAGTGTGGTTCTCACGCTCTCAGCGAAGCCACAGGTTGCCGGCGCAGGTGGGGCACCCGAGGCTGCGGCACGCAACCGCGACCCCTCCGAAGGGAAGGGGCCCACGAAGTGACTGGCGGTCGCGCGTTCAAGCCAAAGTCCCGCATGGTCTCGGTTCGGATCGACGAGATTATCTTGCTCGCCTGGATGTGCTGGCTCAGCAGACCAGCTGCTCCCGCGGCGCCGTCATCCGCTCCTGTCTCCGAGTGTCTCAGGTCACGTTGGCACGGGGGGGATACCACAAATGCCCGGATATCATACATAGCAATCACCCGTCGGGCGGGCTGTTTATTTTCCACCGATTAATACCTGTATAAGATTGAATAAGAGTACGCGAATCCGCTACGCCATCGCCGTTGGAATCTCCTTCTTCCATCGTAAGGTTGCAGTTGGCGTCATAGGTAGAAGTATCAGTAGAGTCCACGACACCATCGGCATTGCTATCAGTTTCGAGCTTAAGCCGGTTGCCAATAGCATCATAGCTATAGGTTACTATGGCATCCGTCACACCATCGCCATTAGTGTCAGTTTCGATCGTTAAAATATTGCCGAAGGCGTCATGGGTATATGTTTGCCGGTAATCCACTGACCCGTCGGCATTGGTATCTGACTCGAACAAAACATTATCGCCGTTGACATCATAGGTGGATGTATTTCGGGCATCCACAGCGCCATCGGCATTGTTGTCGAGCTCGAGCAGTGTTCGATTGCCGTTGGCGTCATAGGAGGCTATTCGTCGGGAATCCACGACACCATCGGCATCATTGTCGTCTTCCACCTTGATTAGATTACCGTCGGCATCGTAGGTATTTGTTCGCCGGGAATCCACGGCACCATTGGCATCGTCGTCATCTTCCACCAATATTTGGTTACCGTCGGCATCGTAGGCATATGTAGTCCGGGAATCCACAACTCCGTCGGCGTTTGTATCTTCCTCGATCAGCGTGTTGTCGCCGAAGTTATCGTAGCTAAACTGTGTACGGGAATCCACAACGCCGTTGGCGGTGTTGTCACGCTCAATCGTCGTTAAATTACCATTATCATCGTAGATAGAAACGTTACGACCATCCACTAGACCGTCGCCGTTATTATCAAATTCGTTTAGTACCCGATTGGCGTTGCCGTCAAAACCCACAGAGGTGCGATCATCTATAACCCCGTCAGCGTTGTTATCTCGTTCGGTTTTCGTCAGGTTACCTTTCGCGTCATAGGTGTAAGTAGTGATGGTGTCGATAACACTATCGGCGTTGTTATCGACGCTCCTGACTCCAGGGGCTTCAATTGAAGGTGTCAGTCCCATGCCGGCATAGAGGGCATCGAGTGCATAGTAAGTGTCACGTATTTCGCGCGTTCCTCCCCACACACCCGCCGCTCGCCCCGCCGCCATAAGTTTGCGAAGTGAGAAGTTATCCGGAAAACGAAGCATATGCTGATGAAAGTCGAGGCTTGCACCCGTCGCAAGGGTATGCATCTGGGCCGGGATGGTAATGCCGGTATTTGAATCGCCGTCCTCGTCCAGGGTTTGCAGAAATACCGCAATGTTGGCAGCAACCTCCAGAGGCGTGGCACTATTTAATCTGTTTGATGAACTGTTGATCCGGTTGACTTCGCGATGAATCTCAATCGCTGTGACAGGTGGAACACTTCCCGCAAGATCGAAGGGGGTAAGCGTGGCAGCCCCGACAGCCTGTCCCAGGACGATATCACCGACCTTGAAGGTTACCGTCTCACCGGCAAGATACTTGAATTCACCGTCAGCATTCGTCTCGCCGCTTTGCGTAGGCGTGCTGTACTCCAGACCGCCAACGAGGGTATCTGTAAACTTGCCAGTTAACGGTCCTCCCCCGCCGCTGCCGGCCGAGCCACCCGATCCCGAGGCTCCGCCGTCCTCGTTGTCGCCGCAGCCAATGGTCAACGCGGCCGCGACAGCGACCACGAACACCGCCGATTTCGCCAGGACAAAGCATCGCATGTGATCACTCCTTGCCGGATAACGTACGATATTTTTCGCAGATTGAGAAAGGGGCGAAGGTCCAATCCATTGACGATCAAAACCAAGGAAAGGACCCGACCCCATGAGCGAAAATACCCGGAAACTCGATAACGTCATCCAAATCGACGAGGCCCAGGTGCGAGGACACCTCTCGGAGCTCGTGCGCGGCTCGGTCGAGGAGACGCTGAACGGGCTGCTCGATGCCGAGGCCGACGACCGAGATGACGGAGTTGACGTAGGGGCGTGGAATGAGTGCGGCGAGCTTCTCGAGTAGCTCCAGCGGCTGAAGGGCGATGTGACTCGTTCCATCACGCCATGGCGTTTTGAGCCGCACGAACACACTTCCATCGGACCCAAAGGACAGGCGGTCCTCGGCGACTGGCGGCCACAGGAGATACCGGCACAGCCGCTCGAGCTTGGGGCGGTTCTTGGCGCGGACGGAGGTGTTGGTGTGAAGGTCGAAACCACCGAGGCGGGCTTGCCGCCGACCTTTCGGGGGAGCGGGCTTCGCCGTGGGTGCGTCTCCGAGGCGGAGCACCGTTGCACCTGCGCGCCGTCCCATGGCCACCCGTTGACGGACGGACGCCGCGTAGAGCGCGTGCAACGGCGGCGCCTGCGATTCATCGAGGTCATCGCCGGCGTCGTCGCACAGCAAGCCCCGTCGCACGAGCAGACGCAGGATTCGCGCTCGAATGACACCGAGCAGGGTGTCGACTTCCTCGTCCGTGGGCGCTTTGGCGGCTGCGAAGGAAAACGAGCCGTCCGGCTCTCGCACGAAGACCCCGTCGACCGCCAGCGTGTGGAAGTGCACGTTCAGATTCAGCGCCCCACCAAAGCGCTGGATCACCGTGACCGTACCGGTACGACCATCTCGGTGACCCGAGGCCTTGGCCCGCTTCCGGTAGAAGCCCTGCAGTGCACGCGTGTAGACCGCGAGCACCGCGCGGCAGAGGTCGTGATTCCAGGCAAGCCGATAGCGAAGCTCGAAGGGAAGGCTCAGGACCCATTGTCGAACCGGGGCTCGCGGGAGCACGTGGTCGACGAGATGCGCCGCACGCTCGGTCATCCGGCGGCCACCGCAGCTCGGGCAGAAGCCTCGGCCTTTGCACGAAAACGCCACCAACCGATCGGCACCACAGTCGGTACAGCGAAACCGGGCAAACCCATGCGCGAGCACGCCGCATCGGACGAATCGCTGGAACTCGCGCTTCACGAACAAGGGGGCGCCACGCTCGTGCTCACGTCGATCGAGCCCCCAGAGGAAGGTCTGAAGGTGGTCGCGGACGACGCGATGGAGCACCCCATGCTCCGGCGCGCGACGCACGTACGATCGAGCAATCGTCTCGCACGTGGCCGCGGCGCAAAGCTCCACGTCCGGAGAACGCCATCAAGACTCGTGCCGCAGTCCGCCCCTGCGTTTTCGAAGTGTTTCACATAGCTCGCGTTGAAGTGAAGTGGCGAGCGGCGCCAGAAAAGTGGCGGCCGCCACCCTGCGAACATGTGTGCCCTTGCTCTCCCAGGAGCTCCGCTGCGAATAAGCCGAAGGCGTTGAGCGCGGCAAGCGGGGATTGGGACATCTTCGATGTCTTACAATCCCACATCTTGCCCGGTACTCAGCATGGTCCGAGTTGACTCGAAATGACGCGCTTTGCTCTGGACTGACTTCTTTTGGCGCGTTCTGAACACTTCTTGTCCTTTCTTGGCACTTGCGGAGCACAATCCGTCGTTTCGCTCCAGAAAGTTTCAGAGTGCGTCAATGTTCGTCAGTTTGCGCCAGAAAACGCCAAGAAGTGACGGCCGGTGACAGCCTCGTCGTGGCACTTGAAGTCTGCGAAGCCCCCTCAGGAAGATAGGCGAAAGCCACGGTCGTGCGACGCGTCTTCACGCAGAATCAGTTACGTCGACTCGCCCCTGCTGACAAGACACGAAGCCGCAGGGTATTGTCGCGTGGGGCTGCGGACGTTTGATCGGCGCGTGGCGCCGCATGTGCGGGCGCTGTCCATTGGCGCCCGCATCTTGTTTGACCGTAGGGATATCGATACATGGCTCGAAACGCAGAAGGGTGGTCGCTTCATCGAGATCCGAGAACCAACACCTTTACGGTCCGGTTCCGGGCCGCGGGGAAGCGTTGTCATCGATCCACTGGCGAGACAGATCGCGCAGCGGCTCAAGAAGAAGCTGCTCGAATCGTCCGAGAGGTGACACTCGGCCCCGGGTACGAAAGACCTTCGCCAGCGCCGGGTGTGCCGCTCACGGACCTCTTTGGAAGTTGGTTGGCAGCGATGGGAGCCGAGGTGTCGAAGGACACCGTGCGTTGCTGGGAGGCCTACGCTGCTGCGCATTTCATCCCGTTCTTTGAAACCGGGGAGGCGCTCTGTTCGGAGGCCCGGCTCGCCGACTACATGCGATACCGGCTCACACGGGTGAAGCGGACGACGCTGAAGAAAGAGCTGAGTGCGTTGAATCGACTATTCGACTGGATGGTCGAGCAGAAGCTGTTGGGCACCAAACCGGCGATTCCGAGGATTCCGAAACGCGCCACCGGGACGGCTCACCCTAAGGGGAAACGCGAGACGGTTACGCTGACGCCAGAGGAAATGGACGCCATCGTGGCCCAGCTCCCGGTGCGTTCGAAGCTCGGGTATCCGATTCGGGCCTACTACGAGGTGATGCGAGAGACAGGGCTTCGGCCTTCGACACTTCACCGGCTCACTGCGCCCGAGGACTACCGACCTGGCGCTCGATACCTGACCATTCGTGAAGACGCCGACAAAGCACGATACGGGCGCGAGCTTCCCTTATCAGCTCGCGCCCGGGAAGCCCTCGATTCGGCATGCCCGGACCAAGGTTCGATCTTCCCGAAGTTCGACGGCCGCCACACGCTCCGAAAGGCCGCGCTCGCTGCCGGCCTGGAGCCGGAGCGCGCCTCGAAGGTCAGCGCCTATGACCTCCGGCACAGCCTTGCGACCGAGCTCACTGAGCGATCAGGCAACCTCGTCGGCGTCGGTTACCTGCTCGGCCACAAGCACATCACGACCACCAACCACTATGTTCACGCACGCCGCAAGGCCGCCGAATCGGTCCTTTCGGGACACCGATTGGGACACCAGGGGGATAGGGCGCCTCGGTCGCACCGTCTAGTGGTGTAGCGCAACTACCCGGAACCAAAGGGTGCGGAAGAGAGGACTCGAACCTCCACGGGTATTACCCCACTAGATCCTTAGTCTAGCGCGTCTGCCAGTTCCGCCACTTCCGCGGGAATACAGGGGGCGGAAAGTAGTCAAGAGCCGCCGCCTGTCAAGTGGGGAGCCTAGAGCCCGAAGTGCCGGAGCGCGAACCCTAGCGAATCCTCGCCACTCGGGTCCTCGATCATGAGGGCCTTGATCCACGCGACGTGCTCGAGCCCGACTTCGTCGGCCCGCTCGGCCAACACCAATGCATGGTTGGCGTGGTGAAACGCGAGATTCACGGTCAAGGGATAGGTCGCTGGCTCGAGGTCATTCTGGACGTAGAAGGGAGGATCCTCCGCGTCCATCAAGTCCAGCATGTCGACTCGTGCCCGATACTCGAGGATCGCCGGCGATTCGAAATCGGCGATATCGGTGATGCCGTAGAAATCGAGCAACGCTTGTGCGAGTCCTAGCGAGTCTGCAAGCGCCAGGAGGTCGACGCCGTACTCTGCAAACACGACGGTCTTCCATTTGCCGATGTCATAGGTGGCCTGCGTCGAGATCGCGATCACGGCATTGACGCGCGTCGACTGGCGCAACACAGGATCTTCGCTCTGCGGATCCGCCATCTCATCGTTGAAGCCAATCCACAGACTCGTGCCCGCGCCCGCTGAACCGCCCATGAGGATGATGTTCGAGGGGTCGATGTTGAGCTGCGTCGCATGATATCGAATGAACTGCAGGCACCTCGTGCTGTCTTGTAACGGCTTGATCACGCCGTCCGGGTCTGGCGACTGAAGCAGTCGGTAGTCGATCGACGCGAACGCGATGCCCCTGGTCAGGTATGCTTCCACGAAGTCCTGGCTGTCGGTGGTATCGCGCGAGCCTCCTGTGAAGCCTCCACCGTGGATGTAGATCAAGAGCGGTGTCGGCTGGTCAGACGCAGGAAGGTAGATGTCGAAGAGGTTCTCCTCGTACGGTCCATACGAGACGGCCTCGAAGTATTCGGCGTCGATCGAGCCGAGGTCGAACGGTGCTGGCGACGCCATCAAGTCGAGTGGTTGGGGCGGCGTGGTGTCGCCGGTCGCTCCAGAATCGCTGCCGCACGAAGCCAAGAGAACGATGACGGAGACGAGGGCAAAGAGACGGACTCGTGAAAGTGAAGACATCGCTCCCCCTGATAGCGCGATTCCCCAATCCCGCATACGAAAAACGGAAAACACGACGATTTCGCGCTGAGCCGCCTTGAAGCCGAGGCTAGCGCAATGCCGCCATGCTACAGAGCCCAACGTGCGCGCTTGGCAGTCGACCCTTCTGCAGCGGCATGGCTTCCACCATGTGTTTGCAACCCGCGCCGGTGGCGTGAGCCTCCCGCCGTACGACACGCTCAACCTGGGCTTTCATCTTGGTGACGACGATGACGCGGTCCGCGAGAACCGATCACGCTTTGCGAAGTCCCTCGGCATCGCCAGCGATCGTCTCTTCGAGCAGCGGCAAGTGCATGGGACCCAGGTGAGGGAGGTCGCAGACACGGACGTTGCCAAGACCATGGCCGACCTGGAGGGCGACGCCCTCATCGCGCGCATCGAAGGCGTTGGGGTTGCTGCGCGCACCGCAGATTGCGTGCCCGTCTTGATTGCGCACCCGTCGAGCGGGCACGTCGGCGCGGCGCACGCCGGTTGGCGCGGCGCCGTCGCGGGCATCGTTCCTCGAGCCATTCACGCGCTCTCGCACGACCCGGCCGAGCTCCTCGTTGCGATAGGTCCTCACATCCGGGTCGACGCGTTCGAGATCGGCGAGGAAGTGGCCCGTGAGATGGAGCAGGCTTCCGGCGGTCGCGCAGTCGTTCAGCGCGGCGGGCTACGGCCTCACGGTGACCTCGCCGCATTGGTTCGTCTTCAGCTTCGTGATCTCGGCGTTCCCGATGCGGCCATTGACGATGTGGGCGGGTGCACACACACGGAGGCTGCGTACTTCTTTTCGCACCGGCGCGAACGAGGAAAAACAGGGCGGCATCTCTCGGCAATCGTTGCGCGATCGCCACGTTGAGCCCGCCGAGCTTCGCCCACGGGTCGCTCGACTTTCGCCTTCATGCTAGCGACCCGCTGTGGCGGAGTTCGCCAAGACCAAAGCGGGAGTCGACGCTTCCAAGAAGAAGACCCTCGGCGAGGGCCTCTTTCGAAAATGTGAGGCGTGTGGCGATGCGGTGAAGAAGGAGGACTTCGAGCGCAACCTCGAGGTTTGTCCGGCCTGCGGGTTTCACTTCCACCTGACCGCGGAACAGTGGATCGAGGTTCTGGTCGACGGCGGGACCTGGACGGCGCTCGACACGGAGCTTCGCACGGCCGATCCACTCAAGTTCGTGGATTCACGGGCCTACCCCGAGCGCGTCGAGGCAGCGCGCGCCTCTACCGGTGTCAACGAGGCCATCCTCGCCGGTACCGCCCAGATCGAAGGTCGCCCGGTTCAAATCGGCGTGTTCGTCTTTCGCTTCATGGGAGGCTCCATGGGCTCGGTCGTGGGTGAGGTGATCACTCGGATGATGGAGCGCGGCGCTGAGCACACGCAACCCGTCGTGCTTTTGTCGTGCTCCGGCGGTGCGCGGATGCAGGAAGGCTCGCTCTCGCTCATGCAGATGGCGAAGACCGTCGCCGCGCGAGGTAAGCTGCGCGAGGCTGGCGCGCCTTTCATCAGCGTCTTGCTCAACCCGACCACGGGTGGGGTGGCCGCGAGCTTTGCGCTTCAGGGCGACGTCAACATCTCGGAGCCCGGCGCGCTGATCGGCTTTGCCGGTCCGCGGGTCATCGAGGACACCATTCACCAGAAGCTTCCCGAAGGTTTCCAGCGCGCCGAGTTCCTCCTGGAGCACGGCATGATCGACATCATCTCCATACGGCAAGACATGCGAGCCAACATCGCTCGCCTCGTCGAGTACCTGGCAGGGTGACTCGGTATCAGGAAGCGCTCCGCTGGCTCTATGGACTGGAGTCGGCCGGGATCAAGCTCGGGCTCGACCGGATTGCCCACGCGGCCGAGGTGCGTGGCTATCCTGAACGCGCACTGCGCTACGTTCACGTCGCCGGGACGAACGGGAAGGGCAGCGTCGCCACCATGATCGAAGCGGTACTGAGAGCGGCGGGTTACCGGACCGGGCAGTTCGCTTCGCCGCACTTGCAACGATACGTCGAACGCGTGCGCGTCAACGGCCGGCCGATCTCCGAACGTGAAGCGGCCAAGCGCATCGAGCAGCTTCGGTCCGATGTCCGCTTGCCCCCGCTGTCGTTTTTCGAATACACGACACTGCTTGCCTTCGAAGCGTTTCGGGACGCGCGCTGCGACATCGTGGTTTTGGAGGTCGGTCTCGGGGGTCGGCTCGATTCGACCAACATCGTGGTACCCGAAGCTTCGGTCATCACGAGCATCAGCCTCGAGCACCAGCGCATTCTCGGCGACACACTGGCGAAGATCGCTCGCGAGAAGGCGGGGGTGCTCAAACCTGGCGTCCCGTGCATCGTCGGCGCACGCGCAAAGAGCGCGAGGCGAGCGATTAGCGCTCGCGCGAGTGCCGTAGGCGCGCCGCTTCGCTGGATCGATCGTGATTTCCAAGGAACTTGGGATGGCCGCTCGTTGTCGGTGCGAGTCGGCGATCGGAAGTGGTCGGACCTCCGACTCGGCCTACGTGGACGCCATCAGGGTGACAACGCGGCGTGCGCGATCGCGACGCTAGTCGAGCTCGAACAACGCGGCTTCGAAATCTCCGACGAGCATATTCGGACAGGACTGAAACGAGCGAAGTGGCCTGGGCGACTCGAATGGCACAACGAGCGCCCGGCTTTTCTGTTCGACGCCGCGCACAACGCGTCCGGCTGCGAGACTCTCGCGCGCTACCTCGATTCCCTCGAGTTCCCCGGACGGGTCGTGCTGCTGTTCGGAGCGATGAAAGACAAGGATCACCGTCGGATGTTATCCGCGTTTGACGGACGCGTGGAGAGTCGCGTCTACACCGCCCCCACAACGTCTCGATCGGAACGGCCCGAACGCCTCGCGAAGATCCGGGAGGGCACCGTCGCCCGAAGTGTCCGCGATGCCGTCCGTCGGGCCCAGCGGGCTGCGGGCCCAGACGGCCTGGTCGTCGTAGCGGGCTCGATCTTCCTGCTCTCCGAAGTTCGCGCTTTCGTGAAAGACGTTCGAACCGACCCTCCCATCGCAATGTGATATAGGCCCTGCGATGAGTACGTTTCTGATGGCCTGCCGGCGGGAGCCAACTCCATACACGCCGATTTGGATCATGCGCCAGGCCGGGCGCTACCAGCCCGAATATCGCGCGCTGCGCGAGCGGGTCAGCTTCATCGAGCTGTGTAAGTCGCCGGACCTCGCGTGCGAGGTGACCGTTCGGGCGGTCGAGCAGCTCGGCGTGGATGCAGGCATCATCTTCGCCGATATTCTCTTGATCCTCGAGCCGCTTCGGATCGGTTTCGAGTTCACCGACGATCACGGCCCGAAGATCCTGAATCCGATTCGCAGTGCGGTGCAGGTCGACGGAATTCCGGACAGCATCGACGCGGCCGGCTCGCTTGCCTACGTGATGGATGCGATTCGGACGACTCGTAGGGAGCTGAAGGTACCGCTGATCGGTTTCGCAGGTGCGCCATTTACCCTGGCGTCGTACGCGATCGAAGGTGGCGGCTCCAAGAACTACCACGAGACGAAGAAGCTCATGTATGGCGACGAGGGGCTTTGGAACGCATTCATGTCGAAGCTGTCGACTGCGATCGCCAACTACCTCATCGCGCAGATCGAAGCGGGCGCGCAAGCCGTGCAACTCTTCGATAGCTGGGTTGGTTGCCTATCTCCGTCTGACTACCGACGCTACGTTTTGCCGCACACCAAGTCGATCTTCGCCGCGCTCCCTAAGGGCACTCCGGCGATTCACTTTGGGACCGGCAACCCCGAGCTCTATCCCGCCCTGAAAGAAGCCGGGGGCAACGCCATCGGCATC
The DNA here is from genome assembly GCA_963768985.1 of uncultured delta proteobacterium. Classification (GTDB taxonomy): domain Bacteria; phylum Myxococcota_A; class Polyangia; order Polyangiales; family Houyiibacteriaceae; genus SG8-38. Next base: position 846,945 of record CAVYJZ010000004.1, on the reverse strand, counting down.
GATTGGCGCATCTCGCTAGACAGCGCCTGGTCCGTGCTCGGCGATGGCGTTGCCCTGCAGGGCAACATGGACCCGGCGGCGCTGCTGGCATCGGCCGACGTGATGCGCGCTCGAGCCTCCGAGGTGCTCGACAGTGCCGCGGGACGCCCTGGGCACATCTTCAATCTGGGCCATGGCATCATGCCCGAAGCGACGGTCGATCAGGCGCGCGCCCTGGTTGACCACGTACACGAGGCCAGCCAGCGCTAGTTCCTCCGAACGCCGATGAACTGGAACGTCAGCCCGAAGGTGCCCGTGACCTGCTGACCAAGAATCCAAGAGTTAAAGGCACTGCTGGTACCCGGGTCCGTGCCCTTCAGCGAGAGGCCTACAAAGCTCCAATCCACGGACGCGACGAACGAAATCCAGCGGACGATCGGGACTCGAATACCCACACCACCCGTCGCGACGATGCCACCACTACTCAAGTCGGTGAGCCCGTAGGGGTTGCCGTTCACCATTTTTGCGTACCCGAGGTCGACACGGAACATGATGTGCACGTAGGGGATTCGGATGGTGGGCTGGAATTCGACACCGGTCTTCATGAGACCGTAATCGCCGTAGTTCGCTCGGCGATAGAACCAGCCCAGGAAAAACGGACCGCCAAACGGTGTGCCGACGGCGAAGCCCGCTTCGACACCTCTGGCCCTGGGCGCGTTCGGAGTGCTACCACTGAGGTTGAGGCTTCCGAATTGATCCGGATCATAGCTTGATGGGCCCACGAAGCCCTCGAGCCATAGCCAGCCGTGTACTCGATTGGAGTATGGACCCCTCTTCTCTTCTTCTTGCTTCGGAGCCTCCGAAGCCGCCTCGGCGGGGGCAGCTTCCGTGGGGGCAGCTTCGGCCGATGCGGCCGAATCTGCTTCAGCGCCATCGGCTTGCTGCGCGGAAGCGGTTGCACAGAACGACAGCAGCCCGCTGATCAGAATTGCTACGTACTTCATCGGTTCTCCCCCCATGCGCCATCGTCGCGGTCCGCGACACGATAGCTACCCTCGAGCCAGTTCCCTGCGTCGATCAGCTTGCAGCGTGCGGAGCAGAACGGAAAGTTCTTGGTGCGCGCTTCCAGCGCTTTCTTGCAGATCGGGCAGCGTACGGCTCTCATTGGGGCGGATAATAACACAGAGAGAGGCAAAGACGGGGTTGCGATCTGTGTCATTTATGATCCTGCCGGAAGCCTCCGGGACGATCCCCTACACAACGTCGCCTCCGGCTCTTCGCCAGCAGCAGCCCTTTGCCTGAAACGAACAGAGGGATCGCCCACTGCGCGTACGGATGCTAGACGACTCCGTGTCCGGCTCTCGCCGGCTGCATCGACGTGGACCGCAAACCACAGCATTCGTACTTGGATCCGCTCGACGCGATCTGGCTGACGGTCGCCGCGCGCATCGGCTTCCGAGTCGTGCGATCCTCAGAAGTCTATGCCTCGACCGACGGGAGTGGTGTCATGACGATCGGCACTCCGAGCACGCTCGACCCCGACGACTGCCTGGCGCAAATGATCCTTCACGAGCTCTGTCACTCCTTGATCGAAGGCGTGCAGAGTTTCCAGGTCCCGGACTTTGGCCTGGACAACGAGAGCGGGCGGGACGTTTTGAGAGAGCACGCGTGCCTCCGGCTCCAGGCATGGTTGACCGACAAATACGGCCTCCGGGATGTGCTCGCGCCGACGACCGACTTTCGAAGCTACTACGACCAGCTATCAGCCGACCCTCTTGACGATGAAACCGACCCCGCCGCCGCTGCTGCCAGTCAGGCCGCAGCCCGCTCCGCAACGGCTCCCTGGGCGCCGCATCTTCAGGACGGCATGGAGGCGACCGCGACGATCCTGTCGGTCACCAAGGAGCTCGGCGCGCGGGATCCAGAGGCACACAAGCCGCCGATCTGGTGGAAATTACAGTGATAATTGCATGCTCCCGTCGCGGCAGCACCCTCGGCTGGCGGCCCACGGACCACATGGTATAGGTCGCCCGCTTCATCCGAAGCCGGGGGCACTCGCCTCCGAAATCACACACATCTCTCGGCTCGATCAGACGTTCCGGTGCCCCTCGGGGTTGTTCGTCTGGGGAGATGGCAGCGCAACCGAAAGGAGAAATGAGCAATGGTGGAACTTAGTCAAGAGGTCCAGGAAGCGCCTGAACTGGCGGCCCTGGGAGGTCCCGAGGTCGCGTCGGGTGACTTGCCGATCGGCCTACGGGCCCTGATCGACGCCGGTGTGCATTTTGGCCATCAGACCAAGCGCTGGAACCCCCGGATGCGGCCCTACATCTACGGCGCTCGAAACGGCATTCACATCATCGACCTCGATCAGACTGCGGAGCTCTTCAAGCGTGCATTCTCGTTCGTCGCCGAGACGGTCGGACGCGGCGGGCACGTGCTCTTCGTAGGCACCAAGCGTCAGGCGGCCGAGGTCGTTCGTGAAGAGGCCATCCGAGCCGGTCAGTTCTTTTCCACCGGCCGTTGGCTAGGCGGGACGCTGACCAACTTCCGCACGATGAAGAACGGCATCGATAGGCTCCGCGACATCGAGCAACAGATCGAGGACGGCACGATCAATGCGCTTCGCAAGAAGGAAGCGCTATCGATTCGGCGCGAGGCCGAGAAGCTCGACAAGTATCTCGGCGGCATCAAGATGATGAACGGTCTTCCGTCCGCACTCTTCGTAGTGGATCCGCAGAACGAGCACATCGCGGTCAACGAGGCGCGCAAGCTCCACATCCCTATCGTTGCGCTCACCGATACCAATTGCGATCCAGACCTCATTGACTTCGTCATTCCCGGAAATGACGATGCCATTCGTTCGATCAAGCTCATCACCTCTCGTGTCGCCGACGCGTGCATCGAGGGTAGCCAGCAGCGCCGCGACTTCCTGCAGCACGAAGGCGCTCAGGCGCCGAGTGCGGCGTCTGGCGATGGCGTGCAGATCGAGTTTGCTCGCAAGCGTGGTTCTACCCCCGCAGCGCCCGAAGGAAATCACTAATGCCCGAGATCAACGCATCCATGGTCAAATCACTGCGTGATCGCACCGGCGCCGGGATGATGGCATGCCGCGATGCGCTTCGTGAGACCGACGGCGACGAAGAAAAGGCGATCGAGATCATTCAGAAGAAGGGTCTCAGCAAGGTCGCGAAGAAGGCCGGGGCCATTGCCGGCGACGGATTGGTTCACGCATACATCCATGGCGCCGGTCGAGTGGGCGTTCTCATCGAAATCAACTGTCAGACCGATTTCGTGGCTCGCGGAGATGACTTCCGGAAGTTCGTGGAAGATACGGCGATGCAGGTGGCGGCCGAAGCGCCGCTCTTCGTGAGTGAAGAGAACATTCCGGAGAACGAGCTGCTCGCCCGCACGGCAATCTTCCGGGGCCAGCTCGACGAGGAAGCCAAGGCCACCGGCAAGGAAAAACCTGCCGCGGCGGTCGAAAAGATCATCGAAGGCAAGCTCGCCAAATGGAAGACGGAAGCTTGCCTGCTCGACCAGACGTCCATCATGAACGACGAGAAGACCATACGTCAGCTCATGGAGGAGCTGAGCGCAAAGCTCGGCGAAAAGATCGATATTCGCCGCTTTACGCGCTACGAGCTCGGTGAAGGCATCGAGAAAAAGAAATCGGACCTAGCGGCAGAGGTGACTGAGGCGCTAAAAGGCTCTTGAGGCATGACGGACGGGGCCAAGCTCACGCGGGTACTACTCAAGCTCTCGGGTGAGGTGCTCTCCGGTGGACCCACTGGCCAGAGCATCGAGCCCGCGACCGTGAAAGCGATCAGCGAGGAGCTGGCTGAAGTCCACGCAAGTGGATGTCAAATCGGCATCGTCATCGGCGGTGGCAACATCTTTCGCGGCCTCAAGGGAAGTGCCACCGGCATGGACCGGACAGCAGCGGACCACATGGGCATGTTGGCGACCGTGGTCAACGGTATCGCGCTTCAGGATGGGCTCGAGAAAGCCGGCGTCGATACGCGCGTGATGAGCGCACTCGAAATCAAGGCTGTGTGCGAACCTTACATCCGGCGGCGCGCGGTGCGTCACCTGGAGAAGGGGAGGGTCGTGATCTTCGTGGCGGGAACCGGCAATCCATACTTCTCGACGGATACCGCAGCTGCGCTCCGAGCGATGGAGATTCGCGCTGACGCGCTCTGCAAGGCGACCAAGGTCAAAGGGATCTATGACAAGGACCCGAGCCATCACGACGACGCGACGATGATGCGTCGAATCAGCTATGATCGATTCCTGATGGAGCGGGTCGGCGTCATGGATGCAACGGCGGTGGCATTGTGCCGGGACAACGACTTGCCCATACGGGTTTTCAAGCTGACCGAGCCCGGGAACATCAAACGGGTTGTCATGGGCGAAGACGTCGGTAGCTTAGTGACCGCGGAGGGATGATCTCCCATCGATGCGAGGGAACCGATGCTTGCTGAAACACTAGAAGAGTTGGGCACGGCGATTGCCAAAGCGCACGAAGCGCTGAAGCGAGACCTGGCCATGATCCGCGCCGGCCGCGCCAACCCCGGCATCCTCGATGGCATTCGTATCGACTACTACGGCTCACCGACTCCGCTGAAACAGCTGGCGTCGATTTCCGTACCCGAGGCGCGCATGATCGTCCTCAAGCCATTCGACCGGAGTCAGATGCAAGCCATCGAGAAATCGATCATGGAGGCGCAACTCGGTCTGAACCCCTCCAACGACGGCGAGATCATCCGCCTTCCCATGCCACCTCTCACGGAGGAACGCCGCAAAGATCTGGTCAAGGTCGCGCGCAAGGCGGGTGAAGAGTGCAAGGTTGCCATTCGCAAGGCGCGGCACGATGCGAAAGACATGATCGACAGCCTCCAAAAGGAAGGGGAGGTCGGCGAAGACGACGCAGACCGCGCTCGCAAAGAGCTCGAAGAGGCCGTCAAAGTCGGAGCTACCAAGGTCGACCAGATCGTGAGCAAGAAGGAAGCCGACATCCTAGAGGTCTAGGCGGTGGCGCGGGGCTGGGGGGCCCGAAGCACGGTTGGACGGCGCCCCACGGCCCAGGAGGACGGTTTGCGGAAGTGCAGGCGCGGACATCGACCGATTGGCCCGCACCCTGTCCAGTCCCTGGTTTAGGCCGCTTAAGATGGATCTCGGCCCTTAGGCACTCGTCTGTTCACCCTTCGCCTACGGTCAAAGGCTTGACCGCTTGCATGGCCAGCTTCTAGCCTTAACTCTGATTCAGGGCGGGGTTTCGCTACAATGAGTGTAGAGCGAGGGGAGTTGGTCATCGAAGGTCTAACGTTGCCGTTGGCGCTGCGTTTCATCTCTGGAAAATACCAGGGGGGGGAATTTCCTCTTCCCGAGGAGGGTGAGATCGTCATCGGGCGTTCGAGCGAGCTCGACATGGTTCTCGTGGAGGACATGGTGTCGCGCCGGCACGCGAAGATCTCCGTCGAGGGCGGGGACATTTTCTTGGAAGACCTCGGTTCGACCAATGGAAGCTTCGTCAACGGCGAGAAGATCACTCGGACCAGGTTGGCCGAAGGCGACCGGATCCTGATCGGCACTAGCATCATCAAAGTAGTGGCCTCCGATGGGTCCGCGTCGGTTCAGGATGCCAAGGCCAAGATGGACGCAGCGGCTTCGAGTGCGCGACCGTCGGTAGCCTCCACCATGACCGGCTCGATTGCAGAGGTGGGGTTGCCAGACCTCCTGCAGCTCTTCTCTGCTTCCAAGAAGACCGGAGTCTTGCAGATCACGACTGGGACCGATGTCGGGTCCATCTACCTCGACAACGGGAGCGTGCAGTTCGCGGTCGTCAACGGCGACGAGTCGGTGCCACCCGAGAAGGCGTTCTATCGCGTGCTCGTATGGGACAAGGGCAAGTTCGACCTGCTCCCCAAAGCAGAGCGCAAATTCCCGGAGGAGATTCAAGGCAGCGTGGAGGGCCTGCTGATGGAGGGCATGCGCCAGCTCGATGAGATGCGTCGGCTAGGAGACGCGCTGCCGCCGCTCAAGGCGCGGATCTCTGTCCCCTCTCCATTGGAGGAGCCGCTCCGTGACGCTTCTCCTGAGGAGTTGGACGTGATTCAGCTCGCCCTCAACTACGAGACGCTGGTCGAGATCATGAACCACAGCGGCAAGCCCGATCCAGATGTCGCCGAGCTCATCGTGACCCTGCTTCAAAAGGGTTACCTGACCAGCGACTAGAAGTCTTCCTCTTTCAACCGATCGCGCCGAAACGCGTCATGGGCTTGCGGCGCCATGCAGCGTCAGCAACCGGACGAGGAGGTCTTCCGAGTACTTCGTCAGTTTGGTGAACGCGACTCCCATTCCGGGCGGGTCATCCTGGACCCGCACCACCTGGCCGGCGCCTTCGATCGTCTGGATTTCGTCCATGATCACGGTGAAAGTGAGGTTGACCTCCGTTCCGATGGGAAGCGGCTCCTTCGAGCGGATGAATACCCCGGACCGAGACACGTTTGTCACGTATTCATGAACGAACGAGTCGAAGGAATCGAACTCCTTGTTGATCGTGACTCGTTTCTCGCTGCGCTGACCGTCGTCGTTGCTCATCGAAGCGTCAGTCTCCCGTCAGGTCGAACTGCTCCAGATGGTAGTCGTTTCGCGGCTTCAGTTCGATCCGGCGTTGGAACCGACGAGCCGCCTCTTCCACGGACGCCTTTTCCTCACGGTCGAGCATGTCACAGACTGCCGGGTGAGCGCTGATCACGATTTTGTAGCCGGGAAGAGAGTCCCTTTCGCGCCGCATTTGCCGGAAGATCTCGTGGCACACCGTCTCTTTCGATTGAAGCAGTCCGGTCCCATCGCAGAAGAAGCACGGCTCGTACAAGGTTCGCCCGAGGGACTGGCGCGTGCGCTTCCGGGTCATTTCGACCAGGCCCAACTCACTGATTCGAATCGCGGTGGTCCTGGATTTGTCGTTCTTGAGCGCCTCCAGAAACGCCTTGAAGACCTTCTCCCGGTGTGCGTGCCGCTCCATGTCGATGAAATCCAGCACGATGAGGCCGCCGATGTTGCGGAACAAGAGTTGGTAGGCGATCTCACGCACCGCCTCTAGGTTGGTTTGCAGAATCGTCTGCTCGACGTCGCGTCCCTTGCCGGTGAACCGCCCGGTATTGACGTCGATCGCAGTCAACGCTTCCGTTTGATCGATCACGAGGTGCCCGCCCGACGGCAAGGGGACCTTGCGCGAAAGTGCACGGGTGATCTCTTCCTCGATTCCATACTCGTCGAACAACGGCTCGTCGTCGTCGTAGAGGCGCACGTCGTTGGCGCGCTCGGGCAGAAAGAGGGTCAAGAAATCCTTCAGGCGCTGGTACTCGTCGCGGTCGTCGACGACAATCTCGCTGACGTCCTCCGTGAACAGATCCCGTGCGGATTGGATGACCAGGTCCGGTTCCTCGTGTACCAGCGCGGGGAGCTTCTTCACGGCATCGCGCTTGGTCTGCGTCTGCTCCCAGAGCTGCACGAGATAGCCGATGTCCGCCTTGAGCTTCTTCTTGGTGAGTCCCTGGGCCAGTGTTCGCACCACCACGCCGCCTTGCGGAGGTTTCACCGAATCGATGACCTCCTTGAGCCGCCGCCGCTCACGGTCATTGCCGATTCGCTTGGAAACGCCGACGTGGTCGACCGTGGGTATGAACACCACATAGCGTCCAGGCAGCGCGACATGGCTGGTGACACGGGCGCCCTTGGTGCCGATCGGCCCCTTGGAGACCTGCACCATCAGCTGCTGCCCCTCTTTGAGAAGGTCGCGAATCGGCGTCTTTCTGGAGACTCTGTTCATTCGGCTCTTGGAGGAAGCCTGCTTATCGCTCCCTCCGGCGTCTTCTTCAGCGAGGGGGTCTGCTTGAAGGTCCTCCACGTGAAGGAAGGCTGCGCGGTCCAGGCCGATGTCGATGAATGCGGCCTGCATTCCAGGTAGAACCCGAGTCACCCGGCCGAGATAGATGTTGCCCACCGGCGACCGATGATGCCGCCGCTCGACATAGAGCTCGCGGAGCACACCGTCACCAATGAGACCAACGCGCGTCTCTCCAATGTCGACGTTGATCAGAAGTGTGTTTTTCGCCATTCGTGTATCCGTTATTAGCGTTCTCGGGATCCCACGTGCTCGACCGAGCGGCTTGGCTTCCGGTCGATTGTGCACGAGGCGGCAGGCCCGTCGCGGCGTCGATCGCCGAGCGCGCAAGGCCGCCTTGGGGACTCCCAGAAAGAGTTAGTTCTTCTCGAAGATCTGCTCGATTTCGGCCTGCGTGCTCTCTTCGCTCCTGGAGCGCGCCACGGCGATCTCCTTCACGACTAGATTGCGCGCCGTTTCCAGCATTTTCTTCTCACCGAAGGACAGAGACTTGTCGACCTGCAGCCTGTAGAGGTCGCGCATGACCTCGGCGACATCGAAAACGGAGCCGGTCTTGATCTTGTCCATGAAACCTCGATAGCGGCGGTTCCAGGTCTGATTGTCGAAAACCACGGGCTGCTCTCCGAGCAGGGCGAAGATCTCCTTGATGTCGATTTCGGAGATTGGAGGGCGCAGGCCCACTTTCTTGGCCTGCGCGACCGCGACTCGGATCCGGTCGTTGTTCTTCGCATCCAGCGGCCTGAGGACGTAGAATTCCATCGTTGCCGTACCGATTTTGCGCTGCTCGATCGAAACGACCTCGGTTACGCCTTGTTTGGGGTAGATGGCCTTGTCGCCAACCTTGAATTCGTATGTTCCCGCTTGCATCGGGACTCCTTTATTTCGCCAAAAATGTTCCCTTATGCCTGTTTGGCAGGCAGTGGGTTGAACGGGCGCTGCGCAGTGTTGATTTCCCGCCTCAGCGTCGCACTTCGCGCGTCCCCGCCCTTTCGGTGCAGCCGGGTAGCGTCCCAGCCGGGCGAAAGATAGTCCCACGGCACGTGGCGGTCAACGCGTTCTGGGCCTCTTTGCGCGCCAAAGCGATCTGCCATTTCAGGTCCCGATCGCGGGCAACATCCGGCTCGTATGAACTTTCTTCAGCTTTTCACCCTGACCCGAAGTGAATACGTTTCTCAATGATTACAACGTGTTGAGCGCTGACGTTGCAAAACTTTTGGCTCAAATAGGGTAAAGTTATGTATAATTCATGTGCGGTTCCGCTTGACACGTGAAGTGACGTGACAATACGGTACGTGCACCTGCAATATTGACCCACCTTGGAGGAGGTCGAAAATGGCGACTGCAAAGAAAAGAACAAAGAAGGCCGCAAAGAAGCGACCAGCAAAGAAGCGTGCTGCTAAGAAGCGCACAACCAAGAAGGCTGCAACGAAGAAGCGCGCAACGAAGAAGCGCGCGACCAAGAAGCGTGCAACCAAGAAGCGTGCAACCAAGAAGCGTGCAACCAAAAAGCGCGCGACCAAGAAGCGTGCAACCAAGAAGCGTGCAACCAAGAAGCGTGCAACCAAAAAGCGCGCAACCAAGAAGGCCGCACCAAAGAAGCGTGCAGCCAAGAAGCGCGTGGCCCGTAAGAAGAAGTAACCTTCTAGGCGGTAGACCTTCGGGTCGACCGGGGGGCCACGTCATGTGGCCCCTGGCCTAAGGCCCTGGTTTTTCTGGGCCTTCGCGCAGTCTGTCGTGACGATCCCTCGTTTTCATGGGTGTGTTCGTCTGCTAGCGCCCCAGCCTTTTGGCCGGGGCTCTGGCAATTTAAGGGCTTCTCACGTCGTCTTCTTTTCGGTTGCGAGGAGTCTTGCGAGGCGCGCTGTTTCGACGCGAACTGCGATCACTTTTTCACTTCCGAGCGTGACGGAGCCCACTGCGCTGCCCCTTCGCTTGTGTACGAATCGTCGAGGCGTGTAGAGCACGTCGACCACCGATTCGCCGCGGAGGTCGCTGAAATGTGCGGCGAGCATGGCCGCGTCGACCAGGGTCTCCGGTGAGCAGGACTTTCCTTTGGCAAGCCGGACGATGACGTGCGCTCCGGTCACGCCACGGGCGTGCAGCCAGAGATCGTGAGGTCGTGCGACGCGCAGCGTGAGACGGTCGTTGTCCGCGGCACTACGACCAACGAGCGCCGGCGATCCGTCGGCGGTGAGGAACTCCCGGAAAGGTGGGCGGGTCCCCGCTTGCCGCCGCTTGCGCGCCTTCTCTTTGGGCGCGGTGCTCGAGAGTCCCATGGCTTCGAGTCGCGACACGAGCTCGTTTGGGGAGTCATCGCCGAGATTACGGCGAGCCTCGGTCAGCTCGGCGAGCTCCGCTTCCACGGCATCGAGGCGTACCGGCGCGAGATCCGAGCCTCGCTTGAGGCGCTTGGCCTTCTTGAACAGGTCCTGCGCGAGCTCGGTCGGGCTCTTGTGTGGATCGAGCTCGATCCGAATGGGTTGCGGCTGATCGGCCCAGCTCATCGTCTCGAAATAGAGCGAATTGGTCGGAATTTCCGACAAATGGGCGAGTATCAAGCTCGCTCTTTCGTACAGCACGTCCGCGCTTGCAGCCCGTTCCAAATCGCCGCGAATCGCATCGCGCTTCTTGGTGAGGCGCTTGATCTGCTTATCGAAGAGGCGCTCCAACTGGTCCTTGCGCGTGGATTGGTGCGTTTGCAGCACCGACGGCCCACTAGCGCGAAGCTCGTCCAAGCCCTTCGGCTCGAGGTGCTCGTCTTCAGATGGCACCGCCGACGGTGCGCCGGGCGAACGCACGATGACCGAGCCGGCGCCGTCGCAGAGCCACCACGCACCGTATGGCTTGCTCGGTGCGGCGATGAGAAAGCGCGTCGTGCCGGCCCGCGTAAGGGACAGGCGAGCGGCTCGCCGACTCATTTCCACGGAGCTGATGTGCGCGCCTTCGACGTGCCGACGGAGTTGCGACACCGCCGGGCTCGCTTTGGCGCCGCGCGGCCTTTCCTCGAGCACGCCCAGCCCCAATGTTCCAGGTAAGGTGACGAGGATGAGCACTTCGTTGCGATCGTCTGCTCTAAACGAAAGGCTCAGGAGCCCGGGCTCGGGTTGGTCGACGCGCGCGATCTTCGCGTCCCACGCCCTCACTCTCGCCCTTCGGACAATGCCTGAAGCAAACGTGCTTCTCGAAAGGATTGCCCCGATTCGATTGTGACGAATGCGCGCGCGGCGGCGGAGCTTTCGATTTTGTGGAGAACCTCGAGGAGCTGTGCGTGCGAAAACGACCGACGGACCCCTTCTGCGAGCAAGGAGGCATAGACGACCTCGGCGTCCGGCGCTGGGTCGTCGACCGCATCGAAACCACCGACGACCGAGAGCGTGGTCGCCATGCTTTGAACGGCTTGCGGCTCCCAAAGTCCGGTTGGCCTCCAAACGATCATCCGGCCCTCGGCTCGGGGAGCCCTGGCGAAGTATTCGCGCAGCCTCTCTCGATCCCGGGCACCGGTCGTCACCGCGGCGTTCGTCCGGACGACGATCGCCGACGCGTGCAGCGCGTCTGCGGCCTCGGAAAGCCAGGCCAGACCGGCATCGAGCTCCGCACTCGGTCGCAGCGGGCCAGCCGGGGATTGCCAGCACTCATCCGGCGCGCGCAGCGCGAGCTCGAACCCGACCGGAAGCTTCTGGCGCCACTTCGCGAGCGTCCCTGGCTTGGGGAGAGGAGCCTTGAGCGCGAGCTCCGCGAAACGGAGCGCTGACGTATACTTCGGCCCGGGGGGCCGCTCCAACAATGCACCTGCGAGGAGCTCCATCGGCGAGAGGTTAGTCGCAGCGCAGAGACAAGCAAAGGCGCATTGTCCAGGGAAAATGCGCTCACGAGCACGGATTGACTCGGGGTGTTTCGATAGCCTACAACTCCCGATAGCTTTGCCACCATCGGGGTAGGGCGAAGAGGGGAACGAGAGCATGGAGCAAGCTCGCAATTACGTCTGCACGGAGTGCGCCAGCGCGGTGCCCTCCGGACACAAGTTCTGCGGGGCCTGTGGGGCAGGTGTGCCAGCAGAGGCCCAAACGTTGCAAACGCGGTTCTTCGGAGCGTTGCAGATGCCAGGCAAAGCGCGCCTCATCGTGGTCCGCGGGGACGAGACCATGGGTGAAGGGCTCAGCTATTTGCTGCAGGCGACCGAGCACATCGCGGGCCGGGAAGCCGACCAGATACCCTTCCCCAGCGATACCTGGCTCAGTCCGGCCCACGCGAATTTCCTTTACCGAGGCGAGAAGCTCGTCGTCCGGGATCAGGGCAGCCTGAATGGAGTCTACATTCGGATTCGCGGCGCCTCACCGGTTCAGATCGGCGACCACTTCATGTGCGGTCAGCAGGTGTTCCGCGTCGATGCGACACCGAGGGACACGTCGGGCCCCGAAGCCGATCAAACCCATTTCTATTCGTCTCCGAGGCGCCCGAGCGCGTTCCGCATCACGCAGGTTCTCGAAGGAGGCATGGACGGGATCGTCTGCTGCGCCCGCGAGCAGTCGGTCGAGATCGGGCGAGAGGACTGCGACATCAACTTTCCGGACGACATCCACATGTCGCCCAGGCATGCCCGAGTCGAGATGTCCGGGGAAACCCTCGAACTGGTCGACGAGATGTCCCAAAACGGGACCTATGTTCGCATTCGGGGCGAACGGGAGTTGAGCCATGGAGACTACCTGTTCTTGGGTAGGAACCTGCTCCGAGTGGAGGTGACCGCGTGATTGTCTGTTCCCGATGCAACAAAGACAACCAGGACCACTACAAGTTCTGTCTGGGTTGCGGCGCGGAGCTCCCGCGCCACTCATCGAAGCCGCGGTCGGCTTCGGTAGCCACTCCGCCCGGCGGGGCACCCTCGCCGGGCCGAACCACCAACGCGCCCAGGGCGCAAGCGGGGCGTGCCGAGGCGCTCGCCTCTGCGCCGCAGCTCGACATGGAGGACTCGGCACCGGTTCAATCCCCGCGCTCGGAGCCAGTCGCTGCGGTCGATCCGCTGCCACCCGAGCTCGCGCCCCTGCGCCATGACACCGCACCATGCCCGCACTGCGGCTCGAGAGTTCCCGACAACTTCCGGTTCTGTCACGTTTGCGGCGAAGACCTGCATGCACGGGCTTCGAGCGATCCGCCGGGAGGAGCCGGTGCGCCGGCAGAACGAGTCTCGGCGCCAGCCGTGGCCGAGGCGCCCCAGCCCGCCGCGGCGCGTGCACGGCTGGTCCTGATCGAGCCAGATGGCTCAGAAGGCCCAGCGTTTCCATTGTCTGGGGGCCGTACGCTGATCGGTCGGAGCACCGGCGGTATCTTCGCCAACGATGCGTATCTCTCGCCGGAGCACGCGGAGTTTCGATTCGAGGACGACCAGCTCGTCGTCAAGGACATGGAAAGCCTCAACGGTGTCTACATCCGAATCGAGCCCGAGGTCCCCATCGAGCTCTTCGACGGAAGTATCTTTCGCGTGGGGCAAGAGATCCTGCGATTCGAGGCCCCTTTCGCTCCCGAACCCCCGGCTGACGGTACGCAGTACATGGGAAGTCCGCACCGGGGTTACCTGGGTCGCGTCTCCCTCGTAATTGGCCGCGAGACCACGGGCAATAGTTATCCGATTCCGCCGCAGGGGATTCATCTCGGCCGCGAGCGCGGTGACGTAGTGTTTCCTGAGGACGGCTACGTCTCTGGCCTGCACTGCCGAATCAACTCCGAGGTCGGGCACGTCTTTCTCACCGACGTTGGTAGCTCGAACGGCACGTTCGTTCGGGTATCGAGCGAGTCCTATGTTCCCCAAGGCACTTTCGTCTTGATGGGACAACAACTCTTTCGTGCCGAGTACTAGGTTGGCGTCCGGGTGAGCCCCAGCCGCGAGGACAGGAAGTCTTCGGCGCGCTCGGCGATGCGATCGGGTTGCTCGACCGGCGCGGCGTGGCTGGCCTCCTCGATCAATTCGAGCTCGGCATTCGGGATTGCGGCCGCCATCTCCTTCGCCAGGGCCACGGGCGTGAATGTGTCTCGCTCGGCGGCAATCACCAAAGTCGGGACCTCGACATGAGAAAGGAAGTCTCGTGCATCGTGTCTGCCTGCATGCTGAAGCATGCGGAGAAACACGTCGGGATCCATCAAGGCGGCGTGGTCCCAGTAGCGCTGGAAGTCTTCCTCTTGAATGCGTTCGCGATCGAGCTCCCGGCCGGCGCAAGCGACGCGAAACGCCATGGCGGCGGGAACACGGCCCCAGACGGCGCGGGCCACGCCGGGGAACATCTGCGTGCCCCGGACGAGACCGGGAAGAACTTGGTCGAGGAGATCGGTCCCGTGAAACGTGCTGGTGATTCGGCCGAATGTGCCACACATCAGGATCAAGGCAGCGACTCGTTCCGGGTTGTGCCGGTAGTACTCGAGGGCGACCTGAACACCCATCGAGTGCGCGGCGATGACAGGGCGCTCGAGGTCGAGTTGGTCGCAGATGGTTCCGAGGTCCCGCGCGAGATCCTCGATCGACAATCGGTCGCGATCGATTGGTGGGCCACTTCGGCCGTGTCCGCGAAAATGCCAGTGGACCACACGGTGCCTTCGAGCGAACAGCGGGGCGAGATAACGCCAAGCAAATCCGTCGCAGCCGATGCCATCGGTCAGGATGAACGGAGGCGCGCCTTCACCCGACTCTTCGAAGAAGAGGCGCGTCCCATCCCCTGCTTCGACAAAGCCTTCGCGGTCGTACTGCACGCCCGTGGAGCTTACTTCTTCGTGGGCTCGTCCGGGCTGTCCGGAATGTCGTTGACCGAGGGCAGCTTGCGGATCTCGGGGAGGGCGATTTTCACGCAGCGTTGAACGATCCAAGAGAGCGAGCGATCCAACCTTGCCGACTCGTGCTTGATGTCGTGTAGCATCGACTCGGGGAAGTATAGGCTTTGCTTACGCTTATCGGTCGTGGCCATCGTTGCAGATCCTCCATGGGGACGCGCCACCGTCTGGCAAGCGTGCCCCGCTCAACTATCTGGTGGTCCTACCCAGGGATAGTAGCAGTGTCAACGACAAAGGTCTGAAGTCTATGTTCCGTCACAAAAGCAGCAGCAAAACAACCCGTTACGTCCTAATCGGTGTGCTCGCCATCTTGTTCGTTGCGGCGATGGCATCGGAGGTTCCTGCACGGCGCAGTCCGTTCGAACCGCTTTCGCTTTTCTCGCTTGCCCTCGCGTACATCGAAGTCAGCTACGTGGAGCCCGTCGACCAGGAGAGTCTGGTCTACGGAGCGATTCGCGGGCTCGCGGAGTCACTGGATCCACACAGCGTGTTCTTGGATCCCAGCGAGTATGAGATGCTGATGAGCGATGCTGAAGGGCGATTTGCGGGCGTGGGGGTCGAGGTGTCGACGCGCGATGGCTGGTTGACGGTCCTCTCGGTGTTTGATGGTGGCCCCGCAGCGAAGGCAGGTCTGCAACCGGGCGACCGATTCTTGAGCATCGAGGGCGAGGATGCGCGGGACCTTCGCATGTACGATGCCGTACGCCGCATTCGCGGCGCGCCGGGGACGAGCGTGACGGTCACCATACGACGCGAAGGGCAAGAGGCGGACATCGAGCGGACGCTGACGCGGGCGTTCATCGACGTCGACCCCGTCGAAATGCACGTCTTGGACCACGGCATCGTTTACCTGCGGATCACTGCCTTCCAGGAAGGGACAGCCCGGGCGTTGAGCGACACGCTCGACGAAGCGGTGGTGAAGCTACGCCAGCGGGGTGGGGTGAAGGCCCTCTTGCTCGACCTGCGGGACAACGGAGGCGGATTGCTCCAGGAAGCGGTGTGGGTGAGCGACCATTTCCTTAGCAATGGGGTCATCGTCAGCACGCGCGGACGCGGTGGCGAGCTGATCAACGAATACTCCGCACGGCGTGCGGGCACGCTACCCAAGTGGCCGATCGTGGTTCTCATCAACGAGAACACCGCGAGCGCTTCCGAAATTGTCGCGGGAGCCCTGCGGGACCACCAGCGCGCTGTGTTGATCGGCGTCCGATCGTTCGGGAAAGGTAGCGTCCAGAACGTCTTCGAGCTTCCGGGCGGCAGCGCGCTGAAGCTCACGACGTTTCGTTACTACACGCCATCGGGGCACTCGATTCAGGCGGAGGGCATCACCCCCGATCTAGTCGTCGAGCAACCCCACGCGGTCGGCGAACCTGAGCCGATTCGCGAAGAGGAGCTCGAGCGGCATCTGGCACCGCAGGGACCGGCCCATGAGCGGGCCGAAGGGAAGAAGCCGACGAGCGCACCAGCTCCGAAAGCCATGGGCGAGTCGCCCGCCATGTTCGCCGACGACCCTCAGGGGCAGCGCGGGTACGGGGTCTTGAGGGAGCAAATCAGCCCGCGATAGTGGGATTGAGTGTGGTCAGCGGTGGGGTTTGCGCCGCAGTACGCGAAAGACGACACCTTGGGTTTCTGCCGCTTCGGTTGCGACCTCTTCGAAATCCGAGAGGTCCGTGGGGAAATGGGTATCGCCTTCGACGTCTTCGTCGATCGTCGTGAGATGGAGCTCGGTGGCCAGCGGCAGCGCCTCTTCGTAGATGCTTGCTCCACCAATGACGAACGGACAGGGGTCGGTGGACCTCGCGAGCGCGATCGCTGCGTCGAGGTTACGAGCGGCCTCGCAGCCCGAGAACACTGCGCCCGCTGCCCGGCTGATCACGATGTTTCGACGTCCGGGCAAGGGGCGGCCGATCGAGTCGTAGGTCTTGCGGCCCATGATGACCGCATGGCCGACGGTGGTCTTCTTGAAGCGTTTGAGGTCCTCGGTGAGGTGCCAAGGCAGTGCCCCGTCCTTGCCGATCACGCCGTTACGCGCCACAGCGGCGATCAACGCGAGCGGCGCGCGTGCCGTCCGAGCATCCGTCACACTGCCACCGGCGCTTTGATGCGGGGGTGCGGGAGATAGTTCTGCAATTCGAAGTGCCCATACCGGAAGTCGAACAAGCTCTTGACCGAGGGGTCGATCCGCATCGTCGGTAGCGGGCGTGGCTCGCGAGACAATTGTAGCCGCGCTTGCTCGACATGGTTGCTGTAGAGATGCACGTCGCCGAAAGTATGAATGAAGTCCCCGGGCTCCAAGCCCGAAACGGAGGCGACCATCATGTTGAGGAGAGCGTAGCTCGCGATATTGAAAGGCACCCCCAGGAAGACATCAGCGCTGCGTTGGTACAATTGGCAGCTCAACCGACCCTCGCTAACATAAAACTGGAACAGGGTATGACAAGGGGGCAGCGCGACGCGCTCCGCTTCCCGCGGGTTCCAGCCCGACACAATCAACCGCCGGCTGTTCGGCTTGTCTCGAATCTGATCGAGCACGTAGGAGAGTTGGTCGAAGCCATCGGGCTCGTACGACCCGTCCTCGCGCTCGGTAGCCCCAAAATTACGCCACTGATGCCCGTAGACCGGGCCCAAGTCGCCTTCCTTGCGGCCAAAGCGTGCGGTCTGTTCGGCCGTTGCCCACTCGTCCCAGATCGAGACGCCGACTTCCTGAAGGTCGCTGACGTGGGTTTGGCCGCGTACGAACCACAAGAGCTCGTGGATGATCGATTTCAGGTGAACCTTCTTCGTGGTCAGAAGGGGAAAGCCCTCGCGGAGATCTACGCGCATCTGATAGCCGAAGAGACTGCGGGTGCCGGTGCCGGTCCGGTCGTCCCGCTCTATGCCGTCGTCCAGCACCTTCTGCAGCAGATCGAGATATGCACGCATCGGGCTATTCTGCGGTCACCTCGACCGGCTGACGCGGTTCGTCGCGTCGGATCGAGTATCGCACGAGCGCTCGGAGAATGTCATTGCGCTCGAGGTCGCCGACCAATCGCTTGATATCTTCGTAGACCGATGGATCCGTCAGCAATGCGCCGATCGTGCCCTTCCCCTCGCGCATCTCTTTCGTGATGAAGGCGATATCGTCGCTGGCGTTCTGCAGATTGTCCATGAACGACTGGCCGAGCTCGCCGTAGATCAGCTGATTGATCGCGCCGTGGCCTTCCCGGACATCCGTCAGAATGGTGTTCAGTTGACTAAACGTGTCGCGAATGTTCCGAATCGCCTCCGTCCCCTCGGTACCGTAGAGCACGGCGTGTGCCGTGCCTTCGTTCGTTTGTATGTCCTCGCTGATCTTGTTCAGGTTCTTGCTGAGCGCAGCGACCTGCTTTCCTGCGGCGCGCAGCTCCTTAACGGCACCCTTGACGTCTCGACCGAGCTCGGGGTCATTCATCAGGCGCCCGACTGTTCCGTCTCCGCTTGCGATCAAGCCACTGGCTTTCGCAAGATTGCGCGCCGTTTCTTTGAGGTCGTTTGAGAACTGCTGGTCTGCGAACGGGTCCGAAGCGAGTCGCAGGTTGTGCGCGGTCCCCTCGGCCTCCGAGAGAGTGCGCTCCGCGAGCGCCATGAGGCCGCCACCGACCGAGACTGGAATCGCTTCGTCGGGATCCCATTCAGGATACATTCTGGCGCCCACCGTGACCTCGATGAGGCGGTCGCCGAGGAGCCCCTTGCTTCCGATCGCAGCGAAGCTCGGCTTCGGGTCCTCGTCGGAGTAGATCCCGTCGGTCCGGCCCCGGATCAGGTGAGCCGCATCGTCGATGATGCGAAAGTAAACTTCGATCTTGCCCGATTCACCGATGTCGACGCGGGTGACGGAGCCCACGTTCACCCCCGCCACGCGCACAGTGTTGCCTTTTTGGAGGCCGCCGACGTCATGGAAGATCGCGTGATAGGTGGTCTTGGGCTCGAAGACGTTTTCCTGGGCGCCGATCGTGAACGCGACGCTCGCCCCAATCACCAAGGCGACCAAAACGAAAGCGCCCACACGGAGGCGAGTTCCGGCAGTCGTCTTCATTTCTTGCCCACTGCAGCCACTTACCCTGCGCTCTTTAGCAGAGTTTCGGTGTCCTCGTCGACCGGGGCGTTGCCCTCGATGAAGTCGCAAACCCGTGGGTCCTTGGAGGCCCTGAGCTCATCCGGAGTGCCCGAGAAGATCACGAATCCGTCTTGGATCATGGCGATGCGGTCGCTGATGGCCAATGCCGTGTCCATGTCGTGGGTGACTACCACGGAGGTGACGTCCAGAGTCGCATTCAGATACTCGATCAGGTCGGCGATGCGGGTCACGTTGATGGGATCGAGCCCAGTGGTCGGTTCGTCGTAGAGTAGGACCTCGGGGCGAATCGCGAGCGCCCTCGCGAGGGCGACCCGCTTCTTCATGCCTGCGGACAAGTCCGATGGCCACGTCTCTTCGGTGCCCGGCAGCCCGACGTAGGTGAGCGATTCGCGGACACGCTCTGAGATCTCCTTCTCGCTCAGGTCGAGTTGCTCTCGCAGGCCATACGCCACGTTCTCCTTCGTATCGAGCGAGTCGAAGAGCGCCGCTGCTTGGAACAGCATCGCGATTCGCCGGCGCACATGCGAGTACTCCGCTTCCGCGATGCCCGAGATTTGCTGGCCGTCGAAGAAGATGCTGCCGGCATCGATCTGGAGCAAACCGATCAGCATCTTGAGCATCACGCTCTTGCCCTGGCCTGAGCCGCCGATGATCGTCAACACCTCGCGCTCGTTCACCGCGAGATTGAGGTCGCGGTACACGACCTTTGGCCCGAATGCCTTCTTGACCCCGCGAAACTCGATGAGCGCCATTGGCGCAACTTTAGTTGGGCTTGCGTGCCTCGTCGACTAGTGTAGGGGCCATGCGCCGCAGCTGTGGATGGGTCCTGCTCAGCGCTTGGCTCCTGGCGGGTTGTACGGGAAGAGCCGAGGCGGTCCGGGCTGCGCAGCCCTATATCGAGGACTTCGGCCACCTACGTTTGAAGGCACTGAGCCTCCTCGAGCTCCGCTCCGACGTCCAGCGCCGGCGATTGCTTGCGCAGGCCATGAAAGGGGACGAAGCGTCCCTTCCCGACAATTTGAAACCCGTTCTGGAGCGCATGCGCGCGGAACGAGCCACGGTCGACGACAAGGAGCTGAAGCAAGGTGACGAGTTGTTCTGGCGGATGCTCGATTACGCGTTCTCACAGAATCCGAATGTGCTTCAGGCGGAGATCGTCTTTCTAGAAAAGGACGGCTCCGTATCCGCGTTTCGCCATCCACGGGAACGCGAGTTGCCGCTGGGGGTAAAGTGGTACGGTCTTCGTCAGCACCGCACGTTCACCGGACTCACCAACTGCGTGACCAACGACGGATCGGAGCCGTGCGTCCTGTTGCAACTTCGACCCAAAGACTACGCGGGTAGTGCCGGGCTGACCGTCGCCTATCGTCGTACCCCGCTCGAGGTCACGGACGATCCAAGCTCAGATCGATGATCTGATAGGGGATCGTGCCGGGGCCGCCACCAGCGTCGAAACAACCGACGACGCTGACCGCAGCGGTCTTGTGCTCGATGCACAGGGCGGGATCCATTCCGAAGCGTGTCGCCAGATCGCTTCGTTCGGTTTGGCTGAGCAGCACCGCTGAGGCCTGCTCCGATGTCGCGAGCGCTTGAAGGGTTGGTTCGTCGAGCGCGCATGCGAGGTTGCGGGCGTCGGAGGGCATGTCAGGGTGAAACCAGGGGAGGGCGTCCTCGCTGACCACCCCGTCGCTGCAAGTGTTCCGCGTGGCCTCGAGCGCGCCGACGAGAACCGCCCTCGAAGCCCAAATCTTGGTTTCGTCTCCTTGCCTCAAGATCCAGCGCCAACCATACGACTGCACCCAGAAGGTCAGTAGACAGCACGAGAGCACCAGGACACCGAGGCATCCAAGCCCGACCCAGAGACCTACGTTTTGGGGCGGCGATCGTGGTGTGTCTTCCATCATCAGCGCCAGGAGTTATCACGTTCTACCGACCTTGACAGGGGACTCCCACGGGCCTAGCGTCCGGTCGCCCTGCCATGGCTTTTGCGCTTACGCCGGAACGCGAACAACAGGTCGACGAGGTCTTGACCCGCTATCCCGAGCGTCGAGCGGCGCTCTTGCCCATCCTGTGGCTTTGTCAGCGACAGCATGGATGGATCAGCCCCGAGGTCGTCGAATACGTAGCGGAGCGTCTCCAGCTCTCGACGGCAACCGTGAAGGGGGTCGTGACGTTCTACACGATGTTTTTCGACCAGCCGGTTGGGGAGAACGTCATATGGGTGTGCCGGACGCTCTCGTGCGACCTACGTGGGGGCAAGGCGATTCAAGAGCATCTGGAGACCAAGCTCGGTTGCAAAGCCGGCCAGACCAGCTCCGACGGCAAATTCACCTTGCTCAAAGCCGAATGCCTGGCTGCCTGTGGGCAGGCGCCGATGGTTCAGATCAACGACTACTACTACGAAAATCTCGATGTGAAGCAGCTGGACCGTATTTTGGACGCGCACGCAACGAAAGGCGGGGAGTCCGCGGCACTGGAGTTTTCGACCTTCGCAAGCTTCGGGGTGCCACGCCGGAGCACCGGGACTGGGCTCAGCTCGGCGCCGCCTCCCCCCAGCGAGGAGGCCGTGCGGCTCGCTTCGCAACCGCCCCCCCCATCCAAGACCAGGGGTGAGGGCTCGTGAACCCTGCGACCAAGCCCTTGCTGACCTCTCGATACGGCATCGAAGAGGGTTGGAAGCTCGCGAATGCTGAGCGCGCCGGCGCCTATGAGGTGGCCAGGCGAGCCCTGACGACCCGAAAGCCGGCCGAGCTCCGGGAAGAAGTCAAGAAGGCCAACCTCCGCGGCCGGGGTGGTGCAGGTTTCCCCGCTGGTGTGAAGTGGGGGTTCATCAATCCGGCGGCGGGTGAGGAGGTCTACCTCGTCATCAACGCCGATGAGAGCGAGCCGGGCACCTTCAAAGACCGCAGCATCATGGATCTGGATCCCCACCGGCTCGTGGAGGGTGCGATCATTTCCTCTTTCGCGATCAACGCTCACGTCGCGTACATCTACGTGCGAGGCGAGCTCGCGTTCTCGGCAAACCGGCTCGAGCAAGCGATCACCGAGGCGCGGCAGGCGGGTTACCTCGGGGAGCGCCCGTTTGGAATCGATCACCGAATCGAGGTCTACGTTCATTCCGGCGCCGGCGCATACATCTGCGGCGAGGAGACGGCTCTGCTCAGCTCACTCGAAGGACGGCGCGGCGAGCCCCGGCTCAAGCCGCCGTTCCCTGCGGTCAAAGGCGCATTCGGCATGCCGACGATCGTCAACAACGTCGAGACAATCGCTTCGGTGCCCGACATCATCGAGATGGGTGGTGACAGCTGGGCCGCGCTCGGGCGGCTTCCTGGTGACGGCGGCGTGCGCATCTACGGCGTCAGCGGTCACGTGAAGAACCCCGGCCTATTCGAGGCGCCGGTCGGCATCACCATGCGGGAGCTGATCAACGACTACGCGGGTGGTGTGCTCGGCGGCCGCCCGCTAAAGGCGGTGATTCCCGGAGGCTCATCGACGCCGGTGCTCGATCCGCGCCGAAAGGTCGACGCACCAGCGGAGAGCCATCCGCTGCACCGATGGCACGGCAAGAGTGAAATCGACGTGCCGATGGGCGTCGACACCTATCGTGCGCTCGGTACGATGCTCGGCACCTGCTGCGCGATCGTCATGGACGACACCGTCAGCATGGTCGAGGCTTGCCGGAACTTGATGCGGTTTTACAAACACGAGTCGTGCGGACAGTGCACGCCATGTCGCGAGGGCACGGGTTGGCTGGTCGATGTGCTCGACAACCTGTGTGCAGGACGCGGCAAGCCCGAAGACGTCGACCTGCTGGTCGACATCTCGAACAATATGATGGGCAATACGATTTGCGCGTTTGCGGATGGCACGGCGATGCCGATGCTCGGGATGGTGCAGAAGTTCCGAGAGGAATTCGTCGAGGCTGCGATCAACGGTCTTCCCGACGGTGTGAGGCACGACGAGAGTGTCCGCCGCATGGTCGAGGGGGGCGCGTGACGGGGCCTGGCGCAACTCTCTTCGTGGTGACCGCGATCTTCGCGATGGCCGGAGGCCTGGTGACGATTTCGTCGCGGCGCCCGCTTCGGGCCGCGATCGGTCTGCTGGTTCACATCATCTCGCTTGCCGGGATGTTCCTCACGCTCAACGCGCAGCTCCTGGCCGCACTGCAGCTCCTGGTCTACGCAGGGGCGGTCGTCGTGCTGTTCGTCTTCGTGATTATGCTCATCGGCCCGGAGGGCGAGGTCGACCCCATCAAGGGGCGCTTCGCCGCCCGAACCTTGAGTATTGGGCTGACGGTCGCGGTCGTTCTCGTGGTTTCTACGGCCGTGGCGAATTTCGATGCGCCCTGGGAGGCGGTTCCCGAGGAATTCGGAACGGTCGAGGGCCTCGGTATGGGCATTTACAACCAAGCGCTAGTTCCGTTCGAGCTGATTTCGATCACTCTCCTGGTGGCCATCATTGGTGCCATCGCCATCGCCCGGAGCCGCACGGAGTAGGACGACATGGGCATTGGCACATATCTGGCGTTGGCCACCGTCTTGTTCGGCATCGGCGCTGCGGGCTTCCTGATTCGTCGCAACATGTTGATCCAGCTGATGTCGATCGAGCTGATGCTCAACTCGGTCAACGTCCTGCTGCTCGCTTTCAATCGTGCCTACCCAGCGAACCACGACGGACAGGTCTTTGCCTTCTTCGTCATCGCAGTCGCAGCGGCGGAGGCAGCGGTGGGGTTGGCGATCCTCATAGCCTATTTCCGCATCAAGAAGACGCTCGATACCGATGACGCGACCCTGCTGAAGTATTGAACCCATGCACTTAGAAGACACTCAGCAGATTCTGCTCCTCTTGATCATCCTGTTCCCTCTGGGTGGGGCGATCATCAACGGATTGCTCGGCCGTTACATGACCAAGGGGTTGGTTACCTTCGTCGGCGTCGGGTCCGTTGCGGTGTCGTTCGTGCTGGCGGTCACCTCGTTCATCGAGCTCTACGGCCTTCGTCACGAAGCCGACGACGCGACACTGGTCTACCACTTGTACGAGTGGTTCTCCCTGAAGCTTCCCGGCGGTGAAATCGTTTCGGTGAACGTCCGGTTCCTGATGGATGCGTTGAGCGGCATCATGACTCTCGTGGTTACCGGTGTTGGTGGCATCATTCACCTCTACAGCATCGGCTACATGGGCGATGATGGCGGGTACCCGAGGTTCATGAGCTTCCTGAACCTGTT
Organism: uncultured delta proteobacterium; assembly: GCA_963768985.1. Classification (GTDB taxonomy): domain Bacteria; phylum Myxococcota_A; class Polyangia; order Polyangiales; family Houyiibacteriaceae; genus SG8-38. Next base: position 822,923 of record CAVYJZ010000004.1, on the reverse strand, counting down.
CATGGCGTCGATGCTGATTCTCGTCTTGGGTAGCAGCCTCCCCGTCATGTTCGTCGGTTGGGAGGGCGTCGGCCTCTGCTCGTATCTGCTGATCGGCTTCTGGTATGAAAATCGCGACTACGCCGCGGCTGGCCGAAAGGCGTTTGTCGTCAATCGAATCGGCGACTTTGGCGTTCTAATCGGGATGTTCATCTTGGTTGGGGTGGCGCATTCCTTCGAGTTTGCCCAGATCAACGGCGCGGCGATGGACGGTCAATTCCGACCCGACTTTCCCGTCTGGGTATTCGGCGTCGCCCCCAGCCTCGCGACGGTCGCTTGCGTGTTTTTGTTCCTGGGATGCACCGGCAAGAGCGCACAGATCCCACTTTACATCTGGCTTCCCGATGCGATGGCCGGCCCGACTCCTGTCTCGGCTCTGATCCACGCTGCGACGATGGTGACCGCAGGCGTCTATCTATGCTGCCGCCTTTCCCCGCTTTTCATCACCTCGGACGTGGCGATGTCGATCATCGCCGTCACCGGGACGCTCACCGCGCTCGTTGCTGCGTCGATCGCCGTAGTCCAGCGCGAGATGAAGAAGATCCTCGCGTACTCCACCGTCAGCCAGCTGGGCTTCATGTTTGCGGCCGTGGGCGTGGGCTTCTTTGCTGCCGGTTTCTTCCATGTATTCACGCATGCCTTCTTCAAGGCCTGCTTGTTCCTTGGTGCCGGCTCGGTGATGCACTCGGTCCACGCGCACGGTGACGCCGACATCTTCAAGCTCGGTGGTCTCAAGAAATCATTGCCCATCACGCGTTGGACCTTTCTCGCGAGCTGTTTGGCGATCTCAGGTTTTCCTCTGACGAGCGGCTTTTTCTCGAAAGACGAGATCTTCCTCGGCGCAGCCGCGCAGATTTACCGCCCCGACGACATCCTCATGACGTCGGTGGGCTGGTTCACCTTGATCGGGCTCACGCTCGCGGCCGTGATGACCGCCTTTTACATGTTTCGTCTGTACTTCTTGACGTTTACCGGCGAGTACCGGAGCGCCGACCAGTCGAGCGACCACCCGTACGCCGCCCATCCGCACGAATCTCCGCCTAGCATGGCGATCCCGCTGGTCGTGCTCGGCATCGGCGCGCTCGTGGTGGGCTTCCTGGGCCTCCCGCACGTACTCCCCATCACCGGAACGCACCTTCATAGCTGGTGGGGGCATTGGATGGAGGCCTCGGTCGCGGGGCAGCCCGTTCCGGAGGAGATGCACATCGTCAATCTTGCTTCGGGCCTCGCATTCGGGGCGATGGTGATCGGCATCAGCGCTGCGTGGGTGCTCTATCGGAACAAAAGCGCCGATGTTCTTGCCGACAAGATCCCGGCCCGGCTCTACCAGCTTGCCTTCGACAAGTGGCGTGTGGACGAGCTCTATGCGGCCACGATCGTCAACCCGATCAAGAAAATCGCGACGGTGGTCGGCCGCGCGGACATGACCTTCGTCGACGCCCTCATGACGAAGTGGCCGAGCTTCAAACTTCGCGAGACGGGGCGCATTTTCGCTCGCATGCAGAACGGAGTCGTGCAGATGTACGGCTCTGTGACGGTGGTCGGCGTCGTTGCCGTGCTCGCATGGTTCTGGGCCCCTCATTCACACATTGAAGCGGGATTCGACGGCACGCTCGTCGAGCTCACGACGCCACCAGGCCTGGGGTACGAGTACCGTTGGGATGCCAACTCGGACGGCCAATTCGATACCGACTGGAATCAATCTCCTGGGACGACTTTCGAATACGACCGCGGCGACGTTCGTGGCGTTGCCGTGTTCCTCGCCAACATCAACTCCGGCGTCGAGCGCAGGATTGCCGTGACCGAGAAGTGGGGCCCGCTCCCGGTCGAATCCGTGGTTCCGAGCGAGTTGCTCACACCGAACGACACCGGGTTCGAAGTGCGCATCGATGGGGAGGACTTGCTGTTTCGCAAGCCCTATGCGCTGACCAAGCTCTCCGGGAGCAAAGAGATTCGTTTGCCGATGGGTAAAGACGGCCGTCTCGGTTCCGCCCGGGTCTTTGCCCGTCCGTTCGTCCAAGCCACGCTCGAAGTTCGTAACGCATTCGGAAACACGCATCGTGCGTCGAAGGAAATCGACTTGCCGTTCTCGTTCGACGCACCTTCGCACGCCGCCCTGACGCCGCCGACATCCGAGGTGGTCCGATGACGAGCCACTCCGTGACTTGGCTCCTCGCCCTTCCAGCGCTCGCCGCTTTGGTCGTCCTCCTGATGCCCAGAGGCTGGGACAATGCGATCAAGCGCGTCTCGATCGGCTCGATGCTTCTTGCGCTCGTCCTCAGTATCCGGTTCATTTTCGCCGACTACTCCGAGGCCGGATATCACTTCGTCGAGCAGGTGAGCTGGGTCCAATCCTTCGGGATTTCGTACAAGGTCGGTATCGACGGGATTTCGCTGTGGCTCGTGGTTCTGACCACGCTGCTATCGCCGATTGCGCTCTATGCGTCGTGGGGGAGCATCCACACCCGCATCAAGGAGTATGCAGTGTCGTTCTTGCTGCTCGAGCTCGGCATGCTCGGCGCGTTCGTCGCTCTCGACCTCTTCCTATTTTACGTGTTTTGGGAGCTGATGCTGGTTCCGATGTATCTCATCATCGGCATCTGGGGCGGTAAGGACCGTGTCTACGCAGCGGTGAAGTTCTTCATGTACACGCTGGTGGGCAGCTTGTTGATGCTGGTGGCCATCCTGTATGTGGTGTCGAGCTACCAAAAACTGGCCGGACATTTCACGTTCGACCTGCAAGAGCTCTCGAGCCTCGCGTTACCCGCGATGCAGCAATACCTCTTGTTCGGCGCGTTTGCCGTGGCGTTCGCGATCAAGGTGCCGATGTTCCCGTTCCATACCTGGTTACCTGACGCACACGTCCAGGCTCCCACTGGCGGGTCGATCATCCTCGCCGCCGTTCTCCTGAAGCTAGGCGTGTACGGGTTCCTCCGGTTTGCGATGCCGCTGTTTCCCGTGGCGAGCCAGGCCATCGGCCCCGTCTTGGCTGGGCTCGGTGTCGTGGGGATCATCTACGGCGCTTACGCGGCCTGGGTGCAGCGGGACCTCAAGAAGCTCGTGGCATATAGCTCGGTCAGCCACATGGGCTTCATCTTGCTCGGAATTTTCGCCATGAATCGTCACGGGATCTCGGGCGCGATCCTTCAGATGATCAACCACGGCATCTCGACCGGGGCACTCTTTCTCTTGGTCGGGGTCATTTACGATCGCCGTCATTCGCGGATGCTCGACGATTTCGGCGGGCTCGCCAAAGTCATGCCCTGGTATGCGCTCGTCTTCGTCATCATCACGATGAGCTCGATCGGTCTTCCGGGCACGAACGGTTTCGTCGGCGAGTTCATGATCTTGGCGGGTTCGTTTTTCTCACGAACGCCGATCGGCTTCGGTTCATCCTGGTTTGTCATGACGCTTCTCGCTGCGACCGGAGTGGTCTTCGCCGCGGTGTATATGCTGCACGCCGTGCTTCGGATCTTCTGGGGAAAGGTGGTCCACACGGAAAACGAGACGCTCACCGATCTCAATCGGCGAGAAGTCGTTGCACTGCTCCCGCTTCTGGCGATGGTGTTCTGGATTGGCCTCTATCCGAAATTCTTCCTCGACAAGATGAACCCCGCGGTGGACTCGTTCGTCGCTGATTTCACCGTCCGTTATTACGAGAGTCGCCGATCCGATGAGCCTCGCCTGGTCGACTTCGACGAATTCAAACGACGGCTAGAAGCCGCGGGCGGTCTTGCGATGTCAGACCAGGTCGGCGAAGAGGTGCGGCGATGAGCGGTCTCATGGGCGTGTCGCCGCTGCTTCTGCTCATCGCCGCGGGGCTCAGCATCATGCTGATCGACGCGTTCACTGAAAATCACGCCGAGTTACCTCTCGTCACGGCCGTTTCCCTCTTTGCAGGCGCTGCTCTGGCAGGGGCCATGCTAGTGAGCGACAACTTGGTGGCCGCACCCGACATGGTCACGCGATACCTGGCCGTCGATCGCTTGGGGTTTTTCTTCGATGTCGTGATCTGTGTTGGCGCCGGCCTGTCCGCCCTCTTGGCCGGCGGGTACCTCCGCGAGCACGGCTTGGAGCGAGGAGAGTTCTACGTGCTCCTCCTTTTCACCGCCTTCGGAGGGATGGTCCTCGCACGCGCTGTCGACCTGCTGAGTATCTTCTTGGGTCTCGAGACGATGTCTCTGGGGGCGTATTCTCTAGTCGCGTATCGTCGCACCAGTGCCCGCGCGGTCGAAGGTGCGGTGAAGTACTTCCTGCTCGGCTCGTTTGCGGCGGCGATCCTGCTCTTTGGCAGCGCATTGCTCTATGGTGCGACCGGGCACACGGACCTCGCGGGCATTCGGCAGGTCGTTTCGGCGGGGCAAGCCGACGCGACCCTGACCGTCCTCGCGTTAGTCATGCTCATCGTCGGCATGGCGTTCAAGCTGGGTGCGGTGCCGTTTCACATGTGGGTGCCCGATTCCTACGAGGGAGCGATCACGCCAGTCACGACGTTCATGTCGGTCGGCGTCAAGGCCGCTGCGGTGGCACTGCTCGTTCGAGTCCTGGTTGGCGCGTTCGGCGACCCAGCCAGCACGAGCCTCTATACGGGGTGGACGCCCGTCATCGTCCTGCTTGCCATCGCCACGATGGTCTACGGAAATTTGGCCGCGCTTGCGCAGACCAGCGTCAAGCGCATGCTCGCGTACTCTTCGGTGGCCCATGCGGGCTACATCTTGGTTGGTTTCGCCGCAGTCCACGAAGTGGGCTCCTTCGCAGTCAGCTCGGTGCTCTACTACGTCGCCGCATACACCGTCTCGAACGTGCTTGCATTCGGCTCGCTCATCCTGATGGGGTCGAAAGGCAAGGAGGCCGTGAGCTACGAGGATCTCGCTGGTGCAGGCCGCCGGCATCCGATGGCGGCTTTTCCTTTCGTCATCGGGATACTTTCGTTGCTTGGGATGCCGCCTACCGCCGGCTTTTTTGGGAAGTACTACGTGTTCAGCGCGGCTGTGCAGGCGGGCGGCGGGATGGTCTGGCTCGCCGTCTTAGGGGTCCTCGCGAGCGCGGTAGGGGCCTATTATTACCTCAAAGTGATCGTGTACCTCTACATGCGCGAACCCGACGCGGACAAGCCGATCGCGGTCCCGATGCAGTCGGTTTATGTGGTCGTCGCGCTCGTTCTGGCCGGCTACTACGTCTTGAAGATGGGCATCACGCCGAGCCGCTATCTCGACTGGGCCGTTTCTGCGGCGTCGAGCTTCGTCGGCTAGCTGGGCGCAGGCTCAGCTAGCTTGGCGCGCCCCAGGCGGTCACCCGGGCGCACGAGTAGACGGCGGGGACGTTCCTCAGGGAGCGCCCTGAAGGCTCGCTTCCAGTCGGCGAAGCGACCTCCTGCATGGACGGCGTCGAGCACCGCCAATCCCTCGGCGCGGCCGCCCTGCGCGAGGACATACTCGACCCAGGCCCAGCGCGCGCTAGTCGCGCGCAGGTCGACACGGCCTCGAACCCCGCGGCGGAGCTGTCGAAGTCGAGCCTCCACCAGGGGAATGCCAGCAAACGCAGCGCCGTCGAGCGGCGTATTCCGCTTGGCGACGAAGGGAGCTACGCCGAGCGAGACGGGGATCAGAGAGGATAGCTCCTCGCCGAATCCTATCAGCTCATCGATATCGTCATCCGTTTCACCAGGGATGCCGACCATGACGTACAGCTTCAGACGCTTCATTCCGTGGCGGCGTGCGAGCTTGGCTGCTTGTCGAAGCTGCTCCTCGGTCGTTCGGCGCTGGATCACGTCCCGCATCCGCTGGCTGGCGCCGTCGCTCGCGGTGGTGAGGATGCGGTGCCCGCCTCGTCGGAGCGCCGCCACGAGCTCGTCGTTGAGTCGATCGGCTCGAAGTGACGAAAGACCGACCTCTCGCCCCGAGTCGACGAGAGCATTGACGATCTCCGTGATCTGCGGGTGGTCGGTCGTGGCGGCCCCAACCAAACCGACACGCTTTGCGTGGTCCGGAATCAACGACAGAATGCGTTCCTTCGTCACGACCCGCATGCCGTCGTTGGTAGAGCGGCGCATCACACAGTACGTGCAGCCACGGTGACATCCGCGCTCGGGCTCGATGAGGAACATGTTGCGCAGCTCGGTGTCGGGAGTGATGATCTGCGAGAAGGCCGGGAGCATGGCGTTGTCCGCTTTGTCGATGGGCGGAAGGATGTCACCGTGCGCGCTCGGCACGAACACGTGAGGCTCTCTGGACAGAGTTCGAATCGCGGTCGATTTCGAATCGGAATCGAAGAGCACGTCGAGGACGGCATGCACCGATTGATCGGCTTCGCCCATGATCACCGCATCGACGAAGGGAGCTATGGGAAGTGGGTTGCTGAACGTCAGCGGCCCGCCAGCCAGGATGAACGGGTGCTCTTCGGTGCGCTCTTCCGCCAAAGGCGGGACGCCGGCAAGCTCGAGAGTCTGTATCAGGCCGGCCAGCTCTGCCTCGTATGCGACCGAAAACGCGACCACGCGATAATCGGACACAGGACGCAGTTTCTCATAGGTAACCAACGGTGCGCGCGACTGCTGCCATGCGGCGATGTCGTCAGGCAGAAAGGCGCGATGCGCGGCTCGCCCTTCGGTCGTGTTGATCGAGCGATAGATGGTCTGGTAACCAAGAGACGACATCGCGACGCGGTACGGGCTCGGATAGACGAGCGCCACGGCCTCCGGTGCATCTTTGTCGATGGTGCCGATCTCGTCGCGCATTCGCGCCACGATGTCACCCTTGAGGTCGCCCATTTGGCTAGCCTACGGCGGGTCGTACTCTTAGTCGACGCGGGTCCCGACTCGCGACCAACGGATACGCTCGAAAAACGAGGCGTGGCTGTTCTTCCACGACATGTAGATGAACAAAGTCTTGCCTTTGACCCGCGACGCTGGAACTGCGCCGACCAACGGATTTCGGCTGTCATTGGAGCTATCGCGGTGGTCGCCGAGCACGTAAACGTGCCCTTCGGGCACCTTGAGCGGTAGGCGATCGAGCGGGAAATCGTGCTTCGAGTGGCTCATCCTGTGTGGCCTGCCGTTCAGCGTTTCTTCGTAAATCCTGCAGGTGGGGTCGAGATTTTTCTGCTCTTGGTCCGAGCACGGACCGAGCTCGACCGTGGGCAGCGCCTCACCGTTGCGAAAGATCTTGCCGTCGCGGATCATGATCTCGTCTCCACCCACGCCGATCACGCGCTTCACGATGTCTTCGTTGTCAGCGGGGCTGTGGAGAATAACGACGTCGCCAGGGTCGGGGCTGCCCCAGTTCCATATGGCTTCGTTGGTGAAGGGGAGAAAGAGCCCATACGGATATTTCGCGACGACTACTCGATCGCCATCGAGCAACGTGGGCTCCATAGAGGGGCCGTCGATCGCGAAGGCCTCGAACAAAGTTACTCGGATGAACAACGCCAGCAGGAGCGCGCCGCCGATCGTGAGTATATTCGACTTCCAGCTGTCGCCCTTCGTCTTCGTGCGCGCCTTTTTTGACGCCGATCTATCTTCTTGTTTGCTCATCGTGCGGAACCACCGGGAAGCGGCGCGGGCGAGCACTTTGCTGGCGCGGACGCTAGTCTGCGGTTAGGCATGCGTCAAGCGAGTCCATGACCATTCTTTGCATCGATACGGCAACCGATGACGGCACCGTGGCTGTGGCTCGCGATGATCGCCCGATCGCGTCGGTACGCTGGCATTCCGCAGGCCGGCACGGGGAAAACCTGTTTAGCCACATCGAAACGGCGCTGTCTGAATCTGGCGCCTCCCGCAAAGAGCTTTCGCTGATTGGCGTGGTGATTGGGCCAGGCAAGTTCACGAGCCTGCGTGTGGGGCTCGGCACGGCCAAAGGTCTCGCGTTCGGCCTGGGTCTGCCCATCGTGGGAGTCAGCTCGCTGCGTGTGCTCGCCAGATCGATCGTTGGTGACCCTGGCGCCATCCGAGTGCCCGTGATGAACGCGTATCGCGGCGACGTGTTCTCAGCCGCGTACATCATCGACGAGAGCGGGGTGATGGAGTTGGTGCCACCGCTCTTTGGTCCGCCGCTGCGTGTGTTCGGCCAGCTACGAGAGGCGGTCGGAGGGCGTCCCGTACTGGTCGCTGGGCAGGGCCTTCGGACGCACGCTGCCCTGATTGAAGCCTCACTCGACGTGAAACAGGATGGCGCACAGATGAGCGGCCAAGTTTCGACGGCGGACGCCATCGTCGAAGAGGTGAAGCACGTGATGCGCACCACGGGGCCTGCAGACCTGGACTCATTGGAGCCGCAGTACTTGCGCCCGAGCGACGCGCAGTTACCGAAGCCTTCCTCGTCGACCGAGCGCGTGCGCTAGCTACCGTGAGCCGAGATTGCGTCGCGGTACGTTCGCTCGTAGAGCCGAGTGGTGCGCTCCCAGGAATGATCGATGCGCATGACTCTGCTCTGGACTTCACGAAACGCCTTGGTTTTGGCGAAGGCTGCCGCGGCTCGTTGCATCGCCGAGAGCAACGCCCGCGTGGTCGGCTCGTCATAGAGGATCCCCGAGCCAGTTTTCAAGGACGCTTCGCAGTCGACCACCTCATCAGCGAGGCCGCCATCGCGGTGCACGATCGGTAAGGCGCCGTAGCGCTGAGCTCGCATTTGGATGTTGTTGGACGGTGCCTCGCCGCCTGGCACCACGATGAAGTCGCTTGCGGCGACCAGCGCGTGTCGAAATGCCTCATCGCTTCCGGTCTTGATTTGAATGCGATCGGGCCACTGGTCCCAGAGCTCCTCGTAGATGGCGACCAGCTCCCCGCCGCCTTCGAGCTGTACGATGAGTTGCACGTCGTTGCGCAGGAAGTCGGGGCCGATTTTTGCCAACAACGCCATTCCCTCGTCTTCTACGGAGCCAATGGCGCCGAAAAGGGGGACGTCGCTTCGCACCGGCAAGGTGAGCTCGTGCTGGAGCTCGGCCTTGCATTTGTCCTTGCCGTCCATGTCGAAAGGGTCGAAACGGGCAACGAGGTGACCATCGGTTGCGGGGTTCCAGAGCGCAGGATCGATCCCGTGGCGCACACCCGACAACTTCGGTCCAATCTCGCGAAAAACCTCACTCAGTCGATGGTCACTGTCCTGCCGTTGCAGCCGGTGTGCATAGTTTGGAGACAACGTGGTGACGCGATCCGCGGTCAGCAGACCGGCTTTCAGGACACTGATGTCATCGGCGTCACGGGCTTCGTCGCCCAGTCCGAGCCACTCCGCGTCGCTCTCGTCGAAACGCCCCTCTTGCGAGGCGTCGTACATCGTCAGCACCATCGGCAAGTCAGGCATCGCGGACCGCAACCGCGCCACCGCTGCCGCTGCTGCCCAACCGTGTGCGTGGACGATATCATAGTCGCCGGCGTTCTGCCGAACCAGCTCGGTCACGGCAGCCGCGAACACACCGATCCTCGATGCATCGAGCTGCTCGCCCTCACTGCGGAGTGAATCGGCGGACAAGAGCACTTCCTCGTTTCCGATGAAGGTCAGGCCGACGCCGTCCGGGTTACGACCCGTGTACAGCTCACACGACCAGGGCCTTCCGCCCAACTCGAACTCCAGCTTGGTGAGGCGGCGCGCAAGCGCGAGCTTCGCGGTATCGATATGCTTGAAGAGCGGAGAGACCACGTCGACCGTGTGGTCCGCGCGGCGCATCACTTTGGCCAAAGTCGCCACGTCGTGGGCGTCTCGAGTCTGCGTGAATGCTTGAGGAGCGATGAAGAGGATTCGCAAGGTCCTGGACCATAGCGAGTGTTCGCCCCGGCGGCCACGTGGAAATCACGGGTTGCACCGCGACCGGGCTGGTTCAGGCTTGTCTCCAATGGCAGGTCGCGAGAGAATTGCGGTCACTGGGGCGTCCGGGCTCGTCGGCCGCGCGCTGGTGCCCGCGCTTCGGCGCCGCAGCATCGAGGTACTCCGGCTCGTGAGGCGCACACCGAGCGCACCGGACGAAGTCGGCTGGGACCCAGACGCTGGTACGATCGACGTCAAGGGTCTTCAGGGCGTTGCTGGGGTGATTCATCTGGCGGGGGACAACATCGCTTCGGGGCGCTGGACGGAGGCCAAGAAGGCGAAGATCCGCGACAGCCGAGTCCGAGGCACTGCGCTACTCGCGGGCGCTCTGGCGGAGCTCTCGCCGAGGCCGAGGGTGATGGTGTCGGCCTCGGCGATTGGGTACTACGGTGCGCGTGGGGACGAGCCGCTCGACGAGTCCGCGCCTCAGGGCTCTGGTTTTCTGGCATCGGTTTGCGGGCAGTGGGAAGCCGCAGCGCATGTTGCCCGAGATGCAGGGATTCGCGTCGTGCATCCGCGCATCGGTGTCGTGCTCGCAGCAGACGGTGGGGCCCTCGCCAAAATGAAGCTGCCATTCTTGATCGGACTTGGCGGTCGTATCGGTGACGGACGCCAATACATGAGCTGGATCACGCTCGAAGACTTGGTCTCGGCCCTCGTTTTCGCGCTGGAGCACGACACGCTCGAGGGACCCGTCAATTTCGTCTCGCCCACGCCGGTCACCAACGCGGACTTCACCGCGACCTTGGCTCGCGTTCTCAAGCGCCCAGCCGTCCTTTCGGTCCCGAATTTCGCACTCCGTCTCGGGGCGGGCTCCGAGATGGCGAACGAGATGCTGATCGGGGGAGCGCGGGTCATCCCGGCCTTGCTGCACGGCCACGGTTTCCGCTGGGAACACACGACGCTAGAGCCTGCGCTCCGTTCGCTCTTGTGACGCTGCGCCTTGTTTGACCGGCCGTCGAGCTTCGGCTGACACTTCCATCGTGCCGAAGAGGACCGGGTCATGGAGTGCGTGGGCATCGGCCCTGGCGTTCTTCCTTGCGGGCCTGTTTCCGCTCTTCAACGCTGACGCATACGGTCACTTGGCCCAAGGCCGCCAGATCGTAGCCCTCGGCCGCGTGCCTCGGGTCGATCTTCTCTCGTTCTGGCGGGCAACTCCTCAGCCCTGGCGGAACTACGAATGGGCCTACGATCTGACGACCTGGTGGCTCTACGATCGGTTCGGCGCCAACGCTTTGATCCTCTTGAAGTGCCTCGCGCTGTGCGCGCTCGGGTATTTACTCGTGCGGCTGGCGGAGCGCTTGGCCCAAGGCGCCGATCTCGCCGCGCCACTGACGTTGACAGCGCTCTTGCTCGCGCTTCCCGTCGCTAGGTTTCGTTTCACGACCCGTCCGCAGATCATCGGACTACTCTTTCCTGCAATTCTCCTCCTCGGCATCAGCGCGCTCTATTCGGAGCGGGCATCGTCGCGAAGCAAGCGTTGGATCCTGTGCTTCCTCGGCGTGCTCCACGTCGTTTGGGTGAACTCGCACGGATCCCATCTCATCGGACTGGTCATCGCGCTGATCTTCGCGGTTCTCTCGATCCGAACGGCCGCATTTCGCTGGATGCTCGGACTGGTCATCGTTCAGACCATTGCGACCGGCTGCACGCCCTTTGGGTTTTCGATTGCGACCGATGCGCTCTCGCACCTGCTCCGGCCCGAGTATCGCGAGCTCGTCGTCGAGTGGGCGGCGTGGTCGCCCAAAGATCCGCTCAGGCTGCTCGTGGCACCGGTAGTGACCGCTGTCTTCGTGCTCGCGGCCATGCGGCCGGTGACTCGTTCGTCCCGATTCGGGCTCGGGTACGGCGTCTTGTGCGTCCTACTCAGCCTGATGGCGCTTCGCTCAATGCGCTTCGTTGCCCATCAGCTTCTGTTTTGCGCGCCGTTCATTGCCGCGGGACTCTCGCAGATGTCGGCGTTCCGCACGATGACGCGTCGTTTAGTCGTCGGCCTCATCGCCGCGGCCGCGATTTCGAGTGTCCTTTGGACCGCGCAAATCGTCCCAGCCCTCGGGTTTGGTTTCGGAGAATCGCGGCGGGAGCACCCTTGGGCTTCCGCTGAGGTCATCGAGCGCGGCGTCGAGCAACCGAGGGTCCTAGCGAGCCTCGCAGACAGTTGGTTTCTGATGTTCGCAGTGCCGAGCGGCCGGTTGCTGATCGACGGTCGCGTGCCGTTCTATGGTCCCGAGATGATCCAGAGAGTCGCTCGGAGCTTCACGAGCGCCCAGCTCCTCGCCGAGCTACTCCGTGAGTATGCCGTCAACACGGTGGTGGCCGACAACACGCGCTCTGATCACGTCGTCGCCATCGAGTACTTGAGCAGCCGACAGGATTGGGCGCTGGCGTTCGTCGAGGACGGGCATTCACTGTTCGTTCGTCGCAGCGCAGCGCCGACGCTCACGCCTTTCGAAATCGTGGGGGCTGGGTATCGCACCGGCCGTCTCCTCGATCCACGGATCGATGATGCCCAGGTGAAGTCCGAGGTCGAACGCCTCGGCTCTCAGATCAATACCAATTCGATTCACGCCTGGCACCAGGGGCTCGAGCTCTTGAGGCCTCTCGCAAGGGACTCGGATCGCGCCGGGATCCGACGCTACCGCGGGCCCGACGAGCAGGCCCGTGCACGAGAGGCCTACGCCCGACTGTCCGTGCCTGCCTCGACCTATCCCGGCTTCACCACCATCGAGCTCTACCGCGCGATGGCGGCCCTATCGGCATGCGATATCCCAGCTGCCAGGGAGGCGCTCGGCCGTGCCGTGTATGCGGGTCAGACGCGCGAAACGTCGCTCGTGGCGTTGGAGCTCTCGCTTCGAGCGGGGGGCGCGTCGCAAAGATCGGAGGCCGTTGCGCATCTCGAACACCTCCGAGCCAAGCCCGAAACCCGCGTTGATCCGTGGGTTGAGGCGATCGGTCGCGACATCGACGTTCGTTGCCCGGTTCCCTAGGCGTTCGCGTCTGGATTGAGCTCGATGAGGGTGATCTCCGCAGGTGCGGCGATGCGCATCGGCGGACCCCAGTAACCGGTGCCCGAGCTTACGTAGATCTGCGATTCGCCTCGCCGGTGAAGACCCGAAAGGAAGGGCTGAGCAAGCCGCGTGAGAAACCCAAAAGGAAAGATCTGGCCACCGTGCGTGTGGCCTGAGATCTGAAGATCGACGCCATGCGCCCGTGCTTCGTCGAACTGGATCGGCTGGTGCGCCAGGAGCACCACGGGTTTGCTGGTGTCCCGTCCTAGCATCGCGCGAGCCATGTCGGCTCCGTGACCATTGCCGAACCGGTGCGCCGTCCAGTCGTCCACCCCGGCGACGTGGAATGTCTCCCCGTTCTTACTGAGCTCGACGTGCTCGTTTCGCAGGACACGGATACCGAGGTCTCGAAGGAACTCCAGCCAGGAATCGGCTCCGGAGTAGTACTCGTGGTTGCCGGTGACGAAGTACGTTCCGAGCTTCGATCGAATCCCGCCAAGCGGAGCGATGGCAGCGCCCAGGTCCTCGACCGAGCCATCGATGAGGTCACCGGTGATCGCGACGAGGTCCGGCTGGAGCGCGTTGACTTTGCGCACCACGTCCTCGACGAAGTCGCGTCCGATCGTGAGGCCAACGTGCATGTCGCTCAGCTGCACGAGCCGCAGCCCGCTCAGCGACTCCGGTAGCTTCTTGAGGCGTATCGACACGGGCTTCACTGCGACGGGCCGTACGGCGGACCAGACGCCCCAGCCCGACAAGGCAAACCCAAATGTGCCCGCACCGCCCGCGAGAACTTGGGCGAGAAACTCGCGACGGCCGCCATCGACGGAGGTGATGCTTGCGTACTTGACCCAGCTCAATCGTGCGATTTCACCGCCCCAGAGCAGGACGAGCAGGAGGAACATCGAGCCCATCCAAACGTAGCCGACCCACGACATGGGGATAGCTAGAGTCCGAGGCAGGGTCCGCCAGGCCATCATCGATGCCGGGATCGACAGCGCCAGCACGATAAGCGTCGCCGTCGCCACCTGGCGCCAAGGTTGCGGCCACATCGGGTCGCGAATCAGGCGGGCCCATAGATAGTAGTGCGCCGCGATCGTGAGGCCAGAGATGATGCCGAGGAAAGTGAAAATACGACCGAGCGACATGGCGTGGTGATTACCAGCGCATAAGGATCCCGCCCGCAGGCGTCAAGTCGCCGCTTGACCGGGCGTCGCGGGGTCGGGCGAATCGTAGCGCTTCTTGTCGGCGTCGAGCTGATCGAGCAGCCGCTGCCGGATCTCGGGGTGGGTCAGCGAGACGATGCGCGCGGCTAGGAATGCGGCATTCTTCGCCCCGTCGATTCCGACCGTGGCCACGGGGATGCCGGGGGGCATCTGAACCGTGGCAAGCAAGGCGTCGACGCCCTGGAGCGCGCCGGATGCGATCGGGACCCCGATGACGGGACGGGTCGTGTGAGCGGCGACGACGCCGGCGAGATGGGCGGCCATTCCGGCACAGGCGATGAATACCTCGACACCCTGCTTCTCGGCGGCGGCGACGTATTGAGCCGTTTCATGCGGGGTGCGGTGCGCCGATAGGACGCGCACGTCGCTCGGAATGTCCAAGCCGTCGAGGACGGCGCGGCCCTTGAGCACGACAGGAAGATCGCTCGGGCTTCCGGTCAAGATCGCCACGATCGGGGTATCGTTCTTGCTGAGTTTGCTGCTCGTCACGCGGCCTCCGGGGACATCCGCTTCTAGCGCAAAGCAGTCCCGGCGTCACCCATCCACCGCCGCAGGAAATTGTACGGGCCGCTGTTGCGGGATTGCGCATGTCGGCTATTTTGGGGCAGATCCATGACCCAACGATCAGGCAATCGCGGTCGTAACCTGGTCAGCGCCGCATCGCTGACCGTCATTGTGCTCCATCTGCTTCCACGAAACGCGTCGGCAGACGAAGCGGCTGCAGAGGCGCCCACCCAGACCCAGGTCGAGGTGAAGGGCGTGGACGAGATCGCAATTCCTGGCGTTCCCGTCAAGACGATGGGCAGTGAGGACGCCATCGAGTCGGTGAAGGCAAGCCTGATGCGGGTGCAAGCCCAGGCATCCGCCGGTCTGTCCGACGGCTATGTCATCGAGTTCGGGGACACCTTCGATTGGGTCCAGCTGGTGTCGGGCGAGTGGCTCAAGGGTGAGATCAAGCGCATGCGCAACGACAGCCTAGAATTCGACAGCGACAAGCTCGACGTGCAGCAAATCGACTTCGACGACATCACCCAGATTTATTCCCCTCGCGTCAACACCTATGTGTTCCTCCAACGCGTCAGCGAGACGGGCAGGGCGGTCGTCACATCCGGCAAAGTGATCGTCGAAACCAGCGAGGGCACCAAGGTGTTCGACCGCAGCGAGCTCGAAGCGATCATCGCAGGAGGCGAGCGCGAGAAGGATTGGTGGTGGATGAAGCTTCGTTTCGGCCTCACACTCAACCGCGGCAACACCGATCAGCTCACCTACAACATCGAATTCCACACCCGTCGAGAAGACGACTTGACGGAGTTGGATCTCGACTACAACGGCACCTTTGGACGGGCCGATGGGGTTCAAAACGTCAAGCGGAACCTGGGACAATTTGCCTTTGTGGCGTTCGTGGCGGACCGATGGTTCATCGCGCCTGCGTTTGGCCAGCTTCTCAACGATGGCTTCCAGAACATCAAGTTTCGAGCCACACCCGCGGCGGGTGCGGGCATCCACATCATCGATGCGCCGAAGGCGAAGTGGGATTTCCAGACAGGTGTCGGGTATCAGTACCTGAACTACCTGGATGGCTCCGCAGCGCCGCACGGCAACCCGCAAAACGATGCGTTCATCCCGTTTTTCACCTACACGGACTTCGATATCACGGGTGACATCGATTTGACCCTCAGTTGGCTCACGAACCTCGTCGTCACCACGATCGGCAACACCAACCACACGGGCAAGGCGGACCTCTCGGTCGAGCTGACGAGCGTCATCGATCTGGATGTGGCTTTCCTTTTCCTGCGAACCGAAGATCCGGCGCCTCCCCCCGATCCAACGGCGCCCCCGCTCCAGAAGAACGACTACCAGCTGGTCGTGGGTATCGCGGTCGAGCTCGGTTAGGTCTCTTCGCTCTTCGATTCGTCTTTCTGTCGTTTGGCCTGCTCGATGTCCGCCACGAGCTGCTCCCGACGGGCCTCGAGCTCGCCGATGCGAGCCTTCGAGCCTTCCGAATCGCCCCCGCCAGCGTCATTCTTTTCGAGATTGTCGAGCTCCTCGGTCACTTCTTTGAGCTCCTGCGTGAGCTTGGCCTCGGATTCCGCGAGCTCGGCCTTGTCGAACATCCGCTCCTCGGGCCGGGACTCGCCCGAGCTTTCCGGCGCCGCTCGGGCCGACCGTCTCTGCTTCGGAATGAAGCGCCGATCGGGGGAGAGTTGGCGCTGATTCATGAAGGTAGGGGAGACGATCTCGATACCCGCTTCGTGTAGCGCATCCAACATGCAGCCGCGAAGCTTCGACTCGGCGCTGATCAGAAACTTCACTTCCTCTAGAAAACCGGCCGCTTGATACGTGATCGAGAAATCGCCCAGCTCCAATACGAATACGAATGGCTCGATGAGATCGGCGTTCTTCGCGGCAGCGATCAAACAGGCCTCGATGTCAGTTCGGGGCACGTCATAGCCGAGCGACACGCTTGCCGACACGAAGGTTCCTGAACCGCGGACCACCGTCACCGGCGTCGTGATCAGATAGAGGTTGGGCAGAGTGGTGAGGTTACGCTGCTCGGTCTGCATCTCCGTTCGCAGCAGGCCCAGCTCCGAGACGCGCCCCCGGTGACCTTCGACGATGATGAAGTCGCCCGGCTTGTAGTTGCGAATCGACCGCAACATGATCCCAGCCATCGCATTGCCGAGCAGCGTGGTAGAGGAGAGCGCAATCGCGGCGGTAACGAGGAGGCCGAGCAGGCTCAGAAGCTGCCCACGGGGCGCGTCGCCGATCGGGAGCTCGAGAATCACTGCGACCACGATGATTCCCGCCAATGCCGCAATCACGAGCTGTTGCGAGATTCGACTGCCCGACGTTGGGGCCTTGCGCTTGAGGAGAAGCCGATGGGCGACCGTGATGACGACCAGCCCGATCAGCAGTGTGATCAGGGCTGGTAGCCATTGTCGCAGGACGCCAGGGATCGATTCGAGATAGTGCATGGATGTAGGCGATGGTCGCAGAAATCATGCCAGGCCGTAACCCCCGGGGCTCCAAGCCGCATCAGGTACGGGGACCGGGTTCATCGAGGCGAGCTCGTCTGGCCCAAGACAATCGCCATTGAACGTACGACCGGAAGTGATAGCATCGCCCCGATGCACTCCTGGCCGAACCTGGCGCTGTTAATCCTGGGAATCAGCGTCCTCGGCTGCGGCGGTCAGGGGGAAGTCCGTAAAACCGGGGGCACCTATGCGGGGCGAGGTCCGAACTGCGAGTACCGCGTCATCCGAAATCGGATCATGGAGCCCTACGAAGAGATCGGCGTCATCGATATCGATGCGTTTTCGGCGCAGCAGCTCCCGAACGACGAAGAGCGCTTCCGCAAGGTCGCGGGGCCCGAGGTCTGCGCCATGGGCGGCGATGCGGTGATTCCGGCGATCAACGTGCACGGCCGATGGGTTCACGGGACCGTCATTCGCTTCCATCCATCCGAATGCCATCGCTGTGGTGTCGAGGTGCACAAGCCTCCGCCGATCGTTGACCGCCCGTCACTCGACCAGCTCCCGGTAGTCGACGACATCAAGCAAGAGGAAGGCTAAAGACTCATGTTGATGGCCGGTTTACTGACCCTGCTCAACGCGATGGGCGCCTCCCCCACGCCTCAAAAGCTCGAGAACTACAAGCTCCATTACCAAGAGCGCATGCATCACGTGCACATGGATTTCTCGGGCACTCGAGCCAACACGGCGTCGGGGCGGCAAAAGACGACCACGATCGGCATCGGGTACGAGTACCACATCGACCGTCAGTTCAATGGCGTCTCGTTCGAAGTGCTCGGCCAGAAGCTCGGCAAGATGTTCGGCAAAGGGCCGCAGGACTGGTGGGTCGGCGGTGGCATCGGTTGGTGGCCGATCCGGCACGTCAAAGTGTTCATGCAGGCTGGGGCGCTTTTCGACGAGCTCGGGACCTCCACCACCGGCCGGGTGGGGGTGGGCTACAACCTCTCGTTCTTCATGCTGGCGGTGATGCCGTACGTCTACGTTCAAACCACCGACAACGCACAATTCACTTGGAACATCGGGGCCCGGATTCAGTACTAGCCAGCTATGCGACGCATCGAACCAGCTCTGTGGACTCTGTTTGCTCTCACGATGGCTATGCTCGGCTGCAAGCCGCCACCGCCCACGACTCCCGCCGCCATCGCATCCGAGCCCAATCGACTCTACTGGGGAGACACGCACGTCCACAGCAGCTTTTCGGCAGACGCCTACGCCTTGGGCAACCACTCCGCCGATCCCGACACCGCTTACCGTTGGGCCAAAGGACTTCCGGTCGTTCATCCTTTCACGCAAGCCAAGGTGCAGATCGAGCGGCCGCTCGACTTCATGGTTCTCGCTGACCACGCCGAGGGCTTGGGAGGGCAGCTCGGGCTCGAGCAGACGGCCGCTTGGGGCCAAATCGTCGAAGCGGCTGAACGGCATTATGCGCCCTGCTCATTCACCTCATTCATAGGCTGGGAATGGACGTCGACGCCCGACGGAAAGAGCCTCCATCGCGTCGTGTTCATGAAAGACGGCCGAGAGCAGGCGACTCAGTTTACACCGTTCAGCGCGCTCGACAGTACGCGTCCCGAAGATCTCTGGACCTGGCTCGAAAAGACGAGCGCCACGGTGGGGACCGATTTCCTCGCGATCCCTCACAACTCGAACCTGAGTAACGGCGCGATGTTCGCGGATGTCGACAGCGAGGGGCATCCCATCACCGCGGCGTACGCTCGCACGCGGATGCGATGGGAGCCGGTGGCGGAGATCACGCAATACAAAGGCGACTCCGAAACCCACCCGAGCCTTTCGCCGGACGATGAGTTTGCAGACTTCGAGAGATTTTCGCAGACCCGTCCGGAGGGTGTCGAGCAGGCAAAGGTCAGCGAGGGCGACTATGCGCGCAGCGCCTTGCTCCGCGGCCTCCACATTGACCAAACGGTGGGAGCCAATCCTTACAAGTTCGGCATGATCGGTTCCACGGATTCCCACACGGGCCTCGCGTCAGCCGAAGAGGACAATTTCTGGGGCACGACTGGGTCCGAATCGGACCGCAACGAGCTCGTGCCAGGGCCTGAGGGGCGACCCGGAAGCGACATGAGCGCGCAGGGGCTCACCGCGGTCTGGGCCGAGGAGAACACGCGGGCTTCGATCTTCGCCGCCTTCAAGCGCAAAGAGGTATACGCCACCACCGGGCCCCGGATCCGGGTGCGCTTCTTCGGTGGCTGGGGATTCGCCAAGAGCCAGGCCGGAGACCCGAGAATGGTCACCGTGGGTTACACCCTGGGGTACCCGATGGGGAGCAACCTAACCAAGGGACCGGAAGGCAAGGCGCCCGGCTTCTTGATGTATGCGGTGAAGGATCCCGATGGGGCCAACCTCGATCGGATTCAAATCGTGAAGGGCTGGGTGGACGCCGATGGCAAGACGCATGAGAAGGTCTTCGATGTCGCCTGGTCCGACAAACGTGAGCGTAGCCCCGACGGAAAGGTGCCGCCGGTCGTCAACAGCGTAGACCTTTCGACCGCCAAGTATCTCAATGCATCAGGAGCACCTGCGCTCAGGGGCTTTTGGTCGGACCCGGAGTTCGATCCTGAGCAACGATCTTTCTATTACATGCGCGTGCTCCAGATCCCCACGCCTCGGCACACCTTGTACGACGCGGTGGCGCGAAAGGCGGACCCGAGTCAGACCGGGCACCCTCCGACGATTCAGGAGCGAGCGTATACTTCGCCGATTTGGTACACGCCGTAGGCTCGACGCGCCTCCAGGAACCGAGCCGGAACAATCGGATGAGCGAATGACCGCGGATGGTGAGCGCTTACTTGGCGGACGTTGAACCAGAACCGGCGGCGAATGGGTCCCGGATGAAGCCGTAGAAGTAGACGATCGGCATGACGAGGAACAAGGCCGTCCCCGCCTTCACGTCGATGAGTGCGAGGAGAACACCGACGATCATCACGACTCCGAAAAAGCGAGCTCCGAGCTTGCTCCTGCGGGCGAATGACGCAGTCGCGGTGCTCTTGTGTAGCTCCGGCTGTGCGGCCACGTTCGCCGCCATGCGCTCGAACATGAACGCCGCCCAGAGATTCGTGACGCCGAACAGGAGGACGGGCCTCCATTCGTCGCGAAAGGTTCCCATCAGTTGGGTGACAAACGGCAACAGTGTTGCCGGTAGAAGAAACCAGAGATTCAGAACGACCAGTGGCCGATCGATTTGCTTCACGGAAGAAAAGAGCAGGTGATGCTGAGACCAATAGAGCGCGATCAGCCAAAATGAGACGAAGTAGATGAGGATCTGGTGCAGGAACTTGTCACGCAGCGCCAGGAGCTCGGCTGCGGTCGTGGCACTATCGGAAGGGATTTCAATACCGAGCACCAGGATCGTGATCACCACCGCGAAGACGCCGTCGCTGAATGTACCCAGCCGTTCGGACGGGAGGAACTCCGGTAAGGGGCTTTCGAATTTCATGGCGTGGCCGGTCTCTTGGCTATTCGTAGACGCACTTACGACTTCGCCGCTGGCGGGTCCAGTGGCCGGCTTCCAGGCGCGTACTTCATCACGCGCACCTTCTCCATGGTGACCAAGCCCTCGAATACCATTTCCTCGAGGATGGGAGTCAGCCGCTCGATCTGGCTCTCGGTGTCGACGATCTCGATGACGACGGGCAGATCCTCGGAGAGGCGAAGCACATGCGTCGTGTGCAGCACGCTCCTGGCGCCGAAGCCAGCGCTCCCGTGGAACACCGTCGCACCCGCGAAGCCTTCCTTCCGTAGTCGCTCGACCAGGGCGAGGTGCAGTGGCTGGTGTTGCCACTTGTCCGATTCGCCGATGAAGATTCGAACCAAAACCTGTTCCCCATTCAGAACGCGCATGCGCTACTCCTCTCTCGACAGTTAGGCCCCGAACAACCACTTCGCGCCCGACCAACCGAGCAGGCAAGCCGCGAGGCAACCGAGGACGGTGACCAGCACGTTCGCGATGGCGATCCCCCAGGCGCCATCTTGAAGGTACTTCATCGTTTCGTAGCTGAACGTGGAGTAGGTCGTGAATCCGCCCATCACGCCGGTAGTCAGCGCCAGGCGGACGGTCGCCGGCATCGCTGCCGCATCGACACCCGCGAACATCAGGCCGGCGAGCAAGAACGAGCCGATCATGTTGACGGCGAGCGTCCCATACGGAAGGGAGGGACCCAGGACCTTGAGGGCCCAGCCGGACACGAGGTAGCGCGCGCCACCGCCCACCGCGCTACCCAAACAGATCCACAAGAATCGCTCCATCACCTCTCCGCATCTTGAACGCGAGCGGTTCGTGGCTCCAGCGATAGGACTCGAACCTATGACCAAGCGATTAACAGTCGCCCGCTCTACCAACTGAGCTACGCTGGAATGGCTGCGATTGATAGCGTGCCTTTGGCCCCTGTCAAGCGCACGAATTCGTTCTGAAATTCTTCCGCGCGGATCCCGACGTTGCGGAGCCTATCAGGCGGGGCGAGCGACGGGGTCGGTGCCCCTTTTCGTCGCTAACGTTCAGCGTCGGCTTGGTCTGCGTGCACGGGCTCTGCCTCGGCTTCGGACTCCGCGTCGCCGTCGCCGTCGCGTCCTGTCCAGTGCGCCATCGATGTGTCGGCGCCAAAGAGATGGGAGATCCGGTCGTAGAGCTTGACCGGCAAAAGGTCGCGCAGGAGCGGAGTGACCTTCACGAGCCAGGGCTCCATCACGTAGACGCTGTCGTGCTCAACGGCGCGTACCACCTTTTCGGCGACGAAGTCTGGTTCGAGGACGTGCGTCGCCTTTGGGGCCTCAGCGCCTTCGAACATGCCGGTCCCGATGTAGCTCGGGCAGACGATGGTGACGTGCACGTGCTTGTGGCCGAGCATGTTCAGCTCGCTTCGGATCGATTCCGAGAAGCCGATGACGGCCCACTTGCTCGACGCGTAAGTCGATCCGTAGGGGAGGCCGATGAAACCCGACGCGCTCGAGATGTTCACGACGTGCGCTTCGGGGCGATCGATGAGGCCGGGGAGAAACGCGTGGGTCATCGCGACGAGACCCAAGGTGTTGACCTCGTAGGTCTTGAAGTGCTGGTCGAGGGGCGTCTCGGTAAACGGTCCACCGAAGACGACGCCCGCATTGTTGACCAGCACGTCAATCGGCCCCGCCTCCGCGGCGATCTGCGCTCTCAGGGACGCGATGCTTGCGGGATTGGTCACGTCGACCGGGAATCCCCATGCCGAGACGCCCATCGCTTCGATCTCTGCCTTCGCCTCTGCGAGCTTTCCTTCATTCAGGTCAGCGATGACGATCTCAGCCCCCCGGCCCGCGAACTTCTTTGCCATTTCGAAGCCGATTCCCTGGGCTCCACCCGTGATCAATACGCGTCGTCCGTCTAGCTTGCTCATGGTTTCCTCTTCGTCCGTCTAGCCACCTGGAGTGATGATCAGCTCCACTCGTGCGCTCCGGTTTGGAGTGAGAATTCGGAGGATCTCTCGGTCTGCGTCCCATGTCCAGGCACAATCTTGATCCTCGTTGCATCCCTCGATCGACCAACCCTCTGCGTAGTGACGGTTGGCGGGGAGGTAGATCTCCGTTGGAAGCGCTGCGGACGGGGAGGGGTCGAAGACCAGCTTGAACACCCGCGTATCCGGATCGAATGAGAACGCGCGAGGAATGCCAGCGACGCGCTGCGGGTAGGGACGCACGAGCGCGTTGGCATTTTCCCGTTCGACGAACTGTCCTTGCGAGTCGCGCTCCCAGATGCCCCAACCACCGGGGTCGTAAGACCAATACGTCCAGCCGAGCATCATTCGGTCGCCCATGTCGAGGAGCTCGCGCATGAAGACACCCGCCTCAGGCCAGTTGGGATCGAAGCCCCACTCGCCGAGCAGGAGCGGCGCCTTCTGGGCGGCGGTCTCGGTGTTCCGGTTGGTTTCCCAGTTCTGCAGCGTGGCGTCGGTTGCTGGAGTGTAGCGTTGGTTGAACTCCATTTGGACCGAGTAAAGGTGCGGTGCGTAGGCGATCCTGGCTTCGCCCCCACGTGGGTCGTCCAGCGCTCGGATGAACGAAGGCTGTCCGTTTGCCGGGGCTGCGACTCGCGGCTCGTAGAAGATCCAGCCGTCCTGATCGACTTCGCGAATCGCCGAGATCATACGCTGGTAGAACTCCGTGAAAAGCGTTCGATCGAACTCCGCAGCGGGTCCGTCGTTCGGTGTGACGGTGATGTCGCTCGCGTCGTAGGCGGAGCCTGGCGAGGGCTCGTTCAGGATGTCGTAGCCGAGGACAGCCGGGTGATCCTTGAACCGCGCAACCACGGCCGCCCATGCTCCAGCAAAGTGGTCCTGCAAGGCTCCATGCGAACCCGCATGATCGAAGAAGTTGTCAAACGCCGCCATCACCGCGGGTGCAAAATAGTTGAGCGACCAAACCGGGTTCTGCACGAATGGCAATCCGTCGTCCTCGATGGCCCATTCAGGCGCTCCGTCACAACAGAAGCGCTGGGAGTAGACGTCTTGGTGCATGTCGAGGATCACGTGCACCCCCTGGTTCGCGAACCAGTTGAGGCGCTCTTCGGTCTTGTCGAAATACGCCGTATCGTACACGCCGGGTGACGGCTCCACGGCGTCCCAGAAGATCAGGTAACGAACGACGTTGAAGCCCCATTGCCGCGCGTACCGCTCGACATCAGCCTCTTCCAAGTCGGGAAGGCGATAAGGGTCGCCTTTCGACGAGCTCATGATGTTCATTCCGCGCAGGATCATCACGCGCCCGTCGTCATCGCGTACGAAGTACGTGCCTTCTTCGACTGGCTCTCGGTCACCGCCGTCGCCCCCGGAATCGACGCCGGCGTCCGATGGAATGTTGGCAACACCGCTGTCGGTGCAAGCATAGAACGGCACGACGGTGCTCAGAAGTGCGAGTACCCGAAGCGAATGAAACGGCGGCCAGGTCGGGTAGTGGCGCATGGCGGTGCCTATCCCTCGGGTGGAATCAGCACGGTGTCAATGACATATACGATCCCGTTCTCAGCGGGGATCGTCGCGGTGATGTTTGCGCCGTTGATCGTGACCTTGCCGTCCTTCACCCCGATCGTCGCCTTCTTGCCGTTCGCCATTGCCAGCTTCTGACCATCCTTCAACCAGTCCAATTGAAGCGCGGAGGTGGTGACGTGGTACTGCAAGATGTTTCGAAGCGTCGCCACGTTCTCGGGCTTCACGAGGTTCTCCACCGTGCCATCGGGCAATTTGGCGAACGCTTCGTTGGTCGGCGCGAACACGGTGAGTGGGCCGGAAGCCGCGACCGAGGTGACGTAATCCGCCGCCTTGATCGCCGCGACCAAGGTCGTGTGGTCCTTCGAGGCGATCGCAATGCTGACGATGTTGTTCGGGTCGAGCGGAGGAACGTTCGATGCCTCCTTTGCCGGTGCGGTGTCGGCAGGGGTCGCTTCAACGGGAGCCGCTTCCTGCTTCTTACACCCAACGATAGCAAGCCCGCACAGGAGCCCTCCAACGACCGTAATTGTGAAAAGTTCTTTCATCACATCCTCCCCCTGCTAGGAAGCGCCTCGCCGCGCGAGCGGAGTATAGACACACAATTTCGGCTCAGGAATTCGAAAAGCCGGGTTTTGATGCACGGCGCAGATTCTGCGCCGTGGGCGCTTTTCGCGCATTTTTTTCTCTTGGGAATCCCTTGCTCCGCGTTCGCGTGAGCCTAGACTCGGCCCAACAAGGAGGGTTTATGCGCGCAAGATCGATTGGGTTGCTCATCGGATTGGTGGTTGGCGTCTCGGGTTGCACTTCGAAGGAAGCGGCACCCGCAGAGCAGAAGGCTGCGGAACCCGCCCCGGCCCCGACACCAGCGCCTGCCGCGCAACCAGCCGCTGACCCCGCGGCTGAGGCTGCCCAGATTTTTCACGATCGCTGTACGGTTTGTCACGGCGCGACCGGCCAAGGCGATGGCGAAGGCTCCGCCGCCCTCGACCCCAAGCCACGCAATTTCACGTTGGACGAGTGGCAGGATTCGGTGACCGATGACCACATCAAGAAGATCATCGTCTATGGCGGATCTGCGGTTGGAAAGTCCCCGTCGATGCCGGCCAATCCAGATCTCGATGCAAAACCCGAAGTGGTCGCCGAGCTGGTCAAAATCGTTCGCAGCCTCAAGAAATAGCTGGCTCACTTATTGCAGTCCGCCTTCGCGCGGGGTTTCCCTGTCATCCGGGTACGTGACTCAAATGTGAGGATCTCTTCCCTTTCGCTGAGGGAAGTGACCCGGTGGGTGTCCCTTTCGCTGAGGGAAGTGAGGAGTTGTAATGAGGTTCATGAGGATGGGTGCGTTTAGCGCATCGGGTATTGCGGTTGTGCTCGCTGCGACGATCGGCATCGGATGCGGCCCGCAGCAGGCGGCGCAAGTGTCGCAAGCTCCGGCAAGCTCGACTGCCGATTTGATGAAGCAACGTGGGCTGACTGAGGCCGACGTGAGCGCCGCGCTTCAGACCTATACGCCCACGGGCAAGTGGGACGAGTACATCACCTTCGCTTCGGGCGGCCACGGCGGCAACTTGATCGTCATCGGCGTTCCGTCGATGCGGATCTTGAAGTACGTCGGTGTCTTCACGCCAGAGCCTTGGCAGGGGTATGGCTACGGTGACCAGAGCAACGCCATCTTGCAAGAGGGCAGCCGCTTCGGAAAGGAGCTGACCTGGGGCGATATGCACCATCCAGCGCTCTCCGAGACCAAGGGTGACTACGACGGCCAGTTCATCTTTGTGAACGACAAGGCCAACCCGCGGGTCGCAGTGATCGACCTGCACGACTTTGTCACGAAACAGATCGTCACCTCGACCCTGATTCAGGCGGATCACGGAGCGACCTTCGTCACTCCGAATACCGAGTACGTCGTCGAATCGAGTCAGTACCCGGCCCCGCTTGGCGGTGGCTACGCGCCGATCGAGGACTTTCAAGAGAAGTACCGCGGCGCAGCGATCTTCTGGAAGTTCGATCGCGAAAAGGGCAAGATCGACCCCACCAAATCCTTCGCGATCGAGCTCCCGCCCTACATGCAGGACCTCGCAGACGCCGGGAAGCTCGACAGCGAGGGCTGGGTGTTCATCAACTCCTTCGATACTGAGATGGCTCACGGCGGTGACCTCGAGGGTAACCCGCCTCTGGAATCGGGCGCGTCGCAGAACGACATGGATTACATGCACATCATCAATCTCCGCGCTGCGGAGGCGGTCGCAAAGGCTGGCAAGACCAAGAAGATCGCTGGCATGGATGTCATCTCGCTGGACACCGCCATCGAAGAGGGCCTGCTGCACCTCGTGGGTGAGCCCAAGAGTCCGCACGGCGTCGATGTGACTCCGGACGGCAAAGAGCTCGTCGTCTCCGGCAAGCTCGACACGCATGCGACGGTCTATGAGTTCGCGAAGATCAAGTCCCTCATCGAACAGAAGAAGTACGCGGGCAAAGATGCGTTCGGCGTTCCCATTCTGCCTTTCGAGGACAGCATCCGCGGCCAGGTCGAGCTAGGGCTCGGGCCGCTTCATACTCAGTACGACGACAAAGGGAACGCCTATACCTCTCTCTTCATCGAGTCGGCGATTGCCAAATGGTCGATCACGGACCTCAAGGTTCTCGAGAAGGTCAAGGTTCACTACAACGTCGGCCACATCGTGGCGGCCGAGGGCGATACGGTCAATCCCGATGGCCATTACCTGATCTCGATGAACAAATGGGCGATCGACCGCTTTTCCAAGGTGGGTCCTCTGCTTCCGCAGAACTTCCAACTGATCAACATCAACAGCGAGCCGATGCAGCTCCTCTACGACATGCCGCTGCCCCTGGGTGAGCCGCACTACGCGCAGATGATCAAGGCCGACAAGCTCCACCCGGTGGACGTGTACAAGCCCGCGGGCTACGACGCTATAGAGGACGAGCACAGCCCCAACGCCGTCAAGGCTAAGGAAGAGCGCATCGTGCGCGATGGCAAGGACGTCCATGTCTATATGACGGCGGTGCGAAGTCACTTCACGCCGGACATCGTCCGCGTGAAGAAGGGTGATACGGTGCACCTGCACATCACCAACGTGGAGCAGGCCCACGATGCGACCCACGGGTTCACCGTCGGCTCATACAACGTTCACAGCAGCCTTGAGCCCGGCAAGCACGTCGACATCACGTTCTTGGCGGACCGAGAAGGCACCTTCCCGTTCTACTGCACCGAGTTCTGCTCGGCCCTCCACCTGGAGATGGCGGGCTACCTGTTGGTGGAACCCAGTTGAGCCGAAGCACCGCACGCGTCGGCCGTGGGCTGAACGCTCCCGGCCGTGCGTGTGTGTGCGTGTTGGGATTCGTTGCAGTGACCGCCTGCGCAAGGACAGACGCGCCGCTTCCGGAAATGGAGGCGGCGCTCCCGGCACCCGCTCGGCCTCGTGATTGCGTCACCATCGCTGCGGGGACGGACTTGCAGTCGACGATCGATGGTGCGGCCGATGGCAGCGCGCTTTGTCTCGAATCGGGCTCGTATCAGGGCCCCTTGAAGGTCACGAAGAACGTCGAGATTTGGGGTCCGCGCCAGGCGGTGATCCGCTCCTCCGGCAAGGCGACCACCGTCGAGATCACGGGAAACCGCGCGGCGCTTATCGGCTTGACCGTCGACGGAAGTGGGGGTCGCTTCGACACCTTGGACTCGGCCGTGCACGTCGTGGCAGATGACGTTCGGGTGGAGGGTGTGCGCGTGCAAAATGCGGTATTCGGACTTCTCGTGGAGAAGTCCAATCGCGCGAGGATCCTCAACAATGTCGTCCAGGGGCCCGATCGAGGTCCGCTTGGCCTTCGCGGTGACGGCATTCGTCTCTGGGAGACCCGCGATTCCGAAGTGCGGGGCAATCGGGTCATCGGATGCCGCGACATGGTCGTCTGGTACTCGAGTAACAACAAGCTCATCGGCAATACCGTCGTCCGAAGCCGTTACGGCACACACTTCATGTACAGCCATGGCAACGACGTCGAAGGCAACCGATATGTAGACAACGTGGTCGGCATTTTCATCATGTACAGTCGGAACCTGACGCTCCGCGACAACCTCCTGGCACGATCATCTGGCGCTGGAGGGATGGGTCTCGGCATCAAAGAGTCGGGCAACTTGACGGTGTCCAACAACGCTTTCATCGCGAATACCAAAGGCGTCTACATGGACACCGCGCCCCTCGAGCCCGACGACTTCAACATCTTCGAGAACAACGCATTCTTTCATTCGGAGGTTGCGGTGCTCATGCACTCGAGCGAGACGCGGAACGCATTTCGTGGAAATCAGTTCGTGAGCAATCACTCCCAGCTGCAGGTCGAGGGCGGTGGCAATGCCCTCGAGGTCGAATGGAATGGCAACGCATTCGACGACTACGCTGGCTACGACCTGGACGGGGATGGATTCGGCGACATCCCCTACGAGCTTCGCCGGCTGAGCAGCGAGCTCGAGAGCTCGTACCCACAGCTGCAGTTCTTTCGAGGCGCGATCACGCTCCATCTCCTCGACGCGATTAGCTCGCTATTTCCGATGGTGGAGCCACAGACCACCTTGATCGACCCGCGGCCTAGAATGGGGACCTTGGACTGGAAGGCGCTCGATGCGCGTTGAAGGGAAAGCGATCCAAAAGCGATTTGGTCGCGTAGAAGCACTCCGAGGCGTTGATTTCTTGATTCCCAGTGGCGGAAGGGTCGGTCTAATCGGTCCAAATGCCTCGGGGAAATCCACTCTCATCCGCATCGTTCTGGGACTGCTCAAGTGCGAGGGGGAGCTGCGGCTCGATGGCGAGACGAAGCACGGCATGGCGATCGCGGATCGGATTGCGTATGTTCCGCAGATCGCGCCTAAGTTCGCTGCTTCGGTGGAAGAGGTCATCGCAGCGATCACGAGCGTCCGTGGAATCGCGACAGATACCGTCTTGGCCTATGGCAACGAGGTTGGTATCGACCTACGTGCCGTCGGTCGTCAGGCGTTTTGCAACCTCTCGGGTGGCGCGAAGCAGAAGACCCTCCTCTCGCTTGCCCTCGCGAGCGAGGCGTCTCTTTACGTGCTCGACGAACCTACGGCGAGCCTCGATACCCAGTCGCGCAGACATCTCTTTCATTTGCTCTCCGAGCGAACGCGGGATTCGACGTTGATCCTCTGCTCACACCGGCTCGACGAGATTCGCACCCTCGTCGATCATGTGATGGTGCTCGAGGATGGCGGGCTCGCATACCTCGGTCCGACCGAAGACTACCTAGATCGAATGACACTCAGCACGATCGACGTGCAGATGAAGAATGGCATCGACGACGAAACCTTGGCGGGCATGGGATTCGAGCCCGGCGTCGCGGGCTGGTGGAGTCGCACGGCAACCCGTTCCGAGAAGCTAACGCTCGTGGCAAAACTCTCCGAGCAATTCGGGGGGAGAATGCTCAATCTGCTGGTGCGTGATGCGGACGCCGTGCAACTCGACACTCAAGGAGATCGCGGGGATGTCCGCCAAGGTGGTTAAGGGCTTCTTGCTCCTGGTCGCACTCGTCGCAGTCGGCCTGGTGTTGATCCGACTCAACCGGGTGACGCTTCCGGACGGCGCCGTCCCTGTGGTCTGGGATGCTGAGGTCTGCGCGCACTGCAAGATGCACGTAGGCGACCCGCGATTCGCAGCGCAAGTCCAAACAACCACGGGGGAGGTCCTCGACTTCGACGATCCGGGTTGCCTATTCGATTACCTCGGTTCCCACCATGTCTCGGTCCACGCACTTTATTTTCGAAACTATGAGGGTGACGGTTGGCTCAGCGAGTCAGACGTCGGTTTTCTTCCGGTGCAGGACTCTCCCATGGGGTACGAGATTCGTGCCGTCCCCAAGGACGTTGCTGGGGCGCACGGCATAGACTGGGCCGAGCGCCAGGTGATCGATCGGCCTCATCGTCAACCCGGAGGCTCATGAGCCGTCAGCTACGATCCTATTGGGCGGTCGCCAAACTCGATCTTGCCGAGGTTCTTCGGTCCCGCTGGCTCCTCTTCTGCGTGCTGGTCTACACGGTGCTTGCTGGGGTGTTTCTGCTCGTCGGAATGCGCGAGTCGACCGTCTTTGGGTTCACCGGCACAGGCAGGGTCCTCGTTTCGTACGTGCATGCCTTGCTCGTGCTCCTCCCCTTGATGTCGCTCGTAGCGACGGGACAAGTCGTCAACAAGGCGCGAGACGATGGGACCTTGGAGCTCCTGTTCAGCCAGCCGATCTCTCGCGGCGCCTTCTTCAGCGCGATTTCCAGCGTGCGGTTTCTAGTGCTCCTGGCACCCCTGGCCGTACTGATGGTTGCGATAGGGATCTTCGGCCGTTTGGTCTTTGCCCAGCCAGTTGCCTGGAGCTTCATCGGGCACTGTCTGGTCTTGTGCTCCATCTTGGTGTGGTCGTTCTGTGGGATCGGCCTCTGGGTTTCGGCGACCGTGCAGAACTCCGCCCGTGCAACGATGTACCTGCTGCTGATTTGGGTGGCGGGCATCGCGCTCATGGACTTTGCGCTTGCCGGGATGATGCTGCAGTGGCGCATGGAGCCCCGAGTCGTGTTCGCTCTGGCCGCTCTCAACCCCGTCCAGTGCATTCGGATGGCCCTATTGTCGTCGGCAGACCCAGAGCTCAGCGTGCTCGGTCCGGTTGGTTTCTATTTGGCCAATCGAATCGGCAGTACCTGGCTCTACGTACTCGGAGTTGGCTGGCCGACGTTGCTCGGTGCGCTCGCGTGGATGAGCGGCCTGCGAAAATTACAACGCGGTGACGTCGTTTAGAGAACGAAGGTCTAACAGGAGGCGAAATGTCAAAGGCAATGGACGCATTCTATCGATTCTTGGACGAGCCGATCTTTCCATGGGCACGTGTCGTGCTCGCGCTCCTCACCATTTTCGTTGGGCTGAGCTTCACGGCACCGATGTGGCACATCAACATGAAGGCTCCGCAATACCCCGAGGGGCTCGACCTCTACATTTATTCGTACAAGGTGGATGGCGGCAACGACGGCAACGACGTCCAAGAGATCAACACATTGAACCACTATATCGGGATGGCGCCGATCGATCGTGCCGCGCTGACCGACCTCGACTGGATTCCTTTTCTTTTCGTCGCGATGATCATCCTTGCGCTACGAACCGCCGTCATCGGGAAAGTCAGCTCGATGATCGACCTGCTCGTCCTGACGACCTACGCAGGCCTCTTTGGGTTCGGCCGGCTCTACTACAAGCTGTACACGTTCGGACACGACCTGAATCCGAAGGCGCCGGTGACTGTGGATCCATTCACGCCTGTCATGTTGGGCCACAAACAGATTGCGAACTTCCTGACCGAAGCCGGTCCGGGTCTTGGTACCCTATACGTCACGATTTTCGCGACTGGTCTGACCCTGTTGGTCGCCGCCCACCTCTTCATCGGGCGCCGGGAGCACGTGAAGTCCCACGCCAGTCCCAGTACGCGCTAGCCTTGGTCGGGCTGTTCAGGGCTGCTAAAGGCCTCACACACTATAGTCGTCCGATGGAACCCGCGCTGCATACCTTCGTCGTCTCCGACATGCACCTCACGGAGGTGCAAGAGCCGGACCTCCAGCGGCCGTTGTGGATGGCGTACAAGCATCGAGAGTTCTTCATCGATGACGATTTCGCCGCCTTCCTCGATCACATACAGAAAGAAGTGAAGGGCCCGATCGAGCTCGTTCTCAACGGAGACATCTTCGACTTCGACAGCGTCACTGCCGTGCCAGGCGAAGACCGTCGCGTGAACTGGCTCGAACATGCGCGCGGACTCGGCAGCGAGGAGTGGCAGAGCGAATTCAAGATGAAGATCATCATCGACGACCATCCCCGCTGGTTCGATGCACTCGGTCAATTCATCGCGAACGGGCATCGCGCGGTTTTCGTCGTCGGCAACCACGACGTCGAGCTCTACTGGCCGTCGGTGCAGCGGATGGTCTGCGAAGCGCTGGGCGCGCCGACTCCGGCGAACATCGGCGAGGAGAAAGACGACGAGCCCGTGGTCTTCTGCAATTGGTTCTATCTGAGCGGTGGCGACACGTACATCAGTCATGGTCATCAGTACGATCCCAATTGTGTCGTTCGGGACCCCATCGATCCGCTGATCGAGGTGCGCGGGGTTCCGCGCGTCCGCGTTCCCTTTGGCGACCTGGCGGCGCGGTACATGCTCAACGGCATGGGGTATTTCAACCCGCACCAATCCGAGAACTACATCATGAGCGCCACCTCATATTTGCAGTTCTTTTTCCGATACATGCTGCGCACCCAGCCCCTCTTGATTTGGACTTGGTTTTGGGGCGCGTACGCGACTTTGTGGATCTCGCTTCGAACCCATTGGCTCCACCCGATGCGCGACCCCTTGCTCGTAGACGACAAGGTGAGATCGATCGCCTTGCGTTCGCAGGCTACGCCTTCGATGGTTCGCAAGCTCAATGCGCTTCACGTTCCGTCGGCCACGAATAATCCGTTTCGGATCGCACGGGAGCTATGGCTGGACCGCGCGTTTTTCCTGTTGGCGGCGCTCTTCCTGTCATGGCAGGTCGTTCTCGTCATCAACATCGCTTGGCCGATTAGCCCCCTTTGGGTATTCGTACCCGCGCTGATTCTCATGCTTCCATATCTCGCGTACGCGTCGTCGGTTCGGCCGACGGTGTTTCAAACGCCGCTGCTCACGGAAGAGCGCGCAGACTTGATCGACCGGATTACCGGGACCCACCGTGCGGTTTTCGGCCATACCCACGAACCCAAGTGCGAGCGGATAGGCCCGATTACATTCTACAATGGGGGCTTCTGGTCCAAAGCATTCGCCGACCCGGAGTGCACGATCCGTCTCGGAGAGCAAACGTTCGTATGGATTCGCCCCCGGAGCGAGGGTTCCGGACGGATCGCGGACCTCTGCGAATGGAAGACCACCGAAGCAATGCCCGTGCAGTCGCTTTCTACGGAGGCGACGACTCCGAACATGAAGCCAGCTGCGCACACGGTCCAAGAAGAGGGACGTGGGTTCGCACCATCGTGATTTCCGGGCCACACTCGACTGAAACGCTCATACTGTCGGAAAACCCGTATGCAAGAGCCGTCGATTCGAGAGGAGCAAGTCGCTTTCGAGGTCGAATCCATCGATGTCGTCGGCGTGTTGCGCGTGCCGCTTGGAGCGCGAGGGGCCGCTGCGTTGGTGTTTGCCGGGCCGATGACAAGCGTGAAGGAGCAGGCTACGGGCAATTACGCCGTGGCGATGGCCGCCAGGGGCTTCGTGACGCTCGCCTTCGATCACCGGCACTTCGGAGAGAGCGAAGGCGAGCCGCGTCAGTATGAGCATCCAGGGCGCAAGGCCGAGGATTTCCGCGCGGCGTTCGAGTTTCTTGCAGGTCGCGCCGAGGTGGATCCCAATCGGCTCGGTGCCGTTGGAGTTTGTGCCGGCGCCGGGTATCTCGCCCCGGTCGTTGCGGGCGATGATCGCATCAGAGCATGGGGCACGGTCGCCGGATACTTCCACGACGTCGGGCGACAGCGTCATTCGATGGGTGACGAGTACGAAGCCATGCTCGAACGGGCGATTTTGGCGCGGGAGCATTTCGAGGACACGGGTGAGGTTCAGGTGATCCCAGTGGTGGGGGACGGGGACGTGGCGATGCCGTTCGTCGAAGCGTTCGAATATTACGGCACCTCCCGTGGCGCCGCGCCGAACTACGTCAACGAGCTCGCCATCATGTCGGGAGAGTACACTCTGCCGTGGGATGCGCAGGGGGCAGCGTATGACATCACGGTTCCGACCGTCATGGTGCACTCCGAAAGAGCGGCTGCTCCCTCGCTCGCACGGAAGTTTTTCGCATCGCTCGGCGGATTGAAAGAACAGACTTGGGTCGACTCGGACGGCCAGATCGACTTCTACGACGATTCACAGCGAATCCGAACCGTGGCGGACAAGCTGGCTGCGCACTTTCGATCGTACTTGTAACCGCCGGGGCCTTCCCTCGTCCGTAAGGAGAAAGGTGACACGAATGTTACATGCGGCGCGGCCGAGTCGCTGGTTCGAGCGGCAGGCTTGATCTATGGTCCCCCGATGCTGAGATCCTTGCTCACCGTTGCAGCTGCGCTGTTCGCGATCACGCCTTTGACGAGCTGCGGTGACTCTCGCCCCGCGGGCACGGCCGGAAACGACAGCTCTTTGGTCGGCGGTCCTTGTATGGAGAACGCGGATTGCGACGAGCGCCTATGTCAGCGCGGCGCTCGCTTTCCGGATGGCCTATGCACCATCTCTTGTGGCAATTCCGGTCAATGTCCCCGGGCATCCGACTGCGGCGAGCTGACGACTGGCTGGGTCTGCCTCGTCGACTGCGTGACCAGCGCGGATTGCCGCACCGGTTATGTGTGTGAACCCGTGACCGAAGCCGGTACGAACGGTGGCTCGAGCGTCACCGTCTGCATCGGCGCCGCCACGGCTCCCTGACACCGGGCCCTCTCAAAATGCGATTCCCTTCAGCGCGTGCTCGAGCATCACTCGATCGGGCGTTGCAAACGCCTGGTAAAAGGTGACCGCTAGGCCCATGACTGTTTCTGCCAGGCTCAGTGTGAAGGCCGTTTCGGGCCAGTGGATCGACTGTGCGATTTCGTCGACATAGCGGGCGAGCTGTGGGTCTTTCACTTGGGTGCTCATGGCTGTATTCCTTTCCTGTTTCATGCCGCGGTCTTCCAATGCCTTGCCGCATCGATGAAGCTCACGACGGAATTTGCGACGGCTTCGGCGCGAAGAATTCGCTGGTGTCCGAGGCCCTCGGTGATGATCAGCTCGGCGCCAGGCCAGCCATCGGCGATGCTCTGACCGGCGCGGAGGGGCACTTCCTTGTCATCTCGATCGTGGATGATCAGAAGCGGGATGCGCATCGTTGGAGCGATCGCGTTCGCCCGCATGCTTTCCATCGGCATGGCGAGACGCGTTTCGATGCGTTGCTGGACTCGTGCCCGCACGTCGTTGCTGATCCCGAGCGCAGTACTGAAGACCTTCAGGAACGCCCGCGGATCGGCCGGTGGCGAGATGAAGACTGCGCGCTCGACATCGAGGCCCCGGGACAGTGCAAGTGTGGTCGCGGCCCCTCCCAAGGAGTGAGCGACGACGCCGTAGACGCCATCGATCCCGTCAGCGACCTTGCGGATGCAGGACGCCAAATCGGGGAGCGACATGCGCTTGCCTGGGGAAGCGCCGTGACCGAACGCATCGAACGCGACTACGCGATAACCGCGGCTCACCAGCGGTTCGACGAAGGCCCCGAGTTGTGTCGCACGGCCGTTCCAACCATGAACGAGCAGGACCGTCGGTCCCTCGCCCCAGGACCAGACCTTCAGGCCAGCGATCGACGAGGCCACCGCGCCTTGGAGAATGTCTCGCTCGCCTGGACGAGGAGCGGACCTGCGGGTCGTGAAGAAGAGCCGTTCGGCGACCGCGGCGGCTAGGTCCGGGGCCAAGCGGCTCATCGCAGACAAACCCCCCCGCAGCCAAGGAGGAACCCCCGTAACAACACGAACGTTCGTGTTTTTATGTGGACTGGAGTGGAGGTGAGTAGCGGTGTGGGTCGTCATGGTCTGTCCCCTAGTGCGAACGGGCGAGCAGCGCCTCGAAGGCCTTGTAGGCAAGGGCTTCCGCATTGGGATCGCCCAACAAACGCCCGAAGTGGTGATAGGCAGCGGTAATTGAACCAAGCTCGAACACGAACTGGTCGAGATCCAAGTCCTCCCGAAACTCGCCCTCTTCGATTGCGATCTGGGCGGCGCGCTTCTGGGTCTCTCGGTAGTCTCGCTGAATCTCGATCAGGTAATCACGTGCAGGGCCGGGCTGATCGTCCAATTCCGCCGAAACAGCGTGGAAAATGCAGCCGCCCGGCAGGTTCTTTTCCCATTGCTCCATCGTTCTGCGGAACATCTCTTGGATGCGCGCCTGGCCCCTTGGTTTCTTCAAGGCCGGGGCCACAACGATGTCCACGAATCGCGCGCGCGCTTCTTCGAGGACTTGGAGTTGGAGCTGCTCTTTCGAACGAAAGTGAGCGAACAGCCCGCTCTTGGACATCCCCATTGCGCTCGCCAGGGTACCGATCGTCAGTCTCTCGAGTCCGATGCTGCTGACGAGGTCGATCGCTTGGTCGACGATCGCTTGCTTGGTTTCTTCGCCTTTACCCATGAGCAGATAATAAAACGACCGTTCGTGCTGTCAACTGAGAATCGCACAATTCGTCATTCGCAAATGAAATCAGAGACTTCAGTTGCAGGCATCCACGGCCGAGCCCTGGACTATCTGGGGCGGGAAGTACTGCCCGGGGTCGGTGAGCTCCAACTCGACGCTCTCGGCGCTGACACCGAAATCACCGCGAATTCGAAGATGATTGGGTCCCGACACCTCGTCGTATTGCATCGAGAAGACACTGGGCTCGGTCCACTCTCCGACGACTCCGACCGGGATCCCCGTTGGCCCAGTGTCAGAGAACTTTGGCACACCGTCCATGCCAACCGGAAGGTCGAACGCCCCGCTCCCGAAGGTCAGTGCGAGCCAGACCTCCGAGGGCGAGTCGAAGCGAAGCGAAATGCACCGCACGTCGAACTGATTCGACTCGAGCTGGTACATCTTGCCCGAGGCCTGTGCGGCCATCGGTGGAAGCGGGGGCACGGGCATCGGAGCTGGCGGCTCGGTCGCGTGTCGGATCGCAGCGTTCAACCGTTCGACGCCGTCCGGATTGGGATCGAGCGCGATGTCGGCCTTCAGTCCTGCGGCCAAGAGGGGTGCGATGTCGCCTGTCATGTCGACTCCGCGCCCGGTGAACACGGCCACGACGTCTTTGTCCGGCCAGACGATGATCGCCTGGCCACCGCGGCCGCGTGCTTCGTATAAACCATCAAACGCGCCGCCCAGCACCCACCATTGATAGCCGTAACCGGTTCCATCGGCGTCGGCGATCACGCGACTCCGGGTTGCTTCGTCGACCCAGTTCTCTGACACCACCGGCGCGCCGTTCCATATGCCCTTGTTCAAGAAGAGCTGGCCGATCTTTGCCATGTCGCGTGGATGAAGTTGCAGGTCCCCCCAGCCATGAGTCACACCCTGCGGGTCCTCAGGCCATACGGCGTCTCGGATGCCCAAGGGGTCGAATAGATTCTCTCGGGCAAACGCGAGCGCAGTTGCCCCGGTCGCTCTGCCGACCATGGCCGATAGCAAGTGCGCTCCCGGGCTGCAGTAGGCGAACTCCGTGCCCGGTGGGACCGCCAAGGGAAGCGCGAGCGCATACTTCACATAATCATCGCTTCTCATCATCTCGAAAAGCTCTGGTTCCCCCGGCATCCGGCCGCAGTCCAAGCCGGAGGTCATGGTCAAGACATGGCGAAGCTCGATGTCGACCTTGCCGTCGGCTGGCGGGTTCGGAACGACGTCCGCGAACGAAGCGAGCAGCCCCTGATCGAGACCGAGCAGTCCTCGGTCGACCGCGATACCTACCAGCGTCGACGTGACGCTCTTCGTTACCGAGGCGACGTCGTGGAGTCGATCGCCCAAATAAGGGTAGAAGTATGCGTCCATGATGAGCACGCCGTTCCGCACGACTTGCACGCTATCGATGGGCAGGTCCTGTGAATCGATCTGCTCCACCACGTCCGCGAATACCGCAGAGTCGAAGCCCTGCTCCTCCGGGGGCGCCGTGAGCCAACTGTCGGCAGGGGCCGCGGGACTCGATTGACAGCTCGAGCAGACCCACGCGAGCATCAGGTAAGCGCACGCACCGACCGAAAAGTCGAACATCTTGGGCATCGGAAACCTCCGAGCGGCCCTAGCCGCAAGTTGGGGATAGCAGGCGCCAAGCGTGAATCCACAGTGCTGCGACGGCCTCCCGATCGGCAGGGAATTGGCAAAAAACGCCGCCTCATCTAAACATAGGGCGCAATTCCTCGTCAAACCCGCGTAAGAACGATCCGGTGGCAACGAGGAAGATGCGGGAGCACGAGATGGTTTGGACGAAATTGACGTGCAGAGGCTTGGTCGCGTTCGCGCTAATGGGTTCGTCGCTTGGGGCTTCGTCCTCGGAGGCCCAGGACACCAACGATCCGGCTGCGGACAACACTCTCACGATTGAGATCGACGGCATCGAGGAAACAGAGGGGAAGGTTGCGTGTGCCCTCTTCTGGGAAAACAAGGGCTTTCCGCGAAAGCATCGACGAGCGCTTCGGCGCACCTGGGTCGAGGTGGAGGACCACAGGGCCGTGTGCGTGTTCAAGCGAACCGGTCTAGGCGAATACGCCGCATCGGTGTTTCTGGACAAGAACGGCAACGGGAAGCTCGATACGAATGCGATCGGTAGCCCCAAGGAGCCGTGGGGCGTGTCGCGGAACGCGAGAGCGAGGAGGTTCGGGCCCCCGCTCTACAACGACGCCAAGTTCAACTACAAAGGTGGCCCGATGACCATCAAAATCAAGTTGGTGTACTGACCGCACCAGCGGCTAGCGGCGACGCCCGGCGTCGGTTTGCACAGTTTCGAGTGGCATCATTCGCCTTCTGCCTCCGCCGCGGCGGCGAGCTGTTGGCCTGTCAAAGACATCGTTGGAGAAATCCGAATCGGCCGTGCCGACATCACGTGCGGCGATCAACCGACCCTGGGGAAGCTGTCTTCATTCCCTTTTCGTATGCATTTGCAGGCTCGCGCCGCTGGCAGGGATCGTTGTAACGACGCCTATGTCACCGCTCGCCGGCGCGGAGGTCTCGTTCACGGCGTGGCGACGAAAATAGCTCGGTTGGACTAGGCACATGTGCAGTTCTTGCGCGCTCGAGCATCGCCGTGAGGAACCGAAGCGTTCCGTCGAGCATCCGGGCCGTTCGCGGTGACGCGAAAATGTCGAAAGCGTGCTGGGCGCCGAGAAGCTCCGTGTAGATCACGGGGGAGTGCGAGACGTCGCGGAGTGTCTTGGCGAAGAGTCGCGCATCCTCGACCGGTGCCAGCGTGTCGCGATCGCCATGCACGATGAGAAAAGGGGGGGCGCCTGGGTGGATGCGATCGATCGGTGACGCGCGGTGAAATTTCTCCGGTTCCTCCTCGAAGAACGCCTTCATGATCATCGGTTCGAGCATCTGAGATCGAAAGCGACTCTGCATCGTGCCCAGTCGGTTCGTGAAGTCGTAGACCCCATACACGGGCACTGCGGCCTGTACGCTGGTATCCGCTTTCTCGAATCCAGGTTGGTACTCGGGATCGTTGGCGGTAAGCCCCATCATGGCGGCGAGATGTCCGCCAGCGGAGCCGCCAGTGACCGCCACGAAGGTCGGGTCGACTCCGTACTCGTCCGCGTGCTCGCGAATCCACTTGAGCGCGTACTTCAAATCGATGAGGTGGTCCGGCCAAGTCGCGGCGGGGCTCAAGCGGTAGTTCACGTTGAAGCAAACCCAGCCATTTGCGGCGAGGTGCCCGATGAGCGGCCAGCCTTGCTCGCGTTTATCCCCGATGATCCAAGCACCGCCGTGGATTTGCATGATTGCTGGTCGATGGGCACCCGCTGCCTCGGGCATCGCGACATCGAGCCGTAGCGTCTTACCCGCAGCTTTCCGATACACGACGTTGCGGATCACTTTGACGCCGCGTCGCCGGAACCGGAACGGCATCAGCAGCTGCGCGAGCGGCATGTGTGCAGCATCCGCGGGCTTTGCGAGCCCCTCGAGAGTCTGATCAAACGTCTCGCCCGCCTTCCTTCCATCGTGAAAGAGCACCATCAGGCCGATCCATGAGACGATTGTGATCCCGAGGCCGAGCATTCCGGGCCAGCCAGACAAGGCTCCAAGCTCCACGAACACGACGGTCGCGATCGCCTGCCAGACGATGTGGTGCAGAGCCAGCTCCGCCGTGAGCCATGACCCGAAAAAGCTGGGCACGAAGAGTGCGGGGATCCGGCGTACTGGCATGAAGGCGTTCAAAGTGAACACGGCCCCGACCAGGCTCACGCCGAGAAACGACCACGTGATCGCAGCTTCGTGAATCCACATAGGCGCTAGCCTTCTAGCACATTCCGCGATAAGCCGGTCGCCGATGGGTAAGGAAGACCTCTCGTATTCTAGGATCGCCTACCTGCCGGATCGCCCGATTCAACGCCTTCGGCGGCCGCTGATCGCGTTCATGCACATCGAATCGGCAAGCGGCGTCGTGCTGTTGATCTGCACGGCGATCGCGTTGCTCGCTGCCAACTCTCCCTATGCCGAGGCCTACCAGTCCATTTGGCACCACGAGGTTCGCGTCGCCATAGGCAGGTTCGAGCTGGCGTATCCGGTGCACTACTGGATCAACGACGCTCTGATGGTGATCTTCTTCTTCCTCATCGGGCTCGAAATCAAACGAGAGCTCGTGATCGGGGAGCTGAGCGACGCCAAGAAGGTTGCGCTGCCCGTAGCGGCGGCACTTGGCGGCGTGATCGCGCCAATCGCGATCTACCTATCGCTTCAGCACGGAAAGGCGGGGCAGCACGGCTGGGCGGTCCCCATGGCGACCGACATTGCGTTCGTCGTGGGTTGTTTGTCGCTGCTCGGTAAGCGTGTGCCTCATGGGCTGGGTGTGCTGATGCTCTCCCTGGCCATCGTCGACGACCTGATGGCGGTGATCGTCATCGCAATTTTTTACACCTCGTCGATCAGCGCGACATGGCTGACGGGGGCGTTACTGGGGCTCGTTGCGGTCGCCGCCTTGAACCGCCTCGGAGTGCGCGCCGTGAGCACATACGTCGTCGCAGGTGCGTGGGTCTGGCTTTGTACCCTCAAATCGGGCGTGCATCCTACCATCGCCGGCGTATGCCTCGGGCTCATGACCCCGGTTCACCCATGGGTGGGTGGTGAGAATTTCATGCGTTTCTTGAGACATACGGACGACACGCTCCGCAAGGAAGAGACCACAGTCGCTCACGCGAGGCAGGTCGTCGCCGAGCTTTCGTTTGCGTCTCGCGAGGCGGTCCCACCGGTGTTTCGTATCGAGACTGCGCTCCACCCTTGGGTGGCGTTTGGGATCATGCCGCTCTTCGCGTTGTCCAATGCCGGCGTCGCCATTGACCTGCAAGGGGTCGGGGAACCCGTCGCGGTCGCGGTGGCCGCCGGTCTGTTCTTCGGCAAGCCCATCGGAATCTTCGGGGCCTCGTGGCTGACCGTGAAGCTCGGCTGGGCATCGAGGCCCGAGGGCGTGACCTGGCCGGTTCTCGGGGGTGCGGCATTCCTTGGAGGGATTGGGTTCACGATGGCCCTCTTCATTGCCGCTCTCGGCCTGTCGGGAGGATTCCTGGTGTCAGCCAAGATCGGCATCATCGTTGGTTCGTTTGCGAGCGCCGTGATCGGGATGTCGATTCTATCTTCCCGTAGGGAGGGGTGATGCGAACGCTGATGATCGTCGTGATTCTAGCGTTCGCCGGCGCTGCTCAGGCCCAGTCGGCGCCGGTCTTCTACTCTTACAAGTCCGATACGGGGCGAACGGTGTACGTAAACCGATTCTCCATGGTACCTCCCGAGAAACGCT
The DNA here is from genome assembly GCA_963768985.1 of uncultured delta proteobacterium. Taxonomy (GTDB): domain Bacteria; phylum Myxococcota_A; class Polyangia; order Polyangiales; family Houyiibacteriaceae; genus SG8-38. The sequence goes on along the minus strand of CAVYJZ010000004.1, from coordinate 781,299 downwards.
CCGTCGCCCGCGCGGTCGACTTGTCGCAGGTCAGTCTGAACGAGGAGCTTGCGCAAGACCTCTCCGAAGCGGTGGAGGACGAGCTTCGATACTTGAAGGATTCCGATCCATGCGTCGAGGCTCGCAAGGAAGAGAGTGCGGGCACGTGGAGCCATGTCTGGCGGCGTCACGGCCCCTGGCTCCTGGCAAGCGTGGCGGCCATGATTCTCTTGGTCATATCTCCGTGGATGAGTCGGCGGACACCATCGGGCGTGTGGTCGCGCTTCTTGATGGTCGCGTTTCCGGCCCTGGCCATGACGGCGCTGCTTGCGGTCTCTGCAACGCGCGCCGTCAGCTCGCTCGAGGCGGTTCGAGAGCTCAGCAAACTCTGTGATGCGAACGAGAAAGAAGCCTCTCCGCAGAAGCAGATTGTGAGGCTCGGCGAGATGCGCGGTTACATCGATCAGCTCTACAAAGGCCAGTACGAGAAAATCCAGAGTCTCACTGAAACCCAATGACCGAGGATCGCACCCCCATCGACACGAGCAAGTGCCCTCTGTGCGGCAAGCAGAACGAGTGCGCCGTCGCAGCCGGTCGGAATGCAGAGTCCTGCTGGTGCATGTCGGCGACCATGAGCTCGACCGCGCTTGCGTCGATTCCGGCCGAAGCGCAGGGGAAGACTTGTATCTGTGCTCGGTGCGCAAGCGGGACCGCGCAGGACGAATAGAACGCACCTAGCCAACGGCGGCGGCAGGACCGCAGGGATTGCATTGGCTCGCGAGCTCGTGGTGCTCCACTTGGATCGTCGCGTGATGGATCCCGAAGTGACGGGCCAGAGCTCGATTGGCAGCGTCGATGACACGCTGGTGGTCGGCGTCCTTGGCGATGAGTAGATGGGCGGTCGCGATGTTCTTGCCGCTCGTCAGGGACCAGACGTGCAGATCGTGCGCATCGAGGACCCCTGGAAGCTCCCTGAGAGCAGCCGTGACGGCCTCGATGGAAATGCCTTTCGGCACGCCCTGCATGAGGACCTCCAGGGTTTCTCGAATTAGACCCCAGGAGGAGTACAGGACCAGCGCCGCGATGATGAACGAGGCGACGGGGTCGGCCCATCGCCAACCGAGGAAGTAGATCGCCATGCCCGCCAAGATGGCGCCAACGCTGCCCAGGGTGTCGGCAACCACGTGCAGCCAGGCCCCACGCACGTTGAGGTTGCTGGCACGGCCCCCACCCAGGATGCGCAGGTTCGCCAGATTGATTGCCAAGCCGCCACAGGCGACCGCGAGCAACAAGCCACCTCGAACGTCGGGGGGCGCGGAGAGGCGCTCCCACGCTTCGCGCGCGATCAGGACGGAGAGGGCGAGCAGCGCAGCGCCGTTGGCAAGCGCTGCAAGGATCTCGGCACGGTGAAACCCATATGTGCGCTGTGGGGTGGCAGGCCGCTGGGCGAGCATCACCGCCACCAGCGAGAGCGCGAGCGCCGCGGCGTCCGAAAACATGTGCCCAGCATCGGCAAGTAAGGCCAACGAGTTCGCGGCAAATCCACCAATCACCTCGGCGATCATGTACAGGGCGGTGAGCCAGAACGCCATCGCCAAGCGGCGGCGATTTCCGGCGGCCTCCGTGTCATGCTCATGATGGTGGTGGTGCGAACGTCCCACTTGGTTCACTTGCTTACCACACCGCGGACCCAGGAGCGATTCCGCGCCAGTTCGTTGTAGTGATTTGTCACCCGCTGTAGTAGAAAATCGGTTCCGGGCGGATGCCAACGGGGATCGCAGCACTAGGAACACCCGATGACTGAGAAGAAGATTTTCGACTACGTAGGCACCGAGGCAGAGGTCCACTGGGACGGCCGCCTGTGCATCCACATCGGGGAATGCGGTCGCGCCAAGAACGACCTCTTCGTCGGAGGTCGGCAACCCTGGTGCCAACCGGATTTGGTGAGCCCAGAGGAGGTTGCGGACGTGGTGACCCGCTGTCCCACCGGCGCGCTAACGCATGGGCTCAAGAACGGAGGCGCAGACGAGGTCGCAGAAGCCGAGAATGTGGTTTCGGTGAGCTACAACGGCCCCCTCTTCGTCCGCGGCGATCTCGAGATCGATGGGGCTGCGGAAGACATGCCCGGTGTGCGCTTCCGAGCTGCGCTTTGCCGTTGCGGGAAGTCACAGAACAAGCCCTTCTGCGACAACAGTCACGAGGCTGCCGCGTTCAAGGACTACGGTTCGGTCGGAGAGAGTGGTGAAGGGTTCGACAAGGCAGGGGGAACTCTCAAAATTGGCCGTGCGCCAAACGGGCCGCTCCTGCTCAACGGTAACTTCACGATCGTAGCAGCGAGCGGACGGAAAGCTTGGAACGGGAAGAAGGCGGCTCTTTGTCGTTGCGGTCAGTCCAAGAACAAGCCGTTCTGCGACGGTTCGCACAAGACCGCGGGTTTCGAAGCGGAGTGAGAGCAGTCGGCTGTGGGTAGGAGGCGTTGGTGAGCTTCTCGACGATGATGGATCGGCCGCTCTTGATCTCGGATCTCTTCGAGCATGGGCGGCGTTTGTATTCGAGCAGCCGCGTGATTACCGTGGGCGAGGGTGGCGACCGAATCGTGAGTTACGCTCGAGTTGCCGATCGCACCGAGCAACTCGCCAAGGCGCTGCTCAAGCTCGGCGTGGGGCGCGAAGATCGTGTCGGGACGTTCTGCTGGAACAGTCAAGAGCATCTGGAGGCTTACTTTGCGATCTCATCGATGGGCGCCGTCATGCACACGCTCAACATTCGGCTCTTCCCTGAACAGCTCGCGTTCGTGATCAATCACGCCGAAGACAAGGTGATCATCGTCGACGACACCTTGGTCCCCTTGCTGGCAAAGGTGGCGCGAGAGATGAAGACCGTCGAGCACCTCATCGTCGTCGGGAGCGGCGATGATACGCCCCTCCGCGAGGCGCCCCGTGCCGTGCTCCACCGATATGAAGAGCTCTTGTCCTCCGAGTCACCTGGAATCGATTGGCCGGTTTTCGACGAGCGTGCGCCTGCGTCGATGGCCTACACCAGCGGAACGACTGGAGACCCCAAGGGCGTCGTTTACAGCCATCGGTCCACGCTTCTGCATTCTTATGGGATTACCTCGGGTGCGGTTACCGGCCTCAACGAAAGTGACACCGTTCTCACCATCGTGCCCATGTTCCACGCGAACTGTTGGGGACTGCCGTATGCGGGTTGGTGGGTCGGTGCCGACTTCCTCCAGCCAACGCGATTTCTTCAGCCCGAGCCGCTGGTCGCGATGATCGAACGTCATCGCCCTACCTTCGCCGGTGCAGTGCCGAGTGTTTGGACGGCGGTGCTCCACTACGGGGAGGGCAAGGACATCGATCTCTCCTCGTTTCGCCTCGTCATCTGCGGTGGCTCGGCGGTCCCCGAGTCCTTGATGCGGGCTTTCGAGGAGCGTTACGGCGTGCGGATTTTGCAGCTTTGGGGGATGACCGAAACCAGCCCACTCGGAACGGTGGCGTCCGTGCCTCGGGGCGTTGGCGAGGACGAAGCCTGGCGCTATCGAGCGCGCACCGGCCGACCGGTAGCCGGTGTCGAGCTGCGCGTCGTCGACGACGAAGGACGGACATTGCCTTGGGATGGCGAATCGATCGGAGAGATCGAAGTGCGCGGCACCTGGGTGACCGGCAGCTACTACGGCGTGGACGCTCCAGAGCGATTCCACGATGGTTGGCTGCGCACGGGCGACGTCGGTTTCGTCGACGAGCGTGGATACGCGCAGATCACAGACCGTGCGAAGGACGTGATCAAATCCGGTGGCGAGTGGATCTCGTCCGTGGAGCTCGAGAACACCATCATCGAGCATCCCGACGTTGTCGAAGCGGCAGTAGTTGGAATCCCCGACGACAAGTGGGACGAGCGCCCGCTCGCTTGCATCGTACGCAAACCGGGCAGCACGATCAGCGCCGAGGAGCTTCGCAAGTACCTCGACGGCAAGGTCGCCAAGTGGTGGGTCCCGGAGCGGTGGACCTTCATCGACGAGATACCGAAGACCAGCGTGGGCAAATTCGATAAGAAGGTCCTTCGGAGCCAACACACGGCTGGGACGATGACGATCCTCAGCACATAGCCGCGCAATCTTGCCTAGCAGCAGTCTAGGTGGGCACGGGTTTGTTCCGCCGCTTGGCGAAGCAGCTGGATGCTGCGGATGGCTTGTTCGCGTTCGCGTTGCGGAATGCGTTCGAGGATGATGTCGATGCTTTTCTGGGTGAGGCGCGCCAGGCGTTCGGCTTCCTCCCTGCCTTCTGGGGTCAATGAGACCAAGACGCGGCGGCCGTCGCTCTCACCTTTGGCCCGGGAGACCCAGCGGCGCTTTTCCAGCCCATCGACGAGCCGCGTCATCGCGCCCTTTGTGACTCTCGCATGAGCCGCGAGGCTGCTGACGTCCCAGTGCCCCGCGGTCAGCGTTTGGAGAATCACGCACTGCGCGGGGCTCACCGTCCCACAGCAGATCTGCTCGCGCTCGAACGAGGAAAACATACGACAGAACGCGATGACGTCGTCGATGACCGAGCTCATCGTTTCTCGGCGGTGATCGAGTAACTGAACACCGTGTCGCCGAGCTCTTGGATTCGTGCCTCTCCAAACAGGGCCACCGCGGCTTTCCACATGGGGTCCTGAAGGCTCGACGTCAGCATCGGTCCGGCGGGCTTTCGAGTGTATTCGATGTTCGCGAAGCCCGCGTCCTGCATGTATCCGAGGTATTCCTCTTCGGTCGACGCTCCGCCGAGGCAGGCCACCCAGCTCGCAGCCATCCGCGCCACCTCCGGGGGCAGCACTTCGGTCAGTACGATGTCGCTTACCGCGATCCGCCCACCCGGTTTGAGCACCCGAAACGCTTCGCGGAACACCTGCGGTTTATCCGGACTGAGGTTGATGACACAGTTGGAAATCACCACGTCGACGCTCTCCGAGGCGACCGGCAGGTCTTCGATCAGGCCCTCCCGGAACTCGACCGTGCCCGCGTAGCCCGCGTTGACTGCGTTGGTTCGTGCGCGCGCGAGCATCTCCGGCGTCATGTCCACGCCGATGAAACGGCCTTCGGGGCCGAGCTTGTCAGCGGATAGCAGCGCGTCGAACCCAGCACCGGAGCCAAGGTCGAGCACGGTTTCACCCGGCTTCAGACTCGCGAGTGCGGTCGGGTTGCCGCAGCCGAGCCCCAGGTTCGCGTCCGCAGCCGCGCCCGTGATGTCTTGCTCGGTGTAACCGATGAGCGTCGCCGTGGCGGCATGCGCGTCTGGTGCAGCGTTGCCGCAGCAGCCGCTTCCTCGGCGGGCAACCTCAGCGTATCCGGATTTCACTACGTCATGCACTTGGTCCCTATCCATCGGAGCCTCCATTAGTTGAACCATGCAACCAAATGGTTGAGTCTGTCAACCAATATCCGCATCACCTCCCAGTCTCGATGTTCAGGGGAGGTTCCGCAGGAACCGCAGCAGTACGTCCGTAAAATGGGACTGTTCCTCCCGGTGGGGCCAGTGGCCGGCATTCGGGATGACGAGGAGCTCCGCGCCACCTTGGAACAGACGGCGCGACTTTTCGTAGGGTCCAAGATGGCCGCCGAAATCTCTGCCGCCGGCCACCATCAGGCCGCGGCACGCAATCGGCCCGGTGAGTCGTCGATCGATCTTGGTCGAGACGGCGCGGTAGTACGCGATGGCTGCGCGGAGCACCTCGGGTTCGGAGAACGCTTCCTTCGCGCGAGCGACCGCTGCGTCGCGATCGGGACCCTGCCAATCGGGCGCCCAGCGACGGTACAGCCTCTCGACGTACTCGAAGTCGTTGCGGCGCGTGCCCACTTCGGCCCACGGCAACTGGAAGTAGAGAAAATGTCTGGCCATGACGAGCAGCCCGAGCGCTTGGACAACGTTCCTCGGTTTCAATGTGCTCGGGTGCGGAATCGCGATGGGGACGATCGCCTGGACTCGTCCCGGAGCCAAAGCGGCGGCGCCATACACGACGCTCGCGCCCCAGTCATGTCCCACCAGCACAGCTGACGGCAACGCCAATGCGTCGAGGAGCCCGACAGCGTCCTCGGCGATGCTCGAGGAATCGTAGGACCGGCCCGGCACGAGTGTCTCGGGATGATAACCTCGCAGGTACGGCACAATCGTCCGATAGCCCGCCGCGTTCAGTGAGCGCGCGATCCCGGCGTACGAATGCGGAGTGTCGGGGAACCCGTGAATCAAGACCACCGGGCGCCCTTCGCCAGAGTCGGCGTAGCGCCAAGTTCGAGATCCCACGGTGGCGCTCTCAAATTCCGAATCTACGAGCATACCTTCCTCCGCGAGGTCACAGGATGATTTGACCTCGATCGGCACAAAGCGTACCACTCAACGCGATAGGCGCGCCTAGGCCGGCGATCGCATGCGTGCTGGCCGCCGCGCCAAAGGAAATGCACATTCAACCCGCAAACCACGAACCCGAATTGACATGCCCTCATCCGCCACCACCCTAGAATCTCGAATCGCCCGCCTCGAAGCGATCGAGGCGATCAAAGCTCTCAAAGCTCGCTACTGGTATTGCTGTGATAGCAAAGACGTCGAAGGCGTGCGGGACTGCTTTCTCGACGGGCCCGTCGAGATTCACTACGAGGGCCCCGTCGGTTTGGTGCATCACCGTGATGGGCTCTACCAAGTCTTCAAAGACATCGGCTGTCAGACCCAGATCGTCGAGATGCATCATGGGGGCCCGCCGAACATCGAGGTCCACGGCCCGGACGAGGCGACCGCGAGGTGGGGTTTGGTCTATCATTTGACGAACACCGAGCTCCGAACGGTGAGCATCGTCGGAGGCTACTACGACGACGAATACGAGCGCATCGACGGACGGTGGTGGATCAGCAAGGCGCATTTCAGAGTCTGTTCCGCGGTGACCTACGGATGGAGGGACGCGACGATTCGCGTGCTCCACGCGGGGGCCTCCTTGCCGGCTTGATTGGCGCGGCCTCTGGCCTTGCTGGGGCCCCATTAACTGCGACAGCCTTCCAAGAGACGGTAGAATCCGCCCGTCCATGGCGCAGGCACCGAACACGAAGACGCGCGACGAGCTCGTCGCGCTCGCGCTCGGCCTGGCATTCTTCTGTCTCTATCTGCTCACCCTCTGCCGAACCGTGTTCTGGTATGACAGCGCCGAGTACGTGACTGCCGCCGTCACGCTTGGAATTCCGCATCCCCCCGGCTACCCGCTCTACACGATCATGGCACACGTGTTCACCTGGCTGCCGATCGAACCTGCTCTGGCAGTCAACGCGATGAGCGCGACGTTCGCCGCCAGTGCGGTTGCACTGACCTACCTCGTGTGCCGGCGACTGGGGTTAGAGCGGATTCCGTCCTGCGTGGCCGCGGCGACCCTCGGCGGGGGCAAGTTGTTTTGGGCGAACGCAGTGGTGGCCGAGGTTTACTGCCCCGCGCTTGCCATCATTGCGTTGATTCTCTACCTCTTGCTTCGTTCACGTCAGGAAACCCGTTTCGTCCTGACCGCCATCGCGGCCTTGGTCGCAGGGTTGGGGCTGGGCGTTCACCTTTCGATCGCGACGCTCGGCATTGGATTTGCGTTCCTGGTGTGGGCGTACGGGACTCCCGTGGAGCGGCCTAGCGACCTGAGGGCGCTCTTTGCTACATCGGGATTCTGGGGACGCGCTCGGCGCTCCCTAGCTTCGGGTGGGATGGCCCTCCTCGGGAGCTTGGTGTTTCTCTATCTGCCCCTCCGCGCACGCCAGAATCCGTCGCTGAACTTCGGGAACCCATCCAACTTCGAGCGCTTCAAGTGGGTCGTCACGGGAGGCACTTACAAAGGATGGTTTCGCCACGACCTCGACTGGGGCGCCCGCTCCATCGCGATCGCTGAATCTTTCCGGGAGCAGCTTCTTCTGGTGGGCGTTGCGCTTGCAGTCGCCGGGCTGTTCTGGCTCTGGAAACGGCGGCCGCTCGAAAGCGTTGCGTTGATCTTGATGGGCGCGGGGAACATCGGCTTCTTCTTCCGGTATCAGGTCCACGATCTCGAGGTCTTCTTTCTACCCACTACCTTGCTCCTATGTTGCTTCGTAGGGGCCGGCGCGCAAAGCCTGATCGATATGGTTGCGAGAGTCGTCACCGCGAGTAGAGCAAGGGCGATGCAGACCTTCACGAAGGTAGCCTTGGTCGCGTTCGTGGGCGCATTGTCATTGGGGAACTACCGCGCCGTCGATATGAGCGGTTTCAGGGATACCGAGAACTTCATCGCTGCCATGGTGAGCACACTTCCAGAGAATGCGGTGATTCTGAACTTCACGACGCCCCCAGAGTGGAAGCTGGACGCGGTCTTCGGCATGTACGTCCAAAAAGTCCGTGGGCTGCGGACTGACGTGGACGTCGTAATCCCCGCCAAGCCAGATGTGGTTCGGGCGGCACTCGAGTCGGGAAGGGCGGTCTTTGCATATGCTCCGGTCGCACGGCTGGCCCGAGATTTTGAGCTCGCCCCGGATGGCCCCATCTTCCGAGTATTGGGTCCCCTCCGCTCGCAGCGGTAGCGGAAGGATCGCCCCCACACCCGATAGTGCGGTCGCTACGTGCTGACGGCCTGCTCCGCCGGTCGAAGCGACTCGCGTTGTTGCTGCCAAACGCGCCGAATCCCTGGCCGTGGCATTGCACCTTGGCGTCGAAGCCTCGCTCTGCAAGATGCTCGATGAGCGCGTCGCGCCGGTCGTGTCGTATCACCAACGCACTGAAGGCCGGCGGAGCAGGCCCTTGGTTCGCGAGCTGAGCTCGGATTGCAGTAGAGCTGGGTCCATGGGCCGGTGTTGGGATCGCCATCGACGAACACGGGCGTTGCACCCACCAGGAGGATCGATGTGGCAGTGGCCACGTACGAGTGAGCGACGGTAATCACCTCATCACCCGGACCAATACCCAAAGCCCAGATCGTCAAGGTGAGCGCAGCGGTGCCCGATCCAACTCCGACGACGTGCTCGACTCCGAGCTTGTTCGCGAGCTTGCCTTCGAGCTCTTCCACCTCGGCGCCGTTGATGAAATGCCCGTGAGACAGGACTCGATCGATGGCCGCGAGGATCCGTTACCGTTTCCTTTGGTCAGCAAGGCCCGTTTCGGCCAGGTAGTGCAGGGTTCCAGCTCTGTTCGACTCGCGAGGAGGTCTCCCGTTTGCTGGACGACACGGTGCTCCAGCCATATCTAATAGGCACTCACCTCGATCTTCTGCGCACCTCATCGGACGTGCTCGCGGTCATTCCGAAGATCGAACACTTGTCGACAGCGGGAACCTGTGACCGCGCTACGACGACGGTCGCACCCCGATATCTCGCGCTGGGAGCGCGCATTTCGGATGCCATTGGGCACGCAGGCGCCGTTGATGCGGATCTCGTCGACACGACAGATCCAGACCAAAGCACCTTTTTGGCTAGGTGACGACGATCAACCTCTTTTTTGGTAACGCGAGCGCTCTTGACCCGTTTAGCGCAATACCTATGAATACTCGGGTGTGGCCAGATCGACTTGTGAACGACTTCCAGCGGGTGCGGGCGCAAACGGAGGCGCTTGCTGCACCGCTCTCCGCGGAGGATCAATGCGTTCAGAGCATGCCGGACGCCAGTCCGACCAAGTGGCACCGTGCACATACGACCTGGTTCTTCGAGACGTTCGTGCTCGGTCCCGCAGGCCTCGAGCGGCTTTCCCCCGAGCCGTACGCGGTTTTGTTCAACAGTTACTACAACGGGGTGGGCGAGCAGTATCATCGTCCGTCGCGCGGGCTTCTGACGCGGCCCAGCCACGACCAGGTCACGGAGTATCGTAGACGCGTCGATTCGGCAGTTCTCGATCTCTTGCGTGACGACCCCGAGGAAGCGGTCCTGAGGAATATCGAGCTCGGCTTACACCACGAGCAGCAACACCAGGAATTGATCCTGACCGACATCAAGCACCTCTTGTCGCGAAATCCGCTCGACCCCGTGTATGACGGCGGCGGCATCGGCCTCGAGAATGCCGCTGTGGCTCAGAGGATGCGGTGGCTCGACGACGACGGCGGCATCATCCGGGTCGGTTGTGATTCGACTCAGTTCCACTTCGACAACGAGGGTCCGGCTCACGATGTGTTGGTTCACCCTTTTCAAATCGCCCAACGCCTCGTGACCAACCGCGAGTACCTCGACTTCATCGAAGACGGTGGGTACGCGCGCCCGGAGCTCTGGTTGAGCGAGGGCTGGAATGCAGTGCGCGACAGCGATTGGGTAGCCCCGCAATATTGGCGCCGAGATGAGAGCGGTTGGAGCTCGTTCACCCTTCACGGACGACAGGCGCTGCGAGACTCCGAGCCCGTCGTCCACGTCAGCTACTTCGAAGCCGACGCCTATGCTCGCTGGGCTGACGCTCGTTTGCCAACGGAGCAAGAGTGGGAAGCTGCCACGAGCGAGCCGGAGCCGGCGCCGCTTTGCGGTCGCGCGCCCGCGGTGCATCCGACCGCGCCGATTCCATACGGAGCAGCTTGGCAGTGGACGAGCTCCAGCTATTCGCCTTACCCGGGGTATCGAGCAACCCGTGACGCGCTGGGCGAATACAACGGCAAGTTCATGTCGGGTCAATACGTATTGCGCGGCAGCAGTTGCGCCACGCCGGCAGGCCATGCGCGCCGAAGTTACCGGAATTTCTTCCCGCCAAATGCCCGTTGGCAGCTCAGCGGCATCCGGCTCGCCCGGGAAGGGGAGTGAATCGATGATTGCATTCCATCCACGAAGCACGGAGGAGCGGGTTCGGGTCGTCGACCTTCACCCGAAGAGCGGCGACATGCAGGCGGAAGCGGCTGAAGGGCTCCGGCGCTCGCCGAAAGCCCTTCCTTGCAAGTACTTCTACGATGCGTTGGGCGCACGACTGTTCGAAGCGATCACCGAGCTTCCGGAGTACTACCCGACCCGGACCGAGCTCGATATCATGAGCCGAGCCGTTCACGAGATGGCCGAATCGATTGGTCCGCACGCGACTTTGGTCGAGTTCGGATCGGGGGTTGGCCTGAAGACGCAGAAGCTCCTCGACGCGTTGGTCGATCCGAGCGGTTGCGTGCTGATCGACATCAGCGGCGCGGCCCTCGAGGCCTCCGCCTACCAGCTCGCCGAACGCCATCGCGACATGGAAGTGATCGCGATCTGCGCCGACTACACGCAAGAGCTCCGTCTGCCGCGCCCGCATCGACCGAGCGCCCGCACCGTAGCGTTCTTTCCCGGGAGCACGATCGGGAACTTCGACCACGATGGGGCCGTGAGCTTTCTCGAGCGCGTCGCCGACCTCGTAGGACACGGTGGAGGACTGCTGGTCGGCATCGATCGAAAGAAGGACATCAAGGTCATCGAGGCGGCTTACAACGATTCGCTCGGTGTCACGGCGGCATTCAACTTGAACATCCTGCGAAGGCTCAACCAGATCGGAGCCAATTTCGACTTGAGCAAGTTTCGTCATCAGGCTCCCTACCTCGAAAACGAAGGCAGAATCGAGATGCGCTTGATCAGCGAAACCAACCAGTCGGTTCAGATCGGCAACGACAAGATCGCCTTTTTTGAGGGCGAGCACATCGTGACCGAGCACTCACACAAGTACGACCTGCCGCAATTCGAGGAGATGGCGTGGTCCGCCGGCTTTCGGCTCGCGAAACAATGGAGCGACGATCGCGATTGGTTCAGCCTTTGCTTTTTGGAAGTCATCAGTGGCTGAGCGCTCGCCTCTCGACGCACTCGGCGCGCTCTTCGAAGAGACGGGTCGCGCCCACCACGCGGCGTTCGCAGCGACGAATGGGAGCGACCCCGACTGGGCTGTTTGGTACGCGCAGTACATCCGGGACCGAATCGCCAAGATCGTGGGCGCCGACCATACGGTTACCGAATTGGTCGTTGCGCTGGTGGAAGCCGAATCCGAGCGTGGGCTGCTCTTTCCAGACGAACCATGGCCCCAGTTCTACGCGAGGTTTTTCTGCGAGCGCTACACGTGCGAGCCTGACGAGAAACTAGCGCTGTATTACGCGCCGAGCTGCTACTATTGTGTGCGCGTACTGCGGGTGATCGAGGAATTGGGCATCGACGTCGAGCTTCGCGATATCTGGCGCAGCGAACAATACCGGACGGAGCTCAGGGATGCCCGCGGGCGCATGACTGTGCCTGTCCTACGGTGCACCAGCGGCGCTCGCGATCGCTGGATGCCGGAGAGCGCAGATATCGTGCGCTACTTGCGCGAACGCTTCGACACCAAGTCGAACTCCGCCGAGTAGACGACTGCGCTGTAACGAAAGCTCTCGTTGCCGTCCGTGTACGTCACCTCGAAGCGGTAGGTCCCTGGAGTTGCGGTGCCTCCATCCGGCTCCCGGAGCTTCGCAAGATGTTGGATGACGAAGGGACGACTCGCGCCCGGAGCGATTTCCACCGAGCCCAGGCGGCATTTGACGTCGTGGAAGGGTTCGTAGGCCTTCTCCCAAGAGTCCTCCTTCTTCCGCGCGCGATAAAATGGCGTGCGACAGACGGTCCTCAGCCAGATCTTGTGCTTCGAATTGTTGTGAACACGGGCCTTGAGGTCATCGTCCACAGTCACTGCGGAGGGACGCGCCTCGATTTCGATGTCTCGCGGCTCGGTTCGTACCACGGGGCGACAACCCTTTCTGGTCCAGCGGTGGCTCGATGGACATTCGCACGGCGCGCACGACTTGCAGGGTTCGTTGGGTAGGCATGCGGGGCAGCCGACGTAAGTTCCCCGCGAGCTCTCGCAAATTGTCTGGACGCTCCGGCCGCCGCGAAAAAGCTCGGACGGCTCGCTGGTCAGAACGCATGCGCCCTCGAAGCACTTGGCAAAGGGTGTCGGGCAGGTGAAGTCACAAGTCGCGAGTTGGTTCTGTCCCCGGCACTCGGCGAGCTGCTTCTGATAGTGAAGCACGCGCGCCTCGTTGATCGCGACCCCGCACTCACAGCCCTGCGATAGGCAGCTCGTTTCGACGACCCCGCAAGCCTCGCCCTCTTCGCAGGATCGGTCGGCCGGGGCAACGTCGAGGCGCTCCGGTGGCGGCTCGGGTTGCTCGCACGCGGTGAGCGCAGTCCCCACGATCGCGATCCAGCACAGTAAGGCCCGCCCACCCATGACCTGCGTCCTACCGAAGCTCGAACCTCATGGCAAGACGCGAAGCATGGAGGAGCCGGTTAGCGCGCTTGAAGGCGGGCGATCCGCTCTTCTAGCGGAGGATGGGTCGCCATCAGCTTGAGCATCCCCTCACCACGGATACCGAACGCGGTCAGGTTGTCTGGGAGCTGTGATGGTGCGTCTCGCATGGCCTTCAGGCGGTTGAGGGCGGACGCCATTGCACCGGGGCTTTCGAGATCGGCGCCGCCCGCGTCCGCTCGGAACTCCCGACGTCGCGAGAACCACGCCACGATCATGCTGGCGAGGAGGCCGAAGGCCATCTGAAGCCCCATGTAGATCAGGAATCTGCCGCGATCGAACTGGCTCGCGATGATCCGCGAGACGAAGAGCACGAAGGTGTTGAGCACGCCTTGGATCAGAGTCAGCGTTACCATGTCGCCATTGGCGACGTGGGAAACCTCGTGCCCGAGGACGGCCTCGACCTCTTGTTGGTTCATCAGGCGCAAGAGCCCGGTGCTTACCGCCACGAGCGCATTGTTGCGGAACATCCCGGTTGCAAAGGCGTTCGGATCGGGCGAGTCGAAGATCGCGACCTCCGGCATGCCGATTCCTGCCCGCTCGGCGTGACGCTGAACGGTGCTCAACAGCCATCGTTCGGTCTCGTTCGAGGGCGTTTCGATGACATGGGCGCGCGTGGATTTCTTCGCGACCCATTTGGATATGGCCAGCGAGAAGATCGAGCCTCCAAAGCCGAACAGCGCACACCAAACGAGCATTGCGGTGTACGGAGCGTTCGGAGGAATGACCCCGAGGGCTGTAAGCACAGCCATCGCGATGGCCGCCATGAAGAGGACAGCGATGTTAGTAGCCAGAAACAGAAGAATTCTCAGCATCCACGTACTCCTAAGGCTGGAACCTAAGTCTCCCAGCCCCCTCCGACAAGTACACATGAGAGGGTTTCGCTATTCCAGCGCAACGCCCTAATCGGTACCAAGGTCGTCGCCCAAGTCGTCGGCCAGCGCTTCGCGTTGGGGGCCGGACAGCTCGGTTTCCTCCTCGATCCCTGGCATTTCGATCCCGATGGCAGTGGGCGCCACCGAGCCAAAGGCGAACGAGAGATATTGGACCGACGAGAGCCGAGTCTCGCCAACTTGGCGTGGATCCCAAGTAGGTCGCACCTGCTTACCGTCCGGGCACACCGCGTAGATGTGCTCGTTGAGACCCATCCATTCCTTCAGTTTCTGGTCCCGCTCCGCTTCGTCCTCGATGCCAACCAGTAAGGTGCATCCTACCGTGCCCGCGGGATGGATGAGCTCGTTGTACGTGTCGAGCTCGTGCTGAATGTCGTCTTCTTTGACGATGCGTTCGATGCGCATCATTTCTTGAACCTGATAGCGTACCGTCTCCCGGTTCTCGAAGAGAAACGTGAAGCATTCGCCGACGAGGATGCGGCGCAGTGACTTTGCTCGGAGTGCGGAATCGCGAATGGCTTCGCGCTGCTCACCATAGGTGATGTAGTCTAGCAACTCGGAACGCTTGACCGGCTTCACTTCCTGGTTCCTTCCGGTATCTTGCCGGAGGGTAGCGCCTTCGGCGAGTCGAATCCATCCTCGCGATAGGCACGGGCCAGGACCGACATGGGATGCATGGGCCTCACCCCTGCATGCTGTTGGAACTGGATGGCAGCAAGAGGGCAGTCGGTTGCCCAGATCTGTGCGTCGGCGGCCTTCATCCCATCGAAAGCTCTTTGCCCTACTCGAATCGAATATTCGAATCCCTCGACCGTCATGGCATGGGTTCCATCGTGGCCGCAGCACTCCATCACGGTCGTAGGAGTGACTCCCGGAATTTTGCGAATCAGATCTCGCCCTTTGAAGCCGACCCCCTGCGTGCGGAGATGGCAAGGTGCATGATAGGCGACGGCGTTTCCCGGTGTGCTCTTGAACTCGGTATTGAACCGCGCCTCGTTTCGGATCGACCAGAGGAACTCGCTCGGATCGGCTACCGCCTCGGCAAGCCTCTTGGCACGCTCGCGGTCCTCCCCTTCGAGCAGCTCGGGATATTCACGGCGGAACATCATCGAGCAGGTCGGGTTTAGCGCGATAACTTTCGCTCCAGCATCCACGTGCGGAATCAGGCGGTCCAGATTTGCGTGGGCCTTCTTCCGCAGCAGCTCGAGGTTGCCGCCTTCCCATGCGGGCATACCGCAGCACTGCAGACCCCTTTCGCAGCGAATGTCGACGCCGTTCTTCTCGAGCACGTCGATGGTGTCCATTCCAATTTGCGGCTCGTTGCCCTGCACGTAACAGGTCTGAAAGATCACCGCTTCACCGCCGATGCCTTTGTTCATGAAACCTGCGCCTTCGGCCCAGGATTCGAAAGTCGTCTGCGCAAAATCGGGGAGCAGCTTCCGCCGATCGATGCCGACGAGCTTTTCCATGAACCATCGATGAATTCCCACGCGATTCATCACGTTCGCCATGCCCAAGCTGGCCCGCGCCATGGTGCTCGCGCGGTCGGGGTCTTCGAGGAGCTTCAAGCGCAGCTTGTGCGGCTGCTCACGCTTGCGGTGCCGGATTGCGTCGTAGCGGTGTACGAGCTTCGGGAAATCGAGTTGAAATTCGTGCCCGTCACGGGGCGTGTACGGGCATTGGACTTCGCAGAGCTTGCACTGAAAGCACGCATCCATGACGCGCTGTGTGTCGAGGGGCGTGAGCTTCCACACCTTGCCATCATATTCGTCGTCGATCGCCGAGAACATAGTTGGAAACGCGTCACAGTATTTGAAGCAGAGACGGCAACCATGGCAGACTCCGAAGACGCGCTCGACTTCCTTGTCGAGCGCGTCTTCGTCCCAGTACTTCGCTTCCGATGGGTCGTAGCTCAACCCGTCCGTAGGCTGGTACGAGATCTTCCTCTCGACTTCTTCGCTCACGCGCCGCGTCAGCCTCGATTACGAGATGCTGTTGAGAAGCGACTGGAAGCGCCCCGCATGGGACTTTTCCGCTTTGGCCAAGGTTTCGAACCAGTCAGCGATCTCACCGAAGCCCTCTTGGCGCGCAGTCTTCGCAAAGCCCGGGTACATGTCGGTGTACTCGTAGGTTTCGCCTGCCACCGCGGCGGCGAGGTTGAGAGAGGTGTCTCCGATGGGGAGACCTGTGGCGGGATCGCCTACCTTCTTCAGATAGTCGAGGTGCCCGTGCGCATGACCGGTTTCGCCTTCGGCCGTCTCTCGGAAGTTGCCTGCGACCTCGGGGTACCCCTCGACATCGGCGACCTTCGCGAAGTAGAGGTAGCGTCGGTTCGCCTGGGACTCGCCGGCGAACGCGGCTTTGAGGTTCTCATGGGTCTTGCTGCCTTTGAGCTCTGACATTGCTTCTTCTTCCTCCGATGGGTTGCTTGCCTTCGACTGCCCGAAGCGGTGCTCCGTGCAGGTCTGCAATGAGAGTTATCCCGGTCTTTGCCGCCCTCGTCAACGAGATGCCGCTGAGCCAATCACGGACCGAGATCGTCATTTCATCCATAATTCCCTTCGCTCTCCGCTATGCGGTCCCCTCAGTGGGAGCCCCGGCGTGCTCGATGCTACCTTCCAGACGTGGCGGAGGTGGGGCTGGAGTTGCTCGATATCCTGTCGGCAGGTGCCGTCGGGGAGCCAGAAGGACGTCTCGAGCAGGTTTGGACCGGGTACCGGGACCTACGCGAGGCTGGCGCCGAGCCATTTGCGGCGGCGGCGCTCGTCGGCTCGCGTGTCGACCGACTCGGGCTTGCCTTTGCAGTGGGATACCCCGCGGCTCTGCAGCAGCTCGCGCCTGGGCTCGAGCTGCCATGCTCGCTGTGCGTCACCGAACAACACGGAGCGCATCCGCGCGCGATGAAGACGACACTCCAAGCGGTGGAACGCGGACACGAGCTCAACGGAACCAAGTCATTCGTCACGTTCGGAAACACCGCTGCGACCTTGCTCGTTGCGGCGAAGGTCGGCGACAAACCCGACGGCCGGCCCGATCTAGCCGTCGTTCGGATCCCAGCCGCGCGCGCCGGTGTCGCGCTTCACGCGTTGCCTCCAACGCCTTTCGCTCCCGAGATTCCCCACGCGCGCCTCGAGCTTCGTCACGTCGAAGTTCGTGAAGAGGAACGCTTGCCCGGCGATGGGTTCACTCGATACGTCAAGCCGTTCCGCACGATTGAGGACATCCACGTTCTCGGCGCAGCGATCGGCTATCTGATCGGGGTCACACGCCGAACGAAAGGGTCGGTGCTTCTGCTGGCCGACCTCGGCGCCACACTGGTTGCGCTCGACTGGCTTCGCGCCGTGCCCCCGCTCGATCCGAGAGCCCACATCGTGCTCCAAGGCGTTTACCAACGAATCGTTGGCCTAGCCGATGGTCCGGAGCTGGCCGCGGTTTGGCAAGCAGCGCCCGATGAGGAGCGGAAGCGCTGGAGGCGAGATCGACCTCTCCTTGACGTGGCCTTCAGAGCGCGTCGTGCGCGCTTCGATCGCGCGCAGGAAGAGCTTCAGTGAGCGAGATCGAGCGCCGGGCAATCAAGGGTGTGTTTTGGACCATCGTCCAGTCGTTCGGGGGACGAGCGCTTTCACTCGCCGTCTTCGTCATCCTTGCCAGGTTGTTGACACCTGCCGACTTCGGCCTCGTCGCGATGGCAGCAGTGTTCATCGCGTTGCTGGAAGTGCTGGTGCAGCAGGGATTCGCGGATGCGATTACGCAGCGCGAGCACCTCGAGCCCGAGCATGAGAGCACCGCATTTTGGACGAATATCGGCCTCAGCGGGATTGTGGGAGCGGCGCTCTGGGCGTCGGCGGGTTGGATTGCCACGCTATACGACGCGCCCGAGCTGGCCCCCGTGGTGCGTTGGCTGTCGGCGGTCTTGCCTATTCGTGCACTGGTGGCTGTGCCTGTCGGTTTGTTGCAGCGTCGCCTCGAGTTTCGCATCCTCGCGATTCGTTCGATTCTCGGCGCTCTGGTCGGCGGGGTGGCGGGCGTGGCTGCCGCGCTCGCGGGCTGGGGCGTCTATGCCTTGGTCGTTCAACAGCTTCTGGGGGGGCTCGGGGAGGTGTTGACCGTCTGGGGCGCCGCAGCATGGTGGCCGAAATTGAGCTTCTCCGTTCGGCACCTACGTGAGATCTGGGGGTTCAGCGTTCACCTCGTCGGCGCGAGCATCTTGGATTTCCTGAATCGGCGCTCGGACGATTTTCTGATCGGCCTGTACCTCGGTGAGGTCATCCTGGGCTACTACTCCGTCGCCTACCGCGTTCTAGTCGTTCTGACACAAGTCCTCGCGAAGACCGGGACGGTCGTGGCGTTTTCTGCCTTTTCTAGGCTTCAAGGTCAGCCCGATCGAGTTCGCGAAGCGCTCTACCGTTCCACACAAGCGGCAAGCGTCATCGCGACGCCCATTTTCATCGGCGTTTCCGTCGTGGCTCCAACAGCAGTTCCGCTAATCTTTGGTGAGCAGTTCACGCAAAGCGGAACCGTACTTCGAATCCTTTCTCTGGTCGGTGTGGTGCATGCGGTTAGTTATTACAATTTCGCGGTTTACGTCGGCATGGGGAGACCCGAGATTCGTCTCAAACTCTTGACCATACACACTGCCGTAAACGTGCTGGCGTTTTTCGTCGCCGTTCGTTGGGGTATCATCGCGGTTGCGGCGGCCTATGTACTCAGAGCGTATGTGTTGATTCCGTTGGACCTCGTGGCCCTTCGCGATTTGATCGATGTGTCTCCACGGAGGTATTTCGGGAGCCTGGCGCCGGCGGTCTCGTCGTCCGCAATCATGGCAATGGCGATCTTCGGCGTGCAGCAGTTGGCCTTGGGGTCGACGTCTGAGCTACTCCTGAGCGTTGCGGTGGGCGTGGCCGCATACTCGGCGAGCCTGTATCTCATTGCGCCGCTCTTGGTGCGAGAGCTCTGGTCCAAACTCACTATCATGCTGAGCCGGGAGACGGCTTGACCTCGGTGGCGGGATGACGATTTGGAAGCGGGAGTTGCAGGCTCGTGCTGCAATTGGTTTCGCCCGGGCGACCCGAGCGGTTCTCCGAGCTCCGCGCCGCGAAGGGCGACTCGGCACTCTGCTCCTTCCACCATCTCGAACGGGAAGTCTCGGCGACGAGGCGATGATGAACGTATGCATGGAAGAGCTCGTACGCCAAGGCCGGACCGTGGGTATCGTGGATTTCGCCGAGGGCGACCGATGGCCGGGTGAGCCACCCGGTGCGGAGCACGTCGATCTGTCTCGGTTTTTCGGATCCGCGTACTTTCGGAGCCTCCCGGGCCTCGCTGCGATTCTCGGTCGGTACGATCAGCTTTGGTGTCTCGGCGCAGACGTCTTAGACGGCCACTATTCCCCAGTAGCTGCGTTCCGGAGAGTGATCCTTCTACACTGTGCAGCCGAGCTCGGGCTCGACGTGTCCGTGCTCGGATTCTCCTTCAATGAGGAACCATCGCCACTCGTCTTGGGCGCTCTTCGGGAGCTCCCTGCGTCAGTTCGGCTTTGCGCGCGCGATCCGGTTTCTCACGCGCGTTTGACGAAACACCTCGGGCGACCCATCGATCTGGTAGCGGACCTAGCGTTTGGGCTCGCGCCGCTGAGTCAAGTCGACGAAGATGAGGCAGCTCTTCTCGACTGGGCGAACATCCGCCGCGCTGAAGAAGGCGTGGTGCTAGGACTCAATGTGTCGCATCGAGCGTTCAAGTCCAGCACCGGGGCCGAGGTCGAAGAAGTGGTCACCGCCTACGCGACTGCGCTCACGGAGCTCTTTCGGCAGCGAGCCAATCTCTCGGTGGTCGCCATTCCCCACGATTACCGCGAGTCGACGGTGAACACGGGCGACGATCGTATCCTCGAAGAAATCGCATCTCGCCTGGACCCCGCGGATCGCGCTCGCTTCGCGTGCCCGTCTTTTCGCCTTCAGGCCCCGTTTGCGTCGCGCCTGGTGTCGGAGCTCGACGCCGTGTTCAGCGGCCGGATGCATCTGGTCATCGCCGCCTTGCGCAATTGCACTCCCGCGGCGGCGATCGCCTATCAGGGCAAGCTTGCCGGCTTGTCGCAGCACTTCGATCTGCCGGAGCTCGGCGTTGCGCCGCCAGTGGCCCTCGATCCACGAGCATTGCAGCAGGCGATTGGGTCCTTGATTGACGATCGAGCGCGCCTCGCCGCACGCATCGAGCGGGCTCGCCCCGCAGTTGCCGCACTATCGGCAGAGAATTTCTCGTCCGCGTCGCCCCCGTCGACGGCGCCGCGTCTCCTGGTCGTTACTCCGGAAGCCACGCATCCGACCAACAAAGGGAATCGGGCGCGTATCGTGGACTTATGCGATCGCGCCGTAGGGCTCGGTTGGGAAGTTCATCTGGCCCAGATCGAGAAGAGCTCGGGAGACCGTGAGGCGATGATCGAGCATTGGGGCAGGGCGTATCACCCTATTCCGTACCGCTATCCACTCAGTCCGCATAGGCGTGCGGTTCGAAGACTGTCGCGCGTGCTCACCCGGGACTACGAGCTCGCGATCGACGACTGGTACGACGAAGGCGTGGATGCCTACCTCGAGGCGCTCCAGCGCAGGTATTCCTTCGACGCTGTCATGGTCGAATACGCTCATCAGTCGCGCGCGTTCCAGGTGTTCGGTCCGAGCGTACTGAAAATCCTCGATACCCACGATTCACTCGCGCATCGATTTGACTTGCAGCGCGAGCTAGGCCTTCGGCGCACGGGCTTTTCCACCACGCCCAAGGAGGAAGCGATCGGGTTCTCTAGGGCCGACGTCGTACTCGCCATCCAGGACCGTGAGCGCGAGGAATTCCAATCGCGGTCTGTGCGAGAGGTCGTGAGCGTGGGGCATCGTGTGCCGGTCCTCGCGCGTGTTCCCCGCATTCCTACTCATCATTGCCTACTATTCCTCGGTTCTCGCAATCAAGCCAACGTCGACGGCATCGAGTTCTTTCTCAAAGATGTCTGGCCTCGGGTTTCCCTGGAAGCAGAGCTGCTGATCGCTGGCCCGGTTTG
Source organism: uncultured delta proteobacterium (assembly GCA_963768985.1). Taxonomy (GTDB): domain Bacteria; phylum Myxococcota_A; class Polyangia; order Polyangiales; family Houyiibacteriaceae; genus SG8-38. The sequence continues at coordinate 760,168 of CAVYJZ010000004.1, read as the reverse complement.
CGATCTGCTCGAGGTTCCGCCCGGCGTGCGGACGATGTCCGTCGTCGAAGACTTGGGTGCCCTATACGAGCAGGCCAGCATCGCGGTTGTTCCCATCCGGTTCGGGACGGGGTTGAAGATCAAGACCATCGAGGCGATGGGGCGTGGCATGGCAACCGTAAGCACCCGGGTTGGAGCGGAGGGTCTCGAAGAAACACACGGCAGTGGAGTGCTGATCGCAGATACGGCCGATGAGCTCGTGACTGTGATCCAGGCACTGCTGCGCGACGACGCGAGGCGGGCTTCCGTCGCTGCTCAGGCGCTCGAGTTCGCACGGACTTGGAATCGCCGGAGCGAAATTGCATTCGCCTCGGTACTCGCGAAGCGCGGATCTGTTCAGGCCGCCGACTGATTGTGCTGGTCCCTGCCGGGATCCTCGCCGTCATCTTCACTTCGGTAGTAGTGGTAGTAGCTACCCTCCAAGTATCCATGGCCGCCACGGGTCGCATCGACGTCGTTAAGCACTCCGCCGAGAATGTTGGCTTGCACGTCGTGAAGGCTCCGGATCGCAGCAACGACTGCGTCTCTGGTCGTTGACCGCGCACGAACCACGAGCAGGGTGCATCCGCACTGGGACGCGAGAATCGCCGCGTCCGTGACCGCTCGCAGCGGAGGGCTGTCGAAAATCACGCGATCATATTGAGCGGACGCTTCCTCGAGGAGACGGGAGAACTGCTTGGTGTGCAGGAGCTCGGCGGGATTCGGTGGCAGCGGCCCGCAAGTCATCACCGAGAGCTTGTCGATGCCGACGTCGCGGGTGACTTGAGCCAGGGTACGCTCACCGACGAGGGTGTTCGTCAGGCCCTTCTGATTGTCGAGGCCGAACGCCTGGTGGATCCGCGGACGTCGCAGATCCGCGTCGACTAGTAGCACCCGTTGACCACTCTGCGCGAATGCGATGGCGATGTTGGTAGCGATCGTGGTTTTCCCGTCTCTCGGGTTGGCGCTGGTAACCACCATCGTCCTGTGGGCCGACTCGACCGCCATGAACATCAAGTTGGTGCGCACGGTGCGACACGACTCGGCCGCTATCGACATCGGGTGCGTATGGACGATCTGGTCGATGCTTTCGACCTCGACTACCCGTTTCCGCTTGCCGCGACGCGGGTAGTATTTCGAGGTGTCCCCGCCGTCCTCTCCGACTCGCGGAAACACTCCGAGGATCGTGAGGCCGAGTCGCTCCGCATCCGGCACATCCTGAATTCGCCGATCCATCTGCTGGAGCAGGAACGCGATCGCGAAACCGAGCAGAAGGCCGCCAAAGGCGCCGCCGAAGATATTCACCCCTACCATCGGCGAGATCGCTGCCTTGGGAACGAGCGCGCGGTCGACCACCCGGACGTGGGTGGTGTGCAGCAGGCCGGTCAGGTCGGTCTCCGCGGTGCGCTGAAGTAGAAGGTCGTAGAGCTTCGAGCTGCTTTCTCGTTGTCGGTTGAGCCGCGAGTATTCGATTTCGCGAAGATTGAGCTCCAGGCCTGCTTTCTGGGCCTCGGCCTGAACCTTGCTGAGCCCTGCTTCGATGTTCCGAATCTCTGCGAGATCGCCCTCGGCCACCGCGACTCGCGCGTCGACCTCTTCATCGATGGACTTCCGAATCGCGGCGATCTCGCCGTCGAGCTCGAGAATCGTAGGATGTGAGTCGCCGTATCGAACGGAGAGCGCACCGCGCTCGGTCAGCTTGGAGCGTAGCTCGGTTCGAAGCGCGTCGAGCTCGCTATCCTCACCCTTGGCCTCTGCCTGGATGGCCTCCGGGTTCGCGCGCGCACCCTTCAATCGATCGACTCGGGCTTGGAGCTCGATGCGCCGCGTCCGCGTGGCGGTGAGCCGCTCATTGTACTCGCGGATTTCTTCGGCGAGGAGATTCTGGCGGTTCTCGACGGATACGGATAGCACGTTGTGCTCTTTCTTGAACTCGTGGAGGGCATGCTCGGATTCATCCAGGTGCTTGCGCGTCGAGTCGAGTTGTTGAGCGAGCCACTCGGCGGCCGCAGCCGTCGAGCCCAAGCGATCCTCCATCGTCTTCTCGATGTACGAGTCGGCTACCATGTTGGCGAGTGCCGCCGCACGCTCGGGGTCGTTGTCCCGAATCATGAGTCGCACGAGCCGGGTGTCTTTGATGGGGTCGATCGAGAGCTTGTGCTGCAGACGTTCTGCGGCAACCTCTTTCGCAACGGGCTTCCAGTTGGCGTCGTCTCCGGCACCGAAGAAGCTTGGATCGTCCGCGAGCCCAAGATGTTCGACGACGCGCTCCGCGACCGCGCGGCTCTGAATGATCAAGTTCTGCGTCTCGAAGAACTCTCGGGACATGAGGAAGCGAGAGACCCCCCCGCCGACGTCTTCGATGGAGCTGCCGAGAGGGGATGCCGGGTTCGGGTCGTACTCCAGCGTGACGGTTGCCTGGTACACCTTGGGCAAGCGGAGTGTCCAGAGGGCGACGACTGCCGTCACGGAGAGCGCCGTGACCAATATCCACCAACGATATCGGACGGCTGAGTCGCGGAGCGCCTTCGAAAGAAGGGGCCCCGGGCTGGCCGCAGCGGCCCCGGGCTCATTGTCGGTTGTTAGATGTCTCACTGCCCCGCCCATCAGCGTTTCCTATCGCTGTGGCTGCGTCAAGCGCGCCCGCCCTAGCGCCAGTGCCCCACGGGCTTTGCCAGCTCGTCGGCTGAAGCGCATGCAGCGCCTTTTCCGCCGTCGGAGCGACATAGGCGCCTGTAGGTGAGCAACGCACGTTCCCGGTTTCCCATCGTTTCGGCGACCCTGGCGATCGCGCTTAGGGCTTCGCGGGATTCGTGTGCACGGTTGGAGTCTTCGTAAGCCTTCAGTGCGAGGGCATACCGCTGGTGTGACTCGTACAGCTTGCCGAGGAACGATTCGACCTCTGCCAGACGCACCGCTTTTCCTCCCGTCTGACCACGCAAGCGAGTGGCGACGCGCCGCAGATTGGCATCGTCGCCCATCTCCACGTACACCGAAGCTGCCGTGCGCAGGACCGATCCCGGCGTGTCCTTTAGATTGAGTAGCGAGGCTATCGCGTGGGAGGCGGACCGCGGATCGTCGGCGCGAAGATAAGCCTCGGCCAGGAGTCGCTGTCCTTCGACGCCTCGCTCCGGAACCCCAAGTAGTACGTCGACCGCTTCGAGCGGCCGGCCATCAGCGAGGAGTCTGCGTGCCTGCCGAGTTGCGGGTCCAGGGAGATCCGGGTCACGCTCGCGCGCAGCCGCGTCGATTGCGATTCCGACGGGAGACTGAAGCGGCACACAGGGCGCGGCGCGGTCGAGGAACATCGCACCGCTGATTCCGGCCGGTGATGCGCGCAAGGCGATCGCAGGGTCTTGTCGATCGCGGAGCAGCGAACAAATCGTCGATCGCGCGCTTCCGGGACGTAGAGCCTCCGCCTCGCGAATCTCGATCAGCGCTTGATCCAGCTCGCCCATCGAGAACAACCAGCGTGCAGCAAGTAGATGCGGCGCGCTCCAAAGCGGGGCCAGCGCCTGCGCACGGTTGATCCAGCGGCCCGCCGCGGGGTCGCCTTCTCGGACAGCGATCTCTGCTCCAGTCAGAGCAAAGATCGGCTCGGACGGGTGCGCCCATAGACCGCTCCGAACGAGCTCACGGGCCTCTTGCTGATCGTCCTGCTCGAGCGCCGCGCGGGCTCGCATTTCAAGGGTAAACACGTCGCGTCCGTGAAAGGAAAGCGCCAACGCTGCTCCCAGCAAGCTGGCGCACGAAACGAAGAAGCACAGCTTCCGAAGAGAAACATTGCGTGGGACCCTGACCGAATCGGCAACTGCACCCAGGGTCGCCGAAGCAACGACCGCGACCCCAAGCAACTCGAGAGAAAAATCGACAAATTGCTGCGCTCCTATGGCGACGAGCCCGGCAAGGCCGCCGAGATGCGCATGGCTTCGTCTCAACCGAAAACCACGGCCAATCGACCAAATGATGATGCCGAGGAGCGCCAAGGCGACCGGAAGGCCCCATTCCGACGTCCACTGCACGAGCAAGTTCTCGGGTTGGAAGAACCGTTTGTCCGAGCCTTGTTGCTGCACGAACGCAGCGGAGAACGCCCCGCGTCCGACCCCGGTAATTGGATGGCTTGCGATCAACGGTAGCGCAGCGACGGCCGCTTGAAACTTCGGTGCGATGTTGTGCCGCTGACGCAGCTCGCGCGCGAGGTCACTACCGTCGAGACCCACTGCGATCAGGATGATCGCCAGCGCGCCGACGGTCAGGATCGGAAGTGTGCGGCTTCGATCGACCGATCGGCGACTGTGCCCGAGTCGCATTGCATACACCGCGGCGAAGATGGTCACGCCGATCGCAAGTGCGAGCATTCCACCGCGGGAGAAGGACAAGATCCCCGCGAGCGCGCACAACCCGGCGCCGAGCATCCAGCCGGCGCGACGTTCGAGGGTATCTGCGTCCAACGCCAGACCGACGGCGATGGGGGTTGCCAACGCCATGAATCCACCGAGATGGTTCTCGTTCATCAACGGCGCCAGCAGGCGCGTGCTCGCATAGACGGGCTCGTAGATTCCGAAGACCGAGCTGACGCCCGCGAGTTTGTGCCCGAATGCCACCAATGCCATCGTGATGGCGCTCGCGGCAACCGCCTCGAGCACGCGTCGGCGCTGATGGGACGCGGCAAACAAGCGTGCGGTTAGGAAGATCGCTACGATCGCCGTGCCTTTTGCCATCTCGAGCCGCGTGGCCCCCGGATCGAGCGACATGGGGATCCAGGAGCGCGGCGCCCGCCCATAGAGCAGGGCATTGGACTGCCACGCGTCGGCCGACTCTGGAACGAGCAACGCGACCCAGGACGAGGGCAGGGGAATCAGTTGCACGCACGTCCAAGCGAGCGCTATCACCATCATCCAATCGAGAAGCGATGCAGCGCCGCGCCGGTTGCTGAATATTTCGATCTGACGGCTTCCGAGGATCCCAGCGATGCCTGCGAGGACACAGATGACTGCGATCGACCAGGGAAACACACCTCCGAGCAGCTGCGGCGAAACGACCAGCACGGTGATCAGCGAAACGAGCGCCGGCTGAACGACAGCGCACGGAATGCTCGGCGCGCGCCGACGTCGGCCGGTGTCCCGTGTGACGGGAGGTGACCCGGCGTTGGCGGGGGGAGGGCGGCTCGAGTGGGAATCGGACATTAGGGGGCGAAAACCGGCGGTGCTTGTCAGCCTGCCGATTGCCATTTATCACGAAAAGGGTCAACGGTTGTCTAGGATGGGTCTGTCCTGCTAACAAGGTGTCGCGAGCACGAGAATGGGGGTAGGTGAGCGCGTGTCGGAGCCTTTCTTGCTGACGGGTCGTTGTCGCGTGATTGCCGAGGTCGGCCAGTCACACGATGGAAGCTTGGGCGCTGCGCATGCGTTCATCGATGCAATCGCAGATGCGGGCGCGGATGCGGTGAAATTTCAAACACACATTGCTGAGGCGGAGAGCAGCCCCGATGAGCCTTGGCGGGTCAAGTTCAGTCCTCAAGACGACACGCGGTTCGCATACTGGAAGCGAATGGAGTTCACCCCCGCCCAATGGCACGGGCTCAAGGACCACGCCGACGAGCGAGGCCTCTTCTTCTTGAGCTCGCCGTTTTCCGAAGAGGCGGTCGATCTCCTGACCGAGGTGGGCGTCGCGGCTTGGAAGATCGCATCCGGTCAAATCACCGATCTCTGGATGCTCGAGCGGCTTGCCACCACTGGTTGGCCGGTCTTGTTCTCGACCGGGATGAGCCCCGTGTCTGAAGTCGATTGGGCGGCTCGCTGGGCCAAAGAAAAAGGAATCGAGACCGCTGTAATGCAGTGTACCTCCGCCTATCCGAGCACGGTCGAAGGGGTTGGCTTGAACGTGATGACCGAGTTCCGCGATCGTCTCGGCATCCCCGTCGGTCTCTCGGATCACACAGGGACCATTTACCCGTCGCTGGCCGCGGCGGCGCTCGGCGCCGAGTTGGTCGAGTTACACGTCACCTTCAGTCGCCAGTCTTTCGGCCCCGACGTTCGTGCTTCCGTGACCTTCGACGAGTTGCGAACGCTCGTCGAGGGGGTTCGCGCGATCGAAAGGATGCGCGCCAATCCGGTCGATAAGGACGCGGTGGCACTCGAAATGGCCCCGATGCGAGACCTTTTCATGAAGAGCATCGTCGCCCGACGGGACCTCCCGGCCGGAACCGTGCTCGAGGCCCGGGATCTCACGACGAAGAAGCCAGCTCGTGGGATCGCCTCCCGGCGCATGCACGACGTCGTCGGCCGGCGGCTCGCCCGCGCGGTCGAGGCAGGGAAGTTCTTGCAAGAGGAAGACATCGAGGCCTAAGCCGTGAGAAAAGTCTGCGTCGTCATCACCGCGCGTCCTAGCTACAGTCGTATCCGTAGCGCGCTGGAAGCCTTGAATGCTCGCGATGACATCGAGCTCCAAGTCGTCGCTGCTGCCTCGGCGCTACTCGATCGATACGGCTGCGTCGTCGACGAGATCGAACGCGACGGTTTCAAAATCGCCAGCAAAGTGTACATGGTCCTCGAGGGCGAGCAGCCTTTGACGATGGCCAAGACCACCGGGATCGGCATGATCGAGCTGGCCACCGCGCTCGACAACCTCGACCCGGACTTCGTCGTCACGATCGCTGATCGGCACGAAACCCTCGCGACAGCGGTTGCGGCGGCGTACATGAACATTCCGCTCGTCCACATTCAAGGGGGTGAAATCACGGGCTCCATCGACGAGAAGGTACGTCACGCGATCACGAAGCTTTCGGACTACCATCTAGTGTCGACTAAGCAGGCGGGTGAGCGCGTCATCAGAATGGGCGAAGAGCCGGAGACCGTCATCGTTACTGGTTGTCCGTCGATCGACATTGCGGCGCAGGTTCTCGAAAGGCCCGAGCTCGACTTCGATCCCATGAAGAAGTACGGCGGCGTCGGCCCGCAGCTCGACCTCTCGAACGACTACATGGTGGTGCTCCAGCATTCGGTGACGACCGAGCACGAATTGGCCCGGAGCCAGGTTCAAGAAACGCTGCATGCCGTGACGGACTTCGGAATCCCGACGATCTGGTTCTGGCCGAATCCTGATGCCGGTTCCGATGGCACGTCGCGCGGCATTCGGTCGTTTCGCGAGAGTCACGGCCGGTCCAATCTGCACTTCTTCAAGAATATGGCGCCCATGGACTTCCTACGGCTCATCTATCATTCGCGTTGTCTCGTTGGGAATTCCAGCGTGGGGATTCGCGAATGCTCGTTTTTGGGAGTGCCTGTGGTGAACATCGGGAGCCGACAGACAGGGCGCGACCGCGGCGCCAACGTGCTCGACGTCGACTACGACCGCGCTTCCATCGCTGACGCGATCCAAACGCAAGCCGAGAAGCGGCGCCTCCCGAGCGATCCGTTGTATGGTGATGGCAACGCTGGGCCCCGTATTGCCGATGCCATATCTCGCATGGAGCCGCGGATCGAGAAGAGGCTGACCTACTAGAGGGCATCATGGATGCACGCCTCTCTCTTCGATCCGAGCAACCAGCGCATTTGTGAGCAGATCGAGGTTATCAGCGCTCGCAGCGGATGGAAATGTGCTCGGGTTTGCCATGAAACCTGGCGATGAGGTCTCGAGCAGCGCGGCGATGAAGCACAGCAGCGCGTCCGGATCTCGCGGAGGATGGTCGATGGCGTCGCGCAACGCCTTCGACCACTCGTCTTTTGGTAAGCCTCCCAGTTTCCGAACCTGTGGCAACACGTTGAAGAACACGTCACCAAACGTGAGCGTCGGCTTGTCGAGCAAGACCGCCTCCCAGCCCATCGTTCCGGTGATGACTGCGACCGCGTCTGCGTTTCGGATCAACGCCGGCACATCGACGTCGGGGTCGATGAGGCGAACACCAAAACACTGCTTAATTGAACGGTAGAACGACAGTGGCCAGCGTCCGCGCGTGCTGACATGGTCCTTCACGTAGAGCCGGGTTCCAGCAGGGAGGCTCTTCGCGAGGTCCTCGATCAACGCGACCTGATTCATGTAATAGGGAGCCTGCACCAGCGTCGATGCCTCGGGTTGCAGATGAATGGGGTAGAGTACGTAGCGTTCCCCTTGGCGTGGCTGCTCAAACATGGACTTGGCAATGGCGGCGCGAGCCAGCCGGCGCGCTCGGGTGAACAGCGGTGCGGTAGGAAAGGTGAGCACCGGACTCATCGGGTCACGAACGTAGCGGCGGGTGAGCTCCGTCGCACGACGCCAATCGTCGCGGGTGGCGATCGGCAACTGTGCGCGTTCGGTCATGCCGGTAGGTCGCGCGGCGTGTTGGCGAAAGCGGTCCAGGAAATCCTGGGCCGCAGCGCGCTGCTCCTTGGAGAGACCCGTGCCGCGGAGCTCCTCGTACCGTCGGTTGGTGGCATCCCACTCCTGTAGTCCGTCGCGGTAGACCACGATTCTTCCCGGAATGCGAGCACTGCTAATGACGAAGAAAGGAATGCCGTACTTTCGGGCAACGGCCCAATGAATGTAACTCGTCATGCACGAGACGTCCTCGGAGAGCACGAAGTCAGGCGCTTCGCGTTGCAGGTAGCCGCTAACTACGCGAAACGTCTGCTCCGCGATCGAGAGGACGCGGTTGAAATCGTAGCGGCGAGTGAGATGGCGTTCGGCCGTGATCATTTTTCCGAGGGGAACGCCGAACTCCTTCTCGCACCGTTGCAGATACTCCAAGTCAGGCGAGTTGTTGCTCGCGCCCAAGACGTCCCGGGTAAAGATGATGGGTGGGTCATATCGAAACGATGAGCCCTTCAGTTGGTCCGCTTGGTCGCGTCCCCACACGAAGCCGGAAGCTCCCGTCACGAGACCCCGAGAGAGCAACCTCTGCAAGATCCCGTCGAAGACCCGCACGTGGACGGAGAAGAAGATGTATGCTTTCATCGCGTCGGCTCAACATACCATGATAGTGAACGACGATGACTTCGTGGTCGCTCCATGCCTTCGGGAGGGGCCGCTTTCGGAAAGCGGACGGCATTTGGTGACCGAGGCTCGAAAGCTCCCCGACACCCCGTGGTCGCAGTCGCTTCGAGCGTTGGCGGTGCCCTATATCTTTCGTTCGATGGAGCGAGCGCTTCTCAGCGCGAGAGAATCCCACATCAACCCTGAACGACGCCATGACCCGGTGGGCGAAGTTTCTGATGGCGTCGGAAGGTGTCCACGATGTCTGGCCGGAGGGGGCGGAGCAGCAAGAGCGTGACGTCGAAGCGATAACCGGTGATCACTACGGGAGTCTGTTCGCCGGATTCGACCCGGCGTCGTACTGGGAGGAGCCGAAGCGACTCTTGAAGACACGACTCGAACGCAACGGCGTTCCCATGGACCGGATCAGCTCGGCGGAAGTGCTCGACGCTGGGTGCGGTGGCGGGCGGTACACGGTTGCCTGGCGCCTGCTCGGAGCGAAGTCTGCGACTGGCATCGACATGTCCGAGATCGGAGTCGCCGACGCGACACGGCGCGTCATAGCATCTCCGGATCTCTCCGGGGTGAGCTTAGAGCTCGGCAACGTTCTTGATTTGCCGGCTGAGTCCAGCCGATTCGACGTCGTCTTTTCCAATGGCGTGCTGCATCATTCGAAAGACTGGGAGCGGGGGATTGGGGAGCTCATTCGCGTGCTCAAGCCCGGATGGTTTGGTTGGCTCTACCTGATCGAGAAGCCTGGCGGATATTTCTGGGATGTCATCGAGATTCTTCGGCTCGTGACGGCGGGCGTGAGTCGGGAGGTCGCGCGCGACGTACTCCGCGCCGCCGGGATTCCTCCAAATCGGCGTTTCTACATGCTCGATCACGTGATGGTGCCAATCAACATTCGGCTGACCCCCGATGAGATTCAATCCGCACTCTTGAGGCATGGGGCGCGGGAGGTCCGACGGTTCACACGCGGCGCTGACTTCGATCGAATAGAGCAAATACATTCTAGGCAGCCTCACGCAGAGATGAAGTTTGGCGTTGGAGAGAACCGCTTCGCATTCACCAAATGAGCGTTGCCGGCCTCACGGACCGCCGAAGAGCAGTGCTGTGTTGATCCACTGCCAGATGTAGAAACTGTTGTCACCACCCTGGTCGAAGTAGAGTTGAAGCTCCTCGCGCATCTTCGTTTCATCAAACCATCCGGCGACACTGGATTGAAACAGCAGGTTTACCATGTCCGAAGCCCAGTCTCTGAGCTCGCCTCGGAGCCACTCCCGTTGCGGTGTTTGCACCGGTCGCTTGGGGGAGAGTGCGACCTCCTTGGGAAGCAGACGGCGGGCCACGGTGCGCGGGGTCCACTTGGACACTCCATCGCGAATCTTGTGGTCGGCTCGGGCAGCCACCCCCAACTCCACCAGCTCGTGGTGCAGGAACGGCTCCCGTAGCTCCGTGCTTGCCGCCATCGATACGCGATCGTTGAAGCGTAACGCCCGAGGAAGCTTGGTCACCATCAAATCGCGCCACTGTACGTTTCGAAGCGCGTCGTCAAACGGGGTCGGGACCGAGAGATCCGATGCGTGTGCCAGCAGTCCTGGAGATGCGCATTGCGGGCGAACCGCGCTGCTCCGAACGCCTTGAACCACCGGGGCATTCGATGGCGTTTGGTAATAGTCGTACCCAGCCCACGCCTCGTCCAAGCCCTGTCCGTCGAGGAGCACCAAGCGCCCAGCAGAACGCGCCGCCTGAAACAATTTGGCGTACGCCAACGTGGGGATTCCGCCGAACGGTTCGTCTTGCTTGAGGGCTACTTCGCGCGCCAACGTCGGGACCTCCTCCGCACCAAGTCGTACACCCGTCAATGGGACGCCCGTACCTTCGAGCATCTTTTCGATCCACGGTAGCTCGTCGTAGCGCGGATCGCCTGTATAGAAGCTGTAAGCGGTGACACCCTCGGCACCGTGCCGGAGGGTCAGCGCCAGCAGCAAGGAGGAGTCGAGGCCGCCACTCAAGTTGACGCTGACGGGGACATCTGCGTGTAGCCGCAGGCGAACGCTCTCGAGCAGCAGGGATTCGGCCTGATCTAGAATGTCATCGTCACTGAGGTCACGCACGCTCTCGATCAGGCCTTGCACGCGCTCGTCGAGCGAATACCAACGCTCGGTACTGACTCGTCCATCGCGGACTCGCAGAAGACATCCCGACGGAAGCTCCAGAACATCGCGCCAGAAAACTTCTCCGTTGCTCCGGTACATGCCCCTGCTGAGGTACGCGGCCCATGTGCGCTCATTCGGTGCTCGCGGCACGCCCGCCATCCAAAGGGCCTTGATCTCGCTCGCAAACGAGAACGCGCCACCATATTCGCTGTAGAAGAACGGCTTGACGCCGAAACGATCGCGTGCGGCAAAGAGCGAGTGCTCCTTTTCATCCCAAACCGCAAACGCGAACATGCCTTGCAGCCGCTCGAGCGCTGAACGGCCCCACCTGATGTAGGCAGCCAACAGGACTTCGGTATCCGATCGTGTGCGAAATCTGTAACTGCCTTCGAGCTCTCTGCGGAGCTCCTGGTAGTTGTAAATCTCCCCATTGAAAACCAAAGTGTACCGTCCGTCTAGGCTTTGAAACGGCTGATTGGACACCGCGCGAAGGTCCACGATGCTCAAGCGACTATGTCCGATCGCGCCTCCATGGATGTTCGTCACGGCGCTCGCATCCGGCCCCCGATCTTGCAGGCAGGACAACATCGTGCGGACGGTATTCGGCGCGACACCCGATGAATCCAATACGCCTGCAATACCGCACATCGAAGACCGAAGGCTCTTCTAGCTCGGGCGGCGGAATACGGCCACTACGAGTCATGAGAGTTGGTAGATCGCTCAGCCATCCGATGAAAATCCTCCGCGTGCATAGGACGCGGCTATCGGCCTATACCGCGGCCCTGCCGTACCACGAGAGCCTCGGCGCGATTCCAGTCCTCGGGCGTGTCGATGTTGCAGCTGCTTTCGGTCGTCGTTTCGTATCCGACGACGCGATCGCCATAGAGCGATCCGTGACCGGTGATCGTCGACGTGCGCGATACGTAGACGGCGCCCGACCGATGGAATGCGGAAGGCAGCTCTTGACGGCGCGGGATTGGCTCGGACTCGCCCGTCGAGAGCTGTAGTGACCCGTCGGCTCGCTCGAAATACACCCAGTGTGGGTTGAAGTCATCAGGCACCCGATGAACGGAGATGACGCAATCGGCCCGCAGAGCTTCGAGGGCATCGATACAAGCGTCGATATCCTCCGGGCGCCGAAATGGAAACGTCGGTTGCAGCAGGCAGACCGCGTCTGGCGTCCATCCGCCAGCGATGACGGCCTCGAGCGCGTGAACGACCACCGGGAACATCGGGGTGTCGTCTTGCGCAAGCCGCGTGGGCCGGAGAAACGGAACCTCGGCGCCCAGCGAGACCGCGACTTCGGCAATTTCATCATCCTCGGTACTGACGACGACTCGTTCGATGCGCTTTGTCTTTCGCGCAGCGTCGATCGTATGACCGATCAGCGGCTTGCCCCCGAGCGTGCGGATGTTCTTGCGCGGTACGCCCTTGGAGCCCCCTCTCGCAGGAATCAGTGCTAAGACGCGCATTGCGCCTCGCTCGTGTTCTGCCTCACCGCGGTGCCGAGAATCGCCTCGTATTTCGGATAAGCCGCTTCCATCGTGAAACTCCTCTCATACACCGCGCGTGAGCCTTCTGCGAGCCGTAGGCGAAAGGCAGCGTCAGACGCGAACTCGCTGAGAAGCTCTGCGAAGTGCGCCGGGTCCCTGGCCGCGAGGCAATCGACCCCATGGGTGAACTCCTCCGAGCACTCGAACGTCTTTTCGTAAGCGATGTTCACCACCGCAAAGCCTGCGCTGACCGCGAACTTGACCCTCCCGCCGGTATCAAATGGGTACGGCATGATCGACGCGTCGCCGGGTAAGAGAACATCGCCGAGGTTCGCGACGAAGCCGTGGACGACGAAGTGCTCTTCTAGCCACTCCCAGGATGGGTCGCTTCCCGGACGTGGTGCTTTTCCGAGTTGGTGCCACTGGAGCGAGAGCCCGAGTCGTTCGATCTCTGGCCAGATGCGCGTTCTAAGGTCGAGGCGCGCGGCCTTCATCGCCGTGTTGGGATTACCGAACAAGAAGATCCGGCCCTGGGATAGTCGGCGGTAGTTGGGGGCCGGGATCGCGGGACCGGTGACCGGCACGTACGATGCCGAGATACCGAGCTCTTGGAGAAACTCCGCTTCGGATCGAGATGCGCAAATGGTATGTGCCGAGCGTCGGCACAGGTTCACCTCCAGCTCCCTCGATCGCTTCACAGATAGCGCCTGCGGTCTTCGCAACCGCCTGGTGTGGACCGAACGGCCGCGGACGGACCTCAACTTGAAGTGGAAGTCGTGGTGACTGTGAACAATGGGCGTACTGGCCGGAGAGAGCAGAACCGCAAACACCTCCTCTGCCCAGATCAAGTCAGGGTTCAACCCGTCGATGATCTGGGAGACCGATTGTCGGAGCCCGCGCAAGTCTGGCCAGACGAGCGCAAGTGACGATGGGTTGAATACGCGGCTTGCTATCCAGCGAGGTGTTCCGGGCAACATCTTGTTCGAGCGCAGCATCGTGATCGAGCTTGCGAGACGGTCAAGCTCAGCAGTACGTTCGTTGCACGGGTCACAGACGATGACATGGACCTCATGGCCGAGCGCGTGCAACGTGCAGAGGTTTTGCCAGAGCCGCACGTCTCCACCGCCCACGTGAATAGGCGACGGGTAACGTTGAAAACAAACTTGAGCGATGCGCATCACCACGCCCATCGTCACCGTAGCGCGAATTCGGTGTGGGAGTAATGAACGCGCGTCCTGCGCCCCTCGATGTGATGCGCGATCCACCATTCGAGCACCAGGAGCGCCCAAAGGAGCTGCGCGTGGTCGTGGGTCTGCCCCATGTGTTCGCGGAGCAAGGTCTGGACACGCAGTGGATCGAAAAAGCCACGCTTCGCAACCGCGTCTGGGCTCAGGCGAGCTTCGAGCTCGGCGCGCAGCTCTTGTCGCAGCCAATGTGCGACCGGCGCGGTGAACCCCTGCTTTGGGCGATCGAACAAGTCCACCGGTAGATACTCGCTCAGCAGGCGGCGAACGATGTACTTCTTGTGCCGTCCCCGAATTCGCATGTCGAGGGGCAACGAGAAGGCAAGCTCGAGAACACGTCGATCGAGAAACGGAGAGCGCGCTTCTAGGCCGACCGCCATGCTCGCTCGATCGACTTTGTGGAGCCATGCGTCGGGCAGGGTGTGGGTGGCGTCGTAGAGCATTCCGGCTTCAACCGTGCTTCGAAGTGGATGTGCCCTCAGGAACGCCGCAACGCGTTTTGGGGCTTCGTTCTCTTCTCCGAGGAGGCGGTTTACGGCCTCGGTTGCAGCACCTCGGTAGAAGCCACCGAGGCCGAAGAACGAGGCAGCATCCGTCGCACCCGAACGTGCGAGGACGCGTCGGGCGCCGGGGCTCCGAACCAGCGAAGCGGTCTTCGCGACCGCGGCTCTCGCAGCTCTCGGGATGGTATTCATGTAAGGTTCTGCCATGCGTTGCGCGACGTAGTACTTGTAGCCGCCAAGCTCCTCGTCGGCGCCGTCTCCCGTCAGCGCGACGGTCACGTGCTCCCGCGCGAGCTTACATACGGCCAGAGTCGGAAGGACGGAGTAGTCGGCCATTGGCTCGTCGAAATAGGCGATCAAGTCGGGAATTTGGTCGAGCACGTCCGATCCTCGGAGGATGCGAACGGTGTTTTGCACTCCGAGATGGGCTGCGATTCGGGATGCATGTTGGCTTTCATCAAACGCCGGTTGATCGAAACCGATGGTGTAGGTATTGACTGCGCCTGGTTCCTGCTCGGCCATCAGGGCGACGATCAGACTCGAGTCCACCCCGCCTGACAGAAACGCACCCAGTGGCACGTCCGCGATGAGTCTCGAGCGAACGGACGCGCGCATCGCCTCGCGAAAGGCGCTTAGATGCGCTCGCTCGTCCCCTTCCCGCGGAGCCGTCCGCTCCGCGTAGGTCACGAGGTCGAAATAGCGATCCACGCGAGGTTCGTGGCCTTTCTGGATGATCACGAAGCTTCCCGGCGGCACGGTATGAACGCCCTTCAGCATGGCCCGCCCATCTGGCGGAAATCCAAAGCGGATGTAGTCCTCGACCACGGACTCGTCGACCTCGAGCTCGCCGTTCGCGTACCGAATCAATGGTGCAAGGGTCGACCCGAGCAGTACGCGATGCCCCGGCTGATAGGCGTAGTAGAGGGGCTTCTGACCTGCGGCGTCACGTGCCAGGACCATGCGTTGCTCGCGCCCGTCCCAGATCGCGACCGCGAACATGCCGTGGAATCTGTCGAACGATCCAGTGCCCCATTGCTCGTACGCTCGCAGCACGACCTCGCTATCGGTTGCACTGTGAAACGGGTGCCCTTTGGCCTCGAGCTCCGCACGCAATGTGCGGAAATTGTAGACCTCTCCATTGAAGACCGCTTGCACTCGTCCGTCGGGACTCGCCATGGGCATCCGACCGGCTTCCGACAAATCGATGATCGAAAGCCTGCGGTGACCCAGTCCGACCGGCCCGTCGACCCACAATCCTGCGTCGTCGGGGCCCCGGTGCATGAGCGAATCGCGCATCGTTGCGAGCGCCGTTCGGTCCACCGCCTGTCCGTCCAGTTGCCATGCGCCGACTATCCCGCACATCGGACTAGTGATCCCTGAGCACGAGAGCAGGCGCCTTCTTCGACCTGGCGGCTTCGACGGTCGTGAGCACCCCGAGGCCCAACGCAATGGCCAAGAGCAGCCAAAACGGGCGCGCGCGCATCCCTTGATGAAACAAACTGTAAGAGAGTGCGGGAATCATCAGCAGCGTCAGGCGCGATCCCGCAACCACGCTGAGCCGCTGAAGAAAGATCAAGAACAGAACCGCGCCGATAATCCCATACGAGAACACGAGGTTGGCGCCGCTGGAGTGGATCTCGAACTTGCTGCGGTGAAAACGCAGAAAGTATCCTTCCCCGGCCCCCGCGATTAGATATTCCGGATGCTTGAAGATCCGGTCGAGCCCGCGGTCGGTTAAATAGTCGTCCGTCGTAGACTCTTGCACGGTTTCGATTCGATTTTCCCAGAGTTGAGTGTCGATGGCCCTCAGATCGAGGTAGAGCGCTAACACGAAGATTGGCAATATGAGGATTGTGACGAGGGTCGGACGATGCACGACCTGGAGCGCACCCAGCAAGACAATCCCGAGCATCCCGGCTCGAGAGTACGTACGAAGCTCGATGTAGAAAGCGCAGAGCAGAAGCCCGTACAGCACCAATCGTGGCACCTGGTATCGAGGGGCGAGCATCAGGACGATGCTCGCGCAAAGAAGGACGTGATACGCGAGTTGGTTGGGATTGATGAAGAAGAGCTCGAGACGACCGCTCTCGGTGCGATCGCTGAACGGAAAGGACAGCAGTACCAGCATCACCAGCGACACGGCAAAGCCATAGAGCGTCCAGCGGAGCCAGTCGTCGCCGCGTTCTCCGAGCATGACGAGGTAGCCAAGGAAGACGGAAAAATTGAACGCATAGAATGCACTGGCCTTGAAGAAATCCCACTCGCTCGTCAGTGCGGTCCACACGAAGTTGCAGGTGAAGACGTAGAGCACGAATGCGGCGAGCGAATACACCGTTTGCCGGATCGGAACCGGCATCCGAAAGCGCACGAATAGGATCGGGAGGCATAGCAGCCCGACCAAGAGAAAGTCCCCGGGTTGGGGGCGACCGGGGCCGTACACGTTGAACGAAAGAGATAGGATCACGAGGCCCCAGAGGAATTCGGGCCATCCCCCGCGGAAATCGATCCATGACGTGAGGGAAGCGAGCGTGCCGTTTGCCGTGCGCGCCATCAGGAGGCCTCCTTGATTTCCAAGGTTCCCGCGACCGCCTTCTTGGCCGTCGCGTATGCGCTTCGCGCTTCGGGGGTCACTCCGTGCCAGCGTCGCTCGATGAGGAGGCTCTCCGCGTGGAGCCAGCCAGCGGCCTTGTACACTCCCATTCGCGCCACTGTTCTCACCATTTGTGCGCGAGAGCGCAAGGGATGGCTGTCGGTGTACTGCGCGTAGCAGCGAAGCCGATATCGGTAGCCTTCCAGCGTCTTTTCGAGGCTCGCCGCCTCCGCCTGGGAGTAGGCGTAGACGGGCACCGATGACACCGCGTACCGCCTGCCCAGCATGACCTGGATCAGGAAATCCGAATCCTGCGAGCGCCTGAACTCGGGGTTGAAACGTGCGTTGCGGGCCGCACTCATCCGGACCATGCACGGCGGAAAGCTCAGCGGTGGCGGCCCTGGGTGGGCGAAGAGGCCGGTTTCAAACGACTCTCCCGCTTGCAGCCCCGTGCGTGTGAGTCCGACCGCGTTGCCGTTGACGTCCGTGATGACGCAGACTCCGCTCAAGACCGTGACCTCCGGATGGTCTTGCATCAAGCCAACTTGATGTGCCAGCTTTCCGGGAAAGAGCCAATCGTCCGCATCGAGGAAGCTCAGAAATTCGCCGGTAGCCATCTCGAGACAGCGCTGACGTGCAGCGCCTCGGCCGCGATTGCGATCGAAGCGCGTCAGGCGAAGGCGAGGGTCGGCGCACGCTCGGAGCCGTTCCCAGGTCCGATCGGATGAGCCGTCGTCGACGATCACCGCTTCCCAGTTCTGGTATGTCTGAGCGCGCAGCGACGCTAGCGCCATGGGAAGTGTCTGCTCCACGTTGAAGCAGGGCATCATGATCGAAACCAGCGGCTCGCTCCCCATCGAGGCCTCGTTACCACACAAGAGACCTCCAACAAAACTCCGTGGATCCGTGGCCGCCGAGGTATTGTCGTGAACGTACAGGCGGGCGGGAATGAACAAGTGGACCTACAGATGGAGGAAGCTGCGCGAGCACCCGAGGCGGGTTCGGTTCGTCTTGAGTCGCCTGCTCTGGCGCACGGGCCTGTCGCCGTCGTTCGTCGTCGAGATGCCACGAGGATTTCGCATTCGATTCTACCCGAGCTCCATCTCCGCCGCGCTTTGGTCCGATCCGGCGTCACGAAGCGAGGACGAGGACTTCGTCTGGTCCGTGTTGCGGCCCGGCGACCGCTATATCGATGCGGGCGCCAACATCGGTCAGCTCGCGCTCGCCGCATCCAAGCGCGTCGGTCCTGAAGGAGAGGTCATCGCCATCGAGGCGCACCCCGAAATTTTCCGCTACCTCGAAGGCAACGCCGACCTGAACCAGACGACCAATTTGACGACACTGCACTGCGCACTGGGGGCCGGTTCGGGTGAGGTTGCACTGACGACCCGCCGTTCGGACGACCAAAACTACATCAGCGACGACGGGACCGTACGCGTACAGATGCATGCCCTCGACGAGCTAGTCGTCCCACGACCCACACGACTGCTGAAGCTCGATGTCGAGGGGTACGAGTTGCCGGTCTTGCAAGGCGCCGCAGCCGTGCTCGATCAGACCGAGATCGTCTACTGCGAGCTTTCGACCGGCAACTGCGGCCGCTTTGGCTACGCGCCGCGAGAGGTCGAGCAGCTTCTCCTCGGCAAGGGCTTCGTCTTCGTCCAAACGGGAGACGCCGGCCGGCCCGTCATCACGAGGGCCGAGTATTTTTCGAGCCTACCCGACGACTCGTTGCCGGCGACGGGGTACAACCTGCTCGCCGTTCGTCCCGGCGTGGCCCAGGAAGTGCTGCAGATGCTGTCGGCCGAGGGCTGGGTCCCGGGCTGATTTCCAACTGTTTGGACAGCCGATCATCCCGACCTATGATTCCGCCTTCGTGGCTTGGTGGAAAAAGGGTTGTCTTACGTTCGTTCTCGGCCTCGTGCTCCTCGTCTTGGCTTTTTGGCTCTTGTACGGAGGCGGCAAAGAGCAGTTCGATGGCCAGATCGCATCCGCACCGCTGGCCCCCGCGCACGTCGAGGCCCGTGCCGCCCGGCAGAAGAACGCGGTGCCCGCGGAAACCGACCGAATCCTGTTTGGCGATCTCCACGTTCATACGACGCTGTCCGTCGACGCCTTCATGTGGAGCCTTCCGCTGATGGGAGGCGAGGGCGTACATCCGCCGGCCGACGCCTGTGACTTTGCCCGCTTCTGTTCGCAGCTCGATTTTTACGCGCTTACCGATCATGCCGAGGGGCTCAACCCGCGAACCTGGCAGATGAGCAAGGACTCGGTGCGCCAGTGCAATGCTGTCGCGGCGGAGACCGACCAGCCGGACTTGATCGCTTTCACGGGCTACGAATGGACGCAGGTCGGACTCACCCCCGCCGAGCACTACGGCCACAAGAACGTCATCTTCGAGTACGACACCGAAGACCAGCTTCCCCCGCGGCCGATCGCGGCGCCCGGCCTCAGCATGCGCGCGTTCTCGAAGCTTAGCGCGATCATGCCGTTGCTGACGGTTCCCGCGCGCGCGTTTCCGCACCAGCAAAGCTACCTCGACTTCGCGCGTTACATCCGCGACAACGCCCAATATCCGTTTTGTCCCGACGGTGTCAGCAGCAGGGACCTTCCGCCCACTTGCCGCGAGCAAGCTGCGACCCCTGACGTGTTGTTTCGCAAGCTCCACGACTGGGGTTTCGACACGATCGTCATTCCCCACGGGACCACCTGGGGATTTTACACACCGCTCGGATACACCTGGGACAAGCAGCTCCGGGCCAACCTCGACGACGCGAACCTGCAACGCTTGGTCGAGGTGTTCTCCGGCCATGGGAACTCGGAAGAGTACCGATCCTTCCGCTCCGCCATCATGACGGACGACGGGTTGGAATGCCCTGCACCAAGCGCTACCTACGAAGCCTGCTGTTGGCGCGCCGGCGAGATCATTCGTGAGCGATGCAAGGACCCGGATTCCGAGCTCTGCAAGCAGCGAGTGGAAAAGGCCAAGGCTGACTATCTTCGGGTCGCGCTGGCCGGACACGTCACGCTTCCCGGCGAAGATGTTCCCGACTGGAAGCAATGTGGCGAGTGCACCGATTGCTACTTGCCGGCTTACCAGTATCGGCCGGCCGGCTCCGTTCAATACATGCTGGCCAAGGGCGATTTCGAGAATCCCGACGAGCCTCGACACGCGACTCTGGGCTTCATCGCGTCGAGTGATAACCACAGCGCGCGCCCCGGAACCGGCTACAAAGAGTTCGCCCGCTTGAAGATGACCGAAGCGCGAGGGGCGCCCAGCGAGTCGTGGCGCAAGGCGGTGTTCGGCGATCGGGGTAAACCGGATCCCGAGTCGGTCACGTATACCGTCGACACCTTGATGGAGCGGCCGCCTTTCGAGCTGATGTGGATGGAGCGGCAGGCGTCGTTCTTCGTCACCGGCGGGCTGGTGGCGGTTCACGCAGCAGGGCGCACGCGCGAAGCGATTTGGGATGCCTTGCAGAGTCGCAACGTGTACGGCACGTCGGGCGACCGCATTTTGCTCTGGTTCGACATCGAGAACGGGCCTGAGGGCGTCCTCCCGATGGGCAGTGAGTTGCCGTTCACCGGTACGCCAAAATTCGAAGTCCGCGCGGCGGGTTCCTTCGAGCAAAAGCCAGGCTGTCCGCCCGATGTGATTCAGACCCTCGGCGAGGAGCGCGTCGAGCGTATTTGTGTCGGCGAGTGTTACAATCCGGGCGATCGTCGCCGGCGCATCACCCGCATCGAGGTGATTCGCATTCAGCGACAGCGCAGCGAGGCTGAGCCCGTCGATGAGCTGATCGAGGATCCCTGGAAGACTCTGCCCTGTCCGGAAGGGCCGGAGCTTTGCGTCGTCGAGTTCGACGATCCTTCGTACAGCGAGCTCGGCAGGGATCTGTTGTACTACGTCCGTGCGATTCAGGAGCCAACGCCTACTGTGAACGGCGACGGCCTTCGATGTCAGAACGGGGAATGCGATCCCTGCTATGGCAATTTCCGTACCCCCGCCGACGACGACTGCTTGGCCGACACCGAGGAGCGCGCCTGGTCCTCGCCCATCTTCTTGTTGGCCGGGCCGAAGCCATGAGCCGGACCTGGTTGCTGGCTGCCGGGATGCTCGCGGGGGCTGTCCTGGCGGTATTCTACCTCATTCGCTTGCCCGAAAGTGCCGAGCCCGGGACCGATGCGGTGGCCTGGGTGAACGGTCGTCCCATCTTGCGTGCGTCGTACGAAAATGCGCTACAGGCCGTCGCTGGGGATCGCAAGAGCGGGACGCTGCGTGAAGACGATCGCGAACGAGTGCTTCAACGACTGATCGATCAGGAGCTCTTGCTCGATCGCGCGATCGAGCTCGGTCTGCACGAACGCGACCCACAGATTCGAAATCAGCTCACGACGGCGATGATCGACTTCTTGGTGCGTCGCGCCGAGGACGAGGCGCGGACGGCCGACGACGCGGCGCTCCGGGCATTCTACCAGGAGCAGCGCTTCCGCTTCGAGCGGAGCGCGCAATACCGCATCGCCGTCGAGGGTGGGGCGGTTCCGTTGCCCCAGGGTTTCCTCTTGGCCAAGGAAATCGAGCAGCGTCTGGGTCCGAGCGCGGCTCGAAAGGTGGCTGAGCTCGAGGTCGGCGAGGCGACCACCCTCGGCGAGGGATCTCGGAAGTATACGGTGCGTCTGCTGGATCGGCGCGAGGGTGGGGTGGTTCCGTTCGACGAAGCGCGTGATGCAGTCGAGGCGGCTTATCTTCGCGATCGAAGTGAAGCGGCGGTTCGGGAGTTCCTCGAGGTAGCGCGTCAGCACACCGACATCCGTGTGGAGCCGGACCGGTGAAGCGCCTGTTGGTGCCGGCTCTCCTTGTCGCTCTGCTCGTTCCCGCATCTGCGCTCGCACATCAGAAGAGCGTGTCGTATTCGAAGTGGACGCTCCTCGACGATGGCGCGATCGCCGAGGTGAGAGTCGCATGGCTCGATCTCACGTCGATTCCACCAGGTCCCGACAGCGGTGACGCGCCTGCGGATCGTTCGAGCGTGCTCCCTTACCTTCAGAGCAGGCTGGTGTTGGAAACCGACTCCGGCCCGTGCGAAGCGATTCCAGCGAGCGGCACCTGGCTTCCAGAGGAGCGCGGATGGGTCCGCGTCGAATGGCGGGTTCGGTGCAGCGCACCGCCTACGAGATTGCGCAGCCGTTTGTTCACCTCCCTGACCAATCACGTGCACCTCGCCACGGTGCTCGGCTCGGTCCCGATCGACCTCGTCCTCTCGTCGATGGCGCCCTGGGGATCGATCGACGTCGCGACGAAGACGGGAAGGACCGGAGGTATCGGACGTTACCTGCGTCTCGGCGTCGAACACATCTTGGGTGGTTGGGATCACCTGGCGTTTCTCATCTTGCTCATCGTCGTCGCGCGGAATCTTCGGGATGTTGCCCTGCTCGTCACCGGGTTCACGGTGGGTCACAGTGTAACCTTGGCCGCCGCCGCCCTCGGTGTCGTGGTTCCCAATGTGCGCGCCGTGGAGGCCACCATCGCTGCGTCGATTCTTCTCGTCGCACTCGAGAACATCGGCATGGACCAGGTGCGTGGCGTTGCATTCCCCGTGATCGCCGCGGTGGCGCTCTTCGCGGCGAGCGCGGCGTTCGGAGGGTTGCCAGCATTCTGGGGTCTGTGTCTGTTCACTGTTTGCTACTTCGCGCTCGTTCGTGAGCTGGCCGGCTTCGGGCGCCAGCGTTGGCTCATCGCTTGTCTCTTCGGCTTTGTCCATGGGCTCGGCTTCTCCACTGTGCTGCTCGAACAAGAGCTTCCCCGTGCTCAGTTGGTCCAGGCGCTGTTCGGCTTCAATGTGGGCGTGGAGCTCGGGCAACTCGGGGTCGTCGTGTCCATCTGGCCGATCCTTCGATGGCTGCGGAGCCGCGGCTTCGGGCCGACTGTCGTCGATGCCACCTCGTTCGCCGGCGCCGCGGTAGGAACCTTTGCGCTGCTCGTCCGAGTGTTCGGCTAGCGACTCAAACGAGTGGCACTTTGAGGGGATTGAGAATAGGCTCGCGCCACGCGTGCCGGGCCGAGCGCGAGAGAAGGAAGTCATGAAGTTCAGTCGTCGAGAGATCCTCAAAGGTATGGGGGCCGCGGGCCTGACCCCGTTGCTCGTCGGCGGATGCGGAAGCAGTGGTGGTGGCGCTTCCAACACTCTTCCCCCGCTACCCGACAACCTCCCGGAGTACGCGTGGAACGGTCCGCAAGGCCCCGAAACGCTTTTCGAGCACGGTGTCGCGAGCGGCGATCCATTGACCGAGGGCGTGGTCCTCTGGACCCGCGTCAGTCCGGAGGCGCCAGGACCCGTCGAGGTTTGGTGGGAGATGGCCCTCGACGAAGCGTTTCTCCAACGAACCGCGCAGGGCACGCTCATGACCGACGCATCGCGCGACTTCACCGCGAAGGTCGATGTCGGAGGCTTGATATGGGGGCGAAACTACTTCTATCGCTTTGCAGCTCAGGGGCGCTGGAGCTCGACCGGTCGGACGCGGCTCGCGCCGAAGAGCGGTGAGGCTACCCAGCTTCGCTTTGGCGTCTGCTCATGCTCGAATTATGGATTTGGTTACTTTTACGCGTACCGCCACATGGCGGCCCGTGCAGAGCTCGACGCGATCCTTCACCTGGGCGACTACACCTACGAGTACAAGAACGGCGAGTACCCCACCTTGGAAGAACAGGTCCGTCCGGTAGAGCCGGAAAACGAGACCGTGACGCTCGAGGACTACCGTATTCGCTTGAGCCAGTACCGACGGGATCCAGACCTGCAGGAATGCCATCGGCAGCACCCCTTCATCGTGGTCTGGGACGACCACGAAACCGCAGACAACTCCTGGATGGGTGGCGCGGTGAACCATGACCCGGCGACCGAAGGGTCATGGACGGATCGCGTCGCTGCGGCGCGCCAGGCATTTTTCGAATGGATACCGATCAGGGAGAACCCCGGGCGACAGCTCTATCGAAACATCAAGTACGGGGACCTTGCCGACATCATCATGCTCGATACGCGAATCGAGGGACGCGAACAGCAATACTCCGCCATCGTTGCTCCGCCTGACGCTCCGCTTCCCGACAACATCATCAGCGCGAAGCAGGAAGCCTGGCTCGAAGAGCAGCTGACGAGCAGCGCGGCAAAGTGGAGACTGATCGGCAACCAGGTCATCGTGAGCCTGCTTCAAGTGAGCAATCTCGACGGCAGCAAGTCCATCGTCAATACGGACTTGTGGCAAGGTTACCCGGCGGGACGGCAACGACTCTTGACGTTCTTCCGAGACAACGACATCTCCAATACCGTCTTCCTGACGGGTGACATCCACTCGTCGTGGGCGATCGACGTAACCTTTGGCGACGACAGCTACGAGCCGATCACACAAAACGGCTCGATCTGCGGCGAGTTCGTCGCGCCTGGCATAACGGCACCGAGCGACTTTGCGCTAGAGAAACTCTCGGGCAGTTTCGGCCCCCAGGTGCGCTACCATGAAGGGGGGCGCCATGGCTACTTCGTGCTCGACGTGCAAGCGGACAAGGCCCAGGCCGACTGGTATCTGCTCGATGGGATCGGGCCGGACGACGGTGCCGAGACCTTGGACGGTAGCTGGGCCGTGATGGACGGTGAAAAGCACGTCACCGAAATGAATGGCCCCGAAACCCCCAACCCCGACGCTCCCGGCCTGGCTTCCTAGCCTGGACATCGATTTGGGCAGCCCTAGAGCTTGATCAAGCACTGCGGGGAATCTACGCTACCGTTTCCTCTTACCAAACATGGAGATGAGAACATGGCGATCCAACTGCCAGCCCTTCCGTGGGCCCAAGACGCTCTAGCGCCCCACATCAGCGCCGAGACGATCGAGTACCACTACGGCAAGCATCACGCCGGTTACGTAAAGAAGCTCAACGCCGCAATCGAGGGCACCGATCTGGCGAGCAAGTCGTTGGTCGACATCATTCGCGCGGGTGGGGCTACATTCAACAACGCCGCGCAGGTTTGGAATCACACGTTTTACTGGAAGAGCATGAAGCCCGGCGGCGGCGGTCCGCCCACGGGCTCCATCGCGAATGCGATCGAGGGCAGCTTCGGCAGCTACGACAAGTTCCGAGAAGAGTTCGCGAATGCAGCGGCTACCCAGTTCGGTTCGGGTTGGGCCTGGCTCGTGGCCGAGGGCGACAAGCTCGCGGTGAAGAAGACCAAAGACGCCGAGACCCCGATCACCACGAGCGCCAAGCCGCTGCTCACCATCGACGTGTGGGAGCATGCGTACTACATCGACTACCGAAACGCGCGTCCTGACTACATCAAGGTCTTCCTCGATTCACTGGTCAACTGGGACTTCGCGAATCAGAACTTGAGCGGCTGAGCCGGGTCACGTGCTTGCGCCTCGATGGAGTCGCCGGGCATCGTTTGCTTGGTGGGCTGGCGGCTACGTTGCAGCGCTTGCCGCCGCAGGGACGACGCTATTTTTCGTCCCCGATGACTTCGACTCTTTCTGGGCCGCGGCAGTCGCCGACCTCGCCGCCACGCTCGTGATTTTCGCGTTCTCGCGGGGGCTCAAGTGCTCCAGCATGTACGACGCATACTGGTCGGTCGCGCCGATCGTGATCGTCTTCTATTGGGTTTTCCACACGGAAGAGGCGATCAACCCCATCCGCGCGGGTGCGGTTCTGTTCCTGGTCACCTGGTGGGGCATTCGTCTCACCTACAACTGGGCTCGCAGCTGGCCAGGTCTTCATCACACGGACTGGCGCTACGTCATCATGCGGGATAAGGCGCCGCGCCTTTGGTTTTTCTCCGACCTCTTCGGCATTCACCTGTTTCCGACGGTCCAGGTCCTGTTCGCGCTCAGTGGCGCTTGGGTAGCCCTCACCCAAGGCCACAAGCCTCTCTCGTGGGTCGATTTGATCGCGCTGCTGGTCACCGCAGGCGCCATCACGATCGAAACCGTGGCAGACCAACAGTTGGTCGCATTTGCAAAGGTCAAGCGACCTGGTGAGATCATCAAGACGGGGCTCTGGGCTTACTCGCGCCATCCAAACTACTTCGGTGAGCTTTCGTTTTGGTGGGGGCTGTACCTGTTCGGGCTCGCCGCCGACCCCGGCTACGTCTGGACGATCGCCGGGCCCCTCATGATGACGGGCATGTTCTTGGGCGTGTCGATTCCCTGGATGGACCGGCGCAGCTGTGAACGACGTACCGAGTACGCCGAACACATGAAGCGCGTAAGCAGCCTAGTTCCCTGGTTTCCGAAGAAGGCTTAGAAGAACACCGCTCGGGTCTAAGGTGTTGGCTCTACCGAGGGCACGCACAGGGCTTGCGCGTCGGTTTCTTCGGCGGTGCAGCCGCCGAGCGACGGGAAACTGCAAACGCCGTCGGCGACGGCGGGCGCCGTGTCGGGCGCATCGTCCACGAGGCAGTGGTTGGTGCCGGTGCCGTTCCTCAAGAACTCGTTGAGCTGGATACGAGAAGCCTCACGCCTTCGGAGAAACTCGTGCGGGTCATTGCACATCGACATCGGCGCGTTGCAATAGGGTTGACCAGGCAAGCCGAAGTCGTACTCCGTATAGAAGCTGCCGCTTGCAGTCGATGTGACCGCGTCTAGGCCCCAGACGTCGCGGAGCCCGGTCGTGAGATGAGGCGCCTTCATCGTCCTGGCCAGGACTTGACCTGCGAACGTCGTGACTTGGTGATCGCCAATCGCGTCGCGCATCAGCACTTCCTTGGGATTGACGCCAGGCAACGTGTTCTCCGTGATGTGATGGGAGTAGCCGTTGGGCTCGACGCGATCCCAAAGCATCTGCGCCATGCCGATCAGGAGCTGGTCCAGGCGATAGTCCTTGTCGAAAAGGTGGATGATCGCCAGGAACTGCTCGAAGTCGACGCTCCGGAACAGGAGGAAGCTGTACGGCTGACCCATGACGCCGAGCGCGCCCCGGTCGATGTCGGGGCTGGTCGCGAGGACGACCGAACCCATGATGCCACCTTGACTGATGCCGTAGTAGAACGCCTCGTCGGCCTTGACGTACGGACCAAAGGTCGGGTCTTGCGCGAAGCTCGTCTTCATCATGTGCAGCAGAACCAGGTGGTTGAGGAAGCCTTGATGAAGCCGATCCCACATCGTCTGCGCGTCCGAGAACTTGCCGTTGCCGAGGGCCGCGGTCACCGGAGCTTGATCCGGGCCAGACATCCCTTGGAGATCGGTTGCGCAGAAGATGTAGTTGTACTCGTTCATGAACGAGAGGAAGTGGCCCGATTGGATCTGTTCTTTTTCACCGAAGAGGCCGTGCCCATACTCGATGATCGGGGCCGGCGTCTCTGCTGATGCGCTGTTGGGAATCAGGACCTCGAAGGGGATATCGGCCCAGGGAGTGTCCGGGTTGACCATCGGCATCCCGTCGTCGCCCAAGAGCAGCAAGGCGCCGGGATCGGGCGAGCTCATGAACAAGGGAACCTTGAAGGTGCCGAAGATCCGAAACGCGATGTTATCGGTGTTGTAGTCGGTCTCAACCGACATCGTGTATTTCACGCCCCCGTCCTGCTCAATCAGCTGGAAGGCGGTGTCCCGCATGTGCAGGAGCCACTGTGTGTTGTTCGCATCGCTCGCGGTGTTGAAATCCCAGGCGATTTGAATTTCGTTGCGCGCCCAGCCCTTGGCCTCGATCGCGGTGAAGATGTCCTCGTAGAGCGCACGGCGCGCTTCCACCGATGGTTCCGTGCTGGCGGTGCCGTCCCGTAGGGCGGCAAACGCGGGGGATGCATCGATCACGGCGCCATTGGCGTCGGTGACGTTTCGGAATGCCACGATGTATCGCGCGTTGTCACGAAGCCGGACGACGGGACGGAGCATCGAGGAAACCATTGTCGGCTGGAGATCCAAGCCGGTGATGGCATGTGTATCGATCTCGGCGAAGTGAGGAACCAGCTCGCCGGTTTCCGCATCGATGAGGATCGTCGGAGACGTTGCGGACAAAGACTGATCGATGTTGGTCACCCCGCCGAATACGGCATCGGTTGCGCCGGGGAGGTAGGTGAGGATCGGGGTCCCCGCCGAGAAGCCATCGCTGAGATCCCACGGGCCGGAGTCGTTGCGACGAAGGAACTGTTTGCCGAACGACACGCGCCGCCCGGTCGCTGTCTTGCTGTCTTCCACCGTGTAGACGTTCGACGGGAAGGGATAGCCGCAAAACTCTGGCACCAGGGGGTCGCAATCGAGGAGCGGGTACGCGGCGACCGTGCCGCCTGTGCCGCCGCTACCCCCTGTGCCCCCTGTACCCCCTGTGCCGCCGCTACCACCTGTACCTGCTGTGCCACTAGAGTTGCTGGAGCCGCCGCACGCAGAGATTGAGAATACCGATATTGCAATAAGCCAAGTGTGTTTCATGGAACCTCCGGGGCGGAGATTAATCAGTGACTTCCCTCGGTCAAGTCAACCTCGACTCGCCCGAAAGGCGGCACCCATTGCGGCGGCTCGGCTTGGCGACTAGATCCGCCGGATGGGCCTGAAAAAATGGATGTTCGTGCTCCGGGGCAACGGCGAGAGCCACGCTTCCTGGGGCCGTCGGATGCGAGACGAGGTGAGCGCGCAGCTCTTGCAGCTCGGGCCCTCGAAGCTCCAGCTCACCGTGACCGAAGCGCCGCCCCCCAAGCTCTCGCTGTTTCCATTCAAGCGGCAGCCCATCGCGATCTTCAATGTGTACGACGAAGCGGACAATCCCTCTCGCTATGTCGAGGCCCTGCAGAGTGCCGCGAGCTCGGTGTCAGGGTACGAAGTCGACGAGGCGTACCCCGTCGCATACGACAGGGTCTGGAAAGACGGCGAGCCGACGCCATCGCCGATCCTCCTGACGATGCTTCGAAAGAAAGCCGGCGTCACCTCGGACGAATACATTCGCCGCTGGCATGGTGGGCACACGCCTCTCTCGCTTCAGATTCATCCGCTTTGGTATTATCAACGCAACGTCATTCACAAGGCCGTGACCGACGGAGCGGATCCGTCCGACGGCATCGTGCTCGAAGCCTGCAGGACTCGCGGAGACCTCTTGAACCCCGCGCGCTTCTTCGGTGGCGCGCTCGAGATGGTCCCGAACATGCTGCGGGTTGCCAATGACATCAAGGGCTTCCTCGACATGAAGAAGACCGAGACCTTCTACGCGACCGAGTATCACCTGAGGAGCTGAACATGAGTGTCCTCTACGAGCTTCGTGATCGCGTCGCCGTCGTGACCATCGACCGGCCTGAGGTGCGCAACGCGGTCGATGGATCGACGGCCCACGCGCTTGCCGAGGCGTTCCGCCGCTTCGACCAGGACGCTGAAGCGCACGTCGCCGTGCTGACCGGAGCACGAGGTTTCTTTTGCGCGGGCGCCGACCTCAAAGCTCTTGCTGGGGGCGACGAACGAAACCTGTCTCCCGACGCAGACGGACCGATGGGCCCGACGCGCATGCTTCTCAGCAAGCCGGTAATTGCGGCCATCGAGGGTCATGCAGTCGCGGGTGGCCTCGAGCTTGCGCTCTGGTGCGATTTGCGCGTCGCGGCCCACGATGCCGTGCTCGGCGTGTTCTGCCGCCGGTTCGGCGTGCCGCTCATCGATCTCGGCACCGTGCGTTTGCCTCGATTGATCGGCCATAGCCGTGCCATGGATCTGATCCTCACGGGGCGTCCCGTGACGGCGGGCGAAGCGGCCTCGATGGGCCTCGTCAATCGCGTGGTTTCGCCCGGAAATGCGCTCGACGCGGCGATCGAGCTCGCCCAAGAGATCACCCGCCACCCGCAACGGTGCATGCGAAGCGACCGCCGCTCCGCGATCGAGCAGTGGGGCATGACCGAGGAGGACGCCATGCGAAACGAGCTCACGTTGGGCCTACAGACGATCGCGAGCGGCGAGACGATCAGCGGCGCCACACGGTTCCGCGAGGG
Organism: uncultured delta proteobacterium; assembly: GCA_963768985.1. Taxonomy (GTDB): domain Bacteria; phylum Myxococcota_A; class Polyangia; order Polyangiales; family Houyiibacteriaceae; genus SG8-38. The sequence goes on along the minus strand of CAVYJZ010000004.1, from coordinate 730,277 downwards.
GGTCGGCCGTCACGGCTCATTTGACGACGAATCCTAGAGCGGAGGCATGGTATGGTGAGCTGTGTGTGACACCATGGTCGTGGTGCCCGAGCGCGGGCCCGTCTGGTTTGCCAAGAACAGCGATCGGGAGCCGAGTGAGGCGCAATTCCTCGAATGTCACGACGGCTCGGCCGCGGCGGTTTCGCCCCATGGGCTGCCCGACGCCCCAATCGGTGCCCGCCTGTTGCTGAGCCGGCCCGCTTGGATGTGGGGTTGTGAGATGGGGGTGAACGCCCACGGCCTCGCCATCGGCAACGAGGCTGTGTTCACGCGTTTGCCGGTTCCGAAAGCGGGCTACACCGGGATGGACTTCCAGCGTGTCGCGCTGACCCGATGCCGAACCGCCGACGACGCGCTCGAGCAATTGATCGAGCTCACCGAGCGCTTCCCACAAGGCGGAGCGATGGCGCATCGACATCGTTCGTTTCGCTACCACAGCTCGTTCATCGTCGCGGATGCCACGACGGCCTGGGTGTTCGAAACCGCGGGAGAGTTTTGGGCCGCAAGACGCGTTCGCGGCGTGGCGACCATCTCGAACGCGTTGACCATCGAGGATGACTTCGACCGCGTGCACGACGGCGCCTACAGGCTCGCCCGGGAACGCGGTTGGGTGAAATCCGCGCAGGCCTTCAGCTTTGCCGGCGCGTTTTCGGACCCGGTCATGTCGCTCTTGGCAGGAGCGAGCATTCGGCGGGCATGCACCCGCCGCTCTTTGGCCGGGGTCCGCGAGCCGAGCGCACAGACCTTCGTGCAAGCGCTCAGCGATCATGGGGCCACCGAGCCCGGGAAAGGCTTGCGGAGCGAGGCGCCCTGCGCGCATGCGTCCTGGCTCCCGACCCGGACCTCCGCACAAACCACCAGCTCGATCATCGCTCGGCTCGATGCGTCCGGGCCGACCGTCTGGGGGACGGGAACCTCTTCGCCGTGTCTCAGCGTGTTCAAGCCGGCTCCGTTCGACGCAGACCTGTTGCCGCCTCGGCCCGTCGCGGACGCACGCTTCGACGAGCGAGAGCTTTGGTGGGCGCACGAACGGTTTCATCGCGCGTGCCTCGCAGATTACCGCCGTCGCCGGGTGACGTTCGCCGAAGACCGCGAGCGATTCCAAGGCGAGTGCCTGGAGCCGGGCGCCGACCCAGTGCGTGCATGGGCGGAGCATCGCACACGCGTCGACGAATGGCTCCGCCGCGCGCTTGCGGTGAAGGTTTCGCGCTCCGCAGTTCTCACTCGCCTGTTTTGGTCCCGGCAATCACGGGCGGTTTCAATGCCCGGTTAGCCGTGTTCTTTTGCTCTGCGCGAACGACTAGCGGCTGTGGCGGAAGAGCCAGTCGGTGGTCATGTTGGCATAGTTCAGCGAGAAGAACGGAATGTGACCGCCGCCATTGATCGTCCATAGCGCGTCATCGATCCCCGCATCACAACCGGTCGAGAATTCGATCCTATCGGTTTCCGCGCCGTCGAGCGCCGGAACGAGGTCTACGGGAGCCTCATCGGTTGGCGAATTCGTGTCGCATCCGCCAGCAGTGGCGAAGCGGTCGACGATTTCGACGGCGCCTATGTAGGCGCCGGGCACGCCGTCGTATGCAACCGTGTCGTCATCGGTTCCGTGCACCACGAGCACGCTGACGGGCAGCGTTGCCGGTTGGCAGTCGTTCGGATCGACGAAGGCGCCGCCCGCGAGGCTAACGAGCGCGGTAATCAGGTCCGATGAAGTGCAGGCCATGGTCAGCGACATGAATGCACCGCTCGAATGCCCCATGAGGTACACCCGCTTGGGGTCGATGTTGTAGGTCTGCTCGGCCTCTTCGATCAGAGCGCTCAGGTAGTCGACGTCGTCGGTTCCAGTCGAATCCCAACCCCGCAGGCCATCCTCACCGACCTTCGCATCGGGGTAAATCAGCACGAACTGCTTCTCGTCGACGATGGTGAACAGCTGGAAGTAACCAACCTGAGTGCGTCCATCGGCGCCGTGTCCGTGGAGCACCATCAACATCGGATACGTGACGGCGGGGTCGTAGTCGGTCGGGATGTCCACGCTCGCGGGGCGCGCCTCGGTGCCGATCACGAGGGGTGGGTCAGCGGAAAACACCTGACCGCCCGTTCCGCCGTCGCCGGCGGTGCCGCCCATGCCACCGGCCCCGCCGGATCCGGCCGACCCGCCAGCGTCACTGCTGCCGCAGCCGCCCACAGCCATCGCCAAGAAAAGAAAGAAGACGAAATTTTTCATCGCGCGAGGGTAGAGCGAGACGCCTCGGCTGTAAAGCGGGCTAGCGCTCGTGGCGCAATAGCCAGTCGGTGGTCATGTCGGCAAAGTCGGGCGAAAAGAACGGAATGTGGCCTCCGCCATTGATCGTCCAAAGGCCCGCGTCGATGCCTTCATCACACGCAGTCGAGTACGCAACCTCGTCGGTCTCGGCGCCCTCGAGAGCAGGAACCAGGTCGACCGGCCCCTCGTCGGTCGGGACACTCGTATCGCACCCGGCGGCGGAGGCGAAGCGCTCGACGGTTTCGACGGCGCCTGGGTAGACGCCCGGCTCCCCTGCGTAGGGCACCGTGTCGTCGGCCGTTCCGTGCACGGCAAGCACGCTCACCGGGAAGGTAGCGGGCTGGCAGTCAGCCGGATTCTCGAACGTGGAGCCTGCGAGGCTGACGATCGCCGTGATGAGCTCGGACGCTGCGCAGGCCATCGTGAAGGACATGAACCCGCCATTGGAGTGGCCCATTAAGTACACCCGCTTTGCGTCGATGTTGTACGTTTGCTTGGCTTCTTCGATCAGTCCGCTCAGGTAGCCGACGTCATCGACCGAATCGGTTGGGTCGCAACACGCTGGCGTTGCGTTCCAGAATCGATCCCCATCGGCGTTCAAGGTGCCATCGGGTACCAGCATCACGAAGCCCTTTTCATCGACCAAGCTTGGAAGACCAAGGTACGCGGCCTCGACTTGGCCGGTGAAGGGGCCAAATCCGTGCAGGACCATCAGCAGTGGGTGCGCCACCGTCGGATCGTAGTCCGTCGGGATGTCGACAGCCGCCGGCCGCTCACCGCCGATCGTGAGTGGCGGGTCGGGGGAGAACACTTGACCGCCGGTCCCGCCGGTCCCGCCGATGCCGCCGGTGCCACCCGCGCCGCCAGAGCCACCGCTGTTACCGCTATCGGTGCTTCCGCACCCGATCGCCGTCGCAAGAACGAGCAGGGGAAGGAACTTTTTCATGCGGTGGAGGCTACGGCGAAGCCCTGCCCCCGTAAAGCCGATCCGATCCGATCTGGTCCAGCCCGGGTGGAGCGTATAAGCTGCGGCTCATGGCGGACACGATCTTCAGCAAGATTCTCCGCGGGGACATTCCCTGTCACAAGGTGTACGAGGATGACCGGGTCCTCGCGTTTCTCGACATCGGCCCCCTGAGCTTCGGGCACACTCTGGTGATACCCAAGGAAGAGGTTGCCACCCTGGACCAGCTCTCGGATGAGACGGCGGCAGCGATCGGGCGGGTCCTGCCCCGGCTCTGCCGCGCGATCAAAGCCGTCACCGGCACGGACCAGCTCAACGTCCTTCAGAACAACGGGCCGATGGCACATCAAGCGGTCTTCCACGTTCACTTCCACATCATCCCCAAGCCGAGCGTCGACGAGGGGCTGGTGATCGAGTGGCCGTCCACCAAGCTCGACCGCGAAGAGGGCGCGAAGCTTGCCGCTGCGTTGAAGAGGGCGATCGGGGGCTAGCATGGGTGGGCCGCGCTTCGACGAGTCGATTCCTTTCAAAGGACTGCGCATTGCAGTCATGACCGTCTCGGACACCCGCACCGAAGAAACCGACAAGTCAGGTGCGTACCTGGTCGAGCGCGCCCTCGAAGCCGGTCATCACGTCATGGACAAGGTCATCATTGCGGACGACCGCAAACGAATCGAGGTCCAGCTCCGTCGGTGGATCAACGAACCGAACGTGGAGGTCGTCTTGGCCACCGGCGGCACCGGTGTCACCGGTCGCGATGTCACGCCCGAAGCGTTTGAAGCCGTCTGGGAAAAATCGATCCCGGGCTTTGGCGAGCTCTTCCGAATGCTGAGCTACGAGCACATCGGAACCTCCACGATTCAGTCGCGCGCATGCGCCGGCGTTGCGCGCGGGACCTTTCTATTTGCGCTTCCCGGCTCCACCGGTGCTTGCAAGGACGCATGGGATGGCATCCTCCGCTACCAGTTGGACATTCGGTACCGGCCTTGCAACTTCGCGGAGCTGATGCCGCGGCTGCAAGAGACCTAGCGGTCGAGGGCGGAAACCGGGACCGGCATGATGTTCCAGGTCATGCGCGACATCGGGATATCTCGCCGCAGAATCACCTCGCGCTTGGCGCGGCCGCGTGTCCAGACGTAGCGGCGGAGCTCGCCCTGCATGTCGGCGGCGACGTAGAGCTCATCCGTACCGTCGCCATCCAGGTCCGTCAGCAGCGCGGCGTGCTCGAATCCGCCCGAGTCGCGATCGATGCTCTCGATGCCCCACTCGGATTTCGGGTCCTTGCCCGGACGTAGAAGCCACAGGCCCTTGCTGAACGAAGCAGCGACCATCTCCTTCTTGCCGTCGCCGTCCACGTCGCCCACCGTCAGAAAACGGCACAGCCGATCGGGGATCGTTGCAATAATCACCTTGGCGTCGGGCGGAGTGCCGGCGTCGTATCGGCGAATCTCGACCGGTTCGACGATCTCGAGATTTGCGCCGCGGCCTTTGGTGAGCGCCTCGACCGCAACGTAGAGCTCATCGGTTCCGTCTCCATCGACGTCACCCACATAGATCTCCTTGGCATGACGCTTCCCTAGGTCTGCGACGACGGTCGGCCCTTCGCCCTTCTTCGGTATGTACCGCACCACCTCGCCGTGCTGTGCGTCGGCGTCGAGCTTGTTGGGCTCGCTCGGTGTGGCGTAGACCTCGAGAACACCGTCCTTGTCGAGATCACCGATCTCGATCTCATGGACGAAAGTGTCTTTCTTCGCGTCGATTCGCTGCACCTTCCAGTCGTTCCCCTGCTGCCGTAGCAAGGCGACGACGCCTTGGTCGTGGGTGGCAACCGCGATCGTCGGTGTGCCGTCTCCATAGAGATCCGCGACCTCGGCATCACGCATGCGGTCGAACTTTCCGCCGAACGTTTCGTGCCAGAGCGTGCTCGCGCCCCATTTTCCCTTCACCTTGCGCCAAAGCTTGATGTACGCGCCGGAGCCGCCGAGGGTGAGAATTCCTGGCGCCTGCCCGCGTGGCGTCAGAACCATCGCCTTGTGGAATACGTTGCTCTGCGCGTCCTCCACGGTTTCGGTCTTCCATTCCCCGCCTTCACGCGTCAGGATGTCGAAGCGCGCCGGGCCTGGCTTTGCCGTCGCCTTTCCATCGACGACTTGGAACTGCGAATAGGCCAGAAGCAGTCCGTTGGGCAGCGAGTCGGGGAGAGCACTGGTCGCCGGCGTCGGCTTGGGCGCTGCCGCCGGCTTGTCGTTCTTCTCAGGGCTCGGCTCCTGGGCAGAGGCAAGCGGGGCCTCGGTAGGAGCTGTTTTCTCGCCCCCCTTGCACGCCAGCACGAAGAACAAGGCCCAGAATCCAAATCGAGTGACCGCTTGATGTCGCATCTGGCGTCGCTACCAACCACCGGACCTCGACGCAACCAAGCGCCCGTGCCGCGCCATCGATCGCGCAATTTGACCCTTTTGCGCGCACCGGCTACCTGAGGCCGCAGGTAACATGCGCGCACAACCCAAGCGAATCGCGTTCTTCGTATTGAAGTTGGTGTTCTCCTTCGGGATGTTGGCGCTGATCTTCCGGAAGGTGCTCCACCGCGATGGCGCGGAGGACCTGGTCGGGCGTCTGAGCGAGCTCCAGTGGAGCTGGGTGGCGGCCGCCGTGCTCATGCAACTGATCGCGATCGGCTTCAGCACGGTGCGCTGGCAACGCCTGCTCGTCGGCCAGGGGATCTTCGCGCCCTGGCGGTTCCTCGGGGGCTCGGTGATGATCGCGCGCTTCTGGGGTGCGTTCACCCCGGGGGGGTTCACCGGTTTCGGCGGCTGGCGCATTTACGACATCGCCAAGCACACCGGCAAGACCGCACGCGCAACCGCGACGATCGGGGTCGAGATGATCCTCGGGCAGCTCGCGTTCGGCGTGGTGGTGATGGTGGCCAGCATCTTCGGCATGCGCTTCATCGGCACCGACGGCGTGCTCCTGGTCAACGCGGTCTTTCTGTCGATCATCGTGGTTGGCATCGCGTTTCTGGCGCAGCCCCAGCTTTTTCTCTTCTTCACGCGCTTCGTCCCGGAAGCGATCCGCGCCCGCATCCAAACGTTGATCGACGCGGTTGGGGCCTATCGGGGCAAGGCCGGGCTCCTGATTCAAGCCGCGGCGCTCGGGGTCGGCACCCATGCCTTCAACAACTTGATCTATGTCTGCGCTGCTCGCGCGCTCGGCGTCGAGCTCAGCATTGGCGAGGTGTTCTTCGCATCCTCTCTGCAGATCCTCGCCACGATCATCCCTGCCTCGATCAATGGGATCGGCCTGCGCGAGGCCGCCGCGGTTGCGCTCTACACCTCGCCGGCGGTCGGCCTTCCGCTTGCGGTCGCCGTCCTCATACCGACGCTCGGCTTCGCCTGCGAGATGTTCGTGTCGGCATTCGGCGGCCTGATCTTCCTTCTGCGTAAGTCGGGATATAGCCCCAACATCCGGGTCGAGGACCCAGAGCGCGAAGGGCTCGTCAGCCAGGCCATTCCCAAGGCGCCTCGCGAGGCCTGGCCGCATCCGATCCGCGGCCTGGTCGTCGGATTTAGCGCAGGGGTCGTCGCTGGCATCGCCGTAGGCTTGGGCGAGGCGATCGTCATCGCCCTGTCCTCAGCAGGCGCGACGGGCGTCCGATTGTTTCTCTACGGCCCGCTCGCCTACGGACTTTTCTGTGCCGTCTTTGGCCTCGGCCTCGGCTTCGCCACAGCGCTGAGCGGCCGCTGGATGAAGCGGTACGCGATTCCCGAAAAAGAGGCGTTCGCATACTTCGTTGCCGCGATCTCGGGCATCTTCGCCTTCGCGCTCGGCGCGTTCCGGATTCGGCGTGACTTCTTTCACGAGGAGTTGGTTTGGAAGAGCGCGATCGGCTTGGCGGTCTTAATCGGTTGCGCGTTCGTGGCCGCGGGAATGAGCGCCATCGTTGCCCGAATCCTTCGGGTCCTGGTGCAACGGGCGCCCTTCGATCGACTCGTCCGCGGCTCGACGGCCGGTATCCTGCTGCTCGGCCTAGGGCTTGCGCTCGGGGCAAACATGGCGCTCGGCGCGCGCAGCGCGCACACGGATAACTCGGACGGCGCGAAAGCGGTCGAGGGCCAAACCGGCAACGTCCTCTTCATCGTGGTCGACACGTTGCGTGCCGATCATCTGTCCATGTACGGCTACGAAAAAGGCGACACACCGAACCTCGATCGCCTCGCCGAGGACGCGATTCGATTCGACCAGGCCTTCAGCAACGCGAGTTGGACGCGCCCGAGCTTCGCCTCGATTCTGACCGCGCGCCTTCCGTCGAGTCACGGCGTCATGGCAAAGAGCGATGCGCTCCCCGACGCCGTGACGACGATTGCCGAAGCCTTGAAACCAGCGGGCTACACGACCGCTGGGTACGTGACAAACTTCAATGTCGCTCCGTACTTCAACTTTCATCAGGGCTTCGACGAGTACGTCTACCTCGAGCCCGAGTTCGTCCTCGGCGCGGACGACGCCAGCGCCAAGCTCTTGCTCGTGCAGTTCATTCGTCAGCGAATCGAGACGGTGCGCGCGATGCGGGGGGAGGTATTGCCTGGCACCGCGTACCAGGACGCCGCGACCGTCAACGCTGCGCTCACGGCTTGGATCGATCGGCAGCCTGCTTCCCCCTGGTTCCTGTTCGTCGGGTACATGGACCCGCACGATCCATACTTCGCTCATCCGTATGATGGAAGCGGGTATGCGCGTGCAGCGCATCAGCACCCCGATGCCTCCGAAGCCGCCGCGCTCTCGGCGCTTTATGATGGCGAGATCCGCTACTGGGATGCTGAGCTCGGCACGCTCATCTCGGGCCTTCGCGAGCGCGGCCTGTACGACGAGCTAACCATCGTCGTCATGAGCGATCACGGCGAAGAGTTCAACGAGCATGGCGGCTTCTGGCACGGTACGACGCTTTACGATGAGCAAGTGCGCGTTCCCCTGCTGGTGAAGCTGCCACAAAGTCGCCGGGGCGGAACGGTGGTTCGTCACTGGGTCCAGAGTATCGATCTGATGCCGACCGTCCTCGGTCTGGTGCATGCACCAGTCCCCGAAGGCGTGCAGGGCGGGGACATCTTCACGGGCACCGATGTGATCTACGCCGAGGAAAGTCACGAGGGCAACGTTCTCGAATCGGTTCGTCAGCTCGATGGAACCGACGAATACAAGCTCATCACCGCGAACCCCGGCAACCCGCGCGGCCTCAAACCCATCGAGATGTATCGCGTCGACCTCGACCCCGCCGAGCGCGAGAACCTCGCACCCAGCTCTCCCGAGCAGGTCCGGATGGCGACCAAGACGCTGCTCGAGCAACGCGCCTTCGCACGGGAAGACGCAGTCTCGGCCGACTCCGTACAGCTCGACGACGACGTCGCCGCTCACCTCGAGGCCCTCGGCTACATCGAGCGCTGAGCCGCCGCGGCGCCCGGTCGAGCCGTCAGCACCCGGGCTTCGAGGATGGTTCGGTGCAGCAGATAAGCGAGGGCTCCGATCGATCCCAGGGTCAAGATCGCCAAGACGTAAGGCCAGGCGGTGATCCCGTACGTGCGGGCGTCGCCCAGCATCCAGAGAGCGAAAAGGCCGAGTGCGATGCAAAGATCGATGAAGATCTGCGCGGCCCAGCCTCCGGTCATCGCCAACGCCACAAATCCCACGTAGCCCTGGTCCAGGACGACGACCGCCGTGTAGATCGAAAATGCGGCGAACGCCGCGATGAGCGAAAAGACTCGAAATTTCATGGTGACCTCCTTGTGAGAGGCAGTCTGGTGAACGGACCGCGTCGAAGCCATGACCTCAGAGGTCATCGGCAGCACGAAAAGGCGCGTTACAATCTCCGAATGCCACCGACGACCACCGTTCCAGCCGGCTTTGGTTCCCTCCTCCGCCAATGGCGCTCCACCCGCCGGATGAGTCAGCAGCAGCTCGCCATCGAATCGGAAGTATCGACCCGTCACATCAGCTACGTCGAGAACGGCAAGTCCTCCCCCAGCCGCGAGATGGTGCTCATCCTGGCCAGCGCGCTCGACCTTCCGCTTCGGGAGCGCAACGCGCTCTTGTCCGCAGCGGGCTTCGCTCCCGTCTACCGTGAAACCAATCTATCCGCACCGGAGATGCTTCCGGTGCGCCGCGCCTTCGATGCGATCCTGAGCCACCACGAGCCGTATCCCGCGATTGTTCTCACCCGCAGCTGGGAGATCGTGAGCATGAACCAGGCCTTCGCTCGTCTTTTCGCCTTCTTCATCGAGCCGCCCTTCGATCCGATCGTCGCGCAGAACGTGATGCACTCGCTGTTTCATCCGGGAGGCGTCCGCCCGTATGTGGCCAACTGGGAGGAGGTGGCCCGTTTCCTCATCGATCGCCTCTATCGGGAAACGATCGTGGAGCTCGAAAGCGGCGAAGGCCGAAAGTTACTCGAAGCCTTGCTCGCCTATCCGGGTGTGCCCTCGCGCGTGCGTGAAGTCGATCTGGCGGAAGCGCCGCGGGTCTGTATCACTGTGAACCTGGAGAAGGGCGATACGAAGCTCGTCTTGTTTTCCACTCTCACCACGCTCGGCACGCCACTCGACGTTACCGCCCAGGAGCTGCGCATTGAATCCTATTTTCCCGCCGATGAGGCCACCGGTGATTGGCTTCGAAAATCGGCAGCGCTTGGAGCGAACTGAGCTAAGGTAGTCGCGGCTCGCGCATGGAGTCTCTCGCGGCAGTCGACCTGGGGTCCAACAGCTTTCACATGGTGATTGCGCGGGTCGATCATGGCGGCATTCAGATCGTCGATCGTCTCCGCGAGCCGGTGCGCCTGGCCGCCGGCCTCCAAGACGACGGTTCGCTGGACGAGGAGTCGCAGCAACGCGCGATCAAGTGCCTGGCGCTCTTCGGTCAGCGGCTGCGCGATTTCGGCGCCGAGCAGGTCCGGGCTGTCGGGACCAATACCCTACGCAAGGCGCGTAATTCGCGCCGGGTCCTGCATGACGCCAGTGAGGCGCTCGGCCACCACATCGATATCATCACCGGCCGTGAAGAAGCGCGCCTCATATATTTGGGCGTCTCGCATGGCATTGCAGGCGCGCCTACGCGACGGCTCGTGGTGGACATCGGCGGCGGGAGCACCGAGTTCATCATCGGCGACGGCTTCGAAGCGGTGTCCGTGCACAGCATGTACATGGGCTGTGTCGGCTTCACCCAGCAGTTCTTCGAGGACGGCAAGATCAGCCGCAAGCGCATGAACAGTGCCAAGCTGGCTGCGAGCCTCGAGCTTCGGCCGGTCGAGACGAAGCTCCGCGAAGCGGGCTGGGAACGGGCTATCGGCGCCTCCGGCACGATCCGCTCGGTCGCGGAAATCCTCCAAGGGGCAGGCTGGGCACACGGCACCATCACCGCCGAGGGTCTCGGCGCGCTCGAGCAAGCGATGGTGACCGCAGGCCGCCTGGAAAAGCTCGAGCTGCCGGGCCTCGATGCCGACCGGCGTCCTGTCTTTGCCGGCGGTGTGGCGATCCTCAGCGCGGTCTTCGAACGGCTCGCGATCGACGAGATGTGGGTGTCGCCGACGGCGCTTCGCGAAGGCCTACTCTACGACATGCTCGGCCGCATCCAACATGAAGACCCCCGGGATCGTACCATCGCCATGCTGTGCAATCGCTATTCGATCGACCACGGCCATGCGGACCGGGTCCAAGCCACCGCCCTCGGCCTACTCGGTCAGGTCGTCGCTGACTGGGACCTGCGCTCGGCCGATGCCGCCCACGCGCTCGCTTGGGCGGCCCAACTTCACGAAATCGGATTGGCGGTCAACTACACTGGACACCACAAACACGGCGCCTATCTCGTCGCCTCTTCCGACTTGCCCGGCTTTTCGCGCGACGAGCAGGCCCTCGTCGCAGCCCTGGTCCGCGGCCATCGCCGCAAGCTCGACCCGTCGTACTTCGAAGTGCTCCCCGAGGAGCTTCGCGAACAGGCCCTCCGACTCTGCGTCCTGCTCCGCCTGGCGGTGCTCATCAATCGAAACCGCGACCCCGATCTCGTCCCCCTTCCTCATCTCAGCGTCAGCGACAACAAGCTCAAGCTCACCTTCACCGAGGGCTGGCTCGAAGCCCACCCCCTCGCCCAAGCCGACCTCGAACGCGAACAAGACCTCATCAAACCCACCGGCCTCCGCTTGGGGACGCGCTCCCCCCGCATAACAGATTGAAATCAAAGCGTTTCCCGTCGAAAGATCGCAACGGCATCCCGTGCGCTTCCCAGGCCGCCCACGTTAGGTGGGAGGGCTAACACTTTCGGGTGAATTGGGTAGACTCATGGCGCCGGCCTTGGAACATTGCAGAGATGTTTCCACGCCTTGCCGGGCTCGTTGCGCTAGCCGCGCTTGTCGCCTGCACCGGTCAGATCAGCGAATCGACGGATCGTGGCGGCCCTCCAGTGGTCGATCCGCTCCTCGCGGTCGAGAGCGGCGCCCGAAGGCTGTCGCAATCGGAGCTCGACAACACCCTTCGCGACTTGCTCGGCGAAGACAGCGCGCCCGCCGCCCGCCTCTTGAACCAAGACGAGTTCCGCCCCTTCGACAACGACTACACCATTCAGCAGGCCTCCGCCGCGCTGATCACCTCGCTCGAAGCGCTGGCCGAGGAAGTCGCCATACGAGCGGTCGCGGATGCCGGTCGCCGCGCGGCCCTCGTGCCCTGCACCCCTTCCACCCCCGGCGATGAAGAATGCTTCAGAGAGTTCCTCGCCGCGTTTCTCCCAAGAGCGTTTCGAAGGGCGGTCACCTCCGCAGACATCGACTCGTACCTCCCGTTGCTCGCATTCGCCTCCGAAGACAACCCCGCCGTCGACAACGACTTCTACACCGCCGTTCAGCTCACGATTTCCGCCGCGCTGCAGGACCCGGAGTTTCTCTACCGGGTCGAGCAAGGAACACCGGGCACCTCACCGGGACTCCTCGAGCTCGGGGGCTACGAAATCGCTAACCGCATGTCGTTCCTCCTGTGGGCCAGTATGCCCGACGATACGCTCTTCGCCGCCGCCGCGACCGGCGCGCTGCGCAGTCCCGAAGGCCGACGTGCCGAAGCGCTCCGCATGCTCGATGATCCCAAGGCTCGCGCGCAGCTGCATCGCTTCCACGCCATGTGGCTTGGCTACCGCTCGATACCCCACACCCCGGAGCTCGTCGCCGCCTTCAATCGCGAAACCTCCGCGCTCATCGATCGGGTCATCCTCGACGATCCCGGCAGCTACCTGCGCTTGTTCACGATGAACGAGACCTTCGTCGACGACTCGCTCGCAGACCACTATGGTCTACCACGACCGGTCAACGGGGAAGGTTGGGTTTCGTACGAGGGCACCGGACGGGCCGGCATTCTCGGCCATGGCAGCCTTCTGGCCGCCTTCAGCAAGTTCGAAGACACAAGCCCCACCCAGCGCGGCATCCTCGTTCGCACGCGCCTCATGTGCGAAGAGGTCCCGCGCCCTCCGCCCAACGTCGACACCGACCAGCCACCCAAGGGCGCCATGGATGCGGTCTGCAAGTACGATCGCTACGCCGAGCATCGCGACCAGTCGAGCAGTTGTGCCGGCTGCCATAGCCTCACCGACCCGATCGGTTTCGGCCTCGAGAACTACGACATGGCCGGCCGCTACCGCGACCACGACGATGGCCTACCGGAGTGCGTGATCGAAGGCTCGGGAGAAATCGTGGGCGTCGGCTCGTTCTCCGGCCCCGGCGAGCTCTCGCGATTGCTCGTCGACAACGGTTATGTCGATGGCTGCGCCGTCCAGCACTTCCTGACCTTCGCCCTGGGCCGACCCGCAAGCTCGTATGAAGCGGACCTGCTCCAGGAGATGGTCTCATCGTTCCGCACGGGGCAGCACGACTTCAAGTCCCTCATGGTCGACTTCACCGCATCCGAGCGTTTCGCGCGTCGCGCCGAGGAGAGGCTCTGAACATGGCCATGAAGCTCAAACGCAGAGCGATTCTCAAGGGCATGGCGGGCGCCGCGGTGTCCCTGCCGCTACTCGAGTGCATGCTCCCCGCCCGCGCCAGCAAGGCGCAAACGCCTCCGGCCCGATACGCAATCGTCTTCGCCGGCCAGGCGCTCGGCTGTGACAACTACGCCAAGAACCAGAGCCGCATCGACGGCGTAAACATCACCGAGGGCGGCCACTACATCGCCGACACCAGCTTCGGCCGAGGATTTGCGCTCACCACTCCGCTCTTGCCCCTTCAAGGCATGCAAAACGACTTCAGCATGTTCTCGAATTTGGCGATTCCGTTCAACGCCAATTCGTCGGATGGCAGCGCCGTGCCACAGGCCGGAGCCTATCGCGACTTTCACGGCGGCGGCTGCAGCCCGTTGCTTTCCGGCACGCGGTCCACGTCCGCGGAGTATGTCTGCAATGGCATCACCTCCGACCAAGTGATCGCGGAGCTCAACGCGGGAAAGACGACACATGGATCATTGGTCCTGCGCGCACAGCCAGGCTTCTACGTCAGCGGCTACAGCTTCGCCGGTCGTCAGTACATCTCGTATGGGCCGGGGGGAGGGCGCAACGCCCGCATCGAAGCGCAGGCGAGCCCCCAGGTGGCTTACCGCTCACTCTTTACAGGTTTCGTCCCCGCCGCCGACGACGATGCCGAACGCTTCGACTTCGAGCTACGTGCGCGCCGCAGCGTCCTCGACCTCGTGCTCGAAAAACGCGCCCAGCTCGTGAACAACGTCGGCCGAGCCGATCAGGAACGCCTCGAGCGCCACTTCGATGAGATCCGTGACCTCGAAAACCGCATCAACGCTTTGCCTCCCGTCGCCAGCGGGCAGTGCTTCGTTCCCCCTGACCCGGGGGCCGACCCACCGATCGGCGGCGACCACGCCGGCGGCGGCAGCGACACGGTCACGCCGGGCTCGGGATACAGCGACGAGCACGCGCGCGCGCGCATCTTCGCCGACTTGATTCACATGGCTTTCGTCTGCGATCTCACGCGGGCAGCCTCGCTTCAGATCACCGCGTTTCAGTCTCACATGAACGCGCGTCCCATCGCCGACGGCCTCGGCACGCTTCCGGGCACCACGCGTCCTGCCCAATGGGCCTCCGTGGGCGGAGACCTGCACGAAGTCGGTCACAACGGTGACCCCGATAACCGCGGACAGATCCCATCTGCCGGTCTGCTTCAGTGGCACGTTTCGCACTATGCGTACTTGCTGGACAAGCTGCGCAGCACTCCCGAGGCTGGCGGCAGCGTGCTCGACAACAGCATCATCGTCTTCACTGCCGAGGCCGGTCACGGATTACAGCTCAACGACGGCAGCTCGCAGAACCAAACGCACTCCGTCGAAAACATGGTGGTGCTCGTGGCGGGTCGTGCGGGCGGTCTCAATCCGGGCGAGCACGTCGACAGCAACCGCGCCCACCCAGCGACGGTGCTCATCACCGCCATGCAGGCCGCAGGCTACCAAGGCAACTCCCTGGGCGAAGTTTCCGTCTAGGGGGATTGCGCGCCCTCCGGTGTAGACCCATATCCCTGCCATGCTCGCCGCTATCTGGCAGGTTTGGCTTCAACTCTCGCCCTGGCTTCTCCTCGGAGCAGCCGCAGCGGGCCTGCTGCACGTGTTGCTCCCGCGCGATTTCGCCCGTCGTCAGTTTCGCGGTTTGTCGGGCGTAACCAAAGCGGTCGCGTTGGGGGTTCCGCTGCCCTTGTGCTCTTGCGGCGTCATTCCCGCAGGGCTCGGGCTCAAGAAAGACGGCGCAAGCGATGGCGCCGCGGTTGGTTTCCTCATCAGTACCCCGCAAACCGGCGTGGACTCGCTCCTGGTGAGCGCTTCGTTCCTCGGTTGGCCGTTCACCATCTTCAAGTGTGTCAGCGCGTTGGTGATGGGTCTGATCGGCGGGGCAGCGACCGAAGCCTTGCACACCGATGCCGAGGACATTGGACACCTCGAGGCGGCCAGCGCCCCGCAGTCCACCGTGGGCTTTTTCGAGCACATGATCGACGTCATCCGGCCCATCTGGAAATGGATCGTATTTGGCGTCGTTGTATCCGCCGCGATCACCGTCTGGATTCCGCCGGGCGCCATGGCCTCCTGGTCAGACATCGATCCCGCGCTCGCGGGCCTCGCGGCCTTAGCCATCGCGCTGCCTCTCTACGTCTGCGCGACGGCGTCGGTTCCGATCGCCGCGGCGCTGATCGCACAGGGCATGCCCACCGGCGCGGCCCTCGTCTTCCTGATGGCCGGTCCGGCAACCAATGTTGCCACCATCGGAGCCGTCAAACGAGCCTTTGGCGGCCGCGTTCTGGCTGTCTATCTCGCCACGGTCATCATCGGAAGCGTCGGCTTCGCTTATGTCTACGACGCCTTCATCCCGTTCGCATCGCTCGGAAACATGACGCATGAGCACGCGCACCCCTGGTGGGCCTGGGCATCCGCGCTCGTTCTGGGAGGGCTCTTCGCCTACTTCGCATTCGACGACCTGCGACGCTCGTGGCTGCGTCGCAGAGCGCCGGCCGGGCCCGCCGTGGTCACTCTCGAAGTCGAAGGCCTCACTTGCAACAACTGCGTTCGAAAGCTCGAGCGCGCCCTTCGCGATGTCGACGGCGTCACCTCCGCGATGGTGACACTCGAACCAGGCCGTGCGACGGTGGAAGGCTCCGTGCGTCCAGCCGATCTCGAGGCCGTGGTTCGATCCACTGGCTACGCCGTGAAGTAACTCACGCAGACGCCCATTTCAGCCCCGGCCGGCGAGGAGCGATTCGATCGAGGGGGTGATGGGGAGCTTCTCCTCGGCAAAGATCTTGCGCAACCAGGGCGCCGCATCCGCGATCGATCCGAATGGCTCGATGGGCACCGGGATCGGCTTCACCCAGGTCACCGCCTTGAGTGCACCACGGATAATCGCGTTGCTGATCAGCACTGCGATCCCGAAGTGATGCTCCCCCGCCAAGTCCCCGGTGACGTCGAACCACTCCGTGAGTCGCCTGCGCTGGTGAGCGGTGATCGCGGTCGTCAGACCTCGCGAATCGAGAATGGTCGCAAAGCGCACCCGACGCTCGACCACCCCGGTGTACCGCGCGATGAAGTACTCGAAGCCGTCATCACTGAGAGGCTTCGACGGAAAGCGCACGTAGAGCAACGGCCAAGCCGCTTCGTCGAAGATGAGACCGAACTGGTGTGAGCCCGGTCTCGTGATTGTGGTCATGCCCGAATCGTCCCGTTGGGAGCCGGAGGCAGAGTGAGCCGGAATCGCGTCTCGCTATCGCCCGTCGTGGTGACTTCGAGCTCGCCTCCGAGCTCTTGCGCGATGCGCTTCGAAATCGCGAGGCCGACCCCCGCGCCGTGGAGTCGTCCACCGACGCCAAAGGGCTTGAACACCGCTTCGGCTTGGTCGGACGGGATCGGTGGACCGTTGTCGGATACGTCGAGCACGGCCTTGTCGCCGAGCATCGCCGTCGTGACCCTCACGATGCCCTGACCACCTTCGCGGCTGGCGGCGCGTTGAATCGCGTTTGCCAACAAATTCAGAGCAATCTGCACGATGTTCGTGCGGGTCGCCATCACCTTCGGCTCGACGCCGGTGGTGACCTCGATCAGCGCGCGGCCACGAAGCCCGCTGCTTTCTGCCTTGCGAAGCGCCACCCGGACCGCATCCGCCAAGTCGACGACCTCGGCGACCGTTTCCTCCGGCGCCTTCGCCATCTCGTTGGTGAGCTCTAGAATTCGCTTCACTCCATCGCGCGCGTCGATCACGGCATTTTCGACCTGCGCCAGGGTTCCTCGCGCTCGGGTCACGTTCGGCGTTGATTCTTCGAGCGCAGCCTTCGCAGCCGCGATGGACGTTTCGATGACGGTCAGGTTGTTGCGGATCCAGCCCACCGGATGACGAAGCTCGTCGGCAATCCCGCTCGCCACCACACTCAACGAGTATGCGCGCTCGGTTTCCATCAGCCGCTGCTCGAGCTCTTTCACTCGAGTGTTGAGCGTGTAGAGATCGATGGCGTCGCGTAGCTCTGCGCGCAGCGTCTCTGGCTCCCACGGCTTGCGCATGTACCGCCGCACGTGCCCGCGGTTGATCGCGTCTTCGGCGGCTTGCAAGTCGGAGTACGCAGTGATCAAAAGACGAATCGCATCCGGGTATTCGACTTCAACTTTCTCGAGAAGCTCGATCCCAGTCATCCCGGGCATCCGCTGGTCGGTCAGCACCACGCCGATCTCGTGCGCCTTCATGAGCTCGAGCCCCGCCGCCGCGCTCGACGCAGTCAAAATTGGAAAGTCATCGCCGCAGACCGCCTCGAAGACGACGAGATTCGGCTCCTCGTCATCCACGAATAGTACGTGGGCTGTCATGCCGCCTGCTCCATCGCGGGAATCTCCATCACGAATCGCGCCCCCCCTCCGGGCCTAGGCTCATATCTTAGCTCACCACCGCACTCCTGCGCGATTCTTCGGCTCAGATGAAGCCCCAGACCCGTCCCTTCGCCTTCCACTCTGGTTGTAAAGAAGGGGTCGAAAATCCGATGCGCCACGTCGGCCGGCACACCGGGTCCGTCGTCCGACACTGCCACCGAAATCTGCTTATCCGCCTGCCGAACCTCGATCCAGATGTTCGCGGCCCCCGACCGAATCGAGTTGTCGATGAGATTCAGCAAGACCTGGTTGAACGCGCGTGCAGGTGCGAACACGTCCCCCGTCACACCGTAGTTTTCGTGAACTACCACACGATCCCTGAGCTTGTGCGCGAGCAGATTGAGCGTGGATTCGACCGACTTGCGGACGTCGCAAGGCCTCAGGTCGTCGCCATCCGCGGGCCGCGCATGGGCATCGAGCGCCGAGACAATCCCGTTGATCCTTTCGAGCGCGTCGATGATCAGTCCCATCAGTTTCTCGTTCGACACCCGGTTCGATCCGCCCGTAGCCAGGATCTTGGCAGCGTTCACCGCTGCGTTGAGCGGGTTCTTCACCTCGTGGGCGAGGCCGGCGGCAAGGGTTCCGGCGGACGCGAGGCGCGCCCGGTCGGCAAGCTGCAGCGACAGGCCCCGCATTTTGAGATGCGCTCGAATGCGGGCGAGCAAACCTTCGTATGGAATGGCTTGGAGACGAAGTCGTCGGCGCCGCTCTCGTACCCTTCGACTGCGGCCTCGCTTTCTCCACGCGCCGTAAGGAGCACTACCGGAATGTGCTGCAAAGATGGGTCTTGCTTGATGGCGCGACAGAGGTCGAGGCCACTAGTGCCCGGCATCATGATGTCGGTCAACACCAAATCGGGACGATTCTGGTCGATTAGCTTGAGCGCTTCTGTACCGTCTGATGCCGCGTCGACTACGTACGTCTTCCCGAGAAGCCCTGCGATGAACCCGCGAAGGTCATCCTCGTCCTCGGCGACGAGGATTCTGGGGAACGCGTCCCCGATCGAACAAGACGCGCTCAGCCGGCGGCTGACTGTGGCGCGCGCCGAGCGCAACCAACTCGCTAGGTGGGCGGCTTGGCGGAAGACTATCTTCCATTCGCCGCCCTGGATGCTCCTCGACTTGAACTTGCCGTCGCTCGACGACCGCAGTATGGAAATGATCCTCGCCGGCCTTGAGGAAGAGGCTGAACGTGGATCCGCGACCGACTACGCTTTCGACCGTCAATGAACCCCCGTGAAGCTGTGCGAGCTCCCTGGCGAGCGCAAGGCCGATGCCGGCCCCGCCGTGGCGACGCCGTTCCGAGGACTCGGTTTGATGAAAGCGTTCGAAGATCCGATACTGCTCTTCTTTCGAAATACCCGGACCCGTATCACTCACATCAACGCTCACGCCTGCAACTCCGTAGATGACGTCGACATCGATTGATCCGCCGTGCGGGGTGAATTTCAGCGCATTGCCGATCAGATTCGTGAGGATGATTTCCATCCTATGTGGGTCTCCGAAGATCTCGATGACATCTCCAGAAACCCTAAAACCCAAGTGCAGGCCCTTGACCCTCGCGGCGGGCCGTGCGTTTTCCAAGACCCGCTTCGCAAGAGCCGGGAGATCGAGCTGGCTGACCTTGAGGCGTAGGCCACCTGCCTCTAGCCTCGCCAGGTCCAGGAGGTCATCAATCATCTGCAGTAGTCGAGATGCGTTTCGTCTTACTACTTCCAAGGAATCTCGTTGAGCACCCGGACCATAGGTCGAGAGTAACTCCTCAACGGGTGACAAGATCAATGTGAGAGGCGTTCTCAGCTCGTGAGAAATATTTGCAAAGAATTGACTCTTCAATCGGTCGACTTCACGAGCTTTTTCTAGTGCGTCAGCTAGTTCCGCGGACGTCTTCCCAACCTCGGTGATGGCGTTGAACTCGCGCCAGGTTGATCGGTAGCGCAGCTCGTTCGACGAGACTGCGATGGCCGATGTGAGCGTCAGGAAATACATGTTGTTGGTGGCGAGCCTCAGATCTAAAGTCCCCATCAGCATCTCGCCTAGCGCAGGGATGGCCCACATCGCGACGATCGCGCCACTTACCGCCAAAGCCCGGTACCAACGCCACGTATAAAGAACGCCCATGGCGAGTGTACACAGGTTGAGGCCCGCATAATAGGGCGAGGTGAGGTCGCCGAGCCGAAGCACCATCGACTCGATAGTTGCAGCGGCGATTAGTGGTGGAAGGGAATCAGGCAAGAAGCGTTCAGCTGGCGGGTAGTACGTTGACACCAGCAGCGCGAAGGAAATCGCCGAAGCGACGATGCGGATCCAGAAGAAGTCCTCGATGTAATTCGGGTAGACCACGAACTCCAGCAGAACCCCGGTAGGGATGAGTGTGGTCGCCAGCACATACCCCGTTCGGGCCGCACGAAGATTGAGCGCTGCAAGATGATCCTCAAAAGTGGCTCCGAAGACGCGCTTTTCGCTCATCTTCGGACATCGAGGAACAGATTGATCCCAGAGGGCTCAGCCATTATGGACATCGCTCGCCGTTCTGCCCCCGCCGCTTCACCGAGGCTCATCAATTGCTCTGGAGTTCTGTGGATGAGGAACCACTCTGAGCAATACTCCATGAACCATCGACTGGGTTGCCCGATCGCGAAGTTGCCAATCAGTAGATGGCCTTGCTCGCTCAGCGAGCTGAGCAGGGTCCGAGCGAGGTGTACAAACGCTTTGTCTTCGAGATAGTCAAACAGCCCTGCACTGTACACGAGGTCGCATGTCCCTAGGGCAGTTCGCAGGCTGGGGTCCGTTATCAGCTTCCGGATCGACTCCCTGACAACGTGCGCCTTGACGCCGGTTCGGGGGATGAGGGGGGCCAGCATTCTCTCACAAAACGCGATCGAACGGGGCTCCTGATCGATCAGTACGATTTCCAACTTCTTACCGAGCTGAGGTCGCTGCTCGAGGAGTGTCTGGATCTCATTGGCCGGTCCGCAACCGACGCTCGCAATCCTTACGCGTTCCGCATCGTGACTATCCACGGCTTCGAGAATTGCCGCCGTCAGCAAGTTTCTTCGATTTCGCACGGCCTGCGCTGCGCGGACGTTGATTCCATACGCGTTCATCAGCCATGCGAAGAACGAGTGCCCCTCAGCATGGTCCCGATACAGCATGCTCATCATTTCGTAGTCGCCGGCATAGCCCATGGGCTTATCCATCGCTCTTTTGAGAAAGAGAGACTCTTGAAGGTACGGATAGATTCGCTGGTTGTAGTGACGCCGATGCAGTGCGTGCTCTTCCTCGGTGAATCCGTCGACGAGCTCATGCAGCTCGAGTTCCGCCGCAAGCATTCGATCAACGAAGGCAGGTCGAGCTTCGTCCATGTAGTCCGCAAGAGTGGAATCGCGACTTCTGCGGTCGAGAGCATCGAGCTGACGCTCCTCGGCGTCCGCGAAGGCCCTCACGGACGCCAAATAGTCTGCGAACTCCGATGCCCAGAGTCTGAATCTTGGGTCGATCGTCGAGTTGGCCTCGCTGGCCGTTCGGAATCGTTCGGAGAACGTCGTGCGACTCTCGACTCGGTAGACCACATCGAGGTCGACGCCGTCCTCTTCGAACTCGACTCCTACAATTCGACTGTCGTTCTCGTCCGACGTACGTCGGATGCAGGCAGACCCCGAGTAAAGCGGAGTTCCATTCAGGCTGAGAAGAACTCGGTCGAGCCGATCGCCGGGGAAGAAGCTGTCACTCACCTTGGCGGCCGAGAAGCGGAGTCTGGCCCCATGCAACGAAAGATCCTCGACGGACGCCGAAAAGCGGTCGGCTCCGTTATGCCAAACCACGGCGTCGACTTCGGCCACGTTGAGGTCGGCAACCTGGATGCGATGCCCTCGAAGTCGCCGCCCGGTGATCGCGCGCGGCCGCTCCCGGTCCACAACGCTCGCCGCTCCCTGAAACTCTCCCAATCGGTTGCTGCCCGTGTCTGATGACGCCATCCTTTTATCCTCGATTCATGCGCCCGTGCGCCTTAAGGGTATCGAAGACCTTGTCGGGGTGTCTAAGAAACCACTTCCGACGGGTCCAAGCATTCCCAGAAAGGGGGCACGGGAACAGGGACCATACCTGAGGATCGGGTCCACTTGTAGAACAAAACCCCGGTTGCGGGGACCGTTTGGCCCCGGGGCGTTGGAAGCTTCCAGTCGATCTGGTTGTGGGCTGAGCACCCCTAACCACGCTCCTGGGGGTAAGCACCGGGGTAAGCGCCATCGCGGCCGCGCGATGCTCTGCAGGTGTTTGGCTGCACCTAGAGAGTCGTCGCATTGAGCTTGGTCAGCGCCTAACCATTTGCACCGGTCGGGAAGCCCCCGACATCTACACACACGGTCCGTTTAGCCTCCACAGTAGCTGTCCCCTCCGGAGCCGGAGGAGCCGCAGGTGTCGGCAGGGGCCGCGGCGGGGCACTGCACCGGCAAGCCGCAGAGATACGTGCACCTATTCTGAAGATTGCCGACTTGGCGGCAGAGGCCGCTGGGCTCGCACTCTTCGTCGGTACCGTTGGGACAGCGCTGATTGTCCACGAGTGCTTTCACCGCGGGGCAAGTAGCTAGTGCTTCGTTGATCCCGCAGTAGTCCTCTTGGATGTTCGGCTCTGAAAGGCTCGGCTGATTGAATAGCGTAATGGAGTACGGTTGCTCACACCCGCCCTCGGTCGTCTTCAAACAGAAGCCCGTCATTTCGTCGGGGAAGGGTGTGCCCACTGGATAATCCATCCGCACGCAGCGGTATGCCGTGGACGGCGCACCATTGTCGCCGCACTCGCTGTCGGCGACGCAGGCCTCGCAGGTGCCGAGACTCCCGACCGTCGTGTCCGTGCAAGTCCGGGTGATCGCGCTGCAGCTCTTGCCGTCCGAGCAGGTCTCCGATTCTGTTGCCGGGCTGCAGTCGACGCAGACGCCGTCATCGCAGGCGTTGACACCGATGGGGAGGCCGTCGACGTCGCTACATTGGGCTGCGTCGTCGCATGGCTTGCATTCGTGTGCGTCGCACCTGGCTGCATCGGGCGCGGTGCAATCCCCATCGCCTACGCACTGCACACAGGTCGATGAATCGGTGTCGCAGACCTGCGAGCGTTCGGTGCAGTAGCTCGCGTCGTCGGCGGTGCATTGCACGCACACGAGATCCGCGTTGCAGACCGGTTTGCTGGGATCGTCCGTGCAGCCGCCGCAGAGGCCGGCGTCGTTTCCAGCGTCGTTTCCGGCGTCGGGGACGTCGACGGGCTTGTTCTCGAGCACGCAGCCTACGCCGAGCATCAGAAGGCAAAGAAAGCAAGCGCGCCAGTTCATGTCTCTTCCTCTTTCAAAACCGGAGCCTCACGTCAATCCCCGTTGGACGCAAGTTGATTGCAGGCGCTCGGGCGTGCGCGGACTCGCCTGCGTGCCTAGGTCGCTTCTTCTCGCCGACGACCCACCAGGCGATGCCCCCGGCAATCGCCGCCGCGCCGATGGATGACCAGGCGGCCACCGCAGCGGCATTGAGTTGCTGACTGTCGCTTTTCACTCCCGCCCCCACGCCCACGGCGATCAACGCAGCGGCGCCTCCCGCGATCAATATGATGGGACCCGCCTTCCACGCACGAGGATGCTTCGGCTCCAGCGCCCATCGGTGGCGTGCTGCGTCGACTTCACGGGGCGACGCTGCCACCGGCGCTGCGACCGACGCCGCCCCGGCTGCTGCCTGTTTTGCCAACAACTGCTCCACCAAGCGGTTCACATTCCCCGCTAGATCCTCCTCGGCCGCCCCGCTCGCATTGAGGCTCCGACCCGACCTCTGCACGAGGGTCAGCGTGAGCTCCTCGCTGCCGTTGTCGCGCGACCAAATCGCCGGGACGATTGCAAACGCGGCGCCCGCCGCATCGAGCGCCTGCTCCACGCACTCTGGAGTTTGGCAAGCCACCACCGCCTGCCCCAACAGGTCTTGCGACACTGTCTCGCGATACCCGCGTGCAAGCAGCGTGCGCCGCACCGCCGCCAAGACACGCTCCCCAAGCCCCGCTCGAAGCCCGGCGCTCCCTTGCACCGGAGCGACCAACACCGACGCCCGCACTGATTCCTGCGCCGCCACCGGCCGAGCCGCCCAGAACACGACTGCAGCGGCCAGCACCAACCGCAAGCTCTTCCCCCGTGCAAGCATCAAAACATTCGACGAATTTGTACCATGGCGCCTTCTCTCGTCACGGAAACGGAGGGTTTTGCTCGCAGTGGCCGAAACAAGTACACCAGAGGGATGCTGAGGAGCGGCGCGGCGCCAGCCAACGCCAAGGACAAGCGCCCGGCCTGCTGCCCGCGCGATACACAAGAGCGAACGGCCGGCTGATTGGCGAGGTAGGGCTCAGGGCAAGCCGTCATGGTGACGCCTACGTAAATCGAGTAGCCGGTGAGCCCGAGCCCCGCTGCGCCGAGAGTCCAGCTCCACCAGGGGGTGCGCTCGTAGTTGGGCAAGAACAAGGGCATCGCGGCGCTCGAAGCCGCTCCGCCAAACGCGGCTGTCGTCCAGACACCGACGCGCGCGTCGTTCCAACGTTGCGCTGCGTTCAGACTGGCCGGCGCTGCGATGAGCTGATCGCCGAGTGTGCCGCGCCAGACGTGAAGCCCGACGCTCGCTCCGATGCTCGCCACACCGAGACCAAACAGCGACCAGCCACCGATGCGTTGGCCGCGAAGGCGCGGCGTCCCATTCGCCCGGGTCGCGCCGAGCCCGCCGTAAGCCATGGGGTCGACCTCGGCCGCTGCGGCGACCGGAGCACGTAATGAAAGCGTAGGCGCCAACTCGTCGCGCCAACTCGCCTGCGCGATCGGATGCGGCCCCGCGAAATCGACCGACCGACCTTCGAACAAGGCATCGACCGCGCGCCGCACGTCTTCGGGATCGGGCGCACCGTCACGCACAGCGATCCATACGGAGGCTGCCTCGTAGCCCTCGGCGCCGAGATCGACCCGCACGACATCGGTGCTCGGGCCGCTGAGCACCAGGACATTCGCCCCACCGAGAATACCGGCTACTTGCTTCGCGTCCCGCATGCGCCCGGTCCAACCTTCGACCGAGTCGTATCGCAAGTGAAGCACCGGACGCGTGCGCACGACGCGCTCGAACGCCGCGTCGAAGTTGAACAGGTTCGGTCCGCTCGCGATCCGGATCCGGTGAATGCGCCCTCGCTGACCGTCTTCGCATTCGACCTGCAACCGGTACGTGCCGACGGGCAGCTCGACGTTCGACAGGGGCGTGTGCCCGAGCGGCACGCCGTTGATGCGAACCAAGCAATCGGGCGCGGTGCTCTGTACATCGAGGGCACCGGGCGCCTCCGAGGCGATTTCCGCGTCGACCTCGGCTAGGAGCTCACGGACCTCTGGCGTGTGACGAAACGCGCTCGGCTCGACCCGCGGCACCAATTGCCGGCACTCGCGCGCCTGTCGATGCGCCTCGGCGCCGTTTTTCGTCTCCACGTAGGCGCGCACCATGAACAGACAGGTGTCGAGCACCTGCTGCGCGCGCGCCGCTTCCCGGTTGAGCTCCGCCGCCGCCCGGTCCGCCAAGCGTTGCGCCGCCTTGAGCTCGCGCCGCGCCGCTTTGTAGTCGGCACGCGCCAAATATCGAACGGCGGCACGGGAGCGCTCGACCCAGAGGTCGATGTCGCTCTGACTGACCCGCGGCGCAGGGGCCGACCCCAGAACTTCAAAGCGTTCCGAGGCACGGTCTGCCGCCCAGACCGATTCGCCTCGAACCGAGAGATCCTGGCGCAAGGCTTCCGAGGCGGCGTGAAACCGCTCGACGCCGCCATCCGTGCCGCCGGGACCGGGCGCCTCGAGGAGCGCGGGGATCACCAGCCAGCGAAGCCGATCCGGGGAAGCACCCGACGCGTCGTGGACCTCGCTTCCCTGCGCCTGCGCCGGACAAGCCGTGGATGCAGCGAATGCCGCAGCAAAAACGCAAACCAGCCAGCGCATGCTCCTCCCTAGAAGCACCCCAGGAAGGTGAGGGCGGAGTCGCCGCGCTTGGTGACCTGCACGACGGCGGCGGTACCGCCACTCGCTTCGACGTCGACCCGGCTTGGCGCGTCCGCGAGCGCATCGAGCCGCACCGCTTGGGTGACGACCGCGCCGCTGTCGCCGCGCGCGACCACCATGAGCTCAGTGCCCGCGGCCACGAACCACGTGTCGCTCGCCGCGTCGAAGGCCAACCCTGTGGGACCGTTCGAATCGTCCGGCAGTGCTCGCTCTTCGATGGCCTCGTTGCAGTAGCCACCGTCCTGGCACTGCAACGTCAGCCCGGCGAGCTCGCTCAGACGAAGCATTGCATCTTGGATGTAGACCACGCCCGGGCCGCCGTTGCCCATCGCGATTCCCGGGGTATTGCCGCGGGCCACATCGATATCCAAGAGCAGGGCTCCGTCATCCAGCAACAATCCGGCGCGGAGGTTGTCGGATTGCTCCCAGATGAGGAACGCGCCGGCGGCGTCGAACACCGCGTAGAGCGGCACCTCCGTCGCGAGCATCGGGCTCTGCGCCAGCCCGAGCAAGTTGGCCTCGGCAAACGGGCTCAAGGCAAAGGTGACGACGTCCCGATACCCCAGGAAGCGCGCTGGCGCTGCCACGATGCGTGGTTCGTAGGGAGGGTCGTACACCCCGTAATCGATGCCCTGGCGCCAGGCGCTGTGAAGCTCTTGTGCCCCCGAGATGACCGGAACCAAGTCCGCGTCGACATCGACGTCGACGACGTGAAACGAATACTTCCCCATCGCGACCAGCACGCGCTGAGCGGCGCTGTCCGACTCGATGAACGCCGTGTTGAGTGTGGGACTCTCGATGTCGTCGTGATGACCCGTGCGCTTGCCGGCGAGGTCGTACGTCTCGACCCACAACCGGCCTGCAACGATTCGCGCGACCGCGAAACCGCCCTCCACCGCGGTGACGGTGGTGTGATCGTCGAAGACCTCGCTTTTGACCGACAGGACCCCTTCGTCGACGAACCCGTCGCAATCGTTGTCTTTGGCGTCGCAAACCTCTTCGCTTGGACCAACCGCGCCCTCGCAGACCACACGGCTCCCATCTGCGGCGCATGCGTACTTACCGGCGACGCACTCGCCGACGCCGACCGACTCGCCACACGCTTCGCCGAGCTCTGGCCAAGCCTCGTCGATCAAGGTGTCGCCGTCGTTGTCGACGCCGTCGCAGCGTTCCAATGCTGCACCCACACCGGCATCCGCATCGCCAACCGGTACCGGCGCGACCTCTTTGCAGACCCCGCCGACATCGCTGAGCGGCGCCGGGCAGGTCACAGCCCCGCAGCCAGTGACCGCGAGCTCGCACAGGGAGAACAGGAGAGCCGTAGAGCGAGGGAAGAGGGCGAGCCGAACGCGGCTCGAATCTGGTTGCAGGAATCGTGACATATCGATGAATTGGGTATCGACGTCTCCGGCAGGAGGTTGTGTGGTTTCTTGGGCGGTCGGCGAGGGTACCGCATTTTGCTCGTAATTGGGCGTGACCAGTCTCACAGTGCCCAGCGATATCCATGCCCCCCGCTCGGTCCGAATCGCGTCGAAGTCCGGGTCCACGGCCAAAAATCGCTCCCGGATCGCGCGCATGTGCACGGCCACCGTGTTCCAAGACAGTCGTGGTGCTACCGAACCAAGTCCACTTCGTGTTCCTCGATAGCGTCTACGAAAACCCGGACCTGTACGCGTACCTGAAAAGTCTGAACCTGTGCGGCCTCGATCGAGCCATCGACACGAGGCACGCGCAATTCAAGCAAGGCGGTGAAGCCCTATGAAACGAATAACCCTGTTCGTGTTCGTGGCCCTCGTGGGCTGCAATAACGATCCCTCGAACCCCGCCGCAGACATGGCGCACGAGGTGTGCGCTGCGTTCTGCGATACGTGCGGCGGAGCGGACGGTTGTGCGGACACCTGTTTCGGGCAGTGGGAAACCTTCGGCTACTACACGGATGGGAAAGCCGACTGTGCCGACGAATACTTGGCCGGAGTCATCTGCCAAGCAGAGCACGTGGACGAGTACCCGGACTGTAAAGACCCCGCTTGCGGCAACCCGTACGAGACCATGTTTCAATGCGCCGCAGACAAGTAGTGGCGGGATGACCACGGTCAGGCTCGGTCGAGGATCGGCGAGAAAAACGCGCAGCCCACTCCAGTGTTTGCCGAGCGGGCTTTGAGGGAGCGCTCGCTGCCGCAGGGCCCACCGATGAATCTCTTGCACGACGGGTTCAGCGCGCTGTTGCCGAATCGCAAGGCGCACGTCCGGAGGCCTGTCTTTGAGTTCACGTTCGATGGGATAGAGCTGCGCGATGAGTCCCAGCACCTCCCCGCGTTGCTTGGGGATGCTGTCTTCGATCTCGACAAATTTCCTTCGCGCGTGGCCCCAGCAGTGCGTGAGCTGGAAGTCGGCCCGACGCTTTTGCAGCGCTTGATACTTGCTATAGCCGTCGCACATCTCGGTGCCGGTGAAATCTTTGAACAGCTCCGTGGCCGCATCGGCACCGCGGTTCGTGGCGTTTTGGCCAACGTCGGTAGGATCTTTGGTAGGATCTTTGGAAACGGGCACACCCGCGCAATAGGAGAAGCTATGAAAGAAGGACTCGTGATCGCCTTGGTGATTTCGCTGGCGTCAATGGCGAGCGCCCAAGACGTCACGCCGCGCGCGGCGGCTCTCTCCTATGAGAACATGCAGCAGCAGGACTGTGAGGCACCTGTTCGCACCGCCGGGCCTACCGCGGGAGTCATCGTGTCCACTGCGACCCTTGTCGGCGGTGATGTACTAGCCCTTCTTGGAGGCCTATCCTTTGGCGATTCAGCGCGTAGCACGGGGCAAAAAGCCATGTTTGGCTCCGGGCTTGCCCTCCTAGGGCTTTCGGTGGGCGGCATCATCGCGTCGAGCATCTACTTGCACCGCGCCAAGGAGAAGAAGGCGTACCAGAAGTATCACTGCACAACCAGTTTGCTCCCCACCGAAACCAGGAAATGAAGAGTGTGCCGCTCACCCGGGGCAGGATACCGGTGTCATCCACGATGCTCTATGGGTTGTGAGGAATTGAGATGAAGGGCGCGGCCGGCCCCTCATACGGTGTAAGCTCGATGGCGGGCGACTCGGTGTGAGCGATGCGGATACGGGAAGGGGCATCAGTGACGCGGTGAGAAGCAGATGGCGAAATTATCTGTAACGCTGTTCGCCGCGCTCGTTCTGGTGAGCGTGAGCGGATGTCGCGATCTGCTCGAGCCTGCCGAGGGTTACTTGATCGTGCCGAACGTGCTGTCGCCGGTGCGTATTCGGACTGCGGGTCTCGAGGGCGTGGGTTGGATCAAGGCGCTCGAGCCGCAGGCTGGTTGGACGACGATTTTCAGCGAGCCAGCCGGAGCGTTCACTTACGATCAGACACTGCCGCCCGCAGTGTGGCACTGCGATCCCGCCAACGGTTCGGAAGGCTGCGTGGCTGTGCTTCAGGCGGGCGACGAACGAGGCGAGCTAGCGACCGGCAACGTCCAAAGCCGAATCTACGTCTGCACCGCAAACTACGTTCAGAAAGTGGGACGCAAGCATTGCAGACCCCGCACGATCGAAGTGAAGCGAGGTTTGAATGCGCCTTACGAAGAAGAGGAGCTGCTTCGGGCGCGCAGCACGTTCGTCAGAGCAGGAGACTACGCGAAATGGCATGCCGACCTTTCCAGCCGGCTCTTTGCCGGGAGTCATACGTTCGAGACGAGCACGGGCAACCCATGGGAGCCGCCGAACCCCGGAGATGTATCGGGAAGCTGGCGTGAATGGCCGTGGGGATCGTTTTCGGACGGCCTCGACCCGATGGGCGCTGACATTTACAACGTGGACATCGGTACGACGAGCGTGTTCATTCCGTGGAAGTGGGAAGACCGGCATGCGGCTGGAGCAATGACAGTGCTGATCGGACTCAACACCGGCAAAGACGCCAACGGTGAGCTGCTCTACAATGAGGATGGGAGCGTTGGTCTCGGTTTGGGCGAGTTACTGGTGGACGCCATGCGAGACAACACCGAGCCCATGTCGCGGTATTCGCAAGACGTGAAGCGATGGTGGAACGCGCTCACCAACATCAGCCCCCGCACGGACAAATCGCCAGAGTTTCATTTCAGGGTGCAGAGCGGCGAGCGCCAGATGTGCCTGGTGCAATACATGCGCGCGAACAACAAGATCAACGGAAAACCGGACGCATGGTATCGACTCGACCAAGCATTCGCGTCCCTCTTCTTGCAGTGGTTCGGAATCGGTGATTGCCCGACCCATAGCCTGAAGGTCCGGTATTGCGGCGTGCCTTCACTGAGGTATGGGGATGCCGGTTTCCAGATCGACCCATCGTCCATTCGACGTGCAGTTCGAGCCCTATTCGGCGCGTCCAGCTTGCAACAATCAGTTCATCCCGCAGCTCCAAGAAGCGCTTCCCGAAATACTCATGCCGATGGTGGAGATTTCGATCGGCGAAGGGTTGCAGACTCTCGTGGATAGCTTCTCGGACCTGCTCGGAGCCGACATTCGACGACTCGAAATCACGCCTACGGGAGCCTACCTGATCGTCGCGGACAGCATCGTCGATGTGCAATACGGGACAGTGGGGGAGTGCCTTCCCGAGATTGGTGCCCCCAAGACATGCTCCGTCAATCTGCAACCTCCCGTCGTGCTCGATGACGTGCCGGCATCCGGGATCACGAGGCCGGTGACGCTATGAGATACATCTCTTTCGGTTCTTGATGTGGCGGAAGCGGTGCTTGCTAAGAAGGTGAGCCTACTCGCGGACCTCGATCGGAGCGGCGACCGGCCATGGGTCGCTGCGCAGCAAGTCCAAGCCAGCCGCTTGGTTTAGCAGCTCGCCGGCGAAGAACGCGGTGACGAAGGTTCCTGCGTAGCCGTTCGCCGAAGCGACCGACACGTAGGTGAACGGCTGGCCATTGGTTTGACGGATGCCATCACCGCAGCCCGGCGCAAACCCGTCGATGAGGCCGGCGATGTTGGTGACCGACCAGTGGCCTGCGTCGAGGATTTCGATCTTGTAGGCCGGCGTGTTGGCCTTCGAAAAGTTCTCGCGAATGAAGAGGTTGCCAGGCACGCCGACGCTGTTGTCCTCGGTGGCGAGCAGCAGACCCAGGGGCACGGTGATCGAGGCCATCGAGACCTGGCCGTAAAGGATGTTCTCCATGGGCGCCGCGAGGCCGGCCACCGCTCCAATGCGCGCATCGTTTTGTGCGACTCTTCCTGCGGTGATGGAGCCGATGCTGTGGCCCAGCATTCCGATCTCCGATGCGTTCGCCGTGACTCCTGCCGGCAGCGCTTCGCCGGCGAGGACCTGGTCCAGAACGAAGCGGATGTCGGCTTCGCGGACGTCGACGAGGGCGTTGTCGAGCGGGGACGGCGCTTGTGCAAGTAGATCGAAGAGCGTGTCACCCTCGTGATCCGGGGCGACGACGACGAAGCCGTGCGAGGCCAAGCGTTCCATCACCGCATACGCCGACCAGCGCGTGCAGGTGTAGCAGTGCGAGTAGAGGATGATTGGATAGGTACCGGCGACGGCCGCGGCGTCTCGGGTGGCTGTGGTCGTCTTTGCGACGCACGCCGCGGGCGCAGCATCCAACAAGGTCGAAAGCGCGGATCGCCGATCGGGGTTGGTTTCGAAGTCGAGGACCGCCGAGGCCGTGCCGGCGGAAACAGCTGGGTACCAAACCTCGATGGGAAGAGTGCGCGCGCGCGCGCTATCCGTCAGGCTCGTGGTCAGCACGCCGACGGCCGCAGGTCCAGGCACCGTGAAGTCGGGCAGCGCGGCACCGCCACTACCACCGGTGCCGGCCGTGCCTCCGGCGCCTCCCGTGCCTCCGGCGCCTCCCGTGCCACCCGCGCCGCTGCTGCCATTGCTCCCGCACGAAGCCAACAGCACCGCGAGCGCCGCAACGCCACTGCAAATCATCGAAGTTCTACGCATGATGGAGCGGTGTACGCCGTAGGGGCAGCTGTTGTCTAGTGCGCGGGCGCGTCGGTTCGCGCCGGCTGCGGCGGAATGGGCTGCGGCACGATATTGGCGATCGGTGGCAGTGTCTTCAAGAAGGCGAACATCGCGCGCAGATCCTCATCGCTCATCTGCGAATAGGCGGGCCACGGCATCGGAGGCAAGACTGCGCGTCCGAAACCAAGGTGTAATCCGGTGCGCAGCGTCTTGATGAACTGATCTTCGGTCCAAAGGCCTAGGCCGTCCGGATGGGGGGTCAGATTGGTGGCGAAGCTGATGCCCCAAGGGCCGGCCCAGGCGGTCATGTCGTTCGTGGTGATCGCGCCCCATCGCTCCGGGCCCAGCACATCGGGCGGCACCGAGGGAAGGATCGACCCAGCCAAGTGTCCCGCGAGGCGCCGTGCGGGGTCGACCCGAGGACCCATTTCGGTGAAGACCTTCGGCGAATGACAGTCGTCGCAACCCGAGGTCGCCACGAGGTGTTGCCCGCGGAGGATCAGCGCATCACCGTCGAGCTTGGGCGGGGAGGTGCATGAAACGGACAGGCCAATCGCAGCCCCCAGCACGCACACTGTGACGCCAACCGATCCAACCCATCTACGCGCAGCACGCATCCTGATTTTCCTCCTGTAACGGTGACTTGGACGGCAGGAGCTTCTGTGATCGTCCGGAGCGTTTTCAAGGGCATAGGAAGAAATCGTCTCGGCCGGTAACTTATTGCGATTATTTGATTTTTGGATAGCCTGGGCGTTTCCATGTTTGCGCTAGCAATAATTGAGCTATATTATTGCAATTGAAAGGAACGGCAATGTCTGTCGCAGCGACCAGCATCCCCGATGAAGCGAGCGTGGTGAGCAAGGCGCTGCTTCGTGCCGCGGAGGGGCTCGGCTTGTCGTCGGCCGAGCTCGCCGAGGTCATCGGAACCAGCGAGTCGACCCTTTCAAGAATTCGCAATCGCAAGCGGGGGCCGATTCCGCTCGGCACGAAGGAGGGTGAGCTGGCGCTCTTGTTCCTGCGCGTGTTCCGGAGCCTCGATGCGCTGGTGGGTGGCAACGAAGCGCACGCCAAGGCCTGGATCCATGCGGAGAACCACCACCTGGGTGGCGTTCCGCTTCGGCGCATGAAGAAGATCGAGGGGTTGGTCGATGTCGCCGAGTATTTGGACGCGATGCGCGGAACGATTTGAGCCGCAACGGCTTGCGGGCGCGGCGTGGCGGGCGGTCGAATCGCAGCATGTGACTTCGACGCGCAAGCTGGTCGATTCCGACGACGAGCAGCAAGTGCTCGAATCGCTGATCGATGGGGCCAAGCCGCCCTGGCCTTCGGGCCGCCGTTTCATCGGGCTACACTATCTTCTGGCGACCCCATTCCGTCATCCGCCGCTGCGCTACGGGTCGCGGTTCGGCACGCGTGCGGAGCGCGGCATCTTCTATTGCGCCGAGCGGCAAGCGACGGTGTTGGCGGAGAAGGCGTACTACGTGCTCCTTTTTCTCGAAGGCACCGAAGCTGACATCGCGCTCCTGACGCGTCCGCTGACGGTCTTTCAGGTTCGGATCTCGACGAAGAAGGGAGCCGACCTCACCCGGGCGCCGTTCGACGCATACGTCGAGCGGATCTCTTCGCCGGTCAGCTACCAGGATTCGCAGCCTCTCGGAGCCGCGATGCGCGGGGCGGGGATCGCCGCGTTTCGATTCACGTCGGCGCGCGACCCCGAGCGCGGACCGAACCTCGGTCTCTTCGAACCCGTGTTCAGCACGAAAAAACCGGTCCACGCCGAGCAATGGATCTGTACGGCGAGCCGAGCGCGGGTCGAGCTCAAGCCCGGGCCAGCGGTGATGCGGTTGCGGACGAGCTTTTCGCGCGAAACGTTCGAGGTCGATGGCTCGTTGCCCGCGCCCGGTATTGACCCTGCGCGCACCCCAGGCTACCAATAGCCGCCGCCGGACTGACCGATTTGGTAATCAGGGAGAATTTCGATGCGAATGACTGTCTTAGTTTGGATTTTGGGCGCTTTGCTTGGAGTGACGGGTTGTGGGGATGATACCAGCGGGACCGGTGGATCGGACGGTGCGAATGGGTTCGCCGAGCTCTACGACCAGGGCCTGACCAAGTACGTCGGCGCCTTCGCCCCGAGCAACGATCCGCAGGTCGTGGCGGGCGTCAAGACCTTCGAGTTCGCGGTGCCGAGTGACTTGAGCGCAGAGCCGCGCGGTCCGCTTTGTCTGCGAGGCGGCGGGTACACCGTCGACACACGGGAGGGGAGCTCCGATGAGCTGGTGATCTTCCTGCAGGGCGGGGGCGCTTGTTGGGCGGACTTCTGCGCGGCGTTCGAAGAAGCGGACTCCTTGCCGCCACGCGGAATCCTCAACCCGGATCTTGCGGGAAATCCAGTCGCAGATTGGGACGTCGTCTACTTGCCTTATTGTGATGGTTCGCTTTTCGCCGGCGATGTGGACAGGGTCCTTCCAAATAGCCTCATCGGCAACGGCGGAGCCGGTCAGAGCATGGGGTATCAGCGGGGGCTGCAGAATCTCAGCGCGGCGCTCGACATCGCGGCGGCGGAGTTTCCGAACCCGAGCCGCATCCTCCTGGCGGGCGTGAGCGGCGGCGCGTTCGGAACGATCACGGCGTTGCCCCTCGCGCGCTACCACTATCCCGATACCGAGATCTTACTCTTCGACGATTCCGGCGTGGGCATCGCGAAGGCGGGCGACCCCGAGTTCATCAACCAGACGCTGCTCGGGGGATGGAACGCGACCGAGCTCATTCCGGCTTCGTGCACGGACTGCAGCAGCAATGGTCACATCACCCGCTTCATCGAGTGGGAGCTCTCGGCGGACGACAACTTCACGATGAGCGCTCTGAGCTTCAGCGCTGACGCGGTCATTTCGAGTTACTTCCTGATGATCAATCCGGCGGACTTCACTTCATCGCTATTGAGCGAGACCGGACGGACGGCGGGCCTGTTCCCGGACCGCTACAAGCGCTTCATCCCCGTGGGCAGCGCACACACCACCTTGCTTCGCGACACCTCGGACGGCGGGGGCGTGCAGGGCGTCGAGATCGGGTCCCTCGAAACGGCGGTCGGCGACGTGACGGTGCTCGACTGGATCACCGCGATGGTGGACGGCACCGACGCTTGGGTCGACCTGGTCGACCCGAGCCTCACCAACTAGGCGGCAACGAGCGCCCCCTCAGGCGCAAGCGGGGCGCGAAGCTCTTTTTCGTTGACCCTCGGTTGGTCTTCGCGCAAAGTAGAACACGTTCTACTCTGGGAGTTTGCATGAAGACTGAGATTTGCCGGCGCTTGGGGATCGAGTTTCCCATCTTTGCTTTTAGCCACTGCCGCGATGTCGTGGCCGCCGTGAGCCGGGCCGGTGGGCTCGGCGTCTTGGGCGCGGTCGCATACAGTCCGGAGCAGCTCGAGCTCGAGCTGAAGTGGATCGACGAGCACGTCGACGGGAAGCCGTACGGCGTCGATACCGTCATCCCTGCGAAGTACATCGGCAAGGATCAGGGCGACATCACCAAGGAGCAGCTCGATCAGATGATCACGCCCGCGCACCGCAAGTGGATTAACGACTTGCTTGCGCGCCATGGCGTGCCTCCGCTCCCCGATGACGTGCAGCAAATCGAAAGCCTGCTCGGTTGGTCGGCAACGGGCGGCCGCGCTCACTTCGAGGTCGCGATGAGGCATCCGATCGCGCTGATCGCGAACGCCCTTGGACCGCCCCCCGAAGACATCATCAGTCAGGCGCACGACAAGGGGGTGATGGTCGCGGCCCTTTGCGGCACCGTGAAGCAGGCCCTCAAGCAGAAGGCCGCCGGTGTCGACATCGTCATCGCCTCGGGTTTCGAGGCGGGCGGCCATACCGGTGAAATCGGAACGATGGTGCTCTTGCCGCAGGTCGTCGACGCGGTGGCGCCGACGCCGGTCTTGGCCGCGGGCGGGATCGGCTCCGGACGTCAGATGGCGGCTGCCATGACGATGGGCGCAGCCGGCGTTTGGACGGGCTCGATCTGGCTCGCGACGGAGGAATCCGATTCGATTCCATCGCTCGTCGACAAGCTGCTCGTGGCCGACTCCACCGAAACCGTTCGCTCGCGCTGCATCAGCGGCAAGCCCGCTCGTCAGCTCAAGACGGCGTATACGCGCGCATGGGACGAGGATCCGGACTGTCCGGGTTACTTGCCGATGCCGCTGCAATTCATGGCGACCGCCGAGGCCACGCAACGCATCACGCGCTTTGCCCAGAGCGGCGTGGAGGGCTCCGATGCGCTTCTGGGAACGCCGGTTGGTCAGGTCGTGGGCCAGATGAATACGCGCAAGCCCGCGCGTCAGGTCATCGAAGAGATGGTCAGCGAGTACATCGATGCGGTCGAACGGGTCTCGGGCCTGCTAGCCGACTCGGATTGAGGCTTCGCGCGATTACTTGCATTGACGGCTCACGTCGCGGACGCGATTGGCGAGCTTGCCGATGCGATTTGCTTTCAAGTAGCGAGCCGCCATCGCGCAGCCTTCCTCGGTGGGTCCGAGTAGGACCGCGAGGCGTCCAGCGGCGACCGGCATGGGGATAGGCGCCGTGGCTGCCTTCCGTAGCGGCTCCTCCGGTGAACGTTCGCGGGTTTCTTCGATGTCCGCGAGCAGCAGGTCTACGTCGGCGTCTTCCGGCATGAGCTTGGCTGCCTGCTGCTGGTAGCGTACCGCCAGACCGCGTTTGTCATCTGCCAGTGCGAGGCGCGCCTTGACGATCAGCTCCCAGACCTGGGCCTGCGGTTCTGCTCCGAGAGGCTTGCCCTCTGCATCCACCGCTTCCATAGCGCGCTGCAGCGATTTCTCGGCTCCGAGTTTTCTCCGGCCATAGAGTTGCGTGAGAGCAAGCCCCGTGTCGGCGAGCCGAGCGTCTGCTCCATGCCGTTTGGCGTACTGAAAATACGCGCCAGCTCGTGTGTAGTCTTCGGCCTGAAGGTAGACTCGTGCTCCTGCGAGCCGAAGCGCGGCATTGCTGCTGTGCCTGCCGACCGCGCTTCGCATCGTGGTGACGCCGCTTTGCCCGGCCCCCGTACGGACCAGGTAGCGCACGCGCTGCTCGTCTGCGCGCAGGTCTCGCACCTTCGCGCTATCCATTTGAGCGATGACCTCGGCAGCTCGGTCGAACTCACCCATGTTGATCAGCAAAGCGACGAAGCCCGAGAGGGCACGCGCTTGCTCCGGATCGAGTTGCAGCGCTTTCTCGTAACTGGCCTTGGCCTCGTCGCGCGAATCGACTTCGCGGGTGGCATCTCCTCGAAGCGCGAACAAGCTCGCGTCCTCGGGGCTGAGCTCGACCGCGCGGTCCAGCTCAGCCACGGCCTTGGCCGGTTCGCCCTTTGCCAGCAGGACGCGCGCGTGACTTCCGTGCGCCCAACCTTCGCCGTCGAACGCAGCGAGCGCTGCGGTCGTCAGTTTTTCCGCTTCCGCGAGGCGGTTTGCGTCGATGTATGCCTGGGCCGCCGTGTCGACCAGGGTGAGATGATTCGGAGCGGCGCTCAGACCTGCTTGAAGCACTGCAATCGCTTCTTCCGTCTTACCCGCTTCGAGAAGCGTGCGGGCAAGGGCATTGGAAGCAGGGACGCCCCAGTGCGCGTCGCCCGCTGCCTCTTTGTAGAGCGAGATCGCCCGGTCACGGTCCGCCGCTCGCTTGGAATCCTTGAGCAATTCCGCGAGGACCAGGGCTCGAAATGCGGGTTTTGCCTCACGTTCAGGCCCGAACCCGGCTCCGCCCAGGGTGGCGAGCCCCGCTGAGGAGTCGCCGGTTTGCGCATACCACCACGCGATCACGTGTGCGCGGGTAAACAAGTCGGCCGACGGTCCGCTCGACAGTCGCTGCAGCAATCGTTTGGCGTCTGCCGTTCGCCCGAGCGCGAGGAAGAGCTGCGCGGTTTCTACCAGCAAGGGCTCGTCGACTAGCAGCTCAGGCTCGGCCGCAGCCCGCGCGTGTTCGTAGGCAGCGCCGATCGCACCGCTGCGGTACGAGAGCACTCCGGTGATCAATTCGGCCCACGCCTTCTGCACTACCGAAGCGTTGTCATCGTCGCGCACCAACTCGGCGAGCGCGAGCGCTTCGCTGGCGTTGCCTTGGAGCAGGCCGACGATTCGTGCACGGGTTATCCTCGTCGCGGCGGTCTCGGTGTCGACACTGTCGAGCACCGCAAGGGCAGCTTCCGGGCCATCGGTCTGTGCGGTGATCCAAGCGAGCAGGGCGGTCGGATCGGGCGCTCCGGGCCTGGATGTGACTACCGCTTGTGCATCGGCGAGGGCTTGCGCCCATTGTCCGCGTGCCGCCGCGGTCAGGGCTCGGCCGTATAGGAACGCGTCCGCTTGATCCTCATACTTCGCAGACCGCTCCGTTTCTGCGTGCGCAGCACGGGGGTCGCCGTTGGCGAGGAATACGTAGATTCTAGCGATTCGTTGGTCCGGGTCGTTTTGGACGGGCGACTTTGCAAGAAGGGCTTCGGCCTCGACGAGCTTGTCGTGGTCCCCTCCGAGTGCGGCCGTCGCGAACAGACGCGCCCGAATCGAGTCGTTGGGATCCTCCCGAAGAAGCACGAGCGCGTTCTCGATGGTGCGGGGGCTTCGGTCGTTGATCACTTCGTCGAGTGCGGACGCCAAACGTGCCGCATGGATCCACCCGAGGATCATGTGAACGATGAAGAAGAAGATCACGGCCGCGATGATCGCGGCGATGAAGCGCCGGATTCGTCGCTTGAGCGCTTCTTCGGGCGGCAGCACGATCCTGTCGACCGGCGCAATCGACGGTGTAGCGTTCTCGACCTTGAACAGATCGGACGGTTCTTTACGCGATCTCGACTTCTTCTCGGCCACCGTGCATCCCTCCCCGACGACGCGCGCCCCTGGTCGCACATTGTCGCGTCAATCGGGGCGTAGATGCAAGTCTACGGACTAAAGCACGAATGGGATGATTGCACGGCGGGTTTTCGGGTACTCGCTGAAGTGCTCCCGGTACCAGCGGTGGTTGGAAAACGCGCGCGGAACCAGATTTGTGGCAGTGAACCACGCGAAGACCCAGGCAGGCACCGTCCACGCGGCGCACGCGAATCCGATCCATTCGACGATTTCGCCGAAGTAGTTGGGGCTCGAGATCCAGCGGTAAAAACCACCGTGGGGGATCTTGTAGCCACTTTCGCCGGGTTTTCGGAGCCCGCGAAGGATCGCGTCCGATTGCTGGTTGATGGTGTAACCCGCGGCGAAAACGATAACTCCGACGACGAATCGAGGGTCGGTGAACCAATCGGTGCTGAGCAGATGTGGCGAGAGCTCGGTGATGGCGAACGCGTTGGTTGAGCCGTTGGCCGCGTTGAACCCGAATGCGAGCAGACCGGTGAGGATGGGCTTCTGCTTGTGTCCGCCGCGCATTCGGAACGGGTAGATGAACGCACGGTACACGTAGTGGACCATGAACAGCCCGAGCAGGCACAGGGGGACGGGGTCGAACGCATTGTCGGAGGAGAAGTACACGACGGCGAAAGCGATCGGAGAGGGCGCCTCCATGATGACCCAGAGCGCGGTGGCATTGAGGGTGGGGCCCCAACCCGGGCGCAGGTGCCGTCCGTAGGGCGCAGAGATGAACATCAGGAGGAAGAAGCTGACGATGCCGAGTACGATGACGCCCAGCACGGCCCAGGTGTAGAGCGGGTGGGTTTGGAGAGACTCGCTGAACGCTTCGGTGATCGGCATGGGTTCTCGCAGTCAGTCCGGGTTGGGCCTAGACTCGCTGGGTGGGCCCTAATTGGTTTATTGCGTTCCCGATGCAAGTGGATGGCTTGCGCCTGCGACCCGAGCCGCCGCCTCGTGTGCGGGTCTTCGCGGGCCCGGATCGGCACGTCACCTTGGGTTTCCTCGGCGCGGTGCAAGAACTGGACGCGCACAAAGCCTGGGACCGGATCGGCGGGTTCCCTTCGTTTCGCAGGGTGAGCGGGTCGTTTAGTCATGTCGAGGCGCTCGGCCATCCTAGGAATGCTTCGGCGCTTTGCGCGATGGTCGATGTCGGTCGAGAGCCTCTCAGCCAAATGATCGCCGAGGCCCGGGCGCCCCTTCTCATCGCGGCCGGCGCGCCCGAGGACACCCGGCCGCCGCTTCCGCACATGACCCTGGCGCGCATCCAGCGCCGGGCTAAGGCGGCCGAACGCCGGGAGGCGGTTCGGTGGGCGCGCGCGATCGATCTGCGAGGGGTCACGTTCAAAGTGGAGTCGGTTGCGCTCTACACTTGGGCCGACGATCGTCAGGAGCGTCTCTTTCGTGTGGTCGAGAAGCAGGACCTGACGGTCTGATCCGCTCCGGGAGCACCCGATCGGGCGAGGGACTTGGGGGTTTTGTGGGATGCCTCGCCGGCCCGTGTAGCGATGCTGTGTCGAAACGTAGCCTTTTTCCTGCAAATCGAGTTCAATACGGTTCGTAGGCAACCCGCGCCATGTGGAAGAAGGCAGTCTTTGGCACCGTTTCGACCGGCTTCATCGGCTACGTCGTATGGGTTTGCTTGCTCGGCCCCACGCGTCATCAAATCGAATGGGACGTGGCGACGCGGGTCACGGCCGTGCTCGAGCGCACGGGGTTCTCCGGTGTCGTTCCAGTCGTGGATGGCCGAGACGTGGAGCTACGCGGCCAGGTCTCTTCCGTGTCGGAGGCGCGGCGTGCCGAACGAATGGTGAGCACGGTTCGCGGAGTGCGTGTCGTGCACGCAAGCATGTTCGTTGCCGATGATCAAGACCTTGGGGGAGGTGACACGTGACGTATCTGGTGCTCCAGATGATCGGTTCTTTGCTCATTGCGGCCGCCATGGGTGCCGCGTTGCTGTGGCTCGGCCAGGTTTTTTGGGGGCGTTTGGTCGCGCCCGTGCGGGCCAAGTCCCTCGAATACGAGCTCGAAGAAGCGCGCGCCGACATGATCGTCCAAAACGGCCGCATCCAGTCGCTTCACAAGGAGCTCGACACCTCCCGGGAGAAGATCGAAGCGCTTCAGCGCGCAAAGAGGCAGCTCACTGCAACGCTAGACGCTCGCAACCAGAAGATGCGAGAGGCGGACGTGATTCTGTCGGCAATCGACGCTGGCGCGAAGCCAACGTCCCGCGAATCGGCTGAGGACTTGAGGCGGGAGCTTCGCATTGCCGTTCAGGAGCGTGACGATGCGCAGACTTCTCTACGGCAAGCGGAAACGAGAGGCGAGCGACTGCGGGCCGAGCTCGAGGTGCTTCACGGGATTCACGAGCGCATGTTGAACGACATCGATCATCTGAAGGCACGCATTCGCGACGCCGAGCTCGAGGTGCGGACGAGCAGCGAATCACGCCCGCCGGCCTGGGTCATGGTGCAGCCGTTTGGGCCCCGAGATGATCTTCAGCGGCTCGAAGGCGTCGACCCGAGCCTCGAGCGCACGCTGAATCGCCTGGGAATCTACCACTTTCATCAGATTGCACGTTTCGAAACGTCGGATGTCGAATGGCTCCTCGAGCATGCCAGGGGCGTGCCGGAGCAGACGATTCGAGAGAGCTGGATTGCCGACGCTTCACGGCTCGCCGGTATGCAACGCAACTGACCTTCGCTACGATGCCGCGTCGAGCGCACGGTCGGCGAGGCCGGTGAGGGCTTCGCGCGCGCCTTCGAGGTCATGCTCCAACGCGCCCATGATCACACTGGCCTCTTCCAAGCCATCGATCTTTTCGATCTTGAGGCAAGTTGCTCCAACCCTACGGGCGCCCAACTGCTGACTGCTACCGCGAACCATGTGGGCTGCCGCGCGCAGGGTCTTGAGGTCACCGTTCTCGATCGCCGTCTTCATGAGAGCGATGCTCTCATCGGAAGTGCGGAAGAAGCTGTCGATGACATCGCAGAGGAAGCCTGGCTCTTCCTCCTCCAACTCCATCAGCTGAGCGGTGATCGTCGTGTCGAGCGCGTTGGGCG
The DNA here is from genome assembly GCA_963768985.1 of uncultured delta proteobacterium. GTDB lineage: Bacteria > Myxococcota_A > Polyangia > Polyangiales > Houyiibacteriaceae > SG8-38. Next base: position 688,640 of record CAVYJZ010000004.1, on the reverse strand, counting down.
GGAACTCCGAGATGCTTGCCGACGGCCGGGCCGCCCAGCGCAAGAGCGCCCTCTGTAACTGTTGCTGCGTGAATGGCTTGGAGAGGTAGTCGTCCATTCCCGCGGCAAATGCGGTCCGGCGATCTCCGATCATCGCGTGTGCGGTGAGCGCAATGATTGGAACGCGGGTCTGACCCGACTCGCTCTCTCTGGCTCTTTGTACCCGCGTGGCTTCATAGCCGTCCATGTTGGGCATCTGTCCATCCATGATGACGGCCGCGTAGCGATGCGGTCCCTGAAGAGCCTCGAGCGCGGCGACTCCATCGTTCACAGTGTCGACTTCGTACCCGAGGTTCTTCAGGTGTGCTCGAACGACCATTCGATTGATCTCGTTGTCTTCGGCGACGAGGATCTTCATGCCGTTCGAACGGAGCTCCCTCGGCGGAGGGGCGGGCAACGACGGCCGGTCGACCTCGTCGAGAAGATGCCTAGCGAAGCCTACGCGGTTGAGTGTCTCGAGGAGAGCCGCGACGATCTTGGCTCGTCGCAGTGGCTTTTCCAAGTGCACGAGAATTCCGGCTTCGACCAACTCGCTGATTTCGTGCCGATGCGAGCAGATTGCGACGACGGAGCCCCCGTGCTTCGCGGCAGCCGTATTGAGGTCGAGCACACGACTTCTCCAGTCCTTTCCTAGGCTCCGCAGATTGATGAGCGCCACATTCGGACTCGGAGACTTGCGCAAGGTCCCGAGGGCACCATCGAATGTCGTGGTGGCCCATGCCTCCATGTCCCACGCCTCCAGTTGTGCACAAAGCGTCTCGCGTGCGCGATTGTTGCCTTCGAGCACCAAGACCTTCATGCCGGCAAGCGCCTCGGTCACCGCTTTGAGCTCCTCGCTCAGTCGCTCTTCGAGCTCGAAACGCGTCTCGAAGAAGAAAGTGCTCCCCACTCCGACCGTGCTCTGCATTTGAAGCTTGCCGCCCATCAGCTCGACGAGCTGCCGGCAGATTGGGAGCCCGAGACCGGTACCTCCGTATTCGCGAGTCGTGGAGGCATCGGCCTGAGCGAATGGTCGGAAGATGCTGTCCGCTCGCTCCTCGGCGACGCCGACGCCGGTGTCCGACACGCGGAGCTCTAGATCGACGTGCCAGGGGCCCTGATCGAGCACGCGAACCCCGACGATGACTTCGCCCTCCTTCGTAAACTTCAGAGCGTTGTTGAGCAGGTTGGAGATGACTTGCCGGAGGCGGAGAGAGTCGCCGCACACCTCGGAGGGCACGTCCGGGGCGATTTGAGTGATGAGCTCGATGCCCTTGGCATGGGCCGCCGACGCGTAGTTCGTCGCTACCTCTTCGATCATCGAGGTAACGTCGAATGGAACCGATTCGAGACGCATTTCCCCGGCCTCGATTTTCGATAGGTCCAGCAAGTCATTGACGATCGACAGGAGGGTGCGACTTGCTTTGTGGACCTCGCGAAGGTAGTCGTCCTCCGGACTCGGAAGCGATGACGGGTCTACCAATTGCAGAAGTCCCAAGATGCCGTTGAGCGGCGTACGCACCTCGTGGCTCACGTTCGCTAGGAATTGCCCCTTCGCCTGGGCCGATGCGAGCGCAGCGTCTCGTGCGCGTGCCAAAGTTCGCGCTTGTTCGGTCGCGAGAAGACGCATTTCATCGGCCTTCTTGGCTTGATCGTGGAGCCCGAACATGAGTTCTCGCCGCGACCAAAGAACGAGTGCTCCGACCACCGCGGCCGCACACAGATGGAAGAGGCCCAGGCTGAAGGCAGCGCGATTTTCGCCATAGGCGAGCTGCAACCAACCGATCAACACGACCGATAGCATGACGGCAAACATCGTGAATCGATAGAGCAGAGCACCGGCGGCCACGACCGCGATCGCCAAGGTGGTGGTGTTGCTGATCGCCCCGCTGACCGCATACATCGTGAGCCCCATGCCTGCTGCGATCGAGATGGTTGCCATCGAGATCGGCGTATCGAAACGGGGGTCGTCCACTCGTATCCCGGCCCATACCAGAATCCCGATCGCGGAGGCCGCGGTGCAGATGAGCACGTGGGGTCCGTTGGGCACGAACGGAGGCGAGACCAGGAAAAGCACCGCCCCAGCGGCGTAGATAAACGCCAGGACTGGCAGCATGTGAGACAGAGCACCGAGCGAACGAAGACGCGTTTGCTCGTCGCGCTCGCGATCGTACCAAGCCTTCGATTCTTTCCCGCGGCCGCCGGGACGTTGCCCTTCCTCGTTCATCCCTCACTCCACAAGCTGCCTTAGCGGCGGGGCATTGTCACAACATCACCCAAAAAGACGAGAATTCGTGCTATTCGGCGAGGGATTCGTCCGCTTTTGAGAAGAGCGAATTCTGGCAAGGTTTGGGAATGGTCGGTCGGGCGCGGGCTGAGGTCGAGCTGGAGCAGCTCGCAGAGGAAATTCGTTATCACGAGGCGGCATATCGGGCCGGGGCCCCCGAGATCACGGATGCTGCATTCGACGACCTCGTCGATCGGTACGGGGAGCTCGCCGATCTCCTCGGCATCGATCCATCGGATCGACTCGACGCGCAGCCGGGGCAGGACCACACCGCTGGCTTCGAAACTGTGGAGCATCGCGTCCCGATGCTTTCGCTCGAAAAGCTGTCGCCCAACCGGCGCGATAGCAGTGGTGAGCCGATGCCGATTGCCGATCAGTTGTCAGCCTGGTTCCGCCGACGAAAAAAGGAGATCGAGACCGACGAGCTGCGCGTGATCATCGAGCCGAAGGTCGATGGGATCTCGGTCTCCCTCTCATACGCCGACGGTGTGCTGCGCCGCGCGGTGACTCGGGGCGATGGACGCAGAGGCGACCTAATCACCAAACAGGTGATGCAGCTCGGAACGGTGCCTAGGAAGCTCAAGCGGGTCGGCAAGGGAGAGATCGAAATCCGCGGCGAGCTTTATTGGCCGCTCACGGAGTTTTCGCGATTCAACGCCACCCTCGACAAGCGGCTGATCAATCCACGCAACGGCTGTGCTGGCATGATGAAGCACAAGGACCCGACCGGCCTCGAGCAGACTGGGATTCGTGCCTTCTTCTACCAGGTCGCTTGGGAAGACGGCGTGAAGCTCCCGCAAACCCAAGGCGAGATGCTGACGTGGTTGAGCGAGTGTGGGGCGGACGTGTACCTGAGCGAGGTTTTCCAGACCGACTCCGAGGAGGATGCGCTTCGGTATTGTGAAGACTACCAGACGCGGCGCGAGACGCTGAACTACGACATCGACGGAATGGTCATCAAGGTCGACGACCTCGACTTGTATGGGCGACTCGGCGAGACGGGACATCACCCACATTGGGGGATCGCGTATAAATTCCCACCCGAACGCAAACCGACCGTGCTCCTCGACATCGAAGTCTCCGTCGGTAAATCGGGAAAGCTGACGCCGGTTGCAATCCTGGAGCCGGTGTTCGTGTCGGGGACCACCGTGAGCCGAGCATCGTTGCACAACTTCGTAGAGCTCGAGCGCAAGGACGTGCGCGTCGGCGACACGGTACTGGTCGAGAAGGCCGGAGAAATCATTCCTCAGGTCGTCGAGGTCGATAAGTCCAAGCGCAAGCGAGGTGCGAGGCGCTTCGTGCCACCGCACAGCTGCCCCGCGTGCGGGACGGGGGTCGTGAGTGAAGAGATCTTCGTTTATTGTCCCAATCCCGCGTGTCCCGAACAGATGCGAGAGCGGCTTCGGCACTTCGCGAGCCGGCAGGCGATGGATATCGACGGGATGGGCGAAGTGTTGGTTGACCAGTTGGTCGATAGGCTTGGCGTGTGCTCACCCGACGATTTGTTTCGACTCGACGTCGATGCGCTCGCGGGGCTCGATCGGATGGGAGCGAAGAGCGCCGAGCGCGTGAAGGCAGGCCTGGACGCGGCCAAAGAGCGGGGGCTCGCACGCGTGCTGAACGGACTGGCGATACGGCACGTGGGTGAGACGATGGCGGAGGAGCTGGCCGCGTATTTCAAGAGCGCCGACGCACTACTCGCGTTCGCGGCGCGATACGTGGCAGGCGATGAAGAGGCGATCGAGACTGTCGCGCCGGCGAAATCCACCGAACGTGGGGCGATCGAGGGCCTTGCCCGCAAGTCCGCGGACAGCATTTTCCACGAGCTCGATTCTCCCGCGGTGAGAAAGGTCTTCGAGGGCTTGGCCGAAGTCGGGGTGGATCTGAGCGCGCGGGTGGCGGAGGTGCGCGAGGTGGACGCCGTCGCGGGTAAGACTTTCGTGCTGACCGGGACTTTGCCGACGCTGAAGCGGACTGAAGCCGCGCGGCGGATCAAAGCGGCGGCAGGCAAGGTATCGGGCTCGGTTTCGAAGAAGACGGATTACGTCGTTGCGGGCGACGATCCCGGAAGCAAGCTCGACAAAGCGACCACGCTCGGCGTCGAAGTCATCGACGAAGCAGCGTTGCTCGCGCTCCTCGGTGAGGCGGGTTAGCCCTCAGAGCCGGGGGAGAGCGCGCGCCAATCGGCGCAGTCCTTCTTCGATCTGGGCACGCGCTGTCGCGAAGCTGAAGCGCACGAAGCCCTCCGCCGCCTCTCCGAAGTCACGGCCCGGGCCGAGCGCTACGTGGGCTTCCTCCAGGATGTCGAAGGCTAGGGTCAGCGAGTCGCGCTCGAAGTGACGCATGTCGACCAACACGTAGAACGCGCCTGGCGGATCGATGGGAATCGAAAGGCCCATGCCCCGAAGCCCATCTAGGAGGATCCTTCGTCGTGCGGAGTACTCCTGACGCATCTGCTCGACGTGCCCCGCGCCGTGGGCGAGGGCCGCGATGCCCGCCTGCTGGACGAACTCCGATGTCGAGATGAAGAAGCTCTGCATCAAGCTCTGTAGGGGTCGCATCGCGACTTTGGGTGCGATCAGGTAGCCCAAGCGAAATCCGGTCATCGCGTATCGCTTCGAGAAACCGTCGAGGATGTAGCAGTTTTCGGTGAAACCTAACGGGGAGGTCACCCGGATATCGTCGTAGGTGATCCCATCGTAGATTTCGTCGGACAGGATGGGAATGCCGAGCTCACTGAGGCCTTCGACGACTGCGCGGGGCTGCACGGCGCCCGTCGGGTTTGCGGGCGTTGCGAGAAAAATCGCTCGGGTCCTCGGCGTGATCGCCGCCCGCACCTTGGCAACATCCATGACGAAGCCGTCTTCAGGGCCTGTCGGTACGAGCACAGGCGTGCCTCCACACACCGCGATCATGTTCGGGTAGCAGGGGTAATGCGGCGTTGCGAGGATCACCTCGTCGCCAGGGTCCACCAAGAGGTTCAAGCACAAGAGGATCGCGGGCGACGTTCCACTGGTGACGATGACTCGATCCGGATCCACCGCAACACCGCGGCGTGTCTCGCAGTCCTCGGCGATCGCTTCGCGCAGCGCGAAGAGACCACGGCTGTCCGTGTAGTGGGTCTCTCCCGAAACCAGTGAATCGACCGCGGCTTGGACGGCGGCTGGCGGCGCGTCGAAGTCCGGTTCTCCTACGCCTAGTTGGACGATCGACGTCCCCGCGCGCGCCATGGCCATCCCGCGCTCCATGACCTCCATCGCGAGGAACGGCTCCACTGCCTGCGTGCGCTTGGCGAACATGGGGACAGGCTGTACGGCGCTAACTGTCCGAGATCTAGCCGGTTCTCGGGGGAAGTCGCCGTGGAGGCCGGGTGCCGTTGCGATCTTTGGGCGAAAAGCCTTGTAATGTCGCATGATTACGGGTATGGAGCGTGTCCCTATGGAGTCGCTTGTCGTTACTGTGATCGGGAAGGATCGACCAGGGTTGGTCGAGTCGGTGTCGGCGGCGGTCGAGGCGCACGGGGGGAGCTGGGTGGAGAGCCGGATGTCGCGATTGGCGGGTCAGTTCGCGGGCATTCTTCGGGCGAGCGTGCCTGAGGAGCGGGTCGATGCGCTGTCGGCCGCGCTCGAGGCTCTTCGGGGGAGCGGGCTTCGTGTCGTGATCGAGCGCGGGGTCGAAGACGCGATCGACGAGGGGCGTGCCATCGAGCTCGAGCTGGTCGGCAGCGATCGTCCCGGCATCGTTCACAAGATTTCCGAGGCGCTCGCTGCGCGCGGAGTCAACGTCGACGAGCTGAACACCGAGTGTGATGGAGCGCCCTGGTCGGGTGACACCTTGTTCAAGGCGACTGCAAGGCTCCGCGCGCCTTTGACGCTAGATCTCGATCAACTTCGAGAAAGCCTCGAAGCGATCGCCGGCGACCTGATGGTCGACATCAGCATCGGCGAGGCCGACTAAGGCGTTCGCCCGCGCGCGCGGGTAGCGGCGCAGGAGCTTGCGCGCAGCGAGCGATTTCTCCGAAGCGGTCATCCACATTCGAAGGGTTGCGAAGCGGTAGATCGCGCGAATGTTGGGGAAGAGCGCCAAATAGATGTGCCGTGCGCCGTCGTATGCGGTCGCGTCCAGTGCAAATGCGAGCTGGTCGTCGTCGACGGGGGAGGTCGCGTCGGTGCCCCGTATGGCCAACAAGGAGAAGATCAGGCGGTCTACGGCGTGTGCACGCGCCGTCCGCCCAGCGCTACCGCGAGGGTTGAACGAGCGGCGCCGCCTGGTCCAGCTCTTTCGCCACCGCTGATCCCAGGCGTAGAGAAGAGCATTGTCGAAGTGGGCGAGGGCGATGAGGCGGCTCCACCGCATGCATTGTCGTACCGTCCCGCTTGCCCGGAGATTCACTTCGGGAACTTCGTCGCGTGTGACGGGCAAACGCCGTTGGCCAAAGCGCTGCTCGAGCCACTTGAACTCCGAGGGGAAATCATTGGCGGCAATCTGTAGCGGATAGCTCGGCTGCTTGGCGAGATCGAGCGCAATGTCCTTCAAGTCGTCGAAGATCTGGAAGGCTGCGAGAAGATACCCCCAACGGCGAATCGCGTCCGCGTGTTCTTGGGGTTCGAGCCCAAGCGCGCGTGCCCGCAGATCGAGCCAGAGCATCATGACCAGGTTGTTCTTGCGGTAGAAGTGCCAAGCCGTGTCCTGGAGCCGCATTTGGTCCGCACGCCGCCCCGGGGAGCTCGCGCAGAGCTCGGCCTCATCGAGGTAAGTTTGGAAGCAATGGTGCAAGAAGATGTGCGTCGAGCGAACGACGGCGTGATCGGCGGCGCGCAGCAGTCCGTCGATCGCTGCCGCGAGCTGTGCAAGGGCGTCGAACAGTGCCGAGAGCGTGATTCCAAACTTCGTCGCGTGCGCGTCCGGTTCGACGCCTAGCCTGCGGATGTGGTCGAGCGAAAGATCGCAGAGCGGACGCTCGGACTGGTCGTTTCTGTAGATGGATCGAACGAGCTCTCCCGCAGCGTCGTGGCCCCCGGCCGCCGCCGCGAGCTCATCGAGGAACTCGTCTGCGAGCTGCATGTAGAAGAAGGCGAGGTCCGCCACTGCGACCGAGGTCGAGCGCGGAACCCCAGCCGCGCCACCGAATGCAAAGTTATCGACGAGCGGACCGATCTGCTCGATCGCGAACCAGGTTTCGCGAAGCGCGGAGTCCTCGAGCACCACGTTCGGAAGGAGCCTGCGAATGCGGCGCCGCCTCCGCCAATAGAACGGCAACATCGCCCCATGTCGAAAGAAATCTCGGTTCTGCCGCAGCTTTTCGGTGAGGACTGACATGATCCGCCTGCTCTGGCGGACTTGCTCCCAAGCGCTCGTGACGTGCGCGACCTGTGCCCCGATCGTGGCGGGGTCATCCTGGATCCGGGGCTCAGGGTGCAACAGGAGAATCGTCGTACGGCGTAGCAGGGCCTGTTTCGAGCCCTCTTCGTCGATCACGGCGTTCGCGAGCTGCTCTTCCCAGGCACGCAGCTTCTCGAGAAGCGCATCGGACTCCCGCTGGAGCACCCGAGTGCTCTTGGTGTGCAGCAGCGCGAGCCTCATGCTCAGCACGCCCTCGAGCTTTCTCGCGACGGGACCCGAGCCACCGAGATCCGCCCGCATGTACGGATGCCGCTGTAGGAGGGCCTCGACCTGCCGTAGCACGACGAGCTCGTCTTCCTCGAACGATGGCATCGTCATGCTTGAAAGCAGGGTCATCGGGTCAGCGCGGTTGTGACACGCCGACGGGGCCGGCTCCAATTCCCCTCTCTTGGTGTTAGAGTAGGAGCCCGAGCGATGACGAAGATAGGCCGAAAATCAAGCTGGCGCGCCCCTTTTCGCCGCATCGCCATGGCCACCGAAAACGCACTCGAGCTCGCAAGGCTCGGCCACTTCACCGATCCCGATCACGCTCCGTACAAAGTCGTCCATGAGATGCGCATCGCTCGCCTCCGACGCTATGGAGGCGACGCGTATCGCCCGACAGTCGAGGCTCCGCTGCTCTTGATTCCCCCCCTGATGGTCACCGCGGAGATCTACGACGTTGCACCCGACATCAGTGGCGTCACCGCGCTCACGAGATTGGGTCTCGACGTTTTCGTCATCGACTTCGGCTCCCCCGAGCACGAGGAGGGTGGCATGAAGCGCACCCTCGACGATCACATCAAAGCGGTGAGTGAAGCGATCGACTGGGTGCGCGAGGCTACGGGTCATGACGTGCATGTCATCGGGTACTCACAAGGCGGGATGTTCGCCTATCAGACCGCAGCGTACCGCGCGTCCGATGGGATCGCTTCCTTGGTGACGTTTGGGAGTCCCGTCGACATCCATCGGAACCTTCCGAAGATCGACGACACGATCGCGGGCAGGGTCTTCGAGTTGGCGCAGGGCGCGCTCGACAAGCCTTTGGACAAGCTCGAAGGTTTACCCGGCTTGCTGACGAGCACAGGGTTCAAGCTTCTTGCCGTGCACAAAGAGGTCGGCCAGCTCGTGGACTTCGTTCGGAAGCTACACGACCGACAAGCGTTGGAGAAACGTGAGGCCCGACGACGGTTCCTCGGCGGTGAAGGCTTCGTCGCGTGGCCTGGGCCCGCCCTCAAGAAGTTCATCGATGAATTCGTCGTCCACAATCGAATGCTATCGGGCGGTTTCGTCGTCGACGGCCGAACTGTGACGCTTGCGGACATTCGCTGTCCCATCCTGTTTTTCGTCGGCGAACGGGACACCATCGCCAACGCATCGGCGATTCGCGCCATCCACGGCGCGGCCCCCAACGCCGAGCTGTTCGAGGTATCGATGCGGGCCGGGCACTTCGGTCTCGTCGTAGGCAATCAAGCGATGTCATTCACCTGGCCGACGGTTGCCAGTTGGATTCGGTGGCGTGAAGGGGTCGGTCCCGAGCCTTCGGTTCTCGCCGCGCCACCACCACTCGAAGAAGCCGAGGAAGCCGACTTCGACGAAGTCGATTTCGACGTCGAGCTCTTCTACCAAACGATCGTAGGCACGCTCGGCGCCTGGTGGCAGCGATTCGGGCGGTCCGCTGCGGATCTCGGCGAGCAAATCGACAGTCTTCGTTGGCAGGTGCCGCGTCTCAGTGTCCTGCAACAGATGCAGCCGGAGACCCGCGTGAGCTTGGGGCTTGCTCTTTCCGAACAGGCGGCTTCCCACCCGGAGGGGACTTTCTTCCTTTGGGAAGGACGCGCCTTCTCGTACGCGCAGGCGGATCGCCGAGTCGACAGTGTGGTGAGGGGTCTCATCCGATGCGGCATTCGGCGGGGCGAGCGGGTCGCCGTGCTGATGGGGCCGCGCCCGAGTTATCTCTCGGTGACGGCTGCGTTGAGCCGTCTTGGCGCGGTGCCGATCTTGCTGAGCTCGGCACGCTCGATCTCCACGCTCGAAGAGGCGATTCATGGCTCGGGTGCGCGCTTCCTCATCGCGGACCCCGAGAGCGCCGTGCTCGGTAAGAAGCTTTGCGGTGAGGTGCTCGTCCTCGGTGGTGCGCGGGAAGAACGAGCGCTCCCGTCTGGCGTCACGGACATGGAAATGATCGATCCTGAGACCGTGGAGCTCCCCGGTTGGTACGAGCCTAATCCAGGCCGCGCGCGCGACTTGGCGCTCATCATGCTCACCGCGGGGCGTGGAAAGAAGCCGCGCGCGGCCAAGATCACGAATCAGCGATGGGCATTTTCAGCCTACGGTACGGCCGCGGCGGCCACGCTCTCTCCGCGCGACACCGTGTACTGCTGTTTGCCACTTCATCACCCTGCGGGAATGTTGGTAACCGTGGCCGGTAGCTTGGTCGGGGGGTCCCGCTTAGCGCTCGCGACGAGCTTCGACCCCGACGCGTTTTGGGTCGATGTTCGTCGATACGGCGCCACGGTAGTCTTTTATGCGGGCGAGATGTTGCGCGAGCTGCTCCGCGCGGAGCCGTCGGCCGCCGACAACGAGAACCCGATCCGCCTCTTCGCGGGAAGCGGCCTGCGGCGCGACGTCTGGCGGCGAATCGTCGATCGCTTTGGGCCGGTTGGCATTCTCGAGTTCTACGCAGCAACCGAAGGGAATGCCGTCCTCGCCAATGCGTCCGGCGAGAAGGTAGGCGCGCTCGGGCGTCCGCTTCCGGGGAGCGCCGAGGTTGCGCTCGTTTGCTACGACTTCGAGGCTCGTGAGTTCCGCCGTGGTGAGCATGGGCTGCTGGTCCGTTGTGAGAACGGCGAACCCGGCGTGTTGCTGGCGCGGCTCGACGCCGATCATCCGCTCGCGAGCTTCACGGCAGGCGACGAGGCAGGCCGGCGCTTGCTGCAAGGGGTTTTCGAGGCCGAGGACACTTGGTTCATCACCTGGGACGTACTGCGTCGGGACGCGGACGGCGACTTCTGGTTCGTGGATCGCGCTAGCCGCATGTTGCGAACCAAGGTCGGCGTGGTCGCGACGCGATCGATCGAGGATGCGCTCTATGGCTTCCCAGCCCTGCGCCAGACGGTGGTCTACGGCATCGAGAAGGACGGGGTCGATCGTTCCGTGGCGGTGGTGGTCACGGACGGGAACCGGGGTCTCGCATTGGAGGATTGGAACGAGTTCACCGCCGGGCTCGACCCGCGCGAGCGACCGACCTGGGTGAAGCGCGTCGAGCGCATACCGATGACGGACGGTTTTCGTCCGGACAAAACCGCGCTCGAAAGTAGTCCCCTCGAAGCCGGCGCGGAGCTCTTGGCCTACGACGAGACCAGCCAGCGATACAAGGCCATGCCCTGCGATGGATCCCCGTATCGTGCCTAGAAGCGCTGCGGAGTGTACAAATATCGCGCCCCGGCGTCTCTCTTGCTACATACCGTCTCGATGACCGCCCGCGCTCTCCTCGTACCGTTTGTCCTTTCGATGACCCTCGTTCTTTCCTGCGCGAAGCCGATCAACGACGGCAACGCCTGCTACCAGTCCTCCGAGTGTCATGGCGGCTCGGTCTGCGCAGAGACGGTCTATGGAAAGTTCTGTTTCAAACAGTGCGACGTCGAGACGGTTTTTTGCGAAAACGGTCAAGCCTGTTTGGAAGCTTCTGAGCTGCCCGCAGGCACGGGTGGTACAGGCGGCGTTGGAGGCACAGGCGGCGTTGGAGGCACGGGCGGCACGGGTGGTACAGGCGGCGTTGGAGGCACGGGCGGCGTTGGAGGCACGGGCGGCACCGGTGGCACGGGCGGCGTTGGAGGCACGGGCGGCACCGGTGGCATGGGCGGCGCTGGAGGCGAAGGCGGTGCTGGAGGTATAGGCGGTGCTGGTGGCACAGGCGGCGCGGGAGGCGAAGGCGGTGCTGGAGGTATAGGCGGTGGTGCTGGCACAGGCGGCACCGCTGGTGCAGGGGGCACGGACGCTGGCACTGATACGGACGCCGGCATCGACGCTGGCACTGATGCCGACGCCGGCGTTGACGGCGGCACTGAACCCCAGCTCTGGGTCTGTCTGACCGGCTATCTCGAACAGCCCGACTACGTTCCCCTGAGTATCGGCCGAGTTTGTGACGTGAGCCTCGACTGTGAAGTCGGCCTCGTGTGCGTCTGCATCCCGGGCGCCGTCTGCGACGTTGGGAGCGAGGGAAGGTCCGGCCCTACATGCCAGCGGCTGTGCGATCCAAACATCAACAACCAATGTCCGCGGGTGAACGACCTTCAGCCCGATTGCACCGATCTCGGCAACGGACGGGGATTCTGCGATCCGACGACCCTGATTCCGTAGCGGTCGCTCGCTTGCCACAATTCATCGTTTACGAGTGGCGGTTCGAACATTAGACTCCCCCGGTCATGCCCACACCCCAAGAAACAGTCGACGCGGTTCGTTCCTACCTGCGCACGCACCCCGAGGAGCTCGGGCGCGCGGTCCGCAGCGCGTTAGGTCTACGATTTGGAGTTCCGCTCGCTGCCCTCCGGTGGCTCGGTCAGCAGGCCGAGCGCAGCGGGAAGGTCGAGGACTTCAAGATCGACTCGGTGCCACCGGGCCTCCGCCTGTCTGGCAATCTCGACGCGATGGACACACCGATCCGTGCGTCCGCAGTCATCTATGTCGAGCGAGTCGTCTTCAACGAAGAGGAGCTCACCGTCGCGCTACGCCTCGAAGAAGTGATGCTCAAGCTCAACGGCGAATCCGACTCGCCCGTCGCTGCGTTGATCAAGTCGGGGGCACTGGACCTCTCGAATCCGGGCACCTTGGTCAACTTCATGCCGGGGCGGTCGCCGATTCTGGCGGAAGCCAACGGCAACCGCATCGTCCTCGACCTGATGCGCGACCCGAAGATCGGAAAGAATCCGCTCGTGCGCCGTGCGGTCTCGCTGCTCACGTCGTTCGTCACGCTGCACGGAGTCGAAACTGACACGAAGCACTTGGACATCGCGTTCCGCGCCCTCCCGACCGGCCTGGGCGGTGCCGCCCGATCGCTCCGGCGCAATGTCGTGCTGCCGTCGATGAGCCGACTTCTTCCCCGCGCGAGGTAGCACCCATGCCGATCTGTAAGTCGTGTGAGGACGAGGTCGACGAGCTCGTATCGGTGAAGGCCGGCGGGCGCCGAATCAAGGTTTGCGAAGACTGCGCGGAACGCGCGCTCGAGGAAGCGGAGATCGCCGAGCTGAGCGAGTCGGCCATGCAGGACATGATGGGCTACAAAGGCCGGCGCTAGTCCCGTAAGGCCGTCCGGCGAAGCTTCAGCTATCGGGGCTCGTCTCGTCCACCGGAGTGTCCGAATTGGATTCCGACTCCGACTCGGGCGCGGGCGAATGAGATACAGAGCGCTTACGCAAGGCGGCGAGCTCTTCCTGGGCGAACTCGAGCTCCAGCTCGGCTCTGCTGCGACCCGCCACGGCCCGGCCGACGGCATCCTGCAGCTCTTCCGTCTTGTTGGCCTCGGCTTGCAGGCGCGCATCGAGCGCGGCGATCTCTGCCTGAAGCTCGATTCGCTTCTCGCCTTCTTGCTCCAGCTTGCGCTCGATGCGTTTCGCTCTCTCCTCCTCTGCGAGGAGTTGCTGGGCGGTGGCCGCGAGCTTCTGACTCGTTGCGGCGAGCTTCTGACTCGTCGCGGCAAGCGTCCGCTCGGTCATGGCGAGGTCCCGATTGGTCTCTGAAAGGTGCTCTTCGACGATCACCTTCTCTTGGCGAGTCTGGACCAGCTTCTCTCTCGTCCTCGCGAGTTGCCGCTCCTCGTCTTTGATCTGCGTCTTCAGGGACGCGACCTTCCCGTCTGTGCGGGCGAGGCGCTTCGCCAGCTCGGTTCGGGTCAGCCGGCTTTGCTCGTATCGGAGCTCGAGCTGCTCCGCGATCTCGCGGGTGTCCGCCAGGTCTCGCCGCAGGTCCGATGCCGTGATGGTGGCCTGCTGCGCAACTTCGCGCTGTGTCTCCGCCTGCTGATAGAAGACGGTGACCGCCGCGCCGGATGCTCCCAGCAAGGCAAGCGCCATAGGAATCGTCCAGCGCAAGATCGTCTTCAAGCGCTCCCGGCGTTCTTCGGGGAGAGAAAGGGCCGAGAGCTCTTTCACGAGCTCGTCCGCGGTGGGCCGCAGGTCTGCGTCCCAGCTCATCCAGCGGTTGAAGAACGGCGTCAGGTACTTGAGCCCCTTGCGTGTCGGTGCGTTTGGCGTCTCTTTCGATCGATGCTCGATGAAGGCATCGACTGCGCCTGCAGCGACGTCTTCTTGTGTGTGTGGCTCCAGCGCGTTGCGAAGCGAGAGAGCCAACGCGAACACGTCGGCCTTGTTGCTGACCACCGGCTTTCGCTCAACCGACGCAAACTGTGCTGCCACCTCTGGAGCAAAGTACGTCGGAGTCCCAGCAACGACCATTTCGGCTTCGCTTGCAGCGACGCCAAGGTCCAGAAGCACCGGAGTGACCTCGTCCTCGCCAAAGCCAGGAATGCGCGCGAGGAAGATGTTTTCCGGCTTCACATCTTGGTGACGCACACCCGCCGCGTGCATCGCAGCCAGCGCCCGCGCCAGAGGCTGGAAGATTTCCAGCGCTTCGGCACGACTCAACGGCTCACGTTGTAGACGCGACTCGAGCGTCTCTCCGTCGTACCAAGGCATGACGAACCAGAGTCGTTCATCGAACCAGCCGTGATCCTTGAACTGCACGATCGACGGGTGGAACACGGAGGCGATGAGTCGCAACTCGCGCAGCGCGGACTGTTTCGCCGACTTCGAATGCGCGGCTTGATGGAGCAATTTCAAGGCCACGACGTGGCCCGGCACCTCGGTGTCCTTTGCGCGATACACGTCGCCGAAGGCCCCCAGGCCCACGCGGGCTTCGATCGAGTATCGTCCGCCGACGATGGTCCCGATCGGTAGCGGTTCGATGCCCTCGTGCTCCTCGCTTTGGGTGCGCGGCGCGGCCTCGAGGGCGAACGCCTCGATGACGATGCGCCCAAACCGATCTGCATCTCGGATGCCATGCTCGTCGAGGATCGCTTGCGCCTGGGACATCGCCGCATCGACGCGAGCTTCCATCTCCGCAGCCGTCTTTCCGTAGACGAACGCCAACTCTTCGATGTTGAGCTCACGCGCATAGCGGAGCTCCAGAAGCTCCGAGTCTTCCGCGCCGAGCTCGAAGCGCAACGCGTTGAGCGGGCTAGCGGAGAGATGCGCCGAGGGTAGGGCGCGCCACGGAAGGTGCTGGAAATCCTCTTTCGTAGGAGGCTGGTGCGGACGGCTCTGGTTGTACAGATAGCCGCGCGCCGCGCGGTAGAGCCGGCCGCGAATGCCGGGAGCTTGAGTCAGCTCGTGACCGTCGGTCTTCGCAACGAACGCGCGAAGCTTGGACATGTATTGGTTCGCCCGTTCCGTCGAGCCGGTGCGAATCGCCAAGTACTGACGGAGGCCTTCTGCGTAGTAGCGAAACGCGCGGCCATGCAGCACATCGACGATCGTTTGCGGCTGGCCTTGGGAAAGAGCGATCGATACAGCCGCTTGGGTCAGCGCGGCGCCACCTTTTTCGGGCGGCCTGAGTTGATTCAGCAGAAAGGGGACGGTACCCATGGTTGCCTCTAGTTGGTCGTTGTCTCTCGAACTGTGGGGAACTGTAAGGATGAGTCAGTCGCATGGCTGCTCTCAACAAAACGGCAAGGTCATGTCCAGCCGTAGAACATACTCAGTCCATACAACACTGCCAGGAGGACCAGTGCAGCTACGATGTTCAGCACCAAGCCGACGCGCATCATTTGAGGCAACTCGATTAAACCGGTCCCATAGGCGACGGCGTTGGGTCCCGTCGCGATGGGCAGCATGAATGCACAGCTCGCGGCGAGGCCGACGGCCAACGCGGGCGGCAGCGGGGATACCCCGAGCTCGAGCGCGGCTGCAATCGCCAGTGGCACGATCATGTTTGCCGAAGCGGTGTTGGAGCACGCTTCCGTGAAGAAGACGGTGAAAACGATGAGGGCCGCAGTGAGACCCCAAAGCGAGCGGATTCCCGTCACGCCCAGAAACCACTGACTGATCGCCGCGGCCAAACCTGTATCGAACATCTGCGCGCCGAGGGACAGGCCCCCGCCGAAGAGAAGAATCAGCCCCCAATCGATGCGGACGGCGTCGTGCCAGGGGAGAACGGGCGCCTTCCCGTCTTCGTCCAGAATCAGGAACAAGGGCGCCGCCGCGAGAATCGCAACTGCACCGATGGGCAGAGCACGCTCGACGGACTCCGCATGAGGGGCACCAACCGCCCGCATGATGCCGGGCACCGTCCATCCCAGGACCGCTAGTCCGAAGCACAACGCCGTCACTCGTTCTCCGCGCGACCAGGACGTGTCTACGCCGCTCACGCTCGCCTTCGCGGGCGGCGGCGGGGCGAGCCACTGCAGCACTGCGCCGATGGCGATCACGAGAACCAAGGCCGCCGGAATGCCAATGCCCATCCATTGTACGAAGTCGAACTGGGTCTGCGTTTGTTGTTGTAGAAATCGAACGGTGATGAAGTTCGGCGGGCTGCCGATCAGGGTGCCCATGCCGCCGACCGAAGCGCCGTACGCGATGGCAAGGACACTGCCGGAATTCGGGTCATCGTCCTCGTGGAGCGTACCGAGAAGAATTGGAATCAGAATTGCCGCCGTTGCGGTGTTGCTGATCCACATCGAAAGGACTACCGCGGTCAGCATGAAGGCCATCCGCATGCGAATGGGCGAGCCGCGGACGATACGAAGCTGCATGAGGGCACGGGCAATGCGGCGGTCGAGCCCGTGACGTGTCATCGACCTCGCGATGAGAAAGCCGCCGATGAAGAGGAAGATCAAAGGGTCGGCGTACGGAGCGAAAGCGTTCTTGCTGTCGGTCACTCCGACCACGATCATCGCCGGTCCGATCAAGAGCGCGGTGACCGAAATCGGCAGCGCCTCGGTGATCCAGGCGACGATGACCGCCGCGAAGACCGCCGCGAGCCGATGCGCCCTGGGTTCCAGCCCGAGCGGAGCAAACCATGTTGCCAGGAACAGTGCCGGAGCGAGGACCAAACCCGCCTTGCGCCGCTCGAAAACGCCCATCCAGGCGCTAACTAGCACGTCCGGCGACGAGTGCGCTCTCGTCGGTCCGCGCGAAACTTGCGCCGGATTCCGTTCGGCCCCAAGGTGATCGGGTTGTGGTTCAGGTTCGCTCGGGATTACTAGCAATTCTGGCGTGTGCGGCTTTTTATGGCTGTACGCCAAAACAGGGTTCCGTGACCGCGCCCCCTGAGCCGGGTGCGAAGTCGGACGCTCCGACCGCTCCGTCCGCACCCGACGCTCCAGCCACCAGCCCCGCGATTCTTCAGGATCCGGTCGTGCTCTGGCAGGACGGTAAACCGCAAGGCGAGGTAGACGGCGCCAAGGCAGCGGAGCAGCAGCATCTGCTTCTGGACCTGGGCGAGGACTGGACTCCATACATCCTCACGGAGTCGTCGTCACCCGACGAGGAACCCAAGCCAAGCGAGTATCGTTCGACGTACCTGGCCCTCGCGCGCGGAGAGTTTCCCAAGGATCGACACGGATCCCGAGCGGCGAAGGATCAGTATCTGGAGCTCTACGGCATTTCGCCGACGCTGAACTTGCTGAGGCAGCGCTTTCGGGAAGTGCGTGCGCTCCAATGTGCCGATCAACTCGACCTCGCTCCGTTGCAGGAGTTCGATGGCTTCCTCGCTTATGAGCCGGGGCGCCGTCCAGCTCGTCGCCTGGCCCGCTACGAGCTGCTCAAGCCGCAGATGCTCGGACTCCTCGAGCAGACCGGGGTAGTCAGTCTCGATCAAATCACCCGCGAGCAAGTGCCCGACGACGACACCTGGGAGAAGCTCGAAGAGTACAAGACTCTCGCGCCCGAAATCGAAGCGGTCGTTGCTGCACAGGCCAGGCTACAATGCGAAGGTTTCTTCGACGGACGTGGTCGGTACACCCCGGGCCTCTTCGATTGGCGCACGCACGAGGCGCTTGCCGAGTTCGAACGACGGCATCGGGTCTACGGTTGGGGCTTCATCGGGGTCGACACCTTGGACGAGCTGCGCAAGACGCCTCAAGAGACCGAGCAGGAAGCAGTGATTCGCGTGTTGACCGAGCGCGCGATGCACGCTGCGCAGGTCATCGAGGACGGAAGCACCTCGACCCTGCCCGACGGCGCTCCACGCATGTACAAGACGGAGGACGGCAGGGAGCTGCAGGTCCCCAATTTCGAAGCCGAGCTTCGCCAGCGTGTAATTGAAGCGTTCGGGCTCCAGACGCCGGATTCGACGTTCGCCTGGCTGCAATCGCTTGGCGAGATTCCCCCTGTCGAGATTGTTGCGGTTCGAGGCATCGAGCTCCCGCCGTACTACAGCGACGCGATGCCGCTTCGCGTCTCGATTGACCGGGGCGACGTCTGGTACGAGTTCCCGTTCGACGAAGAGGGCAAGCCCCGGTCCCAGCCGGTCAGCCGCCGGCCGCACTTGACGATCTTGGTCGACTACAACGGCCAGAAGATCCCGCTTGCGCGGTTCGGAACGACTATCGGCGGCTGGCGCACCGATTTCGTCGATGGCTCCGTCATGTGGAAGTACAAGGACTCGCCGGTGGGCCCCCGCGTATGGAGTCGCATCACGGCAGCGCCGGTTTGGGTCCCGCCCGAGAGCACGCCGCCACGCACCATGCTCGTGAAGAAGAAGGACAACACTTTCGAAGTCGACTACCACACGACGGGTCCGAGCTATGCGTCCGCATACGGATTGGTCGCCGCGTATCACCGGAAATTCTACCACTCGCCAGACGGCACGTTGCAGCTCGGGGGCGACGAGGGGATTCGCACGCATGGATCGGTCGACTACATGAGCATCATGCGCCGCCATTCGCATGGTTGTCACCGCATGCATAATCACCTCGCCGTGCGGCTGATGTCGTTCGTCCTGGAGCACCGTCCGCACACGCGCATCGGCCAGCAGCCGATGGTCTACCGCCGCGAGTTCGAGTTCGAAGATCAGGTCTATGTGATGGAGTTCGACAAGGGCGGCTATGAATTCGAGCTCGCAGAGCCGCTGCCCGTCGACGTGCTGCAGGGTAGAGTGCGCGGCCAGGTCAAGGAGCCGATCGAGGTTGCGCTGCCACGCTTTGACCGCGACGTGGGCGCATACGTGCTGCCCGATGGCGCATGGGTGAGCGTCGATCGTTACGGCACGATGACACCACGCATCAAGCCGTTGGACTTCGATGCCCCTCTGGAAGCTCCCGCGCCCGCGGCCGGCCCGATGACGACAGCGGAAGCGAGCCCGACCCCGACCCCAGCCACGGGCGGAGCCCGGATGCCCGCACCACCGCCGGCGTCGATTCCCGTGAACACGGCGGCGGTGACCGTCGCCCCCGAGCCCTGAGAGCCACGCATAAACGGCGGGGCGTCCGTTGTGGATGAAATGGGCACAAAGCGCGCGGCTTGTGGAAAAATAATCGATTTTTCCACAGGCGAATTCCGTTGATCTCCCCCGGCGGATCGGAGACAAGAGGGATCGGAAGCTCGCGACAGCGAGTCCGGTCGTTCTTTGAGTCAACCCATATGACAGCAGCAACGAAAGTTGTTGTTTCTCACTCTCACGGGGAGAGGCGTGGCCGAAAGGTCGCGCAGTCGGGGCGCCATAAACGCCGGACGTGTCCGTGGGTCGTGAGGATTGCAGAAGCCGATGGTCCGATGCGTGGGTCCGAGTCGAGCGAAAGCTCCGACGAAGGCCGTCGACGCGAGGGGCATGGGTGGAAGGCGCGCTGGACTCGGGGCGCCGTCTTGTTTCACCGCAAGACGGTCGCGAAGGTTCTAGACGGGCTGTCGGAGGCACTGGTACTAGGGCCGACCGACGACCGTGACGGCGCGTCAGAGGTTCGGTGTTCGACCGTTTCGACGGAGCGAGCGCCCGCCGAAGCGAGTGCGACGGGGTGACACCGTCCGCTCACCGTCCCCAAACCGGCTCGAAGCCGGTGACGGTAATCTCACGAGGTTCGGGTGCCCGATCTTTGAAAACCAAAACTCTGGATTGCACGCGTCGGTCTGATCATGCTGCGCGACACCGCTGCGCACGGGGCGAGAGCTCCGGCAGCGGAGCGAAGTGCGGCATGAGCAACAGGATCCGCAATAAGCGCATACCGTTACGCGCCCTTGACGAGTCGAAAACCAAGGGTTCAGGCACGGCGAGAGTCGTCGCGGAGTCCAATCACGGTGGTTCGCTAAACCCGAACCGCTGCTGGGACTCCGTCCGCGGGCAGAGCATAGGGCAACCTACGTGAACCCACGGTAGCTCGAGACTTTCAAGTCGAACGCTACGACGTCAGAGCACGGGACGTGTCGGTCAACGCTCCTCCAGTGAGTCCATCCACTCACGCGGGGGGTTAGCAGGCTTCCCGACGGGGAATGCATCGCGCCGCAACGTGTCGCGCAAAGCCGGTGAGGCTGAATAAGCTTCCCATCGAGCCTCGCGCTCGAAATCCAGACGAAGTCGGTCGTGGTGCACGCAACGTATACGCGCGCACACAGCCATGTGACGAGCCTTGCCCGTCGCAAGGTCAGCGAGCTTCCAAAAAGGGGCGATCCATATCGGGTCGTCCCTTTTCTTAATCGAGCGCCGGTCTGGTTACACCGCCCACCCACCCCCACCCGTAGTTCTCCCTCCGCGCCCGTCGCTTCGCTCGTGCTTGGCGGCGCGGTGCGCCGGGCTTCGCCTTCGGCTCGCGCTGCCGCGCAATGGGCCGTGCAAGATCGAACCGACGTTGCTGCGAACGCAGGAGGCATCGGGAGATTGTCCTTGGGTTTGGTGACCTGACGGCCGTCGGCGGCTCTTTGCGAAACCGCCAGGACCAATCTCGGCCCGCAGGGCCGAGATCCGGTCGCCGATCACATAGAAGCCCAAGAACCACAAAGCGAGGCTCAGCATGAGCCCTCTCTTGGCCCATGGGGACCATGTCCAGGGCCGAATTGCGCGGTATTAAATGTGATGTCGCGTGGGCGACACGCGGACAGGGCGTTTGAAGTTGCTATCACCCCATGACCCGCATACGCAACACCGTCGCGGCGCTGTCCGTCGCGCTCTTCGCTTACACCACTCTGAGTGCTCCCCATACCCGCAGCACGTGCTGCAATGTGTCGTCGTTCGGCGCAGCCGCGACGTCACTCATTGCGTTGCTGTTACGGTAACCGAAATGGGGCTCGGCGTGACCCCTAGCGACCACTTTGGGGGCTGGGCGTTCAAGACGGCGCGCGTCCGCTCAACCACCTCACCGCTAGAGCTTCACCTTGTAGTACGCCATGATGCCTCTCTCGAAGAGCCGGTTGGGCAGTAGCCGATGCAGCCACACGGCCAAGCGTTGCGCGAGCATCCCTATCGCGTAACGCGGGCGAGGAGAGCGTTTCTCGATTACCCTCGCGAGCGTTTGCGCAAGCTCCATCGGGGCGCCTCCATGCTGCTCGTCGTGCTCCATGACGGCTACCGCCTTCTGGCAGAGTGCCTGGTAAGCCTGGTTGGTCGACGATTCGCTCGCGAATACCCGATTCTCGGTAAAACCGGTTTTGAAGTCGCCGGGTTCGAGCAGGGTAGCGCGGATCCCGAAGGGCATGAGCTCCATGCGCAGTGCCTCGGTGAGCGCCTCGGTGGCAAATTTGGATGCTGAATAGAAACCCTGGAACGGAATCGCTATCAGCCCACCGATCGAGCTGATGTTCACGATGAGCCCGGAGCGCTGCGCTCGGAGCGTAGGCAATACCGCTCGACAAACCCGGTGCATCCCAAAGAAGTTCGTTTCGAACAGCGCTCTGGCTTCTTCGAGCGAGGTATCTTCTACCGCGCCCGCCATCCCGAGCCCAGCGTTGTTGACGACTACGTCGAGTCGCCCCTCTGCAGCCAAGACGAACTCTACCGCTGCTCGCACCGAGTCCTCATCGCGAACGTCCATGGGAATCATTCGTGGGTTCTCCTCGGCTCCGCCTTCCGGGAAACGCGCGCGCCGGCTGGTGCCGTAGACACGGTAGCCGCGTCGCGCGAGATGGTCCGCGCAGGCCTCCCCGAATCCGGACGATGCGCCGGTGATTAGAACGACTGATCGTGGCATGCGGCTCCTCCTGTGCCGGTCGGACGACCCTTCGCGTTTTCGTCGCCGGCAACGTCGACAAGGTGGCTTGTACCACGCCGCGCGACCTCATAGAACGCTCGATCGTCTGAACTCGAACACCAAACGGCTCTGAGTTAAGAGACACTTTGCCGAGGGCGAGAGCCCTGCCGAGGAGTGTCCCGTGCCGAGAAGAAAGAACCAATCGAGTGAAGCCGCCGTGCGCCATATTCGCTCGCGTGGGGCGCGAAGTTGAAATGGCGTTTGAAGTTACGATCACCTACAATGTTGGTTACTGGCACGGCGGCGACCCCGCCGACCACTAAGAGAATTTCTTATGCGATTCACAATACGCCTGGCTCTTTTCGGCGTGGTTCTGTCTAGCTGGGTCCTCCCCGGGTGCAGCAACGTATCTGGAGCCGATACCAGGATTCGAAAAGGTTGGAGTGCTGGTGACACCGATCCATTCGGCTGTCCGGTCGTGGACCCTGTCCCCTGGGCAAGCAGCGAAGCACACCAGGAGTTCTGTGGGGAGGCTTGCACGCCTATTGGCGGCCGTGGCGCGTCGCAGGGTGACAACGGCCTGAGCTTCTTCGTGGCATGCGCTTCTGACGACATTCCGCCCTGGTCCGGTGGTGACTTCGTGAGCGCAATAACCGTTTGCCTAACCAGCCCTGTGAACGACCGCGACTACGTGTTTGCAAACCCTAAGACCGCATGGCCTCTTGGGTTCATCTGTTGGCCGCCCTGTGGCTCCGACGTGCTCCCCGATCCGTCACTAGACCATGAGGTTCCGGCGGAGTGCTTCGAAGCGTCACCGTGAGATAGCTTGACGTTACGATCACCCGGACCAGCGGGCATCGCCGCTTGCAGCGTCGGCAGACGACCTCGTCGGGCCTGCCCTCCCGTACGACTGCTCAGTGTGCGGCCGCGAGGACGGCGCTGGCGTCCTCGGCGCTCATCGGCGGTCCGATCGGCGTGAGGTCGTGGTTGCTCGCGACGCGGGCGAGCTCATCCATCGGGGGGAACACCGGCTGGTCCGGCACGACATGAGCGCCGGCGGGTGTGCCGAGGTCTCGGATCAGGTCGCGGAAGCTGGCGTTGTCGTGGACGAGCAGGATGCGGGCGGCGCGGTCGCCGACGACTCGGAACGTGTGCGGTACGCCGCGTGGCATCGACACCCAGTGGCCTGCGCCGAGGACCTCGGTGTCGTCGCCGCACCGCACGACCATCTCGCCCTCGAGGATGTACCAGGTGTCATCGAGGGAGTCGTGGACGTGCAGCGGAGCGGAGGAACCGACCGGCAACGTCATCTCGAGCACGACCGTCTGCATGCCGGGCGCACAGCGGTGCTCGATCACCAGGAGGTCGAGGAACCACCAGGCGAGGGCTTGTTCGTTCTGTGGACGGTCGACGATCGCTGTGTTCATTGGAGCCTCCTTCTGGGTGGGGTGCTCCGAGGTGGGCCTCTGAGATCTCACCCGACTCACGTCAGTATCATCAGGATTCCTTACGATCAGAATGTATGGTAACCTTACTATCGTGTCAAGTGGTTCCGGGAAAGACGGCCCCCACGTGGGCGCCATGATGCGCCTCACCTGGCAAAGGGTGTGGAAAGAAATCTTCGCAGGCGTGGTCGCGGCCGGATACGACGACGTGAACCCGGCTCACATCGCACTGTTCGGCTACCCGGGCCTCGACCGGCAGCGCCCGTCGGAGCTCGCCGACCGCCTCCAGATCACCAGGCAGTCCGTCAACGATCTGCTCGGCCACCTCGAACACCACGGCTACCTCACCCGCGAGCCCGACCCCGCCGATGGCCGCGCCCGCGTCGTTCGGCTGACTCCGAGAGGGCGACGACTCCAGGCGACGATCCACGGCCAGGCCCGAGCAGCCGAACAGCGCATCGTCGACGCACTCGGCGCCACTCGATTCGCGCAACTGCAACGAGCACTCGAAGATCTCACCGTGCCTGCGGACCAGGGCGACCCGCCTCCTGCTTCCAACTGAGTCCAGCCCCGATCACGTCATCGGGCTGGGCGACTCGGTGCAGGTTCACCATGGGACCGCTTCCACAGGCGACGTTCCCGGTCCCCTCTTAGCGCTTGGGGCGCCCATGGGGACCACCTAATTGAGTCCGTACCCAAAATGGAATCTAACGTCCGCACCGTGCATCGAAAGCTCGTCACGGCCCTGAAGCCGGACGGTCATCTCCGGCTCGTCGCGGTCCGCTCGATCTGCGTTTCACCCGAATCCCGGGTTCCTCGAGCTCGTCGGAATTTCCCGTGCGGTGCGGTATCATCGGCCCGGTCTCATGTCCTGGGAGCGTCGAGGTGTCGCGGCCGTGGTTGCCGCTCCGGTGAGCATCGTCGTCCTGCACGCGGCGGCGACGCTTCAGGGCGTCCTGTTGGGCACGTCCGTCGGGTCTGCCGCGTCGGCGATGGTGCTGCCGGTGCTGGCGGCGGCTTTGACGTCTTGGTGGAAAGCCTCGTGGTCCGCCGCAGGGATGGCCGCCGCTGTGACCGCCGTGGCGACCGGCGCGCTAGGGCTCCTACCCTGGACCTTCGGACCCTTGGCGATTCTCGCGGGCGTTCTCTTGAGCGTTTTGGCAAGCCGCATCGAACGCGCGCTTCCTCCGTCCGTCGACGATGCCTGGAAACGCTCTCGTCCGAAAGTCATCGGCTGGGCTGCGCTCTCGCTCCTCGCATTGGCTCAGGTCGCTCGATTGAGCGTCTTCATGACCGACAAGGAGAGCACCTGGGGCTCTACCTTCCCGCCAATCGAGTTCACGGTCGGCCACATGTGCATGGCGTCCTACGTGCACGCCGCCGACCTCTCGCGCCAACACGACCCCAACCTCTATGCCATCGAGCACTATCCCAACTTCGGACTGACGGAAGCGGAAGACATCGAGACCTCGGTTGCAGGTCTACAGCCGTATCTCGACGACTCGTTCCACTACCCGCCGCCCTTCCTGTTGCTACCGCGCACTTGGCTCGCGCTCAGCAACGACTACCTCGTGATGCGCTCCCTCTGGTTTGCGTTTCAAGCGCTGAGCTTCGTCGCGCTCGCGGTGCTGCTCGCGCTTTGGGTCGGCGGCTCCGCGGGGGCCTGGTCCTTGTGGATGCTCCCGCTCGTCGTCGCGACGATGCCCACGATGTTCAATCTCCAGTTCGGACAGATCCACCTGTTCACCATTTGGACCGCCGTGGCCGCGATGCTCGCGTTCGACACGAAGCGTCCCGTCCTCGGCGGCTTGCTCTTGGCTGGCGGCATCGTCTCGAAGCTCTTCCCAGGGATCCTCGTGCTCTATCTCGTGTTTCAGAAGCGATGGCGCGACCTCGCCTGGACGGCCGTGTTCGGCGCGGCGTTTGTGGGGCTTTCCCTGGCCGTGCTGGGCACAACCCCATTCGCACAATTCTTCGGCTACACGCTCCCGCGCCTTTTGTCGGGCGAGGCGTTCTCGTTCGCCACCGATCCGCTGGTCATCACGACGAACCTCTCCGTCCCTGGCACGGTCTGGAAGCTCGACTTCCTCGGAGTCGAGGGTGCGAGCGCATGGCTGGGTCCGGCCTCGACCGTCTACACGCTGCTCATTGTCGCGGCGACCTGGTACGCGGCACGCCTCCGCCCCGACCGCGCGGGCCGTGCGCGGATTTGGCTGATGCTACTCGTCCTCGCCTCCCTGCGAAGTGCGCTCGTGCCGATTTACGGCGTCGCCCCGGTCCTCTGGTTGATGTCTTTGGAGCTCGACGACGTCGCGTCGACACGCGGTCTCGTCGGTTTCGCGCTGAGCTGGTTGTTCATCAGCGGCGTCCCGCCGGCGCCAAACCCTGCGGTGACCATTGCCCTCTACACCGTGGCTCTGCTCGCGATGCTCTACTGGGTCCTTCGTCCGCTCCGGCATTGGACCCCTTCGTGCCTACCCTCCGAACCCCAAGTACCGTCCACCGCGTGACGCCCCAACGCACCCGCGCCTGATGAGCTTGACCCAGGTGCGATTGGACGAGCTGGCGACCTTCCTCCGACTGCTTGCGGATGACCCACCTCGTACGCCCGTCATGTTGCTCTTCGGGTGTTGATGAAAACGTTTCACAACCGGAGCACCGCGATCCGATCTAGAGTCCCCAGGAGTCATCATGGCTGCGGGTAGGCGAATCCCAGTGGGTTTGCGCAAAGGCCTCCCCGTGCTGCAGTGAATTTGCGATGGACATCATCAACACCGCCTTGCTGTCGTTCGGCTCCTCCGGACGAGTTTTTCATGGCCCCTTGTTGGAGGCGCACCCGGGTTTTCGCCTGTCCGGATGTTGGGAGCGATCCGCAAAAACGCTGACGCAATTTTATCCGTCAGCAACGAGCTATGAGAGCCTGGAGCAAGTTCTGTCGGACCCCGGGATAGACTTGGTGATCGTCAATACGCCGACGGCCACGCACTACGAATATACCCGCAAAGTCCTTGAACACGGCAAACACGTGGTCACCGAAAAGGCATTCACCAGCACCGCCGAGGAAGCGGCCACGCTTCAGGAGCTCGCGCAGGAAAGGCGATGCAAGCTCGCCGTATTTCACAACCGCCGCTGGGACAGCGATTTCCAGTCGGTTCGTCGCGTGTTGCAGGAGGGTCGTCTGGGCGATGTCGTGGAAGCCAGTTTGACCTTCGCGCGCTACAGGCCCGAGTTGAGTCCAAAGACACACAAGGAAGAGCCGGGGCCCGGAGCCGGAATTATCAAGGATCTTGGGGCTCATGTCATTGATCAGGCGTTGCTTCTCTTCGGCATGCCCGACGCTGTGTTTGCCGATATCGCCATCACGAGAGAGCGCTCGAGAGTCGACGACTACTTCGACATACTGCTCGTTTACGCCGACAAACGCGTGCATGCGAAGGGCGGCTATTTCTACAAGCATGCGACGCCCGAGTACACACTCTTTGGCAAGCGCGGCAGCTTTCTCAAGACCCGATCGGACGTGCAGGAAGCGCAGCTGCAGAGTGGCATGACACCCGACGACGAGAACTATGGAATCGAGCCCGACAGCGCCGCAGGGCGACTGTATGTAGACGATGCGGGTCGCACCGATGAGCAGGAAATAGTTTCCCCGCGTGGCAACTACCTGCAATTCTACGACGGCGTGTTCGAGTCGATAGTGCACGGCAGGAACGAGCCGGTCACTGCTGCAGAGGGCGTCCGCGTCATGCAAATCATCGATGCTGCCTTCGAAAGCCATCGCGCAGGAAGACTGGTCGGAATTTGAGCGACGCGTCGGTCGCGTCGTGCCGTGCTAGAAACAGCCCGCTAGGTAGAAGGTATGAAGATCGCAATAAACGGCATCGGTGTTGCTGGACCGACCCTCGCGTATTGGCTGCGAGAGCTCGGGCACGAGCCGGTGCTGTTCGAGAGGGCGCCGGCTCTGCGGACTGGAGGCTACCTCATCGATTACTGGGGGCTCGGCTACGAGGTGGCGGAACGCATGGGGATTATCGAGCCCCTGCTCGAGCAGGGCTATCGAATGCAACGCATGAGAATCGTGAATGCCGAGGGCAAGGAGATCTGTGGTTTGGACGTGGCGCCAGTGCGCGAACAGCTCGGCGGTCGTTTCATCAGCCTCGCACGGGGTGATCTCGCGGCCACGCTGTTCCGCGCCTGCGAGGGGATCCCCGCACACTTTGGCCTTTCCATCGAGGGTGTGGAGCAGGACGTGGACGGGGTCGACGTCGTCTTGTCGGACGGCGGCCGGCAGCGCTACGATCTGGTGATCGGTGCCGATGGCCTCCACTCCCGCGTGCGCGAGCTCGTGTTTGGACCCGAGTCGGAGTTCGAACATGGCCTCGGATGCGTCGTCGCAACGTTCCGGTTGCATGGTTATCCGCACCGAGACGAGCTCGCCTATGTCTCCCACACCGTTCCCGGCCGACAGGTGGCACGGATCTCGCTGCGCAACGACGAGACGCTGGTGTTCATGGTCTTTCGATCGGAACTCGTAGGTGATGCGCCGACGCCCGACACGATCGGCGACACGCTGCGTCGAGTGTTTGGTGATATGCAGTGGGAGGTCCCGCGGATTCTTCAGCAGGTAGACTCGGTGGACGACATCTATTTCGATCGAGTCAGTCAAATCCGCCTCCCACGGTGGTCGAAGGGTCGAGTCGCGCTCCTGGGCGATGCGGCGGCATGCGTTTCACTTCTTGCGGGAGAGGGCACGGGCCTTGCCATGACGGAGGCGTTCGTTCTTGCTGACGAGTTACACCGCGCCGGCGGCGACTACGCACACGCTTTCGAGGCATTCGAAAACTCCCTTCGACCCTTCCTTGCGGACAAGCAGAAGGGAGCGCTGCGTCTCCGCGGGTTTTTTGCCCCGAAAACAAGCCTGTCGTTGTTCATACGCAACTGGGCGATCCGACTCGCGTCGATCCCGCTTTTTACCCGATCCGTGGTCGGGGCCTCGCTCAGGGATGACTTCGTCCTGCCCGGATAGGCCGCCGGAGCCGTGTCGCGTTGGGCGCGAAGTTGAAAGGGCGTTTGAAGTGACTATCACCCGCAAGGTGTCGGCGTGCTGTGCACTGGAGCTCGAAGAGGACGAAGGCGCGCTGTCCGAAGGGCCCGGGCCCGCTCGCGCTTTGTTTTCTAGTACTTGACACCTGCGATCCTTCGTTCGACATTCATGAGATGAATGGCTTCTGCTCGTTTGCGGTTCGGCGATGAGGGGCGCCGCGCTTGCCGCTGGCTTGGCCGCGGCGGTCGGGCTGGCCGGCTGCGGCGGTCGGACCGACCTTCCTTACGAGCTCTCCTGCGACATCACCAATGGGGACTGCCAGCGGACGATTTACAATTCGGTCGCTGCGAAGCTCGGTGCCGCGGGATTGAGCATGCCGCGGATTCGGACGATTTCGGTTGAGCAATACGCTGACGAATTGCGGCGAAGCGTCGATCTCGCGGACCTCACGGGCGACGACCCGCTCACGCGCGGTCTTCGCTTGATGGGCTTCATTCCCGAAGCGTCAGAGAGCCTCGCGGCGACGCAGATCGAGTACCGGATCACTCAGATCGCTGCGTACTACAGCGCCAGCGATGACATGGTCACCGTGATCGATCGAGCCTACAGGGAAGTGGACGCACAGGCGGTGCTGGCCCACGAGTTCACACACGCCATTCAATACCGCCAGTTCGAACTCGACGGGATCTGGTCGGAAGTCGATACCGAGGACAGAGTCCTAGGGGCCCGCAGTGTGATCGAGGGCGACGCGAACCACAGCGAGGCCGCTTGGGTGTACGAGAAGCTCGGATATCTCCCGAGCGAAATCGATTGGGATGCATTACTCAGCCAGAGGAAAGCGTGGTTGGCCGAGCGGGTGGACGACCGGGAGGTGGCCTTGATCGATACGGCGTCGTCCTTTCCATACTCCTATGGCTTCGCTTTCATGACCGAGCTTGCGCTCTTGCATGGTTTGGACGGTCGCGCGGATGCGTTTCAATCGCCACCCCGCGCAGCGTTCGAGGTGATGGCGGGTCCGTTCGGCGCGCGGCCTGCGTTGAGCTTTCCGGAGGTCGCGCATCCTTCTCCGCTCGAAGGGTACACACAAGAGGCCGAGGACCGATTCGGAGCCTGGTATGTGTACGCCTTTCTTCGACGTAGCGGGCTGTCCGAAAGCGAGGCATGGGCGACTGCCCTGAGCTGGCGCGGCGACGACTTCGCGGTCTACGACAACGGCTCAGAGGTCGCTGCGGTGTGGAGGGTGCGCTTTGATGAAGCCGCCAGCGTGGTGCGTGACGCAGTCAACGCGGGGCGGGGCGAGCGAGCGCAGACAGCGGTAGTGTATGCAGAAGATGTTTTCGTTCTGGCCGCCGAGAGCGGCCCGTCGCTGCTCGCCTGGGCAGAGCAGCCCCTCGACTCGATGACGGCCGCGCTGGTTCTCAAGAACGCGCGGCGCAGGGGAGGCGCCGTGTCGGTTGGTACCTGCATGAAATCGCTCGACCTCTCGTTGCTCAACCCACCTCCGCTCTTGCACTAGCTAGAAATCTAGCGCGGGCCCCAACGCTCCGATGACCATCTGGAGCCAACGAGGTGCGCGAGGACCTGCTTCAGATCTACCGCGTTGCTTTCTACTTCGACAGGCGTGCGGCGAAGCCCTGCGTGACCTCGAGCAGCGTTGACTCACCGACAGAGACATCCAGGAGCCGACGGTCAAAGACTATGTTCGAAAGGAGATGGCAGGCTCCGACCCGGCAGCGCTGGCGCAAGCCACGCGCACCGTCCTCCGCTTCTCGTCTCACAACTGGGCTTCCAACATCGTGGTCCCCATGGGCGAAGACGTTTGTGCTCCGCGCAGCCCAGGATGGTTGTAGAGTACCCTTGGACCTGATGGAGGCCCGATGAAGAAGCATGTGGACGTGCTGATCGCGGGTGCTGGGATATCCGGCATCGCGGCCGCATACCATCTACAGAAGAACTGCCCCAACAAGAGCTTTGCGATTGTCGAAGCGCGTGAGGCGATTGGCGGTACCTGGGATCTTTTTCGTTACCCGGGCATCCGCTCCGATTCGGACATGTACACGTTTGGGTATTCGTTCTACCCGTGGCGGCACCCGCAGGCGATGGCCCCTGCGCCCGCGATCCTCGAGTACCTCAACGGCGCAGTCGATGAGTTTGGGATTCGCGACAAGATCCGCTTTGGCGCGCGCGTCGAACGGCTGAGCTTCTCAACACCCAAAAGTCGCTGGGCGGTGCAGGTGTGTGACGCCAGAACGGGCGAGACCGACGAGTACACGTGCAACTTCTTTTGGTCGTGCACGGGATACTACCGATACGAAGCCGGATACACGCCGGAGTTTGCAGGCGTCGAGCGCTTCGGTGGGCCGATCGTTCATCCGCAGCAATGGACCGAGGACGTCGACTATGAAGGGAAGCGCGTCGTGGTCATCGGCAGTGGCGCCACCGCGGTAACCCTCGTGCCTGCGCTCGCGGAAAAGGCTGAGCACGTCACCATGCTGCAGCGATCGCCGAGCTACATTGTGTCGGTACCGCTGAGCGACCCGATCGACCGCTTCCTGAAGTGGCTACTTGGCGAGAAGCGTTCGTATCCCCTTCTTCGGTGGAAGTACATCTTCCTGACGACGATGTTCTATCGGTTCGCCCGTCGATACCCGGGCCTCGCCAGGCGCCTTTACATGGGTGGCGCACGCAAGGCGCTTCCGCCCGGCTACGAGGTCGAGACGCACTTCAATCCGTCCTATCCTCCATGGGACCAGCGCCTGTGTATGGTGCCGGACGGCGACCTGTTCGAAGCGATTAGGGCTGGAAAGGCGTCGGTCGTCACCGACCGGATCGAATCGTTCACCGAGCGTGGGATTTCGCTCGCGTCCGGAGACGAGCTCGATGCCGACCTCATCGTTACCGCCACCGGCATTACCCTGCAGCTCTTCGGAGGAGCGGAGGTTGAGGTCGACCACGAGGTCGTCGACCCGTCGAAGACCGTAGGATACAAGGGGGCCATGCTCAGCGGGGTGCCCAACTTCGCGTTCACCGCGGGCTACGTGAATGCTTCGTGGACGCTCCGCGCCGAGATCACGAGCCAGTACGTCTGTGAGGTGCTCCGGGTCATGGACGAAAAGGGGTGCACCGAGTGCCGCCCGCGGACCGACCCGGGCATTGAGCTCGACAGGCCCATCGATCTCTCGTCGGGATACTTCCAGCGGTCGATTCACATCCTGCCGCAACGCGGAAAAGAGCTCCCGTGGCGCGCGGAGCAAGACTACAAGATTGACCGCCGGACGACGCTCGAAGGTCCCATCGACGACGGCATTCTCGAGCTCGCCAAGTCCGCTCCGACGGACCCTGCCCAGGTGCCCGCGTTCGAAGAGGCTCTCGCCAGGTCCTAGCTGCTGGGGCCGTTCCCGTCGTCGTTCGCGCGCGAAGGAACGCCGGAATTGAGCGTGGGGAGCGGCGACACAACGAATTCAAACGCCCCGTCTGCTTTGATGAGCTCGGGGCGTTTGGTCGTGCGCTTCAGAATGGCCAACTGCTGTCGCCAAGCAAGGTTCTCCAGAGCGAGCTCACGCTTGGCCTTCAGACTCGATCTGGCGCTCGTGAGCAGGGCGTACAGCAAGGGCAGCATCGGGGTAGGCTAGGTTGACCCCGAGCGTGGAAACATCAGCGATTCTGCGATCGACGGGGTTCTGAGGAGGCACAGGCGACACGCGGACATAGCGTTTGTTCTTCCTATGCTCCGCCCCAGGACTTCATCCACCGAGCGCGACCCGTCGGCGGTGAGGGGAATGACGTCGGCGGTGCGGACATTGGAGCATTCGAATTTCAAGCGGAGTAGCCGCTCCTAGCCAGCAATCCTGCGCCGACATGTTGGCTGCGGCGTCTCGGCGTGCGACGCGGTTCGTGGGTTGGATTGTCATGACGCGCACGCAATGCGTTCGACGGAGGGAAAGTCGTCGCCCTCCATCATCGTTACACACGACGCGCAGCCTACGGTACGACAGTCTGGATCCCAACCGAAGGTCGTCGCTGTGCTCACACGACCCTGACCGCTCGCAAGAGCGCGAGCGCCAGTGCTTCGGCGTCCAAGTGAACCCGGCACCGTGCTGGGTTCGACCGCGCTGCGCTGCGGCTTACTGCGCTTGTCGGCACCTCGCCCGATTCACTTCGCTCCGAAAAAAGCCCTATACCCTTGCGTTGCGGGCTAGCCATGGTTGACGAACAAAAGCTGTTGGCACTCGATGCGCATACCGATATCGTCGGGGGAGGCGGACGTAAACTATGATCGGTGACGGCGATCCGATTTTTTACCTCACAACGGCAGGCGAATATCAGCTTCTATCAAAGCCTAGGGCGTGCTGGTTCATTCGTCGGCTTCGGGATGTCAATCGTGATGACTACATGTTAGTGAAAATCGATCCTCCATTGATCGGCCAATCTTTCGGGCTTGGGGGAAACGATGTAGCCACTCTTCTTCTATCGACTCGACATCGGGGGTTCTCGCTTTATCCGGTGACCGAATGGCCCACGTATGTGTATGTGGCGAGAATTGCCGATCCACGGGTACTTGAGGCTGAAAGCTTCACGCCCGAGCAAGTGCAATTGATCGCGTGGGGGGAAATTTTCGCGGATTTGCACGAGGTAGCTAGCCGGGCGCAGGAGCTCGAGTCAGAACTGATCTGAGGAGCTCCGAAACCTCACTAGGTTGGAAAGAGGAAACCGCCGGTGCTGCGGTGCTCACGCCAGCCGATGCGATGGAGCGCTGCGAGGACTCGCCTTGCTTTGGTGCTCCTCCAGCAGCTCACGCCACGAGGCTGGCCTGCCCCCGAAACGGGCCATTGAGGTCCGTGCCGGGTCGTTCCTTTTCATTAGCGACGGTTAGTGCGCGAGCCGCATGGAGCAGGGGCGAGGGCAAACTCGGGACGAACCATGGACGCGGCGATGCGCCAGCGTCTAGGCTGCTGCTGCGTCGACATAACCGCAGGCGGCGAGGAGCTCCGGGACGAAGTTGGTTTTCGTGTTCGCGCAAGCAAAGTGGTCGCCGTCGACCTCGAACCGCCTGACGTTTGGAATCGCTGCGGCGAGCGCATATTGACGGCGGGTGGGCACGATCTTGTCCCGTGTCATGACGAGGACCGCAGTGGGCACCGCAATGCTCGAGGCCCAGTTGCGAGACGAAAACCTGAGGACGGCGCGGGTCGCCTGCGCGAGGGCCGCAGGGTCGGAGCCTGACATCTCTTTGCGCACGTAGTCTTTGACCCTTTGGTCGGGGATGTCTCTGACCATGCCTTCGATGATCTGGCCGAGCACGAGCTTGGGCGCCACGCGTGCGCCGATCACCGCACCCGGCAAGAGCGCTCGCGTGAGAACCGGATAGCGCTCCGGTGTGAAGTGTTTCGCTGTGGCGCAGAGCACCAATCCACGAACGCGTTTGGGATGCCGGCTCCAACAGAGCTTTGCAATTGGCCCGCCCATCGAATATCCGACCGCGATGAACTTGCCGATGCCGAGCTCATCCGCCACCGCGATGACATCGTCCGCGCAATCCCTCAACTTGAACCGGCGCGTGGGGATCCCCCGACCATGCCCGCGGTGGTCGACCGCCACGACGTGATAATGTTCGGCGAGGTCGGAGAACGCAGTGAACCAATTCAGTGGCCCGGTCGCGCCAAGTCCGTGAAGGAGCATCAGCGTCGGCGCTCCCGCGGGCCCCTCGTACTCGATGACCCGGATGCGACCCCGGCCTCTGAGGTCCAAGAAGCGCTCCTTGCCGCCACGGCTTTGCCTCGTTTGGGTTTGAACGTCTTGCGGATTGTTTTTCAACGCTCCGAATCGTGTCGGCAGTGTTGGCCGCGCGCAAGCCGTGACGATTACGAGGATGCTCTGGTAGGCCGTTGGGCCCATTTTCAGAATCGAGATGCGCGGCGCTAGATGCTATGTCGAGCTCTGAATCGCCTGGAGAGGGCGTTCCAAGTCCTCGCCGAGCTCCGCGAGCAGTCGCTCCGCCTCCGCATGGGCCTCGGGTGTGTCGACGTCAATCCAGGTCGCGTCGCCGACGTCGGCGGCCTTCATCCGACCCTTCGATGCCAGAGCGGCCACACCCTCGGAAAGCGAACAGCCCTCGGGACCGTTGACAGCGTCCAGCGCCTCGATGAGGGCAGGCGTGATCAAGAATAGGCCCGTGTCGAGCGCATTGTACCTGTCGAGCGACTTGCCAATTCGCGCGATCCGGTCGCCCTGCACTTGAACCTTCGTGGCGTCGTCGAGGTCGAAGCAATCATCGATCCGATAATCGACACCGAGTACGGACTCCTGTGGCCCGATCTGGCACGAGGCTACGGATTTGAGCAAACGCGGCGACCACAGGTGGTCGCTCATCAGGAGCAACGTCGGCCCGGTAACGAAGTCGCGAGCCTTCAGTAAGGACGTCCCGTTGGGCTTCTCGTACTCGTCGTTGTCGAAGAACGAGAGCTTCGCTCGCATCTCGCGGCCGGAGAGCCCGTTCTTCAGGACCTCACCGAGGTACCCGATAACGATGCCAATTTCACGAATTCCGCCCCGTTCGAGAGCCCGGATGATGCGCACGATGAGCGGTACGCCCGCGACCTCGCGGAGGGGCTTCGGGACCGAGTCTTCACCCGCTAGCCGACTGCCGAGGCCGGCAGCGAGGATTACCGCGCGGTTTCGAATTGGGGGTGTCGTCATTGCGCGCTGGACGCTAGCACGTGGGCGAGAAAATCCGTCCACTTCTTGTATCTATCGCCAGAGTGGGGCATACGTTTCCACGCTATGGCTCCACCAATGGTAAAGCCCGCGAAGGGCAAGCTGGGCGTGCTGCTTCCAGGAATCGGCGCTGTGGGCACGACGTTCATCGCTGGCTCGCTGCTGGCTCGCAAAGGGCTGGGGAAGCCCGTTGGTTCCTTGACGCAGATGGGCACGGTCCGCCTTGGAAAGCGAACCGACAAGCGCTCACCTCTGATCCGCGATTTCGTGCCGCTGGCCGACATGAACGATCTGGTCTTCGGAGGATGGGATCTCTTCCGGGGCAATGCCTATGACGCGGCGGTCACCGCAGAAGTTCTCTCGACCGAGCATCTCAATGCAGTCAAGGACGAGCTCTGCGCGATAAAGCCCATGGAGTCGGTGTTTTTCCCCGAGTTCGTCAAGCGCCTGCGCGGTGAGAACGTCAAAGCCGGCCAAGACAAGATGGAGCTTGCGGAAGCGGTTCGCGAGGACATTCGACGCTTCAAGAAGGACAACGGGCTCGCTCGCTGCGTTGCCGTCTGGTGTGGCTCCACCGAGGTGTACCGCGAGCCGGCGAAAGCGCATTCGTCCCTGCATGAGTTCGAGGAGGGCTTGCGTCGTTCCGATCCGGCGATCAGCCCATCCCAAGTTTACGCCTACGCCTGCCTACGCGAAGAGGTCAGCTATTCGAACGGGGCGCCGCATCTCACCGTCGGCGAGGTGCCCGCCATGTTAGAGCTCGCACGGGAGACGCAAACGCCGGTCTCCGGCAAGGACTTCAAGACGGGACAAACCCTGATGAAGACGATCTTGGCCCCAGGTCTCGGGTCGAGAATGCTCGGCATCAGGGGTTGGTTCTCCACCAACATCCTCGGAAATCGCGACGGCGAGGTCCTCGACGATCCGGAGAGCTTCAAGTCGAAGGAAGTCAGCAAGCTCGGCGTGCTCGACACCATCTTGCAGCCGGAGCTCCACCCCGATCTCTACGGTGACCTCTACCACAAGGTCCGCATCAACTATTATCCCCCCCGCGGCGACCAGAAAGAGGGCTGGGACAACATCGATATCTTCGGTTGGCTCGGCTATCCGATGCAGATCAAGGTCGATTTCCTCTGCCGCGATTCGATCCTTGCGGCGCCCTTGGTGCTCGATCTGGCCCTCTTCATGGACCTCTCGCATCGAGCGGGGTTGAGCGGCATTCAGGAGTGGCTGTCCTTCTACTACAAGAGCCCGATCACGCCCGCGGGTCTGTACCCCGAGAACAATCTCTTCGTTCAGCTCGGAAAGCTCAAGAACACGCTCCGCTGGATGCAGGGCGAAGACCTGATCACCCATCTCGGTCGCGAATACTACGACTGACCCTTTGGGACGAAGCGACGCCGTGGCTCAGCATTCACAACTGTGAACGATGTTCACGTTGCTGTTGCAAAAAATTCACATAGGGACCGGGTGCCCCGCCTCTCTGCCTTGAATCGGGTCGACGCCGACCAGCTCGCCGATGGTCTTGCATGTTGCATGGCGTTGCCAGATGGCGGCGACCAAGAATATCCCGTTCATCACGAAGACCCGGATCAAAAGGTACACGTCGAGGCGATTGAACATCGCGCAAATCGCCATCAGGTAGCTATGCGGGGCGAGGGAGATCAGAGCCCAGAGCCGCATCGGCCAAACGTTGTATTTTTTATAGATTTCAGTGGTTTGCGGGTCGCTTTGGAGCACCTGGCTAAGGCGCCAGGCGTCCCGGTTGAGCCAGTAGACCAATGCCTTTTGTCGCTCGAGATGGGGCACCAGGAAGTACTTGATGGCGATCTGCGTAATCGGACCCTTGTTACGGGCGGCTTCGAGGGTTTCCGCGATTTCATCCACGTCGCGGCCTTCACCGCCTTGCCCCGGCCGGGTCGCGCGGAGGTAGGCCTCTTTGTAGAAATCGTAGACGGCGAGGTGAACGACCGTGAGCAGCAGAGCCGGTACCATCAAGGCAAGATGGTAAGGATTATAGTAGGTTACCCAGATATGATAGAAGGCTGGGAAGACGGTGAAGACCGCGACCATCGCATCCGCGGAGCCGTCTAAGGCGCGACCGAATTCCGACTGCTGGTTCTTCGCGCGGGCCAAAATCCCGTCCGCGCCGTCCAAGATCGCGGCGGCCCAAACGCCAGCCCCGCCGAAGAACATCGCGGTGGGCGTACCCCAGATAAAGGCGCAACCGGCCGAAAATCCGAGCACGACCGTCGACAGCGTGATCATGTTCGGGGTGATCGAGGTCCTGAAGATCGATTTCACGAACAAATACGCCAGGGTTCGGTGCAGATACCGATTCACCGGGTCTTCGACGTCGTTCGGTTTCACGACGCTGCGAAACGGGGGTAGTTGAGCCATTACGGGACGCATGTGGGCCCCCGACGCAATAATCAGGCCGTTTCTGCGAGATCACTTACAAAGCTCCAAATGAGGCCTCAGGCTGCGCCGGCCCCGCGCGGACGATACGCGGCGCCCAGGCGCGCGGGCGTGGTAGATCCCCCGCCGTGCCGAGGCGGATCCTTTTCAGCTACGAGAATCTCCTGCCGACGAGCCAGGCGGATGCCGAAGTCGTTCTCAACACGGCTGGAGCGCTCGCGGGACGCGGGCACGAGGCGATTGTCTCGGTTCCCGCTCCGCCGGATCTCTCCCTGGACTTCGAGCGGGAGGTCCTCGACTACTACGGGATTCAGACGCCGCTTCACATCACCGCGGTGCCGAGCTTCACCAAGAACATCGCGCTCCAGCACGCATACCACGCGATGCACTTTCCGGAGGACCCCGCCTTCGCTGACGCGGATTTCATTTACGCGCGCAACCCGATCGTGGTGATGCGCGCGCTGCAGTACGGCCAGCGCGTCCTCATGGATCACTATCGTCCATGGGGTGATCAGTTCCCTCCGCTGCAACCGATATTTCGGCGCTTCATGAACCACCCGCGATTCCTCGGTTTGGTCGTTCACTCGGCCTATTCGTATGAGTCCTACCGGCGACTCGGGGTTCCGGAGGCCAAGCTTCGCGTCGTTCACAACGGTTTCGACCCGCGTAGGATGGAACCGGTCCTCTCGAAGCAGGCAGCGCGCGCGCTTCTCGATCTTCCGCAGAGTAGACGCATCGTGACCTACGCCGGTCGCGTCAACGACAAGAAGGGACTCGAGGTGGTTCTCGAGTTGGCAGACCAGATGCCGGAGGTGACGTTCGTTCTTGTCGGTTCGACGGAGCGCGGTCCCATCGAGATCGCGTCCGAGAGCAAGGACAACGTGCGCGTCGTGCCGTGGCAAACCTCTTCTTCGATCTCGCCGTACCTCTACGCCTCCGACGTTCTCACGATACCGCCGTCATCGGTCCCGCTTCAGCGAGTGGGTAACACCGTCTTGCCACTCAAGCTCTTCTTGTACCTCGCCGCAGGGCGCGCAATTTTCGCAGGAGCGAGTCCCGATACTGCAGAAATCCTCGAGCACGATAAGAACGCATGGCTGGTCTCGACCGGCGAAGTTGCCGAGGCTGAAAAACAGCTCCGTGTACTCTTGAGCGACACGCATCGACTGGATCGACTCGGACGGGCCTGTCGGGAGCAAGCCGAGGGGCTCACCTGGGATAGCCGAGCCGCCAAGATTGACGCATTCGTCGACGAATGCCTGGCCAGGGATCCAAGCGCGCTCCAGAAGGGCGCTTGGTCTGCGTCCGCCTGCACACGGGACAGCATGCAATGGCTCGTCACCGGTATTTCGACCGGTAAGTGGATTTACCGATAATCGATAGGAATGACCGAAGCCGGAAAGCAGCTCAATCGCGGTCTCATCTGGCTAGGGTCTGCAGCAGCCGTTGGTCGTGTGGCCGATCTCGCTGCGACGGTGACCGTGCTCTTCTTCCTAAGCAAGGAAGAGCTAGGCGGAGCGACGATCGCATGGGCTATCGGAATGGTTCTGGAGGCGGTGTGCCGGCTCGGACTCGGCGTCGCCGTCCTTCAGGCAACGGACGTCACGCGGATTCAACTCGACACCTCGTGGTGGGTGATGACGCTCACGACGCTGGGATTGGGCGCCCTCGCCGTTGGAACGGGACCCCATGTCGGCCCCCTACTAAACGAGCCACTGCTTGGACTCTACTTGATTCCAAGCGCGGTGAAGATGCTCTTCTTGGTCTGGGGCGAGATCCCCCTTCAACTGATGAATCGAAAGCTCCAGTTTGCATCGATTGCGGGGGTGTATTCGGGCGCCACGATCTTATCCGCGATCGCACGAGTCGTGCTCGCTGCGACCGGATTCGGAGCTTGGTCACTTCTCATCGCACACGCGCTCTACGGCTTCTTCGTGTGGCTCATGGCGATGGTTGCGAGTCCGTTTTGGCCGCGCCTCACGATGAGGATCAAGGAAATCCATGATCTTCTTCGATTCGGCAGGTACGTCACGGGGGATTGGCTCACCCGTGAGCTCTATCAGAACGCGGACTATCTCATCCTCGGCGGGCTCGTGGGGCCCGCAGGCGTCGGGGTCTATCGGGTTGCGTTCGAGATCGCAATGCAGCCCGCAATGGCCGTCGTCAGCGTGCTCAACCGGACGGCCTTGCCTGTGATGGCGCGACTTCGTGGAAGGCAACGGGCCGAGATCTTCGTCGATGCGTCAGGCAAGCTAGCAATCGTCATGGGCGCGGTTTGCGCAGTGGTCATCGCAACCGCGGGCGACATCACGGCGATCTTTCAAAACGGCGAATACGCGGCGGCATCCATGCCCGCTCAACTGCTGGTCATCGCGGGGGCTCTGCGTGCGCTCTTCCAGCTTTTCCCAGACATGTTTACGGCCGCCGGCGCCGCTCGACTCACGTTTCGGCTCGGGGTGCTTTCACTCATCGTTCTCGGGTCTTGCCTCGGCGTTGCGCTCCTCGTCATCGGAGTCGAACGAGCTGCGATCGCGATGGCGGTGGGTTGGCTCGGGGTCTATCCCATCTTGTTGCCGGTCGCCCTCTGGCTGGGCGCGTCGAACTTTGACTTGAGGCCTGAGGACTACTGGCTGAAGCTCGTAGCGCCTATGTTGAGCGCCCTGGCCGCATCGCTGCTTGGGCTCCGCCTTCACGCGCTTCTCTCGGCCGACACTCCGCTTTGGGCCCGGATCACAATCGTCAGCGTTGCTGTCGTCGCAACCTACGCCCTTGCCCAGGTCGCAGTCGGTCGCGTGACGAGAGGCGTGGCCGCCCGCGACGAAACCGATCCCGCAAGCTAGCCTCCAGAGGGACGCGCGTGGCGCGCAATGGCCTCATCGTAGAGCCCTTCGAGCTCGGTCACCCGCTCCCGAACATCGTACTCACGCTCCATCTTGAGCCGTGCCGCGCCGCCCATTTGCTGCCTCAATGCCGGATCGGCGATCAGTCGTCCGAGGCGCTCGGAAAGTCGCTGCACGTCTCTCTCGGGCACCAGAAAACCCGTCTGCCCATCTTCAATGATATCCGGGAGCCCACCGTGCATGGTCGCGAGCACCGGAACGCCACACGCAGCAGCCTCTTTGGCTACGATGAGCCCCGACTCTCTGTCGCCGCTGCGCGTCACCACACTCGGGGCGAGAAGAACGTCTGACGTGCTGACACGCTCGGCGACCTCCTCGGGGCGCAGCACGCCCAGAAACGAGACAAAGCGTTCGAGTCCCAAGCGAGCGACGAGCGCGTGGAGCTCTCCGGCAAGAGGTCCATCGCCGATGATGTCCAGCAGAACGTCTTCTGAAGCGTGCGGGGCGTAGGCTCGGATCGCATACTCGATCCCCTTCTTCTCGACGAAGCGTGCCACGATACAGAGTCGAACCGGCCCCTCTGGTCGCACTGATTTGGGATTGAACCGACTCAGGTCGATGCCAAGGCGATGAACACGAAGCTTGTCTTCGGGAACGCCATGGGAGATCAGCAACTCCTTCAGCTCGGTCGAGGCGCATAGACCCAAGGTCATCCTCTCGAGAACTTCTTTCGAGTGGAGCAAGAAAGGCCAAAACTCGGGTTGAAATCGCTGCGCGTTCCAGAGCAATGGCACGTCGTAGCCGTGGAACGTCACGACGAACGGCAGCTCGAATCGCTGGACGTAGGGGAGGGCGTACACCGCGCCAGTTGCAAAGTGGGCGTGGACGACGCTGAATCGCACGTCCCGAAACCGGCGAAAGAACGCGGGGCTGTGTCTCGTGACGCCATATGCGGGGTTTGCTCGGTGAACCGGGTCGAACGGAAACCACTCGAGGTTTTTGGTACGCCAACAAAAAAGCTCTGGCACGTATCGCTCATGATTGACGAGCTGCTCGTAGACGAAGGTCTGCGAGTAGGGCAGGTAGTTCGTGTTGAACACCGCCACCCGACGCTTGGGTTCCCCGAAGGAACCAGGCATGCTCTCAACTGGCTCTGCTGTCACTGTCCTACGCTGGAGTCTTCCGGTAGATGAAGAAGTCTGCTGGAGATTCGACCTTGTCGTTGCTCTTGAGTGGGTATTTGTTCTTGATCGTC
Source organism: uncultured delta proteobacterium (assembly GCA_963768985.1). Lineage (GTDB taxonomy): Bacteria > Myxococcota_A > Polyangia > Polyangiales > Houyiibacteriaceae > SG8-38. Next base: position 647,070 of record CAVYJZ010000004.1, on the reverse strand, counting down.
TCTTGCAGCGTCCACTCGGGCTCGTTGACTTCGACCCAATCGGTAAACTTTCGGTGGCGAACGTGCTTTGGCTGAAACCAGCCGTTGTGATCGCTGTTCGATGAGTAGATGATGACGAAGCGGGTTGCGGCGGCGAAGAGGTCACGCATGTAGCGTTCGAAGACCTCATCCTCGGTCAGGTGGAACATCACGTCGATCGACATCGCCAGGTCAGCTTGAAGTCCTTCGGGTGCGCTGAGGTGAAACGTCTTGGACAAATCATCGGCGAAGCGCTCCCGGCATTGGGCGACGATGTCTGGGGACACGTCGAGTCCGGTGTAGCGGGGAAGCTCATAAAGAGACAGCTGGTTGCCGTCGCCGCAGCCGAATTCGACAACAGACTCGACGGCGTTGTTTGCGATGAAGTCATTGATGACTTCGGATTTGAACTGCGCCAAACGGCCATACGAGCCCGCCCCCGAGGTTCCGCCCTTGGCATAGCGTTCCTTCCAATAGCTCCTGGACTTGAAGGTGCGCCTACTACCCAAGCGGCCGAAGATGTGCTGAGTGAGAACTGTCAAACGTGTCATCGCTGCGAAGGCTACACTAGCACGGGGGATCGCGCCCACCATGCATGGATACCGTCGGTTTCGTTTTCTTGCTGCGAGGGTTGGCGGCTCCGCGGTAGGTCCCGTATGCTCCGCCCGCCGCGGCTGACGATGACGGGTGTTCTCGAGAAGCTGGCCGACTTCCAGACCCGTCGGCCGATCGTAATCCTGCTCCTGGCGGCGCTTATCTCCGTCGTGTCCTGGTTCTTCGTTCGCAATCTCGGTCTGGACAGCCGCTTCATCGCCCTGCTTCCAGAGAGCAGCCCCAGCGTTCAGGATCTCGAGGCCGTTCGCGACCGCGTTCAAGGTCTCTCGGCCCTTACCGTCGCGGTGCAATCGCCTTCGAAGGATGTCGCGGCGATGCGAGCGTTCATCGGAGATCTAGCGAAGCGTCTCGAAGCGCTTCCTTCGGAAGAGATCGGTGTCATCGACTGGAACGTTGGCGCCTACGACGAGTTCGTCCGCGAGCACAAGCATCTCTACGCCTCGCTCGACCTCTTGGAACGCCTGAGGGACCGGCTCGAGGAGCGCCACGATCGGGAACGGCTCAAGAACAACCCGCTTTGGATCGACTTCGAGGAGGGTGACGAGCGGGAGACCGTAGAAGACGTGCTGGACGAGCTCGATGCCGAAACGGAACGTGGCGAGGAGAAATCCGAGAAATTCCCCGACGGCTACTACCAACACGCAGACGGCGACCTGATCGCAATGTTCGTTCGCTCCGATATCGGAGGCGACGCCAATGCGGCCGGACGCACCATCGATCTGGTCCGGGCCGAGATCGACGCTCTCGATCCGAGCTCCTACGCACCCGATCTCAAAGTCACGCTTTCGGGCGAAGTGATCATCGCCAAAGAAGAGCAGCAGGCGATCGCGCGCGAGCTCGTTTTGACGACGACGATCACGGTGACGTTCGTGCTCCTGCTCATCATGCTGTTTTTTGGCCGTCCGCGCTCCGTCGTCTTGTTGGGGGTCGGGCTCGTGCCTCCGGTGCTGGCGAGCTTCGCCGTTGCCCAGGTGACGGTGGGTTCACTCAATGCGTCCACTGCGTTCTTGGGAAGCATCATCATCGGAAACGGCGTGAACCCCAACATCATCTGGCTCTCTCGCTATTTCGAAGAGCGGCGAGGAGGCTTCGGGGTTCGCGACGCGGTCCTGAGAGCGCACAAAAATACGTGGCTCGCCACGATGATAGCGTCCGGCGCAGCGGCCCTGGCCTACGGCTCGCTGATGATCACCGACTTTCGCGGATTTCGGGACTTCGGCATCATTGGCGGCGCCGGCATGGTCTTCTGCTGGCTTTCGGCGATCACCGTCTTGCCGTCCGCGGCCGCCGCCTACGAACGCTTCCGTCCGCTTCCGGTTGGAAAGTCGCGGAAGCGTCGATGGGGAAACTATGCCGACGCTTTTGCTACGGTGGCGGAACGCGTGCCACGGGCAGTCGTCATGGGATCCGTGGTTCTCTCGATTCTGTCCGCTGTACTGGTCATCCACGCAATCGTTCGAGATCCTTTCGAGTACGATTTCCGCAACCTTCGATCGGTTCGCGAGGAAGGTCATTCAGAGGCGCGCCTGGTGCAGTGGCGGGTGAACGAAATCGTGGCGTCTCACGAGCAGGGTCGAGGCATTGCAGTGTTGCTCGATAGCATCGACGACGTCCCGAGCATCGAAGAACAACTCGACGCAATGCCGCCAAGCATCCACGGCGGATACCATTCGGTATTCGACCTCCTGCCGCGAGACGTCCCAGAGAAGCTGCCCCTGCTGAAAGAAATTCGCGAGCTCGCGCTCGACATGCGCAAGCACGTCGAAGACGAAGAAACCTTACGAAAGATCGACGACAACATCCCGCCGGAGACGATTCATGTACCGACGCTCGCCGATATCCCCGATGATGTGGCGCTTCGCTTCGCGGAAAGAGACGGTACGCGCGGGCGAATCATGATCGTCCAGGAGTCCGATCAATTTTCAACCTGGGACGGGCGCTACCTGGTTCGCTGGGCGAATGCGCTTCGGACACTTCGAATGTCGAATGAGGCTCGACCACCTCTCGCCGGCCGGGCTCTGATTTTTGCCGACATGATCAGCGCGGTCTACCATGACATGCCAAAGGCAATCGGTGCTGCGTTCTTCGCGACCGTAGTGCTCGTGATGATTTCGTTTCGTCGGCGCAGTGACAGCGTGCTTTCGATCACGGCCTTGCTCATGGGAATTCTCTGGATGGCCGGCACCATGGCCGCCCTCGGCATGAAGCTGAACTTCCTGAATTTCGTGGCTTTTCCGATCACCTTTGGCAATGGCGTCGACTACTCGATCAATGTGATCCGCCGTTATCGTCTCGAAGAGCAAGCCGGGAACCAAAATCCCATTTCTGCGGCCGTGCGTCTGTCTGGCGGCGCCGTCGTCCTGTGCTCGCTGACCACGATCATTGGCTACACCTCGCTCTACGTGAGCTCAAACCAGGCGATGAACTCGTTTGGTCTTGCCATGGCGATCAGTGAGATCACCTGTTTGCTCGCCGCGGTGCTCACCATGCCGGCCATCATCATCTTGCTCCGCCGGCGCTAGAGCGGCCAGCCGGGTCGAGGGGCAGCCAGCGAAGTCCAGCGATGGTGAGCCCATGCGGCGTCGGCATTCCCAGACATGGACGAGAGTCGAATGCCCTCAAGGATTGCTTCGCGCTTTGCGGTACGCTCGACGCAGCACGTCGACCGAACGTTCCAGCGCCTCGCGCTCTCCCGCATCCATGTCGGGCTCGATGACTTCGACAGCCCCGCTGCCGCCTACGATCGCCGGCAGTGAGACGGCGACGCCGCGAATTCCAAGCGCGCCTTCTTGTACGCGCGAGATGGTGAGGATGCGTCGTCCCCCGCGGAGAGTCCAACGCAGCAACGCGGCGGTTACCAGGCCAATGGCGTGGTTGGTAGCGCCCTTTCGCGCGATGATCTCGTACGCGGCGTTGCGCACCTCATGTGCGATTTCGTTCTCCCTTTCGGCGCTCCAGCCTGGCCACTTCCGCAGAGGAACTCCACCGCACCGGGCACCGGACCAAAGCACCACCTCGGTGTCGCCATGCTCGCCCACCACCTGGGCGTGAATCGAGCGCGGCTCCAGATCGAGCGTTCGTCCAAGAGCCTGTCGAAGACGTGCGGTGTCCAGCATCGTTCCGGTGCCGATGACTCGCGCGAAGGGGAGAGCAGAGGCCTCGGCGGCGACTTGAGTCATCACGTCGACCGGGTTCGTGACGATGACCAACAGCCCGCGCATTGCAGACAGTCGCTGCGCGATGTCGTTCACGATCGTCGCGTTGACCCGAAGCAAGTCGAGTCGGCTCTCCTTCGGCCCTCCTCCCTTGCCTGCCGCGATCACCACGGCATCGGCGTCCACCATCTCTTCGATCGAAGCCGCACGGACCGAAGCGGTCGGATAGAAGGATGCACCGTGCGCCAGATCCATCGCTTCGCCTTCCGCAAGCCCCGGTTTGGCGTCGGCGAGTAGAAGCTCGGTCGCAAGTCCACTGTGAAGGATGGACGTCGCCACGCTCGCCCCAACCCAGCCCATTCCGACGATTCCTATCCTCATTGCTCGTTGTCCACCGCGATACCTCCTGGCATTCCGAGCTTGTACCATTCGCGGTCCGAGTGCCCAGGGGGCCGATTTTGTCGGACTGAGACAGTTCTCTCGAAGCCACTATCCGCCGAAACGATGAATCGCCTGCCGCGTCGTCATTCCAAACCGTACACGCGGAGACCGCCCACGTACCCAGGCTGATTCTGCCGGTCTTCCTGGGCGAAGAAGGTGAAGCCATGCGCGACGAAGAGCCGCCCATTGGAGATGCTCTGGCCGGCGGCGGCGCGGGCACCCGCCTGGTCTTCCCACAGCACGTCACCGTTGGCGGCGTCGTATGCACGGAGCAGCCCCAGGCTATGGGTCGTATAGACGACGCCGTTCGAATACAGAATTCCTCCAAGCGTCGGGCTTGCCACGGGGACTCTCCAAAGGATGTTTCCGTTTGTCGCGTCCAGAGCGATCAGATCGGAGGTGTTCTGTGGGTCTTCGAAGATCGGGTAGAACAAGTGCTCGGGGTCGAATCCAGCCGGCCAGTTGTTCTGCGTCACGAAGATTTGGCCGGCGTGATACGCCGCGGCGGTCATCACACCGCCGAGATGGGTGCCGGGACCGAGCGCTGTGACCCAGATGTCTTCGCCGGTTTCCCGGTCGAGCACCGCATAGACGCCGCCCTTGTCCCCGACACCGACCACATCACGCCCGCGGATGCTGAAGAGATTTGGCGCGGCGCCAATGTCGGCATCGGGGCCTTGGGGAATCGGCATCAGCGCGGTGTAGATGTCGTCTTTGGTGAACTGCCGGACCCACTTCACGATCCCGTTCTCGTAGTCGACGGCGACCAGAGCGTCGGCCATCGGGCTCGCCGGCTCCTCGTAGGTTTGACCCGTGCCGATGAACACGAGCTTGCGCTCGGTGTCAATCGCGGCCGATGACCAAACGCTCACGCCCGCGCCCGACGTTTTGTCGTCCTCGGTCATGTAGACGCGCCATCGCTCCGCGCCGTCATCTTGGGCAAGCGCGACGATGCTCCCCCGAAACGTGTAGTCGTCCTTGAGCTGTACGAGCTCCGAGGAGGCCACGCCTACGATCAGCATGTCGTCGACCGGGACCGCCGAGCTCAGGATGTCGGCGTCCGGATGGTCGTCGAGCAGCTTGGACCAGAGGACCGCACCGCTTGCGCGATCGAGCGCGTAGAACATGCCGGCCTGGTCCCCCACGAACACGCGGTCGTCCGTGACCGCAAGGCTCGGAGAAATCGAGGTGTCCGATACGTCCACGGTCCAGACCTCAGCGCCATCCGCGACCGAGCGGGCGAGGACGCGCCCGTCCCAGTCGGAAAAGTAGACGATCCCCTCCACAACGGCAGGCGTGCTCGTCGTCTCGACGCCAGTGTGCTCCCAAAGAAGCTTCAGATTGGCGACGGTGTCCACTCCGATCGCGGTCTCGACGGTGTTGCTCCGGGTGTTGTGCAAGTCGTGCCCGAAGAACCCCCAGTCGGAGCTCGCGCCATAGTCGATGCCGGGGTCGGACACCCCACCGTTGTCGCTGCAGCCGGACGCCGTGAAGCAAAGAACCGCGGCAAGCGCTAAGAAAGAAGACAAGCGAACCATGAGAACCTCCAACGCGGCTCCGGAGCTCCGTCGCCCGAGAGACTACGCGGCCGGACGCTAACAGACCCAGATCGCGCAAGCCATCGCTTTGCTCTGCAGTCGGTCCCTCCATATCTCATGACGGATGGGCTCTCGGAGCGCCAACGACGGTGGAGACCGCAGGTCTTCCTGTTGACCGGCAAAAGTGGTACCAAAGACCCCGTTCGTGGCGGAGGGCACGCTCGTCCTCCGATGAGCGGGGGAGGTAGGCGTGCGAGAGTGCCGAACGATGTCCCGCAAGGGCGTGATCGCGGTGCTGATCACGGTCGAGGGTGTTCTTGGCCTGGCGTCGGGTGCCGTCGCACAAACACCGCCTCAGTTCGATCTCAATCAGTTTCGTCCGTCGCAGCTGGCGACCGATGGCTTCGCGGTGAGCAATGCCGACGGTCAAGGGCACCTACGGTTTGGCGTCCAGATCTACACGGACTTCGCGCGCAACCCTTTGCAGCTGACGGTGACCAATGGTCCGATCCCCGATCAGACCCTTGGGCTCGTTCACTCACAGCTCACGGGTCACCTCACATGGAACCTCGGACTCTGGGATCGCTTGGTGGTCTTCATGGATCTCCCGTACACGTTCGTGCTCAACGACAACCTTTCGGATGCGGCAGCCTCGTTTCTCGACTCGATCGGTCAGAGCGCGCTGGTCCCGAGAGGAAGCGGCCTTGGGGATCTGTATGTTGGTGCGCGCGGGGTGTTGTACGGAACACGCGAGGACGTCTTTCAACTGGCGGCGCAAGCGATCTTGACTGCGAACACGGCGTCCGCGGCCAAGCCCCAGCAAAACTATCTGGGCGCTCCAAATGCGAGCCCCAACATCGGCGGATGGTTCGAAGTGCTCGGGACCTTCAACGTCGGCGACTACGTTCGGATTCCCCTCAACGTCGGTTACAAGACCAGCTTTCAACAAGAGGTTCCATCGCTCGAGATCGGGAACCAACTCACATTCGCCGCCGCCATCCAGATTCTGCTCGGGCAGGACCGCTTCATGCTCACGATGGAGGCCTTCGGTCGAACCGCTGCGGACTTGGGAACCGGGTTCGGTGGCAGACAGGAAACGCCGGTCGAGCTCCTCGGCGGCTTCAAGTACCTGAATGAGAAAGGCGTCGCGCTCGGCATCGCGGGCACGGGCGGGGTGACTTCGGGTTACGGCAATCCCGATTGGCGTCTGATCGGCATGCTCGCCTACACGATGCCTGCGAAGCAAAGAGCCTTGCCGGTCGATACCGACAGTGACGGCATCGTCGACGCGGAAGACGCATGCCCGAACGAGCCGGAGGACTTCGACGGTTTTCACGACGACGATGGCTGTCCGGACCTCGACAATGATGCCGATGGCGTTCTCGATGTCGACGATACATGTCCCAACGAACCAGGCCCGGTCGACAACCAGGGTTGCCCCGAGGAGCAGCACCTGGTCATCGAAGAGAGCGGGTTGCAGATCCTCGACAAGATCTACTTCAACGTCGACAGCGCAGTGGTCCAGCGGCGGTCCTATGCGGTGCTCGACAATGTGGCTGAGGTACTCAACGATCACCCCGAGATTCAGCTCATCCGGGTCGAGGGCCATACCGACTCGACGGGTTCGGAAAGCTACAACATGCGACTTTCGCAACGGCGGGTAGAATCGGTCGTCCGCTATCTGGTCGAACAAGGTGGAGTCAGCGAGGACCGCCTCGTTGCAGAAGGGTTTGGAGAGACGCGGCCGCTGGTGCCCAACGCGAAGACCAGGGCGGAGCTTGCGCAAAACCGACGCGTGGAGTTCCGCATCGCGGAGGCCGAGCCTGAAGAACCTGACGATGCGCCGGTGGAGCCGTAGCGACACCGAAGGCGACGATTGCTGCTCAGGACCCGGTGAACGAGACGGTGATTTCGCAGGCGCCGCCGTCGGTGCCACCGGTTGCGCCCGTGCCGCCGACTCCCCCTATGCCACCTGTACCGCCGGTCGCGCCGGCACCGCCCGCGCCGCCGGCACCGCCCGCGCCGCCGATGCCGCCTGCACCGCCGGTCGCGCCGGCTCCTCCCGTGCCGCCTGCACCGCCGGTACCGCCCATGCCGCCTGTGCCGCCGGTTCCGCTTGCGCCGCCGCTACCACCTGCGCCGCCCATGCCACCTGCACCGCCCGTGCCACCCATGCCGCCGGTTCCGCCCGCGCCACCGGTTGCGCCGCTGCCACCCGCCCCGCCGGTCCCGTTGCCACCCGCGCCACCCGTTCCGCCCTGGTCGACGCAGCGAATATCGACGGTCCAGCTATCGATGCAATCCTCGAAGCCGTCGTCGGTGACGGAGATCGTGAGTGCGTGGTTGCCGGTCTCTGCGCATGTGTAGAAGGTGTCAGGCGCAGAAGCGTTTGCGAAGGTTCCAACGTCGGCGGTCCAAGCGTAGGAAACGGGATCGCCATCCTCGTCGACGGCTTCGGAGTGAACCGTGATCATGTTTCCGATCGACGTTTGCAGTGGAGCGACCACCGCCTTCGTGAGCTCGGCGCAGATGTTGAGCTTGCCGTTGACTCGTACGGCACCGAAGCGAGGTCCGGCCTTACAGCGAAGGAGCACCGCAACCTCAGTCGCAAGGCCTGCCGTCACGTCGAACGTCGCCGACCCCCGGCAGCTGGTCTGGCCGTCCTCCGAGCTGGCTTCGAGATCGATCATGTAGCTTCCAGGGTCGAGTCCGAAGACCTCGACGGACGGAGTGGCGTTCGGATCGCTGGTGTCGATGGCGCCCGACATCGGGGCCATTTCGTTACCGGTGATGGTCCAGAGCACCTGATCGAGCACGACGGTGGTGCCTTCGGAGTCGACCGCGACCTCGAGATCGATGAGCACCGCAGACGAACAGGGGACCGACACCGAGTTGCCGCTGCAAGCAGCTGCGAGGATCGCAGCGCCCGCGAATAGCGACAACGCCAGCTTGGGGTCAGGCAAGATAGGTCCTTCTGTAAAATGCGAGAGGGCGGGGCGACGCCGAGGGAGCAGAGGTTACACTCGGAAGGCGGCCGTCGTAAACACCGGACCCCAGACCCTGCCACGGGAAACGTCCGACCGACGTCGGCCGATATCGCTCGACCCTCCGAGCCTAGCTCGCCATGTCGAGAACTGCGCGGAAGCGGATCGTGTTTTCCATGACTTTGGCGAAGGCCTCGTTGGCGGCCTCCAACGGGAAGCGTTCGATCTGCGGTCGCACGTTGGAAAGAGCCGCAAAGCTCATCGTATCTTCGCTGTCGACGGCCGTGCCGCTCGGCCAGCCGTGGATCATCTTGCCCGAAAGCATCGCAAAGGCGTTGACCGAGATTGGATCCGCGGCGGCTGCCACGAGCATGAGCTTGCCACGAGCATGAAGCCCATTGATGATGCCCTCGATGGCTTTGCCATTCGGAGCCGTGGCCAGAATCAGCTTGGCCCCCCCCAGCTTCTGAAGCTCTGCCACTTCGTCATCGGACTTGGAATCGATGTACTCGTGCGCTCCCAGGTCTCGTGCGAGCTGCTCTTTGTCCTTGCCGCGTGACACAGCAACGGTACGAAACCCCATTCGGTTGGCGAACTGAATCGCCAGATGACCGAGCCCACCTACGCCTTGCACGGCGACGAGGTCACCGGGCCGTGCGCCGCTGTTGCGCAGCGCATTGTAGGTGGTGATGCCTGCACAGAGCAGGGGAGCAGCTTCGGCCGGGCTGAGCTCATCGGGGACCCGCGCGGCGGCCTCCCACGGACAGACCATGTACTCCTGGTAGCCGCCGTCATAGCTGATGCCGGCGATCTTGGCGTTCTTGCAACTGATGAAGTCGCCCCGTCGGCAGGGGTTGCACTTGAAGCAGTGCCCGCCGTGCCAGCCCACCCCAACTCGCTGCCCGACCGAAAATGTATCGACTCCTTCTCCAAGCGCGTCCACGACCCCTGCGACCTCGTGGCCAGGTGCGCGGGGAAGCTGCAGCCCCGGGAACTGCCCATACTTTACGAACGCATCGCTGTGGCAGATTCCACACGCTTCGACCTTGATGCGAATCTGTCCGGGCCCCGGCTCCGGTATCTCGCGCTCATCCAAGGTGAACGGCCCGCCCGCCTCACGTACGATCATCGCCCTCATGATATTACCTCCGCATCATCGGTATAGGGCGCGAGCCCCGCTTGGCAATCGTGAATGACGGTCACCGATCTTAGCTCCATGAAGCACGTCATCCGACCGAATTCATTTAAGTATTGGCGCGTTGTCCGATCGAGCCTTGCAGTCGTTCAACAGCCGGGTGTACGGTCAATCCAAGCTCGGAGGGAAAGGATCGATGAGACTCAGCCCAACCACCTGCACGCGGATTGCACGGGCCGTTCTCATCCTCGGGCTGCCCTTGCTCATGGGGCAGGAGGACTGCACGACCAAACCCGACCCGAAGACCACGGCCAAACCAGTAGCGCTCGATTGCGTCGTAGGCGGAACCCAAGTGTTCATTCCGATCGATTTGACGGTCGGCTTGGACCGGCAGGTGGTCACCGCGGGTGCCGGTGTTTTGGCGGACGTTTCGGTTGTGGCCCGCATTCCTTCGGACGTGTTTTGCGCGCTGGCTGCCCTCCCAATGAATCAGGTCGATCTGCAATCATCGACGTTGGTCGTGCAGTTCGATGGCGTCATGCTCCCTGGAACTCTATCTGCAGGGTTTGTCGCTCTTGACCTTCCAATGGCCGCCATCGACACCGCTGCGGCGTGTGCAGGGGCGTATGGCCCAGAGATCGGCGTCGATTATGGAACGGTTTCAACGACCCCCTGGGCGGATGGCGAGTGGACGATCGACTTTGGGCTCACCCTGAACGGCATGCAGTTTTGGCTGACGAACATCTCGCCGTCCACACCGCCCGTGATCGATCTGCTGGACCTCTGCGATCCAACCGACAAGAGCAATCCCCCGAACGGCACCAGCACCGATCCCGAGGATAGCCCCCGCATTGCCGCCGATAGGGACGGGGACGGGGTCTATGAAGCGTTGGCGACTCCAGCGGACCAAGTGCAGTTCAACGTGAACGGTTACTGTGTGGGCAAGCCTTGTAACGACTTCAACGATTGCACGATCGATCACTGCGACTTTCGAAACTTCGGCCGATGCACATATGACACCGAGCCGGACGGCAGCGCCTGCGACCGCGACGGCAACCCCGGCGTCTGCAGCACGGGCACTTGCGTGGACTGCTTGGATGTCTCGGACTGCGCGCCCACTGGGGAGTGCTTCGAGCCGACGACCTGCGCGGGGAATGCCTGCGTGATCGGCACCCCCTTGCCCTTCGGCACCGCCTGTTCGGCCGGTGCGTGCAATGGCGCGGGCGACTGTCTCGTCGACCCCCAACCACTCTGTATCCCCTCTGAGCCCAGCTGCACGAAGCTCATCACCCTCGGTTGCACCAACAACGTGACCACCGATGTCTCGATACTGAGCTACGAGCTCACGGTCACCACCGATCCGCTGATCGCGGGCGCGACCGTTCCGGTGACCTACAGCGGCACAGCGCGGTTCCCGGAGCCTTATCTTGATTCCGCGCAGGCTGTTCCCGGCGGCATCCTCAGCGCGGATCTCATCGACGCCAGGGCCACGGTCCACGTGCGTTCGGGCGCGACGGCGTCGGATGTGACGCTGACCGGGCCAACGCTCCCGGCCACCTGCGCGATCTCCGAGACCAGCTGCGATCCCGCCAATGACCTGCCCAGCATACCGGGCTTGAGCGCCAACACCGACTGCGTTCCGATGGGCACCTTCAATCCTTGCCAGCACATCGTGTCCTTCCCGATCAGCACGGATTGCGCGCCAGGCGGCACCTGTGATCTACTCGGCAAGATCTCGCAATGCGAGTACAACGGTTTCTGCGTCACCGGACCGCTCGACATCCCGCTACAGGATGTCGACACCACGATTACTCCCGACGCCTCCGGTGAAGTCTTGTTTGGCTGGGACGATCAGAGCACGGGTGCGACGCTCAACCCCGACGGTACCTGGAGCCTGCCCCCTGCGATCTTCACCGCGCCGTCGGGCCCCAACGGGATCAAGATCAACGCAGACGGTCTATCGATGGCCCTCAATTGCACGATGGCGGTCCCGAGCGACGGCCCCCTCGGCACCAACCCACCCGTACCCGATCAGTCGAGCCCCACGCCGGACTCGGAGCTGATCAACTTCCTCATCCAAGCTCCGTAGGCGGCGCCGCAAATGCATCCCCGAAGAAGGGCTCGCGACGGCGGTCCCTGGGCAGTGCAAGTGTCAGTGCTGCGTCGGTGCCAGTGCCCGTGAGGGTCTGCCGGGACTGCGCAACCGAACTGGCTGCTGGTCGATACGGCGGTGATGCTTGGGGATCTATCCGCGTGCGCGCGGGTCGTGACCTCGCGCTGCGAGGACTATCCGGTTGGGCTGCGCGACTTGGCCGATCCGCCCGATGAGTTTCGCGTCGCCGGCGCCTTGCCCGATCTCGCCCGAGCAGTGGCGGTGGTGGGGACCCGCCGTGCCGATGACGAAGCGCTCGACTTTGCATATACGCTCGGACGAGAGGCCGCCCTCAATGGGGTCGTCGTCGTGTCGGGTGGGGCGATCGGCGTGGATCGAGCCGCGCACGAAGGGGCGCTCGATGGCGGCGGGCGGACGGTCGTCGTGCTTCCGACGGGGCTCGGCGCCCCGTACCCGCGCGCGAACCACGACCTATTCGAGAGGGTCTGCCGGGCCGGGTGCCTATTGACCGAAGCGGAGGATGGGGCGAACGCGCAGGGGGGCCGATTCCTCACGCGCAACCGGCTGATCGCTGCCCTCGGCTGCTCGACGGTGGTCGTTCAGGCGCCCGCTCGATCCGGTGCTCTGTCCACCGCGAGGGTTGCCAAGCGCCTCGGCCGGCCGATTTTTGTAGTGCCCGCTTCCCCTTGGGATCCGCGGGGATCGGGCAATCTCAAGCTCCTCGAGAAGGGGGCGAGGATTTGCGCTGGTCCCGGCGATGTCCTATCGGAGACGGCGCTGGGGGAAGGCGGCTGGGCCGCTGGATTCTCCAAAGGCGACGAAAACATTAGCGATTTCAGCAATTTGACCCAAACAGAGCAAACGATCCTCCAGACCCTTCAGGGCCGGGCCCGCCATCCTGAGGACCTATGCGCGCGAACCGGAATTCCGGCGTTCGAGGTCCAGCGGTCTATTCTGCGCCTCCTCGTTCGGGGGCTAGTCCAGGAGAGGCCGGGCGGCCGGTATCAAAGTTGCCGAGGGAGCAGCAAGCCTTACTAAAGGAGACCGATGTCCAAGACCCTCCTCATCGTGGAGTCCCCTGCGAAGGCGAAGACCATTCAGAAGTACCTCGGCGCCAGTTACGAGGTTCTCGCATCCAAAGGTCACATCAAGGACCTCCCCAAGCGTGGAGGCGTCGACATCGACAATGGTTTCCAGGAAACCTACGAGCTCCTCGAAGAGAAGGGCAAGCCCGAGGTCGTCAAGGCGATTCGGGCCGCGGCCAAGAAGGCGGACAAAGTCTTGCTCGCAACCGACCCCGACCGCGAGGGGGAGGCGATCGCCTACCACTTGATGGAGGTGGCGAGGCAAGCCAATCAAGATGCCGAGATCAAGCGAGTTTTATTCGAAGAGATCACGAAGCGCGGGGTTGCGAAGGGTCTTGCGGAGCCTCGCGACCTGGACTCGAATCTCTACGAAGCGCAGCGCACCCGTCGAGTGCTCGACCGCATCGGCGGCTACCCGCTTTCGAGCCTCCTCTGGAAAAAATTCACATTTGGCCTTTCCGCTGGGCGCGTGCAGACGCCGGCGCTTCGGATCATCGTCGACCGCCAGCACGAACGCGATGCGTTCGTTCCGGTGGAATATTGGCTCGTCGATGCGCGCCTCAAGGGCGAGAAGCCCCATTCGTTCATGGCGACGCTCCAGACCGTCGATGGCACGAAGCTCGAAAAGGTCAGCTCTCGGTCGGCAGTCCTCAACGAGAAGGACGCGACTCGCTACGGCTCTGACCTCAAGGTCGCCAGCTACCGCGTCGGCGAGATCAGCAAGCGCAAGGCTTCGCGCAAGGCCCCCGCTCCGTACACGACATCCAAGCTTCAGCAGGACGCGGCCAACCGTTTGAGCATGCCGCCCAAACGCACCATGCGCATCGCGCAACAACTCTACGAAGGCGTGACACTCGGTCGCGGCAAGGACGCGGAGGGGGTCGGTCTGATCACCTACATGCGTACCGACAGCGTGCGGCTCTCGCCCGATGCAGTGAACGAATGCCGGGCGTACATCGGCAAGAAGTACGGCAAAGACTCGGTTCCCGAAAAGCCGAACTTCTTCAAGACCAAGAAGCAAAACGTACAGGACGCTCATGAAGCGATTCGTCCGACGCGCCTCGACCTGCCGCCCGAAGCGGTGAGCAAGTACCTCACCGATCCGCAGCGGCGGCTCTACAAGCTGATTTGGGATCGATTCGTCGCGTCTCAGATGTCACCGGCGGTGTTCGACCAGACGAGCGTCGAGATCGAAGCGACTGCAAACGGCCTCACCTACGGGCTTCGCGCCAGTGGAAGCGTGCTCAAAATCCCCGGCTGGCGTGCCGTCTACGGAGCCACCACCGAACCGCTTGCCGGTGAGGAGCCGAGCCCCGAGGACCGGATGGAGGACGACGACAGCCTTCCAGAGCTGAGCGAGGGTGAGACGCTTCAACTGGTGATTCCGCCGGGCGTCCAGACGCACCATAAGCAAACCGAGCCTCCGTCGCTCTTCACAGAGGCCACCCTCATCAAGAAGCTCGAAGAAGAGGGCATCGGCCGCCCGAGCACGTACGCAGAGATCATCAGCAAGGTCGAGCAGCGGGCGTACGTCGAGAAAGATGGCAACAAGCTCGTGCCGACGCCGCTCGGGAAGCTGGTCATCGAAAAGCTCGTCGAGGACAAGTTCGACCTCGCGGACATCGGCTTCACGAGGAAGCTCGAGGAGGACCTCGACGCGGTGGGTGAGGCGCGAGCGAAACGTCTCGACGTGTTGCAACCGTTCCACGAACGCTTGCAGGCGCAAATCGCCCATGCCGTTGCGCAGAAGGGCAAGTGGTGGCCCGAACCCGTCGAGACCGGCGAAAAATGTCCGCTGTCGGGCGACCCCTTGGTCAAACGCTGGGGCAAGAAGGGTCCGTTCATCGGTTGCACCAAGTATCCCGAGTGCCGCTACACGCAACACATCGGTCCCGACGGTCAGATCGAAGAGCCCAAACAGCCGGAGCTGACCGAGTACGATTGCATCGAGTGCGGCGCGAAGATGAACAAGCGCTGGGGCCGCAATGGCTGGTTCCTCGGGTGCTCTCGGTATCCCGAGTGCAAACACACGCGCGCGGTGCCTCTCGGGTACAAGTGCCCGAAGTGTAAGACAGGCGACATCGTTCCGATCAAGCCCAAGGGCCGCGGTCGTCCGTTCTATGGTTGCACGAACTATCGCTCTGAAGAGCCCTGCGACTTCCGCGTATGGCAGAAGCCCGTGGGCGAGAAGTGTCCAAGCTGCGGTAGCGACTTCCTAGTACCCGTGGGCGGCAAGAAGAACCCCAAGCTCAAGTGCCCGAATGAGACCTGCGATTTCGAGCGCAGCTACGATCCCGACGAATTGCTCGAGGAGAGCGAGTCGAACGAGACGCGACCTGCGGCAGGCTCCGCCACGGGCTAAGGTTCGGCCGTGGCAGACGTACTCGTCGTCGGTGCGGGCCTCGCAGGCACCGAGTGTGCTTGGCAGTTGGCCAAACGCGGGGTGTCGGTGCGTCTCGTCGAGCAGAAGCCTGCATCGCGCACCCCTGCTCAGCACTCGGATCACATGGCGGAGCTCGTCTGCTCCAACTCGTTCCGTGGTGCGGCGATGCACAACGCCGTGGGGCAGCTCAAGGAGGAGATGCGCCGAATCGGGTCGCTGGCGATGGAAGTCGGGGAGCTGCATCGCGTACCCGCCGGTGGCGCGTTCGCGGTCGACCGCGAGAAGTTCAGTGCCGAGATTACGCGCCGGATCGAGACCCATCCACTTATTGAAGTAGTTCATGAACTGGTGGATCGCATCCCGGAGGAACGGCCGGTCGTCCTCGCCACGGGACCGCTCACATCCGGAGGACTGGCCGATGCTCTCGCTGCCGCGGTTGGCGCCGAGCACTTGGCCTACTACGACGCGATTGCGCCGATCGTGTCGGCCGACTCGATCGACTTTGATCGCGCTTTCCGAGCTTCCCGCTACGACAAGGGCGGGGATGATGCCTACGTCAACTGCCCTCTCGATGCTGCAGAGTACGGCGCCTTCGTGCAGGCGCTTCTCGACGCGGAGAAGGTTGCGCCGCGCCAGTTCGAGGAGGCGCGATACTTCGAGGGTTGCCTTCCGGTCGAGGTGATGGCTGCAAGAGGTCCCAAGACCCTGTCGTTCGGGTGTATGAAGCCCGTTGGGCTGACCGACCCGCGGACGGGGCGCTGGGCGCACGCCGTGGTGCAGCTACGCCAAGAAGACGAAGCGGGCACGGCCTTCAACATGGTCGGCTTCCAAACGCGCATGACCTGGCCGGAGCAGAAGCGAGTGTTCCGGATGATCCCGGGTCTTCAGAACGCCGAGTTCGAACGGCTCGGCAGTGTGCATCGCAACACCTTCGTCGACTCACCCAAGGTGCTGGACGACGACTTGTCGCTCCGATCCCGCCCCGGCGTCTATCTGGCCGGACAGATCAGCGGGGTCGAGGGTTACGTCGAGAGTGCCGCGTGCGGAATGCTGCTCGGAATCAAGCTGGCGCGGCAGGCGCGCGGGCTCTCGTTCGCGTTCCCACCCGCGACCACGATGCTCGGCGGGATGATCAGGCATCTGCGGGAGCCAAATGATGATTTTCAACCGTCCAACGTGATGTGGAGCATGGTGCGGCCGATCGAAGGGCGGCGCCTGAACAAGCGTGCCCGGCGCGATGCGCAATCGGAGACGGCTTTGCAGGATCTCGGGGCGTGGCTCGCCACCATGGTAGAATCTGCCGATGAGCGACGCGGATCAACTCGACCAGCAGATCGACGCATTCGCTCAGTACCTGGCGGATGAGCGCAGAAGCTCGGCGCTCACCGTCGAGACTTACATTCGCGATTTGCGCAGCTTCCGTGACTACGTGCGCGACCAGGGGTTGCCGTCCGACGCGCGCGAGCTCGACATCGTCGCGCTGAGGGGATTTCTTTCAGGCCTCTTTCGCTCCAATCAGGCAAGCACGATGAAGAAGAAAGTGAGCGCGATTCGCTCGTTCTTCAAGTTCCTGTTGAAGCGCCAAATCATCGACCGAAATCCCGCGTCCGGATTGCGTTCGCCCAAAGTCGGGAAATCACTTCCTCGGTTCCTGACGGTCGACCAGGCGTTTCGCGTCATGGGCTCGCCCCCCAAGGAAGTCGAACGAGCCAAGCCCTTGCGGGTGCGTGATCTCGCGCTGCTCGAGACCCTGTACGGAACCGGAGCGCGCGTCGGCGAGCTGGCTTCGATGAATCTCGATCATTGTGACTTGACGGAGTCGGTGGTCCGGGTTCTCGGGAAGGGCGGCAAGGAGCGCGTCGTTCCGCTCGGAAAGTCCTCGGTCGAAGCGATTTCGGCGTATTTGCCGGAGCGCCAAAGCCTGCTTGCCAAGGCCAAGGCTGCCGATCCCGACGCCCTTTGGCTTTCCCAGAGCGGGCGTCGATTGAGCGTTCGACAGGTTCAGAACATCGTTCGGCGGCACGGCACGCTGGGAGCCGGGCGCGGAGATCTTCACCCCCACGCGATGCGACACACCTGCGCCACACATTTGCTCGACGCCGGAGCCGATCTGCGCTCGATCCAGGAGCTACTCGGTCACTCGAGCTTGTCGACGACGCAACGATATACCCATGTCAGTGTGGACCGTTTGATGGAAGTTTACGATAGAGCTCATCCCCTCGCGCGTGAAAAAGGGGGAAGTGGTTGACAGCCCCAAAGGCCGACTTAGGTTCCTTCGGACCGAGATGAATCAGACCGATCCGCCCATTTTTCGCTCGACGACCATCGTTGCCGTCCGTCGAGGCGGCCAGGCGGCCATGGCTGGAGACGGCCAGGTGTCCCTCGGCCAGACGGTCATGAAGGGCCATGCCCGTAAGGTGCGGCGCATCGCCGACGGTAAGGTGGTCGCAGGGTTTGCCGGTGCAACTGCCGATGCGTTTACGCTCTTGGACCGATTCGAGGCGAAGCTCAAAGAGCACCGGGGCAGTCTGCAGCGTGCGGCGGTTGAGCTCGCCAAGGACTGGCGGACCGACCGGTATCTTCGAAGGCTCGAAGCGATGCTCGTCGTGATGGACGTGAAGTCGACGCTCTTGATCAGCGGAACGGGCGATGTCATCGAGCCGGACGAAGGCGTGATCGCAATTGGATCCGGCGGTTCCTACGCACTTGCCGCCGCTCGAGCGCTGATGCGCAACACGGAATTGTCAGCAGCGGAGATAGCGCGCCGGTCTCTCGAGATCGCTGCAGAGATCTGCGTCTACACGAATCACGAAATCAGCGTCGAGGAGATGTCTGAATGAGTTTAGGGAACTTCACCCCGCGGGAGACCGTCGGAGAGCTCGACCGATACATCATCGGGCAACACAAGGCCAAGCGTGCCGTTGCCATCGCGCTCCGCAACCGTTGGCGCCGCCAACAGGTATCCGGTGACCTGCAGGAAGAGATCGCGCCGCGCAACATCATCATGATCGGCCCAACCGGGGTCGGTAAGACGGAGATTGCACGGCGGCTCGCCAAGCTCGCACGGGCGCCTTTCGTGAAGGTCGAGGCCTCGAAGTTCACCGAGGTAGGCTACGTCGGTCGTGACGTCGAATCGATGATTCGCGACTTGGTCGAGAACGCGATTCAGATTTGCGAGAAGGAAGCCCTCGAGGGCGTACAAACGCGGGCCCAAGATGCCGCCGAAGACCGCCTCGCCCAGATGGTTCTGGCTGCCCAGCGGCCACCCGCCCAACCCCAGCCGGAACCGAGCGCGCAGACTCATCAGTTCGGACCGCTGAGCTTTCAAATCACGCAGCCGCGACCACAGCCGCAACCTTTCTACTCGGACAGTGAGGTCAACGACATTCGACAGCAGCTCCGCAATGGAGAGCTCGACGAGATGGAGGTCGAGCTGGATGTCACGGACACGCACAATCCGTTCATGACCATCTTCGGCGCCCAGGGCACCGAAGAGGTGAACCTCCAGGACATGATGTCGCAGATGCCCGGTTTCAAGGGGCGCACGAAGCGGCGTCGCGTCAAGGTGCCCGATGCGCTCGAGATTCTTCAGGAGCAAGAAGCGAAGAAGCTCATCGATCACGACAAGGTCCAGCGCGAGGCAGTGCAGCGCACTGAGCAGGCGGGGATCGTCTTCTTGGACGAGATCGACAAAGTGAGCTCCGACCGCCGCATCGGCGGCCCCGACGTGTCGAGAGAGGGCGTGCAGCGGGATTTGCTTCCGATCGTGGAAGGCTCGACGGTGAGCACGAAGTACGGAACGGTGAAGACCGACCACATCCTATTCATCGCCGCCGGCGCATTTCACGTGTCCAAGGTCTCCGACCTGATCCCGGAGCTTCAGGGCCGCTTTCCGATCCGGGTCGAGCTGGACTCCCTCGAAAAAGACGACTTCGTGAGAATCCTCACCGAGCCCAAGAATGCGCTCACCAAACAGTATCAGGCCTTGATGGCGACCGAGGGGATCGAGGTCGTGTTTGAGCCAGAGGCGATTGAAGAGCTTGCGGGGTTTGCTGCGGAAGCCAACCGCCGAGCGGAAAACATCGGCGCCAGGCGTCTATACACGATCATGGAAGCCCTGCTCGAAGAGCTCTCGTACGACGCATCGGAGCGCGCCCAGTCGAAGTTCGTCGTCGACGTCGATTACGTGAAGGCCACGCTCGATCCAATCCTCGCGGATGAGGACCTGGCGAAGTACATTCTCTGACGCCGAGCGTTTTTCGGCGAGGAGTCGATCATGGAAGGAAGCGACGATCGCTTCGTCGTTCTAGGCGGCGCGAGCGGCGCGTGGGGGGACACGTCCTTTGCCGCTCCGCAGCTGCTCGAATGCGGCCGGTGCGACTACATCTTCTTCGAAGCCCTTGCTGAGATCACGATGGGAATCCTGACGCGAGCGCGGGAAAGAGACCCCTCGCTCGGCTACGCGACCGACGTCATCGAAATGATCGGCCGCGATCTGTCGCAGTTCGTCGAGCAGGGAGTGCGGGTGGTGACGAACGCCGGCGGAGTGAATCCGAAGGCGGCCGCGGAAGCGCTGCGCTCGACGGCTGACGAAGCAGGAGTGCCGATCCGTATTGCCTGGATCGAAGGTGACAACCTGATGAATCGCATCGAGGAGCTCGGAGCCTTGGGGCTCACGGAGCTCAACGACGGGTCGCCCCTCCTCACCAATCCATTGAGCTTCAATGCGTATCTTGGCGCTCGACCTATCGCTGCCGCACTCGATGCGGGAGCGGACGTGGTGATCACCGGGCGTTGCGTGGATTCAGCGCTCGCGCTTGGGCCCCTGATTCACGAGTTCGGGTGGGGCTACGAAGATCTCGATGCGCTTTCGCAGGGAAGCCTCGTTGGTCACCTGCTCGAGTGCGGGCCGCAGTCCACCGGCGGCTTGCTGACCGATTGGGAGGACGTGTCGTCGTGGCATGACATCGGATATCCAATGGCCGAGTGTCGCGCCGACGGTTCGTTCGTGCTCACCAAGCCCGACGGAACCGGAGGCTTGGTCGACGTGCGCACCGCTTCCGAACAGTTGATTTACGAGATCGGGGATCCTTCTGCCTATCTCTTGCCCGACGTGACTTGCGATTGGCAAGGCGTGCAGCTCACGCAGGTCGGTCCCGACCGGGTCCAGGTGAAGGGAGCCCGGGGCAGGCTTCCGCCACCTACGCTCAAGGCCTGCGCGCAGGTGCTGGATGGTCATAAAGTCACCGGGCTGGTTTTCATCGGCGGGCGCGATGCCGCCAAGAAGGCGGAGCGTTTCGGCCGGGAGTTCCTTCTGCGCGCAAAACGTGTGCTCGATCGGGAAGGCTTCGCCGACTTTCGGAGCTCGGACATCGAGATCCTGGGGGCGGAGAGCACGTACGGTCCGCATGCGCGCGCGGCAGGAACCCGTGAAGTCGTGGTCAAGATCGCCTTGCACCACGATTCGGACCGCGCGCTCGCGATGGTCGTGCGCGAGCTCGGATCCTTCGGGATGGTGGTTCCCGGGCTCACCGCGGGCGGGCGGGGCCTTCCAAAGCCGACGCCACTGATTCGACTCCGAAGTTACCTCGTACCGCGCGAACGATGTGTCCCAGAGATCCACCTCGATGGCGAAATGATCGCATATCATGAGCAGGCGCCGCTACGGAGCGTCGCGCTGCCGGGCGTGGGACCGGTTCCGGTCCCGGTCGAGCCTCTTGTCGTCCCCGATCCGGTCGAGCTTCCGCTCATCGCGATCGCCCATGCCCGAAGTGGCGACAAGGGCGCAGACGCAAACATCGGCGTTTGCGCGCGTCATGCGGACTTCTTTCCGCTACTGAGACAGCAGCTTTCCGCCGATCTCGTCGCCGAGTGGTTTAGCCATCGAATGGGTGAGCGCGCCTTGATGGAAGCTCGCGGCGTGCGGCTCGTCGAGCGCTACGAGCTGCCCGGGATCCACGCGCTCAATTTCGTCCTTCGCGATGCCCTCGGCGGCGGCGGAATCGCATCGCTGCGCTTCGACCCACAAGGCAAAGGCTACGCCCAACAACTGCTTGACATTCCAGTCCGGGTGCCGGCAGCCTGGCTCGCGCATCCCTCTCTGAGAAAGGAGGCCGTGCGATAGTCGCGGTGCAGATGGGGCTCCACGAGCAGCTGACGCACGAAATCCGAACCGGGCCGTCCGGTCCGAGGGTGGGGGCGTTCTTCGACCTCGACCAGACTTTGTTTGCCGGGTTCTCGGCGACGGCGTTCACGCGTGACCAGTTTTCTACCGGCCGCCTGTCGGCCCGCGACCTCGGTGACTCGCTTCGTGCAACGCTCTCGTTTGCGCTCGGACGGACGGGCTTTTCGACGTTTGTGTCGGCGACGTCGGCGGTGTATCGGGGAATGTCCGAAAGCGCCTTGGAGGAAGCGGGTCAGCGCGCGTTCGAGAGGCATCTGGCGACTCAAATCTATCCGGAGTCTCGTGCTCTGGTGAAAGCGCACCAAGAGATGGGACATACCGTGGCGATCATCACCTCGGCCACACGGTACCAGGCGGAGCCGGTCGCTCGGGAGCTCGGCATCGAGCACCTTCTGTACACGCAGCTCGAAATCAAGAACGGAATCCTCACTGGAAAGGTCGTGCGGCCGACCTGTTACGGGGAAGGCAAGGCGATCGCCGGTCGGAGCCTCGCCTCCAAGCACGGGCTCGATCTCGAGGAGAGCTACTTCTATTCCGATAGCGATGAAGACCTTCCGCTGTTCGAGCTGGTGGGGCGTCCGCGGCCTCTCAACCCGAACCGAAAGCTCGCGCAGATCGCGAAGGAGCGGCAGTGGCCGGTTCGTCGGTTCACCAGTCGCGGAACGCCGACCTTCGGTGACGTCGTCCGGACCGGGTTGCTCTATGCGAGCTTGGCGCCGTCGGTGGGCTTCGGCGTTGCTGCCGGTTTGCTCAATCGCTCGAGACGCGAAGCAGTCAACGTCATGGGCTCCGTTTGGGGCGATCTCGCAGCGTCGGCGGCGGGAATCGACCTCCGCGTAGACGGCCAGGAACACCTCTGGTCGCATCGTCCGGCGGTCTTCATCTTCAACCATCAAAGCGGACTGGAGCTCGTTCTCATGCTCAAGCTTCTCCGCCGGGACTTCACGGGCATCGCGAAAGATGAGCTTCGTCACAACCCGATCTTCGGCCCTCTTTTCAAAGCGGCCGGGGTCGTTTTCGTCGACCGATCGAACACCGCAAAGGCCGTTCAAGCTTTGGGCCCTGCGGTGGAGGCGCTACGCCATGGCCGATCGCTGATCATTGCACCAGAAGGCACCCGGTCGAAGACGCAAGCCATTGGTCGCTTCAAGAAAGGCGCCTTTCGTTTGGCGATGGATGCGGGTGTGCCCATCGTGCCGGTGGTGTTTCGCAACGTTCTCGACGCGCTCCCGAAGGGCGCGGTCGTCGTTCGCCCGGCGGTCGTCGAGGCCGTGATCCTGCCGCCTATTGACACCACGGCTTGGACGCTCGGTACCCTAGACGGCAAGATCCACGAGATCCGGAATCGCTACGTGGAGATCCTCGGCGCTGCTCCTGCGCGCGCAGATGGATAGACCGGAGCACGGCAGCGATAGCGGTCGGCAGCCCCCACTGTGCTATACGCTCCTCGTGGACGACCTGATCAAGAAGGCAGCGACCCTCCAAGAGGCGCTTCCGTACATACGGCGGTTTCACGGGGAAATCTTCGTCATCAAGTATGGGGGCCACGCGATGGTCGACGCCGACTTGCGGGCTAGCTTCGCGCGGGACGTCGTCTTGATGAAGTACGTGGGGCTGCATCCCATCGTGGTGCACGGGGGAGGGCCACAGATCGACGAGATGCTCAAGGCGCTCGGGGTGGTCTCCGAGCGCTTGGATGGGCTACGCGTCACCGATGAGCACACGATGGAAGTCGTCGAGATGGTTCTCGGTGGCAAGATCAATCAGCAGATCGTGTCGCTCATCGCGAGCCACGGTGGTCGGGCCGTAGGGCTCACTGGCAAGGACGACGCATTCCTTCGCGCCACGAAGATCGACAAGATGAAGACCAAGAGCGGGAACTGGGTCGATCCAGGTCGCGTCGGGAGCGTGACGCAAGTCAATCCGGACGTGGTGCGCCGACTGGTCGACGATGGTTTCATTCCGGTCATCGCTCCAATCGCCGTCGACGCCGACGGGAATGCGCTCAACGTCAACGCCGACACGGTCGCTGGGAAGGTGGCGGAAGCGCTTCAAGCAAGGAAGTTCGTGCTGCTCACCGACATCGAAGGCGTGCGCGGGAAGAACGGGGAGGTCCTCAGCTCGCTGAGCGCGTCCGAGATCGACGCGATGAAGCTCGACGGGGTGATCCAGGGCGGCATGATCCCGAAAGTCGATTGCGCCTTGAGCGCGTTGGCCGGTGGGGTGCGCAAGGCGCACATCATCGATGGCCGTGTGCGTCACGCGGTGCTGCTCGAGATCTTCACCGACAAGGGCATCGGTACCGAAATCACGCGCTGAGTCCGCTGGACCAGGGTCGACGGCCCCGGGCAATGGTGGTATGCCCCGGGCTTCCTAAAAGGCGCACCATGACCAGGCAGGATGACATGCTCCGCACGGCGAAAGAGGTTCAGCTCGGCAACTACGCGCCCGCGCCCTTCGTTCTGACGCACGGACGTGGTCGTCGCGTGACCGACGCCTCGGGGCGCGAATACCTGGACCTCTCGGGCGGCATTTCCGTGCTTTCGGTGGGACACAGTCATCCGACACTTGCCGCTGCCATCGGAGAGCAGGCGGCGCGCCTCATGCACGTGTCGAACGTATTCTACAACGATCGCGCCATCGAGCTCGCCGAGGCAATTTGCGCGCGAACCCCGTTCGACAAGGTCTTCTTCTGCAACAGTGGCTCCGAAGCCAACGAAGCGTTGCTCAAGCTCGCTCGCCGCTACCACCATGACCGGGGTGACGCCAAGCGCGTCGAGTTCGTCTCCACGGTCAATAGTTTTCATGGTCGGACGATGGGCTCGTTGTCCCTGACGGGGCAGTCCAAGTATCACACGGGCATGGGGCCGTTGGTGCAAGGGGTGAGCTTCATCGACTACAACGACCTTGCTGCTCTCGATGCAGCGGTGACGGAGCGGACCGCCGCCGTGATCTTCGAACCGATTCAAGCGGAGGGTGGCATCATCGTCGCGACCGAGGAGTTCATGAAAGGCGCACGTCGCATTTGTGACGAGCGCGGTGCGCTCTTCTTCCTCGACGAGATTCAAACCGGCTACGGTCGTACCGGCCGGTTTCTGGCTCAAGAGTGGTTCGACGTCGTGCCGGACGCGTGTTCGCTCGCAAAGGGGATCGGCGGAGGTTTCCCTCTCGGGGCGATGGCGGTCACCGAGCGTCTCGCGAAGGCATTGCCTCCCGGCAGTCATGCGAGCACGTTCGGCGGGAATCCTCTCGCCTGCGCTGCGGGTCTTGCCGTGCTGCGCATCATCGATGACGAGGCCTTGGTCGAAAATGCACTGCGGCTGGGTGGGTATCTGGGCGATCGACTCACCGAAATGGATGCACGCCTGTCGAGCACCGTGGGCACGCGGGGTTTGGGCTTGCTCAGAGGTTTGGTCTTGGCCGAGGACGTCGACCCTGGCGCAACGATCACCGCCCTACACGCCGCGGGGCTGCTCTTGACCCTCGCGGGCGGCCGCGTGGTCCGGATTTCGCCAGCGCTCAACGTGACGCGAGACGAGCTCGACGAAGGCCTTGCCGTTCTCGAGAGGGTTCTAGCCGACGCACCGAGGATACCGTGACGCGCCACTTCCTCACCGTTTCCGACCTCAGCCGGGACGAGCTCCTGGCCGTGCTCGATCGCGCGGCGGAGCTCAAGGCGCTCCGTGGCACGCCCGAGCATCCACAGCCGCTTCGCGGCAAGTCGGTGGCTGTCGTCTTCGAAAAGGCGTCGACACGCACCCGTCTCTCCTTCGAGGTAGGCATCCACGAGCTCGGGGCGCTGCCAGTGACTCTGATCTCGAAGGACACGCAGCTCGGGCGGGGCGAGCCGATCGAAGACACCGCCCGCATGCTGAGCCGCTACGTGCACGGCGTGATCTACCGGACGTTCGGTCACGACCGCCTCGAAGCGCTTGCGGCCCACGCCACCATTCCCGTGGTGAACGGGCTCTCCGATCGATTTCATCCGGTGCAGCTGCTCGCGGACCTGATGACCATTCGGGAGAGTTTCGGACCGACGCTTCAGGGCGTGCGCGTTGCCTGGGTTGGCGATGGGAACAACATGGCGCACTCCTGGATCGAGTCGGCGGCGGTGGCAGGGTTCGAGCTCGTGCTCGCCTGTCCCGATGGATACCAGCCGGATGAGCAGGTCTTGGCTGGTGCTCGCAAGCGCGGCGCAAGTGTTCATCTCGTCGAGCGCCCGGAGGAGGCGCTCGATGGCGCGGCGGTGGTTACCACGGACGTCTGGGCGAGCATGGGCCAGGAAGCGGAGGCCACAGCGCGGCAGCAGGCGTTTTCTGCTTTCATGGTGGACGATTCTGCCATGAAGCGCGCGGCCGCGAACGCCATCTTCCTTCACTGCCTGCCCGCTCATCGTGGGGAAGAGGTCAGCGCATCGGTGATCGACGGGCCGCAGTCGCGGGTTTGGGACGAGGCGGAAAACCGGTTACACACCCAGAAGGCTTTGCTGGAGTGGCTCATTCGTTGAACCCGGTGAAGTGGATGAACAGGCCTGGGGCGCGGTAGACTCTGAAAATGGGGGCAGCCAGGCAGTCGATGTCGGAGGAGAAAATTCCGCGACAGGTCGAAGGCGAGGATGTCCGGGCCGTCGACATCAGCGCGCAGGAAGGGTTCATCCATTCGTGTATCGATGGGGTCCTCAACGTGGAGGACATCGCCGACCTGACTGTTCTATCACCCGCCGAGGTACATGCGTCCATCGAACGGCTGGTGTCGCTGGGAGTGGTTGAATGGGTGGTCCCCCAGATGTCCAGCGCTCCACCTCAAACCGAGCTCCTGGAGGACGTGGAGATCGACAAGACGCTTCAGGAACGGATCGTCGAAACCTTCCGTCGTGCGCCCAAGCAAAATCACTACGAGCTCCTCGGGGTCCCAATGGACGCCAAGCGTGCGGAGATTCGCAAGGCGTACTTTGCCCTATCCAAGATCTTCCACCCAGATGCGTACTATGGAAAGCGCCTCGGTTCGTTCCAAGCCCAGATGGAAGTGATCTTTCGCAGGATGACCGATGCGTATGAGACGGTCGGACGTCCGAAGAAGCGGGAGGCCTATGATCGGTACTTGCAGCAGAGCATCACGATATCCGCCGCCGAGCAACGCATCGGCCGCAGCGAAGAACGCGCTCAGGCCATCTCGAAGGCGCTCTCCAAGGCCCCGATTGCCGAGCGCCATGCGCAAGCGATCACCGCGCCGGATCGGACCGGGCAATCGCCTCCCCCGGAGGGCGCGTCCAAACCGGTGGCACCGTCCGTGCCGGGCAGCACCGAGCACGACCGGATGCAACGCAAGCGAGAGCTTCTCCAGAAGAGGCTGTTAGGGCGCTCTCATCGTCCCGCCCCCGTTAGCAAGACCGGGTCGGTGCGTTCGATGCCCGCACCGACCGCACGGGTCGGCCAGAAGACGGCGCTCCGCGACCTGACTCGGTCGCTCAAACAGACCGCAGTGCTCACCGGCGGCGTCGATCGCGCCCAGCACCATATCGAGAACGCGCGCATCGCCGAGGCCGAGGGGGATCTCGCGGCGGCGGCGGCTGCGTTGCGCATGGCGATCGCGCTCGACTCGAGCCGCACCGAAGTCCGAGAACACTACAAGCGCGTCAACTCCGGCCTCCGGTTTCAGCTCCTCGACATCCATCGGCAGCAGGCGAAGTACGAGGAGGAGAACAAAATGTGGGCGGCGGCCAGCATTTCTTGGGCGAAGGTCGCCGACGCCGCGCCAGATGACCCGATCGCCCCGCGCCGGGCTGCACACGCATTGATGGCTGCCGGTGGCGATCTTCGAAAAGCGCGCGATTTTGCCCTCAGAAGCCTCGAGTTGGCGCCCGATTCGCTCGATGCGAGGCTCTTGCTGACCCGAATCTACATCGGAGCCGGCATGGAGCGCAGCGCGGCAAAAGAGCTCGAGGAAGCTGCAAAGCTGGACCCGGGGCACGAGATGGTGAAAAATCTAAGAAAGCAGCTCGGGGGATGATGTGGACGACGCATCTGAGCGCTTGGAAGTTGGGGCATGGAAAGAGTCATCGGTATTGACCTAGGAACCTTCAATTCGTGCGTAGCCGTGGTCGAGAACGGGACGCCCGTGGTCATCGCAAATCGTGGGGGATACAAGGTCACCCCATCGATGGTGGCCGTGACCGAGGGAGGTAAGCGTTTGGTGGGCCACATCGCGAAGAGGCAGGCGGTCACCAACGCTGAGAATACGGTGTTCGCCGCCAAGCGCCTCATTGGGCGGAAGTGGGACACGCCCCAGGTCAAGAATGCGATCCAGACCTGTCCCTTCCACATCGTGGAGGGTCCGCACGGCGATTGCCGAATCAAAATGCGCGACAAAGTCTATAGCATTCCGGAAGTCAGCGCGATGGTCCTCCAAGAGATGAAGATGGTCGCCGAAGACTATCTCGGCGAAGAGGTGAACAAAGTCGTGGTCACGGTGCCTGCGTACTTCAACGACAACCAGCGGCAAGCGACCAAAGACGCCGGCGCGATTGCGGGCCTCGACGTGATCCGCATCATCAACGAGCCCACCTCGGCCGCATTGGCCTACGGGTTCGGCAAGAACATCGATCGTACCGTAGCTGTTTTCGACCTCGGTGGAGGCACGTTCGACATTTCGATTCTGGAGATTGCGAGCTCCGGTGTGTTCAAGGTCATCAGCACAGCCGGTGACACCTTTTTGGGCGGCGAAGACTTCGACCAGCGTGTGATCGATTGGCTCGTCGAAGGATTCCAGCACGAGCACGGGATCGACCTTCGACAGGACCGCATGGCGCTGCAACGCCTCAAAGATGCTGCAGAGAAGGCCAAGTGCGAGCTCTCGGCGGTGACCGAAACCGAGGTGAACCTACCCTTCATCATTTCGAGCGCGCGCAACGAAGCGCTCCACCTTCAGCGATTGCTGACGCGATCGACCCTCGAGGAGCTGACCGCGGACCTCATCGACCGCACGATCCAGATTTGCGAGCTCACGCTCGGGGAAGCGGGCCTCGAAAAGGACGAGCTGGAAGACATCATCTTGGTGGGCGGTATGACACGCATGCCGAAAGTCCAGGAGCGAGTCAGCAAGTTCTTCCAACGCGACCCCTGCAAAGGAGTCCATCCCGACGAGGTCGTGGGCCTCGGCGCGTCGATTCAGGGTGCTGCGCTCGTGGACGAATCCCCGGAGCTCGACATGGTCCTGCTCGATGTCACTCCGCACACGCTCGGCATCATGGTCGTCGGCGGGTACTTCGAGGAGCTCATTCCACAGAACACCACGGTTCCGACTTCCCGAAGCAAACCGTTCACGACGGTGCGTGACAACCAGACAGCCGTGAAGATCCTCGTCCTGCAGGGCGAGTCACGACGTGCGGAGGACAACGAGCTTTTGGGCGAGTTCATCTTGACCGGGCTTCGGCGGGCGCCCGCCGGGCAGGTCGAGGTCGAAGTGACCTTCGAGATCAACGCCGATGGTATCGTCAGCGTCCACGCCAAGGACGTCGAGACCGGTAAGGAGCAGTCGATCACCGTCACCGCAACGAGCGGCCTCACCGAAGACGAGATCGACGAAATGATGGTCGACGCGTCTGACTTTGCGGTCACTCGGCGCCAGGACGAGGCTTCCGAGCGCACTCGGCAGGAAGCCGAGACCCTCATCGCCGAGATCGAGCGCCTCTTTCCAGAGGTCGAGTCGATCGTGGCGGGGAGCGACTTCGGACGCGATGCCATCGACAAGGCGAAGGGCGTGGTCGACAGGGCGCGCACGCTGTTGGAGCGTGGCGACATCGAGGGGCTTCAGGACGAGCTCGAATCACTCGGCCGCACGCAGCGCATGTTCAAGGGCGTGGTTGGCAAGTCGGCCTGACCGATGGCTTCGGCGAGGCCCGATTCGAGCGAATCCGACGTTCCGAGCGTGCTCGGTGCGGACGGCACGATCGATCTGACCGGCGGCCTTCGACGAGAGGCGCCGCTCGGACGGCCCACGAACCGACCTACCGCAGATGCGTGGGTGGTGGATCGCGATAGGCGCAGCCTATTGCCGCCGGCTGCCGCGCCGGCCCCGGTGCAAGGTGCAGGCCTTCTCAGTGCGGACGAGATCCATCGTGAGATTGCCGATCACTTTGCACTTGGTAACTTCGCGGCTGCTTTGCACGCCGCAGAGCTACACCTCGGCCTGAACCCAGACGATGAGGGAGCTCAGCGGTACGCCGAGGCGAGTCGGGCCCGCCTGGAAACCAGGTATACAACCCGCATCGGTTCGCTCGAGTACGTGTTCAACGTTGCGGTTCCCAGCTCGAACGTGAAGTGGCTCGGGCTGGACCCCCAGGCGGCCTTCCTCCTGTCTCTGGTCGACGGCCAGACGACCGTTGCCGAGGTCTTAGACCTTTGCGGCATGGGCCGGCTGGAGGCGCTGCGCGTGTTTACCGAGCTTCTCGAAGCCAAGGCGATCCTCCGGGTGGGCTGAAGGCCCGCCCGCTTGCGCCGGGTCGGCGGCCCACTACCATCCCGCCCGATGGCTGCGCCTCCCAAAAAGATTGTGCTCGCCTACAGTGGCGGCCTCGACACTTCCGTCATCCTGACCTGGTTGAGAGAGACCTACGATGCCGAGGTCATCGCGTTTTGCGCGGACATCGGCCAGGGTGAAGAGCTGGGTGGCCTCGATGAAAAGGCGCGCGCCACCGGAGCGTCCAAGTGCATCATCGCAGACCTCAAGGAGGAGTTCGCTCGCGACTTCTGCTTCCCGATGTTGCGTGCGAATGCGATCTATGAAGGGGAGTACCTACTTGGGACGTCGATCGCGCGTCCAGTCATCGCCAAGGCCATGATGGAAGTCGCTCAGCGCGAAGGCGCCGATGCAATCTCCCACGGAGCGACTGGCAAGGGCAACGATCAGGTTCGCTTCGAGCTCACTGCGATGGCCATCGATCCGCGGATCCAGGTCATCGCGCCCTGGCGCATTTGGTCCCTACGTTCGCGAACCGATTGCATCGAGTACTGCAAGCAGCGCAAGATTCCCATCGAGGTCACCGCGGAAAAGCCATACTCGATGGACGCTAACCTCTTCCACATCAGCTACGAGGGGGGCGTCCTCGAAGATACCTGGAACGAGCCACGCAAAGACATGTTCCGTTGGACGACCGATCCGCAGGACGCGCCCGACACACCGGAGTACGTCGTGATCGGGTATGAAAAAGGAAACCCGATTAGCGTAAACGGAGACGCTCTCTCTCCTGCAGTCCTGATTGAACGTCTCAACGAGCTTGGCTCGAAGCACGGCGTCGGCCGCGTAGACATCGTCGAAAATCGCTACGTCGGAATGAAGTCGCGCGGCGTGTACGAGACTCCGGGGGGCACGATTCTCCACAGGGCGCATCGCGCGGTCGAGTCGATCACAGTCGACAGGGAGGTGCTTCGGATTCGCGACGGCCTGATCCCCGAGTATGCGTCACTCGTCTATCGTGGGTTTTGGTTCGCACCGGAGCGCGAGATGCTCCAGACTCTCATCGATGACGCCCAGAAGGACGTCACCGGCGAGGCGCGCATCAAGCTCTACAAGGGCAACGCCGACGTAGTGGGCCGGCGAAGCCCCAAGACGCTCTACGATCCAGAATTCGCGACCTTCGAGGCCGACGAGGTCTACGATCAGCAGGACGCGACCGGCTTCATCCGGCTGAACGCCCTTCGCTTGAGAATTCGGGCGCTTCGGGACCAGCATGGGGGTCGATAAGCCCACGGTTGCGACCGATTGCGGTCCTCGGTAGTCTGAAAGCTCACAAGGTCTTGGACGTTCCAAGTATACAGTTGGCCGCCGTGGTTCTCGGCGGCGTCGGTTTGGGTGCGCTGCTTGCAGTCGTGAGCGCCGGTTTCCACTCGCTCGGCGAAGCAGGGATGAGAGCGCTACTCGAGGCCGACGGCCCCAACGCCAACGTTGCCGAACGAGTCCTGCGGAACCTCAGGGGCGTTCAGTCCCGCATCTTGCTGGGCCGCGTGCTCTGCGTTGGCCTCGCCGCCGCGTTCGTCGCCATCTCGCTACTACGGGAGTACGGGGTAGGGGTCGCGCTCCTCGGGGTCCTTGGTGTCTCCGTGGTGTTTGCGGTCGTGGCGACGACTGCGGGCGCGGTCGTTCGTCAACGCTCGGCGCAGGCGACCCTTCGGATTTGGAAGTGGCTGAGGCCACTAGATCTGATGCTCACGCCTCTCGCGGCCCCGTTGAATTGGATCAACGAGCTCGTGGCGAAGCTCATTCCGCACGTCCAGCTCGACGATGAAGGTCGCCTCGCGGAGCTGACTGTCGGACACGTCATCGGCCAGGGTCAAGAGACCGGAACCATCGAGGAGGAGCACGCGCGAATGCTTCGCAGCGTGCTCGAGTTCAAGAACACCGTCGCCCGGGAGATCATGGTTTCGCGCACACACGTCGTGGCGTTCGACATCGAGACCAGTATCGACGAAGTGCTGGCGAGCGTCATCGAGTCGGGGCACAGTCGATACCCGGTGTACCGCGGGCAGATCGACCAGGTTGAAGGCATTCTCTACGCGAAGGATCTCTTCCAGGTCTTGCGCAGCGCTTCGGACGCCTCCAATCTCCTTTTGTCCGATGTCCTGAGAAAGCCCGTTTTTTTTGCAGCAGAGAGCCAGAAGATCGGCGTGCTCCTTCGCGAGATGCAACGTCGCCGGTCCCATCTTGCGGTGCTCGTCGATGAGTTCGGCGGAGCCGCTGGCATCGTGACGTTGGAAGACATCGTCGAGGAGATTGTCGGAGAAATTCAGGACGAGCACGACGAGGAACCACCGTTGGTCTTCGAGCGAGCGCCGGGCCACTACTTGGTGGATGCAGGCATTTCGGTCTACGATTTGGAAGAGCGCCTAGGCGAGTCGATCTGCCAAGACAAGAGCGACTTCGATTCGCTCGGGGGCATGTTGGTTCAACTTGCCGGTGAAGTGCCTGCGATTGGGGAGGCGCTCGTCGCGGGTCCATACCGCATCGTGATCCTCGACGCGGATGAGCGGCACGTTCGCCGGGTCGAGATGCGCCGGTTGCATGCCGAAGAGCCAGACGAACCGAAAATCGCAGCGGTTTAGGAAGCTTCGGGCTCCTCGTAGCTCACCCAATCCTGCAGGACCTCCGCACCGCTCATGCGTGGTGTCAAGATCGTGTAGTGGGCGATCTGTCCTTCGGGCGCCGCGCCCACCGAACCGACATTGACGATGTGGTACTCGGCAACCGTGCGTTGAAACGGGACGTGTGTCGACCCGCAGACGATGATGTCGGCGGGGTCGTCATCGAGCAGCTCGAGGATCTCATCGTCGCTCAGGTCGTGGCTGAGCTCCCGGTCTCGATCGGCCGGGGATCCGTGCACCATCAGGACCTCACGGCCATCGACGAGGGGTATTCGTTGCTGCTCGGGTAGTCGGCGGAGCCGCTCCGCGACGAGGTCTCCGATCGATGCGCGTGCTTCGGCGAACAGTCGCGCCTTGCGGCGTTGTTCGTCGTCGAGGGGAACGAGGCTGCCCGGATCGACCGTGCCGAGGGCCGAGTCCGACGCGCCACGCGTGCAGATCGCGCCCACGCCTTGCAGACGCTGCCAGACCTGCAGGGGTTCGGGACCGCCGAGGAGCAGGTCACCGGCCACGTAGACGCGCTTCACATCGAGCCGTTTGAGCTCCGCAAGTACGACCTCGAGCGCCACGAGATTTCCGTGCACGTCGGAAAGAAACGCGATCGGAGAGGCTTCCGGAGGATGTGCCATGGCGGGATCCTAGCACCGCTTGCCCTCGTCGGTCTGCCGGACGTCGACGCTTGCACCGACACCTGGCGGGCCTATTCTCAGGTCGGAGATTCAGTTGAACGAGGGCAGTGATTCGGACAACGTGATTAGGGTTGGTTTTGGGGCAGATGGCAAGCTGACCCGAGCTCTGAGCCCTGAGCCGGCCTCGTCGCAACCGGCTCCCCCGCGGGGTGATGACCCGCGTGAAGACTTGTACACGGTGGCCGAGGTAGCGCGCCTATTCGGCTACAAGCCTTCTCGCCTCAGGTACTGGCACCGCACCGGATTGCTAGGTCCTTCTGCGCGGGTTTCCGGACGCAACTATTACACGTTTCGAGACCTGGTCGGGGTGCGTGCGGCGAAGGCGCTTCTCGGCCAAGGGGTGCCCCTTCAGCAAGTGCGCCGATCGGTCGAGTCGTTGCGTGAGGCTTTTCCGACGAGCACGCGACCGCTGACGGAGCTTCGCGTCTCGACCGACGGCAGAACCGTCCTCGCGCAGGACGACGCCGGCACGTTCGAGCCGACGACCGGCCAGACGGTGCTCGATTTCCGCATCGACAGCCTCGAGTCGGACGTCATTCGCGTCCTTCATTTCGACCACGACGACCGCTCGCGTGCGTACGAGCACTACCTCCAAGGTTGTCGCTACGATGAAGACGAACGGACTTACGAGCAAGCCGAACGGGCGTATCAAATGGCCTTGTCGCTAGATCCGACTCTGTCCAATGCGCTCACCAACTTGGGCAACCTCGAGTATCGCCGGGATCAGCTCGAAGCAGCCGAGCAATACTACCGACGAGCGCTCGAATGCGATCGCGAGCAGCCCGAGGCGCTTTACAATTTGGGCTACCTGTACTTCGAGCGGGATGATGTGGATGAGGCGGTTCGCTTGTTTCGCGAGGCGCTCCAGAGCGACCCTTCGTTTGCCGATGCGCACTTCAATCTTGCGATGGCCCTCGAAGAGCGGGGCGAACGCTCGGCGGCGCGGCCACACTGGCAACAGTACCTCGCTCTCGAGCCGGCTGGGTCTTGGGCGGATATCGCAGAGAATCACTTGCGAGAGGATTCGCCACCGTGACCGTCGACGACCCGATCACGCGCTTCGCGAGCGAGTATGAGCGCGCTGCGGCGACCGAGCCCTTCGACGTCAATCGTTGTGCATTGGCCACGGCGGACGGAGAAGGCCGTCCAAGCGTGCGCTTCGTTTTGTTAAAGGGTTTCGACGAGGACGGATTCGTCTTCTACACGAACTTCGACAGCCTCAAGGGCAAGCATCTGGCCGCAAACCCTCATGCCGAGATGGCGTTCCATTGGCATACGATTGGCGTGCAAGTTCGAGCTCGCGGGCCGGTCACCAAGGTGCCCGACGAGGAAGCCGATGCTTATTTTGCCAGTCGCGACCGAGGAAGTCAGCTCGGCGCATGGGCATCGCGCCAAAGTGCCGTGCTCGACGAACGGGCAACCCTAGAAGCCGCGGTTTTGAAGACGGCCGAACGATTCGAGAATGTACCGGTCCCACGTCCCCCATTCTGGGGCGGTTTTCGCATTTCGCCGACGGTGATCGAGTTTTGGCAGAATCACGACGACAGGTTGCACGATCGTTGGCGCTACGAACGAGATGGCCATAGATGGCGCGTCGACCGTCTCTACCCATGAGGGCCCGATCGCAAGCACCGAGTGCTCAGGGTCGTACGTACTTTTCGAGATCCAGCGCCCAACGAACCTCGGCGACGGCATCGTTGACGCCCGCCAGTGGTTTGCGATACGTGACCTCGTGCCAGACGTCGAGTACCCGGGATTCGTTGACGGGATCCTTCACCTCGACGATTTCGGCGCGCGACTCCTCGTAACCGCGACTACCCGCTTGCGCGCCGATCTCTTCGCGGACCCGGCGAAATAGCTCTTCGGCGTGGGCCGACGGGGCATCGGAGCGTTGGGTACGAGCCGTGAACTGCACCACGAGCTCGCCGTTCAGAACCACTCGGACCCCGGAATCCATGATGTGAAGGCGAACACGTTCCGCGATTTGGAGCTGCCCCGCTTCGCTTCGGTAGATTTCGACTCCGGCTTCCGCAAGCGCGTCTCTAATGTCCTGAATTTTCAGCGTTTCCTCCAAGTGACTCACCGAAAACACCCGCTTCGGGTCGGGGAAGGTACCACCCTCGACACGGGGGGCGCAAATCAGCCGTCTCTTGGTGCTATGCGTTCCCTCGGGTGCCTCCATCGGGCGCCCGCCCAGGTTTCCCATGGTCGCCATCGTCGATGCAATCGATCAGCTCGTGAAGCTCGATCGGCCTCCCGAACGGGTGGTTTCACTCGTTCCTAGTGAGACGGTTTCGGTGGCCGATCTCGTCGGCATCGAAAGGCTGGTCGGCCGAACCGACTATTGTGTCGAACCCGCCGGCGCGGTCGAGGAGATTCCGTCGGTAGGCGGGACGAAAGGATTCGACGTCGATGCGGTCAAGGCTCTGCAGCCCGACCTCGTGCTCGCCAACAAGGAGGAAAACAGCCGTCCTCAGGTGCAGGCTCTCATCGCCGCGGGCCTCACGGTTCACGTCAGCTTTCCCTGCACCGTCGAGGCGTCATTGGCGTACCTGGACACGCTCTGTGCTCTCTTGGGCATCGACGCCGAGACCGCCGAGTCGCTGGCCGCATGTCGCGATGCTCGTCGAGCGGCACGGGGCTCCAAGCAGGGCCGGCCCGTGCCCGTATTCGTTCCGATCTGGAAAGACCCTTGGATGACGTTCGACGGCGGCGCGTACGCCAGCGACGTCCTCGCACTTTGTGGTGCGCACAACGTGTTTGCGGGGCGATCGCGTCGCTATCCGCTGGCTGCGGATCTCGGCCGGACGAGGCCGTGGGGCGACGAGCGGGTGGCAGAGCGGGATACACGGTACCCCAGGATTCGCTTGGAAGAGGTGATGGAACGGGGAGCGCGTGCCGTTCTGCTGCCCGACGAACCGTACGCATTCAACGAGGCGGACGCGGTCGCGTTTACCGAGCTCGATGCGCCGCGCCCGATCGTTGCCGAGCTCGTCGATGGCAAAGACTTGTTTTGGTACGGCACTCGGATGAGCGGCGCGATCGAGCGACTGAGCGTCAGGATCGCAGCACTGCGTTCTGTGTGCTTTGGTGCGTGAGCGAACAAGTGCGCGAGATGTCTCCCCCCGAAGGGTTGGAAGGTGGTCATTCTTCGCGCAGATGGGCGCAGAAAACCCTAGCCATGGGTGATGCGTTTCGATACATTCTGCAGTGCTGTGACACCCGTGGTAGACAGGCTCTCTTCGATTTTGCCGAAGGGTGGGGCGGACGCTGCCGTTCATCGCGGCGCTCGTCGCCGGTTTCGGCGCTGGGCGCTCGATGCGGAGGTCGAGCTCTTACAGCCGGCGCGCGGCTCGGGCTTGGCGATCAATGCGAGCGTTGGCGGTCTTCGGATCGCCGTCGACATGGGGGTTCCCATCGACCATGTCTGCACGCTCCGTGTTCGGACCGCACCCAACCACGAGACCGTCGAGCACGCGCGGGTGGTTTGGTCCCAGGCGCGACCCGATGGCTACGTCCTCGGGCTCGAGTTCATCGCGGCGCCTTCTGCCTGAAATCCTGCGATTTTCGGGTCCCGGAACGGGGGTGATGCGGGTGGTTGCGACTGCGGTGCCTCGGGGTTAATGTTCCCACGCATCTGAGCGTACTCACTTCGAGACGCTACGGAGGTTCAGACCATGCGCCGACGAATGTTCCTCGGAAAGATCCACCGAGCTACGATCACACACGCTGACTTGGACTACGAAGGTAGCGTGACCATCGATGCGAACTTACTCGATGCCGCGGGCATCTTGCAGCACGAGGAAGTTCAAATCTGGAACGTGACTCAGGGCACGCGGCTCGCCACGTACGCGCTCGAAGGCCCTAGAGGCTCAGGCGTGATTTGCGTCAATGGAGCTGCCGCTCATCACATGAGCCCAGGTGACCTCGCAATCATCGCCACATTCGGCGAGATGACGGACAAAGAGGCTCGGGTGCACCAGCCCAAGGTCGTCCTGGTCGATAGCAAGAATCGGATCGTCGACACCGGCCCCGAGCGCCCTGGCCCGCAGATGCCACGCCGGGTAGACGAGCTCATTCATTAAAGCGATGCTCGTTACATTGCCGGGGTGGCGGAATGGCAGACGCAGGCGACTTAAAATCGCCCGTGGTGACACGTGTGGGTTCGAATCCCGCCCCCGGCACCGCACTCGATCGCGCGCTTGGGTTGTGATTGTCCGCGGCTTGCGTGACTCATCGCTTGCCGCCGTGTGAACCGGGGGACGTCAGGGGGACGTGCCGATCTTGGTGTGGTGGCGCTTGAGGCTCCAGCAACTCCACGAGTCGGAGCTGAGCGCCAGTGCTCAGGTGCGCGTATCGATCCGTGCTCCGCGAGGAGCGGTTTCTCGTGGTCGTTGACCTTCTGCGGCCAAGTCCCGTCTTGGCTGAACAGGAGCTCGGGCCCGGCGTACCCCTGCCCGATGTGCCAACGAACCGCGTCGACGACGTCCGATGGCAGCCCGAGTGTAAGCACACGGTCGTTCTTTCGCGTGATGAGCTTGGGACGGCGCTCTTTGTAGCCCTCCTGCACCGCCCGATCGATGACCAGGAGCGGTGGCACCTCACGGATTCGGTCGCGCGAGATGGCGTACACCTCGCCACGCCGAAGGCCGAGCCTGGTTGTGAGGTAGAAGAACGTATACCATCGCGGGTGCATCTGGAATATCCCATCGAGGAGTCGATCCCGCTCTGGTTCGGTGTACCAGTCGGGGGCAACGTCGGGGACGCTTTCAGCGGGCACATGTGGCACCGCTCGAAGTTGTCCTCGTTTCCACATGAACCGGAGAACAGTCCCCACCAGCTCGACGCGGTGGTTGACGGACTTCGGCCGGCTAAGAGAGCCCGGTGTCTACGGAAGCGGGGTAAGTCCACTTGTTCTTTCCTGACATCAGACACTCCTGGGCGAGGGCCTACGCTCTCGCAAAGTGTCTCTTAACTCAACACCCTCACGTGTCCGAGTTCTGCTGACGAGCTACACTTTCGACCCTATGACCAAGATCCCGCTTACACGCGTATTGGCGGAAAAGGGAAAAGCAGAAGCCATCAGAGCGGCGGTGCGCGCCGTTCGCCTGCCAGATGGAGCCCCGCGAAAACTGGCCCAGCGGGAAGACGCGGAGCCGTTTTATGACTTCATCCGCAACCCCGCCGTGTCGGAGTCTATCTACACGTTGCCGAAACCGGTGACCCTGAGATCTACGAGCGCCTTCATCGAGCGGCATATTGATGAGCAAGCGCGTGGCGAAGGCTTATTGATGCTGGACATCGACGAAGCTGGCGTGGTCGTCGGCTATCACGACATCCAGTTCTGGCCTGAGTGGTCCGCCTGCGAGCTTGGCGGCGCTATTCACCCTGACCGCCAAAACAAGGGCGAGGGCGGCAAGGGAGCCGCAATGGCTTTCGGCTGGCTGTTTGAAATGGTCGGCGTCGATCTGATTTGTGAGACCGCAGCATTGGATAATATTCGCACCGCCCATCTGCTCGAGCGCCTCGGCTTTGTAAAGAAGGGCATCATCGAAAGCGAACTCCCTGGCGGAGGAAAACGCCCGTCATCTTACTGGGAGATGACTAAAGCCGCGTGGCAAACAAGAAAGAACGAACAACAAAGCCTGGCGCATAGAGCGCATTCCAACGAGTGAACCACCTTCATTTTGCGCAAGCCACAGCTCGACTGGGACACATTTCCCTTCAAGTCTCCGCAGACGGAATGAATTCGGACGGCCTCGGCAGATAGTAAATTCAAACGCCCTTTCGGCTTCGTGCGCCAGGAGACAGAATATCTAGTGCCGCGCAATTCGGCGTTTCTCTTGTGCCCGATGGGCTAAGAGAGCTATCCTCGACTACCACGGTGTTCCACAGGACCGGTATCTCGCGACCGAGCCGCTGGTGGCCCGCTCGGAGCGTAGGCGACGACGTTAGGTCGCTTTGTCGAGGAAGCGGAAGGGCGCTTGGGTCGACTTGTGAGCTACCTCGCTCGTGATTTGGCGATGCGGCGAGTCTCGGTGACCCTGTTGATGTACGGGGGCGTTTTGGGGCGTGCATCACTCATCATCGGTCTGCTGCTGGCGACGAGCTGCGGAGACCCAGCAACCACGACTCCGCATTTCTGCTCGAAGCTGCGACCGGCCCCTTGCGAACCACTCGGGGTTGGGGGCCGCGGAGGGGCGGGCGGCGAAGCCGGTTCCGGTGGCCAGTCCGCCGGCGGTGGAGGTGGCGGTGCGGGTGAAGCGGAGCCCTCGACAGAGACAGTGATCGCCAACGTGATCCTCCCGGAGTGTTTCGCTTGGAGCGGCACTTGCGACTGGGGGCCCGAACCAAGACTCGAGTTGGGTCTGGAGTACACGTACTTGAAAGCGAATTGGGACCTTTGGATGGCCTATCGGCCTCCGCTGACACCGTTCCGTCCTCCGGACAGGGTCGAAGTCTGCGTCCGAACGGACTACGTCGAGCGCGAGGTCGTGCGCGTCGTTGGCGCCTGTGTCGCGCCGCCGGAGTACGAGATCATTCTCGGGCCGGAGGGTGAATGGGAAGCCTTGTCGGTCGCCGTCGGATCGATCTGGATCGATCCGGAGTTCTGGTGGTACCGCGAGGTGCGGTTGTATTTTGATCCAGTGGACGCGACCCAATCGCCGTAAGCCACCTCATTCACTATCCTCACCCCCGGCTCCCATCGGCAACGCCGAACAAAGGAAACGGGCGGGAGACGATGGAAGTAGCAAGGGAGAGGCACGATTCACCGAGCTCAACAGTGACGACCCGCTCGAGTGGGTGGAGTAGCGCGGAGCACTGATACGCAAGCACAAGAAAGGGCACTTGGAGTGGCCTGAATCGATCCGGCTTTACCGGAGGCTTGTCAATGATCCTGGTCGGTCAATCTATGTAGGGGCAGTACTCTACAAACTTCGGGCGCTCGGACCCCTTGCGGCAACTATTCCGTAACCCCTCCAAGCTCGAGGGTGAGGGAGATTGCATTGCACTCCAGGGTACCCGTTGTGTTCAGGTCTGCCCGAATGTCCCAGTACGGCGCGAATTCAAACGGGCGACCGACCGCTTCGAAAATGAGCTCGCTGGTGGAGACGTCGGCGGTGGCGCCGACAGTCATGTTCGAAAAGCCCGTGCTGTCGAGCGTCGCGGTCAATCGCACGTTCTCGATTGGTGCCTGTTGATCCACCACGGGAAGGATAAACCGATCGAGCGTGCCACCAAGGCAGCCGTCAGTGAGATGGAGTGCCGAAGTGGCCACCACTTCGCCGGAGCGGAGCACCGTGACCGTCGCACATCCATCAGCGGCGTTTACGTCCACCTGCAACGAAGTAGTGAGGGCACCTTTGCACGCCAGGTTGAACAACTCCGCGTTAAGACGGGACAGATCGACCGAGGCTAGCGAGTTGTCGACTCCGCGAGGTCCGTCCGGAACTGCCTACGCTCCCTCCACGCAACTCGATCCCCCAGTGCCGTCGAGGTCGAAACCCGAAGCCGAGTCGGAGTCGGCCGCAATCTTTGTCACAACGTAGGTCACGATCTCTCCCGTGACTGTGCAGCTCGATGGATTTTCGGAATCAAACGTCACATTAGCGCAAGCATCTGGGAGCGACGGCGGTTCTGGAACGACGCAGATGGGCTCGCAGCCATCCTCCACCGGAGTGCACACGCATGGCTCCACATTTGTAGCCTCGTACAAACTCACGCAACCGTTATCGTCGATCCGTTCCCGGACCGGAAACTCACCGCACGCAGGGATGGGAGGCCGCGTGGGCCCGCCGCAGACACTAGAATCGCTGGAATACGAGCCACCTGCCGGGAGTGGCTCGGCCCAGCAGCAACCCCTAAAGTCGCTAACAGGGCAACATGGCAAGTCGTCCGCATAGGTTCCTTTGCAGCCGGGTGCGGACAGCGCCACAAACAACAGAGCCGCACAGACAAGGAGGAAAGAATGCCGCCCACGGAGTCGGCGGACCATCGTAAGTAAGTAAACGTGCGTGAACGGACTCTTCGCCTACGGGAGCCCTTTTTTCAAGAGGTGATGCTGGGCTTTCGGTGCTTGAGGGCGCAGTCGGTCGACCCGAAACTTGCCCGTAGGCAACGGGCTTGCCCGCATCGACGTCAGTCGCTCCCTCATGCTGATAACGCGAGTTCGAGCCTTACTGGGGTCACCGTCATCAGAGAGCCCGGCGACGGCTGGGCTTCTTCTATCACCGAGCGCAGCCAGGCAGGGCGATGTCACCTCTGCGTACGGCGATTGAGCTTTTCGTTTTCGTCCAATACGGACGCCATGTCGTGCTGCCAATTGAGCGAAACCACGCTGCGGCGGCCGCGCGCGAGCCAACTTGCGGTTGTCGAACGCGGAATGCGGAGGTGCTGAAAGATCCGTGGGTTGCCCGTTTCGCAAATGATCTGTCGGATCCGATGGTCATAGCTGCGACGGCTTTCGGGGAGCTGCGGCGTGGCTCGGTGTCTGGCACACTCCGCATTGTCGAGCTAGCTCGCCCCCGGTGGGGCAGGGCCATTTCATCTTTGATTACCGGGGTATCGCAGTTGCGAACAGAGGTATTGCGAATGTCCGCGGACGTAGCAGTGCTCGACGCGATCATCCGCATAAAGAAGATAATCGCAACGCACCACCACGCACCGCGCGTCACTTGGTTGCGGCCCAGACATCGTTCACGAGGCGCACGATCCGACCGGCCCCGAGACCACTCGGGCGGTGCGACGGGCGAGTCCGAGATGGCCCTGGAGGGGCGCATCCGCTTCTTTGGAGCCAGTCGTGTACCCGCTGCGCCCATCGGGTTCAGGTTGAGAGCTGCGCGGTAATAGATCTTATGTTGCGTTGCCAACCGCGCGGAGTGGGCCTTTGTTCTTCCTACGCTCCCGGAATATGTGAAATCACAGATTCAGTCGGACCATTCTGCCATCTCAGACTAAGTGATGGCCAGGCCGCTCGCGGCATACTTTCCGAGACTTTTAGGGTCGTATCCGCGATGAGTCGCAGTCTCCGGGCGCCGAAATCGGATTGCATCGGGCCACGTATCCGCCGGGGACGGCCGCCGAATAGGTGGTGCCAAAGTCGGGGTTGGGAACGACGTAGTCCGTGCTCACGTATTGCCCGCCGCTCTCGAACGCTGCTTCCTGGAGGGAATAGTCGTCGTCACGTGCTTGTTTCGTGTCTTCGTCCGCGCGTGTTCTCACCATGTAACCGTCGGCCACGAGATCGCGAATCGTCTGTCCGTCGTTCAACGCGTTGTTCACGTTGAACCACGCAGCTTCGGGCTCCCCTCGAATGGAATTGGTGAACATGACCCGCCCCGTGAGAGACGGGTGGCCCTCAATGTAATACTCCCGTGGAGTCCCTCCGTTGAGGAAGACGAACATGATCCGCCCTCGTGCGTCGGCAAGCATCGGCCAACCGCCGTTGAGCACGGCGTCTTCCAAACTGTCTTGCTCGCCGCGGACGTCGTCCGGGGTAATGAGCTGATCGGGGGGGAACACGGAGAGGATTTCGTCGTCGATACCGGTGACCTCGTCCGGCCCGAATGGGATCGGGATGGCGAAACCCAATTCTCTGGCGATGGGGTTGTCGATAACCTCGTCCTTGGCTTCGATCATGACGGTGATCGGGAGGTGACTCGAATGTGCATCGGACCACTCTTTGAGCGTGGTGAGGCACATCTTGAACGTCAGACAGTGGGTTTCGAAGTCGAGGTCTTGCACGTGCAGGACTTTGAGGCCTGGCTCATCGAGTTCCGGCAGGCCGGACACGGGATCTTGACCAATGAACCGGAGACCTTGGCGCTCGTCGTAGAGACCTCCTTCCGGGTCGGCGAAGATGTCCAACTCGATCTGTCGAACGCCGTGGTCGAACTGCTCCTTCAGAGGTAGGGCCGAGTATTCGAGGCTGTCTGCGGTCCCCGGATCCGCAAAGCCACCATCTTCGAGCTGACGCAATACGACGAGAAGCTCGTCCCTCGGTTGGATGTGGTAGCTGTTGTGCGTCCCCAGGACCTGGACTTCATTCATTTGAAGGGGCTGCTCCTGATTGTCGCTCGAGCATCCGGCCACGAAAAACGAAAGGCTCAGTAGATAAGGCAAAATATTTCTGTTTTTCATTGGAATCCCTCCTTCGTCAGCGCATCCCACCGTTTCGAGCCCCAAAAGAACCTCCCGTGTGGCCCGGAACGGTGTGCTCAGTCGATGCATCATGCGTGCCAATCGAGAACGGATGGCGATCCGTTGCAAAAGGTCAAAAAGGCAGAGGACACGTTTGCGCTTCGATTCACACGTGTGCGGGAATTGCGGCATACGTAATTGTTCACCCGGTGACGGCCCGCGCTTATGGCGTCGGCTTGCAGGGAAGCTCCCCGCCCTGTCCCAAGCTTGAGCGACCACCCAAGGGGACGAAGCACCGAGCTCGCCTATTGCGTCGCACGACCCGCCGCCCATGCACGAAAAGCAGAAGGCGCGGATCACCTTGGTCAGCGATTACTCCCCGTGTCCAAGGTCCCGAAGCGGCCCCGCGGTTAACTGACTTCGCGCTGCTCGCGGTTGGCGGCGATGACTTCAGCTCGGATCGGATCGGTCGTCGCTAG
This sequence comes from uncultured delta proteobacterium, assembly GCA_963768985.1. GTDB lineage: Bacteria > Myxococcota_A > Polyangia > Polyangiales > Houyiibacteriaceae > SG8-38. The sequence goes on along the minus strand of CAVYJZ010000004.1, from coordinate 602,976 downwards.
GTCGGCGCAAGTCGACCAAGGGCGAGCGATAGAAGCCCACGGGTCGTACGGCTTCTATGAAGAATTGTCCCGCACTCGAGGGAGCGGAACAATTACGTATAGCGGCGCTCGGCTCTGAAGTGGGAGCCTGGGTGCAGGAGGCTCTCGGAATGACGCGAGCGAGATCGGTGGGCGCCCTGATCCTCATCGCGGGATCGTTGGCGGTCGGGTGTGGCGACGATTTGGCCGGTGACTTCTATATGCCGCCCGACCCGCTGCCATCGGATGCGCCGGGGACCTTGATCCGCGCTGAAGTCATGGAGCCATTCGCCGCAGGCACCCAGGCGTGGCGCATCCTTTACGTTTCCACCGCGGTCGACGGCACGCCGATCGCCGTGTCCGGCATGGTCGCGGCGCCAGGGGGTTCTCCTCCGGAAGGCGCCCGTGATGTGGTGAGCTGGGCACACGGGCTCACAGGTGTGTCCGATCGCTGCGCTCCATCGCGCGGCTACGCGATCGACCAATTCATTGTTCTTGCCCAGGAAGCGCTCGCAGCAGGGCAGGTCCTCGTTGGAACCGACTATGAGGGGCTCGGGACTCCCGGGGTTCATCCGTATCTCGTTGGCCCGAGCGAAGGCCGTGGGGTGCTCGACATCGTCCGAGCCGCACAGCAGATCGAAGAAGCAGGCGCCGGGAGCAGAGTCGTGATTTGGGGCCTTTCCCAGGGCGGACACGCCGCGGTGTTTGCAGGCGAGATCGCTCCTTCCTGGGCGCCAGAGCTCGAGGTGCTCGGCGTCGTTGCAGCGGCGCCGGGAAGTGAGCTGCAAACGGTGGTTCAAGCTGGCGCGCTCTTGCCTTCCACCCGATACATCCAATGGTACCTCGGCGTTGCATTCGATGCTGCGTACGAAGATCTCTCGTTCACGGATATCTTTAGCACGCCCACGCTCGATGCCATCCGAGGAGCGCTCGAAGACGAAGTCTGCCTGGAAGGGATTGGAGAGATCGCGGACGGATCGAAGGAACCCATATTCACGACCAATCCGCTCGATTTGGAGCATTGGCCCGAGCGCCTTCTCGAAAGCTCGCCGGGGTATGCTCGGACCGAGGCGCCGATGCTCATCCTTCAAAGCAAGGACGACACCGACGTTCCCATCCTGCTCACCAACACGTACTACAAACGTCTGTGCGAGATCGGTAGCGAGGTCGACTACCGCACCTTCGAGGGGATAGCGCACGGCGACACCTTCGTCACAAACCTACCGCTCGTCGCAGAGTGGACCGCTGCCCGCTTCGCGGGTGAGCCCTCGCAGTCGACCTGCGACTAGGCTCGGCCCGAGATTCCGCGAAAGGATCGCGCTTCACGGACCGTGACGACGAGCATCTCGTTCAGGTCGGCTGCCGCCAACGACTACAGGGAGGACGCAATGAGTCGTTGCGTTTCCTCGGCTAATCCGTCGTGTGCCAGGATAGCACCGTGCGCGGGCACCATGATGGTCACGGGGCGCGCCCGAAGCGCCTCTTGCATCGCGCGTAGGAGGCCCCGCTTGTCCGATGCGATGAACTTCAGCGCCAAGCCGAACACGCGGTAACCCGGTGCGCTCTTCGTCAGCTTCATGACGAGCTTGAAGGGCAGCGCCTTGGGAAGCTCAGGCATGTTCGCCAAGGTGTCGGATGCGTACCACGCGTAGCCCTTTTCCGTCTTGGCGTACGCCCACGTCTCTCCGCACTTGTCCGCGGGCGCCTCAATCACGCCCACGTCCCCACCAAGCTTCGGTGCAAGCTGCGACAGCGGCGCGAAGTCCCCGGCCCCCGGATTCTTCTTCTTGATGCGTTTGGCTGCGGCGGGCGACGCGTAAAACGACGCCAACGGATAGCGCTTCTTCCACTCGGCCTGACCCAAATGATGGAAGCCGTTGTTGGCGACCACCGACTCGACGGTGCCAAAGACTTCGAGGTCCGCAAACGCGCCTTCCGAGAGTCGAGACGGAGGGCTCAGCACGAGAAGCTTGTCGCCATCGTAGCGCGCGACAAACGCGTTCGCAGAGCCGGAACCGATTCTGTAGGTGTACGCAAGCACACCGGCGCCCTTGTCCAAGATCGACCATCCATGCGGTGTCTGCTCCATGAGTCTACCTTTCGAGGAAGGTCGGGTGATTCAACGTGGCTGGGCACTTTAGCCTAGGTCAGCAACCCGCGTGAGGGTCCGGGTACTGTCTGCTGCATTGCCCTTGCGATTGTCGCAGCGCACATCTGGAGACGGACGAGGTTTTGAGGAGCGACAGGGTAACACAAGTCATGACCGCTCCGACACAAAACGACAGACGTTGTTCCAGCGCATTTGAAGGGGTCCATCTGATGCCATGTGCTTGAGAACATCGGAGGTGTCCGGATTCCTGGGGAGTTCGGAGTTCACACCAAAATTGAAATGCCGGACCCGGGGCGTGGTGAAGGCCGGCCGGAGGCTACTTTCGAGCGCGGTAGTACAAGGCGGAGGCATCGGTATCGTGCCCGCAAGATGCACAGCGGCAAACCACCTCGACCCGTTGATTCTGGGCCTCGGTGGAACGCTCAGAGGAAGTCCCGTCGGCGTTCTCCGCGCAGCGATCAGAGGAGACAACCTCCCGCACCACGCCTCCATCACGCTCAATCCATTCGTTCACCAACTCTTCGGGTAGGGCCGGGCGATCATTGAGCTCGAGCGACACACTGCTGATGTGGCGAGCTTCGAGCTCTGTGATCGAGTGCGCAGCCTCCTTCGATTCGCCGCATTTGCAGGGAACAGACTCTCGGAATCTTTCGACCAAGATGATGGTCTGTACGACGTCAAGCGCACCACAGCCGCAGGCTTTGCACCGAAGGCTTTCTCCGGCGTCTGGCGCCGGTTGCGTTGTTTCGTTTATCTGAGGGTCCATAAATAGCGCTTCCTTTCTGTTTTTAGGTGCTCATGCAGCAATGTCGAACTCCATCAGCACCGCAAACTCCACCGGACAACGCCATGCGTTTGGGCCCCTGATTCCGTTCGTGCTCCGTTCGGGACGTGGGCGAACCTGGGGACGTCAGGGGGACGTGGCGACCTGAAATGGAGTGAGAACATGTGACGAAGAGTGGACATGGCCATGCGCGAAACCCCTGGATATTGCTCGTAAACGACGAGAGTCGTTAGGGTTCTGCGCGACCGAAGGAATGGGCCTCGACGGGTTCGAATCCCGCCCCCGGCACCGCACTCGATCGCGCGCTTGGTTTGTGACGCCCGCGGCTTGCGTGACTCATCGCTTGCCGCCGTGTGAACCGGGCGACGTCAGGGGGACGTGCCGATCCTGTCTCGTGATGGCTGAGAATCCGCAGCCCGAGTACCCTCTGCACCGTCGAAGCGAGGCGCGGCTTCCTGTCTCGAATCTGCTCAGAATGAGAGTGCCGCGGCGCCTGCGTTGATCTCTTCGAGCATGGCGGGGGCGCCAGCGACCGTTGCGCCCTCGATCAATGATTCCTCGGTGTATCCGCGTACCTTCGCGCACGGCGGGCAGACGAGAATGCGTCCTCCATTCGCGACGAAGCTACCGATCATGTCGCTCATGCTCGGATCGAGCGGGTTGAGTCGAGCGAAGTCCGCTGCGCCCTTGCGGACCCAATCGACGCCGGCGGCGACGAGGAACATGGTGACCTCCATGTCCGACGCAGCGGCGGTGTTGGCGATGCTCCAAGCGACCGACGATCGCTCGTCATCGAAGCCACGGGAATTCACGATTACGAGTTTCTTCTTCTGAGCCATTTCTCTGTCCTCCAGTGTTGGTGTGTTGGTTGAATCAGTCGTCCCTTTTCCTCAGGATGTACGTCGGATGATTTGCAGTGGTCAGGGTTTGTCCGGTCAGTCGGCACCACGCGGGAATGTCTCTCGCGGCGCCGGCATCGAGCGCCGTCACCTCCAGTAGCTCACCCGCCTGAATCCGGTGGATCTCGCGTTTGAGTCCCACGATGAGCGCGCCACAACCGGTTTCTTCGGCGTTCCACCGTCTCGCGATCTCGAGTGTTCGGCCTCGGGCCGGATCGGGGCTTCTCGGTTGCTCTGCTCGCTCACGTGTTGCCATGGGGAACACGTTACGGCGGGGCGAGGGTGGGAGTAATGGCAAGATCTGTAGTAATTCGCTACAGATTCTGTAGTAAGTTCTCGGGAGCAAGGAACGACCAGGGAGCCCTGCGATGTACGACTACGGCGAAGCATGCCCGATTTCCATGGCAGCATCCGTGCTCTGCGAGCGGTGGACGCTACAGATCCTCCGCGAGATGTTTTTCGGTTCGACGAAATACTCCGAGATCCAGAAATTCATCCCCAATCTCTCTCCGTCGTTGCTCAGGGATCGATTGAGGACTCTCGAATCGCAGGGGCTCGTGATGCGCAAGCGCGCGGAGAGAGGCAACCGTTACGAGTACTTTCTGACACCGTCGGGCAAGGCGCTGGCTCCAGTGCTGACGGAAATGGCGAAATGGGGCATGCGGTATGCGCGAGAGGGTATGACCGATAAAGCGAATACCGCATCGGGACTCGCGCGCGACTTTGCCGGTCGACTCAATGTCGACGAGCTTCCGTCCGGGAACACCTCCGTCCAGCTCAACCTCACCGATGTCGAGAATTCGCCGAGGCACTACATTCACGTGCGTGACGGCAAGGTCGAGGTATGCGACACGGATCTCGGATTTGAGACCGACGTATACATCACCTCCACGCTCGATCTCATGACCCGCATTTGGTACGGCGAGATCGACATGACCGAGGCGATGGAAAGCGGGCGCATGAAGGTGATTGCCGCCCCCGTCTACTGCCGGCGAATCACGCGCTGGCTCAGAATCAGTTCCTTTACGACCGACAATCCGAGCTTTGCTGGGACTTGAAGAAGAGAATACCCGACCGACCGCACGGCTCCCAGCTCTTCAACGTGGCGAACCTGGTGGAATTCATCGTCGTGGGGGGCGCTGGAGCAGTGCTTCACGGCGCGCCGATCACGACCGAGGACCTCGACATCGTTCATCGCAGAAGCCCGGAAAACGTAGCCCGGCTCAGGACTCTACTGGACGAGCTCGGTGCCCACGTTCGTGAGCTTGCGAACCGTCGTTTGCCTCCCCAAGAATCGGCTCTGCCGGGCGAGAGACAGGTGCTCTTGTCCACACGTCTCGGGCCGCTCGATTGCCTTGGAACGCTGACTGACGGCGGCGGCGGCTTTGAAGACCTGGTCTCCCATAGCGAGGAGCATAGCCGAAACAAGCGCCCCTTCAGCTTCGCGCCCCACGCGACATAACATGTAGTACCGCGCAATTCGGCGTTTCTCTTGCGCCCGATTGGCTAAGAGAGCTCGCCCACCGTATCGGTGTCTAGTGTCCTCAGACCGTTTTTGGCGGCTCGAACGCGATGCAAATCCACGTCGGCGTCGCTCAGATCGAGTCAAACGCAATCTCGATTTGCGACCACACGGGCTCGACCCGGCTCGTCGACCAAACCGCGGAGTCTGCTTAGGCACCAACGCAGCCCACCACGTGGATCGTCGGCGACGTCCCAGAACAGATCGGTGAGCCGCTGTCGGTGGTGCTCGCGCCCTGTGGCGGCCCGGTAGCCGAGGAGTGCGCGCGTCTTCTTCGACCGGGGAAGCTCTATCGCTTCGCCATCGCGCTCGATCCGGAAGGGGACGAGGACCTCTCCAGAGAGCCGGAGCTTCAGCAACTGGCGCTTGCCAGCGAAGACCGGGCGTATGCCGATGGCTTCACCCAGGTCGATCACTTGCACCGTATCGCGGAGCATCGGACCGTAGAACGAACCAAGTCCCGCGCGGTTGCGAAATCGTAGAGCTGTCCGTCGTCGAGGATCAGGTAGTTGCTCGGGTGTGGATCGCATGCGCTCTCCACGCCGTGCGGGAGGGGTTCGTTTCGCCAAGGTTTTTGTGAGGCTTACCCGCCACCATGATAGAAGACGCTATGATCGATTCGTCTCGCGGAACCCTCTTCTACATCGGCGCATTGTGCATTTCCGGCTTGTTGGGCTGCGGAGGCGACGGTCCCGGCGCGACGGGCGGAGCCGGTGGGACGGGCGGCAACGGAGGGGCTCCGCCTCTGATGGTCGGCGTGACGACCCTCCTCGAGCTCCAAGAAGATTGCGCAGGCGTGTTCGACACGTCGCCACCCCCCATCGGCGAGCCCGCTACCTTCACGGTGGACGGGGACCGCATCCTCGTGCGCGGGACGCTTGGCCCGACCACTGCCAATCGTCTGCAGGCCGCGCTCGAGGAGAACCCGAACGCGCGAACCCTGGTGCTGACGTACGTGCCGGGCACCGTCGACGCCGTGCAAAGCGACGATGTGGCGCGATCCGTACGGCGTGCAAATCTCGGCACGTGCGTGCCCGACAACGGGTACATCGCATCGGGCGGGGTCAATCTTTTTTTTGGCGGCTCCGTCCGACAAATCGCTCCGAGCAATCAAGGTGTCGTCGTGCATGGGTGGATTACGGAGCAGTGCCTGCCCACCGGCGAGTGCCCCGAGACGCCCGACGCAGAAAGTTGCATTCGAGGCGCCGACCTTCCGGTGGACGATTCGAGGCACGAGCCATTTCTGGAGGTGTACCGCGACCTCGGGCTGCCCATGGAGCTCTATTTCTGGATCTTCGATCAGGCCACCAGCTTCTGCGAGCCGCATTTCATGACGGTGGCGGATCTGGAGATGTTTTCCTTCGAGACCAGCAACACCTGCATCGACAGTCCGCCTGAGGCCATTTGCAACACACCACCCGGATTGTTCACCGAGTCCTGTCGCAACTGCTTCTTTGACGAGCCGATTCTGAGTTGCGATTGCCAAGACCTCGCCGGGAGACTCCAAACTACGAGCATCGACACGACCACGTGTGCCGGGCTCATCAGCAACTGTGGTGGGGAGCTTTCTTGCGATACGTGCGAGGTCGGAACGAGTCTTTTCAGCATCGCATGGGAGGGTAGCCTCGACCTCGACCTCGCCGTCACCGATCCGCAGGCACGATCGGTCGGTGTGGGAGGAGCCAACGACACGCCCAATTGCACCGCGTCTGCGGACGTGATGAGCGGACCAGGCGCGGTAGAGGCAGTGAGCTGCGAAAGTCCGCTGGCCGGCGTGTACACGGTGCACGTCGAGAAGGATCCTGCAGGGGGAGCGGAACCATTCACCTTCTCCAGCCTCGCGCCCGCGGGCGGGCCGCTATCGGTGCCGTATGAGGTCGATACGACGCTCGACATCTTTGCACTGGTGGGAGAGACGCTGGAGCTCGAGCTCATGTGGGATATCCACGACAACCTAGAGCTCATTTTGGTCGATGAAGAGACAATGCGTGCAGTGACGCCACGCGGCACCGCCTTCGATCCCCTGCCCGGGTGCACCCCGTCCGCCGACAATGACGGCTCCGACATCTTTGAGAGCCCCCATCGAGAGACGATATCGTGCTCGGGCCTCGACGTGGACAACTACCAAATCGAAGTCCAAAACCCAGGCGGCGGCCTGGTCTTTGAGGTCCCTTACACGTTGCAGATCCGCGATGGAAGCGGATCGGCCGTGACGGTCGAAAGCTCCGCGCAGGCCGCGACCCGGCGCGAGCACGAATTGACCGTCCTCGGGCGAGCCGGAATCATCGACGGGTTCGAGTGCACCTCGGAAGCGCAATGCGCCCAGCCGACGGCCGCGTGTCGTGTCGCAGTGTGCGAGGCGAACGCATGCGTCATCCAGGATGCGCCAGGTGGCTCACCTTGCCGCGACGATCAAGATCGACTGGGAACCTGCACCGGGAGCACTTGCATCCCCATCGGTGGCCTCGGTCTCTGATCGCGCCGAGGCTCTCTTAGCGCTGCTGCGTCCGTGAACATTCTGGAGTCACGGCGGCGCATTTGCGACACCGGTGATAACACTCATGGTTTGCTGAGTAGGCCGAGCGCAAGCGCGACAGGATTCACGTCGGTTTGCCTTCATCCTCGCGCGGCGAGCCTGATGCCGGGCGGCTGTGAGGTGGTCCGGGACACGATCGGCGTGGTCAAAGTACACCTCGTCCGGCGTTTGTCCGACGAAGGCGTGATGGGGCATTTGGGTGTTGTGCGCGTTTACGTAGAAATCGATCAGCTGCTCGAGCTGCGTGAAGCTGTCGAGTGAATGGAGGTAGAGCCACTGATGACGCAGAGAACGCCAGAATGCCTCGATCATGGAATTGCTGAAACTGACCTCCACCTGCGCAAGCACACGGCGGATGACGCCGTCGGTTATGAGTTGGTCGACTCCGGTGTTGACGTTCTCCACGCCGGAATCGGCGACGACGGTTGGCGTCCGCTGCAGGTTCTTCCCAGCGTCCTTCAGGATTTCACACGCCGTCGTGGGATCGAGCCGTTCCGAAAGGCGCCACGACAAGATCCGGCGTGAGAAGTTGTCGATGACGGCATGAAGGTAGCGCTTCGTGTCATCGAGAAGTCGGATCACCGTCACGTCGATGTGCCAGTACTCGTTGGGGTACGTGGCCCGAATCCCGGGCTTCGGCTTTTCGGGATACACACGGCGACGCGGTCGCCGCCAACCACGTTGCCGGACGAGCTTGGCCCAGGTTGTTGCCGACGCAAAGACGTGGCCGGCTCTCTGCGCATAGAGGGACAGAGCTCGAAGCGGCATGTGCCGATACTCGGCAGCGGTGACCATCTCCTTGATGGTGCTCACCTCGGCGGGAGTGAGTTGCGTCGGATGAGAGCGTGGGCAGCTCGACCGGTCGTCGAGCTCGCAGCGTTTATCGGCTCGCTTCCAAGTGTGATAGCGGGCCGGCGAGAGGCGCACCGGGCGTAGCGTGGACTTCAGGGAAAGGGCGTCTTTGCAGCGGTCGAGCGCACGCAGGACTTTGGCCTTGGCCATCCCGTCAGGCAGGCGCTGCTCATCGAGACGGAACCCCGAGAGCTCGAGCAACACCACCAGTAGCCGAATGATGGCGGTCTGCTGTTCGGTGCGGCGCTTCAGCTTTTCGTTTTCGTCCAGTACCGACGCGATGTCGTGGTTCCAATCGAGGGAGACCACGCTGCGGCGCCCGCGTGAAAGCCAACTGGCGGTCGTCGAACGCGGAATGCGGAGGTGATGAAAGATCCTTGGGTTGCCTGTCTGGCAGACAATCTCTCGAGTCCGATGGTCATAGCTGCGACGGCTTCGCAGGAGCTGCGGCGTGGCTCGGTGTCTGGCACACTCCGCATTGTCGAGCTAGCTCGCCCCCGGTGGGGCAGGGCCATTTCATCTTTGATTACCGGGGTATCGCAGTTGCGAACAGAGGTATTGCGAATGTCTGTGGACGTAGCGGGGCTCGTGGCGTTAGGCCAAAAGGTCGAAACGGTCGATGCCGCTCACGACAGCCGAGATCGGTGCCGCATCCTTCTGACCACGATCAGGCCGATTCCAACGAGCAGCGCCATGATCGGGCCTCGAGACGACGTCGCTGAAGCAGGATCGACCTCGCAGCCACGCCGCTTTTCTTCGGTCGCTGCTTTCGCGGCCGCCGGGTCGACTTTCTTCCCGTCCATCGCCTCGATCTGCTCGAGCTCCGCTTCGGAGTCGTCGGGCACGACGTCTGGGTCGGGAATCGGAGACTCCTCGGCCCCCTCCTCCTCCGGCCCGTACTCGTCTTGAGCGCAGACGCGTCCTGCTGAAAAAGAGGCCGCCATCACGGCGACCATTGCGATGCATAGATGCTTCATGTCCCACCTCCACGCGCTCGTTCCGAGAGCCTCGAATTGCGTACGTCGGAGAGAAATCACTCCGATGTGCCCAAGAATGCACGGAAGAACCGCTGTCCGTCTACCGGTTTCGTCCGAAGCGATCGTGACTGCTGACCCAATCCCCTGCGAGGACCGCGCTCGATAGGGATGTTTCGCCGGCGGCACGGTGGCTGCGATGATCTCCGCCAGCTTGTCGGCCTTGCGCTGCCCGTAGCAACCGAGCAGCTCCAACATCTCTCGCTGTGTCCCGAGAGCCGTGCCTCCGCCAAAAGTCGCTACGATCAGCGAAGGCAACGTAATCGACCAGTAGTAGTCGCCATTGTCTTGGAGCTGCGTGTACACGATCGCCGCATGCGACTCAGCCACGTTCGCAACGTCTTGCCCGGCGGCGATGAAGAGTGCCGTGATTCCGTTGGCTGCGTGCGCACCGTTGTTGACGGAGCCGACGAGCATCGCTCCCGCGTTCGATGCCTGGCGTCCTCGAAACATCGTCTTGGTGTCGACGCCCATCATGTCGCGGATCGTCAATCCCATCCCGGTGAGCGTCGACCCAGGCTCCGAATTCTCGTGCTTGGCGCGCATCATCGAAGCAAAACACAGGGGCGCGCTGCATGAATCCTTCCACGATGGTGACCTTCACACCGCCGCAAGCGGTCAAAAGCCGCATCCCGCGGTTGTAGCTCGCCACCAAGGTGCCCTCGCTGGTCGCGAGCGGAACGTAAAACTCCCCTTGGGCATGCTCTCCGTGGATTAGCAAGGGGCCCGCCAGGCCGATCGGCACCTGCGCCACACCGAAGAAGTTTTCGATGTTCCCCTACACGGAGGCCGGATCGATGGAGTAGTGACCGGTGTGACTGAGCTCAACGAACGTAGGATACAAACGCCGGCGCTCAAGACGCAACCGATAGGAAGGCTTCTGCCGGGCTGATGATCTTCTGTTCCATCATGAACGACGCATATTGAGGGAACTGAACCAGCGCGCCGGTTCGCGGTTGCCTTCGCGGTCTTTCCGCAGGGCCTGGCTACGTCAGGCGGACCCGTTCGACCCGCGCTCGAGAGGTCCACACCGCTCCCTCTGCAAACCGTGGAACCATCGGGCTCTACCGCGACTCGAACGGAGCTCCGAATCCGGAGTGCTTCGTTCTGATGAACAAAGCCCTTGGCCCCGAGCCGGTCACATACCGTCCAGGAACGGCCGCGCGACGCGCACCATGTACTCCTGTGCTGCCCTGAGCGACTGGACGTGGATTCGCCGGCGCAGGACGCTGATGGCGAAGCCATGGGCGAAGCTCCAGAGCCCGATACCGAGATCCCGCGCCCGAATCGAGTCGTCGTCTCCCAAATAGTCTGAGACGGTGCTCTGCAGAAATCGCACCGCAGCGAGGACCGCGTCTTCCAAATCCGGGAAGTCGCCGCTCTCGTTCAAGCGTCTGCCGAACATCACCTCGTATTGAGCGGGCCGTTCCCAGGCAAAGCGGAGATAAGCCTTGAGGAACGCCTCGAGCTTGCTGCGCGCATCCTGAGCTCCCCGGGTCGCTCGTTGCAGACGCGCTCGCAAGTCCACGAACCCGAGTCGGGCGAGCTCGGCCAGCAAGGCCTCTCGGTCCTCGAAGTGACGATAAGCGGCGCCGTGCGTGACACCCACACGCTGGGCGACTTGTCTGAGCGACAAGTCAGGGCCCAGCTCTGCGAGCAATTCCAATCCCGCTTCGGAGAGCGCTCGCTTCAAGTCACCATGATGGTAGGCCCCTCGCTTCATCAGACGGCGTCGCGGACGAAGTCGAGCACTTCTCGCTCGAACCGCTCGGGTTGCTCGAGGTCGGGGAAGTGCCCCGAGCCTTCGAAGATGACGAGCTTCTTGTGAGGTGCGAGCCCGAGTGCGCCGCCCGGATCACTCGGACGATGGGTGCGATCGGCGTCGCCCCAGATCGAAAGTACGGGGACCGGCACTTGCGTCACCGGCGGCGCCGTGTTGCGGACCGCTTGCAGGGCTGAGGCAAGACTGTAGTCGGCGCCTCGCGAATACGCGTCGAGCGCTTCTTCGAGGTAGGGCTCCAGATCGGCCCCCTTGGGAAGGGCAGCTCGGTACCAGGAACGCGCCAAGGGCCGACGAAGCGCGCGCACCAGGACTTGTCCGATGACGGGGGTTCCGATGAGCCCGTGGAAATCGACCCGTTCGGTCCAAGCCAGAGCATCTTCGAAGGAAGGGGTCTGTGCGAGCACGACGGCGGCGATGCGCTGCGGGGCCCGTCGCGCAGCTTCCAGTGCGATCATGCCAGCGAGGCAAGGAAACATCAGCACGGCTCGATCAGCCCCCAGCTTCTCGAGGGCCTCGAGAACCACGTCCGCGTTTTCATCGACCGAGAATCGAAACGAAGGCGACGGGCGGGAATGCCCAAAGCCCGGCAGCTCGAGACCGATGGCGCGACCCTGGCTCGCGAGCGAACGGAGCGCCGTTTCGTGGTGTTCCAAGACGTTGGGCGGGTCGGGCGTGAGCACGAACGCGAGCGCCCCGGAACCCTCGTCGGAAACGCGGAGGGATGTCTTGCCGACATCTAGGAGGGCATACGGGGGGCGCGCCGGGGCTCGGCGGCTGGGAATCGCGAATCTCGCACGATCGATGAATGATCCATCCATAATGTCACCAGTGGTTACTTTATGCGCCTGGTGATGACCCATGTCAAGACCCATCACCCCCCGCGCCACCGAAGTGCCGACGGGGGGAGATTCTGGAAACTCTCGGTTGGAAGCTACGCTACGAAGACGAGCTCGCGCTTCGGTTGCAGCAAGGCGTATCGTCGAGTTCCGCGAGGAGGCCCCGATGAAAATCAAATCCCAATTGACGCATCGGCGCTGGCTGACTCGGTTACTCCTGATCTTCAGCCTACCCCTCTTAATGGGGACGGAGGACTGCACGCCCAATCCCGACCCGAAGAGCACGGCCAAGCCGGTGGCGCTCGACTGTGTCCTGGGCGGAACCCAGGTCTTCATTCCGATCGACCTCACCGTCGCGCTTGACCCTTACCCAACCGCGGGCACGGGTATGGTCGCTGACATCACGGTCGGGTCCCGCATTCCATCGGAGGTGTTTTGCGCCTTGGCCGATATTCCTTTGAACCAAGTCGCGCTGCAGTCCTCCACGATCGTTTCGCCCTCTTAGCCCATCGGGCTCAAGAAAAGCGCCGAATTGCGCGACTAGCGCGGATCCGCATTCCTTCTTTTCGGCGAAGCATTCCTTGTTTTTATGGCAAACGTTGTTGCGCTGCACGTGCGCTTCTACGAGGCCAAGCTAGTTAGGGAGCGGGGCCTGTGGCCGGTCAAGAAGACGGACGTCGTGGTGTGGAAGCGCTTGTAGCGGCGACTGCTCTGGCGACGCAAAACTGTCGTCGGGTGTGAATCTCGAGCAACGCCCCCGCACAGAGGCCGCGAATCGCCGCGGAGGAATACGTTGCAAAGACACGGGCTCCACACTGGCACGTTCGATGCATGCACTGAGCTCGTCAGCGGGAGGTTGTGATGCGGTGGCTGGTGTTGTGTGTGTTGGTGCTGGTGTCGTCGTCGTCTCTGAGAGCGAGTGCGCAAGAGGCGTCCACGTTGCAACTCGAGCTCGACGCGGCTGGCGTCGACGCCGTGGCGAGTCCGGCGCGGACAATCGACGGGTACACGCCGAAGGAGATGGAAAGGCGGGTACAGCGCGCGAGGAGAGGACTTGGTGTCTCCGTAGTTCCGTTCGTTGCTGGTGGGATATTCATGACGGTGGGGACTATGGGAGGTGGTTGCTTTCTCAACTCCGACCCTCCGACGCAGTGCAACCGCATGCTGTATTCCGGTGTGGGTCTGGCGGCGGTTGGCGCCGCAGGGATGATCGCCACCGGCATCCTGCTGGGCGTCCGCAAGCGAAGGCTGCGCACACTGCGCGAAGCGGCGTACTACGACAGACGACGCAGAGCTGAGTGGGACCCCGCCCTATCGCGACTCGTGTTCTAAGTGGCGTGCGCGTTCGAGGCGCAGCCTGTGTAGAGCTCTTGGTCTTGGAGGCTCTGGAGGAGGTAGACGCAGCGCAGATCTGACTGTCGGGGAGCATAGCCGACATAAACGCCCTCTCCGGTTCGCGCCCCACGCGACATAATATTCAGTACCGCGCAATTCGACGTTTCTCTTGCGCCCGTTGGGCTAAGAGGGGACGCTGGCGAGCTAAGATGCGGACTCCCCGATGACTTCGAAGACGAACCGCCAATGGATCCTAAAGGCCCGGCCGCAAGGCATGGTCGACACGTCGTCGTTCGAGCTGCAGGAAGCGCCCATCGAACCGCTCCGGGAGGGGCAAGTGCGCGCGCAAACGATGTACTTGTCGTTCGATCCTACGCAGCGGAGTTGGATGGCGATGGACACGTACATGCCGATGGTTCGTCTCGGAGAGCCGATGCGGGCTGGCGGCATCGCACAGGTGATCGAGTCCAAGCACCCGAAGTACAAGCCCGGCGACATCGTCAACGGGCTTTGCGGCTGGCAGGAGTACCCGGTGTTCGAGCCGAACCGCGCCGGCGGAGTGCCGCCGACGAAGTTGCCCGCGCATCTCGACCCGGCGCTGACACTCGCGCTTTCGGTCACGGGGCTTACCGCGTATTTCGGCTTGCTCGACATCGGAAAGCCCAAGCCGGGCGAAACGGTCCTGGTGAGCGGCGCGGCCGGTGCCACCGGCTCGATTGCGGGACAGATCGCCAAGCTCAAAGGGTGTCGAGTCGTCGGCATCGCAGGCGGCCCGGACAAATGTGCTTGGCTGACGAACACCGCGCGTTTCGACGCTGCCATCGACTACAAGAACGAGAACGTCGAAGCGCGCATTGGCGAGCTGTGTCCCAAAGGCATCGACGTTTACTTCGACAACGTCGGCGGCGAGATCCTCGATGCCGCGCTCTTACACATCGCGATGCATGCGCGCGTGGTGCTTTGCGGCGCCATCTCGCAATACAACGAGGACCCGTCCGAGCGCTACGGCATTAAGAATTACATCGCGCTGACCGTGAACCGCGGCACCGCGCAGGGCTTCATCATTCTCGACTATCTGGATCGGGCGATCGAGGGTTTGCTGTGCCTCCACAAGTGGGTGCAGGACGGAAAAGTCGTCCAGGAGATCGACGTGCAACATGGTTTCGAGAACATCCCGGCGACCCTCGGCCGCCTCTTCACCGGCGCGAATCTCGGTAAGCAGATCCTCAAGGTTTCGGACGCGTCTCTGCCCCTTCGCACGAGCGGCATCGAAAAGGTCGTCCTCGCCGTGCTGAGCGCGTACTACAGCCGGCGAGCCTAGCTCGGGCGCTCGCACAGGGTATCATCGACCCCTAATCCTCGTAGAACGGGGCAAAGGTTCCGGCCTGCAGCCGCTCTCGCGCTTCGGGGTCCATTGCAGGGATCGCGCCCCTTTGCTCAATGAACCTCACATAGGCCTGCATCGCTTTCTTCGCGCCCGTGGTCCCGAGCATGGCCAGAAAGCCGGCTTGTTCTTGCAGGATCCCGTCTTCGAGCGGTAGGGAGCCGCCCTCCAAGGTGGCGCGCTTGATGACCGACACGGCCGGCTTGTAGCGGGTAGCCAGCACCTCGGCGATGGCAATGACTTTCTCGATGAGCTGATCGTGAGGGAATACATCGGTCACGAGCCCCAGGTTCTCCGCTTCTTCAGCCCCTACGGTGCGCCCGCTGAGCATGAGCTCGAGCGCTCTTGCCCTTCCGATCAAGCGTCCGAGCCGCTGCGTTCCACCGGCGCCGGGCGGAAACCCGAGGAGCACTTCCGGCTGCGCCAGCTCGCCGTCGTCGGCGATGTAACGGAAATCACAAGCCAGGCAAAGCTCTAGTCCGCCTCCCGCCGTGGAGCCATTGATGGCGGCCACGTAGATCGTGCCGCTGCGCCCCATTTGCAACAGGACGTCATGCATGCGTTGCAGGTTTAGGAGCCCCGCTAACGGAGACCGTTGAAGGAAGCGACGCACCGCCGGAAGCGTGCTCAGCCCTCGGATCAGCCGAGATGCTCGGACCGCCTGTCGTTCGGCGATCGACGGGGCCTGGTTGGCCGCGCGGAGTAACTCGGAAACGTCATAGTGAGCCAGGAAGATGTTCGGCTCGGCCCCGGTCAAGACAACCACGCCAATGTCATCGTCCGATTCGGCCGTGGCGACGAGCTCAGCCAGCTCCGACACCATTTGGTCGTTCATCAGGGCGTATGGAGAATTGTGCAGACGCGCCAGCAGGACGCGTCCTTGCCGTGTGATCTGAATCGTCTTACCCATGACTTTTCCTCGTCGAAGAGAATTTCGGTCGAAGCCGGGACCCCGTACGTGACCGCGCTTCCAGGCTACGACTCAATACCGTTGATCTGATTCGGAGCAATCATGGTTTTGACGCGCGCCCTCAACATGCGCCCGATGGGCTAAGAGAGCTTCGAGCTCTCGTTCAGCCGCTACTGGCGCACCGACGGGCTCACCGTCGACGTCTTCTCCTTCGGATATGGCCGCCTGTTCTAGGGCGGCCTGGAACATTCGCGTTGGCTCGATGGAACGTACGTTTGATCAACTGGGTGGCGGCGGATAGTGCACCGGCTGGAAGGTCGCATCGTAGCTCACGCTGCAATTCCCCTCCAAGAGCAAGAGGCCCGTCAGCTCGGCGCGAATGCCGTTCTCGGCGTCGCCCGCGGTGTACGTCAAGACGTTGCCCCCGGCTTGCATACCGAACTCGTCCCCGTCGTCGTCCTCGTAGTCGCAGCCGCCCTGTTCATTCCGGACCGAGAGCCACCAGCCGCCTTCGAGATAGAGCTGGTCGCCACAGAACCGGCCCTTGACACGATACTCGTCGACGATGATGTCGATGTCATTGCCGTCTTGCGTGAAGGCCCAGTTCTCGGGGCACGACTCGAACGTGGTGTCCGGTTGGATATCCAGGCAGCCCGTCGTGAGAACCGTTGCGGGCCCGATGTTGAACCAGACCGTGTCGTTGAGATCGGTCACAGGCGGTTCATTGCAGTCGGGCAATGTGCCGGTTCCTGGGATGAACGCGGGATCTTTGCAGCTCGCAAGAGCGAAGAGCGCAAATACGCACAGCAACCATTTCACGTCTTGCAGGTACCATATTTGCGTGGGGCTTGGCCAGTCGGATCCCTAGCCCGCCGTGGGCGTTCCTGCGGAGGCTGTCGAGTGGTCACCCGACTTCTGGACTGCTGCGTCCGTGAACATTCTGCAGGTGCGAAAAACAAGGTGCGAAGATCGGACCGAGGTTGACGCCACGCCCAGAAGATCCGACCGAGGTTGACGCAAGGTGGAGGTTCCAAGCGTGTCGGTCGGACAGCCGATTGGCCTTCTACGCAGCTTGCAAGAAGATCGGACCGTCGGAAGATCGGACCGAGGTTGACGCAAGGTGGAGGTTCCAAGCGTGTCGGTCGGACAGTCGATTGGCCTTCTACGCAGCTTGGAGCGTCGCTCGCACCGTGTGCCAGCACGCCCTAAGGCGCGTTTTCAAGCTTTGCGATGCCGTTCCTGATGCAGGCTCCAAGCCTCAGACGCACTCCGACATCGCGCCCCATCGCGGCACGCATCTTCTCAAGTCCACCCTGTCCACAACCCGCTAAGGCGCCGGCCCACACCGTGCCCCGTGGCAGACGCGCATCCACCAGGTGCCGACCGGGAAGCGCGCAGTGCGCTTCCCCGCGGTCCAGGCCGTAAGGGCTTTGTCGTATTGGGCATTGAAGGCGCGAAGCCGCCGGACGGCTTCCGTGGCCGCCCCTCGGTGCCCCGCTGCCGCAAACTGCGGATTGAGGCTTCCGAACGCCTCGTAGCTTCGGGCGCGCTTGGTGTGCGCTTGGCGGAGCACTCGCCGTGCGCCCATGAACGCCATGCCCGTGCGCCTCGATTCCTGCCAGGCGCGGTGCTCCCGCTCTTTGACCCGCTCGGCGATGCGCCGTTGAGCAAGCTCGGTGCCGTAGTCGAGCTGGAGGTCCGCCGGCATCTCCAGCCGAAGCTCGACGACGTCGGGCCATTCGGAGTTCTCCGGGTCGAAGTAGTGCGCCGGGCGCTTCACCTTGACGACGCGTGTCCCGATGTCCCGAGGTAGGGTGTGCGCTCCGGGCCAGTCCTTGGCGTAGCGGACGGCCCCCGCTTCGACGGGGTTACTGATGAGGTAGCCGAGGGACTCGATCGTGGCCTCGGGGGTCAGTAGCGCATGCTGCCCGGTGCTCCGCTTGTCGAAGACCTCGCCCGGCCACCTGCGAAGGGCCTTGGTCGTCAGCGCGAGTAGCCGGTGAAACTCCTGCACGAATCGCGGTAGCACCCCACGCACGTCCGTCACCACCTCATGACAATGCGTGCTCATCAAGCATCCGGCATGCACGAGCACGCCAAAGCGCTTCGCAGCGAGGCCCAGACAGTACCAGTAGCACTGCTCGAGCTCCCGGGCTTGGTCAGGATTGAGGAGGAAGTAGCGCCGAGTGGTGCGCCGTGAAAGGGCCCAGGTCGTCCCGGGCTCGATGATGCGTCGTCGCGTCATGGCCGGGTTGAGAAGCGAAAAGCGTGCCCTCCCACGCGACCCGTTTCGCTTACGATTCTCGTGTACGACCTGGCTAAACACTGACGGCCCGCCAAGATCCGCCGGCGGTCGTCAGCTCACGACAACACAACGGAATCGCCCGGGCCGGCGCTGCGTCTGGTGCAACGTCGGTTGGATCTTCGTCGCCACGATCCGCCGGCGGTCGTCAGCTCACGACAACACAACGGAATCGCCCGGGCCGGCGCTGCATCTGGTGCAACGTCGGTTGGATCTTCTTCTTCCGTCGCGGTTGGATCTTCTTCGTGGCATGCTTCGTCGCGTTCCGCTGAGCCCTAAACCGAAGCGCAGGCTTGCAGCAAATAGAAAAGAAAGAACCATGCCCACCGAGACCAACGAGCGCGAGAAGGACCGGATACGCCTGGTTTGCCAGCTCTTGTATAAGGCCAGCCGCCAGATCCGAATCCTGAAGTCGATCGACTGGTCACCAGAAATCAAGACGAAGTTCTTCGCCGGAGGCGCCAAAGAGCTTCCACAGGTCAGGTACCAACCGTTCGACCCGACCCATGCAGTCGATGCCGTGCGGGAGGCGCGTCGCTCCATCATGCCTGGTGGGGTGATCGATCTCTGGCTCGAAGAGCAGGCGCAGACGCTCGAGCTCAGCGCACGAATGCTGTCCGCGGTCGGGACGCCGTCCTTTTTCGACTACGCCCGGCAGGTGTACGGTGAGCCGAACACCCCGTTGCGCCTGTACCCCATGACATCGCTCGAGCTCGCCCAGCGTGTTCGGGATGCGATTGAGCAGCTCACCCGCGTCGAGATCGACATCGCACCGCCCGTCCTGCGAAGCGCCGAGGAGGTGGCCAAGGACATCGAGCGTGCCGTGCGTGCTCACTTTGGTGAGGGCGCGCCCGCGGTGAAGTTGGTGGACACGCTCTCGGCCAACGCCCTGGCCACATCCAGCTCCATCCGCATTCGACGTGATGCGCGCTTCACGGACCGCGACGCCAGCCAGCTTCTCAATCACGAGGCCTATGTCCACTGCGCCACTTCATTGAACGGGCGGGCGCAGACCGATCTACCGATCCTCGCCGCGGGTCACCCGGGCACCACGCGCACCCAGGAAGGGCTGGCGGTGTTCGCCGAGATCATCAGCGGCAGCATGGAGCTGGATCGCTTGCAGCGCCTCGCCGACCGTGTGTTTGCGATCCAGATGGCCGTCGAGGGAGCGGACTTTCTGGAAGTGTACCGCTATTTCCTAGAGCGTCGCGCGACGCCGGACCAGGCATTCGAGAACGCCCGGCGGGTATTTCGCGGCGGCGTCGTGGCCGGTGGCGCGCCCTTCACCAAGGACGTGGTTTATCTGTATGGCCTGCTCATCGTGACCAACACCATACGTGCCACCTTCGCGGCCGGGCGCTCCGACTGCCTTCGACTGCTGTTCTGTGGAAAGCTGGACGTCCTGGCCATCCCTGCGCTCTGCGAGCTGTACTCCATGGGCCTCTTGCGGCCGCCTCTACACCTGCCGCCCTGGGTCGCTGATCCGCGCTATCTGCTCGCGTTGCTGACCTATTCGAGCTTCATCAACACGATGAACATACAACCGGTGCAGGAATTTGCAGAACGGCTGTTGGCCAACGCACCCGTGGTCAAGCTCTGACGAAGCGCCAACCGACGTTGACGGCACGACGCGCACGGTCAGGTCGGCGCTCACCGGTGCGGTAGCGATCTCCTCGATCTGGGCGTTGGCTCCTATCGCGGAGTACGCGAGTGTTTTAGTCCTCGCTACGATCGGGGTTGCGGGTACCTCCGCGGAGATCACGGTCACCGTGAGCGACACCGTGAGATCAGCGTTGAGGAACGTGAACTCGGACGCGCTGACGCGTTGACTCGCGCCGTTGCCGCTGTCCGCGGCGACGAGTGTTCGCTCCAGCGGAGAAGGATCCGTCTCGCCGATGAGAGGCAGTCGCACTCGCATCCAAGCCATCACGTCGCCATCTCCAAACGCACCGCGGGCCATGCGAAGCTCCATGCCGGCGGCATAGCCGGGCTTCGAATCCTGGAGTGGGAACTCGATCAGCCTGCTTTCACTCGGCGGAGGCTCGTCCAAGGCGGGACGCGCCGCCGGCGGCCTCAATGCGAATGGCGATCTCGGCCGCACGGGCCGAGATCCCGGCAACCGTCTCTAAATCGGGCGGACGTTCTCCGCGCGTGGTCCCTTGGGACCCTGGCCTTCGTCGAATGAAACCCGCTGACCTTCGCGCAAATCCTCGAAGCGCACGCCTTCGACGTTCGACATGTGGAAAAAGATGTCTTTGCCAGGAGAGGTTTCGATGAACCCGAAGCCCCGGTCCGTGAGACGCTTGATTGTACCTTCACTCATTTAATACTCGTTCCTATCCGAGAAACTCGCTAACCCTGCACCTCGCAGCCGTTATGGTGGCGAAGGTGGGAGTTACGCCTCGGAATGCCTTCCTAGCGCAAAACGGGTCCGATGTCTGCGACTGGCGAGCCGGCACTTCTACGGCTGCCCCGCCCCAATGGGGCTGTTGGTAAGGTTACTCGCTGTTATCCAGGGTCTGCTCGTGGTATTTCGAGGTAGGCATGAGGCTCCGAGAGGACGGCGATCTGGATCGCGAAGCGCACGTGAAAGGGCTCAGAGCGTGTGCGGAGACTGGGCTCGCTCGCAGGGTGTTCGTCCTGCCCATGATCGCTCTGGTGGCGATCGGGTGCGGATCGAGCACATCCATCCCCGATGACGCAGGGGTCCCCGCGGACGACTCGGGTGTCGAGCCCGACGGCTCCACCCCTCCGACCGATTCGCCGCCCGCGCTAGAGGTCGAGACCCCGCCGCGAGCCTCGTGGGTCACGGACGTTTCGGTGATGATCGCCGGGACCGCGACCGATGATCAGCCGGGCCTCGGTCTGACCATCAACGGTGCTCCCGCGAGCACGGATGCATCCGGCGTGTTCAGCGTTTCGGTTCCCAGCGGATTCGGGCTCTTGGTCCTCGACACTGTGGCCACCGATTCGGTTGGCAACGCTGCCACGGACACCCGCTCCGTCCTCGCAGGGACGTTCCTGCCTTACGGCGATGCGGCTGCCGACGGCATCGAGGTGCAGCTGAACGAAGGCGCCGGCGGCATCGCGGAGTTGGAAGCGCTTGGTGCAACGCTCATCGACGCGCAGGAGCTCGGCGCTCTGATCCCTAGCCCCGCCTACCAGAACTCATCGCAATCCTGCCTTGGGGTATGCGTGACCTGGTATTCGGTCACACTGAACGTAACCAATCCCCGCTTCGGGGGAGCTCAGCTCGTCATCGACCCGCAGGCCAATGGGCAGATTCGACTCCAGATGACCATCTCAGACCCCCGTCTGGACTGGTCGGCTTCCGGTGTAGTCGTCGGCATTTCAGGATCGGGCAACGGGGAGATTCGCGCGGCGTCCATCACGGTGGAGATCGTCGTAGAGCCGATGATCGATCCGAGCGGCAAGATCACGCTCAGCCCCGTGAGCGCGACGGCCGCCGCGAACAACTTCGTCTGGGATATGAGTGGATTCCTCTACGACGTGCTGAGTTTCTTCGGCGCCGACGCCGCGATCTCAAACCTGATTCGTGACGCGATGGTCAATGCCATCAATGATGCCGTCCAAACCGAGGTTCCCGCCCTGCTCGAGAACGCGCTGAACGATCTTGCATTGTCCTACGCGTTCCCCATCTCGAACCGCACGTACACCCTGAACGCGACGCCGAGCACGATCGACGTCGTCGACACCGGCATCACCTTGGGATTGGCAACCGAGGTCACGGCGGATCAGACGGTCCACACCGGTGAGCTGGGCCTCGGCAGCCTTCAGGCTGGATACACGCCACCGGTTTGGGGCACCGAGCCGGGCGCGGGCGTCGCTCTATCCGGCGATTTCCTGAACCAGCTCCTCCTCGCACTCTGGCGGGGAGGGCTGCTCGACATCGAGACGACGCCGGAGGCTGCTGGTATCCCATACGCGCTCGTGCAGTCATTGGCTCCCGGCGCGACGGCTCCCCTCATTGCCACGCACGCTGGCCTTCCGCCCGTGTTGGTGCCTGGCGAGGGAGGGCACGCTTACGAGCTGCAGGTCGGAGACTTGCGCGTCACGCTCTACGACGGCCCCGCAGCGGACGGCAACGAGGTCTTGCAGGCTTGGGTGAGCGCGAAGGCCAACTTGGACCTCGACGTGGCGACGGACGGAAAGTTGAACGTCATCATCTCGGATTCCCAACTCGCGGTGGACGTCACCTTGCTCTCCGATCCGAACGCCGATGCCACGCAAACCGAAGCTCTCTTCGAGACCCTCCTGCCGCCCGTCCTCGGCGGCCTGGGAAGCGCGTTCGGCGGCGTCGCCCTCCCTAGCATTTCCGGTTTCAGTATTCAGAACACCGCGGTCCGCACCGGCGGAGGCGACAACGGCTATCTCGTCATTGAAGGCGAGCTGACCGGACCTTAGGCCGACGCACGGGTCCTGCGGCGCTGTAGAAGATATCAGGCCGCGCGCGTCCGGGCGTCGAGCTTGTTGGCTTCATCGACGAAGAGCCGGCGTTCGGAATTGACCAGCTCCAGGAGCTGTTTCTGATCGATCAAGTCGGCGTCGAGCAGCGCTCGCATGTAGCCGTCCGCGTATCCGCGCGCCTGGGCCAGCGTGGCGTAGTTCGCTCCGCTGAAGCGGGTCTCGATCGTCTTTCGCACGAGACCGCGCAGGGTCCCTTTGAGCTCGTTGAGGTTCATGGCCGATCCTTCCTAAGCCCGCAGTGTCGATTTCCCGGGGCTCCGGTCAAAAAAACGGCGGGCTAGAAGCAGGTGAGCTCGCGGAACTCCCGGATGCGTCCATCGAGGTCTTCGCGGCTCAGGTTTTGCAGGGCAGAAACGCCTACGTCTTGTACGCAGAAGGACGCTGCGGCCGAGCCGCAGATCACGGCTTGGCGAAGGTCGGTATGACCATTCTCTGCCAGGTAACCGAGGAACCCGCCGGCAAAAGAGTCCCCCGCACCGGTCGGGTCGGACACCGATTTGAGCGGGTAGGCCGGCGCGCAGAAAATGTCCTCGTCGAGGAAGAGCAGCGCGCCATACTCGCCGCGCTTGACGATTACTGTCTCCGGGCCGAGCGCCCGCAGGGCCTCCGCTACTGCGAGCGGGTGATGAAAGCCGGTGAGTTGCCGTGCTTCTTCCTCGTTGATGACCAGGATGTCGACGCGCTTTAGCAGCGCTTCGAGCGCATCGAGCGCGGTGTCGATCCAGAGGTTCATCGTATCGGCGATGACGAGCTTTGGATTGTCAATTTGGTCGAGCACGTGCAGCTGTAGCTGGGGGGCGATGTTGCCCAACATCACGAACTCCGAATCGCGGAACGCCGCGGGGATCTTCGGATTGAAGTCTGCGAAGACGTTGAGATCGGTCTGGATGGTCGTGCGCGACGTCAGATTGTCGGAGTACCGACCCTCCCAGTGAAACGTTTTGCCGTTGGCGACTTCGAGCCCGGTGGTGTCGATGCCGCGGCCGCGCAGCATGTCGACCGCTTCGCGCGGGAAATCTTTGCCGACCACTCCGACCAAACGGACGGGAGCAAGCTGGCAGGCTGCAAGCGACGCGTACGTAGCAGACCCACCGAGGATGCGGTCGTGCGAGCCGAGGTGATTGTGAATCGTGTCGAAAGCGACGGAACCGACGACGAGAAGCGAGGACATGGTGCCTTTCAGTGTACGTATTTGCCAATGAGTGGCCGTAGCTTGTCGCGTGCGGCCCGCGAGATCGAATCGGGATTGGTGATGATGGCGCCTGCGAGGGCCGAGGAGGCTGGACACCCGGCAGGATCGGGTAGGGCCTGGGCGAGCTCGACGATGATTTCTTTGGCTTTTGCGACGTTGACGTGCATCACGGCGATGACGGCTTGGACCGTGACCGCATCGTGTCCTTCATGCCAGCAGTCGTAGTCGGTTGCCATGGCGAGTGTCGCGTATGGGAGCTCTGCTTCCCGTGCTAGCCGCGCCTCGGGAAGATTCGTCATCCCGATCACGGAAACCCCCCAGGATCGGTAGAGCTGTGATTCGGCACGGGTCGAAAACTGCGGGCCTTCTACGCACAGATACGTGCCGCCGTCGTGCACGGCTGACCCCGCTCTTCTTGCCGCGCCAAGCAAGGAGCCAGCAAGCTGTGGGTCGATCGGATCCGCGAACCCCACGTGTGCCACCACGCCGTCGTCATCGAAGAACGTGTCGTTCCGATGTCGGGTTCGATCGATGAACTGATCGACGACGACCATGTCTCCGGGTTGAATTTCGTCCTTCATCGATCCCACGGCAGATATGCTGAGAATCTGTTCCGCCCCGGCCATCTTGAGTGCGAGGATATTGGCTCGATAGTTGATCCGGTGTGGTGGAAGGCGATGACCGCGACCGTGGCGGGGGAGAAAGAGCAAGCGTGTGGCTCCGATGGTGCCCGCGATGAGTGCATCCGAGGGCTCCCCGAATGGGGTCTTCATCGCGAGCTCCTCCACGTCGGTCAGCTGCTCCAGCTCATAGAGCCCGCTTCCTCCGATCACCCCAAGGACTCGTTCGACTGCGCTCATCCTGCCGGACCGGCATAGCCGGGTTCTTGGGGAGTGCAAACCTTCACCTGGACGAGATTGACAGCGACGTTCCCGAGAGTACCATGCGTTCAACCCCGCGAAACTGTGAGTGAAACTGACCTTGGGCCGACACGATGGATAAGCTCGTCATCTCCGACGACGAAGGTCACACGACGGTTGTGCCCCTTCTGCGCGACGAGATCACCATTGGTCGCAACGAGGGCAACACCATTCGTCTCACCGAGCGGAACGTGTCGCGGAGCCATGCTCGTCTGCTGAAACGTAATGGATCTTACATTATCGAAGATCTCGGCTCCTACAACGGAGTGACCCTCAACGGAGAGCGGATCGATGCTAAGGCAGAGCTAGCCCCGGGCGATCAGCTCGGCATCGGCGACTACGGCCTGGCCTTCCAAGCGGAAGTCATCGCGACCGCCAACACCTTGCCTTCACCAAAGCCGCGAAGTCAGCCGCCGCCGAGGTTGATCGTGCTCAACGAACCCGCTGCAGGTGCTGAGTTCACGTTAAACAAACCGACGCTACGCATCGGACGCGATGAGCGACTCGACATCTGGATCAACCACAAATCGATCTCACACGAGCACGCTGAGCTTCAAGTTGTCGATGGGAAGGTGACGGTGTTTGATCTCGAGAGTGCCAATGGCGTGCGGGTGAACGGTGTCGACGCATCCCGGGCGGTGCTCGAGTCTGGCGACGTCCTGGAGCTCGGCGAGGTTCGGTTTCGGTTCCTGCCGCCACAGGGCGTACACAGCCTCGAAGCGTTGCCTCAGGAAGCCCCCGTCGCTACCCCGCCATCTACGGTGAAAAAGCCGGTTTTCGTGATCTCTGTGATCGCTTTGTTGGCACTCGCGGGCGCTGGTGCCGTGCTTGCCACCATGCGTGGCCGTTTCGGTGGGCGGGCCGAAACCGAGAGCGCGGCGGTCGCGGTGCGAACCGAAGCAGGGGTGAGCGCCGCACCGGATCGATCCTCCGCGGTCACGCCGGTCGAGGACGGGCAAGATGCAGTGTCGCGGCTTGGGACCGCAACTGCGGAACAAGACGACGAGCAAGGCGCCGACCCGGACGGCTCTTCGGACGAGCCTCGAGAATGGGAAGGGGTTCTGGGGCGCGCGCGCCGGGCCCTCGGCAGGGGACACCTCGATCGCGCCTACGCGATTGCCGACGGGCTCCCGCCCGACAGCGTGCTTCGCAAGACGCCTGAGTTCAGAGAGATTCGGTATCGTTACGCGCAGGCCCTTCTCAGGGAGGCCCAACGGGCACTCGCGGAGGGCGATCTCGGGCGGGCAAGCAACGAAGCCGGCCTCGTGCTGGCGCTCGAGGGCATCACCTCGAAACAGCGCCAGGACGCCAAGCGCTTGATGAGAAGCGTCCGTGGACGCCGGCCGGGCCCCTAGGTATAGCCCAAGGCTGCCCGCGGAGCGGCGCAGACTCGCAGAATCGTTGATTAATAGGCCCCGCCCATGACACACTGAAAGCGGGTGTTTGGGGGAACACAGTCTCGGCGGGGCGCGTGCGTGAGGCATGCATGGGCCGCTGCGCTTTTCGTTGCGGCGTCTCTAGTCCCAGCGGTCTCGCTCGCGGACGGTGCGACGCTCACCGACGGGGGCATGGACCTGCACCTCTTCCGGCCGGCCGTGGATACGCGAGGTTACTTCGCCGTCAACGGTAGCGACGTGATGCCACACAAGGAGTTCAGCTTTGGGCTCGTTCTCGACGCGGGCTTCGGCATGCTTCGGTACAATGGGTTCGACAGCGATCCAAACTCGCCCGCGCCGGGCTCGCGCGAAAGCCGAATCGCCAAGCAAGGCTTTACCGGGACGTTCATCTTCAACTTTGGTCTGTTCGATCGCCTGGTCCTCGGACTTCAGCTTCCAATCACCTTCTTCCGGGGGGACGCAGTGCAAACTCCGGGTCGGGGGGGGACTTGCACCGGCGCGACCTCCGCCGGCTGTCTCTACAATTATCAAGGTGTGGGGCTGCGATCTCAGGGAGTAGGCGACCTCACGATTCACGCCAAGGCGCGGCTGCTGAATCTCGGCCAAAGCCCGATAGGCATCGCCCTGATCTTGCGGGCCGGTTTCCCCACGGCGAAGACGGACCAGTTCGCCGGTGAGCCGGGTTTCTCGCTTTGGCCGAGCGCTGTGTTCGAATTCCAGCCAATCCAGAAGATCCGTCTTTCGTTCGAGGGCGGCTATCGGTGGAACTCCCAGCAGGGTGCGACGTTCATCTGGAATGGGCTGTCCAATCCAGGCGCGGGCGTGCCGCCCGGGAGTGCTACCGATCCCGTCGACGATCCCAACGCGGGTCGGGTCTTCACCTACAACGACCTCATCACCTTCGGGTTCGGGTCCAGTTTCCGAATTGCGCGTTCGCTCGACTTCATCATGGAGCTCTATGGGACCCAAATCGCCCAGGCAATTGGGACCAAAGGGACCCTTTCCATGGAGGCTCTCGGCGGATTCAAGTATTTCGTCACCAACAAGAGCTTCCTCTTCATCGCGGCGGGTGCGGGGATTCCGAAGACTGGGTTTCAAGCAGCGGATGTTCGTGCGACGATCGGGTTTAGGTACGAGCCCGCCGTCGGCGACCGCGACAAGGATGGAATTACCGACGATGATGACGCGTGTCCCGATGACGCCGAGGACAGAGATGGTTTCGAGGATCGCGACGGCTGTCCCGATCTCGACAACGACGCCGATGGGATCCTCGATGTGGACGACGCATGTCCGCTCGTCAAAGAGGACTACGACGGCGACCGCGATGAGGATGGTTGCCCCGAGGGCAAACAAGGTGACCGTGACGGGGATGGAATTCCCGATGATGTCGACAACTGCCCCGACAATCCCGAGGACTTCGACGGGTTCCAAGACGAGGACGGCTGTCCGGATTTGGACAACGACGCCGATGGGATTCCCGACAAGAGGGATCTGTGCCCGAACGATCCCGAGGACTTCGACGGCTTCCAAGACGAAGACGGTTGTCCGGATCCGGATAACGACAGCGATCGGATCCTCGACGTCGACGACGCTTGTCCGAACGATCCCGAGACTTACAATGGGCACGAGGACGAAGACGGGTGTCCCGACAAGGGTCTGGTCATCGTCGAAGACACTCAGATCACCATCCTCGAGAAGATCTATTTCGAGACGGATAGCGCCATCATCAAATCACGAAGCTTCCCGCTGCTCGATGCCGTGGCCGCAACGCTCAATGCTTTCCCAAACATCACCCTGGTCGAGATTCAGGGTCATGCGGACGAACGCGGCAGCGATGAATACAACATCAAGCTGACACGGGCTCGAGCCGAATCGGTCATGAACGCACTGATCGAGCGTGGCGTCATCAAGAGCCGGTTGCGGTCCGCCGGATATGGCGAGCGATGCCCTGTCGACCCCAGGAACAACGCGGCCGCATGGGAGAAAAATCGGCGTGTCGAGTTCAAGATCGTCGAAACCGACGCCGGCCCCACCGGAGTTGAGGTAACATGTCCGCGGGGCCGTTCTCTGGTGCCGAGGTGATATGTCGCGCGAGCGCTTCGTCGAGTTGATGACCCCTGCGCTGACTCGTTTCAGTCAGGATCTGAAATCCGTCCTCCGGATCGTCGAGGATCCGGAAATGGACGACGAGAGTCGAGTTGCGGCGGCGGGCGCTCTGTTGCACGTGATCTCCGCCAGCGCGGCGATCCCGGGCGTTCGCGGAGTCCTCCTTCATTTGGGCGACGTCATGCTCATTAGGCTCGTGTTGGACGGCGTCCGTCAGCGGTCCCCCAATGCATTTCGGAAACACCTCGAGAAATCAGAGGACATGCTCCAGCCTTTGTCCGACGAGCTCGAAGCCATGCGCGGGTATCTCGGCGATCGGGTCACAGTGCTCGAAAAGATCGTCGAGAAGTTTCCGACGCTCAGCCATCAAGGGCATCAAGCGAGTGACTGCATCGATGACGCCGAGTCGAGCACATGGCTCTACGACGCGGTGCACGAAGTGCTGATCGACCAGATCGACTTCGACGAAGACGATGTCGCGCGAGAGCTCAAGCAGGTCGACCGAATTTTGGCCCCGCTCACGTCTCGCGTCGGGCGGTAACTTCCTAAGCGGCCTTGCGTCCGGGCTCGGAGATCTCGCGGAGCAGCCAAGTTCCTCGCGAGGGTTCCGCGCGTTGGGGAGTCTCGCGAGCCAAGGCTCCGAGTAGGGCCATCGCGTCGGCATTCCACTCGATCAGGCGGAGGATACTTCCGTCCGATGCGCGGAGATCCGGGTCGACGTTCGTGCGTCGACGCACGATGTCATCCGCGTCGGACTGCGCTCGCGTCTCGACGAGCAGCATGACTTTGTGTCGTACGACGAGCCCCACCTGGGCCGAGGCGGAAACGAAGCCGATGGATATGAGGCCGGTGCGATGCGTGGACAGATGCACCCGGAGACGAGGTATGCCATCGGAGCAGAGCTGCCAGCTGAGTGACATGGCCGGCGCGTCGGCGCCGAAGCGAAGCTCGGATGCGAATCGGCGCAGGGCGGCTGCCTTTCTTCCCAACGTTGCGGGCATGTGATTCCGCGTTCCCGTCAGAAACACCGGCAACAAGAAGAGGGCGGCAGTCGCTTGCTCGAGGGCGATCAGGGCCAGGCTACCAGCGACCAACGTGGCCAGGCCCGTTACGGTGCTCGCATCGAGGAAATCGCTTGCCCGCATCTCGACGTCAGGGAGATCCTTGACCGGGACGGCGCGCCAGTTCGGGCGCACGGCGGGGCCGGTCAGCTTGGGGGGGAGATGCAAGGACAAAGCGATCAGCGCCAGCGCGCAGGCTGGAAAGCTCGGCACCAGCCATTGACCGAGCGCGACGGCCAGGCACGTGATCGCCAAGACCGCGACCCAGGAGGCCTGAAGCAGGAGCCGACCGGAGCCCTTCCGAACCTCGAGGGAGCGGCGTTTGAGGAGCGTCAGTACCGCGAGCAAGAGCAGAGACCAAGCGATGGGACGCTCTTCCGGAGTCGTGAGTGGCCGGAACCCCACTGGCGCGGGTACATCTTCGACCTCCATCGGCATCGCGATCGAATCGGATGGGACGTCGAGCGTGAGCGGCCACGCGCTCATGCGAGGCAGGTGGATCCGGCGCCACTCGATCACGGTGCGATTGGAACGCTCGGCAACCTGGAGCTCGACGCCTGGTGGCGTGTCGTGCAACTCGGTCGGAACCGTCGACCCCGCTGGTGCGCGGAATTCGACCGAGACGTTGTGAAGGCCCGTTTCCCATGCGGGGACCGACCAAACGATCCTTGCGCGCGGCGTTCCGGCGACCTCGGCGACTCTCAGGTCCGCCTTGGTGCGGTATCGTATGAAGAGTTGGTACTCTCCTTGCCTCGGTGCTTCCCTCCGCGGAAAGGAGAGGCGGATGAGACCGTCATCGAGGACCTCGGCTTCGGGACGGAACGTTTCGCCTTCGGCCGAGCGAAAATAGGGCGGTCTCTTGCGGTCGAGCTCTACCCCCGCGCCCAGCTCCGCCAACTCGACCTCTTGCAGCCATCCCGCGTCGACCTCGATATCCAGGCGAAGGAGGACGCTCAGGGTGGCGTCGCGCTCTACGTCGACGCTGGCTCTGGCGCTTTTGACTACGGTCCGGGTCCAGGCCTTAGCCGGCGCGGTCGAGCCGAGAACGCCAACGAGTAAGAAAAGCAGCACGCTTAGGCGGCGTCGGGAGCGCATCGCCCGAAAGTAAGAAATTCCGGCCTTTCGGTGAAATTTCCTACTGCACTCGGATCCACGACGGCATGAACAAGAGGGCGAATAGCAAAAGGGTTAACCAGCCGCCGATGCGACGTCTGGGGGAAACTCGCGAATCGTCCGTCGGCGGGTGCTCGGATCCGGTCGCGCGAGTGAGCAGCCAGAGCAAAAGCGCCCAGACCATCCAGTGCATGCCTGCCATGAAGTCGGAGGCGAGCCTCTCGCCCCGCACTCCATCGAGGTAGCTTGGAACCCCGTATGCAGCGCCCACGATCACAGCCACCAAGAGCAGGCCGCGAAGAAGATGACGGGAGAGCTGATCCTGTCGAGGGCCTAGCAGCGCGTAGGCCACGTGGCCGCCATCGAGTTGACCGAACGGGATGAGATTGATCATCGTGACGAGCAAGCCGGCCCAACCGGCCAGCGCAGTCGGCGTCAACATGATGTCGTAGCCCGGCGGGATCGGGCCCTTCAAGCAACTCAGAAGTCCGAGGTACAACAGGGACCGGCCTTCGATGATGTAGTTCGCTTCCGGCAAGGCTTCGATTGGCGAGGTGGCGATTCCGTAGATCACCACCGGCAGCGCCACCGCCATCCCGGCCCAAGGCCCAGCGGCCCCGATGTCGAGCAACGCGTTGCGGGAGCGAATCCGCTCTCGGATCTGAATGATGGCGCCCAACGTGCCGAAGAACAGAAATGGCGCGGGAATGAAGTAGGGTGGCGAGGTGTCGACGTGGTGGTACTTGCTGGCGAAGAAGTGACCGAACTCGTGAGCGAGCAGGATTGCCATGAGCGGCAGGGAGAACACCCATCCCGTCTGCAAGTCCGTGACCGATCCGGGTGACCGCCCGAGGACCATTGTGGCACCGACGTAGAACGTCGACACGAAGGTCAGAGCCATCAGGATGAGTGGTAGAATCCACTGTCTGTTGTGCCGCCCCACCGCGGACCTCTAGCATGTGCGTTACCAAGCGCACTATCTGCTATGGTTTGAATCGGATGGACCTATACAGCGCGGCCAAACGGCTCAACCGACCATTCGTATTTACCGACGAGGGATCAACGCGGGATCTTTCAATTGCAGACCACGGCTTGATCGGTGACGGATTCTCGGCTGCGCTGGTTCGGGTAGATGGTGCCATCGATTGGCTGTGCCTACCGCGCTTCGATAGCCCGAGCGTTTTCGGAGCGCTGTTAGACGAGGAGAACGGTGGATCCACCTCGGTGAGTCCGGTCGAGTATCCCTTCGAGGGCCTGCAGCGATATGATACCGACACCAACGTGCTCGAGACGCTCTTTCGGGTCGAGGGACAGGGGACGCTTCGGCTCACCGACTACATGCCCTGGACCGACGACCCGCGCTCCGCAGTTCATGAGGTTCATCGACGCGTGCAGTGCGTCGAAGGAGAGACGGTCGTGAGAGTCGTCTTCAATCCGAGGTTCGACTACGGGCGCGTCGACACGACGTTCGACATCGAAGGGCGCTCCGCGTTGGCCAAAGGAGCGTCTGGCGAACGTCTGGTCGCCGTGCTCGACGGCGTGGGTCATTGGGAGCCACGCCCGGAAGGCGGTGTACAGTCTGTATGCCGCATGAAAGCCGGCGACCGCGGCTGGGTCGTCATCAGTTGGAATGCCTCCGAATCTGAGTCGATCTTGGCATATCGTCCGTTTGAGGCGTTGCGGCACACGAGACGTCGATGGAGAGAATGGGCTCAAAAGCTCCAATACGACGGCCCTTGGCGCCATCACGTCGTTCGGTCCGCATTGCTCTTGAAGTTGTTGATGTATGCCCCGACCGGGGCGATGGTGGCCGCGCCGACGACTTCGCTTCCTGAGTGGATCGGCGGATCTCGCAACTGGGACTATCGCTACACGTGGACCCGCGATACGGCGATGGCGGTGCGCGCCGCAAACCTCCTTGGCTGTTCTCGGGAAGCAGGCGAGTTCTTCCATTTCGTGAGGGACACCCTCGAACGCGATCGCGAGCTCCGCGTCATGTATGCGGTGGATGGCGGGCGTGTTCCCGACGAACGGGCGCTCGACAACTTTGCGGGGTATCGCGGATCACGACCGGTGCGCATCGGAAACGGCGCGCGGGATCAGCTTCAGCTCGACACCGCGGGAGCCTTGATGGACGCGGCGTATGTGTACGAGCGAGGTGGTGGCTCACTCACTGCACGCGGTTGGCGGCGATTGCGGGAGGTTGTCGACAATGTCTCCGTGACATGGGGCAAGCCGGACCATGGAATTTGGGAGCCCCGAGCGGGGAAACGACACAACGTGCATTCCAAGTTGATGAGTTGGCTGGCGCTTCGGCGCGGGGCGGAGTTGGCACCGTTGTTTGGCGACCAGCCATTGAAGGTGCGATGGCAGCAGGTGGCCGACGATTTGCACGCGGAGATCTGTGCGCGCGGGCTGGATCGAACCGGCAAGCGATTCGTCGCCGCGTATGACCACGAGCATTCTGATGCCTCTCTGCTTTTGCTCCCCATTCATGGATTCCTCCCACCGAACGACGACCGCGTGCTTCGAACCGTAGAGCGGATTCAAAGCGAATTGGGCGATGGCCCCTACGTACATCGCTACCGAGGCGACGACGGCGTCGGTGGGAAGGAGGGGGCCTTCGTCCTCTGTGGGTTCTGGTTGGCCGAGGTTCTTGCAATGGCCGGACAGATCGATCAAGCGCAGAGTGTCTTCGTGGCGCACGCTGAGGCCTCGAACCATTTGGGCCTTCTCGCCGAGGAGATCGAACCTCAAACCAAGATGCTGTTGGGAAATTTTCCGCAGGCCTTCAGCCATCTCGGATTGATCAACGCCGCGGCTCGGATCGATGTGGCGTTGCGCCTTCGGGACGAAGGCTCGCCTCGTGTTCCCGAGGTCGAGATCGGGCGCTAGTGTGGAGGGCGTGTCGAGCTTGATTGGGGTGGCGGCTCGCCGTGTGGTGATCGTTCGGTTCGGTATGTACGTGTCGCTCCTTGCCGTGCTGACCGGTTCTGGGCTGTTCTTCTTGGCCGGACTACGGGACGCCGCATCGTGGGCTTGGTTTGCATTCGCGACCCTGGGAGGAATGCTAGCGATACTCTGGGCGGTTCACGCGACGCTGGAATCGAGGGCTACGCAGGCTGATTTGGAGAGCGCGGACGATGGGGTCGACGAGCCCGGATCTTCTACGCGGTCGGTGGTCTCCGAGGCGATGGCCAGCCGCGGGCGTCGAACGGATCTGGACGAAGTCGACTATCTGATGGCGCTCCGACATGAGTTTCGCACCCCGCTCAACGCCGTGCTCGGCTTCTCGGACGTGCTTCTGAGTGGAATCGACGGCGACGTCAGCGACTCCCAGCGCGAGGATTTGGAGATCATTCGAGGCTCCGGGATTCGCCTACGAATTCTCCTCGACAGCGCGCTAGATCTTTCACAGCTTTCCACCGGTGAGCTCCGCTTGAACGCCGAACGAGTCGACGTCCGGGAGCTGGTGGCGCGAGTTGCCGAAGAAGCGGGTCAGCTCTGGTCGAACAAGAGAACGGCGCGTTGCACGTTGCCTCGAGACGCTTGCATCACCTCCGTCGACGAATCCCGCTTACGGCGTTCGATCCTCGTGCTTGCAGATTTTCTCGCTGCCGATCAGCGAGACGCAGACATCGCGTTGACCTTGGCTCTTTCCGGCGATTATCTCACGATCGAAGTCGTCGCCGACCCATCGACTGGCCCGACCCTCGGTACGCTGCCAACACCAGCCGAAATCCTGGCGTCCGAAGATGCGATGGAGATCCGGCGCTGGCCGGTCGCGGTGACATCCGAGGTCATTGCCCGCCACGAGGGCTCGCTCTATCACGGCGATTCGCCATCTCGCTTCCGGATTCGCCTTCCATTGCGGGGTGCACGATGACCATCGAGCGCAATCCCGTGTCGTCCCGCCTTCGTCAGCTCGTCGTGAGCGTTTCGCTGTATGGCGCCGTCGGATGGCTGCTGTTGGCCGACGCCCAACACGCCTGGGGTGCGTTACTGATATTCGGCGCGGGCCTCATACTCGGATCCAGTGCACTGCGGTCTCTGAGCCCAATTCTATCGAGCGACGAGTCCGCCGTACCGAAGCCGTCAGCCGCCGCGCTGCAAGCGTCGATTGAAGACACCGTTGACGCGCATTCCGCGAGCTCCGAGATGCCAGAGCGTCAACGTGCACGGTTCTTGGGGTCGCTGGGCCACGAGCTTCGAAACCCCCTCAACTCCGTGACGGGGTTTTCCGATATGCTGCTCGGTCGCGTAGACGGTGACCTCAACCCGGAGCAGGAGCGAAGCGTCCGAACCATCCGTGCGAGCGCGGAGCGATTGCTGCGGCTCGTATCGACCGTGGTCGATAGAGCCAAGCTCGAAGCCGGGACTCTTCGGCTTCAGCAGCAGTGGGTGGCGCCGGATGAGCTAATTTCCGAGGCAATCGAGTTCGTGAGGTCGCGTGCAGAGGATATCACCGTGCTTGGCGGTGTCTCCGAGGGACTGCCTCGCGTTTTGGTGGACCGACAACGTACGGTTCACTCCCTCGTGAGCCTCGCGGTCTTGGTCATTCGTTCGTCGGGCACCGATATCGTCATGCGTGTTGCGCCGCCCCGGCGCGACCAGGCAGGGAAGGGCTTCGTCCAGTTCGATTTGATGGCTACGCTCAAGGACTCGTCTTCGGACACGCTCGCCATCGTGGAACGGCTAGAGAAGCCGCTATCGCGTTCGGATGCTCTCGGCTTGGAAGTTGCCGTTGCGCGAAGCGTCGTAGAAGCTCAGGGCGGACGGATTTGGGCCGAGGCGGGAACCGCCGGGAGTCTTCGCGTTTGCATCACGCTGCCGACCTCCGCGCACTAGCGTGTGTCCCGCTGGAGCGCTTTGAGGACGGCTTCATAAGCGACATTGCGTTTCCAGCCTAGATCTCGCTGGAGCCTTTGGGTCATTTCTTTCGTCGATAGGCCGGTTGCCTTCCATTCGCACACCAAGGCTTCGAGATCGATGTCTTCGATTGGCGCGTCCGCCGGCCTGCCCTCGATCACAACCGTAATCTCGCCACGAACCGGGTCCGTCAGCGCGCTTTGGACCTCCGTGACGGTGCCGCGAATCGTCTGCTCGTGCATCTTGGTTAGCTCGCGGCACAGCGCGACGCGCCTTTCAGCACCCAGAGCACGATTTAGGTCGTCGAGCGTCGTGCGGATGCGATGAGGAGACTCGAAGAGGACGGTTGCGATGTCGGAGCCCGCAATTCGAGCGAGAGCGCGGGCGCGGTCCCCGCCGCCGCGCGGAAGGAATCCTTCGAACGCGAATCGGCCGACCGCGAGGCCGGCCACGCTGAGTGCTGCCAAAACAGCGCTGGGACCTGGAATTGCCTCCACCGTGACTCCTGCCGCCGCGGTTCGGGCCACGAGATATGCGCCAGGGTCGCTGACCAGCGGAGTCCCGGCATCGCTGACCAACGCATAGTGGGCACCTTCGACGAGCCCTCCCACGATCGCTTCGAGCTTGTCGTTGCTGCTGTGTGCGTGAAACGAGCGAAGTGGCGTGTCGATGCCATGCTTCAGGCAGAGCGTTCGCGTGTGACGCGTGTCCTCCGCGAGGATAAGATCGGCTTCGCGCAGGACGCGCAACGCCCTTAGCGTGATATCCTCCAAACATCCGATGGGTGTCGCGACTACGGAAAGGCGACCGGGCATCAGCTCCCGTTACCACATCCCGGTCGCTTCGCGACCCGGCCACTCAGTGCGATTCGTAGACCTCGACGACGGTTTCGCCGAGCTCGTGTTGAAGAAAGGCCTTCAGTTTGCTCAGCACACGTTTCTCGATTTGGCGAACGCGTTCACGACTCACGCCGAATTCGTCGCCCAGTGCCTGTAGCGTCTTCGGATCCTCGGCCACTAGCCGATCGTCGAAGATCTTCTTGTCCTTGCCCGTGAGCGACTTGCCGAATTCGTGAATCTTCTCGGAGAATCTATCACCGATCTCCGCGTCGGCCAGGACATCATCTGCGCGAGTGGCGCCGGACGGAAGCAGCTCGACCCGGGCCACCGAGCGGCCTTCCGTGGTCCCCACGGGCGCATCGAGGGACGCATCACCAGCGGCGAGCCGCATGTCCATCGACCGGACGTCGCGTTCAGGAACGCTGAGTCGTTTCGCGATGACCTCTGCTGTCGGCTCAATGCCCATCGCAGAGAGGCGCGCCTTCTCCTTCTGTAGGTTGAAGAACAGCTTCCGCTGCGCCTGCGTGGTACCCACCTTGACGAGGCGGTGGTTGTTCAGGATGTAGCGCAGGATGTAGGCACGAATCCACCAGGCCGCATAGCTCGAGAGCTTCACGCCCTTGTAAGGATCGTATTTCCTCACGGCCTGCATGAGGCCAATGTTGCCCTCCTGCACCAGGTCGAGGATGTTCTTGTACGCCTGACGATAGTCGTACGCGATTTTGACGACCAAGCGCAGGTTGGAGGTGATCAAGCTCTTCGCTGCTTCGAGGTCGTCTTCCTCGAAGAATCTCACCGCGAGCTCGTGCTCCTCTTCCTTCGAGAGCAGACGATACCGATGCACGTCGCGCATGTAAGCGCCCAATGGGTCCCGCCGCGCGAGCGCCGACGACGAGAGAGCAAGCAGGTCGGCTTCGTTCTCTCGCAGATCCTCCTCATCGACGACTTCGACGCCTTGCGGTTCGTCGATTTCGTCACCTGGCTCTGCGTCGTCTCCGGTCATCAATCCTGCTCGTAGAACCAATCTCTAAGCACAGTCCCGTTCGGCGTCCAGTGCCCGCCTCATTTCGGGGCCTCGAACGGTAGTCGGCCCGCCGATCTGGGACGCAATTGTCCCCCAGGCGAACCGCCAATCATATACTGAATGGCTCCGTCCGGCGTCAACGCGGCTTTGAGTCCCGTGGAAGCGAGCTCGAGCATGGTGGCTACTTTGGCGCTTCGCTCCTTGTACGCGTCCTGGATCTTCACTCGGAGCATCAGGTTGAGCTCAGATTTCTTGAGCGGTCGGAGGAGCCGCACTCTGCCGAGAACATCGAGCTCGAGGTCTTTGCCATGGGCCGTCGCGCGTTCGATGCGCGCCTCTCCGTCTTCGATCGTCGCGACTAAATCGAGGTTCCCCAAGTCAGCCCTGTCGAGCGTCAATCCGCCCCATCCTGGGATTTCCACCTGTGATTCACCGTCGCCGACGTTCAGTGCTTCGATGGTGATCGCGACGTTACCGGTCGAATCTTCGACCTCGCTTGGCATGACGAGCACGATCTCGCCATTGAGTGTACCGGCAAGCGGGACCTTGGTGAACTCTCGGATCCCGGGGAGCGTTTCCAGGTTGATGTCTTCGATCTCGACGTCGACATCTAGAAGGTCTGCTCCAAGCAAGATGTCCCCATACGCCTCTCCTCCTCCAAGCTCCGCATCGAAGCTATAGGATTTGTTGTCGGACATCAGTGAGAACAGCGAAGTGCTCACCGTCAGCTCTTCGAAGGTGATCTCAGCGGGGGGTGTGGCTTCGTCGTCCGAAGGAAAAACCAAGCGAACGCCGTCGAAACTCAATCCTGTCAACCCAGAGTGCGTTAGATCGGCAATCTCGAGATCGTAGCCTCGAGATTGCGCTTCCCGAGTGAGAAGGTCCGCCAGTCGCTCGTACGGAAATGTCTTGTAGGCAAAGAACACCAAGCACAGCAAGAAGAACAGCGGATACGCCGTCCATTTCAAAATCAGCCTGACCGGGATCCGCCTCACCGCTTACTCCGCCTCCGGCGCCGATAGGCCTTCGCGATCGTAAGCGTTTATGGCCAATGTTACGGTGTAGCCGGTGCGCATGCGTCCGCCGTTCATCTGGATCTGCTCGATCGAGACCGGATACGCGCTGTTCTCGACGTCGGCCAGCAACTCGATCAATGGCCGCAGCTCGACCATAGGAAGCGAGACGCGCACCGATCGACGACTATAGCCACCCAACTCGAGCTTCGGCTGGTCTGTGACCCCGAGTCCCGTGATTCCGTATTGCCCTGCACGCTCTTCGAGGAAACCTCCAAGCGAAGGCGTCTTGCGGTTGTAAAGCCGTTCCACGGCCTGTCGGTCCGCTTTCTGCTGCAATAGGCGCGGCTCCGAACGGTGAATGTCCTCGAGGACCTGTGTGATCTCGGTGTTCTCGGTCTCGATGTCCGAGATGCTCGAAATGGCGGCATACATGGGCAATATGATCACGATGGCGACGAACACGGCGAGCATCATGCCTAGCAGCCGGCGCTCTCGATTGCTCAAAGCGTCAGCCCAGGTGCGGACATTGTCCAATGCGTCTGCGAGAGCCATGTTAGTGTTCCTCCTCGCTCCGCCCGGGCGCTGCGTCGCATTTCACTTTGACGACTAGCTTGTAGTCCTTCCGATCCTCGACCGCAGTCGAGATTGTGCCCTTTTCGATGTCCGCGAAGCAGCGATGAGCCTGCAGCGCATCGACGAGACGGTCCCGTTCCGCGATCGAACCCACCGTGCCTTGAAGCTCGAACCGGCCGCTGTCGCCCTCGTCGTCGATTTCGATCAAGAGGCGACGAGTGTCGTGCTGGATGTCAACGGGGATACTCTCCGAAATTCCCTCTAAGACGTCGTAGGCGTCGAAGCGAGGGAGGGGATCGTCGATGCGAGGCCCTGCCAGGAGCAGATCACGTGCCTGCTGGGCGCTGCGAACCTCCTCACCGAGAAGATCTTTGCTGGTGACTGCAAGCGCGCCTGTGAGCCCCTCTTGCTCGGCCCGGGCGACTCGGTACCGTGCGACCAAAGATAGCGCGAATGAAAGAACGACGGCCGTGAGGCACACCGCGATCAAGCGCAGGTGTTTTCGAATCGCGCTGGCGGCTGCTTTCGATGCGAACTCTCGTTGTCTGAGGTCGAGCTGTCTTCCGCGTGAGATCGCCCGCGCCGCGAGGGCCGCAGCTTTGGTGAACTTGGGTCGCATCTCGTCGTCCGCGCCCGATGCAGGCGGGAGCGCGGCGACGCTGCACTCCACGCCGAGCTGCTCGGTCAGCCACTGACGGGCGCTCTCCATCGGTGCGGTTTCTCCCGAGAGCAAGATGAGGGAAGGCAATTCTGAGCGCTGGGCGCGATAGCTCGCGAATGTGCGCTGGAGCGAGGCGCCGAGCTCAGCGCGCCGGCCCGACTCTACCAGCCCCATGCCCCCTGAGACTGTTCTCGCGAACGTGCAACGGCCGTTCGTCAGCACCGCGAAGTCCGTGCTCGTCGGACCCACGTCGACTACGAGCACCGTCTTATCGCCGAGCGACTCTCCCAGGAGGGCCCCAAGCCCGTCGAAAGCCGCCGCGCCGACCGCCAGCTCTCGTGGGTCGACTCCCGCGGATTGAAGCTGCCGGAGGCGCGCGGCGACCGTTTGGCGGGGAGCAGCCACCGCCATCAGTTGGATCATCCCTGCTTCGCGTCCGACGACCTGATAGTCGACGATTGCGTCCTCGACGTCGAATGGCAGCACGGACCCGAGCTCGCCGGGCAAGATCTCGGCGATTTTCTTCTCCACTCCCGCCGGCAAATCGATCAACCGGAGCGAAACGCTTTCGCCGCCAAGCGCAGCGATGATGCGGTCCGGCGGCTGCGAGCTCTGGCTGAGAACCTGGGCGATCGCGGCTCCGAGCAAGTCGGACTGCGCGTCAGGCTCAGCAGAATAGGGCATCACCGCCTCGGCGTACCGCTCCATCTCGGACCCGCGTAGCGTCGTCCTCAGGAACGCGCCACGAACTACTCGAGGGGTGACCTCTAATCCCAAAACCAATGACATCTCAATTCACCCGATAGTAGTGGAGCACGCCCAACCCTGGCATGCGTCCGGTGTTCGGTGGTGGTGGCACCCATCGCGCGTGGAAGTTGACGACGGCTTCGATTCGAATCTGAGAGTGGCCTACTAGCCCTACGGATTGAATCGTGAAAATTTCAGCAGAGGTTGCCAATGAGCGCGCGAGCGCGGTCCGCTGCGCGGCTGGGATCGCGATAGGCGTGAAGAGCAGCTCACTATCCTGACCCAGGAACCCGACCAGCATTCCGTATAGGTCTTTGCTCGACCCCTTCCCCTCGACGAAGTTGATCAGATCGGTCGGCGCGGTGAACAGGGGAATCGGAATGAGCTGACGAACCGTGCTGAGAATCGTCGTGAACTTGAGGCGCTCGACCGGATCGGCACAGAGGGTGGTCTCAGGTGCAAACGAGCATACCCTGCCGAGCAAGACCTGAGGACTCGCCTCGTTGACGTTCACGAGGCCCGACGCGTAGATTGTCATGATGCGCGACGCCGGATCGTTGGGGATTGGTTCCACGAATGTGGCCCAGAAATCATCGCTGAAGCCGCGAATCAGGTGCAGCTCCTGAATGGAATCGAGCGGCGCGTTTTTGTTGCGGTAGGGATCATCTCCTAGTTGATAGTAAGAGTCGTCTTCTGCGCCCGTGCCACCCGTTCGGGTGACGCCGGCGCCAGGGTCGAAATCGGTGCGCTGGATATCCGGGTCCCACCAATCGATCACGGCCGTGATCATGTCGAGGCGCGTAGTCAGGGTGCCCGTGGCGTCGTCCCTGGTGAACAACGCATCGTACGGGCTGGAGGGCAGCTGGCCCCCCGTGAGTGAAAACAGTTGCGTTGCCACGCTGTCTCGGGCCCGCTGGCCGTCCAAGAACAGTGGATCGTTGACGTTGATCTTGCCGTTCTCGCTCACCGCGACCACGTGGCACTCACCGGGAAGGTTGTCGAATCCCTCTGTCATTCCGAAATCGATTCCCAGCTGCATCAAGGTGTCCCGTTGGTCTTCAGGTGTGCAAAATGGGGAAAGAATCTCGTTGACGAAGTTCCAAACCGGCAACTGGGGTGCAGGCTTACCGGTCGCGGCCTGATAGATTGGGGTCACGAAACGGCGCACCTCGGGTTCTTTCGCGATGATCAGCCGTGTCAGGTTCAGAGCGCTCTTCGCCATGTATTCCGCCTGCAGCGCATCCCTCTGCGAAGTCGACACAGCGAATGCCGTGCCGGTCGTTTCGTGCATGTCCGTCAACATCACGGCGAGAATCGCAACCGTGGTGATGGCCAAGATGAGCGCCACGCCCTCCTCGGAGCGCTTGCGGCGCGGTCTGCTTGTGGCGTGGGTCATGGGTTGTAGTTCGCGTGGTTGAGGGCGTAGGTGAGTGGAATGCTGACGCGGGTGCCAAAGACCTCGGTAGCACCCCGGTGGCGCGGATCCTTGACCGCTAGTCTGATTCGTACTTGAGTCGGAAGCCGATTGGGTTGAGCGAGAATGTCTTGCGTGTTCCAGGTTTGCACCCAGTCGGACAGCAGAGGATCGAAGTACTCGAGATTGAATTCTTCGACGCCTTCGATGAGAATCTGAGACTTTCCACCCCGCCGCGGGTCACTGTCGATTCGGTTTTGTTCCCGGCGTGCGAGGACGCTGACGCCTGGTTCATCTGGATCTTCCGTCACGAAGTAGCTGATTTCGTTCTGATCGGACTCATGCGCGTTTCGATAGAGACGACGATGCGAAAACGAGGTGAAGTCGATTCGATCGTCTTTTCCATTGTCTTTCCCGACGAAGGCAGTTTGCATGACGCGGAGGTCGAGTGATGGGTTCACGTGAGTTGACACGAACGCCATCGAGAGCTCTCGCACCATACGTTCGAGGGTCATGTTGACTATGCGGGACCGATCCACGTCCTCCTCGACTCGGGCTTTGTTTAGAGCCGTCTGAGAAAATCCCCCGTAGATCATGGTGCCTACGAGCGACAGAATCGCAACGGCCAGGATGATTTCCAGAAGTGTGAAGCCTTGTTTCATTGCGTCGCTGTCCCCGCTGTCCCGGCTGTCGCCGCTGTCCCCGCCGTCCCCGCTGCCGCCGTGTCGTCCGCCGGTGCCGGCTGCTCTGCGACGAGGTACTGAATGACGTCGAAGCCGTGGTCGTCGGGGCCTTCCTTCCAATGGACGTGCACGGTCGCTCGACGCACCTGCTCTTCGATGAAGGGTTTCAGAATTGGGAAGCCGAGCTGCAATGCAAGCACGGCCAAGTTCCCCGACTGACCGGCGATCAGTTGTTGGGTGGTTCCGCCTTGTTGATTTATCGAGTCGTATGCTTCGGTGAGGCGCTGATTCGATCTGTCTTTGGCGTCGCTCTCGTCTCCCTCGTTGTCTTCATCGTCTTGAGCCCCGAACTGAGGGAGTATGATTCGTTCGACACTCCAATCGCATTCGAACCCATCGACCGGAGCGTGGTCGCAACAGTTATCGCTGTCCTTCTTTTCGAGGGCCGGCAGGCCTTCGATTGCGATGGTCTGCTCAATCTCACCCATCTTGCAGCGCGCGAGAGTCGTTGCGAAGTTTTGACGGCGCGCCCGAGCAGCGACGTTCGCCGCCCCGACCTCGCTCGAGAAAATCGCAGTCAGCGACAGGCCGAGGATGGCTACCGCGATCATGACCTCCAGCAGGGTAAATCCGCGCGCCGTCATAGCGTGTCCCTGACTTCCCCTTCGTCGTCCAACTCATCGAGGGGTTCGTAAGCAAAGTTGTGGATCTGAGCGTTGCCGGTGAGCGGGTGGATCTCGACACTGTAGACGGTGTCGCTCGAATCGGTCAGTTGGATCACCGCATGTTCGGTGACTCCGCCGGGGAAGAAATAGACCGATCCTTCGCCATCGGTTCGCGTCTTCGTCTCATGCGGCGTGATCAACGCGTTGAGCGAAATGCCGTCGCCCACCGGTTGCGCGGTGTATCGCTCGATAACCTTGCCGCTCTCGGTCGTAATTGGCTGAAACGGCGAGTGGGGCGGGGTGTGGTTCAACGGTTTGGCCAGCCGTTCCTTTGCGAGATCCCAGGGGTCGACCGCATCACCCGCTTCCGACTTCAGCTGTTCTTCGGTGGCGAGGGTCACTGGCGTATCGGTTTCCTCCACGGCCATCGTGTTCTTCTCGAAATCAAAGCGCAGGCGTGTGGTCGTACCGTGAGTGAGAGAGCGGTTGTAAGCGAATCGTGCGGC
Organism: uncultured delta proteobacterium; assembly: GCA_963768985.1. Classification (GTDB taxonomy): domain Bacteria; phylum Myxococcota_A; class Polyangia; order Polyangiales; family Houyiibacteriaceae; genus SG8-38. Next base: position 559,397 of record CAVYJZ010000004.1, on the reverse strand, counting down.
GCTAGTCACCTTGTAAGCCGACGACCGAAGCCGAGTTCGAGTGATTGCACCCAAGCCGAACGTTGCCCCCGTGACCACGATGGCGATGATCGCGACCACCAGAATCACCTCGATGAGGGTGAAACCGCCGTTCGTTCGGAGTGAGACGCGTCGGAGCATGCCTATCAGATGTCGTCAGGGGTGTTGAATTCGAGGTCAGGTCCCGCGGAGATCACCGAAATCTCACCGTCTGTGCAGCTAATCTGGAACGGTGTGTCCCATGCGTCCGTGGTCCGGCGGCTTCCATCGAGATACCGTGAGGTCACCAGATCTTCGACGGTCGGACATCCTTTCGGATTGTCAGCGATGTAGAGCATCACCGCGGAGCGAAGCCCCTGTGCATCGGTTGAAGTGGTCTTGATTTGTGCTTTTTTCAGCTGCGGGAGCAACGCAACGGCAACGCCTCCGGCAATCATCGCTAGAATGGCTACGACGATCATGATTTCGATCAGCGTCATACCCTCTCTGCGCCGCCGCCGGGCGGCCTGTGTTTGTTGTAAGCGTGTGTTGATTGTGTTCGGCATTGCGCCTCCGGTTTGCTTCATTGAATGTTGTCGTCCTTCAAAAGCGAGCCGCTCGGGCCCGCGGAAATCACTTCGGCTTCGTCCTCGAAGTAGCCCGGACATCGGACCGACAGCGGCCTGCCCCACCCGTCGTTTGGCATCGAATCGAGGTAGTGCTTCTGAGAGAGCGGCGGGTGAAGGAGCTCCATCTCGGATTTCGGGCACCGGCCCACGTCGGCTCGAAATCGATCCACGGCCTGCTTCACCTGAGCGACTGCGACTTGGGAGTCGCGCACCCGGATCCGCTCCCGCGCGTGTCTGGTGAATCCGATCGCCAGCGCTGTCATCGCAAGCAACCCCAACACCGATCTCCATCGAGCGTTTCCGAAGCCGCCGCGCCAACGTCGGCCGCGCCCCTCCCAAGGGAGTGAAACTCGTTCTCTGTGTCTTCGTCGAGCCACGCATGCTCCTCATTGAATCATCTCGTTGAGTTGGAGTAGCGGCATCAGAATCGCAAACGCAATACCGCCAACGATTGCGCCCATCATCACGATTAGGAGCGGTTCCAGAATCGAGGTCATCGTTCCAACGCGCACTTCGATCTGTTGATCGTAGGCGTCCGCTACATGCAGCAGCATTTCTTCCAACTGACCGGTGCGTTCACCCACCGCAATCATGTGGGTCACGATTGGCGGGAACCGGCCCGCTTGCCGGAGTGGCTTGGCAATGCCTTCGCCTTCGCTAACGCTCGCACGCGCTTCTTCGACGACTCGCATGAGCTCCGTGTTGCCGAGTACGTTTCGCGTGATGTCCATCGCGCTTAGCACTGGGACGCCACTCGCGAGGAGGGTCGATAGTGTCCGAGCAAAGCGCGACACCGCGACCATGATCAGCAAGGGCCCAAAAAGCGGCACGTCGAGAATGAACTTATCCCACTTTTTCCTACCGGCGTCGGTCGCCTTCCAGCGTCGAAACCAGTAGATGCCCCCTCCCATGAGCGCCCCGAGCAGCCACCAGTAGTTGCTGAAGATGTTGCTTACCCAGATCAGCAGCCTGGTGTACCAAGGGAGGGTTTGGTTGAAGTTCTCGAAGATGGCGGTGACTTTGGGTACGACGACCGACATCATCAAGAAGAGGATGAGCACGACTACCACCGCCATGACGAGCGGGTAGGCTAGGGCGCCGCGAACCTTGCTTTGCAGCCGCGTCTGGTCGTCCAAGAACTCGGCGAGGCGAGCGAGAACTTCTTCGAGGGTGCCCGATGCCTCGCCTGCAGCCACCATGTTGACGTAGAGCGGGAGGAAGATCTTGGGGTGTGCTTTGAGCGCATCGGCCAGGTTGGTGCCTTCGTTGACCTGATTGCGTGTGTCCGTGAACGCGGCCTTCAACTCGGGGTGATCCAGCTGCTCGATCAGCGCGCTGAGAGCTTCGACCAGCGGCACACCCGAACGGAGCAAAACCGAGAGCTGTTGCGTGGCCACGGCGACGTCCATCGGCGTGACGCGCTGAAAGAATCGTCGGAAATCGATGTCGCGCGCGGCCTTTCTCGCGGCCTCGGATTGTTCGAGGATTTCGGTCGCCAGGATTCCGTCCCGCTTGAGCACCATGCGCAGGGCCTTGGCGCTGTCGGCGTCGCGGCTCCCTTTGACGGACTTGCCCCGCGCATCGATTCCCTTATACGCATAGACCCCCATCGATCAGACCTCGGCGGCTTGAGTGGCGGCGAGCACTTCTTCGACGCTCGTCACTCCTGCTACCACTTGGCGCGCACCGTCTTCGCGAAGTAGCCGCATTCCCTGCTGTTGAGCGACACGCTGGATGGTCTTCGCATCGCTGTTGTTGAGGATCTCACGGCGCACGGGCTCGTCGATGATCATGAGCTCGAAAATCCCGATTCGCCCGCGGTATCCCGTGTTGCTGCACTCCTCACACGCGCCGTGTCGGTAAAACGTGAGGTCGTCCGACTCGCTACCGACGGAATCGGGGAGCGTCGTCAGGTTGCTTCGACCGATGACCGTGGTTGCAGCGAGCCTTCGGAGCTCGGCCAGCTTCTCGTGCGCCTTCGCCAAGTCGATGCCGAGCTCACGCAGGTCCTGGGCGCTTGGCTCGTATGGGACCCTGCAATAGCCACAGAGCTTGCGAACGAGACGCTGAGCGAGCACAGCGAGGACCGACGAAGAAATCTGGTAGGCTTGCACGTCCATGTCGATCAAACGGGTAACGGCGCTGGGCGCGTCGTTGGTGTGCAAGGTGGACAGCACGAGGTGACCCGTGAGCGACGCGTGAATCGCGATTTCGGCCGTTTCGTGGTCGCGAATCTCGCCGACCATGATCACGTCCGGGTCCTGACGCAGGAAGCTCCTCAAACCCGACGCGAACGTGAGGCCGATCTTCGGTTGTACCTGCATCTGGCCGATGCCTCGCAGCTCGTACTCCACCGGGTCTTCGGCCGTCAGGATGTTCTTTTCAGGTGTGTTGATCGTGTTGAGGCAACCGTACAGCGTAGTCGTTTTGCCCGAGCCGGTGGGGCCCGTCACCAGAATGATCCCGTTGGGGCGTCTGATCAGGCTCTCGAGTTGATCGAGCTCCTTCCTGGCGAAGCCCAAGTCGATGAGGCTCAGCAGGACCTGCTCCTTGTCGAGCAGACGCATGACGACGCGTTCGCCCTTGGCCGTAGGAATGGTCGATACGCGGACGTCGACCACTTTGCCGGCGATCTTCTTGGTGATTCGGCCATCCTGAGGAAGCCGCTTTTCCGCGATGTTGAGACCGGCCTCGATCTTCACGCGACTGACGATGGAGGAGAGGAATCCGCGATTCGCCTCCTTACGAGGGATGAGCCGCCCGTCGACTCGATAGCGCACGATGACCTTCTCATCTGTGGGCTCGATATGAATGTCTGACGCGCGCTCTTTGACGGCCGTGTAGAACAGGTTGTTGACCCAGCGAATGACCGGCGCTTCGTCGGTCATGTCGATTAGGTCGCGGAGCTCCTCGACTTCCTCGCCTTCTTTCGCCTCGGCGAGCGCCGTTTCGTCCTTTCGCTCGTAGACGCGGTTGATTGCGTCGTCGATCGTCTCCTCGGACGCAGCGACCGGGATGATCATTTTGCGAAGAAGAATCCTGAGATCGTCTATCGGGAACGAGTCCAAGGGGTTTGCGACTGCGACGCGGATGCTGTCCTCCGTTTGCGTCAACGGGAGAACGCGGTTCTGACGGGCGAAGTTGATGGGGACCGCATCGATCAGCTCCTCTGGAATCAAATCGGTCGCGATCTTCTCCACGAACTCCATACCGACTTCATCGGCGAGCGCCCTGACGACCTTGTCGTCGTCCACGGCATGCGTCGCAACCAAGAAGTCCGCGAGGTCGATTTCGCGTTCTGTAGCGGTCGCGAGTGCACTCTCGAGCTTATCCGGGTCGAGCGCCCCGCGCCGAACCAAGATCTCACCAATATAGCGCTGCTCGAAGCTCATTGCGGGGCGTCCTGACCCTCTTGATTGCCGGGCGTTGATGGTTCTTCGGGCTCGGTCGCGGCCGGAATCCCACCGGGCTCCTCCGCTGGTGCCGCCTCTGCCGGACCCGACTCGGGTTCATCGGGCTCGATGACTTCGTCGGGACCCGTCGGCACCGCGTTCTCTTCGGACTCGATGGGTGTTTGAGGCTCTGCGGGCGTCTCTAGGTTGATTGGAGGAGGAGGCGCGCCGCCCCCTTCCTGCTCGTCGGCCGCGGTCGGAGGCACCTGCTCGGTGGACGAGGGCTCTTCAGCTTCCATCGGCTCGACGCCATTCGGTCCGATGACGACCGTTTCCTCTGCTTTCGTTTCTGGGGCGCGATACGAACCAATGGGTGAGCGCGGGACATGATCGGGTGCCGGTGCGAGCTCCGCGGCCTTCGCGAGCACGATCTCCGCTTCTACGCTGTCGATCTCGTTGACGATTTCCGCGACCAAGCCCCGGGTTCGCGAGTAGTCGATGTGCGGCTCGAACTTGTCCTCACCGAACACGAAGTAGCGGTCGATCATCTGTTGCCGCTCTTGCATCTTGCGCTCGAAGATCTCTCGCAAGTCCCCTGGGTCGCGGATGATGTACGGGGTGAGGATCAGGAGCAGGTTGGTCTTTCGTTTCTTCTTGTTGGTCTTGCGGAAGAGGGCGCCCAAGATTGGAATATCACCGAGGACCGGCACTTTATCCTCTTTGTTCGAGATGGCGTCGCGCATCAAACCGCCGATGACGATCGTTTGCTGGTCGCGTATCATGACCTCGGTGCGTGCCGTCCGGCGATTGATCGAAACCACCCCTAAGGTTCCTGAAGTGGCCCCCTGTTCGGAAATTTCCTCTTCGATCTCCAAACGAACTTCATTGTTTGCGTTGATGTGCGGAGTGACGCGGATCGTCGTGCCGACGTCCTGACGGGCAACGCTGCCGAGCCCGCCGAGTCCTCCGAGCCCGCCGGCGGCGGCGCCGCTGGTGGCACTAGAGCCCAAAGCACCCAGACCGGCGAAAGTGCCGGGGGCGACACCGTTCGTCTGCAATGGAATGTTCTCTCCGACGCTAATCTCGGCTTCGGTGTTGTCGATTGCGATGATGTGTGGCGTCGAGAGCACGTCGGCATCACCGGAAGACGCCAGCGCGGTCACCACCACGCCGAATCCTGGAACCGAAAAACCCACCAACTGTTGCGAGTTCTCGATCGTGGGACCTCGCACGCCCAGGGCCAAGCCCGTCAGGTTGTTCTGCGTGATGTCGATGGACGACGGAGCATTAAAACCGAAGAGCGAAAGAGAGCCGTCCGTCGGAAAATTGCCGGCGCCTCCGTGAAACGAGAACCCGAGGTCGGACGTTCGCTCGATGCCGAGCTCCATGACGACCGCTTCGATGAAAACCTGCTTCCGCGGCGCGTCGAGACGATCGATGACTTTCTTCAGCGAGGTGAAATCGTGAAGCGAGGAGGTGATGACTAGCGCGTTGGCCGGTTCGTAGGCTGTGACGGCGATCGCGCCCTCGAAAAGCGTCCCGGTGACGTTCGACGGACGCGCCGTGCGCTGAGCTGCGCCCCGAGGGCCAGCGGCGTTGGCCGTGGGTGTAGATCCCGAAGCGCCAACGAGCGCAGTGAGGGCGCCTGCGATGTCCGTGGCCGCGCCGTGCTGAACGTAGTGAACGTGAATGCGCCCCTCGCCTTCGAGCGCCACATCGAGCTGTCGGATCATTTCGAGGATGCGCATGTACGCACGCTCGGTTGCGATGATAATCAGCGAGTTCGTTCGCTCATCGGCGATGATGTTTCGGATCGTGGACTCCGCGGCAACTTCGCCGACCAAAGTCGGCTGGTTGGCATTGCCTACCTTCGGCACCGCCCGAGCGGGGGCCTTTGGTTGCGTGCCCGCGGTTTCGGCAGGGAAGATCTCCAACAAGCGCCCGGCGAGCTCAGAAGCGTTCGCGTAATGGATTGGCTCGATCCACGTCTGTGTACCGCTTCGCGGTAGATCGATGACCGAAACCAGGCGGAGCATACGCCGGATCTGAGCGCCGGTATCGGTGATGATGAGCATGTTCGTCGGACCGTACGTCGTGATGCTGCCCGACGCGGACTTGAACCGTCCGAGGAGGTTGGTGACGTCTTCCGCCGACACGTTCTCCAAGTGGTGAATGCGGGTGACGTATCGGTCCGAGGCGGGCGTCGCGCTTCCGTCCTCATAGATTGGAATCGTCTGCTGCTCGATGTTGTTCGATTCGACGATCTTGAGGTATTTCCCCGACGGAACCACGGTGAATCCATTGACCTCGAGGACCGACAAGAACGCCTGGTAGGCCTCTTCCACGGTTACCTTGGTCGGCGCGAACACCGTGGCTTTGATGGCGCGCAGCTTCGTGGGCAGGATGAAGCGGCGTCCGGTCATGTTCGAGATCAAGCGCACCAAATCGGGAAGCTCAGCGTCCTCCAGGTTGAAGGTCACTCGCGTCCGCGGTGACATCGGCTTGAACTCGACCCCCGTCTCGAACTGAGGAAGCTCGTTCTCTGGTACGGCAGGCTCCCCGGCTGCGGGCTTGGCGGGCGGCTCTATTGGCTTAGGAGCAGGCCGCAATGGAACCGGCGCGGACGGCAACCGTGCGGGAGGCGTCGTTGGTTTGCGCTCGTTCTGTTGAGCGATTGCGCCGGGGCTCGCGCACAGCAGCAGCGAGCCAACGACCAAGCAAATGAGCTGTTTTCTAGAAGTCACGATTCATTCCCCGCCTGATTTCCCAAAGTGGCGTCTCATTCAATGTTGTACTCGAGATTCATTTCGTTGTTCTGTCGCTTGATCGCGAGTACGAGCTTGTCTGCGGTTCTCAAGCGCGAGTAGGCTTCGAGTGCTGTGTCGGGGCTCGTCATGTCGAACCCATTGATCGTGCGCAGCATGTCGCCGTTTCGCACTCCGAGACGGCCGAGCAAGCTATTGCGGCGAATGCCGTAGAGCTTGACTCCGACGACGCGCCCGTTCTCTTCGTGTGGAATGACGCGAGCCGCTTTCATGAGGCTTCCCTGATTCGCCAGGGCTTTGTCGACCAAGTTGCGTTGAATCTTGAATTTGGTATCGCTGATCTTCTCGATGCCTTGGTCGAGCTCCGCGTCGCTGAGGCCAGCGCTGCGTGGATCCAGGGGACGAGATGCCGCCGGTGCGGGAGGCTCGCTGGGTGCCGGCGTGCGGGCGGTGCTGCCTTCTTCCTCGCCGAACATGAGCAAGCGACATGGCCCGCCTGAATGGGTCACCACGACGCTCGATGGTTGGACGGCCAAGACGAGAGAGCCATCGATGCTCGAGCCCTCCCGGTACAGCATCGTCTTCCCGTCGTTCGTCCCCGCGATCGCCGCAAAAGACCAGTCCGGATCCCCTGGGCTCATCACCGAAGCCACCAGTCGCAACTTGCCCGCGCAAGTCGGCGTGGGCTTGCTGGGATCCCAGTCCTCGACAGGCTGACCATCGTCACCGACGCTCGCCTCGGGAAGCGGCTCCGCGGTCAAGTCGCCACGTGCCGAGTCGAAAATGTTTCTGCGGAGAATTATCGCCGCGTCCCGTTGGCGCAGAAATGAGGGCGTCGCGTTGGGAAGCGCCTTGCTACGAGGCTTTGCCCCGGCGGGATCGGGGGGGAGCAACTGCGATGCCAAGACGCGTGTCGTCGCTTGCGCCAGGAAGAAAGCGCAGAGACCTAGCGTTCCGAGGATGATCGCAGAAGAGAACCGTCTTTCGCGCCGATTTGCCACCGTGCTCTACTAGAGCAACGCCCGTGCCGAACCGTTGCAGAGAAAACTTCAATGATTTCGGGCCAAAGGGCCCAGTTGACCCACGCTCGCGTGGACAACGTGACCAAGGTCAGCCCCCGCAATTGACAAGATGGCACTTAGCGGGGCTTGGCTGTTCAGCTGGTCTCGTCGCCCTTTTCGGCGCCTAGCTTGCGATAGATGGTACGCGCTGAAATTCCGAGGAGTTGCGCTGCCAGCTGCTTGTCGCCCGCAGTGTGGTTCAGTGTCCCGTGGATGACTCGTCGCTCGACTTCGCTCAGCGGCGTGCCAACGGGGAAGCTGAAGGCATCGACCTGGGGCTTCGCGCGAGCGACCGGATCGGGGAGGTCGGCAAGCTTGATGACGCCGCTCTTGTTGAGAACCACCGCACGCTCGATCACGTTTTGCAACTCCCGGACGTTTCCCGGCCAATCGTATGCAAGGAGCTGTTGAATCGCGTCGCGGTCGACGGCCAGCGGCTCCTTCTTGTTCTTCGCGCAGTACGTTCCTACGAAATGCTCCGTGAGCAGTGGGATGTCTTCACGTCGGGCGCGCAGAGGTGGGCTGGTCAGCGCGATGACGTTGAGTCGATAGTACAGATCTTCACGGAACTCCCCTGCTTCGACGGTCGCGTGCAGGTCGCGGTTGGTTGCCGCGATCAGCCGGAAGCTCGCCTTCTTGGTATGACCGCCGACCGGTTGATACTCGCCCTCCTGAAGAACGCGGAGCAGCTTCACCTGCACTGCCGCGGATAGCTCGCCGATTTCGTCGAGGAACAAAGTTCCCCCCTCGGCCTCCGCGATTCGCCCGTCCCGTCGCGCCACGGCGCCCGTAAAAGCCCCTTTTTCATGACCAAACAGCTCCGACTCCACGATCGTCTCGGGAAGCGCCGAGAGATTGACGCCGACGAATCTTCCCCTGCCGCTGCGCTCATGAATGAACCGAGCGATCAGCTCTTTGCCCGTCCCGCTCTCTCCGAGGATCAAGACGTTCGCGGTCGACGGCGCTGCCTGCGTTGCGATCTCGAGTGCGCTCCGCAGCGATGCGGCCGAGCCGACGATGCTTCGATCGCTGAGCTGCGAGAGTTGTTGCCGGAGGTCTTTGTTCTCGACGACGAGCTGGTGACGCTCGGCTGCCTTGCGAACGGTCTTGACCATTTGCATCCGCTTGAGGGGCTTCTCGACGAAGTCGTACGCTCCGGCTCGCATGGCTTCCACGGCCTTTTCGACAGTGCCGAATGCGGTCATCAATACGACCTCTGCGTCCGGGACGACGGTCTTCAGCGCCTTGACGAGCTCGATGCCGCTCATGCCCGGCATCATCAAGTCACTGACCACGACGTGGACCTGATTCTGTCGGCACACTTCGAGTGCCTTCTGACCGCTGGTCGCCGTGAGCACCGCAAAGCCCTCGCGCTCGAAGATCCGCCGCAAGGAGTCGACGTTCGGCGCCTCGTCGTCGACGACGAGGACTGAGATTTCACTGGAATCGGCCATCGGGGACTCTCTGTCAGAGACTGTTGACAGTATGTCATGAGATGACAAGTCGTCCAAACTTCGCGATGCGGCGTAAGTGGCTGTAATCACTTATACTCTCTCCCGGGCAAAAGAACGATTTGCCTCTCACCCCGAAAGCTCTGCAATCCGCGGGCCAGCTCAGAAGATGAGGGGCAGCTGTCGGTGCTTGGGGGGCGTGAGCTCCGCGGGGGCCAGCGGCTCGTCATCGACCTGATGCTTGAGCCCAAGTCGATCGCACTGAGTGGAGAATAATTGCTCCACGACGGCCCAACGGGACCCTTGGCCGACCATGCGCGATCCGAAGCGAGAATCGCTCTCGTGGCCTCCTCGGACGTCACGAATCGCATTCATCACCTTCGTCCGTCGCAAGGGGAGCGCCTCCGCCAAGCGCTCCTCGAAGATCGGGCGAACTTCGCGCGGGAGTCTCAATAAGATCTTGAACGCACCGACCGCGCCGGCATCACGCGCACGCTTCAGGATCTCGGGGATTTGATCGTCGTTGAGGCCGGGGATGATAGGCGCTACGGCGACCGCTGTTTCGATCCCAGCGTCCGAAAGAATTCGAAGCGTCTCGAAGCGCTTGCTCGGCGGGCTGGCAAACGGTTCGATCGCACGCGCATGATCGTCGTTGGCAAACGGGATGCTGAGCGCCACGCGGCAGCCGGCGCTGCGTCGCAGTTGCTGAAGCACATCGATGTCGCGCCGCACCAGCTTTCCTTTGGTGATTATCGCGACCGGCGTCGCATAGGTCGCGCAGGTTTCGAGGCAGCCACGGGTGAGCTCGTAGTGGGCTTCGATCGGCTGGTAGCAGTCTGTGTTGCCGGAAAACGCCACGAGCTCACGTTGCCACGAGTGCTTCTGCAATGCTTGGCGTAGACGCTCCACGATGTTGACCTTCACGACGATCTGCCGGTCGAAGTCCGTGCCAGCGCCGAACCCCAGATACGGATGTGTCGGGCGTGCGTAGCAATACGCGCACGCGTGAAAGCAACCCCGATAGGGATTCACGCTCCAACGAAAACCGACATCGGGGCTCTCGTTCCGAGAGAGTGCGGACTTGGCTTGCTCTTCGTGCAGGTGCAGGTCGGCGGGCGGCGGTGCGCCTTCCCACTCGAGATAGGCGGCTTCGAAGCGGTTCGGCGGATTGCTGCGTTTACGGGGCACTGAACGCACGTATAGTACCGCAGTCCCGGCGCTGACGCCAGGGCCAGCGTCAGCGTCAGGCTAGTCGGCGTATGGGACGGCTTCGCAGGCGGAGTGGGCACCTCGCCATCTCATCAGGGTCGTCTCCGGCTTCCCGTCGTCATCGTAGGTGATCACGGCATACGTGAGCCCGCTGTCTTGGCCGAGGTACTTCAAGTCCAGGTTGATCATCTTCACCCAGGTGCCTGTGTTCACCAGGATTCGGTCGTTTGGAAGCTGCAGGAAACGGGGACCATGGCTGTGACCGACGATCAGGGTGTGGGCCCCGCGAATCTTATTGAGCGCACGAATGGCTCGTTCGTCATAGCCGCCGCTGGTGATCTCGAAGACCTCTTCGCGAACGAGCCGGGGAAAGTTCATGATTCGATGACGCCAAGCGCGGATTGTGAAAACTCGATGGCGCAAGAAGTAGACCGTCGAGCGCCACAGGAACTTGAAGACGAAGCGCGGATCCAACAATGCCGACGACCAGAGGAAGCGCCGGAGCGGCTGAATCCGATCGATGTGGCTCCGGATCTCCTTGAGCGGATTCATCACCTCGAGGATCCACAAGCTGCCCCAGGGTAGTGCGAGCACCTCCGTTCCATCTCGGCATGTGCGCGTGATCTGCGAGTAGTCGACCCGGTGAATACGTTCGAACTGATGGCCGTGGCGGATCTGGATCCCTTCGGGGAGGTAGTAGGTGTCGGACGACGTCACGAAGTGGACGCGATCGGCCGCGTCGCCTGGCGCCACGTATCTGAGAAAAAGCTCTTGCACACCTGAGAACCAAAGCTCGAGATCATGGTTCCCAGGAAGATAGGTCACACGGTTCGTCTGTTTCTGCAGGAACTCACGGATTGCGAGGATGAACTTTGGGTGGCCTTCGAGGCATTGTTGCAGCTTCGCGATGGCTATCTCTTCGCTGACCTCGGTCGGCCATTGATCCGCTATCTTCACCTTCAAGAGGTCGAAGATGTCGCCATTCAAAATGAGCTCGATGCTACCGTCCGGCCCGACGACTTGATCGTAGTGCGAAAGGAGCTCCGCAAAGCGATCGTCGTGAATGAAGTCCTCCAGCGGATTCAGCTGTCCACGACGCGTTCCCGTCCCGAGATGAAGATCACTGAGCACGAGCCGAACCAAAGTCACCCTTGTTGCCTCTAGATGAGGTTACGCAAAGCCGGGCGATGGGCCAGCTTCTTACAAGCCGCTCGATTTGAGGCTCTGGTTTTGCTCCGCCGTGAGCGGGAGGTGCAGCCCGCATTCCCGAGTTTTGCCGAGGATGCGGCCATCGCGTGGATCCATGTCAGCGGTCGTGGGAATCGTAGAGTGGTAGTCACCAATCGAGCGGTACCCCTGCTCGACCATCGGGTGATAGGGGAGATCGTGCCGGTCCATATAGGACCTCATCTGTTCCTCGCTCCAATGCAAAACCGGGTGGATTTTGGTGCGGCCGTCTTGGCGATCGATGCGACGTAAGCCAGCGCGATGCTCGGTTTGCTCCGAGCGCAGCCCGGCCATCCAACACTGCGCACCGAGCTCGCGAATCGCCCTTTGCATGGGTTCGACTTTATTCATCTGGAGATAGCGTTTCACACCTTCCTCGCGCTGCTCCCAAAGCTTTCCATAGAGCGCTTCCTGACGAGCCGGAGACATCTGGGCGGAGTAGAAGCGGACGTCGAGCTCCAAGCGCTTCACCAATTCTTCTGCGAACTGGTATGTCTCAGCGAAGAGGTAGCCCGTATCGATGCAGACGATGGGCGTGCGCGGAGCGACCACGTGCACCAGGTGCAGCATCACCGCGGACGTCGCGCCGAAGCTCGTCGATGCGATCAACGTGTCGCCGTAGCGGTTCGAGGCCCACTCGATGAGCTCCTCAGGGCTCGCGGTTCCGAGAACTCGATTTTCTTCATCGAGGTCGGAATCGACTGTGGCGACGCGGACGGCTTCCATGGTGGTTCGGAGTAACTTGACAAATATGCTGCGGTTTTGCAACGCGTCCAGTCATGCAGGCTGCCCCGAACGCCGAATCACCGAAAAAAGCGACAATTCAGAGGTGAACCCCATCGCATATTCTTGACTATTATAGTAGACAATCAGCGCAGAGTGACGAGCTCTTCGGCGGAGGTCGGGTGAATCCCAATCGTTGCGTCGACCTGGGCCTTGGTGACGCCCGCTTTGATCGCGACCGCCATCCCCTGGATGATCTCGGCGGCTCCGTGGCCCGCCATGTGACAGCCGATCACCCGGTCGTTCGATGCGTCGACCACCAACTTCACGATGGTGTGTTCCTTTCGTTCGCTCAGCGCGAGCTTCAGGGGGGTGAAGGTCGATTTATAAACGCGGACGTCCTGGCAGCGATGCCAAGCTTCCGATTCGGTGAGACCGACCCTGGCCAGCTCGGGTTGGCAGAACACGGCTGTCGGAATGCCCTCATAATCAATGCGGTATTCGCCATTGCCATAAAACCGATGGGCGAAGTGCATCCCCTCCGCGATGGCAACTGGAGTGAGTTGAATGTGATCGATGACGTCGCCGACGGCGTGGATTGACGGAACCGAGCTCGTGAAGGTGTCGTCGACGACGATGCCGCCTCGCCGGCCCAGCTCGACTCCGAGGTTCTCGAGGCCCAACCCTCGAGTGTTGGGCGCGCGCCCGATCGCGAACACCGGGAAATCGGTTTCGAGGATCTCCCCTGTATTTAGGCGCGCCGCAAATGCGGATTCGGTCTTCCGAAGCTCCTCGACGCGTGTCTCGAGAAGGATCCGCATGCCTTTGGCCTCGAGCTCGTCATGCAGGTGGCAGCGGAGGTCGCGGTCGAATCCGCTCAGGATTTCTTCGCCCCGGTGAACGAGAGTGACCTGCACTCCGAGGGCGCACATGACGGAGCCCAGCTCCAGCGCGACGTATCCTGCGCCGACGACCATCATCCGCGATGGCAATGCATGGAGGGAAAACACCGCATTGGAAGTCAGGGCGTGTTCGCTTCCGGGAATGCGTGGCACGATCGCGTTTCCGCCCGTGGCGACCAGAATTCTCTCCGCCGAGTGCCGGGTGCCGTCAATCTCGACGAGGTGAGGGTCGAGTAGTCGAGCGCGACCCTTCCACAGCTCCACGCCTGCGCGCCGTAGGAGACCTTCGTAGATGCCATTGAGCCGGGCAATCTCGCGGTCCTTGTTCTCGCGGAGCGTAGCCCAATCGAACGAGGACTGTGTCGACCAACCGTAGCCCCGTGCGTCCTGCAGGTCGTACGCGAAGTGCGATCCGTAGACGAAAAGCTTCTTGGGAATACATCCCACGTTGACGCAGGTCCCCCCCATCTGAGCCATTTCGCCGATCGCCACGCGTGCGCCCAGCTCGCTCGCTACCCGAGCTGCTCTCACGCCCCCCGACCCTGCGCCGATGACGAAAAGGTCGTAATCGTATTCAGCCATCGTCGCTCATCTCGAGATCCTGGGCACTGCTATGGTCTAGCCGTGTCCAAGTTACCAGCTTGCGAACTCTCGAAGCGCAGCAACCGCCGAAATCTCGGTACATCCGCCTTGCAGCAGAGTCATTGCGCCTTCCTCCGTCACGCCGACATAGAGCTCGCGCGACTCATCCGGTACGAGCGGAACGAGGCGCTCGGGCACTCGAGCCTTCGCCAAGAGCGCGTTCAGTGATCGAATCAAAGCCCGCACGGCGACGGTTCCCTTCTCGGCGTCGTCGTCATCCTCGTCGATGACGGCGCTGAAATGCTCGCCCGTACGTAAAACGAGCGGACCTTCGCCGTCGCCGATCCGTTGGAGCTTCACCGGTGCGATTTCGGGATTGAGGTTTGCCAGTGAAGCGACGAGCTGATGCGCGTTCACCGAGAAGTAGTCGTTGTGCATGAAGAACCGATCGCTGCGGCGTCGCCGGGATGCGACCGAGGCGTCATCTTTGCCGCGATAGTACAGCCCCAAGATATCCATTCGGCGGCAGTCGATTCGCGACTCTTCCAAGCTCGAGGTGATCACCGAGAGCTGCGCTGCGTCGAGCTCGCAGGCGAGGCCGGCGGAGTTGAGAAGCCGCACGAAATCCTCGTCCCGTTTCCAGTAGGGGCCGGGCACGCCCTGAGGATGGAGATCCTCGGCCGGCGGCTGGACCGACTCTTTCAGCGACGCTGTCACTTACCCCTCGGCATTCAGTGTTCAACAATTGAGAAAAAAGGTCGACCCCCTGACAAGAATCCGCCCCTCCGGAGGGCTAAAAGTAGGTATCCGCCAGGTTCCGAGCCGCCCAACCGCACAGTTGTTCACTGGGACGGCTCACCACTCGCCTTCGCGGCACAAGACGAACCAAGCGGACATCGGCTTCCCACCCTTGGTCGCTCGGCCGATCGTCACGTGTTTCGAAACTCCGCGCAGTATGTCCTGTGTTCCGTTGTAGACGAACCTCGAGAGGCGAGCTGAATTGGGGACGACCCTAGGCCAGTGCTCGGGCCTTTCTGGCGGCACCCGGAGGTAGTCCACCAAAACTTCCCCCTTCGCCTCGGATCGGTAGGCCACGAAGTACCCGGGCCCGACGACCGTTTCGATGAATGCGCCGGTTCGGTTGTAGCCCCATAGCTCCCTGGCGTCGTTGGTAGGGCGCACGAACACTTTTGCGAAGTGGTTGAACGCGGGCAGCGAGTTCTTTCCATGATGAACGACTTCCCGCATGACTTCTTGCTCGGGGCTCACGATGTCATCGAGCGAAATCGGCTGGTGCCCCTTCGCGGCCTCGAACAATCGGCGCTGATGGCCGCGTGTCAGGGTTCGGATTTCGTCGATTCGGGTGGCGGAGTCGAGGCTGTCCAGGTGCGACGCCAGCATCGACATATCAGGCGCGTCGCCGCTCAGAAGCTCGCACAGCCGTTCCATGGTCGGCGTATGTCCGAATAGGAGTCGAACGGCAACTAGCGGATGGTGCGATGTCCGTGAATGCCGAGGAGCCTAGTCGTATCGATCCGCAATGAGAGCAGGAGCGTGAACAGGCGCCGGCATGTCTCCAAATCGAAGCCAAAGCCTCGGAGCTCCCGCTTGAGCAGGCGTCCCGCTCGGTCGTGGGTGACCTTCTTGGCCATGTCTAGCGCTTCCATCTGGTTGACGCTCTCGGAACTCGCGATCTGACGCACGATGTCGACGTATTCGGTGATGTGCTCCGATAGGAGCTCGTGCGGGATGGCGACGGCGCCGAGCTCGTGCCCGTCATCCGCAAGGAAATCCAGCACGAATCGCTGCTCGGTCATGCTTATCTCGAGCACCCCCGCTGGCCCGACGCTGCCTCGGGCGTTCGATAGAAGCTGTCGAACATTCGCATCCCATTCGATGTGTTGGGCTTCGGAGCCGCGCTGCAAGGTACGCTCGTCGATGACCACCGAGCTGAGGGGCATGTGCTGACCATATCAGCTTCGACCGGGTCTGCATCTACGACCGATTGGCTGCTATGGTCCCTCGGTGGCACCCGATCTCAGCGACCGCAGAGACCAACTCGTCTACCGGTGGGACTTGGACAAGACCTACCTACGCACGGAGTTCGACACCTTCCGCGACTTGGTGCGCACGGCCATGGAGCCGGCCGGTCGTAAGCGTGCATATCCCGGCGCGAGTACCTTGTTGCGCGAAATCCGTGCGACCGACCCCACGGCCATATTCATCTTGTCGGGAAGTCCAGAGCAGATGCGGAGCGTTCTCGAAGCCAAGCTCAGGCTGGACGGGATCCGGTGGGATGGTTTCACTCTGAAGCCGAGCTTGCGGAATCTCGCTCGAGGCAAGTTTCGGTTCCTGCAAGACCAACTGAGCTACAAGCTCACAGCTTTGCTCCGGTCCCGTACCAACGTTTCTCCGGAGACCGACGAGATCCTATTCGGCGATGATGCCGAAGCAGATGCTTTCATCTACTCGCTTTATGCCGACATTGCGGCCGGGCGCGTGAGCCAAGAGCTGTTGATGAACATTGCGGAAGCGGCCGGCGTCTATCCCGACGACATCCCCGAAATCGTTCGCATCGCGGCGCGAGTCCCTCGATATGACGCGGTTCGCCGCATCTTCATCCATCTCGAACGCGTCTCCTCGACCGCGGGGTTCGGCGACTTCGGTCGTCGAGTCTGTCCCTTCTACAACTACTTCCAGCCGGCGTTGGTCCTGCTGGAAGATGGCGCACTCGATGCTCCAGCGGTTTTGCGGGTCGGGGCCGATCTGGTCGTGGCCCACACATTCAATCCGGAGGTGCTCGTGGCTAGCTTCGATGACCTTCGGAGGCGCGGGTTTCTCGGCAAAGATCTGGTCGACCGTATCATCGAGGTTTCCGGCACCATCGCGCCTTCGACGTTCGGGCAGGCGTCGGGCCCGCTCCAATCGTTGGTTCGGGCGATGGAAGCAGCGCGAGCAGAGCTTCCAGACGAAGTCGAGGTCGATCTCGTACAAGAGGACTACCTGACGCTCTTTGCCAAAGACCGAGCCCGGGCGAAGGCGGGAAAGCGTCGAGCCCTTTGGACTCGCGAAAGCTCCTAGTCCTCGGCGTCCAGCCCCACGCCGAGCATCGCGAGCGCATCCTGCGCGAGCTCCCCGAGCGTCGTCTCGGTTTCGTCCTCGAAATCCTCGATGACGACGACGCGCGTATCCCCGACGAAGCGTTGGAGGTCGCGCGCCGCCTGGGGATCTTCCAGCTGGGCGAGAGACTCGATGGCTGCGGCCACTACGTCCGGGTTTGCGTGATCGAGAAAGCGGCGGATCAGGGAAAGGGCGCTCGGCTCCGCAATCTCGGCAAGCACCCAGGGGAGCTCGGACATCCCAGGGCCCTCTGCGCTACGGTCCAAAGCTCGCTCGATGCCCCGCGCGACCTCCGCGTAGCGCTCGTAGCCCAGATCTCGTAGTGCTTCGCCGGCAGCCACCCGGACGCGCGGCTCGTCGTCGTTCAAGATGGCGACCAGAGCATCCGTCATTCTTGGGCCTGGAACCTGTGCGCATAGATCCGCTAATCGTTCGAGGCGCATCGTGGCTTCGTTTCGGTCTTCCATGTGAAGCGCCACATCGGTTTCGCGCTCGAGAAGCGACATGAGCTCGTCGGAGCCCTTCTTTCGTAGAAGCGAGGACTCCGCCTCGTGTAACATGCGGTCTGCGTCGAATATTCGCTGAAGATCATCGGGCAATGACATCGTTCGATCCATCCTTTGGGGGCTGTTCCCCGATTGCGCGCAGTGACTCGAGCTCTCGAAGTAGGGATCGTACTCGATCCACGGGATCACCGGATTCTTCGTCTCGATAGCGCCGAGTCAGCTTCATGTCAGGCGAAAGGCTCCAACCGGCGCCTGGCGTAGCGACGAGCGGCATCAATCGGGCGGGGTCCAGTGGAGTGTCCTCCCGCAGGTGTAGGGTGACCCGCTTGAGCTCGGCTTCACAGCCGAGCGCGCGAAGATCGCGAAGAGGGGGTTTGAGCGACATGACCCGCACGAAGTCGCGGGCCGGTGGGGGAGGGGCCCCAAAACGTTCCTCCATTTCCGTGGCGAGGTCGTCGACCGCCTGCTCATCTTCGGCCGTGGCGAATCGGCGGTACAACGAGAGTCGCAAGCCGATGTCGTCGATGTACTCTTCCGGGAGGTAGTGCTCCAGCTCGATCGATAGCTCGGGGTCGACTTCCTGTTGAACATGCTCACCTCTGAGCTCCGAGACCGCCTCGTGGAGCATCTGAACGAACATGTCGAAGCCCACGAGCGAAGCGTTACCGCTCTGCTCCGAGCCGAGGAGATTCCCGGCGCCACGAAGCTCCATGTCGAGCGTCGCGACCCGAAAACCAGCGCCCAAGCCCGAAAATCGCTCGAGCGCCTCCATCCGTACTCGGGACTCTTCCGACATTTGGTTCGGCGGCGGTGTGATCAGGTAGCAAAACGCACGCTGATCCGAGCGTCCCACGCGCCCTCGGAGTTGATAGAGCTGCGCGAGGCCGAGGGTATCGGCTCGATCGACCAGGATGGTATTGGCGCGCGGGATGTCGAGCCCGCTTTCGACGATCGCCGTCGCGCAGAGCACGTCGTAGGCTCCCTCGACGAAGTCCGTCATCGTTCGGTCGAGCAGCGCGGGTTTCATCTGGCCGTGCGCGACGGCGATCCTGGCATTCGGGACGATGTCCTGCAGACGTTGAGCGCGTTCGTAGAGGCCTTCGATGCGGTTGTAGACGAAAAACACCTGTCCACCGCGGCTCAGCTCCCGCTCGATCGCTTCTTTGATCAAATAGTCGTCCCAACGGCACACGAAGGTGCGCACCGCGCGCCGATCCTGTGGCGCGGTGGTGATCAGGGAAAGGTTGCGCATGCCGCCCACCGCAAGCTGCAGAGTGCGCGGGATTGGCGTAGCGCTGAGAGTGATCACGTCCACGCTGGTACGAAGCTTCTTGATACGCTCCTTGTGGGTCACTCCAAAACGTTGCTCTTCGTCGACCACCAAGAGTCCGAGCTTCGCAAAATGGACGTCCTTCGAGAGGATTCGGTGGGTGCCAATCACCACGTCCGCGGTGCCATCTTTCAGGGCGCTCAGGACCTCCGTCTGTTTCGTACGCGGAACGAATCGCGACAAGACTTCGACGCGGAGCGGGTACCCCTCCAAGCGTGCGGAGAACGTTCGGTAGTGTTGCTGCGCCAAGACCGTGGTCGGACACAAGACCGCAACCTGTCTCCCGCTCATCGCAACGCGAAACGCCGCACGAAGAGCAACCTCGGTCTTGCCGAACCCCACGTCCCCGCAGACCAGGCGGTCGGTTGGCTGAGGCTCCTCGAGGTCTGCCATCACGTCCTCGATCGCCTTCTCCTGGTCTCTGGTCTCCTCGAACGGGAAGGTCGCTTCGAATTCCGCGTATTCCGTGCCTGCGGATTCGATCGGCTCGCGGTGTACGGCTGTGCGCTCGGCATAGAGCTTGAGGAGCTCTTCAGCCATCTGCTGAACCGCCTTCTCGACCCGACCCTTCTTCGTGGCAAAGGTCGTGCCGCCGAGCCGGTCGAGCTTCGGCTGATGCCCTTCACCGCCTTTGAACTTCTGAATCACCCCGAGACGCGTCACCGGAAGGAACAGCTTGTCGCCGCCCGCGTACTCGACGACCATGACCTCGACCGTTTGAGGGGTGCGACCGTGAAGCCGGTCCATCGCGGTGAGGCTCAGCTCCTTGTGCTTGAGGCCCAAGTACTTGCCGACTCCATGATCGGCATGGACGACGAAGTCACCCGGACTCAGCTCGCGGAGATCCTCGAGGAAACGCTGTTGCTGTCGGCGCGTCTGGCGCTTGCTGCGCCTTTGCCGGACGCGGGAGCCGAAAATCTCCTCTTCGGTGACATACGCGACCCCTTCGCTCCATAAGGTGAACCCATCCCGAAGCTCTCCGAGTTGCACCTCGTCCAGAATGCGCTGGGCCACGCCGTAGCTATGGAGGAGGTCGACCAAGCGGTCTGCCTGGTGTTGCGTCCTTCCGACCAGTGAGACGCGCAGCCCTTGGTCGGTCCAGTCCTGCAGCCGATCCGCGAGTGCTTGCAGACCGCGGGCGCCGTGCATCTTCTGAGAGCGGAGCTCGAAGATCAGCGCCTGCTGGTCCGACGCATCGACGCGTAGCAGCTCTTGCTCATGCGGCGCGAATGCGGCGACAATCGGTCCTTCGTCCTCGCCGGCAGCGCCGTGCACGGCCAAACGATGTGCGACGGCAGGCGAGTACTCTCGCAGTCGTGAGGCGAGGTCGTCTTCGGTGATGTAGTATCGGGAGAGTGGGAGCGTCGGACGGTCTTGGCGCGCGGTGTGCTCTTCGATCGCTTGGCGTTCCTCGGTGCGAACGGATGCGGCGATGGCGACAGGGTCGGCCAATACGATGCGCGCATCTCGCGGGATGTAGTCGAATAGCGTGTCGAGGTCCTCGAAGTACGCCGGCAGCAACGCATTCGAGAGGAGCGCGCCAGAGCCGCGGTCGAGCTCGGTGATCAGCTCACGGGTTTGCAATGTTGGCATGTTCATCCCGTCGCAGAGCTCACGGACGACCGTCTTCGCCCGGGCAACGGCAGCGGGCGTATCGGGAACCTCACGAGCTGCGGCGAGTTGTACTGCGTCGATCTCGTCGCTGGTCTTCTGATCATCGGGGCTGAACCGGCGGATCCGGACGATCAGATCGTCATCGAGCTCGATTCGGCAGGGGAGCGTCGCATCGGTTCCATAGACGTCGATGAGCGAGCCCCGAACGGAAAACGTGCCGCGATCCTCGACCAAAGGAACGCGTAGATAACCGAGCTCCGAAAGGTGCTCGACCAAAGCGTCCCGTTCGAGCTGCTCACCGAGCTCCATCGACAGCAGCCCAGACTTCACGTGACTCAGAGGGGGTATGCGGCGTAGCAGGGCAGACCCAGGCACGATGAGCACGCGCCAAGGCTGCTGCTCGGCCAGTTGCGCCAACACGGCCATGCGCTGCATCTCCGCGCGCCGGTCCGGCACCACGTCCAGGAGCGGGCTCGTATCGGCGGCGGTGAAGAGCAGGACATTGCGGTCACCACCCGGGAGGAGAAAGCGAAGGTTCGACTCATGACGGTAGGCTTCGTCGAGGTCTGCGGTGATGACCACGAATCGCCGCTGCGGATGAGCGCTAGCGGCCTCCGCGATCGCCCAATCGAGCGCGCCCACTGGGACCGATGCGACGTCGATACGATCGTCGGATCCGAGCGCAGCGACCAGGTCACGAATCGACGCGTTTGCGCTCTGCAGTGCCGCCTCAAGCGACATCGGTTTGCTTGGGAGTCACTCGTCGGATGCGGTACGCCAGCCATGGTGGTGTCACGACCGTGCTGGCCATCACCATGAGAACTATGGCTGCGTACACGCCCGTCGAAATGAGCGGGTGCCCTTCGAGCTCTATGCCCGCACCCACGTTGGCGAAGATCAGCCCCACTTCGCCGCGTGGGACCATTCCAATGCCGACGGTGAACCGGTCGGCGGTTCCACCTCGAACACCCAACCCCGCGATGAGCTTACCGGCGATGGCCACGACGGTCAGCGCAGCGGCAAGTAGGAGCGGCTCGGCCCCGATTCCGCCGAGCTGAACCATCATGCCGGTTCGCACGAAGAATATCGGCGCCATGACGGCCACGATGGGGCCGATGATTTCGGTGAGATCGTGTGCCGACTTGCGGCCGAATGGTTTCACGTGAACCTCGTCCAGAATGAGGCCGGCAGCGAATGCGCCAACGATAGGCGCGAGGCCAGCCGCGCCCGACGCTCCGGCGAGGAGCAGGCAGAGGCCAATGGCCACCGCTGCCAGCACATCCGGCGTGCGAAGCTTCGAAGCGATGCGAAAGACTCCCGGCATGACGTAAGCGCCCAGTAGGAGCGCGCCAACGAGGAACCCTCCCGCCAGGCCGATGATGACAGCGAGGTCCTTCACTCCTGGGACAGAACCAAACTCTGCGATGCTCGCGACTACAGCCAGTACGATGAGGCCAAGTACATCGTCAATCACTGCGGCACCGAGAATGACGCGAGTCTCCGGGCGGGCCATTGCATCGAGATCTTTCAAGACGCGTGCGGTGATACCAACACTCGTCGCGCACAGGGTCGCCCCGATGAAAAGGTGCAGTGAGAAGGACTGGTCCGGCAGCAACCAAAGGCTGACTCCATAACCCATCACCATAGGGGCGATGACGCCGATGATCGCGACCAGGCCCGAGGTCGGCGCCACCGCGCGCATCTCGGTGAGCGTCGACTCCAGGCCGACCTCGAAGAGCAGGAGCACGACCCCAAACTCGGCGAGAAATTCGATCGGCACGAGCTCAGCGGCGCCATCGAAGAGATGGATGCCGACTAGAGACAGATTGCCCAGGATGATGCCGACGCAGAGCTCACCGAGCACCGGGGGCTGATTCAAACGCACTGTGATCTCGCCGCCGAGCTTTGCAGCAAGGAGCATCCCGGCGAGGATCAGCCAGATGTCGTAGCTCATCGCATGCTCGTCACCGCTCGCTAACGCGGTGGCGGGAATAGCCGCAAACAAGGCCAGCAGCATGGAAAAGCGAGCCGGTCGACGGCGCATCGCGCGGGACCATAGGTACGCCAGCACCGTTGAGCAAGCGCGCAGCGAGGGTACGATCTTGCCAGAGGCCTCGCGGTCGGGTAAATGAATGGCCATTCAGTCAGGGGAGATCGATGCTGCGAAGCCTATTTTCAGAGGAACACGATATCTTTCGCCGAAACTTTCGGCAATTCGTGGAAACCCGGGTAGTTCCCCAACAGCCGAAATGGCGCAAGCAGGGGGTCGTGGATCGCGAGGTGTGGCTCGAGGCGGGTCAGTCGGGGTTTCTCTGCCCTTGGATGGAAGAGGAGTACGGCGGCGCCGGGGGTGACTTCCTCCATTCGGTGATCGTGATGGAGGAGCTGTGTCGCGCTTATGAGTCGGGGTGGGCGGCGAGCCTGCATTCCGACATCATCGTTCCATACATCCATTCATTTGGTGACTCGGAGCAGAAGGCGAAGTGGCTGCCCGGGTGTGCGAGCGGCGAGACCATCACCGCGCTGGCGATGACAGAGCCAGGGACCGGATCCGACTTGGCGGGCATCGCAACGACCGCCAAGCGTGACGGGGACCATTACGTGATCAACGGTGCCAAGACGTTCATCTCCAACGGCATGTCGTGCGACCTCGCTGTGGTTGCGGCGCGAACGGAGAACTCCGAGGATCCCCACCGGAGCTTGTCACTCTTCGTCATCGAGGCGGACTCGCCCGGCTTCATCAAGAGCCGCAGGCTGGAGAAGATGGGCATGGACAGCCAGGACACCGCTGAGCTCGCTTTTGACGACTGTCGGGTGCCCGCCGGGAATCTGCTCGGCCAAGAGGGTGCCGGATTCATGATGCTGATGCAGAAGCTTCAACAGGAGCGGCTGTGCGTGGCCATCATGTCGCAGGCCAGCGCGGAGAAGGTGCTCGAAGACGCAGTCGCATACACGCAGGAGCGGAAGGCGTTTGGGCGGACGATTTCGAAGTTCCAGAACACGCAATTCACGCTTGCGCAATGCGCGACCGAAATCGAGGTCGGTCGCGCATTTCTCGACACTCTGATCGCGCAGCACGTCTCCGGGAAGTACCTGGTCAAAGAGTGCTCGATGGCCAAGCTGTGGCAGAGCGAGATGCAAGGGCGCGTGGTCGATGCGTGCCTGCAGCTCTATGGCGGCTACGGCTACATGCTCGAGTATCCGATCAGTCGCGCGTACATGGACGCCCGTGTTCAACGGATCTATGCGGGGACCAACGAGATCATGAAGGTCATCATCGCCAAGCAGATGGGCCTTTGAAGCGTCGATTTAGGGTGGGCCGGGCAGGGAAGCGACGGGATCGCCTCGCTGATGAGGGTCTTCCGCGCTTGACCCCTTGCCCGAGTGAAGGATAGCCTCCAAACGGTGACGATTCAGTCTGATTCCAATGGTGGTGATGATCCGAATGAGGAGCGCGCTCCGGAGTCGGACGGTGAATCGGAGGATGGACCAAGGGTCAGCCGAATGCGCGTGGGCGGGGAAGACATCCTCGTCTTGAGCGTGCCGCTTCCGCAGCTGCACTATCCGGAGGCTACAACGTCGGCGGAGCAGGAAATCATCGACGCCGTGTTACAGGGTCTCACGGCAAAGGAGATCGCAGAGCAGCGCGGCGCTTCCTTGCGAACCGTGACCACCCAACTCGGCACCATCTTCCGAAAGGCCGGCGTCAACTCGCAGGCTGAGCTGATCGCGATCATGACCAACCCCCCGGGCGCGAAATAGTCGACCGAATGCCACATTAAAAAAGGACGCGGCCGGTCAGCCCGTTTCCGACCGGCCGCGTCGAACTCAACCCGAAGGATGAGCGGTGGCTTAGCGCACGATTTGGATCTCTGTCTGCTTAGCCCCTATTCCTCATGCTTACGGTGTTTTGATCCGATGATCCATACGTAATTGTTCGCGTTGCATACGTAATTGTTCACTGAGCGGCCCAGAATGGGGGAATTGCGTGACACCTGATCAGTCGAAACGTTACGCTCGCGCCAACGCTGTAATGAAAGCCGCGACTCCCGGCCAAGGCATGCCAGGCGGAAGGTTGATGATGGGTTGCTCCATGCCGAGCTGCCGCCGACGCGCGATCTCGCGCCGGCAGTAGAGCGGATCCCCCGCAATGGTCAATGCTTCGATCATATCGTCCGTGACAGCTTCGGGCGCCATCTTACGAGTGGCCTTGTCGCTGTAGAGACGTTCGATCTCGTTGCACTCGTCCGCGTAACCAAAGCCGCTGAGGAGCTGCTTGTAGTAGTCGCCCATGCCGCCGATGTAAAACGAGATGATCTCCCGCGCTTTGGATGAAGCCGCCTTGCCCGGGATAGGTATGACGGTCGTGAACGGTGCGGTTGCGATCTCACTCGGATTGCGACCTGCCTTCGCCGCGCCGGATGCGATCCATTCGCGACCGTCTGCGAGATGGTTGTAGGGCCAGAAGACCGGCATCCACCCATCGGCCATTTCGCCGATGCTCGTGATCGATTTCTGCTTCAGCGCTGCGACGTAGATTGGAATGCGTCGCCTCGTGGGTTTGAAATCGAGGGTGAATGGCCGGTATTGTCGAAGTTCCGCGCCGGCTTCGCTGAGCGGGCGGCCGTCGAGCAAGGTTCGCACGACACGGATCACATCGCGAGTCTGCGTTAGCGGCTTGTCGAAGTCGCGGCCGTGAAGCCCCTCGATGACATTCTTGCCGCTCGTACCAATGCCGAGGATCAGACGTCCGCCACTGATCTCGTCGAGGGTTGCTGCCTGCATCGCGATCAGAGCCGGCGAGCGGCTGAACACGTTGATGATGCCCGTCCCGAGCTTGATTCGCTTGGTCTTGAGGGCAATCTCGGTCAGCAGTGAAAAGACCTCGTAACCCCATACTTCCGGTAGCCAGAACGAATCGTATCCCAGTCGGTCCGCCAGGACGGCTGCCTTGACGTATGTCTTGCGATCGTAATCTCGCCAGAACGCGAGAAGGCCGGTGGATTGCTTGCTCAGCATGGCGTTGCTCCTCATTCGACTTGTAGGTCAGCGGCGGCGTCAGCGCCAGCGGTTGCGCAGGTGGCCCGAGGGCTGGGCACGGGCCTGGAGGTTCGAGCCTCGAAACCTGCGATTCGGGATTCGAGGAGGGGATATTGGTGGCAGTGCTACCTGCCGGTGAATCGCGGCTTCCGTTTTTCCAGGAATGCCCTCACGCCTTCGGTGAAGTCTTCACTCTGGTAGCATTGCTCGATCGACTCCGCGATGCGCCCGGTGTCGCGATCCGCTTCGAGCTTGGATAGCTCTTGTAGGCTGATCTTGGCGCTGCGAATCGTGAGAGGCGCGTTGTCTGCGATCGTGTGCGCGATTTGATCGACGTGCTCGTCCAACAGCTCCTTGTCGAAGACTTCGTTGACCAGTCCGATGCGGCGGGCCTCCAGCGCGTTGATGCTCCGTGCGATGAACAACAAGCCCGCGGTCTCGGAAAAACCAACGGTGCGGATTAGGGTTCGAATCCCGGCTGTGTGGTAGCCCAGGCCGAGACGGGCCGGGGGCACGGCAAAGCGAGCGTCGTCCGAGGCGTAACGAAGATCAGCCGTCAGTGCAATTGCGGCGCCGCCCCCGATGCAGAACCCGTGGATCGATGCGAGTAGAGGCTTTTCGAGCCCTTGCAGGGCTGCGAAGGCGCGCGAGGTCAGGGCGTCGTATTCTCGTCCCGCGTCTCCGGTTCGCGTGCGCTCGAACTCCGAGATGTCGGCGCCGGACACGAAGGCTTCGGAGCCCGCCCCTCGCATGACGACCACACGAACGGTTGGGTCTGCTTGCAGTGTCCGCGCCGCGCCGGGGATCGCCGCCCACATGTCGACCGTGATTGCGTTTCGACGCTGCGCATGGTCGAACACCAAACGCGCGACCGGCCCGTCTTGCTCGATTCTGACTTCGCCGCTCATCGCGCCCAAGCCTAGCAGCAATGAGCGTGGAGTCTCGACTCGCTCCACATGCGGTGGCACTCTCGGGCGATGGAGCATTGCAGGCCGCTGACCATGGATGACTTCGATCGGCTCGAGGATAGCTTTCGATTCGAGGCAATTCTCGATGCGACCCCCGAACGAGTTTTCAGGGTGTTCGAGGATCCCGACTCGTGGCCGGTATGGGCGGGCGCGATCAAGAAGGTGACTTGGACGAGCCCCAGGCCATTCCAAGTTGGCACGACGCGCGACGTCGACATCATCGGAGGGCTCACCGCCCACGAAAATTTCTTTGTTTGGGAGCCTCCCTACCGCATGGCCTTCTACTTTGCAGGAACCAACAGGCCCGCAGTGGCCTCGCTCGGTGAGCACTACGAGCTCGAACCGTTGGACGGCGGTCGCACTCGACTCACGTGGCGAGTCGCGTACGAATCGCGGAGCTTCATGCGCTACGCAGCACCGCTTCTACGTCCGGTCGTTCGTCTCATGGGCTTGCGGATCGTCAAGGGCTTGGAGCGCTACGTGCGCGCGCTGCCAATCACTGAAACCCCCACTCGACCTTCGAATGGACCTACAACATACGGTTGACGACCGCTTTTCGTCGGATTTCGTCGAGGAAAATCTTCTCCTGACGCAGCATCGCAGCATCCAGCATCTCTCGATACAGCTCCTGCCTCATCTCCTCGTACGAAGGGAAGCCCGCGGAAACCTGGCGATCCTCGAGAAAGAAGATATGAAAGCCAGCGTTTCCTCGCACGGGCTCGCTGATCTCACCCGGGTTGAGGGAGGAGAGCGCGCGCGCCAGCTCTTCGGGTAGATCGCTCTGGGAGAGCCAACCCAAATCACCGCCGCCTAGCTCGTCGGCCCGCGCGTTGAAGTTTTCCGGGGTCAGTCCGCTGCGGATGAGCTGAGCCTCCCGGCGTACGGTGGCAATCCGGGTCGCCGATGCGTCACTCTCCAACGGAATTACCAAGTGCGCCACATGGAACCGAACATCGTTCCCTTCACCCCTCGCGCGCTGCTCGTAGCGCGACCGAACCTCTTCCTCCGTCACATTGACGCGCGATCGTACTCGCTCGTTCATGACTTTGAAGCGGATCAGTTGTCTCTTGAGATCCTGCCGGTATTGGGACTCGGTGAAGCCTTGCGCATCGAGAGCCTGCTTGAACTGCGCTTCCGTCAGGTTGTTCTGCATCCGAAGGTTTTCGATTGCAGCGTCGATGTCTGCGTCGGTCACCCGGATACCGCTCGTCTTTGCGAGCTGGCGAATTAGTTGCTCGTCGATGAGGAAATTGAGCAACTCGTCGTATAGCTCCTTCAAGCGGGAGATTCGCTCGGATTCGGTCGATGCCTCCGCAACTTTCGGCAGGAAGGGCGCAGCGCGCTGTCGAAGGTCACTGAGAAAGATCGCTTCGTTGTTCACCGTAGCGACCACCCGTTCGACCACATCGGCCCTCGCGGTGGCGGTGGCGAGCATGGCGATGACCGCGGTGACGACGAGGCGAGCTGTCATTTTGATTTCGGCAACTCCGGGACGTCGAACTCGATACTCTTCAGTGCATCGTAGTCGACCTGGACCTCGATCTCCTTGCGAAGTCGCTCGGTTAGCGCGGCCATGGCCGCATCTTTCTTCTCGCGGGTGAGCTTGTGGCGAATCGCACGCTTGGCTTGTTCGTACGTGCGCTTCAGCGCGGCGCGCTTCCCGGTCAACATGACGATGTGGTAGCCACCACCCTCCTCGATGAGATCGGGATACACCTCGCCGACCTTCTTGAGAGAAAACGCGGCGTCTCGAACCGCTGCGGGAGGTCCACCCTCTGCATCTGCCCGGAAGAATTGCAAGTCGCCGCCGTCGTTCTTCGTGTTCTGGTCCTCGGATTGCTCGCGGGCCAACTTGCGAAAGCCGGCCAGGTCCGTCTGCTTGGCTTCCGCAAGAATTTTGGCTGCCAGCGCTCGGTCCTCGACGAAGATGTGACTCGCGCGGACCTCCGCGGGGCGATCGAACTCCTCTGGGTTACCATCGTACACCGCCTTGACCTCTTCGTCCGTGATCTCCGACTCCTTGAGGGGCTCGTCGACTTCTTTCTTCACGAGTTGCTGAATCATTGCGTTGCGACGCGCCCGCAAAATCTCCGGCTTGTCGGCGTAGCCGCGCCGCTTGGCTTCATACACGAGGAGCTCGAAGCGAACGAGATTGTCGAGGAACTCCTTGCGGCGCTCGGGACTCTCAAATCGTGCACGGAGGTACGGAGACTGAGATGCAAGACGGTCGGCAAACTCTCCTACCGTGATCGTTCGATCGCCCACCTTGGCAAGCACCTCGTTCGCCTGCGCCTCGCTCAGCCCATTCTTGGGCCACTCGGCTTCGGACGCCGGCGCTTCTTCAGTCTTCTTCGAGCAACTCGCCACGGTGAAAGCGAGCACGATGATGAGGGCACGTTTCACAGACATCGTCAGCCGCGTAGCATATACCGCATCAGCGGCAACGAGGCGAAATCTCAGGTGTTGGCAAGGCCGGCAAGAACCTGGCGAACTTTGTCCGTCAGGTCATCGAGCTCGAATGGCTTGTCGAGGTATCCATCCGCGCCATAGAGTGGCGATGTCATCTCGTTGAGGCGTTCTCCGATGCCCGTCAGCATGATCACGCCCGTGCCTCCCAACGATGCATCTTCGCGGATTGCGCGGCAGACTTCCCAACCGCTCATCCCCGGCATCATCACGTCGAGCACGACGAGCGTGGGCTTTTCGCGCCGTGCGAGGCGAAGCGCTTCTTCACCGTCGGAGGCCTCGACAATCTCTGCCGGTAGCGAGCTCAGGTGCCGCGCAACCAGTGCCAAGATCTCGAGATCATCGTCGGCGACCAAGATCTTCGTCGCAGCATTGGTCGTCATCGTTTCATTGCTCCTGGGTGCGTGAACCGCGTCGCATCCTCGTTCCGTTGAGTTGCGTTGTCAATGGACACCGTGGCCCAGGTCGATGAGCCCGACTGAAGAGTCCGGCGTCCATCCCTCGAGCCCGCTAACCAGCCGCAATTTCACGAAATCGCGATCGCGCCCGACGACCTCACCTCTGTCGCCTCCCCTTGCTTCGCCACGAACCTGAGCTCGGGGGTCGGGCCCTTCGCGAAGGATCACGTGATCGGCCAGCGCCACCGCGCGGGGGCCGTCTCGGAGCAAACCCGCCTTCGAGCCGAGCCCAAGTGCGCAGAACAACAGAACGACACCGGACGCCGTCAGCAGCGGGTAGAACCACCGGTGTCTTCGGTGTCCGACCGCGGCCCACGCAAGGCCGAGAAAGAGCATCAGATTGGCGGCGAGCAATCCCAATCCAAGCGCATCCTCCGACAAGCCGCCGTACACCGCATCGCTGATGGAGCTGCTCCGTTGTATCATCGCCTCTCCCTCGGCCTCGGCTCGCCGTTCCTCGAGCGCTTTTTCTGCGTCGTGCAGATTGTCCGAAGCCTTGCTGTCGGTGGGACGCAGTGTGAGAGTCCGTTCGTAGTTGAGGATGGCCCGAGGGTAGTCGCCGGACTGCGCGAACGAGGTTGCCAAGTTGAAATACACGTCAGGGTCGCGGATACCTGCTTCAGTGAGCTTTCGATAGTTGTCAATGGCGGCTGCGTAGTCGCCACGCGACGCAGCGACGTTCGCAGCCTCGAAGATCTGGGTGAGCGGCACGCCTCCCGATGTCTGTGCGAGCTCTTGGGCGGATGCGCCTGCGGTCGTGATCAGAAGTGCTAGAGCGACGTACAGAGTTCGCATCATGCTTTTCCTCGCGAGCGTTGTACGCGTTCGACGATTGCCACGGTTCGCTTTAGACAGCGCTCCATCTCGTCCTGACTCACCCCTGAGGCCGCGAAGCGTGCAAAGTCGGCGCCATCGAGCTCATTGATCACTCGGCGCACTAGGTCCTCGTCAAATTGCTGTGCGTCGAGGCGCGTCCGAAGCTCTGCGTGTGGAAGCCCGCCAACGGGTTCGCCGAGTCGAGAGTCCAGGGCGTGTATGATCGACGCCACGATTTGGTCGTAGAAGCGCCTCGGATCATCCGCGTGAAGCGCTTGGTCTGCGCTTCGAAGGAGCTTGCGCTGAACGGCACCGGCAGTGGCGTCGTACCGCTCACGACGTCGCGCAACAGCCGCACCGAGCAAGACGAGGACGAACAAAACGGGTGGAAATGCGAGGAGCCAAGGAAACCAAGGGCGGGCACGCAGCGGGATTTCCCCTCGCGTCAGCGCACTGTACATCCGAATCGGCCCGAAGCTCGCCGCGCCAGGCGCAGGTCCCCGGTCGACCGGTTCGATCGCGGTTGGCGATGGTTTCATGGAGCCGATCGACGTGAAAGCGAGTGCCGGCGTGGTCGCGACTCCATATTCTTCGGTTTCGGGGTCAAAGAAGCGAACGGAGATCGGCGGCACAGCATGCTGACCTGGAGCCTCTGCGATCAAGATCCACTCCCATGATCGGGTGCCAGAGAGCTTGCCACCCTGGAACTGTTGTTCATCTCGGATCGCTGGTTGGAGCGCTCGCACTCCGGGTATGGGCGGAAGATCGATCCGAAGATCTTGCACGTTACCTAAGCCTGTCGCATCCACACGAAGGGTCACCGCGTCACCCGTGTCTGCTGTCGTGCGATCGAGCCAAGCATTGACCGTATACCGACCGACGACGGCTCCCGCCGCGCCCGGTTGCGGGAGCGGCTTGACCTTCACCGTGACCGGTACACCAGTACGCTCCACGCGCTGCGGAGCGTCGAAGAAACTTCCACTTCCCGCATCGAATGTCACCTTCGGCGCGCCGATCGTGAGCTTGCCGGGGCGTTGGGGGAATGCTGCCGAACGCTGCAGTACGTAGGCACGGTACTGTTGCCCATTCACGGAAACGTTCTGGAATTGGAGATTGGTGATCGGATCTTCGTGAACCCAGAACCCATCCATCGAGGGTTTGCTCGGAATCACCGACTGCGGCGCGAGCCGAAGTCGCGTGTAGAGGTACACCGTGACGTCGACTTGTTGCCCAAGATAAACCTCGTCCGGCTCCACTACGGTTCGGAGGAACGCCTGCGCGTCGTACGTCGCACCCGACAGCTCCGAACCCATGGTCGGGGCCGGCCCAACTACGGGGGCGGCGCTACCCATCGCCCCGCTCGCGCTGGGTTGGACAGTCAAAGTCAGTGGGGCGCTGCGGTATGGCTTGCCATCGACTCTGGCCACTGCCGGCATGAACTCATAGGTGCCGGCTGCCAGAGGCTGCAGGACATACACGTCGGTGAGGCTCGACTCCATCTGAACACCGGAGCCAAAACCAAAGCTGAACTGCATCGGGCGCATGGTCTGATGCGAGATGATCTCTAGCTCCGGATACTTTTTGAGGTCGCTGAGCTCTAAATCTTGGATGCGCCCCCCACGCGCCTGGACGCTCACCTGCAGTTGTATCGTCTCGCCAACCTTGGCCTCGGTCGGCGAGGCATCCAACGTCACCGTCACCTCCGGCTCGGCCGCGGCGACTGCGTTCAGTGGGAGGACGGCCAACGCAAGAAACGCGAGCGTCAGGAGTCGAATCACCAGTCCTTCTCCGGTGGCGGCCGCCCCGCGCTCCGACGGCGCGCCCGCTGCAATGGGAGATTCTGTTCGTTTTGCTCCAACGCATCGAGAAACCGTTGCACGTCGTCCTGTGGCATCGGCTGCTCCTGCTTGTTCTGCTCCTGCTTGTTCTGCTCCTGCTTGTTCTGCTCCTGCTTGTTCTGCTCCTGCTTGTTCTGCTCCTGCTTGTCCTGGTTCTGCTTGTCCTGGTTCTGCTTGTCCTGGTTCTGCTCGTCCTGGTTCTGCTCGTCCTGGTTCTGCTTGTCCTGGTTCTGCTTGTCCTGGTTCTGCTCGTCCTGGTTCTGCTTGTCCTGGTTCTGCTCGTCCTGGTTCTGCTTGTCCTGGTTCTGCTCTTGATCTTGCTGCTGCTGTTTCTCTTCCTCTTCTCGGATCCGTTTCATCGCGTATTCGAGATTCCACGCGGCGTCGCGATTTCCAGGCTGCACGCGCAGAGCCCGTTTGAACGCGTCGGCGGCTTCGCGGAATTGGGCGGACGCCTGCTCGTACTCTTCCTTCTCGGAAATCGAGTTCCCCTCTCGGGCGTACGCGACCCCGAGGTCATAGTACGCCGCTGCCCGTGTGCTCGGCGATGCGGAGGGATCCGCGGCAGCGAGAAAGGCTTCCTTTGCCTGCTCGTCGAGATCCTGGGCGAGCAGAGCAAGGCCTCGATTGAGCTGCACGCCGCGTGCGTCAGGCAACTCGCGCGCCGCCTCGTCGTACGCCTGCAGAGCGGGGCCGTATTGGCCTTCAGCCATCAGCTCGTTGCCCTTCTTCGCGTTTGCGTTCTCGCCTCGAAGCGGGCTCCAAGCGGCAGCGCTGGCGGGCAAAGCAAGCGCTGTAAGACAGAAAAAAGACGCGGCGATGAGTTTCATGCCCGCCTCCTTCGCCGTCGCACGATCCACGCCTCGGGCAGAATCGCCTCGAGGAGGAGCAATAGGAATCCGGGCAGCAACGCCAGCGCGAAGCGATTCTCGTGGACCGTGACGCGCCTGGCCTTTCGCTCCGAAGCCTGTAGCTTCGCAAGCTCCGCCCGAATCTGGCTCATTCCCACCGTGCCTTCTTCCGCTCTCACGTACTGCCCCCCAGTGATAGACGCGATTTCCTTCAGGATGTTTTCGTTCTTCGGGCTCAACGAGGTCATGACCAAATGACCGTCCGCATCCTTCATGTGTCCGACGAGCGTGCCGTCGGCAGTGTAGCTCGGAATCGGCTCACCGCTCCCCGCGCCGATCCCGACGGTGTAGACCTTGATCCCAGCCGCGCGCAGCTCCTTCGCAGCAGCAAGCGGATCCCCCTCGTGGTCTTCGCCGTCGGTTAGCAGGATGACCACCTTGGACCGCCTGTCGGGGCCGTTGTCGTCCCCCAGGCTTTCATTGGAGCTCTCGATCAGTCTCTCCGACGCGATGAGCGCTTTGCCGATCGCCGTCCCTCCAACCGGCATGTCCGTCGGACTGATGTCACGTAGGAACAGTCGCACCGCGGAATAGTCGACGGTCATTGGGAACGCCATGGCATCCCCGGCGAACGCGACGAGACCGACTCGATCTCCGTCGAGGTCGCTCAACAAGCGCTCGAGCTCTGCCTTGGCGCGTTTGATGCGGCTCGGGTGAACATCCTGGGCGAGCATGCTCTTCGAGAAATCGAGCGCGATCACGATGTCGATGCCGCGCTTGCGGAGCACGCGTGTCCGGCTTCCATATTGCGGTCCCGCGAATGCGACGATCAGTAGGGCCGTTCCCATGATCAAGAACGCCGCCCGCGCCAGACGCCACCATTTCGAGCGACCCGCGATCAGGTGCTCTACCGTAGCCTTCTTGCCGAAGATCTCCGTTGCGCGCTGACGCCTGGCCGCCTTCCACCAAAGCGCCGCGACGGCAGCCGGCAGAAGTGCAAGCAACCAAAGGACCTGTGGGTCGGCCCAGCTCATGGCCACCTCCTCAACCACAATCCGATCAAAAGCTCGAGCAGCAGGAAGATTAGAGCAGGGGCCACGAACGCGGGGAAGAGCTCGGTGTACATCCGTCCGGCGTCCTCGATATCGGTCTTCTCGAGCTGGTCCAGGATTTGGTGAAAGCTCTGCTCGAGTCCCTCACGGTCGCTGACCAAGAAGAATTTGCCGCCGGTCTTGTCGGCCATCTCTTCGAGCAAGTCTGGGTTGACGGGGTAGTTGGCGGTGCCGAACATCGCGCGGCCGAACAAACCGATTCCTCGCTGGACCGGTGCCGTGTCGGACACGCCCATCAAGATGGGGTAGATCTTGACCCCCATCGCTTTCGCGAGGTCTGCCGCCTGCGACGGGGACACGTTGCCGGCGTTGGATTCTCCGTCGGTGAGTAGAATGATCACCTTGCTCTTGGCCCGAGAGCGTTTCAACCGATTGAGGCTGACCCCAACCGCGTTGCCGATCGCGGTGCCCCGTCCGTCGATCTGGTCGAGCTTGAGGCCGCGAATTGCAGTGCGTAGTGCCTCGCGATCGGTCGTCAGCGGGAGCAAGGTATATGCATCGAGTCCAAATACGACGGCACCGATTCGATCGTTCGGGCGGCGATTGATGAAGTCACGCACCACGGATTTGGTCGCTTCGAAACGCGTAGGGCGGATGTCCGCTGCCTCCATCGACAGTGACATGTCCAGCGTGAGGATGATTTCGATGCCGCTCACATCCGTGGTGTCCCGCGCATGAATGCTTTGGGGGCCTGCTAAGGCCACCACGACGAGCGCTAGTGAGATGGTGCGCAACGCACTGGGGAGATCAGTGAGACGACTGCGCCAACTCCCCTTTGCCCCTTGCAATGCGGCGGCGCGACTGAACCGAAGCCGCGGCCTGGTCGGACCCTGCACCCAAGCTCGACCGAACCACACCATGGGCGCTGCGAGCAAGAGAAGGGCGGCCCAAGGGCGTTCGAAGCGCAATTGTGGGTCCGTGATCAGAAGCTGATACCGCGACTCGAGGAACCGCAGGCTGAGGACGATTCCGACGAAAGCTGCGGCCAACAGCCAGCCGAGCGCCCAGGTTCGGCGTTGAGCCGGAGTCACGGCTTGCCTCCACGTGGGTCGACGGAGACTGGATGAGTCCGCTCGACGAGGGTCAACGCATCCTCGATCAGTGTGTGAGACGCGTCATCGGCCAAGGATGCCTTTGCGAACTTCACCAAGTCGCATTGGTCGAGAAATCCAACGACGTCGTGCGGCTCGATCGCGAGCGACTCCGCTTGCCGCAGCTCTTCCGCGATCTCGTCCGTCGTGCTTTCGAGGCCGTGAAAGCCAAACCGGCGGCCCAGATAGGCCCGGACCGAATCGCTCACCGCGTCGACCCATTGCTCCGTGCGGCCTTCCGATATGGCATCGGCACGGCCGCGCTCGAGCTCGTGGAGCTCGGCGAGCGCGATTTCCCAAGGGGGTGGGGGCGGCGGCGGAGCGGGCTCGGGCCGATCGCGTCTGTGCCACCAGCGCATGAACAACCACGCGAGCAGCGCGCCAAGCCCGAGAGCGAGCAGCGCTCCGAGAACGATGAGCAGTCTGTAGTCGTCTTGCTCGATGACCACCGGATTGGAGGCCGGCTTGAGTTGCGGGTCGGGTTCGTTGGCGACGAGGGAGCGAACCTCGATGCTCGTCGTGTTGGATTCGATCTCGATGAGCTGGCCTGCCGCGGTCGTGATTCGGACATGGACTGGACCTAGCTCGTGCACACCAACGTCGAAGCACAAGAGCTGAAGCTCGAAAGTAAACGTCTTGAGCTTTCCGTCCGCTGAGGGTTCGACGCTGACTTTCTTGCCCAGGATCTCGAAGGGCTCGAAAGACTGCTCCGGCACTGCGGCTTCATCGGATGCGTTAGCGGTGACGGTCAGAATGACATCGATGGGATCACCCAGCGTGGTCTCGGGTGGTGCGTCCAGCGCGATCGAGGGCTCCTGCGCGGAGGCGAGGGCCGGCGCGAGCCACAAGGACAGCACGATGATCGGGAGCGCGGGCTTCACCGATAGCCCGTGAGTCGCCGCTGTCGGAGTCGGAAGAACTCGCTTAGCGGTTTGACGAAGTCGCGGTCGGTGCTCACCGTGACGTGGTCGAGTTGCAATCGGCGAAACAGGTGCTCGCGAGCTGCACGTTGGCGCTTCGCCTCTCGCGCGTAATTGGCACGAAGTTTCAAGTCGGAGGTGTCGACTTCGATGAGCTCCCCGGTTTCCAAATCCTCGATCAAAGCGAGCCCGACGTCCGGCAGCTCGGCCTCTCGCGGATCGATGATCTGGATCGGGATCAGATCGTGTCTCGCCGACACCAGCTTGAGTGGTTTTTCGTAGTGGTCAGCGATGAAGTCACTAATCAGGAAGGCAACCGTGCGACGCTTGCCGATGCCGCCGAGCAGGTCCAACGCAACCCCGAGGTCGGTGCCTTCCCCTTGCGGATTTGCGTTGAGGATCTCCGTGACGACACGCATGACGTGCGAGCGACCCTTTTTGGGGGGCACGAAACGCTCGATACGGTCGGTGAATAGGATGAGTCCCACGCGGTCATTGTTCTTGATCGCGCTGAATGCCAGAAGTGCTGCGACTTCCGCGACGGTTTCGATCTTGGGCTTGTCGACGGATCCGAAGCGCTCGCTTGCCGAGAGGTCGACGAGCAGCATCACCGTCATTTCTCGCTCCTCCGTGAAGACTTTCACGTAGGCGTCGTTCATTCGGGCGCTGACGTTCCAATCGATGAATCGAACATCGTCACCGGGCTGGTATTGGCGAACCTCGCTGAACACCATGCCTCGGCCTTTGAAGACCGAGTGGTAGCTACCCGCCAGTTGGTTGTTGGCGAGCCTCGACGTGTAGATCTCGATCTTCTTGAGTTTCTTGACGAGCTCGCGGGAGATCACGTTCGGCCTCGGTTACGGAACTTCCACGGTTTCGAAGATGCGGCGGACGATTTGGTCGCTCGTGATCTCCTCCGCTTCGGCTTCGTACGAGCGGATGATCCGATGGCGAAGGACGTCCGGACCGATCGCCTTGATGTCTTCGGGGGTCACGTACCCGCGGTGCCGTATGAAGGCATGTGCGCGTGAGGCGACGTTCAGTGCGATCGATGCGCGCGGAGAGGCCCCATGCGCGATCATGTCGGTCAGGTCACCGAGCCCGACGCGCGCTGGATCACGGGTCGCCGTCACGATCTGAACGATGTAGTCCTTGATCTTCGGGTCGATGTAAACGTGCCCAATCGTCTTGCGAGCTTCGAGGAGCGCCGAGGTCGTCGTGACCTGCTGGACGCCCCGGCCTGCACCGGCATCCATGCCCAGGAGCAAGTGATCGGAGATCTGATCCATGATCTTCCGCTCCTCCTCTTGGCTTGGGTAGTCGACCCGAACGTGGAGCATGAAGCGGTCGACCTGTGCCTCGGCGAGTGGATAGGTCCCCTCCTGCTCGATCGGGTTTTGCGTCGCCATCACCATGAACGGTTGGTCGAGCGGGTGCGTCGTGTCGCCGATCGTGACCTGAAGCTCCTGCATCGCTTCGAGCAGAGCGCTCTGCACCTTGGCCGGGGCCCGGTTGATTTCGTCGGCCAGCACGAGGTTCGCGAAGATCGGGCCCTTCTTTGCCGTGAACTCGCCGCGCTGCTGGTTGTAGATGACGGTGCCGACGACGTCGGCTGGCAGCAGATCGGGGGTAAACTGAATGCGCTGGAATTTAGCCGCAATCGTCTTGCATAGCGTGTTGACGGTCAGCGTCTTGGCGAGGCCTGGGACACCTTCGAGCAGGATATGCCCACCCGTGAGCAAGCCGATCAAGATGCGCTCGATCATCACCTCCTGGCCGACGACCACCTTGTGGACTTCGTGAAGAATCGTATCGATGAAGGCGCTCTCGCGCTGAACCATTTCGTTGATGGCACGGACGTCGTTCGACATGGAATTTCCTTAGGGCCAGGGGCTAGCACGCCCACGTACCCCCCACCAACAGCTGAAGCGACAGAGTTATTCAGCGCCAGCGCGGGGGCCGCTGGTTGGGTGCGGTGAGACCCAGGGGAACACCATGGCCGTGGACCAGCGTGGGTCAGTCACGCCCAGGCGGCACGATGTGCGACGTGGGGGCGTTTGAGGTGCAGCCGTAACGGCGACCTTTCTGGCGACGCAAAACCGTCGTCGGGTGCGAATATCAAGCTACACCCAAATGCCGAGCTCCCGCATCACGGTGGCGGAGTGCTTGCAAAGACGCGACGTCTGACCTGGCGCGCGTGGTGCACACACCAAGCTCGACACGGGAGGTTGTGATGAGGTGCCTAGTGGTGTGCGTGCTCGCAGTGATGCTGTCCTTACCTGTAAACACGAGCGCACAAGATGAAGGCTCGGCGCCTCCGATGTTCCGTTTGTGGTTGGTAGCATCTTGATGATAGTCGGGACTGCCGGTCCTGATTGCTTTTTCACCCCTGGACCCCCCAGAGAAGTGCGGCCGTTTTCTCTACACCGGCGTGGGTCTGGAAGCGGCGGGCGCGTTTGAAGCGCAGCCGTAGCGTGCGTCACATCGCGCTCGGGACTTGAGGATCGAGGTCGTCTTGGACGGGAGCGGTCCTCCCGCGTAGATGTCCACATACAGAGGAGCACTGCGGGGGACCTGCCTGCGTCAGCAAAGATACCGGCTTGACAGCTTGTGCATGTATCGGAACGCTGCAGCGCATGTCCGACCCGATCTCCAAAGAGCTCTTCGCCCGCGCATGCAAGGTCATTCCCGGCGGCGTCAACTCACCTGTTCGCGCTTTTCGCGCCGTAGGAGGCGAGCCGATCTTCATCAAGGAAGCCTACGGGCCGATCCTCGTCGGGGCCGACGGTACCGAATACATCGACTACATCGGCTCCTGGGGTCCGATGATCCTCGGGCATGCGCAGCCTGACGTGGTCGCCGCGATTCAAAGAGCAGCCGAGAAGGGCTCGAGCTATGGGGCGCCGACCGAAGCGGAAATCACGATGGCGGAACGCCTTCGCGACGTGGTTCCTTCGATGGAGATGTCTCGCCTGGTCTCGAGTGGCACCGAAGCCACGATGGGCGCGATCCGCGTCGCCCGCGGCTACACCGGCCGCGACCTCATCGTGAAGTGCATCGGCGGCTACCACGGCGGGGCGGACTACTTGCTCGTCAAAGGGGGGAGCGGCCTAGCTACCCTCGGCGAACCCGACAGCGCCGGGGTGCCCGCGGCGATCGCTGAAACGACGCTGCTGGTCCCCTACAACGACGCCTATGCGCTCGAGAAGATATTCGCCGAGCGCGGCTCCGAGATCGCTGCGGTCATCTTCGAACCCGTCGCGGGCAACATGGGCTGCATCCCGCCGGATCCCGTCTGGTTGGCGGCGCTTCGGACCGAGACCCAGAACCACGGAGCCCTCCTGATCTGTGACGAGGTCATGACCGGCTTCCGGGTGGCCTGGGGTGGGGCTCAGGGGCTCTACGACATTCGCCCCGATGTCACCTGCCTGGGTAAGATCATCGGCGGCGGTCTGCCGGTCGGCGCCTACGGCGGAAAACGTGAAATCATGGAGAAAGTCGCTCCGCTCGGCCCCGTGTACCAGGCGGGAACCCTCAGCGGGAACCCGCTCGCCGTCGCCGCCGGCCTCGAGACGATCGCGCAGTTGCTCCGGCCCGGGGTCTACGAAGACCTCGAGATCAAGGGCGATCAGGTCCAAGCCCTTCTCGAGCAGCACGCAGGCGCCGCTGGGGTCCCGATCACGGTTCAGCGCGTCGGTTCCATGCTCACAGCCTTCTTCCGGGGCAAGCCGGTTCGAAACTGGGACGAAGCCGCCGACACCGATCGCGAGGCCTTCGCCCGTTGGCATGCCAAGCTCCTTGAAAACGGTGTGTACTGGCCCTGCAGTCAGTTCGAAGCGGCTTTCATCTCGCTCGCTCACGGCGCGGATGCCCTAGAGAAAACGGGCCGGGCATTCAAGGCCGCGTTCGCCGCTCTTTGAGACGCAAAAAGCGACCGATTTCCCTGGTAGAAATGGTCCGCGGACAAGCTTGACCCTACATACCCCCGTGCTATACGCCGCGCGCTCTTTAGGGCGCGGATCCTTGGAACGATAGGGTAACGATGTGCTGGCGATGCTCCTCAACCGGGAACAGCGGGAGCAGCTCAGGCAGCTGGGTAGCTTCTCGACGATTGGCCTCGAGCTCGGCCTATCGATTGCGCTCGGTTACCTCGGAGGCGAATGGTTAGACGGCAAGCTTGGCACTGAGCCTTGGCTCAAATGGATTGGCCTCGGCTTTGGGCTTGCCGCAGGCGCGCGAAGCCTCTACAGGGTCGTCCGCCGGGCCCAGCGCGTCATGGAACAAGAAGACGAATCCCCGTGATCGATCAACTCAAAACGCAAACTCCTCGCAATGTCGCCGTCGCGGCGCTGGTGCTGACCGGCCTCGCGTTCGTACTCGGCGGTGTGAGTGTCGGGATCGGCGCCATAGCCGGCGGGGTGGTGGGCGTTCTGGATGCCTGGGCGATCACCTGGTTGGCAAGTCGCATCGTGGGGGCCGCAGGCTTCATCAGCCGTGGCTTCGCTGCGGGACTCTTGGGCGCCAAGCTGGTTGTGCTCTTGGCGGTTTGTTGGGCCTTGCTCGCCCGTTGGGGCGTCGACCCGCTCGGTTTCTCCGTGGGCCTCGGTGCATTGGTGCTCGGAATGCTCTACAGCGGCGCTGAGCTCTCCGTTCGAGAGGCTCAGGTCGCTCGACACGCTCAAACGGCAGGGAAGAGGTAAGGCGTGCCGCACGGCGAATCATGGTTCAGCTTCTTGCCGTTTTACGGGTCCCTCCAGCACTGGATGTCCGAGACGTTCGGACCGAGCTACATGGAGCACAGCTCGCATCTCGGGGCGCAGCACGTCATCGCCTACGGCGTCATCGTGCTCTTCCTGATCGGCGTGGGTGTTTACGTCAGCCGGCGCTTGAAGAACACCGACGACAACCTCCTCCCTGAGGGCAAGTTCACCTTCTATGGCTTGATCGAGACGATCGTAGGCGCGACCTACAACATGTCGTCTGACCTCATGGGCCCCAAGCCCGCCAAGTATTTTCTCCCCCTCGTCGGTGCCTGCGCGCTCGTGATCTTCTTTTCGAATGCGCTCGGCCTGATTCCAGGTTTCTTGCCGCCCACCGACAATCTGAACACCACTTTCGCCATGGCCATGGTGATTTTCGTGGTGACTCACGTGTACGGCGTGAAAGAGCACGGCTTCGTGAAGTACTTCTCGCACTTCTTCGGGCCGAAGGTCCCCTGGTGGATCGCATGGTTCATCAACCCGTTGATGTTCTTCATCGAGATCATCAGCCACGTCGTTCGCCCGATCACCTTGGCGATTCGTCTCATGGCGAACATGACGGCCGACCACCTCGTACTCGGCATCTTCGTCAGCCTGTTTGCCAGCATGGGTCTAGTGCTCTTGCCGGTGCCCGTCGTCTTTTACCTGATGGGTTGTCTGGTCATCACCGTCCAGACTTTGGTCTTTTGTTTGCTCTCGGTGATCTACATCACCCTTGCGATTCAACACGAAGAAGAACACTAAGTTTCCCTCTCGGAAGAGAGGCTTGAGGAGGCTCCGGAAAATGAAGAAATTGGCTCTGCGACTTGTCAGCTTTGCTGCACCACTCGCTCTCACGGCGACCGCTTTCGCGCAGGATGCGCCGATGTCGGAAGCTGAGGCCACCGCGATTGCAGGCCGTGCGCTTGCCGCCGGTCTCGCCATCGGCATCGCAGCATTCGGCTGCGGCATGGGTCAGGGCCGCGCAGCGGCCGCAGCCCTCGAGGGCATTGCTCGTAACCCGAACGCCTCGGGTAAGATCCTCGTCCCGCTGATTCTGGGCCTGGCTCTCATCGAGTCGCTCGCGATTTACGCGCTCGTCATCGCATTCCAGGTGCAGCCGTAAGCCGTAGGTCGCGTCGGGGCGTGCCGTTTTGGGTGCGCCCTGGCGGGCGACGACTTGAGGCACCATACTGGCGATTATGACCAGCGAGCAGGACCCCATCTCATCCTCAGAGCCCGCCCACAAGCGAGGTCTTTCGGGTGCCGTCAAGGTGGGCGTCGTGTTTGCCGGCCTCGTGGGTGCGGCGGCGTGGCTGTTATCCGGCAGCGACAACCCTTTCGTGTACTCGAAGCTGGTGCACGAGGTGATGAGCGACCCAGTGTCGTTTGAGGGGCGCCGCTTGCGGGTCGAAGGCGAGTTGCGACAAGGCTCGATTCAGTTCCGTGAAGACCCGTGCGAGTGGCGCTTCGTTCTGCAGCAGGAGGGCAAGGAGATGCCCGTCCGCTTCCCGCAGTGCGTCGTACCGGACACGTTTCGCGACGGCATGGGGATCCAGGTGACCGTTCAGGGCGAGCTCCACGACGACGGCGTCTTCCTTGCGAACCAGGTGATTCCCCGCTGCCCCTCGAAATACGAGATGCAGCAGCGCATGGAAGCCGGCGAGGAGATGCCCTACGATCCAAACGCGTCGCTCCCAGGCCAAAGCTGAGAAGCCCGCCTCCTTAGAGGAGACGGGCCTTCGATCGCGGTTAGCCTGACGGCCTATTGGCCTTTGAGCTCGTTCAGTCGCTTCTCGTACCGCGCTTTCTCCCTGGCATCCGCCCCGTCGACGTTCTTGAGTTGCTTTTCGTGCCAGTCGTTGACCCAGGTGCGACGATCTTCGATCTGCTTCATCCGGGCCTCGTGGCGCTT
This sequence comes from uncultured delta proteobacterium, assembly GCA_963768985.1. Lineage (GTDB taxonomy): Bacteria > Myxococcota_A > Polyangia > Polyangiales > Houyiibacteriaceae > SG8-38. Next base: position 516,675 of record CAVYJZ010000004.1, on the reverse strand, counting down.
CGTTTCTTGCGCAATCAAGCGCTCCGTTCGAGCTGCTTTGGCCGCATCGGCCTTGGCCTTCTGCTCGGCTTTGCGAGCCTCTGCGGCGGCTTTGGCAGCCTCTTTGCGAGCTTCCGCTTCGGTCTGAGCCTTTTCCGTGGCCTTGGTAGCCTCTTTGTGGGCCTTGTCCTCGGCTTCTATCGCCTTTTCCTTGGCCCTGTAGGCTTCTTTGTCGGCTTCCTTCTTGGCCTTCTCGGCTTCCTTCTCGGTTTCCTTCTTGGCCTTGTCGGCTTCCTTCTTGGCCGTATCGGCTTGCTTTGTAGCGCCGGCCTTCACCGCATCCCCGGTGTCCGCGCTGGCCGTCTTGGCTGAGATGCCAACGACGAGTGCCAAGGCGATCAGTAACGATGGAACGATTCTCATGCTTGTCCTCCTCAGTAGCGTGTGGGCCCCGACGCAGTCGCCCCCGCCCACGTTCATCACCAGCCTAGGCCCGAAACTCGCTGGGCCCAAGTCGACTGGTGATTCTTGACCGCGCCGACTAGACAACCGTACAGTGCTGCGCATGAGCACAGTGGGGGGGCATACAAGTCTAGAAATGCGGTCTTTTCGCCGGCCGGACGAGCCATGGGTGCGGCCTGCAGGCGTGGTGGAGGTGCTCGAGCGATGGCGGTCCAGTGGGACCTGGCGGAACGTGACTTGGAGCCATCAAATCGACCCACGCAAGCAGGGCGGCTCGCCGATTCCACCCTCTCTTGCGCCGGGCGTGGTGCGGGCGCTGCATCACCGAGGGATCCACGAGCTATATAGCCACCAATCGCGGGCGTTCGACCTTGCCGTAGAAGGCAAACACCTGGTGGTCGCGACCCCGACCGCCTCGGGGAAGAGCCTCTGCTACAACCTCCCGGTCTTACACGCGCTCGCGTCCGATCCGACCGCAACCGCGCTCTTTCTCTTTCCGACCAAAGCGCTCTCCCGCGACCAAGAAGAATCACTCCGTGCGTTGATGCGCGATGCTGACCTGAGCGTCGGGGCGATCACCTACGATGGCGACACCCCCAACGATGCGCGTCGAGCTGCGCGCCAGCGAGCCGGAGTCTTGCTCACCAACCCGGACATGCTGCACGCCGGTATCATGCCGCACCACACGGGGTGGGCACGGCTCTTCGCGAATTTGAGGTACGTCGTAGTCGACGAGCTGCACACGTATCGCGGAGTGTTCGGGTCGCACCTGAGCAACGTGATGCGCCGTTTGCTCCGCATCGCTCGTTTTCATGGCTCCTCGCCCACCTTCCTTTTTGCCTCCGCTACGATTGGAAACCCGTGCGAACACGCTTCGCGCATTTGCGGCCAGCCGGTCGAGCTCATCGACGAGAATGGAGCCCCGGCGGGGCCCCGGCAACTCGTCGTCTACAATCCGCCGATCGTCAACGCGGAGCTCGGCATTCGGCAGAGCTACGTCAAGACGGCTGTCCGACTGACCCAGGACCTGGTTCGTGCTGGCGTGCCGACGTTGGTATTCGGAAACTCTCGCAACGGCGTCGAGGTCATGCTCAAGTACCTCCGCGACCGGCTCGCGCGCGACCGGGTCGACCCGTCTTCCATCCATGCGTACCGGGGCGGCTATCTGCCGCAAACCCGTCGACGCATCGAGTCGGCGCTGCGAGAAGGAGAGATCCGATGCGTCGTCGCGACCAATGCCCTCGAGCTCGGCATCGATATCGGTGCCCTCGATGCAGTCGTCTGCGCCGGATATCCGGGAACGATGGCCGGTCTTTGGCAACGGTTCGGACGGGCAGGGCGCCGGCGTGATCTATCGTTGGCGGTGCTCGTGGCGTCGAGCAATCCGGTCGATCAGTACATGGCACGACATCCCCGACAGCTCATCTCCGCACCGATCGAGCATGCGCGCATCGATCCCGACAACATCGAGATTCTCATCCAGCACCTCAAGTGCGCGTCCTTCGAGCTGCCATTCGCGCCCGATGATGCATACGGCGACGTTCCGGACGACGCGCTCGGCGAAGCGCTCGACTACTTGGCCGACCATGGCGTCGTCCATCCGACCACCACGGCATCCGGATCGATCTACCATTGGGCCTCCGACAGCTATCCCGCCAACAGTGTGTCGCTTCGCAGCGCAAGCTGGGACAATTTCGTGATCATCGACCTCGAAGGAAATCGCACCATCGCCGAGATGGACTGGCGGAGCACGCACACGATGCTGCACGAGCAAGCGATCTACCAGCACGAAGGCGGACAATACCAGGTCGAACGGCTCGATTTCGATAATCACAAGGCGTTCGTGCGTCTGGTGAAACCCGACTACTACACGACCGCGATGACGCACAACAAGGTCACGGTGCTGGAGCAAGATCAGAGCGCTACCGTCGATCTCGGCGAGGTGCCGCTGGAGGCCGGTCTCGGGGATGTGAGCGTCATCGAGAAGGTGGTCGGCTACAAGAAGATCAAGTTTCATACGCACGAGAACGTCGGCTACGGCGAGGTGCACCTCCCCGAAATGCAGAAGCACACAACAGCATTTTGGCTGACGTTTGCGGAGGATTTCGTGCAAAGCCAACCCGAGCCGCGAGCGGTGGTGGTCGATGCATTGCGTGGTCTTTCAAAAGCGATGCACGTGGTTGGTGTCGTCGGGTTGATGATCGACCCGCGCGACCTCGGCCGCACACTGGGAAGTCGCAATGAAGACGATGTGCCGCCTGGCACGGGTCAAGGTCCAGGCTTCGACCCGACGATCTTTCTCTACGATACGGTTGCGGGAGGGATCGGGTTGGCGTCTCGCCTCTTTGAAGAGCGTGAAGAGTTGCTGCGTCGTGCGCGCCAGTTGATCGAGAGCTGTGAGTGCAATGAAGGCTGCCCAGGTTGCATTGGGCCGGATGCTTCGAATGACGACCAACCCGAAGCTGCGCGCAAGCGTCTGGTGCTTGGCGTGTTAGATGCCGTTGGCGTGAGCGCAACCCACTGAGGTTCGATGTCGATCAAGCGAAGTCTCGCGCGTCTTGCGCAAACGACCCCCCGGCAGCTCGACGTTGCAAGCGTTCGCGGTGCGCTTCCGGGTCAGCGGCGCGATACCGAGCACGGCGAGCTTCACCTCATCGACGAGTACCTCGAGCCCCATCACCATCACGGTCGTGCGCCCATTGCAGAGGCGCTCAGTGTGTCGACCGAACGTCTCGCACAGCTGGCATTGGATCCCTCGCTCGAGCACGTCGACCTCCAGCGCGCTCTGTTCCTCGACACCGAGACGACGGGGCTGGCGGGCGGTACGGGCACGGTGCCGTTCCTGATCGGCATCGGCTGGTTCGAGGATGAGTCCATGCGAATTCAGCAGCTATTTCTTCCGGAGCTGGGTTGCGAGGCGCCGATGCTGCATTGGCTGTGCGCGCGGGTGCAGGCGAGCTCCTGTGTCGTGTCCTTCAACGGAAAGGCGTTCGACTGGCCGCTTCTGCGGTCCCGGTTCGTCTTGAATCGCGTTCGTGCGCCCGTGTTGCCCCCGCACCTCGATTTGTTGCATTGCGCTCGACGTGTGCTGCGGACACGTCTCAAATCGGTCCGGCTCGTGGAGCTCGAACGACAGCTGCTCGGCATGTACCGTGAAGACGACGTTTCCGGTGCGTTGATTCCTCAGCTCTACTTCGATTACCTCGACGGCGGGGACATCTCTCCGATCGCCAAGGTCATCGAGCACAACGCAAACGACTTGATTGCGCTGGCCGCGCTCATGGGCAAGCTCGTGCGGCACTTTGACCAGGTCCACGATGGCGATGACCCGCTCGACCACCTCGCATATGCCAAGGTGGCGGAGCGAACCGGCGATCGCTGGCGCGCCCGCTCCTTTGCCGACGCGGCAGCTCGGGGAGGCGGCCAATCGGCGTGTACGGTCGAGGCGTGCATGCTCAACGCGCGAATGGCCCGTCGTGTAGGCGACGTGGATGATGAAGAACGGGCGCTCTTACTGGCATTGCAGGCAGCCGACGACGACGAGCTGCGTGCGCATGTGCAACTCGCCCTGGCGAAGCACTACGAGCACCGCGGCAAGGACCTTTCGAGAGCGCTCGAGCACGCCGGGGGGACGATCTTGGCTGAGGGAGAGGATGCGTCCGAGCGGCGGGTGGCCCGGTTGCAGCGCCGCTTGGCCCGCCGAGGCTGAACGTTTTTGCGGGCGATCGCGGCCCCATTGGCACGGGCTGGCACACCGCGATACGTTCCCGACGGCGAAATTACTGTGGTTTTACGCAGTCCGCGCTGGCATCAAAGTTGCGTAAGCTTGCGGGAGGATTTCCTCGTAGGCGGAGCGCAGCAATGAGTCGATTTTGGTTGGTTTGTGTCGTGGCTGGTGGCGTCGGTATGACGGCTGCCGGTTGTGGTGGAACTGGTGGCGACAGCGCTGCCCCGATCGAAGGGTTCGTGTGCGGCACGGACGGTACGACCTACTCGGTCGAGGACGCTGCCCGTGGCGAGCACGAGGTCCAGCATCGGGGCCGTTGCGACGAACCAATGCGTTGCGGCTCGCCCCGCGATTGCTTCGTGGGTGACGCCTGCATCCCAGCTCCATGGGCCGCGGGCGGCAGTGCGGCTGAAGGCAATTTGGACCCCTCCAACTTCCCGTCGAATCCCGATCTGTTCTGGTGCGTGCCTGGTCCCACGCGTTGCAGTTGCCCAGGTGTGTTCGAACCGGTGTGTGGAGGCGACGGACGAAACTACATCAACGCCTGTGAAGCCGCTTGTGCCGGGGTAGGCATTCGGCATGAGGGTTACTGCGAAGAGCCGTCCGGGGAACGCTGCGTGCGGGCGGGATGTAGCGACCAACTGTGCGTCGAAGACGGGATGGACATCGCCAGCACCTGCGAGTGGCGTCCTGTCTACGAGTGTTATCAGCAGGCTACCTGTGAGCGACAACAAAACGGGCAGTGCGGCTTCACGCCGACTCATGAGTTGGTGCAATGCTTGGAGCGATTTGGCGAAGGCTTGTGTCGTGTCGATCCGCGCTGGCAGGATGGCTTCGAGGCAGAATGCCAAAGCCCGCAGGTCCCAGGCATCACCGGCATCCTGGAGATCAAACCGAATCAGATGATGCGTCTCGGGGAGTCGTTTGCGGCGAGCTTCCAGCTGCTCGATCCCCCGATTTTTGGCGACGTCTACCAGGGCGAGGGTCTACTCGCGTGCCAAGGCGAACAAACCCTCTTTCAAGGTATGGCTCTGATGACGCCGCTCGGTGACCTCGAGCTACACTGCACAGTCTTGCCGGCCACACAGCCCGGCGAGTGCGTCGACGACAGCGACTGCCCGCCGGGACATTACTGCCAGAGACTCGCCGGTTCGCCGGCCGACGGCGCGGACCCGAGCATCCCGGAGCCACCGCCGCCGGGCGTGTGCATGGACTTGTGCGCGCTCATCGATTGTGCCCCGGGCTACGTCTGCGTTGCGGGCGAGTGCCGGAACGACTGCCCGGTCGAGACGCAGATTCGGAACTTCAACGGTGAGTGCGTTCCGAAGTGCTACGGCCCCGAACAGTGCGGTGACGAGCAGCGCTGCAACGCTCTCGATGTGTGCCAGCAGGATCCCGCGTGTCCGGAGTGCGACGTCTGTGTCGGCTGGTGCGAGCCGCCCGTCGGCGATTGCCGAACCAACGGCTGCGAAGCCGGTTGGACATGCGACTACTGCCAAACGAGCAACGGGCAGGCGGAATGGACCTGTTTGCCGCCGAATGCGGGTGCCTGCCTTCCGCCGGACGAATGCCGCCCGACAGGTTGCAACGGCGAGATCTGTGCGAACCAAGACGTGGCGTCTCCTTGCGTTGCATTGCCGGAGTTCGCTTGTTACCGAGATCTCGGCGTCTGCGAGGTTCAGCCATGGGGGGAGTGCGGATGGACCCAGACCCCAGAGCTCGACGAGTGCCTCTCGCAGTTCGATTGCCGGGCCACGGGTTGCGGAGACGGCGAGTACTGCGGGTACTGCTGGATCAGCTGGCAGTGCATCCCCGAAGGTGCGGTTTGCTGACGAGTTAGCGTTGTTCGCGTCGCCGGCCGGGGGGTCTCACCATCACCGTCAGGCCGACGGCGCGACTTCTACTTTCGTCGTGACCGAGTTCGCGATGAAGCAATGCTTGTGCGCTTTCTCGTGAAGCGTTTGGAGTTGTTCAGCAGTCGGAGGTTCGCTCCCCCAGGTGATCTGCGGACGCAGCACCACGCGTGTGATCGCGATTCGCTTCTCGGCGTTGCGTTCCATTAGCCCGACGGCCTCGTCCCGATAATCGTCGACTACGAAGCCGTCGCGCGCCGCTAATGATAGAAACGTCAACATGTGACAGCTCGACAGCGACGCCACGAAGGCCCGCTCCGGATCCACCAGCGCTTCGTTGCCCAAGAACTGGGGCGCTGCGGAGGCGCGAACCACGGTGCCGCCCTCGAACGTCCACTCGTGATCGCGCGTGTATTCCTTCTGCGTGAACGGCGTACCCTGCCGATTCCAATGTACACTGGCTCTGTGTTCCGACATCAGGGGACACGCTCTACCCCCCTAACCCTTTGAAAGCACGTCAGTTTTCAGAGAAAGATCGCAACGCCACCCCCTGGATTTCACACGCGCCTAGCAGGCCGCTGCGGTCTTTAGCTTGGAACTTCAGTGATCTCTTGCGGTTAGGGCGGTGGAGCGTGTCCCCTCCTATCCGCCGGTGACGGCTTCGGCGTGGATGGGGGGGGTGTCGTCGGTCAGGCGGTTTTCGAGGAAGCCTTCTGGGAGGGACACCTTCTGGCGGCCAGCGGTCTTGCCGCGGGGGACTCGCATCGCTTCAGGGGGGAAGGGCTCCGATGGGTCGGCCGAACGGAGGACTTCATCGAGCGCGTGGAGAGTGGTGACCCCCATCAGACGCGAGCGGAGCTTCGCGCTTCCCCGAAAACCTTTTGTGTACCAGCTGCTGTGTCTGCGGAACATCCGCATCGCCGAGGCTTCGCCTGCCCACTCGCTCAGGAGCGTGGCGTGCTCCATCGCGACGTCGACGACCTCACCGAACGTCGGAGGATTTCGAGGTTCGCGTCCACCGAAGACATCGGACAGGTCGCGGAAAATCCATGGTCTGCCCAGGCAGCCGCGGCCGATCACCACGCCATCGCATCCTGTCATCCGCATCATCCGGAGCGCGTCGTGCGCTTCCCAGATGTCCCCATTGCCGAGCACGGGAATCTTTCGAACCCGTTGCTTCAGGTTTGCGATGGCATCCCAGCATGCTGCTCCGTCATAGAGCTGTGCAGCAGTTCGCGCGTGCAATGCGACCGCTGCACATCCTTCGTCTTCTGCGATCAGCCCAGCGTCCGCATACGTGAGCAAGTTGTCGTCGATGCCCATTCGAAATTTGATCGTCACCGGGATCTCTCTCGCGCTCCGCACCGCGGCCCGAACGATGTTGGCGAGCAGGCGGGGTTTGGCTGGAATCGCGGAACCGCCGCCCTTTCGAGTGACTTTTGGAACGGGACATCCGAAGTTCATGTCGATGTGATCGACGTGTCCTTCGCCGACCAGCCACTTCACGGCTTCGCCGACGTAGTGCGGGTCGACGCCGTAGAGCTGAAGGCTTCTGGGTGACTCGTCGGCCCCAAATTCGGCGAGCATCAAGGCTTTGGCCCGACCTTCCACCAGCGGGCGTGCCGTCACCATCTCGCTCACGTACAGGCCCGCCCCAAACCGTCGGCACAGCGCACGAAACGGCCAATTCGTCACCCCCGCCATGGGCGCGAGCACGACGGGAGGCCAAACGGACAGCGGGCCGATGTGAATCGGAGAGAACTCCCCGGGACGCGCCAATGGGACGTGGCGATTAAGCTCGCTCTTGTACACCTGCTCCATCGTCGAATCGATCCGTGTGAAGAAAGGGGCGCTCCCCCTTTCGCCAGCGCTCAGTTGACCACCGCCAAGTGGCGCGAGCCACCAGTTCGCAAGAGCTTCATACGCCAGTCGACGCCGATGATCTCGCCCGGCTTGAGAGGAAGCCAGATATTCTCGCCTTGAATGGTTTCGCTCGAAAAGATGAGGTGGTTCACGTACCCGCTCTCGGTGGGTGCCTCGCATTCTGCCGAAAGACTCGGACAGGTATCGCGGTCGGAGCACCGTGTCTTGTAGGTAGACCAGAAGAGCTCTTTTCCGCCTTCTGCAGCGACCATCGTCGTCCCGTCGGTCACGATGATCGTGAGCAGCGAGGGTTCCTTGTCGTGGTCGACATCGCAGATCTCACGTACGTGCTCGAGTGTGGACTGCATGGCCATCGAAGTCTCTTCCACGCCGATGCGTCCGGACAACGGACCATGCTGCGACAGGTGCGTGAGGAACAGAAAGAACAAGACTTCGCTGTCGGTCTCGCCCAGGATGTAACGTCGGAGCCTAGGCGCGATGCGCTGGATGAGCTCGGGCCGATGCTTGCGAAAATCCTGAACATCGCCGTTGTGAGCCATGATCCACTTCCCGTACTGAAATGGATGGCAGTTCAGCACAGAGAGCTCCCCATTGGTGGCGCGGCGGACGTGCGCCAGGACGGTCTCGGAGGCAACGATCCCGCTGACGCGATGAAAAAGCATATCGTCGAGGGCGGTTGCAGGACTCCGTGTGATGTGAGGCGCGCCGTCGACGTAGAACGCCACTCCCCAGCCATCGCGATGGTCGTTGCTCTGAGCGCCGAGGGCATTGTCGGCATCCAACAAAGACCGGTGCACCTGGCTTTGAATCACGCTCCTGAACCCAAACAAGCGGCACATATTCGCGACATTTTGACACGAACTGACCCGCAATGCTTCCTCCGCTGTTCAGATGCCGGACCCAGTGTTAAGGTGCGCGCCCGTGAAGCGATTTCGGCGTCTTTTCATCGCGAACCGCGGCGAGGTCGCTCCGCGCATCGCTCGGACCTGCGACAGACTCGGGATCACACCGGTCTTTGGGGTCTCCGAAGCAGACCGCGCTGCCCCTTACCTTCGCAACCGGGAGTCGGTGGTCCTCGGCCCCCCCAGGTCGAGCGAAAGCTACCTCAGCAGAGAGCGAATCGTGCAGGCAGCGGTCCAGACGCGGTGCAGTGCGCTTCATCCCGGCTGGGGATTCCTCGCCGAGGATCCACTTTTTGCATCGTTGTGCCAGGCGCACGGCGTGACGTTCGTCGGGCCGCCTGCCGCGGTGATGCAGAGGCTCGGTCGCAAGACCCCGGCGAAGGCTGCCATGGCGGCAGCGGGCCTGAAGGTGATTCCAGGCAGCGAAGGGGTCTTGCAGGATGTCGAGCAAGCGCGGGCAGTCGCCGATGCGATTCGCTTCCCGGTCTTGTTGAAGGCCGAGAGCGGCGGCGGTGGCCGCGGAATGCGCATCGTTCGTGACCCAGTCGACCTGCGAGGCGCTTACGACTCCGCGCAAGCAGAGTCCATGGCTTGCTTCGCTGATGACCGACTGTATCTTGAAAAATTAATCGAAGGCGGGCGTCACATCGAAATTCAACTTCTCGCGGACGCATACGGCAAGGTCGTCCACCTCGGAGAGCGCGACTGCTCGGTGCAACGCAAGCACCAGAAGCTCATCGAGGAATCACCTGCTTTGGTACTCAGCGCAAAGGAGCGCGCACGGACGCTTGCAGCTGCTGTTCGAGCGACACGAGCGATCGGTTACGTCGGCGCCGGGACCATGGAGTTTCTTCTGGACGAGGACGGAGAGCTGCGCTTCATGGAGATGAACGCACGTCTGCAAGTAGAGCACACGGTCACCGAGATGCGGACCGGTATCGATTTGGTAGAAGCGCAGCTTCGCATCGCGGCGGGAGAGCCACTGTGGTTCTCTCAGGACGAGATCGACTTCCGCGGGCACGCGATCGAGTGCCGAATCAACGCGGAAGACCCGTCGAACGGGTTTGCGCCGAGCCCTGGCGTCATCGAACGATGGGAAGTCCCAGCGACCGCAGACGATGACATCCGTGTCGATACACACGTCGAGTCGGGCTACGAAGTTCCACCGCATTACGACAGCTTGGTCTGCAAGGTGATTGCCTGGGGAGAGGACCGGAACGCCGCTTGCGATCATCTGGCCGCGGCGTTGCAGAGCATGCGCTGCGAGGGCATTTCGACCACGATTCCAATGCATCTTGCTGTCCTGGCCTCGAAAGAGTTTCGAGAGAATCGCTACGATACGCGCGCAGTACCAGGGTGGGAGGGCTGATGGCACATGTTCCGGTAGTTCCAATTGGGAAGCCCCGTGACGCGATCGTGGATCGGGCAACCTACGAACGCTCGGTCGCCGGCCACGTGCCCTTGATGTCCCGGCTCGCAGAGCGCCGCCTCGAGGTTCAGGCGGGTTGGGGCGAGAAGTACGTCGAGCGCGTCCACGAAAAAGGAAAGCTGACGACGCGCGAGCGGCTCGAGCGTCTGAAGGACGACGACTCGGACATCTTCGAGCTCGGCACGTTCGTCAACTACGGTGTCGATTTCAACGGACTGAGGTCTCCTGCCGCAGGTGTCGTCACCGCGTTCGTGCGAATCGAAGGCCGTTGGTGCGTGGTGATCGCAAACGACAACACGGTGGCGTCCGGCGCATGGTGGCCCAAGACACCGGAAAAGATCGAACGAGCCCAAGAGGTTGCGCTTCGATTGCGTTTGCCGACGCTCTATCTCGTCGATTGCAGCGGACTATACCTTCCAGAGCAGAGCAAGAGCTTCGCGGGCGCGACGGGCGCAGGACACATCTTCAAGATGAACAGCCTGCTGTCCGCTGGCGGGGTGCCGCAGATCGCAGGCGTGTTTGGCGACTGCATCGCTGGCGGTGGCTACATGCCGATCATCAGTGATCGCGTGTACATGACCGAGCAGGCCTACATGGTGATCGCCGGCGCCGCGTTGATTAAGGGGGCGAAGAGCCAGCACATTACATCACTCGATATCGGCGGGCCGGAGGTGCACGTGCACCAATCGGGGTGCGCCGACGAGCGCGTTCCAGACGACGAAACCCTGCTCGCCTGCCTGCGACGGGAGGTGTCGCGACTCCCGAGCTCGGGTGCCGACTTCTATCGCGGCGGCGTGGAGCCCATGGAGCCGACGTACTCTCCTGCCGAGCTTCCGGGCTTGCTTCCCGTCGACCATCGGCAAGCATACGATGCAACTGAGATTCTCGCGCGCCTGTGCGACCAGAGCCTGTTCTGGGAGGTCCTGCCTGCGGTCGGTCGCGAGATGATCTGCGGCGTTGCCCGCGTTGGAGGTTTGTACGCGGGCTTCGTGCTCAACCGACAGGGATTGGTCGACGATCCCGAGGCTAGCGATGAGCAGCGTCCAGCTGGCATTCTCTACCGACAGGGCATCGCCAAGATCAGCGCGTTTAGTCGCGCGTGCAATAGCGATGGGATTCCTCTGATTTGGCTGCAAGACATCAGCGGCTTCGACATCGGCGCAGAGGCGGAGCGACACGGTCTTCTCGCCTACGGATCGAACCTCATCTACACCAACAGCACCAATGAGACGCCGATGTTCACCGTGCTGTTGCGAAAAGCGTCTGGCGCAGGCTACTACGCGATGGCGGGGCTGCCGTACAATCCAATCATGCAGCTTTCGACCCCGATCTCCCGACTCAGTGTCATGGAGGGGCGCACGTTGGCGATTGCTTCTTACAACAGCAAGCTCGACGATGACTTCGAGATCAGCTCCACCGACCCAGTCGAGCGCGCGAAGATCGAGCAGCGCATGGCCGAGGTGGAGGCTCGCATCGAGGCGGACATGGATCCGTACGTGGCCGCCCGTCAAATGGATACCGACGAGATCGTACAGCTCCACGAGCTCCGGGACTGGCTGAAAGTCCTCGTCGAGATGAGCTACCAGGGCGTCGGCTACCGCCGCATCAAGAACCCTCGGATCTGGACCATGCACGACCTCGACGTGCTCATGAACGGAGGCCGTGCGTGAGCGAGCGATCTTGCGTCTTGCACGAGCGTGCCGGCCACGGAGGGTCCAGCGATTTGCTCGCGCCGCTCGTCGGCATTTTCACCCCCAAGGTGGCGGTAGGCGAGATCGTGTCCGCGGGACAGGTGGTCGGGACGATCGACATCTTGGGTGTGCGATGGGAGCTGACCGTTCCCGACGGCGTCTCAGGCCGTGTCACCAAGCGTGTAGGCGGGGACCGGTTGCGCGTGCCCGTCGAATATGGTGCTGCGCTGGTATCCCTCTCGCAGGCTTCGATGCAACCGATCGCGACCGCCGCGGCTACTGGCAGTCGGGATGCTTCGGGCGGGCTTGCTTTCGTTGCGCCGATGAGCGGGCGTTTCTACAGCCGTCCATCCCCAACCGACTCGCCGTTCATTTCGGCTGGCGATACGATTCAGCGCGGGCAAACCGTCGGCTTGCTCGAGGTCATGAAGACCTTCAACCGCCTGGTGTACCAGGGCGATTCGTTGCCGGAGCAGGCCACCGTGGAAGCGATCGTGCCGAGTGAGGGCGCCGATGTCGTCCGCGGCGACGTGATCTTACGGTTGGTGTCTTCGATCGGAGCGTGACGTGCTCCGCTGCGCCAAGACGGGTAGGGTTTTTTCTCCTCTTGTCTTGGTTTTCCTGGCTTGCAAGGCATCGGTGCCCGTGAGCGAGGTCGACGAGCACCCCGAGCTCAAGGCCTACACACTCAAACACGGTGGGATCGTTCGCGACGTCGGAATCTTCGACCCGAGGCGCTCGCCCGCGGGAACTCTTCGTCCGGCCGTCGTGGTGTTGCACGGTGGTCTCGGGGACGACGACGACACGGTCGCTCTCAAATTTGGCAAGCTCGACCAACTTGCCGTCGCGGATGATTTCCTCGTTGCCTATCCGCAGGGCGTTGGTGGTCATTGGAACGATGGGCGAAATGTCGAGCGATATGTCACCCAACGGGAGCGAATCAACGACGTCGATTTCTTGGCGACGCTCGTCGATGAGCTCGTCGAGGCGCGTGGAGCCGACCCCAGTGCCGTGTTTTTCGTCGGGGTGTCGGATGGGGCGATGATGGTGCATCGCTTCGCCTGCGAACGGCCGGAGAAGCTCCGCGGGTTTACGGCCGTCATCGGTGCAATGCCTGAACACATTGCCCGCAGGCGCTGGCGTTGCGGCAAAAAGGCGCTCTCCGCGCTGATGATCAACGGCACGGACGATCCGGTGGTGCCCTGGGACGGCGGGAGCGTTCGGTTCGAGGGACACGAGCTCGGCAAGGTGTTGTCTGCAGAACAGACGTTTGCGTTTTGGGCTCGGCACGACGGCTGCAAAGGCGTCGATGTCTCGGAGATTCCCGACTTCGCTCCACAGGATGGTACTCGCATCGAGCGAACCCAGGCTACGGGCTGTCTCGAGGAGGCGAAAGTCGAGCTATTTGCGGTCCGCGGCGCAGGTCATACCTGGCCGTCTGGTTGGCAGTATCTGCCGAAGAGCATGATCGGCTCCACCAGTCGAGACATCGACGCAGCGATCGCCGCTTGGCGCTTTTTTCAAAGCACGCTCTAGCGACCATTGCGATGGTGCTAAAGTGCCCCGATGCTGCAGCCCAGGCTCGGTGACCGCTCGCTGTTTCCCCACCTCCAAGGGGTCGCCTACCTCGCCCATGCGGCGATATCACCTCTGTCGGCACCGGTATGCGAAACGATTGGCTCGGTTGCTCGCGACTACGCTCGGGGAGGAATGGCAGGCTTCGTAGAGTGGGCGCCTCGCCTTCGGGAGGTTCGACAGGAATTGGCCGCCGTGATCTCCGCCGCGCCAACCGAAATCGCGTTCCTGGCGAACACGACCCAAGGCGTGATCGACATCGCGTTCGGCTTGCCTTGGAGGAACGGCGACCGGGTGGTCTTGTTCGCGGGCGAGTTCCCGGCAAACGTGACTCCGTGGCAACAAGCCGCCGAGGAGTTCGGGCTCGACCTTTGCTGGCTATCGGTAGATTCGTTTTTACATTCGGTCGATGAAGGGCTGGCGGCACTCGAACGGACGCTCGAACGCGGTGCCAGGCTCGTTGCAGTCAGCGCCGTCCAATACAAGACGGGGCTTCGAATGCCTCTCGCCGAGATGGCATCGCTTTGTCACAAGTACGGCGCCGAGATCTTCGTCGACGCGATTCAGGCGCTCGGAGCGACTCCGGTCGACGTGTCGTGTGGTATCGACTACCTCAGCTCGGGAAGCCACAAGCATCTCATGGGCTCGGAGGGAGCGGGGTTCTTGTTCGTTGCCGAACGCTGTGCGGCGAGCTTGAAGCCAAGGCTCGCCGGTTGGCTTGGCCACGAGGACCCGGCTGCGTTCTTGATGGGAGACGAGCCCAAGTTGCGCTACGACAACCCCCTCAAGCGAGGCGCACAGGCGCTGGAGATCGGGACCAGCAACGTCATCGGGCTGGCGGCGCTTGGCGCGTCGATTCGGCTCCTGCAGCAGCTTGGGATTCCGGCCATTCACGCTCATGTCGACGCATACCTGGATCAACTGGAAGCTGGGCTCATCGAACGCGGATTCCGCAGTCATCGCGCCAAGGCACCCGCGCTTCGATCCTCGCTCCTGAGCATGACCGTGCCGGGGGACGTCCGCTTATCCAAGCTTGCGGCGGCGCTCCGCAGCCGAGGCGTCATTTGCAACACTCCGGACGGACTGATGCGGTTTGCGCCTCATTGGCCGAACGCGCACGACGAAGTCCCGGAGATTCTCTCGGTGATGGATCAAGCCCTGGCCGACCTCCGAGGCGGACACTAGGCTAACCCAGTGCCTGGCGAAAGCGATCGGAGCTTCTGGATTTTCAACGCTGCGGTTTCGACCGCAGCGGTAGGCTTTCTCGCTTGGCTTCTCCTCGTTCGTGAAGGCGGCGGCATCCGCGCTGACCTCGGCTTCATGCCCGCTATCAATGCCACCCTCAACGCGACCTCGGCGACCTTGCTCGTGCTCGGATTCGCCGCGATTCGCAGCGGCCGTCGCGAGATCCACAAGCGCCTGATGGTTTCGGCGTTTGCGGCTTCGATGGTATTTCTCGCAGGTTACGTCCTCTACCACTACGCGCACGGCGACACGCACTATCAGGGTGTCGGCGTGATTCGTGGCGTCTACTTCACCGTGCTCGTCAGCCACGTCGTCCTGTCGATCGTGATGCTGCCGATGATCCTCACGACCTTCTACCTCGCAGCTCGGAAACGTTTCGCCAAGCACAAGCGCCTCGCGAGGTGGACCTTGCCGATTTGGCTCTATGTGTCGGTGACCGGCGTAGTGATTTTCTTCATGCTCCGCTAGGGACACGGCAAGGCGAGGGTCACTGTTCTTTACCTCGGTCGCCATTTGTTCGACACTCCCGCACTAAGGAGGGCTTTGATGGGAATCGTTTCGTGGATCTTGTTCGGTTTACTCGCGGGTATCCTCGCCAAGTTTGTGATGCCCGGCGACGATGGCGGTGGGTTCGTCAAGACGACGTTGCTCGGCGTGGCTGGCGCCCTGGTGGGCGGATTCATCGGGACCCGTCTGGGCTTCGGAACCGTGACCGGCTTCAACGTTCGCAGCTTCGCGATCGCAGGGGCGGGAACACTGCTCATCTTGTGGGTCTATCGCTTGTTGAAGAAGAGCTAACGTCCCCGCGGCGGCCGGGGCACGGCGGAACGCGACGCGGGGCTGCGTCGGACGGGGCGCCTTGCAAAGGTGGCCGGTAGGACTGCGGCAGAGGCCACGCAAGGCGCCCCTCGGAGCGCGCGCCAATCGGAGCTGGTTGCATGCGTGCCGATTGTCACTTGCTACGTCGACTCCGCCCCACATCGCGCCCCGCCGTGCCCCTCCCAGCATCGACATCTACGAAGGAGGGCGGCTCGCGATGGGCAGCACAGGGAGCGGGGGCGACGCTAGACATGAGCGTCGTACAGAGACGGCGGAGCGGGTCCCGCTCGCGAGCACGCCCGTCGCGAGCCGTCCTCCGGGGACGCAGTCGGGGCGCACGATCGCTGGCAGCTTCCGGGGCGCGGCGACTAGGCGCGTTTCAGTCTTTGCACTGCGACGATCCCCTCGACGATCATCCAGAGCAGCAGCACGAGCAGAAGCGACGCCAACGCGGCCAATGGGGCATTGCCCTCCGCCAGGAACTGCTGAAGGTTCGTGAACAGCGCCAAGCCAGCGACCGGCATCACCAAGGCCATCGGGATGACCAGCGGCCAAACCGGCCGTTTCCGGGCATAGAAGTAGAGGGCCAGGGTCATCAGGGTAAGTGCCGCCAGCAACTGATTGCTCGCTCCGAAGATCGGCCAGAGCACCCAGCCGACGGCTCGGGCCTGACCCGTCGACGGATCTGGTGTCTCGGCCAGCGCGAGGTACATAGCCGGGGCGACTGCCAGGATCGTTGCGATATAGGGATTGGTGAGCGGTTTGATCCGGAGGGCGGTGCCGAGCTCACCGAGAACGAACCGCTGGATGCGCGCAGCGGTGTCCAGCGACGTAGCCGCAAAGGCGATGACGAGAACCGCCATCAGGGTACGCGCGAGGTCGGAGGATAGACCGACCGCTTCGAGAAACGCGCCGCCGCCGAGCACGAACGCGGCGGCCTTGTTGCCGCCCGCGTGAGCCCAACTGTCGTAGTAAATGGCCCAACTCAGGTCGTCGACGAGTCCTTGTCCCGGGAGGGCGCAGGCGCCGACCAATCCGATGCCTGCGACTGCCGCAAGCGTGGAAGCGAGCGCGAGCGAGCCTTCACCCAGCATCGCACCGTACCCTATCAAGCGAGCATCCCGCAGTTGGTCGATCTGCTTCGAGGTCGTCCCAGAGGCTACGAGTCCGTGAAAGCCGCTGATCGCGCCGCACGCGATGGTCACGAACAGAATCGGAAAGATCGATGGAGCCCCGTCCTCGGGAGCGCGGTAGATCGGGGCGTCGAAAGTCGGATGCGCGATCAGGACCCCGAGGAACAAGAGCCCCAGGCCGACGAAGAGCTGGTGGCTGTTGATGTAGTCGCGCGGTTGAAGCAGTAGCCAAACGGGCAAGAGACTGGCGACCGCGGAGTAAATCAGGAGAAACAAGATCCAACCCGTCGTTGCGGTGTGCTTGTCGATTCCCATCGCCACGAAGTCGACCGGAACCTTCGTCCCGACCCAAACGAACGCATAGAGCACGCCAAGTGCGATCAGAGACGGCCAGAGCAGCTTCACGCGACGCTTGTAGACAAGCCATCCGATCGCCAGAGCGACGAGGATCTGTATGTTGATGGGGACGACACTCGTGGGCTGGCTGACGAAGAGCCCGGCGATGGCCATGGCGAAGACCGCGAGGACGAGCCAGATAAGCACCAGCACGAAGCACATGAAGAGGATTCGAGCCCGGCCGCTGATCGTCTTGGCGGTGATGTCGGCAATCGAGCGTCCCTTCTCGCGGACGCTCACGACCAGCGCGCCGAAATCGTGTGTGGCGCCCATGAAGATCGTTCCAAGGACCACCCACGCCAAGGCGGGCCCCCAACCCCAGTACGCAGCGACACAGGGTCCGATGATCGGTGCCGCTCCCGCGATCGACGTGAAATGGTGTCCGAACAGCACGGCACGTTGGGTGGGCACGAAGTCGTTCCCGTCTTCGAGCTCGTGAGCCGGCGTGATGATGTCCTCTTGGTCCTGGTAAATCCGCTGGCCGAGAAATCGCCCGTAGAAACGATATGCGACCAAGAACGAACCCAAGACGATAGCTGCAACCAACGCTGCCATTTGTCGCGTTGGTGTGCTTTTTTTGGATTTTGGTCAAGCACAATCCCGCTTTCCTTTGCGACGAAAAACGCTAAGGTCCGGGCATGACTGGGACCTTCCGACCCCATGGCGTTTGGACAGCCCTAGCAACTCCGTTCTCCTCGGACCGGCAGGTCGACTACGATTGCCTGCGTCGCCTGATCGAGTTCCAGGTGCATCAAGGCGTCGATGGAGTCGTGCCATGCGGCACCACGGGGGAATCGCCGACCTTGTCATGGCAGGAGCAGGACGCGGTCGTCGAAGTCGCGGTACGAGCCGCGAAAGGGAGCGTTGGTCTGGTGGCCGGGGCAGGCAGCAACAACACCGAGGAAGCGATCCGCGCCAGCACCCAGGCCAAGGAAGCCGGCGCCAGTGCAGTCTTGTTGGTGGATTGCTACTACAATGGTCCCTCTAGCTTGGAGCTCCGCACGGAGTACTACGAGCGAATCCTGGAGGCGGTGCCCGACATTCCGATTGTGCCGTACATCATCCCCGGACGCACCGGCTGCGAGCTGGCGGCCGCGGACCTCGCCATCCTGCACCACCACCACCCCAAGCGGGTACCCGCAGTGAAACAGGCGACCGGTGATCTGGAGCGCATGCGTTTGGACCGTCAGCTTGCGGGGTCGTCGCTGCGCATTCTGTCCGGCGACGACGACCTGACGCTCGCAATGATGCGAGACGAGAAGATCCGCGCGTCTGGCGTGATCAGCGTGTTCTCCAACATCGCGCCGGGCGCGATCGCAGGGATGGTCCGCGCGCAGGAGGTCTCTGACACCATGGAGGCCGACCGACTCGCCGGTGTGCTCGCGCCCTTGCTCAAGCTAGTGACCTGCTCGGTCGCGTCGTTGCGGAGGTTGCCAAACGGACGGAGTGTCGAGGTCATCGACAAATTTCGAAACCCGGTGCCTGTGAAAACGATGATGGCGGGGCTCGGCATGATCACGCAGGCGAAGCGCCCGCCACTCGGCCGCATGAGTCAGGCTGGGGTCGCGGAATGCCGAGATGCGCTGCGCCAAGTGCATGCCGCCGACCCAGGGATCCTAGGCCCCATCGAGGAGGCGTTCGATGTTCGGATCGACCAGCGCCTCGGCGACGACGCGATCTGGTCGTCGCTCGCCCGCTGAGGGTGTCGTGTACCGAGCGTTGATTCGTCCGTTGCTGTATCTGCTGCCCGCGGAGACTGCCCATCGCGTTGCCTTCGCATGTCTTCGGTTCATGGCGGCGATTCCGGGCGTTCGTCGCCTCATGCGCCGCTGGTTCCACGAGGACGACGGAGCGTTGCGCGTCCGAGCTCTGGGCCTCGATTTCCCGAATCCGATCGGCTTGGCCGCGGGCTTCGACAAAGATGCCGTTGGCTACGAGGCGTTGGGGGCGCTCGGGTTCGGCTTCGTCGAGGTGGGCACGGTGACGGGGCAGGCCCAGCCGGGCAATCCCAAGCCGCGTCTCTTTCGGCTTCCCAAGGATCGGGCGCTGGTGAATCGCATGGGTTTCAACAATCGCGGCTCGGCGGCCGCATCGCTGAGGCTGCGGGGACCCCGTGATACAATCGTTGGGGTCAACATCGGAAAAACGAAAATCGTCCACGAAGAGGAAGCGATCGGCGATTACGTGGCGAGCGCGAAGCGGCTCGGGCCGCACGCGGACTACTTGGTCGTCAACGTCAGCTCTCCCAACACACCCGGGCTGCGCAACCTCCAGTCGACCGAAAAGTTGAGGCCGTTGCTGGTGGCGGTTCGTGAAGCACTTAATGAAGTGTCTCCAGCGCGCCCCGTGCCGCTCTTGGTGAAAATCGCACCGGACCTGGCCGACGAGGATGTCGATGCGGTCGCCGACCTGGCGCTCGACCTCGGCCTCGATGGAATCGTTGCGACGAATACGACGATTGGACGCGATGGCCTCGCCAGCAACGCGGACGACGTCGAGCGCTGTGGCACCGGCGGCTTGAGCGGTCCCCCGGTACGTGAGCGTTCCATCGAAGTACTGCAGCGTCTTCGCGCCAGACTCGGCGATCGGCTCGTGCTGATCTCCGTCGGCGGTATCGAGAGCCCGGAGCACGCCTGGGAGCGCATCGAAGCCGGCGCCACGCTGGTGCAAATCTATACGGCGTTCATTTATGAGGGGCCGATGTTGCCGACGAGGTTGGCCCGCGGCGTCGCCAAGCTCGCGCGTGAGCATGCGTGACGATGGAGGGGCCGGGAGCCCCAAACCGACAGGTCACTCCCGCGCATCTACAACCGCCGCAGCGATCGAATCCGACCAGACGTTCACCATGGTCCGGCACATGTCGAGGATTCGATCCACCGCGAGTATCAGCGCAACCGCGCTCGTCGGAAGCCCGACCGCGTTGAGCACGACGACCATCATGACCATGCCCGCGTGCGGGATGCCGGCGGCACCGATGCTCGCGAGCAGCGCGGTGATCGCGACGAGGCCCTGCTGCCCGAGGCTCAGGTCGATGCCGTACACCTGAGCGATGAACAGAACGGCCACCGCCTCGTAGAGTGCGGTGCCGTCCATGTTGATCGTCGCGCCAAGTGGGAGGACGAAAGATGCAACCTGCGGCTTCACGCCCGCTTCTTCGACGTATTGCATGGTGAGGGGGAGGGTACCGTTGCTCGATGCCGTGCTGAAGGCGGTCACCAAGGCAGTGGTGAGCTGCTTTGCGTATGCGATCGGCGAGCGACCAGTGCCAAGCTTCAGAATAATCGGCAACGTCACGATCGCGTGAATCACGAGCGCGATGAAGACGGTGAGGACATACCAGCCGAGGACGCGAAACGCAGCAGGGCCTTTGCCAGCTGCCGCATACAAGGTGAAGCCAAACACGCCGATTGGAGCGAACTTCACGACGAAGAGCGTCATCTGCATCATCACGTCGAACAAGCCCGAGAAGAATCGCCGTACGGCACCGGCGTCTTTCGATGCTTCACGATGCTCGGCCACGCTGATGAACACACCGAGCAAGAGAGAGAAGAAGATCACCGGGAGCATGTCGCCGGCGGCGGCCGCGGCGAGCGGATTCTTGGGGATCAACCCCTCCAGCTGCTCCCACAGGACGGTTCCGAGCCCGTGCGGCGCCTCCGCGAGGAGCGGGGCCGCCGCCGCTCCGTGCTCGAGCAGGGCGAGCTCCGCTCCGTCGCCAGGCCGGATCACGTTCACCACGACGATCCCGGTCACGATGGCGAGCAAGCTCGTCGTCACGTAGAAGGCAATTGCGCGCCCACCGATGGAGCCCAGGCTCCGAAGATCGCCCATACCGGTCACGCCCGTGATGAGCGACGAGACGATCAACGGCATGACCAGCATCTGCAAGAGCCGCAGAAAGAGATCCCCGATATCCTTGCCGACGGCGGCCGCGGTGCTCACGGTGTCGGCATCGACCAACCTCTGGCCGCCGGCCCAGTTGAGCCCCAGCCCCAGGGCGGCGCCAAGGCCCATCGCGATGAGGATCCAATGATGGAGTTGCAGTCGCCGCACGGGCGCGCATTATGCGGACGCCCCCCTTCGATGTAAAACCAACTCATGACCGGCAAGAATCCAGACGAAGGACCGCTTTCCGAGCTGCGGGGAGCGCTTGACGCTCTCGACCACCAGCTCTTGGATCTCCTGGTCCAGCGGATGGAGATCGTGGCGGACATCGCTGCGCGCAAGCGAGAGCATCGGGTTCGGATTCGTGACCTCGAGCGAGAACGCCGCGTTCTGGATGACCGGTGTGCCCGCGCCACGGAGCTCGGCCTCCCGACGGGGGGCATCGAATCGGTATGGCGGCAATTGATGCTGATGAGCCGCGAGCGGCAAGCGTCGCTGCGTGTCGAGGTGCCTCTCGATGTCGAGGCCCAGACGATCGCCATCATCGGTGGCGAAGGTGGTATGGGGCATTCGCTGAATAACTTGTTTTCCGATCTGGGTCATGACGTGCTGAGCGCCGACCTGCACACCAAGCTTCGGCCTGCTGACGCGGCCATCCTCGCCGACGTCGTCATCATCAGTGTGCCGATTCGCGAAACCCGAACGGTGATCGAGCAAATCGGTCCCCTCGTTCGCAAGGAGGCGCTTCTCATGGACGTCACCTCCATCAAGACAGACCCGATGGCGGCCATGCTGGCGTCCACGGAGGCAAGTGTCCTCGGCACCCATCCGATGTTCGGGCCCGGGGTCAACTCCTACCAAGGGCAGCGGGTGGTGATTTGTCCGGGACGCGGGGACACCTGGCTCGATTGGGCGCGGCAGATGTTTGCCGCCCGCGGTTTGGTGATTTCGGAGACGACGCCGGCAGAGCATGATTCGATGATGGCGATCGTCCAGGTGCTGCATCACTTCAAGACACAGGTGCTCGGGCTTGCGTTGAGCCGCTCTGGGACACCGCTCGAAGAAACCCTTCGATTCACCTCGCCTGCGTACTTGCTCGAAGCCTACGTGACGGGCCGCCATTTTGCGCAGTCGCCGGACCTTTACGGGCCGATCGAAATGCTCAACCCCGACTCCAAACTGGTCATTGAAGGCTTCCGCTCGGCCGCGGCGGAGCTGGCCGGTATTCTCGAGGCCGGCGACCAAGAGGCGTTCGACCAGGTATTTGCCGACGTCCGCTCGTTCTTCGGCGAGTTCACGGATGAGGCCCTCGAACAGAGCGCCTTTCTCATCGACCGCCTCGTGGAGCTGAGCGCAGGGCGCTCGTCGACCTAAGGAGCCGATTGACGCTCGTCATCGCATCTGCGATGTCGTCACCATGGTGCAGGTTGCGATACACGGGGCGGCGGGCCGGATGGGCCAGAGCATCGCCTCCGTGCTCGCCAACGATCCCGAGACGAACCTGGTCGCCGCGATGGATCGCGAGGGAGCCGAGCTTCTCGGCCGTGACATGGGCATGCTGACGACTGGGACGCCGTCCGGTGTTTGCATCACGTCCGACATCGAAGAGTTCCTGAGTAACGTCGAGGTCGTCATCGATTTCAGCACTCCGTCGGCGACCTCGAAGCTCCTTCCGATCTGCGCCGGACAGCACATTCCGATGGTGATCGGCACCACTGGACTCGATGCCCCGTCGCGCGCAACCGTAGAGCGGGCCGCGGAGAGGGTGCCCATAGTGTTCGCGCCCAACTACAGCCAGGGCGTCAATGCATTGTACTTTCTCGCGGCGCGCGCCGCTGAGTTGCTCGGGCCGTCATTCGATGCCGAGATCGTAGAGATTCATCACCGCAACAAGGTCGATGCACCGAGCGGTACCGCGGTTCACCTCGCAGAGGTCGTGGCCAAGGCGAAGCAACTCCACGCCGAGCGTGTGGTGACTCACGGCCGAAGCGGCCAGGTCGGCGTGAGGCCGTCCGAGGAGGTTGGGGTGATGGCTTTACGCGGCGGCGACGCTGTCGGAGAGCACACGCTTTACCTCGTGGGAGAGGGGGAGCGGATCGAGCTGACGCATCGCGCGACCGACCGTTCCATCTTCGCGCGAGGGGCCGTCCGTGCGGCCCTTTGGGTCGTCGGCAGGCCTGCAGGCCTCTACGACATGGCCGACGTGATGGGTATTCCCCGCTAGGCGCAAGTGCCCAGCCACCTGAGACGAATTCTGATACGGTAAGGCGCGTCATGGATTGTCCCCAATGTGGAGCTGAAGTTCCGTCCGACAACGCCTTCTGCGGCAAGTGCGGCTACGCCCGGCGCGATCAGGCTCCGGAACGCCTCGACCAGTCCCGCATTCGCATGCATGAGGAGCCGGATCTGGAGCAGCCGCCCGCTCGCTCCTCGTCGCAGCATCGCATTCGCAAGCATACCGTCCTAGGGATGCCCTCGGCCACGCCGCCCGTTGGAGCTCCCAATGTCGAGTCGGCCCCTCCGCCTCCTCCCACGTCGCTCTCGTCGGCGCGTGCCGGCCGCGCACGCGTGTCGCAAAAGACGATGCTCGGCATTCCCCGCCCCGAGCTTCCCGATCCGCGTGGCGATGCGCCGATCACGGAGCCGACGGACCAAGCGCAGAGCACGCCCCCTACGGGCGAGAGCGCCTCGGCGTCGGAACCGGCCGTTCGGAGCCATCGCGTGCGTGCCCGCGTTCGCTACGACAGCGCGAATGAGCCGTTTTCCATGACCCAGCGAAGACGAAAGGCGCTCCGTGTACTTGCCGTGCTCATCCTCGTCGCAGCCGCCTGGTTCGGTTACCGGCTTCTGACGTTGAATGGCTGATACGGCACCAGACCGTCAGGTGCAGTGCAATGCGTGCGGGGAGAGCAACCCTCCCGAGGCAAAGTTCTGTGGGAGGTGTGGAACGTCCCTGACCTCCGACCTGTTTGCGCCGGGCGATATCATCGCCGAGCGTTACCGCGTGGTCGCGCCGATCGGGCGAGGCGCGATGGGGACGGTCTATCGCGTCGAGCACGTGCAGATCGGCAAGGTGATGGCGATCAAGTTGCTACACCCCGAGGCCGAGCAGAATCCCGAGAGCGTTGCTCGGTTCCATCGCGAAGCCGAATCCGCTTCGCGACTCAATCACCCCAACACCGTTCACGTCTTCGACTTCGGGCGGACCAAGTCGGGCTCTCTCTACCTCGTGATGGAGTACGTCGACGGTGATGATTTGGCCAAGGTCATCGAAAAAGAGGGGCCGATGCCGTTCGGACGCGTCGCATATCTATGCGCTCAGGTGGCCGGGTCGGTCGCGGACGCCCACGCGGCGGGCATCGTCCACCGCGATCTGAAGCCGGAAAACATCGTGGTTCGCGAGGGCCCAGACGGCGAGACCGCAACGGTATTGGACTTCGGCTTGGCGAAGCTCTTCGAGGGAAGCATCGAGACTCAGGTGACGAGCAGCGGTACGATCGTCGGTACGCCCTACTACATGTCCCCTGAGCAGATTCAGGGCCAAGAGATCGACGGGAGGAGCGACGTGTACGCCCTCGGCGCGATCATGTACGAATGCCTCGTCGGTAAACCCCCGTTCGAGGCCCCGAATCCGGTGGGCATCCTCTCGAAGCACTTGTCCGAGGAGCCGCTGCGTCCTTCCGCTCGATCGCCGCTGTCGGTGCCGGCCGAAGCCGACGAGATCATCATGCGCTGCCTCGCGAAAGACCCTGCTCGCCGCTACCAAACAGCCGAGGAGCTCAAGCGAGATCTCCTCGCATATCTGGCTGCGGTCGGTTCGGGCGATTCGCGGCTCGGCGCAGCCGGCCTCCCGCAATTGGGTAGTGGTGCGCGTCGAGTCGACGGTCTCGTGCCTATCTTCAGGACCAAACGAAGACTCTGGTGGCTGATCTTGCTCTTCCTGCTGCTGGGCGCTGGCCTTGCCACATGGCAGCTCGCGACACCCGGACCCGCCGAGCGCGAGCCCAACCACACTCCAAACGATGCGACTCCTCTGCCTGAAGACACCGAAGTGAAGGCCTATCTCGGCAAGCGACTGAGCGAATATTCCGGCGACGTCGATCTGTTCGAGATCGACAACACGGGAACGAAGCAGCACGCGTCCGAAGTCGAGGTCAGCTCGATTCCGAACATCGACCTGGTCGTGGAGCTCCTCGCACCCGACAGTCATGAGCCCTTGATCGTGGGCGATTCGCGTGGCTTGGGGGAAGGCGAACGGCTCCCAAACGTCCCCATCGAGCCAGGCAAGCATCTCATTCGCGTGCGCGAACGAAGTCTCGAACACGAGCTACCGACCGAAAACGTCTCTGACGAGTACTACATTCGGTGGAGGCTCCTCGAAGACGTTGGGACGTTCGAGCGCGAGCTCAACGACTCGCTGGAGCTCGCAGAGCCCCTGGCGCTGGGTACCGAACGGCGAGCGTGGATTGGGTGGCCTGGCGATGTCGATACGTTTTGCTTGAGCGAGGATACCGACGGCGTGGTCGCGCAGGTCAGCGCACTGGCCGGGGTCGATTTGGTTCTCCGCGTCGTCGACCTGCGAAGCGAACGCAGTAGCAAGTACGACGAAAAGGGTGTGGGTCGCGGCGAGACGAGCAAGAGATGGCGCAATACCAAAGCCGGAGATCTCTGCGTCGAGGTGTCCGCGGACCCGCGTGAAGTCAGTGGCCGCGCGGCGCAAACCGATGAGACCTATGGGGTGCGGTTCATCGCTGCCCCTGGAAACTAGATGCGAATCTCCGACCTCGACTACGACTTGCCCGCGGACCTGATCGCACAGGAGCCGCTGGCGCAACGAGACGCGTCGCGCCTCATGCTGTTGGACGTCGCCGCAAATCGCGTCGAGGACCATCGGTTTACCGAGCTCACCGGCCTGCTTCCCGCGAGCTTGTTCGTCTTCAACGACACGCGCGTCTTTCCGGCGCGTCTGCTCGGGAACAAGACCACTGGAGGCCGGGTGGAGCTCTTGTTGCTCCACAAGTCCGTCGAGCGCGCGGGCCGCTGGTTTGCGATGGGACGCTCCTCGAAGGGGTTACGTCCTGGAATGGAGCTAGCGTTGGGGGACGGGGAGCTCACCGGGCGCATCGTCCGCGTGCTCGAGCACGGGCAGGTGGAAGTCGACCTCTTGGCCGACGGTGACGTGGACGCGTTGATCGAGCGGGTAGGGCAGATGCCGCTGCCGCCCTATATTCGCCGCGCGGCGGGGATCGCCGACCGAACGCGTTACCAGACCGTCTACGCACGCGAGTCAGGCGCCGTGGCCGCCCCAACTGCCGGGCTTCATTTCACCGAGAGCACCTTGAGCGCGCTCGAGGAGGCCGGACACCGGCTTGCCTACGTGACGCTTCACGTCGGACCAGGCACATTCCGTCCCGTTCAGACCGAGTCTTTGGACGAGCACGAGATGCACGAAGAAACCTACGAGGTTCCTGAAGCTACGGTGGAAGCGATCGCTCGCGCACGCGACGAGAACCGGCCCATCGTCGCGGTGGGTACCACGGTTGTCCGCACCCTCGAGTCATCGGCCAATGTGCAAGGCATTCCGGTCGCGGGGATCGGGGCGACGCGGCTATTCATTCGCCAGCCATATCGATTCCGAGTCGTCGATCACCTGGTCACGAATTTTCATCTTCCCCGTTCGACTCTGTTGGCTTTGGTGATGGCCCTTGCGGGGGTCGACCTCACGCGCCGCGCGTATCGAGAAGCTGCCGATCGTCGTTATCGCTTCTACAGCTACGGTGACGCGATGTTGATCCGACGAGGCATGCCATGAGCCTTCCAACCGAGGGGTTCTCTTTTCGAGTCGAAGCCGTCGATGGAGATGCGCGCTGCGGGGAGCTCGAGACGCCTCGCGCCAAAATCGAAACCCCAGCATTCATGCCTGTCGGAACCCAGGCGACGGTCAAAGGCCTCACGCCAGACGAGGTTGCCTCGACGGGCGCGCGGATCATCCTCGCCAATACCTATCACCTCTGGCTGCGCCCGGGTGCCGAGTTGCTAGCCTCTCAAGGGGGAGTCGTGGGGTTCATGAGCTGGCCGCACGCGCTCTTGACCGACAGCGGTGGCTACCAGGTCTTTTCGTTGGCCAAACACCGAACGATCGACGACGACGGCATCACTTTCCGCTCTCACCTCGATGGTACGCTGCACCGCTTGACCCCGGAAGAGGCGATGCGTGTGCAGACCCTCCTCGGCTCCGACGTCGCGATGGTTCTCGACGAATGTCCGCGTGGCGGCGCCCCGCGTGACGAGGTTCAACTCGCGATCTCGCGCACCACCCGTTGGGCCGAGCGTTGCCTCGCAACTGAGCCCGCTCCCGGTCAAGCGCGGTTCGGCATCGTTCAGGGAGGCGCCGAGCTCGACCTTCGCCTATCGCACTTGCAGACCATCGCTGCGCTCGATTTCGACGGGATTGCGCTCGGAGGATTCTCGGTGGGAGAGCCGACCGCGCAGATGTACGAGCTCCTGAGTCAGATCGTCCCGGCCATGCCCGCGGATCGTCCGCGCTACTTGATGGGCGTAGGCACCCCGGCCGATCTGCTTCGTGCGCTCGCTAGCGGCATCGATCTATTCGATTGTGTGCTTCCGACGCGCAACGCGCGCAATGGTCAAGCCCTCACATGGGGAGGCCGGGTCAATCTTCGACAGGCAAGGCACGCCCGCGACGAAAGCACGCTCGATGCGCACTGTGATTGCTCCGTTTGCGGGACCTACTCGCGGGCATATCTGCGTCATCTCTTCAAGGCCGACGAGATGCTCGGACCACGATTGCTTTCGCTGCACAACTTGCACTTCTACGGCTCGCTGATGCGCAAAGCGCGCGAAATGATTCGCCTCGGTTTGCTCCGACCCTGGGTCGAAACGACGCTCCAGCGGATGCAAGAGCGAGATGAAGTCGGCGGTTTGGACGCCTGAGCCGAGCTTGGCCGGGAATCGATTGACGATTTTCTGACTGCGGGGTATGGGCCGACCTTCAGCGGTCGACTGAGCGGCCAGAAGGCAGGGGCATGACACAGATCAAACGCGCACTGATATCGGTCTCCGACAAGACGGGCGTGGTCGAGCTCGCGAAAGGTCTTTCCGAAGCGGGGGTGGAGATCCTATCGACCGGTGGTACGGCGCGAGTGCTTCGCGAGGCCGGGGTTCCCGTGATCGACGTCTCCGAGTACACCGAGTCGCCGGAGATCATGGATGGGCGCGTCAAGACCTTGCACCCACGTGTTCACGGCGGAATTCTCATGCGGGACAGTAGCGACGATCGTCAAGCGCTGAGCGCGATCGGCGGCAAACCGATCGACCTGGTCTGCGTCAACCTCTATCCTTTCGAGCAGACGGTGGCGCGCGGCGCGTCCCACGACGAGACGATCGAGAACATCGACATCGGCGGGCCGTCGATGGTTCGAAGCGCCGCCAAGAATCAGGCGCGCGTCACCGTGGTCACCGAACCTGGCGACTACCCCCAAGTGCTCGCAGCGGTGAAATCCGGCGATGGCCCCAACGCTTCGCTACGCGCCCGCCTGGCGGCCAAGGCGTTTGCTCAGACTGCGGCCTACGACGGCGCGATCGCCGCATATCTGACGTCACATGGAAGTGAATCGAGGTTTCCAGGCTCGCTCACTCTGAGCTTCACCAAGGCCTACGATGTCCGTTATGGCGAGAACCCCCATCAGCAGGGCGCGTTCTACATCGAGCGCAACGCGCCCGCAGGAAGCCTGGCCCTGGCGGAGTCGCTCGGCGCCGGTGGTAAGGAGCTTTCGTTCAACAACCTGGTGGAC
Source organism: uncultured delta proteobacterium (assembly GCA_963768985.1). Taxonomy (GTDB): domain Bacteria; phylum Myxococcota_A; class Polyangia; order Polyangiales; family Houyiibacteriaceae; genus SG8-38. The sequence continues at coordinate 487,881 of CAVYJZ010000004.1, read as the reverse complement.
GTCGACGCGACGATCGAGGCTGTCCGCGAATTCGAGCAACCTGCCGCCGTCGTAGTGAAGCACACCAACCCATGCGGCGTTGCCACTGCCGCCACCCTCGAGGAAGCCTACCGCATCGCCCGCGAAGCCGACGCGCAGAGCGCTTTTGGAGGCATCGTGGCCTTGAATCGCGAGGTCGACGACGCGACGGCCAAGGCGGTTGCCGAGACCTTCATCGAGTGCGTCATCGCGCCGAGCTTTGCTCCCGCGGCGCTTGCCCTGCTCCAAAAGAAGAAGAACCTCCGCATCCTCGCGACCGGTCAGTGGCTGGGCGCCGACTACGCCGCGTTGCAGTTCAAGCGTGTCGGCGGCGGCCTCGTCGTGCAGGATCGCGACGCGACGGGTCCGACCGAAGTCCGTACGGGGACGGTCGCCACCAAGCGTCATCCCACGGACGACGAAATGCGCGCGCTCGATTTTGCCTGGCGGGTTTGCAAGCACGTGAAGTCCAACGCGATCATCTTCGCCAAGCCCGATCGAACCGTGGGCGTCGGGGCTGGGCAGATGGCTCGCGTCACCGCGGTCGGTATTGCGGCCCAAAAAGCCGGCGAGCTTTCGATGGGCGCAGTCATGGCCTCCGACGCTTTCTTCCCGTTCCCCGACGGGATTGAAGCCGCCGCCAAGGTGGGGATCACCGCGGTCGTGCAGCCCGGCGGCTCGAAGGGAGACGAGCAAGTCATCGCTGCTGCTGACGCGGCCGGCATGGCGATGGTGTTCACGGGCGTTCGGCACTTCCGGCACTGACGATGCGGGTTCTCATCGTAGGAGGCGGCGCCCGCGAGCACGCACTCGCGTGGCGGCTCTCGCAAGATCCCGGCGTCGAGATCATCGGCGCGCCGGGCAATGCGGGCATCGCCGCGATAGGCCGGACCGTTGCGGTCGATCCGACCGATGCCGGGCAGGTTGTCGCCCTTGCGGAGAAGGAGTCCGCTGACTTGGTCGTCGTCGGTCCCGAGGCTCCGCTGGTTGCGGGCGTGGTCGACGCGCTTCGCGATCGAGGGATCGAAGCGTTCGGACCGGATCGCGAAGCGGCCCGACTCGAGGGCTCCAAGATCTTCTCGAAAGAGTTCATGGCACGGCATGGCATCCCGACGGCGGGCTTCGAGGTATTCGACGATGCGGATGCGGCCACGCGCTACATCGAGGAAGCCAGCCGGCCGCTGGTGGTCAAAGCGGACGGTCTGGCTGCGGGGAAGGGCGTCATCGTTGCGAACGATGCCACGGAGGCCATCGCTGGCGTCGACCGCATCATGCGCGAACGCGCCTTTGGTGAGGCGGGCGATCGGGTGTTGATCGAGGAGTGCCTCGTCGGGCAAGAGGTGAGCTACCACGTCGTCTCTGACGGCAACCGATTCATCCCCCTTGCTCCGGCCCAGGACCACAAACGAGCGTTCGACGGCGACAAGGGTCCCAACACCGGAGGCATGGGGGCATATTCCCCGCCGCCCGTGGTCACCCCGGAGATCGAGCAGAAGATTCTCCACCGTGTCATCGAGCCGACGCTGCGCGGCATGGCGTCCGAAGGGCGACCGTTCCGCGGCGCGCTCTTCGTGGGGCTGATGATCGTCGACGGTGAGCCGATGGTGCTCGAGTACAATACGCGTTTCGGCGACCCCGAGTGCCAGACGCTGGTGACGCGCTGGAAGGGCTCCATCATGCCGCTGCTCCGCGGCTCGGCGCGGGGCGATTTCGGGGCGCTGACCCCACGATGGGAGGCGCCGGCCTCGCTTTGCGTCGTGCTCGCGGCGGGTGGCTACCCCGGCAGCTATGAAAAGGGGAAGCTGATCCAAGGCCTCGATGAAGCTTCCGCAGTCCCTCAGGTCATGGTCTTTCATGCGGGTACGACGCGCGATGGGGATCGCGTGCGCACCTCCGGAGGACGCGTCCTGTCGGTCACCGCGATTGGCGACTCGGTCGACGAGGCCGCCGAGCGAGCATACGAAGCCGCCGACAAGATCACCTTCGAAGGCAAGCAGCTCCGCCGTGATATCGGCTGGAGGGCTCGCACGCGCTGATGGACGACCTGACCGCGCTCGTGCAGGTCTTGAAGCAGGGCGGTGTCGTGGCCTGCCCGACCGAGACCTGGCTCGGGCTGCTTGCCGACGCGTTCAACGAGGAGGCGGTCGAACGGATCGCGGAGCTCAAGCGCCGGCCGGCCGACATGCCGATCGCGCTGCTCCTGCCCGACGAGCAAGCGGTGAGGGAGGTCGCTCTGACCCCATCGGCAGCCGCGCAGGCCCTGATGCGGGCGCACTGGCCCGGACCGCTGACGATCCTCCTCCGGGCAGCACCGGGTTTGAGCCCCCGACTCAGCAAGGATGGCAAGATTGGCGTTCGCGTCCCCGGCCCGAGCCCGGCAGCCGACTTGGTGCGTGCCTTCGGCCATCCTCTGACCGCAACCAGCGCGAACCGGACCGGTGAGCCGCCGCTGCGGAGTGTCGAGGACTTGCCCGTGGCGCTGGACGCTGGGCTCGACGGGCGGGTGTATGGAGCCTCTCCCGGTGGTGCCCCCTCGACTCTCATCGACGCGACGACGACCCCGATGAAGATTCTCCGCCCCGGCGCCATCGAGATCGACCCAGCCGCTCTTTGACAGAGGCGGGGCTACTGGGTCACTCTTCGCGTACGGAGGACCGATGGCGCTGATCGAAACCGAAGAAGCCGCACGTCGTTTGGCAAGGGCCATCTCGAGTGACCTTGCTCTTTACAACGAGGACAAGATTGCCGAGGGGATTCGAAACGACAATCTTTTCGAAGTGATGGCCGATGAAGTTCAAGAAGGTCGAGATCTCTATCAAAGCCGTGTCGCCCCCGACCTGCTGGCGCGCAACCTCTATGATCGCGCGATCATCGACCTCCTCGTCCGCTCCAAGGCGCACGTCGAATCGCCGATGTGGTAGGCCTCGCGCCTGATGTTTCTCGATCTTCGTCGGCAGCGTGTTGTCGTTGGCTGCCTCGCCGTTCTTTTCCTCGGCTGTGGTGAGAGCAGTGGCGCGGCGGGCGTGGGCGGCGGCGGCGCGGGCGGTGTCGCTGGGTCGGGCGGTGCCGGTGGCACGGTCGCCCCTCCGCCCCAGGTTCCTGGCCTCTGGGAGGCAGACGCCAACGGGGTCAGCGTTTGCTTCTTCATCGGCGATGACGGCCTGAAGCTCATCTCGAGCGCATCGTGTGACCTGCCCTCGGCATCGGGGGACGGTGCGCACTCGTTCGACCTCGGTGCTGACCTCGTGGGCACCGACGAAAACGGGCAGCGCTGCAGCTTCGTGCTTGCCTACACAAACGATGTGACCATCGATCAAGAGACCAATTCGTTCCGAGTCGCCGGATTCCAAGTCCCCGATAGCGATGTCGTTCTGTCTTTCACGGGCGAGCTCAGTGGCCGCACGGCATCGGGCGTCGCGCGGTCGGAGTCGGCTGGATCTTTGTGCCAAGTGGCATGGGCCGCCAAGCCGGTGACCGTGTGCGATGACGCTGCGATCCAGACCTGCCTCGCCCTTCAGACTTGCTGCGAATCGATCCTCCTGAACCCAACCTTCTTTCAGAGCTGCAATTCCGTGGTCCTCCAATGCAACCGGGCGCGGTGTCAGGAGCTGCTCGATGGGTATCCGCAGTGCGCACCCCAATAGGACGCAACGTCGTCACTAGCTGAGGGTGGACGGATGCTGCCCATGCGAGCCGGGCGTTAGGCGATGCTACGCAGGCGGCGGAGGGCGCGCTGGAAATCCTCTGGAGGGTCGGTTTCGAAGCGCATCGGGTCACCGGTGATCGGGTGGGAGAATGCGAGCAGCGCGGCGTGCAGGGCCTGGCGGCCGAGCTCGGTGGAGACGCGGCGCAGGTCGGGGTCTCCGATCGATTTGCCGTACAGTGGGTCTCCGAGAACCGGGTGTCCGTGCTCCGCGAGGTGCACCCGGATCTGGTGCGTACGTCCGGTCTCGAGATAGCAACGAACCAGGGCGCTTCCGTGCAAAAGCTCGATCGTTTCTAGGCGGGTGACCGCCCGACGGCCGCGCTCCCCCTTCGAGGTAAACTTCTTTCGATGGGTGGGGTGTCGCGCATGAAACGTGTCGTATCGAGCCGAGGGAGCCGGCCGCCCGAGCGCGATCGCCAAGTACCCCCGCTCCAAGCTGTGCCGCTGAAACATCTCGACCAGCCGCTCATGCGCCTGAGGTGTTTTCGCGACGACCATCACCCCGCTGGTGTCCTTGTCCAGACGATGCACGATCCCCGGGCGAAGCGGGTCGGCCCCTCCCTTCACCTCCCCGTGGTGGAGCAGCGCGTTGACGAGCGTTCCGTCGGCATGCCCCGGGGCCGGGTGAACCACGAGGCCCGGAGGCTTGTCGAGGACGATGAGGTGCGAGTCTTCGAAGAGAACCTCGAGCGTGATGTCTTGAGGCTCGGCGCTCATGGGCTCCGGTGGGGCCGGGTGAATGGTAACGTTCGCGCCGGCGAGGGCCTTGGTCTTCCGGGAGACGACCTCGCCGCCCTGCTCGACGCGCCCCTGCTCGATCCACCGCTGCAGCGTGCTTCGCGAGAACTCCGGGCAGCGGCGCGCCAGGACGCGGTCGATGCGCTCTCCCGCGTCGTCTTCCGAAAGGGCGATCACCGTCGATGCGAGCGGCGATTCAGACACTTGGCTACTCGAGTCGCTTCGTGAGCTGGTGGGCATTCGTTTGCATGTCGATGTTGCGGAACACGCAGATCCCCAGCTCGGGGTCGAGAGCATTGCAGTGGTCGGCGATGACGTCGATCGAGGCCTCGTCGTAGCGGGATCGGTGACCGGCCGGACCCGGGAGGCGAATGTAGACCATGTTCGAAGCGGGTGGCGGCTCGTCGTTGAGGGGGTCGTAGGCCGCGATCGCCGGACGGTCACCGCAGGCAGCGACGATGTCGCTCGGCTTCCAGGCCTCGAGATCGAGGACGATCGGAGGCATATCCGCGGGCACAAAACCTAGAAATGCTCGAAGAGCAGCCCGGTTCGCCTTGCCATGTTTGAACTTTTCGTCCGCACGAAAAACGACCGCTTTGGCCTTGAGGGATTTTGCAAGCTTGGCGACGGCCTCGCAGGTGGCCTTGTTCTCGTTGGTCCGCCGGAACCCCGAGTCACTCACCGACTTGGGCGCCACCATGGTGAACAAGAAGCCATCGGGAGACTCCCGAATCCAACGCCTCACCGTGCCGGCGCCCGGAATCGCGATCTCGGTGTCCGAGATCTCCACCGCATCAAACTCCCGCCAATATCGGCTGACGGGCACGGGGAAACCGGAGCAAGCGACCACAAACATTGGGCGGGAGTATACAAGTTTTGGCGCAGAAGGCCCGGGCTGACTCCGCGATTGGCGGGAATTCATCGATCAGGGGGGGGCTCTGATAGAATCGCCGCCGTGTCTGATTTCGGGATCGACGCCTATGCGTTCGACGAGGTGGATACCGCCGGGGGCCCGGATCCGTTGGAGATTGCACGCGATCTGATCGCGACCGGCAAACCTCGTTCGGCGCTCGAAGTCCTGAGCCTGCATCACGACCAACTCGCCGGCGAGCTCGAATACCTGATGCTTTGCGCCGAGGCGTGGCTGGACGATGGTGACGAGCTCCGAGCGCAACAGGCACTGCTGGGCGCGGCTCGCCTCGACCCCGAAGATCCGAGGCCGATCCGCTGGCTTGGCGAGCTCGTGGCCGAACGAGGGGAGCACGAGCGGGCGGAACGCTTGCTGGCCAAGGCCCGAGCGCTGGAGCTTCTTGCGAACGGTCCTGAAGAAGCGCTCGACGCGACGGGAGCTGAAGCGGGCGACGACCTGATCGCCTTCGCGGAGCGGCAAGAACAGCGCCAGCAGGCGGGCTGGACGGCTCGACAAGTCTGGATTGGCTCAGTGGCGCTAGCGGCCATTGCTTCGATCATCGCAGCGATCGCGCAGATCGCGGGCCCACGGGCAGAGGTCTTCTCCGACGCCCAGAGTCCTCCGGCCACCGCGTCGGCGAGCCAGGAGCCCCCGCCACCTGCCGGACCCCAGGCGGTCATTGAGGACTTCGTGTCGGAGGCAAGTGAGGGGCCGGAGCCACACGGCGAGCCTTTGGTGGAAACGGATCGGGTTTCGCCTTCTCCGATCACGCAGGTCGTCGTGGCCGAGAAGCCAGAGCCCGAACCGCCGCCCGCCGTGGCATCGCCGCCGCCCGCGACGTCGGTGTCCGTGACGCCGCCGCCAGGGACGCAGGTGTCGAGGGTGCGACGCGTCGCGGCGCCGCCCAGAACCAGTGACGTAAGCACGTCACCTCAGAGCGAGCGGAAACCGAAATCCAACGACACCATCTCGCAGGTGGACCTCGCTTCGACCGATCCGAAACAACTCACCGCGAGCGGCGACGCGCTCCAAGCGAGGGGCAATCCCGCAGCAGCGGCCGGCTACTATCGGCGCGCGCTCGAGATCGATCCCGACTACGCGCCCGCCCTCGTTGGAATGGGAGATAGCCTCTTGCGCGCCAAGATGTACGCAGAGGCGATGCGGAACGCGACACGCGCGCTGCAACTCGCTCGCGGCGTCGATGCACGCCCGGGTCTAGAAGCGACTGCGATTTATCAATTGGGCCGCGTTCACTTCGAACGCGATGAAAGAGACATCGCCCGACAATTGTTTCGACAGTCCATCTCGCTCGGAGGCACCCCTGCCGAGGCTTGGTTCTACCTGGGTGAAGCGCTTTCGAGCGACAACTCGCCGGCCGCACGGGAAGCGTACCAAGAGTATCTAGAGCTGGTTCCCACGGGCAACTTGGCAAATCGAGCCCGTCGGGCGATTCAGTAGTATGCTTTGCCCATGGCGAAGAAACCGAATGAGCGCCGGCAAGCACGTAGGGAGCGCGCCAAGGAAGCGAAAGAGAGCAAACGCGAGGCCGAAGCGATCGCGGGACGGCGCCGTCAGCTGCAGATACGCCTGTCGGCGGCTGTCGCCGTTCTGACCTTGGTGGTCGCGAGTCTGTGCTATTGGGTCTTCGACAACCGTCAGTTGCTTGGCATCACGCTTCTGATCGGAGGCGTTTTGTTCCTTCTACTGGCCCTCGGAGCATTGGCATCTGGGGTGCGGCCCCGCGATCGAACACGCGCGGGCTCCATCGACTACGGCAAGCGAGACTGAGGAGGTCCGGGTGGACGCCGCGCAATCGGAGCGATGGGAAGCCGCCGAAGAAGGGATGGAGCTTCTTCACTGTGGCGACGTGGATGCTGCGATCGAGGAGCTCCTGCGCGTCACGCGCACCGATCCCCGCAACGAGTACGCATATTACTTCCTCGGACACGCCTACTTCCAAAAGGAAGCCTATGCAGAGTCGCTCAAGAGTTACGTCGAAGCGCTGAAGCTCGCTCCTGACTACATCGGTGCAATGGTAGGTGCGGGGCAAACACTCCGCATGATGGGTGAGTACGATCGCGCGATTCGAATGGGTCAGAGCGTGCTGCAGAAACGACCGGACGACGCCGACGGCTTGTTCCTCGTTGGCACCGTTCATTTTCAAAAGGGTGAGAATCAGGTCGCGAAGCGTTATCTCGAGCGCTTCCTGGAAACCAGCCCGGAGCTGGAAGTCGCGCTGGAAGTGGAAGGCATGCTGCAGGTCATCCGCGGTGAGGTCTTGCCTTTCCCGGGAGCCCAGGACGCGGTAGACAATTAGCAGGAGGTTTCGGTGACTGCGGATCCAGCGAAGAAACTGGCTGCCGACCGGCAGGCCAGCGATGACAAAGATCGCTTGCGCCAAGACGTTGCCCAGTGGCGTGCACAGGACGTGCAAGACGCCGTCGAGAACCACCCGTTACGAAAAGAACGGTTCGTCACCCATGGCGACTTGGAAGTGCCGGATCTTCTGACGCCCGCCGACTTCGACGACGGCTACCAACGCGACCTCGGGCTTCCTGGCCAGTTTCCATACACGCGAGGTGTTCAGCCGACGATGTATCGCGGGCGGCTGTGGACGATGCGAATGTTTGCCGGTTTTGGCACGCCCCGTCAGACAAACGAGCGTTTCCGGTACCTGCTCGAACAAGGACAGACAGGCCTTTCGACCGCGTTCGATTTCCCGACCTTGATGGGTTACGACAGCGACTCGCCACGATCGCTCGGCGAGGTTGGCATGGTTGGTGTGGCGGTCGACACGCTCCGCGACATGGAGATCCTGTTCGATCGAATTCCGCTCGACAAGGTCACCACGTCGATGACGATCAACGGCCCTGCGGCCGTCCTGCTCGGCTTCTACGTGGCGCTCGCCGACAAGCGCGGGATTGCCCGCGACAAGATCGGCGGGACTGTGCAGAACGACTGCCTCAAGGAATTCATCGCGCAACACGCCTGGGTGGTGCCTCCCCGGCCGGCCATGCGAATCGTCACTGACTCGATCGAGTTCTGCGCGAACGAGGTTCCTCGGTGGAACAGCGTCAGCATCAGCGGCTACCACATTCGCGAGGCGGGCTCCACGGCCGCACAGGAACTGGCGTTCACGATTGCCGACGGCCTGGAGTATGTGAAATGGGCGGTCGAGCGGGGCCTGGACGTCGATGAGTTCGCGCCTCGCCTATCGTTCTTTTTCGACGTTCACAGCGATTTCTTCGAGGAGATCGCGAAGTTCCGCGCCGCGAGACGGATGTGGGCGCGGCTGATGAAGGATCGCTTCGACCCGAAGAACCCGCGATCTCTGATGTTGCGCACGCATGCGCAGACGGCCGGTGTTTCGCTCACCGCCCAGCAGCCGTACAACAACGTCGCCCGAGTGGCCCTTCAAGCGCTGGCTGCGGTCTTGGGTGGGACGCAATCGCTTCACACCAACAGCCTCGACGAGACCTTCGCGCTTCCCACAGAGGAAGCGGTTACCGTTGCGCTCCGAACCCAACAAATCATCGCCGAGGAATCGGGCGTCGCCAACACCATCGACCCCTTGGCCGGGAGCTACTTCGTCGAATGGATGACCAATCGCCTCGAAGAAGAGGCCATGGATTACATCCGCAAGATCGACGATTTCGGCGGCATGGTCGAGGCGGTCGAGCGCGGTTACCCACAACGCGAGATCGCTGCCTCCGCGTACCGTCTGCAACGGCAGATCGAAAGCGGAGAAAAGACCGTCGTCGGGGTCAATAAGTACGAGCAAGACGAGCAGCCTGACATCCCGATTCTTCGGGTGGACCCGTCGATTCAAGTAGAGCAGGTCGAGAGCCTCGCAAAGGTCAAAGCAGAACGGGATGCCGTCGCCGTTTCGGAGTCACTGGCCGCGATTGGCGACGCCTGTCGCAGCGACCGAAACGTCATGCCCAGCATCATCGACGCGGCGAAGGCGTATTGCACGGAGCAGGAGATCTGTGACGTGTTCCGGGACGTGTTCGGGCAGCACCAGGACCGGCCGGAGTTCTAATTCGGCCTACCGTCCCGTCATCCGCAGCCACATGGCGATCAGCATCGCGCCCACCATGAGAGCGAGGACTACGGTGCCGATCAGGTCCTCCGTACGCTTTCGCCGTTGCCCGTCGTCGAACCAGCCGCGGACGGTCGAATCGAGGCTCGAGGCCTCGGACGGCAACGGCGCGGGGGGCGGCAGGGGCCGATGGAGAAGCGGATCGGGCAGGCCGGGGGCGGAATTGATCACGTCGCTCCACTGCTTGTGGCGCGGCTGAAGGTCGCGCACAACGCGACTGTCCGGTCCCGCGGGCTCCCGCAAGACACGGATAACCTTGGTTGTGGTCTCCCTTTGCTTCTTTCGGAAATGGCTCGGCCGCCGTCGTGGCTTGCCGGGGAGCTCTGGGTCTTCGTCGGGGTGCGGCACGGGTTTGTTTCCTTCCACCGCCCCCTCCGGCTTCGCCTTCGAGTATACCGCTCAATCGTTCAGTGTCACCAGTTGCTCGACATTTGGAGACTTTGCTTACAATTCGATGGATGGGCTCATCCGATGCGGTGGAGGAAATCGACGGCGACTTCGGTGGTCGCTTGGTGTTCACCTGTGAGCATGCCTCGGCAGAGCTTCCGGAGTCGTGGACTTGGCCTGCACGAGACCGCTGGCTCGTGGATACGCATTGGGCGAGCGACCTAGGCGCGGCCGCATTCACCAGAAGAGCAGCGCGACTCATGAATGCTCCGGCCGTGCTCTCCCGATTTTCACGGCTCCTGATCGATCCAAACCGTCCTCTCGATTCGGATACGTTGTTTCGGGACAACGCCGATGGCAAGAGAGTGCATCTCAACGAGGGACTCCTCGAGGGGGAGCGCAAGCGCCGGATCGATCGCTTCTACACTCCGTATCACGCCGCGGTGAGCGCGATGGTGGAGCGTAGCCGAGGCGATACCGTGTTCTCCATTCACACCTTCACGGACAATTACGAGGGTCATCGGCGGGTCTTGGAGGTCGGTGTCTTGTTCGACCACGATGAAGAGCCGGCCCAGAGGCTGGTGCACCATCTCAGCGCAGCGGGCTTCCACGTGGCGCCGAACGAGCCATGGTCCGGCAAGGCCGGTCTCGCTTATTCTCCGGTCCGTCATGCTCAGGAGTTCGGGCGGTGCGCGCTCGAGATCGAGGTGCGCCAAGACCTGATCGTCGATGAGTCCTTTGCGGCGCGGCTCGCGGCGGCGCTCGCAAGCTTCTTCACGTAAGCTCACCTGCATGGAACGACGTTGCTCCAAGCGGACCGGGCTCACCTACCTCTGCGCCGGGCCACAGGATGCACCCCTGGTGCTGTGCCTCCACGGGTTTCCCAACATTCCACGCACTTGGGCGCCGCTTAGCGAGGACCTCCGCGGGGCGGGATATCGCGTCATCAACCCTTGGCTCCCCGGTTATGCGCCCTCGACTCTGGAAGGACCCTTCGATATCCCATCGCTCACGCGAACCATTCTTTCGTTCATCGACGAGGTATCCCCCGAGGAGCCTATTCGGATCGTGGGTCACGACTGGGGCTCGATCATCACGCAGGGCGCGTTGGCCCAACGACCGGAGCGATTTCGCGCTGCCGCCACGCTTGCGGCTCCACATCTGCTTGCAATCGAGGCGAACCTCACGCGAAATCCGCGCCAGCTGCTCCGGAGCGCGTACATGGGTTTCTTTCAGCTGCCCGTCGTGTCCGATCGAGCCGTGCTGATTCGCGACTTCCGTTTCATCGAGCGCCTCTGGCAAGCCTGGTCACCCGGCTTCGATCCGGGAGCCGACTACTTCGAAGAGCTCAAGCTGTGCTTGCGATCGAGCATGCCCGCGCCGCTGCAGTACTACCGCGCGCTACGCTCACCGAAAGTGATTCGCGAGATTCGCCAACTCTTCGGGGCGGGACCAATCGTCGTTCCGACGATCTACTTGTGCGGCGAACGCGACGGTTGCATCGGTCCCGAAATGGCCGAGGGACAAGCCGAGCACTTCAGCGCACTGTTCGAGACGGTGTCGCTCGCGGATGCCGGACACTTCTTGCATCTCGAGAGGCCCGCCGAGGTGAATGGGTCGATTCTGCGCTGGTTCGAGGAGCATCGATAACAGCGTCCCGGGGCACGGCGGAACGCGACGCGGGGCTGCGTCGGACGGGGCGCCTTGCGTGCCGTGGCGCGACGGAACGCGACGCGGGGGCTCCACGAACGGCTCGGCTTGCATAGCTGGCCGGTTGGGCTTGGCGCCGGAGGCCAGGCAAGCCTCGCCTCGGCGCTCACGCCAATCGGAGCGGGTTGCTGTCTTGCCGATTGTCATTCGCGACGTCGCTGCGCCCCCACATCGCGTTCCGCCGCGCCCCTTCGTACGTCTACATCTACGGAGGAGGACGGCTCGGGATGGGCAGCACAGCGAACGGGGGCGACGCTAGACGTGAGCCTCGTACGGAGACGGCGGAGCGGGTCCCGTTCGCGAGCACGCCCGTCGTGAGCCGTTCTCCGGGGATGCAGTTGACGTCCTAGCGTCGCGTTCCGCCGTGCCCCGGGAGGTGCCAGTGCGAGCGCCAGCGCCCGCGTCTAAACGCCGACCAGTGGAAGCTGTCTTCGAAGGGCTAGGTTGTCGGTCACTGGGACTGGGTATCTCCCGCTGAAACAGGCGCTGCAGAAGCCTTCACCGCCAACGGCGCGTTTCAAGCCATCGAGCGATAGATAGCCGAGGCTGTCTGCTGTGATGTACTCGTTCACCTCTTCGACCGAGTGGTGCGCTGCAATGAGCTCCTCCCGGGTCGGAGTATCGATACCGTAGAAACACGGCCAACTGGTTGGCGGGGAGCTGATGCGTAAGTGCACTTCCTTGGCGCCAGCATCGCGGATCATCTTGACGATCTTGTGACTTGTGGTCCCGCGCACGATTGAATCGTCGATCACGACGACACGCTTGCCTTCGAGGACACTCTGCACGGGGTGAAGCTTGAGGCGGACGCCGAAGTGGCGAATCGATTGCGCGGGCTCGATGAACGTGCGGCCGACGTAGTGACTGCGGATCAGGCCTAGCTCGAAGGGGAGACCGGAGGCTTCGGCGTAGCCGAGGGCTGCGGCAACGCCGCTGTCAGGCACGGGAACGACGAGGTCGGCCTCGACCGGCTGGTCTTCGGCGAGGGCGCGGCCCATGCGTTTGCGGGCCTCATACACGCTGATCCCGTCGAAGGAGGCATCGGGTCGAGCGAAGTAGACGTACTCGAAGATGCACATATACCGGCGTTCCGGGTCCGTGCGAAACGGCCTGAGGCTCTGGAGCCCGGCATCGTTGATGAGGACCATCTCCCCCGGGTTGATGTCACGGATGAACTCGGCGCCGATCAGCTGAAATGCGGGTGGCTCCGATGCGATGACGTACGCACCATCGAGCTTGCCTAGACATAGCGGACGAAATCCATAGGGGTCGCGAACCGCCACCAACTCGTTGGGCGATAGAAACACGAGTGAGTAGGCGCCCTCGACTTGATGCAGCGCTTCCGCCACACGGTCGATCGTGGTTGCGGCTTTCGACCGCGCGAACAGATGGACGAACACTTCGGTGTCGCTGTCCGACGCGAAGATGGAGCCATCCTGTTCGAGCTGGTGCCGAAGCGCCAGACCATTGGTCAGATTCCCGTTGTGAGCCACGGCGATCGACCCGTGTCCGCAATCGGCGGCAAGCGGTTGCGCGTTCTTGATGTGGCTGCCGCCGGCAGTCGTATATCGAACGTGGCCAATCGCGCTCTTACCCGGCAGCTTGTCGATCTGGTCGGCCGTGAAGACGTCTTGCACCAAGCCCATCCCGCGATGCACGAAAAGCTGCTCGCCGTTGCTCGAAACGATCCCCGCCGCTTCTTGCCCGCGATGCTGGAGCGAGTGCAAGCCGAGGTATGCCAAGTTCGAGGCCTCATTGGCCCCAAACACGCCAAACACACCGCATTGATCATGGAAATGATCGTCGTCCATCGCCCACAGGGTGTCCTCATAGCGCTCACACCCCTCTGCGTCCATGGCCCCTGTATGCCGCGGGACCAAGCCTGCGCTAGAACCAACGCGCTACGATGCCGCGGATATTGAAGCGAATCGAATCAGTGGTTCCCCGAAGGGCGTCCGGCTATGGGGGCAAGGCCCGCGGTTTAGCTGCACTCGCTCGAGCAGGGTTTCCCGTCCCAGCGGCTTATGCGATGCCCGGGTGGGTAGGAGATTCGTTTTTTTCGAGCGTATTGGACATCGCCGACCGCCCGAGGGCGCTCCTGCACAGCCCGTTCGTTCCGGATGCGCGCTTGCAGCAGATCGCCGAGCGCGTCCGCGGGGCCATGCTTCCACAAGACGTCGTACGCAGCGTGCGCGACACGATGCTCGCGATGGCGGACGAAGGCGTCGTCAGCTTTGCCGTTCGTTCGTCGGCCATGCACGAAGACCAGGAGGGCGCATCCGCCGCCGGGATGCATTCGACTTTGCTCAACTTGATGCGCGAAGACGAGGTTCTCGATGCCATCAAGGTTTGCTGGTCGAGCCTCTTCCGCCCCCGCGTGCTGTCGTACTTGCGCACCCTGGGCGAAGACGTCCCTGTCTCCGTTGGAATCGTCATTCAGGCCATGGTTCCCTCCGAGGTTTCCGGGGTCTTGTTCACTGCCAATCCTCTCACGGGCGACTCGGGAGAAATTGTCATCAACGCCGCGTACGGATTGGGTTCCTCGGTCGTCGACGGGCGAGTGACCCCGGATACCTACCGCGTAGACAAGGCCACGGGCCAACTGCGCGACCAGATCATCGGCGACAAGGCTCAGCAAACCGTGCTCGAGCGTTCGGGTGGTGTCCGCGAAGTTGCCGTCAGCGCAGAGCTGCGCGAGCGCCTGGCCTTGAGCGAACAGCAGCTTCTGCACTTGACCGAGCTCGCAGCTCGAGTCGATAGTCATTTCGGGGATGCTCGGGATGTCGAGTGGGCCTTCGTCGGACCACAGGTCTACGTCCTTCAGGCGCGCCCGGTGGTCGTCTCCGGCATGCGGCAACGCCGCGGCTCACGACGCGATCGTCCATGGGATCGACGCAAGATCGTCTGGAGCAACGCGAATGTGGGAGAGGCGCTTCCTGGTGTCGCCACCCCTTTCACTTGGTCGGTGCTCAGCCAGTTCAGCGACCTCGGCTTTCGTCGCGCGTTCGGCGCGATGGGTTGCAGCGTTCCGCGTGATGCCGAGATCGTGGGTGATTTTCGCGGGCGCATCTACATCAATCTGACCGAGTTCAGCTCGATCATGTCACAGATCCCCTGGATTCATCCATCGGTTCTGGTGCGACTCGGTGGGGGTCAATATGCTCCCGAGCTCGATGAGGTCGTCGCAGAACGGAGCTCGATCGGCTTCTTTTTGCGTTTGCCGCAAACCATTTCTCGATACGCTCGCGAGAACTTCCGCCTCCAGGCGCGTATCGACGAGTTTGAGACGTATTTCGCGGACGAGCGGATGCGGATTCACGGTATCGATCCGCGGCTGCTCGAGCCGAGCGGCCTAGACCGGATGCTCGGCGATGTCGAGCATCTGTTGGACGAGACCGGTTCGATCATGCTGACCGCCTACGCAAATTTGCTCACCGCAGTACTCGTGCTGATGGGCCTGCTTCATACCGTCGCCAGAGATCAGGGCTCCGGATTTTACCGAGAGTTGCTGTCCGGGCTGCAGGACGTAGCAAGCGCGCGCCCAGGCTTCGTGCTCTGGCAGATCGCCCAGCTCGCGCGCGGAGAGCCCGAAACGGCGGAGCGCATCCGGGCCACGCCGCTTTCCGACCTCGAGGTCGCCGATCTGCCCGCGGGTCCCACCCGCGCTGCGCTGCGCCGCTTTCTCGAAGACTACGGGTATCGCGGTATCCGGGAAGCCGAGATCGCGGCGCCCCGCTGGTCCGAAGACCCAACGCTGATGTTCGCCGCGCTGCGCTCGCATCTCGCTAGGGAAGTCGACCTCGACGAGCGCGAAAGGAGCTTGCAATCCGCGCGGCACGAGGCCGAGGACAAGCTCGCAAAGAGTGTTCCGTTCCCCCTGCGACCCTCCGTGCGGAAGCTGCTCGAAGTGGTGCGGCGCTTCACTCGAATGCGCGAGCACTTGCGCGGCCACGTCGTGGAGGTGCTCGGCATGTTCCGCGGCGTGGCGCTGGAGGCCTCGCGCCGAATCGAGGCGCGTGAGCCCGAGGCGGGCGCTGAGTCGGCGTTCTTTCTGACACTCTCGGAGGTCCGACGAGTTCTCTATGATGAGAACGAGCGGGTCGCGATCCGTGTGCAGCGGCGCCGCTTGGAATACGAGCGCAACCAAGCACTGCCGGAGCCACCCACCACTTTCGTCGGGTTCCCACCAACGGTCCCGAAAAGCATACAAGCCTCCAAGCGTCTTCGAGGCCTGGCGGCCAGCCGTGGCGTAGTGGAGGGCAAGGTGCGCATCCTTCGCAATCCCGCGCAGGCCGCCGACTTCGTGTCTGGGGAGGTGCTGGTCGTTGCGGCCGCCGACACGGGCTGGGCTCCCTTGTTCCTGGCGGCGTCCGGCGTCGTGACCGAGCTCGGTGGCCCTCTTTCTCACGCGGCGATCATCTTGAGAGAGTATGGCGTTCCCGCGGTGGTCAACGTGACCGACGCCACTCGATCGCTTCACGATGGAGACCTCGTTCGCCTCGACGGCGATGCCGGTACCGTGGAGATCCTGGGTGTCTGAACGGGAGGATCCCGGCCCTGAGATCATCCATCACGACGAGCAAATCCTCATCGTGCACAAGCCGCCCGGCTTGCCGACCACCGCGCCGACCACCGTCGAACCCTGTTTGGTTCGTTGGGTGCGCGATCGGTTTCCCGCCCTCGAGCCGCATGCCACGTCTCGGCTGGACTCCCAAGTCAGCGGTCTGGTGACGTTCGCACTGACTCGGGAAGCCAACCGGCACTTGCTGGATGCGCGCCGCGCGGGGACATACGAGCGCGTTTACTTGGGCATCACGATCTGCCGTATGTGCGACGACGAAGGGGAGTGGACCTGGCCGATTTCAATCGATCCTCGAAATCCGAAACGCCGCGTTGCGGGGCTTGGGCGTGGCGAGCGCCAAGCGTGCACGCGATACGAGGCGACGGCACGAGCGGGACACGCGACGCTCCTTCGGCTCGAGCCACGGACCGGCAGGACTCACCAGCTTCGCGTGCACGCAGCCAAGGCTGGTGCTCCCCTGTTTGGCGACCACTTCTATGGGGGCGAGCGCCGTCGCGTGCTTTCAGACGGAAGCGTCGTGACCGCGCGCCGGGTGATGCTTCACTGCGCCCGGGTCAGCTTCCCATCGCCATCGGGACCCGAGCGCATCGAGATCTCTGCTCCGGTCCGAGCGGACATGCTACGGGTGTGGCTCGCGTTGGGCGGGGCGCCCTCCGACCTTCATCCTTGACGCCTCGGAGAGAACTTCGCCCCGGCCGTGTCGTCCTTTGGACGGTTGAAATGCGCCTCGAGCTCTCGTTGGAGAATCTCGGCGACGTCCTCTTGGAGGCCAAGAGGGTGACGAATGAGTCGCTCGATGTTGCGCTGGTACACGAACAGACGTCGTTGCTCTTCACCACCGGTAGTGCTCGCCATCTCGTCGAGCAGCAGCGGCGTACGCGGATCCACCCCCTCGGCAACGACCTCCAAACCCGGAAGGTCGGTCACCATGATCAGGTTGCCCTCGAGTCGCTTCGCAAGCTCCTGCGGCAAATCGCGCAATGCGGCTTGTACGACCTTCTCGAAGTGAGCGTGGGTCGGTGACCAAGGAGCCGGCGGTAGCAGACCATCGAGGTGCCGGGCCTTCAGAAACGCGAGGGGTGCTTCATCGGTGCGCCCCTGCCGATCGCGCAGCAGACCGAGATAGTACAGCACGTCTGGGGATGCGTCGGAGTGCGAGGCCGCGCGTTCGATGAACTCTGCCGCGGCCTCCACGTGGTCGAGCTCGAAGTGGGCCCGTCCGATGAGGAACTCGAGCTGTTGGTTTTCGAACGGACCCTCGGGCAAGCCCACCAGAAGCTCTGCCGCGGCGGCACGGTCGCCCTGCTGGAGCAGTGCATCAACCTTGAGGACGGAAGCATCGACGATGTCATCGGCCGTCTGGCAACTCTCGAGAGCTTCATCGAGCACGCGGATCGCCTCGGCAAAGCTTCCGAGCGGATGGATTAGGAGCTCTGCTGCGTTGAGCATGGCCTCGAGGTAATGCTCGTCGAGCTCGACCGCCTGGCGGTAATGCTCTAGTGCCATGTCGAGGTTCCCGTTGGCGGCATGGATGTACCCAATGAGGTTGTGCGCATCGGGCGAGTCGCCGTCGAGCTCCAAGGTCTGTTCGGCCGATGCCATCGCACCGCTCAAATCACCCTGGGTGACCAGCTCCCAGCCGCGGTCTAGGTGCGCGCTGAGTCGGTCCATGAATCCTTCGTTCTGCTCGGACATGGGTTGATGGAGAAAGTTACGTCGCCGGTTTGGCACGTCAAGGGGAACCGTGCGCTATCATGCATTTGGAATGGTTAGGGTTTTCACCATAGTCGTAATCACAGCGTTCTGTTCCTGTGCGAGCGAGCCGCTCCCCGTGGGGCAGACGATCTCCGTCGGAACGGCCGACCACGGATACCTCCACGAGCCGGTTTCTCTGGCCGATCGCGGCCGAGGCTATCGGCGCGAGCGTCCAGGGGAGGGCACGCGCTATGGCACCCCGACGCTGATCGGCGCGATCGAGCGAGCCGCGCAAGAGGTCGCCAATGCGTTTCCGGGCAGTCCACCGCTTCGGGTAGGTGATCTGTCGAGTCTGCACGGAGGCGCGCATTCCCGCCATCGCACCCATCGCGCCGGCCGCGATGCCGATCTTCTCTTCTTTTCGCGAGACGCCGAAGGGCTCGCTGTGCGTGGCGATGGATGGGTGCCGTTCGATCGTTTCGGATTTGCGGTCATCGGGCGTCGTGTTTTTCGTTTCGATGAAGCGCGCAACTGGCATCTGGTCCGGTCGCTGCTCATGGACGACAGAGCGCGAGTGAAGTGGCTCTTCTGCTCCAACGATCTCAAGGTGCGACTCCTTCGATATGCAGCCCGCTACGAACCTTCTTCACAAGCGGTGCTTAGAGCCACATGGGTTCTCCATCAGCCGACACGCGGTGATGCGCACGACGATCACTTCCACTTGCGCGTAGGCTGCGGTTCGGACGAAAGTAGCCTGGGGTGCCGGGAACAGGCGCCGTACTGGCCATGGATGAGTGACACGGCACGCAAAGAAGACACCGGTGCCAGCGTTGCCGCGACCGATGCACGTCTGATCTATTGGTTACTTGCCGAGGAGCATGTGGATGAGCGCGGCGACATCGCTTGGCGTCGCCTCGGTACCGCAGCGCAGCCAACCCCGGTCGCCGTTCGCTAGGTCGGTTAAATCGCGATGTGCCTCGGTCGCTCCCCAAATCAGCACCGCGGAGTTTCTCGGAAGCTCGTGCGCCAACGTGGCAATCGTCGATGGCTGGATCGAGGCCTCGACGCAATCGATGACGACCAGCGGGCTCAACGACGCGGTCGCCTTGAGGTTGTCGAGAAACGCGACGACGTCTTCGATCTGCTGAACGGCCGCTGCGTCACCGACCTGCGTAGCAATACCGGCGCACCGTGCGCGATTGCGCGTGGCGACGAAGACCATGGGTAGCGCGGAGCCGAGCGGCTGCATCGTCGGGTACTTCGACGTGTCGGTCTCCGAAGAGCTGCCCTGCGGTTTCTGCGTAACGCCGGAGTGTTGCCGATCGCGACCGAGCCTTCGCGTCTCGTCCACCCCTAGTGTCTCGCGCGGCGGCTGAGAAATGATTCTCTCTGCGAGGGTCAGCAGGGGAGCGAGGTTCTGCATCACTGCGTCGCTCGCCCCGTTTCCCAAGTAGAACGCCATCGCGGTCCGCAGGTGCTTTTCGACGAAGGCGTGCAGCGGCTCGCCCCCTGCCGGGATCTCGTGCTCGCGCGACATATGCAGTGCGCGATGCAGGATTTGAACACGCACCTCGGGGGTCGCAACCGTTTCAATCGCCTCTCGCACCATGCGTGCGATCGGTGTTTCCCTCTGCATCCAACCCTCGTCCCCAGAGGCAGCCTTTTTTCGAACTACCACGACATCATAATATTACCGTTATTTGGGCATTGGGCCAAGCCCTACTGGGTAGTGCCGGCTCGCGACCCCGTGGTACACGGGGGGAGATGCTCGTGATGGGGGTCGACGAGAACGGACTGGGGCCGCAGCTGGGGCCCCTTGTGGCCACCTCGGTGGGGCTCGAAATGCCCCGCTATGCCCGGGGGGCCCTCTGTGCCCGGGGCCTTCGCCTGGGTCTGACCGACAGCAAGGCGACCGGAGGCTTTGGCCGGATGGGGTTCATCGAGTCGGTGGCTTTGGCGCTGCTGAAAACGGGTGGGCGGGGGCTCCCAGCCTCCGCGGATGGGCTGCTCGACAGGGTCTGGCCGGATTCTCGCCGGCATCTCCGCACCTGTTGCCCCGACGAACGAACCGCCAAGCAGTGCTGGTCGGTCGACCTCCCGTTGCCCGCGTTGGGTGGTGACCCGGGGTACGGTGACGGGCTGCTCGATCGACTGATGGGGCGCTCCAGCCTTCGCATCGTGGACGTGCAAAGCCGAATCGCCTGTGCGGGCGTGCTCAACGCGAAGCTCGCAGCGGGCCGCAACAAGCTCATGGTCGATCTGGAGCTCTTCGAGGATCTGATCGCGTCCGTACCGAGCCGCGACGGCTCGCCCAAGTTGGTCATTTGCGGAATGATCGGTGGAATCCGCGATTACGCGTCCCGTCTCTCTCGCTTCGAAACCGCTCGGGTCGAGCCGCTCGCCGGCGGTCGCGGCCAACTGCGGTACGCGATCGAGGGTGTTGGAGAGGTTCGCTTCGAGGTGAGCGCCGACGCGCGGCATCTCCCTGTAGCGTTGGCCTCGATCGTCGGCAAGTACGTGCGGGAAATCTGCATGCGCCGCATCGGGGAGTTCTACCGCTTGGGCAATCCGGACTTGAACCTCGTCAGCGGGTACCACGATTCGGTGACGAACCGATTCATCGAGGCGAGCGCGCCGTCTCGCCGTCATCTCGGCATCGCACCCGATTGCTTCAGGCGACAGGCGTAGTGAGCATGGTAGAACGCGCCTATGTCGGATCGTGACAAGGTTCCCCGTTGGGTTCTCTCGGCTGGAATCGCGATTTCCATCGGCTGGCTCCTATTCACCCTGCGAGGCGTATTGGCGCCTGTCTTCTTTGCCTTCCTCATCGCTTACATGCTCGACCCGCTGGTCGACCGGATAGAAACGAGCCGTTTGCTCCGAGGCAGGGCGATCGGCCGGGCCGTCGGCATCGCGGTGCTCCTGGTGGCCGTACTCGCGGTGACCGCCGTTCTCGTCCTGATCGTCGCGCCGATGGTCTACCAGGAGGTCGCAGGCTTTCTCAAACGAATGCCTGCGCTCGTGGTACGGAGCCGGAGCGAGTGGGAGCCAGTCCTGGCCGGTTATGGGCTGACGGTCCCGGCATCGGTGGGCGATGCGTTGAAGGGTCTTCACCTCGACCTCCAGTCCGTGGTCAGCGAGGGCTACACGCCCGCGACCGCGGCCGCAAGATGGTTCCTCGGTGGGACTGCGTCCGCGCTCAGCGCCGCTGTGGCTGCACTGATGGTGCCTGTGCTGGCGTTCTATCTATTGTACGACTTCGACGTTCTCGTGGCCAAGGCAGCCACGCTGATCCCGCCACGCTACCGGTCGGAGGCAGACCGTTTCTTTCGGGAAGTCGATTCCGTCCTGGGACAGTTCTTCCGCGGTCAGTTCACCGTCATGGCGATCCTCGCAGTCTTGTATTCGGTCGCTTACGGTCTCGTCGGTGTCCCGCTCGCGTTACCGATCGGCATCATGGCGGGGTTGCTCTCCTTCATTCCGTACGTCGGCAGTGCTCTGGCGCTGGGGACCGCCCTGCTGATGACATTGCTCGACTGGCAAGGCTGGACGCAAATACTGTGGGTGCTCGTCGCTCACAGCTCGATTCAGAGTCTCGAGGGGTTCGTGATCACGCCAAAGATCATGGGGGACACGGTTGGTATCTCGGCGATCACCGTCTTGTTTGCATTGTTGGTCGGCGCAGAGCTACTGGGATTCACTGGCGTGCTCTTGGCGGTTCCCGCGGCCGCGGTCCTCAAGATCTTACTAGGGCGACTCGACGAACGATATCGCAGCTCGGCATTCTTCGCAGCCAGTGCCGAAGAGGCCGGAGGCGCTAACGAGTCCTCGAAAGACTAGATACGTCGAGCGTCACCGAGATCGTGCTGCCGCGAACCTCCACAAGCGCAGATCGCAGCACTTCCGCCCATGGCGGGTCCGGCGCCTGAGGCGGCGATGCAACCCAAGCTCTGATTCGCGCAGCATCGCGCTTCGCCAGCTTGGCGTCGGTGACGACGATATAGACGTCGACCGTTCTGGCGCTGCCCGATTCGACGGCAAACGCGACGCTTTGTACGCCCTCGGCGGCGGAGGCCCCGTTGCCGAGGTCCGTGACCCGTTCCAGAGCAGACTTCCAGTGTGCCGGCGGGTCCAGCACCGCGGCGATGCAGGCCCGATCGCTGATCTTTCGCCAGAGCTCCGCAAGGTGGGTTCGTTCTACCAGGGGTGGTGACGCGCCGGTCTGGACCGCCATCGCCTCGGCCACCGTCGTCACCGAGCCCGTTACGATCGTTCGTTCGTCGAGCCGTGCGATCGCGCTCCGGCTATCGCGGCTAGCCATGAGCGGTCCGGCAGGACCTTCCAGGCGAACGACGGAGCCTCCCCGTTTCTCGACGAGCAGCCGGTGACACTCTGCCAGTGCGGCGGAATCCGCGGAGCTTCCCCGTAGCATCAGGCCCATCGACTGAAACGGCTGCTCTTCGGGCCCCCGGACCCAAACCGTGACCTCGCTCAGCGACTGCAGCGGGTCCAGCCCACATGTCGTTTCGATCTCGCTGAGTTGCTCTTCGGGGACGAGCGCTTCGAAAAGCGTCTTTGCCGCTGCCGTGCCCTGCAGCGCACCGGTATCGATTCGCAAGACGGCTCGTGCGGTGCTGGGCAGTTGGCGAAGAGCTTGGCCCGCCCGGAGCGTTCGGCCGCGATGGATCACCGCGAAGAGCAAGGTCAACATCGCAATCGAGACCACGGTGGTCACCTTGAGGGAGCGGGACACCGGTCGAGGGTAGGAACTTCTTTTCACGGAGCAAGCCCTCGTGCTAACGCGTGCCCCATGCCATGGCGCCGAATGCGATTGCGCAATGCGGACGTGCTCGCCCGTTGCGATGCGAGCGGAGAGCTCGTTTCAAATGGGGGTAGGGTCGAGGTTCGGTACAAGCCCGGCGACGGGCGGGTCTATTTTGCGAGCGCGTCCAATCTACGACCGTCCGACGGCGCGATGAAGATCGAGCCGGACTCGTTTTGCGGACCCGGGGAAACGGTCAAGAAGCCTTCGAAGACGACCAAGAAGTCGGGAAGCGCGACCGCGGCGCCTGTAGAGCCCGAGGGCGATGAGATTCTCATCTACGCGGACGGCGCTTGCAGCGGGAATCCGGGGCCTGCGGGAGTCGGTGCCGTCGCGTTGTGGGCCGATCAAACCAGAGAGCTGAGCGAGTACATCGGTGAAGCGACCAACAACATCGCAGAGCTCACCGGAATCCTTCGCGCAGTGGAGCTCGCGCATGAGCTCGGTAGACCTCTACGCCTGTACACCGATTCGCAATACGCGATCGGGGTGCTCACCAAGGGGTGGAAGGTGCGCGCCAACACGGAGCTAGTCGCGAAGGTGCGACAGGCGCTCGACGCGCATCCCGATGCCAAGCTCTTTCACGTCAGAGGCCATCAAGGCGCGCGGCTCAACGAGCACGCCGACGAGCTTGCCGTTCGGGCGGTGCAGAGCAGAGAATCTACCGGTTGGGTTCCGGCCTGAGCCGTCGGGCGGCTTCTTGCAACGTGACTAGCTCGTAGCCGGCTTCGCGAATCATCCGAATCGCGTTACCGAGCGACCTGAGCTTGTCGACTGCCGAACGCTTCAGGTCCAAGCGATGCGGCAAAAGCACATCGAGCCCGTCCTCCGCCGCATCGGCGACATCGAGCCCGTGCAGCTCCAGGTTGATCAATTCCATCCCAAGCATCTGCTTGGTGAGATGCTCGGTGATTGATCGACCTGCCAACACTAGCGACGTCCCGATGTAGGGAAGTTGCGTTGGTGTCACCCCGATGGGGAGCTCCAGCAAGCCTTCGCCCATTTGCCAGTACGGACGACCGATCCGATACGGATGTCGTGGTGCTCTCAGCATCGCCGGGGTGTCTAGAACACTTGCGCTCTTTCGGCCTCGAAGCTTGATCGCCGCGAGCGCTAAGGCCTTGGCGGTGTAGTAACTCGGACATGGAAAAACGCTCGAATCATATTCCACGCTCGAAGCCTCTAGCACGCCAAACAACCTGTCGCTGACGACGTACCCCGGCGCACGGAAACCCGTCGGTCGTGCTCCGCAAACCTCCTCGATGATCGCAGCGCTCCGCTCGACTTCTTCGCGCATGTCCCCCGCGGCGCGGCGACTGAGATCGTAGTAATGGTGATAGGAGTGATTTGCAATCTCGTGTCCGGCACGATGGAGCGATGCTAGGGTCTTACGGTTCTCGTCGCGTTCGAGGTCTTCTCCGATCGCGAAGAACGTTGCTGGAATCGATTCGCCGTCCAACCAGGCCCTGAGCCTCGGGACACAGCGATCGTAGACCGCGTGCGCTGCCATCCCGGCTGTGCTCTGCAGGCCGTGAATCGCTAGGTAACGAGGCACATCGTCCAGGTCGATCGACACCGATGCGAGCTTTGGTCTCACCTCTTGATCCGAATGGCGATGAAGAGCTTGGCCAAGCTCGTCAAGACGTTGGGCACGCGCCGGACCAGCCCGATCGTCGGAGGCCGCTTCTCCAAGACCCGGACCGGGATCTCCCGAACCCCGAGGCCTGCGCGCTCGGCCCGAATGACGAGCTCGGACGCAAACAAATCACGCTCGACCAGGCACTTCGCGGCAATCCCTTGGACCCGCTCCCTGCGAAAGGCTTTCAGTCCGTGAGTGTCGGTTCCTTTGAATCCCAGCGTCACCCGGAGCATCCCGTTGATCACGACGGTGCCGAGGCGGCGAAACAGGGGTCGTTGGTCCGTGGCCCCGGGCATGACCTTCGATCCGACCACGAAGTCGACCGATGGGTCTCGAAGTAGCGCGATGGCGCGCACATAGAAGTCCGTGTCGCAAAGATCGATCTCGTCGCAGATCACGATGTCACCACGGGCGTGGAGTATGCCCTCGCGAAGCGCCTTGCCATAATTGGGTTCCGCGGTGCGTCGATACACGAGTTGATCGAAGCGCTCCGCGAGCTCGATTGCCACATCCATCGTTCCGTCTGTCGAGCCGTTTTCCGCAAGAAGCAGCTCGTATGACCAGGGAAGAGCGCTCATTCTATCGACGAGGTCCACCACGGCCGCGCGCAGGATCGCCTCCTCGTTGTAGACCGGGATGACGATCGAGATCACGGGCCGGGTACCGGTGCTGCGCTCGCCGGAGGGCGCCGTGTGGAAGTCCGTCAAGACGCGGCACTTTCTTATGCGGGAACCGCCCCGTCAAGCCAAGGCGCAGATGACGGCGTGCGCCTCATCGAGCGTGACTCGCAGGGGGCCGAGGCACGCTGGCAGTGCTGCGGTCTGGCCGCGCGCAAGCTCCAACGTGCCTTCGCCGTCGCGAATGCAGAGGCGTCCGTCTAGGACGGTGAGGGAACGCAATCGGTCGTCGGCGCCGAGCTCGAGGTCGCCCGAGCCCGCGAGCCGCTGCAAACGGAAGACATCGGAATGCAGAGGGCCGGCTGCACTCGCGAGCGTGTCGAGCCTGCCGGCTTCGGCGATCGGTGCGGGTCCGGCGCGATAGCGCACCCGATCGAGGAGCGCAGTTCCTCGCGGACCTGACCAGTTCGTGACGTCGAGAGCCCGCTCGCGATGTAGCTCACGGGATTGTCCCTGGGGGTCGAGCCGTCCTGCGGCGTCGTATTTGCGGTTCCAGTCCCAATAGCGATACGTGATCCCGCGTTTGCCTGGCGCGACTCGTTGCGGTTCGAGGAGCAGCACGCCTTTGCCAATCGCGTGTGGGGTTCCGGGTTCGATCAGGAACACATCTCCAGCGGACACCGGAACGAACGACATCAGGGCGTCGACCTCTGCCTCTTCATCGATCGCCGCCTCGATGTCTTCACGCGATACGCCCTCGCGAAACCCCAGGTACAAGCCCGCGCCGCTCTCCGCGTCGATGATGTACCAGGCCTCTGGCTTGCCGCTTTGGCCCTCGTTGAGATGCGGGTCGGTGTCCCGGGGATGAATTTGCACCGACAGGTCGTCCGCAGCGTCGACCAGTTTCACCAGTAGAGCGGTCGATCCGAGCGCCGCCTCTGCGCCGAGGAGAGCAGGATCGGAGCGCAGCACTTCGTCCAGAGTAGGCCCGTCTACGACCCGGCTCGGGAAATCGGGCTCCACCGACAGTTCCCAGGCCTCACCCACCGGACCGCCCACCGCCAAACCCGCGGCCGCCTTGAGGCGGTTCGCGATTTTGCGACCCCCCCAGGGCGTTCGGGCCGGCGGGGTGAAGTTGTCCGGCCGGAGCAGGAGCGGCCGCTGCCAATTTCTTGTTCCTACTTTATCCCACATGTAAGGTGGCTCCGAATCTTATGGTAGCGCCCGAGGAGGTTTGTGATGGGCTATTTGGGTAAAGAGCGGCGAATTCATCGCGTCTTCGTGACGCGGAACAGTGAATACCACGTGCGCCGGAACGTGTGCGTGGGCGTCCGCGATCGCCGGAGTGGCGCATGGCTCAGCGGCCACCTCGCGCTGCGCAGCACCGTGTCGGGCGGTCTCAAATTCCACGATAACGGTGCCATTAGCGCCTCGGAGGGGCTTCCCACGGTCGGCGAATCGCTTTTCTTCATTGCGGCGGGCCGGGATTTGATCACGAGCCCGGTGCTGAACGTCGAGCGACCCCCGCGCGATGTCGTGCACGACTACCCGATGTAGGTGGTCCGGTAATGCTATATGCGGCAACGTGTCGTCTGAGATGAAGACCATTCGCGTGGTCGCCGCCCTCGTCGCGCGCGATGGGCGGTATTTGATCACACAGCGTCGCGACACCGCCGTGTTGCCATCGCTCTGGGACTTCCCGGGCGGGCGCGTAGAAGACGACGAGAGCGACGAAGCCGCACTGGTCCGCGAGGTTGATGAACGCCTGGGTGCCCGGGTCGCGGTGGGGCAGCTCATTTCGTTCGTGAACCATCCATACGACAAGTACGCAGTCGATTTATACCTCTACGAGTGTAGGCTTCTCAGCCCTCGACTTCACTGTCGTGCGGTCAAAGACTACGCATGGGTGACATCGGAGGAGATGGAATCCTACTCGTTCACGCCCGTCGACGAAGCATCCATGAGCAAGCTCCTCGGCGAAGGCTGACGAGCGTCGCTATCATCGCGCTACACGTCGTAGAAAATCGGTGGGCGTTTGCGAATGAAGCGCAGTACCAGGTCTCGGCCCTCGTCCGATAGCCCTTCGAATTGAATGCCCATTCCAGGCTCGGACTCGGACATGAAATCCATTGGGTCCCGAACGAAGCGAACGTATCCGTCGCTTTCGAATTCGAAGCCACCCGGTAGCGTCACCAACATCCGGACCGAGGTGTCTTTGGGTAGCGCTTCGTAGGTCGCGAGGAACACTCCTCCATGCGCGATCTCACCGCTGAATCCCACGTAAAAGTTCGATTGCGTCGTGGCGCCCAGGTTGGCTTCGATCGCTTGTCGCTCGCCGGTCGGAATTGGCGCGGGCGGCGGTAGCATCGAAGTTGGGATCGGCGCCGGCACACCCGACGGGGGCTTACCCGATAGCGACCGATGCGTCGGCGGTGCGCTTGACCGCGGTGCGCTCGACGGCGGTGCGCTTGCCCGTGCCGGGCTCGACGGCGGTGCGCTGGACGGAGGGCGCGGTGATACAGGGCGCTGCGACGCCGCGCGTTCCGATTCGGATGCGGGTCTGACGCTCGGCTTGTTTGTCAGTGGAAAGAGAATGCTGATGACGTCGGCGATGCTCTCCGTGGCCTCTTGCACTCCCGGATGCTGGCTCTTCACATCCTGTAGCAGCGCGAGCGTTTGGCTGAGCGTGCCGAGCGCATTTTTCACGCAGGTCTTACCATCGGGCTCGGTCGATGCGTATTCCGCCTCGAAGAGGGCGCCGATCGACTTCGCCACGTTCTGTGTGATCCCGCGGACTTCCTCGGGGATGTCAGCGTCTCTTTGTAGCGACTCGAGTGCTTTACCGAGCGATTCACGTGCCTGTCGCGCCTGGTCGGCTGATGAGTAGCCCATGCCTCGTCTTTCCCCCGTCTCCTCGATTCTCAAGATACCCGGAGTCGCGGTCAGGTCAAAGCTCCTTCACGAACACGACGCGTGAACGGCCAGGCCCCGCGTAGTCAGGGACCTCGGTGCTCTCGAACCCCATCGCCTCGTGGAACTCCACAGGCCCTTCATGGCCGGCGGACCCCAAGGACTTGATCCTCTTCATGCCGGCAGCGCGGCATCGCTCCGTGAACTCCGTATAGAGCCGCTTTCCAACACCCCTGCGACGGTGGTCTGGATGAATACCAACCAGGTGCACGTACCCGGTCGCCGACGGGGTCGGCGCCATGACGCCGAGAAGGAAGCCGATCACCTGCCCGTCGAGATCGGCTACGAGCGCATGCTCGCCAAACTCGTAGAAGAACATCGGGTCCGCCCGCCTTCCGGCCGGCCCACCCCACCACTGGTCGAGCACCGAAATGATATAGTCGTAGTCGACCTTGGTAAGACCCCGGATCTTCATGGTTCCGGACAGCGGATAACACGAACGCAGCAATGACGCACGGCGACCCCGCGACGACCACGCTTCCCTCCCCAAAGTCATCCGAACGCACTCCTATCTTGTTCTGCCCTTTCTGCGGAGACGGATTCGAGAATCGCACGGAATGTCCGGAGCACGAGCTGGCATTGATTCCGATCGACAGGCTTCCCCGTACGCGCGAGCCCAGATTCGAGACGGTGTCCTTCTTCCTCGACCCGCGGTTGGGGCGGGGCAGTGTATTGATGGGTGCCTCGCTTGCCGTTCTAGGGTTCTTTGCGCCGTTGGTCAGTGTAACTGGAGCGCAGCGATCGGAGATCGAGGCGTCGGCATTGGAAGTTGCGATCGCCGGAGCCGTCAACCTCTGGCTGACCCTAGGAGCCGCTCTCGGAATCCTCTCGATCCTTTGGTCGCGCCGCAGCGGTACCGCGATGCGCGCGGCGCGTGGCGCGGTCTTTGGATTGGCGGTGGGTGGCGCGTTGCCTCTGATCTACACAAGCCGCCGGATTGGCCTCATCGCATTAACTCAGAAGATGGATGTCGAGTGGTCGTGGGGCCTCTGGCTCATGCTCGCAGGCCTTTTTCTGGCCGCGATCGCCGCTCGTCGAATCGGCGCCGATTAGGCGGCACCCGGAAGCGTAGGGAGAAAGATGTACCCTTGTTGCTGGACTACGCAGACGCGGTTCGGCCCGGCTACACGCGCACGGGTCACGGCGATGCTCGCCGCGTCCAAGAGCTCGCTGTGAGAGCAAATACTACCGCTCGGGTAGAGCCCAACCCCAATTGAAATGGCCAGGTTGATGCTGGTTTCGCCGAGGTCGAACGGTCTGAGTGCGACCGCTGACACGAGGCGATCGGCGAACGTCAACGCAGTTGCCGGTCGCGTATTGGGCAGCAACAAGCCGAACTCGGCTGTTCGGAATTGCGCCGCGACGTCGGTGGCGCGAACCGTATGTTGCAAGCGATCGGACACCTCAGCGAGAACACGTCCGGCCAGCTCACTTCCGTGTTGGGAGACTAGCGTCCGGAAGTCATCGACCGCGATGATGCAACAAGCGAGCGGATCCAAGCGACGTCGTGCTTCATCGAAGTCACTGCGGAGCCGCTCGTGAAAGTAGCGATGGTCGGGCAGGGTGCGGAGCTGATCATGCAGTGACGTGTAGCGGAGCTCATCCTTGGCAAACTGCACATCATCGTGTGCTCGCTTCACTCGCAGCAAGTGGTCGATGCGCGTCATTAGCTCGTCGTCCTCGAATGGTTTCGTCAGGTGGTCGTCTGCGCCGGTGCGCAGGCCTTGGACACGCGCGCTCAAGTCGCCCGGTGCGGCAAGAAGGACCACCGGAACGAAGCGGTCCTTCGTGATCGTCTTGACGACTTTGCAGGTATCCATGCCATTGAGCCCCGCCATGTTCGCGTCGAGCACCACGAGGTCGACCTTCCGCGAACGAACCGCGTCGATGGCCTTTTGTCCATTGCTGGCCGCAACCACGAGCAATCCCCGCGCCCGAAGCAGTCGCGAAATGCGTTCGCGCGTCGGGCGATCGTCATCGGCGACGACCACGACCGTCTCCGGACATGGCGAAAGGCTCCCCATCCGGACAGGGTAGCGGAGCGGGGAACCAATCGCGAGCGTCCGCAGGCGAGTTTCCTTGGGCGCCCGAGGCGTCTATACTTCCAATCGACGCACTTCCGGGGGCGTGGGGACCGAATGGAGCTCAAGCAGCAACTCAAGTTATCGCAGCAGCTGATCATGACGCCGCAGTTGCAGCAGGCGATCAAGCTGTTGCAGATGTCTCGCATGGAGTTGCGCGAGCTGGTCCAGGAAGAGCTGCTCGAGAACCCCGTCCTCGAAGAGGGCCCCGAGCTGCGGGAGTCGGGCCGTGTACGCGCGGAGGAGTCACCCTCGGCCGAGGTCAAGGCCCATGAGGCCAAGAAAGAAGAAATAGACTGGGAGCGTTATCTCGAGAATCAGTCGAACGAAGCCCCAATGCCCTCGATCCGCCGCGGACCGGACGACGAGATGCCGGGCCTCGAAGCGACGCTGTCGACGATCGAAGACCTGAGCGAGCACCTCGAATGGCAGCTACGCATGGGCGACTTCGTCGAGGACGAGCGGCGCTTCGCCGTACTGGTGATCGGCAACCTCGATGAAAACGGGTACCTCAGAATCGAAGGCGTTGCACCGGAGGACGTCGTGCCCCGACTCGCCGCCGAGGCCGGTCTCGATCAAGAGGACGCTGAAGAAGTCCTAGCGATGATACAGCAGTTCGATCCCTTGGGCGTCGCCGCGCGATCGCTCGAGGAATGCTTGAGCATCCAAGTCAAGCACTACGGCATGGACGAGTTGGTGGTTCGCGTCATTTCAGACCACCTGACCGACCTCGAGAAGAGGCACTATCAGGCGATTGCAAAAGCGTGCGAATGCTCCATCGACGAGGTGTATGACGTTGCGCAGATCATCGCCGAGCTCGAGCCGCGACCGGCGCGCCGGTTTCAAACCGAAGAACCTCGGTACATCATTCCCGACGTCTACGTGCACAAAGTCGGGGAGGAGTATTACGTCGTGGCGAACGACGACGGTATGCCGAAGCTCAAGATCAGCGGATTCTACCGTTCCGCCATGGCGGACGACCCCAAAGCCAAGGAGTACATCCAGGACAAGCTTCGAAGCGCGCAGTGGTTGATTCGCAGCATCGACCAGCGCCGCAAGACCATCGTCAAAGTCACCGAGTGTATCGTCGAAAAGCAACAGGCGTTCTTCGACCAGGGCATCGAGCAGCTGAGGCCGATGATTCTGCGCGACGTCGCCGAGACGGTCGGCATGCACGAGAGCACGATTTCCCGGGTAACCAGCAACAAATACGTCCACACCCCTCGGGGTACTTTCGAGTTGAAGTACTTCTTCAACAGCGCCATAAAGCGGGATAACCACGTCGACATCGCGTCAGAAAGTGTAAAACAGGCGATCAAGGGCATCATTGCAGGCGAGGACCCCAAAGCCCCATTGTCCGACCAACGAATCGTTGAAATACTTGGACAAGACGATATTAAAATCGCCCGCCGGACAGTTGCGAAATATCGAGAAATGCTTGGCATCCTCAGCTCATCAAAACGTAAGAAATACTTTTAGCCTCTGGAGGTTCGATGCGAATTAGCTACACGTTTCGCAACATGGAGTCGTCTGACGCGATCAAAAACTACGCATCCGAAAAGATCGGTAAGATCCAGAAGTACATGAGGGCGCCTCTGCACGCCGAGGTGACTTTCTCGATGGAGCGGCACTTCCATCGAGTCGACTTGACGCTGACCGGCGACGGTCATCAGTACGCCGGTCACGGTCAGTCTGAGGATATGTACGCGACCATCGACCAGGTCGTCGACAAAATCGATCGGCAGGTTCGCGACGCGAAAGCGACGGAGACGCACCGTCGGCGTCATAGTGGCGATACTCTCCGACGCCCCGAAGACTGATCCGCGTTGCGCCGTTCAGGTCGGTGGAGTATCGCCTGCCCGTCATGCTGGCGGACCTTCTTCACCCCGAACGCGTGCGCATCGGATTGACCCTTTCCAACAAAGAGGCGGCGCTGCGTGCGATCGCGTCGCTCCTCACAATGCCCGAGGGGACGGCCAATGAAGAGACCGTCTACGACGTCCTCCTCGAACGCGAGCGTTTGGCGAGCACCGGAATCGGCAGTGGGGTCGCCATTCCTCACGGTCGCTACGGCGGGATGGATGAGATGCGAGCCGCGGTCGCCGTCTGCCCCGCTGGTGTCGATTTCGACGCCGTCGACCGCTTGCCTGTGAAGATTCTAGTCGGCATCGTAGGACCGAGATCGATGCCGCAAAAGCATCTAGCCGTCCTTGCTGGTGTGTCCCGTATCCTTCGAGACCAGGGGAAGCGCAAGGCCCTGCTTCAGGCCACCGACAGCGCCGCCGCGTATCGCATGCTGGTGGAGTCCTGATGGTCGGAATGAAAGAAGCTCCTCGCGTGGTCGTCGTCACGGGTCTCTCTGGAGCCGGCAGAACCAGCGCGCTGCGCGTGCTCGAAGATGCAGGCTATTTTTGCGTCGACAACCTGCCGCCTCGATTGGCGCCGGAGCTGTTGGCATTGGTGGGCCGAGGCGGAAAGCTCGAGCAGGTCGGATTGGGCATCGATGTTCGCACCGGTGCGTTTTTGAACGGCGCCGAAGAGACGATCGCGCAGCTCGAAGCATCGGGGCACCGCGTGCAGGTCATCTTCCTGGACTGCGCCGACGACGTTCTCGTGAGGCGATTCAGTGAAACTCGCAGACCTCACGCTCTCGCCCAGACCGGGGATCTGCATGGCGCGATCGCCCGAGAGCGCGAGAGGCTCGCGGGACTGCGTGGACGTGCAGACGTCGTGATCGACACGACCGACTTCAACGTTCACGAGCTGCGACACGAACTAACCGAGTACATCGGCCGCGATGCCGAACGGCCCGCGATGGTCGTTCGTCTCGTCTCTTTTGGCTTCAAGTACGGTGTCCCCGTGCATGCCGACTTGGTATTCGATCTGCGGTTCTTGCCAAACCCTCACTTCGTAGCGGCGCTGCGTCCAAAGACCGGCGTCGATCCCGAGGTATCGGCGTACGTGTTGGGCGCTCCCGAGACTCAGGAGTTCCTTCGACACCTTCGACCACTGCTCGATTACTTGCTTCCGCAATATTCGCGTGAAGGGAAGGCCTATTTGACGATCGCCCTCGGGTGTACCGGTGGGAGGCATCGATCGGTGGCGATGGCAGAGGAGCTGGCACGCCAGCTCGGCGATGGCCAGCGCGTGCTGGTTTCTCACAGAGACGTTCAGCGCCCGCCATCGTGAGCGAAGTCCGCACGTTCGCCGTTCACCCGCCCTTTGGACAGATCAGGCGATCGTTCAGTTCCCGGTCAACGGCGCGACCAGCCTGGCGAGATCCCCTTCGCTCAGCAAGCCGGTCCTGCGGGCGACTTCATACCCATCTGCGTCGTACAGAATGAACGTCGGGACGGTCTCGATCTTGCCGAGCGTGCTTTCGCCATTCTCGACGCTGCCATCCGGGTTGGCACCGACCACGAATGGCGGATCGAGAGCGTATGCCCATGCTTCCACGAGCTGCGAAGCGCGCGGTTGGGCCGCGACGCCGACGACGATTACGTTCGGATGCTGTGGGACGAATGGTCGGAGTGAAGTCAAGCTCGCTTGGCTGACGGTGTCGAAGGTTGCGAATACGAAAAGGAGCACCGGCGTACCGCGAAGGTCCGCAAGCTCGAGCCACCGACCATCGGTCAGGCGCACGCCGAGATCGAGCCGCTGGCCCTTCACCAGTCTCGGCGCGGTTTCCCGCGTGCCCTCGGCATCGTGCGCGCAAGCCGAGAAGACTGCGAGAAGAACCGCGATGACGCACAGGCCGCGTTTGGGTAGACACTGTCCAGTCATTGCCGCTCGCTCGCCAATATAGCAAGAACCCCAGCGAAGTGAACGGTATCCGCGAACGCTTGGACTCGTTGCTCGCAGCTTGCGATGCCAAATCGATTCGAGGCAGAGACCCCGTCGATTTCGTTCACCGCTACGATGACCCACGCGATCAGGAGATCGTGGGGCTCATCGCGTCGAGTCTGGCGTTCGGAAACGTGGTCGCTGCGGGGCGAAGCATCGACCGTGTGTTGACGGCTTTGGGCCCCGACCCGGCAGCCACGGTGATGGAAGCAGACCGCGGAGAGCTTCGACGCCGCTTTCGCGGGTTCGTACACCGGATTTATACGGGAGAACATCTCGCGTCGGTGTTGCGACGAGCGGGGGACTTGTGTCGGGCGCACGGAACCCTCGGTAACGCCTTCGTCCGCTTTCATCGGGCGAGCGATGGGGACTTCCGTGAAGGCTTGGCTCGTTTTGCCGACGCGCTTCGCGGCGATTCGGCCAGCCGAAGCTTGCGGCACTTGGTCAGCGATCCGCGCGCCGGAAGCGCATGCAAACGGCTCGTGCTCTACGCACGATGGATGGTTCGTCCGGCCGACGGTGTCGATCTGGGTCTCTGGGCGATCGCGCCATCCAAGCTCGTGATTCCGGTCGACACACACATTCATCGCATCAGCCGCAACCTCGGGTTGACGGATCGCCGCACGGCAAGCTGGGCGACGGCTGAAGAGATCACGGCCGCGCTGAGAGAATTCGACCCGGACGACCCGGTCAAGTACGACTTCGCACTTTGCCACCTCGGCGTCTCGAGAGAGTGCCCGAGCCGTCCAAACACAGCCAAGTGCGAACGGTGCGTATTGCAAGACGTCTGCAACGTATGGGCGAATGGTCGCGGAACGATGCAGCAAGTTCTCAGCGAAGAAACCCGGTGAGCTTCGGCTCCAGGGCGTGCAGGTCCGCCACGCTCTCCACCTCGTCGCCACGCTCGAGGATTTCGCCGTTCAAATGGACCAAGCGGTAGTCCTGGAGCGCCTTCAGTGCGGTCTCCAGCTTGAGCTTTGAAAGAGATTCACGCCGTTCGATCTCCCCCGCAAGGTACATCTGTTGTCCCAACGCCAGAGTGCGCTTGTACCAATCCTTCTTGGGAATCGGACCATCGAGGACGATCTCGGCGCCGCGCAGCGCGAGGAGGTAGCTTTCGAAGAAGGTCTGGAGCATGACCGCGTATCGCTCGAGGCGGTGACGTAGGACACCCTCGGCGGCTTGTGCGTAGCCGTCGTCCACTTCGATCTCCCCGTCGCGCGTCATGTCGCGAAGGGCATCGTCGAAGATCTGGTCGAAATTCGCGTCCGTACGGTAAATGAATTCGTGTTTGAAGAGCCTCGAAAGCTGCTGGACACGGGCGTTGAGACGCGAAATCTTGGCCCGTTGCTCGGTGTCTACCAAGAGTGCTGCGGAGATCAAAGCCCGTGGCACGAAAAAGTGGATGATGGTGTTCTGGTAGTACTCCAGCGCGATGCGACGCTCCGAATCGATGGTGTAGATCGGCTCCGGGCCCGTGTCGTGGGCGACGATCAGTCGGGCGTCCAAGAACAGACGCAGCGCTTCGTCGATCGTGTCCTCACGGATACGATCTTCTCCTATGCGCAGCTGTTGCGCGATCCGAGCCCGCATGCCGACCAAGGTGGAGAGCAGGTCATGACATGCGCTCACCAGAGATGCCCGCGTCATTCCACGCTTGCGATGGCTGAGCAGCGCCGTTGCTACCAGTGCCGCGGGGGTCACCACGGTGACTTCGTTGATCGAGTACATCACCTTGTGGGCCAATGCCCGCACCGCATTCCGCTGTTGCTCTGGAGCGTCGGGATCGGCGTCAGGGAGTGGTTCGCCAGCGCGCTGGATCGTTTCCCGTCTGAACTCGTCGAAGTCGATGATTTCACCGAACTGAACGTACAGTCGTCCCCACTTCGACCGCAGAATGCTCGAGCTCTTGATCAAGTCTCCGACGTTCTCGGACTGCTTGTCGCCGCCGGACAACTCGTGCACGAAGGAACGCTCTTCGATGATGCGCTCGTAGCCGATGGAGATTGGGACGAGCTTGACCTTTGTGCCATTGAGCTTGGTTGCTGAATCGAACATCATCGACAGCAGACCGTATTTCGGGGTCAGTGCCTTGCCGGTGCGGGAGCGGCCTCCCTCGAGAAAGAATTCGATGGTGAAGCCCTCCGCCAGTAGCTTGCGCACATAGGCCTCGACGAGCGCCGGGTAGAGTGAGTCGCCGTGGAACGTGCGGCGAATGAAAAACGCGCCCCCTCGCCGAAGCAGAACACCGATCGGCCAGAAGCTCAGGTTCTCGCCTGCTGCAATCAGCGGTGGCATCAGAGCGTTGCCGTACAGCTGGTCGCTCAAGACGAGGTAGTCGATGTGGCTCTTGTGACTCGGGAGCAGAACCAGCGATGCGTCGCGAGCTGCCTCTCGCACGCGCTCGAGGCCCTCCTTGTCGAGCACGACGCCGTCGTACATTTTCGACCAAACCCAAGTCAAGAAGCGGTGGAGCAGATCGACTATGAAGAGGCTCTGCCTCGCACAAAGCCGCCGCAGTTGCTTTCGTGCGACGTTCTCGGCCTTGGCGTACGAGATCCCTTTTTCGTTGGCGTAGCGCTCGATCTGGACTCGGAGCCGTGGGCTGCGGAGCAGCTCTTCCTGGATTCGGGCGGGGGTCTTCTTCATCGGCCCGAGCACGACGGCTCGGTCGCGTTCCATACGCCGAAGCAGCGCGTACCGAACTTTGTCGGCTGCGTCGGTGTCGGTCAGGTCGGGGTGTCTGGTGAGAAACGAGCGAAGGTCGAAAGGCTCCCCCGATCGCAGCCTGGCATCCCTATAGTTCAACAAGAACTGGAACAGCACTCGCACTCGCCCGGGCCATTGCACCGGACCGAACAACAGGTCGAGCAGGCTCGGACTCGCGGTCCCCGCTTGTTTGCTCCAGACGAAGGTCTGCGGGACGAGAAGGATAGGCTGTGAGGATGTTCGTTGCTTCGCGACGAGCGTCGCGATCAGGTCCACCTCGAGCTCGCGGCCTCGGCGCGCCTGACTTCCGAACTTCGGGGGCCGCCTCAGGAAGAGCAAGGCGCTGTATCCATCGCCGACGGTTCGCTCCAGCGCGGCGGCTTCCGGAATTTGCCTCCGAAGGCTCAAACGGCGCTCTCCCTTGCCGAACGGCTCGAGGATCCACAGCCCCAAGTCATTGACGAAACGCACCAAGGGCAGGCCGAATTTCTTCAGGAGGAAGTCGAGGCAGATGAAGTCCAAGAACGAGAGCGACCGCATCACATAGACGACGACCCCCTTGCTGGCGGCTTCTCGCACGCCGCGGCTCCAATTTTCGTCGACTCCGATATGAGAGAAGAAGCGCCGGTACAGCCATCGTAAGATCGCATTGGGCGAATAGGGCGCTGGCGTTGGTGAGCGCCGCGCGAGCTCCGGCAGGTCTGTCATCGCTGCGTGAAACCTAGCAGCGCGCCAGATCGGGTCGAGTCTAGGCAGTTCTGCGGTCGATGATGCGATCGCTAGAACTGCGCGCGCAGGAGGCGGCTTTGTCCGGGGCGCAGATCGACCGCAAAACGGCGTTCCTCGCCACCCAAACGCACGACGACCTCATAGCTCCCCGCGCTGAGTCGTGCCGGCACCCCGCTTCCTAGGGTCCCGATCCGTTTCGAGCGCCGATTCACGATGACGATGCCGGTACCGCGCTGTTCCTGGGTTTCGATCCGAACCTCGAGCTGTCCGGTCTGAAAGTCCACCGAAACCGGCGTGGTCTTGCCGGCTTTCGCCTCGACCTCGACGGTCTTCGACGGGTTGTCCAGCACTCCGTCCAGCCTCACGGTGACCTTGCACTTCCCTGCGGGGATCGGAACCGCCGCGCTACAAGTTCCACCACCCACTTCTCGCCCGTTCTGGTCGATCTGCACGGTGCCGCGTGCGGGGGAGCCGTTTTCGGTGGCGGTGCAACGGATCTGCGCCGATTGCGCCTGGGCCACTGCGGCATGGTCGAGGAGCGCAATCGCGACCAGCAGCAATGGCAGAGACGCCCCAGGAGAGCGAGTCCCGACGGGGCTGGCTGTTTGAATAAGAATTCTCACGTCTTATCTTTGTAACCCAATTCTAGTCACAAGTGGGCCCTCGATCCGCCCCTCCCCGAAAACCAGTGGTTTCCAGGCGAACTATCGCGGTGTGCCTGCTTGACACCACCATGAGCGGCGGCTACGAAACGCGCCCTGAAACGGGGTCTTAGGAGCGAATCATGGCTACCCAGAGTGCCAAAGCGTCTGAAATCGAACGCAAGTGGTATGTCGTCGATGCTGCGGGCCAACCGCTGGGTCGGCTCGCGTCCAAGGTGGCCCACGTCTTGCGCGGAAAGCATCGCCCAGAATTTACGCCGCATGTGGACACGGGTGACTTCGTCATCATCACGAATGCGGCGCAGATACGTCTCACGGGCAACAAGCTCGATGGCAAGTTCTACCACCGGCACTCAGGTTACCCGGGCGGCCTCAGGTCGGAAAGCTATGGGCATCTGCTCGGGCGGAAACCCGAGTTCGTCATCGAGCGTGCGGTCAAGGGCATGCTCCCGAAAAACAGCCTCGGCCGACAGATGTTTCGCAAGCTGAAAGTCTACTCGGAAGGGACCCATCCCCACGTGGCGCAGAAGCCCGAGCCCTTTCCTCTTTGATCTCGAGAGAAACACTCCATGACACACGCTAAAGTCATCGACGGACGTCACTACGGCACTGGGAAGCGGAAGAACGCGATTGCGCGCGTCTTCTTGAGCTCCGGAGCCGGCACTGTGACGGTCAACGGTCGCACGTTCGAGAACTACTTTCCCCGCGAGATCCTGAGGATCATCGCGATGCAGCCTTTCGTCGCGCTTTCGAAGCAAGGCCAGTTCGACGTCCAAGTCAACGTGGCTGGCGGCGGCGTCTCCTCGCAGGCCGAGGCGGTCCGCCATGGTATTGCGCGGGCGCTCGTCGGGATGGACGAAGGTAACAAGCCCACTCTCAAGAGCGCAGGCTATCTCACCCGCGACGCTCGCAAAAAGGAGCGCAAGAAGCCAGGCCAGCCCGGCGCCCGCAAGAAGTTCCAGTATTCCAAGCGCTGAGAACTTCAGAGTGCGAATCTCGAGCCGCGGCGCCTTCAGTGCCGCGGCTTTTTTGCTTAATGCCGTCGACAACGGACGTGTCAGTATCAGGATGGAGCTGAGCAGATGACCTCGAAACCAATACGCGCGACCATCGTGGGGGGGACCGGTTACACCGGAGCGGAGCTCGTGCGTCTGGTCTTGGGCCATCCTGGGCTCCAGCTCGTGTCGATCGTGGGGAACGCCACTGCGGGCCAAATGGTCGCTGACGTATTGCCGAGCCTTCGCGGAATCGTCGATGGACCGGTGAAACCCTTCGATCCCGACGCCATCGCAGAGCTTGCCGACCTAGCGTTCTGCGCATTGCCCCATTCGGCGAGCGCAACGGCGGTGAGCGCATTGAGGCAACGTGGGCAGAAGGTATTCGATCTCTCCGCCGATTTTCGCTTCGACGATCTGTCCGTCTATGAAGCTTGGTACGGCAAACATCCGGCTCCAGAGCTCTTGTCCGAGGCGGTTTACGGCTTGGTCGAGCTTCATCGGGAAGAGCTGCGAACAGCGGATCTGATCGCCGTTCCCGGTTGCTACCCCACTTCGTCCACGTTGGCGCTGGCCCCACTGCTCGAGAGCGGCTTGATTCGCCTCGATGGCATCGTCGTCGACGCCAAGAGCGGGGTGTCGGGCGCGGGGCGGGGTCTCTCGACGGCGACTCACTTCCCGGAAGCCGCGGAGGGCGTTCGGGCATACAAGGCCGGCGCACATCGGCATGGCCCAGAAATCGAGCAGGAGCTGAGCCGGGTTGCGGGTGCACCGGTCAAGCTGGCGTTCGTTCCGCACCTACTCCCTATGAATCGTGGAATTCTCGCGACATGCTATGCGCGAGCCGCGGATTCGAACGTGACGGCGGCAGCCTGCACTGAGGCTGCGCGGGCACTCTACGCCGGGTCTCCTTCGGTGCACGTTCTGGACGAAGGGCAGCACCCCGACACGCTCTGGGTCCGCGGATCCAATCGGGTTCACCTGGCTTATGCCCAAGATCGAGAGAGTGGGACGGTCATCGCGATGAGCGCCATCGACAATCTCGTGAAGGGCGCATCCGGCCAAGCGATTCAATGCGTCAACGTTCGCTTCGGCCTCGATGAGGGGGCCGGACTAGAAGCGGCAGCACAATGGCCGTAACGAAGGTTCTGCACATCAGCGACGTGCACCTCGAGGACGGATTCCCCGGTGTTCCGGCGACGAGCTTCATCAACAAGCGCCTCGTCGGCCTCGCCAATCTTCACTTCCGGCGTCGAAAAGCATTCGCCGAAGCGCCTCGGAAGATCGAGGCGCTTGCCGCATTCTCGAAAGAACAGGGCGCCGACCTGGTGATCTGCACCGGGGACTTCACCGCGCTCGGCACCGAGCCGGAGATCGCGTACGCCCGCAAGGTCATCGAACCGCTCACGCACGCCCCGCTGGGCTTTTTCGCCGTGCCTGGCAACCACGATCTCTACCTGCGCGACACCGTCGAAGCGGGGTGGTTCGATCAACACTTTGGTGAGTTCATGAGGACAGAGCTCCCCGAGCTCGCGGTGGACGGCGTTTGGCCTCAAGTTTGGTTTCCCGCGGATGGATTGGCGGTCGTGGGGATCAACAGTGCGCGCGCCAATCCGAAGCCAACCCATTCGAGCGGACGGATCCCCGACGAGCAGCTCGATGCCTTGACTCGGATCCTGGATGATTCCCGGGTGCGCGATCGATTCGTGATGATCGCGACGCACTACGCACCGCGTCTCGCCAACGGTAGGTCGGACCGGCCCGCGCATGGATTGGAAAACGCAGACGAGTTGCTGGCGATCAGTGCCGCTGCACGACGCGGCGCGATTCTTCACGGGCACATCCATTGGCGCTATCACCTGCGCGTGCCCGAGACCCCGCTAGTGCTCTGTTGCGCCGGTAGCACCACGCACGCTGGACGCGAGGGGTTGTGGATGTACGAGGTCGGGGACGGCCGTGCGACGGCGACCCCTGGACGATGGGATCAAACACGCTACGTCCTCGAACCCGACGGCGTCATCGACTTCGACGTCTAAGTTGCGGTTTGGGGGCGGGCTCGAATACAAGCGTGGGTATGGCAGCTCGCCAGTTCGGGGCCAAACGCGAGGCGCGCAGGGCGGTTCGACGTCTCGTCGATCTCGAGTGCGGGGTTTACTCCGAGCTCTGGGGCGAAGCGATTTCGCACCGGGTCACCGACGTCAGCGAAGAAGGGCTCTGGATTCAAACCGACCTCCTGCTCGAGATCGGGACCGAGGTCACGCTCTCCTTCTATCCGCCGGACTGGGAGGAGCCACTCTATGTGGCCGGTCGCGTCCAGCGCATCGAGCTTCAACGAAAGCCGGGCGAGGGGAGCGCCGTCGGCATGGGCGTCGAATTCGAGGCTTTGCGGACCGACGAGCGCCGTCGACTGACGCGCAGCATGCGCTGCCTCCGAGCAGAAGAAGCTTTCGTCTTGGATCAGCGAACGCTCACAGGCGTTCCGGTGGGCATCGGCGAGGCGCCCCTGCCAGCGCCTGATCCCGGACGAACCATCGCGGGTTGGGCAGCGCCGTCGGTGCCTCCGGAGTATGCAGGCCGCCCATCACGAATCACCGCCACCCCCGCGCAACGCGACGAGGATCCGCAGGTACCCAAGGCCGCATTTCCCGGGGGACTCGACTTGGCCGCTTCGGTATTCGCTCATCAGGGCTCGGACTAACGTACGCGTAGAGCGCCCGCGTCGACCCGGTTGTCGCCGTCGTCGAGGCCGGACTTGACTTCGAGTCGCGTGCTACCACTGAACAATCCGATGTAGATGGTGTAGTCGCCTACGGGGTAGTTCGCAGGAACGCTGAGCTCCTGCGTGTCTACGATCACGTCACCGTGATCCCAGAGCTGTGTGGGGTATCTGCCTCCCACCGGAACGTGGTCGCCGTTGAGCCGCATTCCGTGGCCGTCGATGTGTACGAAGACCTGGTAGCCGCTTGGCGCCCTTCCAACGACGCGCCAGTACCAGGTCACTTGGAACCGCTGTCCCGCGCCAACCGAATCCCCACCGGGAAGCTCGAGGTCGTATCCCAGGAGCTCGATCTGGTCTTCGTAGCTTGCTCCCACGGGGTGTTGAGGCTCGGGAGCATCCTTCAGAATCGCACTTGCAATGAAGCTCTCGTTGGGACGTCCCGCGATCGCTTTGGCAGCGATCAAGAGCAGCCGCGCGCTTCGGGCATCGGCCACGTACAAGTGCTCGCCCGTCTCGCGGCGATAGGCGCGGTCGAGTGCAGGTAGGTCATTCGCCGGGATCACCGCCCAACGTTGTCCGCTCCCTCGGAGAAAGCGGAGGAGGTCGGTCTCCGTGCGCAGGTCCGCGATCGGTGCGTTCGTGTAGTAGTGCGCTGCAGTGGATGGCAGTTTGTACGTCGCGAGCGGCTCTGGTCTTCCGGCGGTCAGCTCGCCGTAAGCCTCGTACACGGGTTTGGGAGAGAAGTGCAGGCTCAGGGCGGGCTGGAACGAGAGGGTTACGAAAGCTCCAACCGCCAAGCCTCCGCCGATCGCAGGCCACACCCGCTCACTCGCGAGTCGTCCGTACGCGTATTGCACCCACGGGAGCCCCACTATCAATCCGGCCAGTGAAAACGGAATGAGAAATACGAGTTTGCCTGCGCGGACCAGAGCCGACGGGATCCGCAGGTCGAGTACGAGGCACAATAGGCCGAACGCGAAGCAGGCGCCGAGCAGCGACGCTGCGAGGAGGAGCCAGACACGCGTCGACCAACCGATCTGCCATCGAGATCTCACCCATCTCGTGATTCGGTGCGAACCAGGCCGGGGGATCCCCTCGGGGCTCACGAGCATGAGGCATAGCAGGGCACCTGCAATTGAAAACAGGAGGGCCCATTGCCCATTCGGATGGTACACGTCCGGGATCGTCAATCCGTCGACGGCCAAGGCCCGAAGAGGGCTGTCGGGATAGAGCGCGTAGTCGCGGATCAACAGTCCGACCAGCAGCGCTACCACGACCGCGGCCGGCCAGCGGGTGACGCGCTCAGCGCTCACCTCCTGCATCCAAATCGCAATGAGTCCTGCGAGGGGCACCAAGGCGAGAAACGGAGGCGTGCCGTAGCGCGAGGAAAACACGGTCCACGACG
The DNA here is from genome assembly GCA_963768985.1 of uncultured delta proteobacterium. Lineage (GTDB taxonomy): Bacteria > Myxococcota_A > Polyangia > Polyangiales > Houyiibacteriaceae > SG8-38. Next base: position 444,842 of record CAVYJZ010000004.1, on the reverse strand, counting down.
TGAAAGCGAATGCCGCCCAGAGCACGAACACCCATGCGATCCGTTGCGTTGCGTCGTCTCGTCTCGAGCGAGGGACGAGCGCCCAAATCACAGCCACTGGCAGCGCGGCGCTCCACGGCGCGAATCCGTGGAAAACCAGCTCTGCGCCTTTGTCGAAGGTCGGAGGGTTGCCTCCTACCGCTCCTGCGCCGAGCCAAAGGCTGCGCTCCGGGTCATCGAGCCAGATCGCGTGTATCACGCCGAGGGTGAGGATCACGGCCGCGCCGGGCAACAACCAGCGGCCGACATGGTCGCCGCCGTCAGCGTCGTCGGAGAGCAAGCGCCAGGCCGCGACAGCGGCCATCGGGGGTAACGGTCCGAGCAACACCCCGCTGGCGTACGCGCTGAACGCGATGCCGAGTGCGAGAAGAACCCAGCGGGGGAGCGTGCGGCGCATACGGCCTTCAGCGGAGCAGATATCGAATGCGAGCAGTCCGACCCAGGTCTGAGCGAGAACCTCCACCACGTCGCCGCACAAGAGCCGGGCATTCAGCAGGAACAAGGGTGTGGATGCGAGCACGGCGATCGCGACGACGCCGGCGAGCCTGCTCACGTGCCTACGCATCCACCCCAATGTCAATAGGCAGGTGAGCCAGCCGGCGACGACCCCTGGAAGGCGCCCCGACCACTCATGAATGCCGAAGGCGCGGAACGCTGCACCGACCATCCACGTCGAGAGCGGCGTGTACGTGGATGCGGTGTCCGCGCTTTCCCCGAGGCCGCGCGCCGCGTCGGCGACCACCAACTCCCAAGGGTCCCAGATTCCGAATGACCCGATCCCCCAAACGGTCAGCAGTAGAACGACCGCAACCACCGATCTTTCGAGCGTCGCGGACCGATCCCACACTGCGGGCAGCCTAGCCTTGGCCCTGGCGTCAGTCCATGATTTCATCGACCTGTTCGACGAGTGGCTCATCCGCCCCCGGAACGAGACTCGGCGCGTCGTCGATGCTGCTCAACTGGGCTTGCCATTGCGCGACTTCGCTCTTGTACGATGGCAGGTCGCGCGCGCTCATGCGTAGGCCAGGGCCATTGAGCTGGGTAAGCGGGTCGATGAAGCGATTGTACTTCTCGAGCCCGAAGTGCAGGTGCGGGCCTGTGGAACGGCCCGTCGACCCGACGAAGCCGATGAGCTCACGCTGCTTCACGAACTTTCCCGGCCGAATGCCGCTCTTGATGTGGTGCAGATGCGCATACGCTGTTTGGAATCCAGCGCTGTGCCGGATCATCACGAGGTTCCCGTTGGGTCCTTTGCGGCCCGCGAATACGACGCGACCGTCGGCTGCTGCATATACTGGCGTTCCCGCTGCCGCGGCGTAGTCGACCCCGAGGTGCGGAACGGTGCGTTTCAGGATCGGGTGGAAACGCCTCAGGTTGTATCCGGAGGAGATACGATCATAACGAAGAGGTGTTCTCAACCACCCGCCTTGCATCGCTCGGCCGGTGTCGTCGTAGAACTGTCCTCGTGTATTGCTCGCCTCGTAGTAAAAGGCTTGCACCTTACCGGTGCGTTGGCCGTCGTACTCGAGCGCGTGCACCCGGCCGTAGCGGAGGAACTCGCCGTTTACCCGTTCCTCGTCGACGATGATCCGAAAAACGTCGCCCTTACGGGCTTGTAGCGCGAAGTTGATTTGACCCTCGAACGCTTCGACGAAGAATGTTGCAAGCCCCGCGGGCAGTCCGATGCTCACCAATCCATCGCCGATCGACGTTTCGACGGAAGCGGCCCGCGCGATCGTCGTTCGCTCGACCTTGACCCGGACTTGCTCAGCCCGAAACGACCCATCTTCGGCACGGCTGACCTCGACGAACTCCGTTGCGGAGGGGTGATACTCGAAACGCTTGAGCGCGGCGTTCTCATCCCGCTCCACGATGAGCTTGTGTTCGGGGCGGCAGTGACGGAAGTCCACGATGTGCTGCAGTGCTTGCTCGATGGCGGCGCACTCATCGGGCTCCAGGCCGGCATTGATCAACGCGCCCCGAAAGCTCGGGACTCCTCCGAACGAAGTCTCGTAGCGCGCGTTGGGTCGGGAGCGCGACAGGGCGAGTGCTTGCTCGTCGGTGAGCTTTTCCTCCACGCCACCGTCGGCAGCCTCGGGCATGAGGCCTTCGGGCATGCCGAGATCGGCGGCGAGCTTGGCGTCCTGGTTGCCGAGGCTCTCTTCTACCCAGGTCCAGGTCTGAGGGATCACGCTCCTCGCGATCCACAGCAGTAGAACGCTGAGAACCAAGGTCCCGGTCAGCACGCCCAGCGCGATGCGTCTCGAGCGCCGAGCGCGAAGCTCGTTGGGGAGCAGCGCCATGTTAACCGAGGGCAGAGGCCGCAGCGCGTCTGGCTTCTTCTCAGTCGAGGGATCGCTGCTCATCGAAACGTGGGCTTATCAGTGAGGCGGATGATAGGCAAAGGTAGGTTGACACCCCTTGAGCTCAGGGTTAAGACGCCGCTTCCACCGAGGGTGGAGCTGACGAACAGGCGCGTAACTCAGCGGTAGAGTGCCATCTTGACAAGGTGGAAGTCGGCGGTTCGACCCCGCCCGCGCCTACCACGTGATCGCAGCCACTTGGCGTGACAAGCGCTATCGGTTGGGGATGGCGGCCATGAACGTTCCTCTCGATCTCGACGAGCCCATTCTGTCGCTCGAGCCGGTGTTTCGCTGGGTGAAGTGAGGGTGGACGATTTGCTCGAAACGATGGTCGAGCGCGGGAAGGTTCCCGGGCTCGTCTACGTCGTCTTCGATCGGGACACCACGGTTCATTCTTGGTGCGGAGGTTCCGTCGCGCAGGACTCTGTATTCATGCTGAGCTCCACGACGAAGGTGATCACCGCGCTCGGCGCGATGCAGCTGGTGGAACGGGGCGCACTCGACTTACAGGAACCGCTTTCCACGTACTATCCGGACAGTCCGTACCCGCAAACGCTCAAGCTCGCGCATCTCTTGAGTCACAGCGGGGGCGTCCCAAACCCTTTACCCCTACGCTGGTTTCATCTGGAGAGGGAGCACGCGGACCACGACGAGGCGCGCGCGCTGTCCCGTGTCTTGGCCGCTCACCCAGCGTTGAGCTTCGAGCCGGGGACGAAATACCAGTACTCGAACCTCGGCTACTGGTTGTTGGGATTCGTCGTCGAAGCGGCTGCGGACCAAGACCTGGAGGACTACCTGCATGCTCACGTGCGTGTCCCGCTCGGAATCCAAGCCCGCGACCTCAGCTTCAACATCCAGGATCCTGACAGAATGGCGGTCGGACATCAGAAGCGATCGTTGTCTGGACTGCTTCTGCAGTCGCTGACCGACGGAAAAATCTGGGCAGAGCGCAGTGGGCGGTGGCGACGTTTGCGGCGCCTGTATCACGACGGACGCGCCTATGGCGGTTTGTACGCGACGGCGGGCGCGCTTCAGCGTGTTGTGCAGGACCTGTTGAGGGACGAGCCGACCCTTCTCGGCAAGAGGTTTCGAGACCGGTTCTTCACTTCGCAGGTCGACGATCGAGGCCGGCCGCTTGGCGCTACGCTGGGTTGGTCGGAGGGCTGCCTCGGCGGCAAGCGCTGGGTCGGCAAGCCTGGCGGAGGACCTGGGTTCTTCAGTAACGTCAGAATATACCCCACCCAGAGCCGCGCTACGATCTTGCTGGCGAATTGCACGGAGCTGCGCGAGAAGCCGATCAACAAGCTCAGCGATCAGCTCGACTCTCATTTCGTCGGTTGAGCCGAAGTGCTTCGAATGCCAGAAACGCCGATCCCGCGCACAGCACCCAGTCGGCGCTGACGCCGAGGTACCACGCGCCAAAGACGCCGTAAAAGAGGCCGAGCAAGGATACAGCCGACGCCCAAGCGGAAGATCCCAGCCCACCGCCGAGCAAAGCAAGACCGATCAGCACGGACAGAGTAGGGCATGGAAGCAGGCCTAGAGGGGCTTCATAAAGGAAGTGCCACCAGCGATCGACCTCGACGAAGTGGGGATAAACCCAACCGGACGCGATCATCAACACCCCGGCCGCGGATGGCAGTAAGGGTCCCCGCGCAACTCTGAGCTCGGAGGGCGCCCGTGTGCCGAGGATCGCAAGCACCGCGGCAAATGCGCCGAACACCGCTCCATTGAACGGGTTGGCGTAGCTCCATGCGAACACGCTCACCGAAGCGATAGGGGCCGCGAGCGCGACACGCGCTTGATGCAGGCGTGGCCTGAAACCCAATGCGAGCGCCACGACGAGCACGAACAATGCGATGTGCCACAAGATCGCGGCGGGACGCTGGGCATTGGCGATCTGCGCGAGATTTTGCAGGATCTGGGTGGTGCTCGGCATCGTTGTGCCTCGGGGGCGAGGGCCCTGTTGGCTCGACGGACTGAGGGGTCGATGTGGTCCGTTTGCGGATACGGGTCATATCGCTGGTTGCGAGCGTCCGCCAGGCCTCGCGTGTGTGCGCCACCACGACGCCCTCTTTCTGCCTGGATCACCAAATGACATGCCACGCCTCCTCCTCGAGGGCCTTTCGCGTCAGTCGATGCATCCCACGATTTGGAGATCCGGTCCTTGGTTGGCTATTTTGTTGGGATGCATTCAGATTGCGCAAAGGCAGCGGTCGCGCTGGGGGTTCTGTTCGCTACAGCCACAGGATGTGCGTCGACGGATTCGTCGAGCCGCGGGCCAACCGTCGGAAGCACACAGGCCGCGCTCGTTTCGTACGACGAGGCGATGCAGATGCCGGTTTCGATGGGGGATGTCACGAAGAACTGTCCGGAAAGACAGCTCAGCGAGGAGCAAGTGGTCGCGGAAATGGATCGTCACCTCGACACGATGTACCAGGAGTGTGTCGTCAGCGAGTACAAGCGCGGCGGCAAGCTCGACACCGTCACAATCGACATCGCGATCCTCGGAGACGGGTCGGTGCAAGGGGCAACGGTTTCGTCCGGGAGCAGGCGGTTCCGGCGCTGCATCACAGATGTCGTCGAGGGCGTGCGGTTTCCAAAGTTTCGCGCCCCCAGGATGGGCGCACGGTATCAGTTCCATACGAGCTAGGTCCTGCGCAGGCAATTTACGGGTCGCCCCGATCGTGATGCTCGGAATTGAGCCGGCACGCATTCCCGCGTTCCGCGAAGTGCCGTAGGCTCCCGACTCTCAGGAGGAACACTCGGATGCAACGTCTCATCATCATCACGGTGGTCCTTGCCATGTCGCTGAGCGGCTGTGGCAAGAAGAAGGAAGCGCCCACGTACGAAGGTGAGAATCTTCCGCCAGACGTCGCAGGGAACATACCGCCGAGTGCGATCACCGCTGCGCTCAACACGGCCGTGAGTGGCAGCCTTCCGCTATCGGATCAACAAGACTTCGAAGACGCGAAGCGCGGCTTGATCGCCAGGGATCCGGAGCTCCGCGTGACGACCGCTGAGGGTAGGCAGATTTGGAACATGCCCGCATACGATTTCATCGACGCCGATCCACCGCTCAGCGTGAACCCGAGCCTGTGGCGGCAGGCCCGCTTGAACAATATTCATGGCTTGTTCGAGGTCACCAAAGGGGTGTACCAGCTTCGCGGTTTCGACCTCGCCAACATGTCGCTCATCGAAGGCAAGACGGGCTGGATCGTCATCGATCCGCTCACGTCCGAAGAGACCGCAGCAAAGGCAATCGCCTTTGCGCGTGAGCACCTTGGCGAGAAGCCGATTTCGGCCATCATCTACACGCACAGCCACATCGATCACTTCGGGGGAGTGCTCGGGGTAATCTCGGCCGAAGAGGTCGTGGAGCGTAGGGTGCCCATCATCGCCCCCGAGCACTTCTTAGAGGAGGCGACGAGCGAAAACGTGATCGCGGGCGTCGCGATGGGAAGGCGGTCGCTTTTCATGATGGGCCCGCGCTTGCCCGTAGGAGAGCGGGGTCACGTCGACACGGGTCTCGGAAAGGGGGTCGCATACGGAAGATTCGGACTGCTGCCGCCAAGCGAGACGGTCACGACGACGGGGACGGAAATGACCATCGATGGGGTGCGGTTCGTCTTTCAGAGCGCACCAGGTTCGGAGGCTCCATCGGAGATGACATTCTACCTGCCAGACTCCAAGACGTTCTGTGGTGCTGAAATCGTATCGCACACCATGCACAACCTCTATACGCTGCGCGGTGCGAAAGTCCGCGACGCTGTCAAGTGGAGCGGCTACATCGACGAGGTCATGGCGATCTTCCCTGACATCGAGGTGTACTTTGGTAGCCATCATTGGCCGATTTGGGGTCACGAGCGGATCGTGGACTTTCTCGAAAAGCAGCGGGATACGTACAAGTACATCAACGATCAAACGCTGAGGCTCGCACTCGAAGGCGCCACGCCGCGCGAAATCGCCGAGGAGCTCGAGCTTCCCAAGTCACTGCAGACCTCGTTTGCGAACCGCGGGTACTACGGCACGCTCAGGCACAACGCCAAGGCGGTGTATCAGCGCTACTTTGGCTGGTACGACGGGAATCCCGCCAACCTCGATCCGCTCCCGCCGGTTGAAGCGGGTAAAAAATATGTCGAGCTCGCGGGCGGCGCGGCGAACCTCTTGAAGAACGCGCAGGCGGCGTATGACGAAGGCGAATACCGATGGGTCGCAGAGGTCCTCAACCACTTGGTGTTTGCCGATCCCGACAATCAAGGCGCGCGCGAGCTCCTCGCGAAGGCGTACGACCAGCTGGGCTATCAAGCCGAGTCGGGGCCCTGGCGTGACGAATATCTAACAGGTGCCTTCGAGCTTCGCCACGGCGGGCCCACCGAAGGGATCGACTTGGCGGCGTCTTGGGACATGATCAAATACGCGCCTTTGGAGAGCTTTCTGGCAGCCATGGCCGCGCGGCTCAATGCAGAAAAGGCCGAGGGCAAGGAGATGATCGTGAACCTGGTCTTCACCGACCTCGGCGAAACCCATGTCCTGGAGCTGAAGAACTCGGTCCTACGCCACTACAAGCGAGACGCCGACCCCGAGGCGAACGTGACGATAGAGCTGACACATGACCTCTTCCTGAAGATGCTCACGGGGAAGGCTGGTCTCAAGGACACGCTGTTGTCCGACGACCTGCAGATCGACGGAAGCCGTCTCGACCTGGTGTCGTTCTTTCGGTTGATCGACAAGCCGAAGGGCACGTTCAACATCGTCACTCCGTAGTGTGCGACCCGTTGTCGTACCCTTCGGGTATCGTTCGGCGAGGTTAAGCCCAGCTCGTTTTCCGGCGGAAGCTCGAAATCTCAAGCTTGGGGTTTGAATGGCTTCACCTCGATCTCCCCATCCTGTACGTGCAGGAAAGAGCCCGCCGGGATCTTCGGCCACAACTTGGTGTGAGGACCAATGGTTTCTGAGACGATGGCGACCGCCGACTCGCCAAAGCGCTCCTCGGCGGCGGGATTGATCCGCGCGACCTCCTTCATGTTCGGAGAATGGTAGAGCGTCGGCGCATCGGGACCGCTGGCGTAGCGCACCGCGTAGAGCGAGCTTCCGTCAGACACACCTAGCGTCATCCAGATCGCCTGTTTGACGCCGAAAGACCGCGCGGTCTTCTCGACGAAACCGGCCATGCGCTGCAGCGCCCCGTGCGGGTCCGACTCGAGCCCGAAGGTGATCGCGAGATGGAACATGATCTCCGAATCGGTGCTACCGAGGATGTTCTCGAAGATCGCTGGATCAACCGCCATCAGGAGCTCACGGCGAAACTTCTGGACCTCTTCGATCTCGCCGTTGTGCACGAAGAGCCAATTGCGATACCGGAAGGGATGGCAGTTCGTCTGTTGGACCGTTGCGAGTGATGTGGCGCGGACGTGAGCCATGAACAGTGGTGACTCGATGTGCGCCGCGAGGTCACGCAAGTTGGTGTCGTTCCAGGCAGGCCTGGTGCTGCGAAAGAGACCGGGCTGTTCCCGATCCCCGTACCAGCCGACCCCGAAGCCGTCGCCGTTGGTCGGCGTGTCCTTGGACCGCGACGACATGCTCTGGTCGATGAGATTGTGCTGCGGTTTGAAAAGCAAATCCTCGACCGGGATTGAGCCCCCCGAATATGCGAGCCAGCGACACATATTGCATTCTCCTCTCGCGCCGCAACGACGGCCCGACGTCGAATGGTAGCAGACTGGCCGGGTTAATCGATCCAACCGCGGTGCGTCATCATGGCTCGCGACGCGCCATGCGCTTGCGAATCAGAAAGTGAGATACAAGAGCACGCCCGCTAGGAAAGCATTGTCGATGCTCTGCATTCCGCTCGGACGAATGATGTACTGGAGGTCGGGCGTGATCGTGAGCCAGGTCGTGACGTTGAAGGAGTACGCGCCTTCGAGCACGGTCTCGACGCTCTGGTCCACCAGTGCATCGCTGAAGAACTCGGTGGCGAAGCCGAGCGCGAGCACGTCTTTCGGAAGTTTGCGAAACGGACCACTCCACTTCATCCCTCCGCTCCAGAAGTACCTGATCGGAACGATGCTCGGTTTTCCGCCGAAGACGAACGAGCTCCACACCGTGATGCCTCGGTCCGAGGCGAGCTCCGGTTCCCAGAGTTTTTGGCGCGCGAGAACGTAAACGGACCCGAGCACCTTGTCGGTGCTGCCCGAACCGTCGAGCAGATCGAAGGTCCCCGTGTCGTAGTAGCCGCCAAACGAGACCCGACCCGGAAGACGATCGGTGTCTTGTTTGCGCAGGGTCTTGGTGGGAACCCACTGGTAGCTGACCTCCACGATGAAGAACGAGCCTTGCCTCGGCTTGAACGTGAAGTCCACTCCATGTTTGTCGTCATTCGCGAAATCGCGTGGGTAACCGTTCATCCACGAAGCCTGTACCCGCCAACGCTCGTTGGGTGTCCACCGCAGACGAGCCCCCCAATTCGCGTACGGGATGACCGAGAAGTTCGCGTCGTTCGCATCGAGCGCAAAGACGTTCAGACGAAACGCAGCGCTCATGTACATGGTGAAATAGTCATACTCGAGGCCGTATTCCCAACCGATCGAAAGACGCCCGACTCGAAGCGACAGGCGGTCGCGAAGGAAACGCTCCTCGAGGTACATCTCGAACAATCGAATCGAATCCCCGCTAAACACAGCGTTCACCGGTGCATACGCTCCGACGTCCGTAGTGAGGTTCTTACCGCTCGCGTACGAGCCGGATACGTGAATATAGAAGCCCTTGATCTGGGCCATGGTCTCCATGTCCAAGTCGACGCCGAAGTCCCATAGCCCCGTGTAGCGAAAAGCCTGGTTCACGCCACCGGTGGTATTGCCCTGTAGAGAGATCATGTACCAGGCAAACAACTGAATCCCTCGGTCTCCAAGCCACTCGATCGCCTTCGGTAAAGCCTTGCCGATCATGCCCTGCCCAACGTCGACTTCGGCGCGCCCGTTGCGCCACGCCTCTCCGATGAGTTGGGGCTTTTCCACCGTCGGCGCTGGGAGCTCGTCACAACGGTCGTCGACGTGTTGTTCCGCGGGACGCGCGTGTGCGGTGGCATGGGAGCTGAGTTGACCCATCACGCAGAGCATGACCAGAGCGTACCTCGGTCGTGTCGGGCTGCGGTTCATGCGGCGTCGAACCTCCCATACACGAAAGCCACAACGCAAGGACGATGGCTTGCGCGCCGTGGGCTGGGAAGTCAGAGTCCTGGTCGACTTGAAGCTCGCCGCTGGTGCTGAGAACATGGCCCGGGCGGCAGCCTGCCGCCGAGCTCGAGACGAAGACGACTACCGGCAACAGGAGAATCAGATGGCGCTGCACGACAGGGATTCGATTAGAGAGAAGCTCGATGACGAGGTGTATGCGTCCGCCGATCTCCTGGTGAGCATGCCCAAGTATCGGTTTCCGAAGTCGGAGTCATTTCCTCAGCACGTCTACGCCGCTGTGCACGATGAGCTGATGCTCGATGGCAACTCGCGTCAGAACCTGGCTACGTTCTGCCAAACGTGGGCAGAACCGGAAATGCACAAGCTCTTGGACGAGTGCATGGACAAGAACATCGTCGACAAGGACGAGTATCCGCAGACCGCCGAAATCGAGGCTCGGTGCGTCCACATGCTGGCCGATCTTTGGAACTCACCAGAAGCGGCAAACACGATCGGATGCTCGACGACGGGCTCTAGCGAAGCCGCGATGTTGGGCGGGATGGCGATGAAGCGCCGTTGGGAAGACAAGCGCAAGGCGGCGGGCAAATCCATCGAGAAACCCAATCTGGTCACCGGTCCCGTGCAGGTCTGCTGGCACAAGTTCACCCGCTACTGGGACATCGAGCACCGCGAAATTCCGATGGAACCGGGTCGACTGCTGATGACGCCCGAAGAGGTCATCAAGCGATGTGACGAGAACACCATCGGTGTCGTCCCGACGCTGGGCGTGACGTTCACCGGGCAATATGAACCGGTGCAAGCCGTGTCTGAGGCCTTGGACGAGTACGAGAAGACGACCGGGCTGGACATCCCTGTGCACGTGGACGGTGCCAGTGGCGGCTTTCTCGCTCCGTTCTGCGCTCCCGATCTCGTTTGGGACTTTCGCCTCGCGCGCGTCAAGTCGATCAACGCATCCGGCCACAAGTTCGGATTATCCCCGTTGGGGGTTGGATGGGTAATCTGGCGTGACGAGCATGACCTTCCCGACGAGCTGGTTTTCTGGGTGAACTACCTGGGTGGGAACATGCGCGACATCGGGCTGAATTTTTCGAGGCCCGGCGGGCAAGTGATCTGCCAGTACTACAACTTCCTGCGCCTTGGACGAGAAGGCTACCGCAGGATCCATGCGTCATGCTACGAGACCGCGCAGTACCTCGCCGGCGAGATCGAGAAGATGGGCCCGTTTGAAATCATCTACCCAGGTCAAATGGACAGCGGGATTCCAGCGCTTTGCTGGAAGATGAAAGACGGAGCCGATCCCGGCTTCAGTCTCTACGATTTCGCGGACCGGCTACGAAGCCGCGGTTGGCAGGTTCCGGCGTATTCGCTTCCCGCGAACTGCCAGGGCCTCGTGATTCAGCGAATTCTCGTGCGCCATGGGGTCAGCCACGATTTGGGCGCGCTTCTGCTGGACGACATGAAGCGGTCGCTCGAGTACTTCAAGCGACACCCGGTGCAGACCGCGTTGACCAGCGAAGAAGCGGCAGGCTTCCACCACTGAGGCCGCCGGTCTCGTCGATTTCGCTGATGCAAGCTCGTGGCTGACATGGAGGATAGGGCCAAAGAGCGTGAGCTGATCGAATCGATCGGTCCGTGGCCGTTTACGACCCAGCGGACCTACCGCCTGTCGGATGGCTCGCACGCGGTATGGCATTCACGACACCACCGCAAACGCCTCCGGGCCGCCATCCCCGCAGCAGAGGCGGAGCCGCCGGGCGTCATCCTCCTGCGCTCTTTGTGGATGCCCTGGCACATGAGTTGGTGGATTGGCGCGATCTTCGCCGTCGGCTCATCGCTCTTCATGCTCGGCAGCGTGCTGAGCCTCTCACCTTGGTTGTCGCGATCGTGGTCGCTCGACACACACGCGATCAGCGCGATCTTCTTTGCCGGCTCCATCCCGTTTACGACCGCGGCCTACCTCCAACTCTTTCAAGCGGCCAATGCGGGGGACGTGTCGCGCCCCAAACCGCCGGCATCGCGCCACGTCCAGCTCCTCGGTTGGCGTCCGGGCGACATCGGTTGGCTGAGTTGTGCTCTGCAATTCGTAGGAACTCTCTTTTTCAACCTCAATACCCTCGACGCCATGCAGCCAGACTCGAACTGGCTACGACGAGACCTGGCGATCTGGATTCCCGATTTCGCCGGTTCGGTGCTGTTCCTGCTTTCGGGCTACTTAGCGTTGGCTGAGACCTGTCATGCATACTGGGCCTGGAGACCCACGAGCCTGTCCTGGTGGGTCACCTTCATCAATCTCGTCGGCTGCGCGGCGTTCATGGTTTCGGCCGTGTTCGCCTTCGTTCCGCCAGATCCGACGAGCATCGACTCGGAGACCATTTCCGTGACCTTCACCCTGGTCGGGGCGCTGGGCTTCCTGGTCGGTTCTCTATTGATGTTGCCAGAAACCGCCGCTCCGGCGAAATCCTGACCCGCGTAAGCACTTCAGTCAGGCGAGGGTTGCAATCGACCCACCGTGTGTCAAAAGGCCACCATCGTCACTTCTATTGCCCATGTCTGATCCTTGGCTACCAGCGCTTTCGATTTTCGGTCCGTTAACCGATGACGAATGAGGCGAAAGCGCGCACGGCGCGCGAGGTGCTCGAGGAGCGCGGATTGCTTGGCAGGGACACGGTGGCGGTCCGGGTCGGCCGCAAGGTGTATGACTTGCACACGCCGATCCCCGAGGGGTCCGCCGAGGTCCGGCCGATCAACGCCCAAGACGATGACGCCTTGCCCATCATTCGGCACTCGAGCGCTCATGTGATGGCGGACGCCGTGCAGCGCCTGTTCCCAGGGACGAAAGTCGCCTTCGGGCCAGCCACGGACGACGGTTTTTACTACGACTACGCCCGGCCGGATGGGACATTCTCGGAAGAGGACCTTCGCGCCATCGAAGACAAGATGGTCGAGATCATCCAAACCGACAGCCCGTTCCGCCGGGAGGTCGTGAGCCGCGAGGAAGCCCGAGGCATTCTACGGTCGCTCGGCGAGAGCTTCAAGCTCGAACACCTCGAGCGCCTCGACGATCCCATCTCGCTCTACCGACACGGGGACTGGGTCGATCTCTGCGAGGGGCCGCACGTTCCATCGACGGGCTTCCTCAAGGCGGTGAAGCTCACGAGCGTGGCCGGCGCGTATTGGCGCGGCGACGAGCGCAATCCGATGCTGCAGCGAATCTACGGGACCGCGTTTGCATCGCCCAAAGCTCTGCGCGCGCACCTGAAACAACTCGAGGAAGCGAAGCAGCGAGACCACCGCAAGCTCGGCAAGGAGCTCAAGCTCTTTGCTTTCCATCCACATGCGCCCGCGTCTCCCTTTTTCTTGCCGCGTGGTTCCGTCATCTACAATTTACTCGAGGGTTACGTTCGATCGCTGTATGCCCGCTATGGCTACGACGAGGTGATTACGCCGCAGATCTTCGACAACGAGCTCTTCCATACATCCGGGCACTTGCCATCGTACGGGGAGAACATGTACATGGCGGCCACGTCCGAGAACCTCGAGAAGTTGCAGCAAAGGGTCGACGAAAGCCCACCGAAGAACGCCGAAGACTGGGCCGCGGCGTTCAAGGAATCGCTCCGATTCGGAGTGAAGCCGATGAACTGCCCGAGCCACTGCCTGATGTACGGCATGACCAAACGGAGCTACCGTGACCTCCCGATGCGCATGGCCGATTTCGGACGACTGCACCGATTCGAGCGCAGCGGTGTGGTCCAAGGCCTCACCCGTGTTCGCACCTTTGCGCAGGACGATGCGCACATCTTTTGCACGCTCGCGCAGGTGCAGGACGAGATCAAGAGCTTCCTCGATCTCGTGCACGATGCCTACCGCGACTTCGGCTTCACCGACGTTCGCATCGTCATCGCGACACGGCCAGAGCAGCGCCTCGGCTCGGACGAGGTCTGGGACCAGGCGGAAGAGGCGCTCGAAGAAGCGGTCAAAGCCAAGGCTTTGCCCTACGAGTTGGCCGAGGGCGAGGGAGCGTTCTATGGTCCGAAGATCGAGTTCCACCTCAAAGACGCGATCGGCCGCCCCTGGCAGCTAGGCACCATCCAGGCTGACTTCAACTTGCCGGAGCGATTCGATCTGACCTACGTGGGCGAGGACAACACGACCCACCGGCCCGTGATGCTGCACCGAGCGATTCTGGGCTCCATCGAGCGGTTTTTCGGCGTTCTCACCGAGCACGTCGGCGGCGCTTTCCCGGTCTGGCTCGCGCCCGAACAGGTCGCACTGTTGACGGTGAGTGAGAAGTTCAACGACTATGCCCGGAACGTGCAGCAAGAGCTCCAGGAACGCGGCCTCCGGGTCACGAGCGACTTGAGCAGCGACAAGCTGGGCGCAAAGATTCGCCAAGCGCGCCTGATGCGGATTCCGTATCTCGGCGTGATTGGTCAAAAAGAGGTAGAGGGACAGGGCCTGGCCCTCCGTTCCAGAGACGAGAACATGGACCTCGGGTTCCTCCCGTTGTCCCAGGTCATCGACCGCCTCGTCCAGGAGAACCAACCCCCTTCTGCTGTGAGCTCAACAAGAGGAGATAGTCATCGCTAGACCGCGTTTTGGATCGCGCGATCGGCCGCGGGATTTCGGTCCGCGCGTCAACGATCGCATTCGAGTGCCGGAAATCCGTGTCATCGGAGCAGAAGGCGAAATGTTAGGTGTCTTGAACACCGACGAAGCACGTCGGATGGCGCGGAGCCTCGACCTCGACTTAGTCGAGGTGAACCCCAAGGCCAGCCCACCCGTGTGCAAGATCATGGACTTCGGCAAGTTCAAGTACGAAGAAAAGAAGAGGCAAGCGGACGCCCGCAAACGGCAGACGCAGATCGCCCTCAAGGAGATCAAGCTGCGTCCGAAGACCGATGAGCACGACCTCGACTTCAAGACCAAGCACGTGCGCCGGTTCTTGGAAGAGGGTAACAAAGTGAAGCTCACCGTCCGTTTCCGCGGGCGGGAGATCACCCATCCGGAAACCGCGCAGCGACAGATCGACGCGATCATCGTGGCCGTTCAGGACCTGGCCACGGTGGAAACCACGGCTCGCCTGGAAGGCCGCACGATGACCGCGATCCTAGCTCCCCGGGTGAAAGTCCAGCAGGCGCGGCAACCAAGCTCATAGGATAGGGGTGCAGGCTCCGGCGTCAGGAGCGACCTCTTGACTGCCCCCCCCCACGCGCTACACAGGCTGCTCTCCGCTCCCCCGCCGCGGTCTACGCTGGCTTGGGAGCTTCAAGCGAGGACAGTCAAATGCCCAAGATGAAGACAAAGCGTGCTGCCGCCAAGCGGTTCAAGCTCACTGGTGGAGGGCGGATTCGCCGGTCCACCGCCGGCAAACAGCACATCATGCGTGGCAAGTCCGCCAATCGACTTCGGAGGCTCAAGAAGAACTCCATGGTCGACCCCAGCGACGAAGCACGCATTCGGCGTTTGCTTCCTTACGAGCTCTAAGACTTCTAAGGAGAACGCAAATGCCCAGAGTCAAACGAGGCTTCAAAGCCCGCCGTCGGCGCAACCGCCTGCTCAAGCACGCCAAAGGTTTCTACGGGGCGCGCCGCAAAGCCTTCCACGTAGCGATCGAACAGGTCCACCACGCGTGGCAGGATGCCTACCGCCACCGCCGCACCAAGAAGCGCGAGTATCGCGCGCTATGGATCGCGCGCATCAACGCTGCCACACGCATCAATGGCTTGAACTACAGCCAATTCATTGCGGGTCTCAAGCGCTCCAACATCGCGCTCGACCGCAAGGTGCTCGCTGAGCTCGCGGTTTCCGATCCGGGTGGTTTCAAGGCCGTCGTCAACGCCATCGACTAGAGCGCGCTAGATGCAATGGCAGAGCCTGACGCGGTTCAGACATTCGAGGACGGGCTCGCCGAAATCCGTGGCGGCTACGCGCGGGCGCTGCGTGCTGCAGTGGACGAGCCCGAGCTGCGGCTGATCAACGGTCGTTATGTCGGCCCGCAAGGAGAGCTCACCAAGCTCCTCAAGCTCATGCCTGCACTGCCGGGTGACCGGCGGCGTGAGCTCGGCCAGGCTGCGAACGCGCTCAAGCTCGAGATTCAAACGAGCTTCGAAGATGCTCTAGCGCGGCTTCAGCGCGCTCTCCGCGAAGCCGAGCTCACCGGTCCTGCGCTCGACGTGACCTTACCCGGCCGCTGGCAGATGCCCGGCCGTCTTCATCCGATCACGCGCGTCCGCAACGAGGTGCTCGAAATCTTCGCTTCACTCGGTTTCGACGTTGCGGACGGCCCCGAGGTGGAGCTCTACGAGAACTGCTTCGACAAGCTGGGGTTCCCCCCCGATCACCCGGCGACGGACGAGCAGGACACCTTTTTCATCCGAGGCAACGCCTCCTCCGATCCGGAAAGCGTGCTTTTGCGCACCCAAACGTCGACGATTCAGATCCGTGAGATGATGAAGCGGCAGCCCCCCCTCGCGATCGTCTCACCGGGCGCTGTGTACCGCCGTGACGACGACGCCACCCATTCGCCGATGTTCTTCCAACTCGAGGGCTTCCTCGTCGATGAGGACGTGACTTTCGCCGAGCTCAAAGGCGTGCTCACGCTCTTTCTTCGACGCCTCTTCGACGAGCACATCGCGGTTCGATTTCGGGCGAGCTACTTTCCGTTCGTCGAGCCGGGCGGCGAGGTCGACATGAGCTGTGTTTTTTGCCGCGCCTGGGAAGGTGACCGCGCCCGTACCGCCGAATGCCGCATCTGCAAAGGCACGGGATGGATGGAGATCCTCGGTTGCGGCATGATTCATCCGGTCGTGTTCGAGAACGTCGGATACGATCCGGAGAAGTACACTGGTTTTGCATTTGGCATGGGGCTCGACCGCATCGCCATGCTCAAGTACGGCATCCCCAACATCAGGCTACTCTACGAGAACGACGTTCGGTTCCTGTCCCGGTTTTAGGTACGGAGATGCTGGTTTCATTTCGGTGGTTGCAAGAGCTCTGTCACGTCGACGCGGACGTCGCCGAGGTTGCGCGCCGGATCTCGCTGGCAGGCCTCGAGGTCGAGGCGATGGAGGAGAAGGGCCAGAACCTGTCCGGTGTCGTCATCGCCGAGGTTCGAGCGCGGAGCCAGCATCCCAAGCACGACAAGCTCACGCTCGTCACCGTGTTCGACGGGCAGGACGAGCACGAAGTCGTGTGCGGCGCTTCGAACGTGCCCGAGCCTGGCGGACGGATCTTGTTCGCTCGACCGGGCGCCGTGCTCCCGAACGGAATGGAAATCGCTCCCCGCAAGGTCGGTGGGGTGGAGTCCAATGGCATGATTTGTAGCGAGGCGGAGCTTGCGATCGGCTCCGATGCCGAAGGGATCTTCGTCGTCGACCCCGACGTTCGAGCGCTGCCCGGGACCGGCGTTGCGGACGCCCTCGACCTTCACGATGTCATCCTGGACATCAGCTTGACTCCCAACCGTCCCGACTGCCTCGGCCACGTCGGCATCGCACGCGAGATCGGCGTCCTTTTCGAGCTCGGCTACAAACCACGCAAAGCGGCGGGCCCGCACCGGACTTTCCACGCCGGCCGATCGTTTGCGTCCGGCGAGCCCACGACCAAGCTCACGCCTCTTTGGGACAGTGAGAGTGAGACACTCGATGCCCCGGAGCTCCCTGCGATTTCGATCGAGATCGCCTCCCCCGATCGCTGTCCGAGATACGGCGCTGCCCTGGTGGCAGGTGTCAAAGTCGCTCCATCCCCGTTCTGGCTTCGCTACCGGCTCCACAATCTGGGACTGCGGG
This sequence comes from uncultured delta proteobacterium, assembly GCA_963768985.1. Lineage (GTDB taxonomy): Bacteria > Myxococcota_A > Polyangia > Polyangiales > Houyiibacteriaceae > SG8-38. Next base: position 427,457 of record CAVYJZ010000004.1, on the reverse strand, counting down.
CTCTGTCGAACGTCGTCGACGCGACCAATCTGATCCTCCTCGAGTGGGGCCATCCGATTCACGGGTTCGATCTCGCGCGTCTGCGTGGATCCAAAGTCGTCGTCAGGCTCGCCACGGAAGGTGAGAAGATGGCGACCCTCGATGGTGTCGAGCGTGTCTTCACCGCCGATGATTTGTTGATCTGCGATGGCGAAGGTCCAGTCGCCGTTGCCGGCGTCATGGGCGGTCTCGATAGCGAGATTCGAGACGACACCAGAGATGTCCTCATCGAGTGCGCGTACTTCGACCCGCCATCGATTCGCCGCACGTCACGACGACTCGGACTGCACACAGACTCGAGTCATCGGTTCGAGCGAGGCGTCGACCCGGAAGCGATCCCCCAGGTGCTTGCCAGTGCGGTCTCCCTCATCGCAGATCTCGGCGGTGGAGCGGCGGCCACGACCGCCATCGACCATGTTGCAAGCGTTCAGCAACTGGAGGCGATCCGCTTTCGGCCGGCTCGAGCGACGAAGTTACTAGGCGCGCCGGTATCGACCGACGAATGCCGGCATATCCTCGAGTCGCTCGGGTGCCGCATCCTCGAAGAGACCCGCGGTGCAATGACCGTCGAGACGCCGAGCTGGAGACCCGACCTCCGGCGTGAGGTCGACCTCATCGAAGAAGTTGCGCGCGTGCGGGGCTACGAGCAGATTCCCACCGCCGTTCCTCGCGTGCATCCATCCGAGATGGGCACTCCGGGCCTCTTGAAGCTCGTCGACGCCTTGCGCGATGCGTCCGTGGCTGCGGGGCTCTACGAAGCCGTAAATTACGGGTTCTTGTCGCTCGAGGACCTCGCCAAAGCTCGTGTATCGACCGAGGTGGTTTCGCTCGCGAACCCGCTGTCGGAAGAGCGCTCGGTCATGAGGACTTCGTTGTTGCCAGGGCTTACGGCTGCTGCAACGCGGGCACAACGGCACGGCGCAAGCGAAGTCAGGCTCTTCGAGCTCGCGCGAACGTTTCATCCCAGCGACAGCATGCTTCCCCGCGAAGACACCGTTCTCGCGATCGTGTTGGCTGGCCATCGGGCGGGTTGGATTGGCGGTGAGCAAGCTTTCGATCTGTACGACGGGAAGGGCGTGATCCAGGCCGTCGTCGATCGCGCATTGGGCCAGACACCCGTGCTCGTCGAGGGTGAAGTACCGTCGTTCTTACACCCCAAGCGTTCTGCGGTGGTGACGCTTGCATCACAGCCTCTCGGTTTCGTCGGAGAGATTCACCCCGATGTCGGTGATGATCTCGGTCTCATCGGCCGAGTGATCTATGCGGAGCTCGACGTGCCTGGACTGCATGCGCTATCCGCCGAGCTCGGTCCGGCGCAGGCTCAGGGCCTTCCGAAGTTTCCATCGATTGCGCGTGACATCGCGATGCTCGTTCTCGATCGGTTCAGCGCCGGCGAGATCGCCGATGCGCTTCACGCGGCCTCGGGTGGCTTGGCAGAGTCGGTTCGGTTGTTCGACTTGTACCGCGGCGATCAGATCCCAGACGGCCACCGCAGTCTGGCGTTCAGGATTACATATCGAGACCCGGAGGGGACCTTGACCGACAAACGCGTCGACAAAGTCCACGCCTCACTCGCCAAGGTCGCGGGCGATCGCTTCGGAGCCACCATCCGCTAGCGATCTTCGACGATGTGTGAGAATACGCACCTTTCTATCGTCAAGCCGACTCCAACCTCTTGAGATTCAAACCGATTTGTGCTTTTCTCGCGCTGACCGGGCCTCTGGAGGAACAAATCAAATGACGAAAGCCGAAATCATCGATGCCGTCTACGAGAAGGTTGGCGGTTTTTCGAAGAAAGAGGCGGCGGAGGTCGTCGAGGCTGTGTTCGATACCATGAAAGACGTCCTGGCCGAGGGAGAGAAGATCAAGATCTCAGGGTTCGGAAACTTCGTCGTGCGCGCCAAGCAAGAGCGTATCGGCCGAAACCCGCAGACGGGCGCCCCAATTCCGATTAGCGCGCGGCGCGTGTTGACATTCAAGCCCAGCCAAGTACTCAAAACAGTGCTCAACCCGCACCGTTCCGACGAAGACGGTGCTGGTTCGCACGAAGGTTTCTGAGCCCAAATCATGTCACGACGCACCCAACTTCCTGATAAGCTCTTCTTCAAGATCGGAGAGGTCGCGGATATCGTCGGCGTCAAGCCACATGCGCTTCGTTACTGGGAGACGGAGTTCCCGGCACTCCGGCCGAAGAAGACACGGGGGGCCCACCGCCAGTACAGCCGTCGTGATGTCGAGCTCGCGATGCTCATTCGTCAGCTGCTCCAGGATGAGGGCTACACCATTCCGGGGGCTCGCAAACGCATTCGCGACCTCGGGCGCCATCAGCGCAGCAGCCCGCCCGAGCCGCGTGCGCAGCGCGAGGTAGCGCTGCGCGCCGAGCTTCTCGGCCTCCGTCAGCAGCTCGCGGAGCTTCTCGACCAGCTCGCTGAAGCTCAGAGCCGTCCGGTGGAAGCCACCCCGCTCCAAGCTACGGTACACAAAGTCATTCCGGCTGCGGTAAGCCGCGGTCCCGAAGCCTAGTTGACCCCGCTCGCTGGCGCTCTGCCACGAGTTTGCATTTGCAGCGTCCTGGGCTAGAGTCGCCTGCCCTCGATGAGAGGGTGGACGGGGCGTAGCGCAGCTTGGTAGCGCACCTTACTGGGGGTGAGGGGGTCGCTGGTTCAAATCCAGTCGCCCCGACCATTGGCGGACCGGAGGGCGAAAGCCCGCCGGCCCTCCCTCATTTCCCTGCTTCTGCGGCAGCCTCGTTGCCCGCCCCGCTCTTCCGCGATAGGTCATTGGGCACATGTCGGACCGCCCGCTCCTCTTGGTTTCCAACGACGACGGGGTCGATGCGGCGGGTATCATCGCCCTGCGCGAAGCATTGACGACGTTCGCCGACGTGTACACCGTCGCGCCCCAAACGGAGCAAAGCGCAAAGAGCCACTCGATCACGTTGCATCATCCGCTGCGCTTTCACGAAGTGGAGGAGCGCGTTTGGGCGGTTGACGGAACGCCTGCGGACTGCGTGTACGTCGCTTTTTTCCTTCAAGACCTCCTGCCGCGCAAGCCTGACCTGGTGGTATCGGGGATCAATCACGGACCCAACCTCGGCAACGACGTGCACTACTCGGGGACTGTGGCGGCCGCTCGGGAAGGTGCGCTTCGAGGTGTACCGTCGATCGCGTTCTCCAACTCTTCTTCCGACATGGAGGGCGCCGCGCAATATGCAAAGCGCTTCTGCAAGCAGCTCCTTCGAGCGACGGCGCCGGATGGTCAGGCGGTACTGCTCAATATCAATTTTCCGTCGACGCCTCCCAAGGGGGTTCGTGCAACGCGCCTCGGGTTTCGCCTGTATTCCGATGAGGTCGAGGTGCGCGATGATCCACGGGGGCGCCATTATCTATGGATCGGAGGTCCCGGTGGCGCGACCAGTGAGCCGGTCCAGGGCGCCGACACCGAGGCCCTCGAGCAGGGGCTTATCTCCATTACGCCGCTGAGCATCGAGGCCACGCTGCCCGATCACCTCGGCGTCGCGGCCTACCTCGCGGGACCGATCAAGGAGCAATGAGCGACCCACGCATCAGCCTTTTGCGCCGGCGCATTCGCGACGTGCCCGATTTTCCGCGGAAGGGCATCCTCTTCAAGGACATCACCCCACTGCTTGCCGATGTCGGAGCATTTCGAGCGTGCATCCAGTTGATGGTGGAGAAGCTTGGCAGAGATCCGGTGAGCGCGGTGATTGGAATCGAGTCCCGTGGTTTCATGTTTGGCGCGGCCTTGGCCGACAAGCTGGGCGTCGGGTTCATCCCCGTTCGCAAGCCGGGCAAGCTGCCGGCGGCGACTTATCGTGCCGAGTACGACCTCGAGTACGGCAGCGATGCGGTGGAGATCCACCAGGACGCGCTCAGCCCCGGCGACCGAGTTGTGGTCGTCGACGATTTGATCGCCACGGGCGGTACCGCCAAAGCCACCGGCGAGCTGGTTCGGAAGTGTGGCGCGGAAGTCGCGGCCTTCGTCTTCGTGGTCAATCTCGTCAATCTCGGAGGAACCGACAAGCTTGGCTCCGCGCGAGTGATCACCATCCTCGACTACTAGCGGTCCGGTCGTTCGCCGAGCTCGCGCAGCTCTTGGGCAAGGGCCCGGGCGTCCGCCACCAGAGCGTCGAGCTCTCCGCCGAGCCAGCGATCGCGGAGCTGTCCGATGAGCTCGCGCCGTTTCAGCTCGAGGCGGCCGTGGAGCTCGATGAGGCCTCCCCACTCCGGTAACGACCCCTCGCGTCGCGCGCATTCGCTGTCGCTAGTACGCAGACACAGTCGCACACGTTCCACTTTCTGCTGCATCGAAGTTTCGAACGATTGGTCGATGTCTCGCATCAGCACGTGGACGTCGTTCAAGTCGCCGAGCAGGTCCTGTAGCTTCTTGCTCCGCCTCACGATCGATTGTGCGCCGCTGGTATATGCCCGAACGGGCTCGAGGAGGTATCGTAGTCGCTTGCCAGCGATGCGCGCTTTGTGAAGCTGTCCCGCATGGTCGAGCTTCGCGATGTGACCAAGCTTCACGGCGAGGTCGGTTGCATGTTCGTCGGTCAGGTCGGCCAGGGTACGAGCAAAGCTCACACTGGGTTGATCGGCGAGCAGATTGCGTTCGGTTCGCAGGATAGCCAGACGGTCTTCGAGCCTCTGCGCGGTGCGCCGGAAGGTCACCCGGAACTCGGCATCGAGGTTCTCCACGCACTTGCGTCGACGCTCGAGGAGGACCCCCGAAAGCCAGTTGAGCCCAGCAAGATGCTCGGGTACCAGGTGGGGCTGTTGCTTGGCGAGCCACTGCAGTGCCACCTCGGATTCACGTCCGGCGCCAGTCGCCAACTGGATGGCACGAAGCCGCTTCCGGTCTTTTGCACGGACGGCGGATTCGAGTTGAGGCCGGTACGCTCGCAACAGGCTGCGAAGCCGTCGAATCGAAACCCGGAACTCGTGCAGAGCATCTCGGTCGAAAGCGTCGTCGAGCCTGCGCTCGGCGGTGCGAGCGGCGGAGAGACTCTTGAGCGCCAAGCGTCGAGCCGCTTCTTCGTCGCTTCGAAAGAGAAGATCGTCCGGCAGTGTGCTGCGACGTCTGGGCTCCGACGTCGTCCGGAGGCGGGGCCGATCCGCCTGTGCGTCCGGAGGCTCCGACAGGTTGGACACCGCGATCAGCGGTGCCGGGTATCTTCGCTCGGTAGTGATGGGGTGGCTCCTTCGCCTTCGGTTCCGCAGGTGGCCGCGAAACCCCAGCCGGAGAGACGTAAACCAGTTGTGGCGATCTCGTCAACCGGCCAAGGGCGTCCCCGGCATGATTCGAACATGCGACCTGCGGTTTAGGAAACCGCTGCTCTATCCTACTGAGCTACGAGGACGTTGGTGGCGGCGTATAGCACGCGATCTGCCGCGATTCACGCGATTGAAACAGGTGTACGGTTCACTTCTTCGCCCGTTCGCGCTATACGAAGGCTCGAACGGAATGCGGACCCTTGTCTTAGACCAGGGCTATGAGCCCCATCGCATCGTCAGCTGGCAACGGGCTGTCTGCATGATCTTCGATGGTAAGGTCGAAGTCGTCGAGGAGTACGACGAAGATGTTCGCAGTGTCAGCATCACCATCAAGATGCCGGCCGTCGTACGGCTGCTGAGGACAATCGTCGGCCGCAGGCGCGCCATCAAGTTCTCTCGGATCAACGTCGCCATGCGTGACGATTTCAAGTGCCAGTACTGCGGCGTTCGCCATCGCCTTCGTGGACTGACCTACGACCATGTGGTTCCCAAGTCGCAAGGTGGCAAGACGAACTGGGAAAACATCGTCATGGCCTGCTACCCCTGCAACGAGAAGAAAGGCAATCAGACGCCACGGCAAGCGGGCCTTCGCTTACGCCGCCCTCCGATCAAGCCCAAGTGGCTACCCGTCGTCGCGTTTCGTGTCGACCCTGCGAGCTCGATCCCAGAAGCCTGGGCCAACTGGGTGTACTGGCACGGTCGTTTGGAAAGCGATCCCTAGCGCTCACCAGCTGCTGGATGAGCCGCCCCCGCCGAAGCTTCCACCGCCCCCGGAGAAGCCGCCCCCGCCGGAGAAACCGCCCCCGCCGGAGGACCATGAACCGCCGGACCAACTCGTGTGGCGTCCTCCAATGCGCGGCTTCCGCTTCTTGCGCCGCCGGCCGAAAAAGGACCAGATGATCGGCGCGGCGATGAGCCAGAACGCGGCAAAGAAGGGGCCTGTGCCTGCTCCGGCCACGGTCAATCCGCCGATGAAGACGAATGGAATCAGAAAGAGGTAGAGAAACCATTGGAATGGATTGGTGCCGATCACGACCAAGACGAACGGCACCAACAACAGGAGCCAAAGAGCGCCGAAGAGCCGTGGTGGGAGATCGTCCGGAAGCTCGTTGGGGCTCGGAGGAGGAATGGTGCTCGTTCCGCGTATCAATCCGTCGATCGCATCGACCGCGCGCTCGACGCCGCCATCGAAGTCACCATCGCGAAATCTCGGTCTGAGGATTTGATCGAGGATTCTTTTCGACATCAGGTCGGTCAGAACGGGCTCGAGTCCGTAGCCGACCTCGAGCCGCATCTTTCGATCGTTCTTGGCGATCAGCAGGATTGCGCCGTCGTCCTGCTCGGCCCTGCCGGGCTTCCAGCTCTCGGCGACCCGGATGCTGTACTCTTCGAGTGATTCTCCCTCCAGGCTGTCGATCGTGAGAACGACGACCTGGGCTCCCGCGTCCTTTTCGAGCTTCGCCAGAGTTTGGTCGATTCGCGTTTCCGCCGTCGGCGAGATCAGACCCGCGTAGTCATTGACTCTGCCGCTGAGCGCGGGGACATCCAGGGCGAGGGCGCTGGACGGGACCCATCCGAGCAGAAGCGCGGCAACGAGGGGCGGGACCCTAGTCATGTCGAAACCTCGGCTCATCGGGCAGCTCGTTGTCGGTGTCCCGCACTGCCATGCCGTGTTCGGTCAAGAGCTGGGCGCACCGCTCCACCGCATGGACCATGGCCGATACCGGCGCCCCGCGACCAATTGCTGCTGCCAGCTCATCGGAGATCTCGCCCCATGCACCCTGATCTACGTGATCGTCGATGCCTTCGTCCGCCAGCACCCGGACACGATGCTCGAAGAGCGCAACGAAGATGAGGATGCCGGTTCGACCCCGAGTCGCAAAGACCCGCTCTTCGAGGAACGCCTGCGCGGCGCGTGCTTCGACGCGGCTGCCGAGGTCTCGATGGTCGACGAAGTGGCGGGCGGCGCCGTCGAAGCGGCTCGCGGCGTAGCCGAGCAGGAAACCCAGCTGCAATCCGATCAAGATCCAAGGGTAGTCGGCTGTCCCCCATCCTCCGAACCTCCAAACGGCAGCGGCCGCGCACAACGCGCCGACGGCTCCGCCCAGCAGAGCGGCCTTCCATGCCGCCTCGGGATAGGCGTCGCACCGCTCGGTCACATAGACGACTATCTCTCCCTCGGTTCGGTGCTCGGCAGCCGCGGTGGCCGCGCGGATCGCTTCCTTGTCGGCCTCTGAAAAGAACGTTTCGAGTCGCCGCGGCACGGCGCGATCTAGAAATCGACCTTTGGAGGAACGTCGGCGCCCGGAGTCGCGGCGAAGTAGGGCTTGTCACCGAACCCCATGATGCTCGCGACGAGAATCGTCGGAAAACGACGACGCGTCTTGTTATACGTGAGCGTCGCATCGTTGAAACGCTTTCGCTCGACGGTGATCCGGTTTTCGGTGCCTTCGATTTGCGCCTGTAGATCGCGGAAGGCCTCGGTGGCCTTGAGCTCGGGGTAACGTTCCACTACGACGAGTAATCGGGACAGGGCAGACGACAGCTGAGACTGCGCTGCCTCGAATTGCGCGAGCTGTTCGGCGTCAGGTGCTGACTTCAAGTTGACTTGTCCGACTTTCGCACGCGCTTCGACCACCTGCGTCAAAGTTTCTTGCTCGAAGTCCTTCGCGCCTTTGACGGTTGCCACGAGATTGGGAATGAGGTCGGCGCGCCGCTGGTAGACGTTCTCGACCTGGCTCCAGGCGTTGCCGACGCCCTCGTCGAGCTCGACTAGTCGGTTGTAGGTTCCGACCCCTGTCCCGAGGAGCACTAGCGCCACGACCAGGATCACCGCGCCGCCGATCAAGCCCTTACTCATTCCGCCTCCTTCGCTTGCGAGTCGAGCGAGAATGCCCGCAGAGCCCGCGCCCGGTCAAGACCCCGCGCTTCACACGTTGATCCTATCGCCTCGCACTGGGGCATGGACGCTCGGAAAGCCGCGCTCTTCGAGGAGAGCTTTCAGCATGTTCCGCGGTTGGTTCTCGCCGTGGACAAGCGCCACCTGTCGAAGCGGTCCCGCAGCGCGCACCGCTTCGGCGTATTCCAAGAGGTCGTCCTGACCCGCATGGGCGCTGAAGCCGTTGAGTACCGCGACTTCCGCACGTCGCTCTCGCTCGACGCCGAAAATCCGTACCCGTGGCTGCAGCTCGACCAGTCGGCGTCCAAGCGTGTGCTGAGCCTGAAAGCCGACGATGAGCACGGTGTTCTTCTGGCTCTCGATCGCAGCCACCAAATGGTGGACCACGCGTCCGAACTCGCACATCCCGCTTGCGGAGATCACCACGCACGGCTCGTCGCGTCGATCGATTCCCTTGGAGTCCTCGACGGACGAGACGTACCGTAAGCCATCAAAGTCGAAAGGGGAGTCTCCGTCGATCAAAAGTCTCCGCGTCTCTTCATCGAAGCAGTCCGGATGGACCCGAAACACGTCGGTGAGCTTCACGGTCAGCGGGGAGTCGACGTATACCGGAATGTCGGGAAGCCGACCTTGTCCTCGGAGCCGCTTGAGGGCGTAGATGATCTCTTGTGCTCGCTCTAGGGCAAACGACGGAACGATCACTTTGCCACCACGCTCGATTGTTCGTGTGATGACGGCGTGAAGCTCGTCGTCCATCTGCTCGATGGGATCGTGGTTCCTGTTCCCGTAGGTGCTCTCCATGATGAGGAACGAGGCGTCCGGAGGAATCTCTGGATCGCGGAGTAGTGCCATGTTGCGTCGTCCGAGGTCGCCAGAGAACACGAGACGCCGCTGCTGCCCGACGACGTCGACGTCGAGCGCGACCATTGCGCTGCCTAGCACGTGCCCTGCGTCGTAGTACGTCAGCACGACCCCCTCGGCGATCCGTTGGGGACGGTGGTAGGGGATGCCGACCATGAGGCCCAGAGTTCCAACGACATCATCCTGGTCGTAGAGGGGTTCGACGGGCTTCATCCGAGAGCCGTTCTTCTCGATCTTGCGATTGATGTAGGCCGCGTCCTGTGCCTGAATTGCGGCTGAGTCCTCCAACATGGCGGCGCAGAGATCACGGGTGGCCGGGGTGCAGTAGATTGGACCACGAAAGCCATGTCGGTACAGGCGAGGAAGAGCGCCCGAGTGATCGATGTGCGCGTGGGACAGCACCATCACGTCGATGTCTTTGGCGCGCACGCCCAGCTCGCGGTTGCGTTCGACGGAGTCCGCGCGGCGCCCTTGAAAGAGGCCGCAGTCGAGCAGGATGCACGCGTTCTCGGTATGTACGACGTGCCGTGATCCAGTGACATCCCCACCGACGGCACCTACGAATTCAACTTGCACGCAAGACTCGCCTCATTCGGTCGCCGATGAATTCCCTCACGACCGGATCTTCAGACGCGAGGATGGAGTCTGGAGCACCGGTCACTTCGACGGTGCCGTCGTGGATCAGAGCCAGCCGATCGCTGATCGCAAACGCGGCCTTGAGGTTATGCGTCACGACGACCGAGGTGACACGCAACTTCTGCTGCAATCCGAGAAGCAATCGATTGACTCGTGTGACGTTGATTGGGTCCAGTCCTTCCGCAGGTTCGTCGTAGAACACCACGGCAGGGCGAACAGCGACCGCACGGGCGAGTGCGACACGCTTTCGCATCCCTCCCGAAAGATCAGAGGGAGACATCAGCTCAATCCCAGGAAGAGCGACCAGCCCGAGCGTATCAGCGACTCGCTCTGCGATCTCTTCTTCGCTCATCGTGGTCTGCTCGCGCAGTGCGTAGGCAACGTTCTCATATACGTTCAGGGAATCGAAGAGGGCGGATTCCTGGAACAGCATCCCGATTCGACGGCGAGTCTGGATCCATTTGCGCTCGTCCTGGCCGGTGACCTCGATTCCGTCGAAGCGAATGGTGCCTGCGTCGACCTCGATGAGACCCATCATCGCTTTCAACAAGATGCTCTTCCCGGAACCCGACTCGCCGATGATGGTCAGAACTTCACCGTCTACGATGTCGAGGTCGAGCCCGCTCAGGACCTGATGCCGTCCAAAGGCCTTTCGAAGGCCGCGGATCTCGAACAACGCCACGATGTCAGCCCTTCGCCGACCAAGAGTTGCAGTATCCAAGCGGATGAATGGGTCCACTGACCAGGGTGCATCGACCACATTCGTTCGGCTTGCCTCCCTTGTAGAACGCGCAGCGCGAGCAGCTCTTCTCTTCGCCGTAAGGCGAGACGTCTCGATACTCGAGCTGGGACCGTAGCTCGGTTTCGGCCTCGCTGAGGCCGGTCAGGTCGTCACAGTGAAACTCTGATTTGGTACAGGCGTTGAGCAGGAGCGGCGTCGAGCCGATCACTGCCAAGTAGACGGTTTGCGCGAGTAGCTCCCGTCTCGAAATGTTGCTCTCCCTCATTCCGGTCGCTCCTCGGCGGAGGTTAGCACGGACCTGCTCGGATCAGCGAACCGTGCCCATCAAGTCGAGCAGCTCCTCGCTCTCCACCAATCCGGTGATGCGCGCCGCTTCGGAGCCGTCGCTGTGGTGTAGGACCAGCAGGGGCAGACCGGGCTGATGGTAAGCCTTCAGCAGCGCCCATTTCTCCTCCGTCGCCTTGTCCGTGCTCAAATCGACCCGCACCGTCACGAAGCGTCGTGCCTCCATGACGACCCGTGGATTGCTGAGGACCTCACGTTCGAGCTCTTGGCAGGCCCCGCACCAGTCGGCACCAAAATCGACCAGCATCGGGCGCTGTTCCGCGAGCGCCTTGGCTTTGCTCGCATCGAAGCCATCGGCCCAGAGAATGTGCGTCCCGGGCGGCGGCGACTCCGCCCAGCCTACGATTCCGAGGATACCGGCGATACACGCGGCCACACCCACCGCCTTTCGCAGGCGTGTTGTCCATGCGTTCGTCTTGAACGATAGGTGAATGCCACCCACGATCACGCCCCCCAACAACAGTCCAAACGCGGCGGCCAGCCAGACGTCGTCCCGAACCAATGGGCGAGGGTAGGGCAAGATGCCACGCAAGTAGTAAAGGGCTAGCGCAAGCATGGCGATGCCAAATGCGCTCTTCGTCCATTCGACCCAGCGTCCGGACTTCGGCAAGGTGATTGCGAACGTTCCAACGACCCAGAACAGCACGCCGATGCCGATGGAGTAGACGAACAAAGCAAGCGCACCGAAGGCAACATGCCCGGTCGTCGCCACCCAGGTCAGCAAGACGGCCAGAACGGGTCCGGTGCATGGAGCGGCGATGAGCCCGTTTACGAATCCGAGCGCAAACGCTCCCCGCACGCCGAATCCGCCCGCCTGTGCGAGCCGATTGTGTAGGCTCGCAGGCAACGTGAGATCGAACAGCCCGAACATGCTCAACGCCATCACCGCAAACAGCGTCGCCAAGATTCCAACGACCCAGGGGCTCGCCAGGGCGCTGCCAAACGCGTTTCCGGTCAACGCGGAAATCACCCCGAGCGGAGTGAAAAGCACGGCAATGCCCAATACGAACGCGGTGGAAAGGATGGCCGCCCGTGTGCGCGTTTCGGCGTGTCTGGCTCCGAACACACTCACGGTGATCGCGATCATCGGATATACGCACGGGGTCAATGACGTGGCCAACCCGGCGACGAAGATCAGGCCCAAAGCCCCGACGTAGCTTCCATGTTGAAGCGCATCGGCGAACGGGGCCGTTAGCTCGCTCAAGGTGTTGGCGGAAGCATGCGCCTCGGCGAGCAAAGCACCGATAAACACAAACAAAGAGATCCCCGCACCCTTGCGCATTCCCCAACTATGGTGCTCGATTGGTTGACCGTCCACGAACCCAGGACGTAGCATTTCCTCGAGGTACACTTTGCCGCTACTTTTCCTGCTGCTAATCACCATGGCCACGGGGACTCTCTCAGCCCATGCCGGCCGAGATGAGGTGCGCCACAGCGCAGACCGCCTTTGGCGCATGGATGCGTTCCTCGCATACGCCATCTTCCTCGGTTTGGTACTTCTCCCAACCGTCATCTACTTCTACGTATTTTACGGCGATTGGTTTCTTTTCTACTGGGTCGATACCGAGCGGGCCCCTTGGGCCTGGGGCATCTTGGCGATCCTATTTCTGCTCGGCGCTGGATCCTTCGGCTTTGGGCTCGGCGTGACTCTCTGTCGAGCGTCGCGCGATGCGACGGCTCGCCGCATCGGAATGGCTACGCTCGCCTTTGCGTTGGCGGTCTGGCCGCTCGGATGGGACCGACTTTCCCTCGTTGGCTCGTATCGGCAGTTCACCCGCGACTATGGGCTCACGGCGTTTTTCTCCAGTCCAGCGTTCCCCTCAGGTTTGGCGATGCTCGTCATCGTCGCGACTGCGGTCGCTTGGCTCGTCTATCGTATCGATCGACACACGCATCAGATCACTTGACGCCTTCGCGCCGTCAGCGAGGGGAAAGCATTCCCATGTGTTCCCTCAAGTGCATCGCAGCGGGCGATGCCCAGAACTTCAGAGCGTCGAGAAAAAGGGGATGCTTGTCGAACGTTTCGCCTTCGGCCTTTCGCTCCGGGGCGATCCTGCTCCGCACGTCTTGCACGAGAGGAGTCAGGTCGTCGCAGACCAATAGCGCCACGCGAACGGCGGTTCGGTTGGCGGCGTTGACCCATCGGTCGAACTTCACTCGTTTGGCCTGCGAATATGCAAACGCGGCGTCACGCACGAGCTTGCGGTCACGCCGCGGGATCGCTCGCTGGAGTCGTCGCATCTGCTCGTTGAGGAACTCTTCGCTGGTCAGCCCGACGCCGAAATCGGGCTTCACCGTTCGTGCCGCGGATGCCAATAGAACATCGAGCTCTCTGGGCGTGAGCTTCTCAATGGGGTGAAAGCCACGGGCGATCTGTGTCATCGGTTGCGCCAACATGAATGCCTGCGTTGACGCATCTTTCTCCATGATGGTTGCGGGCGCGAGAACGGCGGGGTGGGTACCGAACTCGATCGTGACACCCCGGTTTCGGACGCGGTGCAGGAAAAGATCGAAGTTGCGCACATCGAGCGCCGCAGCGATGCGGTCGGTGATTTCCCGGAGTGGGTGGTTTGCTTCGGTCGCCAGGCGGTCTCGGGTCGCCAGCCCGTAGCTCTCGAGATCTGGAGGGTAGAGCTTTGCGAGGGCGGGACTGAGAGCGGCCAGCAGCGCGCCGGCGGCTGCGTCTTCCTCGCGAGGTGTGCCAAGCTTGTCCAGAACAGAGCCCCGAAGCGACCTCGGACGGACTTGAGCGGGTTTCGGCTCGGTCGACGCGATTCGCTCGCGATCTTCCTCATCGTCGAGACCCAGCGCGACTAAGGGCAGGGTGGCGAGTCGCGCTTCGCGCATCCGGCCCTCCACCTGATAGGTCACGGCGAGCTCACGCCAAATCTCCTCGCGCAATGGTTCTTGCGAGAGCACCGCTTGAAGTTGCTCGATGGCCTCGGGGTGCTCATCGCGCGCGCGCAGTCGCACGGCGAGCTCACGTCGAAGGTCGGCGTTGGCCGCGCCGTCCTCGAGACCGGTTCGAAGCGCTGCAATGGCAGCATGCTCGTCGCGACAATGGTCCGACAAGATTCTCGCAACCTCGAGGGCTGTGGTCACACGGCCCGCCTGCTCGCTAGCGCGGTGACCGCTCAACGATGTCGCGTAGGTCCGCCAGTCGTCTGGAGTTTCGCACATGTCCTCGAGCGCCCGCGCCGCTTCGCTTCCGGGTCCGTTGAGAACGACTGCGCGTTGCAGCGCGGCCTTGGCTTTGGCGCCATCTCCGGCAGCGTGCTCCAAGTAACCGAGACGAGCGAGCGCCTTACCTCGGTCTTGCGGATCGCTCAGGTCGAGGAGATTGCGCGCAACCTCCAGAGCCTCGGGTAACTGCCCGAGCGCTTCGTGCACTAGCGAGAGCTCCTGCAGGGCTGGGGCGTGAGATGGCTCCGACGCAAGAGCGGATTCGACGTGGCGCAGAGCCCTGTCAGGCATGCTCAATCGCTCCCGGTAAAGGCGAGCCAGGTCGAGCAAGACCCGTTGCAGCCGGCTGTTCTCGGGCGCGGCTGCAAGGAGCTGTTCCATCGTGGCGGCCGCTTCGTGCCAGGACTCGATCGCGCTGAAATGTCCTGCCAAACGTTCCAGTGCGTCGAGCTGGCGAGGCTGAACCTTCAGGACGCGTTGGAGCGTTCGAATCGCGGCAGGCAGATCCCCGAGCTTCTCGCTCGACACGCGCGCCACTGCGAGCCAGAGGGCACTCGATCTATCGACCGAGCGAGCGGCCGAAGCAGCTTGCGAGAGCCGATCCACGAGCGTCGACCAGCTTGCGTCGATGGTGAGCACATCGGTTAGTCCGTCTGCTGCTTGGGCGGAGTCGGGCCATAGCTCGAGCGCCCGCTCGAAGTCCTGTCGGGCGCCATCGTGGTCTCCCATGCGTTCGAGGCGAACCATCGCGCTTTGGACGAAGAGCTCTGAAGCAGCTTTCGCGTCGCGTTCCGAACCCGCTTCACGCCGGAGCGCATCGACGAGCGCCGCGGGATCGTCGGTCTCCTGCGCAACGCGGGTAAGGCCTCGGGCCGCGCCGATGTGATACGGATCCGCGATCGCAGCGGCACGGAACTGCTCGATCGCTTGAGTGTCAGCTTCGCCCTCCACGAGCTCAGCGAGGCGCGCCCTATGCGCCGCTGCCACGGTCGGATCGTGCGCGGACCGGGAAACCTGAGTGTCGATCTCGCGCAAGAGGTCCTCGTCTCGCTGACCTGTCGCCAGTCGTTCGAGCTCGAGCAGGGCTCCCAAGTCGGTGGGAACGACTTCCAGAACGCGCCGGTACGCCCCGACGACATCACCATATTCTCCGAGGCCCTGATGTTCCAGCAACCGGGCGAGCTCGTAAAGGGCCGAAACGCGGCCGGCCGGGTCATCGAGCACCTCGGCCTGCGTCACGTACACACCGCACAAGGACTCCCACGCGCCGACCTGCCTGTATAGTTGTTCCAGCGCCAGTAGGGCGCCGAGATGTCTCGGGTCGAGCGCGAGCACCTCTTCCCAAGCCTGAATCGCTTGGCGGTGTTTGTCCTGCCGCTCCAGCACCTGCGCTTTGCGTGCGAATAGCGCGACGCGCTCCGAAGGCTCCTCGGTGAGCTTCAACTCGCGTTCGAGATCGGAAAGCAGATGGGTCCAGTCCTGCTCCTCCGCGCGTACGCGCGCGAGCGCATCCATGGCCGGCCGGTAGCTCACATCAGCCGAAATTGCTGCCTCATACGATGCCATTGCCCGGGTCCTATCTCCGAGGTGCTCTTCGTAGACCTGCCCGAGCAGGAATGCGGCTCGCGCCCGGAGCCGGGATGCGGCGGAGTTGCGCAGTTGTAGCTCGAGAACGTCGACCAGCTCTTCCCAAGCGCCCCTCTCTCGCAACTGGCGAGCCAGCTCTTGAAGCGAGGGTGCGTGGGAGGGGTCTATCTTGATGGCTTCACGGTGATAGCGAAGGGCCTCTTCATCGCTTCCGAGGCGGTCGCGCGAGATCTCTGCCATCTTCTGCAGCAGAGCAACCCGCCTGTGCTTACCGGACGTGAGCTTCAGCTCTTGTCCATAGACGTCCAATAGGTCATTCCAGCGCCCGGCGGCGTAGTAAAGACGCCCGAGGCTGGAAAGAGTCGGGACGTGCCGACCGTCCTTTTCGAGCGCCCGTCGGTACCGAACGATTGCCTCGTCTCGGTCGCCCAACTGCTCGTCGAGCACCTCTCCGGCCCGATGCAAGAGCGCGACGGTCCGATCCCTTTCGACGGTCAGACCGATCTCGTACTCGAGCGCATCCAGAAGCTCGCGTGGGCGCTGTGCTCGGGCGGCTGAGCGCTGCCAAGAATGAACCGCAGCGAGGTGCCCCGAGTCCTGCTGCAGGACTCGTTTGTAGGTTTGAGCCGCGAGTGCGTGCTCTCCCAAAACGTCCTCGTAGATCTGGGCGATCTTGAGCAGGTACGACACGGCCCGAGTCCCGGTCGCTCGATCCAAAGCGTTCTCATAGAGCTGAATGAGCTCTTTGTGTTTATGCACGTCTGCGAGCAATCGCGAGAGCGCTTTGAATGCCGTCGGGTGGTCGGGCATCGCGTTGAGCGAACGATGATAGTGGTCGATTGCATCATCGATGGCGTCGAGCTTGGTCTCGTAAATTTCGGCAGCGCGCGCGTGTGAGTCGGCTCGGCGTTGCGCATCCGTGGTGTAGCGCGCTTCTTGAAGGCACATCTCGATGAGCTTCGGCCAGGCGCCGCGAATGCGGTAGAGCAGACTCAACGCTTGCAGGCTCGAAAGCGAAGTGGGGTCCAGAGCGATCGCCTTTTCGTACCACGCGATCGCCTGGTCCACGTCACGCAGCTCCTCTTCGTACAGTCGTGCGATGCGCTGAGCAAAGGTGAGCTTCTCGGCATCATCTTCGCTCGACTCGGTCAGCGCTTCCAGGGTCTCGACCAGTGCTTGGAGACGTTCTGCGGCCTCGTAGTGACGGGCTAGCTCACCGAGGATCAGCGGGTCTTTGGGTTGCAGGTCCCGTGCTTGCTCGAAAACCCGTATCGCTTCGTCCCGGTTGCCGAGGTGCTCGGCGTGTATGCGTGCGGCTCGATAGAGGGAGGAAGCCTTCACCGCGGGCTCGGACGCCAGTCTGGCTTCCGCTTCCAGTGTGCGAATCAAGTCGCGCCAGCGGTGCTGCCCGTAATAGAGGCGCTTCAAGGCTTGCACGGCGATGACCGCGTGCGGGTCGAGCTGTAAGGCCGTCTCGTATAGCTCGGCGGCCTGGTCGGGGCGTTGCTGTCGGCTTTCGAGCAATTGCGCCCGACGAATGATGAGCGCGGCGCGGTGAGCATCGTCGGACGCCGCAGCATTCGCCAGCTCGGCGAGGTTCCGATCTACATCCGACCAGATCTTCTTTGCAAATGAGCGCTGCTCGTTCGCACGCAGGATCGCGGCGTGGGAACGATCGAGGGCACGGGCGGTATTGTACGCTTCCTCCGCCGCTTCACGATTGCCAAGCACATCTTCGAGCAGACGGCCCTTCAATAGGAACAAGGTTGCCTTGTCGCGAGGTTGACGCGTCACGCGCGCCTCGGCATCGAAGAGTGCGAGTGCCTCCGCAAACATCCGAGCGCCGAGGAGGAGCCTGCGCGCGGCGCGAATTGCCGGTATGTAGTCGGGCGACCGCTCCAGCGTGGCCTGGTAATACTGAAGCGCGCGCCTCGTATCCTTGAGTGGGCCTTCGCAAGTCCGCGCAAGCTCGAAGTAGAGGCGAGCGGCGCGTCGCACGTCCGGTTGGCTTTGCAACTCGCGCTCGCACTCCTCGACCCAATCGCGTGCTCTGCGCGTTCGATCGGCTTCAGACGCAGCGGCACGTCGCGCAGTGGCAGCCGGCTTGCCAGGTGGTACTGCAGGCGGCCCCGCGGTCTGGGGCTCCGGAACGAGATCGTCTTGCCCTAGCTCCTGCGTGGCATCGCGGCGAAGCGCCGTGATGTCCCGTTTCTCAAACCCCATGCTGGCTACATGCTACTCCGGCTCCGCCCAGAGCGCATCGGCCCGTGCTGGGTGAGGAATCACCCTACACTTGAGCAGTACCTCAGGCCGCAGGGGCCAGGTCTCGGAGCTCTTCCGCGAGTTTCTTCTTTGCCCTTGCTTCGAGCTGCCGGGCACGTTCGCGGCTGACCCCGAGCTCGCGGCCAATCGAGGCCAACGATGCGGAATCGTCGCTCAAGATGCGCTTCTCCACGATCAGGCGTTCTCGCTCATCGAGGACGGACAGCGCGCCTTTGAGCCGCCGATGAATGCCTTTTTGTCGCCGCTGCCGTTCTACGATCACATCTTGCAAGTCCGTCGCGCTCGGAAGCATCTCCACGAGGGTGGCTTCCGAGTCGCTGTAGGCCGGCGCGTCGAGGGAGATTTCGCGCTGATCCAGTCGCCGCAAGAGCTCTGTCATCTTCTGACTGCTCGTGTCGAACTCCGCTGCGAGTGTCGCGATGAGCTCTTCGGGATCCGCGATGAGATTCGACAGCCGGGCCCGCTCCCTGCGCAATCGGAAGAACAGCTTCGATCGAAACGGCCCGGAACCGGCGCCGATCATGGTGCTCGAACGAACGACCGCCTCCAGCACGAAAGCGCGAATCCAATACCCCGCGTAGGTCACGAAGCGGGTGCCACGATCGGGATCGAACTTGCGAACCGCCGTCACCAAACCGACGCTGCCTTCAGCGATCAGGTCGCCGAGTGGCACGCCGTAACGACGATATTGAAGCCCGATGGCAATCACATATCGCAGGTTCGCTTCAACGAGCCGATCGGCCGCCTCCTGGTCGCCCCCGCGAGCACGGAGCGCAAGCTCATGCTCCTCTTCCCGAGACAACTTGGGGATCGCCCGAACTTGCTGAATGTATCGATCGAGTGAAGCTGATGACTGCATGGTGTTTTCCTCTATGCGCGCACTACCGTTACGTTACGTCATGGCGGGCTGTCAAGGCCTCGCATCTACGTATTGTCGAGGAATATATAGACACAAACTAGACAGAGGTGCAACACGCAAACGCCTACACCGACGCGTGAACCGCCCAATAGGTGCCGCTTGCCTGAAATGATTGAGGAATCAGGTCGCGAAGCTGGAGCCGCACCCGCAGGTCTGCTTCGCCTGCGGATTGACGAACTTGAACCCAGCACCTTGCAGGCCCTCGACGTAGTCGATCTCTGTGCCTTCGACGTACTGGACGCTCATCATGTCGACGTAGATTGGAATTCCGTGGGACGTGAAGGTCTGGTCCATCTCGGTGGTCTCGTCCTCAAAGAACAAATCATAGGAAAAACCCGCGCATCCGCCGCCGATGACCCGGACTCGCAGGCCCTGTTCGGCGAGACCTTCAGAGTCTCGGATTTCTTTGACTTTATCGGCGGCTCGTGGGGTGAGGCTCAACATGGGATTCCTTTGAGCGCTACTATAAGGTCGGGTTTCGGTTCGCGCCAGCGGCTTGTGTTCCCTATGGTCAGCTGTTCGATGGGCGTACCGCCGGGCCTGTTTCCACGGGCCCGAGCGCTTCGGCGGGGGCTTCCCCGATCGTGAAGCCCTTCGGCCCCTGCGCTTCGCAACCCCGCTTCAGAAAGCCCAACGCCCTCACACCGCCGTCGACCCGCGTCGACGAGGTGACTTCGCCGACCACGGCGCCCCCGAACGTGATCGGGGTCTTGGCCACTGGAAGCGCCCCGTCCTCGATCAGCCATCGCCAAAGGACTTTGGGAGCCTTTCCGCGGTTTTCCAGCATGACGACGGTCTCTTGGCCGATGTAGCACCCCTTCTTGAAGGAGACCGCAACGAGGTTCAGGCCGCTCTCTTGTGGATAGGTCCATTCGCCGAAATCGACGCCGAAGCGTGGTCGCCCGCGGACGACGTGGGCGTGCGCCCATCCCTCCTCGCTGATCGAGCCGCCGCCGAGCTCCCGGGCACGCACCGTCAGACGTTCGAGCTCGGAGTCCAACTCTGCATCCGAGACGACCCACTGACGCCCACCGACGCCGAGCCGATCAGCGGGCCAGCCTCCTTCGGTCACCTCCTGCGCACGGGGACCCTGCGCGGCGATCACCTTCAAGTCCTTGCGATGTAAGAGGTCCACGTCCTCCATGATGATGTAGCGGTCCAGGCGCTCGAGCAGCGCACCGGTTTGTACCGCTGGCACATCGAGCCACACCTCGTCCTCTCGAACGAGCGCGAACACATCCGCGAGGATTCGTCCTTTGAGGGTGAGCACGAACGCGTACACCGAGCTTCCGGGATCGAGGCCTTCGACTTGGTTGGTGAGCTGTCCCTGCAACCACTCGCGGGCATCGTCGCCGCGGATCGAGATGACCGCGCGATCGTGGAGGGACAGCACCCCTACGGAATGTTCCAGCCAGTCGAGCTCGCGAGCGTGCGTCATGGGCCAGTTCTGGTGCGCAATACGCGGGCGAGCAAGTGCCAGGGTCAGCGTTCGATCGGCTCGATGTGCGCCGCGTGAAGGGAAACGACGCCTGCGTCGGTGCGCACGCGTGCAGCTCCGTCGGGATCGATACCGTCGAATGTCCCGTCGCCATCCTCCCAGCGAACCTTCTCTCCAACGAGCGCTAGGGCCGGCCTCATTGCGTTGACCACCACGGGTGCACCATCCCTGACGAAGAGACTCACCCACCGCTCCATGTGAGCAAGTACGGTGGCGAGCACGTCGCCGCGGTCGAACGCCTCGCCGCTGCCGCGCTCTGCTCGTAGCGACGTGGCGCTACTCGCCAAGTCCGGCGGCCAATCCACCCGATTGACGTTCAGCCCCACCCCGATGATCATCGAGTCGATACGCATGCCGACAGTTCGGCTCTCGACGAGGACTCCCGCGCACTTGCGCCGCTCGATCCAGATGTCGTTGGGCCATTTCACGAGGACCGGGCGGCTC
The DNA here is from genome assembly GCA_963768985.1 of uncultured delta proteobacterium. Lineage (GTDB taxonomy): Bacteria > Myxococcota_A > Polyangia > Polyangiales > Houyiibacteriaceae > SG8-38. The sequence continues at coordinate 406,730 of CAVYJZ010000004.1, read as the reverse complement.
GGAAGCAAGCTGGCGACCGCATCGCGAACGCCGAGCCCCGTGGCGAGCGTCACCAGAGCCGTCGAGGCGGGATCGACTGCGGGACGCGTGACGACCGAAAAATAGAGGTCGGAGCCTGCAGGCGAGAGCCACTGCCTCCCATGGGCCCCGCGCCCGCGAGTCTGCTGGTCCGCGAGCACCACGTGACCCTCCTTGGCGCCCTCGGATGCCGCTGCCGAGGCATCGTCCATGGTGGAAGCCGTCCGCTCCCGAACCGACAGCGAGCGGCCCCAGTTCCCGATCAGCCGCTCTTGGACGCGCGCCGGCAGCAGGTCGTCCATCACGGCTCAGCCCCAGTCGAGCCCAAGGTCGCACGCAGGCGCCGAGTGCGTGAGGGCCCCAACGCTAATCACGTCGACACCCAGCCCCCCGAGCGCTGCTACGCGCTCGACTGTGATCCCCCCTGACACCTCGACGATGGCGCGTCCATCGATCGCGCGGACTGCGTCGCGTACCTCATGGTCGTCGAAGTTGTCGAGCATGATGATATCCGCTCCGGCTGCGATCGCTTCGTCGAGCTGGGCTCGCGTGTCGACCTCGCATTCGATGCGGCACGTGTGCGGCGCGTAGGCGCGTGCCCGTGCGATCGCTTGGGTGCATCCTCCCGCCGCAGCAATGTGGTTGTCCTTGATCAAGACGGCGGCGCCCAGGTCCTCGCGGTGATTGTGCCCGCCGCCGCAACGAACGGCGTAGCGTTCGAAGGCCCGCAGTCCTGGCGTCGTCTTTCGCGTATCCGTGATTCGCGTCTTGGCCTGCTTGGGGAGCGCATCGACGAAACGTCTCGTCATGGTGGATACGCCGCTCAACCGCTGCATGAAGTTCAGCGCGACACGTTCACCGAGCAAGATCGACCTGGCCGGCCCGGAGATCGTCGCGACAGCAGTGCCCGCTTCGACCAAGTCTCCGTCCCGAAGGTGAGCGTCCACATCGACCAGAATGTCGAGTTGTGCGTACACTTCCTCGAGCACGGGGAGCCCGCATACGACCATGGGCTCCCGCGCGTGAAGCGTAGCGGTACCGAGTGCGCTTGGCTCGATGCAGGCTTCCGTCGTCACGTCTCCGCGATCAATGTCCTCCGAGAGCGCGCGACGAACCGTTTCTGCGATGACGGTGGGAGTTGGCGGGGCGGCCTGCATAAGCGGGTTATAGCCAACTCCTCACGAGAATCTCGGAATAAAGATTGCTCATCGCATGGAGCGTGAGGGCGGCCCCGATTCCGCCGCGCCAAGCGCGTGTCCACCCAAACAAGAGTGCGGGAAAGAAGACGGCAAGGCGGGCAGGGTTGGGCTCGACCGCGAAGTGAATCGCCGCGAACAGAATCGCCTGCAGTACGATGGCGCCCGGCGCGAGAAGCACTCCGATCACGCGAAGCCGATTCGTTTCCAAGTCGCTCAATGCCGTTTGTAGGTAGCCGCGAAAGAAGGCCTCTTCCGGCAAGGCGACGACGATGAGTTGCGCCATGGCGAAACCGGAAACGTCGGCCGGCAGCGTCAGCGAGAAGTTTCCTTCAGGCCTGTGCCACCAGTTGAAGACGACTGCATAGAGCGGAAACACGACCATCGCGATGCCCGCCGCCACGCCGACCTCCGCGACCGCGGATGGCAAAGCCTGGCGAACCGCGCGGCCGAGATCAAACAGGCCCAAGGGTCCTGCCGGCCGATCGTCTCGGGCGGGCTCGAGCAGACCGGCGAGCGCCACACCGTAGTGTCGAGGGTCTTCGCGCGTCAGCCGGATCGCCGTCAGCAGGAAGATCGTCGCCACCACGAGATGGGCGTATCGCCCAATTGAGGTACTGGGCTCGAACCGGGTCACGGCGAAGATCGCGACACAGACCAAACCGTAGACTCCGAGGACCCGTCGAAACGATACGCGCGCCTGAGCCATCGCGTCACAACTACAGCGACAGGCGGCCCTTGCCAAGAAGCAGACGAAGTCTACACTGCCCGGACTGCACAGAAACGGCGAGCACGGGTGAGGCGCGGCGGTGATTTCCGAAGACAAGATTGCTGAGATCCGCGAACGCGCCCCCATTGCTGACGTCATCGGCAACTACGTCGCGCTCAAGAAGTCGGGCAATAGCCTCAAGGGCCTCTGCCCGTTCCACAACGAGAAGACACCCTCCTTTTACGTACACCCCAATCGCGGCTTTTACCATTGCTTCGGGTGCAAGGCCTCGGGCGATATTTTCTCATTCTTGATGCACGTCGAGGGCAAGACATTCCCTGAAATTGCGCGAGACCTCGCCGACCAAACTGGCGTGGTGCTCCCGGTGCACGATCCTCAGCGAGAGGCGGAGTTTCAGCGCAACAAGAAGCAAACCGACCGCTTGGCCTCCGTAATGGAGAAAGCTACCGACTTCTATTGCGCGCAGCTCGAACAGCATCCCGATGCCGGCATTGCGCGACAGGAGCTTTCTGACCGTGGCATCTCCGAGGAGTATGCGAGGAAATTTCGACTGGGCTATGCACCTCACGGTTGGGATTCGCTCAGTCGCTTTCTCGAGGCGGCCGGCATCTCGCCTGCGGACGCCGAAGCGGTAGGCCTCATCGTCGCGCGACGCTCGGGCCGGGGTCACTACGATCGGTTCCGGCATCGGTTGCTGTTCCCGATCGCAGATGTGCATGGCAGAGTCGTCGCGTTCAGCGGTCGCGCGTTATCGGCAGCTCCATCGATGGAGGAGCAGAAGGAACCGCCGGCGAAGTACCTCAACAGTCCGGAGCACCAGCTCTACCACAAGGGCGAAATCCTCTACGGTCTGCACGAGGGGCGCGTCGAGATTCGGCGCCAGGACGCCACCATTCTGTGCGAAGGCAACTTCGATCTCGTCGCGCTTCATCAGGCCGGGTTCGAGAACGCGGTGGCCCCGATGGGGACCGCCTTCACCGAGGCGCATGCCAAGTTGATCAAACGCTTCGCACAGAAGGTGGTGCTCCTGTTCGACGGCGACCATGCTGGTCGCAAGGCGGTTCGCGAAGCCTACGCGGTGGTGAGCAAAGCCGGGCTCGCAGCGCACGTCGTCTCGCTCCCGGCCGGCTCCGACCCGGATAGCTTTCTGCGAGAGCAGGGCGCGGAGTCCTTGCGTGCTCGAATCGTGAGCGCACCCACCATTATCGAATATTTAATCGACGACGCAGCGGCCACCGTGGAACCGAATCCTCCAGCGAAGGCGGATGCGATCGCAAAACTTGGTCCGATTCTTGCCAAGGTTGAAAGCCCGATCGAACGAGGTCTCTACGTGGAACGTGTGGCCCGCAAATTCGGGATAGCGGATGTGGTTTTGGTGCGCCGCGAGTTACGTCGGGGCCTCGGGCGATCCAGCGCGCGACCCGCGCCACGTCGTGACGCAGTGCAGCAGTCGATTGCAACACCAGTGTCGGAGTTACAGTCGAAGTTGATTTCAGCTCTGATCGATCAGCCGAGCTTGATCACGCACGAGGGCGTGCGAAAGCTTCCGGAGCTTTTGACGAGCCCTGATCTTCGCGCCATCTTTGTTTCTATCTTGCAGATGGTGGATAGGCAGGGATCGCTCGACGTCACGGCCTTGCTGGACGAGTTGCACGACAATCAACTCAGGCCGTGGTTGGAAGCGAAGTTGGCTGTGCAGGAGCACAACCTCGACGAGGCACGTCAAATTCTTGACGGGGGCCTCCCACTTCTCGAACGAAAAAACATCGAACGCAAGTTGCCCCTCCTACAACAACGCATCGTCGAAGCGCGCCGAGTCGGCGACGACGCGTTGGCAGCGGGGCTCACTCGAGAGTTTGTGGAGTTGACGCGCAGCGCTCACAAGCTCAAGTCGAACATCAAGCAGAGGTGAAGATGGCGAGCAAGAGCTCAGTACGTGACGACGAGTCGACAGGATCCAAGTTCAAGTCTGAACCCGTGTCGCGTGTGGTGCCGAAGATCAAAGGCCGAGAACGCAAAGAGGTGCAGTTGCTCCTCGAACGCGGCCGTACGCAAGGTCATCTGACATACGACGAGCTCAACGAGGCGCTGCCGCCCGACATGGTGACCTCCGACCAGATCGACGACCTCATGGTGTGGCTCAAGAGCGAAGATATCGACGTGGTCGATGGTGCGCCCGAAGGTCAGAGCCGAACGAGCGAGGTTCCCGTTGCGGCAACGCGGAGCTCCGTGCGACGTGCTGCGACGATTCCGCCTCCGGCCGACGACAGCTACGCGCAGAAGTCCAACGATCCCGTTCGCATGTACTTGCGAAAAATGGGGTCGGTTTCGCTTCTGACGCGTGAAGGCGAGGTCGAGATCGCCAAACGCATCGAAGAGGGGGAAGACAAGATCTTCGAGGTCATTCTGAACTCCCCCGTGGGCGTTGCCGAGATTCTGGAGATCGGTGAGAAGCTTCGGAAGGGAAAGCTCCGCGTCAAAGATATCGTCCGGGACCTCGACAAAGAGGAAGAGGTCGACTTCGAGGCGGCCAAGGTTCGCGCCCTCAAGCTATTCGACAAGGTGAAGCGCATCGAGTCGTCGATGGCGAAGGTGCAGACTGAGATCGAGACCAAGCGGAAGGTTTCGGACCGCAGCAAGAAACAGTTCGCCGCCCAGCTGGACAAGCATCTCGACGAGCGTGTCGCGTTGTTGCGTGAGCTCAATCTCACCAAGAAGCAGATCGACCGCGTCGTCTCGCGGATCAAAGGCTACACCAGGCGCATCGAGCGCGCCGAGCGCGACATGAACGAAGCAGAGGCGCGCGTAGGCGGCCTCAAGTTCAAAGACATGAAGCGCGTGATCAACGACATGCAGGAGAGCAAAGCGCTCGAGAAGCGGGTTCAGCGCAAGTACGGCTCGGAAGAGCAGATCCTGCTTTCCGAGGAGCACATTCGTGACGCGCGGAAGGCGATCGTCGACGTCGAAGAAGACATGGGCCAGCCGGTAGAGGAGTTGCGAGACACCTACCGAGCTCTGGCGGAGGGCGAACGGCAGTCCGAGCGCGCCAAGGCCGAGCTCGTCGAAGCCAACCTTCGTCTCGTGGTGTCGATTGCCAAGAAGTATACGAACCGCGGCCTACAGTTCCTCGACCTGATTCAAGAAGGGAACATCGGCCTGATGAAGGCGGTCGACAAGTTCGAGTACCGGCGCGGCTACAAGTTCTCGACCTATGCGACCTGGTGGATTCGACAGGCCATTACGAGAGCGATCGCCGATCAGGCCCGGACGATTCGAATTCCGGTCCACATGATCGAGACGATCAACAAGCTGATCCGCACCTCACGGTACCTGGTGCAAGAGCTAGGCCGCGAGCCCGATCCCGAGGAGATCGCCGAGCGCATGGAGATGCCGCTCGAGAAGGTTCGTAAGGTCCTGAAGATCGCCAAAGAACCGATCAGCCTCGAAACCCCGATCGGAGAGGAAGAAGACAGCCACCTCGGCGACTTCATCGAGGACAAGAACGCGGTTTCCCCTGTGGACGCCGTCATCGACGGAAACCTGGAGGATCAGACTCGCCGTGTCCTCAAGACGCTGACCCCCCGCGAGGAGAAAGTCCTCCGGATGCGCTTCGGCATCGGTGAGAAAAGCGACCATACGCTCGAAGAGGTCGGCCAGGATTTCGAGGTGACCCGCGAGCGCATCCGACAGATCGAAGCCAAAGCCCTTCGCAAGCTCCGCCACCCAAGCCGCTCGAAACAGCTGCGAAGCTTCATGGACAGTTAAGGGGCTCGGCGAGCGCGATTGAGACAGGGCTCCGCGTATTCCATCGGGAGTCGGACGATCTCGGCCCCAGTGGTCTCGGCAGTGAGCACGATGATAGGGTCCAGACCTGTGCTCGCGTCTTCTGCGCGTCGAATCTCGAAGTTCACCAATCGAGTGTGCTCGTTGACCGGGACCTCGATCGCGAGCGGATCACGCGGTGCGATCTGCGAGGCGGTGAACGACGGAATGCCGGTCAGCCCTGTCGGCACTCGATAGCGCGAGGAGACGTCGGAGCAGAAGGGAAGGTAATCGCCGCTGCAGCCCGTTACCGCTCCGGCGCCAAGCCCAACCGGCCAGCTATGCAAGCCGAGCCGTTCGTCGAGCCTCCGTGTCGCGTTCCGCCGTGCCCCGGGGACGCAGTCGCGATTCGTTCGCGTTGAGAGCGCGATCGCGCTACAAGCGTTGCCAAGGGCCCATAGCTCAATTGGTTAGAGCCCCCGGCTCATAACCGGGTTGTTCCTGGTTCGAGTCCAGGTGGGCCTACCGCTAGGATTTCTCATGGAACCGGTTCTCTTGCACCCCTTGGAAAGGCACGCTACAGCCCCGCCAGCTTTGGCTAACCCTGGAGGCAATCGTTGCGCGAAGAGCTTGTAGCGCTGGCTAGACTCGCCGAGATGGATGACTCGGCGCGTGATATCGACGCCGAGTTGGTGCAGATCCCGCAACGGCTGCAAGAGCTACGAGAAAGCGTACAAACGCTGGAGATGATGTTGGCGCAAGAGCGCCAGCAGCTCGAAAATGCTCAGGAGCTCAAGGTGCGGCAGAGCGGCGAGCTCAAAGAGCGAAATGAAGGCCTCCAGAGGGCGCGTAAGAAGAACGCGCAAGCGTCCAGCATCCGCGAAGCCGACGCAGCCGAGCGAGAAATCGAAGCCAACCGACGTGCGATCAAGGAGCGGGAAGACGAGCTCAGTCGAATCGGCCAGGCGATTGAAGCCAAGACGGCTTCCCTTTCCGAACGCGAAAAGGATTTCGAAGAGGCCAAGACCGTTCTGCAGTCCGAGGAAGAGTCATCCAAGGCTCGAATCGCCGAGCTCCAAGAGCAACGCAACAAGCTCCTGGATGGTCGCGAACATCTCGTCGCCAAAGTCTCGCGCCCGCTCGTCAAGCGTTACGAGCGCCTCAAGACCGGGCTTTCGAACGTCGTGATCATCATCAATGATGGGAACTGCACGGCCTGCCGCATGGCTTTGCCGGCGCAGCTCATGATCGAGCTACATCGCGCCGAAGAGCTGCATCAGTGCCCGCATTGCCGCCGGATCATCATTCACAAGAGTGTGCTCGAAGACTAGCCCCACATCCCGGGGCACAGCGGGGCGACGCCAGACGTGAGTTGCTGTGGGGAGACGGCGGAGCGGGTCCCGCTCGCGAGCACGCCCGTCGGGAGCCGTTCTCGGGGGATGCAGTCGTGCGCACAGGTGACTACACGATCGCCAGCCAGCGCTCGTCGGGGACCTTCACGCCACGAACCGCGTCGAAGTATGCGTTTTGCACTTTCTCCGTGATCGGCCCACGCGAGCCCGCGCCGATCGCACGGTCGTCCAGCTCGCGGACCGGCGTCACCTCTGCGGCGGTGCCGACCATGAAGACCTCGTCGGCGATGTAGAGCTCGTCCCGGGAGATCAATCGTTCATGGACGGTCAATCCGAGGTCGCGCATGACGCGCATGACCGAGTCGCGGGTGATGCCCCCGAGGATGGACACGCCCATGGGGGGTGTCGCAACTTCACCATCTCGCACCACGAAGATGTTCTCGCCAGACGCCTCGGAAACGTAGCCTTGAGTGTCGAGCATGATCGCTTCGTCGTAGCCAATCATCTGTACCTCGCGTTTTGCGAGAATCGAGTTGACGTAATGGCCGGTGATCTTGCCCTTCGACATCAACGTGTTGACGCCCGCGCGCTGATATGAGCTGACTTTCGCGCGAATGCCTTTCCGAAGACCCTCTTCGCCGAGGTATGCGCCCCATCGCCACGCGATGACCGCCACCCGAGTCGCATTTTTGGCGCCAAGCCCCATCTCGCCATCGCCCATGAAGGCGATCGGTCGCAGGTAGCACTCATCGAGACCGTTCACCCGGACCGTCTCTCGGCACGCTTGCGCCACCTCGCCCTGGTCGAACGGCATCGGCAGCATGCAGATGTGAGCAGAATCGAACAGTCGCCGAATGTGCTCTTCCAAACGGAAGATTGCGCTTCGCCCGTCTTTCAGCTTGTAACAGCGAATGCCTTCGAAGACGCCCAGCCCGTAGTGGAGCGTGTGCGTCAAGACGTGGACGTTCGCCTGTTCCCACGGTATCAGCTCCCCGTCGAACCAGATCTTGTCCACCTTTTCCACAATCGATGCTCCTCACGCCCCCACCGGCTGGGGGTCGGGCCTATGTAGCATAAATCCGCAATTCCGCTGAGTTGACCTGCTTCGGGGCATGGAGTAGAAACGCCGACGCTTCAGGGGCCTGGATCGCATTGTGCGTCCGGGCTCTCCGAGCATTGAGGGTTAGTGGTGCTGTACTCATTATTCCACATTTTGCTTCAGCCTGACGTGAGCGGCGGTCCGGTCGCGCCAACTACTGGCGGCGGTGGCGGTCCCGTTCCCGGGCCCTTGGGCTGCGGCGGCGGCGGAACCGAGCAAATCGGTCTGCTCCTGTTGATGTTTGCGGTCCTCTACTTTCTGATGATCCGACCGCAGCAGAAACGCGCCAAGCAACACGAGGCGATGATGACCGCCCTCAAGAAGGGCGACATCGTCCGTACGAATGGGGGAATCCGCGGCGAGATTACCGCGCTCGACGAGCGCGACGTGACCATCGAGGTCGCTGACCGCACGCGCATCAGGGTGTTGCGGAGCCACGTCGCCGGGTTGGATCAAACCCCCGAACAGAAAAGCTGAACTCACAGGCGAGGATCATGGACCGAGGCTGGTATTTTCGTTTGGCAATCGTCGTCGGCTCGTCCGTCTTGGGCTTCCTTGCCCTGTGGCCAAGCCTCGATCGATGGCTGCCTTGTCCGGATGTCGTCAAAGAGACTTTCGAGAATCAGATCAATCCGGGCCTCGACATCAAAGGGGGCCTACGGTTGATGTATGAGGTCGAGGTCGATGAATACATTCGCGACCGCCGGGATCGCCTCGCTGAGCAAGTGCAGCGGCAGTGCGGCGTGTTGATCGGTGTCATCCCCGAAGAAGACGTCGACGATATCGACAAGACCCAGCTGGAGCAGATTCGGCAGCGGTGCAAAGTGGAGCGGGTCGACCAAGACGGCGGCGCAGTGCGCGCGATTCGATTGACGTTTTCGAATGAAGAGGACGCGAAGAAGCTCACCAAGACCTGGGTGAAGGACTATTTCCGCGACCTTCGCGTCGCTAGCGGGGTCGGCAAGCTCGTGGTCGACCTTCACATGCGCGAAGAGCAACTCGCGAACATGCGCGAAACCGCGGTTCGGCAGTCCGAGCGCACGATCACCAACCGGATCGACAATCTCGGCGTCTTGGAACCTACCGTCATCGCTCGACCGAACGATGGTGACATCATCATTGAAATTCCTGGCGCTCAGGAGAGCTCCTTCGAGCGCATAAAGTCGATCATCAGTCGCACCGCGCAGCTGCAGTTCCAAATCGTCGATGATGAGTCGGACTCGCGGTCGATCTTCACCACCCCACCGGAAGGGGTGTACCTCAGTGCGGACTCGCAGACCTTCGCAGAAGCATTTGGCGAGGATGCCCGGGATCGCCTCCGTGCCTACATCGCGACGCTCCCGGTGCCCGATGATCACGAGGTGAGCATCGGCCGTGAGGATGCCGATCCCGAGCGGGGAGGCGAGGGCTGGCGCACCTATTACCTGTATCGCGTCGCCGAGGTCACCGGTGAGGATCTAGACGATGCGTCGGTGGGCTTCGACTCGCAGAGTGGGAGCCCCGAGGTGGACTTCACGATGAACACCCGTGGTTCGTCGCGCATGGCCGACCTCACGGGCCGAAGCATCGGCAAGCGCATGGCGATCGTTCTCGACGACCGCGTGGAATCCGCACCTGTCATCCAGGGTCAGATCAGCGGTCGCGGCCGCATCACCCTCGGAGCCTATCTGGACCGCAACGAGCTTCTACAAGAGGCCAAGGACCTCGTCGTCGTGCTCCAGGCTGGTGCGCTTCCAGCCCCGCTACGGCCAGCCAACGAGCAGCTGATCGGCCCGACTCTTGGAAAGGACTCCGTGCGTCAGGGTGCCTCCGCAGCGCTCTGGGGCGTTCTTCTCGTCTTGATCTTCATGGCCGTCTACTACGAGGTTGGCGGCTTGGTCGCCGATGCGATGGTTTTGCTCAACCTGCTGCTTTTGCTGGGGACCATGTCCGGCATCGGCGCCACGCTCACACTGCCTGGCATTGCCGCCATCGCGCTCACCGTCGGCATGGCGGTCGACGCGAACGTGCTGATTACCGAGCGAATTCGAGAGGAGCTGAGGTTAGGCAAGTCGCCCCGCTCAGCGGTGGAACAAGGGTACGCGAGGGCATATTCGTCGGTCTTCGACAGCCAGCTCACCACGGCCATCGCAGGCATCGTTCTGTGGCAGTTTGGCACCGGACCCATCAAGGGGTTTGCCACGATGCTCTTGATCGGCATCGGCACCTCGCTCTTCACGGGCACGTTCTGCTCGAAGGTGCTTTTCGACTGGCTCGTGCGCGGCATGCGCGTGCAGCGATTGCGGGTGGGCTGACATGGAATTCATCAAACCCGGTACCTATATCGACTTCATGAAGTACCGCGGGCCGGTGATTTCGGTCCTCGGCCTGCTCGCGACCATGAGCTTGATTTCGCTCTTTTATCCTGGGCCCAACTACGGGATCGACTTCGCCGGCGGCACCGAGCTTCAGCTGGTCTTCAAAGGCGATGTCACTTCGGGCGAGGTCCGCGACGCGCTCCAGGCTTCGGGCTACGCCCGGCCGGACGTCATCCACGTCGAAGGCAAGCAGAACGAATACATCATCCGGGTTGGCGAGGTGTCGTCGTTGCCGGAGGCTGAGGTCGACAAGATTCGCGAATCGGCGACGTCGGCACTCGGTCCGGACGTTTTGCGCGAGATGAAAGTGTCACCCGGTGGCGACAAGATCACCATCCGTGTGTCGAGCCCGATCAACGAGCAGCAGCTCCATGAGGCGCTCGAGGCGGGTGGAGCGCACGTTCGTTCGATTAATGTGCTTTCGGGGAGCAGAAATCCCCGCTACGAGGTGCAGCTCGTCGGCGTCGCAGACGAGTTGGTGAGTCAGCTTCAGAAGCGATTCGGCGAGCGCGCTCCAGAAGCGCCGCTTCGGGTCGAGTGGGTCGGTCCCAAGGCCGGGCAGCAACTACGCGATGCAGCGATCCAGTCGTTGCTGTACGCCATCGCTTTCATCATGTTGTACGTGGCGTTCCGCTTCGACCTGCGATTTGCTCCGGGCGGCGTCATCGCAATGCTGCATGATGCGCTCATCACTCTCGGGGTTTATGTCCTTCTCCAGAAGGAAGTAAATCTGACCACCGTCGCGGCTCTTCTCACCATCATGGGTTACTCAATCAACGACACGATCGTCGTGTACGATCGGATCCGCGAGAACATGGTGCGAGTTCGAGACAAGAGCCTCCGGGAATTGATCAACGTCAGCACGTCACAAATGCTCTCGCGAACGATCATCACATCGTTCACGACGATCTTGTCGGTGTCTGCGTTCTTCTTCCTCGGCACGGGGGTCATCCAGGACATCGCCTTTGCACTCGGTATCGGTATCTTCATCGGTACCGTCTCGTCGGTGTTCGTCGCTGCGCCGATCACCGAGATGATGGATCGGCGTTTCTTCAGTCGTTCGCGAGGCTAGCTCGTGGATCGGTACAGCGTGCGGCCATCCGATGAACGGGCGGCTGGCATGCTCGCCGAGTCCTGTGGACTGGGGCTCACTGCGGCCCAGGTGCTTCTACATCGTGGGATTCGCGATGCCGCGGAAGCGGGCCCGTTCCTGGATGCCAAGTTGAGCGGCCTGAGCCCTCCTGGGCCGATGACGGACCGCGCGCCCGCATCGAAACGCATCGCGCGGGCGATTCGCGCCCGGGAACGAATCGTGGTGTTCGGTGACTACGACGTCGATGGTACGACTTCGGCGCTGCTTCTGAGCGAGGTGATCGCCGCCCTCGGAGGCGAGGTGCGCACCCTCATTGCCGACCGCTTTCATGGAGGATACGGCCTCAGCGCGCTTGCGCTCGATCGTTGTCTCACCGAGCGACCCGCCGTGATCGTGACCTGCGACTGCGGTTCGAGTGACCACGAGCGCATCGCCAAAGCGATGGCGAACGGGATCGACGTGATCGTGGTAGACCACCACCTCGTGCCGGAGGAGCGCCTTCCGGCGTTTGCCTTCCTCAACCCGCACCGCCCCGAATGCGCCTTCGAGTACAAGGGGCTTTGCAGTGCAGGGCTTGCATTTTCGTTGAGCGCAGCGATTCGCGCCGAGATGGACGTTCAACTCGATCTTCGCCCTTGGCTCGACCTCGTAGCGATTGGAACGATTGCCGACGTGGCACCGCTGACCGGTGACAACCGGCGCCTAGTTCGAGCCGGCCTGAAGATACTCGGCTCCTCCAAAACGAGGCCGGCGCTCCTCGCGTTGCGGCAAGCGGCAAAGATCCCGGAGACGGCGCAGCTCACTGCGACCGACGTGGCCTTTCGTTTTTCACCACGGCTCAACGCGCCCGGAAGGCTCGGCGCCGCCGATCTCACGCTCCGACTGCTCTCCGCCAGGACTCACGAGGAGGCGCGGGGCTTGCTTCAGCAGGTCGAGGTGAGCAACGACGAGCGCAAGTTCCTCACCAAGCACGCTACGGAAGAAGCGCGCGCACAGGTGCTCGCGCTCTACGGCGATGCGCCCAAGGAGGGCGTGATCGTCGCGAGCGACGTGTGGCACCGAGGTGTCGTCGGCATCGTGGCCGCCCGCCTCGTCGACGCGTTTGGCGTCCCCGCCGTCGTCATTGCGTTCGATGGGGAGCACGGTCACGGCAGCGCTCGGACCACGCCCGACTTCGACGTCCATCGCGCTCTCGCGGCTTGTGCATCGAACCTGAGCGCCTGGGGCGGCCACCGCGCTGCGGCGGGGATTTCGTTGTCTAGGAGCGCCCTCGATGCTTTCCGCGCGTCGTTTGCGCAGGCTACACGAGGGGCCGACTTCGGAAAGATGCGGGCGACTCAGATAGACGTTTCGCTCGGTGGCGCGTTCGGCGTCCCAACGGTCGAAGACCTGCGGCGTCTCGGACCATTCGGAGAAGGGCATCCCGTGCCGACGTTCCTCGTGGACGCGAACGTCATCGAAGCGACAGCGGTCGGGGAGGGGAGGGTGCACGGCAAGCTCAAGCTGCAGATCGGCCGAGATTCGGTCCGCGCCTTCGCACCCGACCTGTTCGCGCGGATCGAAGGTCGGAACGATCTTCGCCTCATCGGTGAATTTCAGCCCGACCACTGGATGGGCGGTCGGTCCGTCGAGCTCCTGGTGAAAGACGTGCTGGGCTAGCGGCCCGTCCACCGCGGTTCGCGCTTTTGGAAGAAGGCGGCCAGCCCTTCCTTGGCATCCTCGCTGTTGAGCACGGCGTAGAGCTGTTCACGAAGGTAGGGCAGCGCTTCTTCGACGGACATTTTGCGTTGTTCGTTGAAGGCGTTGAGACCCATTCGCATCGCCGTGGGCGATTGCTTGGCCAGTTGGCCAGCGAGCTCCGCGACCCGGGCGTCGAGCTCGTCGTCCGGCACCACTTCGGTCAGCAAGCCGATCTCTTTTGCCTTCGTCGCTGTGATCTTCTCACCCAACAAGATCAGCGTCAGCAGCTCGCGACTGTGGATGACCCGTTGAAGAACAGCCATGATCATCATTGGGAAAAGCCCCCGCTTGATCTCCGGCGTGGCCAGGATCGCGCTTTCGCAGGCGATGGCGAAGTGGCAGCAGGCTACGATGCCCATGGCGCCGCCCATGACGTAGCCTGGGATGCGCGCGACCACGGGCTTCTTGAGCGAATCGAAGCGGAGCAAGAGATCGTCGAACTCGCCCTTCTTTTCGAGCTTCCCCCGGGCCGCCGTCATGCCCTTCAAATCGGCCCCGGCGCTGAACGCGTTCCCCGCGCCCGTCAGGATGATGACCCGAACATCGTCGGCTCCTTCCGCGTCGTCGAGTGCCCAGAGCAGCTCGTTGACCAAGTCCTGGCTGAGGGGGTTCTTCTTCTCCGGCCTGTTGAAGGTCAGGGTGACGATGTGCCCTTCCTGCTGCACGAGCAGGGATTGATAGTCGCGCTCCTCCATCGCGGGATTCTTGGGTGCGGGTCCGGCGAATTCAAGGTAAATGATTCCGCATGTAACACCACGAGGTTGCAGCTGTTTCAGCCTCCGTGTAGTGTAGTCTGCGGAGTCGCTGGAGGGGAAGTGAGGGGGAAACGGGTCGCATTCGCGTTTGCACTGGCGGCGATGATTTCGCTCTCAGCACTTCCGCGTGCGGCGGACGCCCAGGCTCAACCGACGCAAGTCGACAATCTCCGCGCGACGCCCAAGGGCTCGATCGGTTTAGGCTTGGTTGGCGCCGAGCTCGGGCTCATCATCCCGTCCGCCGCCGGGCTGAACGAAACCTGGGCGTTGACGGTCTTTCCGATCGTGGGTGCCGCGGGGGGTGCGTTGACCGGGTACTTCACCCTCGACAAGCCCGGTCGTGACAAAGGCTCGGTCGCTGCGCTGGTGGTGGGCTTAGCCGGGGTGATCCCGGCGATTCTCGTCACCGTCAAAGGTGTTCGCAAGGAGCGGCAAGACCGATGGGAGCCCAGTCCGCGAATCGATCTGCGAACCGAGAAGGAACAGCGCGCATTCGAGATGGCCGAGGCCGGCCCAGGGCTCATTCGCCGCTCGCGCTCCGGACTTCGCGTGGCTGTGCCAGGTGTCTCGTTTTCGAGAAAATCTCCACAAGACCCCGAAACCATACGGATGGGTGGTCTGCGTGACCGAACCGAGATGCGGCTTTCCCTCGCGTCCGGCGTGTTCTAGCGTCCCCTCATGATCACCTCGACGGTGCGGCGAACCGTGCGCGAGAGAGCGCTCGCGTCTTCCGGCGATCATGTCTTGGTCGCATGCTCCGGCGGGCCCGACTCGACCTCTCTGTTGCATGTGCTCCATCGGCTACGTGGAGAGCTGGGCATCACGCTCTGCTGCGCATCGATCGACCACGGGCTCCGGCCAGAGTCCGCCGCGGAGGTCGAGCAGGTGGCGGCGCTTGCTGGCGCGCTCGGGGTGCCATTCTACTCCAGTCGCGTATCGGTGCCGAGTCAGGGCGCTTCGATCCAGGCCCGCGCGCGCGAGCTTCGGTATGGGGCACTCCGGGAAATCGCCACCGCCCATAGCGCCACCCGCATCGCAGTGGGCCACACCCAAGACGACCAAGCGGAGACGATCCTCGGCCGTCTGCTCCGTGGCGCAGGGATCCGTGGCCTCGGAGGGATCGAGCCTCGGAGGGCCGATGGGGTGATCCGCCCGCTCATCGATTGCCGTCGTTCCGAGGTCCGCGCTTACGCGGTAAATCGTGCGCTCCCCTTCGTCGATGACCCCTCGAATCACCGACCCGCCTTCGAACGCGTCCGGATTCGGCACCAGGTTCTCCCCATGCTGGCGGCGGAGGATCCGCGCGTGATCGAGCACCTTTGCGCGCTGAGCGACGAGGCTGCCCAGCTCAACGCCTACCTCGATGCCCAGTTGGCCGGGCTGCCCCCAGCCCAGGGCCGCTTCGTCTCGACCGAATCCCTCGTCGCGCTTCCCGCACCCATTCGGATTCGATGGCTTCGAAGCTGGATTTCGCAGGAAACCGGATTAACCCCGTCCCGAAGCCATCTCACCGACCTGGGCCGACTTCTTACGGGCCAGGGAGAGGTCCTGCTAGGATCCGGCTGGTCGGTCCATCGCGAGAGCGGCGGCCTTTCATTGGAATATCGTGAACATCGTAGAACGCGAACCCACCGCTCCTGAGGCTTCGGTGGGGCGATGGTTGCCAAGCGGGCCCCGCGGCCTCACAAAGAAAGAAGGATTCGAGGCCTCTTGCTAGCACGACCACCCGGCCAGGCGTCCTCTCTTACCGAATGAAACAAAGCCAAAAAACACTTCTCTTCTGGGTCCTCGTGATCCTGATGTGCATCGTGATCTTCAATTTTGTCGCTCGCGAGGAGCAACCTCGCAGCGTTCCGTTCAGCGAGTTCGTAACGGACGTCTCCGCTGGCAAGGTCCAGAAGGTCAAGATCCGTCCTCAAGACAACAGCGGCGAGTACACGTACTGGCTCAAGTCACCCGACGAAAGCGTCCAACAAGGTCAGCGCGGAGTCCGTAACGAAAAAGTGACCATTGGCATCATGGGCGAGCAGATCAACAAGCAGTTGCTCGACCATGACGTGAGCGTCGAGTACCTGCCCGAGGATGAAAACAGCCTATGGACGAGCCTTCTCGTCACGTGGCTTCCGATGATCTTTCTCGTCGGCATTCTCCTGTTCTTCATGCGTCAGCTCCAGGCTTCGGGTGGCAAAGCGATGAGCTTTGGCAAGTCGCGCGCTCGCCTTCTGAACGAGTCGCAGAACAAGGTCACATTCAAGGACGTTGCGGGCATCGACGAGGCGAAGGACGACTGCGAAGAGATCATCGCCTTTCTCAAGGATCCAAAGAAGTTTCAGCGCCTCGGTGGCCGCATTCCAAAAGGGGTGTTGCTGATGGGCGCGCCCGGCACCGGCAAGACGCTCCTGGCGCGCGCCATTGCTGGGGAGGCGGGCGTCCCCTTCTTCAGCATCTCTGGTTCGGATTTCGTCGAGATGTTCGTTGGCGTCGGCGCTTCGCGTGTTCGCGACCTATTCGAGCAGGGCAAGAAGCACGCCCCGTGCATCATCTTCATCGACGAGATTGACGCCGTCGGCCGACACCGTGGCTCCGGGCTCGGTGGTGGTCATGACGAACGCGAACAGACGCTCAATCAGCTGCTGGTCGAAATGGACGGCTTCGAGTCCAGCGAGGGTGTCATCATCATCGCGGCGACCAACCGGCCTGACGTTCTCGACCCTGCGATCCTTCGCCCCGGCCGCTTCGACCGTCGCATCATCGTTCCACGCCCCGACTTGAACGGGCGTCTTGGGATCCTTGCCGTCCATACGCGCCGTGTTCCGCTCAGTGATGACGTTCAACTCGACATCATTTCCCGCGGTTCGCCCGGCTTTTCCGGCGCGGACCTGGAGAACCTGGTCAATGAGGCTGCGCTGCTGGCGGCGCGTCAGGACAAGGACGTCGTATCGATGTCCGACTTCGAGATGGCCAAAGACAAGGTCATGATGGGTTCCGAGCGCCGTTCGATGGTGATCAGCGAGCACGAGCGCAAGACGACCGCATACCACGAAGCTGGGCATACTCTGGTCGCCTGGATGCTTCCGAATCATGACCCAATTCACAAGGTCACCATCATTCCGCGGGGCCCCGCATTGGGTCTGACGATGGCGCTCCCCGAGGAGGATCGATTGAGCTACAGCGCCGACTGGGTGCGCGACCGTATCGCCATGGCGCTTGGCGGACGGCTCGCCGAAGAGGTCGTGTTCGGGCAGCTCACCACGGGGGCCGCGGACGACTTCAAGAAGGCCACCCAGCTAGCGCGTTCGATGGTTACCGAATGGGGTATGAGCACGAGGCTCGGACCGCTGTCGTACGTCGAGAAGGAGGAGTCTGGCTTTCTGGGCCAGTCCTATCACAAGGACTACTCCGAGGAGACGGCCAAGGAGATCGACGACGAGGTTCGCCGTATCATCAGCACGCAATACGACCGCGCAAAGGCGGTCATCGAAGGGCACCGCGAGCAGCTCGATTCAATTGCTGCAGCGCTGCTCGAGCGCGAGACCCTCGGTCGCGAGGAGATCGAAGCGATCATGTCCGGGAACGATTTGCCGCCGCCGGTCATCGTGAGCGTGCCGACGTACGCCGAGAAGCGTCGTGAGAGCGAAGAGAAGAAGAAGGGCACGATCTTTCAACCCCGTCCGCGAGAAGTACCCAGCGCAGGCTGATTGACGGGGGTTCTGATGCCTGAGCTGTGGGGCGTTATCAATGTGACGCCAGACTCATTCAGCGACGGTGGTAGGTACCTGCAGCAGGGTGCAGCGATCGACCACGGCCGGCGGCTACTCTGGCAAGGAGCGGACGTCTTGGACATCGGAGGGGAGTCTTCACGACCCGCTGGCCGGACGTACGGTCAGGGGTTTGCAGGTGTGCCCGCAAAAGAGGAGATCGAGCGCGTCGTGCCTGTCATCGAGGCGTTGGCGGGCGAGCTGCGAGCCCGTGTTTCGGTCGACACGGTCAAGCCAGAGGTCGCTGCGGCTGCCCTGGCTGCCGGCGCGAGTATCGTCAATGACGTGCGCTGCGCCCAAGATCCCAGGCTTGCCGAGGCCGCCGCGGCCGCTGGCGCGGACTACGTGATCATGCACAACCGCGGGCGTGGGGAGGTCTGCCCGCCCCACACCGACTACCGGGACGCCGTTCAGGAGGTCCTCGACGAGCTCTTGGCGGCAGCTGAACGCGTCGAGCGGGCGGGTGTGGCGCGGCGGTCGGTGTGGATCGACCCCGGCCTCGGGTTCGCCAAGACCGCCCGCCAGTCCGCAGAGCTACTAAGTTCTCTTGGGCGTTTCCGAAAGACCGGATACCGTGTACTGGTGGGCCCGTCGCGGAAATCCTTCATCGCAGAGCTCGCTCCGAACCGATCCGGCGAAGCGCCGTCGGCCAACGACCGGCTCGGAGGCACCGCCGCCGCGGTTGCCATCTGCGTGGCTGCCGGAGTCGACGCCGTGCGGGTGCACGACGTGCATGTGATGAGTCAGCTTGTTCGCGTTGCCGAGGCGCTCGGCTTGTCGAGTGAGGGCACGCCATGATCGATGTGCTCACCAGCGTGCTCAGCCAGTTGAGCGAAGGATTCCTGACCTTCTTCCAACGAAGCCCCTCGGACGTGCTTCACGATTGCTCCGACATCGGTTTGGTCGCCGTTCTGATCTACTGGGTGCTCGTCATCCTGCGCGGCACGCGTGCGATGCAGGTGGCCATCGGCTTGTGTCTCGTGTTCCTGGGCTACCTCTTTGCTCGGCGTGTCGGGCTCGTTACCGTCACCACGATTCTCGATTCGGTGCTGGCCTATCTCGCAGTCATCGTGGTCATCATCTTTCAATCCGACATTCGGCGCGCGCTGGCGCGAATGGGAAGACGGCCGCTTCTTCGTGGGCAACGCACGGCCAAGGAAACACAAACGATTGAAGAAGTGATCAAGGCGGCCGGGACGCTCGCACAGAAGCGCATCGGCGCACTGATCGCATTCGAAAGAACCGCTGCGCTCGACGAGTTCATCGAGCGTGGAACCGAGGTCGACGCGGCGGTCAGCAAGGAGCTCCTGCACAGTATCTTCGTTCCTAGCTTCGAGAACCCCATGCACGATGGCTCCGTCATCATTCGTGAGGGCCGCATCTGGCAAGCCGGAGCGTTCCTGCCGATGGCGGGCAGCGCAGGCGGCGACCGTTCGCTCGGTGCTCGCCATCGGGCTGGGATCGGCATTACCGAGGAAACGGACGCGGTCGTGGTGGTGGTTAGCGAGGAGCGTGGGGCGATCTCACTGTGCTTCGACGGCAATATCGTCCGCAATCTCGATGTCGCCTCCCTCCGCGATGCGCTTTACGGCCTTTTCTATGCGCCGAAGCGCAGCCGTCGAAAAGCGAGCGACCGCCGAAGCACCGTGGTCCCCCCTGAGCCAAGTCGGTCGCAGAATCAGGACCCCGTGATGAGCGTCGACAAAGCCGAGGAAACGTCGTGAGCACTTTCGTCGATGCCCTTCATGCAATTCGCATGGCCTTCACGGAGAACCTCGGGCTCAAGGCCAGCGCAGTCGGGTTGGCGATCCTCATGTTCTCCCTCGTGCACGGGGCGGAGGACGTAGAGCGCAACGTCTACGTCGGCGTCGTCGTTCAACCGCCACCAGATTCCGAGAACATGATTCTCGTGACCGAGATCCCCGACCGGGTTCGTGTGCGCCTCAAGGGAAGCAGGGCTCGCTTGAACGCGATTCGGCAGGAGAATCTGACGCCGGTCGATGTGAACCTGAAGAGCACGGAAGAGACGCAATACTATCTCGAGAAGGAGATGTTCGACTTGCCTACAGGTGTGTCGGTCATGCAAGTCGTCCCGCCGTCGCTGGTTTTCAAATGGGTCCCTCGCGCCCGCCGGGCGTTGCCGGTCGAGGTTCTGCTGGAGGGCACGTTGCCGGAGCAGCTCGAGTGGGCGGGGCCGGCCGAGGTCTTGCCACGGACCATCGAAGTCGACGGTCCGCGTGATGTCGTCAACTCGATGCGTTCGGTTCGGTCGATGGGGATCGATGTCTCCGACTTTGAGGCAGGCGTCGTGCAGCGTGAGATACCGCTGGTCGGGCCGCCGGCCAATACGAGCTACGAAACCCAAATGGTGCAGGTGACGCTACGGGTACAGCCCAAGATGAGCGAGCGCGTGTTGTCTCCGCTTCGCGTCGAGGCCGAGGGTCTGGTGCCCAGGGCGTTGCGTCCGCGATCGGTCACTGCGCGCATTCGTGGCCCCGAGTCAGCCGTTCAAGAGCTGAATCCCGCGTCGGTATTGGCGATCGTCAATCTCGACGATCTCCACAACCACAAGGGCTCTGTTTCAGTTCCCGTCGGGCTTCGCGGGCTGCCCGACGGCATCGAAGTGCTCGAGCTTCGACCCGCCACGGTCACCGTGCTGTTACCCGACTGAATTCCTCTTTGGCTTGGGCGACGATGTCCTGGGCCATCGCTTCGATTCGGTCGTGCTTGGGGCCTTCGATCATGACGCGGAGCTTGGGCTCGGTCCCACTCCAGCGGACCAGCACGCGGCCTTCCTTGCCGAGCGTCTTCTCCACTAGGGCGATGGCGCGCTGGGTCTTGGGCAGGTCCTTCAGTGGACGCCGATCGGGGAGGGTCACGTTCAGCAAGACCTGTGGAACCCGCTGCATCACCTCCGAGGCGAGCTCGGAGAGCGGTCGGTTTTCCCGGAGCACGATGGCGAGCACCTGCATCGCTGCAATGAGGCCGTCGCCCGTCGTCGCATGGTCCAAGAAAATTAGATGACCCGATTGCTCGCCACCGAAATTGAGTCCGTGCTTTCGCATCGTTTCGACGACATAGCGATCACCGACGTTGCAACGAATCAGTTTTCCGCGCTCGTTCTCGATGGCGCGCTCCAATCCGAGATTGCTCATGACGGTGGCCACCAAAGTCCGACGATGCAGACGTTTGCTGCGGAGCATCCGTGTCGCGCAAAGCGCCATGATCACGTCTCCGTCGACTTGGTTGCCCTTCTCGTCGATCATGATGATGCGGTCTGCATCCCCGTCGAGGGCGACGCCGAGATCGGCATTGCGTTTCCGGACCTCTCTGGCGCAGGCCTGTGGGTAGAGGGCGCCGACCTTGTGATTGATGTTCTTTCCGTTGGGTCGTATCCCGATTGCGTGGGTGGTTGCGCCGAGCTCGGAGAAGACCAGAGGCGCCGTTCGATAAGCCGCTCCATGTGCTGCATCGACTACGATTCTGATCCCTTCCAGCGTCAGCTCGTCCGGAAATGAAGCTTTGACGAACGCGACGTAGCGTCCCGGTGCGTCGTCGAGGCGTTCCGCGCGGCCGACACGGGTTCCGGTCGGACGCTTCTCATCGAGATCGGATCCGAGGATCAGCGTCTCGACCTCTTCTTCGACCTCGTCCGCGAGCTTGAAGCCATCCGGTCCGAAGATCTTGATCCCATTGTCTTGGTAGGGGTTGTGAGAGGCGCTGATCACCACGCCGGCATCCGCCCGCATGCTGGTCGTAAGGTGGGCGATCGCGGGCGTGGGCAGCGGTCCCGACAAGAGGACCTCGCCGCCGAGTGCGCAGATCCCCGACGCCACGGCAGTCTCGAAGAGGTAGCCCGACAATCGGGTGTCTTTTCCGACGACGATTCTCGGCACGTGGTCCACGCGCTTGCCGGCTTGGTACGCGATGGCCGCGCCGATGCGAAACGCTACCTCGGGCGTCATGTCCCCGCGATTGGCCAGGCCGCGAATGCCATCGGTTCCAAAGAGTTTCCGGTTCATGGTCGTTTCAGGGCTCCCAGGTGACGTCGAGACTCCAGTTAGACGGAGGGGCAAACGTGCCCGAGGTAACGAAGTTTAGTGGCCACAGAGCCTCGATCAAGAAACCTGGACGTTGTGCCTGCGCCGTCGTGTTGGGTCCGCCTTCGTTTCGCCGCGCCACGAACTGTCCTTCGATATAGAGACCTCGGATCGGAATGTTCTCGGGAAGTACGCTGTCGACATTGAAGCCGACTTGGACCGTGGTGTTGCTCTTGGTGTCGTCCGCGGTGCCCTGTCCTTGCTGGATGCCAAACGTCGGCGCCAGCCCGCCGAATTCGGACTGCAGTGATGCTGAGAAGAGGCCCGCCGCCACGCCGGTCAGGAAGTTCGTCGTCTCCTGCGACGCCTGCGCCGTGGACGTGCTGGCTCCGCGTTGCTGGTTCGTGCTGCCTGTGACCAGAAGCGCGATGACCTGCGCCTGGCTGGTGGTCGGCACGTTCGACTTGAATTCGATGTGCGGATCACTGAGGTGCCCCGACACAGTGACGGTCACGCTGTCATTGCTCCCACGCAGTGCGTGCTGCGCCACGAGATCGACTTGGGCGTCCATCTCTGGGTCACCATCGAACACCATGCTTCCCGACCGGATTTCGAAGCGTTTTCCAAAGACCTTGAAGTTGCCACGGAGCAGGTGGACGGTGCCCGCGACCGAGAACTCTTGCGCGATGGTCGTGTTCAGCTTGACGTTCACTTCCACGTAGAAGCCCTGATCCTTGCTGCGAAGCACGAGCCGGTCCTCGGACACGAGCTTCAGCTTCACTCGATAGGCGTCCGATGGGCGGGCTGGCTCGTAGGTCTCACCAACCAAGAACACTTCTGGATGTGGTGCCAGCTCCAATGGGGTTGCACTGTTGGCGGGAATGTCGAACTCGAACTTCCGCAAACGCACCTCTCCATCGAGGCCGTTGTCTTCAAAGGTCGCCATGAGCCTGGCGCTGCCATGGAGCCGCGCCATGATCGAACCTTCCTCACGCAACGGAAAGGCGTTGGTGTCGACGATGAAATCCGCGTCTCTGAGCCGGAGCTTCTTGAAACCGACACGGCCGTTGACCGTTGCGGTTCCGCCCGTATCCGTCGCTGTGAGGCCAGTGATCGCAACACCATCCTCGTCGAAGATCGCGCGGCCGGTCACGTCCTCGAGCGTCTGGCCAACGCTGCGCAAGTCCACGCGACCGTCCGAGAGATCGACGCTCCCCACGAAGTTTGGCTCTCGTACGCGGCCCTGCGCGGTGACGCTACCTTGGAGAATGCCTTCGACGTTGACTAGACCCGCCATCCAGGCGAGCACGGCCTGTAATGGCATCCTGTCGAAGTCCGCTCTGCCGACGACCTCTCCCTTCTCGGCCAGCACGGGGATGGGGTGGTTGCTGTTCCATGTCAGCGGCACTTTGGCCGAGATGCTCGTCGAGCCGCCGTTCCACCACTGTGTGTCGAAGTCCATCTTGCCAATACCAGCCTCGTACGCCGCGGTGATGCGAGCTTGCGAAGGCGGCGTTTCGACGATGGTGTTGACCGTCCCGGTTCGGCGGGCCGGTTCGAGCCGTCGCGCGCGCAGGTCGTCGGACTTCAGCGAGAACGAGACCTTGGGATCGTCGCCAAAGAGATCCTTCGCCCGCAGCTGTGCCGTGAGGGCGCCCGCAGCGAGTCGGCACACGTAGGGAAGGTTCTCCGTGGGTGCTTCGTACAGGTCCGCGCTCACGCGGGTCACCGGCCAGGCCGGAATCTCCGCCTTTCGCAACCAGTCGTCGAGTGGGGTCTCCGACGAAGCCTGCAAGTCCAGCACTTTCGCATCTCCAACGACTCCCTCCATGCTGAGGTCGGTGACTCCGTCCGCCAGGTTCGCTCTCAAAGTGGCGCGTGGGTTGGCTTCACTGCCGCACAAGCCCTCGGCAGAATCCGTGAGCCAGTCGATGCTGGAGAAGAACTCGCCACGGGTTCGGAACGCGCCGCCTGCGAGCGTGAGACTGGCGGCGAGCCGCAAACGGTCCGCATCCGGCACCAGGCGTTTGCTGAGGGCCTTTGGGAATGCGCTCAATCGCCGCGGTGGGATGCGGACCGAAATGCGCCACGGGGAGGTCGCCAGCGCCTCCACGGCCTCCGTCGGTTGCTCTACGAAATGCACCAGATCGACGAGTGAGCTGCCTTCCGTCTCGATGAGCTCACCATCGTCGTCGGCCAGGCGCAATCGGGCGAGCAGGGCGCCGTACTCGTAGCGGAACTCCGAGGTGAACTGGACCGGACCCCAGCGGTCGATCGTTAGGGCGGGAATGCCCATGGTTCCCTTGAAGGCTAGGGCGTCGATGGGACCCGAGAAGCGAATCTGCGCGTCCGCGTAGCCCTGGACATTCGGCATGCTGTCCTCGAAGATCAGCTTGAGGAGGGTGACGTCCATCCCGGCCGCGCTGAGGGTCGCTTCGTAGATGCCTTCCCGAAGAGAGAGCCCTATGTCACCCGGGACGGGATCCGCCAAGCCGGTCGTGCTCAGCGTGAAGTTACCGCGCCCGCCGAGGTCCACTTGAGCGTCCGCATCGAGGACCCCTGTACTATATCGAACCAGATACGCAGCATTGACCGGTGAGACGTCCCAAAGGGTTGCGTCGGTCAACGTGCCTTCTGCGACGATCGTGGGTTCCTTGTCGAGGTCTCCGCGGAACTCGAAGTGGAGGTCAACGCCGCCCGTGACGTCGGGAGCTGCCTCGGGATAGAGGATCTTCAATACGGCCAAGTCGAAGTTCTCGAGGTCGGCTCGGATGTCGTCCGGGCCATTGAAGAGCCAGACGCCCCGAGCCTCGAGGCGCTGCTCGCCCTTGCCCATCAGGACTCGGTCGAACGAGACCCCCTTGTCCACGTCGAGGGTCATATTCCTGACGGAGCCCCTCCACGATAGATCGCCTACGGCGAGCTCTACCGTGTCGACATCGAGCCGGTAGACGCGTTCGTTTGCGGACACGCGCGCTTGAAAGGCTGCATGGCGATCGCCGCGGGCCGCGAACGCGCCAGTGATTGCGTAATCCGTCGGACCTCCCTTGAGTATCGCGTCTCCGTCGCCGATGGGATAGCCGGCGACGCGCACGCCTGCTCCATCGAGCTGGAGGTCCAGGTTGGGTTTGGCCGGGTCGCCCCAAACGCGCCCCTCGAGGATCAAGAAACGCGCGCTCAATGCCCCGTAATGAAATCGATCGAAACGCACCGAGCCAAAGGTCTCGAAGTCGCCGCTCACCGTTTGCCGAAGGTTCAGATCGAACTCTGCGCCGCCTTCCAGGTCGGGCAGGAATCGCTCGAAGTTGGGATCGCCACTGACCTCGGGAACGTTCCCGCGCGCATGAATCTCGGTGACCCCCTTGTATTCAGAGTGTCCTTGCAGTGAGAGGTGCCCGCCGGCGTATTGCATTTGCACGGAGTCGATGTCGATGCCGTCGTCGCGGAATCGTGTCTTGGCCGTCAGCGCCGGGATGTGGATGTCTTCATAGACGAAGGCCTCGGTCTCGATGTCGACTCCCAACACGTCCTGGTGCCTCGGGTCGCTGGTCAACTCCATCTTGCCGCCGACCTCGATGTCCGGTACCCCCGCAATCACCTCCGCCAGTTTCACCCGTGAGCCGGAAATCTCGATCCGCGTGATGCCTTGGCTTGGCAAATCGCCTTTGATACGCGCGCGTCCACCGGCCGTGTCGAGGTCCGCACGCAGGCGATACTCTCCCTCGGGTCCCCACAGACGCACCCAGCCGGTCGCCCGTCCCTTGAGCGACTCCGCCCAGTCGAAGCCGACATCGTAAAGCGTCTTCGCGCTGACCGGTTCGAGACGAACAAAAAGATCGAAGTCGAACGGGTCCTCCGGCGCGCTGTTCTTGCGCGGGCGGTAGACGATCTCGGCGGTCATGTGCTCGTCATCGCGGCTCGCTTCGGCAGTCACCTGCGTGCCGCGCTCATCGGTGTGTACGCTGCCGACTACGTTGTCTAGACTGGCCTCGAACGGAAACGGATTCACGATGCGACCATTGGCAGACCAGATCTCGATGTCGGTGATCCAGTGAAACTCCATCCGTCCCTTGGTGTCGAGGTCGACAACTCGGAGGTTCTTCAGCCCGAGCAACTCACCGGTGACTTCGAGATTGCGCAGGTCCATGTCGTCGACGATCGCGTGGAACGGCTCCCCTACGGTGGGCGTCTGGTCCGCTGCTTCAAACGCCGCTAAGAAGGTCGGTTGGCCCTCGCCGTCATCGATCAAATCGACCCATCCGTTGGTCAGGTCGCCGTAGTAGAATCGGAGGCGCCCCCGAAGCCCAGCAATCGGGTCGATGCCCACCTCCACGGTCTCTGCATAGATGATTGCCTTCCCGTCTGGATCGTACACGAACACGTCTTTCACGATGCTGTGCCATAGCCGGAGCTGGGTGATGTATCCGGCGTGCAGCGTGCCTACCATCTGCCCCGACACGAATTCGTTGAGAATGTCACGGCCGAGCTTGCGGCCGAGATCGGTGTCGAGGTGAAACAACACGCTTGCGAGCAACGAGACGATGGCGATCAGGGGCCAGCCCAAGAACCAACTGACCAGGCGAAGCAGCCAACGCATCAGTAGGCCTCACCGATGGTGAAGTGAATCGCGCCCGGCACGCCCCCGTGAATGAAGCGGAAGATATTGTATGCATTGGGCGGCGGAGCCGCGCCGATGACCTGCCATTTTGGAATCAGGAAGCCGAAATCGAGACGAATCGGACCCACCGGCGTCTGGTACCGAAAACCGAAACCTGCCGCAGCGTGGATGTAGTTGAAGCGAAACGTATTGCCGCGATTGACGTCCCCGAAGTCCATGAAGAAAGCTGTCGCGAATGCTTGCGTGACGGGCACGCGCCACTCGATGCCTGCCTCCCATTTTCGCAGACCGCCGTCATTTCGCGCGTCTGAGCCTTCTCGATTGAGCGAGTTGATGCTGCCGGGGTCACCGAGAAAGCCGCCGAAGAAGCCTCGGTGGCTTGTAGGACCGCCCGAACGCAAGCGGTAGTTCTGGGGGCCGAGGGACTGACCGATGAGGTCGAGGCGATTGCGGTCGCGCGCGTACAAAAACATCGCTCCAATGCCGAAGCGAAACGCGAGCGTAGAGGAAAGCGGGAGCGGAGCGTACCCGCGCACCTCGGGCGTGACGCGGATATACTGCCAAGAGCGCTTCATCTGGACGGGCGACTGCTGGCTGCCGACTTGCAAGTAAAATCCCTTGCGGGGGGTTCGTGAGTCGTCTCTGAGGTCGACGACGAGGTTTTCATCGATGAACACGACTTGGTAGCTCGTCGGGAAGCGAGGATCTTTGTCGACGACCAAATAGTCGTCGTAGTTGAGACCGCCCACGAGCAGAAGCCGGCCGTCGAAGAACGGTCTGGAGAGCGCACCGCGAACCTGAAGATTGTGGCGGCGAAAGAGCTCGTACGGGTCAGGGCCCCAGTCGTGGCGGAAGCTGATCGTTGCGGTGGTTCGTGGCTCGATGAACGCAGGCCGTGTGTACCCGACGCGAACCTCGTTCCCGAACACGAATCCCTGCCCAAACCGGAAAAACGGATCCAGGGCGACGATTTTGGGTCGATCCTCGATGCGCAGGCGCCGAAAGCCACCGATGAAGTTTCGGTGCTCGAACAACCCGAACAAGTGAACGTCGGAGATCCGGGTGTCCTGCTGGAGTGTCAAGGTGGAGATCGTACCGCTTTGGACGCCGGCGCCAATGCCCCAGCGGATTTCCCGACCGGGCTCCACTTCGATGGTGATATCGACGATGCCTGTACACCGCTCGAACTCGTCGAGCCGCGGCGTCGAAACGACGTTCACCGAGGCGAGTGCGCCGAGGGCGTAAATGGCGCGCTGGGCGGCCGCTAGACTCTCGGCGCTGTAGGTTTGACCGGTCTTCAGATCCGCGACGTCGAGAATGGTGTCAGCCGGAAGCCGGCCGTTGCCGGTGACCGTGATGTCGCCGAGCGCACATGGCGGCCCTGGCTCAATCTCGATTCTGACCGCGGCCGTCTTGGCCTCGCGATCCACGTCCACGCGACCCGCGACAGCGCCGCACGCATAGCTCGCATTCCTCAGCTCGTGAAGGATCGCGCGCTTGCTTCGCTCGTAGAGCGCCTCGTCGAACGGTTTTCCGACTTTGAGCTCGATGACCTTCTCGACCTCGTCTCGTTTGCTGGTTTCCCAATCCTCGTGACCGGTCACCTGAATCGAGCTCACCAGGACCGGGGTTCCCTCCTCGACTTCGATAGTGATCGCGAGCTCGCAGCCCTCGCCGGCGCCCTCCCGGGTGCAAGGGGCCTCCGCACCCGGCGCCACTACGATGCGATCGTCACCCGCAGCGGAAGGGGGGTCGAACTCGGTGCTGACCACAGCCGCGTCATAGTAGCCCCTGGCCTGGTACCATCGCTCGATTCGCTGAAGGTCGCGGTCGAACACGGCCGAATCCAAGGTCGGCCAGCCCTTGCGCAGCTTCTTCCAGAGGTCGAACGACACCCTCTTGCCGTTGAAGGGTGGGACACCGCACTCCCGGTCGGGGCTGGTCCCGAAAGCGACGGTGACCCGGTCGATCTCGCGAGTCGCCAGACAGGCGCGGAGGGCGTCCGGATCGAGGGCCTCCATGCCGCTGAAACGAATCCGATCGATGCCATAGGCATCCTCTGGGATCGTCTTGCAACCGCTCGCCAGAACGAGCAAGAGGCAGATGCATCGCCGGCGAACCATCTACCTAAGGCTTGTAGCGCGGAGAGCCCTAATTCCGCCAGCGAACGGCGTGATTTCGGCCGTTTGGCGCTCGTGCCCCAGGCTGCTAAAGCTATCGCCGCAATGCCATGAAGCAGTACTTCATCCAGACCTTCGGCTGCCAGATGAACGTCCACGACTCCCGCCGCATCGAGGAGGTCCTGAGGGCGAGCGGCTACAGGGAAGCGACGGAGCCCGCGCTCGCCGATCTCTTGATCGTCAACACATGCAGCGTGCGCGAGAAGGCGGAGCACAAGTTGATGAGCCTTCTCGGGACGTTTCGGCCGTTCAAGGAGGCGAGGCGAGGCACCGTCTTGGCGGTTGCGGGGTGTGTGGCCCAGCAGGAGGGCGATCGTTTGCTCCGCAAAGCGCCCTTTGTGGACATCGTTCTAGGACCGGACAACATCCCGGAGCTGCCTGCCCTGATTCGCGACGTCGAGCAGGGCGCGCTGCCCATCACGCGGACGGTATTCGACATGGATGACCCCCGCTTCCTGCGAGCCAAGCCACGGGCCGATCGGCGCGAGGTTTCGGCCTACGTCACAGTGATGAAGGGCTGCGACGAGCGCTGCACGTTTTGTATCGTTCCCTATACACGTGGGTCGGAGCGATACCGGCCCGCAGACGAGATCGTCGGGGAGATTCGGGACCTGGTTGCGGGCGGAGTGCGGGAGGTCACCCTGCTCGGTCAGACAGTCAACTCGTGGCACGAGCCCGGCAGCGACGCCGAGGGGGCCAAGGGCGAGTCCAAGACCGCGGCGTCGACGTCTCAGTTTGCGGGTTTGTTGCGACGTGTCGCCACAGAGGTCTCTGATCTGGCCCGACTTCGCTACACCTCGCCGCACCCACGCCATATCACCCCCGATTTGGTCGCCGCCCATGCGGAGCTCGACGTCCTTCCAGCGCATGTGCATTTGCCAGCGCAGTCAGGCTCCGATCGCGTGCTGCGCCGCATGGCCCGCCGCTACACGGCCGAGGACTACCTTGCGCGCACCGATGCGCTGAAACAGGCGAAGCCTGGGCTGACACTTTCCACCGACTTGATCGTCGGCTTTCCGGGAGAGACCGAGGAAG
Organism: uncultured delta proteobacterium; assembly: GCA_963768985.1. Lineage (GTDB taxonomy): Bacteria > Myxococcota_A > Polyangia > Polyangiales > Houyiibacteriaceae > SG8-38. The sequence continues at coordinate 376,997 of CAVYJZ010000004.1, read as the reverse complement.
ACTTCCAGGACACGCTCGATCTCGTACGGCGTGCCGGTTTCGTCGCGGCGTTTGCATTCAAGTACTCACCCCGGCCCTATACGCCGGCGCTCAAGCTCGGCGGCGAGATTTCCGAGGAGGTGAAGGACGATCGCTTGGCTCGTCTGTTTGCCTTGGTCGACACGCAGCAACAGGCGCACCTGCAGTCCTGCGTCGGCACAGAGCTGTGTGTTCTGGTGGAAGGGCCATCGCCAGGTGATACCGGGCGATTCGCTGGCCGCAGCGAGCGCAACGAAATCGTCCACCTGGTCGCGCCGGAGCACTGCGATCCCACGGGCGAGCTCGTTTCCGTGACGGTCGACGCGCCCTTCCGGCACAGCCTCTCCGCCTACATGCGAGGCGCGGGTCCATTGCAGCGACGCGGACGACGCGAGCGCCTCTCGGTGCTCGACACGGGTGGGGCAGTATGACTGCCCATTCGCCGTGGGAGCGTGTGCGCATCTGGAAATTTCCGCTTCTCTACATGACCCTCATCTTCGTCATCTCCTCGTTCGAGGTCCGGGTCCCCGGCATCGAGCACATCCCGCTCCAAGACAAGGGCATTCATCTGGTGGAATACTCGGTGCTCGGCTGGCTCTGCGCGGCTGCGTCCTCACGTACGTGGCCTTCGGCTTCGGCGTGGCGTACCGCCGCGTTTGCGCTGTTCATCGCGGTCCTTTGGGGCGCCTCCGATGAGCTCCACCAGGCGTTCGTTCCCGGACGAAGTTCCGAGCTTCCCGATCTCCTCGCCGATCTGGTCGGCAGCGCCGCAGGTGTCTCGGCACAGCGTCTGTTTTCGAACCGATCTGTGAGCTAATACACGGGAAAACAGGCTACGTAGGCTGGGGTGCCATTGACGATTCCAAACCAGATCTTTAGCTTGAATAGATGAGGACCTCGCGGTTCTCGTCAGTTGAAAACAAGAAAATTTCGCCGGCGGAACCCCCCCATATGTCCGCCGGTAACCCCCGCCCGGTCGTGTCTCCCCCCTCCAAAACGACCGGGCGACCCTTTTAATCAGCTCGAGCAACCGCACCAGTGGCCCAGGTGTACGGTTTCGGGGGCTGGTCCGTTCCCTCGGCGCGCTTGGCCTGGACGCGCTCCGGGCACACTCCTACATTGCGTTCGATGAATCTCACCAGAAGGCATCTGTGCGGGTTGAGCTTGGTGATTTGCTCGGTCTTCGTGCTGAGCTGCGCGGGGTCTCGGGCGCCTGCTACGGAGACACCAAACGCCCACCCGGAAGCCAAGGCCTTCGTGGACCCGCTCGCTTCCTGGAACGATACCGCCACGAAAGCTCAGATCATCGCGTTCGTGCATGCAGTGACAGACCCGGACGATCCCGCCTACGTGGAACCCGAAGCTCGGATCGCCACCTTCGACAACGATGGAACCCTCTGGGTCGAGCAGCCGGAGTACGCCGAGATGGCGTTCGCGCTCTTTCGCGTGAGAGACCTGGCGCAAGTTCACCCGGAATGGAAGACCCAGGAACCTTTCAGGGCGGTCATCGAGGGTGACGAGGAGGGGATCCTGGCGGCGGGTGCGCCGCGCATGCTCGAAATCATAGTCGCTTCGCATAGCGGCATGAGCGCCACGCTGTTCGACAACATCGCCACGGAATGGCTTGGAGAGGCACGCCATCCCAAATACCACAAGCCCTACACCGAGCTTGCATACCAACCGCAGCTCGAGCTCTTACGATTCCTCGAGGCCAACGGCTTCAAGACCTTCATCGTGTCTAGCGGCAGCGTCGACTTCATGCGCACGTACACCGAGGAGGTCTTTGGCATCCCGCGCGAGCGAGTCGTCGGGTCTACCATTGAGACCCAATACGAGCTGCGAGGAGGTAAGCCTACGCTCCTGCGCCTTCCGAAGATCAGCTTCGTGGACGACAAGGCCGGTAAGCCCGTTGCCATCTACGCGCGTGTCGGCCGCAGACCAATTCTGGCGTTCGGGAATTCGGACGGGGACTTCGAGATGCTGCAGTGGACGACGGCCGGAAGCACAGGCGCGCGCCTAGGGCTTCTGCTGCACCACGATGATGCGGAGCGGGAGTATGCCTACGATCGTGCGAGCCGTGTCGGTAAGCTCGACCGGGCGCTGGACGCGGCAGGTCCGTCGGGCTGGGTCGTCGTATCGATGAAAGACGACTGGAAGACGGTTTTCAGCACGAAGTGAGGGGGAGCCCGCCCTCTACTCGTCAACTTTGAGGATGGCGTGGAACGCGTCTTGAGGGACCTCGACGCTGCCAACGGCTTTCATGCGCTTCTTTCCCTCTTTCTGTTTCTCCAGGAGCTTGCGCTTTCTAGAGATGTCGCCGCCGTAGCACTTGGCTGTCACGTCCTTGCGCAACGCGCGGACCGTCTCGCGCGCGATGATCTTGGACCCGATCGCGGCCTGAATGATGACCTCGTACTGCTGGCGCGGCACGATCTTCTTCAGCTTCGCGGCGAGCGCGCGCCCGAGGTAGTAGGCCTTGTCCTTGTGAACCACGGCGCTGAGCGCATCGACTTTCTGGCCGTTGAGCAGCATGTCGAGGCGCACGAGCAGGTTCTCGCGATAGCCCGCGAGCTCGTAGTCCATGGAAGCGTACCCTTTGGTTGCGCTCTTCAGCTTGTCGAAGAAGTCGAATAGCACTTCGGCCAGGGGCATCAGATACGTGATGATCACACGCTCGGTCGAAGCATATTGAATGCCTTGTTGTTCGCCGCGCCGATCTTGACACAGCTTGATCACCGATCCGATGTACTCCGCTGGCACGTGGATCGACACGGTGAAGTACGGCTCTTCGATTCGGATGCGCCCATCTGGAATCTGGGACGGGTTGTGGATTTCGAGGGTCTCATCTTCGGTCGTCACCCGGTAAACCACGCTCGGCGCGGTCGTAATCAGCCCGATGTGGTACTCTCGCTCGAGTCGCTCCTGGATGATCTCCATGTGCAAGAGCCCGAGGAACCCGCAGCGGAAGCCGAACCCCAGTGCGTCTGACGTCTCGGGCTGAAACATGAATGCAGCGTCGTTGAGATTGAGCTTCTCGAGGGCGTCCCGAAGCTCGGTATACTGATCGCTGTCGGTCGGAAAGATCCCGCAGAACACCATCGGCTTGACGACCTTGAATCCAGCGAGGGGTTGTTGGGCGGGGTTCCTCGCCAAGGTGATGGTGTCGCCGACCTTTGCGTCTTGGAGCGACTTGATGCTCCCTGCCAAGTAACCGACCTCTCCGGGTCCGAGCTCGTCGAGCTCCTTCTGAAATGGGTTGTAGACCCCGAGCTCGATGACCTCGTGCTCGGCTCCCGTCGCCATGAGGCGGATTTTGTCGCCCTTGCGAACCGTGCCGTCTTTGACGCGAATCATGCAGACCGCGCCACGGTAGCTGTCGTACCAACTGTCGAAGATTAGGGCTCGCAGGAAGCCGCTGTCGTCGGTCACGGGGGGCGGGATGCGTTTCACGACCGCCTCGAGGATTTCGCGCACGCCTTCGCCGGTCTTGGCGCTGCATGCCAGCAGGTGCGAGCAGTCGAGGCCAATGACCTCCTCGACCTCCCGGCGCACCTGCTCCACGTCTGCACTGGGCAGATCGACCTTGTTGAATACGGGAATGATTTCCAGGTCGTTTTCCACAGCGAGGTACACGTTCGCCAAAGTCTGTGCTTCGACTCCTTGCGTGGCGTCGACGACCAAGAGGGCGCCATCACAAGCGGCGAGCGACCGCGAGACCTCGTAGCTGAAGTCCACGTGTCCGGGGGTGTCGATGAGGTTCAGTTGATACATCTCCCCGTTGGCGGCCCGAAAGGGAAGCCGGACCCCCTGCGCCTTGATGGTGATCCCTCGCTCCTGCTCGAGATCCATCCGGTCGAGCAGTTGTGCCTTCTGCTCGCGGACCGATACCGCCCCGGTGACGTCCAAAAACCGATCGGCAAGCGTGCTCTTGCCGTGATCGATGTGGGCAATGATACAGAAGTTCCGGATGTGCTGGAGATCTTGCGGCAAAGTGCGACCTGTCTAGCCTTGCACCAGACCGGCAGCAACGCGGCGTCGTCAGCTCTTTTTGGACGGCGTGGCGTCGAGGCTCATCTGGCCGGGGAGCGAGTCCTGATGGCGGTCCAAAACCAGATCGATGCCTTCGCGGATGTACACCGCAACGGGCACTTTCGTGCGCTCGTGCAGGAGCTTGAGCCGCTCGTTTTGCTCCGGTGTGATGTAGACGGTGGTCGAGATCTTCTTGCGCGCCATTCGGACCTCAGAAGTGGCATGAAGCTACATGGCACCATATATATTGTCAATCCAATCGGCCAGAGACTTGCGCCGACCAGGTGATCGACCCTATTCTGGTGGGTATCAGGTTCTTGGGGGACCCTCGGGATTGACCGCAAACATGAGCAATTTCGCGCATGCGGTGGTTGGGCTTGCCGCATTGGCGAGTCTGCCGTCGCTGGCGTGCAGCAAGGGCTCCTCGAGCACGACGCCCCTGGGCTCGAAGGCCGAAACGCTGCAGTGCAGGGGAAATCAAATCGCGGCGACAGATGTTAACGGGGACGGTCGTGTCGATATTGAACACATTGGACACAACGGGCGCCTGTTTTGCACCAGAGCCGATATGAACTTCGACGGTAAGGTCGATGTGGAACGCTTTTACGACGCCGATGGGGTGCACGTCGCGCAGGAACGGCAGGATTTCGATTTCGATGGGCGTTTCGATCAGCTGTCGTTCTACGAGAGCGGTCAGCTCGTGCGCAAAGAGCTGGATACCAATTTCGATAACACGATTGATACCTGGCTATGGTGCGGCAACGGTTGGGTGGTTCGCGCCGAGCGGGACCGGGAGCGCAAGGGACAGGTCGACGTCTGGGAGCTGTACGAGCAAGGGCTGATCACCGAGGCGAAGTACGACGATGACCACGACGGTCGCATCGACAAGTGGGATTCGTTTCGGGGCGGCAAGCTCGTCCTGACACAATACGACGATAACGGGGATGGTGAGCCGGATCGGAGCCGTGACATGCCGCGGCAGAGTATGGGGCCGGCCGATGATCCCCTTCGATGTGAGAGCGCGGATTTGGCGGAAGTTGCGTCACTGCGCGTTGAGGCCGCAGAGCCGATGCAGGCCCAAGGAGTCCAAAGATGAATCGCTTGGTGCTTTGTCTATTTTGCTTAGCCGTGCTGGGATGTAGCTCGTCCAAGGATGCCAGGCCGGTGACCAGCCCCGGTGCCGAGCAGGCCGTTCAGACAAGTGGCGATGAGGTCGCAGACGCCGGTCGCTGCGTGCCCGACGGACCGGGCTACGAAGTGAGCGAATATGACACCTCGGGCGACAACACGCCGGACGTGCGAAAGCTCTTCAGAACCATGGGTCAAGGGAGCCTTGCGCGCCTGGTGTTGGTATGCCGGGAGGCCGACCTCAACGGGGACCATCGCAAGGACATCGTTCGAATGTACACCGACGAAGGTAGGCCCATGCGCGAAGAGGCGGACCGTGATTTCGACGGACGCATCGACGAGATTACGCTGTTCACCAACGGCCAGATCAGTCTTCAAGAGCTCGACACCAAAGGCGACGGGGTCATCGATACGAAGATCTTCTACGAAGCGGGGCAGCCCGTGCGTGCAGAGCGCGACATGACCAATCGCAGCACCAAGGCGGAGTGGCGTCCGGATCGCTGGGAGTATTATGCGGACGGCCGTACGGTTCGCATCGGAACCGACATCGACGGGGACGGAAAGGTCGACCGATGGGATCGCGATGAAGAGCGGCTGCGAACGTCCGCGCTGGCCCAGCAGCGGTCGGTAGGCGATTCGGCTCGCCAATAGGCTCCTCGGGGCTAGGGTTCCGCGATGGAACGCCTTCAGAAAGTCCTTGCCCGCGCCGGCGTGGCTTCGCGGCGCGCGTCCGAAGCGCTGATTCTGGCGGGACGGGTGCGTGTGAATGGGCGCGTCGTGACGGAGCTCGGGACGAAAGTCGACCCGCACAAGGATCGCGTCGAGGTCGACGGGCGGCGGCTCGTCGCCGAAAAACCAGCGTACTACCTGATGCACAAGCCGCGCGAGATGGTCACTACGCTCGACGATCCGGAGGGCAGGGCGACCATTGGGGACATCTTAGGCCGACTCCCCGAGCGCGTCGTACCCGTGGGCAGACTCGATTATCACACCAGTGGGGCGCTCTTGGCGACCAATGATGGAGACATGATCGACGCGCTGCTGCGGCCTGTATCCGGAGTGCCCAAGATCTACGCCGTGAAGTTCCAGGGTCATCTCGATGTCGAGGAGCTCGATGCCCTCCGTAACGGCGTGAAGCTCGACGACGGCTACCGCACAAAGAAGGCCGATGCGTTCGTGTTGCGGCAGGAGCGCAACCACACCTGGGTCCAGCTCACACTCACCGAGGGCAAGAACCGACAGATTCACCGGATGGGCGATGCGATTCGTCGCCGCGTGATGCGGCTCGCGCGGCAGTCATTCGCCGGGATCAGCATCGATGGGCTGCGGCCGGGGGAGTATCGGGAGCTCAAGCGCGAGGAGCTGCAGCACCTCAAGAAGACCTATCTCAATCCGTATCGGCGCGCCCACGGAGGCGCCAAAGAAGAGTGAATGCGCTCGGCACGACGAAGAGGGTAAGCACCGTCGAGAGCAAGAGACCGCCCAGGACGATGGCGCCCACACCCCGGTAGAGCTCGGAGCCGGAGCCCGAGAAGACCACCATCGGGAAGAGGCCTGCAAGTGATGTCGCCGTGGTCATGAAGATCGGCCGCACGCGGGCTTCCACGGCGAGCGGCACGGCTTCTTGCAAGGTCGAGCCGCCGCGCAGGCGAGCGAGCGAGCCGTCGACGACGAGGATCGCGTTGTTCACCACGACGCCGATCAGGATCAGAAAGCCGAGCGCCGTCATCAAATCCAGGGGCTGCTTCCCGAGCGTCGCGTTCACCAACCAGAGTCCAGCGGCGCCGCCCGCGGCTGCCATCGGCACGCTCATCAGGACCGCGAAAGGAGCCAGGAAGTCTTCGAACAAGGCCGCAATCAACAGAAAGCAGATCAACACGGCGAGTAGCAGGATGTTTCCAAACTGTTTTTGCGCGAGCTCCAACTTACCCGCGGCGCCGCTCAAGCCGAAGTCGACGCCCGCAGGGACGGCGCCCTCGTTTTCGAGCTTTCCAATGACGTCGTTGTGTATCGTATCGATCGCGTCTTCGAGCGCCAGATCTTCAGGTGGCGATACGCTGAGTGTGATCGCGCGCCGGCGTTCGAGGTGACGGATGACCGATGGGCCCAAGCGCTCTTCGATGTTGGCCAGAGACCCGAGAGGAACGGTGCGGCCACTGGGGGTGGCGACCGGGGCCGACAACAAGGCTGCCGCGTCGGGCAAAAGCCGGCCGCCGGTGGTCACTGCACGAAGCACGACATCGAGCTTCGGCTTGCCCTTGGGTGTGTACTCGCCGATGATCGCGCCGTCTATCAATGCGTCGACCACGAGGCCCAGCTCGGCGCCGCCCATCTGAAGCTGGGCCGCTTCCTTTCGTTTGGGGATCACGTGAAGCTCGGGCGCGCCCGGATCCAAGCTAGGCACCGGGCGAATTTGTGCGCCGGGAAGTGCTCGTTTGAGGTCTCCGAACAGCCGGGTACCCACCGCGGTGAGGGTCGGCAAGTTGGCGCCTTGGATGTCGATCTCGACGACGCGGCCACCACCGATGGTGCGACCGAACAAGGAAGCCTGGGTCGCAAACGAGATCATGCCCGGGATCTTCGACTGCACCCGGCGCAGCAGACCGAGCATGCGGCCGACGTCCTCATCATGCTCGGCCACGGCGCCCGCAAACACACGGTCCGGGCTCCCGACGAAGAAGCTTCGCCTGATGTTGGGCTCGCCGTCGGTCTCGACGCCGGTGTAACGCGCCATCTCGGATTGAAGCCGGTTGCCGGTGGCTTCGAGCTCCTCGATCGAATAGCCCGGGGGTGGAATCAGGATGCCGAAGACCAGGTTGCGGTTGCCGGTGGGCAGGTACTCCATCGCCGGAAGCAGCGCCCACGTGACCAGAACAGAGCCCACGATGGCCAATACGACCGTCGCCGTGGCGCGGCTCGTCGAGCTGCAGAGCCAACGGACTTGCTCGGTGACGCGCGATCGAAACCGCCGGCCGAAATCTGCCAGGCCGCCGATGTCGAGGGGCTGGCCTTGCGAAAGCAGTCGCGCCGCCAGGCTCGGGATGACCAGCACCGACACCAGCAAGGATACGGTGACCGCGAGTGCGATAGCGACAGCGACGTCGCGCAGAAGCTCACCGACTTCGCCCTGCCAGAGGACAATCGGAATGAAGACCGCGACGGTTGTCGCGGTCGAGGCGATGAGCGCCCCCCAGACCTCCCGAATGCCGCGATAGGCGGCCAGCTTGGTGCTGGGCGCGCGGGTCCGCCAGGTGTCGATGCTTTCGAGGGCGACGATCGAGTTGTCGACCACCATCCCGATCGCGAATGTGATGCCAGCCAACGACACGACGTTGATCGTACGGCCGAGGGCCTGCATCCCGAGCGCGGTCGCGAACGCGCTGACGGGGATCGCCACGCTGATCACCGCCGACGCGCCGAAGGTGCGCAGAAACAGGAAGAGGACCACGACCGCCAAGATGGCGCCCAAGAGCAAATTCTGCTCGACAAGGTCGAGCGCGCCTTCGATGTATTCGACCTGGTCCGCGAGGATCTCGATTTGCAATCCCTCCCGGTCGAACTCCTCGCGCTGCAGTCGCGCGATCACCTCGTTCACTTCGCGGGTCACTTCGAGCACGTTGGTACCGGCTTCGCGGGAAAGCAGCATGACCATGGCGGGCCGGTCCTGAACGAGCGCCACGCCGTTCGGCTTTCGGAGGGCTAGCTTCACCGTGGCTACGTCTCCGAGCAGGATTGGGGTGCCGTCGCTGCTTGCACCGAGCACGACTTGCTCCATCGCGGACGGCGTCTCAGGGGCGATCTCGGTGCGCACCAAGTAGCGCCGCTTGCCGAGCGTCACGTCTCCTCCGGACAGATCGCGGAGCTCGCTCTTCACGCGGTCGGCGACTCCCTGCACCGAAAGCCCGCGGGCAGCGAGCGCCTGCGCGTCGAACAGCACGTGAACCTCGGTGTCTTGTCCGCCGATGAAGAAGATGCCCGCAACACCCGGGATGCGATCGATCTGAGGCAGAATTTCGTCCTCGACCCATGTGCGATAGGCCGCCACGCTCCCCTTTTTCGGGTCGCGAATCGCGATGACCGCGAGCGGAGGGCCCGCGCTGTCGGCGGTTTCGACTACGGGCTCTCGGACGGCATCCGGGTAGCTCGCGACTTGGCTGAGCCTGTTGGTCACGCGGACGAGTGCTTCCTCGATATCGGTGTCGACCTCGAACTCGAGCGTGATGCTCCCGCTATCCATGCCGGCGCTCGACTCCATGCGGGTGAGCCCTTGCACGTTCTTGAGCACCTCTTCTTGAGGCTCGAGGATCTCGGTCTCGATCTCCGCGGGCGCTGCGCCCGGCCAGACTGTGCTCACGCTGATGGTGGGCGTCGAAATGTCGGGTGTGAGCTGAATGGGCAGGTCCATGACCGAGAGCGCACCGAACAAAACCACGAGTACGATGCCGACGACGACCGATATCGGTCGCTGAATCGCGAGCCAGGTGAGGCCGGTCGGCTCCTCTTCGCGTCGCTGAGCGTCGTCTGACATCGCCGTGTCAGTCTTCCAGCACGATGAGAGGCTGCCCAGGGAACACGCGTTCGTTACCCCGTGTCACCACCGAATCTCCGGGAGCAAGCCCGTCACCCCGGACCAGAACTTCATCTCGCCCACTCGCCACGACTTCCACTGGCACGAGCGCCGCTTTGTCGTCAACCGATTTGACGACTTGAGTGTTGGCGATGCCATAGACGAGCGCATCACGCGGAACCACGAGCGCACCTTCTTCGCTGCGCTCGATCGTCAGCAAGACGTCGACTGCCGCGCCGGGCAATAACCACGCTGTCGGAGTGTCGGGCACCAGACGCAAGCGAACCGTGCGCGATTCGGAGTCCAGCGCCGGTACGATGCCTCGAATGGTGGCCGCCGTGGTTTCGTCTTTGCGTGCCAAAATCGCTTTGTCACCCACCGAAAGGAAGCGCGCGACGTCGGGGGGGACCGATGCCAGGACTTCGACGCCGCGATCATCGACGAGCTCGATCACCTCGACTCCGGGGTCTACCCAGTCACCGGGGTCGACGTGCCGGCTTGCGACGACACCATCGAAGGGCGCCGTGACTCGATGTCGCCCGAGCTGTGCACGGGCTTCGGCTTCCGCTGCGGTGAGGCGTCCCCGCTCTGCGGCGGCGCGCTTGCGCTCCGATCTCGCTTGCTCGATTTCGGCGCGGGCAGCGATGTCCGGGCCGGCAGTGCTCAAGCGCTCTGCATCGCGTTGCGCCCGCTCGAGCTGGGCAGCGCCGGCTTCCTTCGAGGCGGACGCCGCACGCACGCGCGCCGCGGCCAGGGAAGGATCCACCTCGACCAGCAAGTCGTCGCGTTTCACCCGGTCTCCCACGCGAACCAGCACGCGCCGAACTTCGCCGGATGCGCCCGCCGCAAGCTGTGCACGTTGCAGCGCGGTCACGTCACCGAGAAACGACCATTGCGCCTCGATGCTCCCCGACCGCACCTGGCCGACCGAGACGCGCGCGGGCGGCGGCCCGTCCGGACCGGCCTTGGCCGGCGCCTCACCTTCGCAACCGAGCGCAGCGAGCAATAGCACGAGTGGCAACCAGGCCCGTCGTCGGAAACCACGCGAAATCATCCGGGAAATTTAGTGCGCAGGCTCGTTTTGACAAGTCAAAGGCCGCGACTATAGTGGCGCCGCGGGGTGGAGCAGCATGGTAGCTCGTCGGGCTCATAACCCGAAGGTCGTCGGTTCAAATCCGGCCCCCGCAACCAATGATGTTGGGCACTTAGTGAATTGGCTAAGTGCCCTTCTTTTTGCTCGGTGCCCTGAGGGTGCCATGCGGTGCCGCAGCGGGCTGCAATGCTTCGACCAAACGCAGTTGTGCACCCGATCCAAGATGCGCGTAGACGTGCGTGCTTTGCTCGGAGCGATGTCCGAGTTGTGCCTGCACCGCCTTGATGGAGTGCCCGCTTGTCACCGCTTGGCTTGCGACCGAGTGGCGACCGAGGGCGTGGTGGCTCAGGGGCCGAAGCCCAAGTGCCCGCTGCACGGCGACCATGGGCCGCTTGTAGCTGTCGATGTAGCGGGGAAAGCTCCCGTCCTTGCTGAACAGGAACTCGGGGCCCGCGTATCCCTGCCGGATATGCCAGCGGATGGCGTCGAGGATGTCCTCGGTCACGTCCGAGGAGTAGGCCTCGTTGTTCTTGCGCGTGACCAGCATGGCCGGCCGGTCTTTGGTGCCGCGCTGGACCCCTCGGTCGATGATCAACTGGGGTGGGATGTCCCGAAGGCGGCTCCGCGCGATGGCGTAGACCTCCGAGGCGCGAAGCCCGAGTCGGGCCGAGAGGTAGAAGAAGAGGTACCATTCGGGTTGGAGCTCGAACATGCCGGTCAAGAACCGGTCTCGCTCGGACTCCGAGTACCACTTTGGTGGCTTCTTCGCGGTGCGTTCCGTCGGCACATAGGGCACCGCGGCCAGCAGCCCCCGTTTCCAACAGAACCGTAGGACGGCTCGCACCAAGGCGAGTCGATTGTTGACGGACTTTGGTCCGAGCCGGGAGGGAAGGGCGCGCTTGAGCGCGTCCATCGCCGAGGTGTCCACCTCCTCGATGAAGAGGTGCCCGAGCACCGGTTCGATCTGCGGGCCAGAGATTCGCGTAGGAATCTCGGCTGCGATCTTTCATGGTTGTCGCCGACAGGTACTGCTCGTACGCGTCGGCGAATTGGATGCGCTTGTGACCTGAGATCAAGTCTTCGCGCGCCCTTCGTTCGGCTTCGTGCGCCTCGGCCCTCGTCTTGAAGCCAGCCCTTCGCTGGCGCCGGTAGCCTTGGAGCTTGAAGTCGTATTGCCAAGAGTTGGCTCGCTTTCTAACGGCCATACGGTTCATTCCTTTCTGCCAGGAACGTCCGCATCGCCATGTCCGGGTTCGTCAGATAGAGGTCTAACATATCCCGGCGGAACCGGCGCACCCGCGGGCGGCCGTAGACCGGAATTTGGCGTGAGGAGACGAGGTTTCGTAAGTGACCGACCGACCAGCCGGTATAGGACGCCGCCTGGGTGTAGGTGAACCACGTTACCGCTTGTTCGGTGTGCTGCGTCGCCCGCAGTTTCGCCAGAGCGCCTCCCTGGCATCCATCGTGATCCCTCATCACCAATCGCCTCTTCTCCGTGGACTGTGATCGTCACTGCGTGCCGATCCGCCGATCTCTGTTATCGGTTTTGCCCCTCAAAAAGTTGCGCGGATCGGGACTCTTTTTTTCGTGACTCTTTTTGATGGACAGTGAAGCGTTCCGCTCTTCTTTGGCGCATATAGAATCGTTTTGAACTGGAGTGCTTCGCTCTGACTCGCACTGACGAAGTTTTGCGTCATTTCGAAGCAATGCGAGTCACTGCGATTCAGATTGGCGCAAAAAACTTCAAACCGATTCAACCTGGTTCAAAAGGGACCCAACTTGGTTGGGGCAAGGTGGAGTTTTGTTTAACAAAACTGCGGGTAGTCGGTGCCACGTCTTCGACGGTCTTCTCGCCCGACTCGATCAACGTGCTCAACGCCTTCGGCTTATTCGCACGCACGGCGCGAGATTCTCGCTCGACAAGCGTCGAGCGAGGCTTACTATCGATGGGTTGGGGGGTCTTCGGCATTTCATCGGGGCACGCGTAGGCGAGGAGCACGTCGCCCGTCTCCGCGCCCTTGTCGAAGCGTCCGGCTTCACGCACGGAGAGATCATTCGCCGGGTGCTTCTTAGCGCGGAGATCCCAAGTGCGCGTGCACGGCAGGAGATTCAGGATCTCTTGCGAATCCAACGAGAGCAGAATCGCCTCGGCGGCTTGCTCAAGAAGGCGCTGACCGAGCGAGAGGAAAAGGCTGAGCTTCGCCGCACCCTGGTCGAGCTGGAACGCAACGCGGCCGAGCTCCGTCGCATCCTCGCACACCTTGTTCGCTCCCGCTGAGCACAACGGCTCCCAAGTAGCCGGTGGAGCAGCGAGGGTTCTCCACGTTGCGGGCAGGTGCGAAGCGGGCTCGGCACCCCTACTTGTTCGCGAAGTGAAGAACGAGCTTCGCGCCTTGCGGAACACGCTCGTAGAGCGAGGTCGCGTGCACGATGTCATCGACTGCGTCGAGAGCGCACTTGGCCACGTCGGGATCCTGCAACGAATCCTCGAGCACCACGTCTTCGGGCGCATCTGCGCTCCGAAGCCGCTTGAGCCGCAGGGTCAAACTTCCGGCTGTATGCGGGTACAAGCCAAGCTCGAGTCGATAACACTGCTCCACCGACTCGAGGCGCGCCTCGATCTCTTGGCGTAGCCGATGCCCGCCGCCGACTTCGCCTCCAGCCAGTTCGTAGGTCAGCCGGCCGTAGGGCAACGGTCGACGCGCAATCGCCATCACGTGCATGAGCACTGCGTCGACTTCCTCGGGCGAAAGGAACTCCTTACCCATCGAGAATGCCCACCTCCGGAGTTCTCGTTTTCGAGTGTAGTCCCGCTCGCGCTCGTTCGGGTGATTCCAGTACACGCTGTCCTCGAAGCCTCGGACATACTCTTCAGTGGAGCCATGGTCTTCGATCGATCGGCGAATGTAGGCCTCATCCGCGATCAAAGACTGCCCCGACATGAAGATCCGTTTGCGGCCGAGCAGACCCTTGAATGTAGGCGCCCTCCTCAGGTTGAGACGGGGGTACATATGGCAACTCGCGCAGTCATCAAGAAGATATCCGCCCTTCCAGCAAGCCCGTTTGTCAACGCGCTCTCTGCAGTCCACACCGACCCGAGGCATTGGGGTAGGGTCGCCATGCGGGGCTCTACGCTCCGGAGGAGTATGTGAGGACGTCAACTCGGGCCTGATCAAAGTCGCCTCCGCCTCTTCTTCGGGATCCGCCTCGGGCACAGGTTTTGGGTCGCAGCCGTGTACCGACAACCCAATCAGCCAAGCCGCCGCTACACCCATCCACCCCGACGCCTGTGGTCGACGAGTTCCTCTCCGCATACTGCGCTCCCCGTCACATCATCTTGAACGACAGGAAGCACGATGTCGATCGTCGTTCAAAACATCGAACGCCCCAAGCGAGCTTCGTGATAGCGTCCGCGACCGTATGCGCACAGCAACACTATTTCACCATGTGATCTTGGCAACAACGCTCCTCATGGTGTCATCCGGACGTGCACAGGATGCTGCGCAGCCTTCGCGTGCCGTGGTCTTGGTACTCGATACGGGAAGCACATGGGGGGGGCGGCCTGATCATTGATCACATCTCGTCGTGTACTGGCCCGGCACGGGCGAGAATCCATCCGCGTTGGATCGACAGGAGCTTGTCGAGGCCTCGGCGCAGGATGAGCCATCCGGGCAGACCGTTGTTGCGGATGTGTCCTCTGTGAAATTTCAGATCGAGTCGGACCATCTTGTCATCCGCGGAGTAGAGGATGGCCAAGGAGGTCTGAATGACCCACGAAGAACGAGAGATTTATCGGAAGAAGCGAATTCTCGAGCATGCGGAGCGCATCGGGAACATCAACAAGACCTGCCGATACTTCGGGGTTGCAAGATCGACCTTCTACCTGTGGAGGGACAGATATCGCGAGCTCGGTGAGGAGGGGCTCAGAAGCCGCAGATGCGGCCCGCACAACCATCCGCACAAGACGCCGGACGAGGTGGTTGAGAAGATCCTGCACCTGCGCCGGACCTGCCACATGGGGCCGATTCGTATCGTCTGGTACCTGCAGCGCTACCACGGCATCAGGACGTCCGACGCGACCGTCTATCGGGTCTGCAAGCGGCATGGCCTCAACCGACTTCCGAACCGGGTGGGACGGCGTGCCGTCCATACGCATCGCTACCAGAAGCAGGTTCCCGGCCATCACGTGCAGGTAGACGTGAAGTTCCTGACGCTGAAGCGGAAGAAGGACATGGCAGTGCGACGCTATCAGTAACGGCCATCGATGACGCCACGCGGGTCCGTGCGCTCAAGATCTACCGCCGCCACACGCAGGCCAACGCCATCGACTTAATCAACTACGTGGTCGAGAAGTTTCCGTTTCGGATACGAACCATCCGGACCGACCGTGGCCACGAGTTCCAGGCGCTGTTCCACTGGCACGTGGCGGACCTGGGCATGGAACACGTCTACATCAAACCGCGAACGCCTCAGCTCAACGGCAAAGTCGAGCGGTCACACCGAACCGATAAGGACGAATTCTACCAGCTGCTCACCTATCGCGACGACGTGGATCTCAACAAGAAGCTGGCCGTGTGGGAACGCTTCTACAACTTTGACCGACCTCACGGTGCGCACGGCGGCAAAACGCCGTATGAAGCTCTGCGGGAGAAGTTATCCTAGTGAAAAACGTCCGGCTTGATCCGTAACATCACAGATTCGGCGCTCGCGATCATCGGCAGATTCTGAGCCCCGTGACGTTGCTCAGGAGTCGCCGGAGTTCCCGGGTCGCTTGAGTTGCGGTAAGCAAATCGGGCTACTGGCCCGGAAACGCGAATACTCGACCTGGAGAATGGGACGATGATCGCGCTGGTCCCGAAGTGCACGGGTGCGGCCACGACGACGGGCAACCCTATCAGGGCCATCGAGAATCCAATGAGGGTGTCCGCCAAGTTGGCCATGGGAGCGGTACTCGGAACCGGAACCCACTGGTCAGATGCGGGCTAGTGGCAGCCATGCTTGGTGTTCGTGGCCCGTTGATCGCGACGTTAGAAGAAGAGCCAATATTCAAATGCCATCTTACAACCGTACCATTGCCCGTCGCGCTGCTGGAAAGTTCTCAGACCGTAGAAATTGGTTTCGTGCCGCTCCTCGATAGGCGGAGAGAATTCAGCAACTTCCGCATCGGTAAAGGGATAGCAAACTGGCCGCAGAGTCAACACGACGGCCCCGAACAGTAGAAGTCCAATCGTTGCTAGCGTCTTGTAGGCTCGTCTCTTAGCCAGTCGGAGTGCGACGAGAACTCCACCGAGCAGCAAGGCACCCAGCATCAGAATGAACACAACGTCAATTATGGGCACGATCACATCAATAGTAGCATGGCCATGACAGCCTCGCCGAGCTTTCCCGACAAGG
Organism: uncultured delta proteobacterium; assembly: GCA_963768985.1. GTDB lineage: Bacteria > Myxococcota_A > Polyangia > Polyangiales > Houyiibacteriaceae > SG8-38. The sequence continues at coordinate 360,768 of CAVYJZ010000004.1, read as the reverse complement.
TCGCGGAGGCGCGACGCATGCGGCTGCGGGGAGGATCAGACTACCGCTCGTGGGGGAAGACACGAGGCGGTGCCAAGACATTCTTCCTGCCCACTTCGGCTCAATCAGTTTTCAAGGTTTCCAGCGCGGGTCATTTCCTGTCCCTGTGGCATCCGGAACAAGTCCTTTGATGACTGTATTTCACCATTTACAATGGCGGCGATGATCAAACAGAAAGTCGGCTCGAGGAACACCATCGAGACCTACGTTCCTAGGGACATCGGACCCAAGTCCGGGATCGTGGCCACCTACTCGGACGATGACCAAGATGATCCGCTCTACGATATGGCAATGCTGCCGGATGACTGGACCGAAGAGATCGAGGCTCAGTACGATGCGGAAACCCCGGATGACCCATGAGCGGATTCAAGGAATTTGCGAGTGCCCTTGCCATCGCCACGGTTCTGTTGGCGTCTCCCGACGCTCGAGCTGAGGGCTTGGAACGCTATCAGCGGTTGAATATAGCGGGTTGGTCAATGATCGGTGTTGGCGCTGTCCTCACAGCAACCGGAATGGGGATGGCAATTTCCGCTGACTGCGGCGGGTCCCTTGGTTGCGGCGACGATGAAATGTTCAAACAGAATAAGGGCTTCGCGATTTTGGCGGGGGGTCTGGCCGCTGGTGTTGGTATCGGAATGCCAATGTTGATCCGCGCTCGGACGCTCAGGCAGCACGACGACGACGCGTTCAATGGCGATGTTTCCAGTCAAGGATACGCCCGGCTCGAATTCAGGGTGGGTCCCGGCTCCTTGGTAGTACGTGGTGCATTCTAATGGCCGCTCGATTGCACTCGGCTTTTGGGGCCTCGAGGTGTGCTCTCGGGGCAGCGCTTGTCCTTGCGTCTTGCAGTGGGTCATCGGGATCGTCGCTGATAGGGCTCGGAGATGAGTTCGATATCGCCGCGCTATCTGACGTGGTGCTCCGGCTTTGTGGTGAGACCCAGTGCACCGACTACTCGCATCCGGAGTGCGAGTTCTACCTGCGGTATGACACCTTGACGTGGGCGCGATTCAGCGAAGAACCAGACGTGTGCTTCGCGGCGCTCCTGTCGGAGCTTGACTGCCTGGCGGAGACGGGCTCGTGCTCCGAGGAACGCTGCTTCGCGCCGGACGATGCGTGCCAGCTGACAACGGAGGCGCCTGACATCTCCGTTCCCGAAGCGTTAGAGCCCGCGCAGGTGACGTGCGACTGGTGGGTCGGCTGCGAAGTAGCGCGTTTCGAGGCCGAGCGAGACGAAGCGGTTGCGGAGTGTCAGGCGGATCTCATCGCTCAAGCCGAGATTTATCAACACGACCGCGGTCCCGCGTGCGCAGAACGTTTTGTCGACTTGGTCGTTTGTATCGGGAACGCACAGCTCTCATGCGATGCCGACGGAGATGACGAAGACGCGGCTTGCCCCGAGGAGTCAACCGCGTTCTCCGAAACATGTTATTGGGAATAGCCCCGTGACGAAGACGGAGTGTTTTTCGAGAACCAGCTATGCGGCAATCACCACCTCCATCGGTACTCCGAACTCCACCGGACAACGCTGTGCGTATCGGGCCCCCGCAACCCATCGCATTGTGTGAAATCCCAGGACAGGGGTGACAACTCGGCTCTTCTCCGAGACAAGGCACAGGGAGGAGAGCCGGATGGTTTTGGATGGTTTCAGGCGTCACGGTAGACGTGCTTGAAGTCTTCTTTCTGCAGCGGGCATCGAATCTCAGTTCGAAGATGTCTTTTGTCGCCGATGGGTTCGAGCCACCGGTCGACCAGACTATGGTCGGAAGCGTCGAGACCTTGGGAGTGCAGCAGAGGACGCTGCAACATCCATTGGGCAAAACGCGATCGCGGATTGGGCGACGGGAGCAGCCCGCTGCGCGCCCGCCTGGACCGACTGCTGGGGTAGCCCGTCAGCCGGTTCGGCCGTCGAGCGCCTACTCGATCGGCTCGAACCGGGTGAGCCCACCGACCAACGGCGTGTCCACGGCGAGGCCGTGCACCAGACCGAGCTTGTTCACGTAGAGCGACCCGTCGGGGCCGACGGTCACCGTGGAGGTCGCGTCGTCCGAAACCGGTGCGGTGAACACGAGCTCGCCATCGCTCCGGTCGATCACGATGAGCTCGCTGGTCGCGGTCGCGGGCAGCGGCACGGTGAGGATGGACTCGGTCGACGGAGTCAGGCGGGTCGCGGTCCCGATGATGTGGTTGTTGGTGACCGTGAGCACCGCCGTCCACTGCCGGTCGCCGGGAAGGAACGTCTCCCAGGAGGTCTCGCTGCCCCGGAAGGCGCGGACGTCGGGCAGCGTGTTGTCGAGGAGGAAGGCGACCTGGACCTCCCAGGCGTAGTGCACCTCGCCGTCGAGCATCGGCATGCTCCCGAGGGACGGTCCGGAGGCGAAGGGCACCGCGTGCTTCTCCAGGCAGATCCCGGGCTCCGGATCGCCGTCGGTGTTGTCGTCGCAGGCGGCGATGTCGACCACCCGGATCCGCGCGCCGGCCCCCCGAGGCGCGAGGAAGGACGTGAGCGAGGAGCCGTCTCCAACGGAGACGAACCGGCCATCGGGGCTGATCGAGGGGCTGGTCGCGCTCCCGCCGACGGTGTCGAGGCGCCAGCCCGCCGAGAGGGTCGGGGCGTCGGCGCTGCCGCCGACCCGGACCTGCACGAGCGCGCCCGTCTCGGGCGTGAGCCCGCCGCCAATCACGTAGAGGTGGCCATCGGGGCCCACGCCCAGGGTGTTGTCGCTGAAGCTGCCCCCGCCGGCGAACACTGCGAGGAACTGGTCGACGTCGTCGCCGGCGAGCAGCTCGAAGTCGGCTGCCACTGCCTCCGGGAGCAGACTGGCTAAGTCGAGGTCGCCCGTCACGCTCGCCGGAGGGACCAGGCCGAAGGCGTCGGGGATCGAGAAGCTCGCCAGCAGTTCGCCGTCGCTCCGCCGGAGCAGGTGGACCGTCCCGCCGTCGTCGACGGTGGCCACGTGCCCGTTCGCGTCGAAGTGCAGCCCGATGCCGCCGACCGGGCCCACGCCCGCCATCTGGGGCAGCGCGGTCACCCAGCGCTCGGTGCCGTCGGGGTCGAGGGAGACGACCTCCGACTCGGCCGTCACGAAGAGGTTCCCGTCCTCGTCGACCTCGACCGAGGAGCGGTAGGCCTGGGGGATCGAGGCACACCACAGCACCTCGCCGCGGTCGACGTCCAGCGCGTGGACCGTGCAGCCCCCCGCGCCACCGGGGGTCGTGGTCGCGTAGGTGACCGTCCCGTCGGGGCTGAAGGTGTTGGGCTGGGCCGCTCCCCCCGCCTCAAGCGCGCTCCAGGCCTCGCCGTAAGCCGTGGCGGTGTCGCACGGGATGAAGTCGTTGTTCGCGCGGTTGCCGTGGACGCCGACGTAGCTGGTGTCGGGGTAGGGAAAGGGCTGGTCGACGACGCAGTCGAAGCGGGCCTCGCCTCCGTCGTCCTTCGCGCACCCCGCGAGCACCAAGCCGCCGAGTCCCAGGAGCATTCGTCGCTGCACACGTGTCATAGCTTCCACCGCCTCCGAGCGTACCCTGCGGGCTCGGATTCGCGAAGTCCACCGCCGGAGCGGTCGGGAATCGACGGGCCGGCGCCACTGATTTAAACTTGAGCAGAGCACTTTAGCACGTACAGACTCGCGCTAGTATTCGACGACAATCTTGCCGAAGTGTTCGCCTGACAGTTGATACTTGAACGCGGCACCGAGCTCATCAAGCGCGAAGCGCCTGTCGATGACGGGCTTCATGCCAGTCGCATCGATCGCGCGCACCATGTCTCGTTGCATCGCGTGACTCCCCACGGCGATGCCTTTCATGTGCACCTGCTTGAAGAAATACTTCGGAAAAACGATCTCGCCAGTACGGCCACCGAGTATTCCGATCAGCACGATACTGCCGCCAATTGCGACCGCTTCAGTTGACTGCCTGATCGTCGCGCCACCACCAACATCAAGCACGTGATCGACACCGCCGCCGGCGAGCTTGAAGACGGTCTTGCCCCAATTCTCGTCTTCCTTGTAGTTGACTACGAAATCCGCACCCATCGCTTTCAATCGCGCCATCTTGTCTTCCGACGACGATGTCGCGAACACGGTCGCTCCAGCCGCCTTGGCAATCTGCAGGCCAAAAGTCGACATGCCGCCGCTCCCCTGGATTAGAACGCTGTCGCCCGCCTTCAAACCACCCTCGACCACCAGCGCGCGCCATGCGGTCAACGCCGCACACGGCAATGTCGCGGCTTCGGCGTAGCTATAGCCGGCCGGAATACCCGTTACGGTATTGGCCGCGACGCATGACTGTTGCGTCGCAAAGCCATCCGAAGTATCGCCGGCAACCAGCCGCAGCTTCTTAAAGCTCGGCGCGCCTCCACGCCAATGTGGAAAGAACGTCGACATGACCTTGTCGCCCGCCTTCCACTCGTGCACACTATCGCCAACGCCAACGATCTCGCCCGCGCCGTCAGACATCGGAATCCGGCCATCCGCCACCGGAATCAAACCGGCCGCGACCATGTAGTCATGGAAGTTCAGCGAGGTGGCGTGCCAGCGCACTTGTACCTCACCGCATTCAGGCGCACGGGTCTCGGCGTCCACCACTGTGAGCTTGTCAAGGCCACCGGGGTGTGAAACTGAAACCGCGCGCATAATCTGCTCCTGGGAAACCGGGTCGGCCGCCTAGCATACCTAGACAACCGGCCTCCGTCGCTCGGGCTTTTGTCCCACTGGCGGGATGGGTTGTGCACCAACGTGCCCTTGGTGGATCAGAAGGTCGGGTGCATTCTCAGCACGTGGACAAAGAGGAAGTCGCCAACGAGATCCTGAATCCCGAGCGTGCCGCGAAGAGCGGGTTCCCGCATGACCTCTACACCCAGCTTCGTGCCGAGCCTACGCTGACGTGGCTGGAGCCGGACGATATCGATCCGTTCTGGGCCATCAGCAAGCACGCGGACGTGAAGGAGATCTCAACGCAGCCCGACAAGTTCCTTAACGAGCCGCGCCCCTTCGTCCAGAGCAGAGACATGGAGCAGTGGGTCAACCAAAACCCGATCCGGACGCTGCTCAACATGGACCCTCCGCAGCATCGCGACTATCGAAACATCGTCCGACCGTGGTTCGTCCCGCGCAACATTCGCAAGCTCGAAGAACGCATGCGTCGATCCGCCGAGCAGCTCGTTGGGATGATGGCCTCCTCGGACACCTGGGAGGGCGACTTCGTCTTCGACGTCGCGGCCATTCACCCCGTGCGGCTGATCACGCACCTCTTCGGGCTCCCCGACTCGGACGAGAAATTCCTGATCGAGCTTGCCAACACCACGTTCGGGTCCGACGACCCGGAGTTCCGGAAGGCGGAAGACGGCCTGCAGAGCCTGATGCTCTTGATTCGCGACGCGATCGAGTACTTCGGGAAGCTCGCCCAGTCGCGACGGGAGAATCCCACCGACGACCTCGCCACCGTCATCGCCAACGCTGAGATCAACGGTGAGCCCATCTCCCCCCTCTTCCAGTTCGGCTACTACATCGTCATCCTCACGGCCGGACACGAGACCACCCGCACCGCGATGAGTGGCGGCATGCTTGCGCTGATTCAGAACCCGGAGGAGCTTCGCAAGCTCAAGCAGAATCCGACACTGGCGGAGTCGGCTATCGAGGAGATGGTCCGCTGGACGAGCCCAGTGAGCCAGTTTGGCCGCACCGCTGTCGAGGATTACGAGCTTCGCGGCCAAACCATCAAGGCCGGCCAATCCGTCTGCCTGTTCTACGGATCCGCGAATCGGGACGAGGAGGTGTTCGAGGATCCCTTCTCTTTCCGGGTGGACCGCCGCCCGAACCCGCACCTCAGGTTCGGAGTCGGGGAGCATTTCTGCCTGGGGGCGGCGCTCGCCAGGCTCGAGATGAAGGTGTTCCTCGAAGAGCTCATTCCGCGTCTCGACGCGGAGTCCCTCGAGCTTACCGGCGACGTCGAGTATCTGGCGTCCAACTTCGTGGGAGGCGTCAAGCACCTGCCGATGCGCTGCAAGGTTTCTCAGGCCTGACGGTGCCCTGCGCGGAGGTCTACTTGCCCTGCACCACGCGCTCGACTTCTTGCAGGAGGCTCTTGCTGTAGACGAGCCCGGTGAGTTGAGCGCGCGTTTGGCTTGCGGCGTCGTCCCAGGCGGCTTTGTGGGCGTCTAGATCGACCTCGATGATGCCGCGTTTCAGCAGTGATTGATATGCTTGCCCATCGTCCCGGCGCGTCATGGGTTGGAATGCGCCGGTCATCTTGTGGGCAGTATCGCGGAGGGCTTGCTGATCTTCTTTGGAAAGCGCGTCGAACTTCTTCTGCTCGACGATAATCGCTCCGACGACGATGCTGTAGTTCTGCTTGGCCATGTACTTGAGCTTGGTGAACCACTGAAGCGCGATTGCCGCGACCGCCGAGCACGGCACGGTGTCCACCATTCGGGTCTGCAGACCCGGCGTACACCTCGTTGAGACCGAGCCGCACCGGGTTCGCGCCAATCACCTTCAGGTAGTGCGCGAAGATTGGGTCGTCCTTCCACGCCCAAGGCCTCAGGGACTTGATATCGCCCGGAGCCGCGAACTCGTGAGCCGAGAAAATCCGAGCCTTTCCCGCGTCCGCCCACGCTGAGCAGCTCGACGCCGCTTCTCCGAAACAGATCGGAGAAACGGTCGTTCGAGCGCCGCGCGAGCCCGGTCGAGTTGATCGTAGCTCTCGATCAAGCCGGGCAGTGTCAACACCAACACCGGGCGCACCAGGATGCCGAGGCCCGTCGTCGTCACGATGGCGGCGTCCATCTGTCCAACGCGCATCTTTCGAACGAAGTCCCGTTCGTCTCCCTGGCTGCCACCCGTATAGAACCGAAGCTGGACTCGGTTGTCGGTCTCCTTCTTGAGGGTGCGATTCCACGCTCGCAGGATGTCGTTGTACGCCGAACCCGGAGGTAGAAGCGTCGCGACCCGAAGCGTCGTCGTTGCTTCAGCGTACGCCGGAATCGGCGCGGACCCGCGCACCAAGAACGACAGGAACAGCACGAGCGTCAGTGGAATTACATTACGAATCAAGGACGAGTCTCCTCCACGTTGCTGAAGAACAGATGCGCCAACCGTAAGTAGCGTTCGGCCCGGCGGCGCGCGACCACGTTGGTGAGGCGAGCCTCTGGCAGAACGTCTCCCGCCGCGAGGACTTCCTCTAGCAAGCTCTTGAAGAGCGCGTAATCGCCGATCGCAACGGCGTAATATCGAGCCATGCTGACCTGCACGATCAGCGATCGCCGCTCTGTTCGTGCTGAGGACTTCATCGAAGAGCTTCCGCGATTTCTCCATGTCAGGCGGAAATTGCTGCGCGGCAACCAACGCCAGGAACATCTTTCCCTGCATGAAGTAGAAGCTCGGATCGAGCTCGACCGAGCGTTCGAGGACCACCTTTGCGAGCGGGAAATCCGCAACGGAGTCGATGTCGTTCAGGCTTTGGATGATCTTTGCAGCCCAGGCTTGTGCCGCGAAAAGAAGAATCTCGGCGTCTTCGGGCTGGTCGAAGTTCTTCTCCAACCAACTGCTCAGGGAGTCGACCCCGCCTGCCACGGCGTCATCGAACCCATCTGCTCGAAGCCGCAGGGCGTGTTTTCCAAGGTCCCAAGCCCGGGTGTACATCAGTCGCAAGCGGCCCCGCAGATGGACCATCTGCTCGAAGTCGTCTGCTGCATCTGCCTCCTCGAGCCGATCTTCGATCCACCCCACGCCGTAGCCGAGATACGCACCGATCGTCATCAATAGAATGCGTTCGTTTTCCGGGACAATCCGAAGGATCCCCTCGAGTTGGATGATGCCGGCCGGCGCCGCTTTCCCTGCGGTCTCGTAGTCGAAGTACTGCTCGAACGCGGGTTGCGCGCGGGCGAACAGCTCGGCGGAGGAATCGGCAGCCAATCTCACCGTGTCGCAAGCGCATGCGCAAGCGAGGAACAGACACAAAGTGGCGTTACACAGTTTGCGCATGAAGCTTGGTTTACCTCCGTCGATACGGCCGCTCATAGTCTATTCCAAGGCGCTATTTCCATGCGAGCGTCACCGTCCCGCCGAGGTCATACGTCTGGCCGCCGTAGCGGTAGTCGCGAAGATAGGGCACCTCGTCGACTGGCTCGGTCCGAGACACCTGGCGTTCCTTGAAGAGCCCCACCCGGAAGTACGCGTCGATGGTGAGCTCGGGGCGGGTGTCTTCGACGGTCAGCGCGGCAGCTTCGTATTCCGCCTTGGGCGCGCGGCCGAGGCGAAACGTGTAGCCCGCGCCAACCGAAATCCAGTGGCTGGGGTTGTCGAGAAGGTTCGCGCGGCAAGCAGGTTGGTTCGGATCTGCCGCGGCAGCCTGGCAGCCTTCGGACGTCCCGGGCACCGCCGTGGTGGACGGTCGAAACATGTAACCGCCTCGCAGCGCGAGCGCATCACGATCGAGCAGTGTGTACTCGATTCCGAACCGGGGGACGAAGATGTCCCGAAAAGCGTAGTCCTCTTGCGGAGGGAAGACTAGCTCGTTGCCGAGCACCTCCCCGACTACGGTGACCGTGGCGTACGGTCCCGGGGCCTTGGAGGTTTGGTACCAAGTGACGTCCGCGGTCAGCAGAAGGAGTCGATTGGGATGTCCTGCAATGCCAAAGGAAAGCTGATTCGGGCTGTACCAAATGCGGCCCTCGGCGGTAAGCGCGACCTCGATCGCGAGCGGCCCGGACGCAGCGGATATGAAAGCGGGAACCGTGAAGTTCGAATCCAGCTTACCTCGGAAGGTCAGTCCGAGCTCCAGCTCGTCGATGGGGTTCGCGTATATTCCCACGATGGGCGCGATCCGCGGCGTCAGGTCGGCTCGTATGATCGCTGCTGCGTCGGCGGGATCGGTCGAGAGAATGTCGAACGTGAGCGTAGCGCCTGACTGCACGTCCAAGAGCACGGTGGCCCCCAGCCCGATCGCCAACTGCGGAATCGGTCGATACGCGAGCGCCGTCTGTATCGTCAGCGTGTCCATTTCCTCGCCGTATGTGTAGTACCGGGGGTTCTCGGCAACCGTGTTGGGGTTTGCGGAGGCGGTGGTTTGAACTCCAAATCCGAGGTTCAGTCCAATCGCTAGGTTCGCAGGCAGTGGGAGGCAGGCACCGAGCTGGATCCTCGTTCGATTCTCGGGCTCGATGGGGGCCAGCTCTGGGTCGGTGATCGTCTCGCCTGGGTTGAAGGGATCGTCGACGCTCGGTAGCTGCGACACGTCGACGTCGGTTCCGATGTCGTAGAAGACGTGAAACGCAGTCACGCTCAGCTGACGGCGTTTGCATAGAGTCAGATTGGCGGGTTGTAGTAGGTCGCGCTGTAGTCGCGAGCGGCCGCGGTACCGGTGCCCGCCATGGCCATCGAGCGCGCGCCTACGCCGAACACGTCGTCCGAGGCGTTCCCCAGCGCCTTGCTCGGCGTCAGACAAAGCACGGTTGCTGTGAGTGCACCTCCGAGATAAGCGTGTCGGGTACGGATCATTTGATGAGAGGATCCCGCGGAAGTCCGAGGATCCGCTCGGCGATTTGGTTTCGCGCGATCTCCGAGGTGCCGCCGCCGATGGTCATGCTGGGCGCGGTGAGCACGCCCAGACCGAATCGAGCGTCTTTTGGGCTGCCGCCCGCAGCGCGCCACCCTCCGATGCGAGCCGCGAGGCGCATGCTTCGCTGAGCAATTTCCGAGCCCAGGAGCTTCGTTACGTTGCCCTCGGCGCCCGGCTCCCGCCCCGCGACCGCGCGGACGACGCTCCGCAGATTGAGCAGCTTGGTCGATTCGGAGTCGGCCAGGCTGGCACCCACATCACGGGCCACGCCAACGTCGCCCGGGCAGTGCTTGTTCATGAGCTTCACGAGGTTCGGCATGCGGCCGAGGCCGCCTCCTCCGTCGCGTCCGATTGAGACCCGCTCGTTGCCTAGGGTGGTGCGCGCGACGGCCCACCCGTCATCGACCGGCCCGACCACGTCTTCGTCCGGAACAAAGACGTCTTCGAGAAAGACTTCGTTGAAATGCGAGAAACCCGAGATCTGGCGTATGGGGCGGACCTCCACGCCAGGTGCTTTCATATCGATGATCATCATGGTGATCCCACGGTGCTTGCTGGCACTTGGGTTCGTTCGCACGGTTGCAAAACCACGACTAGACAGGTGCGCTCCGCTGGTCCAGACTTTCTGGCCAGTCACTCGCCAGCCGCCGTCCACCTTGACGCCGCGCGTGCTGACGGCCGCCGCGTCTGAGCCGGCCCCTGGTTCGCTGAAGAGCTGGCAGAACTCGATCTCGCCCGCGAGACTCGCGCCCACATAGCGGTCGACTTGCGCGGGCGTGCCATGCTGAAGGATCGTGAGCGTGTTCCAGCCCGTGATGCCTAGGTTCGGACGCTCGACGCCAGCGAATTCTTCTTCGATCACGAGCTGTTCGATGGGCCCCGCGTCGAGGCCGAAGGGCTTCGGCCAGTGGGGCACGAGGTATCCCGACTCGGCGAGCGTGCGGCGTTTCTCGTCGTCGGGGACCGAGCGAAGCGTTTCCACGAAGGCCCGCACCCGTGGGCGAATCGATTCGGCCTCCGGGGGTAACGCGATCGAAAGCGGAGTTTCGATACCTTCGCCCTTTAGTTGGGTGACCTCCTCGCGGGCTTGGTCGACCGGGCCGATCAGCGCCGAAAGGGCCGTTGCCCTTCGCAGGTAGAGATGGGCGTCGTGCTCCCAGGTGAATCCGATGCCGCCGTGCACCTGGATGTTCACCTCGGCGCAGAACGTGTAGTTCGGAAGCGCAAGGCAAGCGGCAACCGCCGCCGCGAACTCCGCCTCCTCAACCGAGAGATCGCCGCGGGTGGCGCCCCACGCGCCGGCAGTGATTTGTTCCGCTGCGACGAGCATATTTGCGCAATGATGCTTGACCGCCTGGAAGCTTCCGATCGCTCGCCCGAACTGCTTGCGCACCTTCGCGTACTCGGTAGCCATTTCCGTGCAGGCATGCGCGCCGCCGCTGGCCTCGGCAGCGCCGAGGGCGCGCGCTAGGCGCGTGAGCGCAGGGCGGGCGCCGGAAAGCACGCGGTCGTGCGGAATGTCAACGCGTTCGGCCCGGACCGCGGTGACGCGCCGGCTCGGATCCAGGTTCAGCACGTTGTCGACCGCGAGTCCGGCTTGATCCCGATCGACGATCACCACGTCGTTTCCCGCGGGCAGCACGAAGAGCTGAGCGAGCTCCCCACTGAGAACGAGACCTCCCGAGCCTGTGAGCGTTCCATCATTGTCGAGAACCAAATCGCCGCCCAGAGCCCACGGCGGCCACCGTGGAGCCGTCGACGAGGCGCGGGAGGAGCGCGCTCGCGAGTGTCTCGTCTCCCTTTTCGAAGATCAGCGCCGAGGCGAGCGTCGTCGGAAGGAAAGGGCCGGGCGCCACCGCACGCCCGAGCTCTTCCAAGACCACCGCCAACTCGGCCAAAGCGAAACCCTGGCCCCCGTGAGATTCCGAGACGTGTAATCCCAACCATCCCAGCTCGGCCATCTCGTTCCAAAACGAGGGAAGACGATCGACGGGCGCGTCGAGCAGCGCTCGCGCCTCGTTCCTAGCTCCCTTGGCGGACAAGAAATCTCGGGCGATGCGGGCGAGCTCTCGGTGTGCTTCGGCGATCGCAATAGACATGTGGCCGTATCTTCTCCGAGGAATGCCTCGAGTTGGTCTCGTGCGGATAACTATGATACAGGTTATGGCAATGGTTCTATCAAGACATAATCCGAGGAGCGCCGTAGACTTGGGTGCGACGACGAAACGACGCGCTCCACGTGCTGATGCGGCGAACGGCAAAACCGAGCGGGCCGCGGTGAGAACGGCGGGCCGCATCGCAGAAGAGATCCAGCGCGGGAAGCTTCGTCCTGGTGCGAAGCTCGATTCGGAGCAGCGGATGGTCGAAAGGCTGGGCGTATCCCGGGCGACCGTGCGGGAGGCACTACGCTTTCTCGAGCTCCAAGGGGCGCTCCGGATCAAGGCAGGCCCGGGCGGGGGGCCGGTCGTGAGCGTGCCTGGCCCGGAGCACATCGCGAGCGTGCTCTCCCTTCAGCTCCAATTTGCCGATGCTTCTTTTCGCTGCGTCCTCGAGGCTCGGAAGGCGATATTCCCTGTCCTCGCAGCTCAGGCAGCGGAAAACGCGACCAATTTGCAGATTCTCGCGCTACAGGGCTCCGTCGAAAGAATGCGTACGGCCGTCGAAGATTGGGACGCCCTCGCGAATGAGCTCCGGCGCTTTCAAGAGCTCGTCGCCGATGCCTCGCGAAATACGGTTCTCGGTCTCTTGGTCAGCGCTTTGCACCGGATGTCGGAACGGGCGGACGTCGAGCTCGATGCGAAGCAACGGCGGTCGGCGCTCCCGGCCATGGAAAAGATCTTGCGCGCCATCGAGCGAGGGGAGCCCGAGGAGGCGCGGGCCGCTACGGAACAGATGGTCGGCGCCGCGTTACGCAATATGGAACGATGCTGTCCTCACGTGCTCGAAGAGCCCATCGTGTGGCGCGATTCGAGCGGATGAGGAGGAGGAGCGACGATGAAGTCGGAGTGGCTTGACGATCGAATAACTATGATACTAGATTTGCTGGGCTGCCTGCATTGAGCAACTTGTCCATCAGTGCATCGGATGAGAGCGAGGAGTGACGAAATGGATGTGTACGACGGACCGCTATTCGATTGCGACAACCACCTCTACGAGGCGGAGGACGCATTCACGCGCCACGTTCCACCGCGCATGCGTCATCGATGCGTCCAGTGGGTTCAGATAGGCAAGAAGCGCTATCACATGGTGGGCGGCAAGGTCAGCTACATGGTGGGCAATCCGACCTTCAATCCCATCTCGAAGCCTGGTGCGCTCCGCCCCTACTACAGAGGCAATCCGGAGGGGAAGAGCTTCGCGGAGTTGATTCGTTCCTCACTCGAACCGATGCCCCCGGAGTACATGGACCGCGACGTGCGGGTCGAGCGCGCCGAAGAACAGGGGCTTTCCAGCGTGTGGATCTTCCCAACTGCTGGTGTCCTCTATGAGGAGGCGTTCAGCAAGGACACGGAGGCGCTGTGTACTGACGACTCGAGCCTTCAATCGCTGGCTCGACGAAGACTGGAGTCTTGCGTACAAGGGGAAGCTTTTCTGCGCCCCATATATCACCCTGGCGGACGTCGACTGGGCTTGTGAGGAGCTCGAATGGGCGCTCGAGCGGGGCGCTCGCGTCGTCGTGATGCGCCCGTCTCCTGTCCGCACGCCCCTTGGGCTGCGCTCCGCCTGCGATCCGCAGTTTGACCCGTTCTGGGCGCGCGTGAACGAGGCAGGCATCACCGTTGTCGCCCATGCCGGGAGTAACCCTTATCACGCAAACGGTTACGGCGGACATTCAACGGAGGCGGCTCTCGGCGGCGGCAACAAACCCTCGGTCGCCAACATGATCCCGGAGCGCGCCATCTACGATTTCCTCATCACGCTGGCCTACGACAAGCTCTTCGAGCGCTTCCCGAATTTACGTATCGCTTCGATCGAGAACGGCTCTGCGTTCCTGCGCGATCTCTTCAGGAAGCTCGAAAGCTCGAAGATCAGGATGCCCCACTACTACGGGGAAGACCCGGTGGAGCTCTTCAAGACGCACGTGTGGATCAATCCCTTCTGGGAAGACGACACGCGCGAGGTGATCGAGTACATGGGAGCAGACCAGGTCATCTTTGGCTCGGATTGGCCTCATATGGAGGGGCTCGAGCAGCCCAGGGACATCTTCGAAGAGCTCGAGGGTATCTCGCTCGCCGATCAGAAGAAGTTCCTCCACGACAACACGGCAGCTGCTGAACGAGTTGAGGCCCTCGTGACCGACGGGCTCGGCGAGGGCTACGAGCACATTCGGTACCAGGTCGAGGAGGGCCGAGCGCGCATCACCTTAGCGCGCCCCGATGTCCACAACGCCATCACTGAGCGCATGCTCGAAGAGCTCGAGCACGCGTGCTGGCAGGCCGATGATGACACTGAGGTCCATTGCCTGATCCTCAAAGGGGAAGGGCGTTCGTTTTGTGCGGGCTACGACCTGGCCGAGCTCCCGGGGCATGGTCGCGGCCCGCGGCGTCGAGGGGGACGCACCCACGACGACGACCTCTGGCATATCGAGCGGTGCAATCGCCGCATCCGTGCGCTCTGGGAGATGCACAAACCCTCGATCGCGCAGATTCATGGGAACTGCCTAGCCGGCGGGACGGGTCTGGCGCTCGCGTGCGACATGCTGATCGCGGCGAGGGACGCGCGGATCGGCTTTCCAGCGGCACGGAGCATGGGCGCTTTGCCGAACAACCTCTGGCTCTACAACTGCGGGCCGCAATGGGCCAAGCGGCTTCAACTCACCGGGGATTCGATCACCGGAGAGGATGCGGCGCGGATCGGGCTCGTGATGAAATCCGTACCCGCGCCCGACCTCGAGACGGAAGTCGAAGGCCTCGCCGATCGGCTCAGCCTGATCGACCCCGACCTCCTCGCCGCCAACAAACGGATTACCAATCTCGGGCTCGAGCTGATGGGTGCCCAGGTGCTCCAGCGGTTGGCTGCCGAGAACGACGCGCGCGCGCATCAAGCCCGGGCCGTGGGCAACTCCGTTCGCACTATGAGAGAGAAAGGCCTCAAACAGACCCTGCGCGATCGCGATGAGCCCTTCGGTGATGGCTGGGCGCGCGTAGCCGAGCCCGAAGGGCGCACGTCAAAGCGAACGAAAGGTGAGGTCAACGCCGAGAAAGGAGGTTGACCTGCCATGTATCCGGGATTTCACGCGGAACGCACCCCTCACAAAGCTGCCGTGATCAACGCGCGGAGCGGTGAGGCCCTAACTTATGCCGAGCTCGACGCGCGCTCGAATCAGCTTGCTCAGCTACTCTGGGAACAGGGCCTGCGTCGTGGCGATCATATCGCCGTATTCCTCGAGAATCATCTCCGCTATTTCGAGGTCGCCTGGGCCGCGCTCCGTTCCGGGTTGTACCTGACCCCCGTGAACCGCTACCTCACGGGGCCAGAGGCCGGCTATATCGTCGACGATTGCGACGCGAAGGTGCTCGTATCGTCTCGCGCGGTGCACGAAGCGGCATCCATGGTGCCTGATATTGCGACTTCGTGTGAACGTTTCCTCGTGGTCGACGGCCCGCCCGACGGCGCGTCTGAGCGCTTCGAGGACTACGCGACGGCCGTCGAGGCACACGAAGCGCGGCCTCTCGCCGAGGAGCCGCTCGGCGAGTTCATGCTCTACAGCTCGGGCACGACTGGGAGGCCCAAGGGTATTGCACGGCCGCTCACCAAGAAGTCCGTGTCGAGTGGCATCTCGCTAAACCACTTTCTCACGACCTTCTTCAAGATGGGCTCGGACAGCGTTTATCTCTCTCCGGCACCCATGTACCACTCGGCGCCGATTGGTTTCTGCACGGGCACGCAATCGCTCGGGGGGACGGTCGTGATGATGGAGCGCTTCGATGCGCTCGAAGCGTTGCGGCTGCTCGAGGCGTACCACGTGACGCACAGCCAGTGGGTTCCGACGATGTTCACCCGGATGCTGAAGCTCTCCGAGGCGGATCGGCGTCGCTTCGATCTCTCCCATCACCGGGTCGCGGTCCACTCGGCGGCCCCGTGCCCGCGCGAGCTCAAGGCGAAAATGATCGATTGGTGGGGACCCATTCTTCACGAGTATTACGGCGGCACCGAGATGAACGGGATGACCTACGTTGCACCGCAAGAGTGGCTGGCACATCCAGGCACCGTCGGTCGAGCCTACATCGGGAAGCTTCACATCTGTGACGAGGAGGGGAGGGGGCTCCCAACGGGCGAGCCGGGCATCATCTACTTTGAACAGCCCCGGGTCCCGTTCGCCTACCACAAGGATCCCGAGAAGACGCGCGACGCGTGTCATCCGAAACATGAGGGATGGACAGCGCTCGGAGACATCGGCTACCTCGACGACGAAGGTTACCTCTATCTCACCGATCGTTCGTCGTTCATGATCGTCTCGGGCGGCGTCAACATCTATCCGCAAGAGATCGAGAACGAGCTGATGATGCACCCGAAGGTGCAGGACGTCGCAGTCATCGGCGTCCCGCATCCCGAGTTCGGCGAGGAGGTGAAGGCCGTTGTCGAGCCGGTGGAGGGGCTGGAAGCCGACGAGGCCCTTTGCGAGGAGCTGCTCGCATACGCGCGGGAGCGCCTCGCGAGCTTCAAATGCCCGCGTTCGATCGACTTCGCGAGTGAGTTGCCACGCTTACCGACCGGGAAACTCTACAAGCGTCTGTTGAAAGACCGCTACTGGGGTGACAAAGAGAGCCGAATCGTTTGAGACCTATTCGGTGAGCTCCTCGTAGTCTTTCTTGCTGACGCCACAGACCGGACACTCCCAATCGTCCGGGATGTCTTCAAAGCGCGTACCTGGCGGCAGACCCGAATCGGGATCCCCCTCCGCCTCGTCGTAGATGTGACCACAGATGACGCACTCGTACTTTCGGTAAGGGCGCGGCTCTACACTCGTTTCATTCATCGACCGCTCATACCCGAGCGTGCACCGAGGGTTGGTTCGATGCCAAGTCGACCCTCGTGTTCGCGAGCTCCTTTGCGCCGTGCTTCTCGAAGGCTGAGATGAAACCTTGATCCTTGATGTATCCCTCGCGAATGAACCAATCGAAGGACTTGGCGAGCGCCGTTCGCATCGGTGTGAAGACCATCCCGAGCTCCTCGCGGGCCTTCCGGTTGTCGTAGCGGAAATTGAGGGCTGCGTAGCGCATCGCACCTCCCGTCACCGGCGGTCGTTTCTTGATCTTGTAGGCGCGCTGTTCGAGGTAGTCACCAATCGGGGCGAGGACGTGCATGAGCTTTGGTGAAAAACGAAGGGGTTTTACCTCCTTGCCGACGAGGCTGGCAATCGCTTGCAGGAACTCGCTGATGAGGATGTTCTCGCCTGTCAGGATGTAGCTTTCACCGTTTCGCCCCTTCTTCTCGGCAAGCAAATGGCCGCGGGCCACGTCGTCGACGTCGACCACGGACATGTAGTTGTCGGGAAGGATCTTCGGCATCGTCTTGGCGGCTGTGAGCAGGAACTTCCCCGTAGGAGTGGGGCCGATGTCGCCGGCGCCGTAGGGCATACCGGGGCAACAGAAGCTGACGTCGAGGCCGTTGTTGCAGAACGTTCGTGCCTCCTGCTCCGACAGCCATTTCGAGCGTGCGTATTCCATGTTCGTCGGCCACGCCGTGAACACCGTTTCTTCGGTCGCAAGCCCTTCTCGGGCCGGTCCCAAGGCGACGACGGAGGATGTGTAAACCACCTTCTCCACGTCGTTTCGCAGCGACTCCCAAAGGATGTTCAACGAACCGATGCAGTTGACTTCGTACATCTTCTCCGGGCGCGGAAGCCAGTCGGAGTAGATCGCGGCCAGGTGAAACACGCGTGAGCAGCCGTTGACGACCTTCTTGAGCGAGTCGGGGTCGGTGACGTCGCCCTCCACGATCTCCACGTCGAGACCGGCCAGATTGCGCGTGTCCTCGCCCGGCAGGATCAGCACACGAACGTCTCGTTCCTCATCGAGCAAGCGACGCACCACCCGCGAGCCGATGAAGCCGGCGCCTCCGGTTACCAGAGTCTTTCCCGACGACGAGGACGTCTTTTCACTCGATGTGGTCATCGTTGCTTCTTCCGCTTGGAGCCTTCTCGGAATTTTGGATAGAGAAACGACGGGTCGAAGAAGAAGGGCTTCTTCAGAACGGACCTCCGCTGGCTGAAGGTGTCGAAAGAGGCTTCGCCGTGGTAAGCGCCCATCCCGCTTTCTCCGATCCCGCCGAAAGGCAGCTTGGGATTCAGCAAGTGAAGGCCCGCGTGGTTGACGCACACCCCACCCGAGCTCGTCCCGTCGAGAATCGCTCGCTCTGCGGAGCGGTCCTTCGTGAAGACGTAGAGTGCCAGGGGCTTGGGGCGCTCGTTGACGAAGGCGATCGCTTCGTGGATCGAGGACACGGAGAGTATGGGGAAGATCGGACCGAAGATCTCCTCGCGCATCACGGGGTCTTCGCCCGACACCTCAGTTATGATCGTAGGAGCTACGTAGCGCTCGGCGAGGTCCACTTCGCCGCCCGTGACGATTGTTCCCGACTGCATGAGGCTGAGAAGGCGCGTGACATGGCGCTCGTTCACGATCCTTGCGAACCCACGGCCGGCCTTGGGGTCCGGGCCGTAGAAGTCCGTGATGTTCTGCTGCAAAGCGCGCACCAGATCGCTCTCGACCGACTTGTCTACGAGCACGTAGTCAGGGGCGACGCAGGTTTGGCCGGCGTTGGTCCACTTGGCGAAAGCGAGGCGCCGGGCGGTTACCGCGATATCTGCTGTTTTGTCGACGATGGCAGGTGACTTGCCACCTAGCTCGAGGGTGACGGGCGTCAGGTGGTCTGCGGCGGCCTTCATCACGCGGCTAGCGATGACACCGTTGCCTGTGTAGAAAATGTGGTCGAAGCGCAAGCGCAGAAGCTCTTCGGCCACGTCCGCGCCCCCTTCGACCACGCGGACCGCCTCACCATCGACGTACGTCGTGAGCTTCGTCGCCAGGAGCTCCGAGGTTGCTGGCGCCAGCTCGGAGGGCTTGAGAACGACCGCGTTCCCCGCCGCGAGCGCGCCCACGAGGGGGATGAGCGAGATGTGTAGGGGGTAGTTCCAGGCACCAAAAATCAGAACGACGCCGAGCGGCTCGCGGCGCACATAGCTGCTTGCGGGCGCTAGCATCAGCGGCGTGCCCACTTTGCGATCGCGCATCCAGCCCTTGAGGCGACGCTTCGCCGTGATGACTTCCAGTGCGACCGTCATCGCCTCGGCGTCGGCATCGCTGCGGGACTTTCCGAGGTCTGCGTGCAGCGCACTCTGAACCGTCGAGCGCTCCCTGTAGAGAAATTTCAGGATGGCCGTAAGCTGGCGTTGACGCCATTCGTAAGAGCGCGTCTTCCCGGCATCGAACGCGCTTCGCAGGTCGTGGTGAATCTGTCGGTGCGGCAAGGAGAGCGCTGCGGCCGGTTCCTGTATCGTGGGCGGATTTGAGTGATGTGGCTTGGCTGGTTGCACGCGACCCCGTCGCCGATATTACACCCATCGTCCGTCGATCGGACTAGTCCATCAATGGCCCGGCGTGGTATTGTCTATCCCGTGAACGGCATGATGCCATTGGACGATCTCGCGGTTTTCCTGCGGGTTGCCGACCTGGGAAGCTTCGCGGCCGCATCTCGCGCCTTGTCCATGCCGCGCTCGACGGTGAGTCGACGCATCGCGGCCCTCGAGGAAACGCTCGGGTGTCGGTTGCTCGAACGCACGACGCGACATGTTCGTCTCACCGAGGAGGGCAGACGACTCCGCGACGGCGCTTCACCGCATCTACGCGATATGGCTCACCTTTTGGAAGAAGTCGTATGCGGCGAGGACAGGCCGGTGGGGCGGGTGCGCGCCGCAACGCCGGTTGGGCTTGGCCGCGGTTTCGGGGTCTCCTTCCTGCGCAAGTTGCATCAAGAATTGCCGGACATCCGGGCAGAGCTCGTCGTCACCGATCGACGCGTCGACCTCGTGCGCGACGATCTCGATATCGCGCTCGTCGAGGGAAGGTTACCCGACTCCCAGTGGATCGCTCGGCGAATCCTGACCACGAATGCGCTTTGCGTGGCTTCGCCCGACTACCTCGAGGAGCACGGCACGCCCACGAGACCATCGCAGCTGAGCGCGCATGCGATTCTCCACCGCATGAACGACGACGAACGGGAAGCTCGTTGGCCGCTGAAGAAGGGCGACTGGCAGCCCGTCCAGCCGCTCATTTCGACTACCGATGTCGACATGTTGTGCCGCGCCGCCATCGACGGACTCGGCATCGCGTTTCTTTCGCGGGCCGTGGTCTACGAACCGCTTTCGAAGGGTGAGCTCGTGCCCATTCTGCCTTCCGTGACCGAGACGCGCCCCTACCACATTCTCCATCAAACGCGGAACCCGCCTCGACGCGTGCGTGCGCTGATGGATTTCGCGCTTCGCTACGTGGTAGAGCGCTACGCTGAGCTCTAAGAAGTGGTTTCGAGTTGGCAATGAAGCAGAAGGATCAGGCGTTCGAACGGACGAGATCTCCGATATCTATTGGCCAAGCCGATCTCTTCGTTGGGTTTGTCGAACGTCCTCGCGAGCATGATGCACTCCCTTTTTGCGGCATCCGGCCAGAGGGAAGCGTTCCTTCGCCACTTGCTCCCCGCGCTGTGGCGGCGACTTGGAAGCCGGGCAGCAATCGTCTGCCCAGATGGACGGGCGTCTTTTGCTGAGCTCACCGATCGCGCTCTTCGTCTCGCGAGCGGTCTTCACGAGCTCGGCCTGCGGCCCGGTGATCGAGTAGGCACGCTTCTTCGAAATGAGCAGGCATGGTTCGACACGATGCTTGCGTGCATGCTCAGCGGCTTGAAGATGCCAATGCTCAACACGCATCTGCGTCCCGACGAGCTCGTCAAGTGCATCAACGGCGCCGAGCCCAAGGTGCTCGTCTTCTCGAGGGAGCTGCTCGCAACGGTCCGCGAGATCGAGCCGCAGCTGGCCTCGGTGTCGCTTTTCGTCGCGACGCAGGGCGGCGGGCTTCCGGAGGGTTACTCGACCCTCCAAGAGGTGCGTGGGCGTAGTCGGCCCAGATTGCCGCCCGGAGGCTTTGGGTTACCGTACATGCCCTTTAGTGGTGGCTCGACGGGTGTGCCGAAGTTCATCGTCGACGCTGGCGAGGACGGGATACCGTCCGAGCGGACAAAAGGAATGGATGACGCCGATCGAAAGCGTCTAAGGCGCGAGCTGCTCCGAGGTATCGCCCGCCTCGGAATCTGGTCGATCGACCGCAACGTCGTTACGCTCATCCCCGGGCCGCTCTATCACTCGGGCCCGCAGATCGCCGTCATCACGCTGTTCTTTGGGAGCACACTCGTCACCATGGACAAGTTCGACGCCGAAGAGTTCTTGTGGCTCATCGAAGCTGAAGGCGTGAACTACACCTTCGTCGTGCCGACCATGCTCGAGCGCATTCTCGCACTCCCGGACGAGGTCAAACGGAAAGCCGACCTCTCGAGCATGCAAGTCCTTCTTTGCGCGGCTGCGCCATGCCCGGAGCACGTGAAGCGCGAGATCAACGCACTCTTCAAACAACAGGGCGCTAGTCGCAACGTCTTCAACGAGTACTATGGCTCGAGTGAGGCGACGCTAATCTCCGTCCTGCGACCGGAGGACTACGAAGAAGACGCCGAGCGCTACAAGAGCGTGGGTAGGCCTGCCGGGAGTGAGTGCCGCATCTATGATCCGGAAGAAGGTCGTTGGTGCGCACCTGGGGAGATCGGTCACGTGCTCGTTCGCAACTTTCGCATGTACCGCATTCATTACGGCAACTCCGACGAGATGGATCGCGCCTTCGTGGAGGTCGACGGAGTGTATTGGTACGACGACGGCTGCCTCGGCTATCTGAGCGACGACGGCTTTCTCTACCTCGTGTCGCGCAGCAAAGACATGATCATCAGCGGTGGTGTCAACGTTTTCCCGCCGCAGATCGAAGAAGTCCTCAAAACACACCCGAACATTTTCGATGCTGCGGTCGTGAAGGTGCCCGACGAGGATCTCGGCGAAGTCCCCGGCGCATTCATCGAGACGATGAACGGAGAAAGCATGGACGAGGCGGAGATCCTCGCACACTGCAAAGAGCAGGGGCTCTACGGGTACAACTTGCCGCGGGCTTTCAGATTCACCAAGCGCATTCCCAAGACGCCGGCGGGCAAGATTCGAAAGTCGGAGCTCGAAAAAGAATTCGCCGTCTGAAGTGAAAGGGGAGGATGCGTTTTGTCAGGACAAAGTCTCGGTGAAGGTGCCCTCCACCATCGAGAGGAATGATCGCGCCGTTCGTATACGCGCCTCCTGGAGATGTGAGGTACAGGAGCGTCGCGGCGATGTCGGCGGTCCGGCCGCTGCGACCGAGCGGGTTTTGCGCCTCGATCGACTTTCGCATGTTTTCTTCGGCTAGCATGAACTTCGTCATCTTCGAGGGAAAGACGCCCGGCGCGATGCAGTTCACCGTGATGTGATCGCGGCTTAAAGCGCGGCAGAGCGCCTTGGTCATGTGGACCAAAGCGCCCTTGCTCGTCGTGTAGGCAAAAGCCGCGGTCGGGCCCGCGGTCTGTATGGCGCGGATCCCATCGATCGACGCGATATTCACGACGCGCGCCGGATCTCCTTCCGATGCCCCCGCTTGGAGTTGGGGTCGGAGGAGGCGCACCAAATTGAAAACGTGGCGGACGTTCAAGTTCATCACTTTTTCCCAGGCGTCGTCTGGATACTCGTCGAAAGGTGCACCGTAGGTCGCGCCCGCATTGTTCACGAGGATGTGGAGGGCATCCTCCCGCGCCCGGAACGCGGCGACGAAGGCCTCGACGCCCTCCAGAGTAGAAAGGTCCCCGGGAAGAGAGACGGCGCACCCATCACCATAGCGATCGTTCAGGGCAGCTGCTGCTTCGTTGCACGCTTCGGCCTTCCGCGAACACACGTAGACCTTGCCTCCGTTTGCAGCGAGCCCTTGCGCCATCATCAGCCCGAGCCCTCTCGACCCTCCCGTGACGATCGCTATCTTGCCTTCGACATTGAAGAGCGAGCGGGCATCGAGTGCGATGTCTTCCGCGCGGGGGTCAGCGAAGGGTTGCCTCGCGGCTTTCGTTTCCGTCATCCGATTCTCCTGCGCCTATCGTACTCCCGTCCAATGTTTCATGAATGGGATAGATTGTGCCTTGGCGAAGAAGAGGGCGTGGCGCCCGGTGCCAGGATGCAAGATCGTCTGAATAGCCTTCCGGGCGAGCATTCTGAGGCGCGCGGAGTCGAGTCTCGTCCAGCTCGGACCCGATTGGAGCTTGGCGCGTTTTTTTGGTCCTTCGTCAACCCTCACGATTCTCGCGGAGTGTGCTCAGGAGCAACCAGCCACCGAGCTTGACCTCGCGCTCGGTAGCGCGGTTGTCCTCGAATACGGCCCACGCCAGGTGCACGACCTCGGGTGGGATTACTAATCCCATGAGCGCGAAACCGAACACTTTCGCGCGCTACGGCACACTCGCTGGAATCGCGAAACCCTGAAAAACGCGGGGAAAACGCGATCGCCGATCGGGCTCCGGAGGCAGAAGGCGCCTTTTCGTGCTGCGCACGTCAGAGCTCTGCGTTTTGTTCCGTTCAGGCGTACCCGGTGACGGCATCGAAACGAGCCCGGTGACACGAGGGTGCCTTAACGATCTGAGATCGAATGATATGAGGTGACGACCCGTGAACATGGCGAAGGAACTAATGCCTGGCCTTCATTGAGTTTTCCTAGGGATTTCGATTGCTTGTGTTGGTGCTTGGAAACCGGGTTCTTGAACTCATAACCCGAAGGTCGTCGGTTCAAATCCGGCCCCCGCAACCATGGTCAAGGCCGGCTCTCTTCGAGCCGGCCTTTTCCCGTTTTGTGCCGGATTCAGTGCGAACGTGCTCGTGCAGCTCCGTGTACTGATGTCCACTCCGCCGCGCACTCGCACAACCGCATCAAATCCGGCTGTCGTTCCTCACAACCTCATCCGTCGCACGGTCACAGCCGCCATGTCCGCGAAGGCGAGCAAACCGAGGCAGTTCGAGCTCTCACCTGCGTTGCCGAAGGCTCGAAGCGCGGCAGTCAGGCGAGCCATGCGTCTTAGCGTCGCGCAGCGCGCGCAACTCAGGCTCGCGCGCGACGCCGTGTGGGACCGAAACTCTCGCTCAGGCTGCAACTCGTCGCGTGTAGCGATGATGCAGCCCGCCGACCATCGGCAGGGCGATGACCTTCCCTTCGTCGGTGGACTCGCGCTTGCGCAGCTCTGGAGCGTCCTTGTCGAGCGCGAGGTGGGTTCGGGAGCTGTGATAGTACTCGAGGTATCTCCGTAGGATGCGTCGCAGGTGCTGTTCTCCCACGACGATGACGCGGTCGATGCACTCCCGCCGAAGGGTCCCGATCACGCGCTCGCAGTAGGGATTCTGCCACGGAGACCGAGGTGCGGTTAGGACCTGTTCGATTCCCATCGCACGCGCGCGGCCAACGAAGGCCGCGCCATAAATCTTGTCTCGGTCCCGGATCAGGTACTTCGGCGCCGAATCATAGGGGAAGGCGTTGACCAATTGCTGCCCTGTCCACTGCGCTGATGGACCCTGGGTGACGTTGAAGTGCACGATGCGCCTCCGCTCGTGCTCGAGCACGAGGAACACGTACAGGATGCGAAATGTGGCCGTCGGCACGACAAAGAAGTCGATGGAAACAAGGTCATGGACATGGTTCCGGAGAAACGAACGCCAGGTCTGCGACGGCGGCTTTGCCCGACGGGGCATGTACCGCGACACCGTAGCTTCGGAGACCTCGAAGCCGAGCATGAGCAACTCGCCGTGGATGCGAGGCGCTCCCCAAGTTGGGTTCTCGCGGGCCATTCGACGGATGAGCGTTCGGATCTCTACGTCGACACGTGGACGACCGCCTCGATTTCGGCTCTTCCAGGTCCAATAGAGCTTGAAGCCCTTGCGGTGCCAGCGGATCACGGTCTCGGGCTTCACGAGGATCAGGGCGTCTTGCCAGTCTGTCCACAGGCGCGATAGCAGAACCCAGAAAGCGCGGTCCGCGTTGGTCAGCTTAGGGCGTTTGGTTCTGTGCTTCAGGACGGCCAGCTGTTGTCGCAAAGCGAGGTTTTCTAGAACAAGCTCGCGGTGCGACTTCAAGCTCGATCGCGCAGTCGCGAGTAGGGCGTGCCGCAAGTGAAGCATCGGGATAGGCGACCTTGCCGCGAAGCGCGGAAACGTCAATGATCGCGCGGTCGACGAGGTTTTGAGAAGGCACAGGTGGACAGGGACTGGTCAACAAGCTCCTTTTGGTCGGTAGTTCTGCTCAAATAGCCTCCCCTCCCCAGCGGCCGTCGAAGCGGACATACTAGCGGCCAAAGAGCTGTTCCAAGACGAGCTAATCGCATGTTATAAGTGCATTTATGGGGAAATCTAAAGCGGACATTGATGCGGACATCAAGCCGGCCGTAGATCGAGGTGAACCGATCGGACTGATAGAGCCGATGCTCGTACCCGACGGCTCGCCGCGCAAGGCTCGACTCGATGACCTCGGCGTTGAGCTCGCCTCCCGCTCGGCGGGGTTTCGGCGCAGCCTGCCCGAGGGCGTTCTCAAGCCACTGGCCGACCTCGTTCGGGCCATGAACTGCTACTACAGCAACCTGATCGAAGGCCACGATACGCATCCCGTCGATATCGAACGGGCGTTGAACAACGACTACAGCGCTGAGCCCAAGACGCGCAACCTGCAGCTTGAAGCCAAGGCCCACATCGCGGTGCAGCAGTGGATCGACGAGGGTGGGGGCCTACATGGAAAAGAGTTCTCGGCAGACGGGATCTGCGAGATCCATCGACGCTTCTGTGAAGGTTTGCCCGAAGATCTGCTTTGGGTCGAGGACCTCGACACGAAAGAGCGCATCAAGGTCGTTCCCGGTGAGCTACGCAACAGGGACGTCACAGTCGGCCGCCACGTTGCCATCAGCCCCGGGGCCGTGCCTCGTTTCCTAGACCGCTTCGACGAGGTTTATTCGAACGCGGGTAGGGCAGGCACGATCCTGGGTGCCGC
Source organism: uncultured delta proteobacterium (assembly GCA_963768985.1). Taxonomy (GTDB): domain Bacteria; phylum Myxococcota_A; class Polyangia; order Polyangiales; family Houyiibacteriaceae; genus SG8-38. The sequence continues at coordinate 335,053 of CAVYJZ010000004.1, read as the reverse complement.
CGCAGCCCATCATAGGCTGCTATGGATCCACCCATTCCTTGATGGCAATGGCCGCGTGGCAAGACTCGTCTCACACGCCACGCTCCTTGAAGCGCTCGATACCGGCGGTGTCTGGTCGGTGGCAAGAGGCTTTGCCAGACGAGTGGCTGACTACAAGAGCCATCTTGCCGCCTGCGATCTCGAGCGCCGCAACGACCTGGATGGGCGCGGCCATTTGAGCGAAGAAGCCCTTGCCGGCTTCACGCAGTTCTTCCTCGAGACCTGTCTTGACCAGATCTCCTTCATGGAACGGCTGGTCGAACCAAACCGGCTGCGCGCGCGTATCCTGCTGTGGGCAGAGGAGGAGATCCGCCTCGGTGAGATCCCGGAGAGGGCGGGAAGCGTCCTTGAAGCCGTGCTCTTCCGAGGAGAGCTTCCACGCGGCGAAGTCGCAGACGTACTTGGCGTCAGCGACCGTCAGGCACGGCGCGTCGTTGCAGCGCTGACAGAACGCCGAGTGCTCATGTCCCAGGGCCCACGCTCACCTCTCCACATCGCGTTCCCGGCGGAGCTCGCGTCCCGCTGGATGCCAGGTCTATTTCCGGAGAAGGCGACCTGAACCCGTTCATGAGCAATCTTCGCCTTTTGTCTTCGAGCAGCTACGCCGCGATCACCACCTCCATCGGCACCCCAAGCTCCACCGGACAACGCTGCGCGTATCGGGCCCCCGCAACCATGGTCAAGGCCGGCTCTCTTCGAGCCGGCCTTTCTCTTTGCGCGGTGACGCGTGGGCGACATCACCCAAGTTCAAGGTCGTCGCGCTACCGCTCAAACGCCCCTATATCCGCCGCCGACCCAGTCGAGGATCATTTTCGCAAACTCCTCGGGCTGGTCTTGGTAGGAGAAGTGGCCGCAGCGCTCGAACACTCGAAGCTGACTGCGCGGGAGGCGTTCATGCAGTCGATGGGCGTTGTCGAGTAGCAAGAATACGTCGAGATCGCCCCAGAAGAGCTGGACGGGCAGGTCGAGGGCGGCGAGGTGCGGGTCCACCGTCGCAAGGTTCTCGGGATACGTCTTGAACCAGCGGGTAATCGGTCCGATGCGTCCGTCGTAAGACGCTACGTAATCCGCGACTTCGTCGGCGCTCGGCACGTAGTTGACGCAGGCAAGTCGATACCCACCCTCGACGAATGCTTTGGCGCCGGTGATCTGGAACATCATGCGCCAGAACCCCGAATCCACGGCTTTGTTGATGATGCTGCCGTTCATACTAGGCACGATGCCGGGACCGTCGCCGATCAACAGGCTGGCTGCATCGTGATCCTGGTGGATCACGTAGTGAAGCGCAGCGGCCATGCCAACATCGGGTCCGACGAGATGCACTTGCTTCAGGCTTAGCGTCTGGATGAACTCATGCAGGAACCGGCTTTGGGCTTCGAAGCTCATGAACTCGAGGCCGCCTTCACTTCGCCCGAAACCCGGAAGGTCGAGCGCAATCAGGCGGCAGTGTTCGCCGAGCTTGGTCCAGATCGGGTCGTAGCAGAGGATGCTTTGAGGGAGTGGCGACAAGAGCAGCACGACCGGCCCGTCTTGCTTACCTCCTTCGGCATAACGCACCTTGACGCCGCCGATGTCGCGATACTCAGGCTGGATCGCGAAATGCGTCTCCCGGGCTTCCGCGCGCCCGGCGCCAGGGCGGCGTACGGCTTTGAGCTCGCCGTACTCGGGGGTGACGGTAAGCAGCACGCTGGCGTTGAGCTTGCCGAAGAAGCCGATTGGATCCGGGGTCGAGTTCATGTCGCGAAACGCTCCGTTCTAATCATCTGGACGTCAGTTCTTTTGCGCATCCTCAGGGAAGCCGTGCCATGGATTCCATGCGTCGGCGACCGGGACGATGCCCTTGTCCTTCGCGTACTTGTCATACGTGTGGATCATTCGCTTGAGACGCCTGCGTTGTTCGGCATCGAGCGTGCGAGTCTCTCCGGGATCCTTCTTGATGTCGTAGAGGTGCCACTTTCCATCGCCATACATCCCGGTTCGCACGCGGATGGCTTTGTAGTCGCCCGCCACGACGTAGCTGTTGCCGAAGAGCTCGAAGGCAAACCATTGCTGTTCCGTGCGAGGACGGGGTGCCTGCCCTTCGAGAAAGCCGCGCATGGAGATGCCAGATGGTGGTGCGATCTCGCGCCCCTCGTAGCGGGACTTCGGACGCGGCACGCCGGCATAGTCGAGGATCGTCATCGGCACGTCTTTGACGCTGGCTACCTCGTTTGTCTTTTCCGCCGCGTGCGCGAAGGGACGTCCTTTGGGCGGACTGATGATGATCGGAACACGGACGCCCCCTTCACCGATGAACCACTTCCACCACTGCAGGCCGCCCGTGGAGGCGGATGCCCAATCGGTGCCGATGAAGGCAAACGCATCGCCACGGCCGATGTCGGCGTCGTCCTGGCTGAAGCTCTGCTCGATCCATTTGGCGAACTCAGGATTACTGAGCTCGCCGTGGTCGCTCAAGCCCTCGGGTCCGTTGTCCGACATGTAGATGACGAGCGTGTCGTCGCGCTGACCGGTCTCGTCGAGGTAGTTCAAGAGGATGCCGATGTGGTAGTCCTGGGATTCCATCATGGCCGAATAGGTCGCCATCATGCGCGCTTCCCGACGCTTTTCCGCATCGCTCAGCTCCGACCACGGCCGAAGCAAGTCGTTGTCGGCCGTCGACGGGTAGGGGGCATCCTTGGGAATGATCCCGTGCACCTTTTGTGATTCGAAGCGAGCGCGCTTCAGGCCCTCGTAGCCGAGCTCGAGGTAGTGCTCGACATACTTGTCGATCAAGAAGTCGGGTGCCTGCACTGGTGCGTGTGCCGTCGTGTAGGCGAGGTAGGCGAAGAAAGGCTGGCCCGACTTCCGTCCTTGCTCCAGGTATTCGAGCATCTTGGACGTATAAAGGTCGTCCGAGTAGATCCCTGTTGGGCGCTCGACCTCTTGACCGTCCTCGTAGAACGGCTCTTTCGGTATGATGCCCGCTTTGACCTGTGCGGCGACTTCGGGGTCGTTGAGGTTCACGTGGAACACGCCCTGGTTCCAATGGTTCGAGCCACCCGTGTAGATCCCGTAGCTGCGTTCGAAGCCCCATTGGCGAGGACCTTGCCCCCCATGCTCCGTACCACCGAGGTGCCACTTGCCTACCACGTATGTTCGGTACCCGGCGTCTTGTAGCAGCTCCGCGACGGTCACAGTCGTGCGTGTCAAGTAGGACTCGTATCCAGGCTTGCCCTCGGCGGGCGGGTAGAGCGCATAATCGAATGCTCCAAGACCGATGTCGATCGAGTCGTTGCCGGTCAGAAGCATTCCCCTGGTGACCGAGCAGACGGGGGACGCGTGGAAGTTGGTGAGCGTCACGCCCTCTTTGGCCAGGCGTTCCAGGTTGGGCGTTCTGGTGACCGACCCACTGATTCCGAGGTCGCCGAAGCCGATGTCGTCGCCGACGATCAGCAGGATGTTCGGCTTTTCCGCCGGTTTCTCGGCACGGGCAACTTCCGTCCCAGCCTCAAGCATCACGACGAGCGCGAGCAACAAAGAAAGAATCGATCGTATCAGCATGCCGGTCCGTGTTCGCGCTCAGGACCCCGGGGGATACTCGATTCTCTTGGTACCCGCAAATGAGGGAATTGTCCGCGTTCGGCCGTGGGGCATCCGCCCGTTGACCGGGCGTTCACATGGCGACGTGGTTATCATCACGCAGCAATCACCGCGTCCATCGGCATCCTGAATTCCACCGGACAACGCTGTGCGTAATGGGCCCCCGCAACTAAGGAAGTCAGGCACTTAGCGATTACGTTGAGTGCCTTTCTTTTTGGCTCGGTGCCTTGACGGTGCCATAGGTGTCACGGCGGAGTGCAATCCGTCATCTGAGGGGTGCACGAATCGCGCAAAACGCTGGGCTTTTCGATCGTGAATACGCGACTGCGACGCGACTTTGCGGGCGCATAGCCCGAAGGTAGCCGGTGTAACTTCAAGATGCCGATGATCTGCTCTTCGGTCTATCGCTGTCGTTTCACGGGGGTCTCCTTGCCGAGTGTCGGGGTAGGAGACTCCAGACGCAAGGTAGCGCGAGCGGGAATGACGATCGCGTCATCGGCATTGTGACAGATCGGGACATCTGCATGGCGGCGTACACTCAAGGAAGACCGCTTTACGCAATCCCCGTACACTAGGCGATGGCGAAGGAGGTCTTCACTTGCAGGCCAGAGGACTCCGTCGTGCAGATCACGCCGTGGCTCGAGTCCTCGCTGCGTCACTTCGTGATGTCGAACGTGACCTGCTCGATCTCGCCGGTGAAGGGGAACTGCCCCTGGTTCTTGTACGCCGGGTCGATCGCCGTGATCGAGTCGCGCCCCACCTCGAACGGTTCTAAGCCGTGTCGAAAAGATGTGCGGATGAGCTTGCCTTCGCCGGCAGGGGCGTCGTTGACGAACAGCTTGATCGTGCCGCCGCCTTCCTTGGAACCGTCGGGTGTGAACTCGGTCTTGAGGGTGACCTCGCCCTCGGGCATGGAGACGGTGCCGCGGACGTTGACGTCGGCAACGTCGAAGAACGTGTAGCGGAAATTGGGCTTGCCATCTTTGACGTAGAGTGACCAGCCCGCCGAGAACCCACCCGCACAGGTGACTACGCCTTCGGCCCCGCCTTTCGGAATGGTGAGATCGGCGACGATCGTGTGAGCTCGCGGGAACAACTGCGGCCCGATCGGCTCCGGGAGCCACACGGCGTTCCCGTGATAGGTCCAGCTCGTTTTCGGTTCAGCCGTGGATCGGAGTTTCGGATCCATGCGCTCCGACATCCGCGAGTCGAGCGGGTAAACGTTGAACGCTTTGGCCTGCTCGTCGAAGGTCGCCTTCAACGTCTCGAGCTTATCGGGGTGTTTCGCTGCGAGATCCACCGCCTCACTGAAATCTTCGGCGACGTTGTAGAGCTCCCACGGGGCATCGAGGAAGTCCCCCTCTCGGCCGGCGGTCTGCCACGGAACGCCGAAGCGGCTTGCGGCGACCCAACCCTGGTCATAGATCGCGCGATTCGTGAGCATCTCGAAGTACTGCGTCGTTCGTCGGCCCTCTGCGTTGGTGTCGTCGAACGAGTACAGCAAAGACACGCCTTCGATTGGCTTCTGCTGAAATCCGTTCACCTTGGTTGGCGCAGGGATGTGGGCGGCCTCGAGTATCGTCGGGACGATGTCGATCACGTGATGGAACTGGGTACGACGCTCGCCCTTGGCGTCGATGCCAGCGGGCCAATGAACGACCAGAGGATTGCGCGTGCCCCCGAAGTGCGATGCTATCTGCTTGGTCCACTGGAACGGTGCATCCATTGCCCACGCCCAACCCACTGGGACGTGCGGCTCGCTCGTCGGACCTCCGATCTCGTCGATTCGGTTGATCATGCTTTGCAGGCCGAGCTGGACACCGAGGAGGCTTGCGAGCTCACTGAACGTGCCCTCGAGTCCGCCCTCTGCACTGGCGCCGTTGTCGCCGACGACGTACATCACCAACGTGTCATCGAGCTGTCCAGACGCTTCGAGGCTGTCGATGAGGCGCCCGACCTCGTGGTCGGTATAGGCCATGTACCCCGCATAGTTCTCCATTAACCGCGTGTAGACTTTCTTCGCGTCGAGCGATTGATCGTCCCACGCGGGAATTTCCTCCGGTCTAGGCGTGAGTTTCGTCCCCTCGGGGATGATCCCCGACTCGAGCTGCTTCGCGTACGTACGCTCGCGCTGCTCGTCCCATCCATGGTCGAACTTGCCTCTAAACCTGTCGCGCCACTCTTTACCGACCTGGTGCGGGGCATGAACACCGGGAGTGCTGAAATAGACGAACCACGGCTTATCCGGGTCGGCCGCTTGCTCGTTTCCGATCCATGCGATGGCTTCATCCGTCATGTCGGCGGTGAAATGGTAGCCCTGTTCTGGCGTCCTGGGCTGGGCCACTGGCGTCGTGCCGCGATAGAGCGTCGGGTAATACTGATTGGTCTCACCCTGATTGAAGCCATAGAAATAGTCGAAGCCCTGGCCAGTGGGCCAGTTGTCGAATGGTCCTGCGGGACTGATTTCCCTCTCGGGCGTGTTGTGCGCCTTCCCGAACATCGCGGTGGCGTAGCCGTTGTCCCGTAGGATCTCCGCGATGGTGGCCGTGCTCTTGGGGATGATGCCGGTGTACCCAGGGTACCCCGTGGCCATCTCGATGATGACCCCGGTGCCGACACTATGGTGGTTGCGGCCAGTGAGAAGCGCGGCTCGTGTCGGACTGCACAACGCCGTCGTATGAAAGCGCGTGTAGGACACGCCTTCCCTTGCGAGTTTGTCGAGACTCGGCGTCGGCACGGGGCCGCCGAACGTCGATGTCATGCCAAAACCAACGTCGTCGAGGAGAACGATGAGGACGTTCGGCGCGTCTTTCGGCGCTTTGACCGGCTCGGGGTAGTCGGGCGTTGAGTCTTCGTACGTCTTTCCGATTTTGCCTTTGAAGACCGGATCCGGGATGGGGATGCTGTCGCGATGGTCCGTGGCGGTGGCGGTGGCGGTGGCGGTGGAACCCTCAGCGCCGCCCGAGCCCGCACCGCCAACCGTCCCTTCAGTCGTCGAGCCCCGGCATCCCATGAGAGGAACGGCCAGCAATGCAAACGCTCCAAACCATCTCCACATCACGCCCGTCATAGCAGCCTCCATCTCCCAGGCCGCGCGACCGGCCCGATCGTCCTCGAGTATGAACCCATTTTGGTCGACGAGAGCCTCTCGGTGACCTGACGGTGCGTTAGCCGTGTGAAATCAGATGATGTGACGTGATGAACCGTGAACACGACGATGCGGGCAAGTCCCGGTCATGATTGAGGTTTGTGTTTGTTTTCGGTCAGTTGTGTTCGTCGCGAAAACCGGACTTCTTGAACTCATAACCCGAAGGTCGTCGGTTCAAATCCGGGCCCCGCAACCAACGAAGTCGGGCACTTGGCGAATGGGCTAGGTGCCTTTCTTTTTGCTCGTTGACGCGTGGTTGACACGAGGTGGCACGAGCGGCGCCAACGCTTCGCCGGTCGCTCACCTATATGGCCACTGGTTCCGGCGACAGGAAGCCTGTAACTTAGGCACTTGGTTTTCAGAGGGCGGGAGAAGCACCTATGAAAAAGATCGCCAGCATTAGCCTGGGTCCCTTCAGCCTCGACTGTAACTTCAGGGCCAAATTCCTCGGCCACGATTTCGAAGTCGTGCGTATTGGCACGGATAACGATTTCAAGGCAGCCGAAAAGCTCGTCATCGAGTGGCGGGACAAGGTCGATGCCATCGGGCTCGGTTTGGTGCACGACCACTACTCTGTCGGAACCCGCTATTTTCATCAGCGCGACACCGCCAGGCTCGAAAAACTGGCAGGTGATACCCTGGTGAGTACCGGCGTGCGACTTCGGGAGATCGTACAGGAGTGGTCGTTGCGCTCCGCCCAGCATGAGCTCGGCAATTTCTTCAACAACGCAAAGGTGTTGTTCCTGTCGGGCGCAGCTAACTACCGCCTGGCGTCCGTCATGGGGGAGTTCACCCAGAACCTGTCCTTTGCCGATCCGGTTCTCCAGTTCGGCGCTCCTGGCCTCCTGCATTCACTGCGTGCCCTGGAGTTGTATGCGGCGGGCAGTCACCCGGTGCTGCGAGTCGGTCCCGAAGACCACTTGCCGTCGTTGGCGCCCGCAAGGCGGTTCAACCGATCCCTGCTGAAGAAAGCGGTACGGGATGCGGACGCCATCATCGCGTCTTACCACCAGCTGGAGCGATATGGTCCAGACGAGCTGGAAGGGAAGGTCGTGCTGACCTCGACGATTTCGCCCGACCGGCTGCAGACCCTGAAAGAACGTGGGGTTCGGGCCATCATAGACTGCAGCATTCAGTTATTCGAGCAGACCGTCGGCCTCAACGTCGTGGAGGCAATGATTCTGGCTGCACTCGGCAAACCTGCGAAGGAGATCGCCCACGACGATTACCTCGAGATATTCACCGATCTGGATCTCAAGCCGAGAATTCTCTATCCGATCGAGGGCAAAAAACAGATCAATCGCTTCGCTTTTGTGATTCATCCGCTCTCGCAAAAATACCTGACGAACGTGAAGCCCCTGAAGCTACTGGCGAAGGTGTCGCCGCCGGCGGTCATGGATATGGTCGAGAAGGCCGTCGCGTACTCGCCTCCCATGGTGTACTCGGAAGTGGAGGGCATTCGGTCTCCCACTGGGGTGGAGGCCAAGGGATGGCTGATTTTCGTCGGGGGCACGCCCAAACAGATCATGTCTCACAGCCCCGAGTTCACGTATCGCCAACTGTTGGCGGCGGCGGACACGGCCAAGAAATTGGGCGCCCAGATCATGGGGCTCGGGGCCTTTACCAAAGTGGTCGGAGACGCGGGGGTTACCGTGGCCAAGCGCGCTCCCTTGCCTATCACCACGGGCAATAGCTACAGCGCCTCCGGCGCCCTGTGGGCAGCCCATGAGGCTGCCGCGAGGCTGGGCTTGGTCGAGTTGGAGAAGGGCAAGAAGATCAAGGGCAAGGCAATGGTGGTGGGTGCCACCGGTGCGATCGGCTCGGCCTGCGCTAGGCTGCTGGCGCGGACAGCGGAGGAAGTTCACCTCGTGTCGCCGGAATCGGCAAAACTGCTGGTGCTGGAGAAGTCCATCCTCAGGGAATCACCCGGGGCAAAGCTGGTGCTGGCTTCCTATGCAGACAGCGACCGCAGCATTGGCGACATGGACATGATCGTCACCGCCACCTCCGGGGCTGGAAAGAAGATTCTCGACATCATGAAAGTGAAACCGGGCTGCGTCATCACCGATGTCGCGCGACCACTTGACCTGCCCCCAGAAGAGGTGGCCAAGCGTCCCGATGTGTTGGTCATCGAATCGGGCGAGGTGTACCTGCCCGGCAAAGTGCGTATGAAACAAATCGGTTTTGAAGACCACAACGTAGTGTATGCATGCCTTGCAGAGACCATCGTGCTGACTCTGGAGGGTCGGTTCGAAAACTTCACTCTGGGCAGGACGATCGAGTGGGAAAAGGTGCACGAGATCTACAAAATGGGGCTGAAGCATGGCATGCGGCTGGCCGCGATTTCGGGCGTGAATGGCGTTTACTCCGATGAAGATATCGCCAGGGTACGGGAGTTGGCCTTGCAAGCCCGCGAGAAACGAGCTTCTTCGGCTGCCACCGCTTCGAAGAGCTCGTCTCCCATAGCGAGTTGATCAAGGGAGGGTGTGAGATCGATTGATATGAAGTGACGAATCCCGACCACTTCGATGGGGCAGATCGCGCGCTCTAGTCTCACGCACTTGCACCGCAATCACCGCCTCCATCGGCACCCCAAACTCCACCGGACAACGCTGTGCGTAGCGGGCCCCCGCAACCATGGTCGAAAGCCGGCTCTTTCTGAGCCGGCTTTCTTCGTTCTGTGCCGGATTCAGTGCGAACGCGCTCGTGCAGCTCCGTGGACGGACGTCCACTCCGTCACGCACTCACACAACCGCATCAAATCCGGCCCCCGCACTCCCTAGTGTTGACCGCGCCTCAAAGCCCTCGGCATTCAACGTGGGCTTTGTCGTTTCAGCGAAGAAAAGGCCGTAGACAAAGTGGGGCATCGGGGTAGGTGGGTTTCGCCCCAGGAGTGGAACCATCTGCTGGCGCGCGTGCGACGGGGCTCTGGGGGGCACCGCCGGGCACGAGCGACAACCTGCGTTCGCTCGATGTGCGTCAGTTCTCCTCGTGCGAAATCGCCAACCCCCGCATCTTCTCGACGAGTTGGGCCTGCGTTCTCACACCGAGCTTACGGATTGCGGCGCTCCGCAACGTCGACACTCGCTGCGGAGAGATGCCGAATCGATAGCCGATGATTTTGCTGCTCTCTCCCAGGGCCGCGTAGGTCGCGACCTGGGCTTCACGCTCCGTGAGGCCCCGCGGGTCACCGAGGTTCGGCGCGTTGGGCTTGGCGAGCACAAAGCGGCGACCGTCCGTATCGAACCAATCGACGAGGGACCAGCGCCCGCGCACCAGTCCGTGCCAAATCTCGAGCGCCTCTTCGGGGTTGCTCTTGCGAAGCTTGCCCCGCGCTTTGTCGACTCGAATCGCAGCCTCGCGAATCACGGTCGACGCGGTCTTGCTCTTCGCACCTGCTGCGGCCTGCGAGATTACGAACCGGGTCGGATCCAACAACGCCTCCGCATCGAAGGGCATGTCGGTCGGGGGCACGCCTCGAACTTGCGGTTCGTCGATGTGCCGCCTCAGCCGACGCCCTGCGGTGAGGTGCACGACGAGCATCCGCCAGTGGTCGCGAGCACGGGGGGTCAAGCGAATGATCTCGGGCGAGGGGATCGGAAGACTGGTGCCGTAGAGGTCCGGGTCCATCGCCCACAAACCCAGCAGGTCCTTACAGCCGATATGTGACGTCATCGCCTCGTAGACTTGCGGCCAGCGTCCGCGATCCTCGGAGAGCACGTTGACGCCGCCCGAAAGCGCCTGCGTCGTCTGCGCCACGAGCTCAGGTCCCGAGGCTTGCGCGGCGCGCGTAAATCGAACCGAAAGGTCCTCCGCTCCTTCAGAAACGTACATCTGGACGATCAGAGGTTGTCCGTCGTCCGACGCTCCCGACCACCAAGCCCCGACAAAACCCATGCCGAGATCAAGGACTTGCCTGCCCGCCTTGAGTGCGTTCGGAAGCCAGTCCGCAGCTCCGAGCTCGAGGTCATAAGCCGCTTCGACGAGGTCGATGCTGGCGGTTTGGGCAGGGTTCATGTCGACGCTCCCGATAGGTACATGAAACGCACGCTCTTGTCGCTACCAACCCCGTATGGCGCCTGGTTTGTCTACTATGTCCTTGGGCGGATTTCTCAATGTTCCCGGCCGCGCAACGTACGAAATAATCACAGTCTCCATCCGCACCCCTGCTGCGTCCGTGAACACTCTGTATCCACGGCGGCGCACTTGGGACAGGCCTGAAAACGCTCACGGATCGTTGAGTGGAAGGTGGTCCACATACCCCGCATGACTGACCTCGGTTCGCCTCCATTTTCTCCCGACGAGCCTGACGCCGCGCGGTCCCCTTGGGGCGTTTGAGAACGGCCAGCCACCATCATAAGGCAAGGTTCTCGAGCGCGAGCTCGCGTTGCGGCTAGAGGCTCGATCTGGCGGTCTTGAGCATGGCGTACAGCACAAGGGAAGCATCGAGGCAGCCTAGCTCGATCCCGAGAGCGGAAACGTCAACGATTGCGCACTCCACGAGGTTCTGAGGAGGGACAGGGAGCGTGGTATCCCCCTATCGTGCTCACCGACGTACGCGCCGGGATGCCGGCGTACGAAGGAGAGCTTTTCGGTCCGGCGGCCGCGATCATCGAGGCGAAAGACGACAAAGAAGCGATCGAGATCGCGAACGACACCAGGTTTGGGCTGGGCGCCGCCATCTTCACCTCGGACATCAGCAGCGGTGAGAACATCGCCCGGGCGAGGCTGCAGGCCGGGTCCTGTTTTCGTGAACGCAGCGGTTCGCTCCGATCCGAGGCTTCCGTTTGGCGGCATTCGGGACTCAGGCTGGGGCCGAGAGCTCGGCCGGCTTGGCATCCGAGATTTCGTCAACGCCAAAACCGTTTACGTCGCTTCTCAGTGAACGAACGAACCGGCATCGTGGCGTTGCCCGAAGACATCAGAGTCCGTCGATCAAGAGAACGATTTCCCGAATGGTGCGGCTGTCAATCGTGCTTCGGTTTGCGAGCTGTCCCTGCAAGCTACGCAGATAACGACTCCAAGTGGTTGCGTCGGCGTTCGGTCGGCGTTCCAAAAACCTCTGAGTGATCGTGTCCTGCAAGCGCGCCGCGTATGCCTCCGCGTTCTTGTTCGGGGGTATACGCAGCTCGCAGCCGGCGATTACGAGGCGTCTGCCTTCGACAGCGACGAGGTCCCGCGCGCGTTCTTCGATACTCGATGATTGAGGGGCGGGATCGCGGCGAGGCCTCAGCGTGTCGGTCTCGATTTCGTATGGATAGGGCAGGGTCATCGCTCAGATCCTAGATGCAATGATCGATCCAACTGAGGGAATGGCCTGGCATGTCTCGTGCACCACCTACAGAAGTGCCCTCGTCATCATCGAATCGAATAGGCGGTTTGCACGTTCGAGTCCGGCGGGAGAGTATTTCTTCTCGAGGCAGACCATATGCCGATCGAAGGCGCGGTGGCCGCCGCCATTCTTCGCTATTCCACGCGCGCCTGATTCAGTTCCGGCCATCAGGTTCGGCTACTTCGTTTCGGGATCCAGAATCGCGAATCCAACTTCGAGCGTGACCTGGAAGTCGCGGATGATCGCATCGGGATCGAGGTTCCCTCGGACCTCCACGACCTTGAACCAGGAGTGTCCTTTGATGCTCTTGGCGGAGGTCTTCAGTGCCGCACGGATCGCAGCTTCGATGCTTTCCGAGGACTGTTCCGTGACTTTGATGTGCTTGTACGTGGTTGATGACATGATGCATGCCGAAGCAAAGCCCGTGCCGAATCCCAGAAGGCCAGGGCGTCCATACGGACGTGGCGAATCGACACAGTCGTGGCGGAAATGCCCTTCCAGCTGCCCGGGGCGCCTACGCTGGGGTTGGCACGCTTGATGCGTCTCTGAAAGGCCAGGAGGAACGATGACGAGCGTATTGGTTTTGTATTATTCCAGCTACGGACACGTCGAAAGGATGGCCCGGGCGGTCGCCGAGGGCGTAAACGAGGTGTCGGGTGCAAAGCTCAAGATCAAGCGAGTTCCCGAGTTGGTCCCCGAAGAACTGGCGAAGAAGTCTGGCTACAAGCTCGACCAGGACGCTCCAGTGGCCAAGCCGGATGAGCTGCCGGACTACGATGCGATCATCTTCGGAACGCCTACGCGATTCGGCAACATGTGCGCGCAGATGCGGAATTTCCTCGATCAGACCGGCGGACTTTGGCAGAGCGGCAAGCTCATCGGAAAGGTTGGCAGCGTCTTCACATCGACAGCGACCCAACATGGCGGACAGGAATCGACTGTGCTTTCGTTTCACACGACCTTGTTGCACCAGGGAATGGTGATCGTGGGACTTCCGTACTCCGCGAAGCAGCAGATGCAGCTCGACGAGATCATGGGTGGCTCGCCCTATGGAGCCGCGACGATGGCAGGCCCGGACGGCTCTCGAAAACCCACCGAAACCGAGCTTCAACTCGCGCGCTTCCAGGGTCGCCACGTGACCGAGCTCGCCGCGAAGCTGGCTCGCTGAATACTATCCGGCACGCGGCTCTCGGCGGGATCCGGGTGGCTCCGGGTCAGACGCGACCCGCACAGCATGGTTTTCAGCGAGAAGCCTTCGGGCCAATTCCTCGCGCGTATCCGCGTCGACGCCAACGAGAATCGTCCCCGAGTCTAGGTCCTCTTGCCCGAATCCGATCTTCGTGTGTCCGAATAGCAGCCCGAGGATGCCTCCGTGCACCGAGCCGAGCGCACCGCCTGCGAGCGCGCCTTCGAGGGCAGCGAGGATGGGGCCCGCTGCCAGAATACCTGGCCCAGTCGCCAAGAGTGCGCCACCCGCTGCACCAATCGCAGCCCCAAGGACAACGCCCCGTTCCGCTCCGGTTTCGACCGAGATCGGCAGCTCGCTCAACTGCGTTCCCGTTCGCATCAGAGCACTGATGTAGCGCGCGTCGAACCCTGAGCACATCAGTGAGCGCACCGCATCCGCCGCGTCGCGTTCTTCGGAAAATGATGCATAGACAAACATCGATCGTTCATTCCGCACTCGGACTCGCCGAGCATTCGCCAACGGAATCAAGCAAAGAACGTGCCGGCGAACCGGAAGTTTCTGACGCAGCTGGCACGGTGCTTGCTTAGAATCATGGCCATGATGAAACGCAATCAACGAGCTACAATCGACGAGGCCTCGGCTGGGCGTATCCGGACCAGAGGGGCGCGACTGCTCGTGCTCGGAGCCTGTGCGACTCTATTGCTGGGTTCGGGATGCGAGCGTACGAAGAGCAGTGCCGAAGAGATGAAGGGCGCTCCGCATCAGGCGATGGCGCTGGCCACGATGTCGCCTACGGAAGGCAGTCAGGTCAAAGGCACAGTGCGATTCGAGCAGACGTCGGACGGCGTCGTCGTGAAAGCAGACCTGAGTGGCCTCGAGCCGAAGACGATGCACGGCTTCCACATCCACGAAAAGGGCGACTGTAGCGCTGCCGATGCGAGTAGCGCGGGTGGCCACTACGCGCCCAACGGCAATCCACATGGGCTTCCACCCGAGGAGAAGCGGCACGCGGGGGACATGGGCAATATCGTCGCCGATGAGCAGGGCCGCGCTATCGTCGAACGTACGTTCGACACCTTTTCGCTCACGGATGAGCCCTCCGTGATAGGTCGGGCCGTCATCGTCCACAGCAAGGCCGATAAAGGAACCCAACCAACCGGCGACGCGGGGGCGCGACTTGCCTGTGGAGTGATCCAACCAAGCTAGCGCGACCCAGATGGATGCGTAGGACCCAACGAAGATTTGGATCGAGCTGACGAGCGCGCGATCATGAGAGCGGAGACGGAAGTATGACCCCACGCGACATGAGACAGCTTCGCATTCTCAGCCTGTTTCACTATCTAGTTGCTTGTCTCGAGGCGCTGTCGGTGATGATCCTGATCGTGTCGTTCTCGCGAGGCGTGGGGATCGCGACCGGAAGCTCGTCCGAGATGGCGGAGTTGTCCGCCTCGTATGGTTGGGCGCTCCTCGGTTTCTCTGCGCTCGGCATCGTCGTCGGAGTCGGAATTGCAGCGCTGACCTACGCCGCAGGGCGCAGGATCGCGGAGCGCCGGGCGTATTCATTTTGCGTGGTCGTCGCCGCCATCAACTGCATCTACTTCCCGTTCGGGACGATACTGGGCACACTCACCATCATCGTTCTGAAGCGCCCCCAGGTCCAAGAAGCCTTCACTCCAAAGCCGCCACACCATCCGAACGTCGCCGCTTGGGAAGGCACCAAATTGCCATGATGGTTCGCGGGCTGGGCTAGTCTTTCGAGCGCGACGTCTTGACCCGAGTGGTCGCCGAAGGAAAGGATGCGGCGGCGACGACAGTCTCCGAGGTCGCTACCGATGAGGTGGCTACGGTCGAGGTCGACGTTCACGTGCGCACCTGTGCCGAGCTACTCCGCGACAAAGGGATTCGTCACCTGCCGGTGATGCAAGACGGGAAGCCCGTGAGAATACTCTCCAGTCGAGACTTCTTGGCGTACGTCGTGGCCGGCCTCGAACGCATCATCGATCGCGCGCGCGATGAGGAGGCGTTGGACAAGGGCCAGGACCCTTATGACCACCTCGGGGGCTCGTACGGGCAGTGAACGTGGCAGACTGACACGGAGCGGGGCAGATCCCCTCGCAAGAGGACCGAGCACGTAGTCTGCAATGGCAAATCGGCAGTCCGTCATGCTGGCACGCGCCTTGCTGCTAGTTCTTCAGGAGGGGCGCGGATGACTCGGGATGAGCTCGGGTCACGAGCCACTCAGAAGGAGATTAACAAAGATGCCAAACGCAAGTACACAATCGGGCTCGGTTCAGGAGAACGTTCGCAACGAGTTGAAGTCGCTACAATCGGATCTCAAGGGTATCGGAGACGATATTCAGGTGAAAATCAATCAGGCGGGTGAGGAAGCCAAAAAGACCTGGAACAAGCTCAAGTCCGAGCGGGAACAGTTCCAGAAGAAGGCCGAACAGGCCGCCGAGGAAACCCGTGCCGATCTCAAACAGGTGGGTGCGGACCTAAAAAGACGTTTCGAGTCACTCCGGAAGGAGCTGCAGTCCAAGGGCAAGGAACAGAGTTCGAGCAGCTCCAAGAGCTGAGCTGATGGGCATCGCGCGGGAGGTTCTCCAGAAGAGCTCTCCCCCGATTTGACGCCGCATGCGAGAGTCCGTCCACATGACATTTCGAGGCATGGAACGGAACCCCATGGTCGAGAAGTCCGTTCGAGACGAGTTCGCGAAGCTTCGGCAGCAGCACGACTACATCATCTATTGCGGAGTGGTCGTAGATGCCGAGCCGACGCGCCCACGCGGCCGTCGACACTACAGTCTGCGCATCGACCTCGCAATCCCGGTTGAAGAGATCGTCGTCCATCGCCGAGGCCCGATCTCTCCCTCGGACGACGGTTTCCGTGCGGCGGTCCGAGAGGCCTTCGAGGCAGCTCGAAAGCAGTTGTGCGATGTCGCCAGCGTACAAGAAAAGAAGCATCCACCGGCCGAGCCGCCTGGGCCCGAACCGCCGCCGATCGAGCGCCCGGGCCCCGATCCGACGCCGGTCGAGGGCCCACACGATACGCCGCCTCCGGCCGAGCCACCTCGAAAGGAGCCACCCGCGAGGGCGGCGGCGATCAATCCGTGAGCCGCGAGCAACTGAAAGGCAGTGCTGGCGAAAGCATGGAAGCGCCACGCAAGATTCGAAACCTTCGTTGGGCTGACGCCCTGATCTCTCTCAAGCAGAAAATCGTGGAGGACAACCTGCCCTTGGTGTCCGCGGGAATCGCTTTCTACGGCCTTCTCGCCTTGTTTCCAGGAACGACCGTCCTCGTCTCTTCGTATGGCTTGTTCGCCGATCCGACTGACGTTGCAGCACGGATCAGCGCGTTTCCCGGGCTTCCGAACGTAGCGAAGGAGGTTCTCACCCAGCATCTTCACGAGCTGGCGGGGTCATCGCAAACGGCATTGAGCCTTGGTTTCACAGGCGCACTTTTGTTTTCGGTGTGGAGCGCCAGTCGAGCGACCGAAGCGCTTCTCATCGCGATCAGAATTGCCTACGACGAGACGGAAGAGTCGGGACTCGTGCGGCGCAACCTCATCGCATGGCTCGTAACGGCGGCAGGTCTCATCGCGATTACGTTCGGTCTCTCGCTCATCACTGTTCTACCGACGTGGCTTCGACGTATGGGTCTGCCTGCACTTCAAACGCTTGCGGCTCAAACGCTCCCCTGGCTGGTTCTGGTCGGGGGATATGTCATCGGTCTTTCGCTCTTGTACCGACACGGTCCGAACCGAAGCCATCCGAATTCGAGATGGGTCACCCCGGGTGCGCTCGTGGCTACGTTCTCGTGGTTGGTAGCGTCTCTTGGATTTTCTGCTTACGTCTCCAATTTTGGACGCTACAACGAAGCCTACGGAGCCGTGGGCGCCGTCGTGGTGCTTCTTCTCTGGTTTTGGATTTCGGCGTTCGTGGTGTTGCTGGGGGCCGAGCTCGACGCCGAGATCGAGCGTCAAACTGGAAACAATCGGGCCGTAGAAACGTAGTGAATCGAGACGAGCATGGACTTCAAAACCGCATACGGCAAAGTCGTCGACAAGCTCTATGGTTGGCTGGAGGGCTTCGTCGAGATGCTTCCGAATTTGGCGGTAGCTCTCCTCGTTCTAGTCGTTTTTGGGTTCTCATCGGTTCTGGATCTCGTTTGAGAAGCAGACGGACTACTTGGGGGCCATGAGTGAGGCCGTCCTAAGACTCAAGAAGACGTTCGACGAGAACGACATCACGATTCCGTTCCCCATCCGAACGCTGGATTTCGGGATCAAGGGTGGACGAACGCTAACCGACTCGCTTTCAGCCACTGTGCCAATTGGCGGCCGCCTTGCAAATCAAGACGCCGGTGATTGATGCTGCTCGCGCAGCTACAACACCCAAGTGACGACGTCTCGTACACCCAGAACGCCGTTCTCTTCCGAACGCCCTGCAAGCGCTTACCTGCGTTCTTCGTTCATGGTGAGCGCGACGTCCGCCCGAATCGGAAGGTGGTCGGAGGCCACTTTGGCCAGCGGCGTTTGCATCGCGCTTACGCTCTTGAGTGCGGTGCGCGGCCGCACCCAGACGCGATCGAGGGCGAGAAGTGGAAATCGTGAAGGGAAGGTTCCTACCGCCGGAACCGCTCCGAATGCAGCACTCAGCCGAACCAGGGCGGCCGCACGGGCGCGCCATTCGTTGAAGTCGCCAAGCACGATCAGCGTCGCATCATGTAATGCATCGGCCGCCTCGATCAGCCGCTGAACCTGTCGCCTACGCTCGCGGCGATTCAAGCCGAAATGTGTGTTGAACAGCTCGACGGACTGCTTGCCAATCCGAAGTCGCCCACGGAGGATGCCACGCGGCTCGCGCCCTCGGACGCTCACATCGATCGACGCCACGTCGCCAATGCTATGACGGCTGAGCAACGCATTTCCGAAAAACCCCTCGCCCTCATGACGCGTGGGACCGGCGACTGCGTCCAAGCTTGTCAGCGAGGCGAGCCGCTCCAGCTGAGTCTCGCCGCTTGTCAATGGCTTGCGGCAATCGACCTCTTGAAGTCCGATGAGGTCGGCATCTGCGCCGGACAACACGCGTGCGACCCGATCCACGTCGCGGCGGCTGTCTGCTCCGACGCAACCGTGAACGTTCCAGCTAATCACTTTGAGCGTTCGATACGGATTCATTGCGAGTTAAAAGCTTTCCGCGTTCGACGAGATGGTTCACTTCCTAAATGGGCCAAAATCGGGTACCCAGATTCCACGTGAGTCAGTGCATCTATCATGCCAAGCGTGTGATCAGCCTTCGAACGGTCGCGGGCGGGATTCGATGACCACGGATTCCCGGAGTGCTCGGTGGCCGATCCTGCGCGAGGGCGCAAACTGCTGGCGGATCGCCGGTGCCGAGCGGGCCAGCTTCATCGTCGATGGAGAGGCCTATTTCGCTGCAGTGCGAGAAGCCATTGGCAACGCGCGTCATTGCGTCTTCATCGTCGGTTGGGACATTCACAGCCAGGTACGACTCGTCCGAGATGGGGAAACCGACGATGCGCTTCCCGCGGCGCTCGGGCCTCTGGTGGACGCCGTCGCGAGCCGGCGGCCGGGGCTCGACGTCTACATCCTCGACTGGGACTTCGCGATGATCTACGCGATGGAGCGCGAATTCTTTCCTCGATACAAGCTGCGCTGGAAGTCCCATGACCGCGTGCACTTCTGTCTCGACGGCGAGCATCCAGTGGGCGCTTCGCAGCATCAGAAGATCGTAGTCGTCGACGACCAGGTGGCGTTTTGCGGCGGTTTCGATCTCAGTAAGTGGCGCTGGGACACTTCCGGGCACCTCGCAGACGACCAAAGACGTGTCGACCCCGATGGTAAGTCGTATCCGCCTTTTCACGACGTACAAATGATCGTCGATGGACAGGCGGCGAGCGCGCTCGGCGGGCTCGCGCGAGAGCGATGGCTCGCGGCCGGCGGCCCGGAGCCGGCAACGAGACGTCGTCTGAGCGAGGACCATCATCCATGGCCCACGAGTATCGATGCCGATCTTCGGCAAATCGACGTCGGAATTTCGAGGACGTTTCCTCAATACGGAGGCCGCGATGAGGTCCGCGAAGTGGAGCGACTCTATCTCGACGGTATCGAGGCGGCTCGTCGCTTCATCTACGTCGAAAATCAATACTTGAGCTCCCATGCGATCGGGCAGGCCCTCGCGAAACGACTGCAGGAACCCGAGGGTCCCGAGCTGATCATCATCATGCCCGAGCAGACTGGCGGATGGCTCGAACGGCGCACCATGGATGTGCTCAGGGCCCGGCTTCTCCGAAACCTCCGCGACGCCGATCGGCATGCTCGACTTCGCGTGTACTACGTGAGACTTGCGAACGATCCCAACGTCACTTTGATGGTGCATGCCAAAGTCATGATCATCGACGACCGGTTCATTCGCATTGCGTCTTCCAATCTCAGCAACCGCTCGATGGGACTCGACTCCGAATGCGACCTCTCGATCGAGTCGAACGAGTCACGAGATTGCAGCGAATCGATCGCGAGATTTCGTCGCCGTCTCCTCGCGGAGCATCTTGGGCGGAGTCCCGATGATCTCGTCGCCGCCGAAAGCTCGACGCGTTCGTTGATTGAGGCCGTCGAGTCGCTGCGCGATTGCGAGCGAACACTCATGCCCCTGAAGCCCGACCTATCGTCAGAGTTGGATCAATGGGTGCCCGATGGTGCGCTCTTGGACCCGGAACGACCCGTGGAGCCAGAGGAGTTGCTCGACCGATTCGTGGGTCCCGGTCAGCAGAAGTCTCTGCGCACGGGCCTCGTCAAGCTTTCGTTGCTCCTGTTGGGGGTGCTGGCGCTTGCGGCTGCTTGGCGCTGGACCCCCCTGGCACACTGGCTCGATGTCGACAGGGCTGCCGCCATCGGCATGTGGATGGACGCTCAGCCTTTCACGCCGGCGCTGGTGCTCGGCACGTATCTCTTGGCTGGCTCGCTGGGGGTGCCCATCACGCTGCTGATCATCGTCACGGCCATGGTGTTCGGACCCTGGGTGGGCATGGCGTATGCGCTCGCCGGTTCCGAGCTTTCCGCGCTCGCGTCCTTTGGCGTAGGCTACCTGCTCGGCCGCGACGCGGTCCGGAAGATCGCAGGAAGCCGTCTCAACCGGATCAGCCGGAAGCTCTCGCGACGCGGTGTGCTCACTATCATCACGCTGCGAATCGTCCCTGTCGCGCCCTTCGCCATGATCAACTTGATCGCTGGTGCCTCGGAGATCCGAGTTCACGACTTTGCGATCGGCAGTCTGATCGGCATCGTTCCGGGGGTGCTCGCAGCGGCGTTCTTGACCGACCGGGTTGTAGCGTCGCTGCGTGAACCGAGCGGAACGAGCATCATCACCGCGCTCGTTACGCTCGCGCTCGTCGCTGCAGCGCTTTTTGGATTGCGTCGTTGGCTGCGAAACTCATGAAAGAGAAAGCTCAGCCACGACCGAGGCGCGGTGCCACAGGTGTGGCAGGGCGCCCCAATTCCAACCGGACATGGGTTGGCTGCTCGGCGAGAGCCCAGCTGGTACGAATACTGCACATCGAGCCGCCCTGGAGAGATGACGGCCCCCTATACCCGTGGCAAGCTTCGGCGATTGCCCAGCCGAGGCGCTGGCCGTGGAGAGGCGCGAGCGTCACGCCGATGGCTAGGTGAGGGAGCGACAGGTGACATGCGACTTGCGCTGAAACTCGCCGTGGCGGTCATGATCGGTATCGGGGCGATTCTTGCGGTCCAGGCCGCGCTGCACGTCAAACGTGTGGCCGAGCTCCAGGAAGCCGAAATCAGAGACAACCTGATCACGCTCGGACGCGTGCTCTCATACGCCGTGAGTGAGGTTTGGTCGATCGGGGGTGAAGAGCGAGCGGTCGCATACGTCGAGAAAGTCGATGCGCGGCGCGAGGCAACGGAGATTCGGCTCATCACCGGCGCCGACCTCCGGAAGATGCCCGAGGTTCCGACCGAAGCTCGCGTTGAACGACTCTCGACCGCGGAAGGATGGTGCATCGTAGCGACCGCACCGATCCGATCGGGGGACCAGACCGTGGGTGCGCTGGCGATCGAGCGCCGGCTCCCATCCGGGAGAGAGTACTTCGCTTCGATCCTGTGGACGCAACTAGGCACGACGGTCGCAGCCGCGGTATTGTCTGGGCTCATCGCGCTTCTTCTCGGCGCGTGGTTGGTCGGTCGCCCCATTCGAAAGCTCTCGGATCTAGCGCGGCGTGTTGCACAGGGTGATTTCTCGTTGCGCAGCGACGTGGAACAAAATGACGAAATCGGGAACCTCGCGCGCGAGCTCGACGCGATGACCGATCGGCTTGCAGCGAGTCACGAGCGTATCAGGGCCGAACGCCGCGCTCGAACCGAGGCACTCGAGAAGCTTCGGCATGCCGATCGACTCAGTACCGTGGGAAGGCTTGCGTCGAGCGTCGCCCACGAGTTGGGGACTCCGCTCAACATCGTCTCCGGCCGCGCTACGATGATCGCCTCGGACGAGTCGCTGCCCCTCGAACCTCGCGAGAACGCCAAGAGCATCGCAGAGCAAACGCAGCGAATGACCGGCATCATTCGCGAAATTCTCGACTTCTCGAGGCGCAAGCCCCTGCAAAAGAAAGAGACCCGAGTCGACGACGTCTTGGAGCACGCCGTCGCATTGATGGATCCGATTCTCGAGGACAAGAACGTCATGATTGAGTTTCGCGGGGTGCGGAACGCCGTCATTCCCATCGATGCCGGCAAGGTGCTCCAGGTAGTCACCAATTTGCTGATGAATGCGATTCACGCGATGCCCAACGGCGGGAACATCGTCCTGAACGCTGAACTAGAGTACGTGGCTGATCCCAGGGATCGGCATGCCTCGGAGGGAGACTTCGTGAAGATCACGGTTCAAGACGAGGGGGTAGGGATTCCGGACGACATGCTGGAAGACATCTTCGAGGCGTTTTTCACGACCAAGAAAGAAGGCGCCGGGACCGGTCTAGGGCTCAGTGTTTGCCATGGCATCGTTCGAGAGCACGGTGGTTGGATCGACGTCGAAAGCGAGGTCGGTCGAGGCACCGCATTCGCGGTGCACCTGCCTGTGAGGGAGGATTCATGAGCGTTCGCGTTCTCTTGATCGATGATGACCAGAGCATGTGCGAGATGATGGCTAATGCGCTCGAGAAGCGCGGCTACGAAGTCGCGTGGCGCACGCGAGGGGCGGATGCTCTCGAGCTCGTATCGGAACAGGACTTCGATGCGGTCGTAACCGATCTCAACCTCGAAAAGATGAGTGGTCTCGACATCTGCGGGCACATGACGGAAAACCGACCGGACGTTCCCGTGATCGTGGTAACCGCTTTCGGGGACATGAAGTCCGCGATCGCTGCGATGCGTGCGGGCGCCTATGATTTCCTGAACAAGCCCATCGAGATGGAAGCGCTCGGCCATGCCGTCGATCGCGCGATTCGGCATCGGGAGCTTCAAGACGAGGTCAAACGCCTCACCGAGAAGCTGAGTCGCGCCCAAGGCGTCGGCGATCTCGTAGGACACAGCCCCGTGATGCGAAAGGTCTACGACCTCATGCAACGGGTCAGCGGTACCGATTCGTCGGTGCTGCTCACCGGTGAAAGCGGGACCGGCAAGGAGCTCGTGGCGCGAGCCATGCACAGCGAGAGCCACCGATCCGGAAAGTCCTTTCTCGCTCTCAACTGCGCCGCCGTTCCGGCGAATCTGATAGAAAGCGAGCTGTTCGGTCACGTACGAGGCGCGTTCACCGACGCCAAGACCTCCCGCAAAGGTCTTTTTGAGAGGGCCAATGGGGGCACGGTCCTTCTGGACGAGATCGGCGAAATGCCGATGGAGATGCAGCCCAAGCTCCTGCGCGTGCTTCAAGAACGACGGCTTCGACCGGTCGGGGGCAGCTCTGAGGTTTCATTCGACACCCGAATCCTCTCGGCGACGAATCGCGATCTCGAAAGCGAAGTGGAAGAGGGCCGCTTTCGCGAAGACCTCTACTATCGTCTCAACGTGGTCGAGATCCACGTGCCTCCGCTCCGCGCGCGGGGCAACGACATTTTGCTGTTGGCGCAGCATTTCATCGACGAGCTCAGCGTTCGGGTCGGGAAAGCCGTCCAGGGAATCTCGAGCGAAGCGGCCCGGAAGCTCCTCGACTACGATTGGCCGGGAAACGTGCGAGAGCTCGAGAACGCCATGGAGCGCGCCGTGACCTTGACTCGATTCGAGCGAATCAAGGTAGAGGATCTGCCTGAGAGAATCACGAGCTACGAAAGCGCACGTATCAATCCGGTCGATTTCGACGCGCAACAGGTCCTGACGCTGCAGGAGCTCGAGAAGCGCTACATCGAGCGGGTGCTGAAGGCCGTGGGCGGCAACAAGACCCGGGCGGCCAAGTTGCTGGGCCTCGACCGGCGCACCCTGTACCGCAAGCTCGAGCGCTACGAAGATGCGGCGCCCGATTAGCGGAATGATGCGGGGCTTCAGATGGCATGATTGCTGCAAGCCTTGCAAGAGCAATGACCAGTACTTCAAACCAAAGCCAAGCGCTCGGCTCCCTGGAGGTCTTCGACGCCGTTCGGAACGGAGAGCGCCCCTCGAGAGCCCATGACTACGTCATCGTCGCCGAGCGCAACTCGCATCGCTGCGCGCTCGTCGTCGGCCGTGAGCTTCGAGACGATTGGGACAATCGCAACGCCCATGACACTCCCGCAGCGGCACACGTCCTCGCCCAGGCGGACGAGCTGTTTTTGCCACTTTCCGGGGGCACCCCGGCGGAGAGGTTGGACCGCTTTAGGAAGGGTTTCTTGAAGGCCATTCAGAGGAGCCAGCGAGAATTGCAAAAGGGAGCAAAAAACCGGTCAGGCGAAGCTCCGGCGCTCACGCTCACTCTGGCGTACGTCGACGGGACTCGCTTGTACCTCGGGCACGTCGGCGACGACCGCTGCTACCTCATGCGAGGCCGCGCATTGCATCGAATGACCACAGACCATACCGCCGTCCCTCCGAGCTCCGACCGACCCGGGGTGAGTGACCCGATGCTCAGCCGCAAGCTCTTGAACGTCGTCGGAGGTTTCTCTGATGACCTCGAAGCCGAAACGCTCGCGCTGAACCTCCAGCCAAACGACATCATTCTTCTATGTACCCCCGGCATCGGTACTCAAGTCCCCGAGCCAGCGATGGACGAAATCCTTCACGCGGTGACTCGCGACAGAAACATGTCGCTGGAAGAGGTCGCAAACTCTCTGTTCCGCGCCGTTCCAGAACACCTGAGGTCGATGGACTGTAGCTTGGCCCTTGCCCGTTTGGGTCGCCCAGGCGAGGATTGAGGACGATGTTCGTCGGACACTATGGACCGAGCTTTGCCCTTCGCCGCGCTTCCGGGGGAGTACCTCTCTGGGTGCTGTTCCTCGCAGTTCAGTTCGTAGACGTGCTCTGGGCGATCTTCGTCATCTTCGGGGTCGAGAAAGTGCGAATTCTGCCGGGATTTACAGCCTCGAGCCCGCTCGATCTCTACTACATGCCCTATACCCACAGCCTGATCGCCTCGGTTGGGTGGGCACTCTTGCTCGGCTGGCTGGCGAGCTTCGCTTGGAGCCGTCGTGGCGGATTGGTCGTCGGCGTCTGCGTTCTTTCACACTGGATTCTCGACCTTCCCGTGCACGTCGCCGACCTTCCGCTCTGGGGCGACGCCTACAAAGTTGGCTTTGGACTCTGGGACCGTCCGCTCATTGCGTTTCTGCTCGAGGCCGGCGTCCTGTTTGGGGGGGCGGCGATCTACGCTCGGCATGCGCGCCGTCCCGCCGCGGTGTGGATTTTTGCGGCGCTGATGATGGCGCTTCAATCGACCAATCTCTTCATGCCACCGCCCGCGGAGCCGTACCAGTTCGCTCTGATGGCCCTCACCTTGTACGCTATGCTGGCCGCGGCCGCGGCATTCGTCGAAAAGAAGTGGGGACCGGCGATTCCTGGCATGAACGATGCTTCTACGTGATCCCGTGACCTCGATCTCCACCGCCCCCCCAATACGAATCCTCGTCGCCGATGACGACGAGGCGATGCGGAGCCTCCTGGGCGCATCGCTTCGTCGAGAGGGATTCGAGGTGCAGGAGTGCGTGGACGGCGGGGAGCTGCTCGCCGAGCTCGAAGCAGCGCGGACTGGGGACCCGGCACCTCAGCTCGTCGTCAGCGATCTTCGCATGCCCGGAGTGAGCGGGCTCGATGTTCTGCATTGGCTTCGACGTTGGCTTCCCCAGGTGCCGGTCATCTTGATCACCGCTTTCGGGGATCAGCAAGCGCACAGACGCGCCGAGGCGCTCGGCGCCGTCATGGTCATCGACAAGCCGTTCGACCTAGGCGAATTCCTGCGGCACGTATCGGAAACGTTGAAGCGTTTTTCAGCCGACACCCCGGAATGAGAGGCTCAAGTGCCCGGCGTGACCTCGAAGTTGCCGCGCTCCTCGTCGTACTCGAGTCCGATTAGGCCGTGGCGTTCGACGTCCTTCATCAAGTCCGGAAAGTTGCGATACCCGTAATAGCTCTCGTTGAAGCCTGCGTAGAGGCGCCGCAAGGTTGGCTTGATCATCGAGCCCCAGAGCGTGTCGTAGTCCTGGTCCAAGGACTCGATGGTTTCCATGAAGATGTCGACTGCCTCGTCCTTCTTGCTCTTGGTCTTCTTTGGACCCCGAGCGCGGGTGGGCTTGGGTTTCGCGGCCCGAATCAAGTCGTCGCAGTAGACGAATTCGTCGCACCCCGCGATCAGCAGGTCCGACGTGGACTTCTTTACGCCGACTCCGATCACGCGCTTGTCGTTCTCTTTGAGCTTGTAGACGAGCAGCGAGAAGTCACTGTCTCCTGAGAGCAGCGCGAATGTGTCGATGTGGTCCTTCGAGCAACAGAGGTCCAGTGCGTCGACCACCATATGAGTGTCCGCGCTGTTCTTGCCCCTCATCCGGGTCTGCGGAATGTCGACGAGGCCAATGCCCTGTCCGTGAAACTCCCGCACCGCATTGCGGTAGCGGCTCCAATCGCAGTACGCGCGTTTGTAGAAGATGCGACGCTTTTCCAACAAGCGCTTCAGCAAACGCTGGGGAGATAGGCGTCGC
This sequence comes from uncultured delta proteobacterium, assembly GCA_963768985.1. GTDB lineage: Bacteria > Myxococcota_A > Polyangia > Polyangiales > Houyiibacteriaceae > SG8-38. Next base: position 308,634 of record CAVYJZ010000004.1, on the reverse strand, counting down.
GGACCGGGCGCGCCACCCCCGAGGTCTCCAGCCTCGAGTGTCGGGCGCCAATCGCGGGGCCGCCGATGTGGCAAATTGACACAGGTGTGCTGATCGGCCTCGTGAGATCCAAGGCACGAGAATGCGGACGACACATCACCGTGTCGATCATTTCTGGCACGAAAGCTGCTTCATTCCGCTCACCCGGAACCCCAAGACTGAAAACCATTGCTGGAGGAGATTCGAATGAGACTGAGTTGGATTGCGTTGCTGGTCCTGGCCCTAGCGTTGACGGCCGGATGCAAGAAAGACGAGCTGAGGGCAAAGGACGCCCGAATTGCCGAGCTCGTAGCGCAAGGCGAGGGCGTCGAGCAGACGCTCGAGCAATGCAGGAAGGATAGGGCAAATCTCGACAAACTGGTCGATGGACTCACTGCCGACGCCGCGCAGTCCAAGGATCGACTCGAAGCGACTCAGAAGGCTCTAGCCGAAGCCGCGGAACGCGAAGCTCAGGCTGAGAGACGTGTTCAAACCTATCGTTCGATGCTCCAGCAGCTCGCTTCGATGATCGACGCGGGCAAGCTCAGCGTTCGGATCGTTCGCAATCGAATGGTCGTCGAGCTTCCAGAAAGCGTATTGTTCGACAGCGGCAGCGCGAGGCTCAAGAAAGACGGAGAGGCGGTTCTCATCGAGCTCGCTCCGGTTCTGGTTGGATTCGAACAGCAGCTCTTTCAAGTGGGAGGTCACACCGACAACGTGCCGATTCGTACGAAGCGTTTCCCCTCGAACTGGGAGCTCTCCGCCGAGCGCGCGCTCAACGTAACCAAGCTGCTGATCACGCACGGGATGAGCGCCCAACGAGTGTCTGCAGCCGCGTACGCCGACACCCAGCCTGTTGCGCCGAACGACACCAAAGAAGGCCGTGCGCAGAACCGTCGTATCGAAATAGCGCTGCTTCCCAATCTCGACGAGCTTCCCGACCTGTCCACGCTCAAGGATATGTAGAGGGTGGTCGATCAGGGAGCGTTCCCGCCGGAGGTCGAGGACGAACCTCGCTTCGACAACGATTCGCGCTCGAGCAAGCGTCGCTTTCTGTCGACGCCCCAGCGGTAGTTGCTGAGTCTGCCGTCGGTGCGAATCACCCTGTGACATGGAACGACGACAGCGACTGGATTCGCTGCGCATGCGCTCGCCACGGCCCGCGCTGCTTTCGGGCGCCCGATCCGCCGTGCGACTTCCGCATACGAAGCGGTTTGTCCGTTCGGAATCTCGAGGAGGGCTCTCCAAACCCGCTCCTGAAAGGCGGTGCCCCGCAAGTCGAGCGGAAGATCGAAGGCAAGGCAGCTTCCGTCGAGGTATTCGACGGTGTGCTCGACCCATCGCTCGAAATCGGATCCGCCGTCCGCTTCCTGAAATACGGCGTTCGGGGATTGGTTTCGCAGCTCAACGGCGAGCTCTTGCCTAGAGGTTCCGGATAGAACGGCGCAAATGCCCTTGCTCGTGGCGGCGACCGAAACCAGACCTAGAGACGAGTCCCCGAATGCATGGCGGATCTCGATACCGTGGCCTCCATTGCGGAGCTCCTGGGCGGTCATCCCGTGTCGGCGCCCGGCGGAATCGTAGAACCGACTCGGCGCACCGTATCCGGAATCGTAGATCGCGGACGTCACATCCTTGCTGCGCCGGAGGTGCTTGGACGCGATACGCGCTCGATGGGCCATCGCGTACTGCTTCGGGGTGATCCCCATGAGCGCCTTGAAGACCCGACCGAAGTGGTAGTGGCTCAGGCCGGCAGCCTCCGCGAGCTCTCGGGCGCTTGGCTCGCGCTCCGCTCGTTCGATCCGACGGCACGCTTCGACGACCAACGCTTTGTGGTGTTCTCGTGGCGGCATCAATCCCGGCTTGCATCGCTTGCAGGCTCGGAAACCGGCCGCTCTCGCTTTCGCAGGATCTGGGTAGAACGAGACGTTCCCTCGCAGCGGCCTACGTGCGCCGCACGAGGGTCGGCAGAAGACCCCAGTCGTACGAACCGCATAGACGAAGGCACCATCGGCATCCCGATCTCGCTCAGTTACCGCCCGCCAACGTTGATTGTCGCTCTCCAAGCTCGACGTCGAGCCCCCGGCCGCCACTTCTGTATGCCCTTGAGCCATGACTTTCAATATCCGGCGCGCCGCCCGGCCGCATCCCGATTCTTGCGCTCGAATTCCAACGGAAGCGAGCAGTCACTGCGAGGCCTGGCTCTCAAGTCGCTGACAAAGCGGCCAGGTGGCGCAAGATGAGTCGCCATGCGCCCTCAGATCTCGAGAGTCTCCGAAGATTTCTGGAATATTCGCGGATCATTCAAGATCGGCGGCGTCGTCGAGATCGGTACACAAGCCTCGCTGGTGAGGCGGGCGAGCGAGTCGCCATCGAACTCAGAAAACTCCGCCGTCTCGAACTCGATGGCTCCCCCGGTTGACGCAAAGCCTGGCGGTGTCAACGGCTCGGTCATCGTTCCGGTGATGCGCGACCGGACCGCGAGGCTCGTGGCGTCGCGCGCTTGGGGCGCGGCTGGATCCTTCCATATGACGCCTTCGGAGCAGAGCGCGGCCACGGCGCTGGCGTCGTGCGCATTCACAGCTGCGTAAAGACGTTGGAGAAAGTGGCGCGCGAACTGGCCGTCGACTTGCTGTGCCATCAGGACTCCTTCTCCAACAGACTCAAACGAGAACTTGCTCCACGGGCCGCCGCAATGATCGCGGCGTCTCAGGCCCGTGACCGATCCGAATGACGAGGTCCGGCCGCCGATTTGCGATACCGAGAAAACGGGCGAATTGCGTGAGGAGAGCGGGCACTTCAACGGGCTGGTTGATGAAGGCCGTCCGCAGATCCAAAGCGGCAGCCTGGATCGCAAGGCGTTCGTAGCTGCGTCCCACCTCGATCCAGTGCTGCTGGTCGTCGTGTTCGGAGAACGACATCACGATGGCCGCGGAGCTCCGGATGTGTCTGAAGTCCTTTTGGTTCTGGCGCTCTGGCGACAGCGCTACGGGCATCAAGAGCTTGCCGACCCACCGGGGCACGTTCGGGATACCCAGCACCGCGCCGTAGAGACCGTCCCCCGTACGCACCGCGCTACGAGCGCTGTTCCGTCGTATTGGGTACGGCTGCACTGACGCCTCGGAATGGCCTCGAACAAGGTGGAGCGGAGGGGTCTCGCGTCGCCAAGTGCGTGATGACGCCAGGTCTTGCACACTGCGGTTGAGTAGTTCACGTTGTCCCCGTCTCCCTATAGGTCGACATTGAGTGAGGTCGACCCGGCTAGAACACGAGCTGGCCCGATCTCTTGTCCTGCATCGGTCCGACTTCACCGGAGCCCTTGGGGTGCACCGGCCTTGACGTGGTGAGAAAACCGGCCTTCGCTGCCATCGGGAGAGGTTTGAAGTCTTCGAAGTTGCAACGAGAATAGGGGGCTCACGGTTCAGGGCCGGGCAGGCGGTATCGAGCGGCGTTCCAAGGCCCGCAACCGTACGACCGCTCTCGTTCATCGCCGTCTTGTGAGCAGTCGCGTCGACGCCCTCCGCAATGGCCGCGCGGACGCATCGGTGTTGCCAACGGAAGCCAACTCGGGCAGGCCTTCCTTGAGAGAGGGTCAGATGGCATTTGAATCCTGGCGATGCCGTGCCGTTCAAGCGACGCGGGCGGTGGGCCTGGCACGCTCTGTTGTGGCCGATGCTTGGGACGCGCTAGGAATGGAGGACTTGCCAGTCGCTGTCGATGAGTGCATCGAGCTCGCGGGGGCGCCCTGCCAAACAGCAACGCCGAGGACGCGATCGCCGTCATGCTCGGAACGCAGTGGATTCTGGAGAAAACGTTGACCCTCCCCCGTTCCAACCAGCTCGCAATCTTGGGCATGGTTGCAGCCTTCGTTTGCTCGCGGCCGAATCTGAGCCACGCCGGACCTCCACTCCTTGCGGACGACCCCCATACGGTCGGTCCCGGTGTCGTGCAACCGATCTTGGCGACCAGTACGTTCGTTCAAGGCAGCGAGACGTTGTTGCGAGGGCCGACGTCGGACCTCACGGTCGGCCTGGTCGATTCGCTCGACGCGACGGTGGTGACGTCCCTGGCGAGTTGGCACGACGCTTCGGGGGACCCCGAATGGACGTTTGGCGGGCTCTTTGCGATTGGCGCGAAGTGGGAATTCCTCCGACGTGAGCGTGGCTCCCTTGCGTTCTCCCCGGCTCTGGTGATCGATACCCAAATGCCGAGGGAACCTGCCGGGCTCTTGCCGATTCAAGGAGAGCTCAAGGTGGGCCGCAAGGCCGCCATCGGGTTCGACCTGGGTTACATCGTCGTGAGGAGCGACGCACACGAGTGGTACGCAGCGCTCTATGCAAACTGGGCCGTGACCGCCCGACTCAAGCTCCTCGGGGAGCTGTGGGTTCTGTCGTTCGGCGCGATCGGCGCGGCGGATCTCGGCACGACGGTAGGAACCGATTTGGGCGCGTCGCTCGGAATCGACTACGGCATCATCGGCAAGAAGGTTCGCCTCCTTGTATCGGCGGGCACGGGAATGGTGTCCTTTGGTGCACCTCGCGTCGACGCGCGCGCCTATCTGGGCACACAGTTGACGTTTGGAACCCGGCGCGAGCGCTGGCGTCGCCCGCGTTGAGTCGCGCTGTGCTATGCGATGCGGCGTTCTTCGCGCGGCTCGGGCTCGGCGCCGAACTTCTTTCCCACCGCCGTCGTCCTTTCGTCGAAGATCTGCTCCATGGTCTTGGGTCGGAGGTCGTCGATGGTGAACGGGAGCTCCGGAATGGATCGCTCGACCCACTCGTGCTTCCCCTGGAGCATGGCGAGGCCAATGCGTGTCGCCTGCACATCGTCGTTGCGCCAAAGGTCGCGAAAGAGCGCTTCGATCTGGCGACGGCTCTGGCGGGCGAAGTAGTCCGCCAGCGCAACGGCCTCCTCGGCGTGCGCAGCACCGTCCCGTCGGAGCTTGTCCGCGCGCCTCACCGTGGCTGCCAGCGCGAAGATCTCGAGGCCGATGTCGACGACCCGAAACAGAAAGCCTTGTCGCCGTTCGAGCCCTGGACCGAAGCGTGCCATGCCGTGAAATATGTCGCGGGCAAGCCGTGCCGACGCGCGTGACGCGAAACGCAGATGTCGAGCGAGCTTCCCATAGCGGGAGAAGCTCGGCCATAGGCTCCATCGCAGCCAGCGCGTTGGATACCACCATGCGTAGAACATGGCGATCTTGGGCAGCGCTCCCAAGCGCTGCCCAAGGGTCGCGTCTGGATTTGCCAGCGTGCCTGCGACCTGAAGATGCTTGTCGACCGCCTCCCGCGCGATGAAGAGGTGCATGATCTCGCTCGATCCCTCGAAGATCAGGTTGATGCGATTGTCCCGCAGCGCGCGTTCGACGCCGATCGCGGGCTCGCCGCGAGCCTTGAGCGAGCTCTCGGTTTCGTAGCCCCGTCCGCCACGAATCTGCAGCGTCTCATCGGAAAGCTTCCAGTTGCGGACGGTGTTCCATTCTTTGGCCGCAGCTGCCTCGAGTCGGATGTCGGTGTCCTTGCGATCTGCGAGCTCGCCAACCACGTAGGCGATCGACTCCATCGCGAACGCCGACGACAGCAAGTAGGCGTTCTTGTGTGTCACCGCCTCGTGCTTGCCGACTGGAACGCCCCACTGCACGCGGGCGTTGGACCACTTCCGTGCGATTTCGACGAACCTCTTCGCGGACCCCGAGGTGGCGGCTGGAAGGCTGAGCCGGCCGGTGTTGAGTGTGACCAATGCGATCTTGAGCCCATCGCCCTCCTTGCCGATCAAGTTGTCCTTTGGCACTTTGACGTCGCGGAAGCTGACGACGGCGTTGGCGAGCGCGCGAAGGCCCATGAAATGGCAGCGATGATCGACTTGCACTCCAGGCCAGTCCATCTCGACGACGAAGGCGTTGATCTTCTTGGTCGCAGGGTTGCGCGCCATGACGACGATGAGCTCGGCGAGCGTACCGTTGGTGCACCAGAGCTTCTGCCCGTTGAGAACGTAGTGCGTACCGTCTTCCGAGAGCTCGGCGATGGTCGCCAGCCGGGCAGGATCGGAACCGACGGCCGGTTCGGTGAGGGCAAACGCGGAGATCGCCCCTTTGGCACAGCGCGGCAGGAATTTCTTCTTCTGCGCTTCGGTCCCGAAGAGCTTCACGGGTTGCGGAACGCCGATTGCCTGGTGCGCGGAGATGAGCGCGATGACGTTGCCGTCGTAGGAGCCGACTAGCTCCATGACACGCACGTATTCGGGATGGGTCAGCCCGAGTCCACCGTACTCCTTGGGAATCTTCATGCCGAATGCGCCGAGCTCTGCGAGCCGTCGAATCAGCTCCGGTGGGTACTCCCCGATCTCGTCGATCTTCACCGAGTCGACCTCGTTCTGAAGGAAGGCCTGCATCCTGCGATAGAACTCGAGGAACTCGGGTCGGCTGGGCTCATCGAGCGGGAGTTGTTCCAGAAGGTCGATTCGAAAATCGCCGAGAAACAGGTCGCGCATGAAGCTCTCGCCGCTCCAGACTTTTTCTCTCGACTCTTCTGCGACCTTACGGGCTTCTTGTGCGTCTGCCATGGGGGCCTCCGGGGTGTCAGATCAAGACCATCGTGAAACGAGGACGTTTTCGCAACCCCGCTCGCTATCCCATGACCCTGAAGTATGAATCTCGTTCCTGCATCCCTGTTCGCGGATGTGTTCTGTGCTATGAAAAGGCAATCGGTGAAGTCTTGGAAGCGAATTCTTCGAAGCGTCGCCGTGTGTCTGACCATCGCGCTGGGCTTTGCCCCGAGCGCGACGGCTGATTCTGCGACGACGGATGACGATGGGGTGCTCCCGCGCCCACCTGCATGCGAGGACGGGCTCGAGCTCGTCGCGATCGTGTACGCCGTTGAGGACCCGACGCGGTCGATGGCGCTGGTGGGTGCGAAGCGGAGCCGCTTGGTGCAGATCGGCTCGTGGCTCGGGGAGCGGCAGGTGCTCGATCTGGGGCCGCGCAGCTTGGTTCTCGGCCCCGTGGAGGATCCCTGCATCGCGCGCTTGACCGAGCGATCGACCCGTCGGCAGGCTACTCCCCGTCGCCGCCGCAGTCGGCCGAGACGACGCTGATCGGTCCGCTGTAACCGCGCAGAGATTGTGGCCATCTGCACGGCGCGTCATGTCTGCAACCGTGCGCGCAGCCAGGGGATCAGCCCGCCCTGAAACAGGATTTCGAGCTGGCGTGGCGAAAGCCTGTGACGGAACCGAATCGGATGCCCGTCGAGCTTCGCATGGACTTCGTCGCCGTCTCGCAACGCGGCGTGGAGGTTCGAGAAGCGAAGTGTCGAGTCTCGCTCGACACGGGCATAGTCGCGTTCATCGACGAATTGAAGCGGGAGCACACCGAAATTGGCCAGATTCTGCCAATGAATGCGTGCGAAGCTCTTGGCGACCACGACGGCCAATCCAAGGAAACGTGGTGCCAGCGCAGCATGCTCCCGGCTGGAGCCTTGACCGTAGTTCGTTCCGCCGACGACGGCGTGGCTTCGCCGTTGATGTTGCTCGCGCGCACGCTGCGAATAGCTCGGGTCCAAAGGCTCGAAGCAGAAATCCGAGATCTTGTCGATGTTGCTTCGGAAGGGCAGCACTCGGGTGCCTGCGGGAAGAATCTCATCCGTCGACACGTCGTCGCCCGCCTTCAAGAGGACCGGGACTTCAAGTGCGTCTGGAAGCGGGTCCATCTCTGGTATCGACCCGATGTTCGGACCCTTGATGAGCTGCACCTCGCGGGCGTCCTCGATAGAGGGGGGAGGCTCGATGTGAGGCATCATCGGGCTTGGGTGCGCGACCACCGGTGGCCGCGAGTAGCGCATTTCGAGGTTGCGGGGGTCGGTGATGGCGCCCCTCAGCGCAGACGCCGTGGCGGTTTCCGGGCTGCAAAGCCAGACGCTGTCTTCTCGCGTACCCGAGCGACCGGGAAAATTGCGCGGTACGGTGCGGAGGCTGTTGCGGCCGGTGGCCGGCGCCTGACCCATCCCGATACAGCCATTGCAACCGGCTTGGTGCAGCCGTGCACCTGCACCGATCAGCTGCTCGAGCATTCCGGACTTCATCAGGTCGAGCAGGACGGCACGCGTGGAGGGATTGATGTCGAAGGAAACGGACGGGTCGACGCGGCGGTCCGCGACCATCTGTGCGGACACGGCAAAGTCTCGAAAACCCGGATTGGCGGAGGAGCCGATGTAGCTCTGATGGATCTCCGTCCCTTCGACCTCCTGGACCGTGACGACGTTTCCAGGACTCGACGGCTTGGCGATCAAGGGCTCCAAGTTGCTCAGATCGATCTCGTCCTCGTGTTCATAGCTCGCATCGGGATCTGCGCAGAGCGGCTTCCAGGCGTCCGCGCGCCCGTTTGAAGCGAGGAAGGTCCGCGTGACCTCGTCCGAAGGGAACACGGTCGCGGTGGCTCCGAGCTCGGCACCCATGTTGGCAATCACATGTCGATCCCAGACGTCCAAAGCTGCGAGACCGGGGCCGTGGTACTCGATGATCCTTCCGACGCCGCCGGACACGTCGTGCCGCCGCAGCATTTCGAGGATGACGTCCTTGGCGCTCACCCAGGGCGGCAGCTCTCCGGCGAGTCGGATCCCCCAGACTTCTGGCATCCGCATGAAGAATGGCTCACCCGACATCGCCAAGGCCACCTCCAACCCGCCCGCTCCAATCGCGAGCATGCCGATGGCGCCACCTGCGCAAGTATGGCTGTCCGAGCCGAGGAGTGTCTTTCCCGGCCTGCCGAAGCACTGCATGTGTATGGGGTGGCTGACTCCGTTTCCGGGTCGGCTGAACCAGATTCCGAACCTCCGACACGCGCTCTGCAAGAACAGGTGATCGTCGGGGTTGCGATGGTCGCTTTGGATCAGGTTGTGGTCGACGTACTGCACCGACACTTCGGTCTTGACTCTGTCGAGTCCGAGCGCCTCCAATTCCAGCATGACGAGCGTTCCCGTCGCGTCCTGTGTGAGCGTCTGATCGACCTGGATCGCCACCTCATGGCCCGTCTGCGCATCTCCTTCTACGAGGTGTGATTCGATGAGCTTTGCTGCAACTGTGGCTCCCATGGTTCAATCCAAAGCCGTTGCAATTCACGTGCCTCAATTGTTGCCGCTCACCGGCTAGCTTCTTGGTTGCAAGCGCCGCAAGCGAGGCGGGATGGCACAGCTGTGGCAGATTGCCCCGTGGACGCGATGGACACTCTCGGGTTTTACGTGGCAGACCTGGCGAAGAGAGCTAAACCGATCGAGGTCGTGGACGGACGGGAATTCACACTCGGCGTTATGCATCGGCAAGGCATCGATCAGCATGAAGAGTGACGTTTTACTTTGCGCGGATCTCGATCGGACTGTCATACTCTCTTAGCCCATCGGGCTCAAGATGAGTGCCGATGTCAAAACCAGACGTTGGTGTCGGGTGGCTCTCCAAGATTGAAATGTCGGGTAGGGGGTGGGTGCGAGCCGGCTGGGAGCTGCGTTTGACGGCGGTTTCTGCGAGGCGGACGACTCGGTCCGTCTGGGGGAACGTCGCTTTGGGGCAAGGGGGCGGACGGCTTGAGAGGGCGTCGGTACGCGTCGAGCGGGGCGGTCGGCTCAGGGTCCTGGAGGCGGCAGCTTGTTTGCGAAACGGTCGGCGACGATGCGCTTTTCGCGCTTGGTCTTGGCGGAGCGGACGAGCTCCTGCTCCTTTTGTTGTTGTCGCTTGCGAATCTCGGTGAGCGCGCCGCTCAGAAGCTTGTTTTCGACGATGGAGCCTTGCGTCACGCAGCCGTCCTTGTGAAAGGGGCGAGCGGCAAGTGGGACGCCTCGATATCGAATCGACACGCCGCCGTCCTCGTACTCGACGACGGTGACCTGCTTCTTCGCCGCGGCTTTGGCTTCGTCGGTGGGCTCGAGCAGATACATCGTGCGCTTGTGGTGCACAGTGAGCTGCGCGGTGACGCGCCGCTCTTCTTGCCAGGTGAAGATGTCGTCGAGGCCGTCGCGCTCGAGCAAGGGCCGATGCGCATCGTGGTCGTTTCGCGGCGCCCGGGCGAAGCGACGATTGTAGTCCTCCATGAACGCGGGCAGATACCGATTGGCGTCTTGCATCGTGCAGATGCGGCGCAGCCGGAGCTCCTTGACGAGCCGGTCTTGAAGCGTTTGGTGCGCGCGCTCGACCCGGCCTTTGGCCGCCGGCGTATTGGCGCAAATCACGTCGATATTCAGCTCGCTCATCGCGCGACCAAACTGCGTGAAGCCATCGCCGCCTTTCGGGCGCTTGGCATTGACGCGGAACACCCCGGCTTTGTCGCTGTACAAGGCCACCGGCTTGCCGTGACACTCTAGATAGGCGCGGGTCGCGTGGAAGTAGCTAAACGCGGACTCCGTTTCGCACATCCACAGCGCCATGAGCTTGCCCGTGGCATCATCGACGTAGACCAGTAGCACGCACTTTGGGCCGCGGTCCTCGAACCAGTGGTGCTCGCAGCCATCGATCTGCACGAGCTCGCCGTAGCAATCGCGACGGTAGCGCGGCTGCTGGACGCGTTTGCGACGCTGCGCCCGGGTCTTCCAAATGCCGTCTTCGATCATCCATTGGCGCAGCGTCTCCACCGACATCCCAAGACCGTGCAGCTCGAGGAGCTTCTCGTGCGCCAACGTCGGACCGAAATCCGCATACCGGGTCCGGACGAGACTCAACGCCTCCTCGCGCAGCGCCTTGGGCAACGTGTGATTGCGCTGGCCGCGACGCCGCGAGATCAGTCCCTTGGGTCCGTCACGCGTGTAGCGAGCATAGAGCCGCTCCACCTGCCGTACGCTCAACCGCAGCTGAGTCGCGGCTTGTTTCTGGGTCAGCCGGCGCTCCTCGATTGCGCGCATCATGTGCGCTCGCTCGATCTCGCGCCGGCTCATGACGACGAGCCCTGAGTCCATCGGGGGCGGGTAAACCCGACATTTGAATCTGGCACAAACCCGACATTTCTATATTGGGCTTACAGCCGAATTGCGCGGTACTAAATATTATGTCGCGTGGGGCGTGAAGCTGAGACGGCGTTTATGTCGACTATGCTCCACATGACGGCACGAGGCGTGGTCACGACGAGACGCCGCCCGAGGCAGCATGTCCCACTGTGTCAGAAAGCCTCAGCGTCACCTGAAGCGAGCAATGATTCCGGGTTGGCGACCACGATCCTGACCAAGCGGTTGACACGCTCGACTGCGGACGTTCAAATCTTCGGCTGTGACGATTCCTCTTTGGGTCTTGCTCGCCTTCGCCCTTTGGACGCTATTCGTGTTGGGCGCGACGATAGGGACATATCGGTGGGGGCGCATCCTGACCGGACGCGCACGCTTCGAAGACTACGGCCAGTACCGCATCGAAGGCAGTGCCTGGTACAAGCGTGCGATGCGCGCCCACGCCAACTGCCTCGAGAACCTCCCCATTTACGGAGCGATCGTGGTCGTGGCCGTCGGAGCGAGCGGCACGGCGCTTAACGTGCTGGCGCTGGTGCTCATCGTGGCACGGGTCGCACAGACCTTCGTTCATGTCGCATTCGAGCAAACCAACGTCGTAGTCAGCTTCCGTTCCGTCTTCTACAACACGCAATGGGTCTGCATGGTGGTCATGGGCATCCTGGTGGCCATCCAGGCGGCGCAAACGCTACACTGAGGGCCGAGCTCTCTCGAGCTCAAAACAGCCGGGGGAACGATGAAGACCTGGGGACGGTTGCCTGAGGTCGCGCTTCTTGTCTGCGTCGTCGGGACGGCGGCGTGCAGCGACGGCGGATCAGACAACGGCGCGCGTGACGGAGGAAGTAGCACGGGAGGGGAGCGCAACACGACCTGCGCGGCCGGTGCGTCTGACGGCGAGGTTCGGGAACCCGTTTTCATCGCCAACCTGCCAAGCCAAACCAGCTGGTATGCCTCGCCTGTGATCGCTCTCTTAGCCCGTCGGGCTCATCGTAAGCGCCCAATTGCGCGGTACTCAATGTGATGTCGCGTAGAGCGCGAAGCTGAGACGGCGTTTACGTCGACTATGCTCCCCCGTCGTTATTAAGCAGCCGCAAACTTTTCCCGTTCCGGGCACGGTCAGCGATGAAAACGGCACACTAGAACTGCACACTGTTGATCGACTGCACACTCATGCCCGCCGGATAACCATATGAGACGCGCCCCGATGCTGGCGTGGTGGTCGCAGACCCCCAGCCCCAGACCCACAGTCCGAACGGGGCGTCCGAGCTCATCTCGTGCCGACCCGTCGAGCAGCTACCCACATTCTGGAAATTCCCGGTCGAAAGGTCGACGCGGGTGAACTCGACGTCGGTACCGATCGCCTGCCAGCCGCCGATCACACCGGCGCAGTCGAGTGTGACGTCGCGAAACTCGCCCTCCGTATCACGCTTCCGTATCACTACCAGATTGGTTTCGGGAAAGTTCGGATCGGCGAAGAACACATAGTGGTCGAGGTACTGGTCGACGGGGACCTGCAGCACGAACTCGGGATCGCCTGCCGAGCTGTTGGTGATGTCCGCTCCCGACATGTACTCGAACAGCAGGAACGGATGCTCGGCGTCCTGCGACGACACCTCAAACGGCGTGCCGGTCTGAAACAAAACCTTCTGCCCCCCGGAAAGCGTCGCCGGGCCGCCGACTGGGCGCGAGTACGTCAACTGGGTGCCGTCGACGATGCCGACCACGCGCCAGTATGTCTCGGTCTCGCTGGCGACGCGTGGACGGTACATCGCGGCGGCGTAGTGACTTCCGATCGCGTTCACCGGCGGGATCATCTGCTCGCCGTGATCGCAAAAGTCGATGGTAATCGGAACGTTCATACAAGGCTGCCCCGCCATGAACCCGACCGGTTTGTTGGACGTGATGGTGGTGCCAGTCAGCTCGGCGGGTTGCGTTAGCTGTGCGTGCTGGCCCTTCGCGAGCACGATCGAGAACTGGTCCCGGTTATCGTTTCTCGGTATCGCGCCACCACCGACGATTGGAACGCTCGGCATGATCGTGATCTGGGTGCCGTCCTCAGATGCAATGACATTGAACGACGGGCCTGAGCCTGGGATCGTACTGAGGGTGTTACGGAGACCCTCCCCGAACGCGTTGACTGCAAGATACTCGGTACTCCACACACTTGTCGGTAGCAGCAGCGAGCTGCCGGTGACACTGCTTTTGGTACCATATGGATTGATCTCGTAAGCCGCCACCGGTACGTCGGTCTCGATCTCGAACGATGCGCCGATACCGGTGCCGGCAAAGCTCGAGTTTTAACCGCCGTGCTTACCGGGCACGCCGGTGCGGCACCAGAGGGCCCACCAAGGAATAGTACCGCAACCTCGCCCGCAGCGAGCCCGGCCGAAGTGTCATAGTCGTTGTAGGTCAGCGTCGCGCCACTGCCTACCGGGATCTTGGTGAAGTCCCCGACCGGCAGTTCCACCCCCTGGAACCGCACCGTGATATGCGCGGCATCCGCCCCTGTATTGGCGACGATTGCCGCGAAACACTTATCGCCGAACTCGGCGAGATCCATGCTGGTCGCGTAGAAGTCGCAGCCAACGTTGCTCTTGCCAGCTTCGGCGACCGCGCACGAATCATCACCACCACCGCTACCCCCACCTCCACCGCTGCCGTCTCCTGCTGAACCGCCAGATCCTCCGGTGCTGTGTCCTGCTGAACCGCCAGATCCTCCGGTGCTGTCACCGCAACCCGCGCAACAGAGCAGGCTCCCGATCAAGCCGGCCAACCAACGCGAGCCCCGTGCAGCCCGGTAACTCATCCGCTGAAGCTACCACGAGGCCGAGTGGACCGTCCGCTCGCAGTTGCTCGCCACTTATGGGTTGATAGAGGGAGCCCGACCAAACCCAGTGGGGCATCTTAGTCCATCGGGCTGAAGCTCAGAGCCGAATTTCGCGGAGGTGATGTCCCGCCACCGCTTCACGCGACGCGACACGCGACGGATGGTGCCGTTGAGGTTCCCGATCGGGTTCGTCGTCGAAAGCGTTCATTCGAGACTTTCCGACAGGTTCGTGCCCCTGAGCGTCAGGGTCTCTTCGAGTCCTCCGCGCAACGACGCCGCGGCGTCCGGATAGTCGTCCTGAAGGAGCGCGACGAGCTGCGTCTCTATTAGCCCATCGGGCTCAAGATGAGCGCCGAATTGCGCGGTACTCAATGTTATGCCGCGTAGAGCGCGAAGCTGAGACGGCGTTTATGTCGACTATGCTCATCCGCCGTGCGGCCCGACCATGGCGGATGTTGCGAATCCCTGAACGAGTCGATCCTCGACCCAGCCACGCCAGAGCACATACCAGCCGAAACCACAGTTCTCGTCACCGGTGCCTCTGGGTTCATCGCTCTCCACTGCGTCCGCGAGCTTCTTCAGAACGGCTATCGCGTTCGTGGAACCGTGCGCTCTTTGGCTCGGGACAAAGAGCTTCGTTCCGACCGCGCCCCCGAAACACGAAGACGACCTCATCGTTCCTGCCCGCGAGGGGACCTTGCGGGTGCTCCGAGCAGCGTCTGAAGCAAGTGTCGAGCGTGTCGTGCTGACCTGGTCGATTGCCGCCGTGGTCGCGGGCCATCCCACCGACACCACGCGGGTTTTCACCGAAGACGATTGGTCGCTCCTCGATGGGGAGGTAGACGCGTACGATGAGAGCGAGACCTTGGCGGAGCGTGCCGCATGGGACTTCGTGCGCGGTCTAAAGGGCGAGAAGCCGCTCGAACTCACGACCATCAATCCGGGCTTGGTCCTCGGACCGGTGCTCGAACACGACTACGGGGTATCTGCGCAAGCGATCCTGAAGCTGATGCGTCGGGATTATCCGGGCTGCCCACGCTCGCGGACGACGGTGGCAGCCCCGAGGCCGAGGCCTTCATCGGCTGCTGCGAGGACAACGCCTGCAACTGCGCCAACGCGGACTGTATCGAGGAGAGCCAGACTTGGAACGCTTGCAGCGGCTTCTAGCGAGTCCCTCGTGCGTGCCTCAAACGAGGGCGGGACCGAACAGCCAGCCGTGCGCGTGAAGGATAACCGCATAGACGACGAGGCCGGCGACCACGAGCGCTGCGTCTCGCCAAAGGGGATAGAGCGTCTTAGAAAGCGTCGCGCCACGGCGATTGGCCGATATCATGTCGAAGAGCGAGTAGAGCCCGAAGCTCCCAAACAAGATCAGCGACGCGAGATCGCCGTTGGCGAGCAAGTGAAGACCCGCCCACAACGTCACGCCCCAGAGCATCGGATGCCGGGTGAGCCGCTTGAGGTTGCTCGGTATGTAGGCGCCGATGAAGAGGGTCAGGGCCACGGGCATTGCATAGAGGGCAACGGTTCGTCCCCAAGGTGGCGAACTCCAAATCGGGATGACCGGGGCCTGACCCATCCCGACGACGATCAGCACGAGACCGACGAGCGCAACCAGAGAGTAGAGCCCCAGGTAAGGATTGGACCCCAACCGATAGCGCACCGTCCTACGCAGCCCGCGCGCGCTCGGCAACAGGTGCACACCAAAGAAAATCAGGACACCCAGCACCAGCCACGGCATACGTCGCCCCTACGGCCAAGCGAAGCCTACCGCAAGCGCCTCTCGAGAACTATTACATATAGACAGGAACATCTCAGGCTCCCAGCATCGCAGAGCATAGCCGAAACTTCGCGTTGGGCAGTGCAAGCGCGCTCTCTCCGCGCCTCACTCATCATCGTCCGCGACTCTGTCTCGGTACGCCCGCCACCGATGAAGACCCTCGGCCGATTGACCGTCGAACTCGAAGAACTCGCCTGCGCCACAATCCAGCGCGCGCCGGCCGAGGTGCGTGAGGAGCTGGTCGACGGGTTGCCGCGATGAGCTCGGCCCGCGACCCCAACTTGGATGGGCGGAAGTCCTCGGGGATGTCGGCCGGTTGCTGGTTCGAATCCAGTCGCCCCGACCAACCGTTTCGGCGGGTTGCATTTGCAAACAACCTAAGAGATCTTCAACCCCTCCAACAGCGTGGAGGCCGAACATGATCCTCACCCTAGTGTCCGCCCTGCTACTTGGCGCGATCGCGTGGTCCTTCCTCGAGTACGTCATCCATCGCTGGCTCGGGCACGATTCGCGCACACGGCCCAACCCGTTCGCGGCGGAACACGTCCGGCATCACAGCCAGGGAGACTACTTCGCTCCCGCCTGGAAGAAGGTCCTGTCGGCCGTCCTCTTCGCGGCGGTGCTGATCGGGCCGAGCGTCGCCCTCGCCGGGGCGCTGGCCGGTTCGTCTTTCGTCGTGGGTCTCATCGCGATGTACGTCGCATACGAGGTGCTGCACCGTCGCGATCACACGCATCCCGGACGCGGCTCGTACATGCAGTTCATCAGACGGCATCACTTCTATCACCACTTCATGGATCCCAGCTTCAACCATGGCGTGACAACACCGATCTGGGACTGGGTGTTCGGTACGCTGCGGGCGCCCGGGCTCATCCGGGTTCCCCCGAAGCTGGCGATGAGGTGGCTCGTCGACCCGCACACCGGCTGTGTCCGCCCTGCGTATGCCAAGCACTACGAGCTGATCCCGAAGGGCTGAGCACCGCCGCGCCCCCTGCGCCGTCCGCGCGGTTATTTCGAGGCTCAACCGTGCCACCGAGCCGAACGTCATCGATGCCTGTGAGGCCCCAGGAGTTCAGGATACGAGTCGTGAGAGGATCACGCGAGCACGAAAGCACCGAGCCTGGAGCCCCGGATCCCGCGCCGCGAACGCGACCAAGGGGAGGGCTATTTCGCCTTTGATCGCCGGGGTGTTGCAGTTGCGAACATGGATCATGAAAATGTCCACGGACGTAGCAAGGCAAAGCCCGAGCGACGCCCGGGCTTTGGGATACCTGACGGTTACGCGGAGCGGGACAACGGCCCTTAGCCGCCACGCACTTCGATTCTCTTGGGTTTGGCAGCCTCCGACTTGGCCAAATGGACCTTGAGCACGCCCTGGGCCAACTCCGCAGTTACGCCATCCGGATCCACGGTGTTTGGCACCCGGAATGCGCGCGAGAACAGAATCGGCTGCGGGCCTCCCTCCTCGGCCGCCTGAGCTCCCTCGATGAGAAGCTCGGAGCGATCGAGCTGGATCGAAAGCGAGTCTTTCGGCACGCCGGGAAAGTCGGCCATAACCAGGATCTCGTCCTGGTTTTCGTAGATGTCGACCGGCGGGGTAATCGAAATGAGCTCCGCTTGCTCCGTCCGTTCTGGGTTCGGAGCTTGTCGTTGAGTCAATGATGGGGTCTCGTTATTCATCGTCTCACCTCCTTCGCTTTGCGATTCATGAAACCCGGACTCTGATTTGCCGCGGTTGTTCCTCGGGGACCTTGGGAAGAGTCATTTCCAGTATTCCATCCTTCAGGCTCGCCTTGGTCTTCTCGGCGTCTACGCGGCAAGGCAATGAGAAGCTCCGCGCGAACGATCGGTTGCCTCGCTCCTGGCGGTGCACGGAGTAGCCCTCGGGGACCTGCGTCTTGCGCGCACCCCGCAGGGTGAGGGAGCTCTGCTCGACCGTGATCTCGAGGTCGTCTTCGGACATGCCGGGGAGCTCCGCACGCAAACGAAGCTCGGAACCAGCGTCGTAGAGTCCGACCCGAGGCCAGGCAGAGCCCATCGCAATGGCCTGGCGAGCCTCGGGGTCGCGGGCCGTTCCCCAACCTCGCTCGAAATCCAGGAAGAGCCGGTCCATCTGGGTCCGAAGGTCGTTCAAGGACAGGAGCTCCCGGTTCAGACCCCCAAGGCCGATGTCATTCCATCTCGTCAACATGTGTACCTCCTTTCTAGATGCCGCCTCGTTCGGCGGGGTTCTTAAACCAATAATCACGGGTCTGACGGGATCAAGACCCTCGAAACGGGTTCTTGCGAGTTGGACGAAGTGCCTTCGCCGACGGCGTCACGCGGCTTGACGCGTTGCGCTAGAAAAAATTTTGAGAGGGCCGTTGACAGCTCGGCAAGCGTGCTTAGCGAATTCAAATAGGGCCATCGCACGCCCTTCGCGATCTCGAATCGCGACCCGCTCAAGCGAGGCGCTCATGCGTACCAACTCAAGGAGGTCACATGATGTTTTGGCAATGTAACGAATGTGGTGGGCTGCTCGATTCAGCTCCTCGAAGTTCTGTATGTCCCGAGTGCGGGACGGCCAGCTCTCAAATCATGCGGGCTGCGGACCCGGATGCCGATCTTTCCGAGCTCCGCGACCTATGGGTGCACATCGGGATGGAGCAAGAAGCTCCGCTCTTGGACTTTTCCCGTACCTACAGGTGAGGTGAGCCATGCGTGAGCATCTGGGATTCGTACACAGGTCTTGGGTAGCGCCCGAAGTCTGCTCACTCGTTGGAGGCAGTCTGCATCCAGCCGATGACTTGCACGGCGCGATCGTGCGGGCTCAGGACGCCCTCGATCGTCGATCGATCGGGAAGGTGATTCATGCGCTCGTCGCTCTGCGGTCCGTCCTCCGGTCTCGACTGGCGGACCCGGATGTCCGAATGGTGGCTGATCACGAGGGCCTCTCAATCGGGCGTTGGCGTCGACGCTTGCGTAGGCGCTATGCTGCTTCGCTCTGCGCTCTCGAACGGCTGATCGAGAAGAGCCGGGGTTCGTTTAGTCTCGAGGAGATCTGTCCGGCCGCGCGCGACGAGCTTGCGAAGCTTCGTCGCATCGAGTCACTGGAAGAACAGGCGCAGCTCGCGCTCAGCTGGACGGATATCGGCGTAGGGGACTAGGGCCGCTCTCTCGGCCCATGGGGACCATGTGGAGGGCTGTCGTTCCTCACAACTTCGTCCGACGGCAGTGTCGCCTTGTCAATCGAATAAATTGATGCAATTTGCGTTTATGAGCGTGGATTCCAATCGGGCGGCCGGCGACGGCGCGACGCCGAAATCTCAGCAAACGCGAGAGCGGATCGTTCAGGCCGCGCTCGACGCGTTTGCGACCTACGGCTTCGAGGGCGCATCGACGCGACAGATCGCGGCGCTCGCGGGCGAAAATCAGGGGCTCATCACATATCATTTCTCGACCAAGGAGAGCCTTTGGAAGGCTGCGGTCGACTCGATTTTCCTCGAGTTCCAGCGCGAGCTCGCGGAGCGCATGCTGGTCTTGGCCGACGCCGATGTCCGAACCCAACTGCGGCTCTTGCTCATCTTCTTCGTTCGACATGCAGCGCGGCGCCCGGAGCAGATGCGTTTGATGATTCAGGAGGGCAAGGCCGACAACGCTCGCATGCAGTGGCTCGTTGAGCACCACGTGAAGGGTGCGTTCGGAATCTTTGGCTCGATCATCGACAACGCGATCGAAGAGGGAGTCTTGCCCGAGGCGCCCGTCGTTCACTATTTCTATATCTTGGTCGGTGCCTGCTCGCTCTTGTTCACAGTGGCGCCCGAGTGTGAGTATTTGACTGGTGACAATCCACTCGACCCGGCCATGGTCGAGGCGCACGCCGAAGCGGTCGTCAATCTCGTCCTCCGTTGATCTATCGCCAGTTGTAAGAGAAGTCGAAGAGGAAGTGGTTGGCCTTGAGCGCGTACTGCCCAGGGCCGCCGCAGTTGGGGCACTCCGTGATAAAGCCGGACGTATTGACGTTGACGTAAGTCGATGCGAAGCCTCGCGCGTAGGCGAAGCTCACCTGCCAGGGGTCGTGATTGAAGCCGGTGCCCAGCGTGAAGTAGTACTCGGGCGACGGGGGAGGGGCGAAGGCGTTGGGGAAGCTCGCGCTGGTGCTGGCTGATCCGTAGATGAACCCGAGCCGCAATGGCCACTCGTCGTTGAACAGGCTGTATTCACCTCCCCAACGAATCAGCCATTGGTCCGACCAGCCGAACACGTTGGTGAGGTTCCGCGGAAGGGCGGGCTCCGTGTAGAAGGTGACGGCTTTGTTCTGTGAGTTGAAGATCCACTCGAAGTCGACCGCCGTTCCGAACGAACCCCATGCGAAGCGAATGCCTCCTCCGGTTCGCGCCGGGAGGATCAAGTCGGTCGACACGCTTTCGAAGTCGTTGTTGAGCGCTGAGCCCCCGTTCTGGCTGATACCGACGGTGATCTTGTTCCGGTAGACGGCGCCAATCGACAAGTAATCGGTGAGCTGCCATTCGAAGCCGACGCGAAAACCCGTGTAGTTCACGCCCTTCATGACGAGGTTGAGCGCGGTGAGCGGATCGGGGCGCTTACGGTCGAGGCGTCCAAAGGTGACGCGATACCCGGCGCCGATGTGGAGACCGATTCGGTCGATGTTGAACGCGATGCCGATCGTGCTCTCCTGGAGCACGAGCTCCGTCTTATCGGCGATCGCCGCTTCATCGTTTTCGTTGATCTTGTAGACGTACTCGCCACCAGAGCCGCCCACGATGTAGGCGCCCACTCCGATGGTGAGAAAGTCGGTGAGCCTCGCAGCCCCGCTAGCGAACGGAAAGAAGACCGGGATACGCTCGGACTCGAGGTTGGTGTCAGGCGCAAGGAACGTCGGCGTCCCTTGACCCCGGCCGTCGATCACGGTCGCTGCGAGGTCGATGTTTCCCGTTCCGATCCGGCCGAGCCCGGCAGGATTGAGATAGAGCGACGTGCCTCCTTCGACGTAGGCGATGGCCGTCCCGCCCATTCCGCCGTGCTTCGCGGTGTTGATCACCGGAATGTCGTAGCCGCCTGCCAGCGCATAGGTGGGCTCAAGGAGTAGCCCAACACATAGCAACGAAGCCCACACGAGGCCTCGTCCGGTCGCTGCGAGTCTGAAGCTGTGGGGAGTGCTCATGGGGTGTGCTCCGTGGACTGCCGCATCAGAACTCCACCGAGAATCGGATACCGGTTGGTGAGAGGCTCCAGTCGAGCTTCGGCTGGTCGGAGCCGCGGTCGTAGTACCGTCCGCTACAAGCAATTCCGCGATAGCTCTCCCACTCCTTAGGGAGACTTCCGGGCGCACTGAGGACGGTGCCGGTCGCAAGGGCCGGAGGAACGATGTACATCAGCGCCGTATTGCCCCTGGTTTTGCCGGTCCACTTCACGGCTTTCACGGTTCCACCGACGGTTCCGTAGACGACCGCCACTCCGATGAGCTCGCCGCGGCCGAGCAATTCCTGGACGAATGCGCCGCGTTGGAGCAAGCGCGTCGCGTACCGCAGCTTGTCGCGGCGTGCTTCCGGCGTGTCTGCGGCTTGCCTGCGAATTCGCTTGCCGCCCCACACGCCGGGCATTGGAATCACCGCGAGCCCAAGCGCCAGGGCCGCGCCCCCTGCCGCTTGGTAGAGAAATGCGAAACGGTCCCAGGGACGGTCGTTTTTCCGCGCGTCGACCGCGAGTGCGCCTTGAACCCCGGCCGTTGCGGCGTAACCGGCGATCCAGCCGATCCGCCAACCGAGAGCCTTGTATCGCCCGTCGGCAAAGCTCGTCTCGATCGTCCGGATCCGGTACGAAACCGCCTCGTCGGAAAGCTCGTCGATGCAAGCATACGGGTCCTGGGCGCTCGCTCGGCCGGCGAGGCAGAGCAGGGCGGCCACGCCGAGGAGGAGCGTCGCAATTGGGGTCGCGGGCTGTTGAAATCGTCGAAAATTGAGCGTTTCAGCGCCATTCCGCATGGAAAGTTGTCCTTCCGACTGCAGTCTGGCTATCAGTTATTTATTCGATAGACAAGTCCTTGTATTCATTTTATGTCATGTGCCTAAGATCCCGGAGGCCTGTTAGTGACCACTTCCCACACCATCCGAGTCCTCCAAGTGCTCCCGAACGTCACCGCGCTCTTCCTGCTCGCCTTCGTGCTCTTGCATACTCGCGTGGTCCCTCTGGTGCGGACCTAAACCATGCCGCAACGACTCGAAACCGACGTCTTGATCGTGGGTGCGGGGCCCGCCGGGATGGTGAGCGCGCTTTGCCTCGCCAAGCTCGGCGTCCGCAGCACCATCATCGAACGTTATCCCCGCGTGAACCCACATCCGAAGGCGCATGAGCTCAACGCGCGGTCGATCGAGATCCTCGGTGAGCTCGGCGTCTCGATGCAAGAGCTGTCGCGCGAGGCGGCGCCCGATGCCGATGGGTCTCGAATCTTATTCTGCAAGACGATCAACGAGGAGTTCGGCCGGATCGACCTGCTCGCCGACGGCGGGAGTGCACAGAAGTATGCCCGTCACCTACGCTCCGACAAGCCTTATCTGAACCTGTCGCAGACCGAGCTCGAGCTCGTCATTCGAGAGCACGTCGCGCGCGACCCTCACATCGAGCTGATGGTCGAGCATGAATGGGAGGGGTTCGAGCAGACGGAGACGGAGGTGCTGAGCCGCGTGCGCACTTTGGCAGGCTCTGCGGATACCCTGCTGATCAGGAGTCGGTACCTGATCGGGGCCGACGGCGCAGGGAGCAAGACCCGCGAGTCGCTCGGGATCGAGATGATCGGCCCCGATCGACTGCAGGACTTCGTCAACGCGTATTTCGAACTCGGTCTCCGCGACTACGTGCATACACCCGCGAAGCTCTATTGGATCCTTCATCCCGCCGCCGCAGGCGCTTTCATCGCGCACCACGTGGACAAACGATGGACGTACAACGTTCCGATCACCGCTCCGTACGAAAAGCCGGAAGACTTCACCGAGGATGTTCTGAAAAAGCGAATCGAAATCGCCCTCGGCACCGACCGGTACGACATTCAGATCAAGTCGGTTTCGTACTGGCGTATGACCGCTCAAGTTGCGGAGCGTTATCGTCGAGGACGTGTCTTTCTCGTTGGCGATTCGGCGCATCGATTTCCCCCGACGGGCGGCCTCGGGATGAACACGGGGATCGCCGATGCCCACAACCTGGGCTGGAAGCTCGCGGCGGTCTTGAAGGGCCGCTCTCCGGAGTCGCTCCTCGAGAGCTACGAGATTGAGCGCAAGCCCGTCGCGGAACGCAACGGAGCCGAGAGCCGC
The DNA here is from genome assembly GCA_963768985.1 of uncultured delta proteobacterium. Classification (GTDB taxonomy): domain Bacteria; phylum Myxococcota_A; class Polyangia; order Polyangiales; family Houyiibacteriaceae; genus SG8-38. The sequence goes on along the minus strand of CAVYJZ010000004.1, from coordinate 285,732 downwards.
GCGAACTTCGACAAAATCTTCGAGGTCATCGAAGCCTTTGGCCTGAGCCGAGACGCACCTGAGCTCATGGCACGGATCAGCAATCACCCCTTCGTGAAGGGCATGCCGGGTTTCCTCCGGCGTCCGCTTTTGGGGCTGCTCCGCGCACCGGCCCACCTCGCACTTGAGCGTTTTCGATGGAGCCCGAGCCGCCGCAACAGAGTGGCTTCGAGCATTGAAGATCAAGCTCCGCACTTCGATCGAATCGGCCTCGATATCGGCTACGTCTACCAGGAGGGAGCCGTGGTACCTGAGGAGAATGCGCCTCCCCCAGCGGAGCATCGGGTGATGGAGTACGAGCCTACGACTCGGCCTGGCGCTCGCTTCCCGCACGTTGCCCTCGCTGGGGGCCCGAATCCTGGTTCGACGCATGACCTCATCGGTTACGATCGTTATACGCTTCTGACCGGCGCGGCAGGGAGTGGGTGGAGCGACGCATTACGGCGCCTGGCCGAGTCGATGCAGACTCCGGTGAGCTCCGTGTCGCTCGGCGACATGAGCGCCGAGGTCAGCTTGGAGGGCATCGCTCGTCTTCAGGCAGCCTGCGAGATCGAACCTGAAGGGGCACTGTTGATCCGTCCCGACGGGCACGTGGGCTGGCGGCACCGAAACGCGTCCGCCGATCCAGACGGTACCCTCTTGGCAGCCCTGCGAAGCTTGAAGATAGACTGAAGGCCGAATTGCGCGAGACGGGATGTTATGGTGCTTGACTCACAGCGCAGACAGGGCGCTTGAATTCGCTTTGCCCCTTGGCGGACTGAAGCTCGCGGTGCTGCGTGTCATGCCCTGTGGGCGTAGAGTATCCGGGTGCTTCCCTCGCGAAAACCAAGAGCTTCGGCTGAACGCACGATGACCGAGGACCGCGCCGCCCGGTTGGCGGCCGACCTTGCGCTCCGCTTGGCGGATGAGGCCATACTGGGGTTTGCGCACGCCCGTATCGTTTGTGCCCCACTCAAAGGAGTGCTCTTCTTGACGAGGTGGCCGGAGCTTCGCGGCCATCGAGACCTGGCGGATGTGGATTTGCTCGTGACGCGGGAGGACTTCGGTCGGGCCGAGCGATCCCTCAGAGAGCTCGGCTTTGAGCCGACGAGCCGGACGAACCGAGGTGCCACTTTCGTTCGCGACGATTGGCCGCTCAGCATCGACTTGCATCATCGATTGTTCGGCCCCTCCCTATTCGAGATGCCGACGGCTGCCTTGATGGGGAGAGCCGAGCGCGACGAGACCTCGTTTGTAGCGCCGGTGATGCGATTGGCTGACCTGGACTTCCTGGCGCACGTGGTCGGGCATGCGGTCAAGAGTCGTCTTCGCCCGGATGACGATTTCGTTCTCGGAGACGTCGCGTGGCTTCTTCGGAAGCTGTCCATCGACCCCGCGAGGTGCTCGGCACACATGGAGTCCTTACAGATGCGACGCGCTGCCGGTTACGTCTTCGGCGCCGCCTCGTCGAAAGGAGACCCAGTCGCCGCGGAGATCGTGCGACATCTCGACCTCGACGCTCAGGACCGGATGGCAATCCGCGCTGCGAACGCCTCTCCCCGCCGGTACTGGATCCCGCACTTGCTCAACGGCAGCGTCTGGCGAGGAGTCCGTTCGCTCAGTGCCCAGCTCCGTCAGGACCTCGGTCGGCACGCGCGTCGGCGACTGCCTTCGATGGCAGGAGCGTGAAATACGGCGAGGCTTCGTCGAGCCCGGCGATCAGCTCGCGGCCCAAGTCCTTGCCGTGTGTAGCGAGCTCCTCGGCCGTCGGCTCCGCGAGGAACCCACCCCAGGAAAAGAAGGCCGGGGAGGCCTCGGCCACGCGCTCGGGTCGTGCCGATTCGGCCGGCTGGAACAAGCTGAACAAGATGGGCCCGGTCGGACAAAGAGCATCGCAGGCGGAGAGAAGTCTCAGTCGATCTTCTGCGCGTAAGACGTGACCGAGGCTTCCCCAGCCCAAGATCACGGCATCGAATCGATCGTTGCTCCCCAACGCGAAACGCGAATCGGATCGTCCAAAGGCGGCCGCGATCAAGTCCTCGTAGGAGCCTTGAACGACCGTCGAGGCGCGACCGAGCGTTCGTCTGCAGCGTTCCGCAGCGCGTGGCGAGGGCTCGAGCGCAACGACGGAATAGCCGCGGCCTTCGAGCACCTTGGCTTCCCGCCCGCAGCCCGCAGCTCCTACGAGGAGCCTCGACGGTGGTTTCGGCAATCGGCGTGAGAACCACTTCTCTTCCCAGGCATAGAGGCCGGCGAAATCGTTGTCCGGGTTGAAGGAATTCTCGTAGAGCGCGATGCTCAGCGCCTGCTTCTCATCCACGCTTAGCGCGCGCCGCAACAGGACGCCGAGCCAGGACTCGAGGCCTCGATCGATGCCATTAAGTGCCGATCGAATCGCGTGGCTGCTCGCCACGAGGCGGCGTGCGAGCTCGACTCTCAGTGTGCCCATCCTGTCCATGTCAGGTGTCGCGGGACTGAGCAGGAAGAGAGTGGAGCGTCGCACTCTCGAGCGCGTCGAGGATCTCGTCGGGGTGTCGCCATACGCCGCGCCAAGTCCGACCTCGGGCGACGAGCTTCCCGAAGGGGACCGAGGATTCGAAGAAAGCGGCTTCGGACAAGCACTGGAGCGCGGCCATCGGCTCCAGAGGAGTGAGCGCCGTCGTGGGACCTTGCTCGATGAACACCAGATGGACTCGGTCGGCGGGTGTCGGCGCTTTCGCGACCTGTTCGCGCGGCACCGGCCGGCGATGGGTCCCATGTTCGTCGGGCGCGCCCATGTCGGCAAACCAAGAAGGAAGCTGATCGGTGTCGCGTTGCGGCGGACCGAAGTGCGGGGTGCGCGGCCAACCCCAGATTGCGGACCCATCGGTCACGACGAACTCATCGCTGTAGTAGTCGTACCCGCGCCTCAAGGCTGCGACGGACAAGCTACTCTTGCCGGCTCCCGATGGACCGCAGAGGAGCCAGGCGATCTCATTCGATACCACTGCAGCTCCGTGAAGGACGCCGAAGCGATCATGGTGCTCGGCAAACATCTTGCGATAGAGCACCCATTCGAACGGATCGGTGGGTGTCTGGTCGAGCGGCTCGCTCCAGACGATTTCATCGTCAAAGGTCACCGTGAGCGTGTCGGTCGCGTACACGCCCAGGTGATGGCTCTTCATCGTGTCCAACATGGGGCGTCGTGCAGATCCCCAGTCGGCCGCGATCGCATCGTTGACCGCCTCGCAGTCGCATTCCAGCTCGAGACGAGCGTCCGAGAAAAAGAGCGTGTGCTGCGTTAGGCCATGCGCCATCGCACGATCTTTCGGTCGGCAAGCTGGCGGACGAAGGCCTCCACGTCTCTCGACACCGTCTCGTCATCGGCGTCAACGCACTCGATGATGCAGTTCTTGAGGTCCTCGATGCTACGCTCCCCGTCGATGAGCAGCCATACGCCGGCCGCAAAATCGTTCAGCACCAGGAGTTGCCGGTGCTCGGAATCATAGATCACGATCTCGTCTGAGTCGGTGACCTCGTGGGTCAGGATGTCCCCACGGACAGGGATGCGCGCTGCGATGGATTCAGGCATCGATCGCCGCTCCGAGCATGGATGAACGGGTCTGGCATTCCCAGCAAGCGAGCTGCTTGGCCCAGTGGGCGCGTTCCGTCAGCAGATTCTCCGTCGGAGCCACGACCGGTTCGGGTGCGTTCAAGATGGCGCGAAGCGACTGATCTCGGATCGATCCGAGCGCGAGGTGACGGCTGAAAATGCAAGGATACACCCTGCCATCGTAGCTTACGGCTGCGGTTCCGCCGAAAGGCCGAGCGTTCGCGTCCGGATCGCCGTGACGCTCGATCGAGCCTCCTCGTGGCTGCGCGGTGTCTGACTTGCGTTTCCTGAGGTCGTGCAGATCGCCTCTTCCGACAGCGCGGGATTGGCCCACGCCAATGGCACTCGGGTCGACGCCGAGCCGAGTCAGGTAGTCTCTCGTCGCGTCGGCGTCCCCCTCGTTCTGTTCCATGATGACCGTCCCGGTTCGAACCGAGAGCCCGTCTTCGACCGCACGGCGAATCGCGCGTGTCGTCCGGTGATGGCTGCCGGGGGTTCGCGTGATCGCGTCGTGCCGGGCGGCGTCGTGCGAATACAACGAAAAAGCAAACGAGACGCCGAGGCGCCGCAAGCGCTCGTAGACTTCGCCGCGCAACGCGAGGCCGTTGGTGTACACCTCGAGGTTCGGAATCCCGATGCGATCCGCGTACTCCGCCGCAGCAATGCAGTGGGGACTGATCAGTGGGTCGCCTCCGGTGAGTTGCACCACCTCGAACCGCAACGATTTCGCGTCGTCGAGCAAGGCCCGCAGCGCGGGGAGCTCGAGGCTCTCTGCACGCTCGGGCGACGACTCGGCGTAGCAGTGCACGCAGCGTTCGTTACACCGAGCCGTGAGCTCGATGAAGAGTTGGCGCCAACCTGCGCCCCTCAGCAAGGTCGCGCGGTTGAGCGGAGCCAGTGGGTGTGCGCGAAGCTGCTCACGAAGCTCCCCGAGGAGCGGCTCGTGCTGTTCGAGGGCTGACCAGGTCGACGCGCGCAATCGGTTGGTGACGACCGAGTCTGCCATCGAGCCTTCGACCGTCACGAGCTCCCCGGTGCTCAGCTTCGTCGCCACTAGGTCGCTCGGCCGGTGATTCAAGACCCAGTCGCCCGGCAGAAAGTAAGTCTGGGAAGGAGAACGAGCGACCATGTCAGTTCAAAGGCATGCATCCCATGGGCATGCACGTCGCCGGTGTGCATCCGACCGGCATGCACGTCACCGGCATGCATGACGGCCCTTGGGCGTGCGCGCGCCGCAACTGAATCGTCGCGACGATCGCAGGAGCGGCGTAGATGCTTGCCCGCAGGAAAAACCGGCGCGCACGATCAACGTCAGAGCGATCTTCTGAGGATCCCGCCATGGGGGGACGCTAGCACAGCCTTTCGGGTCCTGGGAGTCCCGCCCGCGCTGAGTCGTATGCGAGGGCGCGGGAATCGGGTCCTCATTCTCGCGCGCCGCTGGAACAAGGGGAATAGCTTGGCTCAACGGGGTCAATCGATTCGAACGAGTCGGGAACAGTTCATGAATGAAGATCGGCCTAAAGGTTCGTTCTATTCGCCCATGGGGACCATGTCGAGGGGGGTGGGATGGTTAGAAAGAGCCCTCGTCGAACCGTCGGAATTCGACGAGGGCTGGGCAGGCCGCCAACGGGTAGCGAGCCATGGGAGTGTTCCGTGGTGATAACAACTGGGGAGCGCTTCTATTCTGGAGAGCCACTCCGAATCCGGTGGCAGCGTGTCATCGACGGAGCGAGCCCCCACAGCTTCCGGACCTTCTTTCGATCGTAGAGGCCTATGTTCGTTCAGGTCTATTAGATCTCGCGCGAGGGGGCGCTCGGCGGAGGGAACTTCACGTACTCGTCGACGAGGAGCTCGGCGAGCTCGCGGTTGGGCGGTCGATCGGGTCCTAGCCGCCCTTTTTCCCGCAAGTCTGCGCACAACGTTTCGAGGACCGTATCGATGTGCAGGTCGTCCGAGCCGGTTTTCCACATTTCCCGCTCGGTCTCATCGCGAAAGCAATAGGCCTTCCACGAGATTGAAAATCGCATCTCGTCCCAACGATAGCGACCGACGATCTCCTCGCCGTCACGGACCACCCAACTGCCGTGGCCTTCCGCCTGCAAGCGCATGCGCGGCAGGAACGTGGGCATGGGCCGGTCGATCTCCTTCACGCGATCGACGCCGTGGAACACGCTGTCGGTGTCCATCACCAGCGCCGTGTTGAAGTGAACATCGTATGCGCGAGCCGGCGCGTCAGCACCCTCGGGATAGAAAGCAAACTCGCCGCCCTTGGTGTCTTGGTACCAGGACACCGACGTTGCGATCGGCATGCGATAGCGATCGAACAGCCCCGAGTGATGGGCCACGACAATGAGCCACTCGGGATGGAGCTTGCGGTTCAGTCCGCGAAACTCCGGAACATCGGTGTGGACGGCGAGCTCCTGGCCGGGAAGCAAGATGTTCGCGTAGACAATCGCCGGCTCGACGATGGGCCGGTCGAAGATCCCTTTGGCGGCGTCAACGAGCCGCTCGCTCCGTAAGATGATCTCGATTCCCGGTGCGTAGACTTCATCGCTGTACGCATACGTCTCCCGGAAATAGTTGGTGCGCGCGACGAGGGTCGTGAGATCGGTGTCGCGCAGGCCCAGCCGGCCACCGGTACGCAGAAAGTTGAACGCGGCGTCGAACCGCTGAGGGAGCCCCTCGCCGATGCCCTCGTTGAGCCCCTCCTCGGAGTACATGCCATACGTGCCGAAATCCTCGCAGAGCTGGACCAGCGCGCGCGCCTCCGCCTCCCCGAGGAACGGGTCGAGCTCGACGTAGTGGTTGAAGAAATGGGATTGCATCGGTGGTTCCCGAGCGCCGAAGGAAACCACGAGCTGGATGCCGATGTCGAGCGCTTCCGCGAAACGAGGTAGGGTGCGCGGCCACCTGACGGCCTCGTGGGGCTTGCCGATGTTCAGTCCTTCGCCTCACGAAAAGCGCTCTCCCGGTAACCGGAGGCTCAACGAGCCTCTATCATGATTGCATGCGGATCTCGTGGGTCGGCCTCGTGTTGGTCATTGCCTGCGGGGGTGGCGCGGGCAGTGACTGGAATCCTGTTTCCGGCGCTCCGAATCTCTTGTCTGCGATCGATGTGTGGGCATTCTCGCCGACCGATGTGTGGGCGGTAGGCGACGACGCGGTCGTGGCCCACTACGACGGCGCGTCATGGGGACGAACCATCGCTGGCTCACCCTTCAAGAGCTCCATTTGGGGATCTGGACCCTCCGATATTTACGCGCTCTCGACCTTTGACCTCGTTCACTACGACGGATCGAGCTGGACCGAAGTCAGTCTCGACGCGGGCGCCGGGGATGGCCAGGTCTGGGGAACGAGCGCGAGCGACGTCTGGGTGATGACGGATAGTTCCCAGATCAGTCATTTCGATGGGGCACGATGGGAGACCCTCGAGACGTCCGACTTCGTCGGTGACTTGGCGGCTGTGTGGGGTCCTGCTCCGGACGATCTGTGGGCCGCAGGCAGCGCCGGTGCGATTGCTCACTACGACGGCAACTCCTGGACGGAGGTGGCGCACCAAGAGATCGGTGCCCCTCACCTGCGGCTCTTTCTCGCGATGCACGGCACGTCGTCCACCGACATTTGGGCGGTTGGACAACAGCTCGGTGTGGGCGGCTCTACACGGCTGATCTATCGCTACCAGCCCTGACGGGCGTCGTGTGGGCATGGTCGACTCGACAATCCTCGCGCGCCCTCCGTTTGATCTGCTCCGCGACGCAAAACACCCCGTCGGATGTTTCCGCTGGCCACGCCTTGTCCGTGCGACAAGACTGTCGAGATGCGCACCATCCCCGTCACGAAGACCTCCGCGCGGTTGGTGCCCGATCCGACCCGGGTGATCACGAAGCCGTTCACGCCCGGAAGCGAACATTCGGTGGACGGACGCTCGCGCGTCGAGCGCATTCTGTCGAGGATCCTGGCGTTGTCCGAGTCCGAGGTGAGGACGACCTGGAGCACGACGCAAGCGCGATTCTCCGCGCGCCACGTCGACTTGAGGTCGGTTTTCGAGACGAACTTCGCGGCCGTGGCGGCGGGACACGTCGCCCGAGCGGACGAGCTCTCGGTGGAGCGCAAGCTGCTCATCGGCGCCTATTTCACCCACGAGTACTCGATCGAGTCCGCCGCGCTGAGCAATCCTTCGATCGTGCCGGCGCCCGACCAAGAGGGACTCGCTCCGGGCGAGCAGCGCTTTGTCTTGAGCCTGCGCGCCATCGGCGAGGGGCACATCTCGTCGATCGAGTTTCGCTCGGGCGTGATCGACGCGGGGGGCCAGATCGAAATGCAAGCGCCGAGTCGTCGAGCGCGCACCGCGTGCCACCGAGCTCCGGTCTACGAGAAGCACACCTTCCACACCAAACTTCGTGAGCTCGAGATATACAACGGGATCGCCGCTACCGTGCTCGACGCGCTTCCGGAGCGGTTTAGCCTAGAGCAGCTCGAGACCGTGATCCGCGAGGTCGACCAGCAACACGGTCACAGACCCGACTGCGCGCACGTCACCCGAACGATCCACTGGCTTGCATCCTCGAACTACGAGAGCTCGTTCGCCTCAGACTCGAAGCTCTCCGAGCGCGTCCTCTTTCCGACCGGCCCGACCGAGAGTCACGGGATGGAGGATGCTCGCTTCGTCCGTTTCACCCATGAGGACGGAACAGTGACGTACTTCGCTCCGTATACAGCGTACGATGGCTATCAGATCCTCCCGCAGCTGATCGAAACAGCCGACTTCCGGACTTTCAGAATCGCGACGCTGAACGGCCCATCCGCCAGGAACAAGGGCATTGCGCTCTTTCCCCGGATGATCGACGGGCGCTATGCTGCGCTCTCCAGGCTGGACAACGAGAACAACTTCCTCATGTGGTCGGACAACATCCGCTTCTGGCACCAGAGCGAGGTGATCCAGAGGCCCGAGCGCAGCTGGGAAATCACGCAGCTCGGCAATTGCGGATCTCCTCTCGAAACCGATGCGGGCTGGCTCGTGATCACGCACGGCGTCGGCGCGATGCGACAATATTCTCTCGGAGCCATCCTGCTCGATAAGGAGAACCCTGCACGCGTCATCGGTCACCTCACCGAGCCTCTGTTAGAGCCCGCGGCCGACGAACGCGACGGCTACGTGCCTAACGTCGTCTACTCGTGCGGCAGCATGATTTCGGGTGGGCTCCTCGTGCTGCCCTACGGTTTCTCCGACATCGGTACCCGCATCGCGACGGTGCGCCTCGACGACCTTCTGGCGGAGCTCACCCGGGTTCGTTGACGTTTGGAGGCGCCCCGTTTAACGCGCCCATCGCCTCGCAGTAGCGTCGGTACAAGCGCTGCACCTCGGACGCAGGTGCGCGGTAAAACTCAGCGGCATCGATGTCGATCCAGGCCGAGTCCGCGATGGAACGCTCAGGGTCAGTCGTGGAGACTCGCTTCGCAAATGCCTCGACCACAGCCACCGTCGGCTTCGGGGAGGCGTCGGCACGCCATAGCCCGAACGATCGCTCGTGGACCGCCAGATCCAGTGGGGGAAGTCCCCAGATGGCCTCCGCATAGTCCGAGTAGCACCAGAGCATGGCGCCCGTCGTACCGCAGTCGCGCAGCGCGCCGAGGGCCCGGTCGACGTACGAAGCTGCCTTCTGCTCTTCGACGAGGGCGGGCCCGGACGCGGCGATGCCTGGTTCACGGTCTGGATCACCGCTCTTGGCGGTTGGTACACCGAACTCTGCGAAGAGGACGTCGGCCCCATCGCCCAGCCATCGCGTCAACCTTGCGAGGAAGGGCAAGACGCGTTCGTCGGTGGGGCCGTTCGCCCACGCGGCGTAATCGGGATACCCGTGCATCTGCAAGAAGTCGCAGACCTCGGCGGCCTCGCGCGGGCCGAGGTTTCGGTCCTGCTCGAGGTCTTCCATGTGGAGCCCGAGCGTGACGAGCGCGCCGGTGTCGGTGCTGCGGATGGAGTCCGTCACTCGCAAGAGCCACTCGCGGGCGGAGCGTTTGTCCGGCGGGACTGCGCAGTTCGAGCTCTCGTTTCCGAGGTCCCATGCCCATAGAGCCGGATGCCCTGCGAGCGCGGCGGCGACTTCGCGCGCCAGCGCGCACTGCGCCCGAACAATGGACGCGTCCGAGTACCAGTTCGCGGGGCCCGACGCCGCGACCCGGCCTCCGGAGACGACGCGGAACCGATCGGCACGCTTCTGTTCACCGAGAGCCCACGAAGGGATCCAGTTCACGCCGCTCATGTGGCCGGTGAAGAGCGTGGGCATGACCGAAAGTCCGGCGCTGCGCGCCTGGTCCAGGGTCGCTACGAGGCGATCGAGCATCGTCGAGGCGATGCGTGATGGGGTCGGTTGGAAGTCCTCCCAGGTGAGGAAGATGCGGACGGAGTCGAATCCGCATCCTGCGATGCGACCAAAGTCCGCCGCAACCTCCACCGGGTCGAATGCGGTCCACCAGCCCATCGCCGTCCGAGCCGGCCAGTAGTTCACGCCAAGCCGAAAGGGCGCGGGCCGGGTGGAGCGAAGGTCGGGGCTCACGCGAGGCTCTTAGACGCGGTGCGGTCTAGGATGCGCCGGTAGACCGCGATGTACTCGTCGACCATCCGGTCCTTGTCGAAGCGGCGCTCGACTGATGCGCGCACGCCCTCGGCGTCCAATTCAGCGACCCCGTCTACGGCTTCTACAGCTTCGGCGGTCGAGTCGACGAGGCGGCCGTTCACGCCCTCCGCGATGATCTCCGGCATGGATCCGCGTCGGTTGGCGATCACCGGGGTCCCGCAGGCCATCGCCTCGACCACGCTGAAGCCGAACGGCTCGTCGAAGCTCACGAGGTGGAGCAGGGCGCGCGCGCCGCCGAGGAGCTCGCTCTTCCCTTCGGGCCCGACCGCGCCGACGAAACGTACCCTCTCGCCGTCGACGTGAGGCTCGACCGCGCGCTCGAAGTAACCTCGATCCTGGATGATGCCGGCGATCACGAGGGGTAGACCTGCGCGCCGAGCGACGACAACGGCCTCCTCCGTGCCCTTGTCCGGATGAATACGGCCGAAGAACAGGAGATAGTCGCGAGGTCCGGTGCCGATCGCGAATGCGCCCATGTCGATACCGTGGTGAATGGTGGCCGCGTATTCGAGTGAAGGGTGTCGATCAGCATCGCTGATGGCGACGTAGTGGGTGCGCCCGTTGTACTTCTGATAGACGGGGAGGATTCGCTCGGATGAAAAGCCGTGGATCGTGGTGACGACGGGCGTGTCGATCAACCGAGAGTAGCTGAGGGGCAAGAAGTCGAAGCTATTGTGGATAAGGTCGAACTCGGCGGCGCGCTCGAACACCGCGGAGATATGCAGGCACTCCCACACTTTCGCGTCGATGGTCGCGTCTTCGGAGTATCCGCGCGGGGCGGTCCCGACGAGCCGAGCCTCGGTGATCGAGTCGGCGGTGGCAAAGAGGGTGACATCCAGTCCACGCTGCACCAGGCCCTCGGTCAAGAGAGAGACGAACTGTTCCCATGGTCCGTAGTGGTGGGGAGGGACGCGCCAAGAGATTGGGGCAAGTATCGCCACGCGGAGCGCGGCTGGGGCGTCGAGCGAAGGCGACGTCACCCGGAGCCTTCGCCGGTTGGAAAGGAGCGTGCGTTCTCGTCGCGCAGATGCTTCTCCGAATCGAGTGCACTCATCTCGGTGAGCGCGATCAAGAACGAGAGTGTCGACTCGGCCCCTTGGTTTTCGTTCGGTCGATCTGGGTGGAGCCCGTCGAGGCAGCCCCCGGTGGTGGGGTCGTAGAGTGGCGCTTGCAGTTGGTTCTCACCCAGAAACCAACTGAACGCGCGCCACATCTCGCGTGGCCATTCCTCGTCGCCGGTGACGCGCCAGGCGTCGAGGCAAGCGGATATCGTGGCGCAGGCCTCGAGGGGCTGCTGGTCGAAGCGCGCCCTCTCGCCGTGTCGCGGGTAGAATCCGTTCGAGCCGATCGGGGCGAAGTAGCCTTCCTCCGAGCGCTGGAGCGCGTTGAGCCATCGGAGGGACTCGAGTCCGGACGCAACCATTTCTCGATCACCCATCTGGTTGCCCGAGACGATGAGGGCCTGTGGTAGGCGCGCGTTGTCGTAGGCGATGACGTTCTCGCACCACGGCCAGTCGTCAGCGCCGTGGGTCTGAAATCTCGACAAGAGCTGCGCGGATAGCTGCTTCTGCAACACCTCGACCCCGCTCTCTCCTCGAAACGCGCGCAAATATTCGTGGATACCGAGGAGCGCGAAAGCCCAAGCCCTGGAGCTCTCGAGCTCTTTGGCCGCCGGCAGGGCCGCGTGAAACAGCTCGCTGCCGAGGCTCTTGCGCCCAGGTTCGCGAGCGCGACCCACCACGGCGCCGAGCGCCCAAAGTGCGCGACCGTGACTGTCCTCGCTGCCGCACTCTTCGAGCCATTCCCGGGAATACGACATGAAGTTTCGGAACCGTCCCGAGTCCTGATTGAACGCGTGACTCATGAATGCGAGATAGCGCGAAGACAAAGCGCGAGTGGTCGGTCGATCGTCGGTGTCCGCGTCTTCGATCAAGGACGTCAGGAGTAGAGCGCGTGCGTTGTCGTCGAGGCAGTACCCGTCGTCGTAACGTGGAACGGAAAATAGAGCGTGCTGGAGCACGCCGGTGTCGTCCGTCAGCGTGCGCAGGTGCTGGAGATTGATCTCGGGCAGGTCGATCAAGCGTTCCGCGGCTGTTCTCGACGCGATGAAAGAGCGGCGCCAGGTTGCGCTTTCCTGGTGAGCGCGCTCGAAGCTCGCGAGGTATTGCCGCGCAACCGAGGGCCAGACCATGTTGCACCCATATTCGGCCGCGCGCGCGCCTTGTGCTTGTAGCTCCGCGCGATCGTCGAGCAATTCGTTCACCGTCACTCCGATCGCAGACGAGTCTCTGAACGGGACGAGGAGGCCGCGGTCGTCCGCCAGGAGCTCGCGTGCGTATCGATAAGGAGTCGAAACAACTGCCTTTCCGTTCCCCAACGCGTAGGCCAGTGTCCCCGAAGTGATCTGCTCCGGGTTCAGGTACGGGGTGATGTAGATGTCCGCCGCAGCCAAGAACTCGGCGAGCTCGGATGCGCTCACGAAGCGATCGTGAAAGACGACATGCTCCTCCACGCCTAGCCTATGAGCCCGAAGCTCGAGGCTGCGTCGGTAGGCTTCGCCGTGCCACTCCTTCACGTGGGGGTGCGTGGCGCCGACGACGACATAGGTTGCGGTCGGGTGACGTGCGACGATAGCGGGGAGCGCATCGATGACGTATTCGATCCCTTTGTCCGGAGACAGGAGGCCAAAGGTGAGAATCAGCGACAACCCCTCGACACCCAGGCGCTTCTTGCTGGCTCGACTGCTCGGCAAAGTGGGGATGCCGTGAGGGATGAAGTCGATCTTCTCGGCCGGCACCCCGTGCACGTCGCGCAAGAGCTCCCCGCCGCAGTGACTCATCACGATCAAACGGCTCGAGAGCCGAGTGACCTCGTCTATCACGAGGCGCTGTTCCACAGTGGGCTCGCCGAGGATGGTGTGGAGCGTCGTTACGATCGGCATGCGCACCTTGCTGAGCAGCGCGAGGACATGGCTGCCCGCCTTGCCCCCGAAGATGCCGTACTCATGTTGAAGCGACAGCACGTCGAACCCGCCCACGTTCAAGAAGTCGGTCGCGCGGCGGTACGACGCGAGGTCGCTCTCGGCGATCTCGAATCGAACTCGATCGCCGTAGGCGTGGCGTCTACCAGCGTCGTTCATCGCGACGACCGCGCACTCGATGCCCGGGAACGTCGACGAGATCGCATTCGCGAGGTCCGTCGTGAACGTGGCGATCCCGCACTGGCGCGGAAGGTGGTTTCCAAGCAGCGCTACGCGGTGGACCGCGCCGGGGTTCTCTTCTTCGGTCATGCCTTCGCCGTCGGTGCTCACTTCTTTCCGGTGAGTGCCGCCTTCTTGGCCGCAGCCGCAGCCTCGCGGCTCTGGTTTTCATCCTTTTTTGTCTGTTGCTTCTGGTTCGCCTTGCGGTTCTTCTGTTTCGGGGATTTGTCGCCCATGGTTCACCTCCTATGCTCGGAAGCGAATTCCAGATGGCGCGCCGCCGGGTAAGCGCACTGTCGCATGGGGCCGCCGGCTTGTCTTGCCGATTTCAATTCGGCACGACTCGACCGATCTGGTCCTCCCCGGCGCCGCCACACATTACGTGGTACTGTTCCCCTGTGAGCGAGACACGGATAGCTGGGATTTTGCGAAGCGCTTGGAAGATCCTCCGGCTCGATGCGATCCGTCCCGTGGTCCAAGAAACGATTGCTGACCTCGAGGCACTGACTGCTCGGCAAGTGATGGGACGGGAGCCTTCGCGATCCGAGCTCGAACTAGAGACGGGTTCACTCCGTGCGGCTCTCGATGCGTGTTGCGACGAGCTCCGCGAAGGCTGCGGGCTGCCCACGTCGCCCGGGCCGTCCGTGCAAGCTCAGAGAATGCATGCCGACGATACCGATTGGACCGAAAGCTTTTCGAACGCCCTAGAGGTTTATCGTAGCGCCGCGTGCGAGGAGTTGGATGCGTCCCTCGCTGCCCTAGCGTTGCCTCCCGAGAGCTCATCCGCGTTAGAAGCGCTGTAGCGGGGGCCGGGGGGCACGGATCTACCGGGCCGGCTCGGTGGTGAAGCTCGAAGAGCTTTCTGTCGACAAGGGAATCCCAGCCAGATCGTGGACGCCGACGGTGATGGTGACCGTATATGTGGTGTTGTAAGCCAGTAGACTGTCCGGCGTGAACGTGGCGGTATAGCGGACTCGATCATAGGTGATGCTCCCGCCGAGCGCCCTTCCTCCCACAGAAACCGTGAAGGTGTCCGTGTTGATCGTGTTCGGGTCCATCTGCTTGCTGAAGGTTGCAGAAATCGTCGTGTCGACGGAGACAGAGGTCAGTTCGTTCGTATTGACGAAAACCAGTTCGGGAGCTGTGGAATCCACGATACAGACGGGGCCGGGCACCGTTCCCACGAAGGCTCCGCACGGGACCAGGCAAGCCTTGAAAAAATCGTGTTGGGGATCCGTTGTGGGGATGCCGTCCGCAATGTCGCCCGGACCCGCGATGACCGTGAGATTCGGTTTTCCCTCCTCATCGAAGGTCTTGTCCCAGATGCACTTGTCCAAGCATCCGCTCTTGCCCCTGGAATCACACCTCCACGTCGTCGGCAGGGTCTTCGCTGGCATCATGAAATCGGAATGAGCAGATTCCAAGACTGCCCCGCCGGCATCTTTCACCTCATCCGCCGCCATGCATATGTTGCACGGCCAGACTTCACTCTCGAACAAGTCAGCCGGGTCACCTTTCTCAGACGTTGGCGTTGGAGGCGCCTCCGCGGGAATTTCGTTTTCCGGGGCATAGCACTGCGTGATGAAATCTTCCGGGTTCGGTTTCGCGGCATTGAAGGTGTTGAGAGAGTCCAGAGGTTCATGAATGGCTGGCGCCTCGTAGAAGGAAGACGATGAGTACGCCGACGCAAACGTCATCGAGCTTGCCGCTGGAGTGCCGCCCGCAAGAGGGATCGGAAAGTGGGGATCGATATCGATGAAATTCACGTCGAGGTCGCCAAAAAGCGTGGAGAAGGTGGCGTCGACTTTGATGCGGAGCAAGGTATCGATATAAAACGATGCATTGGTCTTGACGCCCGAGTAAATGCCGAGCGCTGCCAGACGCTCACGTTTGACGTCGAACTCACCTTGCCGTTCATAATTGGTCCCTTCGGAGAGAACAATCCCGAACTGTCCCGCGGTGCCTGCTTCGATGGTCGGGCTGACCTGAATATAGGCCGTCACCGATACTCCGGGCAGGCTGTGAACCCAGCTTGGAAGCAATGCATAGGGGTCCTCCGGATACGTTAACTTGGCCGATGCCTTCGCATGGACGGATGGCTGGTTTTCTTTGATTGAGCGGGGCACGTAGGAGACGAAGTCCAAGGTGCCAGTGGGATCATAATCGGGACGACTGAACGTGCCGCTAGCAGGAGGACTCCAGACGCTCTCACTCCCTGTGCCCGTTCCGCGGTTCCCCATGCCGATCTGGCTTGTCCAGCCGCCGCGAAACTCTTTGTAGTTGAGCGAGGTTGGCATTGGCCTGGCGGTGTTCGCGACGCCCGGAAGGATTCCATAGAGATCGGCGAGGTCGAGTGCCACCTCTCCATTGCCGTCAGGTGGGAGGAGGACGTACGTATGATTGGAGCCAAAGGGAGCATCCACCACAGTGGCGTAGGATTGATATTCAAAGGCCGGTTGGGCTGAAAAAACGCCAATCGGGGTTGCCACATCAAAGGCGGGAGGAGTTACAGACAGAGTTTTGAACTTTTCTTCGGTGTTTAGATTCAATCCGAAACCGAAAAGGATCTGATAGTCGCCCGCAAAAGGATACGGGTTGAAGGAGTGCCCGCCGTACTGAGTCTTTTGGAGATCGATGTTCTGGGTCACCGCATCGAACTTTCCCAAGACGGGAAGCTCGACAGATATCTTGCGATATCCCTGGAAGCGCGCGTCGAGCCGATCGAAATCGAGATACCCGACCTCCTGCCGAACTTTTACGCTGCCGATGCCTAGGTCGATGCTGCTGGAGGACGTGATCGGGCCGCCCCCCTGCACCTTGGGCGAAAGCTCGCGAAGAATGCACAGCGAGGCATCCGCCATCTGCTCGCCACTGTTCCCGCGGCCATTCCAATACGTCCCGTCGGCACTAAGCGAGCTACCGGTATACAGTTGCCTTGCATAGCTGTTGCATGACGACTGTTGGCTGATGCATGAGCCCGCGCCAAAGAGCTCGCATAGGGCGTTCACCGCATCGAGGACAAAGGAGTCGCTGCAATCGCTTTGACTCGGTCCCTTCACCGCGTCCCCTGCATTCAGCACTTTTGCATTCTGGTCTTCTTCAGATCCCCCCGAGCCGCATCCGCCGAGAACCAGACCGATGGCGGCTATCAAGCTCAGACGCGTGGAACACATCCCGCGGAGCCGATGGCAACTGATGCTGGGCGAATCAGGCACGTCGCGATTGAAAGGAGACACAACGGGGGCGAGTATATGCCGAACAATGCGTCGCTGTTAAGCGCCAAATGTTAACCCAATAGGATCTATATGTTGACCAAGTTTGCGGGTAGTGCGGGTAGTAGGGCGAAGCGGAAGAATTGCGTACGCGCTCCTCGTGTGGTCGCACGGTACGGCGACAGCGCTTGAGTCCAAGGGGCCGACCTCGGCAAGCTAGAAGACGAACGAACCGGACGCATCACTCCAGTGGAGTCGGCGCGCGGAAAGCTGACCCTTTCGCTCTTGCTTGCGTCTTCGCAAAAGAATGGCGCTCGCGATCATGCCCGCCGTACCTGCGACACTCAAACTCACGCCGATACCGATCGTTGCTTTCTGACCAGCGGAACAATTCCGGTTGGAAAAGAGACCGTTGGCGACGCAGGAGGCGGCACCGCCAACCCACATCGCCGTGCCAAGCGGGATCGCGATGGTGGAGGCCGCGACCCCCCAGCGCAGCGCGCGGATCTTTCGATGGAGATCGTCTTTTCGAGCCTCGCTCTCAACGCTGGCACCGTCGGTTGCGGCGGCTTCGTCACCCACCGCGTCCTGCGCATGCGCTAGGTCGGGCACCGTTCCAAAGACCGTCGTCGAAAAAATCAACCCGGCGGCGATACCGATCTTCGCTTTCCTCATAGTGAACCCCATTTTCCGACGACACGGTATCAGAGGAGCGAGTGAGTGCCTCATGGAGCGAAAGATCTGTCCCACGTCGCCTCCGAAAGATCCGTCCAACGTCGCCTCAAAGATCCGTCCCACGTCGCCTCGATCCCTCAAACAAAGACAAAGATCCGTCCCACGTCGCCTCGATCCCTCGAGGTGACGCGCGATTTTCAAATCATTTCGCAAACTGGCGTGCGCCGGCGGGTAGCGGCGAAACCGGCATGTCATTCGGTCTAAGCACCTGAAGACAAAGGGCCGACTCTCGGCACGGCGTTCGCTTCTGTCGAGACGGTATGACCCGCCCCCGCATTGTTCATGCTGGCGCCACGCTCGCACTGAGCAGGCGGACCACACGTCGCCACTTCCTCCTCAACCCGGACGAAGGGCGCCAAATGGAGCAAATGTATTGGTACTGCCTCGCCTACGCGGCGAAGCTCCATGGCGTGCTGGTTCATGCCGCGTGCTTGATGTCGACCCATTCGCACGAGGTCATAACGGATGTGCGTGGCGAGTATCCGCGATTCCTGCATACGTTTCACCGCAATCTGGCGCTGTGCACCAAGGCGTTTCGCGGCTGGCCCGAAGAAGTGTTCAACAAGCGTAGTAGTGCAGCACATACGTTGTTGACACCTGAAGCCACCATCGAGGCGATCGCTTACCTCATTGCGAATCCGGTGGAAGCGTTGGCCGTGCGGTATGCCACGGACTGGCCTGGCGCTCAGACGCTTCCGGGGGATCTCGGCACCCGCTGCATCCGAGTCAAGCGTCCCAAACACTACTTTGACCCAGAGAATCCAGAGTGGCCCGAGGAACTCGAGCTTCGGCTGGAGATGCCGGTGGCGCTCGAGCTCGAGTATGGGGCCAAGTACGCCCGAGAGCGGATCGCTGAACGGGTACGAGGCAAGCAGCACCACGCTTGGAACAAGGCCAAGCGCAGCGGTATCTCCTTCGCGGGCCCGAGGCGTGTCCTGAGGCTCGCCCACGCCAAACGGGCCAAGAGCTACGAAGTGTTCGGGAGCCTCAATCCTCAGTTTGCCGCGGCGGGGCATCGAGGCGCGGCTAGCCAAGCGGTGGCGCGGCTGCGAGGATTCAGGGCGCAGTACGAACGTGCGCTTGCGGCATGGATGGCCGGGGATCGGAGCGCATGCTTCCCCGACGGCACGTGGTGGATGCGGGTTTGCCATGGCGCACGGTGCGGACCCGGACCGTAGCGCTTGGGCAGGCTGAGCAGAGTTCTTCACGGCTGTGCAACAACAGCGGCGTCGCGGTGCGTGCGTGGGAAGCGATTCGCCCAGGTGCGAACGCCATCAGGAGCCGTGTGGCCGCGAAATGGCCGATGCCGGGCTCTCTGAATGGGTCTTCGACGTACATGGCCGTCTTTGGCGAACTCCATGTTCGGGTTTCAGTAGCCGAGCAACACCGCCAACCACGGCAGGATCTTCTCTTACGGCTGTGCAACAACAGCGGCGTCGCGGTGCGTGCGTGGGAAGCGATTCGCCCAGGTGCGAACGCCATCAGGAGCCGTGTGGCCGCGAAATGGCCGATGCCGGGCTCTCTGAAGGGGCCTTCGACGTATATCGCCGTCTTCGGCGAACTCCATGTTGGGGTTTCAGTAGCCGAGCAGCACCGCCAACCACGGCAGGATCTTGCCTTGTTTGCGCCGTCAAAGATAGCCCATGAGACTGGCGAGCAGGATCACCAACACCACAAGCCCCACCGCCGTGTAGAGCGCGTCTCGCGCCAAGGCAAAAGCGATCGCCGCCAAAGCCACCCGCGCCACCGGCGTGGCGATGAGGAGCAGCAAGCCGAGCTGGATGATCGCCTCGCTTTGTAGCGACAGGGCACCGCGAACGATCAGTGGAACGCTCCGAAGCGTGTGCGACTCCACGCGAAAGGCGTGGTAGTTGGGAATGTCGCCGCCGTGACCGATCAAATAGGCCATGCCGCCAGCCAGGACAACCACGGCCGCGAGAAGTACCCCCATGCGCAATAGGTTGCTCACCAGCAACTCGATGCGATGGTCGGCCGCGCGTTTTTCGCGCTCCTCCATCTCAGAGCCTCCCCGTGAGGCTTTCGAAGATCATCTCGATCCCGAGCAAAACGATCACGACCGCAAAGAGCATCCGCAGTACATGGGTCCGTGCTCGCATCAGCAGACGAGCGCCCACCAGTGAGCCGGTGAGCACGCCGAGCACGATCGGCATCGCTAAGACGGGGTCGATATAGCCGCGGTTCAGGTAGACGCCGGCACTCGCCGCCGCGGTAACCCCGATCATGAAATTGCTGGTCGTGGTCGAGACCTTGAAGGGCACCTTCATCACGTGATCCATTGCGAGCACCTTCATCGCGCCTGACCCGATCCCAAGGAGTCCCGACAAGACACCCGCCACGTACATCAGCCCGAAACCCCCCGGCACGTGCTGAACGTGGTAGGTCCTTTCACCGCCCGCGTCGGGGAAGACGCCGTCGAGGCGTAGCGCGGATGCCAAGCGGTTCGGACGTCGTTGCTCAGCGGCGATCGATGATGGACGCCAAGATGCGTAGCCGGAGTAGAGCAGCATCAAACCAAAGACCATGCCGATCGCCGACCCCGATACCCGAGTCGCGACGAATGCTCCACTGACGGCACCGAGCGTGGTCGCGATCTCGAGTAGCATCCCGATGCGCAGATTGGTGAAGCCTTCCTTGACGTAGGCTGCAGCAGCACCGGAAGACGTGGCAATGACCGATACCAGTGAGGCACCGACCGCATAACGGATGTCCATGTGAAAGACGAGAACGAGCAGCGGCACGATCACCACCCCTCCGCCCATCCCGGTGAGCGCTCCCAAGAGCCCCGCCGCGAGCGAGCCGATGCCGAGCAGAAAGGTCAGCGCCAACGACGTCATGCCAACCCTATCCGCCTCTCGAGATCTCTCACTCGGTCAAGTTTCATTTCGCGACCCGTGGTGTAAGGGGCCATCTACCATGCGGTTGAGGTGTCTGCCGTATTCAAGAAAGTTCGCGCCGAGGGTCGAATCGAGTCGGGCCGTTGTCGATGCATTTCGATGAGCGGTCGCGCACCCGCTGCGCTTCGACGCGCCAAAACGCAAAACCTGCGCTCACCCATCGCCGAGAACCCAGCAAAAAAGACATCTAGAACGGGTACCGAACTTGCACCCCTTGGCACCGGGCGATGCGGTAGGAATTACGTATGGTCCGGCCCAACCCGGCAACCCACATTGCCTATGACCTGACATGAGGGTCGGAGCGGGAGGTTGCGATGCGGTACGCGATCAATTTCATCTGGGTGCTGCTGATAGGCATCGTCCCAGCGACGGGGTGCGGAAACGAGAATCCGAAGTTGCCTCCGCTAGAGTGTACGGGCTTCGAGGGACGGCGTGAGGCCTTCTTCGATACGACCGCGCAAGCTGATCCAATGAACACGTACTCCGAGATCATGCGTGTGAAGAAGGGGGTCGCTCCGGACGAGTCCAAGATTCAGGACGACCTCGATCGATTGGTGAGGCGAGAGGACACCTCGGACTTCAAGCTCCCGGGGCTTCTCTGGATGCTCTATGAGTACTCCGACTCGGACCTGTTGAGCGGCGAGATTCTCGCGAACACGAAGAACACGTTGCTTCAGCACAAGTTCTGGCCGAACGAGCGGCTGAATGAGCCGGACCCGGAAAAGAGCGACAGCATGGTCTACGTCACGGAGAACCATTTCATCTTGTATGCCAGCAGCGCATACCTGGCGGGGCAGCTCTATCCCGACGAGGTGTTTGCCGCCAGCGGAGAGACGGGCGCCGAAAAGATGGAAACGTTCCGGCCTAGAGTCATGCGATGGCTCGAGCTGCGCTACAAGTCCGGCTTCAGCGAATGGCTTTCGAACGTCTACTATGATGAAGACATCCCTGCCCTGGTCGCGTTGGTCGATCTCGCCGAGGACGAGGAGATCAGCACGTTGGCGGCGATGGTGCTGGACTTGATGACCGCGGACATGGCGCTGAACCAGTACGCGGGGGCGTTTGGGAGCACCCACGGGCGAACCTACGAGCACAAGATGCGCGGCTCTCGCGACAACACGCGCTCGACGTTCAAGCTGCTATTCGATCTCAACGACTTCAGCCCGGGTAACATGAGCTCTTCGGCGCTCGCGCTGAGCACCAAGTACCGGCCGCCGTGTGTGGTCTACGACATCGCTCGCGATGCCAACAGAGAAGTGATGGAAAACCGTCAGCGGATGGGCATCAAGCTCGAAGAAGCGGAAAGCTGGGGCCTCGATACCACACGATTCGAAGACGGAATGACGTTCATGACGCTCGAGGCGTACACCCACCCGCTCACGATCGGCCTCTGGGTCGACATGCTCGACGCCTACGTATGGTGGATGCATCGTGACTACAGCGCCTTTTTTGATTTCCAGGACGTCCTCCACGACCCGGTGGTACGGAATGCGCTCGCCACGGCCAATGAAAAAGACCTCACTCGAAACATGCGCCCCGAGGTGAACATCTACACCTACCGGACCCCGAGCTACATGCTCAGCACTGCGCAGGACTGGCGCAAAGGCTACGGCGGAGACCAACAATCGATTTGGGAAGCCACCTTGGGGATGGACGCGGTGGCATTCACGACCCATCCGGGGAACGAACGCTGGGACGGTGCTACGCCGCGCTACTGGACCGGCTACGGGACGTTGCCGCGCGCGATTCAGGTGAAGAACGTCGTCATCTCGCTCTATGATGTCGACACCATGGCTTGGATCATTCTCCCCGATCAGCCGCTCTATACTCATGCGTTTCTCGACAAGAGCCAGTTCGACGAAGCGTACAAGGAGGGAGGCTGGTTCTTCGCACGCTACGGTGACGGTTACCTCGCGCTCTGGGCCTCGGACCCTGACGCGGATTGGGCGATCAACGACGACCCAGCCCACCAGGATCTCGGCGATCACGAGATCATTGCGCAGGGCGAGAAGACCGTTTGGATTTGCGAGCTCGGAAGCGCCGCTGAATACGCCGACTTTGCGGCCTTCAAGGCGGCGATCCTAGGGGCCAAGCTCAGCGTCGACGCCGAAGCGTTGACCGTCGACTACGAGTCCCCGTCAGAGGGGCGCCTGGTGATGGCCTGGGACGGGCCGCTGACGCAGGACGGCGCGCCGGTCGACGTGAGCAACTATCCCCGCTACGAAAATCCCTACAGCGCTTCTGCATTCCGCGATGACATCATCTCGTTCGAGTACCAGGATCCCTCGGGTCAGTACGAGAGCACGTCCCTGGTCCTCGACTTTGCGAATCGGACGCGTGAGGTCAGCCACTTCCTGGAGTAGGAGTGCGAGCGTTCAGCGCGAGGCATCTCGACCTCGGTCAGATCATCGTCGCTCATTTCGATTTCTCAGGTTTCTCAGATTTCACGGCGAAGCCAAACCAGATTTGACCTGCGACGCTGGAACCGCCACCAGCCCGGGTGCCTTTCACGTCCGCCGAAGTACCAAGGCCGACGGAACCGAGGCTGAAAGCGTATTCCCCATCGGGCAACGAAACGTCAGGCGTCACTTTG
Source organism: uncultured delta proteobacterium (assembly GCA_963768985.1). Taxonomy (GTDB): domain Bacteria; phylum Myxococcota_A; class Polyangia; order Polyangiales; family Houyiibacteriaceae; genus SG8-38. The sequence continues at coordinate 262,830 of CAVYJZ010000004.1, read as the reverse complement.
TAGCAGCCGTCACTGATCTTCTCGAATGTCAGATCGATGGAATTGTCAGCGGACTTCTTGTTCTTGCTGCCTCCCCACATATTCGTGCCGCCGACAGCAAGCTCTCTATAATCCTTCTTTGCATTGAACGGATACAACTTGATCTGTTGAGCAGGATGAATCGATGGGTTGATCGGCTTGAACGAAAATGACTGGGTAGGCTTGACGGCGACCTTAGCGTCAGGCCCTTCGAGTCGAACGCTGTTGTCCCAGCCCCGGTAGATTCCTTTCTTCTTCTGCTTCGCTACCGCTTTTTCCATCCCGAGCTCCTTGGCAGAAGCGCCGTCATCGCTGATCACACTGACCATATTGACGAAATCGGGGCAAGTGGATTGCGCGCTTGCGCTGGACGACATGAGAGCGACGAGTGCGGTGATGAGCGACTTCTTCATGGACTGACTCCTTCGGGGGCTTATACCAGCTCCGGCCAAGCAGCTCTAGAGACTACCGCGTGCGCGCGTAGCGCAGCGTGAATACAACAGGCGCAGAGAGCCTGCTGTTGGTGATCCGCACGTCCATCATCAATTCACCGGTCTTGCTAAATCGAAAGGCATTTCTCTTTTGCCCGCCGGTCTTGGCGACCGATTGCAGCAACGTGGCGGTCTTGACGTCGAAGGACGCATCCGCCGTTTCGCCTAGCGGGGTCGTGACGGGGGCGGATGTGCCGTTCTCAGGGGCGGTCACGACGTAGTCGTCCATTTTGAACGTCACTTTGCCGTCCTGTCGGATGATGGTCACCCGTTCCGGGATGCGGGCGCTCGATTCAAGTCGTGGCAGCGCGCGCTTCAATACCATGCGGCTCATCTCTGCGGTCGCAGCATCTGATTTCACCTGGATCGCGCTCTCGTCCTTTGCGCGGTCACCCGCATACTTGTAGTTACCAGCGAGCTCGCTCAGGGTCGGTACCGCCGTTGGCTCAGAGCGGGCCTGCGTCCCCAGGCTCAACACACCGAGAGACAACCCCATCGCCCCGACGAACACCAAGACTGAGCGCCGCATAGGGCATCGTTTGTACACGCAGAAGTCGTTTCCCGACAAGGGCTACTTTTCGGACCGCCGAGACGGGCGTATCGTTACCCGAATGGAAGACGACGCGACTCGCAATCCTGAGAGCGCGCCCGGGGATTGGTTCATCGACCGGCGCTGTATCGACTGTGCCGCGTCGCGACACGTGGCGCCCGGCCTGATCGTGCGTCGTGGGGACTACTCGGTATTCGAGCGGCAACCCGCCAGCTCCGAAGAAGTGCACCAGGCCTGGCTTGCCGCGGAGCTTTGTCCGACGCGCTCGATTCGAACCGAGAGTCACTTGCGACCGCCCGCCAGAATCTACCCTCATGCGCTGGCCGAGGGCGTCTATCTCTGCGGTCACAACGATCGGTCTTCGTTTGGGGCGCACTCTTATTTCGTGACCAGGCCGAGCGGCAACTTGCTGTTCGATGCACCGACGTTCACGCGAAAGCTCGTCGCGCCATTCGAAGACATGGGAGGGATCTCGCAGGTCCTGCTCAGCCACCGAGATGACGTCGCGGATGCCGGGAAGTGGGCTAAGCATTTCGGCGCCGAGGTTTGCATTCACCGAGACGATCGCAGCGCGGCTCCCTTCGCGACCATCATCCTCGATGGAATCTCACCAAACGAGCCCGCCGATTTGGGCCGAGGAATTACCGCCATTCCCGTGCCCGGTCATACCAAGGGGAGCGTGGTCTATCAGGTTGACGAAACCTATCTCTTCACCGGTGATTCGCTCACCTGGAGCTACGAGCACGAGGGAATGCGGGCCTTTCGCGATGCATGCTGGTATTCGTGGCCGACGCAGAGGCAATCGCTCAACGGTTTGGCCGCGTTTGGGTTCAATCAGCTCTTCTCCGGTCACGGGCCGTGGAGCCCGTGGCGAGAGCAGGGCGAGATGCGACGCCTTCTTCTCGAGCTCACCGAGCGCATGGGGCGGCCGGCCGAATCCGCCGGTTGAGCACTTGATGGGGAAGATCGCGCTGTCACCCGACGACGAAGGGCGTAAGCTGCGCAATCATGCGCCCGCACATACTCCGACTCACCGACGACTTCTGGAACATTCGCGGATCCTTCAAGATCGGCAGGGTCATCGACATCGGCACGCAAGCGTCGCTGGTTCGGCGGTCCAATGGCAGGTTCGTGTTTCTCGACTCCTGCGCGTTGGGCGGGGCGGTCGAGCGGGAAGTTCTCGAGCGGACGAACGGCGGGAAAGACGTCGAGGCGATCTTGAACGTGCACCCGTTTCATACCGTATACACGCGCAAGATGCATCAGCGGTTTCCCGATGCCCGTCTGTACGGAACCAAACGCCATGTCTCGCGTTTCCCCGATCTTGCTTGGGAGCGAGAGCGCACCGAGGATCCGGAGCTGCATGCGATGTTTGCGGGGGACTTCGATTTCTCCATCCCTCGCGGAGTCGACTTCATTTCTGACAACGAGAACGTTCATTTCTCATCGGTGCTGGCTCTGCATCGCGCGTCGAAGACGATCCACGTCGACGACACGCTCATGTACGTTCCGTTTCCCGCAATCGTGCGGGCGCTGGGACCGAGCGGTATGCTGAGCTTCCATCCAACTTTGAAACGAGCGTTGCAGAAACGCGCGGGCGCAGCGGGCGATTTCCGAGCATGGGCCGAGGCGCTCGCGGAAGGCTGGCGTGACGCAGAGAACCTCTGCGCGGCTCACACCGCCGCACTGCTGGCAAACGACGGCTCTGGTGCGTCGATCCGTACGCGCATCGTCAAGGCGCTCGAGAGAGTGGACGGCAAGCTTCGAGCGCACGAACGCAAGTACGGCTAGCCGAGGGCGGTTCGGAACGCGGACGGGTTCTGCGGTCTACTGCGCCGTGAGGAAAATCCCGGCGAGCTCGTCTTTGGGCTCGCGTGACATCAGGCGCGTGGCCTCCTCGAGAATCGGTACGTCGTCGTAGCACACGCGGTAAACCGCGTCGGAGACCGGCATCTCGACGTCTTCACGGGCTGCGAGCATGTGCACCGCTGCTGCCGTGTAGTAGCCTTCCGCAACCGCTTTTTGTGCAGCCAGGATTTCTTTGGCGGTCTTGCCGGATGCGAGCTTCTCGCCGAGCTGACGGTTGCGCGAAAGCGCGCCTGTGCACGTGAGCGTTAGATCACCAACTCCGGCGAGTCCAAGAAAGGTGAGAGGATTGGCGCCTAAGGCGACGCCGAGACGCGCCAGCTCCGCGAGCCCACGGGTCATCAGCGACGCGACCGCCGAGTCCCCGAGGCCGAGGCCGTGCGCAGCGCCACAGGCCACCGCAATCACGTTCTTGAGCGCACCTCCGAGTTGAACTCCGACCACGTCGTCGCTCGCGTATACCCGGAATCGCGGCGAGTGAAGGATCGATTGTACGCGGCGCGCCGTGTCGATGTCGAAGGCCGCGAGGCTCACCTGGGCGGGCAATCCCGAAGCCATGTCCTTGGCGAAGCTGGGTCCCGAAAGATAGGTCGAGCTCGCCACGTGGTTTGGCAAGGTCTCTGCCAGGACTTCGCTGATGAGCGCCAAGGTGCCGCGCTCTACGCCCTTGGCGGTCGACGTCACGAGCGCTCCCGGGGGGAGGAGTGGCGCGGCCTGCTCGGTGATCGAGCGCATGTACGCGGAGGGTACGGCCAGTAGGACCAAGTCTGCGTCCTCGAGCGCATTGGCGAGGTCGTTGGTGAAGCGCACTTCACTTGGAATCGGGAAGCCGGGAAGGTACATGGCGTTCCGACCTTCAGAGGCAACCCGATCGGCAAGCCCTTCATCAAACGCCCAAATCCGTACGCGATGGCCGAGCTTGGCCGTGTAAAGGGCGAGCGCAGTACCAAAGGCCCCTGCTCCAACGACGCTTACGTTTGCCACCGATTTCCTCCGCCGGACTGGTGCCACGCATGATGCGTGCTCGCCCTTCGTGTCGAGCATACCGTCTGAGGTCGCGAAGTTCCAACCTCGGGCGCGCGGGGTCTCGGACGCCCACGTTATCGCTCGCTTGAAGGCCTTGTCAGAGGTCCGCCCGGATTCAGTGCAAACCCGCGACGAAAGAGTAGGTCCGACCCATGGTTCTGCGCTTCGTCGATTGAATGTGCTCGACGACGTCGGGACGCTTCATCAGCAGGTCGCTGAATCGGGTCGCCGGCATGCGGAGCACCAACACGTCGCTCGCGGCTTCGACCGTGATCAACGAAGGCTGACGCATGAGTAGCGACTCTTGACCGATCGCGTGTCCGAGCTCCATGTCGCCGATCCGCCTGCCGTCGGCGTTCCTCACGACGATGCGACCGTGCAGCGGGAGGTACATGCCGTCCGAGCGCTTTCCCGCTTCGAGGATGCTGGTGCCCGCAAGGGCGCGCCGCACTTCGAACAAGCGTGCGATCTTCTGACGGGTGCTTTGATCGAACGCGGTGAAGATCGGATTGGTGCGGAGCAGGGTCGCGACTAGCCGTCGGCTGAGAACTTCCAGGAGCACGTCGCCGAAGGGCGGGTGTCGCTCGACCAGCGAGTCGAGAAGTAGCTTGCTGATTCGAAGTGCGCGAGCTCGACCGCAGGCGACGATGTCTTCCCCGTAGTTCACGTTCGAGAGCAGGCATGAAACGCCGGCCACATCACCTTCGCCCAGGAGCAGGCTTCGCTTGTCCGTCCCGCGTTGGCCGACGACATTACCTTCGATGAGCACGAAAAGCGCTTCTGCGGGAGTTCCGGCGGTGACGAGCCACTGCCCGTCTTCCACGTCGACCAACGTCGATTCCCGAACGAGGGTCGCCAGAATGGGCCGCGGGACTTCGGCGAACAGTGGCATCGAGGGGAGCTGTGCGAGCGTGCCCGCGCTCGGACGCTGGCTCAGCACGGAATCCCGCCCGCGCGGACGCTCGAGAAGCTCGATTTCAGTGATGTCCAGCGTGATGTCCTCCGTCTTCTCGGGTTTCGTGAAGCGAGTTTCACCTGGTGGTGCGGTTCGGTCGCTGATCAGTGGAAGCGCATCTGTGATCAGGCTCTGCGTGTCGGTGGGTGGCCCGTCAGGATTTGGCGTGGACCACGGGTCGGCCGTGACGATCATGCTCCGGCTCTCACGGTGAAGCCTACGCGCAGCTTCTGGATCGACGCGCTCGAGCACCTCGATCTTGCTTGGGTCGATCGCCAAGATCACCTTGGCCATCGCGGCCGCGCGAGCGACGAAGCCCTGGGCGGCATAGAGGTCGACCGCACGCTCGTATGCGAGCACCGCGTCCGCCTTGCGCCCCATTCGCTGCAACAGGTCGCCTCTGCGGTGGGCCCAGCGCGGTTCATCGACCTGTTGCTTCTCGATCAGCTCGTAGAGATCGAGCGCTTCGTGGAGCTTCTCGTCCTTGAGCGCCTTGCTGAGCGCAGCACGAAAATTCATCGTCTTGCTAGTGCGTCTGAACATCCTTCCACCCCCTTGGAAGAAAATACCCAGTTCACCCTAGCGGATTAATTCCCTGAACCCCAAACCGAGGGGCGGCGGCCCCTTTGTGAGATGGCGTACAAGCCCGATCTCGGCCACAAGCAAGTCGATACCATGCCGAGAAACGTCGTCGCGGGTGCCGTGTATTTCGCCCTCGTCTTTGCTGCTGGGTTCGCGCTTGGAGCGGGGCGCGTTGTCCTGCTCGAACCTTGGATGGGCGCGCTTGCGGCCACCCTGACGGAGCTGCCGCTCATCTTGACGATCGCTTGGCTCACCTGCGGTTGGGTGGTCGCGCGTTTTCGAGTCCCCTCGGAAGCCGGCGCGCGCATGCTGATGGGGACCGTTGCGTTTGCCCTCTTGATGCTCGCGGAAGCCGCGCTTTCAGTTCTCCTCTTCGGGCGCACGCTGTCCGATTTCCTCGGCGGTCTCGCCACCCCCCAAGGCGCGCTCGGTCTTGCGGGGCAAGTTGCGTTCGGTTTGATGCCCGTGGTCCGTCGATGATGCGAGGCGCGCTCCTCCGGGCTCCGCCAGGCCGACGGTGCTTGCAGCGCCGACAGGATCTGGGCATACCCGGTACGCGTCCATCCCGGGGCGCTGGAAGGAAGAGGGGAAGACATGCTCAAGGAGTTCAAAGAGTTTGCGCTGAAAGGCAATGTGATGGACATGGCGGTCGGCATCATCATCGGCGCCGCCTTTGGAAAGATCATCGCCTCGCTCGTCGGTGACGTACTCATGCCGGTGGTCGGGCTATTCACCGGCGGCATCGATTTTAGTCAGAGCTACGTCTTGCTCGGCGAGGGCAACTATGAGTCGCTTGCCGCCGCAGAAGCAGCAGGTGCAGCAGTGCTCAAGTACGGAGCGTTCGTGATGGTGGTCTTCAACTTCATCATCATTGCGTTCGTGATCTTCATGATGGTCAAAGGGATGAATACGCTCCGCCGGAAGGAAGAGAAAGCCGAAGAGGCAGCGCCTCCATCCCCGCCCAAAGAGCAGGTGCTCCTCGAAGAGATTCGCGACCTCTTGGCGAAGGAATAGCTCAGCTCACATCAGCGAGTACACGAGGCTGAAGATCGTGGTGGTGTCGGTCTGCACGAGATCCGGCCCCGAGGGGAGGCGGTCGTAGAGCATGAGCAAACGTGCTTCGAAGGCGAGCTTGTCGGTGAGGCTCGATTTGAGCGCCGCGGTGAGATAGATGCGAATGTCCTGAAACGGCTGCGCGTTCTGGACCGCGATGTTGTTGAGGTTGTAAATCGTCGTGATGCTCGAGAGAAACTCGACATGGTCATTGAGCTTGTTCTCGTAATCGAGCGCGGCGAGAAGGCCTTGAATGTTCGAGTTCGACGTGTAGGTCGACGGCGGCACGTAATTCTCAAACGTGTAGCTGTAACCAATTCGTCCGGCGAAGTAGTGCTTGTCGGTCTTGATGAATGCGCGGAGGTAGCCTGCGTTCGCGATCAGCTGGGCCCGGAAGCCTGAAAGCGGATCCCATCGATAGACGAGCGCCGACCAGACGGCGTTCATCTTGGTGAAGAAGTAGTCGTACCGTGCGTTGAAGAAAAGCTGCCTCGCAACCGTGGCGTAGCTCGAAGCGGGGTCGCTAGGCATTGCATCGGCTCGGCCGTAGTTGAACAGCGAGTTGATGGTCAACCGGTGGTCCGTCGCGGTGAGGAGGAAATCCGACCCCGCATTGAGGTTCCAGGAGCGTGCATTCCCGGTGTTGATTGCTCCCCCGGCGTTGAGGTTCCAGTCTATCTCCGCTTTCGGTTTCTCTGCTGCTTCCCCTGCTGCTTTTGCGGCGTCTGCTGCCGAGTCCGCTGCGTCTGCTGCCGAGTCTGCTGCGTCTGCTGCCGAGTCCGCTGCGTCTGCTGCCGAGTCCGCTGCTGCATCTGCTGCTGCGGCCGCTTCCTCCGCGCTCACGTCTCTAACGTCGGGGGGCGGAGCGGCGAATGTGGGTTTCGCAACCGCCTTGGTCTTACTCCCGGCGACATCGACGGCGACGCTGTCCGGAATGACCTCCTCTTGCGCGGACGCGTTGGCGCCCCAGCTCGACACGGCCATCGCCACGAGAATCGGGTTCAATTTGCCCGACATCCGCCACTGCTGCTCTCTAGTCATCGCAACCTCTCCTAGCAATTTCAGGGGTAAAATCGGCCGCAATATACACGAGGTTCCCGGTGGCGCTAGCGCGCGGCGAACCGTGCTCGAAGAACGCCGCGGAGATGGTACACAACGCGTTCGATCATGAGCAAGCCCCCAAGCGACACGGTCATCGAGCTGCAGGTCTCGCTCGACGAAGGACGAGACCCCGATGCGCTCCGGGCGCTCGCGGCGGACAAGCTGGGCCTGTCTGTCGAGGACCTTCCAGCGCTTCGAGTGCTCCGTCGCGCGATCGACGCGCGCGGGAGGCAGACGCGGTTTCACGTCTTGCTCGGTTTCGGTCCTCCCGTCTCTGCCGACGATTGGGCGCTCCCGCATCCGCGAGAAGTTCGGCATCCGGCGCGGGTCGTCATCGTGGGATCCGGACCGGCCGGGCTCTTCTGCGCCTATGAGTTGGCGCGTCATGGTATTGCCAGCCGGGTCATCGACCGTGGTAAGCGGGTACAGCCGCGGCGCCGGGACATCGCGCTTCTGAATCGTGAAGGCCGAGTCGAGCCCGACAGCAACTACTGCTTCGGCGAAGGTGGTGCAGGCACCTACAGCGACGGCAAGCTCTATACGAGGGCGCACAAGCGTGGGTCGGTGCGCGACGTGCTCGAGATCCTCGCCCTCCACGGCGCTCCCCACGACATTCTGGAGGACGCGCGGCCCCACATCGGGAGCAACAAGTTGCCCAAGGTCGTCACGGCGTTGCGCGAGCGGCTCGAGTCCGTGGGTGTCGAGTTTCATTTCGAAGCCAAGCTCCGTCGCATCCTCGTGGAGCGGCGAGGCGATCGGCGCGAGGTCCGCGGTATCGAGCTCGCCGATGGGCGCTCGTTCGAGGCAGATGCAGTGGTGCTCGCGACGGGGCACTCGGCGCGTGACGTCTTCGAGATGCTCGACGAGATGAGCGTGACCTTGGAGCCGAAAGCATTCGCGATGGGCGTGCGGGTCGAACACCCACAGGCGCTCATCAACAAGATCCAGTACGGGCGTGATGCGGGACACGCTGCGCTTCCGAGCGCGTACTATCGTTTGGCGGCGACCGTCGAGGACCGCGGCGTGTTCACGTTTTGTATGTGTCCGGGGGGCTGGATCGTGCCAGCGACGACGGATGCCGGCGCGCAAGTCGTCAACGGGATGAGCTTGTCGAAGCGAGACTCGCCTTATGCGAACTCCGGGATCGTCGTGGGAATCGAGCCGGCAGATTGGCAGGCCCACGGATTGTGCGGTCCACTCGGGGGCGTGCAATTTCAGGCACAGATCGAGCGGGCAGCATTTGAGGCGGGTGGGGGTGGCCTCCGCGCGCCCGCAACGATGATGACGGACTTTCTGGCGCGCCGCGGCTCGAGCCGTGCTCCGAAAAGCAGCTATCGGCCGGGGCTCACGGCCACCGATCTCGACGCGGTGCTGGACTGCACAGGGGTACGGATCTCAGAGCACTTGCGCATGGGGATCGACCGATTTGCCCGGCGCATGCCGGGATTTCTCAGCGATGAGGCGGTTCTCCTGGGCGTCGAATCGCGAACGAGCTCTCCGGTGCGTATTCCTCGAGCGCACGATACGCTCGAATCGCCGGACCTCGGGGGACTGTACCCCTCGGGCGAGGGCGCCGGCTATGCGGGCGGAATCGTGAGCGCCGCGCTCGATGGCAAGCGCGTCGCCGCAGCGATCCACCGGCGGTTCGAAGCGGATTAGAAGCCACGCATCCCGCTCCCGCAGGGCGCGTCATTCATCGATGCGACCAGGAAGACGGCCTCGGGGCGGACTCGGCCAGACTGCCGCGGAGGGTGGTCACGCAGGTTCCGCGCAGCTTCACGCGGTCGCCCGCCAGCTCGACCTGAAGCTCACCACCGCGCGACGAGAGTTGACGCGCGCTCAAGATGCTCTTGCCGAGTCGATCCGCCCAGAATGGCGTCAAGCAGCAGTGCGCCGAGCCCGTGACCGGATCTTCGTCCACGCCGAATCGCGGAGCGAAGAACCGCGAGACGAAGTCGACGTCCTGCGATGTCGCCCGCGCGGTGACGATCACTCCGCGCGTGTCGACCGCCTGGAGCGCGCCGAAGTCGGGGGCGCATGTGCTCACAGTGGCCTCGTCATCGAGTACGACGAGATAGTCGTCGAGGTCCCGGCCGATCCAGCTCGCAGTCACCCCGAGCGCGTCCAGTAGACCGATCGGCGCTTCCACTTCGGCAGGAGGACGGGCAGGAAAGTCGAGCTCGATCTGGCGACCGAGGGGACTGGCGCGGAGCTCGCCACTGAGCGTCGAGAACCGCGCCATTTTACGATGCTCGAGCCAGCCCTCTTCCCAGAGCACGTGCGCGGTGGCGAGTGTTGCATGGCCGCAGAGCCGGACCTCGCCATTCGGCGTGAACCAGCGCAACTCGAAGCTCCCGTCTTGCAGTGGAATGCAGAACGCGGTCTCCGAGTGGCGCATCTCGCGCGCGACCGATTGCATCCACTCGTCCGTCGTCGGACGGTCGAGCATGCACACCGCCGCGGGGTTCCCCGTATAAGCGACGTGTGTGAATGCGTCGACGACGGTGATGCGCTGCCCCATCAGTCCTCGCTAGCACTTCCCGAGGTCGTCAGCGAGCCTCAGCATTTGGGTGGTGCGCGATGCAGCGAGTCCTGCTTAGGCGCCGGATGGGCACAGACCGATGCCCTCGTACAGTGCTTTCAAGGCATCCTCCCGCGTGACCAGGGTTCGGGCCTCGGGCAAGAGGTTCGCCAGCTTGGCTTTGTTGATCACAGCCTCCAGGTCGGAATCCGCTTGGAAGTCCGTCCAGGCTTGATCTAGATTGACAGTCACCTTTTCGAAGAGGGCCGCAACCTCGGTGCTGATCTCGATACCGTTCGTCGGGTCTCCATCCGTGTCGAGCGTCTGAAGCAGAACCGCGAGATTGTGCACGATTCGAAACTTGTCGTCGGGCAGGGCCCCGCTGACGTCACATCCGCCAACCGCCTCTTGCGTGACCCCGGCGAGCTCAAAAGGCGTCAGTTTCTGCGCGGCAGGGGCAGTTCCGAGATCGGTGGCGCCGAGCGAGAACGAGACGTCTGCGCCCTCGGCGTACCAGCTGAAGCTGCCCGGATCGCCGTTCTCGCCGGTTACGCCAGTCCGGGTGATGCCGTCCGTGGTCACCGTCGAGTACTCGATGCCCGAAACCAGGCTGTCGTAGTAGTAGCCAGTGTCGTACGCGGGCACACAGTACCCATCGACGCAATCTTCGGTGCAGCCGGCAAAGGCCGTGGATGCGCCTACCGCAAATAACAAAAGACAAGCATTCTGAACACGTCGCAACATATTTCCTCCAAACCGATCAGCCCCGAATCTCAAGGCGTCGCAGGCACCATTTATGATGGCTGGGTGGAGCGGTCAAGCGAACCCCGGGCCGCGCATCGATCGAATGCCCAGGCTTCGCTTGCTTTTCGCCCGATGGCGTGTCCCCTTTGAGAGATGCGGGACGGAGTCTGGATGCCCACGCTCGGGCTGGGTACGTGGAAATCAGAGCCGGAAGCTGTCTACGAGGCGGTGCGTTGGGCCCTCGAGGTCGGGTATCGGCACATCGACTGCGCCGCGATCTATCAGAACGAAGAAGAGGTCGGGCGTGCTCTCGGCGATGCGTTTCAGGCCGGCGACGCCAGGCGAGAGGACGTCTGGGTCACCAGCAAGCTCTGGAACGATTCGCATGCCCCGGGGCACGTGCAGCCCGCGCTTGAAGCGAGCCTCCGAAGGCTCCGCCTCGACTGGCTCGACCTCTACCTCATCCATTGGCCCGTCGCGTTGCGGCCGGGGGTTCTGCTCCCACGTGGTCCCGCAGACTTCCTTCCGCTGTCGGAGGTTCCTCTCGAATCGACCTGGGACGCCATGTTGAAGGTGTCCGAGCACGGTCTTGCGCGCGAGGTCGGAGTGTCGAATTTCAACGAGCGCATGATCACGCAGCTCATCGAGGCGACCGGCCAAGCTCCCACGGTCAATCAGATCGAGCTTCATCCCTATCTCCAACAGGATGCGCTCGTCGCCGCATGCAAAGAGCTCGGTGTCGCCGTCACGGCGTACTCGCCGCTCGGCTCGCCGGACTCGGCCACCATGATGGGCCGACACGACGACGTCTTGCTCATGCAACACCCAACCATCGTGAAGATCGCGGAGGCCCACGGTGCCAGCCCCGGTCAGGTTTTGATCGCCTGGGCCCTTGCTCGCGGGACGAGCGTGATTCCCAAGTCGGTCCATCGAGCTCGCATTGAAGAGAACTGGGCGGCGCGAGACTTGACCCTGACACTCGAAGACATGGCTGCAATCGCAGCGCTCGATCGGCATCAGCGAATGGTCGATGGAAGCTTCTGGTTCCTGGGGGAAACCTACTCGCCGCAGACCCTCTGGGGGGAGTGACTGGGCTATGCGGGTCTCTCGGCCCGCTCGAACGCGTCGCGGACTGCGTCAGGAAGCATCGCCCGGTGCGCCGGCTGCAGACTTCGATACCTCGCCTTCAGGTTGCGCCAAGTCTTGACCTGGAAGGTCTTGGCGACCGAGCGGAAAGGGTGGCCGAGTAGCTCGCCGTCATAGAGCGCCTCGCCGCGATGGAAGGCAGCTTCATTGAACCGAGTTTGCCCGAGCGCTACGTAGCTCTCGTACGCGCGTTCGTTTTGGTCCATCAGCGGGGCGTGAATCCCCACAATTTCCTCCAGAAGCGGCTCTAGGGCAGAGAATGCCGCTGGTGTCGGTTCGTCGCCGTCGCCCAATGCGTGCGCGCCTCCCTGGTGAAGGGTTTCGAGCCAAGCCCGCAAGGTCGGCGCCCGCTCTGCAATCATCCGTTCCGCCGAAGGGTCGCTCGTATTCATGCCCAGTTGGCCGTACACGCTCGCGTCAGCCAGTGTGAACCTGCTCCCGAACAGAAACGGTCGCTCTTGCAACACGGCTTCGACGAGCTGCAGCGAGCGAACGAAGGCGTCGTTGAGGAGCGTATGGGTCTCGGGGAAGCCAGGCCGGCTCGGCGGCGTGAGCTCAGGGGCCAAGCCGTCCACACGGTACCCTTTCGGCGCCACGCTGAACAGGTAGGGCAGGCGTCGCACTTGGCGGCGCGCGAACCATTCACCGAAAAGTCGGCGGGCTGCTCGCGGGAGCGGCTTGGCAAACTCGTCCGCAACCCGTTGGCCCGCGTCGTTATCCTTGGCCGACGTGACCCATCGCTGGTGGTGCGCCACGTAGAGCCCAAACTCGTCGAAGTGGTCATCGATCAGCCTCGTGACGAGCTCGCAGGAGGGGTGGATCGGGATCAGTCGTCGCGAACCTGTCCCGTGGTGCTCGTCGAGCCACTGCGCAATCGAGCTAGAATCAAAGAGATTGCTGCCGTCATCTCCGAGCAGAAACGGGACCAGTGGATACTCGTCGAGCGCGTCGCGTGGAGGATAAGTCAGCGGTAGAATACCGGCCTTCAAGGCCTGCACGCGCAGGTTGGCGCGAAGCCCTTGAAGGACACTTCCGCCGCCCGGGAGCCAATGGTAGTCGACGCGCGCGAAGTCGCACATCGCACGGACCTTCAGGGAAAAAGGCGATAGAACCGAACCCCAGATCCCGTATGTCAGGGCAGGCACCCTCTCACAGCCCGAGCGGGGTCTCGTACCAGATTGGAGAAGTCCATGCCCGCTCCCGAATGACGTCGAATCGGTTCGTGCCGGTGAAGCTGCCCGGCGAACCCTCGATGTCACAGCACCCTTCGAAACCTGCGTGGCCCGAATCCGGCGAAAAGGTGCCGTCCGCCGAGCCCAGGTCCGCGCAATTCACGCCTTGGGTCACGCAGCGGCGGGTGTTCCATCGGCAGGTCGGCTGTTCCAGCACACGGGCGTAGTAGTAGGCGTCCTCGTTCGGGTCGAACTCCGGGTCGTTCCATACTGCGCACAGCGTTTCGGGGCGTGCGACGGTGTTGATGGTGCAATCGTCGTTCGGCGCGGGACCGTCCGCCGCGCCGGCGATCGTGAACACCTTGGCTACGAGGTCTCCGGACGGGCCGATCTTGCCCTTGATGACCTGAATCCGCTCGAGGGGCGCGCTGCTCGCGTCTTGTGCAGCCCAGATCGCAAAGCTCGGTGCCCCAGCTCCGCCCGCGGGCAAGACAGAGCCCATCATGACCGCGTCGACGTCCCCGTCTTCCACTGGTGTCCCGCCCGCCGACAGCTTCTCGCAGAAGTCCGATGGGAATTCGCCGAAGCGGCCGTAGCTGCGCACTTCCATTCGGGGACCGCTGGTCGAGTACGTACGCTTTGCTCTCAGCGCTTCGAAGATCGCTTCGCGCGTGTTCTGCGTAGCCCAGACAGCCGCCAAACCGCCTGGATTGTTCGAAAACGCCACGGTGCGTTCGAACTGACGGTCCGTACATGTCGGGTCGTTCAGATCGCAGGTCCATCGGCCGAGCTGAATCTCCGGCGAGTTGTCGAGCACCCCGGCGGCGCCGATGTAGTCATCCTCGCCCACGTCGCCTGGGTTCGCGTTGTGGCTGTCCGTCGACCCGACGACTCCGAACTGGTACGGGTTGACGCCAACGACCTGGCGCGCCTTGAGGCCCTCGGCGAGGGCGCCGCGCATGAAGTCGTTGGGTGACGAGCAGGCGAACGGAACCGCCTCTTGCGTCGGGTCGCTGGTGATGCTGCTGCAGATGGTCTCTTCAGGCGGTAAGCAGCGGGGGCTGTCCTCGGGAAGGCCGGTGCAGTACGGCTTGTTGTTCTCGAAGAAACAGTCCATGTCCCTTTCGTCGTTGCTCAGGCCGTCGAAGCCGAAACCCGGCATGCACTCGGACTGGCCCTTGAGCTGATGAATCTCGACGACGACGTCGTTCTTGGCGCGGAGCTCGGCGTCCTGGCGGGTGAGCGGCTGATTGTCGCGCCCTGCGAACAGGCCCGGCGCCCCGACCGGAAGGAACATTCGCCCTGCAGCGAGATTGGGATTGTGGGGAATCGTCAGGTACTCGCAGTCGCCCGAGCCTCCGCACTGCGCTTCGAGGTGATCGAAGAGATCCCATTCGCTCTCCGTGCCGGTGTACTCGAATACGTCCTTCGGCAGATCGGAGCCGACGAACAAGACGTTTCGATGAATGGTCGAGCCGTTGAAGAGTGGGCTGAACTCGTAAGCGGCGAAGGTAGTGAACTGGCACGGGTCGTTCTCCGCATCCGAGTCCGCGATGATCTGCGCCCATGTGTCGGAGCTCGGTGCGCGGTTCGGAAAGAGCGTGTCCAACAAGTCGACAATGCCCTTGTTGTTTCCGTTCAGTAACTCGTCGATATTGGTCAGAATGAATTGCTCGACCGCCCCGCAGGAAGCAACAGGATCGCTGCGGCGACACTGCTCGTCGAACACTCCGAGGAACTCGGCGTGGTCGGTGATCGCGGCGAAGTCGAGCGGTCGGGCGAGGGTGCGCGTTTCACAGGCCACCGTGCGATCGTCGCAGGCGACGCCAACGGTTCCGCCTTTGGCAAATTGATAGGCTTCGCGGGTTCCCGCGAGCGAGTTGAACCAGAAGGCGTCGAGCGACAACCGTGTGTGGACGTGCGTTTCTCCCCAGAGCACCCGCAAGCCTGGGTCGTAGTCATCACAGCGCAATGCCTGGGTTCCGCCGGTCCCGCCAGCTCCACCGGTCCCGCCAGCTCCGCCATTTCCCGAGCTGCTCGAGCATCCGAACAGAAGCGCTCCCAGCGCGCACGAGGCAAGCCATAATGCTTTCATCAGAGGATCCATCCCAGGCTTCGCTCGAAGCACCAATACGCCGTAATCGTGCCGATAGCATAGATCAGAGCCGTGTTGAAGCGCGGGAGGCGACCGACGACGGATTGGCGACGCCCGGCGATCGAGCTGGCAACGACGACGGCCGAGGCCGCTACGAGGACGATGAAGATCTGTCCCACTTCCACCCCGAGGTTGAAAAGCAGGAGGGGTACGGCGATGCCGCCTGGGGGGAGCCCGATTTCGGACAGAGCGCCAGCAAAGCCGAATCCGTGGAGAAGCCCGAACGCAAATGCGATGATCCACGGAAAGCGCATCGTCAGGGTCGAGCGGTCGTCGCGCGCGAGCTCCACTGCCAAAAGCAGAACGCTCAGCGCGATGGCCAGCTCTGTCGGGGCTCGAGGGAGTCTGACCAGACCCAGGGTCGCTGCGGCCAGTGTGACGCTGTGCCCGATGGTGAACGCCGTAATCGTTGCGAACATCGTTCTGGTGACAGCGCGCCGGCCGTAGGGTGCGCGTGTTCGCCATACCAGCAGCAGCAAGGCGAGCACGAAGAACAGATGATCGAAACCGGAAAGTATGTGCTCGACGCCCAGCGGAAAGTAGCCAGCGTTGCTCTCCAGGCCTCGCGAATCACCCTCGCCGAGTCGCGTAGTCGGAAGTCCGCGTCGCACGATCGTGTCCCAGTCGTCGATGTTCGGCGAGCGGAACTCGACGAAGACGTCACCCAAAATGGCGTCGAGGCCTACGAGCTCGATCTCCATGCCGGTCAGCGGTTGCGGACAGCGAATTGTCCAGCGTTCGACCATGCCTGCGCTGCGCTGGAACCGTGTCCGTCCCGCAAGGTCCTCGCAGCCTTTCGCGAAACGTACCCCCAATCCCGGGATCTGTCCTTCGACCTCGGGCACTTTGATCAATACGTCTGCTTCGTGGTCATCTACCGTTTCGATGCTGACGAACCCGGTCGCGAGTCCGTGCGCACTGACATGGGCTCCGGTCCCCATGAACAGGAGAGCCAAGATTGCGCCGAATCTCGCCTTCATTTCGGTCCTTCGGGCGCGTACCGGGCCCGCAGCTTAGCGAGCGCCTCTGTGTTGCGACGGGCACGCTCCGACTGCAGCCAGTCCTGTTCGACCTTTTCCCGCACCGCATCGAGATCTGGTGCGGCTCCTGGCGTTCGATGGTCGACGAACACCAGATGAAGCCCGTAGGAGGACTTCAAGGGGCCCGTCCATTGCCCAAGTGCAACGTGGTCGATGCTCTGGGCAAACTCCGGCCCGAATGCGCGCTTGATGTCCATCAGCGTGGCGTCTTCAAACGTGCTTCCTCGGAAGAAACTGTCGCTATCCACTTCGGCGTTCGGGTCGACTTGCAACGCTTCCAAGGCCGCCGTGGCAGAAGCGCCAAGCTCCGCGCCGCGCTTTCCCCGACTGAAGAACAGATGGGTAAACGAGGTCTTCGCCGGGAGCGCAAACTTCTGCGGGTGCTCTGACAGCCAAGCTCGAAGCTCGGCGTCGCCTGGCGCTTCGATCCGAGAGGTGTCCTCGAGAAGGAACCGCATCCGTTGCACCAAGCGCCGCCGGACGATGATGTCGTTCTGGTCCAGTCCGAGCTCGATCGCCCGCCGATACAAGATCTCGTCGTCTACCCATTCTTGCACCAGCGCAGCTTCTTGTTCGGCGTCGGGAAGGGAACCCTTGGCCGCAAACCAGTCTTGGCGAATCTGCTCGATGGGGGCGTCTGCAGGCGCGACGTACTTGGAAGTCGGCGCCCCAAACAGAATCCGGTGTGCAAGGAACGCGAGTCCCCCGAGCAACACGAAGTGTAGCAGCGGTTCGCGCCACCAAGCTCTGCGTCCCCCGGTCACGGGTCGTTCGTCGGAACCAGCTACTGGCATAGACAATGCTAAAGATTACTCTCGGCCACGGTGGATTGTGGATAGAGAGAGCTTATGCCACATTCGCGGCTGCATGGTGACCCGGAGCAACACAGCCGCCGCCGATGCAGAGCCTTTGCGCTCGGAAGCTCCGCAAGAGGGACACCGTTCATCGAGGGCTCGCGAGGCATGATGCGCTGGATCGTCATTCTCGTCTTGGCTTCGGTTGCGGCCTTCTTCGTCGCGCAACGCATCCCTTTCGTCCAAGACTGGATGATCGACAGGGCGATCGCGACGCGCATCAACAATCGCGGCCAAGACCTCTTTGAGGAGGATGCGCTTCGTGCGCTTCTTTGCGGCACCGGTTCTCCGCTCCCAGATCCGAAGCGGGCCAAAGCATGTGTAGCGATTTTCGCGGCCGGCAAATTCTGGATTGTGGATACCGGTCCGGGATCTTGGAACCGACTCGCCTTGAGTGGCATCGATGCGGCGCGCATCGGCGGCATCTTCATCACGCACTTCCATTCCGATCACATCGGCGATCTAGGTGAGTTCAATCTGCAGACCTGGGCTGGAGGCCGCCCTGCGCCCCTGAGAGTCTTTGGTCCGCCCGGAGTCGAGCGGGTCGTCACGGGGTTCGAAGAGGCCTATGCGCTCGATACCGGTTACCGCACCGCGCACCACGGCTCCGAGCTGATGCCCCCCGCGACGGCCAAGATGGTACCGATGGTCATCGAGGGTCTGAAGGACGGGGAGCAGAAGTTGGTTCTAGAGCAAGACGGTCTTCGCGTGACCGCCTTCGAGGTGAATCACAGTCCGGTCAAGCCTGCCGTCGGGTATCGCTTCGACTATGTAGGTCGCTCCATCGTCGTCAGTGGAGACACGGTAAAGTCGCCGTCGCTCATCGCAGCAGCCAAGGGCGCAGACGTGCTCATCCACGAGGCGCTGGCCAGTCCCATCGTCTCGAGGATTGGCGCGATCGCTGCGGAAAACGGCCAACCACGCATCGCAACCATCATGAAAGACATCGTCTCGTATCACACGACACCGACCCAGGCGGCGGAAAGCGCCAATGAAGCCGGTGTGAAGCTCCTCGTCATGTACCATTTGGTTCCCTCGCCACCGATTCGGATGATGGAGCGCGTGTTCACCCGAGGCGTGGATGACATCCGTGACGATGGCTGGCTGCTCGGCGATGACGGACTCCTCATCACACTCCCAGCCGACTCGGACGTGATCGAGACGTCCTTCCGCTGAAGCATCGAGGGCCGGGCCCAGGTGATCTGGGGCTTGACGCGGTCCCCGTCGCTGGGTTCTTCTAGCGGTAATTGGCGGGCGCGACCGTGCCTGACGCGCACTGAGCAGGAGATTCGAACATGGCACGCAGCTTCATTTTTTTCAGCGTCTGCACCTTCCTCACGGGTTGCGGCGACGGCGGTCAGCCCAGCGAGCCCCAGGAGGTCACGCTAGACACGTTCAACACTGCGTTGGCGGGCGCGTTCATCCCGTACGAGGCTGAACGCCGCCAACCGATCGCGGAGGCGATGGC
This sequence comes from uncultured delta proteobacterium, assembly GCA_963768985.1. Taxonomy (GTDB): domain Bacteria; phylum Myxococcota_A; class Polyangia; order Polyangiales; family Houyiibacteriaceae; genus SG8-38. The sequence goes on along the minus strand of CAVYJZ010000004.1, from coordinate 244,088 downwards.
TGCGACGGACGCGGACATCATCTGCCTGCAGGAAGTCTGGAACCAGGCAGACAAGGAGCTGATTCGGGACGCGGCCATCCAGGCCTATCCGTACTCGGCGTTCTTTCGAGACAACCTCGACACTCCCATCGACGACGCCACCGATCAGCAAGGGCAGGTGCCGCCTCCGCCAACAGGCGCGCCTTGTCCGGACGAAGTCGCGGTGGGAAACGGGCTGAACGTCCTCGAGCAAATGAACGCAGCCGTCGACTGCGTGCGGGACAATTGTTCGACCCTACCGGACTCCAGTAGCGACTTGGGCCGCACCACGAGCACCGAGTGCGCGTCCTCCAATTGCGTGGGGGCAGTTGCAGGGCTGTTGTTCGGGGACGCGCAGCAGCAGCGTTGCTATGCCTGCCTGGTCACACAACTTCCGACCTCGACGTTCGCGAAGATTCGCGACAGCTGCGCAAACGTCGTCAATCAAGACCTCGCCTTCGATGGGCAAAACGGTGTGATGATTCTCTCTCGGCATCCGCTCAAGAACGCAGCAGAGTGGGTGCTCCCAGGGACTTGGAATCGGCGTGTCATCGTGAGCGCCACTGCCGAGTTGCCCAATGGGTCAGAGCTCGACATCTACTGCAATCACTTCACGCCGATCTTGCAAAGCTCGCCGATCAACACCTATCCGTACACGGGGCAATACGGTGACGGCATGACCGGCCCTGCTGGCTGGCTGGCCGAGATGGAGCTTCAGGCGCAGAAGCTGATCAACCACGTAAATCAGACGAGCGGGAGCCGGCAGGCGGTGATCCTGGGCGATTTCAACTCGGGGCACGCGTATCCGGCCGAGAGCATCGCTGCGGAGGCCGAGCCGACCTTGAACATCCTCGAGTCGGCCTTCTCGCCCGCATACACTGCTTCCTACACCCCGCTCTGCACGTATTGCAGCGCCAACCCCGTCACCAACCCCAACGCCGACCCCAATGTGGCGTCGGTCTGGATCGACCAGATCCTGCTCGACAACTTCGCGTCCGATTCGGTGCTCTCGACAGCGCGCATCTTCGATCAAGACGTCGTGCCGGTCGATGGGATGATGGTGCCGCTCTCCGACCACTACGGTATGCGCTCGGTCATCTCCGTACCGTAGAGGTCAGTCGATGAGCTCCGGGTCAAGAACCATCTCGATGGCGCTCTCCGGACCCCTCGCACGGACGGTTCACAACGCGAAGGCGTTCGGCTAGGTTCGCGGGACCATGATGGATTCCAAGCTCATTTTCTGGCCGGTCGTCGTGCAAGTCGCACTGACCTTGTACGTCTATGTCCGTCTCAAGAGCGTGAAGGCTCGAGTGGCCGAGGTCGACCGGATCGACCGTCAGAAGATGGCCCTTCATCCCGACGGCTGGCCCGACTCCGTCCGCAAGGTGAACAACAACATTCGCAACCAGTTCGAGTTGCCGGTGCTTTTCTATGCGCTAGCCGTCATCATCTGGGCGCTCGGAGCGGTGAATCCTGTGAGCCTGGGCTTGGCGTGGTTGTTCGTCGCGAGCCGCCTCGTTCATGCATATATCCACACGGGGCCCAACATCGTGAAATACCGCCTCAAAGCTTTCACCATCGGGTTCGTCGCTGTCATCGGGATGCTCGGTGCAGTGATCTACGCCTTGGTGTAGCCTACCGTACCTGGGAGGCGCGCCGATCGCGAACACGGCGTAGAGGACATGCACGAGCGGATTCATCGCAACGACTACAAGCCGTCCGAATTTCTCGTCGACTCGATCGATCTGTGCTTCGAGCTCGACCCTGCCGAGACCGTCGTGAAGGCAAAGACTCGACTGCGGCGTAATCGGGCCGTCCAAAGGGGCACAGGGCCGTTGGTGTTGCAGGGCGACGATCTCGAGCTTCGGGCCGTACGCCTGGATGGCCTCGAGCTCGACGTCGCTCGATTCGACACGGACTCGAAGGGCCTGCGCCTACACGATGTCCCAGACCGCTTCGAGCTCGAAACCGAAGTGCTGATCCGCCCCGATGAAAATACGAAGCTCATGGGCCTCTACACTTCGAGCGGGACCTTCTGCACACAGTGCGAGGCGGAGGGATTTCGGCGAATCACCTACTACTTGGACCGGCCCGACGTCATGGCTCGGTTCACCGTCCGTATCGAAGCGGACCGCTCGAAATTTCCCGTCTTGCTGTCGAATGGGAATCGCGTCGCGCAGGGCGAGCTGCCGAACGGCCGGCACTGGGTTCGTTGGGAGGACCCTTTCCGCAAGCCTAGTTATCTCTTCGCGTTGGTTGCGGGCGATTTGGTTTGCCACCGTGGCACATTCACGACCGCATCAGGACGGGAGGTCGGGCTCGAGATCTGGGTGGAGGCCGACAACGCCGACAAGTGCGAGCATGCGCTGGCGTCCCTGCAGGCGGCGATGAAGTGGGACGAGGAGACCTTTGGGCTCGAGTACGATCTCGACATCTACATGATTGTCGCCGTCAACGACTTCAACATGGGGGCCATGGAAAACAAGGGCCTCAACATCTTCAACTCGAAGTACGTGCTGGCCAAGCCCTCGACCGCCACCGACGACGACTACCAGGGGATCGAGAGCGTCGTGGCCCACGAATACTTCCACAACTGGACCGGCAATCGCGTGACGTGCCGGGATTGGTTTCAATTGACCCTCAAAGAGGGCCTCACCGTCTTTCGCGATCAAGAGTTCTCCGCAGACATGACCTCGCACGCGGTGCAGCGCATCAAGGACGTAACCCGGCTTCGCACCGCGCAGTTCGCCGAGGACGCCGGTCCGCTCGCACATCCGATTCGGCCCGAGTCGTACGTCGAGATGAACAATTTCTACACTGCCACCGTGTACGAAAAGGGCGCGGAGGTGGTGAGGCTCTATCAAACGCTGCTCGGACGGGAAGGGTTTCGCCGAGGTCTGCGACACTACCTCCACCAGCATGACGGTTGCGCGGTCACGTGTGACGATTTCCGTCAGGCCATGGCTGACGCCAACGGCGTGGATCTCGCGAACCTGGAGCGTTGGTACTCTCAGGCAGGCACGCCGGTCGTTGGTGCGCGCGGGGTCTGGGACGAGTCGGCAGAGGTCTACACGCTCACTCTCACCCAATCGCAGCGCTCCATCCCAGGAGGGCCGGAGCCCTTGCCACTGACAATCCCAATCCGCGTCGGACTACTCGCTCCGGACGGGGGCGACATCCCGGGCACCGTTCGCACCCTCGAGCTCTGCGAAACCGAGCAAACCTTCACATTCGAAAATATTTCGCTGCGCCCGATCGCTTCCATCGGACGTGGTTTCTCCGCGCCGGTGAAGCTCGAGGTCAAACGCGACGACGAGGAGCTCGCCTTCCTCATGGCGTACGATGGCGATCCTTTCAACCGATGGGAGGCCGGACAGGAGCTCGCCAAGCGCGTGCTTCTCCGACTCGTGGGAAAAGCCATTGCGCACGAGCCACTCGAGCTGGACGAGGGGCTGGTTCGGGTGTTTCGCAAGGTGCTCGCCGATCCTAGACTCGATGGGTCGATCAAGGCGCTCACGCTGACGCTTCCTTCGGAGGAGCTGCTCGCGCAAGCGCTGGATGTCGTCGATCCCGAAGCGGTGCATCGTGCACGAACTTTCGCAGTCCGTGAGATTGCGAGCGCTCTTCGGGACGACTTGATGCACACCTACGAACAGCATTCCCAAGGCACCGATGCCATCCACAAGGCAGAAATCGACAGGCGCCGCATCAAGAACCGCGCACTTCGCTATCTCGTTGCGCTGCAGGAACCCGAAAGCACCGCTATGGCGGCAGAGCAGTTTCGCACGGCGACCGGGATGACGGACTACGAAGCCGCTTTCGTCAGCTTGGTCGATCTGGTCTCACCCGAGACCGAATGGGCGATTGGCGAGTTCTACGAGCGCTGGAGAGGCGACGCCCTCGTATTGGATAAGTGGTTTCGGATGCAAGCGATGTCGGCTGCGGCAACGGTTTTCGATCGGGTGGTCGCCCTCTCGAAGCACCCTGACTTCCACCTCGCGAATCCAAACCGTGCTCGCGCGCTGCTCCACTCTTTCTCAGCGGGCAATCCGACGGGGTTTCATCGGCTCGATGGCCGTGCTTACCGCTTCGTCGCCGATCAGATCCTCGAGTTGGACGCGATCAATCCGCAAGTCTCCGCACGCGTCGTCTCGTCTTTCAATCAGTGGAAACGATACGAGCCCCACCGAAGGGAGCTCATGCGGGCTGAGCTCGAGCGCATTGCGTCTCGACCGGGGATCTCCAAGGATGTCTCCGAGATCGTCGACCGAGCCCTCGAGAGATAGCGAGCATGCCCTCCGATTCCATGATTTTGACTGTCGCCAACCGTTTGGCGCGGCATCCTCCCTTCGATCGGTTGAACGCTGAGCTCCTCAGGCGCATCGCGAATCACATCCGAATTCGGTATGTCGAGCCCGGAGAGATCATCTTCGAAGAGGGTGAGCCTGCGAAGCCCGAGTTCTACGTGGTGGTCAAGGGCGAAGTGGCCATTAGTCAGCAGGTCGACGGCCTCACCGTGCTCGTCGACCTTTGTGACGATGGTGACATCTTTGGAGTTCGCGCGCTCCTGGCTGAACGGCGGTACGCGGCGCGCGCGCAGGCCGAGGACGACACGCTCCTGTACGTGCTCCCCCAAGCTCAGCTCGACGAGTTGCTTCGCGATGAGCCGCGGGTCGCCATGTTCTTTGCCGCGGGCTTTGCCGCGGACTTGCCGCAGCGCCGAGAGACCAATCGACTGGAGGCAGTGGGAGTGGCGAGGCGTCACGAGAAGTCGCCAGGGGTCGGTGACGACGTGCGTCGGGTGGACCTCGAGCGCGACGTGCTGACCTGCACTCCGGATACGAGCATCCGTCAAGCTGCATCGATGATGAGCGCGCGCAACGTCGGCTCGATCCTCGTGGTGGACGACGAGAGGCGGCCGATTGGCATCGTCACCGATTCGGATCTTCGGTCGAAGGTCGTCGGTCAAGGGCGGGACGTGTCGGGCCTGATCTCCGAGATCATGAGCACGCCCGTGCTCACCATCGATGAGCAAACCACGCTTTGGACGATGATCGCGACGGTCATGAAGAAGCACCTGCATCACTTTGCGGTGACCGAAGACGGTACTTGCTCGACGCCCGTCGTCGGCATCGTGTCCGAGCACGACATCATGAAGACCCAAGGCAATCACCCGACCGTGATCCTTTCCGAAATCAGCCGCGCGAAGACGAAAGAGCGACTACGGGCGCTGCGCGATCAAGCCGAGGGTCTGCTGCGTCAGTACCTCGAAGAAGAAGTCGGCATGGGATTCGTGTCGAACATGATCTCGGAGATCAACGATACGTTGATCCGGCGCGCGATTCGTTTGTCTCTCGATGAGCTCGCGGCGCAGGGTCTCGAGTCGCCAGTCCCATTTTCTTGGTTGGCGCTTGGCAGCGAAGGGCGCGAGGAGCAATTGCTTCGGACCGATCAAGACAATGCGATCGTCTACGCAGACCCTGGCGATGACGGCGGTGCGGCGGAACGCTTCTTTCTCGAGCTGGGAAAGCGGGTCGTCGAGTTTCTGGTGCAGGCCGGGTTCGAGCGATGCCCGGGCGATGTCATGGCGAGCAATCCGAAGTGGAATCAGCCGCTCACGGCCTGGAAGCGCTACTTCTCCGATTGGATCCGCGAGCCCGAAAACGTCGCGGTGATGCACACCAACATCTTCTTCGATTTCCGTCCCGTGTTCGGCGACGAAAAGCTCGCCGTGGAGCTCAAGGGGCACATCTTCGAGCGGATCAAGGTCGACCGATCGTTCCTGGCGTTCTTTGCGCGTCACGCGACGCAAAATCCGCCGCCGCTCAGTTTCTTTCGCAACATGGTGGTCGAGCGCAGCGGCGAGCATCGTGACGCGTTCGACATCAAGGCGCGAGCCATGATGCCTCTGGCCGATGCGGCGCGGGTTCTCGTGTATGATCTCGGGATCAACATCTACGGGAGCACTGCCGAGCGTTGGGAGCGAATCGCCCAAACCGATGAGAGCCTGGCCCGCTTGTCGAATGAGGCAGCGATGGCATACGAGATCTTGATGCGCGTCCGCGCTCTCGAAGGCCTCCGCCGGGGTGGCTCGGGTCGCTACGTTCACATCAAAGAGCTGAACAAGCTCGAGCGCCAAACGGTCCGGAACACGTTTTCGATCGTGAAAGACGTCCAACTGATGCTGACCTCGAGGTACAGAATCGACTTCCTACGTTGAGGTGCACTTGCTCCCGGATTTCTTGAGACGGCTGTTTTCTGGATTGCAGGTGCCCGCGACCGACGCTGCTTGGCCGCCGCCGCTGCGCGACTACATGTCGAAGAAGAGGAGGGTGTCGAGGAACATGGCGCTGACTGAAGTCCGCTTCGTCGTCTTCGACACCGAGACGACCGGTTTGGACCTCTCCAAGAACCGTCTCCTGTCGATTGCGGGTGTCGGAATGACGGGGCTCGAGGTGCAAATCGACGACGCATTCGAGGTGATGGTCGCCCAGTCCGATGTGGGCGGCGCAAATGCGGCCGTCATCCACGGACTGGTCTCCAAGGATTTGGTCGGTGGGCTTGCCCCAGACGAAGCGGTTGCGCGGTTCCTGTCATTTGCCGGGGACGCGGTTCTCGTCGCACATCACGCGGCGTTTGACGTTCGTATGCTCCAGAAAGCGATCGCCGAGCATCGAGGTGCCAAGGTCTGGAGTCCTGCCATCGACACCGCCAAGCTGGCGCAGCGGGTCGAGGTCAGCCCCATGACCTCCAGCCAGTCGGCGGGTGTCGAGCAATCCGGGGCCTACCAACTCGACAGCCTCGTCGAACGCTACGGCATCGACATCCCGGAACGGCACACCGCCGCCGGAGACGCCCTCGCGACCGCGCTCCTTTTTCAGCGTCTTCTGAAGAAGGCGCAGCACCGCGGCATTCTCACGCTCGGCAACTTGCTCGCTCGTTGAGCTAACCGACCTCGACGCAGCGTTCGAGCTCGATGAGCGATGCGTCCAGGTGGTCGATCAAGCGCTGGGCGTGCGGCACCGAGCGGCGACATGCGATGATGCCGAAGTCGAGGCTCTCTCCGCAGCTCGTGACGGTGATATTCAGCGCTTGGCCGTGTGTGACGATCGACAAGGGGTACATTCCCTCGAGGGGGGCGCCATTCCAGTAGAGTTGTTCCTGCGGGCCTGGGACGTTGGAAACCGTGACGTTGAAGGTCGGACGGGTCCGCCCCGAGATGTTCAGCAAGTGCGGCAGGAGAACCGGCAGCGCAACGACGGTGGTGAAGATTGGAATGTCCGCGCTGTTCATGCTTCGGAGCAAGCGTTTGGCCTCTCCCATGGAGTTTTGAATCGCTCGGAGGCGTTGCAGCGGGTCTCCAATGTCGGTGGCCAACGTCGCAAAGAGTATCGAGAACGAGTTGCCCTCGGCGTCCGCGTCGGCTGGTCGAAACGACACTGGTGTCATCGCGGTGAGCGGCTGCTCCGGTAAGGCATCCTGGTCGATGAGATACCGCCGCAGCGCGCCGCCAGACATTGCCAGAACGATGTCGTTCACGGTCGCGTCGAGCGCCTTGGCGATCATCTTGATGCGAGCCAGTGACCATGACTGGGCGACGAACCGCCGCGAGCCGGTGACTCTTCCATTCAGCATGGTGAACGGCGTCTGAAACGGCGCGATCATGCCGTGCTTGTCACGATGCCGGACCGCGTTGGCGAACTTGAGCACGCCCTCCATCGCTCCTGCCGTGGCAGCCCCGACTTCGCGCAGATTCGGACCGCCGTTGCTCTGGTGCCGCGGGCGCGGTGTGTTCCAAGGCGCGGGCATGTCTCGCTGGTTCGGATCGCTGCTGAGGCACGCGCGCAGCATCCGCATCGCACCCACGCCGTCGATCATCGAGTGATGTGTTTTCACGTAAAGCGCGAATCGGTTGTCTTCGACGCCCTCGATGACGTGGGCTTCCCAGAGGGGGCGGTCGCGGTGCAGACGCGTGCTGTGGAGCCGGGAGACGAGCGCGAACATCTCTCGGTAGCGGCCGGGCTTGGGAAGCGCGGAGTGACGCACGTGATAGTGGGTATCGAGGTCCCGGTCGGTCACCCAGTGCGGCAGGCCGAAGCGCCGGAGGGGCCAGATGACCTTCTGGTTGAACGGATACTGGACCGCATCTGGGTCATCGTTCTCCGAAAAGGTCCGGTGCAGCCAGTCCTCGTGGGCTCCTGGGGGGTAGCTGAACAGCATGAGGCCGCCTGTGTGCATCGGCATTTCGCGGCTTTCAGCCAGCAAAAAGCTCGTATCGACAGTTCCGAGGGGCTGCATAGGAGGCACAGAAGTATCCCATCTGGCCGCCGTTTGGTAGCCTCCGTGCCACCCAAACAGGAGGGACAGGAACACATGAGCTCAATTCTGAAGTATTTGGTCATCGGAACCGCACTGCTTTCGCTCAGCCTATCGGCAGCGTGCAAGGACGACGCGAGCCCGGTGGCCAAGGAGGTGTCTACGGGTGCGGAGTCCGCGGCGAAGGCGGGCACTCAAGAGGGCGTGAAGGCGGGGATGGAAGGGGGTGCCAAGGAAGGCGCCACCGAAGGCGGCAAGGCCGCTGCGAGCGACGTGGTCAACTGACCGCGCACTCATTCCGCTATGGAGTCGACGGAGCTGCAGGGGTCTCCTGCGGCTTCGGCGCTCCGTGCCATTTTTTGCCGGAGAATTGACTCGAATATCCTTCTTTCCCGTGTATCCTTCGCGACGATGAACAAGAAAACGGGTTGGGCCCTCGGTATCGGGGTCATCGTGGTGGCGATCGTCCTGGCGCTCGTCTTGAGCCCGCGGGCGCAGTTCACCGTGGGCGGTGCACTGGTCAACCTCGGCTACCGGATGCAGGATCGATTCAGCGCGTTCGACTTCGTGCACGACGAGTCGATCTCGCCCGAAGAGATTTGGGACGAGCTCGTGCGGCAAAACGAGCTTGCCGCCGGTGTGCGTAATCTTTTTCCCCGCACGGTTCGGCATCCTGTCGTGGCGATTCTCGCGTGCATGGACGCGAGAATCGACACCAGCGAGTTGGTGGGAGATACGCGACGGTACTACTACATCGTTCGTACCGCCGGTTCGGTGCTCTCGCCCGCTGAGCAAGAGATGCTCGAGCTTGCGGTGATAAACGGCGTGGAAGTCATCGTGCTCACGACGCACACGGACTGCGCGGCCGAGGCCGCAGCTGCGGATCCCGACGCGCGCGAGAAGTTTCCTGCGTTGATCTCACTCATGGACGAGCGCGAGCGCCGGATTGAAGAGTTCATGGCGCGCCCGACCATTCGTGCCGCCATCGCCGCCGGCAAGCTCGAGATCAAGCGCGCGCGGATCGATACAGACACCGACAAGCTCGTCGTCGAATCGGAACCCGCACACTCACCCTGAAGGCAGCCGAGCGCCGAGCTAACGCGTCGCCATTTGTTGCAGTGCGCGCAGGGCAATACTGAGATTGGGTCGCGAGGCTTTCCTCGTGTCCACGGGCTGCCCGTCGATCCAGGTGCCCAGCACTTCGATATCACCGAACTGCGCGGGCGGAGTCTTCATCGGATTGCGAGACAAGACGACGAGATCGGCCGCCTTGCCCTGCTCGAGCGAACCGCGATGCTCCTCGACACCGAGTTGCCAAGCAGCGTTCGTGGTCATCGCGCGGAGCGCCTGATCCACGGTCAGTCGCTCGGAGGGCGCCATCGGTCTGCCCCCTTTGCGGGGAACTCGTAGGATGGCGGTTCGCATCACGCGGAGCGGCCCGATGGGGGTCATCGGGTTGTCGCTGTGAATCGTCGCGCGATGGCCTTCCCGAAATGCGGTGCCCACGGGCATGTAGCGCTCGACCCGGCTGCCGACGAGCTCGGCGAGACGATCGCCATAGTAGTAGATGTGGTCGGGGAAAAAACTGAGCTCGAACCCGAGGGCCTTGGCGCGCTCGATTTGCTCCGTGGTGATCAACGCGTTGTGTTCCAAACGGTGACGATGATCCTCCCAGGGATGCGCCTTCAGAACGGACTCCGCCGCATCGAGCACCAACTCGATGGCTCGCTCTCCCTGTGCGTGAACCGCCACGTGGTAGCCCGCGCGATGAAAACGATCGAACTGCTCGGTGAAGTCTTCCAGCTCGTAGTTGAGGGGGCCCATGTGACCAGGCGGCAAGTGCAGCCGTTCTCGGGTGAGCTCGGTGTCTTCATAGGGTTCTGCGAAGGCCGCTCCCCCCGTATAGGGTGATCCATCCATCCAGAACTTGACCCCACGTAGCTCGAAGCGAGTGTCGTGGTCGGTGTCCGGCTTCGAGGTCAGGTCGATCTGTGCCGGCAATCCGTAGACGACGCTGCGAACCGGCACGTGCGGATCGCTTGCCAACGTGCGCAGCAGTCCAACGGGGTCGGCCGCTCGCCCCACCGTACCGAGCACGCCAATCGTGGTGAACCCGCCACGGGCATAGTCGGCCAGCTTCCAACGCAGGAGCAGCTCGGTGAGCGCGGGCGGCAGCGCCGGCAGGGCGCGCAGCAGATAGTTGATCGCGTTGACTTCGAGGACTGAACCGGTGAGCTCGCCGCGGTCATCTCGGCCGAATGCAGCGCCCGGCGGGTTTGGCGTGTCTTTGGTGATCCCAGATTCCCGCAGAGCCGCGCTGTTCGCAAACGCCTCGTGCCCCATCTGCGTCAAGATGACCAAAGGCTTGTCCGGCGAAAGCGCGTCGAGCTCCGCGAGCGTGGGCGGGTCCAGGTCGCGAACCATGATCGGGTCCCAGCCGAAGGCGATGATCCAGGGCTGAGGAAGGAACCCGTCCATCGCCTCGCGCAACGTCTCCATCACCTCGGCTCGCGAATCGTGGGTGAACCCGCTCACGTCGATCGCGGAATCGAGAAGGGCGGTTGCAAGCGGATGGGTGTGAGGCTCGATGAAACCGGGCATCAACGTCGCACCCTCGAGGTCGATGATTTCGGCATCCGGCCCAGCGGCCGCGCGCACCTCGTCGACACCTCCGAGCCGTTCGATCTTGCCATTCTTGATCCACATCGCTTCGGCGACGGGGGGCTCGGCCATCGTGACGATGTCACCGCCGAGAAACAGTAGATTGCTCGACGCCGTGTCCGGTTCGGACCAACGAAGGAAAAAGAACGCCACGCCGGCGACGATGCTCAGTCCAATACCGATGATCCGAAATAATCCCATGAGCGGCTGAGCTTATCCTGTTGCCTAGCGGCGGACTAGGGCCATCAGGGCGGGCAATCCACCCAGACGACTCGCCGGAGCCGACCGACGCTCACAAGATGAATGGGATCAACACCCGTCGTTCGCTGGGGTAGTCCGGGAACTTCTCCCGGTACCAGCGGTGCGTCTGGAACGCGCGCGGCACGAGATTGGCGATGGTGATCAGCAAGATGAACGTAGCGCCGAGTGACCAGGTCGCGAGGGCGAAGCCCGCGAACGCCGTGATTTCCGTCAGATACGACGGGTTGGTCACGTATCGAAACAGGCCCCCTCGGGGAATTCGATACACTTTGCTTCCACGCTGAACCTCGTCGCGGCTCCGGAGGCGCCGAATGATGGCGTCGGATTGGATGTTCAGGAAGAACGAAGCGTAATAGAGCGCGATGCCGACGATGAATCGCGGGTCGGTAAACCAATCCGGTGTGAAATGCGGACCGAGATCGCTGATGTAGACGGCGTTCAGGTATCCGTGCAGCGTCGTCACGACCCAGCCCATCACCACGATCAGGATGCTGAAAGACGCGGTCGCGCCCTTGGGGCTCCGTATCAGGTACGGAAAGACGAAGCCGCGATTACCGTAGTGCACCAGCCATACGAGCAAGAAGAACAGAGGCACGAGCTCGAATCGATTGCGCCCTTGGAAGTAGAAGAACACGAAGCTGAGCGTCGCGGGAAGCTCCATGAGAAACCAACCGAGCCGCGGGCTGAGATTGACGCCCCACTGGTCCGAGGCGAAGCGCCCATAGGGGCCCTTCATGACAGCAGCGCCGATGAACACCAATACGACGAGCGCGAGGGCGAAGGTCAAGACCGTGTCGTACGTCGGGTTTCCGGTGTACCAGGTCATCATCTGCGCGGCCGAATCTGCGAAAGCGCGCGCAACCGTGCAACCTTCGCATCGAGGCACTCCCTCGCGCCCTGCTGACCCGCTTCAGGCATTACGCTCCCGGGGATGGTAGCATGACCCCATGCACCACAGTGAGGAGCTGAAAACCCTGGAAGAGCTCGAAGACCTGATGAGCGAGAACGGCGGCCCGGCGGTTCTCGATTTCTGGTCTCCAACCTGCGGGCCGTGCAAGGTCATGGCGCCCGCGTTCGAGGCCGTGGCGGGCGAGCTGGCCGATCAGCCCATTCGCTTCGTGCGCATCAACACCGCGACCCAGGCGCAGCTCGCGCAGCCATTCAACATTCATGCGGTCCCCACGTTGTTGTTCGTGAACGACGGGGAGATTCTCGACGTTCGTGTGGGCGCGCTCTCCGGTCCGGCGCTCGCCAAGAAAGCCCAGTGGCTTCTCCGCAAGTCCCGTGGCGAGGGATTCCTCTCGGGACTCTTTGGCGGGAAGAAGTAGCAGTGGCAACGATCTCGCCGTTACCGCTCCGCCTGCTGTTCGTGCTCTGCTCCATCATCGGCTTCGGCTGCACCGATCCGCTCACCATCGGTTCCAACGGCGGCACTGCGGGACAGGGGGGTGCAGGCGTGGGTGGGGCCGGCGGTACCCAAGTCCCATCTCATCGCTTCATACGCGACGAGCAGGGTCGTGCCGTGATTCTTCATGGACTCAACATCGCCAATGACGCCAAGTCGGATCCGCTCCGGGTCAGCGCCACCACTGCGGACTTCATCCTGTACATGAGCCGCGCCTGGGGCTTCAATGTGTCGCGGCATCTGATTTTCTGGGATGCGATCGAGCCGGAGCCAGGCGTGTACGACGAAGCCTACCTGGACCGGCTCGGCGAGCGCCTCGACTGGTATGCCGAGGCGGGCGTGTTTGTGATCCTCGACATGCATCAAGACGTCTACTCATCGGTGTTTTGTTGCGATGGCGCGCCCGAATGGGCGGTGCGCAGCGATGGGATTGCATTCGAGCCGCGCGACGTCTGGTGGGCGAACTATCTGGAACCGGCGGTCGAACGCGCATTCGACAACTTCTGGGACTACGAGGGCGCCAACGCCGATCTGCAAGAAGCGTACATCTCCGCTTGGCTGCACGTCATCGAGCGATTCGGCGACCATCCCGCCGTCCTCGGCTACGACCTCATGAACGAGCCGGACCCCGGCTCGATGGGCACTTCGGAGTTCGAAAGCACGACTCTTCCTCAGTTTTACGATCGCTTCATCGCCCGCATTCGAGAGGTCGACCCCGATGGCTGGATCTTCTACGAGCCAGCAGCCTTCATCGTGAATCCGGGCGGACCGTCGGACTTGGGCTCCGTGCAGGACACGCGAGCAGGCGACAGCCATCTCGTCTACGCGCCGCATCTGTACGATCCAACGCTCTTCTTGGGCGGTGGCTACGATGGGCCCGCAGCCATCGAACGTTGGGAAGCCAATCGTCTGGCCGAGGTGGACGAACGCCACCCGGTGCCCCTCGTCATCGGCGAGCTCGGCGCCGGTCCGGCGGACTACCATCGGGACGTGCTCGAGATGGCCGATCGGCTCGGGAGCGGTTGGATGCTTTGGTCTTCGGATTCGTTCTTCGAGGCCTTCCTCGACGGCAGAGAGCCGGCCGACATCCTCGATCTGGTGCGGGTGAGCGCGCAACGAGTCGCAGGAGACCCAATCGACTTCGCTTACAATCCGGCGCGCCGGGTCTTCAGCCTCAGGTTTGCACAACGCGAAGGCGTCGAGGGTCCGACCGAGATTTACATCCCCGAGGCGCGCATCTATCCGGAGGGTTGGACGTTGAGCGTCAGCGACCCGGAGGGTAGCTGGTCCAGCGACTGGAACCCGGAGCGCGGCGTCCTGTCGATCATGACCGATCCCAGTCAGACCGAGCACGTCATTCGGATCGACCCTGGGACTCCTTGAGGCAGAACGACGGGCGCCGCTGCGGTGTGCGGTGCAACCCGATCGAGGGTCGCTAGATCGGGCTCCCGCCGATCGCGTTCGTGATGAAGGCCTTCTCGAGGGGAAACTCGCTCGCGCCGTCCCCCACGGGGAAAGTCCGGGTGAGCAGGTTGAGGATACGGCTCGACAGTGCCGGCGTGATCCGGTTGCCGAAGGCGTAAAAGGCCCCTTGCGGCGTGGCGACTCGACGTCGGCGATCGACGACTCCGTCGAGGATCATCGTTGCCGCGCGCTCGGGCGTCATGACGTCTCGACGGCCGGCGTATGCATCGACCGGTGCCATCATGTCGGTCTTGACCAGCGGTAGATACACAGAGGACACGTGAACCCCTTCGTGTAGGAGCTCCGCCATCAGCGAGTCGCCGAAGGCGTCGAGAGCCGCCTTGGTCGCCAAGTACGCCGCGAAGTAGGGGCCGGGGATCAGCACACCCATGGTCAGCACGTGCGAGATCGTCCCACGGCGCTCTCTCAGCGACGACAGGAGGCGCAGAGTGAGTCGCACCGGCGCAAAGTAGTTCAACGCCATGGTGCGCTCGTAGTCGTGAAAGCGATCCATCGACGCCACGATCGGCCGGCGGATCGACCGTGCCGCATTGTGAATCAGGACATCGACGCCGCCGTGCTGAGAGAGCACCGCTTCGGCGAGTGCATCGACTTCATCGAAGGACGAGAGGTCTGCGGGGTGTGCGTGCGCCTCTCCACCAGCGCGGCGGATCGCCTCCACAGCCGCGTCGAGCTTGGCCGCGTCGCGCGCGACCAGCAGCACTTTAGCACCCGCCTTTGCAGCCATTTGCGCCGTGGCGAGCCCGATTCCGCGCGACGCGCCCGTCACGAGAACGACCTTGCCGGCCAAGGCGCGTTCATATCGCGCCTGCCGCTGGGTCATTGGGTCGAGATGGTCGTCGTAGTACCGGAACAAGCTCTTGGCGTACGCTTTCAGCGGCGGGCAGCGGATGCCGGAGCCGGCGAGCGCCGCCTGTGTCTGGTGGTCGTCGAATCGGACCCTCAGGTTCATCAGGCCGATGCCGCTGCTTGGCAGGCCGAGGTCGCTCAGGAACGCGTCGCGCAGCTCACGTACGCTCGGCAGCATTGCCACGAGCGCTCCGGTTTTCTTCACTCCGGGCATCTTGGCGATGTCGATCGAGGGGCCCAAACGCGGTCCGCCGGCCGCGTCCACCAACACATCAGCCATCTTCACGAAGGGCGGCGGATTGGGGTCCACCAGGTGAAAGACCCGTGCGTCCGCGTCCGACAAAGCGATATGCACCATCGCGTCGGCGACGTAGTCGACCGGCACCAAGTTGAAGCGGCCGCGAATCCGCGGCACCGGCAGGCGAACCCAGCGGGGCAGGGCGTACGCAAGCTTCTTGATCGCGCCAAAGCTGAAGTAGACGCCGTCGATGCGGTCGATCGCACCGGTCTTCGAGTCGCCGACGACCGAGCTCGGCCGATAGATGCGGTAGTCGAGCCCCGACTCCCGAACGAGCAGCTCCGATTCAAACTTGCTCCGATGATAGGCGTGCGGGAGCGCTTGCCCCTCCTGAAACATCGCTTCGGTGAACGTCCCGGTGAAGTCACCGGCCACGGCGATCGAGCTGACGAAGTGAAGGCGCCCGTCGAAATCAGCCCTGCGCAGCAACGCGAGGAGATTCTTCGTACCGTCGACGTTGGTCTTCGCGATCAGGTCTGGGTCGGCATCGATGTCGTAGAGGGCAGCCACGTGGAAGCAGTGCCCCGCTTTGGACAGCGCAGCGATTGCTGCTTCGGACAGGCCCAAATCGTGCGCAGAGAGGTCGCCGTTGACCTGGCTCAGCGACCCGTTTGCACCGCCAGCCAGCCTGCCAAGAGCCTCCAGCTCCGACTTGCGACGCGTCTCAGCGCCGCTGCGAAGCATCAAGGTCACGTCCATCCCGCGTTGGAGCAGTCGTTCGACCAGCGCGCGACCAATCAATCCGGTTCCTCCGGTCACGAACGCACGATTTGCCGAGCTCATCGCGACCGAGAATGAACCGAGCCTTCCGTTCGCGCCAGCGCTCTAGCCGAGGAACTTACGCCGAACGCAGCTGCCGTTGTGCAGGCCTCAGTCTCGGCCGCCGACGGTGGGGCCTTTGAACACTCCGGTCCGGGGGACGGTTTTCCCGAAGAGCGCACGGAAGAAGATCGGAAATTCGAAGATGACCGTGAGCCCCGCCAGGATGAGTGCCCCTCGCAACGCAATTCGACCGGCCTCTTGGTCCTGCGGCATCCAAGCGAGAAACGCGGCGACGAACACCGCGGTCGCTGCGAACCCAGCCAATGACATGATGAGGAATTGGCCCCGCGTGTTGTGTTCCGCGTCGTAGCTGAACAGAAAGGGGGAGATGAGCCGCCTGGCGGGTGTGTAGACGCTGCGGGTCAGATGCGCGCCGACCAGATGTGCCCACTCGTGCAGGTTGAACGCGCAGAGCACCGCGCCGATTCCAGCGCTGATCGAGAGCGCCGATGCGAGCCCCGTGCCGGGCTCGGTCGATAGGCTGAGCGCCCAGAGGCCGACCGTGGTGGCGAGAATCGTCAGGTCGCGAATGACGAAGCTCCGAAACATCTCCATTTCCTAGACCCTGCCCGGGCCCCGTCAAGGCTTGCTCAGTCGCCCTGCAAGAGCTGTCGGCTGATGATGATGCGCTGGACGTCGGAGGTTCCTTCGTAGATTTGAGCGACACGCACATCGCGGTAGATCTTCTCGATCGGGAGCTCCCGCGAGTAACCGTACCCGCCGAAGACCTGAATCGCGTCCGAGCAGATGCGCTCCGCAGCTTCGGACGCAAACAGCTTGGCCATGCAGGCCTGCTTCAGGCAAGGCTGGCCGGCATCGCGTAGGGCGGCCGCGTGAAGCGTCAGGGTCGTTGCCGCGTGAAGCTGGGTGTCCATGTCGGCGAGACGAAACGCAACGGCTTGATGATTGGACAGCGACTTGCCAAATGCGGTGCGTTCCTTGGCATAAGCCACCGCATGGCCGAGCGCAGCGCGGGCCATCCCTGCGCACTGCGCCGCAATCCCGATGCGACCGGCCTCCAAGTTCGCCAGGGCGATGCGGTATCCGTCTCCCTCCTTGCCGATCAGATGGTCGGCCGGAATCGCGGCAGCGTCGAAGCTCAGCTGTGCCGTGTCCGACGCTTCCTGTCCCATCTTCTGCTCCAGGGACGCGACGCTCATTCCGGGCGTTCCCGCGGGCACCAGAAACGCGGAGATGCCCCGCTTGCCGGCGCCTGGATCGGTCACCGCGAACACGATGACCGCGCCCGCGATTTTCCCCGAGGTGATGAACTGCTTCGTGCCCGTGATCTCGTAGCCGTCCGCCGTCCGGGTTGCACGGGTTTGCAAGTTTGCCGCGTCCGAGCCTGCCTGGGGCTCGGTCAGCGCAAACGCGCCGATCATCGCACCCGCCGCCAGCGGCCGGAGGTACTTCTGGCGCAGCTCTTCGCTCGCCGCCGACTGCAAGATCGCACAAACCGGCGCATTGTTCACGCTCATGATCGTCGACACGGCGCCGTCACCCGCTGCGATTTCCATCAGCGCGAGCGCATAGGACACGTAGTCCAAGCCGGCGCCGTCGTATTGCTCGGGGACGGTCATCCCCATGAACCCGAGGCGACCCATCTCATGGAGCACCTCGGCGTCGACCGAACCCGCCGCTTCCCAGCTCCGGCTGTTGGGGGCGAGGCGCTCCTGGGCGAAACGGGCGGCCGATTCGCGGATCATCTCTTGCTGCTCGGTGAGGATCATCGGTGCCCTGGCAATAGAACAGGCGAAGCTCGCGCGCTAGTCGGTCAGAGGCTGTCGTAGTACTGTCGAGCCTCGATGGCGGTTCGCCGCAGACCCTCCGTGGTGTCGACACCAGGGATGTAACCCAAGTCCTGTCTTGCTTTGTCGATCGAGAAGTAGTGGTCGATGTCGCAGAGCTTCACGTTGGCGACGGTGAACACCGGCTTGGGGGCCCCGAATAGCTGATACACGCGCTCCAGCACCTCTCCGAGCGCTCGCGCCACGCGATCGGGCACGCGCACCAGCGGGGCGTGGACCCCCATGTTCCGCACGAGCTCGATACTGAACTCGCCGGCGTTGATCGGCGTTCCGTCGCTGAGGAAATAGGCTTGCCCGCAGACCGGTGAGCCTTCGACCAAGCGCTCGGCCGCGCGAAGCTCGCCATCGACCAAGTTGTCGATGAACACGTAGTCCAGGCGCGCATCGCCATCGCCGAACACGACCAGCGGAACGCGCGCCTTGAGCGCGCGAACGAGGCGCCCATAGGTCAGCCTCTCGCCCGGGCCGTAGATACCACCTGGACGGATCGCGCAGGTCAGAAGCCCGTGCTCCCCGTTGGCGCGAAGCACCGCACGCTCTGCCTCGATCTTGGTGCGGGTGTACAGGTCTCGCGACGCGCTGTACGGCGAGGTCTCATCCCCTCCCGCGGCGTCCACGCAAAACGACGCCACGATCGAGCTGGTGTGGACGAGGCGCCGCACGCCGCTCTGCTGGGCCACATGCAAAACGTTTTGGGTGCCCCCAACGTTGATCGACTCGATCGATTGGCTGACCGAGCGACGCGCGTGAGTCAGCGCCTCGATCACCGCGGCCGTGTGGAAAACCGTATCGACTCCTTCGCAAGCCGCTTTCACGTCCGCGTAACTACGAACGTCCCCGTGAAACCAGCGAACCCCGTCCTGGGGACCGGGGGACCGAGCGGTGTCGAGCACGTGCACAGGGCACCCTTTGGCGCGGAGCGCCGCAACGAGATGGCGCCCGAGAAATCCTGCGCCACCGGTGACGAGGCAACGCTTTCCATCAACTGGCGAGATCTGCATCGTCGAGGCGCCCCTCATAGCACCTGACGGCGGCTAGTGCAGCGACTGCGTGATCCAAGCGGAGACGGCCTGCGCTGCAACGAGCTGCCCGGCTTCGTTCCAATGCGGGTCCGGGGTCGGAAAGTAAAGGTCATTGGGTGTTCCGGTTGCTTCGAACACGTCGAACAGGTTGATGTGCTCGATGCCGGCGTCCTCGCAGATTGCATCGACCCATCCGTCGAGCCGACGCCGATCGTACTGGGCAACGCCTCGAAGCGCCTCGTAGTGGTTGGGCAGATTGGTGGTCAAGTCTCGCGACGCCGGCTGAATCACCACCAGGAACCCGATCCCGTGGTCCTTCGCGATGCCGTTGGCTCGTTCGAGAACGGCAGCGAGCAGCCTCCGCTTCGTTTGAGCCGCGTCGCTCTGCGGCGCGAAGGCGATGCCGGCTTCATAGTGGTCCGAGAACATCGAGAACTTCCGTGGTTCTCCGGCCCGGTAGACGGCGAACTCGCGCTCGTCCTGGCGAAGGCCGTCTTTGCGAAACCGCTCTGGGTCGTGCTCGAGCGCGGGATGCGGATCTTTCGACCGCGCCCGTCCCGTGACAAACGCGTTGGCGAAAATACTGATCATCGAATTGTTCAGAAGCTCGCCCGGAGGTCGTGACCACCAGCTCGCCGGCATGCGAGCGTCCGGGGTGACCGGATGTTGGCTTCGAACGAGAGCGCCCGACTCGTCCAGCTCGAACAGGCGATTGCGCACGATGTCACCGAAGTCGTTCTCCGTGAACACGTGGAAAATCACCAGAGTGGGGTCGTAGCGTTCGACGTCGGTCTGCAGGCGAATCAGGTTCTGGTCGGGGCCGTAGCCGACGACACCGGCATTGATCACCTCGACCTCGCCGTCCGACGCCTCCTGCAGCAAGCGCTGCACCTGTCCGGTGAACGTTTCGGTCTGCGTCGAGAATCGCGCGTGCACGTTCGAGTCGCCGTAGACGATCACCCGCAGATCAGGGTTGCCTTGGAGCTCGGGTCCGCGAAAGCCCTGCGCGTTGGTTCGCCACCGAATGAAACGGGGCCCACCGTCCACGGACCGCAGGTAGATCTTCGATATCTCAGGCGTGAGCGAAGCGATCAGCTCGCTGTCGAACCGGTACCCAGGCGGTCCCATGTACAGCCGAAGGCCCATCTCGAGCGCGAGCAAGAGACCCAGCGCGATGGCGAGCATGATCGCCCCGTCTCGAATCCACCGCACCAATTTGCCGAGCATCGCCTACCTCTAGCAGGGAGTGGCTACCCCGGAAACGTTTCGCGGATCATTGCTGCCAACAGGTTCGCGTCGGGGTCGAACGGACGAGCGAGCTCACGAAGGTCCGGATCAGCGCATCTTTCGGGAGTGTATCGACCGACGCGACGATGGTTGCGACCTGGGCAGCAAGCCTCGCCTCGTCGGGCGCGAAAGGATCCCCGTTCTTTTCGCGGCGCGCGTCGGGCATGAACGGGGGGCAGTCTACCGCCCGGATCGTGCCGCTGGGTAGCCGGCCTCTCCGAGCGTGTGAACAAGCTCACAAATCCGGAGCCCGAATGGATTTCGCCCAACAATTCTCGCAGTATGCGTCACCTACCCATTGACGCGCGCACCGGTTCTGAGGGTACACTGGCTGCTCTGCGCCCGCAGAGACTTTGGCGGTTGGACCCCTCGGCCGCCAGAGGTCGTACCGAGGAAAATCATCATGCACTCGAGCTCGTTACAGGCCCTCGCCTGGTCCGTCGTTCTTTCCCTCGCCGCCTTCGGCTGCAACGGAAATTCGGGAGCGGTCGACCCTTGCCTGACCGCGTTGAGCATCAACCTCCAGGTTGCCGACGGTGCGGTGATCGACCAGGTCAGTTACGAGATCACCGGCAACGGCATCATGCCGATCACCGGCACCATCAACACGAGTGCGCCCGGGTCCACGGCCTCGGTGGAGGCGTTCGGGATCCCGCCCGGTGAAGGTTATCTGGTGACGATGATCGCAAGCTCGGTCGACGGCACCCTGATGTGTGGTGGCGCCGCTCCGTTCGACGTGGGGGCCGGCATGAGCACCGACGTCATGGTGATGCTCAACTGCAAGGGGCCTGATCGATTCGGTGGCGTTCGGGTCAATGGCAAGCTCAACATCTGCGCCCAGCTCGAGCGCGTCGTGGTGGCTCCACTTCAAGTAGCCAGTGGCTATGCGCTCTCGGTGCAGGCCGATGCGAGCGATGAAGAAGGCGACTCGGTCGAGTACCGTTGGACGGCGACGGGTGGTTCTTTCGACGATGCGGCAGCGCAAGACACCGTCTTCCTCTGTGGTGCTGCCGATGAAGAGCAGGTCACCGTCGAGATCTCCGATGACGCTTTCGAGTACTGCATCGATGCTTGGACGGTCGATGTCAACTGCGTCGAAAACAACGGCACCGGCGGCACCGGCGGAAGCGGCACTGGCGGCGCCGGTGGTAGCGGCACTGGCGGCGCCGGCGGTAGCGGAAGTGGCGGCGCCGGTGGAAGCGGCACCGGCGGCACCGGCGGCACCGCCGGAAGCGGCGGCATCGGCGGAAGCGGCGGCGCTGGCGGTACCGGCGGAAGCGGCGGCATCGGCGGAAGCGGCGGCGCTGGCGGTACCGGCGGCACCGGCGGCATCGGCGGAAGCGGCGGCATCGGCGGCGCCGGTGGAAGCGGAACTGGCGGTACCGGTGGAAGCGGCGCTGGCGGCGCTGGCGGCACAGGTGGAAGCGGCGGCACCGGCGAAGCGGTCGAGTGCTTGGTATCCCTCTCGGTTCGCTGAGCCGATCGGGCGCTACTGCAGTAGCCACCCGGACAAATTTGTCCGACAGGCTCGGGCGGCTGCGGCGGCGGAATGTCGAAAAGCAGCCGTTCTCGCTACCTTTTCCGTTTCCGGGTCCGCGCTGGCATGCCGGCTGCATTGCGTGCATGCTCGGAGGCACGAAATGGATTCTTACGCTCTCCCCAGGCAGACTTGGCCGATGATGAAGTCGATTTTTCTCGGCCTCTTGTCGGTGGCCTTTCTTTCGGCGACCAATCCGGTGCGCGCCGCCGGCGAGCCGGAGATCTCCACCGGGCAGATCGCGGAGGACGGCTCCAACATCGCGTGGGGGCACGCAGTCGGCGTGATCGACAAACCGATCGACGAGGTCCTTCCCGTCGTGGTCGACTACGCGAGCTACGTGAAGTTCATGCCCAACTTCAAGAAGTCACAAGTGCTCGCCCAACGCGGCAACCGCGCCATGGTCTACATGGAAGTCAGCGTGGCGTCGGATACGTTCACGCTTTGGGGGCAGTTGAACTTCTCGGAGATTGCGCGCGAAGGCGACACCCGCATCATCGAGGCGCGGCTGCTCGAGGGAAACATGAACGCCTTTAGCGCCACATGGCGTCTGACCCCCGTCGATGACGGCGCCGGGACCGAGGTCGACTTCAAAATCTACGTCGACCCGCACATGCCCTTGCCCTCGTCGGTGTTCAGTCGCGAAAACGAGCGAGCCGCCGGCAAGACGATCCGCGCACTGCGAACGCGCGTCGTCGAGACGATTCGTTCCTGAGCGCAGCGCTTACTGGATGGCGACGTGATCGGGGTGGCTGTTTTCGCAGGCGTACGTGCTGCTGGTTTCCACGCCATTCTCATAGACGATTCGCTCGTACGGGTCGTTGATCGCGTCGCTCAACGGACCGGCATTCGCGCGATTCAGGGTGTACACGACGTGTAGGGCATCGCAGTCCGATCCACAGAGCTCCAGGTCGACGTAGTAATCGCCCGTCGTTTGAATTGGAATATCCAGAGTCAGCGTCGCATCACCGGTGGTCGGAACCTGAAGGGTCTCGCTAGGCTGCCGCGGGGTGGTGTCCCGGAGCCGCCAAACGTCCATCAGGGTCGCCTTCACGAGGCGCGTATCGCCGTCGACGTAGATGACGAACTCGACCGTTCCTCCAGGCGCCACGACCCGTGCGTCGATCTGCGGAAGCAAGAGAAGGTCTGGCTGCCCGGGAAAATTCTGCACGATGCAGGAGAGAGGACCGGTTCCGCCCGTTCCACCCGTTCCGCCTGTGGCACCCGTGCCACCGGAGCTGCTCCCGCACGCCGCCAAGGCCGTGCACAGAACCACCCCTGCTAAAAGAGAGAAAC
Source organism: uncultured delta proteobacterium (assembly GCA_963768985.1). Classification (GTDB taxonomy): domain Bacteria; phylum Myxococcota_A; class Polyangia; order Polyangiales; family Houyiibacteriaceae; genus SG8-38. The sequence continues at coordinate 221,023 of CAVYJZ010000004.1, read as the reverse complement.
ACCGACTCGGACCCGATACACTAATGTAAGCCATATAACCACCTTGGTTGATCAAGACTGCTTAGAATAGCCGAGGCCCGCTCTTCCTCAAGCAACCGATGGCATCGTCGCAAACACCCTGGTTTTCGCTGTTGATTTCGGCCGCGTTGCTGCTCGTCACGCTGGGCCTCTACCAGCCGGTGCTCGAGCAAGGCTTCGTTCAGTTCGACGACAACCGCTATGTCACCGAGAACCTCGCCATTCAGCACGGGGTCGACGCCGCGACGGTGCAGTGGGCCTTCACCACCGATCGCATGGGCACCTGGCATCCGCTGACGTGGCTATCGCACACGGTCGATTGGAGTCTGTTCGGATCGGACGCAGGCGGCCATCATCTGACCAGCCTCCTGCTCCATGCGTTCAACGCGCTTCTCTTGTTCGCCGTGTTGCGGGCGCTGACGGGGAGCGTTGGGGCGAGTGCTTTCGTGGCCTTCGTGTTTGCCGTTCACCCACTCAATGTCGCCTCGGTCGCCTGGATCGCGTCCCGCAAGGGCGTTCTGAGCACGGCGTTCTGGCTGCTCACGATCGCGGCCTATACCGACTACACCAAGCGTGGCGGCTTCGCGCGGTATCTCTTGGTGCTCGTGGCGTTTGCGTTGGGGCTGATGTCGAAGCCGGCCGTCGTCTCGCTGCCCTTCATCCTGCTCTTGCTCGATGTCTGGCCGCTACGGCGCATGGGCTGGAATGCAAGAGCGACCGGGGAAGGGCGTCCGATGTTCGAGAAGATCCCGCTCTTCGTGATGTCGATCGCGCTGAGCGTCGTGGTGTTCGCCGTACGACGCGTCGATCAGCCCATCGCCTGGACGGAGCGTTGGGCCCAGGTGCCGCTCGGCTATCTGCTGTACCTCAAACGGATCTTCTGGCCCGCCGGGTTGGCGACGCCGTATCCGCCGTTGAGCGCCCCGACCACCGCGCAGGTCTTGCCGGCGGTCCTCGTCCTGCTGGGGCTCACGGGGCTCGCGATTCAGAGCCACCGCAAGAGGCCCTTCATCACCGTCGGCTGGCTGTGGTTTCTGATCACGCTCGCACCCGTCATCGGCTTCGTGCAAATCGGCGCCCACCCGATGGCCGATCGTTGGACCTACCTTCCGATGATCGGTGTGCTCGTGGCGGTCGCCTGGGGTGTGCCCTCCCTTGTGCCGCGTGAGCGGTGGACACGAGCAGTGCTCGCCGCATTCAGCGTCCTCGCCGTGAGCGGGCTCTCGCTGGTGACGCGCGCGCAGATCGGATACTGGCAGGACACCGAGGCCCTCTTCCGTCGGGCCATCGCCGTCACCGAAGGGAATCGGACCGCTCACTACAACCTCGCCTGGTACCTGAGCCGGGAGGACCGGCCCGACGAAGCCGTCGAGGAATACCGCCGCGCGATCGAGATCGACCCCAACCACTTTCCCTCGCAGCACAACCTCGCGCTCCTCTTGATCGCCACAGGGCGAGCCGATGAAGCCGTGCAGCCTCTTTGCGCAGCGCTCCGGCTCAGCGATCCCGAGGACGAAGCGTTGCGGCGGCGGCTCACCGAGCACCTGCACGGTGCGAGGTGTCCGTAGCGGCCCGGTCAGTCGCCCACGCGCCGTACGAGGACCTCGGTGAGAAAAGCCGGTGGGCTGCCCGCGACGGCCACGTCGATCAAGCCGGCTCTTTCGAGGTGAAGCGCGACACCGTCCGATACCGGAGTGCTTTTCGCCCCGTCGACGCGTCGACGCGCCGACAAGCGAAATGGCCCCGTGCCTTCGGCGCTCAGATGCCAGGTGCCCGCTGCAAGCTCGATCCCTTCGACGGCTCCTTCGACGGACTTGTCGAATCGGGTGCCGAGGGTCTTGCTCGCATCGAGCTGTGCTTCGGTGTCCTTGACGCTCGCAAACAAGTAGCCCGGGATGCGCAGCAATCCCTCCGACCTCTGCACGCCGAGGCGGCCTTCGAGGCGGCAGAAGACGTTGAACCGCGTGGGAAACGGGTCTTCGCCGCGCATCCGGACGCGGCGATAGAGCGCGTGAAAGCGCGGGTCCGCGTCCATTTCGTGTCCTCCGCGGAACGCGAGACGGCTCGAGCCGAGCACGCTCGCCACGATGAGGTCGGGCTCGCGTGAAAGGACATAGGCGCCGTCGCCGAGCTCGTGTCCCTGCACGCCCTGGCCGAACGAAGCATCGTGGTGACGCGCGATGTGCGCGTCGTTCAAGCCCAGCATGTCGAGCGAGCGCAAGCCGGAGAAGAACGGAATCGCGCCGGCGGCATCCACCGCAACCAACGGGTCGCGCGCTCCGAATGCCTCGCGCAAGGTGTTGCCGACCGTCGCCGCCATCACCGTCACCGGAGGATTTCGCCAGCGGACCGTCGCGATGTTTCGGTCCGCTTGCTGAGCACGGGCAAACGAGAAGAGCAGCCCGAGCGTTGCGAGCCAAGCAAGGCCCTGGGCGACACGGCCCTGCTCCTGTGCCCATGCGAGCGCATCGGCGACCAGAAATGCAAGAAGCACGTAGCAAGGGACCAGCATGCGGTAGCCGAAGGGCTGACACGTGACCGTAGCCGAGTACGCCGTCCAGACCGCGAGAAGCGTCACGCTCAGCAGGATGCGTGGGCGTCGCGCCGAATCACGCCACGCGACGTAGAGCGCCAGGCTCGCCGGTACCCAGAGCGCATATGACGAAAGTCCGGCGGCGGCGACGCACTCCATCCCGCTCTGCAGACGCGCTGCGGTGAACGCGACCTTCGCGCGCGCGCTATTGGGGATCCAGTCGCCGTAGTACGCCAGCCGAAATGCGACCTGTCCGAGTGTCGCCAAGCCGGGCAAAAAACCGACCGCAAGAGCCCGTACGATGGTTTTGGCGGAGCGCGCCCGCACCAACAGGAACGCGCAGACGGCGACGACGACGAGCGGGCCGTCAGGCCGGGTGAGGCACAGGAGCGCAAGCGGGATTCCAGGCAAGACCACGCTCTTGCATCCGGTCGCACGGCCCTCGGCGATTGGCCGCAGCAAGAGCAGGCCCCAAGCGAGCAGTGCGCCGGCTAAGCAACCTTCCAGCCCCGAGACCGCCCACAAGCCGATCGGGCCGGCTAGCGCGACGAACATGGTCGCCGCGAATGCGGGCAGGCTCTTGCTCCACGCACTCGGTGGATAGGCATAGATGAGCGCGATGAAGATCGCGATTGCAGACGCCATGCCGAGCACGACGGGCGTGTCGACCAGATCGACGCCGAGCGCGCCGAGCAAGGCGCAGCCGAGGATCCACAGGAGGTTGGAATAACCTTCCACCGGCGGTCCGTCGGTCCACGTGAGCCCGTGGCCCTCCAAGAGGCGCTGCGCATAGCGCAAGGAGATGAACGCGTCATCGTAGGTGAGCCAAGGGTAGGTACGCACCTGCAGGATCAGCGCGGCCGTGGCGACGAGCCCAACCGTGAGCGCGACCGCGTTGCGCATGGGCTCGTTCGACGTGGCCGCCGTCACGGACGTCCGTAGAACCCGTACCCGTATCCGTATCGATCGATCGGCGGGGTGTAGAACACGTCGTCGTAGTAGCCCGGTCCGTACGCGGGTCCGTATCCCGGTCCGTACCCGTACCCGTATCCGACGTAGGTCCCCGTGTAGCAGTCCGAGGCTCCCAGGCAGAAGGCGGCCACGCTGAGCAGCAGCACCCGATTGGCGATTCGTCTCATGGGCGCCCTCCATCTTCAGGCGACCACTGTTGCAACGCGATCGGCGCCCCCGAAGGGTCGAGGACCAGGGCGAGGGTTGCATTGCGCACGCTCGGATGCGGAGCGACGACGACACGGCCACCGAGCCCGGGGACGCGTTCGGCAAGCGCCGCCGGGTCTTCCACCCGCACATACGGGATCCAGGTCGAGCGGGTGTTTTCGAATGGGTTCTCGAGGATGCCCGCGCGTGGCTCCCCCGCGCTCCACAAGACCCGATACTCGGAGCTCGGATTCTTCTTGGGAGGTTCGGTCCGGTAACCGAACGCGGCTTCATAGAAGGCGAGGGCGCGGTCCGCGTGGTTTGCGAGAAGCTCGTGCCAGAGCCACGTATGGACCGCCGGTTCGACATCGGGCGGGTCGCCGCGCTCGGGCGCTAGGAGGTGGAACAGAGCTCCGTCTGCATCTTCGACGGTCACCACACGGCCCACTCCGGACACCTCGACCGGCGCTTCGACTTGTTTGCCGCCGGCTTTGCCCAGAGCGGCCAGCGCGGTGTCCAGGTCCGGAACCGACATCGCGCTCAGCCAGCGTCCCGACTTTGGCCGATTGCCATCCTTGCTTGCGTCGAGGATGCCTCCGAGGTTTCGGCCTTGATAGGTGATGACGCTGTACCGGCCGCCGTCCTTGAGGTCGAACTTCCAACCGAAGAGCCCCCCGTAGAATTTTCGCGCGGCTTCGCCATCACTGGTGACGAGATTGTGCCAGACGAACTTGCCTGGAATCTCGGGCGCGCCCGGCTCCTGCGCGATCGGGGGAAGCGTGACGGTGCGGTTGCATCCGACCAGCGAGGCCCCGCCGAGCAGGGCGGCGGCCAAGAAGAAACTCTCGATACGAACGATGATGGATGAGCTCGGCATGGCGCTCCCGGGGTGTAGGCTCGAAACGAGCGGGAGCATACATCATCTGGAGCGCCAGCGCCGTAGGCTCACTCCGCCGCGTCGACGAGCGAGTCGAGCATCCTGTCGCGGCGGTGTGGCTCATCGAAGTCGATCGCGGGGCCCATGGGGACGATTCGCGTGGGATTGATGGTCTCGTGGCTTCCGTAGTAGTGGTGCTTGATGTGGTCCATGTGGACCGTTCCTCGGACGCCGGGCACTTGGTAGAGCTCACGTGTGTACGCCCAGAGATTTGGGTAATCGGCGATACGGCGAAGGTTCGTCTTGAAGTGGCCCACATAGACCGAGTCGAAGCGTACGAGCGTCGTGAAAAGGCGCCAATCGGCCTCGGTGATCTGCTCGCCGACGAGATACCTTCGCGTCGACAAGCGTTCCTCGAGCCAGTCCAAGGTGTCGAACAGGGCGACGAAGGCCTCCTCGTAGGCCTGCTGCGTGGTGGCGAAACCGCACTTGTAGACACCGTCGTTGAGCGTCTCGTAGATGCGCGCGTTCACTTCGTCGATCTCGGCGCGAAGCGCTTCGGGGTAGAAGTCCCCCGCCTTGGCGCCTAGATGGTCAAAGGAACCGTTGAACATGCGGATGATTTCCGACGATTCGTTGCTGACAATGGTGCCGTTCTTCTTGTCCCAGAGCACCGGCACGGTCACACGTCCGCTGAATTGGGGGTCTGCCGCGGTATAGATCTCATGCAGGTACTCGGCACCGAGCACGGGATCGGGAATCACGCCATCCCCTTCGCGGAACGTCCAACCCTGGCCGCCCATGAAGTGATTGACCACCGACAGGCCGACCATGTCCTGCAGCCCTTTGAGCTTTCGGAAGATCAGCGTGCGATGCGCCCAAGGGCAGGCATAGGACACGTACAGATGGTAGCGACCGGCTTCGGCCTTGAACGCGTTACCGCTCGGCGCGTTCTTGCCATCGGGTGTGATCCAGTTGCGGAACGTCGCGTTGGCCCGCCTGAACTTTCCGCCCGTGCTCTTCGTGTCATACCAAGTGTCATGCCAAATGCCGTCGATTAGTTTTCCCATGCCGTGCCTTTCTAGAGTTCAAAGTAAGTGGCCCATCCTGCCGCTCTGGTAGTCGCGAAAGGCTTGGCCGATCTGTTCCGGGGTGTTCATGACGAAGGGCCCGTACGCCACGACCGGCTCGCCGATCGGCTCGCCCGCGAGCACCAGGACGCGCGCGCCCTTGCTCCCATGAAGCAAGGTCGCTCCGTCATCGTCACGGTCGAAGACTCCGAAATGACGCGCGGGGATCGGTTCGACGTTCGGGCCTGCGGCCACGTCCCCTTCGAGCGGAAACACGAGCGTGGTCCAGCCATCGGGGAGCTCGAGCTCCGCGGCGCCGTCTTCGTGGAACCGAAGGTCCAGGGTCGTGATGGGCGTGTGAGTCTTGGCCGGCCCCGTTTCGCCGCGCAGTGTGCCGGCGACGAGGCGCGCCTCCGCCGCACCGAGCTGCAACCGGGGGAAGTCGCGATCGAGCAGCGATTGATACCGTGGCTTGCTCATCTTCTGGTCCGCCGGCAGGTTGACCCAGAGCTGCACCATTTCGAAGTCGCCGCCGCGCTCGGAGAACGCTTGCGAGTGCTTTTCCTCGTGGACCACGCCCGACGCGGCGGTCATCCACTGCACGTCGCCCGGCCCTATCCGGCCCCCGCCTCCTGCGGAATCGCGGTGCTCGATCTCGCCCGCGTAGGCGAAAGTCACCGTCTCGAAACCGCGATGCGGGTGCTCGCCCACACCCCGCCGCCAGGGTGACGAATCAAAGTGCTTCAGGGCGGCATGGTCGAGCAAGAGAAACGGGCTCAACATCTGCGCATCGAGCTGCGGCCAGAAGACGGTCTTCACATAGAAGCCGTCGCCTACCCAGTGCTCGGGACCGGGCGGAAACACCCCTTGGAGCGCTCGCGCCGTCCGCTTTTCTTCCGTGACTGTGCTCATGCTCGCCTCCGGTTTCGATTCGGAAGAGAATCTAATGACGAGGGATTGCATTCGGCAGAGAGCATCGGATTGACATATGGTTGCGAAAACGCAACACTAATCCTGGATTGGTCCCAGATAAGGATAATATCGCAACGTTTGTGGAGGTGATGCGCCGCCATAGCCTGGCTGCCGCGGCCAGACACCTCGGCGTGCCCAAATCCACCGTGAGCCGCCGTTTGGCCCGCCTCGAAGAGCAGCTCGACACGAAGCTGGTGCATCGCGACGCGCGCCGTCTGACGGCGACTCCCGAGGGAAGCCGCTTCTACGATTCGGTGGTGGATGCGATCGACGCTCTGGACGCGGCGGTGGCCACGATCGAGCAGAGCGCGACGCAGCCGCGCGGAACGATTCGAATCACCGCGCCAAGCGATCTCGGGCGCATGATCTTGATCCCCCAGCTCGTCAGGTTTCTCGAGCGCTACCCTGACATTGCTCTGGACCTGGTGTTCACCAATCGCTTCGTCGACCTCGTGCAGGAGCGCGTCGACCTCGCGTTGCGTGTGGGGCCGGTCACCGATCCGAGCTTGATCGCGCGCAAGCTTCTGCCTTCGAGCTTCCAGCTCGCGGCGCCTCCCGATCTCGCATTGGACTGCGACGACATCACCGAGCTCGAAGGGTATCCATTCGTGCTGTACCGCAAGCGCGGGCAGACCCAAGTCATTCGACTCGAAAAGGGCAGCGGCGAGACTCACGAAGCCGTCGAGCTCACGGTCTCGGGTCGAGTCAATGTCGACGATTACACGGCCATGGTCGAGCTCGTCGCAGCGGGGCAGGGGATCGGGCTCATGCCGGAGCTCCACGCCGCAGAAGGCGAATCGGCGGGGCGCCTGGTCCGCATTTTCCCGGATTGGTTCCTGCCTTCGCAGCCGGTCCATCTGCTGTATTCCACGCGGCAGCTCCCCGAGCGGGTTCGTTTGCTCATCGATTTTCTCTGTGGCGCGCTCCCCTTGCCGGCCCCTCGGGCGCACTGAGGTATCTCGTTGAAGAGACCGGTTCGACCGTGTATTGACATGCCATGGACCGAATCACCTTCGCCGCCGTTCTCGTCCTGTCCGTACTGACGATCCGCCCTGCCGCCGCCCAGCAAGGCGCTTCGAGCAACGTGCAGACCGAGGCCCCGCCGGCCGCCATGATCATCACCACTGCGCCGAATCAGAGCTCGGCCCGCCAGGTCTATTTCCAATCCGACCTCGACGACCTCAACAACGGCATCCGCCGCACCCGCGTCGCGCTCATCTCGACGAGCGCGGCCACGGCGGTGGGCATCATTCTGACGTCCATTGGCGCGTCGCAGTGCACCTACTACTCCTCTTCCAACTACTATTATGATTCCTACAACTGCAACACGGCGGGCAACGTGCTCGTTCCCATGGGCGCGACATTGCTCTCGCTGGGCGCGATCGGCATGATCACGTCCGGCATCATGCTCGGCGTGAAAAAGGGAAAGAAGCGCCGCATGCAGCGGGACATGCGGCAGAGCGCCTATGGCGCCCGCCTGCAATGGGACGTCGATTCGGGGCGGCTCGTCTTCTGAGCTGGCGTGACCGGCATCTCTGTTGTACTCCAACGCGATGATGCTCTGGGACACGCTGATCAAGCATGCGCTCCTGTTCGACGGGCGCACGGACGTGCCCCGGGAGGAGGACGTCGCGATTGCCGACGGCAAGATTGCGCAAGTCGGACCTGACCTCGACCCTGCCCAGGCACGCGAGGTCATCAATGCCCGGGGCCGCTGGTTGACGCCCGGGCTCTGGGACATCCACACCCATCTCGACCTCGAAGTCGAGCTCGACCCCGGGCTCAGCGAGGTGGTCCGGCACGGGACGACGACCGCCGTGGTGGCCAACTGCTCGATCGGCGTTCCGTTCGGCCGGCAAAACCGAGACGGGCACGATCCGGTCGTGTCCTGCTTTGCCCGCGTCGAGAACATTCCGAAGAGCGTGCTTCGGCGGGTGGCCGATCGAATCAGCTGGGACAATCCCAGGGCTTATCTCGACCACTTCAAGGCGATGCCGCTCGGGGCCAACGTCGTCCCGATGATTCCGCATTCGATGCTGCGCATCGAAGCGATGGGCCTCGACCGGGCGATCAGCGAAAAAGCCGGAGACGCAGACCTCGAGAAAATGGAACAGATCCTCGAGCAGGCCATGAAAGACGGCTACGCGGGCTTTTCGACCGATATGCTCCCCTTCCATTACTTGTCGAACGACCCGCACCGCAAAAAGCGCATCCCGGCCAACCATGCGTCGTACCAGGAGGTCAAGCGGCTCACCGGCGTGGTGCGTCGCTACGGCCGCGTCTGGCAAGCCACGCCTGAAAAGGACAAGCCGCACAACGTCATCCGCTGGTTCATGCTGAGCAGCGGTCGATTTTTCGGCAAGCCCCTGAAGATCACGGCCGTGGCCGCGCTCGACGTGGTGACCAACCGCTCTCTCGCCAAGATGGGCGTCGTGCTCTCACGCATCATCAACTCGTGGCTCGTGAACGGGCGCTTCCGTCTGCAGGCGCTCGCAGCGCCGTTTCGGGTCTATGCCGATGGCGCGATCACGCCGCTCTCGGAAGAGATTCCGGCCTTGCGAGAGCTCAACGAGATCGACCTGGAGGACAGGGACGCCCGCGTCGCGCTGCTCGATGATCCTGCGTACCGCGAGCGCTTCCGCGCGATGTGGTACCACGGCAAGAAGGGCTTCTCGTTGGCGCGCATCAAGCGCTGGCTCCGAATGATGGACGAGAGCTTCAGCCGTGAGCTCAGGGACATGGTCATGACCGACCGGCCGCTCCCGGTCTGGGACGGCGAGACGCTGCACGACATTTACGAGCGCTTGCTCGACTGGCAGGCGAGGCCGAGTGGGCAAGGTCGTCTCGCTCGAACGGGGTTGGGTCCTCGCAACGAGGCCGAGGCCAAAGTCTTCGCGAGCTTCCCAAATCCGGTTGGCGATGACTGCAACTTCATCTTGCACTTGCTGCGCTACTTCGACACGGACTTGCGTTGGTATGTGCTCGCCGCCAACGACGACGAAGAACGGATGGCGCGGGTGCTCTTCGACCCGCAGACGATGCCCGGGTTCAGCGACTCGGGCGCGCACCTCACCAACATGGCCTACTACGACTCCAACCTGCGCGGCCTGCAGATCGCGCAGAGGCGCTCGCTCGGCGATGTCGCGTATCACGTCGGGCGCCTGACCCGCGTTCCCGCGGAGTTCTGGGGCGTCGATCAGATCGTCGGCACTATCGAGCCGGGCCGCCGAGCCGACCTGATCTTGGTCGACCCCGAAGCGCTCGGTGCCTATGACTCGGACGCCCACACGATCTGCGAATACCGAGACGCCGTCGCTGCAGAGCAGATGCTGAACCGGTCGGAGGGAGTCGTGACGGATGTCTGGATCGGAGGCATTCGAGCACGGAAGGATGCGAAGCCGACGAAAGAGCTTGGGACCGTGACGATGGGCCAAGCGCTGACGGTGGAGCCCGAGTCCCGAGTCCCGAGTCTCGAGCCCCGAATCCCTTAAACACAAAACCCGCAGGTTTTGGCCTGCGGGTTTCGTTCTGTTCCTCGCGACTGCTGGCTTATTCGATCGGAATCGAGAGAAGCAGCTCGTCTGGAGTTGGGCTCGATGCGTCGGGAACTCCGACCCCGTTCGGTCCGTTGCTGTCGACTGCCATCGTGCACTGCAGTGCCACCGAGAGAAGCGCGACGACGCGAACGCCGTTGGGCGGCGTCGGGTCGGTGAAGACTGCCGGAGGCAGATCATAGGTGCCGTCCAAGGCGACCGTGGCTCCGGTGTTCTCATCGTCCCAGCCGAAGAGCACCGCGCCCGAGGCATCGGCGGTGTAGGAACCCGTCGCGGATTGGAGGTCGAGCGGAAGCGGCCCGGTTACGCAGAAGCCGTTGAGCTCGCACTGCGAACCCGTGCCGGTCTTGCCCAAGCCGTCGCAGACCCCGCCGCTCGCGCAATCGTCACTGGTCGGAATGGCGATGAAGCGCAGGCACTTGTTGAACGCCCCGACCGGCACGCAGTCCGGGTTCGAGCCGTTGACTGCGTTGTTCGCCGGGTCGCAGCTCGCGCCGTCGATGTCACAGGTGTACGGGATATCGCTCGCTACGAGCGTGACGGGATCACCTGTTGCGCCCGAGCGCACGATGACCGTCGCTGCGACATCGGCGAGAGCAGCTTGCTTGATGCCGCCTGGAATGACCGATTGCGCAGCATCGAGGAAGGACTCCGCGAAAAATGCCACGCCATCGAGCGTCGCGTCGAACGCTGCGCCGCCTGTGATGGTGCCACCGTCCGGGGCGACCGTGAGCTCCCAATCGAGAATCGAGATGTCCGCGGTGACGCTGTTGGTGCAACCAAGAGTCATCGACTTGGTGACTGCGCCGATGCTACCGCCCGTGCCACCGGTGCCGCCCGCGCCGCCGCCCATGCCACCGGTGCCGCCCGCGCCGCCCGCGCCGCCGCCCATGCCACCGGTGCCGCCCGCGCCGCCACCCATGCCACCGGTGCCGCCCGCGCCGCCGCCGGTGCCGGCGGTACCGCCCGAGCTGCTGCCGCAGCCGACTACAGCCGCCAAGCCAAGCACGGCAAATACACTCAGATAAGTTCGAAACATAGACATCTCCTTGAATCCCCGTCGACGGTACCACCACCATCGCGAGGGCGGGAGCATATCCGTAAGCCCCTGTGGATGGCAAGGCGACAGACGAAAAGACCCGCAAGGCCTGGGCCTGCGGGTCTTTCCCTGTGGCTAGCTCAACTTACGAGAGCTTACTGGATGGGGAACGAAATCAGGTCGCTGTCCGCGGCCGTGACGGCAGTCGTTGTCGCCGTCCCACCGTCCACAGCCTGGTTGCACTGCAGAGCGACCGAGAGACCCGAGGCGTTCACACGAAGGCCCATGGGTGCGGTGTGCAAGCAGGAGAGGTCTCCGCCTGCTGCGCATAGGCCCGAGGCGAACACCGCGGCCGGTAGCGTGCAGAGGCTGCCCGCGGGGAACGGACAGATCGCCGCGTCGTCGTACCATCCGAAGAGGATGTTACCCGACGCATCTGCGGTGCCGCTCGACGAAGCCGAGCTGAGCTGCAGCGGCAGGCCGCCGGTGACGCAGAACCCGTTGAGCAAGCACTGCGTGGCGTTCTTGCCCTTCAGATCGCAGACGCCGCCCACCGAGCAGTCGGTGCTGGTCGGTACGGTGACGAGCCGGCCGCATGGGTTGAAGGCGCCCTTCGGGATGCAGTCGTTGTTGCCACGGCTCCCGGGCACCGACGCGAGGTCGTTGGCCGGATCGCAGGTGCCGCCCGAGTAGATGCAGGTGTAGGCCAGCGCCGGGTCCGGAAGGAGCGTCACGTTGGGGAACGTACCGCCCGAACGAACCTGGACCGGGACCTGGAGGTCGACGAGGTTGGCCTGCGTCACACCGCCGGGAACGGCGCCCTGGGCTGCGTCGAGGAAGGTCTCGGAGAACTCCGCGACACCGGTGTAGCTCACGTTGACCGCCTGGCCCGAGACAATGGGACCCGGGTCGGTGGTTTGCGTGAACGGCAGGATCGAGATGTCCGACGTCACGTTGTTGGTGCAGCCCACGGTGATGACCTTGGTCTGCGGCTCGGGGTCGATGGCGCCGGCAACACACGCGTGGTCCGTGCAGACATCGCCGCTCGGGCACTGGCCGTCGCTGTTGCACTCGACGCAGGCGCCCGCACCGTCACAGACGCTGCCGCCACCATCGGTGCAAGCAGTGTCGGCGGCCTTGTTGCTGCCTGGGGTGCAGGTGCCGTCGGCCGGGTCACACATGCCGTCGTCGACACACTGGTTGCTCGAGGTGCAGTCCACTCCCTGGCACAGGTCGTTGGTCATGCACACGCCACCCGAGCATGCGCCCGTCGCATCGGCACATGCCGTGCCGTCGGCGACGTTCGCCATGCCGCATTGGCCGGCTTCACAGGTCGCGACCGTGCACTCGTTGCTGTCGCTGGTGCATTGACCGATGTTGTTGCATTCGACGCAGGCGCCGTTGCCGTCACAGACGGTGCCGCCGTCCTGGTCGCAGGCCACGTCAGCCGGGACGTTTGCGCCCGCGATGCAGGTGCCGTCGGCCGGGTCGCACGCTCCGTCGTCGACGCACTGATTGCTCGAGGTGCAGTCGACGCCATCGCAGAGATTGTTGGTGACGCACTCGCCGCCCGAGCATGCTCCTGCGTCGCTATTGCACATCGTGCCGTCCGGGACGTTCATCGTGTCGCACGACCCGGTTTGCATGTTGCACATCGCGACCGTGCACTCGTTGCCGGTGTCGTCGCAGACGACGCCGTCACAGAGGTTGGTCTCGACGCAGCTGCCCTCGACGCACATGCCGTTGTTGCCGCACGCGGTGCCGTCGGCCACAGGCGTGCTGCTGCAGCTTCCATCCGCCGGGTCGCAGGCATCGTCGGTGCAGTCGTTCTCGTCGTTGCAAATGACGCCATCGCAAAGGTCGACCGCCACGCACTCCCCGCCGGAGCACGTGCCGTCCGCACACTCGGTGCCGTCGTCGACGTTGCTCGTCTCGCATTGCCCGTTGGCCGGGTTGCACTCGGTCGTCGTGCACTCGTTGCCGTCACTTTCGCAGGTCACGTCCGCGCAGAGGTCGCCTTGACCCGCGACGCAGGTCACGGGGACCGACCACTCCGCCATGCAGAACTGGAAGTCGTCGTCGGACACGGTGATGGTGATCGTCTGCTCGCCCACCTCGCCACAGGTGAACGTCGTCGAGGTGGCGTTCGGGTCGGCGATGCTGCCGCCGGTGCCGGTCCAGATGTAGGAAATCGAGTCACCTTCCTCATCCTTGCCCGCTGCGGTGAGGTCGATCTGATTGCCGACCGAGGTCTGAAGCGGCGAGACGACCACCTTCGCGAGCTCCGCGCAGATGTTGAACTTGCCGTTGACGCGCACGCCGCCGTAGCGAGCGGGACGCTTGCAGTTGAGCATCACCATCACGTCGGTCGCGATGCCGACCTGCACATCGAAGTTCGCGGAGCCGCCGCAGGTGATGAGACCATCATCCGAGGTGGCGGAGAGCTCGACGAGGTAGTTCTCGCCGGGAGCCAGGCCGAACACTTCGACCGACGCCGTCGCGCCCGGGGCGCTGGTGTCGATCGTGCCAGCCATGGCGTCCATCCCGTTGCCCGAGAGCACCCAGTCGACTTCGTTGATCACGACGCCGGGCGCGAGCTCGAGGTTCAGGTTGAGCGAGCCACTGTCTCCGGTTGCGTTCGTATCGCCGGTACATCCTGCGAAGCTTGCCGCTGCCACGAGGCAGCAGAGGATCCAATGCATCAATCGGGAACCAGTCATGAACGACTCCTACGTAGGCCCGTCTCCGCACACGCGGGCGACGGCGCCGTGGGTATGAAATTGGGGGGAAAGCGAAGCTAACATTGTCGCCAATGGGATTACAAGTGACTTCGGCGACCGCTTTCCGGGTAATACCCGGTTCTGTGATGCAGCTCACAGGCCCTCGGTGGATGGCAAGGCGACAGACGAAAAGACCCGCGAGGCCTGGGCCCGCGGGTCTTTTCTGTGGTCAGCCCAACTTACGAGAGCTTACTGGATGGGGAACGAAATCAGGTCGCTGTCCGCGGACTTGACGGCAGTCGTTGTCGCCGTCCCACCGTCCACAGCCTGGTTGCACTGCAGAGCGACCGAGAGACCCGAGGCATTCACACGAAGGCCCATGGGTGCCGTGTGCAAGCAGGAGAGGTCTCCGCCTGCTGCGCATACGCCGGAGGCGAACACGGCTGCCGGTAGCGTGCAGAGGCTGCCCGCCGGGAACGGACAGACCGCCGCGTCGTCGTACCATCCGAAGAGGATGCTACCCGATGCATCTGCGGTGCCGCTCGACGCAGCCGTGCTGAGCTGCAGCGGCAGGCCGCCGGTGACGCAGAACCCGTTGAGCAAGCACTGCGAGGCGTTCTTGCCCAAGTTGTCGCAGACGCCGCCCACCGAGCAGTCGGAGCTGGTCGGGACGATGACGGTCCGGCCGCATGGGTTGAAGCTTCCGGTTGGCACGCAGCCCGAGTTGCCTCGGGAACCCGGAACTGACGCGAGGTCGTTGGCCGGGTCACACGCGCCGCCGGAGTAAATGCAGGTGTAGGCCAGCGCCGGGTCCGGAAGGAGCGTCACATTGGGGAACGTACCGCCCGAACGAACCTGGACCGGGACCTGGAGGTCGACGAGGTTGGCCTTCGTCACACCGCCAGGCACCGCGCCCTGGGCTGCGTCGAGGAAGGTCTCGGAGAACTCCGCGACACCCGTGTAGCTCACGTTGACCGCCTGGCCGGAGACAATGGGACCCGGGTCGGTGGTTTGCGTGAACGGCAGGATCGAGATGTCCGACGTCACGTTGTTGGTGCAGCCCACGGTGATGACCTTGGTCTGTGGGTCGGGGTCGATGGCCGTCACGCAGTTGCCCGACTGACAGTTGCCCGCGCCGCCATTGCAGGCCGTGCCGTCGGCCTCTGGGGTATGGGAGCAGGAGGCATCGGCCGGGTCGCAGGCATCCGCCGTGCACTCGTTGCCATCGCTGCAATCGACGCCGGTGCAGAGGTTGACGCAGATGCCGGCCTGACACTGGTCGACGCCGCCATTGCAGGCCGTGCCGTCGGCCTCTGGGGTATGGGAGCAGGAGCCGTCGGCCGGGTCGCAGGCATCCATCGTGCATTCGTTTCCATCGCTGCAGTCGGTGAGGTCACAGAGCCCCGTGCAGGTGCCGGCCTGACATTGCCCGGGGTTGCCGGCCGCGTCGCAAGTCATGCCGTCGGGTTCGTTGGGATTGGAACAGGAGCCGTCCGCAGGGTCACAGGCATCGACAGTGCAGTCGTTGCCGTCGCTGCAGTCGACGCTGGCACAGAGCATCGCGTCTTCGCAGACGCCGGACATGCATACGCCGGCCGCGCCGCCCCCGAAGTCACAGGACGCGCCATCGGCTCGGTCGGTGTTGGCGCAAGTTCCGTCGGCCACGTCGCAGGCGTCGTCGGTGCATTCGTTGCTGTCGTCACAGTTGACGCCGTCACAAAGGCCGACGCAAACGCCGGAAGTGCAAGTGCCTGGGTTTCCGCTCGCGTCGCAGGTCGCGCCTTCGCTTCCAGCCGGGTTGCTGCAAGAGCCATCGGCCGGGTCGCAGAGGTCCTCGGTGCAGGTGTTGCCGTCGCTGCAATCGACGCTGGCGCAGAGCATCGCGTCTTCACAGACACCAGACATGCAAACGCCGGGGGCGCCGCCGAAGTCACAGCTGGTGCCATTGGTTTCGTCGGGGTTGGAGCAGGTTCCATCCGCGGGGTCGCACGAGTCGGCGGTGCAATCGTTGCCGTCGCTGCAATCGACACCCGTGCAGAGGTCCACCGTCCCGCCGGTGCCCGCCGTGCCACCGGTGCCCGCCGTGCCACCGGTGCCCGCCGTCCCACCGGTGCCCGCCGTGCCGCCGGTGCCCGCCGTGCCGCCGGTCGTCGAGCCACAGCCCGCGACGGCGATCATGATGCCCAAGAGCACTGCGCAATTCTTCATGGAACCCTCCAAAAACCGCCCGGAAACAATTGAGTGATCTGCGCACATGTGCGCCGCCGCGTCAACTCCGATCTGCCCGATCCCGTCAACTCGTGACGCCAGGCTACGCACGGCGGAAGTGACGGACCGCGAGCCCCAAGAGCACGAGCAACACCCCGGCCAGCAAGGCCCAGCGGCCAGTGCCAGCACCAGTGTCCGCACTCGCGTCCGCATCCATGCCAGCGCCCGCGTCCATGCCAGCGTCCGCGTGAGCGTCCGCGCCAGCGTCCGCGCCGGCGTCCGCGCCAGCGTCGGCCTCCGTGCGCCGCAGGTATTCGGCCAGGGTCACCATCGCCATCTTTCGGGCGTGCTCCGGCTCGACCTCGGTGACCTCGCTTTCGCCGTCATAGCTCAGCGTGGCAGGGGCGGGCGCCCAGACACCGGGCGCGACCTGGGCGTCGACGATGACGCGGACCGAACGCTCGAGCTCTTCGTCACTCGGGTTCCCCCACACGACCAGAAAGCAGATGCGCTCGGCGAAGAGGTCCGAGAACGCCTCATCCTTGGCCTGCTCGGCAGCGATTCGGTCGAGGAGGATCGGTTTCATGTTCAGAAGCTTCGACGGCAGCTCCAGTCCGACCCTTTGTGCCCACTGCAGCACGGCGAGCTGATGAGTGAGAATGTAGCCCTGGGCCGGCGGGGCGAGAGAACCGGTCTCGGGGGCGAGGTACTCGGTGATGTAGCGGCGCGCGGTGCTCGGGGGCGTGCCAAACGGCGCCTGCATGTAGACATACCATTTCTGAAGGCCGGTCCCGGGGTCGTCGGGCAGCGGGTCGAGCGGCGCGCTCGGTTCGACGAGGCGGTAGGTCGCATGGTTTGACAGGAGCCGCCGCCGCGTGTCGGCCCACCACTGAAGCGTTGGGTCGGGGCGGATCTGCAAGAGCAGGTCGGTGTGCCAGACCGCGTCGATGCGGCCTTCGAGCGGCTCCTTCAAGGTCTGGGCCCGCGCGGCCTCGAACGCTTCGGCAGCGCGGGCGCGCAGCGCGTCATCCGCGGCGGCGGGCGACGCGACCCAGAGGAGCGCGAGGATGGCGAGCGCCGCCGAGCGGATGGGAACCTGGCAAGACACGGCGAGCTTCATCGTAGATCAGCGACCCGGGAGCGGCCAGCGCCTCACAGGCCCGCGGGGCAGAACACGTCCATGCACAAGGTCTTGACGCACGCGCCGTCGCTCGCATCGACGCAGACCTCGATCTGACCCGCGCGCTCGCAGTGGTAGACCGTGTTGGCGGCGTGCGTGTCGTCGAAGGTGCCTCGGATGGCGGAGAGCGTCGTCACCAGCGGCAGCGGTTGCGCATCGCCGTCTTGCGCTCGCACTTGGATCTCGGTCGAGGTCTCCCCCACCGGGATCAGGTTCGAGGGAATCGCGTTCAAGACGTAGAGCTTGGGGCAGAGGTTTTCGGGGATGGTGCTCGGGCACTGGACGGTGATGCAACGCTCCTGGTCGCAGCGTTTCTCGCCGTCGCTGGCCTTGACGCAGATCTCCGCCTGGCCCGGGGCGCCGCAGTTGAAGGTGGTCGCCGGCGCGTGCGGGTCGTCGAAGGTGCCGGCCGAGGCGCTGAGGGTGGTGACCAGGGGCTCCGGGTTGACCGCATCGGGATCGAAGGCGTCGACTTGGACGAGGCTCTGGTGTTCGTCCAGCGGAATCACGGTCGGGGTCGCGGTGAGCTCGCGAATGACCGGGCAGATGTTGTTGGGGGGGGACCCGGGCATTCGACGGTCACGCAGCGGGACACGTCGCAGTTGTCGTCTCCATCGGCGGCCTTGACGCAAATCTCGATCGTGCCGCCGACCGTGGGGTCGCACATGTACGTCGTCTCGCGCGCTTGGCGTGCGCCGAACGTCCCGGCAGTCGCCGACAAGGTGGTCACCAAGGGGGCCGGATTCGCATCGGGGTCTTCGGCGACGACCACGACGGCGGCGGTCTGCGCTTCCAGGATGACCTTGGGCTCGACGCTGAGGTCCGAGATCACCGGGCAGGCGTTCTTGTCGGCGGGGCAGACCACCGTGGCGCAGCGGGTCTCGGAGCAATCGTCGGGGTTGTTGAAATAGGCGGTCGGCGCGCGTATGTACTGCACGTTGGCGCCAATGGCTTCGCTCGCGCTGGCGGACGTGCCGGGCGGAGGGCCGTACGTCACGTCGACGCAGATCTCGACCTCGCCGCTGATGTCATAGGCGCAAGAGTAGGTCGTCTCCTGGGCGAACGGGTCGAGGAAGGTGCCGCTGTCGGCGTAGAGCTCGGTGTGGACGTCGCGACCGTTGTCGGGGCTCGGGTTGCTCACGCTCAGGGTCACCAAGGTCTCGTTCTCACCCGACGGAATCGTCTGCGGGTCGACCTTCAGCGAGGCGGCGGGGCAGGACGAGTCGCCGTGGTGGCAGCCGGTCAGAAGAAGCGCGGAGCAGGCCAGCACGAGAGCAGCATTTATCGCTCGCACCCATTGCATTGGTCTCAACGTACTCCTCTCACCCTTAAGAAACGACAAAACCCGCGGGCCGAGGCCCGCGGGTTCTGTACTGTTTAGCTCGTCTTACGAGAGCTTATGGGATCTGGATCGGGAACGAAAGGAGCGCCGCGTCCGTGGACGTGACGGCACTCGTTGTCGCCGTCCCACCGTCCTCAGCCTGGTTGCACTGGAGGGCAACCGAGAGACCCGAGGCATTCACGCGAAGGCCCATGGGTGCGGTGTTCAAGCAGGAGAGGTCTCCGCCTGCTGCGCAGGTGCCCGAAGCGAACACGGCTGCCGGTAGCGTGCAGAGGCTGCCCGCTGGGAACGGACAGATCGCCGCATCGTCGTACCATCCGAAGAGGATGTTACCCGATGCATCTGCGGTGCCGTTCATGACCGCCGAGCTCAGCTGCAGCGGCAGGCCGCCGGTGACGCAGAACCCGTTGAGCAAGCACTGCGAGGCGTTCTTGCCCAAGGTGTCGCAGACGCCGCCCACCGAGCAGTCGCTGCTCACCGGGACATTGACGATCCTGCCACATGGGTTGAACGCACCGGTTGGGACGCAGCCCGAGTTGCCTCGGCTACCCGGAACCGACCCGAGGTCGTTGGCCGGGTCACACGTGCCGCCAGAGTAAATGCAGGTGTAGGTGAGCGCCGGGTCCGGAAGGAGCGTCACGTTGGGGATCGTAGCGCCCGAACGAACCTGGACTGGGACCTGGAGGTCGACGAGGTTAGCCTGCGTCACACCGCCAGGAACTGCGCCCTGGGCTGCGTCGAGGAAGGTCTCGGAGAACTCCGCGATACCGGTGGTAGTCGCGGTGACCGCCGAGCTGGCGATGATCGGACCCGGGTCCGTGGTTTGCGTGAACGGCAGGATCGAGATGTCCGCCGTCACGTTGTTGGTGCAACCCACGGTGATGACCTTGCTGCACGTCGCGGGATCCGTGTCCTGACACGGATCGATTGCCACGAACTGACATGCGCCAGCACCGATGCCGGTGCCGTCACACACGCCGTTGGAGCATGCGCGTGCCCGCCGGAGCCGTGCCACCCGCCACACAGACGTTGCCTGTGCAGGTGTTGGGAAGCTGACAGTCGACCGGGGCGGCCGGATTGCTTGCGCAACCCGCGTCGCTCGTGCACTCCACGCAGGTGCCAGCGAGACACTGTCCGATGGAGCAGGTCGTGCCGTCCGGCTGGTTGGCGTCCTTGCCTGGGCACTGCGTGCAGTCCGGACCACCACAGGCGACGGGATCGTAGCTGGGGTCGGTCGGGTCACAAACAGGGTTACAGGTCGGGGTACAGACGCCGTCGGTGAGACACTCACCGGAGGCATTGCAGACGCCGGGCGGCGAGAGGTCACAGTAGTTGATACCCGGGCAGACGATGATGATCTGCTTCTGCTGGTCACACTCTGCGTCACCGTCCGAGCACTGCACCGTGATTGCGATCGCACCCGGGAAGGATGGGTCACAAACGTAGGTCAGCGGCGGCAGCGAGCCGTTCAGGTTCGGGATCGGCGGGTACGCCGGGCTGTCCGCGGCGTTGGTGCCTGCCGGGCCGCCAAGGCCTGGAAGGATGAAGCCGGGGATGCCGGCCGCCGTGTTGAGGTTGACCGGGAGAACCGGGCCGACCGGGGTCGTACCATCAGCCGGGCTGATGAAGGTACCGGCGAACGCGCCACCCGTGGTCTCGTTGGCCACGATCGTGCAGACCAGGCCTGCACCGTTTGCAAGACACGCGGCGCTCGTGGGGTCACCACCAGCGGCCGGGTTACAAAGCGGGTCGTTCGGGTTGTACGGCGCGGGCGTGCAAACCGGGGGGTTGTCCGTCGTGCAGCTCTGCGGGTCACAGTTGTTGCCGCAGGTGTTGTCCGGGTCCTTGGCGCGGTACTGCACCTCGGTCGTCGGCGGAACGGTGGCGATGTCGATGTTGCTCGGAATCGCGTTGAGCACGTACAGCTTCGGACAGAGGTTGCCTGTGATGAACGTGAACGTGCCGTCGATGTCGGCCATGCCGTCCGGGGTGTCGATGCTGAGCGAGCAAACCAGCACGATGTCGTACTTGGTCGTCGCGTCCTCAGCGATGGCGAGAGTCTGCGAGCCTACGCAAACGACCTCGTCCTGGTAGTACACCGAGAGGGTGACCGTGCAGTCGCCGGGGGGAAGGTCCATGACGGCCTGCCACACCGGGGGAACGTTCGTGTCGATGACTTCGAACGCACCGGAGATGTCCACCGAGTCGTTATAGGCGTAATCGGTGCCGGTCGTGTCGGCTGCGGGGATCGGGTAGGTGCCCGCGGGATTGCCAGCGCAGGTGATGCGGTAATCCACGCGATCGATCGAGAACCCGAGCTCACCACTGGTGCTGCCGGGGTTGACGATGTCCAAATTGAGCTGTGTGTTGCCCGTCGAGCCGTCTGTACCCGTCGAGGTACAGGCGACCGCGAGCCCCATACAGGCTAGCGCGATCAGTTTTCCAAATCGTAACTGTGTCATCCTTAACTCCTTGTCTACGTCCACGTGCGGTGACCACCACACATGCATGCAGACGGCCAGTCGCTTCTAGTTCGGGTTACGGGCTGCGCGTGCGACGTACTCTGTCTCACTCGCCTTCCCACTCAGGAAGGTGCCCGGAGTACAACGGCACGATTCGGAAGATCAATGGGTCGCAAAAAAAAAACACCGTCTTGTGACCGATGTCACCAAAGTGCGCCGCGCCGTCCAGGTGTCCGTCGCGACGTGCTCGGGAGTGGTCGTAGGGTTCCCAATGTCTTACCTCTACGCACAAGCTCGGAGCTCGTGTACACGCAGAGGATCGCAAGTGTTTTACGGTGCAAACGCGTATGCTCATCGATGTGCAGAAGCCCATCCAGTGTGAGGCATCACACACAGTGACGCGCATTGTCTTGCATGAAAGTTTGAAAGCATGGCGCACATGAACGCGCGATCACAGTCGGGAATAAATCCGAACGTCGATGAATTGTTCGGACATGGATTGGACACATTCCGCTGGAGAGGTCCGAAAAGTGCTAACTCTATTGTCGAAAACGGTCTAGTATCGCCCGATGACCCCGTCCTCGAGCGAACGCTATCGCGCGTTCATCGGTAAAGATGCGCGTTTCGACGGGCGGTTCGTCGCTGGTGCGACGAGCACGGGGGTCTACTGCCGGCCGAGCTGCGGCGCGAAGAAGCCCGCGGCGGAGAACACCGTCTTTTTCGAGACGCCCGCGCAAGCGGAGGAAGCCGGGTTTCGAGCCTGCCGCAAATGCCGCCCCGATGCGCTGCCCGGTACGCCCGCGTGGAACGGGACTTCGACCACGGTGTCCCGCGCGCTTCGATTGATCGAGGACGGCTTGCTCGATCACGCGAACATCGACGCGCTCTGCGATCGCTTGGGCATCGGCGCGCGTCAGCTTCGACGGCTCTTCCACAAGCACCTAGGCACCACTCCCGTGCAAGTGGCGAGCATTCGGCGCGCCCACTTCGCGCGTCGCTTGATCGAGACCACCGGACTGTCGATGGCGCACATCGCGGAGGCTGCGGGCTTTGGAAGCGTGCGTCGATTCAACGCGGTGATCAACGAAGTGTATGGTTGCCCACCGACCGCGCTTCGCAAGCACCCGGGCAAGTTGGCGAGCGGCCTCGAGCTGCAGATTCCGGTCGAGGTTTCGTACCCGTGGTTGAGGATGCTTCAGTTCTTGGCGCCGTGGACGTCGCCCGGTGTCGAGCAGGTCGTCGAGGGGCGGTATTACCGAACCGCTTCGTTCGGACGGGCTTCGGGCGAGGTCTGCGTCTCGTTCGAGCCCGAAGAGAGCGCACTGCGCGTCCGTGTGAGCAGCTCGCTCGGCGCGCATCTGCTCGACGTGGTCTCCGGCGTGCGACGCTTGTTCGATGTCGACGCGCAGACGGCCGTCATCGCCGAGCACCTGAGCGCCGACCCGCAGCTCCGCGCGCGCATCGAGGCCACCCCTGGGCTTCGGGTTCCGGGCGCGTTCGATCACTTCGAGACGGCGATCATGATGCTCGTCAATCAGCACGTTCGCCCCGAAGAAGCGGCGGAGCTCATGGGGCGGGTGATCGAAAAGTACGGCAAGCCAATCACAGCCTCGCAGCCCTCGCTCAGCTACGTCTTTCCGACGCCGTATGCCCTGAGCACGGCTCGCTTGGAGGCACTCGGGGTTCCGAAGCGGCGCAGCCGGTCGATCCAGGCGCTCAGCAAGGCGGTTCATGAGGGCGGCCTGCGCTTGGACGGTGCGCCTTCGCTCGATGCCGCGATCGAGGGGCTTCGTTCGATCGCCGACCTGAGCGCGACGACCGCTGCGTACATCGCGATGCGCGTCTATCGTGAGCCGGATGTATTTCCGGGCAACAGCCCCTGGTTGCGTAAGGCGCTATCGCACAACGGCACACCATTGTCGGTGCACGAGCTCGAGAGTCGCGCGGCGAGCTGGCGCCCTTGGCGCGCGTATGCGTCGATGTACCTCTGGGACTCGTTCATCGCCGACGGGGAACCTGCACCGCACTGGGCATCGGGTCGCGAATCCGACCCGCCATCGGCAGATCAAGTGGCGTGAGTGTCGGTTGGTGTCATACCTTACACAAGCGGGGGATCCACGCGGGCATGCCGAGTGTTCCGCGTTGACACCATGGGCAGCGGAGCGTTAGCTTCGAAAACTCCCCTTTTTCTTCGTACCCGAAGGACCGAATTCGTGCGCTCTCGTCATCTTGCTCGATGGACCGCGTTGCTCTGCATGGCGGTCATCGCTGGTTGTACCAGTAGTGGCGCCACAGTCGTGCCGATCGAGGTCAACCTCGACATCGTGCACCCCGACGGCGCGAGCACCGATCTCGGATTCGCGATCGATCGCGTCGACTACCGCATCACCTGTCCGGGCACGACGCCGGGAACCTTTCCGATTCCGCCGGCCGACACCGGCGGCACGACCTACACCTATGACGACTCGGTCGACATGTCGGGTGCATTCGAGGTCGTCGACACGAGAACCCCGCCGGTGTGGCAGGCCGCCATGAGCTTGCCCCCGGGAAACTGCACGATCACGCTGCTGGTCTACGACCAAGACGAGGTCGTCTGTATCGGCTCGCAGACCTTGGCCATCGTCGCAAACGCCACGACCAAGTTCGACATCGTTCTCGTCTGCTCCGTGAGCGTGACCCTTCCGAGCGGCGGGCTCCGCGTGGACGCAACGTCCAACGTCGTCATCGGTAACCTCTGTCCTCGCCTCTACTCGTTGATCGCGATCCCGAGCACGGTGGACATCCAATCGCTGCCGCCGCGAACGCGGATCGAGTATCGATCGATCGATGAGGACGGCACCTGCGGCGCCAACTGCCAGCCGGAAACCTGCACGACCAGCATTCCATCGGTGTGTACCCCTGCGGTCTACAACCCTGCCGACCCGCGCTGCAATCCCGACCTGGGCGGTGACCCACTCAGTGCGCCCTGCGTGAACGGTACGGCGTCCGGGCTGGTCTGCACCGTGAAGGCGACGCCAAGCGCAACCGCCACACCCGGCGGATGGTTCGTCAACCCCATCGACGGGGTGACGCTCGCGGGCCCGATCGTGGCGATCAACCTCGACGACTTCGCCGCGGACGGGACGGGCGTGGCGGTGCCAGGCGTCGACATCCTCTACGAATGCGACCCGAGCATCCCGGGCTCGGTCACCATCGACCTCGACTGCGGCGACGGCGACCCGCTCTGCGATCGAACCGAGACGATCACGGTGATCTGCCCGGGCCAGAACTTCTGCGATTCCGATCCCATCGACTGCAGCGCGCCGAGCGACTGCACCGCAGCGGGCTTGTGCGATGCGTTCTGTGACCCGAGCAATCTTGCGGGCTGCGCGACCCCGGGCAACCGCTGTCCCGGTCAGGGCGCGCCCTTGGCCGCTGGCACTGCGTGCACGTCCGGCGGCGGCAACGTGTGCGACGGGGCTGGGAGCTGCGTCGAGTGCATCGACAACTCGCTCTGCGATTCCTCGCCGATCGATTGCCGCGAGCCTTCGCAGTGCACGGGCAACGTGTGTCAGCCGCGTGCGCTGTCGCCGGTCGGCACGCCTTGCAGCAATGGCGAGTGCGACGCGGCCGGCGTGTGTCAGTTCGTCGCGATCGACCCGCCGGCAGCGACCCAATCGATCACGCTAGGGTGCACGAACAGCGTGAGCCCAGGCGTTTCGATTCTTCCCTTCGACCTGACGGTCGATCCAACCGCGATCGTGAGCACGATCGGGATGAGCGCGGCGCTCGACGGGGTGGCGCAGTTCTCCGAGGCGTTCCTCGACGCGGCGCAGGCGGCGGTGCCCGGCGGGGTGACCCGAGTCAACTTGGTCGACTTGCGAGCGACCGTGCATTTGCGCGCAGGTGGGTCGGGCCCCGACGTGTCGCTCGACACCGAACCGATCGCCTACCAGTGCGCGCAAGGTGGTGCGCCGTGCGACCCGGCCAACGACCTCGCGTCGGTTCCGGGGAGTCGAGGCAACACGGACTGCGTGCCGACCGGCACGTTCAACGCGTGCGGGCGCTTCATCAGTGTTCCGACCAGCACCGACTGTGCGCCAGGTGGGGTCTGTGCTGGCTTGGGAAAGCTCGCCTCGCAGTGTGACGCAAATGGATTTTGCGTCACGGGCAGCTTGCTCTTGCCGCTGCAGGGCGCGACCGGGTCGTACTCGGTCGATGCCTCGGGTGAGATGCGGTTCGGTTGGGATGATGCGAGCACGGGGGCAACCTTGAATGGAGACGGCACCTGGGCGCTTCCAGCGGCCGCCTTCGCCGCGCCGACCGGCCCGAACGGGCTTCGCGTCAATGCGCAGGGCCTTTCGGTGGCGCTGGAGTGCACGATGGGGGTCGCCAGCGATGACCCGGCCAATGGGGTCGGGGTCGCGGGCAAATCGAGCCCAACCCCGGATTCCTTGCTGGTGACGTTCCCAATTCAAGTTCCTTAGAGGTTTTCGGCGTCGATTCGAGCTTGCGCCGATCGGGCAGGGGCGAGATTGCGCTGGCGAATTTCGGTGATTGATATCATTATCGGGGGCCCGTTCGTAACCCTCAGCCGCCCGTAACCCTCAGCCTCCAAGGAGTGCGTTGTGCTCGCACGTCTATCCAAGCTTCTCTTCCTCGCCCTCGTGCTCTACGCAGCGTCCATTTCGGAGGCGGCTGCTCAGGACGACTATACCTTGTTCGAGTCCGGCCACGTTCGGCCCATGGCGATGTCGACCGATGGGTACTGGCTTTACGTCTGCAACACGGCGGACGCTCATCTCGAGATCAACATCTTGGGCCCCAAAGGGGCGTCGCCGATCTACTCGGTTCCCGTCGGGCTCGAGCCGGTCGCCGTCGCGGCGCGCAGCGCGACCGAAGTCTGGGTGGTCAACCATCTGTCGGACAGCGTCAGCATCATCGACACCTCGCTCACGCCTCCGCGGGTGGTACGCACGCTGCTCGTTGGAGACGAGCCGCGCGACATCGTGTTTGCGAGCGGCAAGGCGTTCATCACCACGGCGCATCGCGGGCAGAACACCCCCTGGCAAGATGGCAGCTACGCCACGCCCGGTATCGGGCGAGCCGATGTCTGGGTCTTCGATGCCGCCAACCCGGGCGCGGGGATGGGCGGCACGCCGCTCACCGTGATCAACCTCTTCGGGGATCGGCCACGCGCGCTGGCGGCGTCGCCTGACGGGTCGCGCGTGTACGCGGCGGTCTTCCGGTCTGGCAACCAAACGGTGGCTGTCGGCGAAGGGCTGGTCTGCAACGGGTCGATCCCTTGCACCCCCATTGCCACCACCTACCCAGGCGGGCGTCCGCTGCCCGAGATCAACTTCCAGGGCACGGTGAGCCGCGAGACCGGAATCATCGTGGGGTACGACCAGGCCTCGGGGCAGTGGCAGGACGAGCTCGCGCGCGACTGGAGCCCGGCGGTGCCGTTCGATTTGCCGGACTACGATGTCTTTGAAATCGATGCGAGCGCGGCCATACCGGTCCAGCTCGGGCCTCTCGCGGGCGGCATCGTGGAGGGCGTGGCGCACGTCGGGACGATCTTGTTCAACATGATCGTGAACCCGGTGAACGGCGACGTGTATGTGACCAACACCGACGCGAACAATCGCGTCCGGTTCGAGGGTCTGGGCAACTACACCGGCATCATCGGCCCCAAGCCCTCGGGCGAGCCTGCGTCGGTGCGGGGCAACCTCGCCAAGTCCCGCATCACGGTTCTGGATGCGTCGGGCGACAGCCTCGTCACGCCGCAGACCGAATTCACCGTGATCCCGCGGCATCTCAATCCGCACATCCCGTACGGGGTCCAGCCGGTTCCGGCGGGCGTGAAGGACAAGAGCATCGCGACGCCGATGGAGATGGCGATCACGAGCGATGGGAGCACGCTGTACGTGGCCGGCTTCGGCTCCAACGCCGTCCACATCTACGACACGACCCAGCTCAAGAGCGGGACGTTCGTGCCGAGCACCGCCGATATGATCCCCTTGCCGGTTTCGCTCGGCGGCTTTTCGGGGGGAGCAAGCGGGCTCGTGCTCGACGAGGCGCGCGGGCGACTCTACGTGACGAGCCGGACGACCAACGAGACCTACATCTTCGACACCAGCACCAGGGCCCTAGTGAAGACGCTGAGGCCATTCGACCCGGAGCCGGCGGCGGTGAGCGACGGTCGGCCGTTCCTGTACGACGCGAAGCTCACGGGAAGCAACGGCGAGGCCTCTTGCAGCAGCTGCCACATTTTCGGCGACATGGATGACCTGAGCTGGGACCTCGGCAACCCGGACAACGTTCCGGTCGCGAACCCGAACCCGAAGCCGCTGCAGGATCCCACGAACGCGCCGAACATCAACGGCTTGCCCAACCCGCAGGCCTTCGATCCGCTCAAGGGCCCGATGACCACGCAGAGCCTTCGCGGCACCGTGAACTCCGGGCCGATGCACTGGCGCGGCGACAGGACAGGGCCTGCGTGCGCGACGATCGACACCAACCGCAACCCCGCGTGCGAGAACCTCGCCTTCAATGCGTTCAATGTGGCGTTCCCGGAGTTGGTCGGGCGTGATGAGGGCCCGCTCGCCACGGCAGACATGCAGGCGTTCACCGACTTCGGGCTCCGGATCACCTACCCGCCAAACCCGATTCGCAATTTGGACAACTCCCTGACGACGCAGCAACAGACCGGCGCCAACCTGTATCAGGGCCGCATCACCGATGTCGTCGCGAACTGCAGCGGTTGTCACGTGCTCAATCGGGGGGACGGCTTCTTCGGGACGAGCGGTGGCACGACATTCGAAAACGAGACGCTGGAGTTCAAGGTGCCGCATCTGCGCAACGCCTATCAGAAGGTCGGCATGTTCGGCATGATGCCGTCCGCCTTCTTCTCGGACGAGCCGGGGACCTACATGGGGCCGCAGGTTCGCGGAACGGGTTTCCTGCACGATGGGAGCGTGCCGACGGTCTTCAACTTCCTGTCCGCCGATGTTTTCAATACCGTTCAACCGCCGCTTCAGACGGCGCCGCTCAGCGCTCAGGAGCAAACCGACCTCGAAGCTTTCATCATGGCGTTCGACTCCGATCTCGCTCCAATCGTGGGTCAACAGGTGACACTCGACGACACGAATCTCTTGGAGGTCGAACCCAGGATCAAGTTGTTGATGCAGCGGGCGAATTCGTCGTTTGCCTCGACGGGGCAACGTGAGTGTGATCTCGTCGTCAAAGGCGTGGTCGATGGCAATCAGCGCGGATGGCTCAATACCACCGGCGGAGCCTGCAACGGGGGGTCGAACGACGGAGCCGCATGCGTGCTCGACACCCAATGCGCGAGCGGCGACTGCAACTACGACGCGGCGCACTTCCTGAGCGACTCGCGCAAAGAGACGTTCTGGACCAAGACCCAGCTCTTCGCTGCGGCAGCGGTTCCGGGTCAAGCACTGACGTTCACGTGCGTTCCACCGGGGTCAGGCAGTCGTATGGGGCTCGATCGGGACCGCGACGGCTTCTTCAATTTCGACGATCCCTATGCGGACTTTTTCAACACGCCCGATTGCAGCGTCGGCCATACGACACCTGCGGGCAGCGCTGGCAGCGTGTTGTTCTTGATGCTGCTCGGCGCATTTGCGCGGAGGCTTGCGAGCGGACGCAGGCGGCGCGCGCTGAGCTGACGCCTACTGCAGGTAGCCCAACGCTTTGAGCTTTTCCACCATTTCGGGGTCGAGCTGGACGGGCGATCCGGCGACCTCGTCGCGGCCCGCCACCCAAGTCGCCAGCAACGCTTCCAAGACCTCTCGATCTCGAGATTTCTTTTTAGCCAAATCTGTCGCCTCGGGTGCGCTGGCCGAGAGGTCGTAGAGCTTCGAGTCGTCTGAGCCATCTCCCGGCGGCACGAGGAGCTTCAATGGCCAGCGGATCAAGGCGCGCAGGACAGGGTTGGCCTGTTCGGCCTTGCCGCTCCAGAGCTCGCTCACCGCAAAGTCTTGCGCGCGAGGCTCTGGCTGAACCGCTTCCGATGGGGAGGGTTTGGAAGCGCCGAGCATCGTATGAAAGAGCCGGCGAGTCTCGAACAGCTCCTCGACCTGGGAGCCGCGGGTCTGTGCGGGGTGTTTGACGAAGAGCGGGACGTGGATGAGCACCTCGTCGAGTGTGTCCCCGTGCGAGATGCCTTTGACGGGATCGAAGTTCTCTCCGTGATCGGCGACCACCACCACGAGAGCATCGTTGAACCGGTGACGCTCCTGCAGGCCCTTCATCAGCACGCCGAACTGCTCATCTACGAAACAGATCTCAGCATCGTAGAGCCGAAGGTTGTCGTCCAGGGAACGTTGTTGCGATTCGTCGGAGCCGTGACCGTCGGGGAGCACGCCTTGGGCGAAACGATCGTGGCACGAGGCCGGCGGCTGATACGGCTTGTGCGGGTCGAAATAGTTCACGAACAAGAAGATCGGACGATCTCCTTGCCGGTCGAGCCAAGCGAGCGCCTGTCGCGTCAGGCCATCGGCTTTCCACGTGCCGATTTCGGTTTGGCCGGCGGGGGCTTTGTACAGGTCGAAGCCGCGGGCCATGCCGAATTTCTCGTTCAGGGTGTGGGCGCCCACGACGCCAGCGGTCGCGTACCCTCGTTCGTGCAGCCGCTCCGCAAGGGTCGTGACGTCGGGTCTCAATTCAACGACGCCTCCGGCTGGGTCCGCATGGGCGCCGTGGTCGCTCGAGGGGAGCCCCGTGAGGATCGATGCATGGGTTGGTACGGTCCACGAGGAGCTGGCATAGGCTCGTGTGTACAGGTCCGCTCCTTTGGCGAAGTCATCGAGGTGCGGGGACACCGGCCGTTGGTATCCATACGCGCCCAGGTGGTCGCGGCGCGTGGTATCGAGCGTGACGAGAACGATGTCCGTCGGTCGAGCAATTTCGACCGGAGCAGGAGGCTTCTTGGAGCAGCCGCTGGCACTGAGAACGGCAAGAACGGCGATGACCAAGATCATGTGTCGGACGACCAAAAGCATAAACACCTTACCAGACGTCGAAGCTCGCATACGGGTCCGGATCAAGCAAACTTCAGCGAGGTCGCGGCTAGCCGCAGCGCCGTCCTCGTGACAGCTTGGTCGCGATGATCACGTACGAGACCGAAACGACCATCGATGCGCCGCCCGCCGAAGTGTGGAAGCACCTGGCGGACGTCGATCGGCATGACGAGTGGAGTGGGCACTTCAAGCTGCGAGGGCGGCCCGTGGTGGGCGCGACTGGGAAGGTCGAGTTCAGCTTGCTGGGGCGTGTGTCGCGTGTTCCGGTCGTCGTCGAGCGAGTGGATGAGGGACGGGAGCTGCGCTGGCGGGGCGGTCCGGCCGGGCTGATCAGCGGGAGCCACTTCTTCATCTTGGAGCCGCTCGATGGTGGGCAGCGGACACGCTTCCGGCATGGGGAGGATTTCTCCGGCTTGATCGCGCCGCTGGTCTGGGCTTTGCTCAAGGCGCAGCTCGGGCCTTCGTACTCCGGCTTCAACGCGGACCTCAAACGACGCGTCGAAGGCGTCTGAAGCGCCGGCCATGTTGCGGCACCGGTTTCCATCGGCCCTCGGACGACTGACGCCGGAGGTGCTCAGCGCGCTCCTCTCCGAGCAGAGGCCGGGGGTCGTCGTGACCAGGGTGAACATCGTCGAGAGTGCGAGCCGCGGGGACGGAGTCGCCTCGACGGCCGATCGCGTCGTGCTCGAGCTCTCCTATGAAGCGGACCAGGGCCTTCCATCGCGCATGCTGCTCAAGACCGTGCTTTTGCACCGGGGCCTACGGTTCGGTCCGTCGGCGATCGCGCTGACAGGCAAGGTCTTCGAGCTGCTCGGCGCCGCTCCGTTCGGATCGCGTCTTCGTCCCGCGCTGTTCTCAGCGATTGGCGCCTATCAGCGGCGGTTCCCGCATGCGCCCGACGCGATGTATCGGAACGAGGTTCGGTTCTACCGCACGATTCGGCCCGGGCTCTCGATCGAGGCGCCGCAGTGCTTCGGGAGCGTCTTCGACGAATCGAATCGGAGCTTTGCCGTGTTGATGGAGGACTTGACGCTCCGAGGCGCGCGATTTCCGAACGCCACTGCGAGCGTCACGCCGGACGAGGTCGCCGCCTTGGTTTCGACCTTGGCCGCGTTGCACGGCAGGTACTGGGAGAGCCCATCGCTTGCGTCGGAGCTTCGATGGCTGCCCACGCCGTTGTCGGGCGGCATGTATCCCGTGTTCCAAGCGCTGGGGCTCGACCTGGTGCGCAATCAGGTCGAAACGAATGCCTACAAGGCGGCCGCGATCGAGCCGCTTCGCAAGACGGTGGACGAGCTTTGGAGCGCGCTTTGGACGGCTCAACGGATGGCGGCGACCGGACCGCAGACCTTGCTGCATGGAGATCCGCACATCGGCAACAGCTATCTGTTGCCCGACGGCCGCGCCGGGCTGCTCGATTGGCAGCTCATGGTGAAAGCACGTTGGGCACACGACTACACCTATCTACTCATCACGGGGCTCAGCGCGGAGGAGCGGCGCAAGCACGAGCGGGCCTTGCTCGGTCACTACCTCGACGAGCTCCGGCGGTACGGCGTCGAGGAGCCCCCCGAGCCGAACGAGGCCTGGCTGCGCTACCGACAGTCGGCGATCTGGGGATTGGTGATCGGCTGGCTGATCACACCGACCGAAAACTACGGCGAAGAGATCACCGCGGCCAACATCTCGCGGCTCGTGACTGCGGTTCAAGACCTGGAAACGTTCGAAGCTCTCGTTTGAGGGCTTTCGAGATTGGCGTACGGCCGCTGCGGAGGCCATAGAGGGGGTCTATGGATCGACATGTTCCCCTCATGGGCCAGCCGAACTTTCGTGACCTAGGTGGATACGCGGCCGACGATGGACGTCGCGTGAAGTGGGGGCTCGTCTATCGCTCCGGTGAGCTCAGTCAGCTCAGCGCCGCGGACGTGGACACGCTCGGCGGGCTCGGCATCCGGGCCGTCGTCGACCTGCGGTCGCCGCAAGAAGTGTCGGCTCGCGGGGAGGGCCGCTTGCCGCCCGGCGCACACCTGGTCGCGCTGCCCATCGCATCGAGCGACCTGTTTGCGAAGCTCATCCCGATGTTCTTGAAGGGGGATTTCTCGCAGGTGCCGCCCGATCTCCTCGACCGGGTCAACCGCATGCTCGTGCGCGACTTCACGGCGCAGTACGCAGGCTTGCTCGCGGCGCTGAACAATCCGGCGAATCGCCCGCTGGTCTTTCATTGCACGCAGGGCAAGGACCGGGCCGGATTCGGCGCTGCGATGGTCTTGTCCGCGCTCGGTGTGCCTTGGGAGACGGTCGTCGAGGACTACCTCTTGTCCAATCATTTTCGCAAGGAAGAGAACGAGCAGATGCTCGGCATGATCCGGCGCTTCGCGTCCAGCCACGGCGGCTCCGAAGGTGAAGAGATCGCGCTTTCACGCGTCGAAGGGCTCTTGTACGTGAAAGAGCAGAGTCTACAGGCCGCACATGCGGAGATCATCGAACGCTACGGTAGCGTGCCCGGGTTCCTGACAGAGGGGCTCGGTTGTTCGGCAGCGGAGCTCGAGCGGATGCGAAACGATTTGTTGGAGTAAGGCATGAACGAAGCAGCAAAGAAGCCCTGGCCCGTGTTCGTGTTGACGATCGCGTGTCTGCTGGTCGGTGGCTCCAGGCCCCCCCGCGCCGAGGCGGAAGCAAAGACGGTCATCCGGTATGCGACGTTGGCGCCGTCCGGTTCTGCGTTCGGCAAGGTCCTCAAGGCCTGGAGCCGAAGCCTCGCGGAAGACACCGACGGCCGCGTGGTGCTCCGAACGTACTCGGGCGGCAGTCAGGGAGATGAGAGGGACTTCATCCGGAAGATGCGCGCCGGACAGATGGACGCAGCGGGCGTGACGACGACGGGGCTCGGCATCGTCGTGCGTCCGGTCTTGGTGCTCTCGGCGCCGGGCCTGATCCAAACCTACGAGGAGCTTGCCCGGGTGCGCGAGAAGATGAATGAGCGCTTTGCGAAGATGTTCGAGCAGGCCGGGTTCATTCTCTTGGCCTGGTCCGACGCGGGGAAGGGCCGCCTGATGTCGACCGAGCCGATTCTCAGGCCGTCGGACCTGAAGGCGCATCGTCCTTGGGCGTGGAAGGACGACCTGATGTTCTCCGAGTTCTTGAAGGTCGTCGGCGCGAACGCCGTGCGGCTCGGCGTGCCGGAAGTCTACGCGGCGCTCCAGACGAAGATGGTCGATGTCGTTCCGAGCTCCGCGCTCGGGGCGGTGGCGCTTCAGTGGTACACGAAGCTCAACTACATGTCGAAGGACAGCTTTGGGATCATCCTCGGCGCTTCCGTGGTGAAGAAAGAGAAGTTCGAGCAGCTCTCCCCGGGCGATCAGAAGATCTTCATGGACACCGCCGTGCGGGCCGCCAAAGCGCTCGACCAAGTCGTGCGCCGTGACGACGCAAAGGCCTACGAAGTCCTGCTCGAGCGCGGCCTCGAGGCGGTAGACACCAGCCCCTACCGCGCGGAGTGGGACAAAGCGGCCGCGGAGACGCGTGAGCGGCTGACGGGGCGCATCTTCAGCAAGAGCTTGCTGGAGGAGGTGCAGGCCGCGGCGAACGGGACAGCCCCGTAGCGCAGTCGGTTACGGGAGAGCTTGCAGGCCGTAGGACGGTGACGCGTTCACAAAGACGCCCGCGCGGCACTTCATCATCACGGTCTCGAACGGCACGTTCTCGGTCTCGCAGCGCAGATCCTCGTCCGGGAAGTCGGCGGGCGGGTACTCGGCGAGCAGCGCGGCTTTCTGACCCGGGTCCGTCACGCACGCGGCCGTCAGCGTGTAGTCGCCGGGGTCGGCGTTGACGATCAGCACGCCACCGTCGAGCGAGGAGTACGTCCGGCTGCGGTCCGGCACGACGTTGTCCCCGAAGTAGATCGGCCCCTCTTCGAACACGGCGTTCGCGGGTGCGATGGTCAATACGGCGCCCGCCTGCCCATGAGGCCCCGGATCTCCGATCGTCCGACCGACTCTCGTGAAGGTGCTGACCATCTGGCACTTCTCGGGGTCACTGGTGATGCCGAGCTGAATCTCGATGACGGAGTAGAGGCCCTTGTTCGGGATCTGGAATGTCAGATTGTCGATGTCGGTGTCGGGGATCGTGAAAGTCTTCGTGTAGGTCAGGGGGTAGCTCGGCTGCTCTAGAACGAAGGTGGCTTCCGAGCCCACCGGGATGCCTGCGATCGTGAACTCTCCGTCGGTGTTCGAGGTGGTGCTCAGCTCGGGCATCTCGAGGACCGAGATCGTCGCGTTGGCGATGCGATCGTAGCCTCCCTGGCCGGGCAGCGTGAAGCCCCAGGCAATGCCTCCGACGGAAATGGTCGGCGTCGTGGTGCCGCCCGTGCCGCCTGCGCCGCCCGTGCCGCCTGCGCCGCCCGCGCCACCCATGCCGCCGCTACCGCCGGTGCCGCTGGGCGAGCTGTCCCCGCAGCCGGCGAGCGACAGCGCGAACGCCAAGAAGGTAAGCGAGACCAAGCTCGAATCAGAAATCCTCATATCCGTCCTCCGAGCCACCCCAGGTAGCAAGACTGGGGCCTGATCGCCAGCACTCAGCGCGCTCAGCGGCTCGTTCCTCGACTCGAGCCGCACAATTGCAAACGTGCCGGCTGCTTGGCGCATGCCGGCACGTTCGCGGTTCGATCGTCTCCTTCGGAAAGGCGAGTCTCGCTGTGACTCGGTCTTACTCGAAGCTGGAGAGGTCGGGCAGCTCGTCGAGGTTCGGCTGAAGCGCGATCTCGATGCGGCGGTTGAGGGCGCGGCCCTCGGGGGTGTCGTTGTCGGCGACCGGCTGCGTGTCGGCATAGGCGGCAGCCGAGACGCGGTCACCCGGGACGCCATACTCGATGAGGAGCTGCGTCACGTCGATCGAGCGCGCACCGGAAAGCTCCCAGTTCGAGGGGAAGCGCTTGGTGTGGATCGGCTTGTTGTCGGTGTGCCCGCCAACCTGGAAGTCTCGGCCCTTGATGCTCGCCAGAACTGGGCCGAGCTCGGCGAGAACGCGCACGCCTTCGGGCTTGAGCTTCGCGCTGCCGCTCGCGAACAGAACCGCCTCGGGCAGCTCGATGACCATCTTGTTGCGCACGATACGGACCTTGAGCTTGCTGGAATCGATCATCGACTTCAGCTGCTTGAGGATGGAATTCCACTCCTCGAGTCGCTTGGCAGCCTGTGCTTCGCGGGCGGCGGCGTCGGCCAGCGCGGCCTCCATGGAGTTGATCTCGCCGGTATAGCCCTTCACGAGCTTGTTCAGGTTCTCGCGATCCTTCTTGCACTGCTCCAGCGATGTGCCGGTCGCCTGCCCCTGTGACTCCAGCTCCGCGATGCGGGCGTCCTTCGCCTGCAGCTCGTCTTTTTTACAGCCCGCGGTCAGCATTAGGCTGACGGCCAATAGAAATACCCAGCTTGCTTTGTGCATATGCCCTCCCAAAAAGAATTGTTCTAGAAAATTGGGTCCGGCACCTTATCAAGCGTCCAGTAGGAGGCAAGCGCTTGGGCCCGAAAACCAGCAGAACGCAAAGATTGCGCCTCAGCAGCACAGCGAAGGGTTAATGGTATTCGGCCGACACCGGGCATGTTATGGCCGCGCCATGACGATTCGAAGCGTGCTCTGCGCCATGCTGCTGGCAACGCTGCTCTGGTCTTGTGGGGGCTCCGGCGGGGATCCGGTTCCAACACCGCGCGACCGATGGACGGATGCGGAGGCCGCGGCCTGGTATGCCGATCAGCCCTGGCGCGTAGGGGCCAACTTCATTCCGAGCACGGCGATCAACCAGCTCGAAATGTGGCAGGCAGACACCTACGACGAAGAAACCATCGATCGGGAGCTCGGCTGGGCCGCCGACCTGGGCTTCAATACGATGCGGGTGTTCCTTCACGACTTGGTCTGGAAAGAGGATCCGCAGGCGTTCCTCGACCGGATCGATGGGTTCCTGACCGTGGCCGACCGGCACGGGATCGCCGTGATGCTCGTATTCTTCGACGGGGTGTGGAACCCATTTCCTGTCGCGGGGCCGCAACCCGAGCCTACGCCGTACGTGCACAATTCCCAATGGGTTCAGAGCCCTGGCGCTGAAATCTTAGGTGACCTCGAGCGTCAGGACGAGCTCGAGCCTTATGTGAAGGGCGTCGTCGAGCGGTTCCGCGACGACCCACGCGTGCTCGGCTGGGACCTGTTCAACGAGCCCGACAACCCCAACATCCTTTCCTACTCCGACGTCGACTTGTCGCCGCAGGTCAAGGTGCCGGCCGCCGAGGCACTGCTCCGCAAGGCCTTCGACTGGGCGCGGTCGGTCGGACCGACACAGCCGCTCACAGTCGGGCTTTGGCAGGGACAATGGGGGGACCCCGCGACGTTGTCGCCCCTGAACGCGCTCATCGTCGAGCAGTCCGACGTCATCAGCTTCCACAGCTACGCCCTGCCCGACACGGTACGCGAGCTGGTGGCGCAGCTGCAGCAGTACGGCCGCCCGGTGTTGTGCACCGAGTACTTGGCGCGGTCGGTTGGAAACACGTTTCAGTCGGTCTTGCCGATCTTCGATGACGCCGGCATCGCGGCCTACAACTGGGGCCTTGTGAGCGGGCGCACGCAGACGATCTACTCGTGGCTTTCTTGGGCGACGATGGATCCCGCTACGGCCGACCCCTGGTTCCACGACATCTTTTACGAGGACGGGACGCCTTACGACCCGGAGGAAGTCGCCTTGATTCGGGAGCTCACGGCTCGCGCGCGATAATAGACGACTCAGTCTTTGGAAATCTCGCCGCGCCGGAGCTTTCGGTACATCACGAGCCCGTTGCGCAGGATCTGAAGCGCCTCTTCGCGCTCCTGAATGCCGTGGACGACGACCTCCTTCTGCTCGAGGGCCTTGTAGTCTTCGAAGAAGCGCTGGATTTCGCGCAGCTTGTACTCAGGCAGATCATCGAGCTTCCTCCGCCCGTGGTATTCGGGGTCGTTGACGCTCACGGCGATGATCTTGTCGTCGATGCCCTTGTCGTCGCGCATGCGCATCACCCCGATGGCTCGCGCGTCCATGATGGTGAGAGGCACCACCGGTTCCTGACCGAGGACGAGTGCGTCGAGGGGGTCGCCGTCGTCGCAGAAGCTGCGCGGGACGAATCCGTAATTCGCGGGGTAATGCACCGCGCTGAAAAGCACGCGGTCGAGACGAAGCAGGCCGCTCTCTTTGTCGAGCTCGTACTTGTTCTTGCTCCCCATCGGAACTTCGATGACGACCGGGAACGTTTCCTCGAGTTGATCTTCGTCGATGTAGACGTCGTGCCAAGGGTGCATCGGACGCTTCTTTAGACCCAAACCGCTTCCACGGCGAGCCAGGGATTGTTTCTGCCCTGTTTCTGCCCGGTAATAAGGGATCGCACCGTCGTGGTTTCGCTGGCGTGGCCCGCGCGCCACTTCCATGATGTGCGATCATGACTGCGGAGCTGGAGCAGACCGTCGGCGCGGCCGGGGACACGCGGCTGCTCGAAGGCTACCTCCCCCTGCCGCGAACGTACGACGAGCTCTTTCGAGCCGACGGTAGCCCGCGCGCAGACGTCGCCGACCTGATCACCGAGCTCGATCAGCTCGGCCGGCTCGAGTTCATGACGAGGCAGAAACTCGCCGAGGGCGCTCTGTTTCGAGGGGGTGTGACGTTCTCGGTCTATTCCGACGACCGTGGGCAGGAGAAGATCTTTCCGTTCGATTTGATTCCCCGGGTGATTCCCGCCGGGACCTGGGACACGATCGAGCGAGGGCTCATCCAGCGCGTGACGGCGCTCAACATGTTCCTGTGTGACCTCTACGACGGGCAGCGCATCATCAAAGAGGGGCGCGTCCCCGAAGCCGTCGTCTTTGGGACCACCGGCTATCTGAAGGAGCTCCATGGCATTCGGCCTCGCGAAGGCGTCTATGTGAACATTGCGGGGATCGACCTCATCCGCGGAGCGAACGGCGACTTCCTCGTGCTCGAGGACAACCTTCGGACGCCGTCGGGCGTCAGCTACGTGCTGGAAAACCGCGCCGTGATGAAGCGAATCTTTCCTGGGGTGTTTCGGCGAAGCCGGGTTCGTCCGGTGGACGGTTACCCCGCTCGGCTGGGTAACGCCCTCATGAGCATCTCGCCACGTTCGATCGGCGAAACCAAAGTCGTCGTGCTGACCCCTGGGCCGTACAACTCCGCATACTTCGAGCACAGCTTCTTGGCGCGTCAGATGGGGTGCGACCTGGTTCAGGGCAGCGACCTGTTCGTCCACGACCAGCGCGTCTACGTGAAGACCACCGAAGGGCCGAAGCAAGTCGACGTGATCTATCGCCGAATCGACGACGAATATCTGGACCCTCGAGCGTTTCGAGAGGACAGCGCCCTCGGCGTTCCAGGCTTGATCGGGGCGTATGCAGCGGGAAACGTCAGTCTCGCCAACGCACCCGGAAACGGGGTGGCGGACAACAAAGCCATCTACCCGTTCGTTCCGGACATGATTCGCTTCTACCTCGACGAAGAACCGGTGCTGGGGCAGGTCGAAACCTATCTCTGTGCACGCCCCGACGAATGCCAACACGTCCTCGACACGCTGCAGTCGATGGTCGTCAAGGCGGTCGACGGCTGCGGGGGGTACGGGATGCTGTTCGGACCTCGGGCGAGCCGAGACGAGCTCGAGGAGTTCGCCGACAAGATTCGCGCCAACCCGGAGGGTTACATCGCCCAGCCGGTCGTCGAGCTATCGACCTGTCCCACTTGGGTGCAGGGGGAGGCGGCGCCCCGCCGAGTCGACCTGCGGCCGTTCGTGCTCACCGGGACGCACACTTGGGTGCTGCCCGGCGGTCTGACTCGTGTCGCGCTCAAAGCTGGATCCTACGTCGTCAATTCGAGCCAAGGCGGCGGCTCGAAGGACACCTGGGTGCTGGAGGACCCTACATCATGATCTCTCGCGTCGCAGGCAACTGTTTTTGGCTCAATCGTTACATGGAGCGTGCCGGCGGCATGGCGCGCCTCTTGCGCGTCAATCGCGCGTTCGTTCCCGGGGTCGATCTGCCGCACCTCCACCGCTGGCATCCCCTGGTGGTCGTCGCGGGGGAGGAGGAGAGATATCTTCGTCACTTCGGAGACGACGAAAACGGGGAGACGGTTCAGGAGTACCTGACTTGGGACCGGCGCAACTCCACGTCCATCGTCGAGTCGATCCGCTGGGCCCGTGAGAACGCTCGCACCGCACGTGAGATCGTCAGCTCCGAGATGTGGGAGACCGTCAATGCTCTTTGGCACTGGCTCGAAGGAGGGTCCGGGCGAAGGTTGTATCGCTCCGATCGCGATCATTTCTACCAGCACATCCGCGAGATGGGAGAGCTGTTTCACGGACAGGCCGATGAAACCATGCTCAATGGGGAGCCGCTGGCCTTCATGCGTCTCGGACGTTACCTCGAACGCGCCGGCCAGACCGCACGCCTGATGGACGTTCACTATCACACCTTCCCCGATGAAGGCGCCGTCGATGATCCGATTCGGCTGGCCCAATGGTCCGCGCTGCTGGCCTGCTGCTCGGCCACCGAGCCGTTTCAGAAAAGCTCGTTTGGCATCCCTACGGCGCGCGAGGTCGTGAACTTTCTCCTGTTCGAGCCCGACTTGCCGCGCTCGGTTTCGTACTGCTTGCGGGCGGCCCGGCATTCCATGGTACAAGTTCGGGGCTATGGGTCGAATCAGATCGGGATGGTTTCAACGGCTCTTCTGGAAGCGTTGCTCAGTCACGTGACGTTGCGGGAGGGTTATTCGATCGTAGGTGGCGAGCTCCATGAAGAGCTCACGTACTTGGTGGATTCCGTGACGGATCTATGCGCGTCGATCGAGCAGGAGTTCTTCCAGTCGTCGGACTTGCAGACTCGGATTCTCGAGGAGCAGAGTAGTGCAGCAGCTCAACAGTGATCTTCTCGCGATCTGTTACGACAGCCCCGCTTCTCCGAAAATTCGTTTCAAGAAGAGCAATCGCCCGGATGGCTGGGGCTTCGCGTGGTATCCCCGTAACGGCGTCGGCGCATCGGTTCTGAAAGACCCCCACGTCGAGTACGATACGGCCGTTGCTACCGCCGTGCAGCGCTGGGATCGTTTCCGGTCGGGCATTTTCATCTGTCACAGTGGCACCCATCGCGGTCGCTCTTTCACGGACACCCATCCGTTCGTTCGAAGCCATGCCGGGCGCGATTGGATCTTCGCGCACAACGGAGAGCTCGGACGCAATTTGAATGCGACGCTGCCGCTCGAGGAAGGGCTCGGCTTCGAACCAGTCGGCCACACCGATTCCGAGTACGCGTTTTGCTGGCTGATGGGCCAGGTGCGCGCCGCGGGGGCCCGCAGCCTATCGGATGTCGGTTGGGACAAGGTGCACGGCTGGCTCCAACGGCTGAACGAGCTGGGGACGTTCAACGCAATTTGGAGTGATGGTTTGAACGTGGTGGCCTACCACGACCGCAATGGGTTCAACGCACTGCACTGTCTGCGCCGCCTGCCGCCTCCATCGTCGACCAAGCTCGAATCGGACTTGATCGAGCTCGATGTCTCGAATGGGCTCGACGAGAATCGCACCTTCACGATCATTTCTACGCGCCCGCTGTCGGACGAGCGATGGTCGCAGCTCGCACCCGGCGAGATGCGGGTCATCAGTCATGGCCAGTTGACCACGACGTGCGGGGCCCCGCCTTCGAGCTCACCGGACCCAGGCCGGGCCAGCGACGCTCCGCGGCTACTGCAGGAAACGGCTCCTCGGCGGCCGAGTATTTCACAACCGGAGCCCCCGCAGTCGTCGATGCCGGGCCCCGTGTTTCGGCCGCTTGGTGGCGAGCAGGGCAGGTCGCGCACCTACGAGATCACCCACGAAACGATCTACCGCTACGAAACGCCAGTCGAAACGTCGAGCCATACGGTGCGACTTCAGCCGGTCCGGGACCTCACGCAGGACGTTCTGCAGTACAAGCTCGAGATCTCTCCGCCCGGCCAGGGGTTCTCGTACGAGGACGTGTTTGGAAATCACGTGCTGAGCTTTCAGATCAATCAGCCGTACACCGAGCTCTGGGTGCGTGCGATGTCGACGGTCCGGATCCACCACGTCGACACGCATTCGGCGTTACGAAGCACCAACATCCCTCTGGTGTGGATGCCGTGGCAGCGTCAGATGATGAACCCGTTCTTGTTGCCGCCCGAGCTCCCGGAGACGGAGCTGCGGGAGCTTTCGGGTTTTGCGATGAGCTTCGCCGCGCGACGCGGTTATGATCTACTCGAAACCTTGATCGATCTGAACGAGGCGCTGAACCGGGACTTCAAGTACATCCCCGGTGCGACCACGTTCGAGACCTCCCCGTTCGATGTCTACACGGAGCGGCGCGGCGTGTGTCAGGATTTCGCAAACCTGTTCATCTGCCTGGCGCGTTTGCTCGGCGTTCCGGCTCGCTACCGCGTCGGCTACATCCACACGGGGGCGAGCTATCACAATCAGATCCAATCGGAAGCCTCTCATGCCTGGGCGGAGGTCT
This sequence comes from uncultured delta proteobacterium, assembly GCA_963768985.1. GTDB lineage: Bacteria > Myxococcota_A > Polyangia > Polyangiales > Houyiibacteriaceae > SG8-38. Next base: position 179,332 of record CAVYJZ010000004.1, on the reverse strand, counting down.
ACTTGCCTTCCGTAGGTTGGCGGGGCTTCGATCCGACCAACGGATGCTTGGTGGATCTCGATCACGTTCGCGTCGCTGCAGGGAGGAATTTCCGGGACGCGACGCCGACGGCGGGGACCCTGTACGCTGGGGGCCACGGCGAAAATCTCGAAGTGAACGTGCGGTTACGGAGGTTACGGAGCTCGACGCGGAGCCACCGAAAGGAGCGGCCGCGCAGGAGCAGGCTCAGCAATGACGCCTCTGCGCAGCAGCGCCCGCCACTCGTCGACGCTGTGGGAATTGGGTTTCGAGCCCTCGTAGAACGTTCGGAACACGCCCAAGAAGCCCGCCGGGTCGTCTTGGTGGGGGAAGTGCCCTGCGTCCGGGAACACCTCGAGCTGGCTGTTGGGCATCGCAGCGTGCGCCTTGTGCGCGTGCGCGACGGGAATCACCGCGTCTCGGGCGCCCCAGACGAGGAGGGTCGGCATTCCGCGCGTTAGATAACAGCGGTCGAGCATGGTGATCGCTTGCCCGCGCCAGTCGACTGCGGCCCGAAGCGTACGAACGAACGCCCTGCGCGATGCGGCATCCGGGAGGGCATCGAAGACGCGGGACAGGTGCTCTGCATCGTGGCCGATGTCGGTTTCGAGCGCCTGCAGGAGACGGAACACCCCTTTTCCGAGCAAACGTGCGCCCGGAGCGCGAAGCAGAGGCAAGACGAAATCCGCGTTGGGCGCCGAAGCCAAGCGCAGCATGGGATGGACCTCGTGACTCACACCGCCCGTGCTGACGAGCACCAGACGCTCGCAGCGCTCCGGAAATTGATAGGCGAACTGCATGGCGACCCCGCCCCCGAGCGAATGCCCGATCACGGTGACGCGCTCGATGTCGAGCACGCTCAATAGGTCGCGCATCGCGTTGGCGTACGCGGCGATCGAGTAGTCTGCCCGAGGTTTGTCGGAGTCGCCGTGCCCCAGGAGGTCCGGCGCGATGACCGTATGTGTGCGCGCGAGCGACGGGATGAGATCGAGCCAACTGTCTGCACTGTCTCCTATGCCGTGGATCAGGAGTACCGCGGGCCCCGTGCCCATGTGAATGAACGCGCGCCGATATCCGTGAATGGTTCTGTACCGCATCCCCTCGAGCGCGGTGGATCGCGTCGCGCGCAGCCGGACAGGAAACCTGATGACGTTCTTCACGACGACGCTCAGGATATCTTCCGCGAGCTCGGTTTGCATGCGCCCCGAGCGATTTTCAGACGATGTTTCGGCCCTGACATGGCTCCGAAACCGACTGGAAATCACAGCCGGTCGTGAAACCTGCTAAGCCGGTGACATGAAGATCTGGGTCGACCATCTGACCGAGTACCGATACGACCGGCCGGTGCGCTTCGGAGAGCACTCGCTCTATTTGCGGCCCCGCGAGAGCCAGACGATTCACGTCAGCTCTTTTTCGCTCATGTGCCAGCCCGAGGGCAAGGTGCGGTGGATGCGCGATTGCTTCAACAACGTGGTGGCGGTCGTGAGCTTTGGGAGCACCGAATCAGCCCTGCTCTCGTTTCATTGCCAGATGGCGTTCGACGTCGCGAAAGAGAATCCCTTCGACTTCATCCTCGAGCCACGCGCGCGTCAGTTTCCGTTCAGCTACGATGACCGGGAGAAGAACGCACTGCGACCCTACCTCGAGCCCGAGGAGTCGGAGCGATGGCGGGTATTGGATTGGCTTCGGAGCACGGTCGGAGACGCCAGAGCCACGCGCGACACCCTTTCGTTTCTCACGGATCTGAATCTCGCCATTCATCGAAACATCGCCTACGAGCGCCGCGACGAGGAAGGCACCCAGACCGCCAACCAGACGCTGGAACGCGCCATGGGATCGTGTCGCGACATGGCCGAGCTCTTCGTTGCGACCAGCCGTCAACTCGGTCTCGCGGCTCGCTTCGTCAGCGGTTATCTGTACGAGCCGCCGCCTGCCGATGGTTCGGTCCTGTTCAATCGCGCTGCTGGGTCCATGCACGCCTGGGCTGAAGTGTATCTGCCGGGTGCGGGGTGGCGCGGCTTTGATCCCACCAACGGGCTGCTCACCGATCATCGCTTCCTGACCTCCGCGGTCGCCACCCAGCCGCACTGGGTGAATCCGATTCAGGGGAAGTACTTCCAGCAAGGAGGCGTCGGCTCGCAGATGACCGTTCACTTGCAGGTTACCGGGTCGGAAGTGTGATGAGCGCCGGCGTCGACGCGCTCGCGGAGGCCGTAGAAACCCAACTTCAGGAGCTCGGGTTGTCGCTGACCATGGGGGGCGAGCCCACTTTCATTCCAGCCGCTCCCGAAGGGCCGGAATGGAATCGGGAAGCGATCGGGGAGCAGAAGCTCGGGTATGCGCGGCGACTGGCTGCGCGCCTTCTCGCAGAGCTCTATCCCGGCGGGCTGGTCATGCAGGTCTTTGGGAAGCAATACCCCGGAGAACCACTTCCGCGCTGGGTGGTGCTCACTCTGTATCGCGGTGACGGTGTTCCGCTTTGGAATCATCCGGAGATACTCCTTCTCGACGATGTGCCCGGACCCCACACCGATGCGGATGCCCAGCGGCTGATGACAGCGATCGCGCAAGAGCTGGAGCTGGCCGCCTACGTGCTGCCGTGCGTCGAGGAGGGAGAGAGACCCGATTCGGTCCGCGGTTGGGTGCTGCCCCTCGATTGGACCGAAGATGGCTGGGGGTCTGGTCCCTGGCCGTACACTGCCGAGCAGCCCATCGTGGCGAGTCCAGGCAAAAGCCCAATCGGGCTGCGCTTGCCGCTCGGTGATCTCGACGAGCACCACCTACACCGCGCGTTGACGGTGGAAGCCACCGATGGTGGCCTCCACGTCCTCATTCCGCCGCTCGACTTCGAAGCGTTCACCGCACTGGTGGCGCTGCTCGAGCGGGTGGCCATCGCCGAGCGTGTCACCGGGCTCGTCCTCTGCGGTTACCGACCCAGCGGCGGCGGCGCGCTCACGGCGCTCGGGCTCGCTGCCGATCCCGGCGTGCTCGAGGTGAATCTGCCACCTGCGCGGCGCTGGGAGCAATACGATCGCATTTTACAGCGAGTCACCCGCGCGGCCGAGAAGGAGGGCCTTTTGACCACGCGCTACCATCTCAACGGGCAGGTTCAGGGCACCGGCGGTGGCGCACACGTCCTTTTCGGTGGTCCGACCGTGGACGATAATCCTTTCTTCCAGCGTCCCGACCTGATCGGCAGCATCATCGGTTATTGGCAGCGGCATCCCGCGCTTTCGTACTTCTTCTCCGGCCAGTACGTGGGCCCCGGCTCGCAAGCGCCGCGCGCGGACGAAACCCTGACCAGCAAGTTGTACGAGATCGAGACCGCATGTCTCGCGGTGACTTCGCCCGAGCGACGCCCCGATCGCGAGATGCTCGACGCCCTGTTTCGCAACTTGATGACCGACAGCGGGGGCAACACCCATCGCGCGGAGCTCTGTTTCGACAAGCTCTGGAACTTCGATTCGCCTGCTGGACTCCAGGGCTTGATCGAGATGCGCGCGTTCGAAACCTTGCCCGACGTGCGCCTTCAATCGCTTGCGGCGCTCTACATCCGTTCGATCCTCGCGATGCTCGCTGCGGACCCAGTTCGCGGTCCGTTCGTTCGATACGGAGCGCGCCTTCATGACGAATACATGTTGCCCAGCGTGCTCTGGCAGGACATCGAGGAGATCTGCGGGGACCTCGCGGCGGCGGGCCTGGCGTTCGACTCGCGCTGGTTGGAAGCGATCCTCGAGCAGCGCTTCCCGGTCCTCGGGCGCTTGACCGGGCCTGAGGGCGACGTGATCGTTCGCCAGGCGCTCGAGCCCTGGCCCCTCATGGCGGAGGTCGCCGACGGCGGAACCACCTCTCGCGTCGTCGACAACTCGACCGATCGCATCGAGCTTTCGATTACCGATCCGGCCGTGCTCGCCGCAGGACGTGTCGTCGTGAACGGGGTCGCGGTGCTGTTTCGCGAGGTGGGCGGCGCGCAAGTCGCAGGGGTGCGATACAAGTCGGCGGGCGGCTGGCCGGCGTTGCATCCGCACGTCGCGGTGCAATCCCCCTTGGAGATCGAGCTCTTGAATGGCGGCGACGAGGTCGTTGCGTCGGCCCGCTACTATTTCTGGAATCCGGACAAGCCGGTCTATGACGGGCGACCTCGGGACCTCGCGGAGGCACAGGAACGCCAGAGGGCCAGGTGGCGCCCATCGAACGATCGCTTGGGCCTTCAATGCGACGTTCGTGATCCTGTCTATGCGGAGGAGAGCCGCTACACGCTCGATCTTCGGCGCCAGACACTCGACGGCTGAGTCGCCTGTCTAGGGGTCGACCAGTCGCATCGCCTGGGCCGGGAAGGGGAGCCTCGGGAGATCGTTGAATGCGCTCTTGAGGCTGTCTTGCCAAGCGCGCCGGAGCTTGCGGAGGTATTCGTCGTCCTCGCCGAAGGTCACCTGGCTGCCCGGGCGTTGCGTACCCGCGGAGTACAGCAGCAGGTCGATGGGAGGGCCCACGCTCGCGTTGCTTCGCATCGTGGAATCCATCGAGACGAGAGCGCAGCGGCCGGCGACCTCCAGGCTCAGCCGGGGTTCGATGATGCGATCCAGGATCGGCTTCCCGTACTTCTCCTCGCCGATCTGCAAAAAAGCCGAGTGTCTGGATACAGGGATGTAGTTGCCCTCGGGGTAGATGAGAAGGATGGAGTGCGGCGCACCTTGGATCTGGCCGCCTAGAATGAAGCTCGCGCCGGAGCTGAACTCTTGACCTTTGGTGCCGCTGTGGTGCTTTTTTTGCTCTTCGCGGCTCACGGCGCCCACGTAGTCCGCCGCGTCCGTCAAGCGTTGGACCGATTCGAGGCTTACCTCGGCGCTCTCTTCGATGTCTCGTTCGAGCCGATTGACGACCGCGCGGCTGGTCGCGAGATTGCCTGCACTGAGCAGGACGAAGAAGCGGGTGCCGTCGCCGCAGAAGGTGTGCATCTTGGCGTAGGTGCTGATGTGATCGACGCCCGCATTGGTACGGGAGTCCGCCACGAACACGAGCCCTTCATCGACTTTGACGGCAACGCAATACGTCATTCGGCGGAAAGTACGGGAGCGCGCGACGCCGGTCAACGTCAGTTCCAAGTGCCCATCAAGAGATGGTGGGAAAGGCGGATCCCCTTCGATACCCCGGTTGCGGAACGCGGCCCAATGCCTGAGAGTACGCCCCGGAGACGGAACGAGATGATATTGGATCGCTTTCGGGTGGACGGCCGGGTGGCCGTGGTGACGGGTGCAGGGCGCGGGATCGGACGAGGGATTTCCATCGCGCTCGCTGAGGCCGGGGCAAGCCTCGTCCTCGCTGCGCGCAGAGAGCATACGCTTCAGGAGGTGGCGAGCATCGTGGAGCAACACGGTGGGCGCGCTTTGGTGGTCCCTACCGACGTGCTCGTCTCCGAGCAGCTCGACAGGCTCAAGGAGCGCGCGCTGGAAGAGTTCGGGGGCGTCGATCTTCTGGTCAACAATGCCGGAGGCAGCCTACCGGGGCCGGCCTTGCAATGCACCGATGCCGAGCTCGACAAGGCGTTCCACTTCAACGTGACGACCGCGCTTCACCTGTCCCGCGCGTTCGCGCCCTCGATGGCCGAGCGCGGGCATGGGGCCATCGTCAACATCACGTCGGCGCTCTCCCATTTAGTCGACCATGGCTTCGTGGCCTACGGGACTACGAAGGCGGCCATGTCACACATGACTCGCTTGCTCGCCCACGAGTGGGCGCCCCACGTACGCGTCAACGCGATCGCAGTTGGGGCGACGCAAACCGATGCGCTAGCGATGGTGACGGCCGACAAGTCGCTGGCCAGGCAGATGGAAGAGCTCACCCCGCTTCGTAGGCTCGGCACCGTAGAGGACATCGGGGCTGCGGCCCTCTATCTACTCTCCGATGCGGGGAGCTGGGTGACGGGCAAAATTCTCGAAGTCGATGGCGGGACCGTCGATTCGAGCTGGCCGTTCGCCATGCCGAGCGGGCTGCACGGCCCAAAGGAAGAATGAACCCATGAAGTCCGCATGGATCGAAGCGTTTTCCGATGATCCGAACACGGTCGAGGTTCGTGATCTCGCCGTGCCCAAGCCCGGCCCGGGGCAGGTGCGTGTCCGCATGCACACGGCCCCCATCAACCCCTCGGATTTCAACTACATCGACGGGATGTACGCGCGCTCGTTTGCTCGGATGATTTGGAACCGCGGAGCGGAGCGGCCGGTGGAGCGGCCGGGCGCGGATCTTTTCCCGGCGCCACCGTATTCGGTCGGCGTGGAAGGCGTCGGCGTCGTCGAAGAATCAGGCGGCGGCTTTCTCGGACGCCGGCTGGTGGGGAAACGCGTCGCAGTGGTCAGTGGGCCGCCCCATGGCACTTGGCAGGAGCACGCCCTCATCGATGCGCGTCGCGCGTTTCCGGTCCCCCGCTCTCTCAGCGATGCGCAGGCTTGCTCGTTTTTCGTCAATCCGCTGACGGCGCTGGTCCTCGTGCGGCATGTATTGCAAGTGCCGCGGGGCGCGGTGCTCTTGCAGACCGCCGCGGGCTCCGCACTCTCGCAGATGGTTCGAAACATCGCGCGCGCCGATGGATTTCGCGTGATCGATGTCGTGCGCAGCCGCTCGGGAGCGTCGCGTCTGAAGCAGGGAAACAGCAAGTATGTCGTTGCCCTCGAAGACGAGGACCTGCTCGAAGCCGTTCACCGAATGGCACCTGGGGGAGTCGATTTCGTCCTCGATTGCGTCGGCGGTCTCACTGGGTCGGAGGCGCTGCGAACCTTGGCGCCCGGCGGCCGCATGATTTGCTACGGCACCTTGGGCCGAGAGCCGATCTCGCTACCTCCGCGGGACATCATGATGCCGATGACCAGCATCGAAGGGTTCTATCTGGCTGCCTATCTCGCCGATCGAAGCCTCTTGCAACGCCTGGGCCTGGTTCGCAAGACCGCCAAGTTGATCGAGACTGGTGTCCTAGGGACACCGGTCGAGCAAACCTATCGACTCGACGATCTCCATGCGGCGCTCGAGCATGCGCGCCGCCCCGGACGGGCCGGGAAGATCCTGCTCGACCTGACGTGAGCGGGGGCTACTTCTTGCTCGGCTTTCCCTCGTTCTCCTCGGCACGCCCGGATTTCTTCGGCGCCAAGCGGCCCTCATGAAGTAGTCGCTCGAGCGCGTGCTGGATCTCTTGCGCGAAGATCACCGAAGCCGCCTCGAGCGCGATCGGCTTGAGCGCGTTGAGCACTTGTCCGGACAGATCGGGCCCAGCGTCGCCGATGCGCTCGTGCATGTTCTCGTGGAAGTGAATGCTCAGCTCGTTTGCCGCTTTGGAAAGGTGGCGCGCCAAGATGTCGGTCGCTTCACTGGCGGTCTCCACATCGATGCCGTTGGCCTCGAGGATCAGCACCATCTTCAGGAGGGCTGGGCTTCTCACCAAGTACTGATTGGCCTCGCGTTCCAGTAGCCCAGCTTTGACCAGGGCTGCCAAGAGGCCGGGGGGGCGGCCGCTGAGCCGCGCTTGAATTTCTTCTTCGCTCAACAGCTGAGGCACGTCTTCGCTCCACGGTGTGCGGAGCTCCGCTTCGAAGCCCAGCCAGTCCTCGAGAGAGGCCTTCCCGCAATCGAGTTGCTCCAAGAGGTTGCGGATCGCGCGAATCTGCAGACCGCGATCTTGAAGGCGCGCGATGAGCTCGAGCCGCTCGATGTGAGCGGTGCCGTAGTACGCCCGCCGCCCGCGCCGAAGAGGAGAGGGCAATGCGCCCTTACTTTGGTAGAAACGGATCGTCCGGCTCGGCACGCCGGTTTGGGCGGCGAGTTGGTCGATCGTGTAACTTGCCTCGTCTTGCTGGGTCATTGCGCAAGCAGCTCATTCGACTTTGCCGGTCGGGATTATGCTCGTGCGCTTCCACAACCGCGAGCCACCTGGCCGAGGAAAACGCCAGGAAGGATGGCTGCGGCGGCGAAGGCTACCCATGCAGCAAGCGTGAGATAGAATATTTCCATTCGCACCTCCTATTGAGACATTCATAACTATGACAGTCATTGATGTCAATATCATGGGAGGCGAAAAGGGCTGAGAATGATGCAATTACAGCCAGTTAGCAGAGTGAAAAAGGGTTGCGTCGATCAACGTGTGAGCCCTTGCAACGCTCCCGCTAGCCGCGCACCTTCGGGTTCCGAAGTATGAAGCCACTCATCGTCGTCTGTACCGACTTCTCCGCTTGCTCTGACCTCGCCCTTCGACGCGCCGCGGAGATCGCAAAGCGCGACGAGACGCGGGTGCTTCTCATCCATGCGTACGACCCGAAGAATCTCAAGGACCCAGCGTTGCGCGAACCCGTCCAGGGGGTCCGTCAGGCATGGGACGAGGACTCGATGCATCGACTCAAAGAAGCTCGGCACCGTCACTTCGGCCATCTCGCCGACGCCGACGTGCAGTACGACGCGATTCCGAGCGCACATCCATCGATCGAGATCTGCAGGATCGCGAGGGATACGCGTGCGAGCCTCATCGTTCTCGGCTCGCACGGGCGCACCGGCATCTTGCGCCGGCTACTCGGAAGTATAGCCGAAGCCACTGTGCGCTACGCGCCCTGTAGCGTGTTCGTCGTTCGCGAGCAGGCGGAGGCTCTGGATTCGACGGCTCCCTGACCGCCAATCCCGGATGGCGTGCTCGCTCTAGCTGAGCTTGGCCTTGATGTTGAGCAATCGCTTCTTGATGTCGCCGCCCAGAGCCTTCAGCTCCTCGCTCACTTCGCCGGCCTTTGCGTCGAAACGCTGCTCGAAGTCTTCGAGGCGTGGCTGAATTTCCTCCCATGCGTTTTTGGCGTCCATGCCGGCCAAATGCATCTTCACCCGGATTTCGTCGGCGGCACGCCGGAGATCGTTGCGAGTGTCTTCCAGGTCTTGCTTCAATTTCTTCTGTGCTTCGTCTGCGCTCATGATCTCCTCCTTTGAGGGTCCGAGGTGATACCAGTACTGCATTGGGCGTGCCAGGGCGCATCTCGCGGCTTTTGGTGTCACCCTGGCGCCTGAGGCGCAGTTTGTGCGCCGATTGTGCGCCGAAGCGCACGTTTCGCGTCGTGAACCTTGGACTTCACGCGATTCACAAGGCCCTCGGTGTCGAGATCCCCGAAGAAGACTATGGCAAGATAGCCAATGTCGAGGATGCCATTGCCTACGTTGCAGCTCGCCTCTAATCCTGCGCCTTGGTCGGTCGAGCACGAGCGAGTGCTGCAAGCCTTGGATGTTCTTGAAAGCGAAGGCATCAGCTCAGCCGAGGCCGCTTTGCGCCAAGAACGTTTCGGCCAGAACATCCTCGCCGAGTTTCGTCCGACTTCCTGGCTGGCGATTCTCGTTCGGCAGCTCCGGAGCTTCGTGGTCTACTTGCTCGTCGCAGGCGCTGCGCTCTCATTCGGGCTGGGCGACCGACTCGAGGGCTTCGCCATCGTCGCGGTGATCGTGATCAACACCTTGATCGGCTTCATCACCGAGCTTCGTGCGGTGCGGTCCACCGAGGCGCTTCGCGAGCTGGGAAGCACGGAAACCACCGTTCGGCGAGGCGGTGTGGTGCAGCGTGTTCCGGCCCAGAACCTGGTTCCTGGCGACATCGTCTTGTTCGAGGGCGGGGACGTGGTGACCGCCGACGTACGGTTGATTACCGCATCGCGCCTGCAGGCAAACGAATCCATGCTCACCGGCGAGTCGGTGCCGGTCGAGAAGTCCATCGACGTACTTCCCGTGGAGACGGTCATCGCGGATCGAGGCAACATGCTGTTCAAGGGCACCGCCGTCACCAAGGGGCGTGCGGAAGGCGTCGTCGCGAGCACGGGGATGAATACGGAGCTCGGTCGAATCACGGCGCTGGTGCAGAAGGAGCCCGACAAGAAGACGCCGCTCGAGAAGCGGATCGATGCGCTCGGGAAGGTGATGGGCTGGTTGTGCATCGGCTTGGTCACCATCATCGGGATTCTCGGGTCCTTCAGCGGGAAGGAGGCGACCGAGGTCATCAAGACCGCGATCGCGCTCGCGGTGGCCACCGTGCCCGAGGGCTTGCCGATCGTCGCGACACTGGCGTTGGCGCGTGGCGTCCTGCGAATGGCGCGTCGCAATGCGCTGGTCGAGCAATTGTCCGCGGTCGAAACCCTCGGATCGACCAGTGTCATCCTGACCGACAAGACGGGCACACTGACCGAGAACAAGATGCAGGTCACCAGCGTCGTCGTCCCGGGACGAAGTGCGAAAGACCCGACGACCGTGGCCTTTCCCGTGTCCGGCGAGCCCGCCGAAACGGATGACGATGTCTCACGGCTCGTCGTCGCTTCTGCCTTGTGTAACGATGCCTCGATCGCAACGGATGAATCCGGCCGGGAGGTTCAAGTTGGCGACCCGATGGAGCTTGCCCTCTTGCTTGCGGCGCGCGAGATCGGGCTCGAGCAGAACGAAGCGCTTCGCGACGAACCGAGGGTCGCCACGGAAGCCTTCGACTCCGACATCAAAATGATGGCGACCCATCACCGGCTCGGCGACCAGACGCGGGTCATCGTCAAGGGCGCTCCGGAGGCGGTGTTTGGTGCCTGCGTGGCGGTGCGCACCACGGACGGGGAGCAGCCGCTCGATGACTCGACCCTCACCGTGTGGCGAACGGAGAATCACAGAATCGCTTCCGACGGACTGCGGATGCTTGCGGTCGCGGAGCGCTTGGGCGAGACGCAAGCAGACGATCCGTATCGTGACCTCAACTTGCTCGGCCTGATCGCTCTCTCCGATCCGCCGCGATCGGACGTGGTCGAAGCGATCGAACAGTGCCATCGTGCTGGTGTCGACGTCGTCATGGTGACCGGGGACCAAGCGCCGACCGCCGAGCACGTCGCTGCCGCGGTGAGGCTCATCCGCGACGGACACGAGAGTCATGCCGTCACGGGTGAGGAGCTTCAGGGCTTGCTCGATGGGGGGAGGAGGGCGCCGCCAAGCTCCGCGGGACGCACGTCTTTGCGAGGACCGACCCCGAGCAGAAGCTCCGCCTGATCGAGTTCTTTCAAGGCGACGGCGAAACAGTGGCGATGATCGGTGATGGGGTCAACGACGCGCCGGCGCTGCGCCGGTCCGACATCGGCGTCGCGATGGGAAAGCGAGGCACCCAGGTTGCGCGCGAAGCGTCCGACATGATTCTCCAAGATGATCGGTTCGCGACGATCGTCGTCGCCATTCGGCAAGGCCGGATCATCTTCCGGAACATTCGAGCCTTCGTGTTCTACCTACTGTCGTGCAATTTGAGCGAGATCTTCACGGTCGGCGTGGCCTCGGCGATCAATGCGCCGCTGCCGATCCTGCCGATGCAGATCCTGTTCTTGAACTTGGTGACCGATGTCTTTCCGGCGCTCGCACTGGGCGTCGGGGAGAGCGGTGCGTACATCATGGATCATTCACCTCGCCCGAAGGCGGAGGCGCTCCTGACCAGGCGGCACTGGGCGCGGGTCTTCGGATACGGGGTCGTGATGAGCGCAGCGGTTCTCGCGGGATTTGCGATCTCGATGCTGGTCTTCGAGATGGACGTGAAGCGCGCGGTCACCGTGTCGTTCCTAATTTTGATGGGCGCGCAACTCGGCCACGTCTTCAACATGGTCTCGCCGCGCTCGGGCTTCGTCTTCAACGAAGTGACGCGCAATCCATGGATCTGGGCCGCAGTGATCCTTTGCCTGGGCCTGCTCGTTGCGGCGGTCTACGTTCCGATCCTGTCGGAGGTCCTGGGCACCGAGGAGCCCGGGCCTGCCGGGTGGATGCTCGTCCTCTCTCTGAGCCTGGCCCCTGTGTTGGTCGGCCAGACCCTCCGGGCGATCAGCCAGATTAGACGCAAATACCGGCGCGACGTAAGCGTTGGGCGTGGCGAAAGCGCCTGACTGTGGTACAGCTCGCCGCATGGACAAGACCGCGCCGATCGCTGAGTACATGACGCCCGTGCCCCACACCGTGGGGAGCGAGCAGACGATCACGTTCGCTCAGAAACTGATGGAGAAGCACGGCATCCGGCACCTGCCCGTGCTGCACGGCGGCGAGCTCTACGGCATTGTCAGCGACCGCGACCTCGGACTGATCGCCGGGCTCAACGAGGTCAACCCCGACAAGACCACGGTCGAGGAAGCGATGACCCAAGAGGCGTACACCGTGTCCAAGGACACGCCGCTCTTCGCCGTGCTGGACGCGATGCTCGAGCACAAGTATGGGTCTGCGATCATCGTCGAAGGCATCAAGATCATCGGCATCTTCACCACGCACGACGCGCTGCAGCTCCTGGTCGAGAACTTTCCGAGCGCGTAGGCCATGCACGTCGGCCCTCGTGTCCGTGTCGCTGCGGCGGGACGGCGCAATCAATTACGTATGGATCTTCGCGCCTGCTTCGGTCTAGGGTCGCGCGCATGAAGGTATACATGGTGGCGGGCGGGTTGCTATTGGGGATCGTCGGGATCGCGTGCGGCAACGGGGCCCCGATTGTCGGCTGCACCGATATCCAGGCTTGCATCGACCAAGGGAACAGCTGCCCCAGTGGGCAAGAGCTGTTCTGCAACCTCAGTGCGGGAGGCGTCTGCGATTGTGCTGCCGGCTCTGGCGGTAGCGGAGGCTCCGGTGGGGCCGGAGGCGCGGGAGGCTCTGGGGGGGCCGGAGGCGCGGGCGGTGTGGGATCCTGCGCGCTCGGACCGGACTGCAACCCGTTTGAAATCTACGATTGCGACACCCCTTGCCGGAGCTTCTGCGGACCGGGCGGGACAGAAGTTTATGGAAGCTGCGTCGGCGTTCCCGATCCAGGCGCGCCGCCGTTCAAGTGCGTTTGTCATTGCAGCACCGAGGCCTGCCCCTAGGAATACATCAGTCCCCCACGCCTAGGTCGTCGATCACCTGGCTCAGCAACGGCGGGTCGTCGGTCATGATGCCGTCGATGCCGTACGTCGTGATCAGGAAGCGCATCTCTTCCTCGTCGTTGATCGTCCAAACGTGGACGTACATGCCGAGCTCGTGCGCTCGGGGGACGAAGCCCGGATGCAGGACGTCGACCACGCGGTCACCGATGTCGTACTGCGTCGGTACCTGAAGGAACTCCGCGGGCGGGTCGTAGGAAGGGTCGAGCTCGCTGAACGAATAGCCCCAGAAGACCAGGGTCTCGTTGACGCCGGTGTTGGTGGGGATCTCCGGCGCCGCGATGCGAAGTTGGGCGAGGACCTCATCCGAAAACGCCGAGCCGGTCATCTTGTCTTCGACGCCGTGCTCACGAATCACCTCGACGAAGTGGTCGACGATCGGTGGGTCGGATTGTTTGACCTCGATGACGAACGGTGTGTCGGGGTAGCGATCGAAGACCTCTTCCATCGTCGGCACCACTAGACCCGCGCCGCGGTATGGATACGTCGCCCCGTCGTCCCGAGTGAAGTTGTAGCCCGCATCGCATTGCCGAAGCTCCGCGAGGGTCTTCTCCTTGATCGGGCCGGTGCAGTTCGTCGTTCGGTCCACGACGCCGTCGTGCATCACGACGAGTACGCCATCGAGCGTCTCGTGCACATCGAGCTCGAGGATGTCGGCGCCATCGATCAGAGCCTGATCGTAGGCCAGCAAGGTGTGCTCGGGCCGAATGCGACGTCCGCCACGGTGGGCGATGTTGAGCACCTTGTCGCAGCGAAGCATCGTCTGTGGGGTCGTGCACTTGGGCTGGCTACCGCCCGTGCCGCCTTCACCGCCAATCCCAGCCATGCCGCCTTGACCGCCGGTTCCGGCCATGCCGCCCGCACCACCTGCGCCACTGCCGCTGCTGCTGCCGCAGCCTACGGCCGCGATCGAAATCATCATCACCGATAAGAAAAGCTCGTTCATCGCTCGCACCTCCCGAAGAGTTCGATGTAGCAGGACTCGGCGGGGCTGTCCGGTCGTGCTTGTGCGGGCGCGCAGGGCCTGGCACCTTTGCCGCCGTGTCTATCCGAACCGAGCTCACGTTCTGCCGCATTTGCGAGGCGACTTGCGGACTCAAAGCCACCATCGAGGGCGACCGGGTCATTGCGCTCGATCCCGATCCTGATCACGTCGTCAGCAAAGGCTATTCCTGCGTCAAGGGCCTCCGCTACCACGAAATCCAACATTCGCCGGACCGTTTGCGCGTTCCGTTGAAGCGAGTGGGTTCACGCTTCGAAGAGATCAGCTGGGAGCAGGCGCTCGACGAGATCGGCGCGAAGGTGCGGCAACTGGTGAAAGAGCACGGCGGCGATTCGGTTTCCGCCTATCTCGGCAATCCGATTTCGTTTAGTTTGCTGCCCCCGATCCTCACCTCGGGGTTCCTGCAAGGCCTCGGTTCGCGCAATCTCTTTCAGACGGGCTCACAGGACTGCAACAACAAATTCGCTGCCGCCCAACGAGTCTATGGGTTCCCGTTCATTCAGCCCTTTCCCGACGTCGACCGCACCCAGTGCTTGATCATGATCGGCTCGAACCCAGCGGTGTCCCGGTCGAGCTTCATGCAGCTTCCGGACCCGGTTCGGCGATTGCGGGCCATCGAGAAGAGGGGCGGCAAAGTCTTCCTGGTGAATCCACGGCGCACGGAGACGGCAAAGCAAATGGGGACTCAGGTGTTCATCCGTCCGGACACCGACGTGTATTTCCTGCTGAGCTTCCTCCACGAAATCGTGAATCGGAATGCTATCGATCACGAGCGCGTCGGTCGCTACATGAAGGGGCTCGAAGCGCTGCAAAACGTATCCGAGCCCTGGTCACCGGAGCGAACGGCGGAGGTGACCGGCATTTCGGCCGATACGCTGCGGTCGATGGTCGACGCGTACATTCAGGCCGACGGTGCGGCGCTTTTCTTGTCGACCGGCGTCAATCAGGGAAGTCAGGGCACGCTTGCATTTTGGATTCAGGAGGCGATCAACGCGATCACCGGGAATCTCGATCGGCTCGGCGGGACCCTGGTAGGCCACGGCTACATCAAGGATTTCCCGAAGTACGCGAGCAAGGGCGGGCACACGATGCGAAAGGACCTTTCGCGCATCGGTCGGCTCCCGTCGGTGGCGGACACCTTCCCTGCGGGGCTCATGGCGGACGAGATTCTCACGCCGGGTGAAGGACAGGTCAGGGCGCTCGTCTGTGTCTCCGGGAATCCTCTTCTCACGGTCCCCAACAGCAACGGCCGGCTCGAGGAAGCGTTCAAGGCCCTCGAGCTCCTCGTCGTGATCGACATCTTCCGAAACGAGACAGCCAATCATGCGCACTACATTCTACCGGGCACCAGCGCGTTGCAGCGAGCGGATTTGCCATTCGTGTTTCAGTCCCTGATGGGCGTCCAACCGATTCCCTATGTGCAGTACACCGATGCACTGCTTCCGCTCGATGGCGAGCAACGCGATGAGACGATGATCTTGTTGCAGCTCGCGCATGCGTGCGGGTCGACGCTTTTCGGGTCGCGCGCAGCCAACGGGTTCTTCACCACGTGGGCAGGGCTTGGAAAAGTTCCGATACTCGGCGGCCGGTTGAGGCTCACACCCGAACGCTTCTTGGGCTTGATGGCGCGCGCGTTTCGACTCGGCTCGTTGAAGAGGCTTCGAAAAGATCCTCACGGACGGCTTCTCGAACCGAACCACGGAGCGGACTTCCTCGGCAAGAGGGTGGTGACCGATGATGGCCTGGTCGACCTCGCCCCGTCCGATTTCGTCGAAGCCGCCGGAAAGCTCGAAGCGGCCTTCGAACGGGAGCGGGCGCAGCGCGACAAGCTCAAGCTGATCAGCAAGCGTGAGCCGCACAGCCACAATAGCTGGCTGCACAACCTCCCTCGATTCGTGGAAGGGAAACGCTCGACGAATTACCTCTACATGAACCCGCAGGATGGCAAAACGGTCGGTGTGGAATCGGGCGCCATGGTCGAAGTGCGCAGCAGTGTGGCGTCAGTTCGATTGCCTGTGCAGCTCACCGACGAGATGATGGTGGGAGCCGTCGCCCTTCCGCATGGCTGGGGGCATCAAGCGGCCGACGGATTGAGCGTGGCGAGCAAGACCAAGGGAGCCAACGCAAACCTCCTCGCAGCGGACGGCCCCGACCAGCTCGAGTACTTTTCAGGAATGGCAAAGCTGAACGGGATTCTGGTCGAGGTGGTGCCGGTGGATTGAGCGCCGGGAGTCCCAGGGGCACGGCGGGGCGCGACGCGGGGCTGCGTCGAACGGCTCGGCTTGCAAAGGTGGCCGGTTGGGCTTGGCGCCGGGGGCCACGCAAGCCTCGCCTCGGAGCGCGCGCCAATCGGAGCGAGTTTCACGCGTGCCGATTGTCACTTGCTACGTCGACTCCGCCCCCCATCGTGCCCCGCCGTGCCCCTCCGTACGTCGAATCGACGGAGGAGGATGGCTCGCGATGGGCGGCGCAGGGAGCGGGGGCGAGCCTCAATGTTAGCCGGGTAGCAAGAGGCGGCCGGACCGGGTCTCGGAGAGAGCCGACCACCAGCGATGCAAATGATCGAGGCCGTCAACCGGAAGATCGAAGGCCTGGGTGTAACCGAAGTCCACGCCGATCGCGAAGTCGGCGAGCGTGAGCGTGTCACCGGTGACGAAGCGATTCTTCGCGAGGTTCGCGTCCAGAATGGTCGCGCACTTGCGGAAGTCCTTGTTGGCGCGTTCGATGATGTCTTGATCTGGGTTGTCGCGGTTGAAGAACTTCTGACCGAAAATGCGGTTGAGCGCATTGGTCAAGTGGTTCGACTCCCAGAACATCCACCGAAGGATGTCGTAACGCTGCGCGGATTTTGGCCAGAGGGCGGTATCGCCTTTGCCGGCGAGGTAACAGATGATGGCGTTCGATTCCCAGAGCACGGTGTCACCGTCGACGAGAGTGGGGACCTTGCCGTTTGGGTTGAGTGCGAGGTACTCGGGCGTTCGCTGTTCGCCCGCGCGGAGGTCGAGCGTTTGGGTTTCGAGCTCGATGCCCAGCTCCGCGGCGACGGCGTGCACCTTGCGCGCGTTCGGTGAGAACAGATTCGTGTAAAGCTTCATCGGGGCCTCCTCGGGCGGCTCGTCGATCCCATCGGTTCGGGGAAATTACAGGGTTGCTCGGCCGCGGTCGATTGTAAAAGTTCTGTCACCACCGGGTCGATTGCTCGTAACCAGGCCCCAGGTCTGTAATACCGACAGAGAACCGTCCGGGCGGAAGGCGGCGCGAGTCAATGCTCAAAGAATGGATAGGTCAGACGTTCCTTCGGGTCGCCGGTTGGAAGACGGACGGCAAGCGTCCGGCGCTCGAGCGGTACGTGATCATCGCGTCGCCGCACACTTCGAACTGGGACTTACCGTTCATGCTGGCGATGGCGTTCGTGTACGACATCCCGGTCCGATGGATGGGCAAGCACACGCTCTTCAAACCGCCATTCGGATCCTTCTTCAAGCTCCTGGGTGGAATTCCGATCGTGCGCCATCAACCCGGGGGTGTCGTTGGACAGATGATCGAACACTTCGGGAAAAACGACGCGCTGGTCTTGATGGTGCCCGCCGAAGGCACGCGCTCGCATGTCGATTACTGGAAGTCTGGCTTCTACCACATCGCGCGCGGCGCGGACGTGCCGGTGGTCCTGTCGTTTCTCGACTTTGGCAAGAAGGTGGGAGGCATTGGACCAGCGATCCGACTCACCGGGGACTATCGCGCGGACATGGACAAGATCCGCGCCTTCTACGCCGACAAGAAGGGACATCGGCCAGAGAACGTCGGTGTGGTCAGGCTTCGTGAGGAAGACGCCGAAGCGCTCGTCGAGGACGACGGCATCGACTCTGAAGCCGTCGAGCGGCTTGCGGGTAGTCTGTAACATCTCGCCCCAATAGACGTCCTTTACATCCGCGGCGGGGTCGTGAAACGATTCGGCGCATCGAAAGGCTTCTGCATGAGCAGCGAGAATGCCACCTGGCTCAAAGTTCTCGGGATCGAGGAGCTGCCGGAAGGGCGAGTCAAACCCGTCACGTGTCAGCACCGAACCCTCTGCTTGACGCACTTTGACGGTCAGTACGCGGCGCTCGACAACAAGTGCCCGCACCAGGGCGGGCCTCTTGGCGAAGGTTCGATCGAGGGCGGCTGGCTGCGCTGTCCATGGCACGGGTGGGACTTCCATCCGCTCACGGGAAAGCCGCCCGGAGGATTCGACGATGGGGTTGCCACATTCCCCGTGGAGATGCGCGACGACGGAATCTACGTCGCGTTGCCCGAGGAAGAGCCACGCGCTCGCACGAGCAGCGACGTGATGGTCGAGACGCTGATCAATTGGGGCGTACGCTGGGTTTGGGGCATGGTCGGACACTCGAACCTCGGGTTTGCCGAAGCCATGCGGCGACAGGAAATCGAGGGAGCGCTCGGCTACTTTGGCATCCGTCACGAGGGAGCTGCTTCGTTCGCAGCATCGGCATATGGGAAGCTGACCGGCCGCCCGGCTGCGTGCTTTGCGATTGCAGGACCCGGGGCTACCAATCTCCTCACGGGGCTTTGGGACGCGCACGTCGATCGCGCTCCGGTGATCGCGCTCACAGGGCAAGTCCCAACGCATCTGATCGGGCGGGGCGCCTTCCAAGAGGTCGACCTGGCCGCCGCGTTCGGCGGCGTGGCGAAGTACACGGCGGCGGCCGCGAAAGCCTCCGACTTCGCCGAGATCACGAGTCTGGCGTGCAAACACGCGATTCTCGAACAGGGCGTTTCGCACATGGTGCTCCCGGACGACGTGCAAGTCGTCGAGGCGCCCGAGACGAAGGCCGGGTCTCCGCAAGGCCGGATCGCGGCGCGGGGGATCGCACCCCCTGAGGACGCGCTTGACCAGGCGGCAGAGCGAATCGCCGCCGCGAAGCGTCCCGTGATCATCGTGGGGCACGGAGCCCGTTTCGTGATGGCCCCGGTCGTTGCGCTGGCCGAACGGCTCAACGCGCCCATCATGACGACGTTCAAGGGCAAGGGTCTCATCGCCGACGAGCATCCGCTCGGCTGCGGCGTGCTGGGTCGCAGCGGGACCCCGGTCGCCAGTTGGTTCATGAACGAAGCCGACTTGTTGATCGTCCTGGGTGCGAGCTTCAGCAACCATACCGGCATCACGAGCTACAAGCCGATCGTACAAGTCGATTACGATCCGATGACCCTCGGTCGGTTCCATTCCGTTACGGTTCCGGTCTGGGGCGAGATTGGAGTGACCGCCCGCCTGTTGCACGCGCGTCTCCGGTCCGTTCACGCGATCGATCAGCGACCCGATGTGCGCGAACGGTGGAAGATTTGGCGGGACGAAAAGCGTCGGCGTCTCCGCGAAACCGGGACCCACGGCGTGCACTCGGCGGCTATCTTCGCGGCGTTGACCGCAACGGCTCCCGACGACGCGATCATCGCCGTAGACGTGGGGAACAACACATACTCGTTTGGTCGCTACTTCGAGTGCAAACGGCAATCCGTGCTGATGAGCGGCTATCTGGGCTCGATCGGGTTTGGTTACCCGGCCGCGATGGGAGCATGGGCAGCGACTCAGGAGGGTGACCCCCGCTTCAGCGGACGGAAGGTCATCGCGGTGACGGGCGACGGAGGTTTTGGGCAGTACATGGCCGAGTACACGACGGCCGTGAAGTATCAGATGAACATCACCCACATCCTTCTGAACAATGGTGAGCTCGGCAAGATCAGCAAAGAGCAGCGCAGTGCGGACTACGACGTGTGGCAGACGTCGCTCCACAATCCGAGTTTTGCCCAGTACGCAAAGCTCTGCGGTGCCATGGGGCTTCGCGTCACCGCCGCGGACGAGCTGGAAGGCGCGTTTGCCGAAGCGCTCGCGCATGATGGTCCTGCGACCGTCGAAATTCTGGCTGACTCAGCGCTCATTTGACGTAGGACCAAGCATGACAGTCACCCAGATAAGAACACCGAACAAGGTCGTCGTCGCCAAGTGGACCGATCTCTCCGATCGCGAGCCCGCGTATGCCTTGGTTGCGGACGTCGATTTGGTCGTGCTTCGGTACGGCGATGAGGTGTCCGTCCTATACGGCCGGTGCTTGCACCGTGGCGCGCTGATGGCGGACGCCCGGGTCGAAGGCGACAACCTGATCTGTGGCTTGCATGGTTGGGACTACCGATGCGACACGGGCGTCAGCTCCTACAACAACGCCGAGGCGTTGCAGAAATTCCGCGCGTGGGTCGATCACGACGCGGACGCGGTGCTCGTCGACGAATCGGAGATCCGCGCTTGGGCCGAGAAGTCTCCGCAGCCCTACGATCGAGAGAGCTATCTGGGTCTCTACGCCGACGTGCATGGAACCCCCGAGGAGCCGTTCAATGGGCACATTCGAGAGCTGGCGCGCAATGGGCTCGAGAACGTGGGCCATCACGGTCCCGTCTCCGCGATGGGTGTTCCCCGCCAGCAGCTTCCCTGCTGGGAAGACGTGCTGCTTTTGACTGCGCAGCTTGCGCGAAAGCCGCTGCTCGATGATGCCCCGGTCGGGTCGGAAGTCGTGATCGGACCCAACGCGAAGAGGCCACTGCACCTCGACATTCCGCTGTTCGTCAGTGACATGAGCTTCGGCGCCCTGAGCCGAGAGGCCAAGATTGCGCTCGCCAAGGGAGCCGAAATGGCGGGCACCGGAATCTGCTCGGGAGAAGGAGGGATGCTTCCCGAGGAGCAGCAGAGCAACTCTCGCTACTTCTACGAGCTCGCTTCGGCGCGCTTCGGGTGGAGCCTCGACAAGGTCAAGAAGTGCCAAGCGTTTCACTTCAAAGCCGGACAGGGCGCAAAGACGGGAACGGGGGGGCATCTCCCAGGCAAGAAAGTGAGCGCCGAAATCGCGGCGGTTCGAGGGCTCGAGCCGGGGCAACCTGCGATCAGCCCTTCCCGCTTCACGGATTTGGATGCTCCGTCGGACTTCCGGAGAGTTGCCGACGAAGTTCGCGAGGTGACCGGCGGCGTTCCGGTTGGTTTCAAGATGAGTGCGCAGCACATCGAGGCGGATATCGACTTCGCCCTCGAGGTGGGCGTCGACTACCTCATCATCGATGGACGTGGCGGCGCGACGGGCGCTGCGCCCAAGATATTCAAGGACAACATCTCGGTTCCCACGATGGTTGCATTGGCTCGCGCGCGGCGCCATCTCGACGCGCGTCATCGTCCGGAAGTGACCTTGGTCATCACGGGCGGGCTTCGAACCGAGAGCGATTTCGTGAAGGCACTCGCCCTGGGCGCCGACGCGGTCGCGATCTCCAATTCCGCAATTCAAGCAATTGGCTGCCTTGGTATGCGCGCTTGCCAAACGAACAACTGTCCCGTCGGCATCGCAACGCAGCAGGAGCATCTGCGTGCTCGCCTGGACATCGCGAGATCGGCGCAGCAGCTCTGCAACTACCTCACGGCAACCGTGGAGTTGATGCAAGTGCTGGCGCGTGGTTGCGGACATGCCCATCTCGATCAGTTCGTGGCGAGCGACCTCACGACATGGAAGCGCGAGATCGCACAGCTCACCGGCATTCAGTACGCAGGGGTCACGCCGCTATGACTTGGACGACGGTCGGCACGGCAGTTCCCGGGTTGCTTTCGTAGGCAACGGACTTCGCACACACCAACCTCGGATGGGAACCGACCCTCGGCGTGCTCGCGGGACGCGGCGTCGGGCCGCAGTCGTTGCGAGCGGCGTCGGTGTTCGAGGGTCTGGAGCTCGCGGCCTCGAGCGAGGGCTGGCGGCTTGCGACGAGCTTCTCGGCGCTTAGCGTCCGAGCAGCAACACGCCGACGCCGGCCGCGATCGCCACGACTTGCGGCCAGCCGGGGAGAGCGGGGCGCTCGTGCTCGTGAGCCCAGTCGTGGGTCACCACGTGAAGCAAGAGGCCGCTCACGGCTGCCTCGATCCACGCCTGGCCGCCCAGCCAGATCCCGAGGGAGGTCTGTTGCGCGAGCACGACCCCCAGCGAGCCGACCACGGCCAAGCCAAACGCGTGTAGGATGGCACTCGTGCGACCGTGGGCGGATGTGAACGCGAGCGTGATCAACGCCGTGACCGGCACCGAGTGTGCAGCGATCGCCGTCAGCACGTCGCCGTGATGATGCCCCGCCTGTCCGTCGCCGCTGAAAGTGCCCAGCGCAAAGCCGTCACCGAGCTTGTGAATCATCAAACCCCAGTAGCTCAACTCGAGACCCATCGTGGAGGAATGATCGTGCTCGGGGTCCTCGTTTGCGGCTCGTTCGATGAGCCACGGCACGAGGAATGCAACCGCAACCGCGATCAGGACTCGTGGGCCCTCTGATGCCACAGCGTCGGGAATCAGCCTTCCGACCACGACGGCTACGGACGACACGATGGCAAAGGTTCGGACGGCGTCGAGGAGGCGGCCACGCCCCGGAGCGACGAGGCCCAGTGTCGCGCCCGTGGCGACGGATATCACGACGATAGCGATCGGCCAATCCATCGGGCCGACTTACCACATTCCGGACTGCCGGTGTTTCGCTAGATGGCGAGCGATTCGGCTTCCGCGGCGGCTTCCTTCGCCAAGAACTCTTGCGCGCATGCGGGACAGGCGATGCGTTCCTTGGCGATTTCGTAACCGGCGCCGCCGGGATCGTCCTGGAACTTCGACTTGCTCCCTGCGCGCCCCTTCTGTGCTTTCCCGCGGCTCGGGTACTCGGCAGGCCGACGTTCCGTCACCAACTTCGTCGCTCGCTCTCCTGGGCGCGACACTCGATTGCAAAGCTGACATCGGTACATTCAGGGACTCCTCAGTTTCAGAGCCGCCGGTTTGGCACATGCGCCGCGCCCGGGCAACCCAAGGTCCCGTCGGCGCATTCCGGCTACGATGGTGCTCAGCCGCCCAGAAGTCTCGCGATTTCAAGGGCCGCGTAGGTCAATACCCCATCCGCTCCGGCACGCTTGAACGACAACATGCTCTCGAGCAGGACTTTGTCCCAATCGAGCCAGCCCTGATCCGCAGCCCCGCGCAACATCGCGTATTCGCCGCTGACTTGGTACGCGAAGGTCGGAAGCCCGAAGGACTCCTTCACCCGGCGCACGATGTCGAGGTAGGGCATGCCCGGCTTGACCATGACCATATCTGCGCCCTCTGCCACGTCGAGGGCAACTTCACGCAGCGCTTCGTCGGAGTTGGCTGGGTCCATTTGATAGGTGCGCTTGTCCGCGCTGCCGAGGCTTTGAGCAGAGCCAACCGCGTCGCGGAACGGGCCGTAGAATGCGGAGGCGTACTTGGCCGAGTAGGCAAGCAGACTCACCCGATCGAGCCCCTCCGTGTCGAGCGCGTTGCGGATCGCTCCGATCCGGCCGTCCATCATGTCGCTTGGAGCGATCACGTCGCAGCCGGCTTGTGCCTGCACGATGGCTTGCCGACACAGAACCTGCACTGTCTCGTCGTTGACCACCTCTGCGTCACGGACGATGCCATCCTGCCCATGTGTGGTGTACGGGTCTAGAGCGACGTCGCAGATGACGCCGATGCCGTCGTGCGCTTCCTTGATGCTGCGAACGGTGCGGCACACGAGGTTGTCCGAGTTGGTGGCCTCTGTGCCGTCGGCTGTCTTGAGGGCCGGCGGCGTCACCGGAAACACTGCCACCGCTGGGATGCCGAGAGATTTGGCCTCACCCACCGCCTTCACCACGAGATCGATACTCAAGCGTTCGACTCCGGGCATCGAGGGAACTGGTGTTCGCACGCCCCGGCCGTCTTGAACGAACACGGGCCAGATGAGATCATCGGGCGTTACATGAGACTCGCGGGTGAGGCGGCGCACCCAATCGTAGCGTCGGTTCCGACGCATCCGGGTGCTCGGGAATTCGGACTGACCTCTTGGAGCCATGGATGCGGGGAGCCTAGCATGGCGCTAGAGTCCACAACGTGAGAATCAGGCTTTGGATACTGATGTTGTCGCTCTGGACGGCAGGCTGTTCGACGACGATGACGGGGCGGAAGCAGCTGACGCTCTTCCCCGACGACAAGATGGACGCGATGGGCATTGCCGCGTTTACCAGCTTGAAGCAGGAGGAAAAGCTCAATCGGGATCCGGCGGTCAACGAGTACGTGACCTGCGTGGTCGGTGCCATTCTAGGGGTCATTCCAAAGGCGCACGGACCAGCCGATGGCCGTTGGGAGGTGCTCGTGTTCGAGGATCCAACGCCGAACGCGTTTGCGTTGCCTGGCGGCAAGATCGGGGTCCATACCGGCATGCTCGATGTCGCAACGACGCCGGGGCAGCTCGCGGCGGTCCTCGGCCACGAAGTCGGGCACGTCTTGTTGCGCCACGGCAACGAACGGATGTCGCAGTCGGTCCTAGCGGATACGGCCCTCAACACCGCGTCGGTCGCGGCGGGTGCGACGTCACCGAAGTACCACGACTTGATCGTCAGTGGGCTCGGCGTGGGGGCCCAGTACGGCGTGATTTTGCCCTACAGCCGGAAGCACGAGAGCGAAGCGGACGAGGTTGGCCAGATCTTCATGGCAGAGGCAGGCTTCAATCCGGCCGAGGCCGTCGCTCTCTGGCAGAAGATGGCAAAGGTGGGCGGGACAGCGCCCGCCCAGTGGCAATCGACGCACCCTGCGGACGAAACTCGTATCGCTAGGCTTCAAGCCAACCTTCCGAAGGCGATGGAGGCGTACAAGAAGGCACGCGCGGCGGGGAAGAACCCCAAATGTACGCCGCCGCCCGAGGAGTGGATCAATCCCGCGGCATTGCCTTAGCGCTCAGGCCTGCGCCTGGATGAATCCAGCGACCGCTTGGCCGATCTCGCTCGGCGAATCCTCTTGAATGAAGTGCAGACCCTTCACCGTGATCTCTTCCTGGTTGGGGAGCTGCCGAGCGAACTCGCGCTGGGGGCCGATCAAGACGATGCCGGGATCGGCGTTGATGAAGAGCTTGGGCAGCGAGGCGCTGGATTGCAGCCACTTCGCGTAGGTCTCTACGATGTCGTGGACGTCCTTGGGCTCACCGCCGATCGGGATTTGGCGCGGCCAGGTGAGGGTGGGGCGGCGCGATTCGCCCGGCTCGGTGAAACGCGCTCGGTAGTGCGTCATCTCCTCGTCGCTGAGTGTTCGCATGATCGACGACGGCAGGATGCGTTCGATGAACACGTTCTTGTCGAGAATGATCTCTTCTCCCGCCGGGGACCGCATCGCTTGGAAGATCTTGCGCGCCGGCGCCGCCCAGTCGTCCCAACTTCGAATCGGCTGAACGATGGCCTCCATGTAGGCGATTCCCCGGACTTGCGTGCGGTGCCGCTCTGCCCAGTGGAACCCCAGGCCTGACCCCCAATCATGGATCACCAAGAAGACCGGCTCGCTTCCGACGACCGCATCGAACCAGGCGTCCAAGTAGCGGCGATGGTCCACGAATCGATACCCCGTCGAGCTCTCGCCCGAGTCACCCATTCCGACGAGGTCCGGAGCAAGGCAGCGCGCGATGGGAGCGACTTCTTTGATCACGTTGCGCCACAGATACGACGAGGTGGGATTCCCGTGGAGAAAGACTGCGATGGGCCCGTCTCCGCCGGTGTCGACGAACGAGATCTCGCTGTCCTCGACGGCGATGCGTTTTCTGGGATGCGGGTCTTCGGCGGAGATGACGCTCATGGAGTATAGTCTTCCGATATGAGGTTCGACCGCAAGTGGAGCGCGCTGCACAGCGCACGGACGCTCGGTTTTCCATGAGCAACACCCCCCCAATCGTCTTGACGGTTGCCGGCTCCGACCCGTCGGGGGGCGCCGGGCTGCAAGCGGACCTCAAGACGATTCACCAGCATGGCGCGTACGCAGTAGCCGTGCCGACCCTGATCACGATGCAGAATACCGATGCGGTGGACGACGTGGAGCTGCTCTCGCCGGATCTGGTTCGGGCGCAGCTCGCGACCTTGCTCCGGGACATCAGCCCTACTGCGGCCAAGACCGGCGCGCTCGGTTCGTCGGATGTGGTCCGGGTGCTCGGGTCCGTCATGGAAGGGACGCGCTTCGCCTGGGTGGTGGACCCCGTCTGGTTTCCCACGCGCGGGAGGCCCATTTCGAAGGGCGATGTGGTGAACGCATACCGGGACGCGGTCATTCCGCGCGCTACGCTCGTCACGCCGAATGCGCCAGAGGCTGGCCTCTTGGCCGATATACCGGTGCGTACCCTCGAAGACGCCCGAAAAGCAGCCGAACGGATTGCCGCTCTCGGGACGCGGGCCGTTCTCGTCAAAGGCGGTCACCTCGAGGGCTCGGCCCGAGGTACCGATCTGCTCCTCGTCGATGGGGAAGTCACTGAGCTCAGCGCTTCCAAAGTCGTCCTCGGTCGCTTTCACGGAACCGGGTGCGCGCTCTCCGCTGCCATCGCCACCCGGCTCGCGTTCGGCCAGGACATCCTGACTGCCGTCCATGGTGCCAAGGCCTGGCTCACCGGTGCGCTGGCGCATGCCTTCGCCGTCGGGAAGGGCGCACGACCGGTCAATCATCTCTGGCCTGTGCGCGAAGAATCTTAGCCCCTTTCGAGTTTTTGAAGCCGCTTTAGTTGCCCCGCCTTTTGGGAGGCTGCTACATGCGAGCAGGTTTTTGGATGGCGCGGCGTCGGAAGAAGAAGGGGCCTCCGCAGATCGAGCTCCCGATGGACAGCATCGAGGATGCCTCGCTCGTGGTCGAAGCCCAGCGCAGATATCTCAACTACGCGTTGAGTGTCATTACGTCGCGGGCGCTACCGGACGTCCGAGACGGGTTGAAGCCGGTGCAGCGTCGGATCCTGTACACCATGTACCACGAGCTGCACCTGCGAAGCGACGTCAAGCACCGGAAGTCGGCGGCCATCGTCGGCGATGTGATGGGCAAGTTCCACCCCCACGGCGACACCGCGATTTACGACGCTCTGGTCCGCATGGCGCAGTCTTTCATGATGCGGGCGCCGCTGGTCGACGGCCGCGGCAATTTCGGTTCGCCGGACGGCGACTCGGCGGCGGCGATGCGCTACACCGAGGCTCGCCTTCAAAAGCTCGCCGACGAGCTCCTGATCGAGCTCGGGCAGAAGACAGTCGCGTTCCGGCCGAACTACGACGGGCGGCTGTTCGAGCCGATCGTCCTGCCCGCTCGCTTTCCGAACCTATTGGTAAATGGCTCGCAAGGCATTGCCGTTGGGATGGCAACCTCGATTCCACCTCACAATTTGGCGGAGGTGATTCAAGGCTGTGTGGCCCTCATCGACGGAGACCTGAGCACCAAGCAACTCATGAAATTGGTCAAGGGCCCCGACTTCCCCACTGGTGGTGAGCTGATCAGCAGCACCGCCGAGCTCTTGGCAGCCTATGAAAACGGGCAAGGCTCGCTCAAGCTTCGCGGAGAGTGGAAAATCGAGAAGTCCCGGGGTGACGCTCCGACGATCGTGATTCACTCGATCCCGTACTCGGTGGAGCGCAGTGCGGTGGTCGAGAAAATCGCCGAGGTCATCATCGCGAGGAAGCTGCCGGTGCTGGTCGACGTGCGCGACGAGAGCACCGACGATTGCCGCATCGTCTGCGAGATGAAGAAGGACGCCGATCCGCAATTCATCATGGCGTACCTCTACAAGCACACACCACTTCAGACGAACGTGCAGGTGAACCTGACATGTCTGGTTCCCACGGCGAATCCCGAGGTGGCGGCCCCTCAGCGAATCGGTCTCAAGGCCATTCTTCGGCACTTCCTCGACTTCCGGATGGAGGTCGTCACCAAGCGTCTCGAATTCGAGCTCGACCAGCTCCTCAAGCGGATCCACATCCTCGATGGCTTCGTCCTCGTCTTCGACGCGCTCGACGAAGCGATTCGGATCATTCGCGCGTCCGAGGGAAAACAGGACGCCGCCCAGAAGCTGATGAAACGCTTCGGGCTCGACGAGCTTCAGGTCGACGCGATCCTCGAGCTCAAGCTCTATCGACTCGCAAAGCTACAAATCCTCGAGATTCGGAGCGAATTGGCTCAGAAACAAAAGGAAGCGCTCCGCGTCCAGAAGCTCCTCAAGAGCCCGGCGGCACGCTGGAAGCTGGTCCGAGCGGAGCTCCAAGAGCTCGCTTCCAACTATGCCGATCCGCGTCGCACCCGGATCACGGGCAAGCTCGATGAGCCGGAGTTCGATGCGGAGGCCTTCATCGTCGACGAGGACGCGATGGTGGTCGTGACCGAGCAAGGCTGGGTCAAGCGGCAGCAGCGGGTGAAGGACGTCGCCTCGACGCGCGTGCGGAAGGGTGACCGAGTGCTTGCGGTGCTCGCTGGGTCCACCAAGAGCACGGTCGCGTTCTTCAGCAACCACGGGGTTTGCTACGTGAGCCGCATGGTCGACATCGCGGCGACGACCGGTCATGGCACCCCGCTTCAGACCCTCTTCAAGATGGCGGACGGCGAGCGCGTCGTCGGAGCCATGGGCTTCGATCCTCGATTCCTCGATGTGCCGGCCCCGACCGAGGGGTCCGAGGAGCCCGAGGAGCCATACGCCGTCGCGGTCACGCGTGCGGGCCTCGCATTGCGATTCTCGCTTCGCAGCCATCGGGAACCTTCGACGCGATCCGGTCGCAAGTTCACCCGGCCCAAGCAGGGCGACGAGGTCATCTACGTGGCTCCGGTTTTCGCAGAGGACTGTATCGCGTGCGTGACCAAGCAGCGCCGGGCGCTGGTCTGCGAAGCGGATGATGTGTCTTTGCTCGCGGGCGCCGGGCGGGGTGTCATGTTGATCAAGCTGCAGAAGGACGACGAGGTCTTGGCCGCGCGCGTGCTGTCGTATGACGACGATGCGTTGATCGCACAGCGAGACGGCGGCAGCGAATACAAGATCACGCTTCGCAAGTACGAAGTCGTGTCGCGGGGGGGGAAAGGGTTCCAACTCTTCACGCGCGGTCTCGTCGAAGGCGAAGTCTATCAGGAACCTGAGATACCCGTGTTCCCGGAGGAGTAGTGGCGTACACCGCCAAAGATATCGACGTTCTCGAAGGGCTGGAGCCGGTTCGCAAACGGCCTGCGATGTATATCGGAGGGACCGACGCTCACGGCTACCATCACCTGCTGTGGGAGATTCTCGACAACGCGGTCG
This sequence comes from uncultured delta proteobacterium, assembly GCA_963768985.1. GTDB lineage: Bacteria > Myxococcota_A > Polyangia > Polyangiales > Houyiibacteriaceae > SG8-38. Next base: position 150,298 of record CAVYJZ010000004.1, on the reverse strand, counting down.
ACGAAGCGATCAACGGGCACGCCTCGCGCATCGAGGTGGCCCTGGATGCCGATCACCGCGGAGCAACGATCACGGACAATGGGCGCGGCATCCCCGTCGACACTCACCCAAAGTTCAAGAAGTCGGCGCTCGAGCTGATCCTCACCACCCTTCACGCGGGCGGCAAGTTCGAGGGCAAGAGCTACCAGGTGGCGGGCGGCCTCCACGGGGTGGGCTCGTCGGTCGTCAATGCGCTCTCGTCGGAGTTGACCGCGACCGTCTGGCGCGGGGGAAAGACCTACTCGCAATCGTACTCGCGCGGAAAGCCGGCCTCGAAGATGAAGTCGGGGGGCAAGACCAGCAAGCGTGGGACGTCGGTCCATTTCCGGCCGGACGCAGACATCTTCGGCAAGCGGCTCGCATTCGAGCCGAGCCGCGTTGCAGAACGCTTGGAAGCCAAGACGTACTTGCACCGTGGGCTCAAGATCCTGTTCATCGACGAGAAGACGGGCGAGCGCCGGGAGTTCGAGCATCCTGGTGGGATCGTCGATTTCCTCGACCAGCTCGTCGCCGAGCGCGGGAAGCCTTCTGTGCACAGCGAGGCCTTCACGAGCGAGCACGACGAGGCTCCCCGGTTCGAGGTCGCACTGCGTTGGACGGAAGCCCCTGACGAGTTGATCCGGTCGTACGCCAATGGAATCCCGACGGGCTCGGGGGGCACGCACGAGAGTGGCTTCAAGCAGGGACTCGCCAAGGCCATTCGCAGCCACATGGAGACGCACAAGCTCACGCCCAAAGGCGTGAAGGTCACCGCGGAAGACATTCGCGAGGGTCTCGTCGCACTGCTGAGCGTATACGTCGAGGAACCGCAGTTCCAGGGGCAGACCAAGGATCGACTCAACAACCCCGAGGTGACGGCGCAGATCGAGACCGCCGTGCGGACGGCGTTCGAACAGTGGCTGCTCAACAACAAAACTGCGGCAGAGTCGATTATCGCTCGCGTGATCATCTCGTCGCGAGCCCGGGAAGCCAGTCGCGCGGCGAGTCAGCAAGTTTCGAGAAAGACCGCCATCAGTCACCGATTGAACTTGCCCGGCAAGCTCGCGGATTGCTCGAGCACCAACCCCGATGAGAGCGAGCTTTTTCTGGTCGAGGGCGATAGCGCCGGCGGCAACGCCAAGCAGGGGCGTGACCGCAAGACGCAGGCAATCCTTCCGCTGCGCGGCAAGGTGCTCAACGCGGAGCGGGCGACGCAGGCTCAGATACTCGGCAACCGCGAGCTGCAGGACATCGTCAGCGCCCTCGGCTGCGGAATTGGGAAGGACTTCGACATTTCGAAGCTGCGTTACGGCCGCGTCTTCTTACTGATGGATGCGGACAGCGATGGGCACCACATTGCAACGCTCCTGCTCACGTTCTTCTTTCGCATGCTTCCCGGCCTCGTGAAGGCAGGCCATGTTTTCTTGGCGCAGCCACCGCTCTATCGTCTCGACATCGGCAAGCAGGTGCATTGGGCCCTGGACGAGGTGGAGCGCGACCGCATCATCGCGAACGCTCCGGGTAACGCCAAAGTCGATATCAGCCGATTCAAGGGGCTTGGGGAGATGACGGCCGAAGAGCTGCGAGAGACGACGCTCGACAAGTCCCGGCGGAGGGCCTTGCGGGTCATGGTGGATGGCGAGCTCGAGGCGGATCGCGTTTTCAGCGAGCTCATGGGCAAGGACCCGGCCGCTCGATACGAGTTCATCATGGAGCAGGCGCCGCAGGCCGAGGCTGTCGAGCTCGACGTGTAGACGCGTAACAGAGCAAACCGCGACCGATTTTTTTGACCGGGAAGTCCGCTTCTGGTTGAACCACTTCAAGAAGTACTTCGATAACTCGAGGGAGTGGTGATGCAGTCGACTTGTCACGTTTGCGGAAAGAGCTTCGAGGCGCGCTTTCGCTATCAGGTTCGCGAGGAGAACGGGCAATATGTCTACATTTGCTCGACCTCCTGCCAACAGAGCCTGCTCATGGGGGCGGACGGGGTTCACGCGTGTGACACCTGTGGAGCTACGTTCGAGATCGAGTTCCCATACCAGATGAGCGTGAGCGACGGGCGTCGCCAGTATTTCTGCTCGACACTGTGCCAGGAGCGCGGTCAGCAGCGTCACAGCGAGGTGGGCCTCGCGCGGACCTCGCCCAAACGAATCGCCGTGTTCAACCACAAAGGCGGAACCGGGAAGACCACCACGTCGATCAACCTGGCGGCTGGTTTGGCCGAGGCCGGCCGGCGCGTGCTGCTGATCGACGCCGACGGGCAGGGCAACGTGGGCGCTTCACTCGGGATCGCGGGGCAGCGCACGCTCTACCACGTCTTGGTCAACGGAGCGCGGGCGTCAGAGGTCGCGATCCCCGTCCGAAATGGCTTGGACGTATTGACTTCGAATGAATCGTTAGCTGCCGCAGAGCTCTTTCTCGCGGAGCGCCCGAACCGCGACCGCATCATGCGTGAACGGCTCGGCGATGCGTGCCGCGACTACGATACCGTCGTCATCGACTGCGCGCCCGCGCTGTCCTTGATGAACCAGAACGCGATGGTCTACGCGGACAGCGTGGTGATCCCGGTGGCTTGCGATTACCTGTCTTTGGTGGGTGTGAAGCAGGTCCTGCGGACGATTCGCAACGTGCGCGAGCTGCTTCAGCACGACGTGGAGCTGTTGGGGGTCTTGCCGACGTTCTTCGATGTGCGAACTCGGATCTCCCGTGAGGCGATCCTGACGCTGCGCCGGCACTTCGAGGATCGCTGCTACGATCCGATTCGTGTCAACACCAAGCTTCGCGAGGCTCCGAGCGCGAAGCAAACGATCTTCGAATACGCCCCACAGAGTCATGGCGCGGAGGACTACATGCGTTTGGTGCAACGGGTGACCGCGGTTTCCATCACCGCGCAAAGCGCACCCACGCGGCCTGAGCTCTCGGCCGCATCGTAGGGGGAGAAATGAAGCGACGTGAATCGACAGCAGTAGACGGAATTCTCGACGAAGACGAGGTGAGCGCGGTGCTGCGCGACACCTTTTACGGCGGCAAGGCGGCGAAGCGCAGCCGTACCAAGGCGAAGAAAAAGCCAGACCACTACGACGTGATTTGTATCTCCCTGTACACCGAGGATCTGGCTCGACTCGACAAGATGGTCGCCAAGCTCAAGAAACAAGGGCATCGGCGGATCAGTCGCAGCGCCCTCATCCGCTTTGCCCTCGACCAGGTCGATACGGGAGACTTCCCGCGCGCCTACTAGCGTGTCGTTGCCGGGGCGCTATACTCCGCGCCAATTTTAGGGTCCTTGGGAGGTTCCGGTGACCGACAGCATCCTACGGGAAGCACTCACCTTCGATGACGTGCTGCTCCTTCCGGGTTACGCAGACTTTCTGCCTGCGAACGCGGACGTTTCGACTCGGTTCACACGGGAGATCGAGCTTCGCATTCCCTTCGTGTCGAGCGCGATGGACACCGTCACCGAATGGCGCACCGCCGTCACCATGGCCCGCGAAGGCGGCATCGGTATACTCCATAAAAATATGAGCCCCGAGCTGCAGGCGCTCGAGGTTACCAAGGTGAAGCGCGCCGAGACCGGCATGATCGTCGACCCGGTGACCGTGGGGCCTGGTGAGTCGCTTCACGACGCCCTCGAGCTGATGAGGCGCCATGAGATTTCGGGACTTCCGGTGGTCGAGGGCAACAGACCGGTAGGCATTCTGACGAGTCGCGACATTCGGTTCGAGCAGAATCTCAACCAGAAGGTCGCGCAGCTGATGACCAAGGAGCTCGTCACGGTGCCTCCGGGCGTCGAGCAAAGCAAGGCCCGTGAGCTCCTGCACAAGCACCGCATCGAAAAGCTGCTCGTGGTCGGGGAGGAGGGCGAGCTGGTCGGCCTGATCACGATCAAAGACTTGCTGCAGGCCGATCGCTATCCCGATTCGATCAAGGATTCGCTCGGCCGTCTGTGTGTGGGCGCCGCGCTTGGCGTGGGTCCGGATCGGGAGACACGCACCGAGGCGCTCGTGCAGGCCGGGGTCGACGTGCTGATCATCGACACCGCCCACGGGCACAGCAAGGGCGTGATTGACGCCGTGCGGGACACCAAGGCGACGTACCCGGATGTGCAAGTGGTTGCTGGCAACGTCGCGACTGCCGACGGGACGAAGGCACTGATCGACGCCGGCGCGGACGCGGTGAAGGTCGGCATGGGCCCAGGGTCGATCTGTACCACGCGCGTAGTGGCCGGCATCGGCGTGCCCCAAGTCACCGCCGTCATGGACTGCGCCCGGGTTGGCCGTGCGCACGGGGTTCCCATCATTGCAGACGGAGGCGTGAAGTACTCCGGCGACGCCGTGAAGGCGATCGCTGCCGGGGCCAACAGCGTGATGATTGGCTCGCTCTTCGCCGGCACGGATGAAGCGCCCGGAGAGCTCGTGCTCTACCAGGGTCGAACATACAAATCCTATCGCGGTATGGGCTCGCTGGGCGCGATGCGCGAAGGTTCGTCCGATCGTTACGCGCAGGCGGACGTGTCGGACGTGGGCAAGCTCGTGCCCGAGGGCATCGAAGGCCGCGTGCCGTATCGCGGTGCATTGTCCACGGTCGTGTACCAACTGGTCGGCGGATTGCGCGCTGGCATGGGCTACACGGGCTGTTCCTCTGTCGCCGAGCTTCAGAAGAACGCCCAGTTCGTGCGGATCAGCTCTGCCGGGCTCCACGAGAGCCATGTGCATGATGTGATGGTGACAAAGGAAGCGCCAAACTACCGCATCGGCCAGTAGCCGGGGCACGGCGCAGCGCGACGCGGGGCTGCGTCGAACGGCTCGGCTTGCAATTGTGGTCAGATGCACTGGGGGCCGGTGACCACGCAAGCCTCGCCTCGGAGCGCGCGCCAATCGGAGCTGGTTGCACGCAAGCCGATTGTCACTTGCTACGTCGACTCCGCCCCCCATCGCGCCCCGCCGTGTCCCGGGACGCCCGTTGCGAGCTGTCCTCCGGGGATTGAGTCGGCTCGATCGGGAGCGGCCTCGACCGGTTCGGAGGCTCATGTTAGACCCGCGCCATGATCGTTGATGGCGTTTTGATTCTCGACTTTGGGTCGCAGTATACGCAACTCATCGCTCGACGAATTCGAGAGCAGCACGTCTATTGTGAGATTCAGCCGTGCACCTATCCTCTGTCGGAGATTCGCGACATTGGGCCACGCGCGATCATTCTGAGTGGCGGACCCGCAAGCGTCTTCGCCGAAGGGTCGCCTAGTGTCGATCCGGGCGTGTTCGACCTCGGTGTTCCCATCTTGGGGATTTGCTACGGGATGCAGCTCACCAGCCACCTTCTCGGGGGTGAGGTCGAACAGGCCAATGAGCGGGAGTATGGGCCGGCTCGGCTCGAGGTGCTCAAACCCGCAGGGCTGCTCCACGGGTTCAAAGTCGGCACTCACGTCGACGTGTGGATGAGTCACGGCGATCGTGTGGAGCGCTTGCCTCCTGGGTTCGAGACGATCGCCCGAACCCCGAACAGTCCGTTTGCGGCCGTGGCGAACCTCGAGCGAAACATCTTCGGAGTTCAGTTCCATCCGGAGGTGGCACACACGCCGCGCGGGGTCGAGATGCTTCGAGCGTTCTTGTTCGAGGTGGCGGGTTGCTCAGCGAACTGGACACCCGGCTCGTTCGTCGAGCAGAGCGTCGAATCGATTCGGCGTCAGGTCGGTGATCGTGCCGCGGTGTGCGGATTGTCCGGGGGGGTAGATTCGTCGGTTGCTGCGATGTTGGTCTCCCAAGCGATCGGTGATCGGCTCACATGCATCTTCGTCGACAACGGCTTGCTTCGGAAGGACGAAGCCGAATCAGTGGTTCACACCTACCGCGATCATTTCGGGCTCAAGCTGATTCACGTCGACGCTGCGGACGAGTTCCTCGATGCGTTGCATGGCGTGAGCGACCCCGAACAGAAGCGAAAGATCATCGGTCGCGTCTTCATCGACGTCTTTCAGCGGGAGGCGGAGAAGCTTCACGACGTGGGCTACCTCGTACAAGGGACGCTTTATCCCGATGTGATCGAGAGCCTCTCGTTCAAGGGCCCGAGCGCTGTCATCAAGAGCCATCACAACGTGGGCGGCTTGCCAGATACCTTGCATCTCGGGCTCATCGAGCCGCTACGCCTCCTATTCAAAGACGAAGTTCGTGAAGTGGGCGAAGCGATGGGGATGCCGCGCGACGTTCTCTGGCGCCATCCGTTCCCGGGGCCCGGTCTCGCGGTCCGCTGTCCTGGCGCCATCGAACGCGAGAAGCTCGACATCCTCCGTGAAGCCGATGCGATCTTCGACGAGGAGCTACGATCTGCCGACCTCTACGACAAGATTTGGCAGGCGTTTTGCGTCATCCTTCCCGTGCGCACGGTTGGTGTCATGGGCGACGAGCGAACCTACGACTACGTGATCGCCGTTCGTGCGGTGGACTCGCGCGATGGGATGACTGCAGACTGGTCGCGCATTCCCCACGACGTGCTGGCGCGCATCTCGACCCGGATCATCAACGAAGTTCGCGGCTGCAACCGCGTCTGCTACGACATCTCATCCAAACCCCCTTCGACGATCGAATGGGAGTGAGGTCCGCCCGCATCTTGCTCGCGCTCCTCGCGTTTGGCTGCGCAAAACAGGGGATCGTTGTTGCGGAGCCCGCCCGGCTGAAGGTCGTCGCGACGCCACCCGACGCTTCGATTTACATCGATGGTCATTATTTTGGCCGCGCGACGGTCCTCTCACAGGAGCCCAAAGCGCTAGCCCCGGGGCCGCACCTGATGACGGTCCAGGCGGATGATCATTTTCCGCACGACATGGAGCTCGACTTGCCGGCCGGGGTCACCACGATATCGATCGACCTTCGCCGCGTCCCGCCGTGAGGGGCCAATCTCGGCTCAGTTGCTCAGCGCGTGCTTGAGCTCCTGGGCCGTCTCGTACTCCTGCTCGATCATTGGACCCGCGAGCCGAACGACCAGATGGGTGGGGCTCATCGCTTTGAGGCGCTGTAGCGCGGCGTATTTGGCTTCGATCTTGTCGTTCACGAGCACCAGATTGGCTTGGGCGCGGACGAGATCCGGGCGCTGGGCAAGCGTCTCCCGCAGTAGCTTCTCACACCGGACTGGATCGACATATCGCTCAAAGGCTTCCATCGCACGCAGATACGTACGGACAGCCGGATTACCTTGCCCCGCATCGGCGTATCCCATCATTCGATCGAACTCGAGCCAATTGCCCCGCAAACGGTAGTAGTTGGCGTTGGCGAGGTAAGCCAGCTGTGCGGTCGGATCCTGAGCGATCGCTTGTTGGGCGAGATCGTTTCCGGCCTCGAGAGGCTCTTCGGACAAGACGCGCAGTGCACGAATCACCTTGCGGAGGTCGGCGGTCTTGGTGGTCAGCGCGGCGGCCCGAGCCTGGTCTTGCTGTTTGGCCGCCGGGTCATCTACCAGGGGGCGCGATTGGGACAGTTGTCGAAGCTCGGTGAGGTCCTGCCTTTGCTGCTTCTCGAGAATCCACGCAGCAGTCATGAGAGCGTTGGCATAGGAGAGCTCGAGATAGGCCCGAACCGTGAGGGCCTCCGGGCCCTGTCGCGTGGAAGCAAAGCGCCTGGCCGCCTCGAACTCTGGCAGGCGATCGCCTCGAATGATCTCGAGCACCTGCGCCATCGAGGTCACCGGCGTGTTGGGCGGTGGAATGGACGGGATGCCGTACGTCTTCTGGAACTCCTGAACGATCTGCGCCGCTTCGGACGGCCGCATCGATTCGATGTCGATGCCTTTGCCAATCGTCGACCCATCTTGGGTCGCGGATTTGGAAGTGGCGCATGCGCTCGACAGTGCCATCAATAGGATTGCGGAGACGGTTCGTTTCATGGCGCGGAGGCTAGCACAGCGGGTCGGCCCACCCCAAGACCATCGCCGGGACGCCCCCGAGCCGAGATTCAACCCGTCCAGAAGGCAGCAATGCGTTGGACCATCCAGAAGGACGCTACACTTCCGACGAGATACGCCGCCGGCTTCTGAAGTGGACGCAGTGCACCGAGAGATAGGTCGCCGCCGCCCAACGATCGCACCGCCCGCCGGGTGATCCGATAGATGCCGATGACCGCCGCCACGAAGATGATCTGCCCGAGCTCGACCCCGAGATTGAAGAAGGCGAGTGCGGCGGGGATCTCGGTTTGCGGCAGTCCCGTTTCGCCGAGCACCGCCGCGAAGCCGAAGCCATGGAGCAAGCCAAATGACGATGCGACCGCAATCGGATAGCGGTACGTCAAGCTGCTCTTGTCGCCCCGCACGATTTCGACCGCAAGGAATACGATGCTCAGCGCGATCGCGGCCTCGACCGGTGCGACGGGCACATGCACCAGGCCGAGGGCGCTGAGCGCGAGAGTGAGAGAATGGGCGATGGTGAAGCCGGTGATCGTGACCATGATCCGGCGGCCGGTCCCTGCGATCAGCAAAAGACAAGTCACGAACAAAAGATGATCGTAGCCTTCGAGAATGTGCCGCACGCCCAGAGTGAGGTAGCCGCGAGCGACGCTTCCAAAGCTCTCAACCTCGGGCATCTGGACTTCGGTTTGTTCCGGAGACGCAACCAGCGAGTGCTTCTCGCCGGACAAACGTGAAATTCGAACGAGCGCCGACACCGAAGGATTGAACAGCGGGTACTGAATCCGCAGAGCCGTTCCGGCCGGGTCGGCCTCACAGCGAAAGGTGCGTCGCCGGACGCTTCCCTGCGCCGCGCCTCCGAGAGCGGGAGCCGTCGTCGGTGTGCAAGTCGCGGTCATGGAGACTTCCGGAGCGTTGTCCACCATGACCGATGGTGGGATCTTCCATTGCACCGAGAAAACCAGGGGCGCCTTTTCCGTGACCTCTACGTAGAGGGGACGACTTTCGTGGGCCCGCGCACTCGAGACGAAGGTGGCGTCCATCGCGAGCCCGAACGCCAGTAACAGCAGCACGCGCATCAGCGACTCACGGCCGTGTCGATGGCGGTGCGTGGAGCCGAGCTGGCGTCATACAGGACGCGCACCTCATAGGTGCCTATGATATCGGCGATGGCTGCTTCTGTCTCTTCGCGAATCATCGCTCTGCGCGCATCCTCGCGTACGCGTCCTTCGATCTCGGCGAGATCCGGCTCTCGGCCCGGCTCGTTGGTGATCAGCATGACGAGGTGCACGCCGTAGGGCGAGTCGAACGGACCGCGCCAGATCAAATCACTCGGCTCGAGCTCGAATAGAGCCTGGGTCATGGGTACGCCAAAGTGACTGGCCACGTAGTCTGGCGTCCGCTCGACGTAGTTCACGTAATAGAGAAAGCGGTCGCCGTGCTGCGGCGCGTCGGTGAACGGAACGCCGTCCCGATTCAGCTCCTCAAGCTTCTTCTCGGCGATCGCGCGCACCTGCTCTCGCGGCCGGTTCTCGGTGTCGAAGAATACGTGCGTGAAAGTCACGTATGGCTCGACGAAATAGTCCGCCTTATTGGCGTCGAAATACCTCCGAAGAGCGGCGTCATCCACGTCTGTCGCCGCGTCGACGAACCCCTCGGTGATGAATTCGAGCTTCTGCACCAGCCGGCGCCGAATGACGTAGTCGTCCTCATCGAGGCCGAGCGCGACCGCTTCTCGGTGCAGCACCTCTTCACGCACGTAGTCGTCGATGAGGTTCTGGAGCTCGTCGCGCGACAGAGAGCTCAGCTTCTTCTCCGCGAGGGCGGGGTCGAATGCTTTGATTCGATATTGAATGAACGTGAGAAGGGCGTCGTGGTCCACCGTGACGACGTTGGGGTCGCTGCTGCGGTCGCCTCGATGCGCAATGCCGAACAAGAGAAAGAGCCCTAGGCCCGCCGCAAGGAAGTGAAACAGCGGCTCTTTGACCAGTCTCTTCATTCAAGGCTAGGGCGTATACCAGATCGGCGAAGAGTAGGCCCGCTCTTGAATCGTCGGCGGGTGTCCGGTCTGCTCGGGGTCCATGCCAAGCGCGATCGCATCATACAAAGTGTGGCGCGGAGTCGGGATCTGCAGAACACGAACGTAGTAGAACGCGCGGAGCGCGGAATCGAACTCGGGGTCTTCCCAGACGGTGGAGAGCTGTGCATCTCCGATTGCGTTCGTATATGCGCCGGTGGACAGGTCGACCGTGTTGCCCACCGGATTCAACGAGCCGTCGCCGCGGAGCTCCCGGTCGTCGGACCATGCGATGTTGTAGACCTTCTCCCGCGCGGTGCCGTCCTCTGCGAGCCAGCCCTTCACCACCTGAATGCGGTCGAGGTTGGCCCCGCGCGGATCCTTGATCGCATAAACCAGAAAGCGGGGCGCCTTGCCCTTGGGGGCCCGGGTTAGATCACCGCCCATGGGCACGCCCTTGTCGTATCCGATCTCCGCGAGCTTCTTGCTCTTGGCGTCGCCTTCCGAAAAACCCCAACCCCCAAAAAAGCGGACGCGTATACGAGGACCGGTGGACGCGTAGACCTCTTTACGGCGGAACGCATCGAAGAGAGCCTGCCGGTTGTTGGCATCTGCCCAGACGCCCGCTAGCCCGGCCGCGGACATGTCGGCACCGAAGCCTTTGATGCCGAGATAGGTATCGAAGGTATTGGCCGGCGTAGAATCGAACGCGGTCTTGCCTTGAAAGTTATCCTCCTCTGCAGACGACATCCCCGTGTGTGAGTCGGTCGATCCGATCATCCCGAACTTGTAGGGATTGACGCCGACCTTGCCTTCGATCTCGAGCCCGCGCCGGAGCGCAGCGCGGGCAAAGTCGCCCGGGCCCACCGAAGCCGCTTCGCCTTCCGCGATCGCTTCGGTATCGATCGAGTGCTTGAACGGCTCGAAATCGGCGAACTCATCGGTGGGCGACAGGATTGGGTCGGTTTCCGAGTCCCCTTTGATTTGCGTGACCTCGATGACCGACTCCCACTTCATTCTCGTGCGTGCGTACTGGGCTGTGATGGGTCGGCCCTCGCTATCGACATCGTTGAACATCAAGCCGCCACTGATGTTCGAGTTGTGCGGAATGGCGGTGAAAGTCGCGCCGGTGCGCGACGAGGTCTCCTCGAGCCATGCCCAGAGGTCTTCAGGCTTGTCGCTGTCGAACGCGCTGTACGGAACGAACTTCGACGCGACGTCAGCTCCTTGAGGCATGAAGACGACTCTGTGGAGGTTCTTGCCGTTGGGCGTCGAAGTCCACTCCCATCCAATGAACGAGGTGAAGACGCCGGGATCGTTGTGGCGCTCCGTGATGGCCACCATGTCGCTCCAGACGGACTTTCGGATGTCCTCGCGGTTTAGATCGTCAAAGGGCTCATTCTTGTTGATCGCGGTGATGAATTCGAAGAACACCTCTTGGTTCTTCCCCTCCCCGAGCATCCTCATGAAGCGTTGTCCCGATGCGGTTTTTGTCAGCCGCTCGTCCCCCTCGAACAGACGAAGCGGCACGCCCATCATTTCGGCGTGATCCGCCACCACCAGGAAATCGTGAGGCGTGTGGATTTGGATCTTCGCGTGCGTGTGCGGGTGCACCACGGGCAGGCCCTTGGCCCAGCGGTACGCGGTGTCGGGATCGGCACTCACGTTGCCGAAGAAATAGGCGTCTGGCGAGTAGCTCGTGTGCAGATGTGTGTCCCCCCAGAATACGTTGGTTGGCTCTCCACCCGCGGCCGCGGTCTTGGCATATGCGGGCAGATCACTCTTCGGACCGCACCCGAAAACGGCGACGGCGGCGACCGCCAGCACAAACGAAAGACGCTGCATTGAGTTTTCCTTCCAGTGAGCCCGGGGGCTGCCCACTAAGGTCAGGTTCTAGGCAGGAAGCACCTGGCCGTCAATCTGGTTCGAGCTTGGCCAGCCCGTGGCATCGTCCCGCGTCGGTAGTGCTTCCCCCAGTTTCCGTGTAGCTTTCGGCGGGCGAATCGGTGCAAGAGCAGCGAGACAGACCGCGCGCGCGCGTGTGGGTGGCGTTCATCGCGCTGGGAACGTTCGTAGCGAGCGCAGAGGCACAAGTCGGGTCCGAAGGCAGTCCGATCACGACATCGGACTATACGGTAGATCTCACCCGAGGGGTCGTGATAAGCACGTCTCGTGTCATCGGCCTCGGGGGCGCGGCCACGGCGCTTGCGCGTGGTGTCGAAGGAGGGCTGCAGAATCCGGCCGCGGTTGCGTATCGCGGGCCTCAATGGCCTGAATGGTACGACTACTGGCTTGCTTTGGGCGTGACCTATCCGTTCAAGGCAGGCGACTTCTACAACAGCGGCCAGATTTTCGGAAACTCGGCTGTGCTCGGAGACGACACACAGGTGTTTCTGATTCCCGGAGCCTATTTTCAGATGTGGAATCTCGGCATCGGCCTCACGATCGACTCCCAGTTCACCACGATTCCGGGCGTTGAAAATCCGGCCACGATGCAGACTGAGACGCTCCGGCTACGGTTCACCACCTTTCATCTGCAGGCCGGGTACGGCTTCCTCGGTGGGCAGCTTATCGTTGCAGGCGGTCTGCGCATCGTGCGCCAGCGAAACTTCCTCTCGACGAGCGCATTCAACAATGGGGACGTCTATCGGACCTTGGGCCTCAGCGCGGAGATCGGGCTGATGTTGCGCCCGCACCACGAGCGGTGGAGCCTCGGAGCCGCAGTGTTTCCACGCGTCTCGACGACTCTCGGCACTCAGGGTAGCGTGATGCCGACCCCTGGCGGGGACATCGTCGTCGCCGGCTACTACCTTCCCCGATCCACGACGATCCCGACCAGTGGGAGCGTCGGCTTCGCCTATCGGTTCGGGCCGCGGCCGACCAATCCGCCCTGGATTAGCGACGAAGAGCTAGCCGAAGCCGAGCTCGAGCGATTCAAGCGGCGAAGGGAAGCCGCCGAGAGGGCCGAACAGAAAGAGATCGCTGCTACGCGCGCCCGGGGAGGGCCCGACGTCGATCTCTGTGTGCGGGTGATCGAGCAGAAGTACGCGAGGAAGTATGCGGAAATCAAGCAAGCGCGAAAAGAAATGAAGAAGCTGGCTTGGGAGACGCTCCGCGGTCAGTACCGCTCGGGGTGGCCTCGTCGATACTATTTGCTTACCGCAGACGTCGGCTTCAACGGACGTGTGACGAACGGGGTCAGCGTGGAGTCGTTCGTCTTCCAGACGGTGCAACGTTCTGGCCAAAGAATTACTGTCTCTCCCCATGTTGGCTTCGAGACCGAGGCCTGGCCCAAGCGCATGAAGATCCGAGCTGGGACCTATCTGGAGCCGACGCGTGTCGCCGAGTCGACGCCGCGAGCCCACGGAACGCTCGGCTTCGACATCAACCTCTTCAAATGGAACGTGTTCGGACTCTGGCCGGATGACTACCGATGGCAGCTCACAGGCGCACTCGATCTCGCGCGGGCCTATGGGTCGTTCTCCCTCGGCGTCGGCGGATGGTATTGAGTGCTTGCGATGCTGCGCCTTTTGTTTACAAGCAAAACTGTGGTCGAGGGCTCAGGCATCATCAGTGGAGGCTTGGCCGTTCTTCTGTTGGTCGCCAACGCGGCGAGGGCGGACGACACGCACTACCGCTCGGTGCCCATCGGGGCGCATGCCATTGCGCTCGGTGGTGCGTTCGCCGGCGTCGCCGATGATGCCTCTGCAGCGTTCTACAACCCCGGGGGCCTATCGCTCGGTGGCGCACACGGTCTTGCAGGAGGTCTCACGATCAACGACTGGGATCGCCTCAAAGTCGACCGGGCGTTCCAAAATCCGGACTCGGTGAGTGATGCAACGACCAAGACAGGGCGCACGATCCCGGTCTTCATCGGCGCTGCGCTGAAATTCGGGCCGACCGATGCGCTCCAACGGAAGAAGTTCGCCCTGGCACTCAGCGTGGTCGAGCCGAATTCCAGCAGGAACGGCGCGTCGATCAAGTTGGAGCCAGACACCGCGGAGTTGACGGACACCTACCAATTTGGGGCGTCCGATCGATCAACCTGGTACGGGCTTTCCTTCGCGAGCCGGATCGATTCGAAACAGTCCGTCGGCGGATCGCTGTACTTGGCTCAACGCAATCTCAACCATTCCGAGGTTGGGCTCGCGCTGGGCGGCGGGATGCCTGTTTCCACTGATCCCACCGTGTTGGTCGGGACGAGCACCGCGGCGGACAAGGCGAACTTGAGCTTCAAGGCCTACCACTTCGTGCTTCGGTTTGGCTGGCTCTATCGCATCAAGCCTCAGGTCCGAGTCGGCGTCATGCTTCAGCCCCCTGGGATTCCTCTCAAACAGCGTGCCAACGTGACCTCGCAAGGATTCGTCAACGACAATCGCGATCCGAACACGCCGGTGACGACCGAGGCATATTTCTACGACGACAAAGTCCAAGCCAACTTGCCTATCCCGATGGAGCTGCGAGGCGGGCTCCAGTACTGGCCGGCGGAGAAGGTGATGTTGGCCGTCGACGCAATGTTCTATAGCCCGGTGCGCTCCGGGCAGCGCGCGAAAGTCCCGCAATCCGCGTCAACGAACCTGACGGGACTGTTCTTCGACAACAATACCGCGCGCCGTGCCATCGGGAACGTGGCGATCGGAGGCGACTTCTTCATCAGCAAGAAGGTGATGATCGAGACCGGATTTTTCACGGATTTTTCATCGGCGATCAACATTCCCGCAAATCCAGATCAATACTACAATCCTCAAATCAATCGATACGCAGGAACGGTGTCGATCGGCCTCAACGTCGCTGGTGTGGCTCTGGCCGTGGGGTCGACGTTCCTCTACGGCACTGGGCCCGCAACGGGTGCGATCGTGGATGCCAATAACCTGGGCGTTGGTTACATCCGCACCGAAGCGAGCTCGCGAAGCATCTTCCTGCATATCACGGGTGCGACCCAAGCGGTGGCCCAGATCGGAGACAAGACCGCCAAAAGCGTCCAGTCACGGCGCGGAACGCTGGAGCCGGAGCAGGAGGAGTAGAGAATCGGCATGGTGAACAGCGCGACCCGATGGCTCCAAACGACCACGCGAGTAACGACCTAGGCCGTTTTCTGCGGGTCGGACTTGCCCTCAGCTCGATTCCTCTCTAGAAGACAGCGACGTATCGGGGACTTCGCGGATCCATGAAGAACATCGTTTTGGCACTCTGCCTTCTTGCCGCCCTCGGGGTGGCTGGCTGCAAAAAAAACAAGACCGCACCGCCTCCGGACGAGCTTTCCGTGACCCTGGTCGACCCAGGGCAGGCCCCGCGCGAGCCTCTGCGTTATGTCATCGCGCCCGATACGTTCGTCGAGAGCCTCCTCGACATTCGCGATGTCGACGCCACGATCGAAACCACCGAGGATTCAGAGGCCGCATTCGGGGTCCTTCCCGGATTCAAGCTTCTGTTCCAAGCGGGTCCGACCGTGTCTTTGCCCAACGGGACCCGATTCGTTTTGCGGATCTCAGAGGCCGAGTCGGTGATTCCCGCAGGCGCAACCGAGCGTGAAAAGGCCGAGCTCCAAGAGGGGGTAGAGGCGCTACGCGGCATGCGCGGACGCTTCGATTTCAACGAGCAGGGCATCGTCGTCGATTCAGATGTCCCTTGGACCGAAGGCCAGGAACGCATCCATCCCCGAGTCACGATCATGCTCGGGAACGTGCGGTCGGCGCTCGCCACCATCCCGGTTCCGAAAGAGCCGGTGGGGATTGGCGCGGTCTGGGAGGTGCGACGGCCGCTGCGAATATGGAGTGCGCGCATGACACAGGTGACGCGATACGAGCTCACCGACCGCGTCGCCGGGCGATTTCGAGTTGCGATCACGGTGCAGCAAAACGCAGCCCCGCAGGTCGCTGACCTCAACCCCGAGCTCGAGATGCACGTGCGCAGCTACGAGATGCACGCGCAGGGCCATGCGCTCGCCGACCTCAGCCTTCCACTGGCGCTCGAGGTTTCCCTGAAGTCCAGCTCTACGGCCGACATTGCGCTTGTTTCGCCCGAGAAGACGGAGCCTCTGTCGGCTGCGCGACGGTCGGTCCTGCGATTGGTGTCGAAGAGCGAAAGGTGAACCCATGCTGCGTATCTCGATACTCGCCTGCCTATTGCTGGTGACCAGCTCATGCCGAACGAAATTCCAGCCCCAGACGGTGCAGGTACCCGACCCTGGGCCGCCGGAGCGCGTGCTCCCCACCATCCGTGTTCTCGATCCGGGGATGACCCCGCGCGCCCCGCTTCGATACCAGGTCGCTCCGGGACGCGTCGAAGTGCTCTATGTCGAGCTGGCACGCGCTCAGGCGATGCAGGCCGGCCAAGAAGCGGAGGAGGGCGCCATTCCCCCCATTCAACTCGAGGTCAAGTTGGGCCCCGCAGAGCCCACGCCGCAGGGGTACATCCGCCATCCGGTTCAGATCACGCAGGTGCGGATCTCCAACGCCGCCGAGCAGATGAGCCCGGCTCAACGGGAGCAGATGGAAAGGACATTGGCACCGCTGCTGCAGGTCCAGGGCTGGAGCGAGATGGACATTCAGGGCCGAATCCGCCGAGGCGAGTTCCGCGGCATGGAGGATGTCCCACCGACGCTCCGCACGATGCTCGGAAACATCCGCACCGCGTTGCTCACGGTTCCTTTCCCTGACGAGCCTCTCGGGGCGCGGGCTCGCTGGTCGGTCGAACGAAAGTTGCAGTTCTCCGGGATCTGGGTCGATCAGGTCGTCACGTACGAGATCCAAAAGATGGATCGACAAACGCTCCAGCTTCAGGTGACGGCGCGGCAGACCGCGGCTCCTCAGGCGATCGATGGCGGCCGGCTCGAGGCGTTTGAAGGCTCGGTAATCGGTTCTGCCGTCGTGCGTTTGGACAACTTCACACCGTACTCCGAAGCCGAAGCCGTCTCCCAAATGCGCGTGATGATGGAGACGCAAACCGGCCCCCAGCTCGTTCGCGTCGACACCCGATCGCTGGTGAGGCTCTACCCTGCCGAGGCCGCGGAGGAACAAGGCGCGGGACAGCCCACCCCGCCCGATGGGAAGACGCCAAATCCGTAAGACGCGAAGGGACCGGAGATCCTGGCGAGCAGTCGCTCAGGTGGCCATCGACGCGGTGCTCAGTCTCTCCGAACGAACAGCGCTGGGTCCAGCTCTGCGACCAGTATGTCTGCGGCTGTCGCAACCGCATCTCGATCGTGGCCATCGAAGGTCACCTTCGTGCGGTAGTCCCCTGCCTGCCACTTGATGTAGCTGCCGACCATGACGCCGGGGAACGCGTCCGCGATTCGCTCGAGGAGGCTCGCGATCTCGCCTTCGCCGCTTCGGGTGTAGACGGTTTGGCAATGGAACTTGTGGCCCTCGTCGAGGCGCTTGCGGAGGTCGGTGAGCTTCAGCTCGAAGATCTCCGGGACGCCTGGCAGGACAAACACGTTCTCGATCACCACGGTCGGCCAAGGAGCCTCGGAGCTGCGGATCATCTCCGCGCCTTGGGGCATGTTCGCCATTCGGAAGTGGGCCTCGGTGGCCCGGTCACCGTAGTGGTCCCGGATCATCTTTTCGGCAGCCGCCGAACGCACCACCGGTCGGCCGAACGAGGCGGCGACGCCTTCGATCGTGACGTCATCGTGGGTTGGACCCACACCCCCGCTGGTGAAGACCAGGTCGTGGCTGCTTCGCAGCTCAGTAAGGTCCCGGCTGATGACATCGATCTCATCGGGACACACCACGACACGCCGGAGCTCGATGCCGAGCTCGAACAGAGCCCGCGCGAGGAACGTCGTGTTGGTGTCCTGGATCTTGCCGGACAAGATTTCGTTCCCGATGATCAGTGCAGCGGCAGTGCGAGACATTTCAATCTTGTCCCAGCTCGATTCCGATGGCGCGCGCCACGCGGGCGAGCTCGCCATCGGGCGATACGCGTTTGACCTTGGCCACAGCAGCTTCCAGCGGAACGGAGAGGACCTCCTGGCCGCGCAGTGCCACGACTTGGCCGGTGTTCTCGTGGTAGCAGAGCTCAGCGGCATGGACACCGAACCGCGTGCCGAGAATTCGATCGAAAGGGGAGGGCGAACCGCCCCGTTGCAAGTGCCCGAGCACCGTCACCCGGACCTCGTGATCGATTCGCCCTTCGAGCAATCGGGCGAGTTGGAACCCGGGGCCTTCGGGCCGTTGAGACGCGCCGTCGTGCGCTTCGTTGATGCTAGAGACCGTTCCCCCGAGTGCTTTGCTTCCCTCACCGATGACGATGATGCTGAACGTTGGGGATATCGAAGACCGCGCCGCGACTTTCGCGACCACGCGATCGACGTCGTAGGGTATCTCGGGAATGAGAATCACGTCGGCGCCACCCGCAATGCCCGACATCAGCGCGATCCAGCCCGCGTCTCGCCCCATCACTTCGAGGATCATGACCCGGTGATGGGATTCGCCCGTGGAGTGCAGCGCATCGATGGCGTGCGTTGCGGTCGTGACTGCGCTGTCGAGTCCAAACGTGAGGTCGGTCGCAGCGAGGTCGTTCGCGATGGCCTTCGGAATCCCGATGACCGGAACCCCCATCTTGGCGAAGCGCATCCCAATGTTCATCGTTTCCCCGCCTCCAACCAGCACGAGGATATCGATTTGCAGCTCTGCCAGCTTGGCCTTGACGCGCTCCGACACATCGACGGTTCGTTGCGCGCCATCGGAGCTCGTCACTTTGTACGCGAAGGGGTGGGCATGATTGGAACAACCTAGGATGCTGCCCCCTTTCGGCAGGATCCCCCGGACACTAGCCGGAGTCAGCTCTACGACCCGGGTCGGTTCCTCGATCAAACCCGCGAAGCCGTCCTCCGCTCCGTATACCTCCAAGCCCAGGTCGGTCGCGGTCTTGACGAAGGCGCGAAGGACGGCGTTGAGGCCCGGGGCGTCTCCTCCACCTGTCAAGATCAGGACTCGGCGGACCGTCTCCTCATCCGGCTCGCGGGCGAGATTGTCATCCGTCATGCCTGAACCCCACCTGTTTCCCGGAAATCTCGTACATGGCGATCGCTGCGGCGACCGACGCATTCAGTGAATCCATCGGGCCGACCTGGCGAATGTGAACCACGATATCGCAGCGTTGTCGAACCATTCGGCGCAAGCCCTTGCCCTCGGATCCTACCACCAACACCCGCCCCCTCGTGCTCGGTTCGAGCTGGCGAATGTCCATGTCTGCGCCTGCATCGAGGCCAACGATCTCCATGCCGGATTCCGAAAGCGAAAGCAGGGTTCGTTGCAGATTGGTCACCCGGGCGATCGACGCGTGCTCGGTTGCTCCGGCGGACGCTCGAACGACGGCCGCCGTGATGCCGGCGGCACGGTGCTTCGGGATCACGAGGCCGTCCAGTCCCAACGTCACCGCGCTCCGAATGATGGCGCCCAGGTTCTGAGGATCGGTGACTTCGTCCAGCGCCACCAACACGGGGGGTCCTTCCGCACCAGCGATGATCTCACCGACCTCGCAGAACTCGTAGTCGCCAGCAAGGGCCACGACACCCTGATGCCGAACACCGTCGCTCAGCCGGTCGAGCTCGGCGCGGTCGCGATTTGCAATCGGAATGCCACTGGCTTCAGCAGCTTCGCAAACGTCTGGATGGGCTCGTTCCGGCTCGGTGTAGATGCGCAGGACTTTGGCATTTCCGCGCATGGCTTCGAGGACCGGTCGTCGGCCTGCAAGAACGCGGGTCATTGCGACAGCGCCAGCTCCACCTGGCGTGCGATCTCGGTCGCTACCTTGGTCGGGTCCTCGGCGTCACGGATCGGCCTGCCCACCACGAGCAGATCGGCGCCCGCCCGGATCGCGTCGGCCGGTGTCATCACGCGCTTCTGATCTCCGAGCTTGGAGCCGGCGGGACGGATGCCCGGCGTGACGAGGAATGCCTCGTCACCGAAGGCGTCGCGAAGCAGAGAGCACTCATGTGCGGAGGTCACGAAGCCGCGCAGCCCTGCCGCCCATGCAAGTCTGGCGAGTCGGTCTGCGGCATTTTTGGGGCCCCCGCTCAAACCGATCGCGTCGAGCGCAGCGGCGTCCAGGCTCGTCAGCACGGTCACAGCGAGAAGGCGGGTCCCACCTGCGTTGTCATTGGCTTGCTGCAGCGCTTCGAGCCCCGCGGAGCCATGCACCGTGAGGTATGCCACACCCATCGAGGCGGCTCGCGCGACGGATCTTCCCATCGTCGCGGGGATGTCGTGGAGCTTCAGGTCTAGGAAACACTTGGCGCCGGCGTCATGTACGGCATGAACAGCGGCCGGCCCAACGGCGGTGTAGAGCTCGAGTCCCACCTTGAAGGTTCCCACGTGCTCGCGCGTCTTCTCGATCAGCGCTTCGGCTGTATCGAGGTCAGGAACATCGAGCGCAAGCGCGATCCGGGACCCCGGGTCTCTCTCATCCATGCATCACCGCAGCAACGCTACGGTGCTGACTAGAGACTGTCCAGCCCAGCCAGAGGGTCGTCGGTGTTCGCCTTGCCTCGCTTCGCGCCTCCGCGGCGTCTGGGCGGGGGGCTGGGGGCTGCTGCTCGACGCGCAGCGGCGGCCGCCTCTGCCTGACGTTTGGCCGCTTCGGCGAGTCGAGCTTGCTCAGCTTCTGCTTCGATGCGCTTCTGCGCTTCGAGCTCGGCGGCGGCACGAGCTTCCTCCGCTTCGCGCGCGGCGCGCTCCGCTTCCATCTTGGCGGCCAGGGCGGCAGCCTCACGACGCTCGACGGCGGGCTTGTAGAAGCCGAAGTAGGATCCGGCACCGGCTCCGAGAACCAGAACGGCAGCCGCAGCCAGTAAGCCCGGGTGTACACCCTTGCGTTGCTGCGCACTGATCGTTGCCAGCTCACGCTCATGATCGAGCATGCGCGCATGCGCCTCCGCTTTTTCGCGCGCTTCCTGCTCGAGCCGAACACGCAATTGCGCTTCCTCGCGCTCGCGCACCAGCCGCTCTTCCTCTTCGCGTGCTCGGCGTTCTTCGGCCTGGCGCGCTTCCTCGGCGGCTCGCGCACGGGCCGCCTCCTGCTCTTGTCGATTGCGGGCTTCGATCGCGATGCGCTCTCGCTCAGCCGCCTCGCGACGAAGACGCTCTTCTTCTTCCTCACGAACACGGGTTTCCTCGATACCCATGAGCTCGCGAAGATTGAAGAGAACGGAAGACTCTTTTTCCTCGGACATGATGATACTTATATTACACTTTTCCGCTACACACGGACAAGGGCTGGCCCCTCACCAGCCATAAAGAAAACGCTAGCAACTGGTCCCGAGGGCTGTCAAACGAAGAGCCCGAAGGGATTTACAGTCTCACCGGAACTGAAGGAGGCCGTAGGGGGCAGCCCGGATTGCAATTGAATTCACAATACAATTTCACGATATTATTGAAATCATGAGTCAGCTGCAGAAGTTTCTTCAGTACCTCGAGCGAGGTGATGTCACTGAGATCGTGTTTCAAAGCGGCGTGACCGCTGCGGCGAAGAAGAACGGTCAGCTGAGGCCGGTGACCAAAGAGCCCCTGAGCGCAAATCACATCATCCGCTTGCTCGATGGGACACCCCTACAGCAGCTGGTGCCCCGCGATGATGGCGCGAGCGCGCGGACGCCTACCCGAATCAACGGGATAGACTACGTCGCGACAATAGCCCGGTCCGGTCAGATGCTCATGCTGCGCGTGCGTCGCGAAGGCAGAGACACCGTTCCGCCGGAAGTGCCGATGGGCTCGAATCAGCCATCCGTAGCGGCGCCGCGGGAGCGGACAGAGCCGGAGCGTGCACGATCGTCATCGCCAGCTCTGGCTGCGCACCTCCTGCCGGAGATCGTGAAGCCGCAGCCCAAGCGCTCGTACCGCCCACGGCCAGATGCGTCACCGGTTGCGCCGTTTGTTCCGCTCGGAGGCGCGATGCAGGCGTCCGCCGAGCTGTGTCGAATCTTGACCGATGCACGCGGCAGGTCGGCAAGTGACGTACACCTCATGTCTGGTGAGCCGGCGCGAGTTCGTTGCAATGGGTACCTGGTGGCGCAGGATCAGCCGCTCGGCGATGAACGAGTGAAGGCCCTCCTGATGCCTTTGCTGGATCAACGAAGTGCACGGCAACTCGAAGAGCTCGGATACGCGGACTTTGCCTGCGAGATTCAAGGAGCGGGTCGCTTCAGAGTGAACGTGAGCAAACAGCGCACCGGAGTCAAGGGATGCTTCCGTTTGATCATGTCCGATCCCCCCACGCTGAAGTCGTTGGGCTTGCCGGGAGAGCTCCGACAGATGCTCGAGTACCACCAGGGACTCGTCGTGGTCTCAGGGCCGAGTGGGGCCGGGAAGACGACGACCCTCGCCGCATTGGTCGATCTCTTCAACAGCGAAAGAGCTGTCCACATCATCACTGTCGAGGATCCGGTGGAAATCATCCACCCAATCAAGAAGGCGATCGTGACTCAACGCGAGGTAGGGGCCCACACGAAGAGCTTTCATAGCGCGCTGAAAGCGTCGCTCCGCGAAGATCCGGACGTGATCGCAATCGGTGAGCTTCGAGACCGAGAGACGGTCGAGAAGGCTCTCGAGGCCGCAGAGACAGGCCACTTGGTGTTCGCGACGATGAGCACACCATCGGGCGCCACCTCCATCGATCGATTGATCGACATGTTTCCTCCGGACGACCAATCACAGGTTCGAGCGACGCTCGCGGGAGCGTTGAAGTTCGTCGTGAGCCAACGGCTCGTGCCGCGCAGTGCTCACGATGGCCAGGTCGCGGCGGTGGAGCTGCTGACCGGTGGGATGGCGCTCTGGAGCCTCATTCGGGACGACAAGCTGTTCCAACTACCGAGCCTTCTGCAGCGCGGTCGGGGCTTCGGGATGATTCGTATCGAAGACTCTCTCAACGCGCTACTCGCCGCCGGGGTCATCTCCACCGAAACCGCCAAGACTTTTGCCGATGATCCCAGGCTCATCGGGCAGAGTGCTCCTGGCAACGCTCGAGCCGCCGATCCACGCGCGCAAACGCCTGGCCGCAAGGGCGGCATGCGAAACCCGTTTTCGAAGAAGGAGAGCTGAGTCATGCCGGCACTCGAACGATATTTCGACGTATTGCTCGCCAAGGGCGGATCAGACTTGCATCTCTCGATCGGGCATCCGGCGACCATCCGGCTCAAGGGCGAGCTCGTCGCCGTGGATGAACGCCCCCTGGATCATGGGACCATCCAACACTTGATGGATGAGCTCCTCGACCAGGACCAGCGAGAGTACTTTCACGCCTATCACGATCTCGATTTTGCGTACGGCTACGAGGACAAGGCGCGCTTTCGCGCGAACTATCTGTACAAGACCACCGGTCCCGGCGCGGTGTTCCGAACGATCCCGAGCGAGATCCTGACTGCCGCGCAGTTGGGGCTTCCAAGCGCAGTGGTCAAGCTCGCCGAGCGCAGGGCGGGCCTGGTCTTGGTGACTGGACCCACGGGTAGCGGCAAGAGCACTACGCTCGCTGCGATGCTCGACCACATCAATCGGCTGCGGGAAGGTCACATCCTCACCATCGAAGATCCCGTCGAGTTCGTTCATCGGCCCCGCAAGTGCCAGATCACGCATCGCGAGGTCGGCATCCACACGCCGAGCTTTGCCGATGCGATTCGGAGCGCCGGCCGCGAGAACGCCGATGTGATCCTCGTCGGCGAGCTTCGCGACCGAGAGACGATGAGGCTGGCGCTTCAGCTGGCAAGCTTCGGAATCTTGATCTTCGCGACCGTCCATACCAACTCGGCCCCAGCGACGATCGATCGATTCGTCAACGCATTTCCAGCGAGCCAACAACCACAGATTCGAGGCATGCTTGCCGACTCACTCGCCGGTATCGTTGCCCAGCAGCTGCTCCGAAAGGCCGACGGAAGCGGCCGCATCGCAGCACAAGAGATCCTGATCGGAACTCCCGGTGTCGCATCCGCCATCCGAGAAGCGAAAACTTCGATGCTGCAGAGCCTCATCCAAGGCGGTGGGGGCTATGGAATGCAAAGCATCGACGCCGTGCTGGGTAAACTGGTCGCCGAAGGAAAAGTGAGCCCGAGCGACGCACTCGAGAAGGCAGCGGACAAGGATAGCTTTGCACGGCTTCCGCAGGTCGCTGCGGCGTTGAAGCACTAGCGTACCCCGCTGGGGCACGGCGGGGCGCGACGCGGGGATCTGACGAACGGCTCGGCTTGCAAAGGTGGCCGGTTGGGCTTGGCGCCGGGGGCCACGCAAGCCGAGCCTCGGAGCTCGCGCCAATCGGAGCTGGTTGCTGTCTTGCCGATTGTCACTCGCTACGTCGCCAGATCCCCACATCGCGCCCCGCCGTGCCCCTCCGTACGTCTAATCGATGAAAGCAGACGTCCCATTGCCACCATATCCTCGAGCCCCGAACCCCGAGTCCCAGATCACGAGTCTCGGCCCTCAAACCCTCGCCCCAACCCTCGAGCCTCCATCCCCAACCCCAGTCCCCGAGCCGCTGACACCGACGCTGACGCCGGCATGGACGCGGCGGCTAACACTGACGCATCGCCGGGGCGCGACGCGGGGATCTGACGGACGGCTCGGCTTGCAAAGGTGGCCGGGTGGGCTTGGCGCCGGGGGCCACGCAAGCCGAGCGCTCGGAGCGCGCGCCTAGTTCACGGTGAAGGAATACCGGGCGCCCATGCGTGGTGCTCCGAACGTTGGGAAACGAACGGTCCTGATCTCTTGACCCATGCAGCCTTGGAACCCAGCGCTGCCGCCGTGCACCGTCGCCCCCATCACCGAGCCATCGCCCGCGATGGCCAGGTCGACTTTGACGTTTCCGGGCTTGCCACCGCTCTTCACCTCGGGAACGACGCACTTTCCATAGAAGCGGTTGAGATTGCGGTTCATGACGCTGGCGACTTGAGTGCCAGTGAGGCGGCCTTCGCCGCCGCCCTGGGACGCATCGCCGATCTCCATGGCTCGGCTCATCGCGTCGTCGTAGCTACCAAAACCGCTACTGCGCGTCGCAGAGGAGGCTTTCGCGCCGCGCTTTCGCCTTCGTACAGGCTGATCCGGAAGCAGCCCCGCTTCGCCGGTGGTGATCTTCCCGAGCTTGAAGAGGTCGTCTAGCTCGGTCGAGAGTGCCTCTCGCGCGCCACTCGAACGAGACAGCAAGAACCCCCCGACCGCAAGTGCGACGACCCCGATGAGTGAGGCAGCAACGAGCCACTTCACTGCAGCAGAGCGCTTCTCGGATCGGCGCGCGTTCGTGCGAGCAGCTTGTTCTGCGGCCTCTGTGTCCTGATGCTCGCGCTGCAGGATGAACTCGCGAAACTCCGCCCATTCGCGAAACGGTTTGCGTTCACCCGTATCGAGGTTGCACGTTGGATCATCGCCTGAGAATCCACCGACGTTGAGTCGTTCGATGAGCTCCCGAGCGTTGAACGGGCCATGATCCATCTTGTCTCGTGCAACCATCCACCGCTGCTTGGGATCCGCGGAAAGCTCGTCGATGAGGCTGATGAGGCCGCGTTTCGGCGGCGGCGGCGGCGCAAGGGGCGCCCGCGGCAGCAACGAAGCCATTTGAATCTCGAGATCAGGGGGCGGCAACACCGAACCGAGGTCGATGTCCACGCTCAAATCGGCGGCCGGGGGCGGAGGCAGTGAGTTGGCCTGCGTGACGAAGGGAGCCAAGGCGTTGCGCACCGCTTCGGGCGAATCGAAGCGATCCTTCGGATCCGGGGCCAGGCACTGGAACACGATCCCATCGAGCTCGGGTGGAATGTCGTCCCGTACATGCGAGGGCGCGACGAAATCTGCCCCCGGGGAGCGCGCGCTGAGAAGCTCGTAGAGGATCGCTCCAATCCCGAACACGTCGCTACGTGGCGTCGCGGGCTCGCCACGTTTCACCTCCGGCGCCAAGCATGCGTGTTCCTGGTCGTCGAAGGCGCTCCGGCCCACGGACGCGAACAAGACCTGGCCTACGCCGAAGTCACGGACCTTGACCCGTCCGCCACGCGTGACCCACACGACGCTCGGGCGCAGCGTTCCGTGAGGCCCTTTTTCGTGCGCGTAGCTGAGTGCGCTACAAAGGTGAGCAACGACGTTGTAGATCCCTCGTAGGGAAATCGGATCACCGTCGCGATCTCGCCGTTGAATGAAATCCGATAGCCGAGCTCCGTCGATCCATTCGCCCGCGACGAAATGCTCTCCCCTCGGAGTACGACCGACGCCGAAGACCCGCGCGATGTTGCGGTGCGAGAGGGTCGCTGCGGACCGGCACGCTTCTCGGAAGCTGGGCGCAGCCGCGGAGGAAACCAACTCGATGCGGATGACGCGAACGAGAATCGCGCGCTTGGTTTGCTGATCCTGGGCCGACCAAATGACCGCCTGCGGGTCTTCGTCGATTTGATCGATGACCTCGAATCTGCCCCCTACCACGGCGCCTGGGTGCAACCCAGATGCCTCCGGCCTCGTCGACGCAATCCCCACAGACATCTACCGGCTCAAGATAGACGACCCGACGATGGGGTCCCAAATTTGAACGTCAGTCGTCGTCGGTGAGCTCGAGCTCCAGCTCCCGGTCCCGCAGCACGGTTCCTGCCATCGACTCGATGACGTCCTGGGCCCGGCTCTCCGGAACGTCCACCAGCGAGTGCTTGTCACGAACCCGTATACGTCCGATTTCTTTACGTTTCAGACCGGTCCGATCGCGCAAGAGCCGGCCCAACTCGGAGGCCTTGAGCTCGTCGCGCCGTCCCACGTTCACACACAGCGTCGCCGTCGCCGGCTGCTCGACGGCGTCGTCCACCGGCTTCCGTCCACGGCCGTTGCTCCCGCCGTCCACGTGCTCCTTGCCTCGCCGGCGCCGGGCCGCGGCAACCTTCGTGACGTCTTCCGTCTCGGTGCCGAAGAACGCCGTGAGCAGACCTGCAAGCATCCGCTCCGCGTTTGCATGGGTCATGAACCGCCTCACCAAAGCGAGGTCGCGTTCGCTTGGAGCATTGGGGTAGGCAGCGTCGATCAACGCGATGAGGTCAGCTTCCTGCCGGGTCCGTTGTTCGCCCTCGTTCGGAAGCGTTCGCTCGACGGGGAAAATCCGGTACTGCAGCCGGAGGTAGTAGAGGATACCTAGCTCGGTTGGTCCAACGAGTGTGATCGCGGTTCCGGTTCTGCCTGCGCGTCCCGTCCGTCCCGTGCGGTGCACGTATTGCTCGACGTTGTCCGGCAGCGAAAAATTGATGACGTGGGTGAGATGCGATACGTCGATACCCCGGGCGGCAACGTCGGTCGCGACGAGGAACCGAAGCTCCTCGCGGCGGACCCGCCCCAACACTTCTTCACGCTCGCGTTGCGGTCGGTCGCCGTTCAGCCACTCGGCGTTGAACCCGGCGCGCTGCAGTGCCGCCGAGACTTCCTCAGTTTCAGCCTTGGTATTGCAGAAGATGAGTGCGCTCTCCGGGTCTTCGATCTCGAGAACGGTAATGAGGTTCGCAACGCGTCCCACCCCGCTCACCATGTACACGAAGTGCTCGATACCGAGAGCCCCCACGTGATCGCCGGAGAGCCCCAGGAACTCCGGATCTCGCATGTGTTTTTCAGCAACTCGCTTGATGGCCCGGTCCACCGTCGCCGAGAACAGCAGCGTTTGGCGCTTCTTGGGGAGCTTGGCGATGATGGCGTGGAGCTCTTTGGCGAAACCCATCGATAGCATTTCGTCGGCCTCGTCCAGGACCAGGACTCGCAGCCGAGAGGCGTCTATCGTGCCGCGTTTGAGGTGATCGAGGACGCGTCCCGGCGTCCCGCTGATGACCCGTGCGCCGCCTTCCAGAGCACGGATTTGCTGCTCCATCGAAGCGCCACCGTAGACGGCGACGGAGTTGATCCCTCTGCGAGCGCCGAGTTTGTCGATCTCGCGCGCGCTCTGAAGAGCGAGCTCTCTCGTCGGCGCGAGCACCAAAGCTTGCTCGTCTCCGTCATCGGAGAGCAGCTCACTGACGAGCGGAATTCCAAACGCACCGGTCTTGCCGGTGCCGGTGCGCGACTGAACGATGATATCGTGTCCGGCGATGGCGAGCGGGTAGGTGTCGCGCTGCACCGGGGTCGGTGACGTCCAACCCATTTCGCGGAGTGCTTCGAGGACGTCGTCGTGTATGCCAAGATCTGCGAATGTCTGGGCGCCTTCCGCTTCGGGCGGCTCGTTCATGGACTGGGCTCCGGGTTCACGGGTGATTGGATGTTCGATGTCGAGCCTATTTCTTCGCTGACGCGATTGGCGAGAGGCGCGTCTTCCCGCATATACCTCTGGAGGCCTAGCTCAACACGGTATCGGTATTGATTGAGCAAGTGTACTTGGTCTTTGTCGCATCGCTTGGCCAGCGCGTTGAGCCGAAAGTCCCAGGTTTTCAGCGCCGATGACAGCGCCGTCGCGTCGGTTTCGTTCGTCGATAGGTAGGCGAGCCTCAGGTCGTCGATCTCGCGGTGGAGCAGCTGAAGACCATCGGCGCATGGAAGGTCGAATGAATCGTCGCTCTTCGGCCAGAAAACCTGAGGGATTACGGATGTGAAGCCGACAATTACCAAGTAAGCGAGGGCGATCGAGTAGATAACCACAGCTAGCCGGCGGCCAACTCCGCCTCGTTGTTCTTTACTAGGCAAAGACTCTCCTCGTCCACCGCAGCTTTCTTCAAAGCGGCTTGGTTGTAACGACCGCCTTGTTCCAGGTCAAGACGGCGGCAGATCTCGTCGATTTCGCTTCTCGCGATGCCTTCCCAAGACGAAAAGCCCGATGCCGACGACGATAGTCAGCGCTACGAAGCCACCGCACAATCCATACCACAGAAGTGTGGTGACTCCGGTCCCCATCCGATTAGCAAACCAACTTATAGCCGACGCCGTAGACCGTCAGGATGTGTATGGGACGGTCGGGCTGCGGTTCGACCTTGCGCCGTAGTTTGACGATGAAGTTGTCTACCGTGCGATTGTTGGGGCCCGCATCGAGGCCCCAAATCTTCTCGAGGATCTCGTCTCGTGAGACCGGCTCGCCTTCGCGCTCCCACAAGAATTTCAACAGCTCCACTTCGTAGAACGATAGATGCATCATCTCGGTGCCGCGGGTCAGAGTCTGAGAACCGGTTTCGATGTTGATGTCGCCAATGCGAATCTCGGCCTGGGAAGGTCTAACTGGGCGTTCCGCGCGCCGAAACAGCGCGCGAATGCGGGCGATCAGCTCACCGATCGAAAAAGGCTTGGTGACGTAGTCGTCGGCGCCTGCTTCGAGGCCGCGGATTTTGTCGGCCTCCTGTCCCCGGGCCGTGAGCATCAGAATCGGCAGGATGGGGTCCATCTTGCGGATCGTTTCACAGACTTGATAGCCGTTGATGTCGGGTAGCATCAGATCGAGGATCACACAGCCGATGTCCTCGGAGGTCGCCAACTCGATTGCCTTTGCGCCCTTGGCGGTGTGAACGACCCGGTAACCCTCGAAACGTAGGCTGTCGGACAGGCCGAGCGCCAGGGCAGGGTCGTCTTCGACGAGCAGAATTGCGCGTGTCTGTTCAGACATCGCTAGCGAAGATAGCCGCAGTCCAACGAGGCGGCAAAGGCGCGCTGGTCAGCCTGCGGAGCTTGCTGGCCCAATGGGAATGGAGAAGCCCACGATGGCGCCGCCCCCGGGGTCGTTTTTCGCCCATGCTCGTCCTCCGTGGGCCTGCGCGATGTGCTTGACCAGCGACAGGCCGATCCCGGACCCGCGGGTCGGGTTGGTGTGTGGGCCTCGGTAGAATCGCTCGAACACGCGGCGAAGTGCATCGTTTGGAATCCCAGGTCCGTGATCTCGCACTGCGACGTCCACCGAAGAGCGCTTCGCGGTCAGCACGATTTCAACCGGGGACTGTCCGCCGTACTTCACAGCGTTGTCGAGCAAGTTGATTACCGCGAGAGCGATTGCTTCCGGATCGAGGAGCACCGGGGGGAGCGTCTCGGGTCGCTCCAACTGGATTTCAACGCCGTCTTGCTCGCTGCGGTAACGGAACGCATCGAGCGCGCGGTCCACGGCCTGACCAATGTCTCCTCGCTTCAACCGATACGGCCCTTTGCCTCCCTCTAGCGCAGAGAAATCCAAGACGTTGTCGATCAGCGAAGTGAGTCGCTCGGATTCCCGGCAGATGATATCGAGGTATTCGAGCCTGCGTTCTTCGCTCGGCACACGACCGGAGCGAAGCATGTCGGCGAACATCCGAACGACCGAGAGCGGGGTCTTGAGCTCGTGCGATACGTTGGCCATCAGCTCACTCTTGAGCAGACTGAGCCGGCGCTCTCTTTCGGCGGCATAGAAGAAGAAGATCGCGCTAAGCAAGATGATCGCAAACGACATGACTGGCAGCGCGACTTCTCCCCGCAACGGCGAGTGCCGCTGTGCTTGCAAGAGCGCGGCCTGACGTGGCGCCACCTGGAGGCGCCAGTTGTAGAGCGTCGTTGGGAAACGGTGGTCGACTGTATAGACTCCGGCTTCGGAGAGGTCAGGCCCGAACACCAACTGGTTGTTTTCGTCGACGATGTCGTAGAGCGGCGTAGTTTCGTCCGAAGCGAACATCGTCGGGAAGACTTCATCGACCAAATATTGCGTGTCATGTTGAGCGACGATGTACCTAGTCTGTCCCGCGAGCGTGGAATAAGCCTTGTAGGACAGGAGATAGCTCTCGCCGTCGATCGACTCGTGCGCGTGACGAGTCTGGTGCGGCTCGTTCGGGTCTAGATCCAGCGACTTCACCAGCTCTTGCCGAAAGAGGCGAAGAAAGTTTCTGCGTTCCTTCTTGTCTAGCCGACTCGCCCACTCCAGTACATTTCCGTCCTGGTCGATCAATAGGACCGAGCTGACACTGGGCGTCTGTGTCTCGGCTTGCGGGAGCCAGACCGTGTCGATCGTGCTCGGGTCGTTCGGATCGACGAGCGCAAAGACCTTGGCGTCCGCGAGGACGATGTACCGCTCGATTCGTTCGACGCGATCTTGGGCCACCGAGAGCAACGATTGGGCAATCGTTTGTGCACCGAGCCGGGTTTGCTCACGGGCGGAGCGGAACGTGTAGTACCCGAGGATTCCGGCGGCGACGAGAATCGCAGGAGTCAGGATCAGATAGGCCGGGCGAAAGCGTCCCTCGTCCATCATTCGCGCTCGGCCCGCAAAGGCCGGGCCATGAGGTCTTCCACGGCTCTCAAGGGCGTCTTGCCTTCGTAGAGCATCGCGTAGACCTCTCGGGTGATCGGCATGTCGACTTCAACGCGCTGGGAAAGCTCGTGCGCGCTCTTGGCCGTGCGCACACCCTCGGCGACCATCTGCATGCTGCCTAGGATTTCGCTGAGCGACTTGCCCTGCCCGATCCGAAGCCCCACGTTGCGGTTTCGGGAGAGGTCACCAGTGCACGTGAGCACGAGGTCCCCCATCCCGCTCAGGCCTGCGAGCGTCAGGGGGTTGGCCCCTTTCGTGATCGCGAGGCGAGAGATCTCCGCAAGCCCGCGCGTGATCAATCCGGCTCGGGTGTTGTGTCCGAATCCGAGGCCATCACTGATGCCCGCTGCGATGGCCACGACGTTCTTCAGCGCACCGCCGAGCTCCACGCCGACGACGTCGTCGGTGCTGTAGACGCGGAATCGGTCGGTGTTCATCATCTTCTGCGCAACTGCGACCAGTTCGGCGTCGTGCCCCGCGACCGATACGGCGGTGGGCAGGCATGCAGCAACTTCCTTCGCGAAGCTCGGGCCGCCCAAGTAGGTCAGCCGCCGGTGCTGCGATTCAGGTAGGATGTCTTCGAAGATCTCGGAGACCAGCATGAGCGTCTCCATCTCGATGCCCTTGGTGGCGCTGACAATCGGCGCGCTGGTGCCCAACAGGTGAGCAGCATCCCGGAGGATTTCCCTCAAACCGTGGGTTGGCACTACGGACACGATGAGATTGCTGCCGTCGAGCGCGTATTCGAGGTCGGCGGTAGCTTCGAGCGTGTCGGGGAGTGAGAAGCCAGGTAGATACGCTTCGTTCTTTCGCTCCGCTTGAATCGACTCCGCCATCGATCGGCGTCGCGCCCAAAGCCGTGTCGGATACCCTTGGTCGGCCAGCAGCTTGGCCAGGGCGGTGCCCCACGAGCCCGCACCGAGGACCGTCGTCTTGATCTCACCCATTGATGGGGAGATTACCATGCTCGAACCTGCGGCTCTACGGCGAAGCTTGGACCGTCTCGGCCTCGCTCGCCTCGGGGCGCGGATCGCTGAGGTCGAGGTGGAGGCGATCGGGGTCGAGTAGCGCATTGGCCAGCACCGCGTCCATCTTCGACACGGGAACGAATTCGAGCGTCTCCCGCACCTCCTCAGGAACCTCGTCGAGGTCGGCGATGTTGCGCTCGGGTAGAATGACGCGCTTGATGCCGGCTCGGTGGGCAGCG
Organism: uncultured delta proteobacterium; assembly: GCA_963768985.1. Classification (GTDB taxonomy): domain Bacteria; phylum Myxococcota_A; class Polyangia; order Polyangiales; family Houyiibacteriaceae; genus SG8-38. The sequence goes on along the minus strand of CAVYJZ010000004.1, from coordinate 117,989 downwards.
AGGACCTTCTCTTTGACGCCGCCAACTGGAAGGACGCGGCCCCTCAACGTGATCTCGCCGGTCATCGCAACGTCGTGGCGTACGTGAATGCCCGTCAAGAGCGAAACGATGGCCGTCATCATGGTGACGCCCGCGCTCGGCCCGTCCTTCGGCATCGCTCCGGCAGGAATGTGAATGTGGATGTCGCTCGTCTCGAGAAAGTCTTCTGGGATACCAAATGACTTGGCCCGCGTCCGGACATAGCTCATCGCGGTTTGAGCCGATTCCTTCATTACGTCACCAAGCTGACCGGTGAGTTGCAGCTTACCGGTGCCGTGCATCTTGGTACATTCGATGAAGAGAATTTCACCGCCCACCGAAGTCCAAGCGAGGCCGGTCGCGACGCCCGTTTCCGCGGTTCGCTCGGCGACCTCCGAGCTGAAACGCGGCGCACCCAGGTAGGGGCGCAGCGATTCCTCATCGGAGATGATCCACGGCCCCTCCGCGCCTTCTGCGACCTTCACCGCAATTCCCCGAATCACGCTTGCGATTTGACGCTCCAGATTGCGAACGCCCGCTTCACGGGTGTAGTGGTCGATGATCGATTGTATGGCTCCGGATTCGAGGACGACTTGTTCGGGTTTGATCCCATGCTCGTCCAGCTGCTTCGGCACGAGGTGCACGCGGGCGATGTCCGCCTTTTCACGCCGGGTGTAACTGGGGATCTCGATGATCTCCATGCGGTCTCGCAGGGGCGCCGGGATCGTGTCGCCGACGTTGGCGGTGGCGATGAACATCACCTTCGAAAGGTCGTAGGGAATCTCGAGGTAGTGGTCGCTGAAGGTGTCGTTCTGTTCTGGATCGAGCACCTCGAGCAGGGCGGCGGCCGGATCACCGCGGAAATCGTGACCAACCTTGTCGATCTCGTCGAGCATGAAGACGGGGTTGATAGTGCCGGCTTTTTTCATCCCTTGGATGACTTGACCGGGGAGGGCGCCGACATAGGTGCGCCGGTGACCACGAATCGCGGCCTCGTCGTGAACACCACCGAGGCTGATGCGGTGGAACTTGCGCCCGAGCGCGCGCGCAACCGACCGGCCGAGTGATGTCTTGCCCACGCCGGGTGGTCCGATGAGACATAGGATCGGACCCTTCTTGTCCGTCTTGAGCTTACGGACGGCCAGGTACTCGACAATGCGCTTCTTGACCTTTTCGAGGCCGGAGTGGTCTTCGTCGAGCACTTTGCGAACGGCAGCGATATCCATGTTGTCCGCGGTCTGCTTGCTCCACGGAATGTCGAGAATCCAGTCGATGTAGGTGCGCACCACGGTGTACTCCGCCGAGCCCACTTGCATCTGACGCAGGCGTTTGAGCTGCTTGTGGGCGACGTTGTCGGCCTCGCCCGGCAGATTCGCCTTAGCCATGCGCTCTTCCAGCATGTCGACGTCGCCCTGATCGCCTTCCTCTTCGCCGAGCTCTTCCTTGATGGCTTTGAGCTGCTGCCGCAGAACGTACTCGCGCTGATTCTTCCCCATTTCCTCCTTGATTTGGGAGTTGATGCGCTCTCGCATCTTGAGGATCTCGAGCTGTCGCGTGAGTAGCCGCAGGACCTTGCGAATTCGTTCCTTCGGATCGAGTGTCTCGAGCAGTTGCGATTTTTCGTCGACCGGGGCATCGAGGTTCGCCGCAACCAGGTCGGCGAGTTGGCCGCGCTCCTGAATCGAGTCGATGAGTGAGCCTGCTTCTCGTGGCAACTCCGGCATGAGCTGGATGACCTGCTTGGCGACGTCGCGGAGGCTCATGGCCAGCGCTTCGCTTTCGACGTCGTCCGCTGGCGGCTCGTGCAAACGCGACACACGGGCGCGCAAGTACGGCTCCGATGACACCACTTGCTCGACGCGAATCCGAACCAGCCCCTGAAGAATGAGGCTGTAGTTGCCCGAGCTGTGTTTGAGCGCCTTGAGGACGCGGGCCGCGACACCAACGGGATAGAGCTCGTTCTGATCCGGATCATCGGTCGAGGGGTCGCGCTGGGCAACGATCGCGATGATCGGCTGATCGAGGTTTTCGATGTCCTCGACGAGCGCAACCGACTTCTCGCGGCCGACATCGAAAGGTGCGACAGCCGCCGGGAAGAGCACGGCGTTGCGAATCGGTAGGACCGGAAGCTCGCTGCCGAACTCGATTTCACCCGTGTCAGGGGGTGGTATCGATGTAATGGATTCCTCTTCGTCGCTCATGTTGGTGTTCTACTCCAACTCGGGCAGAACCCAAGTTTTCCAAGACTGTGGCGAACATAGCCACGCACGATTTCCCTGGCAAGGGTCTCATCTGTGGCGTTCCTCCGGTACGTCAACCGGTAGGTCAAGACGACGGGGTGACAAGTCGATTGAAGCGGGCAGCTCCCCGAATTAGGCTGCGCCCCATGCGCCTGTCGGTCGTGGTTCCGTGTTTCAACGAAGAGGGCAATATCGCACCAGTAGTCGTCCAGGCCGCTGAGGTTGGTCGCCGGCTCGCTGCTGAGCTCGAGATTATCGTCGTGGACGACGGCAGCACGGACGGCACCGCGCGGGTCTTGGCGAGCCTTCGAGAGATCGTCCCGGAGCTGAGAATCATCGCCCACCCGCGCAATTGCGGGTACGGGGCCGCCGTACGATCCGGACTCGATCGGGCCGGGATGGACTATGTCTTCCTGACCGACGGCGACGGCCAATTCGACCTGGAGGAGCTTTCGACCGCGGTTCGGCTGCTCGCCGAACACGACATGGTGGCGGGATACCGGACACATCGCAGAGACGGCTGGTGGAGGCTGGTCTGGGGTAGGGCTTGGACGATGCTGGTCAACCAGGTGTTCGGGCTGCGGGTTCGCGATGCGAACTGTGCGTTCAAGTTGGTGCCACAGAGCTTGTTGCGGTCGAGCGAGCTCCGAAGCGATGGCGCGCTCATCAGCGCGGAGCTCTTGTTCGAGGCCCAGCGCTCGGCACTCAAGGTGGCGCAATGCCCCGTGAGCCATTACCCGCGGCAATCCGGTCGCCAATCGGGCGCGTCGATTCGAGTGATCGTCACGGCCTTCGTCGAGTTGCTCGCGTCCCTAGGGAGACGATGGCCCCGCAAAGCTGCTTCCGTTTCTCGGGGGATCGGGCGCTAGAAGCAGACTCGGTTTCGTCCGCTTCGTTTGGCTTCGTACATCTTGTCGTCGGCGACCTTGAGAAGATCAGAAGGGTCCTCGTAATGTGCCTGCCATTCCGCGACGCCGACGCTCACGGTGATTTCGACTCGCGTACCCTCGAACTCGAATCGGGTGTCTCCGATCAAACGTTTGATCTTTCCGGCCAACTCCTTGGCGCCATCGAGACCTACTTCGGGCGTCGCAAGTGCGAACTCCTCGCCTCCAATTCGCGCCAGCACGTCGTTGACTCGAAGTCTTCCGAGAAGAACGGCGCCGAGCTGTCGTAGGATCGCGTCGCCTGCAAGGTGACCGAGTTGGTCGTTGACACGCTTGAAGTGATCGATGTCGAAAACGAGCAATGAGAAGGTTCGCTTGTACCGCTTCGCACGGGCGACCTCCCGGTCGAGCATCTCGTCGAAGTATCTCTTGTTGTGAAGTTGCGTGAGCCCATCGGTCGTCATGAGCCGATAGATCTCTTCGTGATACTGCACTTCCACGTCGTCGCCGACGATGAACTTCAAGATGGTGCGTCCAACCTTGAGTTGGTCGCCATGGCGAAGTCGCCCATCTTCCTGGACGAGGTCGTCGTTGACGTAGGTCCCATTGGTCGAGCCGAGATCGCGAACGATGAAGCCACCGTCTTCGAAGCGAATGCGACAGTGATCGCGCGAGACGCTTTCTTGGTCGACCTGGATGTCGCACTTGGGCGAGCGCCCGATGACCAAGGGTTCAGTGGTGACGCGTATGCGGCGCCCGATCTCCTGCCCGTAGATGATGATCAGACATCCGTTTTCGCCACTGGGCCGTCGCTCTCGCGCCTTGCCGACTTCGGTCAGAACCGTTTGATTGGCGCTCGTCGTTTGGTCCTTGAAAGGCACCCTTTCACTATACAGCCGCACGAGCGCCCGCGTTAAATCAGCGGCAGGCGATTTCAATCAGAGCGGACCCATGGCTTTATTGACCACGGCCGTACCGTTCTCTAGCGTAGGGCCGTGCGCCACGTATTTTCTCACTCCTGGCTGTGGGGTTTGGTGAGCCTCGCTCTGGTCCTTGGAACGCCGCTAGCCTTGATGGCCAGCCCACCTTCTGCGCAGCGCGCGTCGACGAGCGTTGCACATGTCGTGACGCCCCCGTTTGCGGACATCGATATTTCCCGCGCTCGACCGGTGGGCAATACTTGGGTCGTCCCGAGGCGCGACGGAACACGCGCCGTGTTGACCGTCGACCAGGATCTCCAATCCCACGTGAGGAACCTATTCAATCGATACGACGTGCCGGCCGGCGGCTTCGTCGCGATCGAACCGAAGACCGGTCGCGTCCTTGCCTACGTCGGTTACGAAGCGGGGAAGGGTGATAGCGTCGCCGTCGTGACCGACCCGTCGGCTCCTGCGGCCTCTGTCTTCAAGATCGTCACCACCTCGGCCTTGCTGGACGCGGGGGTGAAGACTTCGGTCTCGGTTTGCTACGGCGGTGGTATGCGTGGCTTGGAGCCGGCCGATTTGATCGACAGCCCGAAGCGCGACCGGTGGTGTGCGACGCTCGCCGATGCGCTTGGCTATTCGATCAACGCGGTATTTGCGAAGCTCGCAGATCGTTACATCGACGAAGCGCGCATGGCTCAGTATGTCTCGGCATACGCATTTGGTCAGCGTCTGCCGTTCGATCTCCCTACGACTCCGAGCCCGGTGGACGTGCCCGAGAGCAGACTCGAGCGCGCGAGAATGGCCGCTGGCTTCTGGCACAGCCAACTCTCGCCGCTGCACGGTGCGCTACTGGCTTCGACGATCGCCAACGACGGCCGGATGCCATACGCCGCCCTGGTCGAGCGCATCGAGAGTCCCACGGGCGAAACCCTTTACGAACATACACCGCGTACCTACCGTCAGGTCGTGCCGCGCCAAACGGCGCGTGAAGAGGGCGAGATGATGACTCGCACGGTCACACACGGAACTGCCAAGAAGGCATTCTGGGATTCGAAGGGCCGCCCGTTCCTCCCTGGCATTCGAGTCGCGGGCAAGACAGGCACGCTCAGCCGTTACAACCCTCAGCGAACCTACAACTGGTGGGTGGGCTATGCGCCTGTGGGCGATCCAAAGATCGCCGTCGCGGTGCTAGTGGTGAACGAACCAAAGTGGCGAATCAAGGCAAGCTACGTCGCACGCGAGGCCCTGCGCGAGTACCTCGTACACTGATCCAATCCGCCACCTATTTCCCCGAGCCCCGAGCCCCGAGCCCCGACGTTGGAGGCGTGTGGCGGGAGGTCCGAGCCTCGAGGTCCAAGACTTGCGATTCGCGATTCGTGGCGCGAGGTGATGGTGGCAGTGAGCGGTCCTTCTCGATCGATGTCGACGTACGGAGGGGCACGGCGGAGCGCGATGTGGGGGCGCAGCGACGTCGCGAATGACAATCGGCAAGACAGCAACCAGCCCCGATTGGCGTGAGCGCCGAGGCGAGGCTTGCGTGGCCACCGGCGTCCAGTCCAACCGGCCACCTTTGCAAGCCGAGCCGCTCGCGAAGCCCCCGCGTCGTGTTCCGCCGTGCCCCGGCACGCGCCAGCGACGGCTCAGTTCTTGTTCTGAACGATGAAGGTATTCATTCCTTCTTCGCGCTCGAACGTAGTCCTGTAGCTCTGCGCCTCTTGTCGCGTGTCAAACGGGCCAATGCGAACTCGCCAATGCGTACGGCGGCCCTCGACCTTGCCGATCGTCACGTATGCCGTGTGCCCACGTTTGCGCAGCGCGCTGGCAAACGCTTGGGCCTCTTGCGGGTCGTCGTAGCTGACGACTTGGAGTGTGTAGCGACCTTCGTGTCCGGCGGCCGCGGATGCTGTCTTGCCCGACACCGTGGCCGCGACCAGCGGGTCGTTAATTCCCGCTACGATGTTCGAACGAGGCGGAGGGCTCGTCACCGGATCGAGGTGCGCCAACTCAGCTGCGGCCGCGGCCATCGCCGCAGCGACCTCCGGTCGCGTGTCGGTCACCAAGGTGGTGGGGAAGCTCAGGCTCTCTGGGTCGATGTTCGGGTCCGCCGCAGGCTCCTTGCTCCCTCGCGTGGCGTCGACACCGTCGGCTATCGCCAACAACTGCAGTGGGTCTTCCGCAGGCTCTTCACCTCCATCGGGCAGCGCGACGACCGCGGCGAGCACGATGGCGATCGCCGCCACCAGGCCAATGCCTGACAGCACCAAGACGCCCCGTCCCTCATCAGACGATCGCTCTTCGATCCGCTCCAGATCGCGCATGGCAGTGTCCATTTCTCGTTCGGCTCCGGTCCTCCCCCCGGGTTTACGAAACTTCCTCGAAAGCAGCCAAAAAACAGCAGTTCAGAAGCTCGCAGAGTGCGTGCGGTCGAGGTGTCCACGTGGTAGCGTCGGCGCCGGCGTCGCGGCTCTGGGGGAGTGACGCGTGGGAGCAGTAGTTCATGGCGGAATCTTCACTCAAACAACCGGTCGCGCTCGAAGACGAGATGAGGCGCTCGTACCTCGATTACGCGATGAGCGTCATCATCGGACGGGCGATTCCCGACGTACGGGACGGTCTCAAGCCGGTTCATCGGCGCATCCTCTACTCGATGCACGAACAGAAGGTCCATTGGAACGGTGCATACAGAAAGAGCGCCCGCATCGTTGGGGACGTGCTCGGCAAGTACCATCCGCATGGCGATACCGCCGTCTACGATGCACTCGTTCGAATGGCGCAGGATTTCTCCATGCGGTATCCGCTCGTCGACGGGCAGGGCAACTTCGGTTCGGTCGATGGCGATCCGGCTGCGGCAATGCGGTACACCGAGGTCCGGATGCACCGGCTCGCGTCGGAGCTTCTGGCCGATATTGAAAAGGACACCGTCGACTTTGGGCCGAACTTCGACGACTCCGAAAAGGAGCCACTGGTTCTGCCGAGCCGGATTCCGAACCTGCTGATCAATGGCTCCGGCGGCATCGCCGTCGGCATGGCGACGAACATCCCGCCGCACAACCTGCGCGAAGTGGTGGACGCCACGGTGCGGCTGATGGGCAATCCCGAGCTGAGCGTCGACGAACTGATGGAGGACGACGACGAAAACAACCGGTTGGGTGTGAAGGGGCCGGACTTCCCGACCGCGGGGTACATCTACGGACGGGCCGGCATCCATCTCGGCTATCGTACGGGTCGCGGCCGCATCGTGATGCGGGCGCGCGCCACGATCGAAGCGCTTTCCGGCAAGGCGGACCGCGAGATGATCGTGATCACGGAGATTCCGTACCAAGTCAACAAGGCTGAGCTCCTGAAAAAAATTGCAGACTTGGTTCGCGAGAAACGCATCGAGGGGATCAGCGACATTCGCGACGAGTCCGACCGGGACGGCCTCCGGGTCGTCGTCGAGCTCAAGCGCGACGCCCACGGCGAAATTGTTCTGAACAAGCTCTATCAAATGACAGCACTGCAGAGCACGTTCGGTTACAACTGCCTGGCCATCGTGGGGCAGCGCCCCGAGGTGCTCGATCTCCGGTCCGTGCTTCTACGATTCATCGACCATCGGCGGGAGGTAGTCGTACGTCGAACCCGCTTCGACCTGCGGCAAGCAGAAGCCCAGCGCGAGCTCGTCGAAGGCCTAGGGATGGCGGTCACCGACGTCGATTTGGTCGTAAGCACGATTCGGTCTTCGAAGGACCCGGACGAGGCTCGCGAGCGCTTGATGAAGCTCGCGCTCAGCGGTCTCGAGGAGTTCGTGAAGCGCGCTGGCCGGCCTGAGGCGGAGCTCAAAGCGGCGAAGGAGCGCGGCGATTACTATCTTTCGGAGCGACAGGCCAAGGCTATTTTGGAAATGCGCTTGTCGCGATTGACTGGCCTCGAGAGAGAAAAGCTAGCGACCGAGTATGGGAATCTCTGTGATTTGATCGTCGAGCTCGAGGCGATTCTCGCGAGCAAGGAGCTCTTGGACGAAGTCATCGTCAAAGAGCTCGATGAGATCCGCGAGCGCTTCGGGGATGCCCGGCGCACCGAAATCATCGAGGCGGAGGGAGACATCTCGATCGAGGACCTAGTCCCGGACGAGGAAGTCGTGGTCACCGTGTCGCACGCCGGCTACGTGAAGCGGGTTCCACTCAGCGAATACCGGTCCCAGGCCCGCGGCGGAAAGGGTCTCCGGGCCATGGACACCCGCGACCAGGACTTCGTGAGTTGGGTGTTCGTGGTCAACGCGCACGCGGACGTCTTGTTCCTGAGCGATCAGGGCAAAGCGTACTTGAAGAAGGTCTACCAGATCCCCGAAACCGGCCGAGCCGCGCGGGGTAGGGCGGTCGTGAATCTAGTGGGCATGGACCCGGATGAACGGGTCGCGGCGATTCTCCCGATCCGCGAGTTTGTCGAGGATGGGTATCTGCTCACGTGCACGCGGCTCGGCCGTGTGAAACGCACGAATCTGAGCGCATATGCGAACATTCGGCAGACGGGGATCATCGGCGTAGCGATTGGCGAAGGCGATGCCCTATTGACCGCCCGCATCGTGACTCCGGGCCAGGACGTGCTGATCGGGACGTCACACGGCATGAGCATTCGTTTTCCGATCGCAGACGTGCGGGCGATGGGGCGCGACTCGATGGGCGTCAAGGGCATCGACCTTCGTGAGGGCGACTTCGTCATCAGCATGGACATCGTCGAGGACGAAGGCGAGCAACAGGTCCTCGCAGTCAGCGCCAATGGTTATGGCAAGCGCACCAAGGTTTCGGAGTGGCGCAAGCAGAACCGGGGCGGCAAGGGCATCATCGCCATGGACACCTCCGAGCGAAATGGTGCGCTGGTGAAGCTCCGTCTGGTTTCCCCTGGCGACGAGCTCATGGTGATCACCACGGGGGGCCAGGTGATTCGAACCCGAGTCGAGGAGATTCGCGAAACCGGTCGCAACACCCAGGGGGTTCGCGTCATTCGCCTCGGCGAGGACGAGCAAGTCGTGGACGTCGAACCCGTGGCTGAGGCTGAAGAGGGCGAAGGCGAGGAATCCCAAGAAACCGGAGAACCTCAAGGAAATTAGCCCTGACGCCACCGGAAACGTGTAATCCCGGGGACAAGGCGTTATCCTTGAACGAGCATTTGGGTGGTCTTTTCGTGGGGGTAGGGGAGTGTGAGTAGCGGACCGGTCATTGGAATCGACCTGGGTACGACGAATTCCGTGGTTGCCGTGGCGGATCGGCCCGGGGGTCGGGTTCTTACAGGCAGCGATGGCGCAAAGTTGATCCCCTCGGTCGTTTCATTCCATCCGAGCGGTGACGTCTTGGTGGGAGGCCTCGCCAAAGAGCGGCGCCTGCTGGATGCGCAGAACACCGTATATTCGATCAAGAGGCTCATCGGCCGGCCTTTCACCAGCTATGAGGTGCAACAGGCCCAGAAGCGGTTTGCGTTCGAGCTCTCCGAGGGCCCGAGCGGTGGCGTGTTGGTCACCGCGCGTGGCGAGACCTACACGCTGAGTGAGATCAGTGCATTCGTGCTCCGCCACGTTCGGAAGGTCGCCGAGGAAGCGCTCGGCACGGAGTGCAGCCAAGCGGTTGTGACCGTGCCCGCCAACTTCAACGAGCTTCAGCGAAGCGCAACCAAGGCCGCCGGACGTGTGGCCGGCCTCGACGTGCTGCGCATCCTCAACGAGCCGACGGCAGCAGCGCTCGCATACGGGTACAACAAGACTTCGACCGAGCGCGTCGCCGTCTATGATCTCGGCGGCGGTACGTTCGATATCACCATCCTGCAGCTCGCCGGCGACGTGTTCGAGGTGCTCGCGACCGCCGGCGATACGTTCCTCGGTGGCGACGACGTCGACACCTCCATTGCAGACCAAATGGCTGCGCAATTCCTGGAACAGACTCGGTATGACGCACGTCAAGACCGTCAGGCGTACGAGCGACTGCGTGCTGCTGCAGAGTGGGCGAAGGTACAGCTCTCGGACAAGCCTGAGATCAAGCTCTGTGTCGAGGAGCTCGCCTATGGTGATGGGGGCGTAGCGCTCAACTTGGACTATACTCTCACGCGCGAGCAACTCGAGCACATGTGTCAACCGCTCATGGCTCGGAGCTTCGACGTTTGTGAAGACGCGATGAAGGCCGCTGGTCTTCGTCCGACACAGCTCGATAACGTGATTCTCGTTGGCGGTTCAACACGGATTCCGCTGCTTCAGCGGATGGTTGCGGAGTACTTCGGGCGCAAGCCACTGGTGAACATCGATCCCGACTTGGTCGTAGCGCAGGGTGCGGCACTTCAGGCGCAGTCGTTGGGCCTTCCCGCGCGTAAGGCCGCGCTCGGAAAGGTGTCGCTGAAGAAGATCGCGCAGCCGGGTACCGGCAATCACGGCATCGTCATCGAGGAGAGCTTCGACGATGAGATCACCAACATCGGTGACCGACCACCCCTCCCACCGCCTCCGGTTGCACGGGCGGCGCGCAAGGCAACGCTTCCCGGTCAGGCACCGCCCCCGCCTCCGATTCAACTGAAGAAGTCGGCGGACTCCCTGATCGACGACGGGCTCATCGATACACCGACGCGTTCGCGCGAGGAGCCACTTGAGCACGAGCCGACGCGCCTTGCCGAGGCGGTCGATCCCCTCGATTTTCAGCCTACGCGGATGGCCGACGCCTCGGGTCTCCTCATGGAGATCGGACGCCAGGCGGTCGACGAGCAGAAGGAGATTGCAGACGAGTCCTCGGGCTTGATGACCGAGCTCGGTCAAGACCCGTTCGGCGACGAGCTGGACTTGCCCGCCCAGAGCCGACCACCGCTCCCCGCCCCGCTCGACCTCTCGAGCTCGGCGCCGGCGTTGCTCAGAGCCGCGCTCGACGAGGACGTGGACACGGTGACTGGAGCGATCGCCGTGTCGGAAGGGCCGCAAGCCCCGCTCCTACTGGATGTGACGCCTCTTTCCCTTGGTGTCGAAACGGTGGATGGCTATTGCGAGCACATCATTCGCCGCAACTCGGCCATCCCCGCAGGGCAAACCAAGATGTTCACCACGGCGCGCGACGGGCAAGAGGCAGTCATCGTTCGCATCTGCCAGGGCGAGGCTCGTCAGGTCTCCGGCAATCAACTTCTCGGCGAAGTGGTACTCGACGGTTTGCGACCCGCCGCGCGCGGCAAGGTCCAAATCGCGGTTCGTTTCATGATCGACGCCGACGGGACTCTGCAGGTGAGGGCCCAGGACGTGGGCACCGGTCAGCAACAGCAAATTGCCATCAGGTTGATCGGCGAGTTGCCCGAGGCGCAGATCGAGTTGCTCCGTGAACGCCACGAGGCGAAGCTCGGAAGCTAGGCGATGGCCGACAACGACGAAGGTCCAGACTACTACGCACTTCTCGGCATCGTCCGGACCGCGAACGCGGACCAAATTCGCTCCGCGTTTCATCGCTTTGCGCGCGAGCACCACCCGGACAATTTCGTCGGCTCACCTGAAGAGACAGAACGACACACCGAGCTTTACCAACATGGCAGCGAGGCCTACCGCGTGCTCCTCGATCCCACGAAGCGCAAGCTTTACGATGAAGATCTACAAAAGGGCGTGCTCCGATATTCCGAGGATCGCGCCAAGGAGAATCGCCGCACGATGCAACCCCCAGGAGGCGTGGTGCTGCGATCCAGCAAGGCCCGAGCGTTCTTCACACGCGCTCACAAAGCCATCGGGTCCAAGGACTGGGCGCAGGCCAAGCTCAACCTCCAGATGGCGCTCCAGAACGAGCCCGACAACCCCGATCTCAAGGCGAAGCTCGAAGAAGTTCTCCAACGCATCAAGTCACGTTAGGCTGGTAGCCCGGAAGCGTTTCCGGGCTATGGTAGCGGCGTCATGGGACGAACAGCGACGATAAAGCGTCGAACCAAAGAGACCGAAATCCATGTGGAGCTCGATCTCGATGGGACAGGTCAGTACCAGGTGGAGACCCCGATCGGGTTTCTCACGCACATGGTGGAGCAGCTTGCCAAGCACGGCTCGTTCGACCTCCAGGTGCGCGCACTCGGGGACACGCACATCGACGGTCACCACACGACGGAAGATTTGGCGATCGCGCTGGGGCAAGCGTTCGCCCAGGCTCTGGGCGACAAGGCCCGGATTCGCCGCTACGGATCGGCCACGTTGCCCATGGACGAGGCGTGCGTCACCTGCGCACTGGATTTGTCGGGACGCCCCTACTTCGTCTGGGCGGTGAGCTTGCCCAAGGCGAAGATCGGCGACTTCGATTCAGAGCTCGCGGAAGTATTCTTCGAGGGGTTCGCGCGCGGAAGCCAGTGCAATCTGCACATGCGCCAACACGCTGGGGACAATCTCCATCACGTGATCGAAATCAGCTTCAAAGCATTCGCGCGTGCGCTCCGCGAAGCCACCGAAATCGATCCCCGGGCGGCGGGCGTGCCATCGACCAAGGGCACGTTGACCGAATGACTACCGGCAGGGTAGCGATCGTCGATCTTGGCCTCGGGAACTTGCACAGCGTGGTCAAGGCATTCGAGCGAGCGGGGGCCAACGCGGAGCTCAGCGCGGACCCAGACGTCTTGTCGCGTGCGGATCGCTTGGTGATGCCGGGGCAGGGCGCCTTCAAGGAATGTGCCCATGCGCTGGCCGGAGACATCGGCGAAGCAGTGCGCTCGTGGATCGACAGCGGGCGCCCATACCTCGGCATCTGCCTCGGCATGCAAGCCTTGTTCGAGTCGAGCGAGGAGGCGCCAGGTGCAAAGGGTCTCGGAATTTTCCGAGGGACCGTCAAGCGGTTCGCTCGGGACCTGCATGATGCGGAGGGTCATCGGCTGAAAGTGCCCCATATCGGATGGAACCAGATCGACAGCATCCACCCCGTGTTCGAGAACCGGGCGTGGTACTACTTCGTCCACAGTTTCTACTGCGTTCCCGATGAGAAGAGCGTGGTCGCGGCCACAACTGATTACGGCGGTCCATTCTGCTCGGCGGTCGCTCGGGACAACGTGCTTGCCTGCCAGTTTCATCCCGAGAAGAGTCAAGATGCAGGTGCGCGCGTGATCTCGCATTTTCTGGGAGACGTTTGGTGGACCTGATTCCAGCGATCGATCTGCTCGACGGCAAGGTCGTGCGGCTGCACCAAGGCAAATACGACGAGGTCACAGTCTACGACCATGACCCGGTTAGCATGGCAAAGCGGTTCGAGGGCCTTGGAGCCAAGCGGCTGCACGTGGTCGATCTCGAAGGCGCGCGCAGCGGTCGTCCCGCCCACGTTGCCGTCATTCGCAACATCTTGAGAGAAACAGCCCTCGAGGTGCAGGTCGGGGGAGGGGTACGCAACGAAGACGTGGCAGCGCAGTGGATGAGCGCGGGCGCAGCTCGTGTCGTGCTCGGCACGGTCGTCGTCAAAGAGCCGCAGGTGGCGCGGGCGATCTGCTCCCGGTATCCCAGGGCCGTCGTCATCGCGCTCGACGCACGCCATGGGAAGGTGGCGGTCGAAGGTTGGCGGGAGCAGAGCGGACGAGACGTCCTCGAGCTCGCCATGGAAGTCGACCGCTGGAACATCGCAGCGATCCTCTTCACCAACATCCACAAGGACGGCACCCGCGAGGGCCCCGACGTCGTGGGGACCGCTGACTTGCAGTCACATGTGGGCGCGACGGTGATCGCTTCGGGAGGCATCGGCGTGCTCGACGACCTTCGGGCGCTCGCAGCCGCGGGCGTTCGCTCGGCAGTGTGCGGCCGGGCACTGTACTCGGGTGCGTTCACGTTGTCGGAAGCGTTCGCGGCGCTAGAACAGAGCTGATGCTCGCCAAGCGAATCATTCCTTGTCTGGACGTCAAGGACGGGCGCGTCGTGAAAGGGATCAACTTCGTCGGGCTCCGCGACGCAGGGGATCCGGTGGAGTCGGCCCAGCGATACAGCACCGGCGGTGCAGACGAGATCACCTTTCTCGATATCACTGCGTCACACGAGAATCGCCGAACCCTCTTCGACCTCGTCGACCGCGCGGCCTCGACCATTGCGGTCCCGCTGACCGTCGGCGGTGGCGTGAGGGAGCGGCGAGACGTGAGCGAGCTTCTGCATGCCGGCGCTGACAAGGTATCGATCAACAGCGCGGCCGTGGCCAATCCGGCCTTCATTGAAGAGATGGCCGAGGCGTACGGCTCGCAGGCTATCGTAGTCGCGATCGACGCCAAACGAATTCCCGGACGGACCGACCAGTGGACCGTCTACACCCATGGTGGCAGGCGCGATACTGGGCTCGATGCGATCGCCTGGGCGATGCGGATGGCCGACTATGGCGCCGGCGAGATTCTCCTGACGAGCATGGACCGCGACGGGACCCGGGACGGCTACGATCTGGTGTTAACCCGCACGGTTGTGGACGCAATCCCGATTCCGGTTGTAGCTTCGGGGGGAGTGGGCACCCTCGAGCACGTGTACGAGGGTCTAGCAGCCGGAGGGGCGGATGCAGCGCTTGCAGCTTCTATCTTTCACGATGGTCATTACACTGTGGCCGAGGTCAAGGCGTACCTACTCGGGCGAGGCGTGTGTGTCCGGCCCCCAGAGCAGGATTGAGGGGAAGCGATGAGCAGAGACGTCGGCGTAGGTCAACTTGTGCAGCAGCTCGAGCAGCGAGGTGGTCGCCTCCCGTTCGAGATTGGCGCTTTCGTTGCGCTCGAAGCGTGCGAGGGGCTCCTTCAGGAATCGGTCAGGCTCCGAGCCGACGACGTCCGGGTGACTCTGGAGGGCTCGGTCGTGGTCTCCGACTCAGCGGAGCGGGCAGAGCCGGCTGAGGCCGCACGCTCGCTCGTGTCGGTCCTCGCGCAGCTCTTGGTCGCGGCGGGACCTGGTGTTCCCCCTTACCTCATGGAGCTCGTCGAAGAGGGCAAGATCGGGCAGAGCCCCCGCGATCTTCGCCATCTTCACGACGCCATCGAGGCCTCGCTCATTCCGATCAATCGCGGAGCGTCGCGCCGCGTGCTTGCGAGGCTCGTGCGCGAAAGTGATCGGCCTCCGGCGCCCGTGAGCCAGCCAGAGATCGATCCGAACGAGCTCGATGCGGAACTGGACGAGCTGCTGCGCGATCCGGTGTCGCGCACCTTGGAGCCTGCGCAGGCGAAGTTGCCCCTGCGGGTGGAACCCGAGGAAGCGGACGAGCCGATTACAGAGCGAATCCGTATCCCGGGCAAGGTGACTTGGGGTGCTGACCTGGGCCCCAAGCCCAACACGGCTGTCGCGGCGATCGAGACCCAAGCCCGGGAGCCAGCGCCGCAGCCGATCACCGCCACCATCCGAAAGTGGCAGCCAGCGGAGACGGACTCAGAGCCGCAAGCCGCGGCCGCGCCAGTGTCCGCGTCCGCGCCAGTGTCCGCGTCAACATCCGTGTCCGCGCCAGCACCCGTGTCCGCGCCAGCACCCGTGTCCGCGCCAGCACCCGTGTCCGCGCCAGCACCCGCGTCAGTGCAAGTGCCAACGCCCGAGCCAGCGTCTGCTCCGACCTCAGCGTCCGATTCCGTGACTGGGGTGCAAACCGGGGCTCCGCCGGAGCCCGTGTACGATCGACCCTCGCTACCCGATCCGCGGCTTCCAAAGCGCCGGGGTGGATGGGGCGTTTGGCTGTTGGCTGCCTGCTTAGGGCTCGGCGCGTACGCCGCTGCGACGACGCCTGCGATTCGTTCGCTTCTCGAACCGAAGGCGCCGGCAGCCGTCCCAGGCGGCGTCATCGATGTGACCGTCATGCCGGCGGACGCGCAGATTTTCGTGTTCGTCGGACGCGGCCCTGCCATTGCCACGGGTCTGCCGGTCGATGGCGCCCACGAATTCGTCGTCTTCGATCGCGGGTTACGCCCGTCGAGAGGCATCGTCGCAAAAGGCGCGAGCTGGACGCCGACCGAGCACGGCTTGCTCTATGAGCTCGCGGTTCAGGCACAGCCCGCTACTTCATTCCCGGAGGCGCTCGATCTCGGAAGCCCCGCGACCGTTCCTGCTACCCCGGGCGAGGGGCGGTTGGGAACGGTTCGCATCATCACCAATCCTCAGGGCGCCAAGGTCTATCGCTTCGTCGGGGTAGGACCAACAGCGCAGATCCCGGCTGCTTCGATCGAGGAAGGGCAGGAGATCCTCGTCTATCATCCGGAGCACGAAACGCGGCGCGCGGTGATTGGGCCCAGCGATTGGCAAGCGCGGGACGGCGAAGGCACCTACGGTGCGAGCCTTGAAGTTCAACTGCCGCCCCTGCCGGGGTCAGTTCTCTCGGAAACGCCCGAGCACTGATTCGACTTCGCTCCGAATCGCCTCGAGCTGCCGCTCGGAGTCAGCTTCGAAGCGCAGGACCAATACCGGTTGTGTGTTCGACGCGCGCACCAGCGCCCAACCCCCATCAAACTGAATGCGCGCCCCGTCGATGTCGACGAGGTCGTGCGTAGGGCGATAGTAATCGACCATATCCTGCACCAGGGCGAACTTTCGAGCATCCTCGCAGTCGACGCGAATCTCCGGAGTCGCAAAGGTCTTCGGCACGTCGCTCAGCATCTCGTGAAGCGGTACGTCGCTGTGAGACATGATCTCGAGGATCCGAAGCGTGGCGTAAATCGCGTCGTCGAATCCGTAGTACCGATCGGCGAAGAAGATGTGTCCGCTCATCTCGCCGGCGAGAAGGGCGTGTTCTTCTTTCATCTTGGTCTTGATCAACGAGTGACCGGTCTTCCAAAGAACGCCACGTCCACCATGCGCCTCGATGTCGTCGTACATCGTCTGCGAGCATTTCACCTCGCCGATGATCGTCGCCCCCGGATGCTTCGCCAGCAGTGCACGCGATAGAATGATCATGAGCTTGTCGCCCCAAATGATCTCGCCGCGGGCGTCGATGACACCCACGCGATCGGCATCACCGTCGTATGCGAACCCGAGATCGAGACCGTCGCTGAGTACCCGATCCTGGAGCATCTCGAGCGTCTCGGGCTCGGTCGGGTCGGCATGATGGATGGGAAACGTCCCGTCCATGTCGCAAAGCATCGCAATTGGATTCAGTCCCAACGCCTTCATCGTCGCGAGCGCTAGCGGGCCACCGGCCCCGTTTCCGGCGTCTACCGCGAATCGCAGCTCGCGAGGACCGAGGTGAATGTCGTTCTTGGCGCGCCTCACGTAGGCTGGGGCCGGGTCCACCGCTTCGATCTTCCCCCCCGGGCGGCGCGGGTAACTTCCGTTCTCCATGAGGGTGCGGAGCTCGACGATGTCGTCACCGTAGAGCGAGCCTTTGCCGACCATCATCTTGAAACCGTTCTCCGCGGGTGGGTTGTGGCTCCCCGTGATTTGAACGCCGCCTTCGAGGTCGAGGTCGTGGACGGCGAAATACAGCAGGGGCGTGGGCCCAATGCCTACATCGATCACGCTCAGACCCGCCTCGAGCAGCCCCGCGCAAAGGGCCTCCTGCAATCGCGGCGAGCTCAACCGGCAATCCCGCCCGACGGCGATGCGGCGCAGGCCACGCTTCGAGTAGAACGTACCGAGGCTCAGTCCCAGGGCCCGTACGAAGTCGTCGTCAAAGTCGCGTTCGGCATGTCCGCGAATGTCGTAGTGACGAAAAACGTGGGGATTCAAGAGATTACCTCCGATCGTCGCCGCGATCGCGAAGCCGTGCGACGACCTCACGAACGTCCTGTGCCCGGTCTTTGGGCATGACGAGCAGTGCATCTCCTGCGTCGACGACGACCAGGTCATCGACGCCAACCAGAACCACGAGCTTTCCGTCAGGAGCGCTCGCGTAGTTCCCGTGTGCATCGATCGCAATGCCCTCTGCTGGCAATGCGTTGGCATGCTCGTCGCGCGGCGAGAGCTCCCACGCGGAGGTCCAGCTACCGAGGTCAGACCACTCGAACGACCCGGGCACCACGCTGACGGCGCTCACTTTCTCCATGATGCCGTGGTCGATGCTCACGGCGGGGAGCTGGGCGTACGTCGCTTCGACCAGCTCGGCTTCTCCGCCTGCGCTTGCGGCTTGGTCATAGCGCCTCAGCTCCTGACCGAGGCCAGGTAGGTGCTGGTCGATCGCTTCCAAAATCCGAGACGCGAGGAAGAAGAAGATCCCGCTGTTCCAAAGGAAGTTGCCGTTCGCGACGAATTGTTCGGCGCGCTGGCGATTTGGCTTTTCGACGAAGCGGCGGGCTCTGAACACCCCGGGATCCAGCTCTGAGCCAACCTCGATGTATCCGTAGCCGGTTTCAGCTCGCGTCGGGCGAATGCCGATCGTCACGTAGTCCCCGTGCGTGGCGGCTTGGAGCCCGCGCCGGAGAGTGTCGAGGTACGCTTCGGTTTCACTGATGTAGTGGTCGGCCGGCAGAACGGCCATGATCGCGTCTTCGTCGAGGCGCTTCACATGGGTTGCGGCCCAGCCGATGCACGGGGCGGTGTTGCGTCCGACTGGCTCCGCGAGGATTTGCTGCGCCGGGAGCTCCGGCAGCTCTTTCTCGATTTGTTCGCGGAGTTCCACAGAAGTCACCACGAAGGTGCGCTCTGCCGGGAGCATGCTCCACACGCGCTCGGCGGTCGCACGGAGCAAGGATCTGCGATCGGGGCCGAGAGCGAGCAGCTGCTTGGGTCGAGTGCTCCGCGACAGAGGCCAGAACCGCGTCCCAGAACCTCCGGCCATGATCACTGCGTATGCTTTGTCCGTGTTGGTCATGAGCCGATAACTGCCTCAGTGGGAAATCAGAAAGAATCCGAGTGGCAGCAGATAGATCGCGAACATCCACATACGCCCGACGAGAACGATGTAGCGAAGAATAACAAGTGAAAGGTATCCCGTCACGAAGGCCACCGCACCCCCGATCCAGGCATGTAGCCCCATGGAGCCGAGTCCTCCGGCGCCGCTCGCCTCGAGCAACGCGGCCCCGATGATCGCCGGCACGGAGAGCAAGAAAGAGAAACGGAACGCGGCGTTGCCCTGGACTCCGAGGAGCATGGCAACGGCGATGGTGACTCCACTTCGGCTGACGCCCGGAAGCACCGCTACGCCTTGGACGACGCCGATTCCGACAGCCTGCCACCAGGTTACCTCGGTGATCGTTCCGCGGGAGGTGCCGCTTGCGAGGAGGAACGCAGCCGATATGAGCAGGCCGTAGCCCACTAGGTGCAAGTCTTCGGCGAAGGTCTCGGCCAGCTCGCGAAGCAGTAATCCCAAGACGGCCGTCATCACTGTCGCGATGACGATCGCGGTGAGCGCGCGTCCTTCCGTTGTCACGCGAAGGCGAGTCGGATCGCGGAGTGCGGCGAACCCTTCGATGATGAGCGCAGCGAGGTCCCGCCGAAAGAGGAGCACCGTCGCCAGCAAAGTACCCAAGTGCAGAAGAATCACCAGCGCGAGGGAGTTCTCTTCGATGTGGAAGAAGTGTGCAGCGATCGCGACGTGCCCACTGCTCGAGACCGGAAGGAATTCCGTCATTCCCTGCAATGCGCCCAGTGCCGCTGCCGTCAGCGCGTCGATCCCCTCAGTCAAGTTGCAAGGCCATAGCGGCTGTTCTGCGTCGCCGCAAGGAGTGGCGAGCCGGCGTGCCGGCGTGCGGGGCCAGCCGTGATGGCCGTTCCGTTCCCGTTCGACTAGGCTTCACCGGCTCCATGGCAAAGAATGGGAACGGGGCACGGGTCGGCCTGAGTACCTTCGTGGCGAAGTCGCCCATCGGGTTCGTCCGCGGCTTGTCGTACGCGCTTCGAGGGATGCGATTCGTGTACTTTCAGCACCCCGAGCTGGCGCGTTACTGGGTCTTTCCGATTCTGATCACCGGGGTCGCGTTGCTCGCGGTCTTCTACGGCGCAGGGAGCTACTACGACGACCTCGGGGATGCGGTCTGGTCGCTGTTTCCGCAAAGCTGGACGGAGGCGACCGGCTGGATCGGAGGCATGCTGAGCGCCTTGCACTGGCTCATCGAGCTGATCGCCGGGATGGTGCTCGCGCTCTTGGGCTTGGTTTTCGTACTGGTGCTGTCGAGCGTCGTGGCGGCCCCGTTCAACGACGCCCTCAGCGAAGCCGTGGAGCACATCTCGACCGGTGGATCTGCGCCGCCGTTCTCGGTCCGCCAGATGCTCGTCGACGTCGTCCGAACGATTCGGCTCGAGCTCTTGAAGGTGCTCGTCTACCTCGCGGTCGTCGGACCCATGTTCCTCGCCTCGTTGCTCATCCCGGGCCTCGGGTCGCTCATCTCGCTCGTGGGCTTCGTGCTCACTGCGGTTTACCTCGGGATCGACTACATCGACTGGCCCGCGGCCCGACGGAACTGGTCCGTCGGCGACAGAATTGCGTTCACCCGCCGGCAGCTTCCCGCCGTGGCGGGGTTCGGGATGGGCGTTTGGGTCCTCCTTTTCATCCCCTTGGTCAATCTCTTGTTCATGCCCGCAGCCGTAGCAGGAGGCACCATGCTCTTCCTGGCGCTGGCGCAGGAACAACGGCCGCCGAAGGCCTCCGTCCGGGCCTAGGGACGCTCCCTTTCACCAGTCTGGGACGGGGTTTCCTCCCCCTTTTTGTAGGGGGGCTCGGCGGAGTGCTAACTTTGGTAGCTGAGGGGTTTGGTCATGCGACGTTCATCGTACGGTGCATTCTTGATAGCCATTGGCGTGCTGCTTGGTTCAGGCGTTTACGCCGATACGGGCAACGCCAGCAACAAAGGCACGAGCGCGCTCGTGCAGTCCATGGGGGACATCCAGTGGGGCTGGACCCCGAAACAGGTGTACCGCCATCTAAAGAAGAACATCGAGGCCTCGTACCGAGAACCGATCTCGAAGACGACTGATGCCATCGAGGAGGATCGGCTCCGCCACAAGATGGCCGAGGAGACCGCGCAGATTCGCGACTCGTATTTCGAGTTCGACGGTACTCCGAGCGCGTACGATTCGGGCTATCTGAAAGGTGAGTTCACTCACAAAAATGGCGAATCGTTACTTCGCGTCCGCACGAAGAATACGCAGGACTACTTCTTCTTCATCCACGATCGCCTTTGGAAGCGGTACCGTGCCTTCGATTCCTCGGTGTTCGAGGGAGCCAGCTTTGCGGAGTTCGGTCGCGCGCTCCAGCAACGATATGGCAAGGCCAAGCAGCACAGTGGGACTCTGGTGCCCGGCGACGAGCCAACGCAATGGTACGAATGGCGTGAGCCATCCGTCTTGGCTCGAGCCGTCGACAACAACGAATTCTATGGATTTTACTGCTTGATCCTCGAGGATCCCAAGACCGTCGCGCGCCTCGATCAGCTTCGAAAGAATGAGCCGGAGCCAACCCAGGCGAGCGGCACGCTGGTCGACCTGGTCGTCGATGAGAGCAACGACGATCAGAACGCGGACATCGCCGATCGGATCACGGGCGAGATCCGACATCGCGATACCCCCGACGTCGACGAACAGAAGTAGCAACGACGTAGGTGGGGGTAGGATTTACACTGCCCCGTTTTTCCCGGTAATCTGGTAAGTCCTGAGGGGGGCCCAGTTTGCGGTATCGTCTGCGGTTGCATCTGCAAGAATTCGATCTGTTTGGCGACGAGGTCATCATCGGCCGCGATTCGATGGGCCAGGTGACGATCGACGACCCCATGCTGTCGCGCCGACACATTCGAATCGATCTCGCCGGTGCAGAGCCGCTCTTAGAAGATCTGCACAGCCGCAATGGGACCCAGCTCAACGGACGGCCTCTAGTCGGACGGGCGACGTTGCAGGATGGAGACCGAATCCGCATCGGGACTCAAGAGCTCGTCTTTCTAGTGCCTAGCTCGATCAGGAGCAACACCCGAACCACGGGCGGGCTCACGTTTTGCGTCGGCTGCGCGGTTCCGTATCCCAGCGCGAGTCCGCAATGTCCGCACTGCGGCGCGGTTTCGACCCAGCAGGGAGTGACCACCGGCATTCGTGACGTTGCGGCGTCCGGATGGACGTTCCATCTGCTCTCGCAGGTCGTGGACCGGGCTCTCGGCCAGGGCCGCCTGGCCGATGCGGAACGAATGATGTCGCGCGGTGCTGCGGAGCTCGAGCAGCAACTCGAATCGGGTATCGAGGTGGAATCAAGCCGCGTCGTCAGCGTTGCCGAGTGCGCCGCCCGCCTTGGATGCGCACTGCGGAGCGCGCGATGGCTGGAGATCGGGGCGCGGCTGTACGGTCGCGCTGGCGAGCCGCCCTCGCGGGAAGTGCTCGCCCTCGTCGACGAGCTGCCACTCGACGCCCAGTTAGTCGAAGCGCTGAGCGCGTTGCGCCACGCGGGGTCTGGTACGCTTCGAGCGAGCTAGTGCGCGGAAATGACCTGTTCGAGCCCTTCTAGACGCCGAACCAGGAACCGCTCCGCAGCGCCGTAGGTCGCGGCCCGAGTCTGGATGACCTCGAGGTACGCGCGAAGGTACCGTGGCTTCGAATATTTGTTGCTTCGCACGAGGCTGTGCAGAGTCTCGATGGTTTCCGCTTCCATCAGTCGCTCGGACGCAGTGTGAATCCGAAACACCCAGTCGATCCATTTGGTGTCGCGCAATGCCTCTGCCAACCGTAATGCGTAGGTCGTCGCTCCTGAGAAGAGCGCGTCAGGGTCGTCTTTTTCCGATTCGCTCAGAGGACGCCGAGTGAGGGCTCGTTCGAGGAGCGCATCCAGATAGGGGAGCAACATGCGCTCCGCTTCTTCGAAGCGACCCATTGCGATCGCTTTGCTCGCGATACCCGCAATCACATCGAGCGCTCGTGCCGTGCGAGTGTCTTCCGCGCCCCAGGCGTGGGATGATGAGTCGACGCTACTGTCCGTGCCTCCAAGCGTCTCTCCCGCCGTCGAGGTGAGTCGCTTGCCGCATTCACCGCAACGGCGTTTCGCAGCACCGCTGATCGCACCACAGGATTCGCAGGCGATGTACCCGGCGGTTTCCTTCGAACCGTCCCTCAGTTTTGCGGCATCGATCAATACGAGCTCTTGCGAGCCGATGTACACCCGGTCCATGTGGGTCAGCGGACGAGGTCCGTTGATGCGGATGCCGTTGACGGCGACGCCGTTGCGGCTACCGAGGTCCTCCGCTACGACCCCATCGGGCCTCACGTGAAGCACGGCGTGCTTTCGAGAGACCAGTCCGTCCGCCAATGCGAGGCTGCACGATGAGCTGCGGCCGATGGTGAACTCTCCGAGAGACATCTCGAGATTGGTCGACTGATATCGCAGTCTATAAGGCGGCACGACAGTCACTAGAATAACAGCTGGGAGGTCTCCGCGTCGAAAGATCTGCGCATCGGAGCATCCAGAGCTCGATCGAAGCTCTGCTTAGAAGTTGGCGATCTCTCGGAGCCCGGCGACGGACCCAAGACCCCTCTCCAGACTGCCCTGCGTCTCGAGGGTCGCGTCCATGAGACGAGAGAGGTCTGCCAAGTCTCCGCGGTACGAGGCGAAGGCGTTCTTGCGCTGGCCGAGCACGCCCGCGGACTGTTCCGGGTTCGTGAGGATCACGTAGTTGCTCGCGCCTTGCCTCAAGTCCTGCCCCATGTAGAGCTCCTTGTCGAATGGCTGGCTACTGCGGGTCACTCGAACTTTGAGCTTCGTCGAAGCAGCGTTGCCATCGGGCATGTCCACGTAAACCAGGGCACAGCGGAAACCGCCTTCGCCGAGAGTTGGGACACAACCTGTCGGGCTTGTCGTAATCGCCGTTTCGTCCAGGGCGGCCGCATCGAGCTCTTTGCGACGCGACTCGGGGAGAACCCTTCCTGCCAGGGCGTCGAATTTGTCCCAAAGCTCACCGACTTGGCGCGCGTATACGAACAATGAATTCACCGTCTCGCGATTGAACTTCGTGTAGTTGAGACCCGCAAAGTCAGCAGCGGTGAATGGAGTCGGCAGCGCGCGAAGCTGCTCGATGGCCTCATAATCGACAGAGGCTCCTTCTCCTTGCCTCGCCTTGGCGGCGCTTGCTGCTCGGTCGAGTAGTCGCTTGGCCTCGCTCACCTGATCAGCCGCTGCGCGAACGCCTTCGTAGACCGCCTTGCCATCGCGAACCGCGACGTTGTACTCGCTCCGCTTGCTCATGACGCTCGCTGCGAGAATTCCCAGGAACAGGCCCAAGAGCGCCGCTGCGCCGCCGCTCATCATCATCAGCTTGCGAACCCGGCGGCTTTTGCCTTCGTGCGCTGTCGCTACGGCCGCTTCATCGACGACGATCCGTACCTCTTGCTGCGCCGTCGCTGGCGCGGTCGCCCCAGCGAAGGGCCCCGTCCGTTTGGCGGCTTGCCCGCTGAGAAAAACCGGTGGCGGCGCGACGCCTCCTAGTGTTGGTGGAGGCGGTGCAACGCCCGCGGCGTCGTGGTCCTTGGGCACCGGAGGTGCCGTCTTCTTACCGAGCCGCTCGCGAATATCGCGGACTTTCTTGGATCCCTGGAGTTCGTCTGACATTTCAGTTTCCTCAAATTTATCCGTGCAAGACCGATCTTGTCAAGGCGGGCGTCCGAGGGGCGCCCCTGATAGGCTTCGCCCCGTCACCATGATGCCACCCCCCGTCGAAGAACGCCGCTTTGTGTCATTTGATGGCACTGAAATCGCCTATCAGGCCGTTGGCCAAGGGCGGCCGATTCTACTGTGTAACGGACTTGGAGGCAGCTGGGAGGCCTGGAGCCATCAGATTCAGTACTTCCGGGACCGGTACCGTCTGCTGTCCTGGGACTACCGGGGTCTTTACGGCTCCGCGCTCCCGGCGGAGCGGGATCGCCTGGGAGTCGTCGACCACGCGCGGGACGCCCTGCATCTACTCGGTGAAGAGGGCGCTGAGCGTGCCGCAATCGTGGGATGGTCGATGGGCGTCCAAGTTGGCCTCGAGATTTTTCGGGCAGCTCCTGAGCAGGTCGCTTCGCTCGCCATGATCAACGGCCTCGCCGGGCGTCCGTGGGACTATATCTTCAACTTCAACCTGATAGGGCGCTTGCTCCCACCATTCCTTCGCGGCCTGAGGTCGATGCCCCGCGCCATCGAAGCCGTGGTGCGTCAGGCAACACGCATTCCCGACCCGGGTGAGTGGGCGAAGCGGATAGGGTTGGTGGCCAACACGCTCGATGCGCAAGTGGTCGACGAGCTCGTCGGCAAATTCCGAACGGTCGACATGGACACGTTCATCCGCCTGCTCGAACGGATGGGTGAGCATGATGGTTGGGATCTCCTCCCGCTCATCGACGTCCCTACATTGATCATCAGCGGGTCGCGAGACGTGTTCACGCCGCGGTCTGCAGTGGAGCGAATGGCCCGGCGTCTGCGCGGGTCCGAGGTCATGCTGCTCCCCGGAGCGACGCACTATGCAGCGCTCGAGTATCCGGAATTGGTGAACTTGAGGCTCGAGAAGTTCTTTCGAGAGCGCGGTTTTGAGGCGGTGCAGTCGGGGACTGGTTGACGTGTTCTCACGGAGCCGCTAGCGATTTGAACCCATGATTCTGGTGATCGACAACTACGACTCCTTTACATACAACCTCGTCCAATACCTGGGGGAGCTCGGAGCCGAAGTCGTGGTCAAGCGCAACGATGCGGTCAGCGTGGATGAGATCGGTGCGCTCGGACCGGCCGGCATCTTGATCAGTCCGGGCCCGGGTCGTCCGGAGGAGGCAGGGATAAGCTTGGAGCTCATTGGTGAGCTTGGCGCAAAGACCCCGATCTTCGGCGTCTGTCTCGGGCATCAGAGCATCGCACAACACTTCGGGGCATCGGTCGTGCGGGCTGAGCGCCTCATGCATGGGCGCACCTCCCAGATTTTTCATGAAGGTCACGGTGTATTTCAGAATCTGCCGAGCCCGCTCACGGCGACGCGGTACCACTCATTGATCGTGAAGCGAGATACGATTCCGGCAGAGCTCGAGGTCACTGCCTGGACCGACCAAGACGAAGTCATGGGTATTCGTCACGCCGAGCTTCCGATCGAGGGAGTCCAGTTTCATCCAGAGTCATTTCTGACCGAGCACGGCCATGAGTTGATTCGCAACTGGCTGTCCTCCCTTCCGGCAGGTCGGGCACCGTGATCACCGATGCCATCAAGGAGGTCGTCGAGGGGCGTGACTTGTCCCCAGGCGAAGTCGAGGCAGCGATGGATGCCATTCTCGATGGGGAGGCAACGGCGGCTCAGATCGCGGCATTCGTCGTCGGCCTACGCATGAAAGGCGAGTCTGCCGACGAGATCGCGGCGGCCGCTCGCGCCCTGCGCAAGCATTGCGAGCACATTCATCCGAACGTGGATGGCCCGCTGCTCGACACGTGCGGCACCGGTGGAGACGGCCTGCACACATTCAACATCTCGACCGCGGCAGCTGTGGTGGCGGCGGCGTGTGGGGTGGCGGTCGCGAAGCACGGCAACCGCGCGGTTTCATCGACAGCCGGGAGCGCGGATGTCTTGGAGGCGCTCGGCGTCCGTATCGATCTCACACCGGAGCAAGTGCAGCGCTGCATCGAGCAAATTGGTATCGGGTTTCTGTTCGCACCGAGTCATCACGCGGCCATGCGTCACGCAGCGCCGGTTCGTCGCGAGCTGGGCATTCGTACGATCTTCAATCTGCTCGGTCCGCTATCGAATCCCGCGGCGGCAACCCACCAAGTCGTTGGCATCTATGACGGGGAGCGCGTCTCAACAGTCGCGCGGGCACTCGGCTCGCTCGGTCTGACCGCGGCTTGGGTCGTGCACGGGGAGGGGGGGCTCGACGAGGTCTCTCCGTCCGGTCCGACGACGGTTGCCCAGTGGGTCCACGGCGAAATCAGTACGTTTGAAATTACGCCTGGCGACTTCGGCCTTCCCGAGGTTCCTCTCCAGGCGCTCCAAGGTGGTGACGCGCGCCGCAATGCCGAGATCATTGCCGGCGTGCTTCTTGGTGACCCAGGTCCGGCGCGCATCGCCGTCTTGGTCAACGCGGCTGCTGCACTCTGCGTAACGGGCCTCGTCACTGACCGGAGGGTCGCTGCGGAGCGGGCGGCGGAGGCGATCGATAGTGGCGCCGCCAAGGAAAAACTCGACCTCTGGGTACAATTCACCCGAAAGTCATGAGCGACTACCTCTCAGCAATTCTGGCGCGCAAGCGAGCCGAGAACAGGAGGCGAAAGCGGCACGCCAAGGCGACGCGGCCGGTCGAGCGACGGCCGCAGCCGCAGAGGGCCGAGCGCGGGATTCGAGCGCTACGTCGCGCGCAAGGTCAACGGCCCTCGGTGATCGCAGAGGTGAAGTTCCGAAGTCCGAGCGCCGGCGTGATCCGCCACTGGAGTCCGGGGGAGGGCGTCCGAGTCGCTCGAGGTTATGAGCGGGCGGGCGCTTCGGTGGTCAGCGTTCTGGCCGATGGGCCGGGATTCGGGGGTTCACCGCTGCTGGTCAGGCGCGTCGCCCAAGCGGTGAGCGTACCGGTGCTTTACAAGGAGTTCGTCGTCGATCCGATTCAGGTCGAGCTCGCATACGACATGGGTGCCTCCCTGGTCTTGTTGATCGTCCGCGTCCTCGATGATTCTGCCCTCAGCGAGCTGATCACGCAGATTCGCTCTCTCGGCATGGAGCCCGTCGTAGAAGCCGCCAACGTCGGCGAAGTCGATCGCGCCATCGCGGCGGGCTCGTCGATTATTGGCGTCAACGCGCGTGACTTGAGCACCTTTCGGATCGATCACGAGGCCGCACGGATCTGCGTCGAGCGAATCCCGCCCGAGAGTGTGGCGGTTTTCATGAGCGGAGTGCGCAGGGTCGAGGACCTCCGCGATGTTGCGCGGGGCCGCGCCGATGCCGTCCTCATCGGAGAAGAGCTCATGCGATCCGAGGATCCGAGCGTTCGCTTATCGCAGCTCCTGAGCTCGATCTGACCGTTTCCCGCTCTTCGGGGAGCGTGACTCTGAAGCAGCTGCCCGGGCCATCGCGATCGAGAATTTCGATTCGCGCTCCATGCTGGTCGAGGATCTGTTTCACGAGCGCCAGCCCGAGCCCTACGCCGTGGGTTCGGCCGGAGTAAAACATGTCGAACAGCCGCTCGCGGTGAGCGACTCCGATCCCGGAACCCTCGTCGGCGACCTCCAGAAACGCGTGGGCTTCCTGGTCACGTCCCGTGCGGATCTCGACTCTGCCGCGCCGCGGCGAGGCCTGCACGGCGTTCTTGACGAGGTTCCACACGACTTGCCGCATCCGATCTGGATCGACCGTGACGAGGATCGGATCGTCCGGAGAAATCTCTTCGATTTGCAGGCCATTACTGGCCGTCGCTTCGCCGCGGGCCACCGCAGCGACCTCGCTCGCGATCGCGCGAAGGTCGACCCGCTTCGCTTCGATCTGACTTGGTCGCCCGACCTGCAGCATCGTGGTCACGAGTGAGTTCAGCCGATCGACCTCGGAGATCACGATGCCCAGGAGCCGCCCGTCTTCCGGGCTGAGCGCATTGCCCTCACGAACCATTTCGACGGACCCCGAGATCGAACTGAGTGGATTTCGGATCTCATGGGCCAGCCCGGTGGCCAATTGTCCAAGGACGGCCAACCTCCGCGCCCCCTCGGCTCGCTGTCGAAGCATCTTGATCTCAGTCAGGTCTTGAAAGGCCAGGAGCAGACCGGACTGGTTGCCATCGGCGTCCATCAGCGCGCTGATCGTGTAGCCCATCGGAAACTCGGTTCCATCCGCCCTCCTTCCGTTCGTGTCAGCTCGCCGGGGCGTCTCGCCGAGCGGTCGCGTGGCGGGATCCGGGAGCACGCGGGAAAGCGGTTCGCCGACGAGTGTTCCGTCACGGTCCCGGAGGATGTCACGTGCCGCCCGGTTGATGCCGAGAATGCGCCCATCATCGTCCGTAGTGATGAGACCCGATGCGATCGAGCGAACGATGTCGTCGTTGAGGCGCATGAGCCCCGCGGCGCTTTGCTCGGCTTCGACCAGCCGGGCGCCGACCACCTGTGCGCGGCGCGCGAGATTGGTCGCCAGCAGCGCGACGGCCCCGATGCCCACCAGATTGGAGACCGAGGCCAGCTGGAAATCTCGTGAGCTGAGAACGTATTGACTGAGAGGTTGGTCCGGCGGTGGGGGCAGCCAGCCCAGGTTGAGACCTAGACCCTGGAAGAAGTAACAGATCAAGCTCGCGGCGGCCGTGTAGTAGGCCGCTTTCGGACCGAGGGTCAGCGCAGCGGTGAGGATCTGCGCGCCATAGAGGAAAGAGAAGATGCTTCCTGCTCCACCGGTCAGGTACACCAAGCCGGTGATCAGCAGCACGTCCAAGGTCGTGATCGAGGCAGCAACCAGGTTCGCACGGCGGCCTCCGAGCAGCCAGATGCCAAACAGGATCGACGAACCATAGATCGCCGAGATCAGAATTAGGAGGAACGTGGGCGTGAATCGGCCGTATCGAATCGCGTCGAGGGCGAGATACATCGTGGCCCCAAGCAGCACCGTCGCGACGATGAGCCGCCCCCCGAGAACCCACTGTAGCCGTCGGTAGGGATTAGGCTCCTCACGCGTTCGGCTGGGCCTCTCCGGCAGCTGCATTAGTCCCCGCTGACTTTGCCCGCAATCGAGAAGATCGGTAGGTACATGGCAATGAGGATCACGCCGACGATGCCGCCGATGAACACCATCATCAGTGGCTCGAGCAAGGAGGTGAGGGCTGCGACCGCAACATCGACCTCGTCTTCATAGAAGTCTGCGATCTTGTTGAGCATGGTGTCCAAAGCGCCTGTCTGCTCACCGACTCCGATCATCTGCACGACCATCGGAGGAAACACGTTGGTCTCCATGAGCGGTTCGGCCATCGTGCGGCCCTCGCGAATTTTGTTCGACGTCGATTGAATGGCGTTTTCGACCACCACGTTGCCGGCCGACTTCTTCACGACGTCTAGCGCATCCAGAATCGGGACGCCGGCGGAGAGGAGGGTTCCGAGTGTGCGCGTGAAACGCGCGACGGAGATCTTCCGCATCACCGGGCCTAGAATGGGAACGACCAGCAGGGTCCGATGGAAGAAATGCTTCCCCGCCGGCTGGCGATACACCCAGACGATTCCAAAGATGAGGGCTGCCCCCCCCAAGATGATCCAATGAACGTTTCCAAGGAAGCCTTCGGATGCAGAGATGACCAGCTGCGTGAGCGCGGGCAGAGAGTCTTCGCCTCCGAACTCCGAAAACATCGTCTTGAAGCTCGGAATGACCCAAGCGAGCATGACCACCACGACGATCATCGCTACCAGGAAGATCGCGCTTGGGTAGACCATCGCGCCGCGCACCTGACGCGCGAGCTTGACGCGCTTCTCGATGTATCCGGCAAGTCGGGTGAGAATGGTGTCGAGAATACCGCCCATCTCCCCGGCCCGAATCAGGTTGACGAAGAGCTCGTCGAAAAGCTTGGGATGCCGCGCGAGCCCTTCGGAGAAGGTGCCGCCTTGCTCGACGTGTTCTTTCACGTCTTTGAGGATGGCGTTGAGCGACTTGTTCTCGCCTCGTGAAGAGAGGATCTCCAAACACTGGACGAGAGGTAGACCTGCATCGATCATCGTCGCGAACTGACGGGTGAAGACGACCAGCTCCTTGGGCGTGACACCGGTTCCAAGCGACAGCTTGAGCTCACGCGATTTCTTTTTGATCTTGACCGGGTTGAGCTGACGCGCGCGCAGCCTCGACTGCACGGCTTCCTTGCTGTCCGCCTCGATGATTCCGGTTTGGACTTCGCCCGCGCGAGTGCGCGCTTCGTATACCCACTCGGCCATGAATTCTCCGCCCGATCCCCTCCGGGCCTTTCAAAATCCTAGCTGATCTGGGATCGTGTGGTCAAA
This sequence comes from uncultured delta proteobacterium, assembly GCA_963768985.1. GTDB lineage: Bacteria > Myxococcota_A > Polyangia > Polyangiales > Houyiibacteriaceae > SG8-38. The sequence continues at coordinate 87,186 of CAVYJZ010000004.1, read as the reverse complement.
AGCGAGGCTGAATTCCGCCCTGACTGCCGCGTCTGGGACTAGTTCCGGTAGGGGTTCCGAATGTCGATGTCGACCGGATCCACCTCGGGCGCCGGAGCCGGCGGGAGCGAGGTCTCATTCTTTGCAGGCTTTTCGGCCGGCGGAGTAGCAGTTACCGTCGCGGGGCTCTTGGCACGAGGCCTACGCCGGCGAAGCCGCGGTGATGCGGTGCTGCTCTTGCGTTCCGGTCCTTGCTCGGCTCGGGCGGGTGGGCTCTCAGTGTTCACGGAGTCTTCGGCTTGTACCTTCGTTTCGGCGGAATCAGCCGCCGGGGGTGATGAGAGTGCTGCGGGTGGCGCTTGCTCCATCTCGGTGACCGGGCTCGGGGCGGGGCCTTCCTGCGCGGCGGGGGGGCGCAAGAGTTGCCACACCAAGAAGCCCGCGTACAAAAAGACGACAACCGCAAGGGCCATGACAAACCACTTCAGCGCGTTGGAGTCTGGCGCGGCACGTACCACCACGGGTGTCCCGTCGCTGAGCACGCCCGAGACGCTTCCGTGTACGTACGATCCTGTTCCGGCATTTCGATCGTACGTTTGGCTTCCCGGAGGCACGCTTTCGCGAGGCATCGGAACTGTGGATTCTGCGATTTCCGATCGTCCAAGCATCTCGATGGCGTCGCGAACCCGCATGCGTTCTGCCAGTAACTTCTCCGCGTTCAGAGCGCGAACCACTTCAGCGACGCTGCGCGTCTTGGCGACTCCGGCGCGACCAGCCGCTTCGTCGAGTTCTTCGGCAAACTCCTCTGCTGTCTGGAACCGGTTTTCGGGATTCCGGCTCAGGGCCTTCATCACGACGGCATCAAACCGTTCCAGGTCCGGCCAGAGCGCCGAAGGCTTCACGATCGTGTCGTTGAGCAGCTTGTTGAGCGTGGCAGCATTGGACTCGCCCTTGAACAGTCGCCTTCCAGTGAGCGATTCCCAAAGGATGATCCCCGCGCTGAACAGATCGGAGCGTTGGTCGGTTCCGCTCGAAGACGCCTGCTCGGGTGCCATGTACGAGAGCTTGCCCTTGAATTGTCCGGCCCGGGTCGAGGCCATGCGAACGTCTGCCTTCGCCACGCCGAAATCGGTGAGTCGCGCGATCCCGTCGGTTCCAACGAGGACGTTGTGTGGCGATACGTCGCGATGGACGAGCTTCATCGGAATGCCGTGCTCGTCAGAGAGCCGGTGTGCGGCGCCGAGCCCTTGCAGGGTATCGAACATCACCCGGCATACGAATGGCTGCGGGAGCCTTTCACCCTGTTTGGCGGCGAGACCGAGTAGGGCGCCGAGATGATCACCCTCGATATACTCCATGACCAGAAAGTACCCGTCGCCCGGGCTGTCACTGACGTCGAGGGTGGGCACCACGTTCATGTGGCGGATCCTGGCCGCGAGGCGGGCCTCGTCCAGGAACATGCTGATGAACTCCTGTTCGTACGCGAGGTGAGGATGCAACACCTTGATTGCCACCAATCGCTCGAACCCCGCAACGCCTTGAGCGCGGGCAACGTATACGGACGCCATCCCACCAGAGGCCAGCTGCGTCAGGATCTCGTAACGACCGAGTTGCCGACCCGCCATGGGGCGGGACATCCGATCGCCTCCTGATGCACTCGCCGGTGCGTTCATCAGAAGCGTCCCTTGATCGTCACACCGCCGCCTCTGGCGCCGACCCCAATCGAGGGTTCAATACGCTTGGCGGAGACGTTGCGGGACTCACCCTTCCAGTTGGTGAATACACCTAGAACAGCCGTGGTTACTGCCATTCCCGCCGTTACGCCGATGAGGATGTTGGTTCGCCGTTCCTTGGCTTGACCGTCTTGAAGAAGCGCTTGAGCCTGATCCTGCGGGGTGGGCGATGCGCCGCTGTTGATGCCTGGCGAATTGGCGCTTCGGGCGGCTGACTCATAGGCGCTCACTCCGTTGTTCGCATTGATGCCCGACCATATCGTGGTCGCGCCAAGAGCGACGGTGGCCCCCAGCGACGAAAGGAAAGCCCACCGTGGAATCGGCGGCGGTGTCGGTGGCGCCGGCGCGGCCAACTTCACGGCCTTCACGTCGCCCGGCGCGCCTTGTAGGAAGGCCGATGTTTCGCCCTCATGGAACGCGGCCTTGAGCGAGTGCTCCACATCAGGAGTCACGAAGAAATTCGGATGTGAAACGAGAGTACCATCGAGCTCGAGTGTGCACGCCTTCGCGCACTCGGCCTCGACCATCACGTTCAGCGGTTTGACGGACGCGATCACGGTCTGGGCGACCTGCTGTGCGCGCTCATCGGATGGATATTCGTCTTTCAGTTGCAATGCCAGATTGGCGGCTCGAATCGGGTTGCCTGCTTTTTCGTGTGCTCTCACGGCTTGTAGCAGCGCCGTCGACGTGGGTGCCAGGCGGTATGCCCGCTCGAACCAGTGCGCCGCGCGCTCGTAGTGTTGCGACAGGTACGCGGAGGTGCCGTGGTCGTACGCATCGGCGGCCTCCGCTCTATTTTCGACGGAGATCCCAGGCGCCTGAGCTGCAGCCAAGGTGGAAAATAGCGACAAAACTGCAAGACTAAGCAGCGGCGTCAGGCGACGTCGTTTGAGTGTGGTTTCCATCACCTAGATTCCAGCATTCACAATAGTAAAAAACTGGGGGGAAGCCGAATCCAGTGCCCAATGGGGTCGCTATCGGTAACCCTTTTGGTCCAACTGAACGAGCATTTGGCGGAATTCGTCGGGCTCGGGAGACCGGATTTCGGCAATCTCTCGATCGAGGGCGCCGTGGGCGACCAGGTGGAGGAGCGACTGATTCATCGTCTGCATGCCCGAGGAACCCTGGCCGGTCTGCATGATGCCATACATTTGATGGATCTTGTCCTCGCGAATGAGGTTTCGAATCGCAGCGTTCGGAACCAACGCTTCGCACGCCATCGCGCGGCCGGGTCCGTCCGCGCGGGGCAGCAGCATCTGGCTGAGCACGCCTTGAAGAACGAAAGACAGCTGTGCGCGAATCTGGCTCTGCTGGCCGGAAGGGAACACGTCGATGATTCGGTTGATCGATTGAACCGCCGTGTTCGTGTGCAGCGTGGCAAACACCAAGTGACCCGTTTCGGAAATTGTCAGGGCTGCTTCGATCGTTTCGAGGTCTCGCATTTCTCCGACCAGGACGACATCCGGGTCCTGACGTAGCACGTACTTGAGCGCATCTTTGAAGCCTGCGGTGTCGGAGCCAACTTCGCGCTGATTCACGACGCAAAGCTTATTCGAATGGAGAAACTCGATTGGATCCTCGACCGTCACGATGTGGTGACGGTGTTCTCTGTTGATCTTGTCGATCATCGACGCAAGCGTGGTCGACTTGCCCGAGCCGGTGGGGCCCGTGACCAAGACCAACCCGCGCGGCCGTGTGCAGAGCTCCTCGACGACTGGAGGCACCCCGAGCTCGGACAACGGCCGTATCTCGAAAGGGATTGCGCGGAACGCTCCGGACACCGCGCCGCGCTGAAGAAAGACATTCGCTCGGAAGCGCGATAGGGATTTGACGCCGAACGAAAAATCGATCTCGTGCCCTTTTTCGAAGCGCAAACGCTGGTCTTCCGTCATGACTTCGTAGCACAGCGCCTTGCTTTCACGCGGCTTCAGAGGTGGCGTCCGCAGGGGTACTAGAGACCCATCAATTCGCAGTTGCGGGGGCGACCCCGTCGTGATGTGCAAATCGGAAGAGCCGCGCTCTACCATGAGCCGAAGCAACTGTCGCAGAGTGAGTGTCGGAGCTTCTTGAGGTGCGGCCATGTGCTAAAGCATACCAGAGCAAGTTGGAGGATGCCCTAAACGCGAGGTCACGCCCATGGGCCCCGTCGCAGCCAGTCTTGCTGTCGGTATTGCGAGCCTATGATCCTCGCCACCGACGTAGCGGTCAGAAAAGCTCCTTCGAAACCGAGGCCGGGCGCCACCTGCTCGTTGCATAGAAACACGCTTCGTACCGGCGTGCGTGTGGGCAGGGCACATACGCCGAGCGCTCGTCGCGTCGGATAGTCGTACACGGATCTCATCGTATGAGGGCCTCTAGCCCAAGGATCACTGCACGGAAGTTCGGTACTTCCGCGCAGGGCACTCGGAGGCAGACCATCGTGCGGGCTGTCGATCCAAATCACGTGGTCGTCGAAGAACGGCACGACGCTGCGGATCGCGCCCAGAGCGTCTTCGCGAACGAAGCGAAGCGGTGACGAGGCGGTATCGATCATGTGCTCTTCGACGAGGCGGCTCGCGGTAAGTAGGGCTCGGTGCTCGTCGATGTCGCGGCGGCGTAGCATGAACGCTTTGTCCGGATTGGTTGCACTCGCGCAAACCAACGCCAAAGGTTCCAGCGCGTCGGGAATCCCGCGCATGTCGACTAGGACGTGGACGGAACAGCGATAAGCACGGGAACGCGGCTCGCCCACTCGTTCGAACAATGCCGTTACCGACGCGCGTTCGGGCAGGAGCTGCGACAGCTCACTGATCGGCGTACCGTGTGCGATTTGAGAGCAGCCGATCTCTTCGTCTGTGCGCGCGAGACGAATCGAATGGCCTCGTCTGCGCTCATGCCGAATCGATTCCGCGCGGTCGCGCGGTCTTACATCGCTTCCCCAAGAACGGATGCGCGCGATGAGCGCCTGACGAAACCATGGCCAGCCACCCGTGAGCTCGGTCACGCCCGAGAGTAGGTGAGCATGCAGCCGGGCGCGCGTAGCATCGGAATGTTGTGCGGGCAGCAAGCCCGAGACGTGAACGAGAATCGCTTCGAATGCGGTGCGCAAGGGGTGCTTGCGTGGGAGTCGATTCCAGGATGTCCAACCTTGTCCCTGTCGATCGAAGCGTTGGACCATCGACGCGAGCGAGAACCGCTGACGCTCGAGGAAAGTTTCCGGGGGCCAGGTCAGACCGCGACCCACGACGGCGTCGAGCTCCGCGCGAACCTCGCCGAGGGTGCGGGTGATGTCCGCGGCCTGCCGCCTCACGTCGGGTAGCTCTCGATCGAGCTCCGCGAGCCACTTGTCGGTCTCCACGTACATGTTGATTCGATGGTCGGGAAGCAGCAGCTGGAACGCGCTGCTCCGGTCGACCATGCGTTGGCGAACGTCTTGCCGGAGCGCGAGCGCATCCAACGTGCTCTGAACGATGGGGCTCTGCGCTCCCGTGATCGTCAGTCCGTTCGGCTCGAGCTCGACATCCGCCAGCGTATACGACGGATCAGGCGCCCCCTGACCGAGCACCAGGACTCGAAGGCCCTCGCGGGCGAGCAAACCTGCGCACAGTAGCGGCTCGAGATTCGTGCCGAGGACGACGACGTCGTAGAAGCTCGTCAGCACAGCTCTATGCGTCCGGCACCGTGAGCGTTCGAATGGGATCGGCGACCGGAGTTCTCACGATCAAGGGGTCGAGCGTGATCGCACCGATCGCGATCTGGTGAATCACCCGTGGCAACAGTCGATGCTCCTGTATTTGGATACGCCGGTGAAGGCTGTCTGCGGTGTCGTCTGCGAGTACTGGGACCGCAGCCTGGGCGAGGATTGGACCGGTATCTACGCCGGCGTCGACGATGTGCACGGTGCATCCGCTGATACGCACACCCCGGTCGAGCGCTTCCTGCGGCGCGCTGTGTCCAGGAAACGACGGAAGCAAGGCAGGGTGTACGTTGATGATCCTGCCGGGAAAGCGTTCGAGAAGCGGTGGCCCGAGCACGCGCATGAACCCCGCCAGGACGATCAGGTCCGGCCCGAGATCGGCGACCTCGGCCGCAAGCGATTCGTTCCACGAGTCACGGTCATCACCTTTGCGCAAGGAAACCACACGGGTGGGGATTCCACGCCCATTCGCGAATTCCAACGCGGCGGCCGCGCTTCGATCCGAAACCACGCCGTGGATTACGGCATCGCAGGTGCCTGCGTCGATCGCATCACAGATCGCCCTCAAGTTGGAGCCGCGGCCAGAGACGAGAACGACTATATTCATCTTGGGCTCTAGGCTGAAAACGAGACGCCTTCGCGGTCGACGACGCTGCCCATGATGAACGAACGTTCTCCACTCGCGTTGAGCGCATCGACGAGACTCGAGGCGCGTGCGGGGTCGACGACCATCGTGAAGCCGACGCCCATGTTGAATGTACGCCGCATCTCGGCGTCGCTAACGCCCCCTCGCTCTTGAATGAGGCCGAAGATGGCATGAGGCGTCCACGAGCTCGCATCGATCGCGATTCCCAAACCTTCGGGCGTCACCCGAGGAAGGTTCTCCGGCAGGCCGCCGCCGGTGATATGGCACATCGCGTGCACGTCGTGCTCCAGCGCGATGCGTGCGGCTTGCACATAGATGCGTGTAGGACGAAGCAGCGTGTCCCCCAAAGTGGCCGTTGGCTCGAAGCGATCGTGGAGCGAAAGAGGCGCATCTCCATCCAATAGCGCACGCCTGGCCAGTGAGTATCCGTTCGAGTGCAAGCCCGAAGAGGCGACTCCAACGACCAGGTCGCCGAGCTTGGCCGCTTTGCCGTCGATGATGCGCTTGCGGCTCACGACTCCGACGGCGAAGCCGGCCAGATCGTATTCACCCGCAGCGTAGAAACCTGGCAGCTCCGCCGTCTCGCCTCCGAGGAGCGCACACTCCGCCTGTCGACACCCTTGCGCGATTCCACTTACGACCGCCTCTCCTTGCTCCACCTCGAGCTTTGAAGTCGCAAAGTAATCCAAGAAAAACAGCGGGCGCGCCCCGACGGTGATGATGTCGTTGACGCACATCGCGACGAGGTCGATTCCGATGCTGTCGTGGCGTCCGAGCTCGAACGCGAGCTTGAGCTTCGTCCCGACGCCGTCCGTCCCGGAAACCAACACCGGGTCCTCGATGTCCTTCGGCAGCGAGCAAAGGCCAGCGAAGCCACCCAGCGATCCGAGCACATGCGCCGTACGGGTCGATTGTGCGAGCGGCTTGATCCGCTCGACGAGTTCCTCGCCGGCTTCGATGTCGACACCGGCGTCGCGATAGGTCAAGCCCGCCATGCCGCGGAAGCTAGGCGATCGGTTGAGGCAGGTCAACGAGCGCCGCTTCGTTGACGGTCGTGCCGTCGTCGCGTAGAGACGCGTGCATTCGGGGCGGGACGAACACGGCGAAACTCTGTTGGCTCGGGCTCCTGCTCGCGGCCGCGAGCTGCCAAAGCGACCCGTCGCCGCGGTCTAACGGGGCGCTTCCCGAGCCGCTTCCAGAGAACCCAGGACCCGCAAGACCTGAACGTCAGACTGCGCGCTTGGTGCGCATCGACATCTATGGCGCGGGAGCGCAAGACGCGGCTGGGACCCGCGTGGTTCTTCTCTTCGAAGGCGCTCCACTATTTCGGCAGACCCATTACCCTTCGCAAGGCATCCTGCCCGCTCGAATCTCCATTGAGCTCGAGGATGTCGAATGGGGCGACACCGTCCCGGTTTCGCAGTTCGTCGAACGAGGTGGCTTGCAGCGGGTACGCCTCGCTACTCCGAATCCACGCGTCGTGCTCGACCTTCAACCGGGTGCGAGTGGCAGGGTGTTCTATCTCACGGATCCCTATCGCGTCGTCATCGACGTCAACGCGGCGAGCCGATCTACGAAGAGCGGTAGGCCGCTCGTCGTACTGGACCCGGGACATGGCGGCCGGGAGCCGGGCGCAGCGAACGCCGAGCTCGGCCTCGTCGAGTCTCACGTGGCCCTACAATTGGCTGAGCTCACCGCGGGTCGATTGCAGGCGCTCATGCCCCGTGCGCGCGTCCTTCTCACGAGGTCGAGCGACGTCGATCTGTCGCTGGAAGAGAGATGCGCGCTGGCCAATGCGATGGAAGCAGACGCTTTCGTGTCCATTCATCTCAATGCGAGCTCGCAGCCTGTCCGAAGAGGGGGCATCACGACGTTCGTGCTCGATGTGACGAACGATCGGCAAGCACTGCGGCTCGCTGCCCGCGAAAACGGAACACGGGTGGCGGAGGTGTCCGGAATTCAGAGCCTGCTCGCGAAGCATCATCGGCGGAGCCAGGCGGAGGGTTCCCTGAGCCTCGCCCAGAGGATACAGCGCCAAACCTTGAAACGAGGTCGCACGTTCCTCCCGAAGCTTGCGGATCGCGGCGTGCGACCTGCCATGTTTTACGTCTTGGTGGGCGCTCGGATGCCCGCGGTCCTCGTGGAGGCGTCCTTCCTGACTTATGAGCCGGATGCACGCGCATTGACGCGGGGCGACTACCGGCGGGCCCTGGCCGATGGGATCGCATCCGGCATCGCTTCATACCTAATGGGTCGATAGGCAGATCGCTTGCTCGGTCCGAAGCCGACAGTCATACTCGCCGACCGTTGTCGGATGGATCCAGTCCGGTCGTCGATCTCGGGGGCCTCGCGCCTTCGCTCGGTAAGACCTGCAGTGGGTACCTCGGTGGATATCGCCGAGCGTTCGAGGACGCGGTGCGCCGTGGCGACCCGGGGATCATCACCGCGCGCTCACACGCGCGGGCTCTCGACGGGCTTCTGAGCGCGCTGTACTGCGCTTCGGACGCGGCCACGCGAGCCGTCGGTCGCGAGCCGCGCGGGCGCGTCGCTTTGGTTGCCGTGGGCGGCTATGGCCGGTCGACGCTCGGACTCAACAGTGACGTGGATGTCGTCTTCCTGTGCGACGACTCCGAGGATCCTTTCGTCGGTGCGCTGGCCGAAGGCTTGCTCTACCCGTTGTGGGATCTGGGCGTGGACATCGGGCATGCGGTTCGAAGCATCGAAGAGACCCTGACCTTGGCTCGCGAGGATATCCGCACGACCACGACGCTGATCGACTTTCGGCGAGTCGCCGGCAGCGGCTCCCTTCTGGATGACCTGGAGCGCGGCGCGCGTGAGCAGGTCTTCGAGCCCTATCTGATCGAGTTCCTCAACGCCCTCGAGCAAGATACAGCGGATCGTCACCGGCGTTTTGGAGGCAGCCTCTATCTTCTGGAACCCGACGTGAAACAGGGCCGAGGTGGCTTGAGGGACATGGACGTGGTCGAGTGGGCCGCCCGTGCACGCTGGGGAGCTCGGAACGAGCAGGATTACGTGCGGACGGGGGCACTGCTGGCGCGGGAGGTCCGGGAGCTCGAAGACGCCGGGGAGATGCTCTGGCGCGTCCGCAACCTCCTGCATTTGCGGGCCGGCCGCCAACAAGATCGGCTGACTTTCGGAGACCAGGAGGACATCTCCCAAGAGCTCGGCTTCGTCGATGGCGTCGCGCTGGGCGTCGAGCAGTTCATGCAAGCCTATTACCGGCACGCTCGAATCGTGGCGCTCACCGCCGAGCGCATGCTGGACCGCGCGCGCCCGCGCAACCAAACCCGAGCGACCACGTTCCGAAAGCTCGCACACGGGATCATCTTGGCCGATGGCGAAATCACATTGGAAAATCCCCAGCGGCTCGACGGGGATCCCGCGCTTGCGTTTCGTTTCTATCGCCAAGCCCTCCGCTACAAGAAGCGACCCGATCACTCCGCCCTGGATGCCATCGCCCGCATCGCGCCTGACAAGCGATGGAGGCTCCGCGCGCAGGGCTCCGAGGAAGCCACGCAAATATTTCTCGGGCTGCTCCAGAGCGTCGACGAGTCTCCCTTCCGAAGCGGATCGACGATCGCCGAGTTGCACGAAGTCGGCCTAGTCTCCGCGATGATTCCCGAATTCGAACCGCTGGTTGGACGCGTCTACCACGACGTCTTCCACGTCTACACCGCGGACATTCACGCCATCAAAGCTCTCGAGCACCTGCAAGCACTGACAAGAGGGGAGAGCCAGGGCCGGGCGCTGTCCGCTCGACTCGCCGCGGAGGCTCCAAGGCGACTTCCCTTGTTCTTCGCGGTGCTCTTGCATTCCCTCGGACGCGCACGGGGACGAGACCAAGAACAAGCGGGCGCCCGCCTCGCCGAGAGCGTAGTGCTCCGTCTCGGATTCAGCGGGGTCGACGCGCAGCACGTGGCCTGGCTCGTTCGTGAGCAGAAGTCGCTCTACCACTGGGCAACGCGGCGGGATATCCACGATCCGGAGGGGCTGACCGAGGTCGTAAAGGTGGTGAAAACGCCCGAGCGCCTTCGCGACCTATTCTTATGCACCGTATCGATCGTCTCGACGGTCAACCCAAAGGCCATGACATCTTGGAAGGCACGAGCGCTCGAGGACCTCTACCTCGCAACTCTCGCCCAACTCGAGTCTGGCAACACGCCGGTGCAGACCGAGAATCGCGTTCTAGAGGTGAAGCTTCAAGCCGTCGTCGGATTTGCGGGCGATGCAGATCAGGAACAGCTGCAGAGCTTCATCGACGAGATGCCCGATCGGTACTTCCTCGCCAATCCCGTCGACGTCGTACGTCGCCACGCACGAATTTCACGCGATCGCGCCGAGGGGCTCGCCACCGTCCGGGTCGTTCCTGGTCCGAGCGAGGATGTAGAGGAGATCGTCGTGGTGTCGTCGGACCAATCCGGCCTTCTCGCGGATCTCACCGCGGTGTTTGCTGCGCACGATCTCTCTATTCTCGCTGCGCAGATTTACACTCGGCAGCGAAAATCCGGGGACGAGGCGTTCGACGTCTTTTGGGTCCGAATAGGTGACAACACGCCCACGCCGACGCGGCTATCCGAGGCTCTCCAAGAGGACATCGCGCATCGACTCACCGATCGAGTTTCCGCGCAGGACCTGATAGCGCGGCAGAGCACCCCGCCCCCATGGACCGTCCGGCCCGGTCCCGAGGTTCCGACGCAAATCAGCGTCGATAACAGCGCATCGTCGCGGTACACGGTCGTCGACGTCTTCACGCGGGATCGTATCGGGCTCCTGCACGAGATCGCGCGCACGCTCCACGAGTTGGATTTGACGATCGCGCTATCCAAAGTGAACACGGAGGGTCAGAGTGTCGCCGACGTGTTCTACGTCACGGACGCCGATGGAAAGAAGGTTCACGATACCGAGCGCCTGAAGCGTCTCGAGCGGGTGCTCTACGGTCGTATCCTGGCTTTGCACGCTCGCGCCGAGGTGCCGTGAGAGATATCGGTGCTCGCCGTCTCGCGTCGGCGATACTCGTCGTGCTCGTTGCCGGTTGCGGCGCTAGCCAGGCCACGCCGTCGGCGCTCGAGGTGGGTGCGGTCGTCAGCCGCCCGGCGGCGAGTCCCGAGGTGCTGCGCGGAGAGGCTCTGCTCACCGAAGGCGAGGTTCCCGAGGCGAAGCGTGTCTTCGAAGAGGTGCTCGCGGCGAATCCCAACGACGCGCGTGCGTGGCTCGACTACGGGCTAACGCACGAAGCCGCCGATGACTGGAAATCCGCCGAGAAGGCGTATCGGCATGCGACCGAGGTCGATCGAAACTTCGCCGAGGCGTTCAACAACTTGGGCGTAGTCTTGCGCGAACGCGGCGATCTCTCTGAATCCACGAAGGTGCTCGAGCGGGCTGTCGCCTTGGACCCAGGGCTCACCGCGGCACGATTCAACCTCGCCCTCGCCTACGAAGAGGGCGGGAAGTTAGCCGAGGCCGAGGTCCAATACCTCGCGACGATCGATGGACTGCCCAATGACCCGGTGCCTCGGATCAATCTCGCGATCATGTACCTCGCCATGGAGCGATCCGATGATGCGCTAGAGCAGCTTCGCTCCGTACGTCCGATGGTGCGTGACGATGTCCTGCTGTCGATTCCCGTCGGCGCAGCGTTCCGGCGTGCGGGTTCGCCGGAAGAGGCGGTGTCGGTATTGAGCTCTGCGTTGAATCGGGCTGCCAAGCCGCCTCCTACCGAGTTGCTCGCCGAGCTTGCGTTGGCCTACTACGCCAGCGGAAATCTCGACGCCTCCGAGGAGACGATGAGGCGCGCGATCCGCCAAGACGAGCTGGACCCCGCTCTTCAATACGCGTACGGCTCGATCCTCGCCAAGCAAGGCGAGGTTGGCAAAGCGCGGGCGCACTTCAGGCGCGCAGTGACCCTTGATCCCGACGGGCCGTACGCCGGCCGGGCCCGCGCACGGCTCGAGGCCCTCAAGAGATAGTCGGTCGAAAACCCAAACCGACGAGGAACACCTCGTAGCTCTCGTCGCGGGTAGCCTCGGGACGGATGGTTCGCACTTTGCCAAACACCTCGCGAACTGCGTTTCGTGCTTCTTCGAACTCGGCGCCTTGGAAGATTTTGGCGACAAAGCCGCCCCCCGGCTCGAGCACCGCCTTCGCCAGCTCCAGGGCTCGGATGACGAGCTCGTAGCTTCGGTATTGGTCGGCGTGACGTTGTCCACTCGTCTTCGGTGCCATGTCGCTGATGACCAGGTCGAAGGGACCACCGAGGGCGTCCGGGTCGATTTGGAACGCGTCGAGCACGCGGATCTCAGCCTGCTGTGGCAGCGCGACATCGGGGTCGTGGAGATCGATTCCGAGGACGCGGCCGCTCGGGCCCACCTGCTGCGCCGCGTACATCGTCCAGGAGCCGGGACTCGCTCCGAGATCGAGAACCCGATAGCCCTTCTTGAAGAGACCCACGCGGCGATCGATTTCCTGAAGCTTGTACACCGAGCGGGCGGGGTAGCCCTCACGCCGCGCGCGGCGTCCGTGGTGATCCTGCGTGCGGCGGGGGGGCAGTTAGCCCTCTTCGGAGGCTTCTGGTGCTTCTTTCACGGCATCGGTCTTGGCCCGAGGCTCCGGAAGCGGCATTCGCGCCTTCTTGTTGGCGCCCTTCATCACGATCACGCCATTGCGCGGGCCGGGAACGCCACCGTCCAACAGAACGATGTTCTCGTCGGAAAGCACCCGCACGACGCGTAGATTCAGTATGGTGGACCTCTTGTTGCCGTGCTGACCGGGCATCTTCATACCGCGAGGGGTATGGCCGGGCGTCATGTTCATACCGATGGAGCCGCCGTGGCGCTTGGCTTCGTGTGTGCCATGCCCGACCGTGCCGGCGCCCGCGAAATTGTGACGCTTCATGACACCGGTGAAGCCGCGGCCCTTGCTCGTCGCGGAGACATCGACGAACTGACCGTCTTGGAATATGTCGGCAGCCCCTAGGGTTTGACCGACCTCGAAGCGCTCGAGCAGCGACGCGTCGACTCGGAACTCACGGACGACTCGAGGTGCTGCGATGCCTGACTTCTCGAAGATGCCGGCCTCGGGTTTGCTCACCAACTTTGCGCGGCGATTGCCGAAGCCGAGTTGCAGGGCGGCATAGCCGTCTTTGTCCGGGGTGCGCTTGCCCACCACGACGCAAGGTCCCGCCTTGATCGCGGTGACGTGTCGGACCTCCCCGTCATCGAGGAAGATTTGGGTATTGCCAAGCTTTGTGCCGATGAGGCCAGGATTCGTATTCACAGGTCGTCTCCCCGGGAAAAGGGCCGCAAAGATAGTGAGGCGGGGGGGTGAGTCAAGGCGGACCGCGTTCGGTTGCGGGAAAACGTCGTTACCCGCGTAAACCAAAGACTCGAAGGGCGTTCTCATACATGACCGCCGCGAGTGCGGCTGGGTCGTCTCCACGAAGCTCCGCGATCCGCGAGGCGGTATAGGCTACGTATGCGGGTTCATTGCGTTTTCCCCGCTTCGGGACCGGAGCCAGATAGGGGGCGTCGGTCTCGACCAGGATCGCGTCCGCGGGCTGTTTGCGGGCGGCTTCTTGGACCGCGACCGCTTTGCGGAAGGTGACGATCCCGCTGAACGAAGAGACGAAACCGAGATCGAGAGCGGAGGCAGCGAAAGGGGCGTCTTCACTGAAGCAGTGGATGATGCCCCCTACGTCCCTGGCCTGCTCTTCGCGCAGGATCTGAAGGGTCTCCTTGGGCGCGGATCGCGTGTGGATGACCAGGGGCTTGCCGATCGCCTTGGCGATCGCGATTTGCTTGCGGAAGGCTTCTTCCTGCGCGGGTTGCGGCGAGTGGTCGTAGTGCAAGTCCAGGCCGGTCTCTCCAATGGCGACCACCAACGGGTCCGCGGCCGCCTCGAGAAGGGCGTCACAGAGCGCATCGTCGAGGTGCCTCGCGTCGTGCGGATGAACACCCACCGTGGCGGAGATTCGATCCGGATGCCGCCGCGCAATTGCGACGGCCGACATCAGCGACGTGACATCATTGGCGCAGCCGATCGTAGTGATGCGCCCGACGCCTGATTCCTGGGCTCGATTCAGCACCGAGTCCAGCTCTTCGAGGAGCCGAGGGTCGTCCAAGTGGCAGTGGGTATCGAAAAGCATCAGTTGCCGCCGTCAGGCAGATTGATTGGCTTGGCGCAACGACGCAAGCAAGGCCCGTGCTTCGCTGCTCGCCGGCGCAAGTTGCTCGAGGGTGGTCTCGTACACGGCGCGTTCGCGGTTTCTGCTCTTGCGAAGCGCGCGCGCCACATCCGGCACCAGCGCGGTGAGCCCCAACTCGCCAACGAGCTGCACGGCGTACTGCCGGGCTTCGATGCGCCAGCTGTGAATGATCTTGCGAATCACTTCTGCCCCGGTCGGGTCGCCGAGACGAACGAGTGCGCGTGCCGCCGCTGCCCGCAAAATGGGGGAGCGCCACCGGTGTCGTGCCAAACGCGTGAGCGCCAGCCGCGAGTCCTGATCTTCCAGGTCTCCAAGTCCAATCGAGGCCGGAAGGGCTCTGTCCGGCCGGTCGAGAGATGCGCGTAGCATCGTTGCGCCTCGTGCGTCCCCCAACGCGGCCAGCGCCGTAGCAGCCGCAAACCGGACGACCTCCGACGAATCCTCCAGCAAGCCGGAAATCGCATCCGCACTGTGTGTCGCGCCGAGCTCCCCCAAGCACTGCACGCTGATCATCCGGACTTCTTCGTCTTCGTCGCTCAGGCTTGCCGCGATTCGATCAGCGTGGTCCGCACCCAAGTACGACAAGGTCCAGATCGCCGAGAAGCGCATCTCAGGTCGTGGGTCTTCGAGCAATGCTGCAATCGCATCGGCTCCGTCTTCGGGCGCAACTCGTCCTGCGGCGAGCACTGCGGCTTGGCGAGCGCCCATGTGCGCATCCTCGAAGGCATCAAGCAGAATACGCAGGCTCTCGAGCGCTCCGAGCATGCCGAGTGATTCGTAGGCGGCTTCGCGCACCCCGCCATCGCCGTCTCGTGCGAGGATCAGCAGGCCTTGCACCGCTTCGTCTCTTCTTCCCTGAGAGGGCTCGGCAAGCCTTGCGGCGGCGGCCGCGCGGAAGCGGGCTTGTTGAGCCCGTACATCCCGCAACGCGGCCTCGAACGTGGGTGCGAGCGGCGGGATCACTTCGCGCGCGATCCCGGATCGATGTCCTTGTCGAGCAGCAGGATGCTGAGCCCGTTCTCGTCACTGGCGGCGAGCACCATGCCCTGCGATTGCATCCCCATGAGCTTGCGGGGCTTGAGGTTCGCGACGATCACGACGCGCCGACCGACCAAATCCTCGGGAGCATAGTGCTCCGAGATGCCCGCCAGAATCTGGCGCGGCTCCGCTTCCCCCGCGTCCACGATCAGTTTCAGAAGCTTCGTGCTCTTCTCGACCTTCACCGCCTCTTTGATCAAGGCAACCCGGAGGTCGACTTTCGCAAAGTCGTCGAACTCGATCAGAGCGTCGTTGGTTTGTTCGGTCGCTGGCATGGCGGTGGCCTTCCTATTTGCGGCGCGAGGCGCCTCGACGCCGAGCCGCTCCAAAATGGATCGTTCCTGACTCTCGTCGAACCGCGGAAAGAGAGGGACCGCTGCTCGAGTTTGGGTGCCCTGTCGCAGGCCGCCCCAGGCGCTGGGCCAGAGGTCGACCTGCTCCGTTGGTAGCAGGGGAGGCATCCCGATCTGCGCCCGCAACTCCTCGCATTTGCTGGGCATCACCGGGAACAACATGATCGAAAGCCAGCGCAGAGTTTCGAGCACCGTGTAGCAGACTTGCCGTAACCGCGTCTTGTCATCCAGCTTGGCAAGCGCCCAGGGTTCCGTGGTGTCGACGTACTTGTTTGCGGCGGAAACGAGCTCCCAGATTGTGTCGAGCGCCCGGTGGAACGCGAGCGCTTCGAAATGCTTTGCCGCTTGCAACGCTGCGGCCTTGGCCTTGTCCACCAGCTGCAGGTCAATTTCGTCGAGCGCATCGAGGTCGACCTGCGGCACGCGGCCGTCGAGACTCTTCTTCACGATGCTCGCGACGATCCGGTTCATGAGATTTCCCAGTCCGTTTGCGAGCTCGCCGTTGTAGCGATTGATTAGGTTGCGATGACTGAAGTCGCCGTCGTGACCAAATCCCACCTCGCGCATGAAGTAGTAGCGCAACACGTCCGCACCGAACGCTTCGACCAGGGGTCCCGGTGGAAGGAAGTTGGCGAGGGACTTCGACATCTTCGAACCGTTCACGGTGAGCCAGCCATGAGCCCAAACTTGCGTAGGCGGTCGGACCCCAGCGCTCATCAAAAACGCTGGCCAATAAACCGAATGAAAGCGAAGGATGTCTTTGCCGACGATGTGCGTGATCTTCTCGGAGGCTTTCCAAAATTCCTCGTAGAGGGGTGCTTCTCCTTCTTCCGCAGGGCCACCGAGCGCGCTCACGTAGTTCATCAAGGCGTCGAGCCACACGTAGATGACGTGCTCCGGATCCCCGGGGACGGGGATGCCCCAACGAAAGCTGGTCCGAGAAATCGACAAATCGCGTAGCCCCTCCTTTACGAACGACTTCACTTCATTGAAGCGCGCTTCCGGTTGAACGAAATCCGGATGTGCCGCGTAGTAGTCCAGGAGCGGTTGCGCATAGTTGCTCAAGCGGAAGAAGTAGCTCCGCTCCTTGATGCGTTCGACTGCCTTCTGGTGAATCGGGCAGATGTTACCCTCGAGGAGCTCCTTCTCGGTCTTGAACGATTCACACCCGACACAGTACCAATCCTCGTAGTCGTCGAGATAGATGTCGCCCCTTTGCTGCATCAGTGTCCAGAGCGCCTGAACGCGCTCCCGATGCTGGACCGAGGTCGTCCGGATGAACCCATCGTGAGCGCACCCGAGCTCCTCCCAGGCGGAGCGGAAAGGAGCTGCCATTTGGTCGACGAAGGCTTGCGGTGCCAGCCCCACCTCTTTCGCCCGGCGCTCTATCTTCAGTCCATGCTCGTCGAGACCGGTCAGGAAGTACGTGGGCTTTCCGCGGAGGCGCTCGTACCGCGACACCACATCGGCGGCCACGGTGGAGTACGCGTGCCCGATGTGAGGCCGATCGTTGACGTAGTAGATCGGCGTGGTGACGTAATAGGGGCGAGCCATTTCGCGCCCGAGACTAGCGAAAAACGGACGGGACGCCACCTAGCGCAGGTTTCGAAGACCAAACAGCAGCGCGTCGAGTGCAACCTGTCGATTGGCGTTTTGCTGCATCGATCGCGTGCATTCGTGAATGAGGGAGACCCGCGCCGCGGCAGCGCTCGGGGAGATGGAAGCTGCCCGTTCGCGAATCTCTGCGGCCCGTGACGGGAATCCGAGGGTGTCGGGCGCAAGAGCGAGAGAGGTCACCGCGAGATCTCGGTAGAAGCTTTGGAGCGTGAGTAACGCCAGCTCGAGGTCGTCTCGGCGAGCCAACTGCTCGGCGAGCTCGACCAAAGCCCCCGGGCCGGCATCGTGCACCGCTGCATCGACGGAGATCATCAAATCGGTGAGCGAATCCACCACCCCGTCGCGTGCAAGAGCGAGCGCGACGTCCGCCCTGCCGGCACTCAATGCGATCGCAGGGGCGATTGAAGCCTCTGGCACTCCCTCGGATTCGAGGATGTGCCGAAGGACACCGTTGGGCAGACGAGCAAAGCGGACCCGTTGGCATCGCGACCGAATCGTGGGCAGGAGCGAGTCGGGGCGTTCTGAGGTGAGAATGAAGTGCACGTTTGGCCGCGGCTCCTCCAGCGTCTTGAGCAAGGCGTTGGCTGCCTCCGGCTGAAATGCGGGGAACGAGACATCTGCCTCCGGAAAGATGAAGAACGTGACATTGGCTTCGAAAGGCGCGAACTGCGCGAGCGGCAGAATCTCTTCGCGAAGAACTTCGACTTGGATGTTGTGCTTTCCTTCGTCCCTCGGTCGGAAGACGCGCACGTCGGGATGCGACCCTGCTTCGATGCGATCGACGATGCGTGGGTCACCGTGAGCAACGAGGTCGGATGCAAACGAGCGCGCGCTGAGCTCTTTGCCCACTCCACTCGGCCCGTCGAAGAGATAGGCTGACGCTACGCGTCCGTGCTCACGCGCCCGCGAGAGCACTCGAATCGCGGCGTCCTGAGCCAGCACCGACGCGAGCAAGCTCACTTGCCCGAGCCTCCAGCGAAGATCGAGGTGGCGATCGTTTGAATCGCATCGACCACTTCGTCGGGCGAGAACGCGTCGGGATCGACGAACGCTTGCATGACGAGGCCGTCGAGCAGTCCGATGACGATTCGTGGCAGGAGGTCGAGCGGGATTCGTGGCTGCAGACCCATCGAGATCAGATTCTCTTCGAGATACTCACGAATTTGCTGGGCTCCCAGCTCGTAGAACTCTGCGAGCTTCGGTCGCAGCGATTCGTCGTACAGGCTCAACGCAAGGAGATCCGCGACAACCAACGCTTCGTCGGTGCGCTCTGCGCGTGTCGCCCAGAGCTCGGCGAGGGCCTTCCGAAGCGCTTGGAACGGATTGTCAGGCGGCGACCAGGCCTGCACCGTGCGCGCTTGGACGACGTTACACGCGGTCTCGAGCACCGCATGAATCAGCGCCTCTTTGGTCGGGTAGTGATAGTGGAGGGCGCCCTTGCTCATGCCCGCCTCCTTGGCAATCTCCAGGAGGCTGGTCTTGGCGTACCCCTGGCGCGCAAGAACCCGGATTGCCGCGTCGACTATCTGCTGGGAGCTGACAGCGCTCTTTGCGTATGCCATGGCCCCGCCACCATGACGCCTGCTGCTGGGGCTGGTCAACCGCTTGTGCTACAGGCGTACAGTGACTCAACAAGGTCAGTCGCTAGCGCGCCTCGTCGAATTGATGCGCACGTTGCTCGGTCCCAATGGTTGTCCTTGGGATCGTGAGCAGACGCTCAAGACGCTCCGGCAGTACGTGATCGAGGAGGCGCACGAGGTCGTCGACGCGATCGACGAGGGCACGCCAGAAATGCTCCGAGAAGAGCTAGGAGACCTTCTGCTTCAAGTCGTTTTCCAGGCGGCGCTGACGGAGCAAAGCGGTTGGTTCGACATCGACGGTGTGGTGGATGCGATCTGCGAGAAGCTCGTTCGACGTCATCCGTGGGTTTTCGGAGACGAAGAGGTCGATGATGCGAGCGGCGCCCTCGATGCTTGGGAGGCGATCAAGGCGAAGGAAAAGCGAGATCGGGGAGCCCTCAGCGGCGTTCCGGTTGCACTACCGAGTCTCCTGCGCGCTGTGCGCATTGGCGAAAAAGCCAGTGCGGTCGGTTAT
The DNA here is from genome assembly GCA_963768985.1 of uncultured delta proteobacterium. GTDB lineage: Bacteria > Myxococcota_A > Polyangia > Polyangiales > Houyiibacteriaceae > SG8-38. The sequence continues at coordinate 67,829 of CAVYJZ010000004.1, read as the reverse complement.
GACTGGCCGGATGCGGGTGGCCCTCGAGCCAAGATCGACGAGGAGCTGAACGAGCTCGACGAGGCGGCCGCGAACGGCGACCGGGCCGCTCTCGAGCATGAGCTCGGCGACCTCCTGTTTGCCCTCGCGACCTATGGCCGCAAGCAAGGCCTCGATCCAGAGGCAGCGCTGCGGGGTTCGCTCAATCGGTTTTCCTCGCGCTTCAGGCATTGCGAGCTCGCCGCCCTGGCAGACGGCAAGACGCTGCGTGACTACGACGAGCCCGAGCTCGATGAGCTTTGGGAGCGCGCCAAGGCCGCCGAACGCCAGAGGTGAGTTGGTCGTAGATCCTACAGCCGTTCTTCTGGAAACGGCATGATCGCCTGAATCGAGTCAGCACCCACGAGCAGCATGAGAAGGCGGTCGACACCGAGCGCATTGCCTCCACTTTCCGGCATACCCCGCGTCAAGTCCTGCAGAAACCTCTCGTCCATCGGATACACGGGGGCACCGAGCGCCCGGCGCGTAGCCTGGTCACGTTCGAATCGCCTTCGCTGTTCCACTGCGTCGGTCAACTCACCGAAGCCGTTGCATAGCTCCACCCCGCGGTAGAACGCCTCGAATCGATCCGCCATTCCGTTGGGCTTGAGCCGAGCGAGCGACGCCATCGAGGACGGCCAATCGGTCACGACGACGGGTCGTTCGTTTCCCAGTCGTGGCTGGACCTCTTCTGCCCAGACACGAAAGAATCTTTCCTCGTCGTTCACGATCGATTCGAGCGGGAGGTGCGCATGGAACTGGAGCGCTTCGTCGACGGTGAGTCGCTGCCAGGGTGGCTGAATCTCGGGGGCGGGTTGGTCCAGAGCATCAGCAACGAACGCTACGAGCTCTTCGGTATCGCGAATCACGTCGTTCGAGCTCGCGTCTGCGCGATACCACTCGAGCATCGCGAATTCGCGCTCGTGATGGCGACCGTGCTCCTCAGCACGGTAGCTCGGACAGATCTGAAAGATGCGCTGCGCCCCGGCGCTCAATAGGCGCTTCATTTGATACTCGGGACTGGTCGCGAGCCAACCCACCGGTCGTCCCGTCGCAGCCCGGACCTCAAAGGCCGCGAGATGGATGTCCAGCCCAGGGGAGGGCACGATTGCGGGGGTCTGCACCTCGAGGAAGTCGCGTTCTTCGAAGAAGCGTCGAATTGCTTGGAGGAGCCCAGCACGAAGCTCCAAGATCTGCATCAAGACGGGGTCGGCGGGCACCGCCATGCGAGCACTCAGCCTTTGACGCGCTCGACATAGGCGCCCGTGCGCGTATCGACCTTCAACTTGTCACCCGCATTGACGAAGAGCGGCACGTTGATCTGGAGACCGGTTTCGAGCGTTGCCGGCTTCGTGGTGTTGCTGCTGGTGTCGCCTTTGAATCCGGGCTCCGTCTCGGTCACCACGAGCTCGACGAACGTCGGTGGCGTGACTCCGATGGGCCGACCGTCGAAGAGCATGATGTCCACCTGAGTGCCATCGAGAAGGTACTGTGCGTTCTCTCCGAGTTGCTCGTTCGACAGCGAAATCTGCTCGTAGCTCTGCGTATCCATGAAAACGCGTGAATCGCCCTCGGGGTAGAGGTACTGCATCGTGCGCTCTTCGGTGTCGGCCTTGTCCAGCTTTTCACCGCTCTTGAAGGTCCTATCGATGACGGCGCCGGTCATCATGTTCTTGATGCGGGTTCGGATGAAGGCCTGGCCCTTGCCCGGCTTCACGAACTGGTGATCGACCACGGCCCAGGGCACGCCGTCGATGAGCATTTTGAAACCTTTTTTGATGTCTGAAGTGTCTGCCATGGAATTATTTCTCGCGGATATCCTGAGAGGCGACCACCAGGTCGCTCGGTTGATTGGGAGTCTCACTGTTCTCGGCGGTGATCTTCACTTCGAACTCCCGTAGCGAGGTTGGGATCGATGCGTGTCCAGCCATGGCCTCGGGATCGTAGTCGAGGGTTCGCTGACGAATGGGGTACTCGCCAGTCGGGGTGAACCATACGACGTAATGCGTGAGCCCCTCTTCGAGCCTTCCGGGAGCGACCAGATGGTCCAAAGTCACTTTGATGAGGATTTGCTCCCCGCCGGTCTCCTCGACGTCGATTTCACCAGATACAGCCGGCACGTAGGCACTGCCTACCAACGCGTAGTCAGCCGTGGCGTGGCAACCCGCGATCATCGAAACCACGATCAAGGAAATGATGTGCAGCCTCATGCGAACCTCCACGGCCGGGCTTGTAGGCGGCTCGTCTAGCCCCGTCAAGCGGCTGCGCTTGCCTCACGTCCGGGTCGGTTGTACTCCGGGTTCCATGCGAGACGTCGACGATGAGGTGCGCCAAATAAAGAAAGAAATCGTGGAGAGCCGCGCCCTGATCATCAAAACCAACAACCTGGTCAATGCGCTCGCCGCCGACATCAAGTCGATCGCCAGGCGGCAGGCTGGGTACGAGCGGCGACTCAACTGGAACAGCGGGGTCGCCATCGCGGTCATTGGTGTTCTCTCGTTCGCTGGGCTCAAGCTCTACTTCGACGCGCAAATCGGTGGGGTGCGGTCCGAGATGACGGACGCGGAGACCGTGGTGGAGCAGCTTCGGAGCGACCTGGGAGACGAGGTGAGCCGTGCCTCGGATCGGGCGACCGCAGCCGCCAAGGCGGCGAGCTACTACGACTTGATTCGTGCTCGCAAACGGATCGAGGTCGTCCAGGAGTATCCGGCGATGACCAAGGAGGCTCTGTCTCCAGCCGAGGCCGCGGTCTTCAGGGACTTCGAGCAGCAGTTCCGCCAAGACCTCTCCCTCGAGGCGTATCAGAAGGGCCTCTCTGCGGTGGACTCCAAGAAGTACGGAGAAGCGATCAAGCGATTCGAGGAGGCAATCAGGTTGCATCCGAATGGTCCGAATGCTCCCGCCGTCAAGCACAGCCTCGCATTGTCGCTTCGCCACGAGAAACGTTCTGCGGAAGCGCTGGTCCTGGCGCAGCAGGTGGCCGATCAGAAGACCGACATTGCACTGCAGCCCGACGGTTGGTGGTTGGTCGCTCTGTGTGCGCGGGACATCGGTGATCTCGACACCGCACGTGACGCGCTCAAAATCCTAATCAAGAAGTGGCCCAGGTCTTCCTTGTCGCGCGAGGCGAGGCCGTTGCTTCGCACCGTCACGCGCGAAGCCTATCTCGGAAAGAAGGCCGCGGTCGAAGCACCGGCCAGCGCTCCGGAATGAGTCCGCGCGCCAGATTGCGTGTCGACGCCCATGGTAACCTGTGCCAGATTGAGGATTGATGGCCCGGCCTCGTGTTGCATTCGTGGGTTCCGGTGGCGCCGCCAAGGGCGTAGCTCACATCGGTGTCCTTCGAGCCATGGAGGAGTTGGGGATCGAGGCAGAGATCTGCGTGGGCGCGTCCACCGGCGCGATTGCCGGCGCGTTCTACGCTCAAGGCTACACACCGGCCCAGATGATCGACTGGTTTCGTCCTTTTTGGCAGCGCGGCGTCGAGATTCCACCGCTCAAGGCCCGCTATTTCATCGGTCTGCCGAACCAAGAGCAGCGGCGGAGCTTGGGCTACCTGACCAGCGGCTTGCTTTCGATTGACCGCTTCGAGCGATTCATTGCCGATCAGTTGCCCACCGACGACTTCCGTGGCCTCGAAAAGCACTTGTTGGTCACCGCCGCCGACGTCGACGGCCGAGGCCGCGTGGTGTTCGGCCGGGGATACCGAGACGATGTTCCCATCAGCAAGGCCCTTGCCGCTTCATCGTGCGTTCCCGTGCTCTTTCGCCCACACCGTATCGGCGAACGCTACTACGTCGACGGCGAAGTGGTGCGCACGCTGAGCATCGACTTGGCCGTCGAAGCCGGCGCCGACGTCGTCATCGTCTCCAACGTCTACCGTCCCCACGTCACTCGGGTGGACAGCCCCTCGGTGGTTCACCAAGGCGGGATTGCGGTTGCGCGCCAATCGTTGAATATCATTTTGAACGAGAAGGAAAAGCGCGGCATCGACTTGATCCACAAGATGTACCCGCAGATACAGGTTCTGGTGATATCTCCCGATCTCGGCAGGCTTCCTTTCTTGTCGCGCTTGCACGCGCGATCGATGCTTCGGCGCGGCTATAGGGATGCGCTTCGAATCCTGGCCAAAGCAAAGCGGCGCGGTGTATTCGAAGTGACACCGAACGTGCGAAGCATCGGCGAAGCTTGACGCGCCGTTCGACGCGGTCCCGCATCGCGCCCCACCGTGCCCCGTCAGCGCGTCTGATCCACGACCCAAGCGAGATAGTCGTCGCTCACGTGCTCGGCTGAGATCGCGACGATTTCGGGTACTTCGTAGGGATGATTGGCCTTGAGCCATCTCACCAGCTCCGCGAACCGCCCCCGTCGCGTCTTGATCAGCAGTTGAATCTCCGTGCCAACCTCGAGATTTTCGTGCCATCGATAAAACGACCGCACCCCGGCGATCGCGTTGACGCAGGCGGCGAGCCGCGCTTCCACCAGACCGGTGGCGAGGCGTTCGGCGGTGTCCCCATCGGGCACGGTGCAAAGGATGACGAGCAGCTGGTCTTCGGCGCTCACGGGCCGAGCATACTCAAAGGGCGTGGACGGTCACGTCGAGATCGCGATCGATGACGGCTACTGCGCGTTCCGGGACCGTTTTGTAGCCTACCGGACCCTCTTCGATACCGCTCACCAACATCACGTAGCGCAGTGGCGTGCTACCGGTCGGTGGTGGTGTGTAGTCGTTAGGGGGGTCGTACAGGCCTTGACGCTCGACATAGAGCATTGGCGCGCCGTGGCGCAGGGCGTACATCGAGCGGCCGTTGGTCAGAATGAAGCTCAGGCTGGTATCGGCGCTGCCCACCTCATCGGCGAGTCGTTCGATCAAGGTCACCGCTGCGCTGATCGCCGGCAGCGCGTGCGCCTGGTTGATGTCGGGGTTGTCCAACTGCCCCGCATCGTGCAGCAGAGCGAGCACGGTGTGAAAGAGATACTCGCTGTCGGTTTGGCCGCGGATGTTGCGACGAAGGAAGTCTGGAATCATTTCAGCGAGATTCGCCCGCATCGCATCGAACCGGCCGATCGTGCCTTGGTGTGCGAAGAGCCAGCTGCGCATTCGGAATGGGTGCGCATTCTCGGCGCGGAAGTCTCCGACCGTCGGTTGCCGAATGTGCAGCACCGCACAGTCCGACCGAACGTCGCCTGCGATGTTCTGCCATTCGACGCGCTCTCCAGCGCGGGTCGGGCGCTTCTTATGAAGCACCTCGTCGCCATGATAAAAGCCGATGCCCCAGCCACTCGCGGCCGTCACTGCCGTGTCTTGCGATAGCACCTCGCGCTCTTGGTAGAGCGCATCGCGCATTCGGTCGGCTCGATTCGCGACGTATCCGATGAGCCTACTCATTGCTCGAACATCCAAGTGAAAGGTAAGTGGAGTAGTACATCGTCAAACCCCATTCGAAAAGTACCACGCACCGAGATTGGCATCAACGAAGTGGAGCCCACACGTCGGTTGTGAACGTACACAAAATGGGCAACGGGATCGGATTGTGGTAGCGAGTGGTATGTGCGCCGCCTTCGACGGTGCGTTGGATGACTACATTCAGCATTTGCGTGTGGAGCGAGGTCTCTCGAAACACACGGTGGATGCGTATGCCCACGACTTGGGCGGTTTTGGCACGTGGCTGGTCGGTGAACGCGCCTCGTTAGACGAAGTCGATGAAACGCGCGTTGCTGGGTACCTCGTCACACTGTCGCAGGGGGGGCTTAGCGCAAGGAGTCAGGCGCGAGCCCTGAGCGCGATACGGGGATTCTTTCGCTTCCTGGTTCAGGAGCGGCGACATTCGTGTGATCCTACCGAGCTGCTGGAAGGGCCGCGTCTCTTGCGCCAGTTGCCGGACATCCTGAACCGCGAGGAGGTCGTGCGGCTCTTGGACGCGCCCACCGGACCGAAGCCCAATCGCACTCGCGACCGTGCGATGCTGCACACGATGTACGCCGCGGGTCTTCGGGTGAGCGAGCTCATCGAGCTAGACCTCGCCGACGTGAATCTGGAGGAGGGATTCGTCTCCGCCCTCGGCAAAGGGAACAAGCGGCGCATCGTCCCGATCGGTGCGCACGCGCGGACGGCAATTGCCGAGTACCTCGCCACGGTGAGGCCTAAATGGGCCCGACCCGCGAGCCGTGCCTGCTTCGTCACCGCGCGAGGGACAGCGATGACGCGGCAAGGCTTCTGGCGCTTGCTGAAGCGGTACGCGCGCGCCGCGGGTATCACGAAGCCGATTTCGCCCCACAAGCTCCGTCACTCGTTCGCTACGCATCTGCTCAGCGGCGGCGCCGACCTGCGCTCGGTGCAAACGATGCTTGGTCACGCCGACATCTCGACCACGCAAATCTATACGCACGTCTCCGGCGACCACCTCAAGACGATGCATGAGCGGTACCATCCCCGCGGATAGGTATGATCACAAGTTCAGCGTCCGGTACCCGCTCGACCAAGTAATCGCCCAGCGCTTGGCGAGTGGGTATCCTTCGACGAGTGTCGAGCTTCGACGTTTGGATCATTCGCTTCGAGCCCCGGGACACGCCGCCCGCGGAACGGCTGCGAAGCGCATTCGGGCTCGACGCAGAGAGCGCCAGAGCCCTCGAGCAGAGCGTCCCGAAGGTCGTCAAGCATGCCGTTAGCGCCAAGGCAGCCGGGGAAATGCGACAAGCGCTCGAGTCCATTGGCGCAGTCGTCGATTGCCGCCCAGCGCGACGCGCGAAACCAGTCGCGGGTGCTGGTGGCGCGGAGACCGCGACGGTCTTTCATCCGCCGGGCGCTGATTTGCTTCCGGCTGGTCGGATCTCGGCGATTGATCCGTTTGCTCCCAACCCGACAAAGGGGGCACCCCGCTTCTCCGTCGATCATGCCATTCCGCCCATGCCGGCTGCCCGGTCCGAGGTGCCTCCCGAAGTCGAGCAGCCACGCCGAATCACGGCTTCCTTGCTGGCCACGTCTCGCGACCAACAGCGGCGCCAGTTCGCGCGGCAAGCCGTTGGCACGATCTTAGCGGGGGTAGCCGTTCTAGGGATCGACTGGTTCTTCGGCAACTCGGTGCTCCGAGGTGAAGCCGACTGGATCGGAATCGGTTTCGATGGTCTTGGCATCTACTTTCTCGGTGCCGGTGCCTACGAGCTGGTGACCACTCTCAGGAGCTGACTTTCGTGCGACTGACTCTTCCAAAGATTCTCTGGTTCGCGGCGGCCGTGTTGATCGCGTGGGGCCTGAACGAGTGGCGGCAGCAAGCGGCCATGCTCCGCCTCGACGCAGCGCACCACGGCGATCAAAGCGCTGCCGAACGTTGGGTCGACCGCGCCCTACGGGAGAGCGGCTGCGAGCTTCACGAAGCCAGGGCCTACCTCACATCCCCCGTCACACGGCAATACGTTCGTCGTCCCGACTACGTCGAAACCTTCGTTGACAAGCTCTACGATGGCGACGCTCGGCAAATCGAGGTCTGCGATTCCGACGTCCTCGGCTTTCGATTGGCCCAATACCTCTTGGTCACGCTGCCTGACGATCCGCGCGAGCAAGAGCGCGTCATCGCGGATGCACAAAGCTTCGTGCGGCGAGACGCGGTGGTGTATCGTGGCGTTACCTCTGCTGAAGTCGAGGATATCGTGCGGAGCTCGACCCTGGTTGGAGAGCACCGCGTGCTCGTGGATCTGCCGGCAGAAGCGCACTGACGCGGGATTCCGGGCGCCTCCGTAGAGTCGTGCTATACGCCTGCCGCCGCGGCACTCAGCCCGGCCCGAAACTGCGCAGAACGACACGGAGGTGATCGCGCAATGGCAAGCTTTCCTCAGCCGACTTCCGGAACCCCACTTCGCATGGGGCCCGATCAGCATCTCGAGGTCCCCAACGATCCCATCATCCCGTTCATCGAGGGTGACGGGACCGGTCGCGACATTTGGCGCGCATCCGAACGCGTCTTCGACGCGGCGGTGGAGAAGGCCTATGGCGGTGAGAAGAAGATCGCTTGGTGGGAGGTATACGCTGGTCAGAAAGCGTACGACAAGTTCGGAGAGTGGCTTCCGCAGCCGACAGTCGAGGGTTTTCGCGAGTACCTCGTCGGAATCAAAGGCCCGCTGACCACGCCAATCGGTGGGGGCATTCGCTCGCTGAACGTAGCGCTTCGGCAGATGCTCGACCTCTACGTGTGCCTGCGTCCCGTGCGTTGGTTCGAGGGCGTTCCTTCCCCCGTCAAAAAGCCGGGCGACGTCGACGTGATCATCTTTCGTGAGAACACCGAAGACATCTATGCCGGCATCGAGTGGGAAGAGGGCACCGACGACGCGAAGCGTCTGCTCGCGTTCCTCGAAAAGGAGTTCCCCGAGCGTTTCAAGAAAATCCGGTTCCCGAAGACTTCAGGTCTCGGCCTGAAGCCCGTCTCGAAGGAAGGCACCGAGCGCCTGGTGCGTGCGGCGATCGAGTTCGCCCTTACGCAGGGACGCAAGAGCGTGACCCTCGTGCACAAGGGAAACATCATGAAGTACACCGAAGGAGCGTTCCGTAACTGGGGCTTCGCGGTGGCCGAGCGCGAGTTCGGGGACTCGGTGTACACCTGGAGCCAGTGGGATCGCACGGTCGCCGAGAAAGGCGAAGAGGCTGCAAACGCCGAGCAGGCAGCGGCGCAGGCCCGCGGCGCCGTCATCGTGAAGGACGCCATTGCCGACATCGCGCTGCAGCAGATTCTCACGCGTCCGCGTGAGTTCGAGGTCATCGCGACCTTGAATCTGAACGGCGATTACCTCTCCGACGCGCTCGCCGCGCAGGTCGGCGGCATCGGGATCGCGCCAGGTGGTAATGCCAACTACGTCACCGGTCACGCGATCTTCGAGGCAACGCACGGAACCGCGCCAAAGTATGCGGACCAGGATAAGGTCAACCCATCATCGGTCATTCTCAGCGGCGAGATGATGTTTCGTCACCTCGGCTGGCACGAAGCAGCGGACCTGGTGATCAAGGGCGTGGAAGGGGCGATCAGCTCCAAGCGCGTAACCTACGATTTCGCGCGTCTCATGGAAGGTGCGACGACTGTCAAGTGTTCCGAGTTCGGCGACAACATCATCGAGCACATGGGCTGAGACACTGCACCAGGTAGAGACGACACCGAGGAGGCGAGCGCCGTGAACATTCACGAGTATCAGGCAAAAGAGCTCTACCGGAAGTATGGCATTCCGGTTCCCAAGGGGATCGCCTGCATGTCGGTCGAAGAGGCGACCGCGGCGGCGAAGAAGCTCATCCAAGAGACGGGCAACGAGGTCGTCGTCGTCAAGGCTCAGATTCATGCAGGCGGCCGAGGCAAGGCGGGCGGGGTCAAGGTTGTCAAAGGCGTGGCCGCGGCGACTGCCGCTGCGACGGAGATTCTCGGCAAGACGCTGGTTACCCACCAAACTGGTCCCGAGGGCAAGGTCGTGCAGCGCCTTCTCGTCGAGCAGGGCCTTGCGATCAAGAGCGAGCTCTACCTCGCACTGGTCGTCGACCGTGAGAGCCGGCGCATCGCGATCATGGCGTCTACGGAAGGCGGCATGGACATCGAGGAGGTCGCCGCGAGGACTCCGGAGAAAATTCACACTGTCGCAATCGACCCGGCGGTCGGCCTGCAGGGGTACCAGATTCGGCAGCTCGCTTTCGGACTTGCTCTGTCGAAACAAGAGCAGAAGGGCTTCAGCAAGCTCCTCACGCGCCTCGCGAAGCTCTTCGAGCAAGAAGACTGCTCGATCGCAGAGATCAACCCGCTCATTCTCACCGAGGACGAGCAGGTCGTCGCGCTCGACGCCAAGGTCAACTTCGATTCCAACGCCGAATTCCGTCACGAGGATTTCTGGAGCTCCGTCCGTGATCTCTCCGAGGAGGCTCCGACCGAGACCGAGGCCAAAGAGGCCGGTCTCTCGTTCATCCAGCTCGACGGCAACATCGGCTGCTTGGTCAACGGCGCCGGCCTTGCCATGAGCACGATGGACACCATCAAATATTACGGGGGCGAGCCCGCGAACTTCCTCGATGTCGGGGGCGGGGCTAGCCAGGAAGCCGTGACCAAGGCGTTCCGCATCATTCTCGAGTCGAAGGCCGTTCAGGGGATCTTCGTCAACATCTTCGGCGGCATCATGCGCTGCGACACGATTGCCAACGGGGTGGTTGCGGCGACCAGGGAGCTCGGCTTGGAGGTTCCGCTCGTCGTTCGGCTCGAGGGAACCAAGGTCGAAGAGGGCCGCAAGATCCTCGATGAGTCGGGATTGGCCATCACCTCTGCGGCCACCATGGCCGAGGGCGCCAAGAAAATCGTCGAGTTGGCAAAGGGATAAGGGCGATGTCGATTCTCGTAGACAAGAACACCAGGCTCGTCGTTCAAGGAATGACCGGCAGCGTCGGACAGTTCCACACCGAGCAAATGCTCGCCTATGGCACCCGCGTCGTGGCGGGGTGCACTCCCGGTCGTGGCGGCCAGTCCCTCATGGACGTACCGGTCTTCGACACCATGCGCGACGTCGTGAAGCAGACGGGGGCCAATGCGTCCTGCGTGTTCGTGCCGCCACCATTCGCCGCCGATGCGATCCTGGAAGCGGTGGACGCCGAAGTTCCGCTGGTGGTTTGCATCACCGAGGGAATTCCCGTGATGGACATGATCAAGGTTCGACGGGTTCTAGATTCACAGAACAAGACCCGCCTCATCGGCCCGAATTGTCCTGGGGTCATCACCCCGGATCAGTGCAAGATCGGCATCATGCCGGGTCATGTGCACAAGGCAGGGCGCATTGGTGTCGTCTCCAAGAGCGGCACGCTGACCTATGAGGCGGTCGGTCAGCTGACCGCGCTTGGCATCGGCCAGAGCACCGCGGTTGGCATCGGTGGCGATCCCATCAATGGGACCGATTTCATCGATGTCCTGAAGCTCTTCAACGACGACCCCGACACCGATGGTGTGATCTTGATCGGCGAGATTGGCGGCAGCGCTGAAGAGCAGGCCGCGGCCTGGATCAAGCAGAATTTCAAGAAGCCGGTGGCCGGCTTCATCGCTGGGCGAACAGCACCTCCGGGCAAGCGTATGGGCCATGCCGGCGCGATCATCAGCGGTGGCAAAGGCACGGCGGATGCCAAAATTGAGGCCCTCGAGGATGCTGGCGTGAAGGTCGCGCCGACGCCATCCGACATGGGCACTACACTGCAGAGTCTTCTCTGAGCACGAGTATTTGGCGGGAGGAAACGATGTCGAAGAAACCGATGCGTATTGCGGTCACAGGCGCCGCTGGCCAGATTGGCTACAGCCTTCTTTTCCGAATTGCTGCAGGCGAGATGCTCGGGAAGGACCAACCGGTGGTCCTCTCGCTCGTCGATATCGAACCCGCCATGAAGGCGGTCAGCGGCGTCATGATGGAGCTCGAGGACTGCGCGTTTCCGCTCCTCGCCGGCATGGAAGCGAGCGACGATCCGGCGGCGGGCTTCAAAGACGTCGATGTCGCCTTGCTCGTCGGTGCGCGACCACGCGGCAAGGGCATGCTCCGCAAGGACCTCCTGGAGGCCAACGGCGCCATCTTCACCGTGCAGGGCAAGGCGCTGAGCGACGTGGCACGCCGTGATGTCAAGGTGCTCGTCGTCGGCAACCCCGCCAACACCAACAGCTACATCGCGATGAAGAACGCGCCGGACCTCGATCCATCGTGCTTCACGGCGATGGTGCGCCTCGATCAGAACCGGGCGATATCTCAGGTTGCCAGCAAGACCGGGCGTTCGGTTACGGACATCAAGAAGGTCACGATCTGGGGCAACCACTCGGCGACGCAGTATCCGGACCTCTTCAACGCCAGAGTCGACGGCAAGAGCGTCGCTGAGCTCATCAACAATCAGGCCTGGCTCGAAAACGACTTCATCCCGACCGTTCAGGAGCGCGGCAAGGCCATCATCGAGGCGCGAGGCCTCTCGAGCGCGGCCTCGGCCGCAAACGCGGCGATCGACCACGTTCGGGACTGGTGTCTCGGTACCCCGGATGGCGACTGGGCCTCCATGGCGGTTCCCTCGGACGGTAGCTACGGAGTGCCGGAGGGCCTCATCTACGGCTTTCCTTGCACCTGTAGCGGTGGGAACTGGTCGATCGTCCAAGGGCTCGAGATCAACGAGTTCAGTCGAGCCAAATTGGATGCATCGGCCGCGGAGCTTCAGGAGGAAGCTGCCGCAGTCGCGCATCTGGTTTAGGCTTCCGTGAATCTCACAGAGGCGGTGCTGGTATGCGAAAGCCCAGGCTGGTCGAAGAGCACGAAGCGGCAGGCAAACGCATCGTCGTGGATGGGCAGCACATCTTCGTCCGCGAGGAGGGTGAGGGCGAGCCGGTCTTGTTGCTTCACGGAGTCCCGTCGAGCTCGTTTCTCTATCGCAAGATGCTCCCCGAGCTCGCGGGGCACGGGCTTCGGGCGATCAGCTTCGACTTTCCTGGGGTGGGGCTGAGCGACAAACCCAAGGACATCGACTACGATTGGCATGCGCTCTCGAAGTGGGTCGGCGGCGTGGTCGACACGCTTGCGCTCCCTCCGGTGCATCTGGTTCTGCACGACATCGCCGGGCCAATCGGTACGGAGTGGGCGATTCACAACCCCGTGAAGGTTCGCTCGATTACCGTCACGAACACGTTGATGGACGTCGCCCACTTTACGCCGCCTTTTCCGATGTGGACGTTCCGGGTCCCCGTGATTCGGCACGCAGCATTCTCGACGATGAACACCCGCATGATGCTGCCATTGTTCCGGCACAGCGGCGTCAAGAATCCCGAGGCCGTCGATGAAGACGTGATCGACGCCTACATCTATCTACTCAAGAACAATGGAGGCCATCACAGCTTCCTCGCCATCATGGATGGGTTCGATCTCTCCGAGCAGCACCGCGATTGGTTGCGTGATGGTTTGCTCGCGATCGACAAGCCCATGCAGCTCGTTTGGGGCGAGCAAGAGATCGCGATCCCCAAAGCCCAGCTCGACTACATCAAGCAGGTGTTTCCACTTCGGGCCGAGTACATGGTCGATGCCCGTCACTTCCTCCAAGAGGAGCATCCAGCGGTCATCGCCGCGCATATCGCGGATTTCGCCAAGGACATTGCCCAGCAATCAAAACGCGCTACAAACGCGCCGGTCTGATCCCGTGATGCGCCCGTGGCGCCGCGGGGCTTCGCCCCCCGAACAGCATCGAAAAGAGGAGCCCACATGGCCGTCGAACGCACCCTGAGCATCATCAAGCCTGACGCCGTCGAGCAGAACAACATCGGGAACATCCTCGCCATGATCCAGGGCGCAGGTCTCAAGCTCGTCGGCTTGCGAATGCTGCACTTGAGCCGGGCGCAGGCTGAAGGGTTCTACGAGGTTCACAAAGCCCGGCCCTTCTTCGGCGAGCTCGTCGAGTTCATGACGCGCGGCCCCGTCGTGGTGAGCGCCTTGGAGGCCGACAACGCGGTCTTGCGCTACCGCACCCTGATGGGCTCGACCAATCCGGCCGAAGCCGAGAAAGGCACCATCCGCAAGGCCTATGGCACCGACATCGGCGAAAACGCATGCCACGGATCGGATAGCGTCGAGAACGGCAAGATTGAAGTCGCCTACTTCTTCCCCGAATATCTGCTCAAGTAGGCGATGAGCATCTCTCGCGAAAGCCAACTGCGCCCACTCATCGAGCAGGCATTCGAGGATCGATCGAAGCTCGAAGACGCGGAGTACCGCACCGCCGTCGAAGAGACCATCGAGCTCCTGGACAAAGGAAAGGTTCGCGTCGCGACTCGTGGTGACGACGGGGAGTGGACGGTTCACGCATGGACGAAGCAAGCGATCCTCCTCTACTTCGGCATTCGTGCCATGGAGCGCGTGGAGGTCGGTGCGTACGAGTACCACGACAAGATTCCTCTCAAGAAGAACCTCGACCAGCAGGGCGTGCGAGTCGTGCCGCCCGGCACCATCCGCTACGGCGCGCACATGGAGCCCGGTAGCATTCTGATGCCGGGCTATGTGAACATCGGAGCGTACGTCGGCGCTGGCTCGATGATCGACACTTGGGCGACGGTCGGTTCGTGCGCGCAGGTCGGCAAGGGCGTTCACCTCTCCGGCGGCGTCGGCCTCGGCGGTGTCCTCGAGCCCCCTGGGGCCAAGCCGGTCATCATCGAAGACGGCGCGTTTCTCGGCTCCCGCTCGATTGTCGTCGAAGGCTCGCGTGTCGGTGAAGAGGCGGTGCTCGGCGCCAATGTGGTGATCACCGCCAGCACGAGGATCATCGACGTGACCGGTCCGGAGCCTGTCGAAATGCAAGGCTACATTCCACCTCGCTCCGTCGTCATTCCCGGCACCCGCCCGAAGAACTTTCCCGCGGGTGTGTACCAAATCCCGGTCGCCCTGATCATCGGCCAGCGAAAAGCCAGCACCGACAAGAAGGTCACGCTGAACGATGCGCTCCGGGATTTCGGGGTCTCTGCCTAAGCGTGACGACCCGGTCAAAGCGCCGCTACGGATTCGCCCCGGTGCCAAACTCTGCTCGCTAGATTGGCGCGAGTTTCTTTCGTTGAAGTCCGCGGGCCATCCGTGTTTAGATGGCCAATGCGCTGCATTTTCATTCTCTTCATCGTCGGTCTGCTCATCAGCGGCGATTCGTTCACCACTGAAGCTCGCGCGGAGCCCGCGTATCAGCTGCGAATTGCGACCTTGGCGCCCCGGGACTCTCCGCTCGGCCAGGAGTATCAGAAGCTCAAGATCGGGATGAGGGAGCGGACCAACGGGCAAGTGAACATGAAAATGTACTACGGAGGGATCGCCGGAGACGAGATCACCGTCGTGCGGAAGATGCGCGTAGGGCAGCTCGATGGGGCTTTGATCACGTCGACGGGTCTGTCCGCGCTGGTCCGGCAGGTCCTAGTCATGGAAGCGCCGGGTCTCATCCGTAGCTACGAGGAGCTCGACGCGGTGCGGGAAGATCTCGCGCCACAGCTCGAAGCGCTCTTCGACAAGGCCGGGTACAAGCTCGTCGCTTGGGGTGATGCAGGGAAGACGCGGATTTTCTCCACCCAGAAGATCTACTCGCCCGCGGACTTGCGGAACGTGCGGCCTTGGGTCTGGCGCGACTCGGCGACAATGAGGGCGTTCATCAAGGCTGCTGGGGCCAATGGGGTCTTACTCAACTTGCCTGAAGTGTATTCCGCGTTGCAGACCGGCATCATCGACACGGTGATCGCATCCTCGGTCGGAGTGTTGGCGTTCCAGTGGCATACGAAGCTCAAAACGATGGCCAAGCAGGCCGGTGGCATCGTCACCGGAGCATTCGTCCTCAAGAAGGATCACTTGGACGCGCTCCCGAAGGAAGCTCGGGACTACATCGACGAAGTTTCCGGCGAGACCGAGGAAACCTTCCGCAGGGAAGGGCGAAAGATCGACGACGAAGCCGCGGAGACGCTCTCAAAGCGACTCAAGGTCATCAACCTCTTCCGAGCTCAGCGCCAGTGGGAAGACGTCCAATTTGAGGCCCGCGAATCGCTCGTCGGGCGCATGTATTCCCGAGCGCTCCTGAGCCGGGTGCAAGAGATCCTGCACAAGTAACCCCGTAAAGATGCCGCTGCGCATCGTCCGCGGCGGCTAGTAGCCGCCGCCGTGTTGAAAGTGATTCCAGGCGGCGCAGGGCGTGCCGTAGCGCTTCTCGATATATTGCAAGCCCCAAGCGATTTGCGGCCAGGGGTTGGTCCGGTAGTCGACCCCGTAGACCTTTCCCCAATCGGACATCTTGTTACAAGGGTAAGCCTGCGGAATGCCGCAGGCCCCGGTGCGCTTGTTCCGCGCGCGATGGTTCCAGTGGCTTTCGGCCTGCCACAGCTTGTCGAGGCATTGGAATTGGTGCCCGTCGTTCCATCGAGCATGTTCGGTTTGAATCAGCTCGCGCGCAATTGCTCTGTTCTGAGCAGCCGTGTTGTGGGTCGCCTGCAAGGTGGATTTCGTGTCGGAGCTCGTGCTCGCGCAGGCGCCCAGGATGAGCAGCGCTGCCACCGTCTCGCGCGTCCTCATCATGCGCTCATCTAGCTCACGAGCCGAGGGTTATCCCGCGCCCACCGATACGCCATATACGAGGAGACCAGGTGGCAGATCCAGCCGAGGAGGCCACCACTTCCGATCCACAACCCCGGTGTGATGACCAACCAAATCAATCCACGCAGGAACTTGCCGTTGTAGAATTGCCCGAGCCCCGGGATGACGAGGGATAGCACCGCCGCGTTGCCAGCTCGATCCATGTAGCCAACCTGCGTCGCTTCTTCCGCTTGTCAACGACGCGGCCAGACCGGGTCGATGCACCGGGAAAACCGCCGATAGGAAAAGAAAACGCGCGGCCGTTTGTATCCCATATCGCGAGCTTCCGCAGCCACTCGCACGCGGCGATTGCGCACCACCCCAAACTCTGCCACCGACAAGGGTCGTGAAGCTTTCCGCCGAGACCCTGATCGCCCCGTCCCATCCCGTCGCCCGCTTGCCGGCCGAATGGGAAGAGCAGGTGCTCGCCTGGGGTGAGCCAGCGTATCGTGGCAAGCAAATCTTCGACTGGATCCATCGCAAAGGTGTTCTCGACCCAAACGAAATGAGCAATCTCCCGAAGACCCTTCGCCAGCGTCTGAGTGAAGAGGGTTTGGGTTGGCCCATCCACGTCGTATCGGCACATGAATCGACCGACCAGACCAGGAAGCTCCTCGTTGGAATGTCTGACGGCGAGCGGGTCGAGACCGTCCTGATTCCGCAGCTCGATGACGAACGCATCTTCACGCAGTGCATTTCGAGTCAGGTCGGCTGCGCGATGGGTTGCGTCTTTTGCGCGTCTGGGGTGGCGGGTTTGAAGCGTCAGATGACCGATGCCGAGATAGTTGCGCAGGTGCTTCTCGGCCGTCGCGAGATCGGGTCCGAACGACGCATCCGAAACGTGGTCTTCATGGGTATGGGCGAGCCGCTCCACAACTACGACGCCGTCGCTCGTGCGCTCGTCCTGCTCACGCATCCCGACGGCCTGGACCTTTCGAAGCGGCGGGTGACCGTGTCCACGAGTGGCCTCGTCAAGCAAATCGATCGTCTTGGCAGGGAATTTGGCGGTCAGGTGCAGCTCGCGATCTCCCTTCACGCGGTGCGCGATGAGGCGCGGAGCGAGATCATGCCGGTGAATCGCAAGCACGGTCTTGGAGAGCTAACCGCCGCACTGCGCCGCTATCCTCTTTCGAAGCGTCAGCGAATCACCATCGAGTACACACTGATCGAAGGAGTGAACGACTCGCCCAGCGATGCCAACGGGATGGTCGAGCTTCTGCGAGGCATCCCGGTGAAGGTGAACCTCATCCCGATGAATCCGATTTCCGCTTCCGAGCTGCGCGCTCCCGATTCAGATCACGTCAAGCGCTTCCAGGAGCAGCTCACCCGGCACGGCTTGTCTGTGTTCGTCCGCAAGACTCGAGGAGACGACGTGGCAGCCGCCTGCGGCCAGCTCGCTTTTCACGGCGAATCGCGGCGGACGGGTGTTTCGGCGAAACCTGCCTAGCGTCAGAGGCTGCCACGCGCCCGCAGTGCCTTGACGATATCCGGCCGCTCCTTGTCCATGTCCTCGGGCGTCTTGATCGGCTGAAACCGCGCGTCCGGACCATGGCGTTCGACGCGCAGAAACGCCGCATCGAGGAACGCCGTCAACTCTCCGACGAGCCGCTCGAACTGGACCGCGGGCTTGCCGTCGACCGTCTTGTTCACCGCGAACCAGGTCAATGGGAAATCGGCATCGATCGATTCAGCATCGAGCACGAACGTGTTCGTGTTGAAGACCGGGATGCGCTCCTGGTCGAAGTCCTCTGGGAAACGGAATGCCTCGACGATCTGGGCTTTGCCGTTCACTCGCGCTGGCGCGCCGCCCTGGTCGCCCGGCTCCTTGGGTGCCATCTCCGCCGTGAGCGCCGCGCCCGCCTCCAGGTGTGCACCGAGAACCGCCGGATCGAGCGTTGCCGTCAGGTTATCGACGTTCGACATCATCAGCACGCGACCGCCACGAGCGCGGAAGTCTTTCAGGATTCCCGAGCGTCGAAGTGCAAAGGTGAGGTCTCCATGGCCGGGAGCGTGGGCCGAGAGGGCGCCGGAATGGTCCCTGAAGAGCTCTCCATCCGGTGTGACACGAAGCGAGATGAATTGGGGGAAGGTCCTAATCGGGCAACGCTCCGTGCTGAGCGCGTCGGCCATTTGCGCGATCGCCTCGTCGGTCGCGAAGCTCGTCATCAGGTAGACGGGAACTGTCGCACCGGCACGCTCCGCCACAGCCGCAATGTCCTTGAGCTTGAGCTCGAGGAATGATTGGCCATCGAGCACCTCGACCGCAGCCTTGACGACTCCGCCAAATCGAGTGGCCATACCGCCGGCCAAGATCACGGACGCCACTTCACCCTGCCGCATCGCCTCCTCGCCGCGATCCGCCAGCGCGCTCCGTACGTCACCACCAAGGGGTGGGAGGGCCCGGAGATCGCCTTCATCGGGTGGCTGCACCTTGCCTCTGATGCGATTCTGGGAAGCCCCCAGCTCGCCTCGGGCCAGTCGCTTTCTAAGCGATTCAAAGGGGATGTCCTCGAATCCGAAGCGTTGAAGAAGCTCGGCCGTCTGCGCGTCTATGTTTGATGAGGTCATTACAATCGCCAAAAACCAAGCACTTTCTCTGCTCTCTGTCTAGGGGCCCGGTCGGGGTCAGCGCGGGGGGGGTGACGGCAGGGCGGGTTGGACGTACAGATCGAGGAGGCGCTATGAATTTGCTCGTTCGGCCGATGGCTTTGTTTGCACTCTGTGCGGCGGCCGCCCTCGCCAATCCGGCCGCGGCGGACTATGGGGGGCCGGACGGTTACGGCACCAGCAGCACTGGCGAGTTCAACGTTTCCCATGATGGCTACGTACGAGAAGGCGAGCAAAATCAGGCCGTCGATCCGAACGACTATCCGGTCATCGAAGCGGAGAGCGGCGAGACCGAGGAAATCGATGGCCAGACGGTAATCGTCGTTCAGGAACCCGAGCCCACTGCCGCCACCGAGTCGGCACCACCACCGCCACCGACCGTTGCCGTGGAGCAACCCGTCGCTGCCTGTTCCAACGGAATCTGGGTCGACGGGTACTGGTCCTATGGCAACGGAGACTATGTCTGGGTGGACGGGCACTGCGTCGTCGAACGCGTCAACTACGTCTTCGTGCAACCACGGTGGGACTACTACGCCAACCTCTGGTGGTTCGTGCCGGGCTATTATCGACCCTACGGTGTGTACGTCGGCTTCGGATACTATCGTCCGTGGCAGTGGTATCCGCCATACTACCATCCGTATTACGGGAGCCGATATTACGGAAGCCGATATCCCGCGCCGGTGTACAGACCCGTTCCGCGACGGCCGACGACGGTGCGTGCGACGCCCGCCCCCCGCGGGTCCAGCCACGGCGTGATGCCTCGTCCTGGCTATCCGCGCGGGCGAACCACCGCCGTGCAGGGCCGGCCTTCGACTCGCACACCGGGCGTCTATCGAGCGGCGCCGACCCGCACACCGAGTGTGAGTCGACCTCCACCGACCCGCACACCGGGCGTCTATCGAGCCGGGCCAACCCGCACACCGAGCGTGAGTCGACCTCCACCGACCCGCACGCCGAGCGTCTATCGAGCAGGGCCAACCCGCACACCGAGCGTCTATCGAGCGGCGCCGACCCGTACACCGAGCGTGAATCGACCTCCAGCAACCCGCACACCGAGTGTCTATCGAGCAGGGCCAACCCGCACGCCGAGCGTCTATCGAGCGGCGACCGCGCGCGCCCCGATGGTCACGCGTACTCCGATCACGCGGGCCGCGACCGTGACGCGTACCAGCCCGAGCGCGACGGCAGGGCACGGCGTTGTCCGGGCGCGCCCGGCTGCGACGCACGCGAGCACGGCTTCCCGGACGTCAGCGCCGCGCACATTCGTGAGCCCGTCTCGCACGAGCTCGGTACGCAACAGCAGCGTTCGCCAAGGGGCCTCAACCGCGCCCGCGCGGGCTTGGCGTCCTAGTGCTGGGGTGGGCATACGTCCAAGCGCAGGCGGAGCCCGGAGCATGGGCTGGGGTAGCCCTAGATCAGGAGCTTCAAGGGGAGGCGGATTCAGCCGTCCTAGCGGCGGCTTCAGCAGGCCGTCTTCCGGGGCCTTTGGTGGCGCCCGCAGCATGTCGCCCGCCCGCGGCCGCTGACCACTCGTCGACTCTTTGCCCCCCGCGGGAGCTGGTGCAACCCTATCTAGGGGAAGTGCATCAAATCCCCGGAAAGCTTCCGTGCGTCGCCGCTATCGAGAACCAGTCGTCATCGCCTTCACGCTCGCGTTGCTCGCGTCGTTGATGGTGCATTTCCCGGTGTACGAGGTGCTGGGCAAGCTGGCCGATCGATTTCGGGCCGCGGACGAGGAAGCGAAGAAAGCCAGGAAGTTCGACCCGGTCGAGGTCGACTTCACGGTCCCTGAAAGCGCGAAGCCCCAGCGTGCGCGCAAGACGCCACGCGCACGGGAGCAGGCCAAGCGCGAGCAAGTGGCGAAGACCTTGCAACAGCCGCAGCAGCAACAAGAGGCGCAGCAGCAGTCCAAGCAAGAACAGAAGGCCCAGCAGCCCCGCATCGAGTCGCCGCAGGCGGTGCAACAGCACAGTACCAACCCCGATGTGAAGCCACCGGACAACCCGCAGTTCGTGGCGGAGGAAAACAATCGCGTCGAAGAGGAAACCGTCGCTCGAATAAGGAACATGGTTCGCGACGATCAAACTCCGTCGCCGGGCCGCCAGCAGAAGCCATCGGACACGCTCCAAGAAGAGGGCAACGCGCGCGAGCAGGACATCGCCGAGGCCCGCAACAAACAGGGGAGCGATGCGCGCAAGGTCACCGAAGAGGAAGCCCGCCGTCAGCGACCCGACAAGGCCATCAAGGCAGACCCCATCAAGGCCGAACGGGTGTCGCGGGCGGCACCGAACGCAAAGCGGGCGGACACCTCTGGCCAACGCGCGAGTGAGGCGGCCGACGACACCATTACGATCACCGACGCGTCCGGGACGTTTAGCATCCGGCGGCCCAGTCACGCAGGACAGGGCGGGGGCGAACGCCCGAAAGGTCAGGGGCCCGGCGGCGAGATGGCGTGGTCTCAATTCGAGGGAGCGGTGGGCTCCGAGAAGCTCGCTGAAGATCGCCGCGCGTACCTCGCGGAGCGCAAGTCCTCGCAACGGGGCATCAGTCGCGAAAAGAGCTGGAACGAGTTCCGAGCTGCGATCGAAAACTATGCGCCCGGAGTGAAGCCCGGGGCGACGACGGCGCTCAACGCTGCGGCATCACCCTTCGCGACGTACATCGCGGCGGTCCACCGCCGGATTCATCAGGAATTTGCTGACAGGTTTCTGCGCAGCCTGCCGATCGGCGGAAGCCCCTACCAAGACGACACGCTGATGACCAAGCTCGAGATCGTCCTCAACCGCGACGGCTCGGTTTATCGCGTCGGAGTCGTCCGATCGAGCGGTCTCTTACCCTTCGACTTTGGCGCGTTCAACTCCGTGCTTCGAGGACAGCCGTACCCGCAGGCGCCGTCGTCCATTCTAAGCGGAGACGGGCGCGTCTACATCCACTGGGGCTTCTATCGCAATCAGCGACAGTGCGGCACGTTCAACGCGGAGCCGTACATTCTTCCGAACCCCCGGGGCACCCCGGCGCGCAAGGATGGGCTGACGGACGCGCCGGATTGGGACACCGTCGTTCCGGCGGACGCGCGGCCATCCTGGCAAACCGGTGGCGGGGATTCGGACGATGGAGGGGACGAGCCCAAGCGGCCGCCCAAGAAGTCCCCCCCGGCGCAGCCCAAAGAGCCGGAGAAGGAGGAGCCCGGCGCGACGCGTGCGAGGCCCGGCTCTGGCCTGGGATGACCCATGACGCCGATCTGACCGCACGGGTCAAGGCCGAAGCCGAGCGGCAAGGGTTCGCTCGCGTCGGCGTTGCCGAAGCCAGTGCGTTGAGGGAGGAGGGCGAGCACCTCGACGATTGGCTCGCTGCGGGACGCCACGGGCAGATGTCATGGATGGAACGCACCGCGAGCGTGAGAAAGGACCCACGCGACCCGAATATGCTCGAGAACGCCAAGAGCGTGATCGTAATGGCGGCTCCCTATGCTGGGCACAAGCGGTACGCAGGGCCGCCCCCAACGCGTATCGCGAAGTACGCTGTGGGGCGCGACTACCACAACGTGCTGACCAAGAGGAGCCGCAAAGTGGCGCGCGTGCTGCAGGAAGCGGGGTTCATCTCGCGGGTCGCGGTCGATTCCAAGCCGGTGTTCGAGCGTGCCTGGGCGGAGCGCGCGGGGGTTGGTTTCGTGGGCAAGAACTGCTGCCTGATCGTTCCGGGGATCGGCTCGCACGCCTTCCTCGCCTGCGTGGTGACGACTGCGGCACTGAGCCCCGACGAGCCGATGAGCCGTCGCTGCGGGACTTGCACCCTGTGTCTCGATGCCTGCCCGACGCGGGCGTTCTCCGCGCCGAGAAGTCTCGATGCCCGAAAGTGCATCTCGTACCTGACCATCGAGCATCGCGGCCCGATTCCAGTCGAGCACCGGCGGGAGCTTGGGCCCTGGGTTTTCGGGTGTGACGTGTGCCAAGACGTCTGTCCGTACAACCAGACCTCCGGGGCAGGGGACGGCGTACTGGAAGCGTTCGAGCCGGGCGAGCGCTGGGCCGGCATCGATGCTGTCCGATTGCTTCAAATGAGTGAGGAAGCATTTGGCGCGTGGGCGGAGGGCTCAGCGCTCAAACGTGCGGGACACGAAGGTTTGGCCCGTAACGCTGCGCTCGCATTGGGGAATCGCGGGGATGCCGTTCACTTGAAAGCGCTGGAGCACGCACGGACGAACAGTCGCTCGGAGGTGGTTCGCGAGGCGGCCCACTGGGCTTCGACCGAGCTCACGCGTCGTCTGGGCGCCGCAAAATAGCCTCGAGCGCCTCGAGGAGCGGCGTGAGGCCTTCCCTGGTCGCCGAGCTGATGGCGAACACGAGCAGGCCGCGCGCCTGGAGCGCTTCGCGGACTTGTTCGTACGCGGCGCGCGCCTCCGGGAGGTCGCACTTGCTCACGGCCACCACCATCGGCCGCTCCAGGAGGCTCGGGTCGAATCGTTCCATCTCCACCATGAGGGTTTCGAAGTCGGCAAGGGGCTCGCGGCCTGGGCTGGGGTCGACGCTCAGCATGTGCAAGAGCACGCGCGTACGCTCGACATGCTTCAGAAACCGAAGTCCGAGCCCGGCACCTTCCGACGCGCCTTCGATGATGCCGGGGATGTCTGCGATGACGAAAGTTCGATCGACGCCGAGCGAGACGACGCCGAGGTTCGGGACCAGGGTGGTAAACGGGTAGTCGGCGACTTTCGGGCGCGCGCCGGAAACCGTCGCGATGAAGGTGCTCTTGCCAACGTTGGGAAAGCCGACGATGCCGACGTCCGCGAGGAGCTTGAGGACCAGTCGGATCCTTCTGTGTTCGCCGGGCGTTCCTGGCTGTGCGCGGCGTGGGGCTCGGTCGTACGGGGTCGCAAACTTGATGTTTCCCCGTCCGCCCCGGCCTCCTTCGGCGACCATGAGCTTCGCGCCGGACTCATTGAGGTCCGCGAGCAGGGCACCGCTGTCCACATCGTAGACCTGGGTGCCGACCGGGACCTGAATCTCCACGTCACTGCCGGCTTTGCCGAACTGGTCCTTGCCGCGGCCGTCTTCGCCGCGCTCGGCCCGCACGATCCTGCGGTAGCGGAGATCGAACAAAGTCGAAAAACGATCGTGCGCGACCAGGGTGACATTTCCTCCGCGTCCTCCATCGCCTCCGGAAGGCCCGCCGAGAGGGACATATTTCTCGCGCCGAAACGCGATGCAGCCCCTTCCGCCATCACCGCCAGCGACCTCTAGCGTTACCTCATCGACGAAGTCCACGGGGGTCAGTACGTCGACGACTTGCTCGGGGCAACCGACTTGGCGCTCGAAGAAATCACCGGGATGCGTACACTGCGCAGGTGCAGAGTGCTTTCGGCGATTCGGACCCGGCGTCGCCAAACGCCAGGTTCATCCAAGCTTTGGCCGCCAACGCCTTGGAAACAGTTCGGTTAACCGAGGTCCTCAGTATTTCCCCAGAGGACGAGGCGGCCAGGGCCACGCTCGAAGATCACCTGTCCGCGTTGGAGCGGAGCGCCGGCGAGCTGGGTTTCGTGCACCTGGAGGCTGCCGTCGCCGAAGCACGCAGGGAGCTACGGCGGGAGTCTTTTGGGCCAAGTTCGTTGATCGCTGTCCGCGTTCTGGCATGGCGCTACGAGGCCCTTGCTGCCATGCCCAGCCAATCGGGCACGCACCCGCTGGTGCGTGAGCCGCAACGATCAGCCGAGCGCAGCCTCCGTGGACGTCATGTTCTCGTGGCGGACGATGAGGCGGACGTGCGCTGGTTCTACGTGGGGGTTCTCCGTGAGGCGGGCGCGCGGGTCATCGAGGCCCGTGATGGCGTTCAAGCGCTCGAGCTCGCCCGAGAGGCGCCCCCGGATCTCATCCTGGCGGATATCGTCATGCCGAGGCTCGATGGACTGGCGCTCTGCGCCGCCGTTCGGCGGGAACCGGTGCTCGATGGAGTCCCGATCGTTCTGTTGTCGTGGCACGATGATTTCCTGCACCGCCTACGTGAGCTCGGGGCAGATGCTCAGGGGTACCTGCGCAAAGAGGTTCCGGCGCGCGAGGTTCTCGAACGGGTGTTCTCAGTGCTCGAGCCGTTGACGCAGGTCGAGGACTCCCTCGAGAGCGCTCGCGAAGCGCGCGGGGATCTCGAGGAGATCGGGGTATCGACGCTCCTGCGGGCCACCCGGCGGCTCTGTCCCAACGCGCGCATCATCCTCCAAGACCCTTGGAGCTTGTTCGAGGTCGAGCTCTGCGAAGGACGAATTGTCGACGCCACGCGAACGGGGATCGACGGCGCGGTCACCCATGGAGCGGCGGCATTTCCCCCGCTGGTCGGCATGAGCTCCGGTCGGTTCATCGTCGCGGCGCAGGCCGAGCGCGCAGAGGCCGAAGGGCGTGAGTCGCTGGAGGCTTCGTTTGCCGACGCGACCCGTCGTGTCGGCCTGCTCATGCGCACCTTGGCCGCAAACCCCGATTGCCGTGTCGAGCTCGATCAGGACGTGCTCAGCGCATATCTGCGTCACTCCCCGATCGGAGTTCAGCGTTTGGTTGCGCGCCTCGTTGCAGGCGAGCCGATTCAGGCGCTCTGGGAATCCGGGGGCGGCTCCCGATCGCTCGTCGACGCGTTGCTGGTCACTTTGTGTCGGCAGGGGGCCGTGCGGGACGTGACGATGGCAGCGTCTGCATCGAGAGAGAGTGTGACGAGCGGATCTCCATGGGGCCTGGTCCGCGAGTTGACCGGGCCCGAGATCCAGCAAAACTCGCCCTCGGTGACCGATCGGATCGAGCGGGAGCACGTCAGGGAGCAGCTGGCTGTCGCGATGCACCACGAGCCCGCCAACGAGGCGTCCCGATCGAGTTATCCGATTTGGCGATTGAACGCCGGACCCGGCGCGGGAAACACCGAGAGCATCTCTGGGTTCGAAATGGAACTGCACACCACGCCACGGATATTGGGCTTGGGGTTTCTGCTCTTGTTCTCGGGGACCGTGGGCTTCCTCATCTGGCATCAGCTGTTTCCCGGGCGCACCCCCACGGGCTTTTCGTCCGCCTCGCCCGCTTTGACATCCCCTGCGGCACCGGAGCGAGAAGCCCACGAGCAACAAGTCGGTTCGCAAGCTCCCGCGTCAGTCCCTCCCGAGGCTCCCTGGAGAATCGAGCTCTCGGCGTTTACCGGAAGCCTGCGTCCGGGCGTCGATCCGTCGCTGGAGCTCGGGGAAGGGCAAGGGGCGCTGGAGCTCATCGGTCCGCACGAGGTGAGCGTAGAGATCGACGGCGTCGATCGTGGAGGGCTTCCGGTGACGCTCGCGCTCGACCAGGGGATACACAGGGTGCGATATCATGTCGGTCCCCGCTCGACCGACCGCTTCTACTATGTGAAATCCGGTGCGACGCGCGCGGCGACAACCCCGGTTCAAGTGGGTGGTTTAGTTGACCCTCGCTGAATCTGCATGCTAACCGCAGCAAGGTTTCCGCGGTCGAAAAGAAGGGCAAAAACGGCCGCCGGGAAGCGGGAGGAAGGCGGCTGATGCGAGTCTTTTTGGTTCTAAGCACGACCCTAGTCCTGGCGTCGGGCTGTAGCCGTGAGGGTACCAAGTCGGACCCGTTCGCGGGGCTGCAGGAGCAGACGGACTTGACAGCGCTCCGTCATCTTGCCGAAGTGGACGACGGGGGTTGGTACCTCGACTTCGGAACGCCGGCACAGTCGAAGTACACCGGGGGAGACTGGCGAAGCGGGTGGCTCGGCAAGGGCATCGACGGGGACACCAGCTACGCGAATGTCGGGATGCGGGGCCGGGTGTACTTCAACACCGACTCGCGGGAGTCGCTCGTTGCACGTATTCGGCTCCGACCTCATGGCACGCATGCGCTCACGCCGTACCTCAACAACACGCAGCTCAAGTCGATTCACCTCCGGGAGGGGGCAGGTTTCGTCGATTACGATATCGAGCTCCCGAGAGAGCAAGTGCAGTCGGGCGAGAACTACTTGTTGCTGACCTTTGGCGGCACCGTGCCGATCGACGGTGAGGATGTGTCGGTTGCCGTCGATTCGATTTGGATTCGAAAGCCGTCCGATCCCGCGACGAGCGGGCGAGCACCAGCGTATGACGGATTGGTCGCCAACGTTCGCCTCGGGGAAGACGAACGGCAGGCGATCGCCCTATCCAGACGATCGACGCTACGGTATCACGTGATGGTTCCGGCGAATGGCTTGCTGGGATTTGAGATCGGCGTGGAAGGCGAGGGGGATGTGCCCTTCGCCATCGAGGTGACGGCGGATGGACAACCGACCACGCAGGTGCTTGCGGGAACAGCGTCGGGAGCGTGGACGAATCAACGAGCGGACCTCAGTCGATTTGCCGGGGAGACAGTGCGCATCGACCTTCGTGCCCAAGGTCAGGGGGCCGGTCGTGTGGCCTGGAATTCCCCTCGAATTTTCGTTCCAGCGCCGCCTGAACGAAAGCTCGAGCCGGCGAAGAACGTCGTGGTTCTGGTGATCGACACCCTTCGAGCCGACAAGCTTCGCCCTTTCAATCCGCAGACGCGCGTGAAGACGCCCGCGATCGATCAACTCGCGACCGAGGGCGTGGTATTCGAGCTCGCACAGGCCCCGGAGAATTGGACCAAGCCTTCGGTGGCTTCGATTCTCACCGGGCTTTACCCACAGACCCACCAGCAAAAGACTGCAGACGCCGCCCTGCCCAGCTCAGCGGAGCTCTTGAGCGAACACCTGAAGGACCAGGGGTTCGCGACGGGAGGTTTCATCGCCAACGGCTATGTGTCGGATCGCTTCGGCTTCGATCAGGGCTGGGACGACTACTCGAACTACATCCGCGAAGAAAAGAGCACTGAAGCGAAAGACGTCTTCGAAGCGGCAGGGAACTGGATCGAAGCCCACAAGGACGGACGCTTTTTCGCGTATATTCAGACGATTGATCCGCACGTGCCCTACGATCCGCCGGGCGAGTATCTCGCGATGTACGATTCGGGCGAATACGCCGGGCAAGTCAGGCCACGAATGACGGGCGACCTGCTCGAGAAGGCCAAGCGCAACCCTCCGCAGGTCGTGTTCGACGCGAGAGACAAGGAAAGGTTGAAAGCGCTTCACGACGGTGAGATTACCAAGCACGATCACTTCTTCGGTGCGTTCCTCGAGCGTCTGAGCGAAATGGGGCTGTCCGAGGATACGCTGATCGTGGTGACTGCGGATCACGGGGAGGAGCTCGACGACCACGGCTCGTGGGGTCACGGCCACTCGGTGTATCAGGAGCTTCTTCACGTGCCGCTGATCTTCCGCCTTCCGCACCGTCTTCCAGCGGGCGCCAAGATCGGCGCGGCGGTCAGTACGCTCGACGTTTCGGCGACGGTGACCGAGCTCCTTGGCGTGCCCGGGATGGCCCAAAACGAGGGGCGCGAGCTCATCGGACTGATGTTGGGCGAGGCGCCGTCCCGTCCGACGGTGGCGTTCAGCGACTTTCAAGACGACCGCCGTGTCATCACCACGGGTCGGTGGAAGTTCGTCCTCCGTGCCAACCTGACCTCGACGATGTTCGATCTCGTCGCCGATCCGATGGAAAAGGCCGAGCTCGACGTGTCCTCGTTTCCAATTGGGCGTCGCTACTCGCGAATCTTGCTCGGACAGTTCCTAGGGGCGACCGCCCGGGGCGACTGGTTGAGCGCGGAACAGAAGGGCGGTACACAACTGCAGCGGGAGAACGCCGAAATGGATGACACGATCCGCGACCAGTTGCGAGCGCTCGGCTACGCGAACTGAGGCACGATGCCCCTCCTCGAACAAACCCGAGAGCGGTACCTGAGAAGTCCACGTCTGGAACCGCTGGCGGATGGCGGCGCGTTCCTACATCTGCTCGTCTGGTCCGGCGATGAGGAGCACATCTTGCGATTCAACCTCGCGGATGACGGTGCGGTGCAAGGGGAGCCGGTTGCAACCGACCATGGCGCGGCGATCATGGGCTGGTCGCCAGGCGGACCCCATCCCACCGATGATCCTCGGGCCGAGCACGTGGCCGAGCATCAGGGTTGGCGGGTGGAGGTGCGTCACGATGGTCCGCGCTCGAGCGTTGTCGTGGCGCCGCCATCTGGCGGTGAGTTCGTCGTATGGACCGCTTTCGGCATCGCGGCCGCCCCCTGCATCGCAGCTGCCCCCGGCGGCGCATGGGTTGGGTTCCACCACGACGTTCGCGAGGACACCGGCGTTCCGGACATCGCAAAGTGGATCGCGCTGCGTTTCGTCGACATGGAGGGGCTCGTCTACGAGCCGGCGGCGCCGATGACCGGTCGCGATCGGGATCTGGCCGGCGAAGAGCAGGGGTTCGAGTTCCCAACCTTGGTCGTTGGAGAGGACGGGGCGGTCGATCTCTTCGGGCGAGGCTCCCACAACATCTATCGGCAACGCCTGGATGCGGACGGGTTCTCCGTTCGGCACGCCATCGACGACGGTCAGTGGGGATGCCGCGGGCGGCGCGTCAGCGCAATTCGGCTCGCCGGCGGGTCGACGCTTGCGGCGTGGAGAGGGCGCAAGGGCATCGAGATCCGGTCATTCGGTGCGCCGATGGGAGGTCCGCCGAAGCTCGCGCCCGCGCAGGTCGAAGTCGGCGGATTCGAAGCGGCTTCCGTCCGTGTCAGCGCTTGGTCAGGACCGCAGATCTTGTTCGGCGACATCCAGCAGCACAGCGCCCACTCGGATGGGGTGGGCAGTGCCGACGAAGCATACCTTCGTGCCCGGTACCGATACGGCGACGACTTTGCAGCGCTCACCGACCATGAGTCGTTTTTGGGAAAACGAATCGGGCCGGGCGAGTGGGCGTATCTCCAGGCAGTGACCGAGCGTCATGACGATCCGGGCGAGTTCGCGACCATCGTCGCTTACGAGTGGACCGGCAAGGCCTATCCCGGTCCGGGGCACAAATGCATCTACCTTCCGGGTCCTGGTCATCCGATCATTTCTCGCGACGACGTTCCCGTCGGACGCGACATCGTTCAACGGATTCGCGCGCAGGGCGCGTTCACCGGGCCGCACCACATTGGCTGGACGGGCGCCGACGTGCCGGGTCACGATCCGCTGGGACAACCGGTCTGGGAGATCTGCTCGTGCCACGGTTGCTACGAGCACCCCAATCATCCACTGGGGCACCGTGGCGAGCTTTACGACCAGTTCGCCAAGCCCCTTCTCGACGGCGGGATGCGGTTCGGCTTCATCGCGAACTCCGATAGCCACGGGCTCCTTTGGCACCACGGCGAGTGCCGAAAGCGCGATCCGTTTCGAACCGGACTGACCGCGGTGATCTCCACAATCCGAACGCGCAAAGCCATTCTCGAGGCAATCCGCGCGCGACGATGCTACGCAACGAGCGGAGCCAAGATTCTTCTCGACGTGAACGTCGCGGGTTTCCCCATGGGCAGCGAGCTGGACATCGAGGGACCGGTCGAGGTGCATGCGCATGCGCTCGGCACGACCGATATCGAGCGCATCGAGCTCATCACACCGGCCGGCGTGGTCGCTTCCGATCAGCCAAAGTCTCCCTCCGCGTCGTTCGCAGGGGAGGTCGATGCCTCGTACGTCTATTGCAGAGTCACTCAGGCCGACGGCGAGATGGCATGGTCGAGCCCGATCTTCTTCAATCGCGCTTAGCGCGCCACTTCACTCCGTCAGCAATGCGAGAACCTGCGTCGCCGCATTCGGACGTGGGACCTCGTGTTGTGTTTGCTTTCTCAAATCCTTGAGCTGAACCACACCCGCTTCGACTTCGGACTCGCCGAGGATCATGGCGATTCGCGCGTTGATCTTGTCCGCACGGCGGAGCTGGCTCTTGAGGGAGCCCCCCCGCAGATCGCTCTCCACTCGGAGCCCCGCGTCGCGCAGCTCACGGCCGAGAAGGGTGATCTCTCCGCGAACGCCCGGCTGCGCGGCGACGAGAAAGACGTCCACATGGGAACCCAGCTCGGAGTCGGGCATCGCCATCAAGAGGCGCTCGAGCCCCATCGCAAATCCGATCGCGGGCGTGTCCGGCCCGCCGAGGCTCTGGACCATTTGATCATAACGTCCGCCGCCGAGCAATGCGTTCTGAGCACCGAGCCCTTCGCCTTTGCCCAGCACCTCGAAGAGGGTTCGGGTGTAGTAATCGAGCCCTCGAACCAGCGAGCCATCCACGCGATGAGGTGTGCCGAGGGCGGTCAGCGTTTCCTGCAATCCGTCGAAATGAGCCCGGTCGTCGTCGGTGAGGTGATTCAAGATCGACGGAGCGTCCGCCGCAATTTCCGCGCATCGGGGCACCTTGCAATCGAGCACACGGAGCGGATTGGCGTCCATGCGTCGCTGGCAGTCGGTGCAAAGCTCGGAGCGGTACGGTGCGAGATACTCCAGCAAAGCGACGCGATAGTTCTCGCGCGTTTCGGGGCCGCCAATCGAGTTGACCAAAACCTCGACCTCGGCGATGCCGAGGCTCGAGATGAGACCGACGACCATATCGATGATTTCGGCATCGACGAAAGGTCCGGGGTCGCCAAAAACCTCGATGCCCGCTTGATAGAACTGACGGTAGCGCCCCTTGGCGGGCCGCTCGCGCCTGTACATCGGGCCGACGTAGTACCACTTGGTGACCGGCTCTCGTGCTTGCACGCTGTGTTGTACGTATGCGCGAACGGCCGAGGCTGTGCCCTCGGGTCGCAGCGTGAGTGACTTCTCGCTCCGATCGGCGAACGTGTACATCTCTTTTTCGACGATGTCGGTCGTTTCGCCGATCGACCGTACGAACAGAGCCGTCGGCTCGACGATCGGGAAGCGCGCTTCGCGAAAACCATAGGCCTCGACCCGTTCACGGAACGCGCTCTCGAGGCGGTGCCACTTCGAGATCTCGTCGGGCAGGATGTCCTTCATCCCTTTGACGGCGCGCAAGCTCATGGCGTCCGGTTACTCGATGCGCGTGCGGCGGGCAAGGTCAAGCTCGCCTGGCAGCCTCACGCCTAGGGACTGAACTTGACGAAGACGTAGTTGAAGCCGTCTTTGCCCTTCTTCTGGGTGATGGTGGGTGTGACATCCTTGCGCATCTCGAAAACCATCACCACGTCCTTCTTGCCTGCACGGTGCACAGTCGCGCGCGTCACTGGCGTGTCGAAGAACTGAGTCTCGAGGGGCAGGTAGTTGTTCTTGAGGTACACCCGCGTATTGCGCAGCAAGAGCTCGAAGCGGCCCTTGGACTGCTCGCTCGTCACGTGGACTGGTTCCGACGTTTGGATGAAGAAACACGAGCTGCCATCCTCGTGCATCATGAACCCTGGCCAGGTGAGCATGAGCGCACCTTTGGGGATCTCCTCGGCTTTGGGGGGGAGGTTGTCCGAGCCTTCTGAGCCAGGTGTCACTCCTCCATAAGACGAGCCATCCGCCGATGCGACCGCCCCTGAGCTCCCGAGCACGATGACGAGCATCGCGATTGTCGATCTCTGCCCCACGTCTTGAGAATACGCGACCCAGGGGTGGGGGCCCAAATTTCAACTCCAAGAAGCCGAAATTGGAGGGCGGTTCAGTGCCCCTTGCCGCCCTTGAGAAGATGGTTGACCCCTTCGCCGAGGCCTTCGAGGGTGAGCGGGAACATGTCGAATACTTGGCGCACGTACTCGATGGTGTTGCCGCTCCAATACCGTTGCGGCTCCGGATTGAGCCAGATGCTGCGGTGGTAGTGCTGGCTGAGCATCATGAGCCACTGTAGGCCTTCGATACCGCGGTCGTCTTCGAGATCGAGCGATCCGCCCGCCGCGAGAAGCTCATACGGCGCCATCAACGCGTCGCCAAGGACGATGAGCTTGTAGTGGGGTCCCGTCTCTTGGAGGAGCTCGCGGACTTTGATCGGCGTGTCGAAGCGCTCGGTCTCGTACACGTGACCGTAGATGCAGTTGTGGAAGTAATACGTGCGGAGCTCTTTGAAATGGGACGACTTCTTTGCCGCGGAGAAGAGTCGAGAGCAGAGGTGCGCAAAGGGATCCATCGACCCGCCCACGTCCATCATCAAGATGATGCGGGTGTTGTGACGCCGGGGAGGGCGCGTGACGACCTCGAGCTCACCGGCGTTCTGCGCGGTCGCGTCGATTGTGCCTTCGAGGTCGAGCTCTTCCTCGCCGCCTTCGCGCTCGAAGGCGCGCAGCTTCCGAAGCGCGACCTGCATCTGCCGTACGTCCAGCGTGAGGTCTTGGCGGTACGGTCGGTAGAGGCGTGCGTCGGCAACCTTCACCGCGCTGCGCCCGCCACCTGAGCCCCCAATCCGGAAGCCCTTCGGGGAGCGGCCGCCGTGACCAAATGGCGAAGTGCCACCGGTGCCGATCCACTTGTTGCCGCCGTCGTGCCTCTCGTCTTGTTCCGCGAGTCGCTCCTCGAACAACTTGCGGAGCTCGTCTAGGTCCAGGTTTTCGACGAACTCGCGTTGCTCGTCGGTGAGCTCGCCGACGTTCTCTTTGGCTTGTTGCAGCCAGTCCCAAAGCTCATCCTTGAGCTTCTTGGATTCAATCTCGATGCCCTTGAAGAACGACAGGAAGGCTTCATCAAACGAGTCGAGATGCGCCTCGTTGTGGATCATCACCGAGCGGGCGACGTTGTAGAAGCCGTCGAGGGAGCTTTCATGGAGTCCCGCCTGCAGCGCTTGGGCGAGCGCTAGCACCTCCTGCGTCCCGACTGGGACGCCGCGGCCGCGCAACTCGTACATGAAAGGGACTAGGATTTCAGCTTCTCCATTGCCTGCCGCCGGATAGCTGATCGGCAAAGGCGACGAGGTCTTGTTCCTTCTTCAGCAACGCGCCCAGGAAGGGAAGGTTTTCCTCGAGCTTCACCCCGTCGATGCCGGCGCGCTGGAGCACCGCGATCCAGTCGACGAGCTCGCTCGTGCTGGGGCGCTTTCGGAGACGCCGCATGCTGCGGATCTCGTAGAACGTCTTGAGCGCCTGGTCGACGAGGCTCTCGCGAACCTTGGGATGGTGGACACGAACGATTTCGTTCATCAGCTCGGGCGTCGGGAAGTCGATGAAGTGGAACACGCAGCGGCGCAGGAACGCATCAGGGAGCTCCTTCTCGGCATTGCTGGTGATGATCACGACCGGGCGTTGGCTCGCGATGATGTCCTGCTGC
This sequence comes from uncultured delta proteobacterium, assembly GCA_963768985.1. Lineage (GTDB taxonomy): Bacteria > Myxococcota_A > Polyangia > Polyangiales > Houyiibacteriaceae > SG8-38. The sequence continues at coordinate 33,977 of CAVYJZ010000004.1, read as the reverse complement.
GTTTCGTCGATGTGAAACTGCATTCGGTCGAGCTCGTTGAGGAGGTCGTTCGGGAATTCGACGTCCGCCTTGTCGATCTCGTCGATCAGGAGGACGACGCGCTCGTTCGCGTTGAAGGCGTGGCCCATGGGCCCGAGCTTGATGTACTGACTGATGTCGTTGACGTCTTTGTCTCCAAACCGCGAGTCGTAGAGACGCTGGACCGTATCGTAGACGTAGAGGCCGTCCTGGGCGCGGGTCGTGCTGCGGATGTTCCAGCGGAGCAGGGGCATCGCGAGTGCCTCGGACACCGCCTCGGCCAGCAGAGTCTTCCCGGTGCCTGGTTCCCCTCGGATGAGTAAAGGGCGTTCGAGCACGACTGCGCAGTTCACCGCGGATTCGAGGGCTTCGCTGGTCAGATAGGTCGGGGTTCCGGAAAAACGTCGAAAATCGTCAGCCATCGCGCGCAAACTTATCATGGTCCTGCAGAATGGCGACCGGGAGAGGGGGGCGGCAGGGTACGGCTGCAGGGGTGCAGCCAGGGCTGTCAGTCGTGTCGTGTGGCTGGATCCCGGAGGAGGGCTCGCGAACGGCGTGCCGGGGCGCGGCGGAACACGACGCGGGGGCTCCACGAACGGCTCGGCTTGCCTGGCTGGCCGGTTGGGCTTGGCGCCGGGGGCCAGGCAAGCCTCGCCTCGGCGCTCACGCCAATCGGAGCGGGTTGCTGTCTTGCCGATCGTCATTCGCGACGTCGCTGCACCCCCACATCGCATCCCACCGTGCCCCTCGGTGCGTCGACATCGGCGTCATTCGCAGTGTCGGCGCCAGTGACAGCGTGGGTGTCAGAAATCTTACACATTACAGAGAGTTAAGGGACCGCCGGTGGGGGCTCGCACCCTCCTTGACAGCTTTGAGGGCAGGACGAATAGTAGCGCGTTCTCGTGGCCTGGGAGGGTCGCTTGCTTGTCGCCTGTCGAGCCCAATTCAATGTCTTCATTTGTCCTACAGATCCAGGACCTCGACGAGTCCGGGAGGGATTGGAACTTTGCCATCGGCACGGATTGGCTGGCCTCTGCGCTCGCTGAGACCGAGCTGCGTCCAGGGGCCGAGGACGGGCGATTGGCTGTGCACGCCCAGCGTACCGGGCTGGATGTGCTCGTTCAGGCGCAGCTCGCCGCTCGGATGACCGCGACGTGCGCACGGTGCCTGGCTGAGGTCCCGCTCGATGTGAACCTCGCGCTCACCGCCCTCTACAGTCCCGAGCACATGCGTCCAAAGGGCAGCCACGAGATCGACGTTCAACTGGACGAGGTCAATCAGGACTACTACAGCGGGAGCGAGCTCGCGTTGGACGCGCTGGTGCGGGAGCACTTGCTGCTCGAATGTCCCATGAAACCATTGTGTTCGGAGACTTGCGAAGGCATCTCCGTCCCGGAGCATCTTCGACCTCCCGCAGAGGTCTTCGGGGATTCAGCGCCCGATCCGCGCTTTGCCCCACTACTGAAACTCAAGGCAGCGCTTAGAAAGAGCGAGGAGTGATCCCGTGGCAGTACCGAAACGCAGAACCAGCTCGATGAAGCGCGACCAGCGGCGCGCCAATCATGACAAAATCACCGCGCCGAACGTCATCCCTTGCCCGAACTGCGGGGATGTGATGTTGCCGCACCGGGCCTGCCCGGCGTGCGGCTTCTACAAGGGTCGGCAAGTCAGCAAGGGCAGCGCCGAAGAGCACGAGTAGCTCGTGTTCGATCTGACGGGGAAAATCGCCGTCGTGACGGGGGGGTCACGAGGCATTGGTCGCGCGACGAGCGTTGCGCTGGCCGAGGCCGGTGCGTTCGTCCTGGTCAACTACCGCATCAACGAGGCCGCTGCTCAGGAAACGCTGCGTCTCGTCGAGGCAGCCGGCGGACACGGAGAGCTGCTCCGATTCGACGTTTCCGACCCAGAGGCCGTGGACGTCGCGATCACGGGGGCGATCAAAGGGCATGGGCATATCGACATCCTCGTGAACAATGCGGGAATCTCGATCGACCAGCTGCTGTTGAGAGTGTCAGCGAAAGATCTCGAGATGACTTGGGCCACCAATGTGAACGGAGCGGTTTTCTGCGCCAAAGCGTGTATCCGCCCGATGATGAAGCAACGCTGGGGGCGTATCATCAATGTTTCGAGCGTCGTGGCGGAGTCCGGCAACGCCGGCCAGGTAGTCTATTCCACCTCGAAGGCTGCGCTTTTGGGCCTCACACGCAGTCTGGCACGCGAGTATGCATCTCGGGGGATCACGGTGAACGCCATCGCCCCGGGGTTCATCGACACCGAAATGACTGCAGATCTGCCGGCTCCTGCGCGGCAGGGCATCATCGACCAGACCCCGCTCGGGCGAATCGGCCGCCCGGAGGAAGTGGCCGCAACAGTAGTATTTTTAGCAAGCGCCGAAGCGAGCTATATCACCGGGCAGGTAGTCCGAGTCAATGGAGGCATGCACGTCTAGGCGCGCATGACGGAGGAAGCAGATGGACATCGCTGAGAAGGTCAAAGAAATCGTGTCGGACAAGCTCGACGTCGACGGGGCCGATATCCAAGAAGAGCAAGACTTCATCGAAGATCTCAAGGCCGACTCACTCGCGATCGTCGAGGTCGTATTGGCGCTCGAGGAGCAGTTCGAGCTCGAGATTCCGGACGAGGATACGGAGAAGATCAAGACGGTCCGCGATGCGATTGAGTACGTCAAGGCGCACAAGGGCTAGGAGCCCCGTGCGCGTCCCTTACCCGGCTAGCGGATGCGGCGAGTAGTCATCACAGGCGTGGGGGTCGTGAGCCCCTGTGGAGCGGACGTGCCCAGCACTTGGAAGAACGTTTCCGAGGGGCAGAGCGGCATCGCGCGAATCCAAAGCTTCGATCCCACGGAGTTCGCTTCACAGATTGCAGGCGAGTGCTCGGACTTCGATCCCTTGCAGTACATGCCCAAGCGGCGATTGCGCGAGGCGGCGCGCTTCATTCAGCTCGCCATTGCGGCAACGGCGCAGGCGATCAAGAGCTCGGGTTTCGAGCCGACCGACGCGGAGAAGGAGCGGGTGGGCACCTTCATCGGCGTGGGCTTCTGTGGTCTCGAGGTTTTCGAAGACACCTGCAGGACCCTGTTCGACAAAGGGCCGCGCCGGGTATCGCCGTATTTCATCCCATCGGTCATCTCCAACCTCGCGCCCGGGCAGGTCACCCTGGAGTGGGGTTTCAAGGGGCCGAGCTACACGCACACGAGCGCCTGTGCTTCGGGGGCCCATGCCATTGGCGACGCATTTCGATGGATTCAGCGCGGAGAGATCGACGCTGCGATCGCCGGTGGCGCGGAGGCCGCGGTGACACCGATTGGCGTGGCGGGGTTCACCTCGATGCGTGCGCTCTCGAGGCGTAACGACGAACCGGAGCTCGCGAGCCGTCCCTTCGACGTCGATCGGGATGGGTTCGTGATTGCGGAAGGGGCGGGTGTGCTGGTCCTCGAAGAGCGCGAGGCGGCAATCGCTCGCGGCGCCGGCATTCTGGCAGAGATCGTGGGCTACGGCGCCACCTCCGACGCCCACCACATGGTCCAACCCGCGCCTGACGCAGAAGGCGCGCAGCGCGCAATGAGACTCGCGCTCGTCGACGCGAAGCTGAACCCCGAAGACCTCGACTACGTCAACGCTCATGGCACCTCGACGCCGATGGGCGATGGCGGAGAGCTGCACGCGATTCAGAAAGTCTTTGGTGCACACGCGACGGACGGGCTCGCCGTGTCGAGCACCAAGAGCATGACCGGGCATCTCCTGGGCGCCGCCGGTGGTCTCGAGCCCGCACTCTGCGTTCTTGCGATCCGTGATTCACTCTTGCCGCCGACCATCAATCTCGACAACCCCGATCCGGCAGGCGCGAGGATGAATCTGGTCCCCAATCAAGCCCAGGAGCGTCCCATCCGCGCACTGATGAACAACTCCTTTGGCTTCGGCGGGACCAACTGTGCGCTCGTGCTAAAAGCTCCGTAGAGATGACCAAGATTCTAATCGTCGGTTCGGATCACGCCGGGCTCGAGCTCAAGCGGGAGCTCTGCGGCGTTGCTAGGGAGCTCGGCTACGAAGTCAGCGACCTCGGAACGCACACCAGTGATTCCACGGACTACCCTGACTACGCCCATCGAGTCGCGAGCGCCGTGGCACGTGGCGAAGGTCTGGGGCTCCTGATCTGCGGCACTGGGATTGGCATGTCCATGGCCGCGAACCGCCATGCGGGGGTGCGCGCTGCACTCTGCGGCGACGTGTTCAGTGCCTCGATGACGCGCCGGCACAACGACGCGAACCTGCTCTGCATGGGCGCACGCGTCGTAGGTGCAGGCCTCGCCGCCGAGATCCTCAAGACGTTCCTCGGTGCGAGCTTCGAAGGCGGCCGCCACGAGCGTCGCGTCGAAAAGATCGAAGCGCCCCGTGAAGGTTGAGCAAGACGAACGCTTTCGCGAGCAGCGCGAGCGGTTCCGTCTCAAGTGGAACTGCGAGGATTGCGTGTTGTTCGACCCGAGCGCCGGCTGCGCGCATGGTTTTCCAACGCACCGGCATCGGAAATCACGCTATGACGATCCAAGCGCGGCACTGCTCTTCTGCAAAGACTTCGAGGTGACCTAGCCTAGGGGGAGAAGAAGCGCGTCATGACACCGATCATCTTCGGGACGTCTGCGGCGGCGGCCACCTCGCGGCATGAATGCATCGAGAGCATCGGATTGCCGACGTCGACAGTCCGAATGCCGAGCTCGGCGGCAGTGATCGGCCCAATGGTGCTGCCGCAGCCGAGGTCGGAGCGAACGACGAAACGCTGCGTGCTCACGTTCGCCTCGCGCGCCCAGCCTTCGAATCTGGCCCAACTCTCCCCGTCGGTCGCGTATGATTGCCCGACGTTGACCTTCACGACTGGACCGCCGCCTAGCACGGGTTGGTGCTTTGGCTCGTGGACATCGATGTAGTTGGGGTGGACCGCGTGGGCCATGTCGGCCGAGATCAAGAACGACCTCGCGATCGCGCGGTGGTAATCCTCGACCGAGGCGCCGCAGAGGCGCTGCACGCAGCTCCGAAGAAAGTCCGACGCCGCCCCTTGCGCGCTCCGGCTGCCGACTTCTTCGTGGTCGTATAGCACGACACCTCGCGTCATCTCTGCGTCGTCCGCGGCAGCGGTGAGGGCCGTGAGCGCGGCATGGCAGCTCGCAAGATTGTCGATCCGAGCGGCGTGGATGAACTCTCGGTTGACACCGCTCAGGGTCGAGGGCTGCAGGTCATACCCCATCAAGTCCCAGGTGAGCACCTCAGTGGGTTTGACGTCGCCGAGCTCCGTGGCGAGCAGCGTGCGCAGATCCATCGTTCCGAGCTCACTGAGCATGACGATGGGGGCCATGTGCTGCTGTGCATTGATCTTGAGGCCATCGACGTTCACTTGGCGATTGAGATGGATGGCAAGGGAGGGGACACGGAGGAGCTCGCGGCCGAAGTCGACGAGTCGCGCGCTCCCATCCGCCAGCAGCACGCGTCCGGCGAGCGAGAGATCGCGATCGAGCCAGGTGTGCAGCAAGACGCCGCCGTAGGGCTCGACGCCGAGCTGTTCGCACCCAGCTCGCGTCAGCTCGGGGTTGGGCTTGACCCGCAGGTTTGGTGAATCGGTGTGTGCGCCGATCAGGTGAAAGCCCGAATCTGCGGCAGGCGCCGTGCCGACGCGAAACGCCGCGATGGATGCGCCTCCGCGGACGACGTACATCTTGTCGCCTGGGCCGAGCTTCCAGCGATCGGTTTCGACGAGTGGGCGATACCCGTGCGCTTCGAGCCGCGTAACGGTTTCTGCGACAGCGTGATACGGGGTGGGTGAGGCGTCGATATATTCGAGGAGGTCCTGAACGGGCACGTGTTTCCTTTACTTCGCCAGCGAGCGGACGCCGGCACGATGTACCTTACCCGGTAGCTCGCGGCCTACAATGGCCTCGGCAACCTGGCCTGCTTGCCAGAGCTTCTCGAGGTCGATCCCCGTTTCGATTCCCATGCCATGTAACGTGTACACGAGGTCCTCGGTCGCCAAGTTGCCCGCTGCGCCGGGCGCGTAAGGGCAGCCGCCGAGCCCCGCCACCGAAGCGTCGAAAGTCGTGACGCCTGATTCGAGGCCGACGAGAACATTGGCGAGCGCCGTCCCGCGCGTGTCGTGCAAGTGAAGGGCGATCTGTTCGACCGGGATGTCGGCTAAGAACAGGTCCAGAATTCGCTGGGTCTGAACCGGTGTGCCGACGCCGATCGTATCGCCCAAGGAAACCTGGTAACAGCCCGCGTCCAGCAGGTGCTTCGCAAGGTCGAGCCCGCGCTTGGGGTCGATCTCCCCTTCGTAGGGGCAACCCCACATCGTCGAAACATAGCCCCGCACCCTCAGTCCACGTTCGACCGCCGGCCCGATGACCGGCTCGAATGCTTGGAGCGTCTGCGCGGTGGTCTTGTTGACGTTCTTCGCGTTGTGCGTCTCGCTCGCGCTCACGAATACCGCGATCTCATCGACTTTGGCCGCAATCGCGCGTTCGAGGCCCCTCGCGTTCGGACATAGGCCGGCATACGTGACGCCCGGGCGACGCTCGATCATCCGGCACACCTCGTCCGCGTCGGCCATCTGAGGGACCCACTTGGGGGCGACGAAGCTTCCGACCTCGATCCTGCGAATGCCGGCATCGACCAGCGCCTCGATGAGCCTCACCTTTGCGTGAGTCGCCACTTGCGCGCTCTCGTTCTGCAGGCCGTCCCTCGGGGCCATTTCGTACACGGATACGCGGGTCGGGAGTTTCGAGGGGAGCATATTCCCCATGTACAGCGCCGGAGCCCTCGTGAAAAGCCGTTGGCGGTTCCCGGGCATCTAGACGCTCAGGGGTCACTTGTCTGGCCCCTCGGGGGGTTTTGGTAGATACTCCGCCCGCCATGGCGACCCTGACCGCTCTGATGCTTGCTACGCCTCTATTCGGCCTCACCCTGCACTTCGACGCCTCGATGCTCGAGACCCCGGCAGTCGTCGCGGACCCCGGAGTGGCCTTGGCGCTCGAGGTTTCGACTCAGCTCGAGGAACCCAAGGCGCCGACCACCGCCGATCTCATTCGGAAGCGCAACAAGATCAAGAAGGTTCACAAGTGGTTCGGAATCAGCACCTGGTCCCTGATGACCTTGACCGTGGTCTCCGGGTTCATTCAGTTCCACAACCAGTACGGTTGGTGGCAGAGTCAGGCGACCAACCCCTGTGTGGAGGGCACTGCGATTTTCTCGCAGAAAGCCTGTAGTGGGGTACCCATCGGGCACGCGGTCCTCACCTCGCTCACCTCAGCGGCGTACTTCACCACTTTTGGCCTCTCCTTCGCCATGCCGGACCCCCTCAAAGTCAGCGAGGGCAATAGCCAATTCGCCAAGCGTCTTCGCACCCACAAAGTGCTCCGATGGGTCACCTTCGCCGGGATGCTCGCCCAAATCGGCCTTGGGATCGTTTCCGCGAATTCCGAGTGGTTCGGCGTCGATCGAGCCAACAACTACAAGGCGCTACGCGGGATTGCGACCGCCCACATGGCCGTCAGCCTGATGACGTACGGCGCCCTGACCTGGGCGGGCTCCATCATGGTCTTCTGACCGCGATCTCCGCGAGCTCCCGATTTTCGCGACATTCGGGACTTGCCCATTCGATCGCCCCGCCGCTAACATCTAAGACGCCTGCGTGATGGGGAGCTTAGCTCGCAGGATCCTTTTGCTTTTGGGGGTTTCATGAGATCACCGAAGGGTGCAAAAATCCTTCCGAGTCAGGGAGCAGGCGCCCAGATGTCCGAGCTGACGGTCGCAAGCTATCTCGGGCTCTTGTTGGAAGACCCGTACGACACGCGGGTCGTCGACGGGCTGCGCAAGTTGCTTCAGGACCCGGAGGCCGCGAGCTGCGGAGGCGATCCGCTGCGTTTGCTGGAAGCGGCGCGGGGGGGCCACGAGCGGCGCGGCGAGCTCCTGGCGGCTTCGTGGTTGATGGAGCTCGAGTCAGAGCTGGTCGCAGACGATCCCGAATTCCAAATGGTGCTCCTCAAAGAGTTGGGGCGCGTGCGGCGCGAGGAGCTGATGGACGAGCAGGGCGCGCTGCTTGCGTACGAGAAGCTAGGCGGTCTCGAATCCACTGATCCCGAGGTCGTACAAGCGGCCGATCAGATTCACCAAGTCGAGGAGAAGTGGGCGGAGATCGCGCACCGTTTCATCGAAGAGGGGCGCGATGCCGCAGACCCGAGGTTGAAGACTTCGCTGCTGACACGGGCGGCGTCGTTGATGTGGCAATACGGTGGAAGCAAGACCGTCGAGGAAACCGACGCGATCTTCGACGAGGCGTTGGCCGCCGACCCGTCGCACATGCCCACTGCGCGCCAGTACGCATTGAGCCTTCGCGCGCGCGGCAAATGGGAAGACGTGGTGTCGGTGTTCGTCCTCGCCGCCAAGGCAGCACGCACCCGCGAGGAGAAGGCGAGTGCCTGGTTGCAGGCGGCTCGCGTATTGCGGCGTTCACTGGAAGACGCCGAAGGGGCAGCGGACGCCTACCGCAAGGTCTTGACGTTCTCACCCACCGACGAAGAAGCGCTCGGCGCCCTGGTCCAGTATTTCACCGACTTGAAGGCCTGGGACAACCTGGCCGCGGTGTACGAGAGCGCGCTTCGCTCGAGGCAGAAGCTCGAAGCCGAAAAGGGGATGCTACTCCAGCTCGCGATGGTTCACTGGCGCTTTCGAGAAGACTCGGAGTCCGCCGAGCCCTTCTTCGCCCGCCTTCGCAAAATCGATGCGGCCCATCCGGGGATGTTGGACTTCTATCGCGAGCGCATCGGTGACGAAGATTCGGACGGTCGATTGCTCACGATTTTGGGCGATGCACTGCGCACCACGACCGACTCCGAGCAGCAGCTCGCCTTGGCCCGCGAGCTCGGACGCAGGGCACAAAAGGCCGACCGTCCGGAGCGTGCTCTGGAAGCGTGGAAGCTGGTCGAGCGATTGGCTCCCGATGATCTCGATGCCCGGGTTGCGCTGCAGCAGCTCTATCAGAGCAGTGGCAAGTGGAACGCCTTGTCCGAATCGATTCGTGGCGAGATCGAAGCGCTGTCGAGTGATGCGAACGAGCAGAAGATACGGCTTCTGCGCGATCTGATTCCAATCTACCGCGATGCGCTGCAGCTCGATTCGATGCTCATTCAGGTTTACGGCGAGATTTTGGGACTATCTCCGTACGATGACGACGCCCTGGTGTCCTTGTCGGAGCTCTATGAAAACGCGGGACGTTGGAACGACTTGATTCACGTTCTCGACCGGCGGGCCGAGCTCGCCGCAGAGCCCGACGAGAAGGTCGAGCTCTATCTCCGTGTTGCTGGTCTATGGATCGAGCGGTTCGGAAACTTGAATCAGGCCACCGAGCCGCTCGAGCGTATCGTTCGATTGCGGTCCGATCACGTGGAGGCGTTGGCGCAGCTCAAAGACATCTACACGAAGAAGCGCAAGTGGGAAGCGTTGTTCGGGCTCTTGGGGCGCGAGGCGGAGCTGGCGACTGATCCGGTCGTGCGTCTAGAGAAGAAGATCGAAATGGCGGAGCTCTGCACGGAGCGGCTTCATCAGAACGCTGTCGCCATCACGCTCTGGAAAGAGATTCTGGCGGACGCGCCCGAGACCGCTCGAGCCCTCGACATCCTCGAGAGCTTGGCGGAGCGAGAGAAGGATTGGGAGACTCTTGCTAGCGTTCTGCAGACCCGTGTCGAAGTGGCCGCGAGCGGCGACGAGCAGCTCGAGCAGCTTCAGCGTCTCGGGGTCGTGTTCATGGAGCGGCTTCACCAACCTGCCGACGCCGTCGCCGTGTGGGAACAGGTGCTGCAGCTCGAACCGGGCAACACGCGCGTTCGGCGCATGCTGAAGGACGCCTACGTTGCCGCTCGTGACTGGGAATCGCTGGAGAGGCTGTACAGCGAAAACGACGACTGGGCCGGTTTCGCCGAAGTGGTGGGACAGGCTGCGGAGCGAGCGGACGATCCGGAGTCGATCGTGGAGCTCAGCCTTCGTGCGGCGGCGGTCTACCGCGAACGCATTGCTGAGCCCCATCGTGCGGCGCGATATTGCGAGCGGGCGCTAGCCGCCGATCCGACCAACGTCGAAGCTGCGCGAGGGCTTCTGCCGATCTACGAAAGCGACCGCAAATGGCCAGCCTATGCCAGCATGCTCGAGATCATCGAGTCCGGCGCGGGTCCAGACGAGGACCGCGACCTGCGGCTCATGCGTGTGGCGTCGCTGCGAAGCGTCTATCTGAATCGCCTTCGTGATCCCCAGGCATCGCTCGGCTGGGCGACACGGGCGTATCTCTTGGCGCCGTCCGATTCCGACGTCGTCGCTGGGCTGGAGGAATCCGCGGAAGCGGCGGGGGCCTATGCGGATCTCGTGGCGCTTTTCCGTGATCGCTTGGAAAATTCTGCCATTTCAGACCTCGAGCGACTGGATTTGCAGCGACGAATTGCCGCCATTGCCGGCGAGCGGCTCGGAGAGTCTCAGGAATCGATCCGGCAGCTCGAGGCGATTTTGGAGGTCGAGCCCGACGATGCCGAGGCAATGGCCGTACTCGATAGGCTCTATCGCGCCGAGCGTAGATTTGGCGATCTTCGTTCGCTCTACGAGCGACGTCTTCGGAACGTCACCGACCCAGCGGAGGAATGGGTCCTACTCAACGAGGTCGCGCAGGTCGAAGAGGAACAGCTCGGGGACCTTCCAGCAGCCGCGGAACGGCACTGGCAGATACTTGGGAACAATCCACACGACGGGGACGCGCTGTGCGCGGTCGAACGCCTTTCACAGCAACTCAAGCAGTGGGATCGATTGGATGCCGCGCTCGAACGGCGTTTGCAATCGAAGGTGGGCGATGAGGACAGACTTTCCATCTATCTGCAGCTCGCGGACCTCCGACGAATCTACTTGGAAGAACCGGCGGGCGCTCTCGAGTGCTACCGAAGTGCGTTGGCTCTCGACGGACGAAGCGAAGTTGCGGTCACCGGTCTCGAAGCGCTGTCCGCCGAGAGCGGCGAGATCGGGACCGAAGCGATCGATCTCCTCGAATCGGCTTATGCCAAGCGCGGGCAATTCGAAAAGCTCGCGGGGCTGTTGCAAAATCGACTCGAACACACCGAGGATGCTGGTGAGCGGCACGCGCTGCAGTTGCGCCTCGCAGACCTTGCATCGTCTGAGCTCGGGGATTCGATGGGCGCCTACCGAGCATTGGAGTCTGCGTTCATCGACACACCTGAGGACTTGGATCTTCTCGATCGGCTCGGCGGAGTTGCCGAGGCTGCCGGCCAGTACGAAGCCTTCGCAAAGGCGCTGGTGCAGGTCATCGAGGCGGGCGAGCTTGAAGGCGAGGTCGAGCTTGCGCTGTGCCGCCGCGCCGCGGAGCTATATGACGTGGTCCTGGGTGACCCGGACGAGGCGGCACCTTTTCACCGCCGGGTCTTGGAGGTCGAGCCGTACGATGGCGTCGCGTTTTCGGCGCTGAAGCAGCTCTTCACCAAGCACGAGCAATGGGACGATCTCCGCACGCTCTATCAACGACGGATCGAGTTCACGACCAACGCAGGAGCCAAGCTCGATTTGCTCCTTCAGTTGTGCTTCCTCTTCGAGGAGATCCTCGACGAGCCCAAGCAGGCCATCTCGAGCTACGAGCAAGCCCTCGAGCTCGACCCCACGCACACTCCATCCCGGCGCGCGCTGCAGCGCTTGTACGGTCGCCTCAAGCGCTGGTCGGAGCTTGCCGAGTTGCTCGAGCGCGACCTCGACGAAGCGACGGGCCAAGAGGTTGTCGATCTAGCGTACGAGCTGGGGACGATTTACGAGACGCGTTTGAATCGCGCCGTCGATGCGATCGACCACTATGAGCTCGTCCTGGAATCGAGCCCCACGCACTTGCGGGCGCAGGAGGGACTCGAGCGGCTCATGGAGAACCGGGAGCAGCGCCAGCGTGCTGCGTCGATCCTCGAACCCATCTTCGAATCGCAAGGCGCGTGGGGCGAGCTCGTCAAGGTGCTCGAGGTTCGGCTCGAGGATCTGACCGAGCCGGCCTCCCGTTCGCAACATTTGAGCCGGCTCGGCGATCTGTGCGAGAGCAAGCTTCACGACGATGAGCTCGCATTCGATGCGTATGCACGAGCGGTGCGCGAAGATGTGGCCGATGGGAGTGCGCGGGCCGACCTGGCGCGGATGGCCTCGAAGCTCGGACGGCATCGGCAACGCGCTGAGCTGCTCGAAGGCGGCCTAGCCACGGTTGGAGACGAGTTCGTGAAGACCGAGCTGCTTCTGGAATTGGCTGAGCTTTGGGATGTATCCGAACCAGAACCTCAGCGCGCGGAGCGTACCTACCAGCAGCTCGTCCGGTTCGAACACGACAATCCCGAAATCGTCTTGAAGGCCTCGCGCGCCCTCGAACGCCTTCACCTCGCGGCGGAGGACCACGCCGCGCTCGCACAAGACCTTCGGCGTCAGATTCAGTTCGAAGACGACGAAGCCCGGCGTGATGAGATCTTTCCCAAGCTTGCAGCGTTGCTAGAGACCTCGTTGAACGATCCGGACGCAGCGATCGAAGTCCATCGCGAGCGACTGGAGCTCGATCCGACACAGGTGGACGCGCTGTCTTCCCTCGAGCGTCTCTACGAACAACGGGCCCGCTGGGAGCCCTTGGTCGAGGTGCTCGAGAGACGCATGGAGTTGGCGGACGATGAGCCGGACCAACGCGCTCTCTCCCTCCGCATCGCCCAAATCTTGGAGGACGAGCTCGGGAGCATCGAGAGCGCCATCATCGCGTATCGTGACGTCGTATCTAGGTTTGGCGCGGATGACGCTGCCTTGAGTGCGTTGGCACGGATGTACGGGCAGGCCGAGCGCTGGCACGAGCTTCTCGAGATCACCGAGATGCGGGCCGATGAAGCTGCAGATTCGGAAGAGCGCGCTGCGTACCGATTCGAAGCGGCAGAGCTGATGCGCAAGCGCACCGGGGAGCCCGAGCGAGCCCTCGACGTTTATCGGGAGCTTCTCGAATCCGTGCCGGGGCACGGGCCTACGGTCGCCGCGCTGGAAGACATGGCGGCGAGCGCCGATGCGCACCTGCGTTCGTCTGCCGCGAACAGGCTCTTGACCCAGTATCAAGCCGAGGCTCGCTACGCAGACCAAGTTCGGATGCTCGAGATCCTCGCCGCTGGTGACCATCCAAGCGAGCGGGTCCGCTCGCTCTTGCGCGCCGCCGAGGTGAGCGAGGCAGGAACGCAGGACATCGACGCGGCGTTTGAGTTCGAAGGGCGGGCGCTTCGAGAGGGTGTCGACCTCCAAGAATTCGCACGGGTGCTCGAAGACTACGAGCGGCACGCCGAAGCCACCGGACGGTTCTCCGAAGAGGTTGCTACGCTCGGGACCATCGCGCCGGAGCTTCTCGACGTGGACCTGCGGACCGATGTGCGCATGCGCGCCGCCGGCCTGGCCGCAGGGCGCCTCGGGGATGCCGACTTGGCGAAGGGGCTCTATCAGAGCGTGCTCGACGAACAGCCGGACCATCGAGGAGCGCTCGACGCACTACTGGGGATTGCCGAGAATGCGGGCGCAACCCGCGAGCTGGTCGAGCTGCTCAGGCGCAAAGGAGAGCTCTGCGACGAGCGTGAGGAGCGCGCCGCGCTGCTGGTGCGTCAGGCGCACCTCTACCAGAGCGAGCTCGACGATACGGAGTCGGCGATCGAGGCGCTGGACCGAGCTCTTGGCGAAAACGATCATCCGCTCGCCTATGAAGGCCTCGAACGGCTGTACCGCCGAACCCGGCGTTGGGACGAGCTAGCGACGCTCTATGAGCGACAGATCGACCAGCGCATCGGTGATCCTGCGGCGGTTCGATACGAGCTCGGCGAGCTTTGCTTGCGACGGCTGGAGCAACCGTGGCGAGCGCTCGATCAATTCCGTGAGGCCCTGAGCCAGAACCCGGAACATGAGCCCACGGTGCGGATCTTGGAGAGCTTGGTCGACCAATCGGAATACAAGAGCGCGGCCGCCGAGCTCCTCGAGCCCTTGTACCTGCGTCGCATGGACTGGGCCAATGTGACCCGCATCCTGGAAGCGCGGCTCGACCGGGAAGAAAGCCCGACGCAACGGCTCGAGCTCCTGCGTCGTCTCGGCGATGTGCAGGAGTCGCACCTCGAGGATCTCGACGGGGCGCTCGAGACCTACGGCCGGCTCTTTGCGGAGGATCCACACGAGCCACACAGCCAGGAGACCCTAACGCGCTTGGCGCGCTCGCTCGGCCGATGGGACAGACTAGCTGCGATTTTCGACAAGACTCTTCGTTCGGTCGAAGTGGACGACGGAGAAACCGCGGATCTCGCACTCAGCACTGCCAAGCTCTACGACGAACGATTGCAGGACCTCGACCGATCCGGCTACTTCTATCAGCGCGCGCTCACGTACGATCCGAGCAACAAGGAGGCCGGGCGATCGCTGGCTTCGGTGTACTCCCGGAGCGGCAAATGGGAAGCGCTCCTCGAGCTCAACCGGGAGCGCGCGAGCTTTGCCGATTCCGATGAGGAGCGGATCGCGGTCTTGCACGAGATCGCCCGGATTGAAGTCGACGAGCTGGCAGATCCGGAAAGCGGCATCGTCACCTATCGGCGGATTCTCGAAATCAGCGCCGCCAATCCAGCGGCAGTGACTCGGCTCGATCAGCTTCTCGAAGACGCCGAGAGATGGGAAGAGCTGGCTGCCCACATCGAGCTTCAGATCGACAATGCATCGGACGCGCGGGGGAGTCTCGCACTTCGGCAGCGGCTCGGCGCTCTGGTGCAGACCAAGCTTGCGGACCCGGCCCGGGCGCTCGACATCTTCGAGGACTTGCTCGCCGATCGATGCGACTACGCCCCGACCCTGCAAGCCGTCTCGGCGATGGTCGAGGACGAGGAATACGGCCCGCGTGTGGTCGAGATCCTGGAGCCAATCCACAGGCAGAGCGGCGACTGGCAGGCCTTGGTTCGTGTCCTCGATGCGAAGGGCAGGCAGGCGGCCGACCCGTTCGAGCAGGCTGAGACCTGGCGTGAGGTAGGTCGCTTGCACGAGGAACGAGGCCGCAACGCCCAGATGGCCTTCGAAGCCTGGGGCAAGGCCCTGGTCGCCGAGCCTGCCGATGAAGTGACGCGAGACGAGGTCGATCGCTTGGCTGGCGTGCGGGGTAGCTTTGAGGCCTACATCGAGGTCTGCGAGGAGGCTGCGGCGGCGGCCCAAGAGCCATCGCTTCGAGGCTCCTTCCTGAGAAGCGTCGCCGAGACTCAAGACCGCGAGCTGGGCGATCCGCGAGCGTCGATCAAGACCCTCCGGCGGGTTCTGCAGGCCGACCCCGAGGCGGATGCCGCCCTCGACGACTTGGAGAGCCTCGAGGTGTTGGTCGGTGATTGGCAAGGACTTGCATGGGTTTACGAGCAAAAGCTCGAACGCTCTCACGACCCTGAATCGCGCGCCGAGCTCTTCGACCGGCTTGGAGCGCTCTGGGAGGAGCAGCTCGCGAATCCGGAGCGGGCGGTTTCTTACTATCAACAGGCCGCCAACGAAAAGCCCGACAACGGCGCCGCGTACGCCGCCCTCGATTGGCTCTTCGCCTCCATCAACGACTCTCCACGGCTGGCCGACGTGCTCGAACGGCGGATGGAGCTCGAGGAGGAACCCGAGGTGCGCGTCGAAGTGGGCATGCGGCTCGCCGAGCTCTACGAGGCTCAGCTCGGCCGCCCCGACGCGGCCTGTGATGCATTGCGCGCCGTCGCTGAAGCGGACCCGGCGCATCGGGGCGCCTTGCAGAGCCTCAGCCGGCTCTACGAGCGGCAGGGGCAGTGGTCCGATCTCGTCGAGATTCTGCAGCGCCGGACCGATGCGGCCGCGCACGAGGCCGAACGGGTCGAGCTGACCCATCAACTCGGCAACATCCTGGAGCGGGAGCTCGACGACGAGCTGAGCGCCATCGCGGTATACGGTCAGATTCTTCGCCTCGATCCGGAGCACGAGCCGTCGGTGCAGGCGCTGCTTCGCATCACCAAGCTCGCCGATTATCGGGAGGACGCAGCGGCCGTCCTGGAGCCCTACCTCCGAACGCAAGAGCGCTGGAACGACCTGGCGACGCTGCTTCGATTGCGCGCCGATGCCATGACCGATCCGCTTCAGAAGGCCGAGCAATTGGTAGCCTTGGCTGATGTTCACGAGCACGGGCGTAAGGACCCCAATGCGGCGCTCGACGCCTTGCTGCAGTCGGTCGGCGAGAGACCGGACGACGATGAGATCCTCGATCGCGCTGAGACTCTCGCTGCGAGCTTGCAGCGATGGCCCGAGCTGATCGACGTCGTGTTCGCAGAGGCGGGGGCGAGCCTCGATACCGATCGAGGGGTCCGCCTGTACCAGCGTGTTGCGCGGATTTGCGAGGAAGACTTCAAAGATCTCAGCAGAGCGATCGATGCGCTCGAGCGCGCGCTGACCTTGGTAGGAGACGAGCCGTCGATCCTCGAGGCCTTGGACCGCCTGTTGCAAGGGTCGGGGCAATGGGAGCGGTTGCACGAGGTGATCTCACGGCGATTGGATTGCCAAGACGCCGATCGGCCCACGCTCCTTTTGAGGCAAGGGCGGCTCCGCGCGAGTCACCTCGGCGACCTCGAAGGCGCCCTTGGCGCTTATCAAAAGGCCATGGCGCAGGATCCGGGGAGGGACGAGACGCTCATCGCGGTGCGGAATTTGGTCGCGAAACCGCAGGTCGCGGGCAGCGCCCTCGATTTGCTCGAGGAGTATTACCGAAGCACCGGCGATCTCGAAGAAGTAGTGCGCCTCTACGTGCAACGCGTCGAGCTGGCGCCGACCAGCGCCGATCGCGTGTCGCTTCTCACCGAGGCTGCTGCCATTTGGGAAGACGACCTCGGTCGTCCGCAAGAAGCGCTCGCGACGATGCGCGATGCCGTGCGTACCGATCCCCGCGACCCTGCGCTGATCGATTCACTCGAACGCCTCGCCGAGGCATCCGGGCGCTGGGGAGATCTCCACGGTCTGGTCGACGAGGTCGCCGTGCGCGCGGACCTCGATCGGCGGGAGCTCTACGAGCTTCGCCTTCGTTCGGCTGGTTGGTATCGCGATCATATGTCCGACCCGGCCGGCGCAGAACGAGCGCTCTCCGAGGCACTTCAGCTCGACCCGGAACCGCTCGAGGCGCACGCGCAACGCATCGCGTTGATACGCGCTCAGTCGCGAACCGCAGACCTGGTCAGTGGGCTTCGCGCTTGGGCCGATGTCGAGCCAGACGCCGCGCAGCGTATCGACCTCTTGCGCGAGGCGGGCGAGCTCGCGCGCGAGGCGCTTTCGCAGCCGGAATTGGCGGCGAGCTGCTACCAGGAGCTCATCGCGATCGACCGAACCGACCTAGGCGCGCTTCGTGCGCTATGCGAGCTCCGTGGCGCGCAGTCGCGATGGAACGAGGTCGTTGGGCTGCTCGAGCGGCAGTTGGAGATCCTCTCCGAGGACGCGCGCGGACCGGTGGCGCGTTCCGTTGGGGAGGTCTACCGCGATCACCTCGACGATCCACGGGCAGCCATCCGCGCCTATGAGGACGCGCTCGACCTGGACGAGAACGACACGCTTTCGATGGACGCGCTCGAGGTGCTCTATCAGGACAACGATCGCCTCGAAGCGCTGCGCGCGCTGCTCGAGCGCCGCGCGAGCTCAGCCGCCGGCGATGAGCGTACCTCGTTGCAGCTCCGCCTCGCACAGCTTTACGAGCACTCGTTCCGAGATCAGACCGCGGCGATCGACATGTTCCGGAGGGTGCTCGATGCAGACCCCGGCAACGAGATCGCAAACGCCGACTTGGAGCGGCTCTACGAAGCCACGGCGGCCTGGGATGATCTCGTCGCGTTGCTCTTGTCGAAGGTCGGCGACGCTTCAGACGAAGCACAGCGAGCGCTGCTCGGGCGTGTTGCCGAGGTGCACGACCGCAAGCGTGGGGACGTCGACGCGGCGATTCAGGTGTACGAGCGCATCAATTCGGACCTCGGGCCAGACGATGACTTGCTGCGCGCGCTGGCCGCGCTCTACGAGCGCAACGCGAGTTGGACAAAGTTGACGGACGCGCTCGAACGGCTTTCGGCCCGGTTGGGCGGCCAAGAGGCTATCGATCTCTCCCATCGCGTCGCTGACCTCTGGGAGCGACAAATAGGCGACGCCGCGCAAGCGGGGAGGGCTCTCAGGGCCACATATGAGCGGTTCCCGCAGGACACCGTGACCCGGGAGCGGCTCAAGGCTTACTACGAAGCGGCCGCTGACTACCGTGCGATGGCTGAGGTCTTGGACGCCGAGCTGCAGGCAGCGGCGTCGGACGGCGAGCGCGCGGTGCTCCTTCGTACGATTTCCGACCTCTACCGAGAAAAACTCGACGACCCTGGGATGGCGGCGAGCTATCTCGAACGCGCGGTCGAGCTCGGCAGCGACGATCGGGCGGCTCTGGTACCCCTTTGCGATCTATACGTCGCGGCCGGCCGCCATCAGGATGCGATTCCCATTCTGCGGCGCATCATCGAGAGCTTCGGACGGCAGCGGGGCAAAGAGCTTGCGATGCACTATCACCGTCTCGGCCAGGCCTTGGCGGCGACGGGCGATGCAGGGGGCGCGCTGGCCGCATACGATGCGGCGTTCAAGATCGACCTCACCAATGTCGCGATCCTTCGAGACCTCGGCAAGCTCACGCACGCCAACGGCGACCTGGACCGCGCACAGAAGAGCTTCCGTGCCTTGCTGCTGCAGAAGCTGGAGCCCGACTCGGGAATTCAGAAAGCCGACGTCTACTATTACCTGGGCGACATCGCGGCGAAGCAAGACGATCCGCGCAAAGCGGTGACGATGCTGGAGAGGGCGCTAGCCGAAGACGCAGGGCACGAGCAGGCTTCCGTTCTCCTCGCTCAGTTGAAGGGTTGAATCATGCCGGCAGGAAAGGTCTCCATCGACGGTCGAGTCGTCGATGGAGATGAAGCACGAGTTTCGGTCTTCGACCGGGGTTTCCTCTACGGGGACAGCGTGTTTGAGGTGTTTCGAACCTATGGTGGGGTGCCTTTCGCTCAGCAAGAGCACCTCGAGCGGCTCACTCGATCCGCCAAGCGCTTGATGATACCGATGCCGGTTTCGATCGAAACCCTCTCGTCCGAAGTACGCGCCGCGCTCGACGCGGCGGGAGAGGGCGACTGGTACATTCGCGTCGTGGTCACTCGTGGAACGGGCCCACTGACCTACGACCCGACGACCGCCACCACTCCGCTTCGCGTGATCATCGTCGTCCCGTTGTCACTGCCTCCGGCGCAATACTACGAACGGGGCGTAGCGGTCGCTTTGCTCCGCGCGTCACGGCCCACCGACGACGAGCGCGCGTCGGGCGCCAAGGCGTCCAACTACTTGGCGAACCTGCTTGCCGTACACGAGGCCAAACAACTCGGGGCGCAAGAGGCGCTCATGCTCGGGCGCCACGGTCAGATCCTGGAGGGAGCATCGAGCAACATCTTCATCGTGAAGGACGGAAAGCTGATCACGCCCGAGCCCCAGCCCGGGATCCTCATCGGCATCACCCGTGCGACGGTGCTCGCTGCCGCGTCGGCCGAGGGCATCGAGGTCGAAGAGGGCGAAGTGCACCCACAGGACCTCTACGATGCCGACGAAGCCTTCCTCACCAGCAGCATCCGCGAGGTGATGCCCGTCGTGTCGGCCGACGGGCAGAAGATCGGCTCCGGCGTCCCCGGTCCGTTGACGAAACGGCTCCACCAGGCCTATCGGCGGGTCGTGGCCCTGGCCGTGGAGGCGGGCGTTTGACCCTTCGACTGCCCCGCACTAAAGCGGGCGGCTAGAACGATGTCGGATACCAGCAAGACAGAGGCGCGGCGGCACCGGAAGAATGCCGCCCAGGGCAAGGACCGGAAGAAGAAGCTCGCGAAGGAGGGGACGACGCCGAAGTTTCCCATCCATCCGGACAAAGCGCCCAAGGCGAAAGGCTGAGAGCCCCGCCCCGTGGCCGGTGCAGCGCGCCGGTTTGACGGGGTCAGTGAAGCGTGTGCGATTCCCCATCGTGCTCCACCACCGGGATGCCGGCCTCGGTGATCGCAACCGGACGTGAGAGCGGCGCCGGGGGAGGCTCGCTTGCGGCGTTCAACGCTTCGAGCGCCTCGCGATGCCCCATCTGCGCAAGCTTCATGTGATGATAGCGTCGCTTTCGGCGATACGCGAACAAGACGAGGATGGCGGCACCCACCCAGATCGTGGACCCAGCCAGGAGAGCCGGTAGGATTCGGTATCGGGTTCGCAGGCTTTCCCGCCACTGCCGCTCGAGACCCACGCGCGTCCAGCCGTAGGCGGTGGCAAGAGCCGTGTCGAACGTCTCCGCGTCGTGGAGCGATTGGATCAAGCGGTGGAAGCGGCGCTCGTCGTTGTGGGACCGGCGCAGGAATCCGACGACGTCCGCGCTCTGCGCGTAAGCGATGTTCACCTCGTTCGGGCGATCCGGGAAATGCGTGTCGAGCTCGGAAAGGCGGAGCATCGATCGCTGCGCCGCCGCTCGGAGCAGCGACTCCATGCGCGGAAGCAAGCGCACCTCCGATTGATGGATCGCGACGCCCTCGTTGAACCAACGAGGCACCTCATTGCCACGCACCGCGCGATAGAGCGCGACGTGAGAGAGCTCGTGAATGAGGACGACCTGTAGATCGGGGGGTTCCCAGGTATCGGGCGCTGACATCGAGAGGAGGATCAACCCCCAACGCGGGTAGGCTACGCCGGTCGCGTAGTCCGGGGGCGGATAGCCAACTGGGGCCATCGCTCGCATTTCACGTGGGTTGCGGGCGACGCGAACCACGAGATCATCGTCGATGACGACGCCGAAATCGTCCGAGACGTTGGCCCAGTGCTCGTCGAAACCATCGATGAGCTCGTCGACGCGGCCGCGCTCTGACTCGGGAAACGTCCAAGTGACCGAACCGATTCGCTCGGTTTGGTATCCATCGGGCGCGGCGGGCAGCGAAAGCTCTGCGGGTTCCTGGGCGCCAGCGCCGACCGAGGTGCTGGTCCACGCCATCGCACAAAGAACTGCCGTGAAGAAAGCTCGCTGGGATCTACTGCGCACCGGGTCTAAATCTTAGCAGCGGTGGCCCCGCGTCGTTAGTGCCACGTCGATCAATCATGAGGTAGGTTACACCGCCAGCCAGGAGTGCACCGGCCACAACGTAAGGCCACGCCTTTTTCATCCGGCGCTTGGCCCTGGACTCGTCGGCCGGTTGCTTTGGCGCATTGACCTTCTGCGGCGCAGCGGTCGGTGCTGGTGTCGGCGCAGCGGGCGGCTCGGACCAGCGCAGCTGCGCTTGCTTGGCCCGGCTTTCGATGAACTTCAGCCGCTGTGCGGAGTTACTGTCGTCAAACCGCAGGGCTCCCTCGTAGAACTGTGCAGCGCTGACGTCGAAGACTTCGAGGATGATGGCGCCTTCACGGTGAACGACGACCAACGCATCCGCGCCTGCGATGATCCCGATCCGTTTGTATGAGTCGAGGTCCTTCCGAGGATCGAAGCCGAGACCGCGCCGAATCGAGCGCAGCCCTTGGAGCCCATCGTCATCCGCCGCTGGTTCGCCGCGCATCGCATCGCGGAGGGCCGGGTCGGTGGGCGTGCGCAGCCCCGCCATCATCGTCTCGTTCTCGATGAAGCCCGCAGTCTCGCGGAGGGTTTCGTCGGGGTCACCGGCCACAACCACAGCGACCTTGGGGGCCACGGCGCCAGCGCCACTGTCATCGCCGGCGCCAGCGTCGGTATCCGGGTCTTGTCCGAGCACCGGACTCGACCAGGCCGTCAGCAGAACGATCAGCCACAAACACCGCATCGCTCGCACGATAGGCAACACCGGCTATCCGCGCTAGCGTGCGCTGCGATTTGCTCATGGGTGAGATGCCTCCATTCATGCACGGCGTGTGCATCTGCCTCGGGTACGACGGCACGGACTTTCACGGCTGGCAGGCCCAGCCAGGGCTACGGACCGTCCAGGGAATGATCGAAGAGGCCATCGACGAGATGGGCATCGAGCACAGCCAGGTGCGCGGCTGCAGCCGCACCGACGCCGGCGTCCATGCCCTCGGGCAGATCGCGAGCTTTGCCTCCGAGATCGAGGTGCCGAGGGAAGGCTGGATCAGCGGCCTCAACGCCCGCCTGCCCGAGGACATCGTCGTCCACGACGCGCAGCCTTGCTATCGGCGTTACAATCCGCGCTTCCACGCCGCGCACAAGCGGTATCGCTATCTCATTCGCTGCGGCAGGCAGCGGGATCCCTTGATCCGAAAGCAGGCATGGTACCTCGGGCCCAAGGGCATGCGAAGAGACGTCCGCAGCCGCGCGGAGCACGTGGAGGATTACCTCGACATCGAGGCGATGCGTGCGGCCGCGGTTCAGTTCGTCGGCACGCACGACTTCCATGCATTTCGTCAGTCCGGGGACCAGCGCGAAATCGTCGTGCGCGAGATGCTCGCGGTCGACGTGCTCCCCGACTGGCAGGGGCGGCCCGACTTGTTGGCTCTCGAGGTCGTCGGGAACTCCTTCATGAAGAACATGGTTCGCATCATGGCCGGCACCTTGGTGGACGTGGGACGCGGGCGGCTCTTGCCGAACGACATCCCCAAGATGCTCCGAGAGAACTCCGATCGATCCGATGCCGGCCAAACCGCCCCGCCCCATGGCCTCACCCTCGTCGAGATCGAGCTCGCGCGCTTCGATGGCCCAGGCGATGCGTTCGACCGGCCCACCCCCGGAGAGCCGCCCCGAAGGCGCTAGAACGTCAGCCCGACGCCGCCGGTGAAGTAGAGCTTGTCGCCCACCGGCGCGCTGCTGTTCGCGTCCGAGCCTGCAAGCTCGAAGAAGAAAAACGAGCTGTTGATGCCCCAGTCCTCGTCGAGCGCATTGGCGCGGCGTTCGTTGATGAAGTTGAGCTCGATCGCGAACTGGAAGGCCCAGGCGACGCCATGACTGACACCGCCTTGTTTCGTGCCGCCGGTTTTCTCATTGTAGATGACGGTGCTGTAACCGATCTTGCCGGTGAACACGAAGGGCACGGGGGTTTCACGCGCAAGCGCATCGATGCGCACCACGGCCAGTGCGTTGACGGGGAAGAGACTGAACTTCGTCCCTTCGGTCGACGCGTCACACGTATTGCTAACGGCTGTCCCCAGTCCTTTGCACGCGAAACCCGAGTAGGCGGCCCAGCCACCCGCGATGCCGATGCCGACCGGCCCGATGAAAGGGATTCGGTACAGAAAGAAGTCGAACTCGGGCATGATCAAAGGACCATTGTCACCCGGGTAGACCAAATCGAAGGCCTGGTCTCCCGGGTTGGGCCGGTAAATGCCAACTCCCAAGGAAAGCAGGTAGCCCTCCGGGCTCCAGCTCTCCTTGGACGCGTAGCTCATCTCATCGGCGCGCGCGAGCTTGGGGGTAAGCCCCACGATCGCAGTGAGCACGAGCGCCGACGTAAGTGCTTTCACCCGCGGCGCCTCCGCCGGTAGGCCAGGGCGCAGAGCAGCCCGAACACGGAAATCACGGCGCTCGGCCCCGCGGCTGCCATGGTCATCGGCCCCGCCGAGCATCCGGTGCAGCTCCCTGTGGCGTCACAGAACCCCCCGGTCTCCACGTACGTGACAGAGACGCCGTCCGAGAGCTCGCTCTGGTTGCCGCCCTCTTTGTCTGAAACGTAGGCCTGGTCGTATGCTTGCATGTAAACATAGGCAGTTTGACCGATCTCCTGAAGGCCGACATCGCTGGCGCTGAGCGTCACGCTTCGCGCGCTGAGATCCAGGTAACCGTCCAGCGCCGTCGCGTTCGAAGGATCGTTGACGTCTGGGGCGACCCAGATCCGCCACACTGCGATATTGTCCGGCGGATTGGGGTTGCTCCACTGAATGGTGAACGTCGATGCCTCTTGAGGCGAGGTGTTGACCAGTGGGGGAGCCGGGGGATCCACATCGACATAGAAGTCGGTCACGCCGTACTGCGACGCGTCGACGTCGCCTGATGGAGGAGTGCCACGAAACGCGAAGATCTTGTAGGGCGTGCCCGTGAGGCCGGAGCTGTCGCAGGTGACGATGTCGGTAGCGCCCGCTTTCGCGTCCAGCAGGTCCTGCAAAGTCAGGCCGCTTACGAGCAAGTTGGTGCTGACCTGCTTGGGGTTGCCAGCGATCTCGGCGCAAATGCCTTGGGTTTCATTGCGTTGGGCGAGCTGTTCACAGTTCGCACCACCCGTGCCTACCCAGAGATAGACCGACGTAATCGACCCGCCGCTGCTGTCCAGGCGAATCTCGAAGCTCGTTTCCGACGGACTGGATTTCAGTACCGTTGCGGGCGCGATTCCGCTGGCGCCCCCAGCGCCCCCAGTGCCGCCGGTGCCCCCAGTGCCGCCGGCGCCCCCAGTGCCGCCGGCGCCCCCGGTACCGCCGGTGCTGGTACCCTGCGCAGGGAGCCCACAATCGACCCGGTTGAAGAGGCGCAGCTGACCGTTGCTGGAATACGTCTGATCGTTGATCGAGCTGATCCGGTCCACCCCCTGAGCGAAGCCGGTCGGCGCAAGCGCTCCAAGCGCCGCTCCGAGCGTGATAAGGAATAAGAATCGGTTGCGCATGACGTCCTTTGCGTGCAATCCCCGGGCCAAGATCCGGCCCCCAGAAGGCCTGTGTTTTCGCCAGGGAAGGGGACAAACTGACATGATCCGCCCTTCTTCTACGACAGGCTCTGACATTTCGTCACTTTAATCGAATTTTTTCGGCGATCTGGATCGCGTTGAGGGCGGCGCCCTTGCGGAGATTATCCGAGACCACCCAGATCTGGATTCCCCCAGGATTGCCGAGATCGTCGCGAATCCGGCCCACATACACCGGGTCCCGGCCCGCTGCGTCGATCGGCTGTGGGTAGAGCCCCTGGCTCAGGTCGTCGACGACCTGCACGCCCTCTGCCTTGCTGAGGAGCTCGCGGGCCCGTGCCGCTGTGAGCGGCCGGTGGGTTTCGATCGTGATCGCTTCGCTGTGCGCGGTGACGACCGGCACCCGGACCGCGGTGGGTGAGACAGCGATGGAGGAGTCCCCGAAAATCTTGCGAGTCTCGGAAATCATCTTGAGCTCTTCCTCCTGGTACCCGGTCTCGGGGTCTGGCTTCCAGTGCATCAGAAGATTGCGGCTCAACTGACCGGAAAGCTTGTCCTTATCGACTGGGCTCTCCTGGACCATCGCCGCTTCTTGGGCCTCGAAGGCGGCCACGGCCGTGGCCCCCGCACCGCTGATCGCTTGGTAGGTGGCGACGACGACGCGCTTGAGGCGGGCCTCGTCGTGCAGTGGCTTGAGCGCGACCACCATTTGGATGGTCGAGCAGTTCGGGTTGGCGATGATGCCCTTGGGCCGATGGGCAGCCGCACCGGGGTTCACCTCCGGTACGATGAGCGGCACCTCGGGATCGGCGCGGAACGCCGATGAGTTGTCGACGACGAGAGCCCCCTTGCTGGCCGCGATCGGTGCCCACTGCCGGGACGTCCCGCCACCGGCCGAGAAGAGCGCGAGGTCGACGCCTTCGAAGACCTCGGGTGCGATCTCGACGACGGTGTGCTGGGTGCCCTGGAACGTGACGGTCTTGCCCGCGCTCCGAGCCGATGCCACCGGCACCAGCTCCGTGACGGGGAAGCGGC
Source organism: uncultured delta proteobacterium (assembly GCA_963768985.1). Taxonomy (GTDB): domain Bacteria; phylum Myxococcota_A; class Polyangia; order Polyangiales; family Houyiibacteriaceae; genus SG8-38. Next base: position 8,218 of record CAVYJZ010000004.1, on the reverse strand, counting down.
GCTGCTCGAGCACGCGCAGCATCTCCGCTCCCACCATTCCGGTGGCACCCACCACCGCAACCTTGAGTCCCTGAGCCATAATCGTCGCCTATAGAGGAGCGCCGCGGACGCGGCAAGCTGGCCCGACCGCGCTTGGCGTATCATTGCTCTCGCAAGGAGCATTCATGAGCGTTCATCGGTACATGTCCTTCATTTGGATCGTCGGTATCCTCTCCTGTCTCGGCACGGGTCTGGCCCGTGCGCAGGCCCCTTCGGCCGGTCCACCGCAGACGAAGACGCAGACCGCCGCCAGCAGACCCGTCGATCGGGAAGACGACGCCGCCGCAAAGGCGTTGCGGACCCTGTACGTGCCTGACGGGCTGACTTCCGATCAGGCGGTGGAGCAGGTGCTCGCGACCTCGCCCGATGTGGACCGCACGAGGGCGCTCTTGCTCGAGGTCCGAGGTGGAGCGCTCCGAGCCATGTCCGGCCTGATGCCCCGTCTGGAGTTCATCGCTCGATACTCGCGGCTCAGCCCGGTGCAGACGGCCGGCCTCGGCTCGGGCAGTGACACGAATGTCCCCGATCTGATCAGCATGTTGCAGGATCCGGTCGCACAGGAGCTGTGGACCGGCCTGACGACCTTCCGCTTTCCCTCGCTGACTCAACAATGGGCGAGCGACGCCACGCTCAGTTATTCGTTCACACGATCGCTCGCCGAAGCGATGCCGGCCTATCGTGCGGCAAAGGACAGCAAGGTCGCAGCGCAATATCGAATCGCGGCAGAGCTCAACAACGTCGCGCTCGATGGGCGTCAGGCCTACTACGAATATGCGCGCGCCGAAGCGGGCCTCGCGGTCGCGAGCTTCGCACTGGAAGCAGCGGTATCCCAGCGCAATGAGACCGAGTCGTTGATCGCGGCGGGATCGGCCGCCCGTGTCGACCTGCTCCGGGTCCAGGCGCAAGAAGAGGCGGCAAGAGTGGCGGTCGCGCGGGCCAAGTTGGGTGTCCAGGTCGCTGCGCGGTCGCTCCAAGCGCTCATGCACACCGACGATTCGCCGTCACTCGGTGAGGACCTCTCGGAGCCTGTGAGCGGCTTCCCCACGGAGACGGAGGAGACGCTCCAGGAGCGTGCCTATGAGAGCCGTCCTGACCTCTTGGCGGTGCGGAAGTACATCGACGTCAGGATGCACCAACTCAAGTCGGCCAATGGCGGGCGGCTTCCGGATGTTCTGCTTCGCGCCTCTGCACAGTACTCGAACCCCAATCTGCGCGTCATTCCGCAACAACAGCGGTTCATCGGCACGTGGGAGGTCGGCGCGGTCATCCGGTGGGCACCGAACGATACGGTCGACGCTCACGGGCGTTCGCGGCAGCTGCAGGCCGAGCTCGAGCGAGCGTATGCCGACGTCACCTCGCTCGAGGATGCGATTCGGGTCGAGGTCGCGCAGGGCTATCATGGGATGCTCGCCGCACAGTCTGCGACCGAGTCGGCGAGGCTCGGCCTCAGCGCGGCGCGCGAAGGGTATCGTGTCACGCGCGACCAGCTGCAAGCGGGCGTCGTCAACACGACGACCTTGCTGCAAGCTCAGTCCGAGCTGATCCGCGCCCAGGTCGACGTCGTCGATACTGCGATAGGGCTTCGTATCGCGAAGGCGCAACTTCTCCGTGCGATTGGGGAGATGCCCTGAGGTGCCCGTCGTCGTCGCCGCCGCGGTGATCGTCAAGGATGGCCGAGTGCTTCTCACGCGCCGCGCCGAAGGACAGCACCTAGCGGGACTCTGGGAGTTTCCGGGCGGCAAGCTCGAAGCCGGAGAATCCCCCGAAGAGGCACTGGTTCGCGAATGCCGCGAGGAGTGCGGCATCGAAGTGGAGGTCGGCCAAATCCTGGATGTCACCCACCACCGGTATCCCGAAAAAGACGTGCTGCTCTTGTTCTATCGATGTGCGCTGCACTCGGGTGAAGTTCGACACCTCCAGGTCGCCGACCACGCATGGGTCGCACCAGTCGACCTCGACCGCTACCCACTCCCGCCGGCGGACGAGCGAATCGTCGGGCGCATTCGCGCGCTTCTAGTTTGAGCGTTCCTCAGCGAGTGCGCGCGCCCTCGATGACGATGCGGCCGACGAGGCTGTCTTCGTCTGCGGGCATCGAGACGGGCTCGGCCAGGATCTCGATCGTCGAATCCGTCGGGGCGAACTCGTACTGGTAGAGCAGGCCTTTGGGGTTTTCTCGTGGGCTCCCGAACACCTTGGTCAACTGCTTCATGCTGGGCTTCGCTTCGGTGAGCACGAACGTGATCCGTGTCACGCGGTCCGCTGGGGTGGTCAGCGTTGCGCGATATCCATCGTAATGAATCAAGGCTTGACTCTTGGTTCGTGCGATGACCGCGCCCTCCATCTGGGCCGCCACGTAGTCCACGGTTGCCTGCGGTTGGGCCAATGCGTGCGCTGCGGCCTTCACTCGATCGATCGACGCCGCGTTCCCTCGGGCGCCGGTGGATGCGGTCTCGTCTTCGACCACTTGATCTGGCGCTTTGCTGCGCGAGCAGGCGACCGAGGCGCAGAGGCAAGAGACCAAGCAGAACGAGACGAGGCGAGGGTGTTTCAACACATCAGCTCCTAGCCGACGTTTGTACCGCGAAACGGCCGCGGGCCAAAAAGAGCGTCAGCGCGCCTCAGTGACGGGCGAGTGCGTCCGCCACCGTTCCGCGCGCCCCGGTGCTGATTCGGACGGCGAATGGCTCACGCGCGCTGCCGAGCCGTTCCATCGTGGGGGCGCTTCCAAAGAAGGCAGTCGCGACGCTTTCCAGCGCGGGCTTGTAGGTCTCGTAGGTTGCGTTCTCGTTCGGTGCCGCCAGGCGATCCTGCACCCGAAAGAGCACTTCGTCCGTCGCAAACGCAAAGCCGAGGCGGCTCTCCTCTTCGAGGAGGCGGGATGCTTTCAACGCACGGCGGAAGGCGTCTTCGATGCCCGCTTCGAACCCGCCCTCGAACCCCCGCTTGCGGCTGTAAAGCAAGCCCGGACGATCGTCAGCGACGTCCAAGTAGTAGTCGGACTGATGGCCGATGAGGACCACGCCGGGCCCTTGTGGAACGTGTGTGTAGTCCGCCACGTCGATCAAGAGCTCGTCGGGGATCTTCTTGGCGCGAATCCACTCGTGGAAAACGGGAACGAGCTTATCGAGCTCGATGTGACCCGCCCTGGCGTAGAGCTTCACCTGAAACTTCGTTGCTTGCATGAGCCTTACTCCGCCGCTGCTGCCGCCGTCGCTGCCGCCTCGGACAGACGCTGGTAGCACGCGTGCGCCGCTTCGAGAAACAACTGTGCTTCGTCGAGCGTGCTGTGCGCGATTTCCGCGTCAGCCTTCGCGTACGATTGGTCGTCGTGCATCTTGAGCAGGTACGAGGCGAACTTCCCCTTCGCAAACGGATCGTGAAACAGCTCGGTGTCGTGCAGGTGAGTTCTGAAGTTCGCAACGACATCGTCGGCGTCGTCTTTGACCTGTACTTCGAGGTGGCGAACCAGGGCCTTGGCAGCGGTCACCATGGCGTTGAACGCGCCTTCGGCGGCGACTTGGGGTTTGCCCGCCTCGAGCGCATCCTGCGCTTCGTGGAGCTGGTGCTCGGCCTCTTGCAGCCCGAACTCGACGAACGGAACGATCTCCCCCGCACACTCCCCTACGCCGATATCGCCGATGGTGTACTCCCGTGGGTCACCCCAATCGCTGTAGTAGCTCGGGTCCGCCTCGTACGCCGGGGGCTTCTGAATAGGTGCCAGGACTTGGCGAAATTCTTTCTTGCCGACTCGCGCAATGAACGCTTGGAAGCTCTCGTCGCCCTGGCGATTGGCCAGATAATGCTGCGTGATCAGCTCAACCGCCTTCGGGATGTTCTTCGAGGGAACGGCGCCCACCACCAAGCCGTAGCTCTTGGCGTTCTGCGTCCACTGACCGCCGAGGACGATGTTGAAGTGCGGAACCTTTCGGCCGCCTACGTGTCGGCTCACGCCGGTGAAACCGATGTCTGCCGCGTGATGCTGCCCGCATGAGTTGAAGCAGCCGCTGGCCTTCATGCGAAGCGAAGCGACCGCCGGATGAAGCTCGTCTTCGACCACGGAAAGGCGCTTGCGAAGCTCACCGGTCAAGCCCCGCGAGGAGGAGATGCCGAGCTTGCAGGTGTCGGTCCCGGGACAGGACGTCATGTCGGTGATCGTACCTGCGCCCGCCGCCGCCATCTGGAGCGCGACGAGACGCTCGTAAAACCCCACCGCGTCGGAGCCGCTCAGCCAACGGAAGGCCAGATTTTGCTCGACCGTGCACCGAATCGAATCGCCGGTGAGCTCTCGAGCGAGCTGCGCGAGTGCTCGTCCCTGCGTTGCGGTGAAATCGCCGAGCGGCAGCTTCACGATCGCGACGTAGTATCCGTCCTGCGCTTGCGGTTTGAGATTGTGCTTGGCCCAGGTCTTGAATCCATCGCTGGCGTCGGTGGGGAGGGGGCCGGCCTCGCGCACGGGCTTTTCGTCGGTGCGGTGCAGGTCTTGCAGGAATGCAGTCCATCGTTCGTCGGGACGAAGCGACTCGCGCTCTTCGGCTACGAGCCTCTTGAACTCGTCGATTCCGACCTTCTGAACCAGGAACTTGATACGTGCGCGGGCGCGGCTCTGCTTTTCACCGAGTCGGGCAAACACCCGCGAAACCGCCTGTGCAAGCGGAAGAAGCTCTTCCTCGGGGCAGAACTCGGCGAGCACCTTGGCCTGCACCGGCACCGCGCCGAGCCCTCCACCGACCACGACGCGGAACCCGCGCTTGCCATCTCGAACATGCGCGACCGCGCCGAGGTCGTGGAAGGTGACAAGACCACAAGGATTGTCTTCGCAGCCCGAAAAAGCGATTTTGAACTTGCGGCCGAAATCTTGGACGTCGGGGTGTCCCAACAGGTACTGGGTGATCGCGTTGGCGTAAGGTGTGACGTCGAACGCCTGGGTCGTGCAGACGCCGGCATACTCGCAGGCGGTCACATTGCGGACGCTGTTGCCACAGGCCTCGCGCGTGGTGATCCCGACAGCGGCGAGTCGGCGCATCATGTCGGGCGAATCTTCGATGTGGATGAAATGAAGCTGGATGTCCTGTCGGGTGGTGACGTGCAGGATCGAATCCGAGCTCTCCTCGGCGAGCTCGCTGAGCACCTCGAGCTGCTCCGCGCTGAGCTTGCCGAACGGAATCTTGATACGCATCATACCCGGCGCGTCCCAGACCGTGTCGGGACCTTTCGTCAGGTCGCCACACGGAAACGCCAAGGCCTTCTGCCCGGTGCCGTCGTCGCGCAGACCATTGTCGTAGCGCTGTCCATACACGCCTCGGCGAAGCCGCGTCTCGGCGAAGATCTTGTCCTCGATTTTCCCTTGCTTCTTGAGCTCGATCTGGCTCTCGAAGAGATCCACTTCGCCCGCGAGATGTTCCGGGATCCGATCGCCAAGCTGTTCTTTCCACGAAGTCATGATGCTCCTGCGCCCCGGCGCCCAATACACGGCCGTAGGCGGAGCTCTCACTATTCCGTAGTTTTCCGGCAGGTCAAGTCAACAATAAGAAATTCATGCTACCAATGTTGATTTCATTGCAAAAAGCCGGAAATGGACCCGACTTAAAAGGTCAAGTTTACGCAAAAGCCTGCTGCTTGCTGAAGAAAGCCTGGCCGCTATAGTGCCGCCGCTCGGCGCTGAAAGTAAGGTGCCCAGGTCATTCGGGGATCGTCTAATGGCAGGACGCCAGTTTCTGGTACTGGCTATCTAGGTTCGAATCCTAGTCCCCGAGCCAAATAGCTGTTAAGCAACGCAGCGCAGAAAAGACGGCCCCATCGTCTAGTGGTTAGGACATCGGCCTCTCACGCCGGTAACACGAGTTCAAATCTCGTTGGGGTCACCAAACGTTCCTTGTCGTGGCAAATCGGATCTATCCAACCGAAAACACTCGCGGTTTCCTGAGTTCGAACTGCCTCTCCATCCCAAGTGACGCCGGAGGGGAACAGAAGTGTCTGAAGTCTCGTCTTTTGCGGGGGTTCGGCGCGGTTCCAACTGCCTGCGAGATCACACAGCGTTCGCTCCGCAAACGCGAGCACCGCGCCGACGTCCAAGTCCTCGAGCTCGGCGTCGTAGCGTTCCAACTTCGCAATCGCTTCTTGCTCGCGTAGCCGGTCCATGTGATCGCGAAACGTCTTCGCGTCGATCGTCTGCTGGTGAACATGCGCCTCGACCAGTCGATCTTTCTTCTTTTGGATGCCGTTCAACCGCCATGTCAGCTGCGCCTGTTCGTCGGAGGCTTGCTTCTGCGCCTGCTTCCACACGTTCAAGACTTCCTCTTTGAAGATGCGCACCAATTCGGGCTCGGGCTGCAGCTGATTGAGCAGGCCCAGAAAGCCCTCTTCAAGCGCTTCCGCCCGGACGCTCACCCGGCATCCCCGGCAGCGCGGCTGGCTCTGGTAGTAGCGATAGCGCTTCTTGGCCCAGGAGGCGGTCAGGGGAACGCCATGGACGCACCGGACCAAACCCTTCAAGGGAAACTCAGCGCGGACCGACTGATAGGGCTTTCCTGCTCCGGGGCCTCTTCCATCGAGGACGGCCTGGGCACGCCAGAACGTCTCAGGGTGCACGAGCGGCGTGAAGTCACCGGTGGTTTCAATGCCCCATGTGTCCACACGAACGACGCCGATGTAGAGCGGATTTCGCAGCATTCGATTTAGAACTTGTTTGTGGATGTCGAGCCCCCGTGCCTTGGCCCGATCGACCAGGGCTGACACGGGGAAGGCTCCCGAGGCGCAGTCATCGAAGAGCTGCCGCACCACGGGGGCCAAGTCCGGGTCGTGGTCCATGCTCGCGGTCTCTCCGCGCACGTATCCGCGAGGCGGCTTCCAACACCATCGCCCGGCTTCCGCTGCGGCCTTCATGCCCGAGACGGTGCGGCCTGAGCGCACGTCGTTGTCGAACTGCGCGAAGACCGACAGCATGCCTTCGAGCGCCTTGCCGCTTGGGTCTTCGCTGATCGGCTCCGTCGCGCTCCGGAGCACAATTCCATAGCTGGCCAAGAGGTTTCGGGTGTGGGTGTGGTAGTAGGTGTCGCGCATGAAGCGATCGATCTTGTGGACCAGCACCACGTCGATCAGATCTCGATGCTTGCGGCAGTACTCGAGCATTTCCCCGAAGACCGGACGTTGGCTGGTCTTGGCGCTCGATCCGGGTTCGACGAAGAGCCGCTTGAGCGTCCAGCCCTTGTGTTCGCAGTACCGTTCGAGGTCGGCCGTTTGCACGCCCAAGCTGTAGCCTTCGGTCTGGGCAACCGTGGAGACTCGGGCATATGCGACTGCGCAGAGGGTCATCGCTTCACCGCTTCCGTTCCTCGATGACCGTCTGTACCACGGCTCTCGCAAGCCGGTAAACCTCCTCTCGCAGCTTGCGCAATTCGGCGTCCGATTTCGGTGCCGTGTCGCCCAAGATCTCCCGATAGCGTTCGAGGGGGAGGGGAGTCATGCGCCTTCCTTCTCCTCGTTCGATGCCTCCGTTGCCCGTTTGATCCCCCACTGCCAAACCCTGTTATCGGTTTTGCCCCTCGAAAAGTTGCGCGAGCCCATTTCCGGCCGGCTGCGTAACGGGGAGTTTGCTCCGCTCTCCCGACTGCTGGCCCGTCGGCGCTATGTGGCGCTACTTGGCGCTCGCGGTGCACTCGCGCAGCACTAGCTGTCGCGCGCGCGACACTTCGTGTCGTTTCTTGTCGTTCTTGCCATGAAGTGTCGCGGTTGTGACCGAAAGCGACAGGTTGTGACGCACCGGCGACAACCAGCGTCAGTTTGCGACTCGCTACCGGAGGGCAAGGTGGAGTTTTGTCTGCCAACAAAACTGCAAGTGCGTCGCGCGAACGTCGTTGCGTTCACGCTCCGCACTTGATGACGCGCTCAACGCCTTCGGCTTATTCGCACGTGCAACACAACATTCCGGCTCGACAATGCGATCGCGATGCCTATGCTCATCGGGTGGGGGATCTGAAACATCGGATCACGGTGCGGCTTACGGACGCGCATGCAGTCCACCTCGAGAACCTCGCAGGCGCGAGCGGGCTCACGCGCAACGAAGTCATGCGGCGCCTGCTGTTTGCCGTCGAGATTCCGAGCGCTCGTGCCCGGCAAGAAGTGCAAGACATTCTGCGAATCCAACGGGAACAGAATCGGCTCGGCGGTTTGCTCAAGAAGG
>CAVYJZ010000003.1:0-355175 GCA_963768985.1 uncultured delta proteobacterium | reverse complement strand
ACGGCGCCGAAGTGCGCCCAGAAACCGAAGTCACCGCCATCGGGCCGCGTGAAGGAGGCGGCTACCTGGCCACGACCAAACCAACCTTCAGCCGGAGTGGCGCCGACCAAGTCACCGCCGATCGAGTGATCCTTGCCGGCGGCGTCATGGGCACCATGCCACTTCTCCTGCAAATGAAGGAAGACCCCGCGGGTCTCCCGCGCCTCTCCGACCGCGTCGGCGACTTCGTCTGCTCCAACAGCGAGTCGCTCATCGCCGTCCTCTCCCCGAAGAAAGGCACCAACTTCAGCAAGGGGGTCGCGATCACGCTGATCCTCCAGACCGACAATCACAGCCACATGGAACCGGTCCGCTACGGCACTGGCTCCGGCTTCTTTCGCATGCTGGTCGCGCCCCACGCGCCAGGCCCAACCGTTCTCTCCCGGCTCTGGGGTGGTTTCGCCTCCTTCCTTCGCCAACCGGTCCGCTGGCTGCGCGCGCTTTTCGTCCGCGACCTGGCCAAGCACTCCCAGGTCCTCCTCTACATGCGCACGCTCGAAGGCACCCTTCGCATGCGACTCGGCCGGGAGTGGCGAACCGGCTACCGCCGCTCGCTGGTCACCAAGGTCGACGACCCGAGCCAGGCCCCGTCTGCGTTCATGGAAGAGGCGACCGACCTGGCCGAGCGCTTCGCCGACAAAGTCGAAGGAGTCACCGCCACGCTCATGACCGAGACGCTCCTCGGTGTCCCCTCGACCGCGCATATTCTCGGCGGCGCCTGCATGGAGATTCGGCCGAGACGGGCGTCATCGACGCGAACCACGAGGTGTTCAACTACCCAGGCCTCTACGTGATTGACGGCTCGTCGATCCGCGAACCCGGGCGTCAATCCGTCCCTCACGATCACCACGCTCGCAGAACGAGCGATGAGCTTCATCGCCGACAAGCACACCACAATGACGACGAGCCGTTCCGATGAAGAGGCTGCGCGCTTCACCGAGGGCTTACGAGCTGAGTGACGGTCGTGGACACGTCGGGTGGCTCCGGTGGTTTCAGCTCAAAGGTGTCGACTACTTCACTGCCGCGCTCGTCGCAGTAGTACGCCCACTCGCCCCATTGCGGGTCGTCCAGCTTGATGAATAGCGCGACGCAAGCGTAGTAGGCACGGGCCGAAAGCTGTGCGAACGGCGTGATGTGCTCGTTGAGCGCGTTGGTGTAGATCTCGAGCAGCTCCGCGTCCGCTGCGATGTTGGTGGGAACCGGAGCGCCACGGATGCTGCCAGCCATGTCCTCGTACATATAGCCGAAGAGGGCCGTTCCGATCCCGCGCTCGAACAAGGGATGGGTGCTCAGCGCGTGCGTGGCGGCAAGCGCGCGATCGGTCGCAGCCTGGCGCTGAAGGAGCCAGTTGCGAAACGCGCCCTCTGCCCAGCTTTCGATGATCTCCTGCGAAGCCCCGTCCGGCGGTTCGGGCGGACGAACCGCGACCGCTTCCTCCACGCGGGTCCAGAGCTCCTGAAGCTCGTTGCTGAGCGCCTCGCGCGGATACACGGGCTGCGGGACCGGAATCGGGCCGACGACCACTTCTTGCAGCCCTTCCGGGGTCTGCCTACCAGCACAGCTCGTCCCCAAGGCCAGGATGATCAAGAGCCAACGCCACATGCGGCGACATTAACAGGGGCCGATCGCGGAGGCGAGTTTTGGGATCAAAGCCGGTTGACTTGATCGCGAATCCACCCTTCCATCGGGCAATGGCCGCCTCCCTAGTCGAGCTGACCGACGCCGCGAGCGTCGATCGCGCTGCGCGCGCCTTGTTTGGGAGCCTGCTCGAGACGAGACCTGCCATCTCGCATAGCTTTGCCGCCTGGCGCAGCGGCGAAGACGCGCCCCTCACCACGATTCGAATCAACGAGCACAGTCCCAAGAGCGACCTCGATTTCCTGGCGCTGCACATCGCCCGCGCCCGGGCGGACGCGATCATCATCACCGGTAAGATCCTGCGCGAAGAGCCCGGACTATCGTTTGACCTCCGCGCAGACCCGCGCTGGGGTAACGCGCTGGTCAGCTGGCGTGAACGCCGCTGGGGACTGTTCGATCCACCTTGGTTGCTGATCTTGACGGGCCGGGGGGACATCGACTTCAGCCACCCCGTGTTCCACGGCGGGGTGAGGCCTATGATCTTCACAAGCGACCGAACCGCCACGCGTCAGCTCGCAGCAGCCCCCTGCCCCGTCGTGTCCGACGACTCGCCCGATATTCGACGCGCGATTCAGCACCTGCAAGTGGCGCGCGAATGCGAATGCGTGTCGATCGAGGCGGGTCCGTCGACCTCGCGCACGCTCTATGAACGCCCGATCGCCGTGAGGAGCTGCTCCTGTCGGTCTATCTCGAACCTCAGCTCGACGAACGCGCTCAGGGCGCACCGTTGGTGAGTCTTTCCGAGGTTCGCCGCTTGTTTCGGAGCGAGACCTCGGCTACCCATCGAGACGAGGGGAAACACTGGAGCTTTCATCGGCTCCGCCGCTAGCCCCACAAACCCTATGACTCGATTCATCCGCAGAATTCCACGCAACGCAGCGCTGTTCGTCGGTCTCTTGCTCCTGATCATCGTGAGCCCGTCGTTTTCAGGCGAAACCGGTTGGCTTTTCGTCGAGCTCAGCTTCGACTTGATCTTGTTGGCGGGCATCTATTCGATCGGGCTCGGCTCGCATCGCTGGCCGTTCATGACACTTACGGTGCTAACGCTCGGAATGCGCTGGGCAGAGATGCTGCTGGAATACGAAGCCCTCCACTTGACGGCCCCGGCTCGTCAGCGTGGCCTGGTTAGCATACGCCATCGCCCTCATCATCGCTCACTTGTTTCAGCGCCGCGACGTGACCATCGACACGATCCTCGGCGCCATGGTGGCGTACCTCTTGGCTGCCGTCGCCTTTGCCGTGGTCTTCCAGGTCATCGAGCTGCAGAGCCCGGGCTCTTTCGGAGGTTTCCCGGACATTGCGTCCGAAGTCGAGGGACGCCTGTCTAGCACGACCATGTATTTCAGCCTCGTCTGCATCACGACGATGGGGTTCGGCGACATCGTGCCGCTTTCCGACATCGCCCGGCCCATGGCCGTGATCGAAGGCGTCTTCGGCCAACTGTACGTCGCGGTTCTGATTTCCAGGCTCGTCGGGCTGCACATCGCGCGCGGCCGCGACGGCGACTAGGCGGTTTGGGCCCGCCCCACATCACGATCTTCCCTCGCCTTGAAGAAGATTGCATAAAGCACCGGCACGACGATCATCGTGAGCACGGTCGCCACCAGCAAACCAAACACGATCGTGACCGCCATGGCCTTGTAGAACGCATCGAAGAACAGGGGCGCCATCCCGAGGATCGTGGTCGCCGCCGCCATGGCAACCGGGCGCAAACGGCTCGCTCCGCTGTCGAGAATCGCATCGTACGGAGGCTTTCCGCTTCGGACTTGAAGGTCCATCTCGTCGACGAGCACGATCGCGTTCTTGATCAACATCCCGGAGAGACTGAGAAAGCCGAGCAAGGCCATGAACCCAAATGGCTGGCCCGTCAGTAACAGACCCGCGGTCACACCGATGAGCGCCAAGGGCACGGTGAGCCAAATCACGAGCGGTTGCCGTATCGCGTTGAACAGGCCGACGACGATCAGCACCATGATCCCGACGAAGAGCGGGATCGGTGCAAAGAGCGCCGCTTGCGCATCGGTCTGGGATTCGTATTCGCCACCCCACTCGACGTGATAACCGGGCGGGAACGTAAGGGCCTCGACTTTCGGCGCGAGCCGATTCCAAAGCGTGGGCGCGGAGTCGCGGGTAGGATCGGTGACGACCGTCAACGTTCTCTTTCGGTTGCGCCGCTCGACCACCTGGTCGGTCCAGACCGTCTGCAGGTCGGTGACGACGTTCGCCAACGGAATGTATCGCTGGGCCACGGGGCTCCAAATCGGAATCTGCCAGAGATTCGCAACGTCGAGCCGAGTCGGAGCCGGTTGCCGGAAGAGAACGGGTATCACCTCGTCGCCTTCCCGGTACACGCCTTCTTGTTTCCCTTCAAACGTGCTCCGGATGGCGTCCGCAACCATGCCGGTCGTGATGCCCTGGGCATCCGCTTGCTCCTCGGAAAGCCCTGGTCGGGCTACCTTGACGCGCTCGTACCAGCGCCCGCGAGAACCCTTGGTGTCGGGGTCCGCCTTGAAGATTTGCAGCACCTGCTCCTCGAGCGCACGCAAGACGTTGGGATCGTGGCCGACGAGCCGCGCCTCGATCTTCCCGGGCTTGCTGGGGCCGAGGTCGAAGGTCCGGCCGAATGCAATGGCATCCGGGGCGACCTCCCTGATGTAAGCCTCTGCCTTTTCGATGTCGGTCGCGAGGGTGTGGTAGTCCTCGATGTCGACGAGGAACTGTGCGTACCCACTGTGCTCCTTTTCAGGCGTGAACGTCAGAACGAAGCGCAGCGGGCCCTGGCCGATCGAGGTCGCAACGTGTGTCACGCCCTCGAGCTCCGCCAATCCTCGTTCGATGATGGCGGCCTTGCGTTCGGTCTCGTCGATGCGCTGGTCGATCGGCCAAAACACGTCCACGCGGAGCTTCGGCGTAGTCGACGCCGGGAAGAACGCTTTGTCGGTGAACTGAAAGCCATAAACCGATAGAGCGAAGAACCCGACGACGACGGCGATCGTTACCCAACGAAAGCGAAGGCAGAGCCCCAAGAACTTCTTGTAACCCCCGTAGAATCCGCCGCTGTAGGCGGCTTCGCTCTCGCTCTTGGCGCCGGGCTTCGGCGGCTTCAGGAACCAGATGCCGAGCAGCGGCGTGATCGTCATGGCGGTCAGCCAGCTGAGCGAGAGCGAGATGCCGATGACGGTGAAGAGAGAGCTACAGAACTCCCCGGTGCTATCCGGAGAGAGCCCGATCGCAGCGAAGGCGATGATGGCGACCGCCGTGGCGCCCAGCAGCGGCATCGAAGTCTGGCCTGCGACCTCTTTCGCAGCTTCTTCGGCGTCCATGCCCCCATTGATGCGGACCAACATACCATCGATGATCACGATCGCATTGTCCACCAACATTCCGAGCGCGATGATCAGCGCGCCGAGCGAGATCCGTTCGAGGGCCAGTCCGGCAGGCCCCATGAAGATGAACGTCATGGCGATCGTCAAGATCAGGACGAAGCCGATGATCAGCCCGCTGCGCACTCCCATGAAGAGCAGGAGAACGACGATCACGATGGCGACCGCCTCGGCCAGATTGACCAGGAAGGCATCGATCGCCGTGGTCACCATGTCGGACTGCATGTAGATGACCTCGAGCTCCATCCCAAGGGGGATCTGCTCATCGAGCTCCGCGAGGCGGCGCTTGATGGATTCACCCATGTTGACGACATTGCCGCCGCTCTCGGTCGACACTCCGATCCCGATCGCCTTGTGGCCGTCCATGTGGAGCTTGGCCACGGCGGGCTCCTTGTAGCCGCGCGTAATGTTCGCAATGTCGCGTAATCTCACTTGGGTGCGGTCGCCCTTGGTGATCAGGATGTCGCCTAGATCTTGCGAGGAATGGATCAGCGAGTCGGGCTGGATCTTGACGATCTCGGGGCCCGCCTGCACGCGGCCGGCGTCCACGACGATGCCCTCGGCCACGAGCTGTTTCCCGATGTCGTCGGTCGAAATCCCAATCTGTGAAAGACGCTCCCGGTCGAACTCGACGTAGATCGCTTCGGGGACGTCGCCAAAGAGCTCGATCTTCGCGACGTCTTTGACCAGAATCAGTTCTTTTCGAAGCATCTTCGCCACGTCATAGAGTTCGCGGTAGCTGTACTCGTCTCCGTGAAGTGCGAAAAACACGCCATAGACGTCGGAGTAGTCATCGATGACGAGCGACGGCCCAGCGCCCGGCGGAAGCTTGGACTGCGCATCGCCGACCTTTCGCCGAAGCTCGTCCCAGACTTGGGGAAGCGACTTGCCGGGCACTGTCGAGCGCATCTCGACGCTGATGTTCGACTTGCCGGGAGTATTTCGCGTTTCGATCTTCTTGATCTTGCCGAGCTTCTGGATCGCGAGCTCGAGCTTATCGCTGACCTCTTGCTCGACTTCGAATGCCGTCGCGCCGGGGTACGGCGTCACGACCAGCGCCTCCTTGATGGTGAACTCCGGATCCTCGAGGCGGGGAAGCCCGAAGAACGTCTTCATTCCGGCGAACACGGAGACGACCGTCAAGACGACGATGAGCGTGCGGTTTCGAAGCGAGAAGTCGGTGAGATTCATTTCCGGGTTTCGTCTGATTCAGCCAGCTCGGTGACTTGCATGCCCTCGGTCAGAAGGTGGACACCCGACATCGCAACAGCCTCTCCACCCTTGAGTCCCTTCTTGATGACGATTCGGTCTCCGGTGATGCGTCCCGCTTCGACCGGCAGCTTCGATACTGTCATCGAGGCCTGATCGACTAGCCAAACATACGGCTTGTCGTTGCTGTCAGCGGCGACGGCATTGACCGGGAGCAGGAAATCGTCGGGCGCGGTGGTGCGGAGTCCGGTGAGCACCAGTTTCGCTGTCATCCCCGCCATCACCCCCACATCGGAGGGCTTCTTCATGTTGAACGTGGCCCTGAAGGTACGCGTCTCGGGATCGGCGGCCGTGGCAAGCTCGACAAGCCGGACGGGGAACTGGCGCCCGGGAAGCGCCGAAAGCTCGACCATCGGCTTGGCCTTCTCGTTCCACTCGTCGACGTCGAGCTCTTCCCGCCGCACCGCGAGATCTCGTTCCGGTACATCGACGACGACCTCCATGACGGACTCGTCCTGGAGCAACAAGACGGGCTCGCGAGCGGTCACGTTCCTGAAATCAGTGACGAGCTTGCGAGCGATCACCCCATCGAAAACCGCTCGAAGCTTGGTATCCTCGAGGGCCTTTTGTGAAATGCGAAGGTCGGCTCGGCTGACGTCTCGCGACCGCGTCGCGACGTCGAGATCTCGCTGCGTGCCCGAGCCCGATGCGAACAGCTTGCTCTCGCGCATGTACTCGGCTTCGGCGAGCCGGAGCCGGGCGCGCGCCGCCTCTACCTGAGCTTGATAGTCGCTTGGATCGAGACGCGAAAGGATTTGCCCTTTCTTGACGCGTTGCCCCTCTTCGACGTTCCAGTCGATGATTTGACCCTCGACCTCGAAGGCGAGCTCCACCACTTTGATCGCTTTGATGCGCCCTGGATAGTCCGGGCGCGTGGTTCCGAGCTCGCCATCGAGGCGGTAGATCTTGATCGGCCTCGGCGGGGGCACGACGGGGGCGACCTCTTCCTTCTTACAAGCAGCCAGCACGGCCATGAACAGCAGAAGGGATGCCAGCCGCAGAGCAGCGCGGCGATTACTCGAGGACGTGGAGAACTGCATATTCGACGTTTCTATCACGAGCTGAGCGCGACGCGGCAGCATAGGAACCTCGATCCGGCTTGCCAAGCTCAAACTTCCGGCCCCAAGCGACCCGCAGAGCGAAATTTTTTCGAAAAGAGAGTCTAGGTTTCGTTGGATGCTCGACTATGCTCAGCCGTCTATGCGGCTGCTTTGCATTTCCATGATTGCGTTCTTGACGATCCCGGCTTCAACGGGTGCCGACGCGGGGAAGCGTCGGGTCGAGGTCACGGCCGTCTACGACGGCCCTTCCCCTGCTTTCGACGCCGAGGTCGACGACTTGTCGAAAGAGATCGCAGCGCAGCTTTCGGACCGCTTCGACGTCGTATTCGTCCCGTTGAGCTTCGAGGGTGATTGGACGGCAGCGGGCGTTGAACGCCAGTTGGACGAGGCGTACTCCAATCCCGCGATCACCGCGGTGTTCGGCTTCGGGCACCTCACCGTGAAGGCCGTGGCGGCGCAGAAGAAGCTCCCGACGCCCACTATTCTTCCGTTCGTCATGGAAGGGCGCAAGCAAGGCCTGCCTCGAAGCGGCGACGCGAGTGGCAAACGGAACCTCACGTACATCGCCGAGGATCTCGACGTCAGTGAGGAAGCCAACTGGTTGAAAAAGGTGGCGGGCTCCCAGCACATCGTCTTTCTCGGCGACCGGTCGCTCAGAGAGATGCTGCCCGCAGGGATGGCAGATCGGTCCATCGCGATCGCGCTTGCAGAGCCCAGCGTGGAGGCTCTGCTGGCTGCGATACCGAACGCTGCGGACGCGGTGATCATCGCGCCCATCCCCCAGCTCTCCCTCGAAGATCGGGTTCGACTACTCGATGAAATCACGAAGCGCCGCCTTCCCAACATCGCGGTCGGCCCGTCGTGGCTCGCCCAGGGTGCGATGATGTCGATCCGCTCACCGAATAACATGGCACGCCGGGCGCAGCGGGCGGCGCTCAATCTGGATTTGATTCTCGAGGGCCGGCCGGCATCGGAGATGCACGTCGACTTCCAGGAGCGGCCGGACCTGCAGATCAACCTCGACGCCGCTCGCGCCGTGGGGGTGAGACCGACCTACGAAGTGCTGCTCGAAGCAAACGCCATGCAGAGCAATGAAGTCGACGAAGAGAATCGAATCGACCTCGGCATCGCGATGCTCGAAGCGGTCGACCAGAATCTGCAGCTCTTGGTTTCGGAAAAGTTCGTCGAAGCAGGTGAGGAAGGCGTCAAGCGCGAGCGCGGGCCGTTGCTTCCACAGGGTCAGCTTCAGGTGGGCGTCGTGGACCGTGACCCGGATCGCATCGCTCCCGGTAGCCAGATCGCGCAGGGGCAAGGGAGCACAGTCGCCCGGGCAAGCCAAAGCATTTACTCCGCCGAAGCGTGGACGCGCTTCCGATCGCGCCAGCTACGTCAGGAAGGACGGGAGTACGGATACTTCTCCGACGTGCTCGACATCATGTTGCAAGCGGGTGTGGACTACGTCGCCGTGCTGCGCGCCAAGGCGCAAGAACGCATCCAACGCGAGAACATCCGGCTCACCCGCGAATACCTCGAGCTCGCCCGCCTGCGCCTCGAAATCGGCTCGGCGAATGCCAGCGAGCTGTACCGCTGGCAGGTGACGCTGGCCGAGAACCAACGTTCGGTCGTCGAAGCGCGGGCGCTCGTCGGTCAAACCAAGGTCGAGCTCAATCGGGTTCTCAATCGCCCTCTGGAGCATCCGATCGCGCCCATCGATCTTCCGGTCGACGAAGCGGGCCGCACGCGCCCTCCGCGCGATCCCATCGGCAAGTACATGTTGGATCCTTGGTCGTTCGAGCACCTTCGCGATTTCATGGTTCGAGAAGGCCTCCGCAACTCACCCAGCGCCCGTCAGGCCGAGGCGCGCAAAGCGGCACAGGAGCGCATCGAGAAAGGTCGCACGCTTCAGATCTTCGTGCCGGACTTCGCCGTCGAAGGCGGAGTCGAGCACGACTTCTGGCGAGATGGGGCAGGCACTACGATTCCGCCCCTTCTCCAAGGGATTCTTCCTCAACCCGACAAGTTCGGCTGGGACGTCGGACTCTATCTCGCGATCCCTCTTTCGCGTGGCGGGGCGGGCATCGCCAACATTCGAGAAAGCGCGCGCTTGGTGGAGCGCCTCTCGGCCGAGCTGGCTCGCGTGGAGCAGAACATCGACAGCGGAGTCCGGACCGAGCTCTACAACGCCGGAGCCGCCATGGCGTCCGTCACCCTGACCCGGAAGGCAGCGGATGCAGCGGCCGACAACCTCGTGCTCGTGACCGACCTCTACCGTCGCGGCAAGGTCGACATCATCAGGCTCGTCGATGCGCAAACGCAGAACCTGGTAGCAGGCCTGGCCGCCATGAACGCCGTCTACGATTACCTGATCGCACTCCTCTTCGTGAACCGCGAAATCAGCCACTTCCGAAATCTAGACACCGAACAGGCGCAACAGGAGTTCTCCCGCCGTCTCAACGAGTTCGTCATGACCGCGGGAACGGAGCCAACGAGCGCAGATATCGCGCCGTAGCCGTGATCCTCGATGGGCGCGCCCGGGAGGACTCGAACCTCCGACCATCGGCTTAGAAGGCCACCGCTCTATCCATCTGAGCTACGGGCGCAGTTTCGCGGTCTTTAGCATGTTAAGCGCGGCTGGCGGAAATTGGCCCGTGGCCAGTGCGATGCCGTGCGTAGCAGTCTCTCACCCAGGAGACCATCGCGAAGCTTCGGAAGGATTCTGCAACCTCTTCAGAGGCCGCCCCCAAGGACGTGCGCGGATAAAAAGGATGCTCAGCCGGACGCGCCAACTGCGAAAGCATCGAGGTGGTCGTCAGGTCGGCCAAGGTGAACGTGTCACCCACGAGATACTGTCGGCCCCCGCTGAACGATCGGTCCCTTTGCGCCAGGAATTCTCGCACGAGGCCGTCGCTCTCTTCTGCAGCTTGCCGGTTCACCCGCAACGCTTTGAATGCCATCCTCCTGGATAGGGGAAAGACGAGCTTGTGGATCCGCTCTTCGGTAGCCCCGACATTGAGCACCCATGCTCGTTCCAAGAGCTTCAGGCTCGCAGAAATGAGAAAGCGCAAACGCGTTTAGGATGATCGGGGCCTCTGTCATTCAATTCGCGGCGATCGCCCTGGTGGCTCTCCTGCTCGTGGTCACATCCACCGCCGCTTATGCGCGCATCGTGGTGGAAGTCGCCGTCGCGGCCCTGACCCTACCGTGACGAAACGATAGACCCGCGAAGAGCGGAAATTTGATACGCTCCGCCTAAGCGACCCACGGGAACGCGGACAGGAGGAGACTATGGACAACGGTGATGGGAGTGTGTTCGGCTTGTTGTTTGGGCTCGCGATTGCGGTTTTCTACATCTACGTCGCGTGGAAGATCTTCGAAAAGGCCGGCAAGCCTGGGTGGGCTGCGATCATCCCGATCTACAACGTGATCGTCGTACTCGAGATCGTCGGCCGTCCGATCTGGTGGGTGCTCTTCTTCCTCATTCCGGTCGTGAGCTTCGTCGTTTCGATCATCGTTGCGATCGATCTATCGAAGTCGTTTGGTCACGGACCCTTGTACGGCTTTGGGCTCGCCTTTCTTGGGTTCATCTTCGGGCCCATTCTGGCGTTCGGAAGCGACACGTATCGGGGCCCCTCGGTGGTCACTTAGCTCTCCATGGAGTCGTCCAGCGACCTGGCTGCGGGCTGTGCGTACGGAAGCTTCCAGCGTTGGAACCAGGTTTCAAACCAACGATAGCTGACGTATGCAACCCCGATCACCGTCGCACTGTAGAGAGCGAAAACCAGAAGTCCCTCGGGTGAGAGCGGCTCGTACGCCAGCATCCGGCGAAATGGGATCATGATGGGCCAGTGAAAGACATACACCCCGTACGAAATCCTCCCCACCAGGACCAACGGGCGCATAGACAGCGCATTGCGCAAAGGGCTCCATTCGAGCGCCGCAGTCACGATGCATACTATCCAAAGGTTGCGGAGGGAAAAGCCGATCGCCCGATCGTCCAGGACGGCCGTCATCAGCTCCCCAGGCGCATAGTCGGTCGCGACGCCACGTGCCGAAAGCAGCGATGCGCCGAGAGCCACCGTCGCCGCGGCCAAGATCCCAACGTACCAGAACCAGAACGTGCGTGACTTCGCGCGTAGACCAGCCACGTGAATCAGCGCGCCCGCGGCGAACGCATCCCAGCAGCTGACGGGCAAGTTGTCGAAAGCCTCGACCGCCTGAAGGGGCGGGAGCGAACCGAGTGCATCGATCGTCGGAGCGACGTCGGAGAGGAGCATTCCGCCCGCGACCCGAATCAAGGGGCACGCAACCAGCAGAACGAGCATCAGCACTTTCGATGCCTTTGGGCTCAGGAAGTAGATGAGCAGCGGCCAGAGCAGATAGAACTGCTCTTCAACCGAAAGAGACCAGAGATGTCCGTAGAATGCGCTCGGGAACCAGTCGGGGTCGAGATGAGCGAAGTTGACCGTATAGGTGAACAGGTACGGCCAGTTCGTGTCGAAGCCGAGGGGGCGGCCGATCGCCAGGAAACCGATCGCGAGCACGAGAAGGTATCCATAATAGAGTGGAAAGATACGCAAAGTTCGGCGTTCATAGAAGACCAGCAAATAATGACCGAGCCCCTGGTGGCGTTGACGGATGAGGATCGTGGTGATCAAAAAGCCCGAAAGCACGAAGAAGATATCCACCCCCACGTGCCCCCAAGCGTTGAGATCGAAGTGATAAGCCATCACCAGCAACACGGAAATCGCGCGGACTCCGTCGAGCGAGGGTTCGTACTTCATGAAGATTCTCAATTACAGCAGGTCGCCAACTTGGTCACCCACCTGCAATGGGCTCGTCACCCGCCGAGCCTTGCCAAGAGCTGAAGCCCGGGCGAAGCTAGCACCGATGAGGATTCACATCGCGGGCATGGTACTGGGCATCGTCGCCGCGGCGGGGTGCGCGTCGGACCCAAGCGCGCCCGATATCACACCCACGATGACGCACACGTTCGAGCCGATCGCAATTGACGTGGGCCAGGAGATCTCGGGCGTCTGCCAAAGCTGGACGCTCGACAATGCCGAACCGCTCTACGTTTCGAAAATACGGCAGCGGAACGACGGCGCATGGCACCATTCAAACTGGTTTTTCGTTCCCGAAGGCACCTACGACGGTCCCGATGGCACTTGGAATTGCGACGAGCGCGGATTTCACGACGTGAGTGCGGGCTTGGCAGGCGGCGCCTTCTTCGCGCAATCCACTCAAACGTTCGACGAGCTGCAAGCATTTCAGGAGGGTGCGGTCCTCGAGATTCCTCCGCGGCATCGAATCGTGGGCGGTGTGCATCTTCTCAATGCATCGGCCGCACCGCTGAATACCGCCCTTACCTTCGACATCGAGACAATCCCTGAAGAGGACGTGCAAGTTCGGCTACGCCCGATCGCCTTCACCAACACCTCTCTCGACATCGAGCCCCAAGCGGAATCGCGATTTGGGATGACTTGTAATCTCGAGGCGCCGTTCCAGAGCTTCCTCGGCACTGCGGCCGACTACAACATCTACTACGTGCTCGCGCACTATCACGAGTGGGGAAACTACTTCCGCCTCAGCTTTGTCGACGACCAGGACGGGGACCGAACGATTTTCGAGCTCAAGAGCTCAATCGGAGAACCGCTCGGAACTACCATTGACCCTCCCATCCCCTCGCAGGGCGCATCGAGCCTGCGGGTGGAATGTGGCTATCTCAACAACACCGACCAGCGGCTCACCTACGGGCTCGGCGGGCACGAAATGTGCGTTTTTCTGGCGTATACCGACGCGGATCTCATCATCGGCGCCGACTCAGGGGCCAATACGGCGATGGGTCCGAACAAAGACGGCATCTTCGTGAACGAGACCGCCTGCGGCCGCGTCCTCGCGGTCCCGGCCAAGTGAGGTCCTTACTCCGAGCCCAGCTCGGAGTCGATCGCCTGCCGAAGCGCCGCGAGCGCCGGTCCTCTGACTCTGAGCTTGGTGCCTGCGTGAGCCGCCATGTCGAGCTTGCGTAACGCGGCAGCGCTTTGTTGCGCATTGTCGAGGAGCTGACCCGGAGGAACCACGCGGTCGAGAAAGCCCGGCGCAATCGCCTCGTTGGGGGCGTACATTTCAGCCAGGTTCGCGGCGCGGTTGAAGTACGATGGGCTCAGTCGCTGACGCGCAATCTCAACTGCGAAATAAGGTAAGGTCAAACCGATCGCGACCTCGTTCATGCCGATTCGGAATGGTCCGTCCGCACCGATACGAACGTCCGCTGACATGAGAAGAAACGAACCCATCGCGATCGCGTGACCGCTGCATGCTGCAATCAAAGGAGTGGGAAACGACAAAATGCGTAGATTGAGCTCCGCGCCGGCACGGAGCATCTCGCGCAGCGGCTCCGCCCCCTGCTTGAAGACCGCCAAGTCGAAGCCGGCCGAGAAGACGCCCGTTCGTCCGGTAAGCACCACCACCGCCTTGTCGGTTACGGCCTGATCGAGCGCCGCATTGACCTCCCGCATCATCGCCATCGACATGGCGTTGACCTTCCCGTCGTCCATGCGGATCGTCCCCACGCCGTCCGAACATTCGTAGCTGACTAGTGTGCTCATCGTTGGTACTCCCGAGGCATCGCGTCGTGAACGCCGACGCAGCGTATCACGGTTCCTAGCTGCAAGAATGCCGGTAGACCGCCGGCAACGAGCACGGTCGAGCTCGACACCCTCTTCGAGTATCCACGGTGGCAACGTATCGAGGTGGAGCTCGGACGCCGAGTAGAAGCCACGTGAGCTCCGACTTTGCGGTGCGCTCGACGGATCAACTTTGCGACTTCGGTCACGTCATGATGTTTGCGTATCGACGCCGCATGGCCCCTACAACAAGACCGAAACAAGCTCAGGAACGGGCTACGACCGACGGATCTCGTAGACCGGGTCTGAGACGTTCGGAAGCCCAGGGATCAATTCGCTGTTGCAGTGACGGTTCAAAGCGGAGATAGTCGGGTCACGGGAATCCAGGGCCGCGCGGGGGGAAGCGACGGAGAATCTCCTCGTGTAGCCTGCACCCTGAAACAGCAGGAGGTTGTGGTCCATGAACGCTCGACTCTATAAGCTCGCTTCGTTGCACGTCGTTGCCCTCTCGATGACGCTCTGTGCATTCGGATGCTCAAATAGCGATGGGCCCGGTGGCACCGGCGGTATGGCTGGCATGGGCGGGACCGGGGGCATGGGCGGAGCCGCTGGCATGGGCGGGACCGGGGGCATGGGCGGAGCCGGGGGCATGGCCGGGACTGGTGGCGCAGGCATGGGCTGCGACGACGGCACTACAGCCGACGTCAATTCGCCGGAATGCACCACCTGCAGCACGTGCGCAGCTGCAGGGGCCTGTGCGGACGAAGTCGCTGCTTGCGAGAACTCGCAAGAGTGTCTCGACCTCATCGATTGTGCGCAAGCCTGCTTCGATGCCGGGGGCGATGTCAACACATGCACCGACGGTTGCATTGCGACGTATCCCAATGGGTTCGAGCTCTATGGCAACTCGCAGGCCTGCCTGTTGTGCACGGAGTGTCCAAACAACTGCGCGATCAACGGCATCTGCACCAACTGAGCGCCTTCGTCTCAATCGCCCATCGTGCGGGGTGCTGCCCACGCGATCGCCGGAACGAGGCCCCCATAGTAGAGAACATTCGGAAGGGCACGCAGGAGAAACCCGAGGTCAGCCCCGGCGGCGAGGATGATCGCGTCCGCAGAGGCCCAGAGCGCATAGTACCCGATGACGAACACCGTCACGCGCCGCGTCCACCGCACTACATCGCGGCGCCGGGGAAGGTAGAGCCGAACGATGCCTAGTGAAAGGAAGACGAACAGCGTCTCGTAGACGAGAAAGAGGACGCGCGAATCATCTGAACCAAGTGCGCGGACGATGAGCTGTGACGTCAGCGGCACGGCCAAGGTCCACCCACAGGCGCGCGCAACGGCTGCCGGGCTCGACACGAGTGTGCCATCCGGTCGCGCGATTTCGATGAATAGAAAGTATCGAAAATCGCCCAAGAGAACGAATCCGAGCGGAGCCAGAGTCGCCGCGATGCCTTTCAACGGACCGATGCCGGGGACATCCGTGGTGGTCAGCCACGCATCGGCGAGCGAAATCGTCGTGAGCGCGACGCAGAATCCGCGCACGCTTCTCGATAGGTTGCGACGCGACAAGGCGAGCCACAGACCCAGAATCGCCGCCGCCCAGAGGAGCAGGGGATGCTGAAGAAATGAATCGTAGATCTCGGCGTAGCTCACGGCTCGCTCGGCTCGAGCTTGTGCGAGGCCATCGCGCCGAGATACGCGACGATCTCATCGATGATTCGCGTTCGGTCTGGTAGATCTGGATTGAGGGGAGGCATCCGCGGCCGGAGACGCATGCTGGTCGGATCGTCGATCCATTTTCGGAGCCATTCACCATTCATATATTCGGTTGGGTTTGCAGGGTAGTTCAGCTCGGGGCCGACCGAGCCGCCACGACCGTTGATCGCGTGGCATTTCGAGCAGTGCGCGATGAAAGCATCGAACCCCGCCAAGACTTCTAGCCCAGCATCGCTCGGCGGAGCCATTTCGTGGAAGCGGGAGCGAAACGTCACGAGGTCGATTTGAACGACCTGGTAAGGCCAACCGTAGTCTCCCTCGTTGCGAACCCGGGCATTGTCGACGTTCTCCCAGATCACGTAGAAGGGACCGAGCTCGATGCGCTTCTTCGTGCCCTCTTCGTCTTTGAGAATCGTGAAACCGACGTCGCCGAGTCGAGCGATGGCGAGAAATGCGCGATGATCCAGGACGCGTCGCACGGGAATCGCCGGCTCATAGCCGTCACGACAGGTGAAGAGGATGGCTTCCCGGGTTCGCCAGGCGGGCCCATAGGCGTCGTCCAAGACCGCCTCGAGAGGAAACGCGGTAAAGGCGACTTTGGCGCGTTCGTAGGGCTCGATGACCTCGACGCGAACCGGTTCGACTCTCCGGCTGAGATCTTCGACGGTCAACGAGGTCACGCGCCGCGACTCGTCGAAAAACTCGAGCGAACGCAACGCGGCATTTTGCGCAGGCGTCTCACCGGGCTCGATGCTCTCTGCATCGGGCGCCGCACTCGGAGCACTCCGGCTACATGCGAGCAGCCCAGTCGCACAAGCCGCTAGGGCCCAGACGACGAGCGCCGCCTCGCAGCCCGTGCGTCCCGGACGGCAGGCGACTCTCATCACGCCCATCGGCAAGCCTCATGCACGATCGTCG
This sequence comes from uncultured delta proteobacterium, assembly GCA_963768985.1. Classification (GTDB taxonomy): domain Bacteria; phylum Myxococcota_A; class Polyangia; order Polyangiales; family Houyiibacteriaceae; genus SG8-38. The sequence goes on along the minus strand of CAVYJZ010000003.1, from coordinate 338,522 downwards.
CTGAGGCACCCCAGGGCGACCTCAGTGCGCGTGACCGATGTAGCGCTTTGAGGGCCGCGACTCATCATGCACAGGTGCTGGGCCTCAGATTGCACATGGACGCCGCGCGCGTGTCCCGAGTCCATCATCTCTCGAGCGATGTCGCGCACGAGGTCTTCCTGAATCTGAAACCGACGCGCGTACGCCTCGACCAAACGCGGCAGCTTTCCGAGCCCGAGAATGCGGTCTCCCGGTACGTAGGAGATGTGGACGCGCCCAAAGAACGGCAAGAAGTGGTGCGCGCAGATCGAGTAAAACGCAATGTCTCGAACCTCCACTTTGCTCGGTGACTCGTCCGCGCCGATCATTCGTGTCGTCTTGAGAATCGTCGACGGGTCGGTTTCGTAACCGCTCAACAGCTCCTTGTAACAGCGGGTAATTCGATCTTCCGCGGCGGGAGCGTCGAACCAGCGCAAGGCTCTTGGGTCGTCGGTGACATGTTCGGTGAGCCACTGTGTCAGTTTCAAGGGATTCTCCTAAGCGAGCGTTCGAGCCAAGACCAAAGGCCACAACGATCCAGCAGGGGGTTCAACCAGCCCGTGCTGATGCAATAGCCGGTGTCATGAGGTGCCTGATGATGACACGCGTGCTCGTCCGGACGCAACGCGAGGCCCACACGCTGAAGAAAGCGTGCGCGCCGCGGAACTGGCGACATGTGTGCCCATTTGTGAACTTGATTGGCCCAGGCTCCGACGGTGGCCATCGTCCAAACGAGCGTTACGACGCTTGCGCCGATTCCAGAGTGAACGTTCGGCGCGATGAACGCCAGGATCGCTAGCGCCAGCGCAGCCAGGACGCACGGCTCACCATTGGTCTCGATCCAATCGTGAGCGACCATAGCACTGGGATCGACGTGATGCTCGCGAAAGGCGCGGATGAGAAGCGGGCCGAGAACGGGTGTGGTCGCGTTCCCGAATCTGTCGCAGGCCCAGTGTACGATACCAGTCAGAAGATCGATTGCCGCCACGCCTAGTGGAAGGGCCAAGAGCACGGCGAGCCCCCGTCCCTCGGTCACGAAACGTACGAGACTCCCGCCGATCCAAACGACGAGAACCGCCGTCGCAAGGATTGAAGTTGCCAACACCGCGCGTCGCGCTCGCTGAAAGCGGCTGAGCGTCGTGCCTCCTTCGGCCGGAGCTTTGACCAAAACCTGCATGACCTGAGAAACCTACTCTCCGCCAAACTCGAAACAAGATCCAGCCGACCTCCTCGCCGGGCGAAAATCGCCACGGCGGCTAGCCTCCGTCTCGCTTGCTAACGAATTCAAGGGAGCAGGATTGGGAGGGCTCCGATGCTTTGCTCGTAGGAGCACGTGACGGTGCCGCGGTCGTTGACATCTACCCGCGTGTCGATGTCGAAGATGAAAAACGTACGCCAGCTGAAGTCGTATTTCCCGTCGAGTGGCGCGTCGCAGATGATGGCCTCCGCAGTTTCCTCCTCCCCGGAGTTGATAGGGTGCAGCCGCTCGACTTCCCGAAGCTCGCTCTTGCTACGCCCTATCATCAGCGGAGCGGAGGACAAAAAGGGGATCCTCACCTCCAAACCCGTGAGGACCAGGCTTGGGGGTGTGGTTCGGATCAGAAGGTGGTGGACGGGGCCCGCGCCTCGATGCAAACCTCCGCGGACTGGTCCGATCGCAGCAGAGCCCAGCAATGAAGCTACCATCCCCCATCTCCGTCATCGTGTCCCGTGCCGCTTCGTCGACTCGGCTTGCCCGGCGGTTCTTGGAGGCCCAGCGCAAGAGTGGCCCGCTCCTTCTAGCGGCGGCTGCCGTGGGCACCGTCACGGGAGGGCTCGCGAGCCTCTTTCACTTGGTCTTGGATTGGGCTGAGAAGCTGCGCGTCTCTCACTGGCCCACCGGCGATACATGGAACACCTGGGTGTTCGTGCCGGCCGCCGTGGCACTATGCGTGGTCGTCGCGGTGTACCTCGTGAGAAAGCTTGCCCCGGAGGCCGGCGGCAGTGGCGTGCAGATCGTCGAGGGAGCGCTCGACGGTGTTCTGCCGATGCGCTGGAGCCGTGTCATTCCTGTCAAGTTCATCGGCGGCGGTCTAGCGCTCGGATCGGGTCTGTTGATGGGACGCGAAGGGCCCTCGATTCAAATAGGAGCCGCGATCGGGCAGGCATTCGTCGATGTGTTTCGACTGCCGAAGGCCATGATCCACGCGCTCATCGCAGCAGGCGCTGGCGCTGGGCTCACGGCTGCATTCAACGCGCCTTTCGCGGGAATTCTCTTCGTGGTCGAAGAAATGCGGCCCCAATTCCACTACGGCGTCGTGTCCGTCCAGGCGGTCGTCGTAGCGTGCGCGATCTCCGACGTGGTCACCCGCTTTCTCATTGGTGATGTCGCCGCGATTGCGATGCCCCTCCTCGATGCCCCTGAGCTCAGCGAGCTCTGGCTTTTCGTCGTCTTCGGGGTCGTGTTCGGATTTTTGGGATATGCCTTCGAACGCTTCCTCCTGCGGGCGGCCGACTGGCGCTCGGGACTTTCTCCACGGGGTTTGATCCTCACAATCGTGTTGATCGGCCTGTCGGTCGGGTGGATCGGGGCGCTCGACCTCCGCTTCGTCGGCGGTGGCGAGGACGTGCTCGAAGGCTTTCTGACGATGTCGACGCCGATGTCCGTGCTCGGGGCCGTGTTCGCGATGCGCTTTTTCGCGACCATCGCCAGCTACTCCACCGGTGCGCCCGGCGGTCTATTCGCTCCGATGCTCGCGCTCGGAACCATCGGAGGCGTGGCCTACGGCGAGCTCATCGTCGCCCTCGACCTTGGCGCAGGATTGGTTCCGGCACATTTCGCCGTCGCGGGAATGGGCGCCTTTTTTGCCGCCGTGGTCCGCGCACCCTTGACCGGCATCATTCTCACGGCGGAGATGACGGGAAACTTCACCCAGATTCTACCCCTCATGTTGACCTGCATGGCTGCGACCATCACCGCCCACGGCCTGGGCACCCGCCCGATCTACACGGCCTTGTTGGACCGCGACCTCGACCAGATCCATCGCGCCGCGGGCGAGCCGCGAATCGCAGAACCGGAAACGAAACCGGAAACGGAAACGGAAACGGAGGAATAGAGCACCACAAGCGCTCAGCGCCGTGGCCCAACGAGTCGCGCCTCGGCGTCGTTCAAAAAACGCGTCCGACCGACCTTCATTCATGCGGGTCTACGCCGTGGCCTAGTCCTTCACGAGCTTCATCTGCTTTCCACAGCAGATCTCTGAATGCGGCATGCCTTCCGGACAGGGACAAGCCTTCTCATAGACGAGCACGGCTCCGCACTTTTCGCACAGATAACGATCTCCGACTTTGCGTGGCATTTGAATTTCCTCCATTGCATCGCCGCGTGAGAATGCGGCACGGGTGTCTTACTCTGAACACAACACGATGCGGTGCGCGTATCTTATACCAAATCCCGTCGCTTCGCTTGAAGGCAAAGCACTAGCCCAGGCTGCACCATCGCCAGGCTCAGCGCCGTGGCCCAGCACGCCGGTCATTCAAGAGAGCAGCGGACGTGAGCTTCATCGCCAAAGTGATCGTACAATGAAGCGGCTCGAATCTCCCCTCGAGCTCCATCGTCATCATGGCTCCATCCAGCTCCCGATCGATACCTAAGAAGGCCGGAGAGAAACCGGCGAGCGTCGTTCCTGGCCCGGTCGAGCCGCTGCTGATGGAGCTGGCCTGGGAGGTTTGCAACCAGGTCGGCGGGATCTACACGGTCCTGCGGTCGAAGGTCCCGAGCATGATGAGCCGCTGGGGCAGCCGGTACTGCCTCGTGGGTCCGTACAATCCGCAGGCGGCGGAGGTCGAATTCGAGCCGGCGCCGCTGGTCGGCGTGGTCGGTCAGGCGGTACAGCGGCTACGGGAAATGGGGTACCGCGCCCACTACGGGCGGTGGCTCGTCAGCGGCCGTCCGCACGTGGTTCTCCTCGACGTCGGGTCGGTGGGCGGTGCGCTCAACGAGATTAAGTACCGCGTCTGGGCCGACCATGGGATCCCCGCGAGCGACGAGCCCAACGTGAACGACGCGGTGGCCTTCGGGGAGATGTGCCGGGCGCTGCTGTCGGTGCTCGCGCAGGAGGAGTCGCGGCGCCGCCAAATCGTGGCCCACTTTCACGAGTGGCAGGCTGGCATGGCAATCCCGATGCTGCGCAAGGAGCAATGGCCTGGCTCGATTGTGTTCACCACGCACGCGACCCTGATCGGCCGTTACCTGGCGACCGGGAACCCGTCGTTCTACGACCATCTGCCCTTCCTCGACGGAGACCAGGAAGCCAAGAACTTCAATGTCCACGCGCAGCACCAGATCGAGAAGGCCGCCGCCCATGGAGCGCACGTATTCACCACCGTGTCCGACGTCACCGCGGAGGAGTGCACCCACCTGCTCGGGCGCACGCCCGACATGCTGCTGCCCAACGGGCTGAACATCCGTCGTTTCACCGCGATCCACGAGTTCCAGACGCTCCACCAGCAATATAAGGAACGACTACACGAGTTCTCGATCGGGCATTTCTTTCCCAGCTACAACTTCGACCTAGACAACACGGTCTACATGTTTACCTCGGGCCGGTACGAGTACCTCAACAAGGGCATGGACCTGACGATCGAGGCGCTCGCCCGGCTGAACCACCGGCTCCGCGAGTCGTCGAGCCCCATGACGATCGTCTTCTTCATCATCACCAAGGCGGCGTTCCGTTCGATCAACGTCCGCACACTACAGAACCGCGCGATGCTCAACGAGTTCCGGACTTCCGCCGATGCGGTGAAGAAGTCCGTCGGCAATGGGCTTTTCCTCGCGGCAGCGTCCGGCGAGATCCCCGACCTCAACAACTTGATGGAGGACTACTGGCGGCTGCGACTGCGCCGGGCGATCCAAGCCTGGAAGAGCAAAGCCCCACCGGGTATCATCACCCACGACCTCGTCGACGAGGCGAACGACCCCGTGCTGAACCAGTTGCGCGCCTGTCGGCTGTTCAACCTCGAGGACGACCCGGTCAAGGTCATCTTCCACCCCGATTTCGTGCAGGCTACCAGCCCCCTTTTGGGGATGGAGTACGAACAGTTCGTTCGCGGCTGCCACCTTGGCGTTTTTCCCAGCTTCTACGAACCGTGGGGCTACACGCCGCTGGAATCGATCGCACTGGGCGTGCCCGCGGTAACCAGCGACCTGTCGGGCTTCGGGTCGTACCTCAAGCAACTGGTGCCCGAGCATGCGTCTCAGGGCATCTACGTCGTGCCCCGCCGGCACAACGACTTCCATCGCGCCGCCGAAGAGCTGACCGACCGCCTCTTTCGATTCGCGTCCTTCGGCCGACGCGAGCGAGTCATGCTCCGCAACTCGGTCGAATCCTTCAGCGAGCACTTCGACTGGCACAATCTCGGCCGGCACTACAACGAGGCCCATGACCTGGCGTTAGCGCGCGCAAGCCAGTAAATGGCCGTCCCCCGGCCTCCACCATGCTCTTCGCCGAATCCTCCGTCATCGGCTCCCCTCAACGATCTCTTCGGCCCGCACGGTGAACTGCACGAGGCGACTCGGTCCGAACGCGGTCAGCAGCGCAACATCAGCCGCGTCCCGCCCCCGCGCCATCAGGATACGACCAATGCGCGGTGCATTGTTGCGTGCATCGAATGTGTGCCATTCCCCTCCGAGATACACATCGAACCAAGCGCTGAAGTCCATTGGATCTTCGCTGGCCGGAACACCGATATCGCCGAGGTAGCCCGTGCAATATCGGGCGGGAATGTTGAGGCAACGGCATAACGCAATCGCGAGATGCGTGAAATCGCGACAGACGCCCACTCGCTCCTGATAGGCCTCGCAGGCGGTGCGCGTACTGCGCGCTTGAAGATAGTCGAAGCGGATGTGCTGGTGTACGAAATCGCAAACCGCCTGGACGCGAGCCCAGCCAGGGGGAGTATTGGCGAACAACTGCCACGCCATGTCTAACATTCGGTCGACGTCACAATATCTGCTGGGCAACAGAAAGCGGAGCGCCTCGTCTGGCAGCTCGTAAATCTCATGTTGTTCCGCGATGAGCTCTTGCCGGTCTGGCTCACCGCTGTCCTCGACCAGGCCGTCGCTCCGAAATCGCATCCTACCGGCCTTGGCGATGAGGCGAGCACAGCGGTTGCCGAACGTGTCGGTGTAGTCGTTGATCCGGACTTGCGGTTCAACGAGCAGCACTTCGCGGCCTTGAATCGATGCTTTGCGAGAAGGATGGGTGTAAAGCATTGCAAGGATCGGCGTGGGTGCCGGGTACTCGAATACGATGTCGAAGCCAGTTCGAATCAGCATCAACCGAACATAGTCGACGAGCCCGCTCGGCAGTAGCAGAGCGCCTCTGCGCCAGCGCTCTCTTGGTCCCTTCGACCGGCCGAATTGCGCCGTACTCGACGTTATGCGGAGATTCGCCGCTCCGATTCGGTGTGCAGGCTCAGTTGCGGGTAGGGTCGATGCCGGTGAGGCGGGCCACGAGCTTACGTACTGCGACAGCAACGGCGGCCTTTTCGCGCACGGCGACGTCCTTTTCCAATTCCCGGCGCAGGCTTTCGAGCTCTGCATCGTGCTTGGCGCTCAATTCGTTTCGGAGCGCCGTTTGGCTCCGCTTCACGTGCGGATTGTCGATTCCGGAGACCTCCTGAAGCATACGCCAGAGGTGGATCCGCTCCGAGGATTGGAAAACGAGCGCCGGGGAAACGACTTTGCGAACGATGGCGCCATCCTCGTCTGAGAGCGAGATGAAAGGGAGCTTTCCGACCCGCTGCCTTCGGGAGAATCCGAGATAGTCGGTCAGCGGCACCAGATCGTCGGATATCGCAGGCGGGTCTGTGAAGTCGGATGCAAATTCTGGTTCGAAGGCGGCGAACTCGGCGAAGGTGAAGGGTTGTTCGAGCTCGATCGCTTCTCCGTTCGAGTCGTGACCGGAAAGCACTTGCGTAGTCCACGGAAGATCCGGCGTCGGGTTCGAGGAGAGATCGAAGCACATCACGAAGCTCGGATCCCGATCGGGGTCGTACACGCTTAGCGGGAAGGCGCGAGAACGAACGGCGCGCTCGGCGCGGATTTGAAACGCCACCTGATCTTCGTCGGCAAGCGGGCAAAGCAACGAAATCACGCTGGGACGCGGCGTGGCTAGGCCCGCGAGCACGTGCGCCTCGAATTCGGGGGTGACGGTAGAGCTCTGGACGAAGTGAACGCCACGCATCGCCAGCGGAAGCGTTTCGATGGTCAACCTCGGTGGCACATCGAGAACGCTCGACTCCGAGCGGACTGCACGCAAGCTCGAGCGAAGAGCCACGACTTTGAGAGGCATGCCCGTATCGAGCAATGACATGATCTTGAGCAAGTGCGGAACCGGAGCGTCGTCGAGACGGGCTACCACCAGAAAAGGCGGAGCCGACTGGATTTCACCAGGGCCGAGCTGCCGCCAGTCGAAGTTGGCGAAGACCGGGTCATGGATCGGCGAATCGTATTTCGAGTGGATTTCGAGCTGTGTGATGCGCAGGGCCCGAAACACGAGCGCCAGCCGATTCAAGTAGGCCTCGGCGCGTTCGCGGATGACGTCCTCGTTCTCGCCGATCTCGATCAAAGCTGTGTCGAGGCCGGTGCTCGACCATGCCTCCTTCATTTCGCCGAGAGCAGGGATGAGCGCCTCGATGCGACCAATGCGGTCCGGCGCCATCACACGCGAGCGAGTGCTCTGACCGAGAAGCCGGGACAAGGAACTGAGGTCCAGGTTGCCGCTGGCAAGCGGTCCGAGCGCGCGCTCGAGTTGTTCGGTGTCGTGTCCGTGCCTCAGATGCTCGTCGAGCCGGAGAAGGTTCTGCAGCGCGTCGATCGCTTCGGTGAGCGCATCCTCCAGCGAGGCGCGATGCTGGCGCCAGACCTCCTCGATGTTGACCAGGATTTGCTCATTCATCGCGCACACACGGATCAAGTCACTGTATATCGGTCGAGGGCGGTATCGAGGCGCCGAAGGAAGGTGGCTCGGTCCGGCCGATCCTGACGTTGCCGTCGAATTTCTTCGTAGACAGGGACTTCGGGATTTTCGTAGATGAGACCCATCGGGGCAGGGTCCGCGGCAACTGCTATGCGCTGTGCCTCGTTGATGTCCCGGTGATTGTGTGGCTGAGCGCGACCGCGCTTGAGCAGCGAGGGAGGCACGGGGATACCGTCTTCATGCTCGAGGAACAGGACCGGAAAGTTCAGTCCGCCCTCACCGAAGGCCCTGGGCATGAACACGGGGCACCGCTGCAGAATCCGAACGAAGGACAGTCCATGATGGTCCCAGGCCTTTTCGATGGTCTCGTCGAGGTGAGCGGGAAGCCAGGTGGCGGTTTGCGCGACGAACGAAACGTTGGTCATCCCCATGACGGCACTGAGAGGGTTCAAAGGGTGCAGATATGTGCCACGCGGGGTGGTGTTGGTCTTCCATCCGTCCGGTGTCGTCGGCGAGGCTTGCATCTTGGTGAGCGCGTAGACTTCGTTGTCGAGCACGAGCACGACCGCGTTGATGTTGTACCGGATCGCGTGCAACCAATGGTTACCGCCGATGCTAAAACAGTCCCCGTCGCCCATGATCGCAATGACGGGGAGCTCGGGGCGCGCAAGACGTACCCCAGTGGCGATTGGCAAGGCTCGGCCATGAATGCCGTGGAATCCGTATGTCTTGAGATAGTGGGGAAGGCGGCTCGAGCATCCGATGCCGGAAACCGCCACCACGTTCTCCGGTTCGAGGTTGTTCTTCCGCAGAACGCGCTGAAGCGACGCGAGGACCCCGTGGTCGCCGCATCCCTTGCACCATCGGGGTTGCTCGGACTCGTATTCGTCGAGGGAGTGCGTTTCGATCGCGCAAATCTCGAGAAGACTTTCCTCGGCAAGCACAGATATCATCGGTTTGCTCCCTCGTTCACGGCGAGTCTCTGAGACGGACTCTCGGTCCCCGACTGCCCATCGAGCATGCGCTTGACCTCGCCGAGGATCTCGACCGGCATGTAGGGGCGGCCGGGAACCTTGGCAAAGCAGTCGATGTCCTCGAGGGTCGCGGCCCGCAGGATCCACGCCAGTTGGCCGTAGCGCCGGTTTTCTTTCGTGATCATCGGGTCGTTCCAATCATCGCTGTAGTTGAGCTCGACCGTAATGACCTGGCGAAATCTCGCGAAGATCTCTTTGAGACCTGGCGGCAACGGGCTGAGAAATTGAAGGTGGACGGAGGAAACGGAGAGGCCCTCGCGACGGGCCATGTCTACAGCTTCCTCGATCGCACCTCGCGTGCTCCCCCAACCTACCAGAAGCAGGTCGCCTTCGGGCGCGCCGTAGACGCGCGGTGGCTGCAAGCTCTGCTGCAGCGTGGCGAGCTTTCGGCTGCGCATTGCGTGGCCGCGCTGGTTCCGCTCGGAGTCGTAACAGGCCTTTCCGTTCCGATCGTGGTTGAGCGAAGTCGTCACCCCCATCCCCCCAGGTTGCCCCGGAATGAGGCGCTCCGAGAGGCCGGTCGTCGGATTCCAATCATACGGAAGGGTCCCCGGCGGCACGGGGCTGAGGTCCAGCGGGGGGCGCCGAGGTGTGTTGGAAACATCGGGTCGATCGAAAAGCTGTTGACCGGTCGCCAGGTTTGCGTCGGAAAGCACGATCACCAGCATGCGGAACTCCTCCGCGATCTTCCGCGCGATCGAAAGAATGTAGTAGCACTCCTCGATTGTGCTCGGTGCGATCACCACCTTCGGCGCGTCTCCCGGCGCACCGTAAAGGGCATGCAGTAGATCCGACTGCTCGATCTTGGTGGGCAGGCCCGTGCTCGGCCCTCCGCGCTGAACGTCTACGATGACCAGCGGCGTCTCGGTCATGACAGCCAAGCCCTGAAACTCCGTCTTCAAGGCCATCCCGGGCCCCGAGGTGATGGTTAGCGCGGTCTTTCCCGCGTAAGAGGCCCCGAGGGCCACCCCAATCGCGGCAATCTCATCCTCGGCCTGATGAACGAAGCCACCAAAATGTTCGAAGATCTCGGACAGCGCGTGCGAAGCCGAAGTCGCCGGGGTGATCGGGTACATCGAGCAGAGCTCGAATCCAGCGGAGATCGCGCCGAGTGCAAGTGCGGTGTTCCCGTTCATCGCCACTTTCGGGACATCGGTCGGCCGGGCTTCGATTTCGAAGCACTCATCGAGGTTGGCGACTCCATATTCAAAGCCAGCGGCCGCCAGACGCACAGCGAGCTCGATGACTTCATTGTGCTTGTCTTTGAAGATGACGCGAATCACGTCGTCGAGCACATCCAGGTCTTTGCTGTAAAGGGCGCACAAAAGTCCCACCGCAAACATGTTCTTGCCCTGTTTTGCATCTTCCGCATGTCGGACGGTTTCGCGCTCCATCGGAACCTCGATGACCCTCGCCCCGCGCGAGCGCAACTTGTCGAGCACCTCCCGGTACGAGAGTCGGTACTGCTCGACCTCGTGCGTTGCCCACTGATCGTCGATGAGCACCAGAACGTCGTCAGCGAGACTTCCAGCTTCGAGACGGGAGAGCAGGGCCATCTCGTTGAATGCCAGTACCACGTTGGCTCGGTTGCCTGCGTTCGTGACTTGGTCGCGTTCTGCGAGTCGGATTCGGTTGCCACTCGCACTTCCCGTCGTATGCGGTGGAGGGCGGATCTCGGACGGAATTATCTCCACGGTCCAAAGCCCGTTTCCTGCCTTCGCACAGACTTGAGCAAAAGCGACAGCGGCTTTCTGCGCGCCTTCTCCAGCATCGCTGACGATCTCGACGGTATGCTCTGGGAGCCGAATACGACGGGGACCACTCATGGGATCTTCCTCTGAACTCGGAGTCTCTAACATGAACGATCCGTGCCGAGCAATCGGACGCCGAGCAGATCGGAAACTTCTCAAACGGCAGAATCCGGGACATCCCGCCGGGGGTTCTTGGGTTAGACTGCGGGGCACTGATGCGAACAAGGATCTTAGTCGCCTCACTGGTGAGCATTCTGGTGACTGCGGCACTGGGCTGCGGCGATCATCGAGCGAGCGACAACGCTGATGCGGGTGACGATGCCGGTAGCATGGACGGGAGCGTGGACGCAGGTGATGGCGGCGAGGATGCAGGTATGGACGGGGGAGTAGACGGCGATGCGGGACCGATGTGCGGCGGCTTTGTGACCGGTTGGTGCGGCGATCCGAACCTGACTTGTGAGTGCTGCCCGATCGGCGGCCCCGCCCAGCGCTGCCTGTGCTCGACACCGTGCCTCGACGACAGTGAGTGCACAGACCTCAGTCGACCGATCTGCAACAAGCCGGAGTCAAATGACGGCATGGGCTTTTGCGCGCCGGCGAATTTCTCCTGTTGTTGGCTCTGCTTTTGAGAGGACGGCGCGCACTCACGCCGTTTTGCCCCGATGCCACACTGAGTGTGCCGCGCGCGCACGGTCGGACAGCATCACGATCAGTCCAACGTGATCGGTTGCGCGATGTCCGCATTTTTCGCTAACGCGCTGGGTTTCAGGGAGCTACTCCTTCCTTGGAAACCGCGGGATGATCATCGACACCTGTTTTTGATACTTCCGGTAGCTCTCGCCGTGCTCTCGTTGAAGGGCTCGCTCTTCGAACCGAATACCGATGAGGGTGTAGGCGGTCATCCCCCCGGCGAAGACCAAATGGCCGACAGTCATCGTAGGCGTGATCCAGAACGCAATGAAGAGTCCGAGATACATCGGATGGCGGACGTACCGGTAGATGGCCGGCATCTCGAACTCGACTGGAGTGTAAGGCTTGCTCTGGAAACAAAGCACCACCTGACGCGGGCCAAAGAGATCGAAGTGGTTGATCAGGAAGGTGCTCCACAGCACGATCCCCCAGCCGCCTAGGGAAATGCCGATGAGGACGTCGCCCAACGTGCCGCCCGATACGTCCCAAAGCACCGTGGGAATCGGTTTCCAAAACGCCATCATGGCAATGACCACGAGCGTCGCGGCGAGCACGAACGTGCTCCGTTCTGCGGGCTGCGGAACGATCTTCGTCAACCAGAGCTTGAAGCGGGTGCGGGCCATGATCGTGTGCTGCACGCCGAAAAGCGCAACGAGCAGCAGATCCGTCACCAACGCTTCCGCGAGAGGCACGCTCGGCCCGACATCGACGCTCACGGGCACGAAGAGGTTCGCAACGAAGCCGATGAAGTACGCGAACGTTGCCAGGAACATGAGATAGACGCCTACCCCGTACAGGAGGACTGCGGCGCGCTTCAGCGCACCCTGCCGGGGCGACGTACCATCCGCGGCGTGGATTTGCAGATTGGCCATCTGGAACCTCCATCAGTCGATTGAAGAGAGCGTCCCCCTCGAGACCGATGAGGTCAAGAGGATCGAAGCTCGCGGCGTTGAGAAGTGCAAAGCGCAAAAACGGCTGACGTCGGCGAGCTGCTTCGGACCACCTTTCGGTTCAAGCGATGATCGCGCTCACTGCTTCGTCCGAATCGACTCGCTCAGACTTTTGCCGCCCTTGATGCCGAAATCCAGGGTCCGAATGGGGAACGGAATCGTGATGTCGTTCTCGTCGAACGCCTTCTTGAGCCGTAGAACGGCTTCACTCGTCGCACCCAAGTAGTCCGTCTGCTTTTCGAATGTGATCCAGAACCAGATCACGAAGTTGATCGAGCTGTCCCCGAATTCCTCGAAGTAGATCTCCACATCCTTGGACTTGTTGCGCTTCTCGATGCTCCCGACCGCCGCGAGCGAAACCCGCCGCACCTTCTCGAGATCGTCGCCATAGGAAATGCCGCAGTGAAGATCGATGCGACGTTCACCGGTGAACGAGTGGTTGGTGAGGTGATTTTGGTAGACTTGCTTATTTGGAATCGTGACCTGTTTGCCGTCCAAGGTCCGAAGCTCGGTGGTCCGAAGGGTGATCCGCTCGACGGTGCCGAGCACGTCGTTCGTTTCGATGAGGTCGCCGACCTTGAAGGGATCGGTCCGGTGGATCGACAGCCCTACTCCGGAAATGAAATTCGCGGCCAAGTCCTGAAATGCGAAACCCAGTGCTAGACCAATAATCCCGGCGCCGGCAAGAACAGAGGTAAGAGCCTTGTCGAGATTGAGAATGCCGAGCGCTACCATCAGGCCCGTGAACAAGATCCCGAACCTCGCGATCGTGGCGATTAGACCCCGGATACTGGGTCGCACGCCCAAACGTGTGAGTGCGCGTTGTGACGTTCTCGCGACGAGAACCGACAAGAACCAAAAGACGACCGCTACAAGTAGAGCAACCGCCAAATTGGGGAGCATCTCGATGAAGCCTTCCACCCAGCCATAGAGCTTGTCGACGACCTTTTCGTAAGCGGTCTTGAAATCCATGCTTACCTCCCGAAGCTATGTTGCCGCATCTGCGTTCGTCATACTCCGACGCTCGATCTCGGCGTCGAGCTCGGCTCCCAGCAGGACCACGAAAGCCGAGATCCAGAACCAGAGGAGAAGTACCACGACCGCATCCACGGTCACGCCGCAATAGGTGATCTGGTCATGGATCCTGTTGTCGCTTCACAAACTCGTCCCGAACGGACTTCTCGACCGTATCGGTCCGTTCCATGCCTCGAAACGTCACATAGATGGACTTTCATCGCACGCGGCCCTCACGCGCGAGAAGCACCTCCGACCAACCTCCCGCGCAATGTCCTGGATCGTGACTACAACTTCTACATGGACGTTCAGCAAGGCATCAATTTACGCATCTACGAACGTTTCGAAGATGAAGGCATCGAATTCGCGTTCCCGACCCAGACGCTGTTCGTGAACGGCCCGAGCGGAGGCGCGCGCGCTGAGAGCAACCGCAGCGCTGCTTCCACGGAATCGGAGCAATCGAGTCACGCGGCCGAGTAAGGGCTTCCGATATCCCGGCACTGACGTGCCGCGATGTGCCCGCGGAGGCGGGGGCAGCACCAGTTTCTCTTAGTTCCATTTTTTTTGCTAATAATCACAGGCACTTATCTTTATTTGTTACAGCATTAATTTGCCTAGCATTCATTGTCGTAGCAAGGTGCTGCCCGCCGTGAGAATTGCTCGCCCGCATCTGAACGGACATTCCCGCGACAAGCAACTACGCGTCCAGATCCGCCGCCCGAAGCCCCAGGATGGCTCGGCAATCTGGCAGTTGGTGCAACGCTCGGAATCACTCGAAGAGAACTCCTGCTACGCGTACTTGCTCCTCGGATCTCACTTTGCGGACACTTCCCTCGTCGCGGAGCTCGAGGGCCGGATCATCGCGTTCGTCTGGGCGTATCGACCTCCGACGGACCTCCAAACCGTGTTCGTTTGGCAGATCGGCGTGGACGCCACATTGCGAGGGCAAGGTGTTGCCAATGCCATGCTCCATGCGCTGATTCAGTGCCCAGGCTGTGACGGCGTCGAATACCTCGAAGCCACCGTGGGCTCGTCCAACTCGGCGTCCAAGCGTCTGTTCGACGGTCTTGCCCGCGACCTCGGCGCGACCTGCGCCGTGACGACGGGCTTCTCGTCGGGCCTCTTCTCACCACTGCAACATGAAAGCGAGGACCTATTGCGCATCGGACCGATCAACCCGGAAAAGACGATGAAACTGGAGAGACCGCATGGAACCCTTTGAGCGACTCGAATCCAAAGTGAGAAGCTACTGCCGATCTTTTCCAGAGATCTTCTCTCAGGCGAAAGGCTCGTGCGTCATCGCGGACAACGGCGAGGAGTACATCGACTTCTTCGCGGGCGCCGGAGTGATGAGCTACGGCCACAACAACGAGCGTCTGAAGACAGCATTGATGGAGTACATCGCGGACGACGGCATCACCCACGGCCTCGACATGGCGACGAAGGCGAAAGGCGATTTCCTCGAAACCTTCGAGCGAATGATTCTCAGGCCGCGTGGACTGGACTACAAGATCATGTTTCCGGGGCCGACGGGAACCAACGCGGTAGAGTCCGCACTGAAGCTCGCGCGCAAAATCACCGGGCGAGTGGGCGTGGTCGCGTTCACCAATGGCTTTCACGGAATGACGCTCGGCTCGCTGGCCCTGACCGGCAATCAGAGCAAACGATCGGGCGCTGGGGTTCCGCTTACGCATGTCACGCGCATGCCGTTTGACGGATACTTCGGGGACGACGTCGACACCATCGAATACGCCGATACCTTGTTGTCGGACGCATCCAGCGGCGTGGACGCCCCTGCCGCCTTCATCGTCGAGACGGTTCAGGCCGAGGGTGGAATCAACGTGGCCAGCGCCTCTTGGTTGCGGGACCTCCAAGCGCTCGCCCGCAAGCATGGGGCTCTGCTCGTGGTCGACGACATCCAGGTGGGCTGTGGACGAACTGGCCCCTTCTTCAGCTTCGAAGAGGCCGGCATCGAGCCGGATATCGTCTGTCTCTCCAAGGCCCTGTCGGGCTACGGCCTTCCTTTCGCACTCACCTTGTTTCGGCGATCACTAGATATCTGGAAGCCCGGTGAGCACAACGGAACGTTTCGCGGCAACAACCTCGCTTTCGTGACGGCCCGCGCGACACTCGACCGGTACTGGACCGATGCGCGTCTAGAGCGAGCTGTGCGAGAGAAGGGCCGAGTATTGCGATCCGCCCTCCAATCACTCGCAGATGATTTCGGCGGGGAGGTGCGAGGCAAAGGCCTCATTCAGGGATTGTGCCTCGATTCCGAGACGACAGCCTCCGTTTGCCGAGAAGCATTTGACCTCGGCGTGCTGATCGAAACCGCAGGCGCCCAGGACGAAGTCCTCAAGGTCCTTCCACCACTCACGATTCAACCCGATATCCTCGAAGAGGGGCTGGACAGACTGCGCCGCGCCATGGAAGTCGTCCTCGACGGCAGATCGGCGAGCTCGAGGCTCGGCCAGCTCTCCTTGGCAAGCAGTGCCGGAGCTGCCGAATGATTGTCCGTCGTCTGACGGATTTCGCTGACGGGCCGAACGCCGTGATCACCGACAAGTGGACCAGCCGCAGACTGCTGCTGGAGCGTGACGGGATGGGTTTCTCGCTCCACGACACCGTGATTGCAGCCGGCGCAAGCCTGCCCATGCACTACAAGAACCATCTCGAGGCGGTGTACTGCATCGAAGGCAAGGGCAGCATCAGCGACCGGTCCACTGGGGAGACGTTCTCGATCCAGCCTGGCACGGTGTACGCCTTGAACGCTCACGACGAGCACATACTTTTCGCGGAAACGAAGCTTCGCCTCGTGTGCGTCTTCAATCCCCCCCTCACGGGGCAAGAGGTACACGACGAGCATGGCGCATACCCCCTCCTCGACGCATTTGATGCCGCCGGTGAGTAGGATGACTTCGGATCCGTACTCATCTCGTGAAGGGCACGACACGAGCGTGATCGAACGTAGAGATCCGGTCGTCTGGGGGTCCACTCCTGGGCCGCTCTCGTCAAGGGAGCTCGGGCAGTACGAAGCAGACGGGTTCATCGTCCGGGAGCGGCTGTTCGACGACGAGGAAGTCGCAACAATGATGGACGAGCTATTGCGGCTGCCATCAGTCTACGTCGGACGGCCGGATGACGAAGTCGTGAGCGAACCTGGCGCCGGAGCGCTTCGGTCGATCTTCCGGGTGCACCAGACCTCACCGGTATTCGAGAACATCGCGCAAGATCCCCGTCTCGTCGATACGGCCAGGCAAATCCTCGATGGCGACATCTACGTTCACCAGTCGCGCATCAACTACAAACATGCCTTCGACGGGCGCGCATTTCCCTGGCACTCCGACTTCGAAACCTGGCACGTCGAGGACGGAATGCCGCTCATGCGAGCGATCAGCGCCTCGATCCTGCTCACCGAAAATACGCCACTCAACGGACCGCTCATGCTAGTTCCGGGTTCGCAGCAATTCTATCTGCGCTGTCCGGGTCGCACTCCATCGGAGCACTACAAAGAATCTCTTCGTGATCAGCGCTACGGAGTGCCCACTCCTGACGCGCTGGCGTGGCTTATGGAGAGGAGAAAACCCGTGCAGGTCCTCGGTCCGCCCGGCTCGGTGGTCTTTTTCGACAGCAACACGATGCACGGTTCGAGCGGCAACATGTCGCCCTTCCCTCGTCATAACGTGTTCCTGGTTTTCAACTCAGTTGAGAATGCACTGGTCGATCCCTTTTGCGGGCTCCCACCCCGCCCGCGGTTTCTCGCTGAACGCAATGCGTTGTCGCTGACGTGACGCAGCTCGCCGGGATAGGCTTGGACGACATCGTCCGTTCGTTCATCGCCTTGTTGGCCGTCTCGAACGTCCTTCCCATCTTGCCAGCCGTGCAGGAGCACACCGCAAGCCTCCCCGGTCAAGAAGCACGGCGCTATTCACTGCGAGCGCTCTTGGGCGGCAATCTCGTCGCATTGGGCTTCATGCTGGTGGCGCCGCTGCTGTTCCGAAGCCTGTCCCTCACACTTGGCGATTTGCGCGTGGCAGGCGGCATCATCTTGATAGCTTACGCCACACACGACATCCTCTTCTCCCGGCTGCGCAGCAGTCGACGCCAGGTGACGGTCGACGCGGACCTAGCACCAGCAATCGCGCCGCTCGGCGTACCCATCCTAGTGGGGCCGGCGACCCTCTCGATGGTCTTGGTTCTAACCGAGGTGCATGGTCCGGTGGCCGTCGGGACGGCGATCGCGGCCAATGGGCTGCTCAATGCTCTGGTTCTGCTAGTCGGAAACCGACTGCTTTCCATGCTTGGTGAGGGCTCGTGCCGCGCTATCGGAAAGGTGATGAGCCTGGTGCTCGCGACGCTAGGCGCTGCAATGCTGCGAGCCGGTATCACGGCTGCCTTCGGAACGTGACGACCGCACTGACATTCACCGTCTGCCTGCTCGGCTTCACGATCATCGGCCTCCTTTCGGCAAGGCACAGGGAGGCGACCTCGGAGGACTATCTGGTCGCGGGCAGAAAGGTTTCTCCTTGGCTCACCGCGCTGTCCTCGGCTGCCACCAACAACAGCGGGTTCATGTTCATCGGCCTGATTGGCTTCGCCTATCGCTTCGGTGTGCAGGCCGTCTGGCTTCAGCTTGGATGGATCGTTGGAGATTGGGTCGCCTGGCGCTGGGTCCACGGGCGGGTACGGCTCGTGTCCGGTGCCCTCGGCGCATGTTCTACGCCTGCGCTCATCGCCACCAATGACGACCGCCGAGTCGTGAAAGCCCTTTCGATCAGCACGGGCGCGCTCACGCTGTTGTTCTTGGGCGGATACGCGGCTGCGCAGCTCAAAGCCGGAAGCACCGCCCTTCAAGTCCTCTTCGACTGGCCTGCGTCCGGCGGCGCGATCCTCGGAGCGATGATCGTCTTGCTCTATTGCTTCTCGGGCGGACTGCGAGCATCGATTTGGACCGACGCCGCACAAGCGATCGTGATGATCGCAGGAATGGGGATCATGCTCGCCGCATCCTGGAGTGAAGTCGGCCACCCTGGGACCCTCGCGCAACGCTTGAGCCAAATCGATCCCGCGTTGATGGACTGGATGCCGACCGACCTCAGGCTGGGCTTTGGATGGTATCTCGTTGGATTCGTCTTCGGCGGTCTTGGAGTGGTAGGCCAACCGCATATCCTCGCCCGGAGCATGGCGATCGAATCGGCCTCGGCGATCCCTCGCGCACGGCGAATCTACTTTCTTTGGTACGTCCCGTTCAGCTGCCTCGCAGTGCTGGTCGGCCTGTATTCACGCGTGCTTCTCCCGGAGCTCGCCTCCGGGGAGCACGCCGCGACCGGCAGCGTCGTGCAGACCGCGGAGCTTGCGTTTCCTCGAATGGCCGAGACGCTCTTACCCGATGCGCTGGTCGGGCTGGTTCTCGCCGGACTGTTTTCAGCCACCATGTCCACGGCGGACTCGCAGGTCCTGTCCTGTTCGGCGGCGATCACTCAAGACATCGCGCCTCGCTGGCGAAACTCATACACGGCATCCAAGGCCGCCACGACCGTCATCACGGTGCTCGCCCTCTCGCTTGCCTTGTCGGCAGCGGACGGCGTGTTCGACCTCGTTCTTCGGGCCTGGTCCGCGCTTGGAGCGACTCTAGGCCCGTTGGTGCTTCTCCGCGTCTTCGGCCGTCCCGTATCCACGCCTCTCGCGCTCGGCATGATGAGTGCCGGCCTCGGCACGGTGTTGTTCTGGGAAGCATCTCCGTGGAACGAAAGTGTGTTCAAGCTGCTCCCCGGTATGGTCGCTCCGTTCGTGCTCTATGCGATCGCGCAAGCAGCGACCCAATTGCACTCTAGGTTCCGGGCACGTCGACTTTGACGTCGATTTCGGGGGTCAGAATGGGCGCGGCATCGATCTCGACGGCTTCCATGAGCTCCGCAATTCGGCGAAGAGACTGGAGGAGCGCTTCACGTTCCGTTCGAGGCAGCGCCGAAAGTCTTCGAATGAACATCTCCTGGAGCGGAACCGGCAAAGTCTGAAAGCTTTCTAGCCCCGACGCGGTCAACGAAAGGCAGACCTTCCGGCGGTCCTTGGCCCGTCTCTCGCGCACGACCAGTTTAGCGCGCACGAGGCGGTCGATGATGCGCGAAGCGGTGGCGGGCGAGAGCTGCACCCGTTCGGCGACCATCATGACCGTGATCTCCGGCGAATCGGTTTCGAGCTCTCCGATCGCCTTCAGACACATGAGCTGTGGCACGGTAAGTCCCACTTCGCGGTAGAGCGTTTTCGAATGCTCGGAGATCTTGCGGACGATCTGACGAATCGTTCGCAAGACCTCGTGGGCAATATCAGAGTCCCCTCGCTCGGTCATCCAGGGGATAGGTTATCACGCAGTGGTCGGTTTCGGCTTCAGAGCGGTAGGGATCGAGGCTATAGTGCGCGGGTGACGACAAGCTCGCGTGCTGTGGCGGTCGCGATATCGGTCGATTTCGCCCTCGCCGCCGCCAAGTTTGCCGCGTTCCTGCTGACCGGATCGACCGCAATCATGGCGGAAGTGCTCCACTCCACGGCGGACCTCACCAATCAAGGCCTCCTGCTGCTCGGAATCGCGCGCTCGCGACGCGCGCCCGACAGCAAATACCCGTACGGATTTGGTCGATCACGCTACATATGGGCGCTTCTTTCGGCCGCCGGAGTGCTCTTCGTCGGAAGCGGCGTGTCAGTCGTTCGCGGGGTGGAGCAAGTCTGGACGCCCGAACCCCTCGCGCACTTCGGCTGGGGCCTAGGCATCCTGCTTGTGTCCTCGGTGGCAGAAAGTATCTCCTTCGCGGTCGGATTGTCCGCGGTTCGGAGCGCGGCGCGCGATGCGAACCAGACGGTCTGGCGGTACATCGGAACCGGTCCCGACCCGATGGGAGTCGCGGTGGTGCTCGAAGATGCTTCAGCCGTTTTCGGCGTTCTGCTCGCCGGTGCGGGGATCGGCTTGGCCCGACTCACGGGGAACGCTGCTTGGGATGGCGCTGCCTCGGTCGCCATCGGACTGCTGCTCGGCGCGTCCGCGATGTTTCTCATCAATCGAAATCGGCGACTCCTCCTCGGGCCGACGCCATCATCGGAGTCGGTGGCCCGAATGCTTGCGATCGTTGAAGGCAGTCCAGTCGTCTCGAAGATTCACGACGTGAAGGTCTCACAGCTCGCTGCGGACGCGATCCGTTTCAAAGCCGAGGTCACTTTCGATGGTCGCGCGCTTGCGCGACGGCTCCTCAAAGGAACCGATCTGAGCTCGGCTTGGTCGTCCCTGACTGGGCCGGAGGCGCTCGAGCGACTTCTGGTGGAATTCGGAAGGGAGGTCACCGACGCGATCGGGGATGAAATAGACCGCCTCGAAACAGAGCTTGCCGAGGCCGTACCGGAGGCCCAGCACGTGGATCTCGAGCCGGACTGAACGCGCTTGCGGCAGCGATGCACCCAGCGGCTGTCGTTAGGTAAAGCGATCGGTGTCGAGGATGGAGCGGTACGCCCCCAGGAGTCGGTGGAAATTGATAGTCCGCAGAAGATTGCTTGGGTGAAAGTTGATCGGAACGGTCATATTTCGACCCGCGCCCCGACCTCTACGACCTGGTCCGGCGGGATCTTGAAAAACCGGGTCGCATCCATTGCATTGCGCGACAAGAACGCAAACAGGACCTCACGCCAGTACGACATGACCGGACGCCTGTGGGGCACGATGCTTTCGCGCCCGAGGAAAAAGACCACCTCGTCGAGCTCGAAGTCGAGACCCTCCTCGCGCGCGAGGGCAAGCGCATAGGGCACGTTAGGCTCCTCCATGAAGCCGTATTGAACCGTGACGCCCCAGAACCCTTCACCGAGGGGGTAAACTTGGACCTTGTCCGCTCGTTCGACGCGCGGGATGTGCTGTGTCTGAACGTTGAGGATCGCGACGTGTTCGTGGAGAACCTTGTTCCGCTCCAGGTTGATCAACAACGGCGCTGGCACCCCCAGGGGTTCGCTAGCCAAGTAGATGGCCTTGCCGGGAACCCGTCGTGGAAGGTGCTCACTGATCTCTTTGAGAAATTGATCGATTCGCGGACTACCTCCGTGCAGCCGTTCGGCAAGAAGGCGCCGTCCCTTGCGCCAGGTCGTCATGATTCCGAAGACGATTCCGCCTACGAGGAGGGGGAACCACGCGCCGTGCATGATCTTACTCACGTTTGCCCCAAAGAAGGCGAGGTCGACCACGAGGAAGCCGATCGTCAAGGGAACGAGGAAGCGTAGACGCCAACCCCAACGACGTCTTGCCACCGAAAAGAAGAGGATGCTGGTTATCGTCATGGTCGCGGTGACCGCGACGCCGTAGGCCGCAGCGAGTTGACTCGAGCTTCGAAAGCCCAGTACCAGCGCGACGACCGATACGAGCAGGATCCAGTTGACCTGAGGAATGTAGATTTGACCGATTTCGCTCGGCGAGGTGTGCACGACGTTCATTCTCGGGAGGTATCCCATTTGAATAGCCTGCCTCGTCAGTGAAAAGGCTCCGGAGATCACCGCTTGAGAGGCGATGACAGTTGCGACAGTCGCGAGGACGATGAGTGGAACGGTGGCCCAGTCGGGCACGAGAGCGTAGAACGGGTGCTCGACCGCCGCGGGCCGGCGATAGAGGACCGCAGCCTGACCGAAATAGTTGCACAGCAACGACGGAAGCACGAAGCCATACCAAGGCAGTCGAATGGGTCGCGTGCCGAAGTGACCCATGTCCGCAAAAAGCGCTTCTGCGCCTGTGACGACCAGAAATACCGCGCCGAGGACCAAAAAACCCTCGATCGAATTCCGCCTCAAGAAATCGACGGCGTGGATCGGCGAGATCGCGGCCAGCACTTGCGGCGCTGCAACCAGGTTGACGATTCCGAGCACGGCGAGAGTGACGAACCATATCAACATGACGGGACCGAACAGCGCGCCCACGCCGCGTGTCCCAAGCCGTTGCGCCAAGAAGAGCGCGATCAAAACAGCCAGCGCAATCGGTATGATCCAGCCCTTCAGATCGGGAAACGCCACTCCGACTCCCTCGATGGCGCTCACCACGGAGATCGCAGGTGTGATCATTCCATCGCCATAGAGAAGCGCCGCGGCAAAGAGCCCGATCCCGACGAGGAAACGGTTGGCCCGACCATCGTCGCTGGGGTTGCGGAGTTGGGCAGTCAACGCGATCACGCCACCCTCTCCTCGGTTGTCCGCACGCAAAATGAAGCCGAGATACTTGACGCTGACGACGAGGATGAGGGCCCAAAACATCAGCGAGAGCACGCCGAGGATGTTGGACGGGGTGGGAGCTATGCCGTATTCACCGTGGAAGCACTCTCGGATTGCGTAAAGCGGGCTCGTACCGATATCGCCGTACACCACTCCGGTGGCCGCTAGAGACAAAACCGCCAGCCGCTTCCCAGTTGGATCCGGCCGCACACCGGGCTTCGGTTTCGGCTCGGTTAGCCCGGAGGAGGCCGTCGAGCCCGGTGGATCTCCGTCTTCCGTAGTGGCCATGCCATAAGACGCACCAAAAGCGGAACCGAGTCAAGCGCACGGCAACTGCGCAGCTGGCTGCGCTTGACCTCTTGGTACGGGGCGCGATATGCGCCAGGAAGAGTCGAATGATTCACAAACTACGCGGCTACGTGCTTCCAAGTGTTGCTCTCGTTGCGTTCGCGCTCTTCGTCCTCGGTTTCTACGCACCTGCATTTTGGTTTGGATTGATCCTCTTCGCGCCTCTCGTCGCGCTCGGCTCCTACGACTACTTCCAATCCACGCACAGCATACTTCGCAACTATCCGATCCTCGGTCACCTTCGTTTCGCGCTCGAAGACATGGGGCCGGAGCTTCATCAGTACTTCGTCGAGAGCAACACCGACGGGCGTCCGTTCAATCGTGATCAGCGATCGCTGGTGTACGAGCGCGCGCGGGGCGTGAACGATGCAAAGCCTTTCGGGACGGAGCTCGACGTCTATGATTCCGGCTACCGATGGATCAATCATTCGATCCAACCGAGCTCCACGATCGAAGATCCGGCAAAGAACATGCGCGTCCGGGTGGGAACGGAGCGCTGCGATAAGCCCTACTCGGCATCGATCCTGAACATCTCGGCGATGAGCTTTGGCGCGCTCAGCCCAAACGCCATCCTTGCGCTCAACACCGGGGCCAAAATGGGGGGTTTCGCACAGAACACCGGCGAAGGAGGCCTCAGTCGATACCATCGCCAGCCCGGTGGAGACCTGATCTTTCAGTTTGGTACGGGCTATTTCGGCTGCCGCACCGAAGACGGCCGGTTCGATCCCGACCGGTTCCAACAGTCGGTATGCAGCGATCAAGTCAAAATGATCGAGCTCAAGTTGTCCCAGGGCGCCAAACCGGGCCATGGCGGTATTCTTCCGGCGGCCAAGGTCAGCCAAGAGATCGCCGAATCACGTGGCGTCCCGGCCGGAAAAGATTGCATCTCGCCCAGCGCTCACACCGCTTTCGGCACTCCAGTCGAGCTGCTGGAATTTGTCTCGCGGCTTCGGTCGCTTTCGGGGGGGAAGCCGGTTGGTCTCAAACTCTGCATCGGCGATCCGGTGGAGCTTTTGTCGGTATGCAAGGCGATGCTGGAGACCGGGCTCTTGCCCGACTTCATCACGATCGACGGCGCAGAAGGAGGCACCGGCGCGGCCCCCTCGGAGTTCTCGGATCGCCTGGGTGTGCCGCTGCGCGAAGGTCTCTCGTTCGCCAACAACGCACTAATGGGCTGCGGACTTCGGGACCAAATCCGCCTGGCGGCGAGCGGAAAGCGCCTCAGCGCGTTCGACATTGCGATCGCCATGGCCATGGGTGCAGATTGGTGCAACGCCGCGCGCCCTTTCATGTTCGCGGTGGGCTGCATACAAGCCCAGACCTGCCACACCAACCAGTGCCCAGTGGGTGTATGCACCCAAGATCCGAAGCTTTATCGGGCGCTGGTGGTCAAGCAGAAAGCCAATGGTGTCTACCATTTTCATCGTCGCACGCTGGAGTCTCTCGCCGAGTTCACATCGGCCGCCGGCCTCGAGCACCCGCGCGCGTTCGCTCCCCACCATATCTATGAGCGCATCGGCCCGACGGAGGCCAAGTGCCTCGACCAAATCCTCGAGCGCGTCGAGCCGGGCGCGCTGCTCGAGGGCAGGGCCCCGGACGCATTGCAGCGCCAGTGGGAGCGCGCGGATGCGCGGTCGTTTCATTCCGGTGCCGCAGGCCGAATGGATGTGTCCAATGCACCGAGAGTTCGTGCGACCCCCCGCGCACCGCTGAAGACCTGACCATCGTCCGATGGGACGATGCGCCGCCGCGGCCCGAGTGCACGCCTCAGTTTCCGCACCCGAGTCTAAGCACCGTCCTCAACGCCGTGGTCGGACAGCCACTGGCTGAGGGGAGTCGGAAGCTCTGCGGGGCGATCTCCCCAGTCGTACACGACCGCGGTCTTTGCGGCCAGGTCGTGAAGTGTCCGCTGCTTCGCATCGAAGACCGCGCCGAGCACGCCGAGCACCGAAATCACGCTGAAGGGAAGTAGGAAGGCGCGAATCGCCGCGTTGCCTGGGCTGACGGGCTTTCCTTCCTTGCCGACGACCTTGATTCCCAAGACGCTCATCCCAACGGTACGACCCGAGATCGCAACGCCGACCCAGAGGTATGTGAACGACCATAGGGAGAACGCGAGAACGCCAAGAACGCCCGCTCTCCAGTCCCACTCGAGCTCGGCACTGAGGACGAGGTTGATCGAGCCGACGACTGCCGCCGAGATCAAGCCCGCACCGGTGAACACCAGGAATGAGTCGATGAGGTAAGCCAAGAGGCGGGATACGGGACCGGCATAATAGCCGCTGATCTTGGTGCGAGAGGAGGCGGTCACTGGCCGATCTTCCTTCTCAGCAGAAACGAGAGCCGGCGGTCCAAGCGGTTGCTCCGCGAGGTTGCGCCCCAGCAACCGATCCACGAGGCCCATGATCAAAGTGTCCAAGCCGACTGCCTGGCGCCGCGCCACGTCCAACGTGGATCCGGCGACCTGATTCGTGCTTTGAGCGACGAGATCGCCGACGTTGGCCCTCCCGGCGATCGATCGGACATCGACCCGGTCCAGCAGCCGATTCACATCGACCCGATCGAGGAGACGATCGACGTCGACCCGATCGAGGAGACGATCCACATCGACCCGGTCGAGCAGCCGATCGAGCTCGACCCGATCGAGCAGCCGATCGAGCTCGACCCGATCGAGCAGCTCGTTCACGTCGATCCGGGTTAGGAGCTCGTCGAGCTCGACCTGCCCCACGAGTGCGTCCACGTCGACCCGCCCGAGCAGCGCGTTGATGAGCTTGGCGCTCTGCTTGTCGTCACTACTCATCGGGGGAAGCCTAGCATCATCCGCGCTTCCAGTTCATCGACGGCGAAGCGTCGCTTGTGGTTCCATCGCAGCGGACGAGCTCGGAGCAAAGACCTGCGCGGCGCGAAACTCGATGCCCAGACTGAACGTGAGGAAGTGCAGCCAGTTTTTGGTGAAGCCATCGCTCGGAGGGGTTGGGTCCTTCTGGGTGCCTTCAGCACCGCCACCGAGGTAGCGCACGTTGAAGTACGCAGACACGCGCTTCGTGAAGTCGTAGCCCACACGAAGGCTCGCATCGAGAAACGCGCCGGTGATCTTCTCGTCGCTTCCGTTGATGCCACTGATGGGCGCATAGATTCCGTCGATTTCGGTGCCCCACCAGACACCGTTCTCGAAGAGCCATCGTCCGCGGAACTTCAGAAGCGGTACGGGACCAACGTCTCGGCGGTCAGCTCGCAACGTGCCATCGGCCGAGGTGAACGTGATTGTGGCATCGCGGAGCTGCAGGCCGAACCCGATCGAGACCTCGTCGCCTGCGCGTCGAAGAAAATCGTACGCGTAGCTGAGGCGCCAGAAGGGAAAGCCGTAGACCGAATTGAGGGGCGTGCCCGCGGGAAAGAGCACGTCGTCGAAGACCGTGTCTTCACTCAAGACCGTTTCGCCAACGAGCTTGAGCGGCTGGTACAGGAATATGAGCGTATGCCGGCCCTTGAGCTTCAGATCGGTGCTCAGTCGAAAGAAGGGAAAGAGCACGTCTTGTCCTCCTTCGGAACGGTAGTTGAAACGGGTTCCGTCCTCGCCGAACTGGACGATGTGACTCACGACCGCCAGGAAGCCGAGCTCCGCCGTGAGCGACCATTCTACGTTGGGCGGCTTTGCCAGTGTCGCCCGATACTTGGCTGGGAGAGCGGTCTCCGACGTTGGATCCGCCTCCTCTATGACAGGCTCTGGAGCCGGTTCCTCTGCCATCGCGGCCGATGGCAGAGTCGCCAACGACATCGAGGCGGCGAGAACGACTGGTATGGGTCGACGCATGTTCCTATGCACGGTATCACACCTCCGTTTCGAGATTTAGAGGGAAGAGGCCACTCCGACGCTTCGGGACCGACGTCTCGTCTCGGGTGCCTGCACCACGTACACTTGCGCTTCGTTGCCTCTGCCAAGCATCACCATGACGGTCACCATCGACGATATTCGCCGCGCTCATGAGCGTATCTCATCGAGCATCGTGCATACGCGGTTCGATCGATCCGAGACGCTGTCGTCGCTGACGCATGCACAGTTGTACCTGAAATTCGAACATCAACAGTTTACCTCATCATTCAAGGAGCGCGGCGCGATCAACCGGCTGCTCGACCTGACGCCAGCGCAACGCAAGCGCGGTGTGATCGCGATGTCCGCGGGGAATCACGCGCAGGCCGTCGCCTATCATGGAAGCCGTCTTGGCATTCCGGCAACGATTGTCATGCCGCGCACCACTCCCAATTCGAAGGTCGAACAGACCCGGGCGCACGGCGCCGAGGTCATTCTTCACGGCAGCCAGTTCGACGAGACGCGGACCTTCGCCGGTAACATCGCGCAGGAGCGGGGTCTCACACTCGTTCACCCCTATGACGACCCCGCGGTCATTGCCGGCCAGGGCACGGTGGGGCTGGAGATGCTCGAAGCCGTCCATGAGATCGGCACCCTGCTCGTCCCCATTGGTGGTGGCGGCCTGATCTCGGGGGTCGCGGTAGCGGCCAAGGCGCTGCTTCCTGACATTCAGGTCATCGGGGTCCAGAGCGAGCGGTATCCGGCGGCTCATCACATCTTTCACGACCTCGATTTCAAAGACATTCCCAACGGTGGCACGGTTGCGGACGGAATCGCCGTCAAGTCCCCGGGAAATCTGACCATGGAGCTGATCAAGCGTCATGTCGACGACATCGTCCTCGTGAGAGAGCAAGACATCGAACGAGCGATCTTCATGCTGGCAGAAATCGAGAAGACCGTCGTCGAAGGCGCGGGGGCAGCCGGCGTGGCTGCGCTGCTCAGGCACCCGGAGCGCTTTGAGGGTCAGGCGGTGGGGACCATCCTCTGCGGCGGCAACATCGACATGATGACGCTCTCGTCCGTCCTGCAGCGCGGCATGGTTCGCAGCCATCGACTCGTCAGGCTCGAGGTGGAGGTCCCCGATATCCCGGGGGCTCTCGGACAGGTCACGCAGCTTCTCGGCGAGCTCGAGAGCAACATCGTGGAGCTCAACCACCAGCGAGCGTTCGGTGCTTCGTCCGCCCGAGCGGCGATTGTGAACATGGTGCTCCAGCTGCGCGGCGAGGAGGAGGCCGAGCAGCTACTGGGCGCCCTGAAGATGCGTGGCTTCGACGCCCGCTTGCTCCACTGACCGCGCTTGCAAATGACGGATGAAGCTCGAGTGTCGAATCTCCGAGCGTGCTCTCTTAGCCCCATGCCAACCTCGGCCGGATCTTTGGCCGATCGTTCTCCTGCTCCGTGTTCTCGTACCCGGCTACGCGGCCAGGGATTTGGTACAGGCGGTCCGTTCCAACTAGCCTGTGTACCAGCCGGGTGCTTGCCCCGGTCGAGTTGGTGAACGGGGGCCCAGTCGTGCTATCGAGAACAGTTCTTGCGATGTTCATATTCCTAGCATCGTGCGCTTCGGCGCACCGTGGACCGACCACGGTCGAGGAACGGGGATCGCGCCGTGCAAGCACGGACTCGTCGGAACAACTGTCCGAGAGCATGGTCCAGTTCTCGACCTCCATGATCGAGGTGTTGAACGACCACACTGCGGAGCCGCCTGTGAGCAACAGCTATAGTCACCAGAGGTTGCTGGGCTGGAGAAAGCGGCTGGGTGAGCCACGGGTTCAGCCCGAGCCGACCGATGCATACTCTGCACTCGCGTCGACCGACTGTTCTGGTTGGCTCAGCTTCGCGCTCAACACGGTCTCGCCGCTCCATGAAGCGGTCTTGCAGTCCCAGCGCCAATGGGATGAGCTCAACCGGGCCTATTCCGAGGACTTCGTTTTGCGGGAAAGTCGGAGACCGTGGTCGCGAGCGTTCGTGGTGACGCACTACCTTCGCAGTGAGCATGCGAAGGCGACCGGCTTTGAGCCCGTGCCGAACTTCGAGGACTTACAGCCTGGCGACATCGGTGCCTACGCAATGGGACGGTATGCCAAGCCGACCGATGAGAGCCGTCCCACGCCCACAGACACGGGACACGTCTTTGTCGTGGCGGGACCCCCAACCGTCGTCGACCCGACGACCAAGAACTACGACGGTCGCGGAACGCTTCACGAAAAAGCGGCCAAAGTCATCGCCGTACCGGTCGTCGACTCGAGCGCGACCGTGCACTTCGACCCCGACTCGAGGAAGAACGAGGCAGGGCGCTACTCCTTGCCGAAGGTCCGCCCTCATCCCCGCGCGAAGGCGGGCGGGGTCGGAACCGGCACGATTTGGTTCGCCTTGAGCGAAGAGGGGCGCGTCCTTCAGCGGCGTCTGAGCCCACGGCAGAAATATCGCCCTGTGCTGGCGCGTGCTGCTCGCCTGCGCGGCCGCATCTCCCTCGACGAAGCGATTTTGGATGATGGAGGCGCCTTGCTGGTGCGTGTCTTCGAGAACGCTCCTTCTGAGTTCGATGGTACTTCTTATGGGAATGCGCCGCTCTATCTCACGGGAGAGGGCGGTCTTCGTCTGGCCAGCGGACGAATCGTATTGAATGGCGAGAACGATTTCCTGGGAGGTGTGATTGTAGAGGATGCAGACTTGATCGTAACGTCGCCAACCGCGCTAGGCGCCGGCGACGTCGTGGTCCGTGGCGGCTCGATGACCCTTCGCGAGCCTGCGATCGCGGATTCTGCGACGCTCAGTATCGTGGAGGGCCTTCCCGAAGGGGTGCTTCGTCTCGATTTCGACGGCCATGACGTCGTACGGATCCTTCAAATCGGAAACACGGTGCACCGCTGTGGGACCTGGGGAGGACCCGAGTCCGACGCGATGTTCGTCGATCCAGTGTTCTCGGGGCCAGGTGTGCTCGAGCTGGCCGCCAAACCTTTCGCCGCGTGCGCACCGGCTCCCGAACGATCCGCGGGACGACGCCAGAAGAGGCTTACGTCGTCGAACTTGCAGCTGAGCCGTCGCTAAGCGCATTCGTCCGTGCAAGACGCGACGTTCAGCGAAGGCTGGTCTCGGGGGAAGGGATGCTCTCGCCCCTCACCATCGCTGACGTGAAAACCGAGCTAAGCGAGCTACAGGAGTCGGTCGTGGAGGTGCTCGGCGTACCACAGCGGCCACTCGGGGTCGTCTCCATTGGTCCTGTCTGCGCTGTGAGTCACGCAACATAGTATCTAGGACCGAGCAAGTGGGCCTTCAGCATGCGCCCGATGAGTTGAGAGCGCTCATGCGGAGAGCCGAATGACTCGGTCCAAACGAGGAAAGAGGACGCTCGCCACGCGCCGCATGCCGCGCCGCAGAGCGCCCGTCTCCCCCAGGCCGCAACCAATCGATTGCGGAGTTTAGCGTTTAGCGCTGTGCGTTAGCCGAAGGTTTCGCCTTCGCTTGTGTCCCTTTCGAGGAGTCAGCGGTTAGCTGGTCGCGCAGCGTGTTGAGGCGGCGCTTGAGGTCCTGACCCATTTGACTGACATCCGCGCGTGTCTCCTCGGCAGCGGTCTCTGCTTGTTTTGCAAAGCGTTCTCGCTGGGCCTCGAGCTTGTTCCAGGTTTCCTTCACCTCGCTGCTGGCCTCATCGATCTTGCCGCGAATGTCGTCTGCGACACGCTGAAGATCGGATCTGAGCGTCTTGAGCTCGGTTTGGACGTTTGCCTTGACCGAGTCGGTTTGTTGAGTTTGCTGTGGCATAATTCATTCCTTTGTTGGGTGCGCGCGGAACCACTCGGTGTCCAACACCGCCATGAGCGGGGCGCATCCAAACGGCGGGCGCTTGGTTGTCGCGAGTGGCCGCCGCAGCGCGTCGGCACTACGACTCGTACTTGAGCCGTGCTTTCGGGGCGTCATGCAGGAGTATTCGCTGCGAACGCCTCCCCGATATGAATGTACTATAGCGCACTTATTGAAATGCGCAACGCCGGCGAGGCTGAGGAAGCCTCATCAGCGATCGGTACGAACAATCCGCAATCGCAACGGCAGAGCTGATTCGCCAGCGTGAGGTGTCGAGTCGCGAAGTGCTTCAGGCGCACCCCGCGAGAATCGAGTCAGCCGGGGAAGCCGCCAAGGCGGCCGCCATCCAATCTCACGTAGCTATCTCGCTGGAAGGGCCATTGGTGGCAGCAAGATGAGCGTCATGATGAACATCGCCGCAACCACGACCACTGCATACGCGATGGTGATGACGCGGTACTGGCGAGATAGCCACCTCAGCGCGGGATCGCTGCCACGCTCATCGACGCCCCAGAAGACACGAAAGCGCACCCACCGAGACGAACCCCGTAGACTCTCCCACCGGCCCTGCTCTCCGAGTTTCCGCACCATGCGTCGGTATGTTACGTACTCGCCGACGACGAGCCCGAGGCCCAGGAAGACCAGTGCGATCAGTGCGGTGGCTAGAACGTCTTCACTGGGCATGGTCATGGACACGAGCCGATCCTTAGGGCCCTCGCTCGAGGTGCACAAGCGCCGTGCGTTCTTGACCCTCGCAAGCTGCCTGGGGCGTTCGTCGCCTTGCAAATTGCTGCGTTGACTTCCTACCGGCCGAGCTCCCCGGTCCGGAAGCGCTTTGGTCTCTGCGCAACGCCTGCTACAAGACGGGCTCATGTCCTATCGATGCGCTCTTCTCTTGCCGGCTCTGATGATTGCGTTTGGGTGCTCCTCCGGAAGCCCGAGCGGCACGGGCTACACACCCACAACCGAGACGTCCGGCCTTTGCACGACGCCGCTCGCACCCCACGAGCCGATTTGCAGCACGGGGTTCGGAGATACGACTTGGCCGGGTTCGCACCGAGGGAGCTATGCACAAGGCTCCTCGGCGCTTCCTGGCCCGGCCGTAGCTAACGCGACGACGAGTGAGCATCTCGTGCTGGAGGGTCCGGGTGTCCCGGTCATCAGTTCATTCACCGCGCCTTACGAAGACGGCGGGCGCGCGGTCTGGTCAACCGTCACCGGTACAGATGCCGCGATCGTCAAAGTCGACCATGAGACCTTCCAAATCATCGACTGGTACGTTCCCGCCGAGCGAGAGGCGAATCCTCCAACGTTCAGACTAGGCCTGAGCGGCGCGTACACCGGCATCGACGCGAAGAACCGCTTCGTCGTGGGTCGGACGCGTTTCGTGTCACTGTTCGGCGATGAAGTGGCCGGAGACCGCTTCTCCCCAATCGTGCTCGAGAAGCGTATTTTCATACCCGACGACGTGTTCTGCAATGCGAACGACGTCATCGCAGGGATGTCCCTGACGTACGACGGGAACATCGCAATCGTGACTGAGCTCGGCAACTTGTTCGTGATCTCGCCCGATGCGGACCCCAACAATCTCGGCGAGATCCCTGTCGCCTCGACCAACGACAACTGCGCCACCGCCAATGCAAGCGCGCTCGAGATCGTCTCCAACAGCATCGCCGCCGATGAGAACGGCGCGATCTATGTGCTTACGAGCGCAGCGATGTATCGCTTCAACTGGGATGGCAACACACTGACTCGAGCTTGGCGGGCCGCATACGAGAGCTCTGACCAGGTTCCCAGCCCGATTCGCTTGGGCCCAGGATCGGGCTCAACCCCGAGTCTCATGGGCACCAATGCCGACGACGACCGCTTCGTCGTGATCACCGACGGGCAGGCGCTTATGCGCTTGGTATTGTTTTGGCGAGATGAGGTGCCGGCTGATTGGGAGCCCATCGCACCGGGCAAGGACCGGCGCATCGCTTGCGAAGTTCCGGTCGACTTCGGTACCGGAGCGACCGAGGCGATCTCCGAGCAATCGGTCGCCGTCCGCGGGTACGCGTCCATCCTCGTCAACAATCTATTGACCGATCCGACCGTGAATCCGCCGTCGACGCTCGCGCTCAGCGCGGTGGCTCAAAACCTCGTCTCGGCCTTGGAGGGCGGCATCCCGGAGAAGGCCCCCCACGGCGTCGAGCGGATCGACTGGGATCCGGAGACACGAACCTGTGCCACCGTTTGGGCGAACTCCGACATCAGCATCCCCAACGGTATCCCCAGCATCAGCGAGGCTTCGAGTCTCGTCTACGGAGCGGGCCAGCGCGACGGTCAATGGGGGCTCGAAGGGCTCGACTTCGACACAGGCGAGTCGCGCGTCTGGGTTCCTGCCGGTTCGGGTGCTTGTCCGCAGGAGTACCTCAGTATCGCGGCGATTCTTCCGGGTGTCTCCGAAGTGCTGCAGCAGGTGCCCGATTCCTGCGAGAACTCGGTTTACGCGGCAACGACTGTAGGCCCCGATGGCATGGTCTACCAAGGCACGCTCAACGGGATGACTCGTTACGTGCCGGCGACCAGTGAAGCGTTCCCAGCGACGGTGCAGGCATCTGCAGGGATCGAACAAGCACTGGATTTACTGAGCCGCGTTGAATCGGAAGTACCAAGCGTGGTCACGAAGCGCGACTATCTACGGCGCGCCGTCGTCCAACTCGATGCCACGGAAGCCGTCGCACTAGGGGCGGGACTGAGCGACCAAGCGTCGGCTGCTTCGGCCGCGTTGGAGCAACTCGATGCGGCGGTGGCAGCGCTCGATGCAGGCGAGCCATACCAGGTACAGGTGCAGGCGGCGCACGACGCCTTGCTCACTCCCTAGCCTCGGGCCTTCGGTTACGTCCCGTTGCGCCACCTCATGTCAACGTCAGGTCAACCGCCCCCGATCGCCAAGAGCGGTAGCGCCGCAAGTCCCTGAAATGATTAGTCGGGGCGACTGGATTCGAACCAGCGACCTCATGCTCCCAAAGCATGCGCACTACCAAGCTGTGCTACACCCCGTGACCTCGTTCTTACTGCGGTCCGGCCGCATTGGGTAGCCGATGGCTAGCCGCTCCGCAACTCCCGGAGCAGGGGCACGAGCTTTGCCGCTGCGATCGCGCGATGGCTGATCGCGTTCTTGGTTCCGAGCCCGAGCTCCGCCATCGTCTGCGCATATCCATCCGGAACGAACAGGGGGTCATAGCCAAATCCGTGACTGCCTACGGCTTGCCGCCCGATGCGACCCTCGCACGCCCCTTCGACGGCAGCGAGCTCGCGCCCCGAGGCGTCAACCACCACGATCGCGCATCGAAACCGAGCGGAGCGTTTGCCATCGGGCACATCGCTGAGCGCTTCGAGCAGCTTCTCGTTGTTGCGTGCGTCGGTTGCGCCCTTGCCAGAGTAGCGCGCGGAATGAACGCCGGGCTGCCCTCCCAGGGCAGCCACTTCGAGGCCACTATCGTCGGCGAGGCACGCAATGCCGGCCACCGCGGCGATCTCCCTCGCCTTCTTCCGTGCGTTGCCCCGAAAGGTGTCGCAGTCCTCGAGCACCTCTACTGGCTCCGAAAGCGACGCCATGGTTTCGAGCTCGAGCCCGGGCACTTCCGCAAGAAGCCGTTGGTACTCGAGCAGCTTCCCCGTGTTCATCGTCGCAAGGAGGATCCGCATCAGGGCAACAATCGTTCGATGTCGATGTCCAGCTCCGCGAGCGTGCGGCGCTGCTCCTGTGCGAGCGCTGGCAACGCTCCGAGCGCCAAATCGATCATCTGATCGAGCTTCGCGCGGAGGATCGGCGCTCCCTCGGCTGTTCCTTGGACCTCGACCACGCCACCCCGCGGCGTGCCTACGACGTTCAGGTCCACCTCGGCGTCCCGGTCTTCGGTGTAGCAGAGATCCAACATCGGATGCGAATCGAGCAACCCTACGCTGATGGCAGCGATCGGCTCGCGCAAAACGCCGTTCCTGACGAGTCCCGACGCGCGAAGCCGATCGAGCGCCATGGTCATCGCGACCATCCCGCCCGTGATCGATGCCGTCCGCGTTCCTCCGTCCGCATCGAGAACGTCACAGTCGACGGTAATCGTTCGCTCTCCAAGTTTGTCGAAATCGATCGCGGCCCGGAGCGCACGCCCCACCAGCCGTTGAATCTCGGAAGTCCGTCCGTCGATTTTGCCGTTGCGCCCGTCGCGGCGGTTCCGCTCGGGGTTGGCCCTTGGATGCATTGCGTACTCAGCGGTCAACCAACCCCGTCCAGAGCCGCGCATCCAATCCGGCACGCCGTCAGACACCGACGCTGCGATCAATACAGTTGTGCCGCCGCAGCGATAGATCAGCGAACCCTCGGGGTTGCGCTGAACGTTGGTTTCGATCGAAATGGGCCGCAGAGCGTCGTAGGAACGCCCATCTACTCTGGTCATCCAACCCTCCGCACGGACGACCCACTAGTCGTTTGCACTGCGGTAGGCAACCAGATCTCGAAACTCGTTCCGCGGGGATGACGAGCCCTGCAGGCGATCCGTCCGCCATGCGCGACGACGATCTGCTGCGTGAGCGGAAGTCCAAGACCCGTGCCGCGCTCCTTCGTGGTATAGAACATGTCGAAAACGTGCTCGCGTTCTTCCTCGACGATGCCGTCGCCTTCGTCGTGAACTAGAATGCGCACCCCACCGTCGTACCTCGATGCCTCGAGCTTCGCCGTCCCCCCATTGGGCATGGCTTCACGTGCGTTACGCAAGAGGTTGAGCAGCGCTTGCCGAAGCTGCGGCTCGTCCATCGCGACCGCGGGCAACGGCGACGCGAGATCCAAGCGTAGCTCGACTCCGGCAGCATCCATCTCACGCCGTACGAACTCGGCAGTGTCGCGCAAGAGGTCGGTCGGATCGTCCGGGGTGAGCGAGGGCTCGGGCAAGCGCGCCAACCGTAGATACTCCTCGGTAATGCTCTCTAGGCGCTCGAGCTCTTGCTGTATGGACTCCAAGAGCCCTTTGCTCTCCGGACCCGAATCTCGGATCTCGTCTCCGAGCATGTCCACGTTGAGCCCGATGCTGGACAGCGGGTTACGAACTTCATGGGTCACGTGAGCGGCCATACGCCCGATAGCCGCCAATCGCTCCGTTTGGATGAGCCTGGATTTCGTCGCGATGGCGTCGGACACGTCGTCGGCGACTACCAAGACGCCGCGAACACCACCCTCCCCTACCTCTTCGCCGAACGGCGTCACGAGTACGTCGACCAGGCGCTCTGTGAAACCCGCGATCCGCTCGCCTTCGAGCGTGATCGCGTCCGCCCCCTGCGAAACATCCGCGATCGCGAGCGCAAGCCCGGGGAAGCGCCGAAGCAGCGAGGTGTCGTCGATGGGCGAGCCCACGTCGCGCGCGCCGATCCCGAGAATGTTCTCAGCCGCTGGGTTGGTGGTTTTGATCACCCGATCCCGATCGACGACGAGGATCGCCGCCCGCAGCGCCTCCACGATCTGAACCTGCATGAGCTGAAGCCGCTGTTCCGCTAACGTGGCTTCGCGCAGGCTCTGATCTCGAGCCGCCAAGGCGAGAACCATCCGCTCGAATTCTGCAACGAGCTTGCCGAGCTCGTCGTTGCGCTTGATGTCGACCGCGCTCGACAGGTCCCCACGCGCCACGGCTGCCACACGTTCATGCAACAGCGGAATGGGCCTGAGCAGGCGTTGCGATAGGAACGCCACCGCGATGCCAACGATCAGCGAAAGCAGGCCGAGCAGCCCGAGGAGAAACGTAGCGCGCTGCGACTGCGCGGCAGCCAACGCGCTGGTCCTGGAGATCCGCTGTTGGACGCTTTGCGAGGCGCGATCATAGTTGCGCTCGATCCGTTGCTCCGTCCCCCGAATCTGGGTCAACAAGTCCCCGACTACCTCTTCGTCCTCGTCCGCGCTGTTGAACAACAACTCGTACTTCGCATCGATCTCTCCATAGGCTTTGGCGATGGCGTCGAGCTCACGCCGAACGGAACGAAGCGGCGCCGCCTCGCCCAGCTCCGCGGCCAAAGCCTCAGCTTTGTCCACGCCGTCATAGGCGCGCCGAAGCGTCGTAGGACGAATGCGTAGTGCAGCGCGGAGCCACGACTTGGTCGGTGTGCTTCGCTCTGACTGCAGGGCTCGCTCCACCAAATTGGCGTAGACGCTCTGCGTCGCCTTGGCCTGGCTCAGGGTCAACGCCAACGGCAGATATCCATCCTCGAGCAAACCGAGCGTCTGAGACGTGCGGTGATGCTGAAGGAAGCTCAAGCCCCCAACGACGCCAAAGGCGACCAGCACCACGATGTATCCCAACACGATGCGAGTCGGAATCGTGAGCCATTTCGCGCGGCCCGGACGTGTCATGCTGCGATCCTAAACCTGACAGGCGAACCTGGCGAGGATCCCGCCGCAGCCGCGTCCCATCACGGCAAAAGCCGCCCCGAATTGGGACGGCTTCGCCGGTCGTGGTCAGCAAAGGACGATCAGAGGCAATCGTGGTCGAATGTCATGCCCTGCCAGTACAGGACCGCGGGGTCGAGGTCAGGCACCTGGATCTCGATCTTGTGCATGCCGATCTGCGCGATGTTGATGGTGCTACCCGGCACGGCGGCAACGGGGGCTCCTTGCGGACCGTCGTCGATGCTGATGAGCACGCTTCCAGGGGCACCCCCTGGGTGGAGCAAGATCGAGACGTTGGACGCGGTCCTCGGAGTCCCCATCGCATCGTAGAACTCGATGGTGAGCACATCATTCGCCTCCATCGCGCTCGCGCTGCCATTTGCATT
Source organism: uncultured delta proteobacterium (assembly GCA_963768985.1). GTDB lineage: Bacteria > Myxococcota_A > Polyangia > Polyangiales > Houyiibacteriaceae > SG8-38. The sequence goes on along the minus strand of CAVYJZ010000003.1, from coordinate 301,055 downwards.
GGCTCCGATGCCGCCCAGGCTGAAGGTTACGTCCCCAACCGGCGCACTGATCGTGAACCCATTGGCGGTATTGGTGTAGACCGGCGTGGGCGCGCCCGATGTCGGGAACAAGACGCTAATGCCCGCGCTTGGCCCGCAGCTCGCGGTGCAAACGCCGCCACCACAAGTTCCCGGCAGACCCCCGGCATCACAAGCCGTTCCGTCGGTCTCGTTAGGATTGGAACACGCCCCATCTACCGGATCGCAAGCGTCTTGGGTGCAGGCGTTCCCGTCGTTGCAACGCGTAGCCGCATCTGCACAAAGCATCGCATCCTCGCATACGCCGGCCGTGCACACGCCGCCGACCCCGCCGAAGTCACACGTGGTCCCATCGGCTACGGCAGTGTTGGAACACGCCCCATCTACCGGATTGCAAGCGTCTTGGGTGCAGGCGTTCCCGTCGTTGCAACGCGTAGCCGCATCCGCACAGAGCATCGCATCCTCGCATACGCCGGCCGTGCATACGCCGCCGACTCCTCCAAAATCGCACGTGGTGCCATCGGTTTCAGCGGGGTTCGAGCATGAGCCGTCGGTGGGATCACAGAGGTCCATCGTGCACTCGTTGGCGTCGCTGCAGTCGACGCCGGCGCAGAGCATCGCGTCCTCACAAGTTCCCGACGCGCAGATGCCGGGGGCACCCCCGAAGTCGCACGCCGTCCCGTCCGCCTCGTTGGGATTGGAGCATGTTCCGTCCGCGGAGTTGCAAGCATCCGCTGTACAGTCGTTCCCATCGCTGCAATCGACGCCCATGCACAGGTCGACGGTGCCGCCTGTTCCACCGGTGCCGGCCATCCCGCCGGTGCCGCCGGTACCCCCGGTACCCCCGGTGCCGCCAGTACCCCCGGTCCCTCCAGTACCCCCGGTCCCTCCAGCGCCGCCCGTGCCAGCGGATCCACCGCTGCCGCCAATGTCACCGCCATTTGCCCCTCCGCACCCGTAGGCGGTCAACGCCATCGCGAGCGCGAACACCCCAGTCCATCGCTTAGTCATGCGGCGAAGAATAGACGAGGTTCCCGGCACGAAGAAAAAAGCGACGGCCTCAGACCGATTTGCGCTGACTCAGGTCGATATCGACCCTGGATCAGTTGGCGCGGGCCTCAGTGGCCTCGGAAAGCGAGTGGCCCTTTCGCGCATGGTAGTCGACTGCGGCGCGCACGAAACTCGTGAATAGAGGATGTGGCTGGTGCGGTTTACTCTTGAACTCCGGATGGAACTGGCAGCCGACGAAGTGGGGATGCCCTGGGAGCTCCACCATCTCGACGAGGCGCCCGTCGGGCGACAGGCCGCACAGGACCAGACCTGCCGCTTCGAGGCGCTCCCGGTACTCGTTGTTCACTTCGTACCGGTGACGGTGGCGCTCACTGATCTTCGTCTTGCCGTAGATCTGCGCGGCCAAGGTGCCGGGTTTGATCGCGCAGGGATACGCACCGAGCCGCATGGTGGCGCCCTTGTCCTCGATGCCGCGCTGGTCGGTCATGATGTCGACCACTAGATTCTTCGCATCAGGATCGAACTCAGCACTGTTGGCGCCCTCGAGCCCGCAAACGTTTCGTGCGTATTCGACCACCGCCATCTGCATGCCAAGGCAGATGCCAAAGAACGGGATGTCGTTCTCCCGCGCGAACTGAATCGCATGAATCTTCCCTTCGGCGCCGCGGTCGCCGAACCCACCCGGCACCAAGATCGCATCATGCCCTGCGAACCGGGCTTCGAAATCACCGTTCTCGAGCTCTTCGCTATCGATGTAGTCCAGATCGAGCTTCACATCGCACTCGAGAGCCGCGTGCACCAACGACTCGTGCAGCGACTTGTACGAATCGCGCAGATGGACGTACTTGCCAACGAGCGCAATCGAGACACGGCCCCTGTCGGGAGCCGCGTAGCGATCGACCGTGCGCCTCCAGATCGAGAGGTCCGGATCGCGCGACCAGATGTTGAGGCGCTCGGCCAAGAGGCGATCGAGTCCCTGCTCGTGAAGGGTCAATGGGAGCTCGTAGATCACGCTCACATCGGGTGCTGCGATCACGGCTTTGACGGGGACGTTGCAAAAATGGGCGATCTTCTCTTTCAGGTTGAGCGGAAGCTCGCGGTCGACCCGGCACAAGAGAATCTCAGGTTGAATTCCGAGGCCTAAGAGCTCTTTCACCGAATGCTGCGTGGGCTTGGTCTTGAGCTCACCGGCCGCCGCAATGTGCGGGACGAGCGTCACGTGCACCGACACGCTGTTCTGCGGGCCGAGCTCTCCGCGCAGCTGTCGAACCGCCTCGAGGAACGGGAGGGATTCGATGTCACCGACGGTGCCGCCAACCTCGACGATGGCCACGTCGACGTCGCGTGTCGCTTCGCGCACTCGTGCCTTGATCTCGTCGGTGATGTGCGGAATCACCTGAATCGTAGCGCCGAGGTACTCCCCGCGGCGCTCTTTCGAAATCACGGAGTCGTAGATGCGGCCGGTGGTGAAATTGTTCGCCTTGGTCATCGTCGCCTTCGTGAAGCGCTCGTAGTGACCGAGGTCGAGATCGGTTTCTGCACCGTCGTCGGTGACGAATACCTCGCCATGCTGAAAGGGCGACATCGTACCGGGATCGACATTGATGTATGGGTCCAACTTCATGTTGGTGACCCGCAACCCACGTGCTTCGAGGAGCGCGCCAATCGAAGCGGCGGCCAAGCCTTTTCCGATTGAGCTGACAACACCCCCTGTGACGAAGATGAACTTAGTGTGTCGCGGGTTCATCCGTGGAGGCTCCTCGAGCGTCGCGTCTCGAGCGCGACTAGAAGACCGTAGAGGCCACGCTCGATGGTGTCAACGCGACTCTGAAATAGAGGACATGCACACTGTGATTGTTCGCATTTCTCAGCTCTTCAAGTCGCCGCCGTCGAGAGGCTCGGCGATCAGGGAAGCGCGCGTGATGCCAGCCGCTCCAAATCGTTTTCGCAACGCTTGCGTGGTCGCGGCCAAGCGCTCCCGCCTCGCCTGAGCGGGATCAGGAAACAGCTCCGCATCAGGAGCCCTCGACAATGCCGATACCGAGACCCCGGTGAGCCGCACGCCCGTGCCGAGCGCATCGATCCGCGCCAGCAGATCGCTCGCAGCCCGAAAAATGGCGTCGGTGTCCGAGACCACCCGGGGAAGGCGAGCCTGACGGGTGCAAATACGATGGTCCCCGTACTTGATCTTCAGCGTCACGACCTGCGCCCAGAGCCCCTTCGACACGAGACGATCGGCAACGTGCATCGACTGCCGAAGGATTGGTTTGAGGAGCGCCTCCCGCGTGGTCAAATCCCGCTCGAACGTGAGCTCGCTTCCGAGGCTCTTGGGCGGCGAGCCGACGACCACAGGCCGCTCGTCGAGACCCCGCGCCAGCTCCCAGGCCACCTGCCCCCAGCTACCGAGCAGCTGCCGCAGAGTGCTCACTTCCGCGCGGGCCAAGTCCCCAATGGTCTGCAGACCCGCCGCACGGAGCCTCACCCGCGCCTTAGGCCCCACACGCCACATTCGCTCCAATGGCAGTGGTGCCAGGAACTCCGCTACCCCGCCTGGAGGAACCACGGTCAGACCGTCCGGTTTGTCGATATCGCTCGCGATTTTGGCGGCGAACTTGTTCGGGGCGACACCGGCCGATGCGGTCAGCCCGATCTCGGTGCGGATTTCCTGCTTGATGCGACGGGCGATCGCGGCTCCGCCCCCAAAGAGAGCGTGGCTGCCGGTCACGTCGAGGAAGGCCTCGTCCACCGATAGGCCCTCGACCAACGGGGTATACCGGCGAAACACTTCGAAAACCTGATCGCTCACCTCGGCGTAGCGCCAGCGCCGAGGCGGAACGACGATTGCGTGTGGACAACGGCGGAGCGCCTCGACCATCGACATCGCCGAACCCACCCCCGATGGACGAGCCTCGTAAGAGGCCGCCGTCACGACGCCCCTCCGCGAGCGCGCCCCAACCAGAACAGGCTTACCGCGCAAATCCGGTTGGTCGAGCTGCTCCACCGACGCAAAAAAGGCGTCCATGTCGACGTGAATGACCGTACGCATGAGCTCTTTTGCGACCCTACTCCAACAAGTCTTGATTGCCAGCTCGATCAAACGTACCGTCCGGCGCTATGGCGGAACCGGGCAAAGAGAACCCTTACGAGGGCTCGTTTGGCATCATCCGACGCATCGACGATTGGATTTTCGCGGTCGAGATGGGTGTCCTTTGGACGTTCCTCGGTGTGTCGTCGATCATGGTTTTCTTCGACGTCATGTACCGGCGCCTCGCCGCACCGGACAGCAAGGTCGCTGAGCTCACGGCTCGCATCTTCCACATCGAGAGCCCCGAATCGATGAAGACTCTCACGGCGATTGGGCCGATTGCCACTGCGATCGTCGGTGTGGGGCTGGTGTACTTTGCGTTTTGGACCGCGGAAAAACATGCCGCGGGGACCGGCAAGCAATCGCGCATCAAGCCCGTCCTCGAAAGCATCGCAGCCTGCGCGGCTCTCGGTCTCTTGGGGTGGATCATGATTCGCCCCGGGTTTCAATCGCGCTGGTTCTACTTGTTGATCTACGCGCTATGCGCCGGTGTGTGGCTCTTCAAGCTGCTTCGGGAGCGCCCGCCGCGCTGGATCGAGCACCTGATCGCTTTCTTCGTGGTCACCGCGATCTACGTCTACATCACCGTCAGCTACTTCCCGGACGGCTATAGCTGGTCCAAGGAGCTGTCCCTGATCATGCTGCTCTGGGTCGGCTTCCTCGGCGCAAGCGTCTGTGCGCACGAAGGAAAGCACATTCAGGTGGGGGCTCTCAAACGCGTCATCCCCCCATCGATGTCACGTTGGACGGAGGCGATCGGTTACCTCGCAACCGCAGCATTCTGTTTCTTCATGGCGGCGCTCGGTTACGTATACGCAAAGGAAGCCCTGCAGCTCGAGGGCCGCTTCGAGCAAACCAACATCCCCGACTGGGTCGCCACCATTGCGGTGCCAGCCGCGTTCGCCATGACGACGATTCGCTACATCGGCGCGGCGATTAGCACCCTGATGGGCGGATCCTACGGCGCACCTCCCGAAGATGAGGTCTTGGTCGCCGCCACGAAGGCTACCCAGAAGGGAGCGGAGGGATGACCGACGCTCGCGAGCGAAAGCTCCCTTTCTTCATCATCCTAGCGCTCGTCGTGTTCCTGCCGTTTCTCGGCAAGGGCGGCATCTTGGCGTCCGCGATCCTAGGAGCAGCGCTCGTAGGGTCGCCCCTGTTCGTCCTCATCGGTGTCGCCACATTGGGTAGCCTCTTCCTTTGGAGTGGCTTCCGGGACCTCAACCAGTTCACGATCGTCATCGAAGGCATTCGAAGCCTCGCCGACAGCCCCACACTGCTCGCCATCCCGTTCTTCATCATGAGCGGCGCGGTCATGAGCAAAGGGCAGATCAGTCAGCGCTTGATCGAGTTCGCGCAGGCGTTCATCGGCTGGGTTCCTGGCGGCATGGCGATGAGTGGTGTGCTCGCGTGTATGCTCTTCGCCGCGATCAGCGGTTCGAGCCCAGCAACGGTGGTGGCGATCGGCTCGATGATGGGCCCGGCCCTCATCGCAGAGGGCTACAACGAACGGTTCTCCCACGGCCTGCTGACCTCGGCCGGTTCGCTGGGAATCCTGATTCCCCCTTCGATTCCGATGATCGTCTACCCGATCGTCAATCAGACTGCGGTCATCGAGGTCGAGCGCTTGTTCGCGTCCGGCTTTGGTCCCGGCCTAGTGATGGGCTCGATTCTCATCGGTTATTCTTTCTACCAGGGAATCGTCGACAAGGTTCCGACCCAGCCATTCAAGTTCCAGAAACTGGTGGCGAGTGTTCGCGACGGTTTCTGGGCCCTCATGTTCCCGATTTTGATTCTCGGCGGGATCTACGGCGGCATCTTCAATGCGGTCGAGGCGTCGGCGATCAGCGTAGTCTATGCGATCGTGGTGGAGGTCTGGCTGCACCGCGCGCTCAAGCTCAAGGCTATTCCCGGCATCTTCGGCGAGACCGGTGTGTTCCTCGGTTCCTTCCTCGTGATCATGGTCATGGCGCTCGCCCTCGGCGAATTCCTCCAGAAGGAAGAGATTCCCGACCTCATGGTCGCGTGGATTCAAGGCAAGGACCTCTCGCACTGGCAGTTCCTGGTTCTGCTGAATCTGATCCTTCTCGTCGTTGGAATGATGATGGACATCCTGAGCGCGATGTTCGTCTTCGTGCCGTTGTTGGCGCCGATCGCAGCCTCGATGGGCGTTGATCCGATGCACTTCGGGATCATCTTCATCGTCAACCTCGAGATTGGCTATCTGACGCCCCCCGTCGGTCTGAACCTCTTCGTTGCCAGCGCACTGTACCAGAGGGGTCTCGGACACATCATTCGAAGCGTCGCTCCCTTCGTAGGCCTGATGTTGATCGGTCTGGGCTTCATAACGTGGTACCCGCAGCTTTCGATCGGCCTGGGTAACTTGATCATGGGCGGAGATCCCAACGTCATGCTCGACGAGGAGGGCGAGGTCATCGAGGGCGATAGCGGCGGCATGCCCACCATGGAAGAAATGATGCAGGAGGCCATGGATGCCGACGGCGGCGACGACGAGGACGAGGACGAGGAACCTCTGGACGACGAGGACGAAGAGATCGACGAGACTCTGGACGGCGGTGCTCAGGAACCGGGCGCGCCCGACTGAGCGCGGCTGCGCCGGGCGTAGAGCCGTGATAGGCTCGTCCGCCCCATGGCGTACACCGTTCTCGCAAGGAAATACCGCCCGCAGAGCTTCGAAGACCTGATCGGTCAGGAGCATGTTGCGCGTACGCTGTCGAACGCCATTGACGCCGATCGCGTTGCGCATGCATTTCTTTTCACCGGGGTTCGCGGCGTCGGCAAGACCACCACCGCCCGTTTGCTTGCCAAGGCGCTCAACTGCGAGAAGGGGCCAACTTCGACCCCATGCAACGAGTGCGGCCCCTGCCTCGACATCACAGCCGGCATCGACGTAGACGTACAGGAAATCGACGGCGCCTCGAACAACAGCGTCGAGGATGTCCGTAGGCTTCAGGAATCTCTCCCGTACCGTCCTCAGCGGGACCGCTCCAAGATCGTGATCGTCGATGAGGTTCACATGCTTTCGACCGGCGCGTTCAATGCGTTTTTGAAGACGCTCGAAGAGCCTCCCGATCACGTGAAATTCATTTTTGCGACCACCGAGAGTCACAAGGTTCCCGTGACCATCCGCTCGCGGTGCCAGCAGTACGACTTCCGACTGATTCCGCACCGGCTCATCGCGGAGCGAATCCGTGCAATCCTCGATGCGGAAGCTCTCGCAGCGGACGAAGAGGCGATCTCGGTGGTCTCCCGTGAGGCGGCTGGCTCGATGCGTGATGCCCTAACCTTGCTCGATCAGCTCGTCGCGATCTCCGACGACCGGATCACCGCCGACACTGTGGCTGCGAGCTTGGGCATCGCAGCACGCGAGGCGCTCTACAACGTGGCCGGCGCAGTGCTCGAGGGTGACGGCGCCAAGGTGGTCGGAGCCATCGACGGCCTCGCAGACAAGGGCGTCGACATGCAGCACTTCGCCCGACAGCTATTGCAATTGTTGCGAGACTTGGTCGTGCTCAAGCTTGGGGCGGGCGATCCAGCCGGTTGGGTGCTCGAAGAGCGTGAAGCCGCGGAGGCCCTCATCAGCAGCATCGACATCCTGGAGCTGCAGCGCGCGTTTCGTGCGACCTCGATCGTAATGGATGAGATGGCCCACAGCCCCAACCCCAAGCTCATGCTCGAGATGGGTTTGGTCCGTGTCGCGACGCGACCCCCGCTTCAGTCAGTCTCGGAGTTGCTCGCACGGCTCGATGCCTTGCAAGGAGGTCCAGGCCCCACAGGGGGTGCCTCCGGTGATCCTCGCCCGCGCAAACCGAAGCCCAAGCCTGCGCCAACTCCGGTCAGACCGAAGCCCGAATCGAAAGTGGAGTCCGCGGGGAAAGCCGAACCCAAACCTCTTGAACCCGACCAAGCGATCATGCCCGCCACCAAGCACTCCGGCGGCTTTCACACCAGCAGCGGCGACGTACTGACCCCAATCCGAAGAGCCGCGCTGCAGGAGTGGGAAGAGCTGGTCGGTACTCTGGAGCAACAGCAACCGGCGCTCGCGGCCGTGCTCGAGCACGGGATTCCCAAGACGGTCGGACCGGATCGGATCGTGCTCTCCTTCAAGGCCGGGTCATTCTACGGACGCCAAGCCGAGTCGCCCGAATCGATCGCGGCGATCGTGCGAATCGCAGAACAACAGCTCGGAGCGCGCCCCGAAATCGAGATCCGATTCGATGCGCAACCCGATGCGACCTCCAAGACGGTGGCCGCGGTCGCTGCGCAGCGAAAAGAGGCGGAGGTCGAGGCCAAGCGCAAGGAAGCGCTCAACCACCCCCGCGTGCGTGATGCGATCGACATATTTCCAGAATCGGCTGGAAAGCTCAAAGTGCACATCGAAGCGGACTGAGAGGATCGAATGAACTTTCGTGGAGGAATGGGAGAGCTCATGCGACAGGCCGGCCGGGTCCAACGCAAGGTCGAGAAGCGTCGGGAAGAGCTCAAAGCGGAAACCTTCGAAGCAAGCGCGGGCAACGACAAAGTGACCGCTGTGGCGAACGGCATCCCGGAGCTCGCCGAGATTCGAATCGACCAAGCCCTACTCAGGGAAGAAGACCTGGAGATGGTGCAAGACCTGGTCGTCGCAGCCGCCAACGCGGCACTCACCAAAGCACGCGAGCACGTCGACGCGGAAATCGAGAAGATCACGGGGGGCCTCTCGATTCCCGGGCTCGGCTGAGCCATGTCACAGAACGACCCGATCGCCTCACTGATCTCGCTGTTGTCGCGCCTTCCAGGGGTCGGTAGACGAACGGCGGCTCGATTGGCATTCCACGTCTTGGAAGGGGACGCGCAGTACGCCTTAGCCCTAGGCCGTGCGCTCGGCACGATCCACGACGAGGTCACGCAGTGTGAGCGCTGTGGCAACTACGGTGCGGAGTCGCGATGCACAATCTGCCAAGACCCACGCCGGGACGGCTCGGTGATCTGCGTGGTCGCAAAAGTTCCCGACCTGATTGCGCTCGAAGCGCTCGGCACCTTCCGGGGCCGCTATCACGTCTTGCACGGCTTGTTGGCTCCGCTCGATGGGGTCGGGCCCGATCAGCTTCCGCTGGACGCGCTCGAACGCCGGATCGCAGAGGAAAAGGTCAAAGAGATCATCATCGCGACGCCGCTGAACGTCGAAGGAGAAGCCACCGCGCTCTTCGTCGCAGAAACCCTCTCCTCGTCGCCGGTCCGAGTGTCTCGGATCGCGGCAGGTGTGCCACACGGAGGAGAGCTCGAGTTCACCGACCAGGTGACGCTGGGACGAGCGCTCGAAGATCGGCGGTCCGTTCGATGAGGGCTTCAACAGCCTGAAACAGGGCGAATTCTCCCGCCGCCCGGAGCGATTGAATGTTTGACTCGGCCTCCTCGTAGAAGAGCGAGAGGTGGCCCCATGCTCCGACTCGTTCTCTTTGCCTTCATCGCCGTCGTCGTACTCACCAACTCGATTGCCGCACGCGCCGACGTCATCGTCGTCCGGCCTGAAGACACGTCGTCCCAGATGGTCGTCCGGACGAAACCCCCCACCGTGGTCATCGTCAAGCACCAGGCGGCTTCGCAACCGCCTGTCATTCAAGCGCCCCAGCCGCCCAAACGCGATCGCAAAGTGGGACTTCATTTCGACGTCGGCGGAACCTTCGGACCACAGGTCCTCATGGGTGGTTTCTCTGGCGCGCTCCGCTTTCGGCCCAGCGGGCACGTCGGCATCGACCTGGGCTCGGGCTACTTCGTAGGCAACGACTACCAGGGCTTCTACCGCACCGAGATCCCGCTCACGGCGAACTTCCTCTTCTTCGTCAATCCGCAGCACAAGGTACAATTCTACTTCCTGCTCGGACCCGGCGTTTCGTTCGGTCGCGTCGACACGTTCAATGAGGTTCGCCACATGACGTACGCGGGCGGTCAGGCTGGAATCGGGCTCGAGCTCCGCCTCGCTCCGGCATTTGCACTCAACATCGATGTTCGGGGCGTTCTTCGCCATCGCATCGACAACGACCCTCGGCCGGAGTTCGTCGACGGAACGCGTAGCACCGACACATCGGGCGGTGGAGTGCTCACGTTCGGGGCAACGTTCTACTTCTAGATCCGACTAGGGGCGGTTGCTGCTTCGGCGAGTGCCGAAGAGCTTCTTGAAGAATCCCTCGTCGTCTTCGCCCTGCTGCGGGAGCGCCGGGGGCGATGTCTTGACGGCGTCGTCTTCTCCGACTCTCTCGAGCTCTTCGAGGTCGCTCTCGTCTACGAGCAATACGAAATCCGACTCGTCGATGATCTCCACCTCGGTGTTCTCGTTTTCCCAGTCCGCGTCCGCGGATGCGAGCGTGTGTGCTTCTCCTGCGCGCGCCTTGGCAACGGCGACATCGATCGAAGCTGCTTCCGCCAGCGTGTTGAGAACGTCATCCACCGCTTGCAAGTCGACGGCCTCCGCGCCGGCGAAACGCTTTCGTAGGGCGGAGATCTCCTCGTCGCTCTTGCCGAGCTCCGCGAGTGCCTGGTCTACCCCCGCCAGCCTCTGTTCCGAATCGGTCACGTAATCAATGTCACAGGAAAACGGGGTGCCGTAAAGTCTTTCGCCGTAAAAGAAGCTCAGATCCGGGAAGAAAAGTGAGCGATTTCGGCCTCGATGAGCGGAAAGCGGTCCTGTCCCCAGGTGGAATACGATCCGATTCGAAGCGACGGCACGCCCCAAAGACCCAGCTCGGACAGCGCGTCGCGGTTGGCCGCGGCCTTCTCCTTCCAACTGGGGTCGTCGATGGCTGCCCTCACTTCGGGCTCGCTGATCCCGACTCGTCCGGCCAGAAACACGAGATCGGGAATGCGGGCAACGTCGCGGGCTTCGGACCAGATGCCCTGCATCAGAGAGCGCATGAGGTCGAGCTCCAACCCCTTGGCAACCGCGCAATTGAAGAACACCGCCATGCAATAGTCGATGCCCTTGCCCAATGGGTCACATGCACGGCCAAAGGGGATCCCGAGTCGATCCGCCTCACGCTTGGCGTCGTGGATGATGTAGAGCTTCTTCGCTCGCGACACGGGAAGGCCTCGCATGACCATGGGCAGGACCGGTCGGATGACGACGTCGACGCCGTAGCGCTCTCGGAGACCGATCAGCTGCGGAATCGCCAGATAGGAATATGGGCTTCGGAATGAGACGAAGGCTTCGATGGGGCCGAGGCCGCCGTCGGAGGATCGAATCATCGACGCCAGATGCGGCGAGAGGCCGAAGGTGAGACCGAGGCCACCGTTGAGTCCTTCGCGCTGGAGCCTCTCCTCGAGGTAGTGGAGCCGGTCGATACCCCAATACCACTCGCCCCCGTAGGAGAGCATGCCCGGTTGGTAGTGCCCTGCGCGCTCGAGGGCGGAATAGTTGGCTTCGAGCGCGGGACGGACGGCCTGACCGGAGAGGCTCCCATACCGTTCGACGATCGCGGCCAAACCTGCCCCATCGGGTCGCCAGACCGCTTCGCCCAGCTCGATCGCAATGCGCATCTGCTCCTCGGCCGGACGGCGTTCCAGGAGCACTGCATGGGCGCGCCGGATGCGATCTTCCGACGGAGGCGCGGCGTCACGCGGGAAGCTCAGCCCGTAGCTCTCGGCCAATATCACGGCGTCACGAATCGCATGATGGAGCAGGAGCTCTGGCGCTGGATTGGCTGCGATGCTCGGGTGCGCCACGGGGATGACCTCGATCTCGATCCCATATACGCTCGCCAAGCGTGGCGCGATCTGCATGAGCAAGTGGCTGTAGGGGTCGTCCGCACGGTAATACAGACGCGCGCGACGACGGCCACCATGAAGCAAGCGGCCAAGAGTGTACAAGGCATGCTTCGCAGGACGCGAGCTAAGATACGCGCTGATCGCACCTCCAAGCAACCAAGATCGAAGCGACACCTAGGCCGCTCCCACGATCTCGTAGACCTTGGTCACCGCCTCACCGAGCTTGCTCGGGTTCGGACCACCGGCCTGGGCAAAATCCGAACGCCCTCCTCCGTTGCCCCCGACGACCAACGCTGCGGCTTTGACGATGTCGCCGGCCTTGTATCGATCGGTGAGCGCCTTGGAAACGCTGCAGACCAGCAGGGCTTTCTTTCCATCCTTGCTGGCAGACCCGAGCAGAATGACCGCCGGAGCAAGCCGGTCTCGCAGCTGATCGGCCATCTCGCGAAGTGCGCCCGCATCACCGAGCTCGACAGTAGCCCCTAGCACGCGGGCGCCATCGACCTCCCGCGCGTCTGCGGAGAGATCGACGCTGTCACCGGACATCAAAGAGCGCTTGAGTCGCTCGATTTCGCGCTGAGACTCCTTCTGCTGCTCGACGAGCCGTTCGACCCGTTCGCGGAGCTGTTGGGCGGGTGCCTTGAGAAGCGATGCCGTTCCGGTGAGCTCGTACTCCAAGCGACGCAGGTGCCAGAGCGCGTTCAATCCGGTCGTCGCCTCGATCCTGCGTACGCCAGCCGCAAGACCCGTCTCTGAGAGCACCTTGAACAATCCGATGTCACCGGTGCGGTGTGCATGGGTGCCGCCACAGAGCTCGAGAGAGGGACCGATGCGGAGCATTCGAACCACGTCCCCGTACTTCTCCTCGAAGATGCCTACTGCACCGCGCTCCTTGGCTTCGTCCATCGGCAAGGCCTCCGTCGTGATCTCGGTGTTCTCGAGCACTCGAGCATTGACGAGGTTTTCGATCTTCTCCATCTCCGCTGCAGTGAGGGGACGCATGCCGCTGTAGTCGAAGCGGAGGCGGCTCGGGCCGACGAGCGAGCCCTTCTGCGTGGCGGTTTCGCCCACGACCTGGCGCAGGGCCCAGTGCAGGAGATGCGTCGCACTGTGATTGCGGCGAGTCGCACTTCGAAGCTCGTGGTCGACACACAGACCGACCGCAGCGCCGGGCGTGAATGAGCCCGACTGAACGCTGCCTCGATGGATGATCAGGCCGTCTACGGGCTTCTGCGTGTCGTCGACTTCGAAGCGCGCACCGTCTGCCTCGATGACCCCGCGATCCCCCACTTGACCGCCCTGTTCGGGATAAAATGGCGTTGCCCGCGTGATGAGTTCGCCGGCATCGCCCGGGCCGAGCGCATCCACGCGAACACCGTTACGGAGCAACGCGAGGACTTTGCTCTCCGAGCGCTCGGTGTCATACCCGAGGAACTCGACCGCGCCGAGCTCTTGGGCAAGCACCGGATAAACGTCGGCTACCGCGCTGCTACCGACCTTCGAGCCGTGGCTGCGTTCTCGCGCCTTCTCGAGCTCTTCGTTGAACCCACCGTGATCGATCTCGAACTTCTGCTCCTTGCCGATGACTTCCTGCAGATCGAGGGGGAAGCCGTAAGTGTCGTAGAGCCGGAACGAAACCTTGCCAGGTAGTGAGCGAATGCCATCGCGTTCCACCCACTGCTCGTTCTCGGCGATCAGGTCGAGACCACGGTCCAGGGTACGCCGAAAGCGCTCTTCCTCTTGATGGGTGATTTCTTCGATGAGGGCACGACGCTCGGTCAGCTGCGGGTATACGTCACCCATGTCGTCGACGACGCGAAGCGCGCAGTGATGCAAGAACGGCTCACCGATACCGAGGCGATGCCCGTGACGAATCGCGCGGCGCATCACCCGGCGTAGGACGTAAGCTCGCCCATCTTTGTCGGGAAAGACGCCCTCGGAAATCAAAAACGCTGCGGTCCGCGCATGATCCGCGATGACCCGCATGCTGATGTCGGCTTCGGATTGGGTCCCCTGATATCGCTTCCCTGATATTTCAGCGGCTAAGTCCACGAGCGGTCGGAGGAGGTCGGTGTCATAATTGCTCAGCACGCCTTGTTTGACGACGGCAATCCGTTCGAGCCCTGCGCCGGTATCGATGGACGGGGCGGGCAACGGCCTCATGGCGCCATGGGCATGGCGCTCGAACTGCATGAAGACGAGGTTCCACAGCTCAAACCAACCGCGGCCGTCCGCCGAGGGTTCTTCGCCGAATGTCCTCGGATCGATCTCATCGAGCCCCAAGCAGTAGTGAATCTCGGAGCACGGTCCGCAAGGGCCTGTATCGCCCATTTGCCAGAAGTTGTCCTTGGCACCGCACCGAATGATGCGCTCGTTCGGAAAGCCAGTGACATCCTTCCATATCGCTGCGGCCTCGTCGTCGGCCGGTGCTAATCCTTCTTCGCCTCCGAACACGGTGACCACGATGCGTTCAGGATCGAGTCCGAGTGTCTCGATGAAGTAGTCCCAGGCGAACCTGATCGCGTCGCGCTTGAAATAGTTGCCGAACGAAAAGTTTCCGAGCATCTCGAAGAACGTGTGGTGCCTCGCGGTGACGCCTACGTTCTCGAGGTCGTTGTGTTTTCCACTGATCCTTATGCACTTCTGCGAAGACGTGGCACGCGAGTACGGCCGCTCCTCTTTGCCGGTGAAGACATCCTTGAACTGCACCATGCCCGCGTTGGCGAACATCAAAGTTGGGTCGTTGGGCGGAACGAGCGGACCGGAGGCAACTCTCTCGTGGCCCCGCTCGGCAAAGAACTGCAAGAACGATTCCCGAATTTCGGATGAAGAGGCCATTGGCAACGATTGCTAGCGCTTGTGCAGCACCTACGCAACGCCTGTGCTAGAGGTCCCGTCGTGCTGACGTGCCTGCGCGTACGGAGTTTCGCCATCATCGAAACGCTCGAAGTCGAGCTCGAAGCGGGGCTCAACATCGTCACTGGTGAAACGGGCGCCGGAAAATCGATCTTGGTCGATGCGCTGCAGCTCGTGCTCGGCGCCAGAGGTCGACCCGAGGTGGTGCGTACCGACGCTGAGGCGGCAGAAGTCGAGGCGCTGTTCGACCTTGCCGACCAGCCTAGCGTGTTGAGCGGCCTGCGGGACCAGGGTGTGGAGACCGACGGCGAGCTGCTGATACGCCGGGTCGTGAGCGCCAACGGTCGAACACGGGCCTACGTCAATGGGCGGCTCGTCACGCTGGCCCAGTTAAAGAGGTCACCAAGGGCCTCGCGGACATATCCTCACAGCACGAGTACCACTCGCTCGCTGATGCACGGCATCATCTGACGTACCTCGATGCCTTCGCAAACCATGCATCGCTGCTCGAAGACGCGGGCCGAGTGTACGCGACGCTGGTAGACAAGGCAGCACGGCTCGAGGAAGTGGTGACCGAGGAACGCGGCAAGGTGGACCGGGAAGATTTGCTGCGCTTTCAGGTCGATGAGATCGACACGATTCGAGAAGTCCTCGACAACGAAGAGGATCTCCTCGTCGAACGCCAGCGGCTCCGCCACGCTGAAAAGCTGGGCACTGCAGCAGGAGATGCCGAGGCGCATCTCTATTCGGACGATGACTCGATTTGTGGAGCACTCTCACGCATAGCGTCGTCGGTCGAGCAGGCTTCCGGTTTTGATCCGAGCCTCGAGCCTATGGCGAGACAAATCCGAGAGGCTCTCGTGCAACTCGAGGATGCAGCATCGGAGTTGGGAAGCTACGCGCGCGACCTCTCATTCGAGCCTGACCGCTTGGCCGTGATCGAGGAGCAACTCGACCGGTTGTCGCGGCTGAAGAGAAAGTACGGCGACAGCGCTGCCGAAATCCTCGCCTATCGCGACCAGGCGGCACGCGAGCTCGACTCCCTGGAGCGCTACGAGGAACGCCTCGACCGCTGTCAGCGCGAGTACGACGAGGCTCTCGAAGAGGCGGCGCGTGCTGCGCTCGCGCTTCGGAGCAAACGACAAACCGCCGCAACCAAACTGAGCAAAGCGATCAGCAAGGAGCTCTCGTCGCTCGGCATGGGAGAAGCCAAGGTCACGGTAGAGCTTGCTGCGCTGGAAGGGGGTCCGCGGGAGCTCCAAGTCCAAGGTGCGCGCCTTTCGCCAACGGGAATCGACCACGCAGAGCTTCTAATCGCTCCGAATCGTGGCGAAGAGGCTAAGCCGCTGCGGAAGATCGCGAGCGGCGGAGAGCTGTCGCGCGCGATGCTTGCGATCAAACGTGTGCTGGCGGGCTTGGGCCCCGCAAGCCTTTATGTCTTCGACGAGGTCGACGCCGGAGTCGGCGGCGCCGTCGCCGAAGTGATCGGCCGGAAGATCCACGAGGTTGCGCAGCACAGCCAGGTGCTCTGCATCACACACTTGCCGCAGATTTCCGCATACGCCGACGCGCATTACCGCGTGCACAAAGAGGTCGTGGGAGAGCGCACCAAGAGCGATATCCGCCTTCTATCGCAGACAGAGCGCCTGGAAGAGATTGCACGGATGCTCGGCGGGCTCACAGTGACCGACCAGGCGAGAGCCGCAGCACAAGAGCTAATCCGCAGCGCGAACGCTTAGATGCGCACTGACACGCGCCGGGGCACGGTGGGGCGCGACGCGGGGCTGCGTCGGACGGGGCGCCTTGCGAAGGTCAAAGGTGGCCGGGAACACCGGGGGCCTTCGGCCACGCAAGGCGAGCCGAGTCGTGTGTAGTCTTAGGGAGTCAGGCGAGCGGGTATCCTGTGGCCGAGCACGCCCGTCGTGAGCCGTTCTCCGGGGATCGAGGTGAACAGGCAATGCTGCCGCTGCTACGCTCGCTTTTTCGGACCCACCAGGGTACGCAATGTGCCCTCCACGACCAGATCACCACTCTCGTCACGCAGCGTGACCTTGATTTGGTATTCCTGCTTGGCACTGGAGTGGATGGGGGGCGTGTGGCATTCGCCGGTGATGGTCCCGCGGGCCTTCTTGAGATAGTCGAGGCCGATACCGGCTACGATGAACCGGGCATCATCGGGCAGTGAATACCCGAGAGCGAGGTTTCCCGTGAGCTCTACGAGGTTGGCGAGAGCCACCGCGTGGATGCAGGAGAGGTGATTTCTCACCGCATGCCGGTCGGTCAGGGTGACCCGCGCGTAGCCATCGCGGAGCTCCTGAACCACGGCCCCGATCGTCCCCGTGTAGGGCGCCAGCCGCCCGATGAGGCGGCTGTAGAGCCGCTTCCCGCCTGGAATCCGTTCGACGCGATTCCAGACGTCACGAATGAAGTTGGTCTTAGATTCGGTAGTCAGCGCCTGGGCTCTGAAAAACGTCGTGATGGCCATCCCGGCAACCGTAACACATCGGGTAACAGCGCATATTGAGGAAGAACAACCTCTCCTTCATTCCACCCCCCTGCCCGGAGCCGAAGGCTTCACCAACCAGCGGCGACCGGGCAGGGGCTCTTTTATCCGTGACGTCACGTACCTCAGTGCCCGGGCGGCCCGGTGTTCAGCCGGCCAGGAGGTCGCCCAATCGAGTGAGGCTTTCCTGGGTGCCGCCTAAGGTGAGCTCGAGGTGCTTCGAGGTCATGAAGTAGCGGTAGAGGGGATAGTCCCGGTCGAAGCCCATGCCGCCGTGCACATGCTGGGCAGCGGCTACGACGCGGGCTCCGGCCTCGGAGGCGAAGAACTTTGCGACCGCGAGCTCCTTGTCGGCGTCGAGGCCTCGATCGAGACGCCAGCAGGCTTGCCACATGGACGATCGCATGATCTGCACGTCGATGTACGCATCACCAACCCGCTGGGTCACACCCTGGAACGTGCCGATCGGGACGCCGAACTGCTTGCGCTCGCCGGAGTACTTGGCGGTCATCAGAAGTGCCTGCTCCGCAATGCCGTGCTCCACGGCGCAGATGCCGAGTATCGTGCGGTCGACCAGATACCGAAGCACCTGCGCCCCACTTTGACGGTCTCCGAGCACATCGACGGCGGCCACTGGAACATCGGTGAGCTCGAGGAGCCAGAGGGGCTGGCCATTGGTGCCACGCTGCGCGCCAAGCCGAACCCCCTCGGCCCTGGGATCGACCAGCGCGACCACGATGGCACCGTCCTCGGTGCGCGCTGGAACGAGGATTCGAGTGGCCAGGTCTGCGTAGGCCAGGTTGCTGAATCGACCGGCGAGGCGCCAAGCGTTGCCGTCGGCCTTGGCGATGGACGATGGGTGGAGCGGATTGCGGCTTGCTCCATCGACCAAAGCCGCCGTCATGATCGTGTGCCCGTGCGCGATGCCTCGCAGAAAGCGATCCTTCTGCTCCGGGGTCCCAAACTCGGCAAGTGGAAGCGCCGCCGCGACGAGGGTCTCGATCGCCGGAATCGGCGCGACGGTGCGCCCAACCTGCTGCAGCAAGATACAGAGCTCCGTCAGCCCCATCCCGGCGCCGCCGTGCTCTTCGGGGATCGCCAGGCCGAGCATTTCCGACTCCGCCAGTTGCCGCCATGCGCGCTCGTGGAACCACGCGCCCTCTTTGGCCAAGGCCTTGAGCGAATCGTCCGTCACGATGTCGCCGAGCACCTGCTTGACGAGGTCATGGATGCTGTTCTGGTCTTCAGTGAAGGAAAAATCCATCTCGGGCCTCGTCAGCGTCGTCCGAGGCGGGGCATCCGGAGCCCCGCCTGGCAAATGATGTCGCGTTGAATCTCGTTGGTTCCACCGCCGAAGGTCAGCACCAGGGACATGCGGTAATACTTCTCGAGGCGCCCACGAAGCAGCGCCCCTTCGGAGCTGTGGTGAAGCACTCCCGCGGCTCCGTGCACTTCCATGAGCAACCGAGACCCCTCGACGTAGAACTCGGAGCCGAAGACCTTGATGGCGGAAGCGTCGGCGGGTGAAAGCGTGTCCTTGGCGATGCCCCAGGCTTGCTGCCAATTGAGTAACTTGAGGACTTCGAGCTTCGCGTACACACGCGCCAGATTCGTCCTCACCCAGGGCAGGTCGATGAGCATGCCGCCCTCGCCGTTGGGCGTCTTCTTAGCCCAGGCGATCGTCTCGGTGCAGATCTTCTCGAGTGGGCCGACCGAACAAAGCGCCACTCGTTCGTGATTGAGCTGGGTGGTGATCAGGTTCCAGCCTTTGTTTTCCTCGCCCACGAGATTCTCGGCGGGAACCCGCACGTTGTCATAGTAGACAGCGTGCACATTGTTCTCACCAAGAGCGTGCATCGGCGTGATCTGAACACCCTCCGCATCGGCGGGCACGATGATGATCGAGATGCCCTTGTGCGGTGGCGCAGCGGGGTCGGTTCTGCAGGCGAGCCACATGTAGTCGGCGTGATCTGCCAGGCTGGTCCAAATCTTCTGACCGTTGATCACGTACTCATCATCATTGCGGACCGCGCTGGTTTGGAGCGAGGCGAGGTCGGTACCGGAGCCCGGCTCGGTATACCCGATCGAGAAGTGACACTTGCCCTCGAGGATCTTTGGCGGGTACTTCGCCTTCTGCGCATCGGTCCCAAATTTGAGCAGCGTCGGCCCCACGGTGTTGAGCGTCAGAATGGGAATCGGAAATCCGGCGCGCTGCACCTCGTCGAAGAAAATGAACTGCTCGATCGGACCCCGGCCCTGGCCGCCGTGTTCTTTGGGCCAGCCGATGCCGAGCCAGCGATCGGCGCCCAACTGCTGCATCGCCTTTTGATAGAGCGGCCCGCCGCCTTCGGCTTCATCGAGCTCGGCGAGGAGCTCTGTGGTGATGAGACGGTCGAAATAGGCGCGGAGCTCGTCGCGCAGCGCCTTTTGCTCGGGGGTGTAGTCGAAATACATGGCCTCACGCTGCCCGGCAGGACGACCGGAGTGAAACATGTTCTAGTTAGCCATGCGCCTAACGCAAGCCGAAGCCCAGCGCCGAGCACAAAAAAAGCCGACCCCAAGGAGTCGGCTTCTTCCCGCGAGACCTTGAAGTCCCTCTGCGTTACTTGGCCATATCCTTCTTGGCGCCCGCTGCAGCGGCCTCGACGTCCTTCTTGGCCTTGGCAGCAGCTTCCTCGGCGGCCTTCGCGGCTTCTTGCGCGGCTTCGGTGGCGTCCTCAGCAGCTTCGTCAGCCGCCTCGGCAGCTTCACCTGCGACCTCGGCCGCTCCTTCGACAGCTTCTTCAGCTTCGTCCGCAGCGACGTCCGCCGCCTCGCCGGCTGCTTCCGCGGCTTCTTGTGCCTCGTGCGCCGCGTGATCCGCTGCTTTCGCTGCTTCCTCGGCCGCGTCATCGGACTTCTTGCAACCTAGCATCGCCGTGCAAATCGCGAGGGCGAGACCCAATCGGAACATGTTCTTGATCATAGTGATACTCCTCCGTGGTTAACGCGGGGCAGACCACCACACCCAAAGTCCCCGCTACAGGCGACGGCAGTAGCGGTTTGGAGCGATCGCGTCAAATAGAGGCCCACACCCACGCACCTATCGAGCCGCTTCGCGGAGAGGCATGGACATCGACCTTTGGTCGGGGAAGTGCCTGCGTAACATTGCGCAAGCACTGATAGAAGGCGGATCGACTCGATCTAGCTGGTTTCTACCTTGAAGGGATTAATACGGCCTGAATGTTGCGGCGCGTGGAATTGTCTTTTTGTGTCACGGGTTCCGGTGCGAGCTAGCAGTCGATTGACGGTTGGGACTCGAAAGGAGCGCCCATGCAATCAGATGCCTTCGACCCCAAGCCTCGAGCCACCGGTGCTGGCACCGACACTGCAGCGGCTAGAATGCTCGTCCTCCTCGCTCGCGGAGCAAGCGCAACAGGTTCTTCAAGACCACCGGACGCACCTCGCCGCTCTCCAGCGCCCCGGCGTGCAGCAGGTGCACCGGACGGAAGACGTGGGAGGCGCCGATGAGCTCCCCATCTTGGCTCCACGCAGTGGCGCCGAACTCTGCGCTCAGCTGGGAAGTTTCGAACCGGTCTCCGGCCGGAAGCGCGAGGCGGAACGCCGCGGGCAAGCCGGTGAACAGGCCCTCGCTCGCCGAGCCGACGCTCGCCAAACGGCCGCCGACCGGCGATTCGAACGCGGTTACGCGCGGAGCGCCGAAGAACTCGGCGACCGGACCGACGGCGGCCCCGACAGCAAGTAGCGTGGCGCCTCTCCAGCAAAGCTGGCGAGTCCACTCTTGCAGACGCTTATCTCGTGTCGCGCCAGACCGGGTCGCGATGACGGCAAGGCTTCCGGGATCGTCGTGGGGGCTCGAAGACGAGAGCAACGGGCCTTCGGCCACCGCGAATCCGTAGTTCCGCAGGTCGGCAGCGAGCTGGAAGGCCGAGCCGTCGTGCATGACGGTGGCCTTTCGAGTTCGCGCTTGAATGCGAGACTGTCTTCGTTGAGCTTGATTGCTTTGTATCCGTGCCATCGTTCGGGCTCCCAGCCCCTCCCACGACGACCTCAGATCCTTAAATCAAGAAGGCCGCCCTGAGAGGCGGCCTTTGAGCGACAAAACGCGCAGGCCACCTCAGTCGGTGTACCAAAAGTAGTTACGCAGAATGTCGCAGTGAGTTTTCATCTCACTTTGAGTGTAAACCAGACGGAAAAAGCGTCAAGCACTCGACCAACGCCCCGACGGAATCAGGGGATACGCGTCGGCATCACCCAAATAGATGTATGTCCAGGCGAGCACGGAACCGCTGCTACCAAGCGCGCTGACCAGGGAGCGCCGATAGAGCGAGCCCTCACGGTCGTACCCGGCAAAATCCTCATAGGCGTCGAGGGCTTCCAGCGCCACGGCAAGATCGTCGAGCTCGTACAGCTCCCCATGCACAGGGCCGTTGCCGCCACCGAGCACCAGCCCCGGGTACCAACCGAGTCGAACGAGGGATGCGCCGGTGACCTGTGCCGCGCCGTGAGCGTGCCGCACCTTGGAAGCGAGCAGATGATGGCCGGGTTCACCGCGCATCAGGGTGCCGTACGTGAAGATCGCGGTGGGGGTGGGGGGAGCCGGAGCGCCGCGCGCCGCAGCGAGAAACAGGTCGGGCCCGTGCCCAAAACGCAACAGCCCCCGGATCACAATCTGCCGATACTCGGGACCGGGAGCTACGAACTCGCCAATTCGTGCGTCGCAGACGCGGTAGGTGATCGCAGGATGGGCTTGCCCATCGT
This sequence comes from uncultured delta proteobacterium, assembly GCA_963768985.1. Classification (GTDB taxonomy): domain Bacteria; phylum Myxococcota_A; class Polyangia; order Polyangiales; family Houyiibacteriaceae; genus SG8-38. Next base: position 279,060 of record CAVYJZ010000003.1, on the reverse strand, counting down.
CGGTCAACGCGGTCACGGCGACGCGCCGGTAGTAGCCGCCGGGCACCCCTTCCTTGGCATCCAGGCCCGCCCAATCGTGGACCCGAAACAGTGCTCCAGGGATCGCAACGCCGCGACGCGGACGGAGGTCGAGTGCGCCGCCCTTACGGAGCCGAGACTGATAGTGGAACACCAAGTCGTGGTCGGGCAGCCAGGCCGGACCGAGCGCTTCGATCGAGGCAGCATCGTAGCCTCTCTTCTGGCACCAAAGCGCCCAGTTCTCCGAGTCGAGATTGGAGCCGTACGCGAAGTAGAGCACCGCGTAGTCTAGCACTACCGTAGGCGCGGGAAGTGCACGTGCCGGAGCACGCCAGCCGTGACCCGCACCCCGGGTCGCGCAACACGGTTGCTGGCAATGATAAGAGCAGTGACCTACTGTCCGCTCGATGAGCCGCGACCTCTCAGGCCGATGCGGAACGTGCGGCTGGTACATCCGCAAACGCGAAGAACCCGACGGGTCCTGGCTTGGCGACTGCCGGCTCGGGCAGGGTCGTTGGCCGCTGAAAGACATGGCAACCTGTTCGAGCCACAAGTCCAAAGACACGCCCTGGGAGCAAGCGCTCAAGCGAAAGCCCGCGGCTGGGGCGCCTCGGCGCTATCAGGACGAACCTGCTGCGAAGCCGCGACCCACCATTCCGTCTGAGATTGGAATCGACATGGATCAAGAAACCTTCCGACAAGTGCTCCGCGAAGTCCTTCTCGATGAGCTAGGCATTCGCGATGTAGAGCTCGGGGACCGTTGGAATGACGGTGAGCTCGTCCTGATTCCCGGCAAGGAGGGGACGCAGGAAAAGCGCATTCCCCTGGACGTCTTCTTCAAAAAGATCGTGATGGTTCGCGACAAGCTTCGCGTGCTCGAGCAGAAGGTCAACGGAAGCAAGAATCTGACCGATGAAGAGAAGGTGCAGCTCCAGCAGTACATCACCGGCTGCTACGGCTCCCTCACTACCTTCAACGTCCTCTTCAAAAACAAAGCGGATCAGTTCAAGGGGCAGAGCGCCTAGAACAACCCGAGCTCGAGCTTGGCAGCCTCCGTCATTCGATCGGGGGTCCATGGAGGATCCCAGACGAGCTCGACGTGTGAAGTCGAAACGCCCTCTACGCGGCCGGTCTTTTCGGCGACCTCTTCGACCAGGGCGCCTGCCACAGGACATGCCGGCGCGGTGAGGGTCATGCGCACCTCAGCCCGACCATCCGCCGTCACGTCTACGCCGTAGATCAAACCGAGCTCATAGATGTTCACCGGAATTTCTGGATCGAAAATCGTTCGGAGTGCGTCGATGACCGCGACCTCGACGGCCAACGGGTCGATCGGCGTTTCGGGTGGCTTGCCGTTGCCGCCATAGGCCTCACTGATCGGCTCGCTCGGCGGTGGATGTCCTTCGGCCTGCGGCAAGAATACGTGGTCGGAGCTCGTCCGCGGCTGAATCTTGTGGATCTTCAAGCGTTCGATCTCGTCGCCCACCGTCCTACTCCGTCTTCGCTTCGCCGCCCGCCTGGTGCAGGGCTTGTTGGAGGGTATGCCAGCCGAGGGTGGCGCATTTGACACGCATCGGGAACTCGCGAACCCCGGCGAACACCGCAAGCTTGCCGAGCCCTTCCAGGTCGTCGGACCCTTCGCCAGTGGTGAGCAAGTCGTGAAACTTCGAGAACAGGGCTTCCGCTTCCGGCAGCGTCTTGCCTTTGATCGCCTCGGTCATGGTAGAGCAAGAGGCCTGCGAGATCGCGCAACCCTGCCCGATGAATCCGACGTCGGTGATAGTGTCCCCGTCGAGCTGCAGTCGAAGGGTGATCTTGTCTCCACACAAGGGATTGTAGCCGCGACCTTCACGGTTGTACGGCTCCGGGAACCTGTGATTCCTGGGGTTTTTCCCGTGATCGAGGATCACTTCTTGATAGAGGTCACGGAGTTCCATCAGCCAAACAGCTCCCGTACTTTCCCAAGTGCGCCGACCAAGGCGTCGATGTCGCCAGTGGTGTTGTACATGCCGAGCGACGCGCGCGCGGTCGCGGCGATGCCGAAGTGCTCCATCACCGGCTGTGCGCAATGATGCCCCGTCCGGATGGCAACGCCCTCCGAGTCGACGATGGTACCGATATCGTGGGGATGGGCGGCGTCCATCACGAACGAGAGCACGGCCACCTTGCCAGGTGCCGTTCCGACGAGACTCATGCCCGGCACCGAACCCAGCGCTTCGGTAGCGTAGTGCAAGAGGGCGCTCTCGTGTGCGTGAATCGCCCGGGTGTCGAACGAAGTGAAGTAGTCGATCGCGGCGCCTAGACCGATCGCCCCCGCGATGTTCGGCGTCCCCGCTTCGAATTTGTACGGCAGGTCGTTGTAGATCGTCTCTTCGAAGGTGACGGAACGGATCATATCGCCGCCGCCTTGGTACGGTGGCATCCCCTCGAGCAAGCGTTCCTTGCCATAGAGCGCACCGACCCCGGTCGGGCCGTAGAGCTTATGACCGCTAAACGCGTAGAAATCGCAGTCGAGTGCCTGCACGTCGATTTCGGCATGCGACGCGGCCTGCGCGCCGTCGAGCAATACCACCGCGCCACGTTGGTGCGCGAGGTCGATGAGCTCGGTGACCGGCAGCACGGTCCCGAGCGCGTTCGAAACGTGGGCGAGCGCAACCATACGAGTTCGCTCGCTGAGCCGTTGTTGGAAGTCTTCCGGCAGCACCTCACCGCGGTCGGTGATCGGCACGACCACGAGCTTCGCCCCAGTCTGCTGGCAGAGAATCTGCCACGGCACGATGTTCGAGTGGTGCTCGAGCTCGGTGATGAGCACCTCATCGCCTTCGCGGAGATAGGTGCGGCCCCAGCTCTGCGCCACGAGGTTGATCGACTCGGTCGTGCCTCGCGTAAACACCACTTCGGTCTGTTTCGCCGCGTTCAAAAATGCACGCACCTTCTCGCGTGCGTCTTCGTAGCGGGCAGTTGCACGCTGGGAAAGCAGGTGAACCGCACGATGGACGTTGGCGCAATCCCGGACATACACGTCGGCAACCGCATCGATGACCGACCGCGGCTTGAGCGAAGTGGCCGCGCTGTCGAGGTAGACGAGCGGCCTTCCATGCACCTGCTGATGAAGCGCCGGAAAGTCTCTCCGGACGCGTTGGACGTCGAACGCGGCTGGACCCGAACCTGAGATGGGCAGGACCTCGCTCATGCGAGCTCCCGAATGTCGTCGCCATGTGGAAGTCGGGCCAGCAGCGCATCGCGGAGCCGACCGCGAGTTGGCTCATCACTGACCCCGTCGACAATCGACTCCAAGAACGCAAACGTCAGTATCGCAAGCGCCTGCTCTTCGGGAATTCCTCTTGCACGCAAGTAGAAGAGCTGGTCCTCATCGAGCGAGCCGACGGTCGCACCGTGGCTGCAAATCACGTCGTCTGCGTCGATCTCCAGATGCGGTTTGGTGTGAACCGTCGCGGTGTCCGACAGAAGCAGGTTCCGGTTCTCTTGGTGGGCCTCGGTCTTCTGCGCATCCCGGTGAACGACGACGAGTCCATCGAACACGGCGATGCCCTTCCCCGAGGCAATGCCCCGGTACTTCTGATGGCTGGTGCAGTTTGGCGCCTGGTGCTCGACCACCGTGTGATGATCGACGTGATCGTCACCGTCGACTAGGTACGCGCCGTCGAGCTGGCACGCGGCCCCCTTGCCTTGGAGCAAGCAGCGCACATCAAACCGAAGAAGGGCTCCTCCCAAGGTGACGACGGTCGAGTGATAGTTGCTGTCCGCGTGCTGACGGACATCGACTCGACCGATCTGCAGCCCCGCGTTCTCGTGAACGCGCACGTGGGTCATCTTCGCGTTGCAGCCCATGTCAACCTCGACGACCGAGTTGGTGAGCTGTCCGGTTTCGCGGCCCAGGTAGGTTTCGATGAGGCTCAGCTCGGCGTTCTCGCCCAGGGTCACGAGAACACGCGGATACGCGACGCCCGGCTCGGACGACGAGGGCATCGCATGAACCAGCTCGATCGGCGCCTCGATGACGGCACCCGCCGGAACATCGATCCAAAGGCCATCGCTGAAGAGCGCCGTATTGAGCGCCGCAAAGTGCGCCGGCGCGCCGCCGAGGTCGAGGCGCCCCTCCAAGAGATCCGGATCGGCCTGCAGGACCTGCCGCAGGCTCCGCACGGTCACGCCCTCGGGGAGGGGTGCGCCGAGCGCGGGTACGAGACCCTCCTCGGGCACGAACTCGGCGTCCACGACGGAGCGCAACGGGGTGAACCTCCATGCCTCGGTTCTCTTGGTCGGCAGACCCTGCTTCCGAAGCGCATCGGCCGCACGGATGCGAAGCGTCCGCAACCAACCCGGCCCCGTGTCGAAGCTGCCCGGAAGGCTGTCGAGTAACCCGTGATGACTGGTGTGGTTCACAGCTGCAACGTGCCCCGGACCTCGGCGTACCCCTCTTCTTCGAGCTGCTTGGCGAGGTCTTTGGTTCCGGTTCGAACGATTTGGCCGTCGATCAGGACATGCACGACGTCCGGCACGATGTAGTCGAGCAAGCGCTGATAGTGGGTGATGACCAGCAAGGCCCTTTCCGGGCCGCGCAACCCATTCACGCCCTCTGCCACGACTTTGAGCGCGTCGATGTCGAGCCCGGAGTCGGTCTCGTCGAGCACTGCAAGCGTGGGCTCGAGCATGGCCATTTGAAAGATCTCGTTGCGCTTCTTTTCGCCGCCGCTGAAGCCGTCGTTCACGGCGCGCTTGGTGAGCTCTTCCGGCAGTTGCACCAGGGCAGCCTTCTCCTTCGACAGCTTCATGAAGTCGATCGCATCGAGTGGTTCTTGACCTCGGTGCTTGCGAATCGCGTTGAGTGCGGCCTTGAGAAAGTACATGTTGCTCACCCCCGGAATTGCCACCGGGTACTGAAAGCCGAGGAAAAGCCCCTCCGCAGCGCGGAGCTCGGGCGCCATCTCGAGCAGATCCTGGCCCTTGTAGAGCACTCGTCCTTTCGTGACCTCGTATCCATCGCGACCGGCCAGCGCATACGCGAGCGTGCTCTTGCCGGAGCCGTTCGGACCCATGATTGCATGCACTTGCCCTGCGTCGATCGTGAGGTTGATCCCCTTGAGAATGGGAGTGCCTTCTACCGAGACGTGCAGATCCTCGATCTTCAACATCAGCCGACTGCTCCTTCCAAGCTAACGCCGAGGAGCTTCTGCGCCTCGACTGCAAATTCCATGGGCAACTCTTTCAAGACTTGCTTGGCAAAGCCGTTGACGATGAGGCTCACCGCATCCTCTTCCGAGAGTCCCCGCTGCCGGCAATAGAAGAGCTGATCTTCCCCGATGCGCGAGGTCGTCGCCTCATGCTCGAGCTTCGATGAGCCGTTGCGCACGTCGACATAGGGGATGGTGTGCGCGCCGCATTTGTCGCCGATCAAGAGCGAGTCACACTGCGTGTAGTTGCGGGCGTTCGTCGCCCCACGCGAGATTTTCACTCCGCCGCGATACGTCTGCTGCCCATGCCCCGCGGCGATTCCCTTGGAAATGATGGTAGATTTCGTGTTCTTGCCTAGGTGGATCATCTTGGTGCCGGTGTCGGCCTGCTGACGGTGATTGCTCAACGCCACCGAGTAGAACTCCCCAACCGAGTCGTCTCCCTTGAGGATGCAGCTCGGGTACTTCCACGTAATCGCCGAGCCTGTCTCGACCTGGGTCCAGCTGATCTTCGAGCGCTCGCCCTCGCACAGACCTCGTTTGGTGACGAAATTGAAAATGCCACCCTTGCCGTTCTCGTCTCCGGGATACCAGTTCTGCACGGTCGAGTACTTGATCTGCGCATCCTTGTGCGCCACCAGCTCGACGACGGCTGCGTGAAGTTGGTTCTCGTCACGCATCGGCGCCGTGCAACCCTCCAGGTAGCTCACGTAGCTGCCCTCGTCAGCGATGATCAGCGTTCGCTCGAACTGGCCTGTCTTCGCTGCATTGATGCGAAAGTACGTCGAAAGCTCCATCGGGCAGCGCACGCCTTTGGGAATATAGACGAACGACCCGTCACTAAACACTGCGCTGTTGAGCGCGGCGAAGAAATTATCCGAGACCGGAACGACCGAGCCCAGGTACCGTTTGATCAGATCCGGATGCTTGTGCACCGCTTCGGAAAACGACATGAAGATGACGCCGTATTCGGAGAGCTTCTCGCGGAACGTCGTGGCCACCGACACGCTGTCGAACACCGCATCCACCGCAACCCCAGCGAGGATCTCTCGCTCGTGGAGCGGAATCCCTAGCTTTTCGTAGGTCGCGAGCAGCTCTGGGTCGACTTCGTCGAGGCTCTTCGGCGCGTCGTCTTTGCTCTTGGGCGCGGCGTAGTAGCAGATGCCTTGGTAGTCGATTTTCGGGTAGCTCACCTTGGCCCATGTTGGCTCCTTCATCTCGAGCCATCGGCGGTACGCTTTGAGTCGCCACTGCAAGAGCCACTCGGGCTCCTGCTTCTTCGTCGAGATGAACGCGACGATCTCTTCACTCAAGCCGGGCGGTGCGTACTCTTGCTCGATGTCGGTGATGAAGCCGGCTCCATAACGCCTTTGGAGAAGGTCATCGATCTGTTCGGTTGCTGCTGACATGAGTCACTCCAAATCAGTGGACATCGTTGCCCCGCGCGACCGGGGCGCGCTTCCGCTTGGCATCCTTGCTCGAGAGCGCAATCGACACCAGCTCGGAGGTGCCGGGCATCGCCATGTCAGCCAGCGTGATCTCGGAAAGCGCCTTGTGGACCGCAACGTTGATCCGCTGCCAGTTCGCCCGCACTCCGCAGTTTGTCTCGTATTCACAAAGCGAGTCAGTGGTCTCGTCCGAGCATTCGGTCACTGCGATTGGGCCTTCGATCGCTTCGATCACTTCGTTCACGCCGATCTTCCGAGGCGAACGCGCAAGCGCATAGCCGCCCTTGGCACCTCGATGCGACATCACGACGCCCGCGCGCGTCAGCTTCCTGAGTACTTTGCTCGCCGTCGGCTCAGGGATCTGGGTCTGGACCGCCAGGTCGCGGGCCGCGTGAGGCCCCTGCGCGGCGGCCAGGTGCGTCGCCAGCACGACAGCATAGTCAGTCATTTTTGAAATACGTAGCATTTCCAGCGACTTAGATACCGGACTGTTTCAGTCCTGTATGGGGATCTAGAGTACGACCCGCCGGGTGTCAAGGTTGGCCCATGGCCAAGACGTTCGACGCTATTGACGCCAAGCTCGGTGCCTTCATCCGGAAACAGAAAGTGTTCTTTGTCGCGACCGCGCCGTTGAGTCCGGACGGGCACGTCAACCTCTCGCCGAAGGGCCTCGCTGGAACGTTGGCGATCATCGACGAACGGACGATCGCCTACTTGGATTTGACCGGCAGTGGTGTCGAGACCATCGCGCATCTTCGGGAGAACGGTCGCGTGTGCATCATGTTCTGCGCTTTCGAGGGCCCGCCCCGCATCGTGCGCGTACATGGCACCGGCGATGTCATCGAGCCGAAGGACGAAGCGTTCGAAGCCTTGAGCGCGCATTTCGATGAGTATCCCGGCGTCCGTTCGATCATTCGAGTTCGCGCACGTCGAATCAGCGACTCCTGCGGCTACGGCGTGCCGCTGTACGAATACAAAGAAGAGCGTGATCAACTGCAGCGATGGGCCGAGCGGAAAGGTGAAGCCGGAGTCGCGCAGTATCGGAAGGACAACAATTCCGAGAGCCTCGACGGGCTACCGAGCTTGCTCGGGGACGATTAGCATCGGCACGTTCGCGATCTGGAGGCAGCGAGCGGCGGTGCTGCCGAGCAGCAATTGACCCAAGACCCCCTGTCGGTGCGTGCCTACCACCAGGATGTCGGCATGGACCTCTTGGGTCGCGTTGCACAGCGCTTGGGCGGCGTAGTCCGCGGAAACGATTTGGTGAGGCGTCGCGTTGGGTGCGTGCTCTTCGATGTATTCCGTGAGCTTCTTGCCCGCTTCGAGCTTGCTTTGATCGCGCAAGATTTGACGCCAGGTGCGCTCCTCGTCGGGTTTGTCCTCGCCCCCCGCTGGGATGACGACGTTGCCGATGTGGAGCTCTCCGCCGACTCGCGCGGCTGCGCGCTTCGCCCAGGTGACGGCCGACAACGCGGAATGGGAGAAGTCGGTACCGACGAACCAAGTGGTACCCCTGAGGCCTTCGGGAATCGGCGCATCGCCGGTCGCGAGGAAGACCGGTCGAGCTGCAGCGCGGATGACACGCAGAGCGGTCGAGCCGAGAACGAGCTCTCGCGTCCCCTTGCTCTCGAAGGAGCGGAGCCCGCTCGAGCCGTAGGGACCCACGGTGATCAAGAACGAGCCTCGCTCTTCGGCGATCTCAGGAATCATGCGCCACGGCCTGCCGCGCACGACGAACGCATCGCACTCGACGCCCGCGGCGATGCAGCGTGCCTGCTCCTTCTCGAGCGCGGCCGCGAGCACGCCCTCGACCCGACTCGCGTCATCTTTGGCCTCCTGGGCGGCCGCCTTGAGCTCGGGAGCCTCCGGCCACCAGGAGTCGGCGTCGTCTAGAACATGCACGAGGTCGATGCGCACTCCGAACGCTTTGGCCGCCGCGACCGCGAGATTGACGGTCCGGGGGCTCGCAGAGGTCAAATCGATCGCACAAAGGATGCTCGCTGCTGCCATGATGGGAGCATAGATCAACACGTTGGAGGCGCACATACTCGGCGCTAGGGTTCGGAGTGCCGATGAGCGAAGCGCCGATTTACATGGATCATCACGCGACGACCCCCGTCGATGAGCGGGTTCTTGCATCGATGCTTCCCTATTTTGCGACACATTTCGGCAACGCCGCGAGCCATCCCCACGCACATGGAAAGGCCGCACGGGACGCCGTGGAGCGCGGCCGAGCTCAGGTCGCCAAGTTGCTCGGGGCCCAACCCGAAGAAGTGATCTTCACCTCCGGGGCCACCGAGAGCGACAACCTCGCCATTCGCGGCCTGGCTCGAGGCCGCATGGATGACGGGAATCACCTGGTGACGGTTAGAACGGAACACAGGGCGGTGCTCGATAGCTACGCTGCTCTCGAGCGGGAGGGCTGGCGGGTGACGCAGCTCGAGGTCGATGCGCAGGGGCTCATCTCGCCCGACGCAGTCGCGGAGGCGCTCACCGACGAAACGGTACTGATCAGCGTGATGCTCGCCAACAACGAAGTCGGCGCAGTCCAGGATCTGGCCGCGATCGGGGCGCTCGCCGCCGAGCGCGGTATTGCGTTTCACTGCGACGCGGCACAAGGCCTCGGCTATTTGCCATTCTCGGTGGATCCGCTGAACATCGACCTGGCAAGCATCTCGGCTCACAAGATGTACGGCCCCAAAGGGGTCGGCGCGCTCTACGTCCGAGACTCGCTGCAAAGGCGAGGGCTCGTCGCCCCGCAAATGCTGGGCGGCGGCCACGAACGAGGGCTGCGCTCGGGCACCCTCAATGTGCCCGGCATCGTAGGCCTCGGCGCTGCAGCCGAAATCATGATCCACGAAGGCCAGGCGGAGGCAGCCCGGATCGCGGCGCTTCGCGACGCCTTGAACGACCGTATCATCGATGGCCTCGAGGAGGTTCGCCTCTGCGGCCCAGCGAGCCCACGCCACCCAGGCAATCTCAACTTGTCCTTTGGCTACGTCGATGGAGCGCGCCTGCTGCTCGAGCTCTGTGAGGTTGCCTCGGTTTCGAGCGGGTCGGCATGCAGCAGCGCCAAAGCAGGCCCTAGCCATGTGCTGCAGGCCATGGGCGTCCCGAAAGACCTGAGCGCCGCTTCGATTCGGTTCGGGCTCGGCCGGCACACGACCGCCGCCGAGGTCGAAGCCGTGGCCGATGCCGTCATCGAAATCGTGACACGCCTCCGGGACCGCTCCCCATTGTGGGCCCGTCGGGCGAACCGCAAACCCGTGGATTGGTGATAGGCTAGTAAACCTGGCGGGGCCGGCGATCGCGCCTTAGATAGAGGAGATGAGCGACGAGCAAGGCATCACCCTGACCCCCAAGGCCGTTCAGATGGCTAAGCAGAAGCTCATCGACGCGGGCGTGCCGGCCGAAGGCCTTCGGCTGGGCATCAAAGGCGGCGGCTGCTCCGGGTATTACTATGTGTACGAATTCGCAGAGAAGATCCGACCCAACAAGGACATCGTCTTCGAGTTCGACGGCCTCAAGGTGATCGTCGACAATCGGAGCATCGAGTTTCTGAAGGGCGCCACTCTCGACTGGGAGCAGAGCTTGATGAGCTACGGCTTCAAGTGGAAGAACCCCAACGCCACTGGTGATTGCGGTTGCGGCGAATCGTTCGAGGTCCGCTAGAAGCCCTCTTCGAGCGGCACCGGCACCGGGTTCGGCAGATCGGTGAAGGGTTGCAAGTCGGCGGCGGTGCAATCGGTAGGGAGCGACTGAGGACTGCGGAGCTCGACAGAGAGGCAGCATCGATCGAATGCGGGCTCCGGACCCGCCGCCTGGTCGACGACAGCGCAGGGGTCCGGTATCGGGAGCGCGACCGGTGCAATGCGATCGGCGATCCGTGCCCGGATCCCCTGGAAGCTGAAGGCCACCCCCGCCGCGGTGCATTCCTCCTCCGGGCTTCCGACGTCGGGGTCGACCCGAACGTCGAGGTGATCGGTGAGAAGGCCGATCACGCTCTGGCGAAAGGCATCGTTGCAAAGGCCGAGGGGACGGAGCGTCGCGACGAGCTCACCTGCCGGGAAGCGACCGGCGAGCAGGCCTTTCTCCAAGATCTGGCCGTCTTCGCTGATGTCGGCGATCAGGAAGCCATTGACAGAAATCGAAAAGCTGCCGGGGCCGGTGAGAAACACGAAAGTCGCCGCGGTGTCGACCGGAAGCACCACTCGCCCGTCGCTGATGTAGGCGTCGGTCTTCCACACCTCGGGCCGATTGAGGTCACCCGCGATCAAGCTCTTGGGGTCGACGAAGAAGTAGTCCTCGCCGTCCCAGCTGGGATCGGGCGCTTCTGCCATTGCGCCGGCAAGCATCAGATCGTCCCCGTTCGGACCACCCCATTCGAGAGTGGACACATCGTCGAGTGAAGTTCCATCCACCGCAGAGAGAACCGCGACATCGACCCTGGCGTCGTTTTGGGTTCCGTTCCAACCGCGCAGCCGGAGCAGCACGGTGCCCTTACCGATGCCCTGATTGAGGGCGATGTTGTCCTCGAGGCACGAGAGCAGTCCCACCACGGTGGGGAGGACGTACTGCCCGAAGGCATTGTCGATGCCCTTGTCTCCATCGAGGGGTGGATTCCCGTCGGCCGCAACGCATTCGGCGGCATCGGTGTTGGACATGGTGTTCATCCCATCGAGGTCGAAGCCAAATCGGCGCCAGCGATCACCGGACTGATCCAACGAGACGTTGCGGAACGCGAAGATCGCCTCCACGTCATCGGTCTCGGCGCTGGTGCTCTGCGGCGGCCGATCCGGAACGCCGGCGAGGCCATTTTGGATCTGGCTGGCGTCGTAGACACTACACCCTGCAGTGGTCAGCAGAACGACGGTGAGTATCCAGTGAGGGAGAGTCTTCATCGGCTCCAAGCGCCGGGGGCGCACAAGTAAAATCTATCATCACTATAATAAAACAGTTATACAAGATTTCAGAAGATTGTGATCTAACTCATAAATCACGGGCCAGAGCCAACCCAGGGGCGGAACCAGACTACGGCTAGGGGTGAGTCGAGGCGTCGAGGGGCGGACGTCGAGACCACCAGGCCGCGAGAGCACTCCCGAGGATGCAGTGGGTGATCGCGGAAATCGCACTCGGGAGGGCGGTCAGAGGGTTGGCGAAGTGAGCCTGCGCCAGCACGGCCCCCAAACCGGAGTTCTGCATGCCGACTTCGATCGAGGTGGTGCGCGCTACGCTGCCGAAGCCAGAGCTGAGGCCCGAGAGCACGTAGCCCAGGAAGAAGCCCAAGGTGTGCACAGTGACCACGGCCCCCAAGAGCAGCAGACCTGATTCGAAGACGGCCTCCCTCCTCGCCCCGAGGATCGCGGCCACGATCAAGACGATCATCAGTACGGCCGCCGCCGGTGCGGCGGGAAGAAGCGTTTCCGTGAGCTTATGGAGATAGCGACGCATGAACAGTCCGGTCGCAACGGGAAGCAGAACGACCTCGGCGGTGCTCGTAAACAGGCCCCAGCCATCGACGTCGACGCGGCTCCCGACGATCCACTCGGTGAGTAGCGGCGTACAGGCAGCAGCGAGGATAGTCGAGAATGCGGTCATCGACACCGACAGCGCGACATCTGCTTTGGCCAAGTACGCGATCAGGTTCGAGGCGGTGCCACCAGGACAGCAACACACCAGCACCAAGCCAACCGCGAACGGCGTGGGCAGCTGAAACAGGAGCCCCATGCCCCAGCCGAGTAGCGGCATGACGGTGTATTGAAGTAAGACGCCCCAGAGAATGGGAGCAGGAGCGCGGAAGACTCGAGAGAAGTCTGTCAGCTCCAGGGTGAGCCCCATGCCGAGCATGATGATCTGAAGCCCGGGTGTGATGAGCCCGTAGTCGAGGAACCAGACGAATGCCGGCGGATGGAACAGCGCCACGACACCGCCCAGAGTGACCCACAGGGGAAAGAGCCGAACGAACAGCGCCACGAGGGCGCCATGTAGCACAGCGTTGTGCGTTCCGCGGCTATTCGGGACGCCGATGGGCTTCCATGCTAGAAAACCGGCTCTCATGTTCCGCCCACCTACCGACGACGTCCGTATCGAAGGCCTTCGCCCCCTGATCCCACCGGCCATCCTGATGGAGGAGATCCATCCGGGCGAGGAAGCAATCGGGCGCATCGCACGTGCTCGCCAGGAGATCAGTGACATCGTGCATGGCAGGGACGATCGGCTGCTCGTGGTAGTGGGACCGTGCTCGATCCACGACCCGGCGGCCGCGCTCGAGTACGCCAAGCGCCTCCGGACACTGCGCGATGAGCACACCGACGAGCTGTTCATCGTCATGCGAACGTACTTCGAGAAGCCGCGCACGACGGTCGGGTGGAAGGGATTGATCAACGATCCCAAGCTCGACGGGAGCTTCGACATCAATCATGGGCTCCGCGTGGCGCGCGGTTTGCTGAGCTCGCTGGCAGAGCTCGCTTTGCCCGCCGGGACCGAGTTTCTCGACCCGATATCACCACAGTTCGTGGCAGACCTGGTGTCATGGGGTGCGATCGGCGCGCGCACGACTGAGAGCCAGGTGCATCGGGAGCTGGCGAGCGGTTTGTCGATGCCCGTAGGTTTCAAGAACGGCACACGCGGCACGATCATCATCGCCGTAGAGGCGGTCAGGGCGGCGCGCAATCCGCACCACTTCCTCTCGGTGACCAAGCAGGGCCTCACCGCCATCGTCGCGACCAAGGGCAATCTCGACTGCCACGTCATCCTCCGGGGCGGGGCCGGGAAACCCAACTATCAAGCCGAGCAAGTCGCAGAAACGGTGCGTCTGCTCGAAGGGGCCGGCCTCGGCGGACGCGTCATGATCGACTGCAGCCACGCGAACAGCGCGAAGGACCACGAGAAACAAGCGGGCGTTGCCGTCGCGGTCGGGCAGCAGGTCGCCCAGGGCAGCAGGGCGGTGTTCGGGGTCATGCTCGAGAGCTTCCTCGTCGGCGGGCGGCAAGACACGAAGCCCGGCGTCGAGCTCACCTATGGGCAGAGCATCACAGACGCGTGCATGAGTTGGGACGTCACCGTGCCGGTGATAGAAGGTCTCGCTGATGCGGTGCGCCAGCGCAGAAGCGCAGGTAGCTGATCTCGTCGAGACCAAAGAATGTTAGCTGGACGGCGCCATCGTACGGATGAACAACTCGATCATCGGCCACGGCAGATTCGACGGGAGATTCAGGATCGGCAGATCGATCCCGTACTCACGGCGCCGCTGTAGCTCGGCGATGCAGTGCTTCGGATCACCCGCAATGCTGAGGACCTCGATCATCTCGTCGGAGACTGCATCGGCCGCTCGTGACCGGGTTTTCTTGTCTCGATAGAGCTCGTCGATCCGCTTGCACTCGTCCGCGTAGCCGAAGCCGCTGAGCAGCTCCTTGTAGTAGTCGCCCATACCGCCGATATAGAAGGCGATGATCTGCCGAGCTTCTTGGACGCCGGCGTCACCCAACGGGATGACCGTGGTGAACGGCGCGGTCACGATCTCGCCCGGGTCGCGGCCTGCCTTTGCCGCGCCGTTGGCGATCCATGCATGACCCTGCGCGAGCTTGTTGTAGGGCCAGAAAGTCGGAATCCAGCCGTCCGCCAGCTCGCCAATCGAGGTGATCGATTGCTGTTTCAGCGCAGCCACGTAGATCGGGACGTCCGCACGCAAGGGCTTCATCGCCAGCTCGAACGGACGGTAATCGTGAAGCTTCGCACCGCTTTCATTCAGGCGCTTGCCGCTGAGAAGCGTCCTCGTCACTCGAATCACGTCGCGCAGCTGCGTGAGGGGTTTTCTGAACTCCCGCGCGTGAAAGCCCTCGATGACTCTTTGGCCGCTGGTGCCGAGCCCGAGGATAAAACGGCCTTCGCTGATCTCGTCGACCGTCGCGGCGTTCATTGCCAAGAGACCGGGAGAGCGGCTGAAGCAGTTGACGATGCCGGTGCCGAGCTTGATCTGCTTGGTGTGGACCGCGATCTCGGTGAGGAGGGAGAAGATTTCGTAACCCCAGGCCTCCGGAATCCAGAACGAGTCGTAGCCGAGCTCATCCGCGAGAATCGCCGCTTTGAGATAGAGCTTGCGATCGTAGTTCTTCCAAAACGGCAGGAGCCCCGTTCGTGCAGTCATCGAAACCTCCGGAGGCCGGATTAGACCGTTTGGAGGGCTGTTTCAAGGGAGTGCAGCGCTTGACAGTGTCCGGCGATTCGTGCCACGAGCCTGTCGTTCCGGGAGCCCGAGCAGATGAAGATCGACGCAGCATTGCTGGTCAGTGATATGAGTCAGGTCGCCGCCCGAGCTCGCGAGCTCGAGCAAGCCGGCTTCGACGGTTGCTTTACGTTCGAAGGGCCGCACGAGCCTTTCATGCCCCTCGTTCTCGCGGCGGAGCACTCGAAGCTGGAGGTCGGCACCGGGCTCGCGATCGCATTCGCGCGCACCCCGATGACGGTCGCCAATCTGGCCCACGACCTACAGCAGTTCTCGGGGGGCCGGTTCTGGCTCGGCCTCGGTTCGCAAATCAAGCCACACATCGAGGCGCGCTACAGCATGCCGTGGAGCAAGCCCGTCTCGCGTATGAAGGAGTTCGTCCGCGCGCTTCGCGCGATCTTCGCGAGCTGGAACCGCAACGAGAAGCTCGATTTCCGCGGGGAGTTTTACACGCACACCCTGATGCCGCCGATTTTCAATCCAGGATCGGCAACCGGTGGCGCGCCTCCGATCTATCTCGGTGGCGTCGGACCCAAGATGACCCAAGCCGCCGGCGAAGTGGCCGATGGGATGCTCGTGCACCCGTTCCATACCGAACGCTCGCTCCGGGACATCATGTTGCCCAATCTGCAAACGGGTCTGGCGGTGTCGGAACGTCGGATTTCGGACTTTACGATTTGCGCCCAGGTGCTCGTGGTGACGGGCACGGATGAAGCCGGATTCGAGCGCGCCCGGGCGATGGCGCGGAATCAGATCGCGTTCTACGCGTCAACGCCTGCGTATCGGAACGTGCTGGAGACGGAGGGTTGCGGGGAGCTTCAGCCGGAGCTGCGGCAGCTCACCAAAGAAGGTCGCTGGTTCGAGATGGCCGCGTTGATCGACGACGAGCTCCTGGGGCGCGTCGCTGCGGTCGGCGCCCCGAAAGAAGTCGCGGAAATCCTGCACGCCCGGTACGGCTCGTTCGCCCAACGGCTCGCATTCGCGTCGCCTTTTCCCCTACCAAACGAGTGCGCGGCCGAGATCGTCAGCAGCCTCCGCAGCCGCGCAAAGACGGCATGACCGCGCCAAAGTGCATTCCGCTCGAAGCGGTTGCCGGCGAAGCGGTGGGTGGCAAGGCCGAGGGGCTGGTCCGCTTGTTGAATTACGGCTTCTCCGTGCCGTCGGGCTTCGTGGTGATCAACGCGACACCGGAGCACCTGCCCGGGGACCTCGACGAACACTATCGGAGAATCGGCGCTGGTAAGGTCGCGGTGCGCTCGTCGGCGATCGGGGAGGATTCGGGCGAGGCTTCGTTCGCGGGTCAATACGAGACGGTGCTGAACGTGGAAGGCGCCAAAGCGCTACGGGATGCGATCGAGGACTGTCTTCGCTCCGCCGAAAACGCGCGGGCGGTCGCATATCGTACGGAAAAAGCCGCTCGGACCGACGCTCGGATGAACGTCGTCGTGCAGCAAATGGTCGATGCGCGCGCCGCTGGCGTCCTGTTTACCGTCAACCCGGTGAACGCCCGGCGTGATCAAATCGTCGTCGACGCGGTCGAGGGCCTCGGGGAAGCCCTGGTCAGTGGGCGCGCCACACCGGACCATTGGCTCTTAGGACGGGATGGGTCGGTGCTCGTGAGCGAGCCGCGGGGCGACGCCCCTGCCTTGAGCCGGCAAGAGCTGCATCTGTTGCTGGACGGCGCGCTGCAGGCGGAGGCTCGGTACGGAGCGCCCCTCGACTTGGAGTGGGCGATCGACCGACGTGGCGCGCTTCGTTGGCTTCAAGCCCGGCCGATCACCGGGCTTCCGGCCGATCCCAATGAGCTCGATACCGACCCAGACCCGAACGACGTCTACACCTGGTGCAACATCGGCGAGATGATGCCGGCCGCGGTCACACCGTTGACGTATTCGATCACTGGCCGCGGCATCGACATCGGCATGCAACGCGCGTACCGGCGAATGGGCGCAAGAGTTCCCGCTGGGGACGGCGTTCGGTACGTCGGGATGTTCTACGGACATCTGTTCATCAATCTCACGACGCTAGCCGAGTTGGCGGCCGACGTCGCCGGATCGAGCAAGAGCCAGATGTGTATCGCTCTGTGCGGCCGCGACGTCCCGGAGGTCGCTGCCCCAGAGCCGGCGTCGACGCTCAAGCGCGCAATCAACGGAGTGCGTTATTTTGCCATTCTCATGGCCGCTGCCAAGCATCGAAGAGAGCTTGACGCGCTCAAGAAGGCTCTCGACCTTCCAAAGCTCGGGACTGCTCGAGACCTCTACCGGGCCATCGACGAGCATCTGCCGCAGATCTGGAAGGCGTACGAGCTGCATCTACTGTCGTCGGCTTCGTCCGGCGCCCTGAGTCCCATTCTGCTCGGAGTCCTCGCGAAAGGCGAGGAGCCCACGCAGGCGCATCATGCACAGGTGGCAGAGATGTTGGCGGGCGCCCGCAATGTCGAGAGTGCCGACATCGCCGAAGGAGTCGAACGCATCGTCAATCGACTTTTTGAGCGCCCGGCGGCCGAGCATGCGTTCGCATCGAGCGACCGGGAAGCCGCACTGGCCTGGCTCTGCTCGATCGACGCGGGTGAGGCCGGCGAGGAGTTCGGACGCTACCTCGATCGCCACGGACACCGCGCCGTCCGCGAGCTCGAGCTGCGACAGAAGGAATGGGCAGTCGATCCAGCCCCGCTCATCGCATCATTGCAATCGGGTCTTCGCGCCCGCCTGCAACATGGCGCGCCTCATCGCCCGAAACCCAAGCGAAGTAGCATGGCGGAGGAGCATCCGTTCATTCGGAAGCTACTCCCGCTCGCACATGCGGCGATTCGCAGCCGCGAGCACACGAAGTCCGCCCTGGTCGCCGTGACGACCCGTTTCAAGCGCGCCTACCGAGCACTCGGCTCGCGCATGGCAAAGGAAGGTCTGCTACCGGACCCAGACGCCGTCTTCTTTCTCACGCACGAGGAGCTTGGGCTGCTGCTCGGCGGCCACCGGGAGCTCGCCGAGCTCGCAGTGGCGAGACGACGCGTCATCGACTTCCAGATGCCACTCAATTTTCCGCAGATTTTCAAGAACCGGCCCGAGCCGATTCACGCCCAATCGACTGACCTGCAGGGCGGAGCACTGGTCGGAAAGCCGGTCAGCCGCGGCATCGTCACGGGCCGTGCGCGAGTTGCAGAGACGCTCGAAGAGGCTGCATCGTTGCAAGCCGGCGAAATTCTGATCGCGCCGATCACCGATGTCGGATGGACGCCGTACTTCAACTTGATCGCCGGACTCGCAACGGACGTGGGAAGCGCCGTCTCGCACGGCGCCGTCGTCGCGCGCGAGTACGGCCTCCCCGCGGTGGTGAATCTCGGCGTAGCGACGTCGCGCTTTCGAACCGGCGCACTGGTTACGCTCGACGGCGACCGGGGTACCCTGGCGCTGGCCGAACCTCAGCGTACCGTTCCGGGCTCTTGACTTCCAGAAGCAATATGCGATCCGGATGGCCCTAAGGAGCTCATCATGGTCGCCACGATCGGACTCACCGGGTTGCGCCCGGACCCGGCTCACGTGTCTGCAATCGCGTCCCCGCCCTACGACGTGATCAAACCAGGCACGCCACTCGAAGCGCTGCTGCGCAATCAGCGCAACTCGTTGTTCCACGTGACCCTCGGCGATCACCCGAAGGAGGCGATGGACCGGCTCGTTTCGGAGAAGCTTCTCATCGAAGACGATGAGCCCGCTTACTACGTGTACGAGCAAACTTGGAAAGATGGTCAACGAACGGGGGTGTTCGTGGCAGCCGAAGTCTCTCCATACGAGGCGCGGCAGGTGATTCGTCACGAAAAGACTTTCGATGACAAGGTCAAAGGCCGCCTCGCAGTGCGCCGGGCCACCGGTCTTCATATCGGGCCGGTCTTCGTGCTCACCCGCGCTCCGATCGGTCGCGCTCTGAATGACGCCAAGCGCAGCGCGGAACCGATTTATGATTTCACGAGTAGCTTCGGCGGCTTCAGCGAGCTCGAGGGCATTCGGAACAGAGTTTGGCGGGTGGCCGAACAGAGTGAGACGGGTCGCGCGATTCAAGCTGCGCTCGGCACCGAACCCTTTTACATCGCAGACGGACACCATCGGTACCACGCAAGCCTGCTCCACGAGCAGACGCACTTCCTTTGCTATGTCACCGAGGAAGCGGTCATTCAGGCGTACAACCGCGTAATCAACGGCGTTCGTCCCTTTTCCGAGATCACGGGAGACTTGCCCCTGAGGCGGGTCGAGTCGTTCCATACGCCGAAGAAACACAGCTTCTGCATCTACACGAAGCAAGGCTGCTACGAGCTCGACGCGCAGCACGTTCCGAACGACGTCGTCGGTCGGCTCGACTGCGCCATCCTCGAGCGTGAGCTCTACCCAAAGCTCGGACTGACGCACGACATGGTCGTCGACCCCAATCACTTCGACTACTACTCGGAAGGGGCCCTCGACGAAATGAAAGCCGTGGTCGAGCGAGGGGACTACGACATGGCGATCGCGCTGCATCCCGTAAGCCTCGAAGATCTCATGGCCGTCGCAGACGCAGGCCTGCAGGACCCGGAGGTCGTGATGCCCGAGAAGAGCACTTTCTTTCAGCCCAAGATCCTCTCTGGGCTCTGTCTCTACCGTTACAAGAAGCGATGAGCGCGCTGCCGCAATACGGGAAGCACCTCGACCCGGAAGCGACGATGCACGCCGTGGTCATCGACCGATACGGTGGACCGGAGGTTCTCCGCCCGGCGACGGTTCCGCGCCCGGTTCCGACCCGCCGGCAGGTTTTGGTCCGTACTCGCTTCATCGGTGTGAACCCCAAGGACGTCATCGTGCGCAAGGGCAAGTTCAAGATTGCGACCGGCAAGAAGTTCCCGCTCATCGTCGGCCACGACATCGCGGGCGAGGTCGTGGAGGCGGGGCGCGGCGCGGACTTGGCGGAGGGCGACCTCGTCTACGGAATGATCAACGATTTCGCCGGGCGTGCGTACGCGGAGTATGCCGCGGTGGACTGCCAGCAGCTCGCCAAAGTGCCCTCGTCGATCGATCTGCGTGTCGCTGCGGCGGCACCGCTCGCAGCCCAAACCGCCTTGCAAGCGCTCCGCGACGACGCGCGTGTAGCACGAGATCAGAAGGTCTTGATCAACGGTGCCTCGGGCGGTGTCGGTGTATTCGCAGTGCAGATCGCCAAAATCCTAGGTGTCGAGGTGACCGCCGTGTGCAGCGAGCGAAACGCAGAGCTCGTTCGAGAGCTCGGTGCGGATCACGTCATCGATTACGCGAAAACCGAGCTGGTCGATATCAGTGAGCGCTTCGACGCAATTTTCGACGTGTTCGGCAACTACCGCTTCGACAAGCTCCGACACCTGCTCGAGCCGCGAGGCACGTACGTGCAAACCGTTCCCAGCGCGCGCATCCTCAAGGACATCGCTCGGACGTTCCCCCGTAGGCAGCGAGCCAAGTTGGTGATCGTGAAGTCCCGTCGAGCACAGCTCGAATGGATTCGGCAGCAGATCGACGCAGGCCGTCTTCGAGTCGTAGTCGACCGTTCGTTCTCTCTGGATGACGCCGCCGAGGCCCACCGCTACATGGAAACCAAGCGGGCTCGTGGCAAAGTCGTCCTCGAGGTCGCCTGATCTCCTCACTCGCGCGGTTCAATGGGTTTGATTCTTGCTCGCGACTGCCGCAATCACGGCGTCGAGCAGGCTCTTCGGGTAGACCCTACCGGCAAGCCGCTCGCGAACCTGCTCGTTCACCTCGTCCCACTCGGCCCGATACTCGCTGGTGTCCACCGGAATCATTCCGCGCTTGAGGATCGTCTCGTACGCGTGGGCGTCGTCCTGGCGAATCGACTGCTTGAGCGCTGCTTCTGCGCGGCGGCTCGTGTCGAGCAGCACCTTCTTGTGTTCGTCCGAAAGCGCATCGAGCTTGTCCTTCCGGATGACTGTGGCCCCGACGATGATGCCGCTGTTGCGCTTCGAAACGTAGTTGAGCCGCGTGTACCATTGCATCGAAACCGCCGCGATGGCCGACGCAGGGAGCGTGTCGATCATGCGCGTCTGCAGGGCCGGGTAGACTTCGGGGACGCCGAGACGGACCGGGTTTGCGCCGACAACCTTGAGAAATTCGGTGAAGATGAGATCGTCTTTCCACGCCCAGGGACGAACTTGTTTCATTTCCGAAGGGCGCTCGATGCGCTCGGTCGAAAAGAGGCGCGTCTTACCGACGTCTCCCCAGGCGAGCACCTTGTAACCTGCTCGATCGAACATCTCTTCGAAGCGCGCGCTCAGGGCCTCGCGCACCCTGTCGAGCTCGTCGTACTCGCTGAGCACGCCCGGGACGGTCAAGACGAGTGTAGAGCGAACCAACTGGCTCAAGCCCATGGTCGTCACCGACGCGCCATCGACCTGTCCAGCGCGCATCTTCCGAATGAAGTCGCGTTCGTCGCCCTGGCTACCTCCTGCATAGAAACGCAACTTGAGAGTGCCATGGGTCTGATCTTGGATCGTGTGATTCCAGGCATTGAACACCTTCATCCACGAGGACCCATTGGGTGCCAGCGTTGCGAATCGCAATTCCGTCGCCTTCTCGGCACGGGCTCGTTGATGTGCACCCCCGGAAACCGCGACCGCGGCGAATGCGAGGATCATCGTGACCGTGAGCGTCGGCTTCATCGAGACTCCGTCATGCGCGACTCGTTCGGGAAGCGCAACGCGAATGCGCGCGCCGCTCTAGACCCGTAAGAGCAGTGCTTTCGGTTATTTGCGGCGCGTGACGGGAAAGATAGGTCCGTTTTGCGTGGCGGTGGCGGCGCGGTCGGGTGATTGAAATCGAGCCGGGACAGGATGCGTGACGAGGCCCCCGTGGCAGTATTCGGCGACAGCCATGGATTTCACATACAGTGACAAGACGCAAAGCCTGATCTCCCGCCTGCAGGAGTTCATGGAAGCGCACATCTATCCGAACGAGCAGGCGGTGCGCGAGCAGCATGCTGCTCTGCCCGACCGCTGGGATTCACCTCCCTTGATCGAGGCGCTGAAGCACAAGGCCCGGGAGGCCGACCTTTGGAATCTGTTCCTGCCCGAAAGCGAACGCGGCGCGGGACTCACCAATCTCGAATACGCACCGCTTTGCGAAATCATGGGAAGAGTCGCATTCGCACCCGAGGTGTTCAACTGCGCTGCACCCGACACTGGCAACATGGAGGTGCTGGACCGCTACGGCACCGAAGCACAAAAGAGCGAATGGCTCGTGCCTCTGCTCGCGGGACAAATCCGCTCCGCCTTTGCCATGACGGAACCCGATGTGGCGTCCTCGGACGCCACCAACATCTGCACGGCAATTCGTCGTGACGGTGACGAGTATGTGATCAACGGACGCAAATGGTGGACCTCCGGGATCATGGACAAGCGGTGCAAGATCATGATCGTGATGGGCAAGACCGACCCGAGTGCCTCTGCCCACCTTCAACAGAGCATGATCCTGGTGCCGGCCGATGCGCACGGCGTGACGATCGAGCGCCACCTACCTGTTTACGGATTCGACGACGCACCACACGGTCACGGCCAAGTGCTCTTCGACAACGTGCGGGTCCCTGCGAGCAACATCTTGCTCGGCGAAGGCCGGGGGTTCGAAATTGCGCAAGGGCGCCTCGGGCCTGGACGAATTCATCACTGCATGCGCCTGATCGGCGTGGCTGAGCGGGCCCTCGAAAAGATGTGCCTGCGTCTCATGAGCCGCACGGCCTTCGGAAAGCAACTCTACGAGCATTCGGTCTGGGAAGAGCGCATAGCCGATGCCCGCATCGACATCGAGTGTGCGCGTCTGTTAACCCTCAAGGCGGCCGACATGATGGACAAGGTCGGGAACAAAGCAGCGCGGGCCGAGATCGCGATGATCAAGGTGAAAGCCCCGAACACCGCGCTCAAGATTCTCGATGACGCGGTTCAGGCGCATGGTGGCGCCGGCGTGACCACAGACTTCGGCCTAGCTGAAACATGGGCACAAAGCAGAACCCTGCGATTGGCAGACGGCCCGGACGAAGTGCACCGCCGGACGATCGCCCGACTCGAGCTCAGGAAGCACCATGCGCGTGCCCGCTGAACCGCATCACGGGCGTTCTTGTCTTGGGAACTGCATCCGCTACCCTCGGTCGCTATGAAACGCTTAAGCTTATTCTTGACCTCGGTGGGATTGGTGACGGCCTGCAGTAGCACCAGCGACAATCTCGAAACACGCGTCGACCAGCTCGTCTCACAGATGACGCTGGACGAGAAGGTGACTCAGATGTCGGGCGACACCCGCATTTCCGGGGTCTATGGCACCGAGCTCTGGAATGTCCCCGGCGTCGAGCGCCTCGGCATCCCGCCTTTCAAGATGTCGGACGGCCCACGGGGCGTTGGGGTGCACGATGGCGCCACTGCCTTCCCAGTCGCGATCGCACGGGGCGCGAGCTGGGACCCGAAGCTGGAGCAGCGCGTAGGCGAGGCGATGGGCCGCGAGCTCCGGGCCATCGGGGGCAATGTCTTGCTGGCCCCGGCGATGAACAACCTTCGGCACCCGAGTTGGGGACGCTCTCAAGAAACCTACGGCGAAGACGTCCACCTGCTCTCGCGCATGGGGGTCGCGGCGGTGCAAGGTCTGCAGAAGTATGTCCTGGCCACTCCCAAGCACTTCACTGCCAACAGCATCGAGCGCACGCGCTTCCAGGTCAACGTCACCATCGATGAGCGAACGCTGCGCGAGATCTACCTGGCACATTTCCGTGCGGCCGTGCTCGAGGGCGGCGCGGCCTCGGTCATGAGCGCCTACAACTCGGTCAACGGGCAGTTCTGCGGTGAAAACGCGACGCTCCTCCGGCGCATCCTCAAGGAGGAATGGGGCTTTGACGGCTTCGTGGTCTCGGATTGGACGTTCGGCGCGCGCCCGAGCTCGGCGGTCAACGGCCTCGATCTCGAGATGCCGACCACCAACGTATTTCACAACCTTGTGGCGCAGGTGCAGTCGGGTGAGATCCCCGAGGCGGTCATCGATGAAGCGGTGACCCGCATGGTTCGCAAGAAGCTCCAATACGGGCTCGACAAGCCAAGCCCGGTCGATGAGAGCGTGATCGCCAGTGATGAGCACCTGGCGCTCGCGCAGGAAGCCGCAACCGAGGGAGCGGTGCTGCTCAAGAACGATTCAAATGCACTGCCGCTCGACAAGGCCGCGCTCACCAGGATTGCGGTCATCGGTTCGCTCGCGGACACCGCCAACATCGGCGACACCGGCAGCAGCGGCGTTCGTCCCTCGTTCGTGGTGACGCCGCTGCAGGGCATTCAGGATACGGTCGGCGGCCAAGTTGCGGTCGATTACGTCGGCAAAGACGTGTTGGACGTCGCGGACCTCACGGTGATCGCGGGGGCAGATGCTGTGATCGTAGTCACCGGCCTGACCTCGGCCGACGAGGGCGAAGGTCTCATCGGCGCGGGCGACCGGCTCGACCTCGGGCTCTCAACCGAACGCGTGAAGCTCATTCGAGATGCCGCGGCCGCCAACGACCGCACCATCGTAGTCCTCGAGGGCGGGGGTGCGATCACGATGGGGGACTGGCTCCCCGATATCGAAGCGCTCTTGATGGTCTGGTACCCAGGGCAAATGGGCGGCCACGCCGTGGCGGACCTCTTGTTCGGCGATGCCAATCCTTCCGGGAAATTGCCGATGACCTTTCCGACGAGCCTCGCGCAGCTACCTCCATTCGACAATCAGTCGCTCGAGGTCACCTACGGCTACTTTCACGGCTACCGGTACGTCGATCACAACGGGGAGACGCCGCAGTTCCCGTTCGGCTTCGGGCTGAGCTACACGACGTTTTCCATCGACAACCTTCGCGCGAGTCAGACGCAGGCAAGCGCGGGCGACGTCGTGCGCTTCAGCGTCGACGTCAGGAATACCGGCCCGGTCGCCGGCGCAGAGGTGGTGCAGCTCTACGTGAGCTACCCGGACTCCGCGGTGGAGCGCGCCGTGCGTGAGCTCAAGGGCTTCGCCAAGGTCGCCCTCGAACCGGGGGAGACCCAAACAGTCGAGATCAGTGTCCCAGTGAACGACCTCGCGTATTACGACACCACCGAATCAGGGTGGGCGCTCGAGGGGCTGGCGTACGAGATGCACATCGGAACGTCGTCCCGTGACTTGACCCTCTCGACTACGCTAGCCGTCGAGGGGCAGCGAAGCGTTCCGGTGTACTGAGCCGGGATTTCACGCTATCTTTTCGTTCGTGCCGCGTAGGAGGAACGAATGCGAAGAGCGCTCCCAACCATTGCGATAGTCGCCATCATGCTTGGCAGCGCACAGGCGATCGCATTCGCCGGTGGCGGCTTCAAAAGCGTCGATTTCCCGACGGCGGGGGGCATTGAGGCCCGGGCGGACCTCTATGAAGCCCAGGATCCGTCGGCAACCCTGATCCTCCTCTTTCACCAAGCGGGCTGGAGCCGCGGAGAGTACCGAGAGATCGCTCCGAAACTGACCGAGCTCGGGTATCGCGTGATGGCGGTTGATCAGCGCTCGGGTGGGAGCGTCAATGGTGTGCAGAATGAAACCGCTCAGCGCGCCGGACAGAAGCGCTTGGGTCGAAGCTATCTCGACGCCTACGCGGACCTCGAGGCCGCGCTCGCCTATGCGCGAAAGGTTCTGAAAGCGGAGCGCATCATCGTATGGGGCAGCTCCTACTCGGCTTCCCTGGTCCTCCGTTTGGCAGCAGAGCACCCGGACGACGTCGCTGCGGTGATGGCGTTCTCCCCCGGCGAATACTTCGACGCAAAGCGCTCCGGTTACATCCAGAGCTTCGCCAAGCGGGTGAAGCAGCCGTTGTTCGTCACGTCTGCGAAGCAAGAGCGCGAGCAGGTGAAGCCGATCTTCGACGCTTCTCCAGCCGAGCACAAGATCCTCTTCACCCCCGCATCCAAAGGTCAGCACGGGTCACGTGCATTGTGGGCCAAGTGGCCGGACCACGATGTCTACTGGGCAGCGGTGAATGGGTTCCTCAAAGCGTACGCACCCCCTACGCGGCGCGACTGAGCAGCACGCCGACCACGCAGCGTGGCTACGCGGAAGACGGGCCTGTGAATCGCGCTTGCGACCACGACGGCTCTCTGACTATGTTCCGCGCATGAATACCGAGGGTCTCTCCGAATCGCGGGTCCAGCTGATTCGCCTGGTCTGCTTCTTGTTCGCAGCATCATCCTTCGTCCTAGGAGCGTGGATGATGCTCGATCCGGCCTCGGCCTGGGGCTCGATGGGCGTGAACGTCGGGCCAGCCCCGTTCGTGCAGGCTCTCTACGGCGGTGCGATCATGGGCGAAGGCGCAATGTTTGCGCTCGGCGCCATCTGGCCCATCCGCTATCTCGTCTTTTTTCAGTACTTGGCGATCTACAAGACGTTCGCCTGCCTCGCGGGAATCGCAGTGCTTTTGCGGATCGACCCGGCACCGATCGGCGCCTGGCTCGTGATCGGCGGCTGGGCTTCGGCGGGCTTGATTTCGGCCCTCATCTTTCCGTGGGGCCAGTGGAAGGACGTCGAGGCCTGGTACGGCGCTCGCTGAGTGAACGCGCGGGCGCCAGGTGCTAGGCTTGCCTTCCGATGTGGGAATGGTTGCGCGAGATCTACACCGAGCCGTTGTTCTGGCTGTTTCCAGTCGCCGGAACCGTCATCGGCATCGTCTCTTTTCTCGCGTTCGCAGTGCCTTTCACGCTGCTGGCGTGGAAGCAACCGGCCTGGGCTGAACGCTATCGAATCCAAGCCCGCAAGACCGGCCGTCGCTCTGTCGTCGGGCCCGCGTTTCGGCACGTCGCTCGCAACAACGCGGTGATGGCCATCGTCACGTTGATGTCATGGCCCCTGCTGCGCCTATCGAACGTGCATGCGGGGCCGTTGCCGGCCTGGTGGGTCATCGTCCTGCAGCTGTTGTTCTTCGTCGTGCTCGATGATTTCCTCTTCTACTGGATGCATCGAAGCCTCCACGAGAGCCGTTGGCTCTTCAAGAAAGTGCACTCGGTTCATCATCGCATCATGACCCCTTGGGCGATCACCGGTCACTACATGCACCCGCTCGAATACGTCCTGACGGGTACGGTCATGCTGATTGGACCCCTCCTCGTCGGTGCCCACGTCGTGACCATCTACATCTGGATCGTGATGCGCCAGTGGGAGGCCGCCGAGGGCCACGCCGGCTACGACTTCCCATGGAGCCCTACCCACTTGATGCCATTCAGTGACGGGGCAACCCACCACGATTTCCACCATGCGAAAGTCAAAGGCAACTACGCGGGCTTCTTTCCGTGGAATGACATCTTCTTCGGCACCCAATGCGAGGGATACGCGGAGCACCTGGCCAAGCGGAAGCAGCTGAAGGCAGCGGCCTAGTCGACCCCTGGGCGCGATGGGGGGCGGAGTCGACGTCGCGAGTGACAATCGGCATGCGTGCAACCAGCTCCGATTGGCGCGAGCTCCGAGGGGCGCCTTGCGTGGCCTCTGCTCGCAGTCCTTCCGGCCACCTTTGGCAAGGCGCCCCGTCCGTTGAACCCCCGCGTCGCGCCCCGCCGTGCCCCGTTCGTCTCTACTGAGCGTCCTTCCGCTTCTTGATATCGAGCGCGGCGCGAATGCCTTTTTCGCGGATCACCTTCAGCTTGAGTCCCGTCTCGGTGAGCTTGAAGAATCGCTTTCCGTACTTGCGGAGCTTCCGTTTATCGATCTCGAAGCCGAGACCGGGTCGTCGGAAGGGAGGTAACATGCCGTTCTGATTGGGCAGAATCGGGTCGATGATCCCCTCGCGAAACTCGGGAATCCACGATGGCTCCTCGAGAGGGTACTCGAGCGGGTGGCTGTTCTTGCTGTCCGCCAAGGCCAGGTTCCAGTTCACATGGAAGCCGATTCCGTTGGTCCAGGTATGCGGAGAGTAGATGCGATCATGCTGGTGGCATGCCTCGATTACCTTCATGACCTGGGCGATTCCGCCCGCAAAACAAGCATCCGGCTGGTAGATGTCAAAACAGTCTTTTTCGAACATGATCTTGATCTCGTCCCAGCCGTGATTGAGCTCAGCACCCGCGATCTTCACCATCGATGCCTTCTTCAGCGCGGCCAGGCCGTCATAGTCGTGCCAGTCGAGTGGCTCTTCGAGCCATGAAAACCCGTTGGCGTGGCAGGCAGCGGCGAACTCCGTCGCTCGTCGGAGATCCCAAGCCGGCACGCGATCGACGATCGACACCAACCAGCCTTGATTGGCATCGACCCCAAGCACCAGTTCGTCTCCTACCCCCTTGCGGACGACTTCGATTTGGCGAATATCCTCGGCCAAATGCGGGCTCTTCACGCGCAGCTTTGCGGTGCGATACCCCCGCTCCATCATCCGAAGCAACTCGTCGACGCGCTGCTCCGGTGGGTGAACTTCACCCGTCGATAGATACACCGGGAGCGGACGCGGCACGCCACCGAGCAACTCGTACACCGGCTTGCCAGCGGCCTTGCCCTTGATGTCCCAACACGCCGCCTCCAACCAGAAATTCCGCCAACCGAGAAACCCTGCCTGCTTCAACAAGTCCTGAACGCGATCGATGTCGGTGGGGTCGGTACCGAGCAAGTACCCGCCCAAGAGATCGCCGAGGCCCTGACGCTCCTTGCCCATCGCTTGCCCAGCCGCGTAGCCCTCGATCCCATCGTCGGTCACGAGCTTCGCGAGAGTGAAGCGGTTGTGTGTTTGCGGATACCCAGGGATCCAAGACGGCCAGAAGGTCTGTCGCAGTGGGACGGAAACGTGAAAGAGCTCGATGGCCGCGATCCGCATGGTCTCTACGCCGGTTGTTCAGGGCGCCGTGGCGGGAATCTCGGGGGTGTCGATCTTGGAAATCGCTGTGTCGATCTCCTTCTGGCTGAGCTCATGACGTTCGAGCTTGCCTGCGAAATACGCCTCGTAGGAGGACATGTCGAAGTGCCCGTGGCCGCATAGGTTGAAGAGGATGACACGCTTGGAGCCTTCTTCTTTGGCGCGCTTCGCCTCGCGGATCGCCGAGGCAATCGCGTGATTCGCTTCGGGCGCCGGGATGATCCCCTCACTCCGGGCAAACAACACCCCCGCTTCGAAGCTCTCGATCTGATCGACGGCCTCCGCTTCGATTAGATTGTCATGAAGAAGCTGACTCACCAGCGCTCCGGCTCCGTGGTAGCGCAGGCCTCCCGCATGGATCTTGGCCGGAACGAAGGTATGGCCGAGTGTATACATCGGCAACAGCGGTGTCATGCCAATGGTGTCGCCGAAGTCGTACCGGAACACTCCGCGCGTCAGCTTCGGACATGACGTCGGCTCGCTCGCCAAGCAGCGGATGCTCTTGCCCTCGGTGAAGTTCAAACGAAGGAATGGGAAGCTGAGCCCCGCAAAGTTGCTACCTCCGCCGAACGGCGCGATCACGACGTCAGGAAGCTCACCGGCCTTCTCCATTTGCTTGATCGCCTCCTGTCCAACCACGGTTTGGTGCATGAGCACATGGTTGAGGACGCTGCCAAGCGAGTACTTGGTGTCGGGGTCCGTCGCAGCGCGCTCCACGGCCTCGGAGATCGCAATGCCTAGGCTTCCCGGGGAGTCGGGATCTGCCGCCAGGATCGCGCGTCCCGCTTCGGTCCTATCACTCGGGGATGCAATGACCTCCGCGCCCCAAGTATTCATCATCAGCTTCCGATACGGCTTCTGATCGTAGCTGATACGCACCATATACACCTCGCATCCGAGACCGAAGTGCTGGCATGCGAAGCTCAGCGCGCTTCCCCACTGACCGGCGCCCGTCTCGGTCGCGATCCGTTTCACGCCTTCTTGCTTGTTGTAGTACGCCTGAGCGACTGCCGTGTTCGGCTTGTGCGATCCCGCAGGGCTGACGCCCTCGTATTTGTAGTAAATGTGTGCGGGCGTATCGAGTGCCTTCTCCAATGTGTGCGCTCGAAACAGCGGCGACGGACGCCACTGGGTATAGATCTGTCTCACTTCCTCGGGAATCGAAATCCAGCGCTCGGCACTGACCTCTTGCTCGATCAAGGCCATCGGAAAGAGCGGAGCGAGCGCCTCGGGACCGATGGGCTCCTTCGTTGCCGGATTGAGAGGTGGCAACGGCTTATTCGGCATGTCCGCGACGATGTTGTACCAACGCTCGGGGATTTCCTTCTCTTCGAGGGTGAACTTGGTTTGCTTCATGGCGTCGAAGAGCCTACCAGCGCTTCGCCCCGTAGACGACCCCTTCTTGACGGTCGGCGGGGGTCTTCGCGCACATTTTGCGCACCGAGAGCCGTGCGGGCATCTCCGATCGCGGCTCCCTTAGCCGTCGTCGTGCTTCCGTGGCTCGGAAGGCGTTGAAGGCCGGAACTCCGCCTCTCGCAGGTCGATCAGCACTACCACCAGGAACAGGACGAATGATAGCGTTCCTATGCCTTGACCGACCGACATTGCCATCATCACTGGAAGCCAGCCTTGGTCGAAAAGCGACCAGCTCATCAGCGCAATACCAATCAGACCGAGCACGCAGGCAAAAAACAGCAGGCGACGCCTGGAAGCAGTATCGAGAAATTTCTTGATTCTGTCCTTCGGGCTCATGTTCCACCCGGAGAAGCTACATCCAAGGCCGAATGGGGCTCGGTGTTTGATGGAGTTTCTTCGGCTACTTTGCTAAAAGGATGTGCGTAGCCGTGGCAGCCGGCGCTCACGCAGCTCGTCTCTCCGGTGCGCAGGTCCCCGAGAAGCCCGCTATGGTCCGGCACATCGTTCCAGAGGCTCCCAGTCGTCGTATGGCACTGCATGCAATTGCTGTTCTTGAACGGGTGCGCGATGTGCACTTTCGGGAGCGCCTCGTCCATGTCGTACCACATGAATTCGGTCAGATACATGTAGACGTGTTTCATGCCGCCCATCTTGGTGAGCGCGTACCCAAACATGCCGTAGTCCTTGTGACAGACGTAGCAGCTCATGTCCCCGAATTTGTGGTTGCGGGAGTGGATGGCGGCAAGCGAGGTGCTGTTCGGGTCGTTGGCGTCGGCGATGTGCATGTCCATGGTGTGGCAGCTGCCGCAAAAGGCCTGGTGCTCCGTGGCTTCGAGGCCTTCCATGTTGCCGACCATCGCGGTCGTAATCGGCAAGACCCCAAGCCCCAGCAGGAGGACCCCTTTGGTCCTCGCGTCCAGAGGGGGCCGGTACACGAGGTACAGCACCATGATGACGGCTGCGACGATGGCGCAGGCAAAAGCGATCCAAGAGAGCGGCGATATTTCCATGGGATTGTGAGCTCGCCGCCCCCGGAGCGGGTCGAGCAGCAAGAACATGGTCCAAAATCGGGGCGCAGTGCAAGCAGGAAGATCTCGCCCGCGCGGCGTTGCATGCTCGCACTGGCCGCATGTGTTGCGTTGCTGCTCTTGCCTACGTCGAGGAGCCAGGCGCAGCCATCCCGGTTCGGCGCGGAGCTCTGGGGGCAACTGGACCCGAACGCGGGTTTGATTATTCTCCAAGGCTCTTCCCGGAAGTACCCCTACATCGATGCGGAGGCGTTGGTCTGGGGCGGCGCCGGGGCCACTCAATACGACCTCAGTGACGATGCGTTCACGTTCCAAGCCTTGGTCGCAGCGGTCAAGCTCCGCGACCCGAGAGGCATCAGCGACACACGCCTAGGCCGTTTCATTCTGTCAACGGGCGCGGTGCGCGCGGTGCAAATCGACGGCGGTCACATGATCCTTCGTGCACGGTCCAAGACCCACGTCGAGTTGTTCGGGGGGGTCCCAGTCGACGGGAACATCGAAGGACGCGCGAACGACTGGATGGTCGGGGGCCGCTTGTCCCAGGGGCTCGGCAACAAGGGCATGATCGGCGCGTCCTATTACAATCGGTTCAACGCGGGGCAACGTTCCGACGAGGAAATCGGCGGCGACTTCGCGCTCCGGGTGGCGAGCTGGCTCGACATGGCGGCTAAGATCTCCTGGGAGCTCGTCAACCCAGGCCTTGCGGAGGTGCTGGGCACCATTTCGGCGGAGACCGCAAGCCGGGTCGTTCGCGGCGAGCTATTTGTGGCGAAACGGATGCCCACTCGGATGCTGCAGTCCACTTCCTTGTTCACGGTGCTCGGCGACCCGGGCACTCTGGGAGCCGGCGCAAATCTCCGGTGGAGAGCAGCGCCGAGACTCGATCTCTGGGTCAACGGCGCCCTCCGCGATGCCGAGAACGACCTCGGCTGGAGCGGATACCTGCGTGGCGTTCTGCGCACCGACGATGAAGGCAAAGGAAACATCCTCGGCGAGCTGCGCCGACAGCAGGTTGCGACATCGAGCTGGACGGGACTTCGTCTCGCCGCAGTGATCCCGCTCTTCGAGGATCACGATTCGAGCGTCGGCTTGATGCCCGAGTTCGAGATCATCTTCCCCGACCATCCAGAGCCCAATCAGGGCACGGTTTGGCCCTGGGGGCGTCTCGCCTTACGCTGGCAACCCACCCAGAGTTGGGCGATCGCGGCTGCTTGCGAAGCCAGCGCCAACCAAGTGCAGAGATACGACGTCCGAGCACTCGCTCGCGTCTCTTACCAAGGGCAGTGGCCGAAGAAATGACGAAAAGGCTGATCGCAATCGTGGCATTGGCGGCCTTGGCTGGCTCCGCGGGGGCGTGCGCCAAGATTCTCGGACTGGAGAGTAAGAGCAATAGCGAGCAGAGCGCGTTCGAGCACCGGGCCCACGTGCTCGATGGCATCAACTGCAACGTGTGCCACGTCGGCATTCAAGAAGCCGGCGAAACCGGTCCGCTTCATCTTCCGACGACCGAAGACTGCGTTGGCTGCCACCAGAATCCGCACGACACCGACACCTGCTCCAATTGCCACGGCCGTGCGAGAACTCGTCACGCCGCGGAGATGGCCCGGAAACACTTGCGGTTTTCGCATGCCACACATGAGGAAGCCGGAGCCGGCGACTGCGTTCGCTGCCACGTCGACGTGACCTTCGAAGATGCTCCTTTGCGCCCGAACATGGCGACCTGCTTCAGCTGCCATCAGCACGCAGGACAGTGGGACGTGCGCGACTGCGACGGTTGCCACGTCGAGCTGGCGTCCGAAGGCAGCCCGCCTCAAAGCCATCTGGTGCATGACGGAGACTTCCTTCGCGAGCACGGGGTTCAGGCCAATGCGCAGGGCGATTTGTGCACCACCTGCCACACCCAGCGCCAATGCGCGGCTTGTCATGGGGTCACGGTGCCGGCGATCCCATCACGTCTGGCCTTCGACTCGCCGATGCGCCAATCGATGCACCGCGCCAACTTCTTCTCGATTCACAACCAACAGGCCGCCGCTCAGCCTGGCATGTGCGTCGTCTGTCATAGCGAGCTCTTCTGCGTCGACTGTCACACCCGAGCCGGAGTCTCGGGCACCAATCCGCTCAGCGGAAACCCCCACCCGCCGGGCTGGGCCGGTCCCCCGGGCGCATCCAACACCCACGGACAGGCAGCGCGCCTCGATCCCGTCTCCTGCGCAAGCTGCCACGGGGGCGCCGGTGAGATGCTTTGCGTCGGCTGTCACCGAGTGGGCGGTCCGGGCGGCAGCCCGCATCCTTCGGGCTTCAGCAGTCGCCTCGACAAGAACAACGATCTCCCATGCCGCTTGTGTCACTCAGGTGGCCTATGAAGCGAGCCGCGATCGTCGTCGCGATTTTTGCGGTGCTCGGGTTCGCGGGCGGCTTTCTCTACGCGAAGGTCACGACCCAAGTCGTGCCAAAGTTCAAGGCATCGCACGCCACGGTGAATCCTCGGCTCGTCTCGGCCGACTGGCGCACGATTCGCCTCTCACCCGGCCATTCCCAACACGTGATGAATCAGGGCATCGACTGCGACAAGTGCCACGATCCGACCAAACCCGATTTCAGCGGGGTCGACACAGGCGTGTGCACCGGATGCCATGAAGAGCAGGCATCGTTGGCGCACGTCAACCTCGATGGCACGCCGATGAATTGTTACACGTGCCATGTTTTCAATTCACAACCGAACGTGTTTGGCCGATGGGACTGCGTGCGTTGCCACGGACCCTTCGAAACCGTAGCCAATGAAGGGCTCGCCATGCACAACTCGGTGCCATGCGAGACTTGCCATGATCCGCACAAGCCAATCGCAGAGACGGTGCGTAAGTGCGATGAGTGCCACAACAAGATCGACCTCCAGCACGGAAACCTGAGCCTGAGCGGTCCCTGCTCCGGTTGCCATGGCGGGCACAAGCTCGCCTCCCAGGCGTCGGCCTGCATGAAGTGTCACAAGACGAGGGAGCCCGTAGTGCCGGAATCCGCGACGTTCGCCGGCGGACATGACTCCTGCGTCAACTGCCATCGGCCACACTCGTTTACGCCAGCGACGGCGCTCCGGTGTAACTCTTGTCACGAAAGAAAACAGGTGTTGGCACAGAACATCGCCGCTCCGCATCGCGACTGCATTAGTTGTCATCAGCCCCATACGGTCCGCTCGGTGAGCGGCCAAACGTGCAAGGGATGTCACCGGGACGTCGTCTCCACACATCCCGTGGCGAGCCAAGGAGCCTGCATCGGGTGCCACGAGCCGCACCCGAAGCGCGCTGCGCAGATCGCCCTTCAGTGCTCGCAGTGCCACGAAGAAGCCAAGTCAGATACGGCGTTTCATGCAGGCAAGATCGCTTGTACCGGCTGTCACCAGCCGCACCGCTTCGACTTGAGCAAGCTCAGCGATCGGAACTTGTGCAGTAGATGCCACGTGCTCCAGATTCGTCTGACCAGCAGCAATTTGGGCCACGCTAGCTGCAGAGGATGCCACCAAGGGACGGTCCACGAGCTGACGGGAGTGGCAGCCTGCGCAAGCTGCCACAAGGACAAGATCGCCAACAGCCCGTCAGGGCATCAGAAGTGCCTCACGTGCCACGAGCCTCACGGCGGCAAGGTGCTGCCGCAGGTACATTGCACCGGCTGTCACAACGCTAAGGAGCTTCCTGGGCTTCATCGCATTGCCGACCAGCCGCTCGGCGAAGGCCATACCCAGTGCACGGCATGCCATGACATTCACCAGAACACGGTGCGCGCCAACCGCGCAAACTGCATGAACTGCCACAAGGATGTGGCGAACCACCAACCCGGGGCAAAGCGCTGCACGGGCTGCCACACGTTCATCGAGGGCCGCTAATCGAGCGGAGGCAGCGTTCGAATCTTGATCGCGACGCCGAGTGTAAGCAGCAAAAGCAGCAGCGTGCTGATGAAAAGCCCGTGGCGACGCTGGTCAAAAGCTCTGAGCTGTGCGTATCCCACTTCCAACGCAGCGGCTTGGTTCTGGGCGATATCGGTGACCTTTTCCTCCATCAGGGGTTTCGAGAACGCATGGATCAAGGTGCGTGCCTGAAGGAGACCTTGCCGCGCTGCCTGCTCGTCGTCCTGTCCTTCGGTGACGTCCATGCCCTTCATTTCGGCTTTAGCAAGCAACTGATCGATATCGTCGAATGATCGTCGAATGGAGCTGAACGTATCGGTGTAGTAAAGGGCGAGATCGGAACCCTCGTCGCCCGTTTCGTGGCACTTCCGGCATGCCCCACCGGGCTCGTCGGCAAGCCAGTCATCGGAGACGTGCGTGATGAGATGTTTTCCGTGGCAGGCCACGCAGTCGGCGAGCGACTTCTCCCTAAATTCCGGGGCTAGTGGGCTCTCGAGAAAGAGTTTGGCGTTGTAGGCATGGCATGAGCCGCAGATATTCGTGATGGAATCGATCGACGGAGGAACCGCACCGTGATTGCCATGACAGTCATTGCAGGCAGGCGCGCCTCGCACATCGTGCTTTTCGAGAAGCGCCTTTCCGTGGACGCTCCGCTTGTACTCTTCGTATTGATTGGTCGGTATCCCGAAGTCCTTCATGTAGTCCGCATCTGCGTGACAATGCGCACATGTAGCTGGAACGTTTTCCGCGTAAACCGGCGACTTGGCATCGTTGACTGCGCGCACTCCATGCGCGCCGTGGCAGCTCGCGCATTGAGCCACGCGAGTCTCACCCTTGGCTAGAAGCTGCCCGTGGACGCTGGTTCTGTACTTCTCGAGCTGATCGACTGGCAACGACGGTTTGCGAGCCTTCATGTATTCGATGTCGCCATGACAGCCGCCACACAGTAGAAGGATCTGCTGCGGAGAAAGCTTGCCGCGATAGCCGGTGCCGCGTCGTTTGGCGAGGTCACGATCGCCCTGCGTGGGGTCGCCGCCATGACATGTCTCGCATCCAATTCCGGCGTGCGCGTGGACATCGTCCTGCCAAAGCTCAGCCACCCCGTCTCCAGTCATCTGGTGACACTCCAGGCACTTGCCCCCCGGAAGCTCATCAGCGCTGGCTTTGGAAGGCAGGACCAGGGCCGATGCGATCAGAGCCGGTGCAAAGATCTTCATCATGCGACGTACCCCAAGTAGGTCATGACCGTGAGGAATACAATCGCCGCGACGCCGAGGATCATGACGACGGTCGTGATCGGGCGACTGCGTCCGCGGTCAATCCATGGAACCAGACACCACAGGAGTCCTCCCAACCCCATGAGCAGCAGCCCTAGGCTTTCGCCTTCAATCGGTCCGATGTGTGCGGGCATTCGCTTGAGACACTCGAACGCGGCGAGGAAGTACCACTCCGGTTTGATCCCCGCGGGAGCAGAGGAAAACGGATCGGCCTCGATGCCGAGCTCCGCCGGGAAGAACACCGCCAGAGCGGCCAAGATGTTGAGCGTGATCAACCAGAACAGGAGCTCGCGCATGAAGAAGTGCGGGAAGAACGGCATCGTCTTTCGCCGCTCTGGCTCGGTCTTCCATACCTGGGGCTCGTGGATCCCTTGCAGTTGAATGAAGAAGAGGTGGCCGAAAATGAACGTGGTCAGCAGCGCTGGGAAAAGGGCGACGTGAAGGGCGAAGAAACGGGGAAGCGTCGAACCCGTCACGTCTTCACCACCACGCAGTACGTACATGATGGGTTTGCCGATGTACGGAACGATCCCG
Source organism: uncultured delta proteobacterium (assembly GCA_963768985.1). Taxonomy (GTDB): domain Bacteria; phylum Myxococcota_A; class Polyangia; order Polyangiales; family Houyiibacteriaceae; genus SG8-38. Next base: position 242,174 of record CAVYJZ010000003.1, on the reverse strand, counting down.
ATGATGTCGGTCCCGACCTTGGTGGCAAAGAAGGCGAGCTGGTTCCATGGCAAGAGGTATCCGCTGAACCCGAACCCGAAAAGAATCCCGAGAAGCACGATGCCCGAGAGCCAGGTGAGCTCGCGCGGCTTTCGGTACGCGCGCATGAAGAACACGCTAAACATGTGGATGAAGGCGCAGAGGATCATCAGGTTCGCCGACCAGGCATGCACGGACCGGATGAGCCAGCCGAACGGGACTTTCGCCGACACGAATCGAACGCTCTCGAACGCGGTATCGACGCTCCCCTTGTAGTAGAACATGAGGAGGATTCCGGTTCCCACCTGAATGAGGAACAGGAAGAGGGTGATTCCTCCGAAGTAGTACCAGAAGGCACCGCGTCCGACGGGCACGGTTTTGTGCTTCGCCCATTCGGCGAACTGCGCTATGGGGTAACGATCCTTCGCCCAGTCGAGAAGTGCCTGCTTAGGATTTCTGGGTGACATAGACATCGTCCCCCTGTAGCCGCACTTCGAGCGCGTCCAAGGGCCGCGGTGGCGGGCCCGACACGTTGGTTCCGTTCAGGTCGTAGGTCCCGTTGTGGCAGGCGCACCAAATGTCTTCCTTCTCCGGGCGGTACTGAACGATGCAGTCGAGGTGCGTGCACTCGGCCAGGTAGGCAACGAAATTACCGTCCGGTCGGCGCACCAAAAGGGCAGGCTTCCGGCCAAACTTGATGACCTTCCCGGTGTTGGTCGCCATCTCCTCGAGGGTTGTCGCCTTCACCGCAGAGACCGCGGCCTCTTGCTCCTCGGGCGGGCTCAGAAAACGCAGCACGGGGTAGAGGACCGAGCCGAGCCAGGCGAAGGTGCTCCCGCCGAGGAACCAATTGAGAATCACCCTTCGATCAAACAGCCGCTTCATTAGGCTCTCCTCGTCACCAGCCAGGGGCGAGACTATCGGATTTCGCGACTGTTTCGCAATGCTTATCGAAACGCGTCGACGCGGCCGTTGATGTGGGGAGCTTCGATGGTCAGCCGCGTGCCGGCGGGATTGATGCCGAGGTGACAGGCGTTGCAAGCGATCTTCGCATGGCCGACGGGCGGGGTCTGGTGGCAGGAGTTGCACTCCAGATTGAGATCAGCTTCGTCCCAGGCAACCACGGGCGTGGTGCCACCGCGCACATGACAGGTGGTCGCACAGACGCGGGTCTCGGGGTCATAGCTCGCGTCGGGACCCCAGGCGGGTTGGAAGACCACGTCGATATCGCCGTTGGCATGACGGCCGCCAAGCGTCGAGTAGTCCTGCCCGAAGTGACAGGTCTGGCAATCGAGACCGTGCGGGTTGTTCGCTGAGGGCTCTACATGGGGTGCGTGTGCGAAGCCGGCGGGTGGCCCGGGGAAGTAGCACTGATCACGCGGCGGATAGGGGCGCAAGCCATCGCCGTGGCAGGTCCCGCACGCCATCACGCCACCCGGCAGAGCATGGCAATCGGTGCAATCCGTGGCACCGGGTGGATAGACGGTGACCGCCTCGACCGGCGCGGGTGAGCCAGCATGACAACGACCACAAGCATCGCCGCGCTCCGGATCGATGATGGGCTGCCAATCGGTCGCTCGGAGGTAGCTGCCATGCCAATCCGCAGCGCGCGGATCGATCCACTGGCCCGGGTGCGTGCTGCTCGCTTGCGGGAAGGCACCGTCCGTGACCCAGGTCGTCAGGGTCGACGCGTCGTCCGCATCGAGTAGATCGGCATGACTGGGCTGCTGAAGCACTGCGAGGATCGGCGCAGCCTGGTCCGGTGGCAGCGTTGCCGGCTGTCCCTCTGGATCGGGGATGCAGCGGATCGTCGTGAAATAGTCTTCGACCCGATAGTTCGCCGCGGCGAGAGGGCCGCTGTGGCATTCGACGCAGCTCGCCTCGAAGATTGGGTCGACGTCCGCATAGACGCTCGGCGGCTGCGGCACGTCGCGCTCCGCATTGCAGGCCGCGAGCAGGAGGGTGGCGACGGAAAACCCGGCAACCCAACGCCGGTGTAGGACGACCTTCATGGCGTGGGCGTGTTCGGAAGGTATTCAGCGTGGCACTGACCGCACTCGTTGGTGAAGGCGATGGGCTGCTTGGGCTGCCCGCCTTCCCAGAAGGTGACGGTCATGCGATGGCTGGCGATGTCGTTCCAGTAGTATTGCACGGTCGGTGGTCCGCCGATTCGATCTTCCAAGGCGCGAACCGCGGCGCCGGACCTGGCGGTTGGCACCATGTGACACTCCGTGCACAGATACGGCCCCAAGAGCTCTTCGAGGCTCGCATGCCCCTCGAAGCCCGTAACGTCTGCGACGTGCTGGGCGACGGGATAGAGCTCGGGGCTTGCTTCTGGGCTGTGACATGTGGTGCACAACGCGTTCGGGTTGCCCGAGGTGTCCATGGCGGAGACGTCGGTCGCGTTGACATGCGGGTCATGGCACCCCGTACAAGTCACGAGTCGGACCGGATTCCGGTAGTGCTTCGCCCGAATGTGGTCGGAGTACTGTTGGTAGTCTGCCCTTGGGTCACCGGAAGCGAAGAAATCTTCCGGCGCTCCACTCACGCGCGTCGTGTAGAGGGGGGCAAACTCGCGACGGCGAATTCCCACTGGAGGCATCTCATTGTCGGCGGATAGTGGCAGCCCCGTCATGCCCGCACCAATGCCGAGGGGGCGCGAGTGACAGCGACCGCAGATCACCGTCTGGCGGCCCGGGGTGAGCAGCCCTGGCGTAACGATGTGGCTGCCGCGAGGGCTGAGCTCCAAATGCTCGGAGCCCGGTCCATGGCAGGCTTCGCAACTGGTGTTGATCAGCTCTGGCTTACCATCACCGTTGTAATCGAATGCGCCATTGGGGTCGACCAGGGCCTGCGCGGACCAACCTCCGGCATCGCTCCCGTCGAGGCGATAACCCGTGAAGTGACAGCCGGCGCAGTTGTTGTCGAACGACTCAGTATTGTTGGGCTGGCGCAGTGCGGCAGTGCCGAAGTCGTACCAGAGGTCAGAGCGGTAATCGCTCCAGGGCCAATCGGCGGCATCCGGGTTGGAGAACCCTCCCTGGTAGTTGTATTGCAAGGGCAGGACGAAATAGCTGAAGCTCCCGTTGGGGTTGGTGCGGCGTGTGAGGTACTGCTGCCTCCCCAACGCGCCCCCGTAGGTAAGCACCACGTCGTAACGCGCCGTCGTCCCGTTCACCATCTCCACGTAGTAAGCCCCGATCTCGCCGAGCGGTTTGCTCGAGTCGCGGCGGAGGTTGATCGTGAAGGCCACGGTCCCAAGCGGGGGCTGATCGTCGACTTTGCACTTCGCCGGGTCGGGTGTCGCGTCGTCGCAATCGTAGTAATACAAAGTCGTTGCGTTGGTATCGAAGACGGAAATAGCAGCATCGAAGTTCGGCCAAGGCTCGATGTCCTGTAGTACCGAGCGAACGCCCGGCACCTGAAGGCCCACGTTGTGCGCGGTGCGCGCCGTGCTGTGCTGCCCGTGGCACACCATGCACGTCGAGGAGCCCACGTAGGTCGCCGCGGGGCTCTGCTGCGCGCTCACCTGGATGTCCATCTGCATTCCGATCAGCGAATCGGTGGTGAACGAAACCCTGCTCCCATCGCCGCCCGGCAAGTGCTCGGTGTCGTCGCTCGCAGGCGCCCACACCACGAAGTGGCTCCCCTCGGGAAGCGTCGCGAACCGATACACGCCGTTCATGTCCACCGCGGCTTGCTCGTAGCTATCGGCGTTGGTGTCGAGCAAGTCCTCGATCGGCTCGTCGACTTTGAGCACGGCCGTCGCTTCGGGGGACAAGAAGAGATCGATCGGCGTCTGCGAAAGCTCCTCGACGTCCGCTGCGGGAACGAGGTACACGGTCCCGCTCGGGACTGGAACCAGATTGGGTTCGATGACCCGTCCGACCAAGCCGAACGGCTCGGGAACGATCCCACTGTCGGGCGGCAGCCCGGGTTTGCCCGGCGGCCCTGGTGGCCCCTGAGGTCCTTGCGCGCCGGTGTCTCCTTTGCAGGCGCCGATCGCGAACGCAACGCCGATCAGCGCTGCAAACCAGAAACCACGCCGGAGGGAAAGCATCGAGAGGATAATAAGCAACCGGGGCACGCCTTCAAGGAAAGACGTGCCCCTGGTCGCAGATTTGGCTGTTTGTCGCGTCAGACTCTCTCTGCGACTACGGCCGGAGTGGTGGAACCACCGTCGGCGTGCCGCCCATCACGAGGATGGAGTCGTACAGCAGCTGCTCGAGGTAGCCACCGTTGTGAATGTAACCAGCGGGGTCCTTGGTGGCCACGGCATAGTTGTACGCCGCGGTCAGCATGTTGAAGTCGAAGTTCCGATACCGGTTGGCGAAGCTCGCAGGATCCGTTCCCTGGACTCCGTTGAACCAGTACGGATAGGTGAGGTTGTCGTAGAAGACCGGTGCGTCGATAGGCAGCCCCGTGTTGGGGTCGCCGGTGGTGGCATAGGCCTGCATTGCCGAGAGCAATTCCGCCTTCAAGACCTGGATTTCGCGGTAGTTGTCCCCTGGTGAGCCGCTCAGGTCTTGGAACCTGTTGCCGCTGTGACAGTCGTTGCAGTCCTCCGTCACCGGCAGGAAGGTGTGTTTCTGCGCGTCGACCGTGTCGGGAGGCGTGCGGGCGAGGCTGGAGTTCATGTGGCACCCGACGCAATCGACGAGGCCACGTTGTTGGTGGAGACCCACGAACGTGTTTTGTCCGTTGTACATCTTCCCTGCGTACTCGTACCCAGCGTTGACGTCGCTGCCGAAGAGCGTCGCCGCCGCGGCGTAGTAGTGGATGTTGATGAAGTCGTACGAGGGGTAGTCGGGAGACTGCACGGCCGTATTGGGCGTCGCATTGTCCACGCTCACGCCGGACTCACGACCCTGGTGACAGGTCATGCACATATTGCTGTTGTTGTCGAACGAGGCGGTCTCGCCGGAGGGGAAAACGACAGGCATGAGATCCGGGTTCGTGACTAGATCGTCGTAGCGGGTCGCCTGATCGGCGAAGAGATTGTACTCGTTGTGGCAGCCCCAACAATCGAGGGCATGCGTGGGGAGTTGCGATGTCGTCGGATCACCCATGACGTACTCGGTGAAGCCCCCCGGGCTGTGGCACTTCGCGCAGTCGGCCTCGATGCCCGCCGGGGTGAAACCGTCCGGTTCATAGGTGTCGTCCCAGTGACGGAACGGCTCGCCGGCTGCCGCACCGTGGCCGCTGATTTGCCACTGCTGGGCCTTCGACGCCGTGCCGATGGCGGATCCATCGATGGTCAGGTCGCCGCGACCGATGACCGCCACCGAAGTCGAGCCGCCGAGGTCTTCGATGGAGTCGTACAGGATCTGCTGGGTGTAGGTTCCGTTGTGAATGAAGGCGGCAGGATCCTTCTGGGCAACCTGGTAGTTGTAAGCCGCCTTGAGCAGCGAAGCGTCGAACTCGTAGCTGTTGTTGCGGCTGCAGGGCATGCCGTTGTCCTTGCACCAGTACGGATACGTGCCCGCATCGTAGACGATGGGGACACCGAGCACGTCGGCCGCGTAGGTCTGGATCGCGGCGTAGGCATCGGGCAGCAGGCCCTGGAGGTTTGCGTAGCTCTGACCGGGCGAACCCTCGAGCGTCTCGAAGCTGTCGCCGCTATGGCAGTCGTTGCAGCGGTCGATATTCGGTATCCAAGTGTGCTGAACGCCCGCGCCTCCCGGGAGCCTCATATGGCAACCGACGCAATTCGCAACCTCCTGGGGATGCGAGGGGAACGTGTTCCGCGGCCGGTACTCCTTGCCAACATATTGGTACCCCGCGGTGGCCTCGCTGCCAAACAAGGTCCCGGCAGCCGCGAAGTAGTGGATGTTGAGGAAGCTATACGGTGGGTCACTGCTGGCGATCTCTTCGTCCACGGACTTGCCAGACTCGCGACCCTGGTGGCAGGTCGCGCAGATGTTGCTGGAGCTGTAGAGCGAGAGCTCAGCGTCCGAGGGAAATTTCACTGGCTCGAGATATGGGAATGTCGCCAGGTTCGAATAGACGGTGGGGAACGTCTGGTGACAGTTGATGCAGTCCAGACCAAGCGGGAGCGGGACGGGAAGCGTATTGGCGCCGGTCGCGGCATACTCGAGGAAGCCGTCAAAGGGAGGCGGGGGGTTTTCGTCCTGGGCGGCTCCGTGACATTTGGCACAGCCGGGCGGAACCTCACCGTCGCCGTCCCAATGGCGCCAGGGTTCATCGGCGATGGCGCCGTGCCCACTCTGGGCCCATTCCCCTCGAATGGGGTTGTTGATCAGTACATAGCCTTCCGACTGCTGCGCGGAATATGTCGGGCCCGCGCCGCCGCCAGCGCCACCGGCGTTGAATTCCGCCAGGAACTTCAGGACGGTGGTCGCCGTGATGGTGATCGGGCCGGAGTACAACGTGCCCTGAACGTTGCCCATGTCATCGAGCACGGGAGAGAGGTCCGTCGTGTAATAGATCGCGTCACCGGTATCGGTGCTCAACTCGACCTGGAGGGTCGGAGGAGTGAACCCCATGCCTGCCGGGTTCGCGGTTACGGCGCCGGTGATCGTACCGCCCGTACCACCAGTGCCAGCCGTGCCGCCAGTGCCAGCCGTGCCGCCAGTGCCAGCCGTGCCGCCAGTGCCAGCCGTGCCGCCAGTGCCAGCCGTACCGCCAGTGCCGCCGTTGCCGCCGGGATTACCGTTACTGCTGCCGCAACCGATCGCACCGAGTGCGATCGCAAAAATGGACGCCGCGATCAAACGAACGCCTAAGAAATTGTTCATCCTCATATTTCTCTCACCCTATCTCCACCCGGAATGGACGTTGCGAGTCTCTATAATTCGCAGCAAAAATCAAAGGATCGTCGTTGAAAAGCGCTTTCAACAACGAGACCTGATCCGCATCGCATGAAGCGCGCAAAATCTGCGCGAAAATTTGATTAATGCGCCTCAAGTTTGCGTCCTTTGCAGAGATTGCTCGGAAACCCTCTTCCCGCAGGCTTGCCCTGCAAGTGTAGTACCAAGTCCGCGGTTCTATTCGCGTGCGGTCGTTGACCGATCGACCGGCCTGCGGAGTGCATCGACGCAAGCGCGGTCGACCAAGCTGCGCATCGTGTACATCTGCTCAGCGCCGAGGCCTTGCCCGATCAAGGTGGCGCCGTAGACGAATCCAAACAGGCCCATCGCAGCCGGAACGATCCACAGAGACCACGGTGTTTGGCCGAGCGTGTACTGGACGATGCCGTACGAGAGACCGCCGAGTGCGGCGAGCGCCAGCAAAATATAGATCGCCATGAACATGGTCCAAACGTTGGGATGCGGGGAAAACCGGCCGACGATCGCGGCTCCGTCCGGCTCATCGTCGACTTCCAGATTCAGATAAGGTGACCAGAACGTTCGCTCTGAGTCCCGCATTTGCACTACGGCATGCTTGCGAAACACCTGACCGCGCAATGATCCGCTCTCATCCTCGAGCGCTGTGCGCAGCGCATCGAGCCAAGTCTCCCGAGCGATCGGAAGCTGGAATGCGAACCGCGGTCGCATGCGTGGAGGCGCCATGCGCCCGAGGATACCGAACTCGAGCAAGACACCGCAGGTGAAAAAAATGCGCCAGGCTTCGGCTTTAGAGCGCCCGATCTGCTTTGGCCGCGAAGTAGAAATCGCTCTCGGTCAGGCCCTTGATCTTGTGGGTCCAGATCTCGACGGTGCACTTGCCCCAGGCAACGTGAAGATCGGGGTGATGGTTCTGCTCCTCCGCGATCTCGCCCACACGGTTGGCAAATGCCATGGCTTCCACGAAGTTCGCGAAGCTGTACGTGCGTTCGAGATGGCCCTTCGGGTTGAGTGCCCAGCCCTCGCCGAGCTCTCGAAGCAACTCGTTGGCTCGTTGCCCCTCCATCGGAGGAACGCCGCCTTTACAGGGCACGCAGGTTTGGTCGGCTAGGCTCATGCTTGCTCCTTCTCGGTCAGTGCTGCGATCCTAGGGCTCCACGGTCCGGGCGGCAGCTCCGACGGACGCATGAATGGACGTTTCTTGATGTCGACCTGCCGGCCGGGAAAAAAGTCTTCGAAGCTCAGCTTCGGGGTCGAGCGAAGCTGCTCTGCAACGACTTCCGCCATCGCAGTATCGAGGAGCATTCCCTGCTCCGCGAGGTCGCCGCGGAGCCGATGGCAAAGCTGATCGATACGTTGGAGCGCCGACAAATAGGACCCGCGCCAGATCTCGAGATACGGGCGATGATCCATCGGGTTGTTCGAGAGCAAACGACGCAGGGTGTTGGAGGGAAGAAAGGTGTACGAGCTCACCTCGGGATGCTTGCGCAGTGTCGAGTTGCGCGCGCGCTCGAATCGAGTGAACGAAATCGTCCGGATGTCTTGGTCGATGTTGTAGAGAACCCCTCGCCGATGCGCGAGGCCGGGCAGCTTGGACACGTAGGGCACGAACGGGTCCAATGTGAAGATCAACGTCGCGTTTCGGCGGATGGCCTCGCCGAAGTTGGAAGTGCGGGTAATCGCTCCGTCTTCGTAGTAGCGCCCGTCGATCGGCACGGATGAGAATGCGGGGTTGACGCTGAGCGATGCTTGAACGGCCTTACTGATCGGCACGTGGTCGTAGCCCTCGGAACCAAATAAGACGTGCGACCGCGCATCTTGATCCGACGCCCCGATGTAGAGCTCGATCGGAAGCTCGCGGAAGTCGTTGCTGCTGCCAGACATCTGCAGAACCCGCCTCAGCATGACCTCGAATTCAGCGGAGTGAAACGGTGCGCCAACCAGGCTCGTGTACTCGAGGAATAGCTTCTCCGCGGTCTCCTCGCCGCGGCCTCGCAGACTATCCCAGAACGCGCGGAGCCCGGTCGCCAAGGCGCTGCGCATGCGCCAGCGGACATCCTCGTGATTGAAGTGTGACAGCCGCAAAAGGCTCAGCGAAAAAGACGGGACACGACCACCCCGCTGGCCAGCGATGCCAGCCATTAGCTCGTCCGGCGTGTAGCCGACAGACAGAAGGCTCGTGACCACTGCCCCTGCGCTGATGCCAAACATCATGTCAAAGTCGTTCACGCCGCAATTGCTGAGGCAGTCGTCGAGACACTTGAGAACGCCCATCTCGAAGTAGATGCCCGTGATGCCTCCGCCAGATGCACAGATGGCGCTCTTACCGATGCGGCGAGAGCTCGTGAGGTCGACTGCACACCGGAGCACACGCTCGGCAAAAGGGGGATCGCTGGACCAGGCCGGCAGGTTGGGCCGGAAGTCTTGCCGCAGAACGAAACGGACGCCTACGGCGCCGAGCTCTATGACCAGCTCGTCGATACGGTTTGCATCCGGACCCGAAATCATCACCACGATGCGGTGAAAGCCGTAGCGCTGTTCGACATCGTCGTCGTGGTCGAGCGCCTCGAGCAGCTGCCGAACCTCGGCCACCCTACTCTCGAAATTCTCACACCAACGGAGGTCGACCAGCAGGAGGTTCACATACGCGGATCGAAGCTTGTCCGTAGCGCCCAAGGTATCCCAGACCGGCACGATCTCGATTTCCTGGCCACCCATACGCAGCACGGGATAAATCTCGGAACGCACCCGTTCGGTGCTTGGAGCGACACTCATGTCGCGAACGAGCGACTCGAAGCACTGTAGACCCGAACCGACGTACAGCATGCGCTTCCGCTTGGTGCCGGGCTCGTACTGACATGGGGCATCGCGAGTCATGAGTGCGAATCTCGCTGGCGCTGGAGAGCCTCGCGCACCCGATCGGCAAGGTTCTCGTCGTAGGACATCGCGTCAGAAGTACTTGATGCTGAGGTCGATGAGGGTTTGTTTGAACTTGGTGAACGGCGCCTTCATCAGCTCGATGGCGCTCAACGGGGACCATTGCTTGAAAACACCGCGCGGATTGGAAAACGCTTCGAACCCGAAGAAGCCGTGGCCCTTGCCGATGCCACTGTTGTTGGAGCCTCCGAACGGGAGATTGTTTTGGAAGAAGTGCACCGCGCTGTGATTGATGCACGTGCCGCCCGCCCGCGTGTTCGCGATGATCCGGTCGATGTTGCTCCGGCTCTTGCTGTAGATGTAGAGCGCCAGCGGTTTCTCCTTCGCGTTGATCGCGGCGATGGGCTCGTCCAAGGACTTGAAGCTGTATACGGGCAGCACGGGGCCGAAAATCTCTTGTGTCATCACGTCCGAGCTGGGGTCGACTTCGGTCAACACGGTTGGCTCGATGTAGTCTTCGCTGCCTTCGGTGCCACCACCATATGCAACGGCGGCACCCCGCCGCTTGGCGTCCTCGATGTAGCCGGAAACCCTCTGGTAGTGTCGGTGGTTGACGATTCGCGCATAGGACTCCGAGCGCCGCGCATCGAGACCGTAAGACGCCTCGATGTTCTCCTTGAGCTTCTGAAGGAGCTCGTCCTTTTTGCTCTCGTGCACGAAGAGATAGTCCGGCGCGATGCAAATCTGGCCGTTGTTGGTGAACTTGGCCCACGCGATGCGGCTGGCCGCAGCATCGATGTTCGCGGTCTCGTCGACGATGGTCGGAGACTTGCCCCCCAGCTCGAGCGTCACGGAGGCAAGATGCTTCGCAGCCGCTTCCATCACGACTTTCCCAACAGCCGGTGATCCGGTGAAGAAGATGTGGTTGAAGGGAAGCGCCAACAACGAGGTAGAGGTCTCCACTGCGCCTTCGATCACGGCGACTTCGCTCTCGTCGAACACTTCCTCGACGATGGTCCTGGTGATCGCAGAGGCATGCGGCGTCATCTCCGACGGCTTGATGATGACGCAATTGCCGGCCGCAATCGCACTGACTAGCGGCCCGAACGTGAGGTTGATGGGGAAGTTCCACGGCGCGATGATCAGCGCGAGTCCCTTGGGTTCGTAGTGGATGTAGGAGCTGGTCCCGAAGAGGGCCAACGGGGTCTTCACCCGGCGCGGGCTCATCCATTTCGAAATGTGACGAACGGCGTGCTTGATCTCACTGGTGACGGGGAAGATTTCCGTCAGGTCGACCTCGCTCTGGTGCTTTCGGAAGTCGGCCTGGAGCGCGTCCCGAATTTCTTGTTTGTGCGCAAGAAGCGCTTCGTGGAGGCGCTTCAGCTTCGCTTTGCGCTCCCGAGCCGTCGTTTTCGCGACGGTATACTGATGCTCCTTCTGGAGCGTGAAGATCCGCTCGATTTCAGCCGCGTTCGCGTCGGACCCCGGGACGATCGCCGATGCTTCGTGTGAGCCATTCGTATGCACTTCAGGACTGGCTTGAGCGATGGATTGCGACATTTTCTGGACCTTCGGTAGTGGAAAGACCCGACTCGTTTAGCGTCCGAAATCGGGTGTGGCAAAGAGCATGGGTGGCGGTGCTTCGCCTTGTCAAGCGGTGAGCTCGGCGGCGATCTTCGTGGAGATCTCCCAGAGCTTGGCGGCCATCGGTTCGTCGCGACCGAGGGTGCTCGGCTTGGATACGTTGCAGTCAGCGAAGTACTTGCCCGAGACCCCATCGAGGCTGGGATGAACCGCGACGTAGCATGTCGTAGCGGCCCCCTCCGGAATGGTCTTGAGGACCAGCGGAGCACCGACGGCAAGGGCGGCCCTCGCGAAGGGATTCATGCTTCGGGCCAGGTTGGTGTGAATGACACCTGGGTGCAGGCTGTTCGCCGTCTTCCGAGTTCCCGCCAATCGCTTCGCGAGCTGATTGGCAAAGAGCAAGTTCGCCAACTTGGACTGCCCGTAACTCGCCCAGGGCCTGTAATCCCGCTCCCCGCTGAGATTGTCGAATTGGATGCCTTCGCGCGGGGCACCCTTGTGGGCGCCGCTGCTCACCATCACGACACGTCCGCGTTCGGCAAGGCTTTCGAGCAGCGAGGTCACCAAGATGAAGTGACCGATGTGGTTCGTTAGGAACTGCAGCTCGTAGCCGTGCTTCTGCGTGAGCCGGGGCAACGCCATGATCCCCGCGTTGCAGATGATCGCGTCCAACGGGCGGCCCATATCGGTGACTTGCTCGGTGCACGCTTGGACGGAAGACGGTTCGGAGAGCTCGCAAGCGATGGGCGTCGTTGCGCCGCCAACCTCATCGCAGGCCGCGCGGGCTTTTTCGACCGTGCGGGCCGCCGCGATCATATGAGCGCCGCGTTTCGCGAGCACACGGAGGGTCTCCTTGCCGATTCCGGAATTGCAGCCGGTCAAGAGGATCGTGCGGCCGCTCAAATCGAGACCCTCGGTAACGTCCTCCGCCGTGCTCCCGTATCCGAAGCCGCTGGGACCGTTGCCTCTGAACATCGCCAGAAGAGACATGCGTGGAACCTTTCTAGAAGCTGGGACCGCCCCGTTTTCTAGGGCCCGCTACAGGCCTGTACAGGCATTGACGTCGATGCAGTATCTGAGCGCGCAGTCGGCGCACTCCTGCGAACCGGAGTTGGGCGGTAAGCAAGGAGCAATGCAATAAGCCGTCGAACAGGCCGCGATGGAACCATAACAGCCGGTGCAGCCGGACGAGAGTCCTGTCTCGTTGGAAATGCATGCCGCGATGCAGTCCCCGAGCGCATTGCGCACCGCTTCAGAGCTGTCCGAAAGCACCGCACCGACCTCCGTGCTGCAGGCGGCAAGGGGGCAATCACCGGCGATCATCCCCACGACCTGCGCGCCGCTCTGATCGGCGGTGGCGATGGCCGCGAGGGCGGCTTGGTCCGGATCGTTGGTGCACTGATCCACGAGCGTCGGCACGCCGCCGCCGCCACCTGCACCGCCGGTTCCACCGCTTCCACCGGTCCCGCCCGGCTCGCTTGCGCTCACCAGGAACGCCTGCACACCGCGGAACTGGAACGTGGTGCTGAACGACATGCACAACCCGGTGTCGGCGTCGTAGCTGCCGTCGGCAAACTCCGCCATGGCGGCTTCGAACTGCTCGATCGTGAAGTTTGCCGCATTGCCGTTGTCGGTGGTTGGGGTGCCGATGATGTCGCGGATGTTGGCAACGTCCCAATAGCCCGAGACGATACCCTCGAACGTGCCATCTCCGAGCTCGAGCCGTAGCCAGCCATCATGAATGAAGAGCTCATCGCGAACGATCATGATGTCGACCGGAAAGCGGAGGTTGAGGGGGCCAGCGGTCAACACTCCTGCGACCATGGTCCCATGCACCTCGCCGCTGTGAAACCTGGAATCCGGATGAATGCCTAGGCTGGCGCCGGCGAGCACCGAATTGTCCGTCCCGAGTGCCGGCGCGTCCTCGCTGCCGAAGATTTGCACGACGACGTCATCGTCGTTCATTGGATCATCGAGGCCTTGCACCTGGAGCAGGATCGTCATCGACCCGTTTTTGACTGCGCCACCGATGACGCCGTCGACGAGCTGCCCCTGGCGAAACCCTCCGAATACGTACTTCCCGTCCTCTCGGAGGTCCCCATCGTCGATGATCTCGAGGAAGCTGTAATCGATCCCCGGTTCGCCGTGGGGCCCAGTCCAGTCGTCGTGGGCGCACTCACCGGGTTCCGGCGAGTCGCTGCTCGAGATCCGGCCGTCCAAATTGAACCCGTCGACGCCCGTCGCTGGCTCGTCTGGATAGTAAAAACCAAATGAGCTCGTCACGAAGCCGAGGCCGGGGAGCACCCGTAGGCCGCCGGTACCGGCGTGACCTGCGGCGCCACCGGAGCTCCCGGTGCTGCCGCATCCGGCCAAGGCCATGCCCAAGATTGCGACGGTCAGACAGTCCCGAACACTAGCCTGGGTGGACTTCATCGCACGCCGCTAATTGTTGAGGTCGTCGCAGGTCATCGCACTGTTGCTGGCAACCGGCGAAATCGCGATGTAGCCGTTGAAGAATGCCTCGATGTCGTTCGGGGGATTGTCTACGATAGATTCGCAGTCCTGATAGCCATCGGGGAGGTTCCATCCGCTCGGATTCTCGGTGGCAAGCGGAACCTCCAGTCGGCCCCTGATCGTGCCGGTGTCGCAGCTCGGGATGTTGATACTGGTGATGCTCTCGACGGAGACATCACCCGCAAGCAGAGCGGCGCGATTGTCATCCAACCAGCGGAGCACTGCGACGACCCCCGAGGGAAAATCAACCGTTTCTGCTTTCCCTTGCGAAGCGGCCAAGGCGGGAACGCCGGAGCATGCGGCGGTCTTGGCGGCACCGACGGTGCCCGATGTGTCGACGAGCAAGCCGAGGCTACTGCCACCGATCTTCACGTTGCCGACGTTCTGCCCCAAGTTGATGCCGGAGAGCACGACGTGCGGCGGCTCGTCGGGGTACAGATTCTGCAGCGCATAAAGAACGGAGTCAGCTGGGTAACCCATCACTGCGGTCGCGGGGTAACCGCTCGCGGTTGTCGTCTGCGTAGCCTGCAAGGGCGGTGGTGTCGGTGTTGTGCGGTCTCCGCTGCTGCTCTGATTCTGGGCGGGAGCGGAAACGACGATCTGGTTGTTGGGATCGTCGCGGAGCGCTTGCACGATGGCGTCGATCCCGGGTGCGCTCACCCCATCGTCATTGGTGACGAGAATGCGTAGGACCGTTTCCCCCGTCCCACCGGACCCACCCGTGCCGCCAGAGCTGTTGCCGCAGCCTAACGTCGCAATCGGCAGGCTGAGACCCGCAAAAAGAACCACCTGGAATCGACCGGCTGCAATCATGCGCGCGATACTAGAAACAAGGTGTCCCGCACGCAATAGGCTTCGGGTGCGCAGGTGTGGGCAAGCAGGGGACACGACGTACGGCCTCACTATCCATCTCTACTGCTACGAGACTGTGGGCTGCGTCACTCTGTGATGTGGGTCACTTTCCCACACAATTTGCGGCGAAAGCCGCACACAAGGCCGTTGCAATTCCGCTGGCATGATCGTACTAACGATTCCCCGTCATGACTTTATTGCCAATCCGATCGAACTTGGCCGCTTCTTGTTTACTTGCATTTGCGGTCTTGGGCTGCAGTCCGACCGGCCAGCAGGACGGCCCTGCGCTTTCGGCGCGTTTTGAGATCCAGTCCTCGGACATCGCCCGAGTAGAGTGGGTTGTGAGCGGAGGCGGCTTGGTCGACCCGATCACCGGTCTGGCTGAGGTCACCGGCGGGACGAACCCGAGCGTCGCGGTGACGGTCATGGACCTGCCCGTGGCGACGGGCTACGGAATCGTCCTCACCGCCTTCGATGCGACGGACGCGAACATCTGCCGCGGCTCGGCCGCCTTTGACATCGCCGAAGGCGTGACCACCAACGTCGCGATCGTCATGACCTGTTCCGTTTCGTCCACCCTCCCATCGGGCACAGTCGGTATCGACGCGACGTTCCAAGACAACGTCTGTCCGATCATCAACCAGCTCAACATCGTGCCCCAGACCATCGCCATCGGCCAGAACGCTCAGGTGAGCGTGAACGCGACGGACCCGGAAGGCGCGACGCTCCAGTACACCTGGTCCTCCCTGGCCGGGACGTTTGCCAATCCCGCACTCGCCACGACGACATATCAATGCACTCAGGCTATCACCCACAACGTGAGCATCAAAGTCAGCGACGGCGACTCCTTCTGCGACCAGACCAGGCTCCTCAGTGTGACCTGCGTTCCCGATGCTTGCGCCGGTCCGCCTGTCGTGACCTGTGATGACTTCAACCAGTGCACCGACGACGGCGTCTGTGACCCGGTCAGCGGCTGTCCGGGGAGCACCAACTCCGCCGCTGGGGTGGCGTGCGATTACGTGGCCGTGGGCGACGGCCTTTGCGATGGCGCAGGCGCGTGCGTGCAGTGTCTCGCCGCTACGGACTGTGCCGACGACGGGAACGACTGCACGGCGCCGGCGACATGCACCGCCGGGGTCTGCACTGCGGCCAACGAGCCGTCGGGCACGACCTGCAGTGCGGGCCTCTGCGATGGCGCCGGCGTCTGCGTCGGCTGTTTGGCTGGCACCGATTGCCCCGATGACCTCAACGAGTGCACGGCGCCGCCCAGCTGCACGGCAGGGGTCTGCGATGCCCAGGCACCCCTGGCTTCCGGCACTCCCTGCAGCGGCGGACTTTGCAACGGTGCTGGCGTCTGCGTCGGCTGTTTGGTTGGCACCGATTGCCCCGATGACCTCAACGAGTGCACGGCGCCGCCCAGCTGCACGGCGGGCGTCTGCGATGCCCAGGCACCCCTGGCTTCCGGCACTCCCTGCACCGGCGGTGTTTGCAATGGCTCTGGCCTCTGCGTCGCTTGTGTCGTAGCCACCGACTGCCCCGACGACGGCAACCAGTGCACGGCGGCACCCTCGTGCACGGCCAACGTATGCGATGTGCAAGCGCCGCTCGCGAACGGCACCCCGTGCGACAACGGCGGCGGGCCTTCTTCCGGTCTCTGTGACGGCGCCGGCGCCTGCATCTAGCCGTTTGGCCGTGCCACTTGGACGAGGGAGGACGCTCTTGCCAACGCGGGAGCGCCGCGCCTAAAACCCGGGCATGCCACTAGAACCATTTGCCGAAGGCGTTTGGATCGCGAGCGCGCCGCAGAAGTATCTCGGTTGGCAGCTCGGCACTCGCATGACCGTCCTTCGGCTATCCGATGCAAGCCTCCTGCTTCACTCGCCGATCGCCCTCGACGAATCCTTGAAGAGCGAAATCGATGCGCTCGGCCCAGTCAGCCACATCGTTGCACCCAACCTCTTTCATCATCTCTACGTTGGGCCGGCGGCAGATGCATTCCCCGAAGCGAAGGTTCATGGACCCGCCGGGCTTCGCAAGAAACGCCCCGACCTTCGGCTGGATGCGTTGCTTGGGACGGAGACTGATCGATCTTGGCGCGCCGATCTAGAGACGATCCAGGTCGAGGGCACACTTCTGGATGAGACGATCTTCTGCCACAAGCCGAGCAGAACGCTGGTCTGCGCGGACCTGATCGAGAACTTCCGGACAACCGACGATTGGTGGACTCGCTCCTACCTGAAGCTCGGCGGGATCTACGGCAAGATCGGTTTGAGCCGCATGCTCCGACTTGCGTATCGCGACCGGCGAAAAGCCCGACGTGATATCGATCGGCTCCTCGAATGGGACTTCGACCCGATCGTGCTGGCACACGGCGACCCGATCGGATCCAACGGGGCGGACGCACTGCGCGAGTCCTACGATTGGCTACGGGGCTAACCCTGCGGTAGGGTTGGCGTACCTCAGGAAACACCAAGGAAACATCTCTTACCGGCATCGTTGCTCAGCCGCCCTCGTCACGCTAGAACCACGAGGAATCCATGAATAAGAAAGCAAAGCTTCAGTACGGCGACCTGGCGTATGAAATGCCGATCGTCGAAGGCACGTACGACGAACAGGCATTCGACATCCGCAGCCTGCGCAAAGACACGGGGCTCATCACTCTCGATTCCGGCTACATGAACACGGGGTCGACCACGAGCCAGATCACCTACATCGACGGCGAACAAGGCATCCTCCTCTATCGCGGCTACCCAATCGAACAGCTGGCCGAGGAGTCGACCTTCGTCGAGACGAGCTATCTGCTCATCTACGGCGAGCTTCCCACGAAGACGCAACTCAAAGAGTTTTCCACCCTGCTCACGTATCACAGCATGTTGCACGAGGACATGCGTCACCTCTTCGATGGATTCCCCTCGGCCGCTCATCCGATGGCGATCCTGTCTTCCATGGTGAGTGCGCTGTCCGCATATTACCCGGACAGCATCGAACCCGACACATCGAACCATCATCACATCGCGCGCCTCATCTCGAAGCTGCGGACGATCGCGGCATTCAGCTACCAGAAGCAACAGGGCAAGCCCGTCGCATACCCGCGCAACGAGTTGACGTACTGTGCGAACTTCTTGCACATGATGTTTTCGCATCCCGCAGAGCCGGAATACCAACCCGATCCAGAGCTGGTGAAGGCACTGAACGTCTTGCTCATCCTGCACGCGGATCACGAACAGAATTGCTCGACGTCCACGGTCCGCCTCGTGGGCTCGAGCCGAGCAAACTTGTACGCAGCGATCAGTGCGGGCATTTCTGCTCTTTGGGGACCGCTCCATGGCGGTGCCAATCAGGCCGTGATCGAGATGCTCAAAGAGATTCGCGCCGAGGGCGGTGACAGCAGCGCGTTCATGCACCAAGTCAAGAACCGCGAACGCCGCCTGATGGGGTTCGGCCACCGCGTCTATAAGAACTTCGACCCCCGCGCCACGATCCTCAAGAAGTACGCGGACCGGCTCCTCAACCATCTCAAAATCGAGGATCCGCTCTTCGACATCGCGCGCCAACTCGAAGAGGTCGCACTGTCCGACGACTACTTCATCGAGCGGAAGCTCTACCCGAACGTCGACTTCTACAGCGGCATTCTGTATCGGGCGATGGGCATCCCGACCGACATGTTCACCGTGATGTTCGCCATCGGTCGATCCCCGGGGTGGATTGCCCACTGGAAAGAGATGATGGAGGATCCCAACCTTCGGATCGGCCGGCCTCGCCAGATCTACACCGGCGCCAAATCTCGCGATTACATCCCGATGAATGGACGCTGACCGACCCGGCACGCGCCCGCCCCGATGGCAGGGTGGACGCTGGCAGGTGTACGTCGCCGACTTCACGGCATGTTGAAAACGTAGCTCTTCTCTTCGACGCGGCGGCTGATGCGCCAGCCAGCGTCGGTCCGCCTATATTCGTCGACGTACCAGAGGCCGCACATGAAGACGTGCGTCTTTCCGTCCGGCATCGAAATCTCTTGTGGATTGAAGCACATGACACGGCCCTTGGCAGTATTGCCATCGACCCTGATCTGGGGGTTGGCGTTGAGATGTTGGTGATTTGGAAACATACCCATGACTTGGTGCAAGAAAGCGATGATCGCATCACGCCCTCCGACCGGTGCCCCGAACGCGCTGTAGTCGATATGCGCGTCCTCCGTGAAGACGTTCCGAAGGTCGTCGAATCGCTTTTGATCGATGATTGCAGCGTAATCGTAGATCAAGTCCTGGATCTCCAAGCGGTCGGAGATCTCCTGTAGGGATAGTGTCATGGGAGCTCCTTCATTTCTGCCCGGCCACATGATAACGATAGTGCATACGGGCGGCTTCGCGTAGAAGCGCTAGACGGCACGGGATGAAGCCGGAGCCGCGGGCTTGGAGGCCGAAGGTTTCCCTACGACGCATACGAAGACTTTCACGCTCACCGATTCGGACATCGAGGAGGTCACGTTTCAGGTCCCAAACCTCAACCTGTATGACCTGCTCGCACTGAACCTCGGAGTGACCCTCTCGAGCGAGAAATGCCAGCTGGTGAGCACAGTCACGATCCTCGGTGGCTCTCTCTACCTGCCCAACGCCCATGGCGAGGCCGGTGCAACCGTCGCAATCGATCCAATCGACGCCAGCGCCGATGGACCGATCTACTTCAATGAGTCTGTCATTCCTGATCGGAGCTGGACGGAAACCTCTTCCGATGGTGGGATCGTGTTCATCAACACCGAGCCTGGCGACTACATTCTGACCGCCACCAAAGAGGGTGTGGTGTTCGACTCGGTGAAGCTCAAGTGCCGCCCGGGGGTCCTCGCGAACGCGTCGCCGCCCCATGCTTTGCAGGTCACCGAGTACCTTCAGTAGCGAGGGTCTCGCACTCCCCAAGTCCGGCGAGAAGCCGTATACTCATCGCACGAGCGTGGGTGGTCGCGATGCAAGCGCTTCTCTTCGACCTCGACGGTGTGCTCTATCAGGGTAACCGCGTCATTGACGGGGCGGTTGAGACGCTCCGCTGGTGCAATCGCCGCGAGATCCCGCATCTATTCGTGACCAACACGAGCTCGCGCTCACGAAGCGATCTGGTCGAGCGGCTGGCGGGCTTTGGTTTGTCGGTGTCGGCGGACCAGATCTTTGCGCCGGCGATTGCAGCACGCGGTTACCTCGCCACCCATATGGCCGGGCCATTGGCGCTGTTCGTCCGCGAGTCGGTTCGCCAGGACTTCGAAGGGCTCGAAGTTCTCGATGATGCGGCTGAACTAGGCGCGGGCAGCGTCGTGATCGGTGACATCGGCACTGCATGGAGCTTTGCGGCGCTCAATCGAGCGTTCCGCCTCCTGATGGCCGAGCCTCGGCCAGCCTTGATCGCGCTGGGAATGTCGCGATACGCGCGGGGAGAAGACGGACTCGTCCTGGATGTCGCCCCATTCGTAAAGGCCCTCGAGCATGCGGCGGATTGCGAAGCCGTGGTCATGGGCAAGCCGGCCAAGACGTTTTTCGATGCAGCTCTCGTCAAGCTGGGAGCCCTTCCCGCTCGAACAGTCATGATCGGCGACGACATCGAGAGCGACATCGGCGGCGCTCAAGCCGCGGGGCTGGTCGGGGTCCTCGTTCGGACCGGCAAATTTCGTCCTGCAGATCTCGAGGGTCGCGTTCGGCCCGATGCAATTCTCGATTCAATAGCTGACTTGCCACGATGGTGGGACGAGCGGAGCGCATGATGGGCAAGCCCTTCATGGTCTCACGATTGCTGAGCCGCCAGCCATGCAGCGCCCTGGGCCTGCGCTAGGTCGATCAGGTTGCCGATGGCAAGGCTGACATCCACGAGATGAAGCCCCCAGCCGATGCCGCCACGGAAGTCGCCGTTGAAATCGTCGGCGCGCGGGTCCTCGGGGTCGGCCATCACGCTGATTTCGAGGTACTGATACCCATCACGATCGACGCACTCCGCCTGAACGAAGTCGGGCATGGCGAAGAATGGCGTGGTGATCGGATCGTGGGCATCGGGCTCAGCGTAAGGACTCGAGCCCGTGCCGAGCGCCACGGTAAACACCCCCTTGATTTGCGTCGGAAAATAGGGCTTCAACGTCGCCTTTCCCCCGGTAAGCGCCGCGGGATTCACGCAACCGGCAACCGTGCTCGGATCGTCGGTGTGAGCGAAGAGGGCGTCGGAATTCGGTGGCTCGCGGTCGCGCCAGCTCGAATAAGTGACCAGGCATCCGGTTTGGTCTGCGGCTTTGCAGAGGGGTGTGCTTTGGAAAGTCCCGCCCACGTCGGCACCGACGGGCACCGCGGTCGTCCAACCCAGCAGATACGCAGCCACCATTCGCTCGGCGATCGCCGGATTCTGCTCGACCTCTTGTTGGATGAGTCGGGTCAAGTGCGCTGAGCCCTGAGAGTGCCCGATTAGGATGAAGCCGCGTCCGTCATTCGCGTTGGCTATGTAGTGCTTGAATGCATCGAGGACGTCTCCGTAGGCAAGCTCCCCGTCGCCTTGGAGGGCATCGTTGAAGATCACCGAGAGTGTGATTTGCCGGTACATAGGAGCAAAAATGCGACACACCGAGTTGAAACGAGCGATTTGGTCGTGAGCGATGAAGATTTCTTCCTCGTTGGCGATGAGATCCGAGTTACCCGCGCCGTCGAAGCTGGCGGTCGGATAAATGTAGAAACAGTCGATGGGTGGATCCGCCGCCGGCGTATGCGGCTCGATCGTCGCGGTGCCATCGGCGACCACGACCGTGGCGTCGAGGTCATCTAGGCACACGTTGTCGCCGGCGTCTTTATCTGGATGACAGAGCCAGGGGGTCAAGCTCTGATAGACTTCGCTCTGATAGCCCTCGTAAGGCTGTCCGGTCCCTCCGGCGCCATCATTCCCGCTGCTCCCACAACCGGCTACGGCGACCAGAGCGCCTAGAAGTGCCAAACGAATACCGAGCCTCATCAAAATACCTCCAAGTGAGAGCCCGAGGATTGAACGACGGCGCGCCCGACGCAAGTGCGGAAGCCAATCCGCCCCACCCTTTGGGTCTCCGGATCGCGCGAGGCGGGCAGAAACTTCACCGCGATTCGTCGAGAGCGGATAGACTCCGCGCCATCGTGATGAGAAGAGGTATGACTCGATTCTGCTCATTTTTGCTGCTGACCAGCCTCTCGTATGCTCAGCCTGGTGAGGCGCGCGCTCAAGGCGAAGAGGCCGCGGACGACTTGGCGAAGCCAGATCCGTCTGACGCGGAGATGTCGGCGGCAGCCGCCGACGCGGATGTTGAAACGGCCGGCCTATCGACATTCGGCAATTCCTATCCGGTTCGCTTCGCACGGAGGCCGCTGGTCTTGCACGAGGGTATGGTTCGCGCGGACAGCCGGCTGACGATCGGGGGTGCGACCGGCTCCGGAACTTTCTCGGCCTTGGACATCGGAGGAGCGATCAGCCCGGTCAAGAATCTCGAGATCGGGCTCAGCACTCAGCTCACCGGGGCCATTCCTGCGCCTGGCGGCATCAGCTTGGTCAGCGTGATCTTCTCTCCGAAAGCCAGCTACGGCGACATCCCGGTCTATGCCCGCTACCAGTTTCACGAGGGCAAGTCGTTTCTCTCTGCGGTCGACCTAGCGTTGGTTTTACCGGCGAATACCGACTTCTCGATCACTGCTGGGTTGCCCATGCGGGTCCTCGAGCTGTTTGGTTTGTTCACGATGGACATGAATCTGAACATCCGGTATCGCAACGGAGATAAGTTTGCCGCGTATGTGACTGACCCGTCGAACGCCACGTTCGACTTCACGTTTTCCGGCGCCAGCATCATCAACCTCACTGACCACGGCTACGTGGAAATTGGCGGCGGAATTGGGGTCGTCAACGTCGGCGGTGCCGCCGGCGCCAACAACGTTCTGGAGTTGCCCGCGTACCTAGGCGGAGGGTACACGTACAAGGGCGATGTCCTGATCGATATTTTCGCGCAGTTTGGTTGGCAGCCGGTGATGACGGTCAACGGTCCTCCGGGCGTAGATCTGTTCAACATCGCCGACGATTGGTTCGCTACCGTAGGTGTGAAGGTGCACACTCGGGAGCTCTTCGGCCCGAACAAGCGCTAGGTCAGGTGTCGGTCGCGCTCAAGCGATTGAGCAGGGCTTTGGCCATGTCCGCGACTTCCTGTCGGTCGAGCTCGCGGCTGTCGGCGCTCTGGTAGGTCTCGATGTCGGATTCGGGCAGCCCCTGCAGGAATCGGCTGGGCGTGATCTTCACGAGTCTGCCTCGAGTGACGCGCTCCTTGTGCCGCGTGAGGTAGAGCAGGTCGCGCGCCCGCGTGACACCAACGTAGAAGAGGCGTCGCTCTTCTTCGAGATCAGCCATCGAAGCGTCCGTGATCTTGGGGTCCGTCGTTCTCGCGTGAGGCAAGACGCCTTCGACGCATCCGATCAGAAATACGACGGAGAACTCGAGTCCCTTTGCGGAGTGCAACGACGAGAGAGTCACCTGCCGGCCCGGGTCTGGCTCGTCCGGGTCGTTCGAATCGAGGGCGATGTGATGGAGAAGCTGTTGCAGCGCCTCGCGATCGGCCCCGCTTCGCGCCTCGAGCCGCTCGATGCTTCGCAGCAGGAAGCCGATGTTCGCGCGGCGCCGTTGGGCGTCGGGACTTCGGTCGGCGTCGTCCTGCAACATCCCGACAGAGCCAAGCAGTGCGGACGCCACAGCCGCGAACGCTCCGGTGCGCAGACCCGCGGCTGCCCTGTCGATCGCCTCCCCCAAGCGAACGGCGGAAACCTTGGCCCGCGCCGAAAGCGGTTCGATCCGGTCCGCGTTCTTGAGCGCCCGGAGAAGGCTCATGCGATTCGCCTCCGCATATCCCACAAGCTGCCCCAGCGACTGGGCACCCAGGCCTCTGGCCGGAGTGTTCACGATCCGGCGCAAAGAGAGCTCGTCGCGCGGATTCAAGGCGACCCGGAGGTAGGCAATACCGTCCTTGACCTCTTTGCGATCGAAGAACTTGGTGCCCCCAAAGACACGGTAGGCGATCCCTGCGACGCGGAGCTCCTCTTCGAGCAGCTTGGCTTGGGTATTGGACCGGTAGAGCACGGCAATCTGGCGCGGATCCATGCCATCGCGCATCAGCATCCGGATCTCCGACGCCACGAACTTCGCTTCCTCTTGGGGCTCCGGAAGCACACAGATGCGGACTGGCGACCCCCCATCTCGAGCAGAGGTCAGGACCTTCGCGTAGGGACGTTTGATCGACTTCTCGATCGCCGCGTTGGCTACGTTCAGGATTGGTGCGCGGGAACGATAGTTCGTCTCCAACTTCGCGACCACAGCTCCTGGGAAATGCTGCTCGAAATCGAGAATGTTGTCGACGCACGCGCCCCGCCACCCGTAGATCGACTGATCATCGTCGCCGACGACACACACGTTGCCTCGCTCGTTGGCGAGGAGCCGGACGAGGTCGAGTTGCGCAACGTTCGTATCCTGGAATTCATCGACCAGAATGTGGGCAAACCTCGCACGCCATTTGCTGCGAATTGCAGGTCTTTGTCGGAGGAGCGCGACCGGTTTCGTGATCAAGTCGTCGAAATCGACGGCATGCATGTTGCCAAGCGTCGACTCGTAGGCGCCATAGATGCTGATGGCTGCCTGGTCGTACTCGTCGTCCTTGGCACGCACCCGGGTAGGATCGAGCATCGCATTTTTCCAAAGTGAGATCCGAGACAGAATCGCCTGGGCGTCGAGCTTCCGATCTGCTTTCGCTTCGGTGCGCAGGAGCTCTCGAATCACCCCGAGGCTATCGCCCTGATCGAAAATCGTGAACCGCGAGCCGAGTCCCAGAGCCTTGGTCTCTTCGCGAACGAACTTCACGCCGAAGCTGTGAAACGTAGATAGCCAAATCGCGCTCGCCGTCTCGTGCCCAACGGTATCACCGATGCGATCACGCATCTCGTTCGAAGCCTTGTTGGTGAACGTCACCGCTAAAATCGAGGCAGGGGCAACGCCGCAAGCGAGAAGGCGCGCGATCCGAGCTGTGATGACCCTCGTCTTGCCGGAACCCGCACCGGCCAGAACCAGCAACGGCCCCTCCTCGTGGTCGACCGCTAGCCGCTGCTGTGCATTGAGTCTCAAGGCTGCCCGGGGTAGCCCGGGCGCTGCCCTGGTTCAAGGATAAGGATCGCGATGACTTCAAACGGGCTGCCTTCACCAATTTCTGTTGACGAACAGGTAGAAGCAGGCCATATTGTTGATAGTGATTTTCAATATCAGGTTGTCATGAGCTACGCAGAAGTTATAAAATTACATGATATCAATGTGTTAGGTGGCCACGTCAACGATGCGGCCCGAGAGGAGACTCTTCGGATACTCCTGGCAATCGTCCTCGACTCGGCGAGCGCCGCTTGGTGCCTGGGCTTGTCGACGGACGCCCCCGTCGTGCGTTGGCCTTCGAGCCTCTACCAGTTGTTGGCCCGAGCGGCTCTCGAATCCTCGGCCGTGTGGCGCCGTTGCTCCCTTCTCCTCGATCGCACGCTTCACGACGCCGTCCATCCGTATGCCGATCGGTGTCCCGCCGAGCTCGTAGAGTTATTTCTGGAGGGCCGCGACTCACTCAGCGGAGACGAGCTCGCCGCGTTGCTCTGGTGTCTGATACGCCGCCAGAGCCCGTCACACGACATTATCGCGGAGCGCATGAGCCTAGAGCTCGGAGTCGTGGCGGCGCGACGCCTCCATCGTGCAACACTACCCGCGTAGGCCTGAAAAGAAGTCATGGGCGAGGAGATTGAGCGAAAGTTTCTCGTGGTAGGCGAGTCCTGGCGCGAGCAAGCCTCTGGTACTGCGTACCGGCAGGGGTTTCTCTCGACGGACCCCGAACGCACGGTTCGTGTTCGCGCAGCCGGTAATCGGGGCTCCGTGACCATCAAGGGAAGGAGCGTCGGCCCGCGGCGCTCGGAGTTCGAGTACGAGATTCCCTTGGGAGACGCCCTGGAGATGCTCGACTCCCTGTGCAAGAAGCCGCTGATCGAGAAGGTCCGCTACACGCTCGCCGCAGGCCCCCATACCTGGGAGATCGACGTCTTCGAAGGCGACAATGCAGGGCTCGTCGTCGCGGAGATCGAGCTCGGACACGCGGACGAGGCCTTCGACAGGCCCACTTGGCTCGGCAACGAGGTCACCGGGGATCCCCGCTACTTCAACTCCAACTTGGTGACGAAACCTTACCGCGCCTGGTAGTTGCCGAGCCCCGCGCTGGTCGAGATGCGCATGGTTCGACTCTCCCATGCTGGGCGCGCGACGATTGCTCGATGGCAGCCCTTGGTCTAGGTCTGTCACATGCAGCTCCCGCCATGCGGCTTGTATCGAACGTCCGCGAGTCTCGGATCCGTGGACGAGGGCAAGCTCGTCTATTTCCACAATCACGGCAACCCTGGGCCGGGCGTCTACCTTCCCAAGGAATGGCGTTACAACCGTGCGCAGTTCGAGGAGAAAGGCCACACGCTCGACGATCTTGGTTTGTTGCAATTTCTGCAGCCGCTTCCGCCCGAAGGATTCTATCGCGTGGTCGAATCCTTCCATTGTTGCGAACAACGGTGCCGCCGCTTCGAACAGGAAGCGCTGCTCCAGCTCGGGTACAATGCCGACGCCGATCCCATTCTCTTCGTTCCGGAATTGGTGGACTCGATGTTCGCGATTCCGGAAAAGGGTTGGAAAACGTCACTCGAGGCTCTGGTCAACGTCCGCCTATTGCAGCTGCCCGTCACCATGCGTGACACCCTACCCCCGCAGTAACCCAGCAACGGTGAGGCAACTCACTTTCCATGCTTGAATCGGACTGCCTATACTAGTCGTCTACGCTTGGATGGATTGGTTGGGGAAACACGCGCAAGGGGGTCGAAGCGTCCGCCCGCTCGAACACAAGCCGATCGATCGCTGGTTGGCGCGCTTCATTCCGCGCGAGCTAGTCGAAGACGACCTCAGAAGTCGGGCCCGGGCTTTCCTCTTGATGCGTTTCACGGTCGTCGCGGTGATCTGCACATCTCTCTTCACCCCGTATTTTGCTCTGTATTTGCGGCTTCCGTACACGCTCTCGTCGAATGTCTTCTACGGGATCAGCTTGGTGATGACGCCGGTGATCTTGCGTCACACGCGCTCGCTCCGAATTTCCGCGAATTGGACTTTGACTTGTGGATTCGCGGTCTTGATCTTTCAAAGCTGGGCTCTCGGTGGTGTATCGAGCCTGTCTTACCCTTGGCTGTCGTGTCTGCCCATGGCAGCCATGTTGCTCCGTGGCGTGCGAGGCGGAGCGATCTGGACACTGGTCTCGGTCATCGGAATCATTTCCGTGGGCGTCGCGGACACGATGGGAATGCTACCGAGCGGACCCGGGATGAGCGTCGCTGCGCGGAGCGCCACCATCGTGACCGTCGCGTCCTTGACGTTGGCTCTCGGGGGCCTCGCATGGTTGGCTGAAACTCGCTCCGATGAGCTCCTAGGAGACCTACAGCGTCAGAAACAGATGTATCAGGAACGCGCAGCTCGCGATTGGCTGACGGGCCTCACCAACCGCTCCTTGCTCACGGAATGCCTGATTCAAAGCTGGGAACGTGCCCGCAGGCACGGGCCGCGCGGAGCCTTGTTCTTCATCGACCTAAACGACTTCAAGCGGGTCAACGACGAGCACGGACACGCCGCGGGCGACAAAGTTCTGCGAGAGGTGGCGCTGCGGCTTCAGGACACCGTGCGCTCTTCGGATCTCGTTGGGCGGATCGGCGGAGACGAGTTTGCGTTGATCATCGAAGGCGCGGAGAGCCAACGTGACGTCGCAGCACTTGCCGAGAAAGTGGCGCATGCCATCGAAGAGCGGATCGATCTGGATGGCGCGACCGTTCAGATCGGCGCGAGTATCGGAATCGCATTCTTCCCTGATCGCGAGTGTCATTTCGGTGACCGCACGACGCTACCCAGCATCCCCACGACTGGCAGCGTCCCTCGCGGGGAGGTCGACCACGAGTCCGTCAGGCGGCTGCTCGAAAAAGCGGACATCGCCATGTACACCGCCAAGAAAAAGGCGCTGCGCCATTGGATCCACGAGCACGCGGCAGACGAAACCCTTCGAGGCGAGGTCCGGCTGGTCAGCGACCAACCACCAGCCGCGTAGGACTGGGGTATAGCCCGGTGGCCACCATGCGCTAAAGTGGCCGGATGAAATCTACAATCGGGATTTTGACAGGTGGGGGCGATGTGCCCGGTCTCAATCCAGCGATCCGAGCCGTGACGATTCGGGCCTTGCGAGAAGGTCACCGCGTCATCGGGATTCGTAGGGGCTGGGGTGGTTTGGTGGATATCGTTCCCGACAAGGACGCGGACAACAGCAAGCACGTGCAGGTTCTCACCGAGGAGGGCGTCAACAGGGCCGGACGAACCGGAGGGACGTTTCTGCACACCTCGCGGACGCGACCGAGTCATTTGCCAAAGGTGACAGTTCCCCCGCACCTTCAGGACAAGTATCAAAGCGACGTCAATGACATCACCGACGAGATTCTGACCAACCTGGATTTCCTCGGCATCGACTATCTGATTCCCATCGGGGGTGACGACACGCTCAGCTACGGCGCTGTTCTACACGAGCGCGGGGTCCCGGTCGTCGCGATTCCGAAGACCATGGACAACGACGTTCCTGGAACCGACTACTGCATCGGTTTCAGCACCTGTGTGACCCGTACGATCGAGCTAACCCACAAGCTGCGCACGACGGCGGGCTCGCACGAGCGCTTCCTCGTAATCGAAGTATTTGGTCGTTATGCGGGGTATACAGCGCTGCTCCCAACGATGGCCGGCGCGGCCAATCGCTGCGTCATTCCCGAGCACAGCTTCAGCATCGAGCAGCTTGCCGAGCTCTTAGTTCACGACCGCGACCGGAACCCGAGCCAGTACTCGGTGGTCTTGGTGTCCGAGGGGGCTCAAATGAGCGACGATCAAGCAATGTCGTTCGAATCCGAGGAAGCCGATCAGTTCGGTCACCGCAAGCTGGGCGGAATAGGAGATCGTGTAGCGGACGCGCTGAAGGAGCTGTCTCCCCGATTCAACCAGGGCCGCCGGGTCAATGTCGTGAGCCAACGCCTCGGATATCTGGTTCGCAGCGGTGATCCCGACGCACTCGACTCGATCGTTCCGATGGCCTTCGGCAACTTGGCATTGGACCTGATCGATGCCGGCACTTCGGGACGTCTAATTTCAGTCCACAACGGGCGCTACGGCAGCGTTCCGCTCGATGTGATCATTGGCAACAAGAAATTTGTCGACGTCGACAAGTACTACGACACCGAGCGCCTGCGACCGAAGTATAAGGCTTTCGCCAACTTGCCACTTTTCATCATGACGGGCGACAAGTAGGCTATCCGCTCGATGGCGTCCCGCTACAGACATCTGCGCGCTCGCGCACTCAAGTTGATGTTCAAGTCCCACGCCGCGATCTACGAGCTCAGCGGTGGGCGCATCGGCGCGTGGGCGGGTCTGCCCACGTTGCTCTTGTCGGTGACCGGCCGAAAGTCTGGCAAGACGTACTCCACGCCGCTCGTGTACTTCCAGGATGCAAAGAGCTACGTGGTGGTCGGCTCCGATGGTGCCGCCAAACGCGACCCTCAATGGTGGAGGAATTTGCAGGTCAATCCTCGTGGCGTAGTTCGCATCGGTCGTGAGAAGCTCACGGTGCAGGCCACGCTCGCCACTGGCCCGGAGCGTGAACGCCTCTGGGAGGTCGGCAAAACGGTGAACCCGATGTGGTCGAGGTACCAGCGTCGAACCGAGCGCGAGCTGCCTGTCGTCGTGTTGACCCCCGTGTGATCTGTCGTAGCGGCCATCATCTCTCAGTCGGAACGAACAAGCAGTGAACCTTCCAAAGTTGCGAATTCGGTCGATCGTTGGAGCTTTGATGGCTTGCGCTCTCTTGTCTGGATGCGACGAGCTCGCCCGTTTGATCAGCGATGTCGCGCATCCCAAGGACGCTGAAGCACCCTCGACGAGTGAGCCGGCGACCGAGGAAGCGAACGCGGAGCTCCCCGCGCGGCCTGCAACGTCGACCGTGCGCACCGAAACGGACGTGATTACATTCCAGAGCATCTTGGAAGACGATCAAATGACCCAGGCGGAGCGGATCCGGGCTTTTGAAAATCTCGATCCCGCCGCTCTGCAGAAGCCAGTCGTGGGCAGCAATGTCTCCGCCGGTTCACCGATGAAAGGCGCCGCGCGAGAGACGCGTCAAACCGGACCCAGCGATCGAGCGATCTCCGCCGCGCGCCAGCGCGTGCCTGTGGTGATGTATTCCACAGATTGGTGCGGCGTCTGCAGACGCGCTCGTCAATACTTCGAGCAGAATGACATCGCGTTCGTGGAGCACGACGTGGACCGCGATCCCCAGGCGCGTGCGGAGTACTTGCTGCTCAATCCCCGACGAAGTGTTCCTACGATCAAGATCGGTGACGAAGTGATCATCGGCTTCAGCGCCCAGGCCGTCGACAGAGCCCTAGACTTGGCCGCGCGGAACATACTCGACTAGCTGCCTTTGGCTCGTCGCGTTCTGCTACGGCGGCGAGTTTCGATAGACCCGCTCCCAGTGTTCACGCCGCTCGGTCATTACAACGCTCCCGAGGACAAACGTGTGCCACACCATGGAGGGGCGAGAAAGGGGCCGGATGCCTTGCCGTCCGCGGATCTGCGAACGAGTTAAAGAAGAAAGCCCATCTCTTTCGAGACGGGCTTCCAAAATTCCGGCGGCGTCCTACTCTCCCACAGGGCTGCCCCTGCAGTACCATCGGCTCTGATAGGCTTAACTTCCGAGTTCGGGATGGGATCGGGTGTGACCCTACCGAAATCGTCACCGAATCCGTAAAAGTTTCTCTGCGCCGCGCTGGCTCGCGCCTTTGTGCGTGCACCTTAGGTGCGCTGGGCGCTCGCGGTTAGAAGCAAGTTCGAGAGTCCGTGTTGTTGGATTGTATCGAGCTCCTCCTTTTAATCCTGATGTTTCACATCGAGGCCTGGGACTCGAACTGCCCACAGCTCGCGACTAGTCTTAGGAATACGAGAGGCAAGGCCGGGTCTAGGACCATTTACCTGCGCTTCTTGCGCACTGCTTTGGTTGGCTGGCTGGGTCCGAGAATCAGGTCGATCAGGGCATCGAGGGTTCGGTGACCTTCAACTGGGTGCCGGAGGCGAAGGTCTCCGTTAACCTCATATCGGTTGCGTCGGCCCTCTCGGATCCGCGTGAGGTAGCCCCCGGCCTCGAGCTCCGCGACGATCCGCTGCACGGCGCGCTCCGTGATCCCCACGCGCTCGGCAACGTCCCGCATCCGGACCTCCGAGTCTTGCGCTAGGCACAGTAAGACGTGGGAATGATTGGTGAGGAAGGTCCAGCTGGCGTCTTCGTCGAGGCCTCGGTCGCTTGATTTCGCCACGGTTGTCCTTCTGCGCCGTTTTCGCGCTCGATTGACAATACACGAAGACGATTTCGTAAGTCAAACCGCGGAATCGGGCGACTCGGGCTGTTTTTTGGCCCCAGAGGGCTTGCGCGATGTCGAAAACGCGATATAGAAAACCCGATATTGATTTCGTGAGTTTAGTGTCGCATGGAATCCCGTCCAAACCAAGAATCCAAGCCAGAGCCTCGAGCACGCGTAGCCGTAATCATGGGAAGCCAGAGCGACTGGCCGACCATGGAGCATACGGCAAAGGTGCTCCGAGAGCTCGAGGTGCCTTTCGAAGCAAAGGTAGTCTCGGCGCACCGGACCCCCGACCTCTTGTTCGCCTTTTGCGAGCAAGCCGAGGCTCGAGGGATCGAGGTGATCATCGCCGGCGCAGGCGGCGCGGCGCACCTCCCGGGCATGGCGGCCTCCAAAACGCTTCTACCGGTGTTGGGTGTTCCGGTTCAGTCCCGATCGTTGCAGGGCTTGGACTCTCTGCTTTCAATCGTCCAGATGCCCGCCGGGATCCCGGTTGGGACGATGGCCATCGGACAAAGCGGTGCCGCCAATGCTGCCCTGCTCGCCGCCGCGTTTCTCGCGCGAGGTGACCGGGCGCTTCGCGAACGACTTCATGCCTACCGCGCCGCGCAAACGGCCAGGGTGATGGAGGCCACGCTATGACTTCCTTGCTGCCCGGATCGGCCCTGGGCATCCTCGGCGGCGGTCAGCTTGCTCGCATGATGGTGCTCGAAGCGCGACGGATGGGCTACCGCACTTGCGTCCTTTCACCCCGAGACAGCGACCCGGCTGTCGGCTTGTCGAACGACTGGGTGGCCGGCGAGGTCGGTGACCCGGAGGCCGCGGCGCGCCTCGCGCGACGCTGTGATGTCATCACCGTCGACACCGAGCATGTCCCAGCGTCGATACTCGACGATCTCGCACTCATTCGCCCGGTGCGACCCTCGGCTTCGGTGCTTCGAACGGTTCAGGACCGCCGCGTCCAGCGCTCTTTTCTGCACGAAATCGGGGCTCCGCAGCCGTGGTGTAGGTCGATCACCTCGATCGAGGCTCTCGAACGACAGGCTCGAACGTTGGCTTTCCGCGGCGTGCTCAAGAGTGCTCACGCGGGGTACGACGGCAAAGGCCAGGTGGTCATCCATGGCGAAAACGACCTCCCCGGAGCCTGGCAAGCCGTGGGGAGGCGTGCGGCCGTTCTCGAGGAGCTCGTCGAGTTCGATTTCGAAATCTCAGTGCTCCTCGCGCGCAATCCGCAGGGAGATCTGCGAGTCTACCCCGTTGCGCTGAACGCACATCGCCATCAAGTGTTGCGGTCGACGGTTGCTCCGGCGCCCATTCCCGCCCCTCTCGAAGCCGAAGCGATCGAAATCGCGTGCCGGATCGCAGAGGCTCTCAACCATGTCGGCATGATGGCGATCGAGATGTTCGTCGTGGGCGGAACGAATCTCCTCGTCAACGAGATTGCACCACGCCCTCACAACAGCGGACACTTCACCTTCGGCGCCTGCGGGACGTCACAGTTCGAGCAACACGTGCGCGCCGTGCTGGATCTACCTTTGGGCGACCCCGCATTGTCACGTCCGGCAGCGATGGTGAACCTCTTCGGCGACCTCTGGATCGAGGGACGACCGGACTGGACCGCTGTGTTCTCGACACCCGAGGCGCACCTTCACCTCTACGACAAGCTCGAACCGGCGCCGGGAAGAAAGATGGGTCACGTGCTGGTCCTCGGCCAGGACCCTGTTCGGGCGCTTCACGCCGGGGAACGAATCCTCGAAAAGCTCAGCGTTCGTCCCTCCTTCACCCCACAGGAGTTTCGGAAGGTTTCATCTCCCTCGGTCGAGCAATGAACCCCACGAAAGGAAGAGGCACGAAGACTACGGTGACGATGGCGGACGGAATATTCATCGGCCCAACCGAGAAGCGCGAAGAGAGTCCTCCCAGAAAAGCGAAGAGAAGAACATGCACGACTGGACCCCATACCTCATCATCCTGGCACCTCTCGCTCTGATCGCGATCGGACTCGTTCCGTCGCGTCCCGCGGACCGCCGGCCCGACCTCATGCTGCGACTCGCGAGGTGGGCGACCGCGCTCGCACTAGGAAGCTCGCTCATCGCGGCTGCCATTCTCTTCGCGACCCACCCGATACGGCCGGCAGAAGGTCTCGTTTTCGGCGCTTCAGGCGTCGGAGTGACCGTGTATTACGACGCCCTGTCGGCCGTGATGGCACTGCTCGTATCGTTCGTGGGTTCCATCGTGGTTCGGTACAGCCGAAACTATCTCGATGGCGATCCCGGCCAGGGCCGCTTCGTCAAATGGTTGTGTCTGACCCTCGCGGCGGTCTTGACCCTCACGATCTCGGGTAACCTGCTGCAGTTCACGCTCGCGTGGGTCGCGAGCAGCCTGTGCTTGCATCAACTCCTCCTTTTCTACGGCAACCGCCGCGCTGCGCGGCTGGCAGCGAGGAAGAAGTTCATCGCGAGTCGCCTCGGTGACGTTTGCCTCGCATCGACGATGGTGTTGGTCTACCTGACGTTCGGTAGCCTCGATTTTGGGACTGTTTTCGCGCAGGCAAACGCGCTCGAAGTGGCGAACAGCCTGCCGACCTCGATCCATGCCATCGCGGTCCTGCTCGTCGTGGGCGCGATGCTCAAGTCGGCGCAGTTCCCATTCCACGGGTGGCTCACCGAGGTCATGGAGACTCCGACGCCGGTATCCGCGCTCTTGCACGCCGGGATCATCAACGCAGGCGGCTTCTTGATCCTGCGGCTCAGCGATCTCGTCTCGCTCTCGGTGTACGCGCTCGAAATGCTCGCGATCGTCGGTGGCTTGACCGCGCTCTTTGCGTCGGTGGTGATGCTGACCCAGACAAGCGTCAAGGTCTCGCTCGCATGGTCGACCATCGCGCAGATGGGCTTCATGATGTTGCAGTGCGGACTCGGAGCATTCTCGGCGGCTGCGCTTCACATCGTCGCCCACTCTCTGTACAAAGCGCACGCGTTTCTTTCGGCGGGAAGCGTCATCGACATTTCCCGAGCTTCTTGGGTCGCGAAATCGCACGGGAAGCCGCATCCCGCGCGACTGGCTCTGGCGCTCGTGGGCGCAGTGGGTCTCACGTGGGCGGTCAGCTTTGCGTTCGGAGCTTCATTGACTCGGGCCCCGGGCGTGTTCGCGCTTGGTGCTGTGATGGTCATGGGCGTGACGCACCTGGTGGCCAACGCGATCGATGAACGCCCGAGCATGTTCGTGATTCTGCGTGGCGTCGCCTTCGCCACCGGTGTCGCGGTCGCGTACTTCGCCCTCCAACTCGGGGCCGAACAGCTGATGGCTGGAAGCCTTCCCGAGAAGCAGGCCCTACGTGGTGCACTCGACCTCGCGATCGTGGGGAGCGTGATTTTCCTCTTCGGTGTGGTGACGGTCCTTCAGAACACGATGCCCTACCGCATGCACGATCCGAGGTGGCAAGCGCTCTACGTCCACCTCTTCAATGGCCTCTACGTAAACGCCATGACCAACGTCCTCGTTCAACGGTGGTGGCCGATCCATGACGTGACATCGAGGAAAGGAGCCCGCCCGTGAATTCGACGCTTGCACAAACCACCATCGGCCTCGAGCAGATCCAGGCCAAACGGAACAAAATTCCCACGTCCGCCATACGGCCGGCCCCGTCGCCCAGTCACGGCGTCGGTCTCGCGATCTCTCGCGCCACGTCTCGTATCCCTCCGCTTTGGCCGCTCAAGAACTTCGTCGCGGTCAATCCCTTCTTGGGGCTCTCGCAGCAGCCTTTCGAGGAAGCTTGTCAGACCATGAAAAGGGTCACGGGAGCACGCATGCTTCTTCCCCGGGAGCACTACCGGGCGCTGATCGCGGAGCACCAGATCACACCCGATGATCTGCGTGAGGCACTAGAGCTCGTGCGGAACATGGGCAGCGCACCGAAAAGCCTCCCTGACTTGATCGAAGCGCTCGACGCCGACCCGAACTACACCGACGCGGGGTTCGCGACTGTCACCGAGGTCCTGGATTGTGTTCACGGTCTCGAGACCGAGCTTTTGACGGTTGGCGAGATCTCGAAATGGTGCGCGGCCTACTGGGACGAGGGCGAGGCCGCCTGGACTATGCCCTGGCGACGACTTCCGCTCTATGCCGCATGGCGCGCCTCGGCTGCCTTCGACCGAACCGCAGAGGTCATGGGATTTGCAGGATTTCGAGAAGCGCTGGCTACCCTCCCAGAAGATCCAATCGCAACGATCGAGGCAGTGGTGGAAGCGCTTGGGCTTCCCGAAGATGTACTCGAAGGCTACCTCCACCGCGCGCTCTTCAGCATCCGTGGATGGGCTTCCTACGCCCGATACCTGGGTTGGTTTCAGGAGCTCGAGGGGCACGACGACGATACGATGAGGCAGGTCTTGGCCGTGCGGCTCGCGTGGGACTACGCGCTCTTCACCCTGCATCGCGACACGAGTTTTCGCGATAGATGGGACGAGTCGATCGCGACGATGCAGGGCGTCGTATCGAGGCCGGACCAAGACTCAGATCTTCTCGTCGACGCGATTCTGCAAAGCGCACTCGAGGTCTCCTACCGTCGCGCTCTCGCGCAGACTCTCGAAGGCCACCCGACAACATCACGCAGCCCCATGGCGCGCCCTCCCGTTCAAATGGCGTTCTGTATCGACGTTCGGTCGGAGGTGTTTCGACGAGCCCTCGAAGAAGTGGCGCCCGAGGCCCAGACGATCGGATTCGCCGGGTTCTTCGGTTTCCCGATCGAGTACGTTCCGATCGGTCAGACGCGGGGGCAAGCACACTGCCCCGTTCTCTTGACCCCGAAGTTCGTGGTGCCCGAGAC
This sequence comes from uncultured delta proteobacterium, assembly GCA_963768985.1. Taxonomy (GTDB): domain Bacteria; phylum Myxococcota_A; class Polyangia; order Polyangiales; family Houyiibacteriaceae; genus SG8-38. The sequence continues at coordinate 206,202 of CAVYJZ010000003.1, read as the reverse complement.
GGTGGCCGGTGCAAACGACGACGAAACGATGGAGATCCTCGGCCTGCGGCTGCTCCGACGGAGGGCTTCGCAGGCCTGGAAGTCGTTCAAGAGCTCAGCCGTCTCTTCGTTCGTGTTCGTGGAGACGGCAGGGCTTGCCTTCGCGGCGAAACTGGTCAGCGACACCACGGGCGCAACCCGCACGGTGACGCATCCAAGCGCGGACGGTCTCGACGCGAAGACTGTGTCCCGCCTCGCGCCCGACATCGAGCCGGGAGTCCTTGCTGGTCGAAACACCGGTCTCAACGACGAGCAGCGAATCACGGTCGCCGAGAACGCGCTGAGAGCAATGTCGCTCACTGGGAATTTCGCACGGCTCGTGGTTTTCGCCGGACACGGGAGCACGACGGTCAACAACCCGCACGCGTCCGGTTACGACTGTGGTGCGTGTGGAGGCAACCCCGGCGATGCGAATGCTAGAGTTGCTGCATCCGTCCTCAACGATGAGCAGGTTCGGGCCGGGCTCCGCCACCGTGGAATCGATATTCCTGACGACACCTGGTTCGTCGGGGCCTTGCACGACACCACGACGGACGAGATTCGATTCTTCGACCGCGACCGCATTCCCGAGTCTCACCTCGGAGATCTGCAAAGTCTCGACGCCTGGGTCGAGCGCGCTTCCTCGATAGCACGCCTCGAACGCTCGGCACTGCTCAATGTGGGCTCTGGAAATGTCGAAGAGGAAGTCATCGCGCGGAGTCGCGATTGGTCGCAGGTGCGGCCCGAATGGGGGCTTGCGCGGAATGCGGCATTCATCGCAGCGCCACGAGCCCGGACCCGAGGGATCGACCTCGAGGGGCGTGTCTTCCTGCACGACTACGACTCACGCCTGGACTCCGACTGGACGGTGCTCGAGTCGATTCTCACCGCCCCCGTCGTCGTAGCGACTTGGATCAATCTTCAGTACTACGGTTCGGCGGTCGACCGAGAGGCCTTCAGCTCGGGCAACAAAGTGCTTCACAACGTAGTCGGAACGTTAGGCGTCCTCGAGGGCAACGGGGGAGACTTGAGGGTCGGCCTGCCGTGGCAGTCGATTCATGATGGGCATCGCTTGGTCCATGAGCCTCTTCGACTCAGCGTATTCATCGAAGCACCGACCGAACGGATCGACGCGGTTCTCCAGAAACACGCCAACGTCCGCGAGTTGGTCGACAACGGTTGGCTTCACCTGGTGGCCTTGGGCGAGGGTCGGGAAGCGAAGATTCGGGATGCGATCGATGGCCGGTGGCGTCCGGTGTTGCAGGGCTGAGACTTGCACGATCTCGAACAGCTCGAGGCGGAAGCAATCTTCGTAATCCGTGAAACCGTCGCCCAGTTCGAGAAGCCCGCGCTGTTGTTCTCGGGCGGCAAAGATTCAATCGTCATGGCTTACCTGGCCTCCAAGGCATTCCATCCGGCTCCGCTGCCGTTTCCTCTCCTCCACATCGACACCGGACACAACTTCGAGGAGACCTTGGAGTTTAGAGATTGCTTCGTCGCCCGACTCGACGCGAGGCTCGTCGTCGGGAGCGTGCAGGAGTCGATTGATAGGGGGCGCGTACAAGAAGACACCGGCCCGCACGCCAGTCGGAACACGCTTCAGATTGTCACGTTACTCGACACCATCGAGGTATACGGCTTCGATGCATGCCTCGGGGGAGGGCGCCGCGACGAGGAGAAAGCGAGGGCCAAGGAGCGGTTCTTCTCACACCGCGATGGCTTCGGCCAGTGGAACCCGAAAGACCAGCGGCCCGAGATTTGGAACCTTTACAACGGCCTCAAGGCCAAGGGCGAGAGCTTCCGGGTCTTCCCGCTCTCGAACTGGACCGAGATCGACATCTGGCGTTACATCAAGGCCCAGGATATCGAGCTTCCAAGCCTCTACTTCGCTGCCGAGCGCCCATGCCTGAGGCGAGACGGCACGATCCTGATGATTTCCGAGTTCGTTCAACCGCGGGAAGGCGAGACCGTCGAGTGGAAGAGCATACGGTTTCGCACCATGGGAGACGCCACGATCACCGGCGCCATCGAATCCACGGCCTCGACGCTCGACGCAGTCCTCGTCGAGGTCGCACTCGCGGTGGATACAGAGCGCGGGAGCCGCGCTGACGACAAGGTCACGACGACGGCGATGGAGGACCGAAAACGCGAGGGGTACTTTTGAGCGCGACCAACGAGCGCATTCGTAGCCGTGGTTCCTCGAGATCGTGCTCGCGACCGCGTCAAAGAAAGAAGCCCCGCTTCTTTCGAAGCGGGGCTCCATAATTCCGGCGGCGTCCTACTCTCCCACAGGGCTGCCCCTGCAGTACCATCGGCTCTGATAGGCTTAACTTCCGAGTTCGGGATGGGATCGGGTGTGACCCTACCGACATTGCCACCGAATCCGTAGAAAGTTTCTCTGCGCCGCTTCTGTAAAGCGGATCAGAAGCAAGTTCGAGAGTCCGTTTTGTTGGATTGTCTCGAGCTCTTCCTTCCAACCCTGATCTCAAATCACGCACGAAACGTGTCTTAGAAGAAGGTCAAGCCTCACGGCCGATTAGTACTGGTCAGCTCCACGTGTTGCCACGCTTCCACACCCAGCCTATCAAACTCGTAGTCTACAAGTGGCCTTTAGGGACCGAAGTCCAGGGATACCTCATCTTGGGGTCCGCTTCCCGCTTAGATGCTTTCAGCGGTTATCGGTTCCGTATATAGCTACCCGGCTATGCTTCTGGCGAAACAACCGGAACACTAGGGATACGTTCAACCAGGTCCTCTCGTACTATGGTCAACTCCCCTCAAGTATCCTCCGCCCACGACAGATAGGGACCGAACTGTCTCACGACGTTCTGAACCCAGCTCGCGTACCGCTTTAATTGGCGAACAGCCAAACCCTTGGGACCTGCTCCAGCCCCAGGATGCGATGAGCCGACATCGAGGTGCCAAACCGCGCCGCCGATATGAACTCTCAGGCGCGATCAGCCTGTTATCCCCGGAGTACCTTTTATCCGTTGAGCGATAACCCTTCCATACAGAGTTACCGGATCACTAAGGCCTGCTTTCGCATCTGTTCGACCTGTCGGTCTCACAGTTAAGCTCCCTTATGCCTTTGCACTCTACGGCTGGTTTCCAATCAGCCTGAGGGAACCATCGCGCACCTCCGTTACATTTTAGGAGGTGACCGCCCCAGTCAAACTGCCCACCAGGCAATGTTCCCGCACCGGATAACGGTGCTGGGTTAGAAGTCCAGAACAGCCAGGGTGGTATTTCAAGGTTGACTCCACCGAAACCAGAATCCCGGCTTCGAAGTCTCCCACCTATCCTACGCAGACTGTCCCGAACTTCACTGCCAAGCTGCAGTAAAGGTTCACGGGGTCTTTCCGTCTTGTCGCGGGTAGAGCGTATCTTCACGCTCAATACAATTTCGCTGAGTCACTGGCCGAGACAGTAGGGATGTCGTTACGCCATTCGTGCAGGTCGGAACTTACCCGACAAGGAATTTCGCTACCTTAGGACCGTTATAGTTACGGCCGCCGTTTACTGGGGCTTCGATTCGCTGCTTCGCCGAAGCTAACAACTCCTCTTAACCTTCCAGCACCGGGCAGGCGTCAGACCCTATACGTCCTCTTACGAGTTCGCAGAGTCCTGTGTTTTTGGTAAACAGTCGCAACCCTCTATTCTCTGCAACCCACACCCGCTCAGAGAGCAAGTCTCATCACGGACACGGGCACACCTTCTCCCGAAGTTACGGTGTCAATTTGCCGAGTTCCTTAGCCAGTGTTCTCTCAAGCGCCTTGGGATTCTCACCCCGCCCACCTGAGTCGGTTTGCGGTACGGTCACTGAAGACCCTCACTACGCAGCTTTTCTTGGAAGCATGGAATCACCGAGTTACGGAGCCGGAGCTCCACCTCATCACGTCTCGGGGTAATGTCTCCGCGTTTGTGGCTATTGCCTCCTACGGAAACCCCCTACCTGCTTGAACCGGCACTTCCATTCGCCGGATCGGCCTATCCTTCTCCGTCCCTGCTTAGTTCAACGGATTCCTCAGTGGTGCAGGAATATTAACCTGCTTCCCATCACGTACCCCTTTCGGGCTCCGCTTAGGGACCGACTAACCCACAGGAGAATTATTCTTCCCTGGGAAACCTTGGGCTTACGGCGACAGGGTTTCTCACCCTGTTTATCGCTACTCATGCCTGCATTAGCTCTTCTCAAGTCCGACAGTGCTCCTTACGGTACACCTTGTATCTACTTGAGAATGCTCCGCTACCGCTCTGTATAAACAGAACCCGAAGCTTCGGTACCAGACTTAGCCCCGTTACATTTTCGGCGCGGGCTCGCTCGACCAGTGAGCTGTTACGCTTTCTTTAAAGGATGGCTGCTTCTAAGCCAACCTCCTGGCTGTCTGAGCGCTCCCACATCCTTTCACACTTAGTCTGGATTAGGGACCTTAGCTGTCGATCTGGGCTCTTTCCCTCTTGGCTACGGACCTTATCACCCGCAGCCTGACTGCCTAGCAGTTGTCACCGGCATTCGGAGTTTGGTTGGGTTTGGTAATCTGGTAGGACCCCTAGCCCATCCAGTGCTCTACCTCCGGTGCAATTCACTAGACGCTATACCTCAATATATTTCGCGGAGAACCAGCTATCTCCGAGCTTGATTAGCCTTTCACTCCGATCCTCAGGTCATCCCCTGAATTTTCAACTTCAGTGGGTTCGGTCCTCCACGCAGTTTTACCCACGCTTCAACCTGCCCAAGGATAGATCGCTCGGTTTCGGGTCTACGCCCTGCTACTAAATCGCCCTATTTGGACTTGGTTTCCCTACGGCTTCACCTATCGGCTTAACCTCGCAACAAAGCGTAACTCGCAGGCCCATTATGCAAAAGGTACGCCGTCGCACATTCCCCGAAGGGCATAGTGCTTCGACTGCTTGTAGACACACGGTTTCAGGTACTATTTCACTCCCCTCGTCGGGGTTCTTTTCACCTTTCCCTCACGGTACTAGTTCACTATCGGTCGTCGAGTAGTACTTAGCCTTGGAAGATGGTCCTCCCAGATTCCCACAGGATTCCTCGTGCCCCGTGGTACTCGGGTGCCAGTGCAGAGACCAAACGTTTTCGACTACAGGGCTGTCACCTTGTATCGCCGAACTTTCCAGTCCGTTCATCTAACGTTTGGTTTGGTAACTCTGTGAGAGCATTAGGGCGCTCTCCCACTGGTCCCACGACCCCATACCAAAAACGCCCCTAAGCTTACATTGGTATGGTTTAGGCTGGTCCCCTTTCGCTCGCCGCTACTAAGGGAGTCTCGGTTGATGTCTATTCCTCCAGGTACTTAGATGTTTCAGTTCCCTGGGTTGGCCGCGCAACGCCTATGTATTCAGCATTGAGCTTCTGGGTATAACCCCAGACGGTTGCCCGATTCGGATATCCCCGGATCAAAGTGTGTTAGCCACTCCCCGGGGCTTTTCGCAGCTGCCCACGTCCTTCTTCGCCTCTCGACGCCAAGGCATCCACCGTGTGCCCTTCCTAGCTTGACCTTTTCCTAAGACGCATTTCGTCTCGGCGCTTCGACCGAAGTCTCTGCGCTAAGTTGGTGCTTCCCTGGATTGCGATACCCAGTTCCACACCGTGGTGCCTTGCCATGACGGAAAGTTATGGCGCGGCACCTTCGCAACTCGAGACCAGGGTTCGAAAGAAGAGCCTGGTCACAGTTACGGCTAGAAAGAGAAAATTTCTACGTCATTCAGTTGTCAAAGAGCTGCGAGAATCGAGCTTTGAATCTTGATTACTCGGGTCGATTGCGCGCGGATGGTGCGCTTCCGACCGAAGGAATCAAGGTTGGGTCTTCACGGTGTGATTGGCAAGGTCAATGGTGGTGGGTGTGACTGGTGGAGCTGAGGGGGCTCGAACCCCTGACTTCCGGCTTGCAAAGCCGGCGCTCTCCCAGCTGAGCTACAGCCCCGTCCTTAGTAGTGGGGCACGCTAGACTCGAACTAGCGACCTCACCCTTATCAGGGGTGCGCTCTAACCACCTGAGCTAGTGCCCCGTGTTGTTCTCGCAAACTGTCAAAGAGCGTCAGAAGGTGTTTACGCGAACCGTTTTCGAAGCTGGTCTGGGCCTAAGCCCTTAGAACTACTCCGCTTTGTTGGTTCCCGTCCCCAACTTCCTCCGCAAAGGGACGCCTTCTTTAGCGGCCTTCCCCAAATCGGTCAAGCGCTTTCCGGCAACAAGTTCCAAAAACCCCCGCGACCTGTTTTTTCCAGGGTGGAACGATCGCCGCCTCCCGTTTGATCCTCCGCGCCCACAAGCCTCTCCGCGTTGTGAGTTGTCCTTGGGAACAACGCTTTAACCAACGGATATTATTGAAATAATCAGTCGATGTTGTACTGAGCCCCGATGATTGCAAACATTTCGTCCTCGGTGGTCACGCCTCCCGCAAGGGGGCATGCGTCGCACAGGCCGCCTTCGCCACAGAACGCGTCGTCTTCGCCGCAGACCGCTCCTTGCCTGGAGCCCCCGAGGCATGCTCGAACCTCCGGTTCGCAGCCGCACTTGGCAATGAATCCTCCCGCGAGCTCCGCCATTTCGCAGGTCGCGGCATCCGGCCGCCGGGAGTTTCGCCGAACGGTCATGGGATCCTCGGCCCCGTTATCGAAGACTGCGCAGTACCGGAACGTTCGGTTGCGTGGATCTGCATCGTCGAACGCAATCAGCTCGTCACCGTCGAAGCGTTGATAGAGCGGGTCTTGATACTGGAAGCTGCGGTACTCTGGCTCTCGGTCGGTGGGGGGCTTGCAATCCGGACCCGCTACGCAGGGCTCGTTGGGCGGATACCAAATCCGGAAGTCGCGTCCATGCTGATGGGTGTGAGAGGACAGGGTCATGATCCGAGTACCGACGTCGACGGTGAACCCTGCACAGACTTCTGTACTCTCGAACGGAGCGATTTCTCCCATGGCGAACAGGCTGTCGAAGACGAGCAGGTCTTTGCGCTGGTAGGTCCGCTCCGAGACATCGCTGTACGTGAAGTTCATGTACTGCTCGATCGTGGTGTCTTCCACCGTGAGATTGAATGCGTGGCTGTTCCAAATGACGAAACCGCTGACGGGAACCACGCCGTATACGCCCGGAATCAGTCTCTCTCTAGAGGTGGACTCTTGTGCGAACAGGATGTTCTTTCGCGCGGATGCGTTCCCGAGGAATCCGTCGATCCCGGCCATTTCCGAAGGGCCATTCGGATACGCGGTGCAGCCGATGGCCGTAGCGGGCGCGGTTGCGCAGACGCTGCGCTCGCCGCATTCGCCTCGCGCAATCGGGTCGCAGGGTATCCCATCTTTGGCGCCGCCGAGGCATTGCCAGTTCTTCCAGACCGCGTCGCGGGGATCCCATTGCTCCGGTTTGCCGAACGGAGGAACGTAGGATTCGACGATCGCGTGGTGCGACTGCGGATCCTGCGCGAGCAAGACATCCTTGTATCCGAAACAATCTCGGCCCGGCCCGCCGTATGCATCGGGGCATGGCAGCTGGGCGGCCTCGGGAACGCGGTCAGAAAAATCGTAGTGGGTTACGAAACAGACTTCGTCTTCTGATTCGGCGGGGAGCGACCATGCGCCTGAATAGAACTGGATGCCCTTGTCGGATGCTGGTGGTGGAAGCGGCGGGATCTTGTTCGGCGAAACCGCCGCGTTCGACGATTCGCAACCGAGCGCGCCCGCCGCATCCTTGACGACACCCGTTTCGGGAGCTCCGCCGCGAATCCATCGCCGCAAGAGCTCGATCTCGTCCCCCGTGAGCGCGTCGGCACTCGATGGCATGGGACTGCCGGAAATTCCAGAGGCTGCGAGATCGGATCCAAGCGTCTTTGCCGCGAGCTTGAGATACAGAATGCTGAGCTCTTGCTCACCGGGGAAGACCCGCACGAGATCGCCGGACGTTCCCGGAATGTTGATCAGATTCTCGTACGCATGATCGGGTCGAAGATCGAGCGTGCCGCCTGCACCTGCGGCTGGCTGCCCGTGACAAGTGGCGTTCGTGCATCCTCTCGCGTCGAAGATCGATTGCACGACGGCGAACGTGCTGTCGGCATTGCACTTCGGAGTCGAACCCCCATCGCTACCGCAGGCGGAAAGCACGACCGCGGGCATGAGCCACGCGGGCAGGAACAGGCGGCCCATACGTCATCTCCTTCAGTCTACGAACGGGGAAAGTAGGCGACGACAGATAGCCTTATCGTTCACTTGCGTCAACGACTTCGTACTATTTCGGGGGTGGGAGCGCTCGAACGGCAGCAAGTCGTGCACGGTAATAGGCGAGGCAGCGCTCGATGGCTTCGGCCGGGCTCACCACAGGCCTGTAGCCGAAATCGCGTTCGGCTTCGGCGCTGCTGGCGCAATGGGAAATCGCGAGCTTTCGGATCTCGTGGGGCGTGAAGAAAGGGGCGGGAAGACCGAACCGAAAGTGCAGGTACTGCCACAGACGAAGGAACGCGATTACCGGTCGGTACGGGATGCTGAGCTTTGGAATCTTGTAACCGAGTCCTTCGATGACGGGACGCATGAACTCGAACAAGGGTAGTGGGTGCTCGTCGGTGACGAAATAGGCTCTGCCGCACACCGGGCTTCCAGGAACCAAGTGCTTGGCGAGAAGGATCTCGGCGTGCACCAAGTTGTCGATGTAGATGTGGTCGTGGAGCGCTCCTGGGAAGCCAATGGTTGCAACGAGCCGTCCCTTCGTCACCTGCTCGAACATCCCGTCCATCATGAGGTTGTTGCCAGGACCGTAAATCCCGTCGGGTCGCAGGACGCTCGTCAGCAAGCCGTTCCGGCCGTTTGCCGCGAGGACGAGCTTTTCGCCTTCGATTTTGGTCTCCGTGTAGAGGCAGCTCATGTTCGTGGCGTACGGGGTGCTGCCGTTCATCTCGGTGTTGACTTCGGAGTTGAAGCAAACGTCGATCGAGCTGGTGTGGACGAAGCGGCGTACCCCCTGCTCGATACACGCCTGGATGAGGTTCTCGGCACCGACGACGTTGGTGCGGTAGGCGGCCTTGCGATAGGACGCTGACGCCGCCGCGCCCCCAAGAAGAGAAACCCGTGCCGCGGTGTGGAACAAGGTGTCAATGCCCGCGCAAAGCTCCACCATTCGGGCCGCGTCTTCGACGTCGCCCTGGACGATCTCGAGGTTCGGGTGCTCGAGCTGTAGAGGCGCGCTCCGAATGACGGCCCGAACCCTGTGGCCTTGGTCCAGAAGTCCTCGAACCAAGTGGCTTCCGAGAAACCCCGCCGCGCCGGTTACGAGGCAAGGGCCGAGATCGTCGAGCGGCTCGGTAACTGACACCTAGGCTCCAGGTCGAAGGACGGGTCTGCCGAGAAGCAAGTCTGCGGCCCGATCGGCCACGGCCACCACTGGTGCGTGCGTATTGCCCGAAGGGATCAACGGAAAGATCGAAGCGTCCACGACCCGGAGACCCACGAGCCCATGAACGCGCAGCTCGTTGTCGACCACTGCGTCGGGATCCTCGGCTGCGCCCATCTTGGCGGTGCCGACCGGGTGGTACGTGCTCATCGAATCGCTTCTCCAGAAGTCCAGAATTTCCTCGTCGGTTTGGACCGAGGGTCCGGGCACCAACTCCTCGGCCGCGTGCTCCTGGAACGGCGCTGCGGCGTAGATGCGTCGCTCCAGCTTGAAGCCTTCGATGCTGAGCTCGCGATCCCGCGCGGTGGACAGGAAGTTGTGCACGATCTTGGGTGCGTCCTTGGGGTTGCGGCTCCGCGCATGCACGCTGCCCCGCGAGGTCGGACGGATCACGCAGACTGTGGAATTCACGCCAGGTTCCTTGGTCGCAACCATCTTGCCGTTCTCGTCCATCCCGCCCGAACCCGGCGTGAAATGAAGCTGAAAAATCGGCCGACCTCCGGTCTCCGAGCTGACGAAGGCGCCGACATTGGCCGCCGGAAATGCCAGCGGACCCGTCTTGGTGAAGAGATAGCGGAACACGTTCAGGATCACGCGTGGAAACTTCCCATCCTCGGAAAGCGTCTGCTTCGTCTTCACGCCATGCTGGACCCACAACTGAAGATGGTCTTGGAGGTTCCCGCCTACGCCTGCAAGCTCGTGCAGGACCTCGATGCCCAGGTCTTCGAGCACGTCTCGTGGCCCAATCCCGCTCATCTCCAGCAACGGTGGTGAGTTGTATGCTCCGGCGCAGAGCACGACCTCACGCTTCGCGTGCACCTGATGCACCCGGCCTCTCGCGTCCTCGTACTCGACCCCGGTTGCTCGTTTGCCCTCGAGCAGCACGCGCCTGACCGCGGCGTTGAGCGTGATCGTGAGGTTGGGCCGCCTCCGAACGTCAGGTCCGAGAAACGCATCGGCCGAGCTCCAACGGCGGCCGTCCTTCATCGTCACCTGCATGTAGCCGATGCCGCGTTGCGTCTCACCGTTGATGTCGTCGAGACGCCGAATGCCAATGCTCTCGGCGGCCTCGATGTAAGCCTCGCTGATCGGATACTTCATGGCAACGTTGGTGACGTTCAACTCCCCGTCGTTGCCGTGATAAGGGTTGCCCGACTCGATCTCGAAGTGCTCGGATCGCTTGAAGTAGGGGAGGAGCTCGTCGTACGACCAACCCTGACATCCAGGAAGTGCTGTCCAATCGTCGTAGTCCTCGCGTTGGCCGCGGGTGTAGACCATGCCGTTGATCGAGCTACAGCCACCTATGACTCGCCCCCGCACGACGCTGATTCGTCGACCATTGAGCTCAGGCTCGGGTTCGGTCGTGTAGAGGTTGGTGAACTTTTCGTCGTACATCAGCCGTGTGAAACCGATGGGCATCTTGATGAGCGGATTGTTGTCGTTTCCTCCGGCCTCCAAGAGCAGAACCCGATGCTTGGGGTCGCTCGTCAGCCGGTTCGCCAGCAGACAACCAGCAGACCCTCCACCTACGACGATGTAGTCGAATTCGGTATCAGTCATGTCGCTCAATCGTTTCGGTACATGGTGACCACGCAAGCGCCGCCAAGCCCGAGGTTGTGTTGAAGCGCGACGCGCGCGCCCTCGACCTGCCGTTGATCTGCGTGCCCTCGCAATTGCCAGACGAGCTCCGCGCACTGCGCCAGGCCGGTGGCGCCGAGCGGGTGACCTTTGGAGAGAAGGCCGCCCGACGGATTGGTCACGTACTTCCCGCCGTACGTGTTGTCACCGTCCTCGATGAACTTCTCTGCGTCCCCGGGCGCGCACAGGCCCAGCGCCTCGTAGGTGAGGAGCTCGTTGGCGGTGAAGCAATCGTGAAGCTCGATGACATCGACGTCCTCGGGACCGATTCCCGCCTGTTCGTAGACCTGTTCGGCAGCTTTCTGCGCCATGTCGAACCCGACCATCTTGACCATGCTTTGGGGGCCGAAGCTCGAAGCGAAGTCGGTCGTCATCGCTTGCCCGGCAATGTGGACGAGCCCGGTTCTTCCATGCTTTTTGGCGAAATCCTCGGAGCAAAGAACTGCTGCGGCGGCGCCGCAGGTCGGGGGGCAACACTGGTAACGAGTCAGGGGCCCGAAGACCTGAGGCGCACTCATCACATCCTCGAGCGAGAGCTCGTCGGTGAAAATCGCAAACGGATTCTTGGCGGCGTGCTTGCGTGCTTTGACCGATATCTTCGCGAAGGTCTCGGGCTTGGTTCCGTGCGCCTGCGCGTACTCGTTGCCGGCACCGCCGAACATCTGCGCCGCCGGGGGCGCAGGGACGAAGCCCTGTACGTCGTTCATGACCTGCATGTGTTGCACCAGCGGAGTGACTCGATCCGTGTACTTGGAGCCCAGGGCGCCCTTTTCCATCTTCTCGAAGCCTACTGCGATCACACATTCGGCGAGGCCCCCTTCGATCGCCTGACGGGCGAGCATCAGCGCGGTTGAGCCAGTCGAACAATTGTTGTTGACGTTGTAAATGGGGATGCCGGTGAGACCGATGCGGTACATGGCCGCTTGTCCGCAGGTGCTGTCACCGAACACGTAGCCCGTGTACGCCTGCTCGACCTCGTCGTAGGGGATGCCCGCGTCCTGAAGCGCTGAGCGCGCCGCGTTGGCGCCCATCACATCGTACTCGTCACTCTGCCCCGGTTTGGCGAACTTGATCATCCCGACGCCGAGTACATTGACTTTTCGCTTCATGCTGCCGTTCTCCTAGCTCAAACCTTGCGGTGTCACCCAGCGGGCGACCAGTTGCCCTCTGGCTTGACGGTGTATGTAACGTTCGTTATAGCTTTGCAACCCAAATCCCACCGGAGAAGCTGCATGTCCGATCCCCACTTCCTCTACGAAAAACGCGGTCACCTCGCGATCTGCACGTTCAACCGCCCCGAGAAGAAGAACGCGCTCAGCATCGAGATGTTGGTCCGCATGGCGGATGCCTGGGAGCAAGCTGACGCCGACGGGGACGTTCGTGCGATCATCCTGACGGGCACCGGCGGGGTTTTCTGCGCGGGCAGCGATCTCGGGTCGATGAAGTCCGGCAAGTGGGACGCCGAGGATCAGTGGCTGAGCCGGATGAAGGGAGATCCGGACATTCACTGGAAGGCGCTCCTGCGCCACTACCTCACAAAGAAGCCTCTGATCGCGGCGGTCGAAGGGTACGCGCTGGCAGGCGGCACGGAGATCCTGCAGGGGACCGACATTCGCGTGGCGGCGGAAGGCGCGGTCTTCGGGGTGACCGAAGTTCAGTTGGGCTTGTTCCCACTCGGCGGATCGAGCGTGCGTCTGCGGAGGCAGATCCCGTACACGATCGCAGCCGAGATGCTGCTGGCCGGGCGTCGCTTGAGCGCACGCGAGGCACTACACTACGGGCTGATTGGACACGTGGTGCCGGATGGGCAAGCGCTCGACAAGGCCATCGAGATCGGAGAGCGTGTCGCAGCCAATGGGCCCATCGCAGTTCAGGCGGTCAAGCAATCTCTGATCGAGAACGATGGCGTCCCCGCCAAAGAGGCACTGGCGCGCTCCCTGCAAATCGGTCAGCCCGTCTTCAAGAGCAAAGACGCCATCGAGGGGCCGACCGCGTTCATGGAGAAGCGAAAGCCAGTCTTTCGAGGCGTCTGATGGCTCGGGCCGAACCTGCAGCACGCAATGGCGGCAGCCGGGAGGTCATTCTCCGGGCCGCGGAGCGGCTGTTTGCCGAACGAGGATTCGCGGCGACCAGCATCCGCGATATCGTCGGGGCAGCGGGGACCTCTGCGCCGAGTCTCTATCACTTCTTCGGAAGCAAGGAGAACCTGGTCGTCGAGCTCATCAAGGACCGCCACACGGCCTATTGCGACGCGCTCGAGTCCGACCTTGCGCAAGCGGAGACGCCCTTCGAGGTGTGCAAGCGCTTTGTCAGATTCCTGCTGACGAACATGACCGGCAAGCCGGCAACCGCGAAATTCCTGCTTGGAATCATGTTTGGGCCCCAACAAAACGTTCCCAAGGAGGTTGTCGGCGAAACGCTGAGACGTTCGCCGGAGATCCTGGAGGCACGGCTGCGCAAGGTGTCCGGCGACGTCTCGGAGTCGCGGATCATCTTCGCTCGAATGATGCTGATCGGAATGGTGACGCCGGCAGTCCTGCTGTTTCTCACGTCGGGCGTGCATTCGTTCTCGACGAAGCTGCCCGCATGCATTGCCTACCGGGTGGTCGAGATGCTCACCGACTCCCACCCTACTTGCGCCTGGCCCAACGTGGCCGCCGCAAGGCACGAATGACCGACATAGAGTACAAAGGACCTCGCGATGACCAACGAACGACTCTTCGACATGCCCTTGCTACCCCATCTGATCATCGATGGGCTCAACCGCTACGACGACCGGCCCTTCTTGTTCCTGGGCGACGCGACGATCACGTACGCGGAAGTTCGCGCGCATGCGAGCCGATTTGCGCAGGCGCTCGAATCGAAAGGAATCGAAAAGGGATCACGGACGGCGGTACTGTCGGCGAACCGCCCTGAGGTGCTCTACAACCTGTGCGCAAACATGCTTCTCGGGTCGTGCAACACGCCGCTCCACCCGCTTGGATCCGCAGAGGACCAGGCGTATGTGCTGCAGGACGCGCAGATCGAGACTCTGGTGTACGACCCGACCGTGTTCGAGCCTAGGGCGGCGGAGCTCAAGGCGCGTGTGCCCGGGCTGAAGCACCTGCTCGCACTGGGGCCGACCCAAGCGGGTGAAGATCTGAACGCACTGGCTGCAAGGTTCGAACCCAAATCATTGGTGGCACCAGACATCGGCCCCAACGATCTGAACACGATCGTCTATACGGGCGGGACCACGGGGCGGCCGAAAGGTGTGCGCCAGCCTTATCGCGCTGCGGCGTACATGACGATGGTGCAGATGGCGGAGTGGGAGTGGCCCGAGGAGATTCGCTTCTTGATTGCGACACCGCTCTCGCACGCCGCGGCGGCATTCGTCGTGCCTACGTTGCAGAGTGGCGGTGCGTTTGTGGCATTGCAGGGGTTCACTCCGGATCTGTTCTTCGACGCGATCGAGCGCCACAAGATCACCTCGACGTTTTTGGTGCCCGTAATGATCTACCCTCTGCTCGATCATCCAAGGGCAAAGACCGCAGATCTTTCGAGCCTCGAAACGCTCTTCTACGGTGCATCTCCGATGAGCCCAACCCGCTTGAAAGAAGGCGTCGAGAAGTGGGGCCAAATCTTTTTCCAATGCTTCGGTCAGTCCGAGGCGCCGATGGCGTTGACGCATTTGAAGAAGAAGGACCACGACCTGTCCAAGCCCGAGCGATTTGCCTCATGCGGACGGCCGAGCCCGTGGGTGCACTTGGCGCTGCTCGATGACGAAAACCAACCCGTTGCGAAGGACGAAGCGGGGGAGATCTGTGTACGCGCACCGTTGGTGATGGAGGGCTATAATGGTCTTCCCGAGCAAACGGCCGAAGCGTTCGCGGGAGGCTGGCTCCATACCGGAGACGTCGGACGCTTCGACGAAGAGGGTTTCCTGCACATCGTGGATCGCAAGAAGGACATGATCGTGACGGGCGGCTTCAACGTGTTTCCCCGGGAGATTGAAGACGTGATCTCGGCGCACCCGGCCGTCGCGCAGGTGGCCGTCATCGGGGTACCGGAGGAACGCTGGGGCGAAGCGGTGAAAGCCGTGGTCATTCTCAGGCCGGGCCAGGAGGGCAGCGAAGAGCTTGCCGCCGAGCTCAAAGCCGCAGTCAAAGCGGCAAAGGGAGCCGTGCAGTCACCCAAGTCGGTGGACTTCGTTTCGGCGATTCCGCTTTCGGCACTCGGAAAGCCCGACAAGAAGGCATTGCGCAAGCAGTACTGGGGCGATCGCGCACGGGGCGTGAACTGACCCGGGAGCCCTCGAACCGCAGTCGCCACGGGCGATGCAATCGGAGTCGGTAAACAGATGACAAAGAAATCGGTACTCATCACGGGCGCTGCAGGGGGACTCGGACACGCAGCCGTCTCACGTTTGCGGGCGCAGGGTTGGAAAATCTTCGCCGCGGATATCGACATGGACTTGCTGCGAAGCTCTGCGCACGCCCCAGACGTGATCCCCGTCGTGATGGATGTGACGAACCGCGAGAGCATCGAGGGCGCTCGCGGCGCCGTCGCAAGCCAAACCGAGAGCCTCGACGGGATCGTGAATTTTGCGGGCATCATGGGCGTCGGTTCCTTGACCGACATGCCCGAAGAGCGCCTCGCCCGGATCATCGACATCAACGTGATGGGCACCTACCGGGTCAACAAGGCGTTCTTTCCCCTCGTCGAGGCGGCTCGCGGCCGCATCGTGAACATCAGCTCCGAGACCGGTTGGCAGAGCGCCGCTCCCTTCAACGGGCCGTATGCGATGAGCAAGTACGCCATCGAGGCCTACTCCGATGCGCTGCGCCGCGAGTTGGCACTGCTGGGCGTGAAGGTGATCAAAATCCAACCAGGCCCGTTCAAGACCGATATGGTCCGCGGAATCGAGAGCGCCTTCGATCAAGCGGCGGGGGAGACCCAGAACTTCGCGAAGGTCATCCGCGCGTTCAAGAAGCTCGCCGGTAAGACTTGGAGCTCCGCTCACGACCCCGATATCCTGGCGCAGGTCGTCGAGAAGGTCCTCACGACCAAGAGCCCAAAGCCCACCTACTCGGTGAAGCCCGATCCCTTGCGATCCGCCTTGGAAAGGTTGCCCGTGCGGGCAATCGACAAGGTGTATTTGACGCTGCTGCGACAGGCGAACAAAGCCTGACCGGAGGAACGCAAGCCATGAGCACCGAGACCGTGACAATCAAACCTAAGCCCGAAGGGCTCGACAAGCCCTATGTGGGCAAGATCATCAAGACCATGTCCCGGGTGCACGTGGCGATCTACCGATGGACCGGAGGCTTGCTGGGATCGAAGTGGCGGGTGGGGAGCGCATTCCCATGGGGCATCCCGGTCCTCTTGCTGACGACGATCGGTCGCAAGAGCGGACAACGAAGGACCGCGCCGCTGCTCTACATCGAAGACGATGGAAACGTGATCGTCGTGGGCTCGCAGGGAGGGCTTCCGAACGACCCGCTTTGGTACAGGAACCTCCAGGCCAACCCCCGGTGCGAGGTTCAGATCAAGCGGCGAAAGATCGAGATGACGGCGCGAACGGCCTCACGCGAGGAACGCGAGTTGCTCTGGCCGAGGCTCGTGGCGCACTATCCCGACTTTGCGAGCTATCAGAGCTGGGTGGAGCGAATCATTCCGGTCGTGATTCTCGAGCCCGTCGCCTAACTCGCATTCTGAGTTACTATCGGCGTAATGCGTCGTGCCGCGGGGATGCTTGCGATCGTGCTCTTCGTCGTCCCTGGCGTCGCGGCGGCGGGAAACGACGATCAAGTGGTCGCGGGGACGGATGTCGCGCTGACCGGAGGTGCGGTCGTCGCCAACGTCCATACCGGCGGGGCGCTTTGGTACAATCCAGCGGGCGTGGCGAGACTCAACGGCCGCTCGCTCACGTTCTCCGGGGCGCTGATCGACTACAGCAGGGTGCGCGCGCCGGGCACGCTTTCGATCGAAAGCGGTGAGCAAAGCGGCGGCGCTTACGATGCGCTGCACGTCGTTCCAAGAGCGATCGCGTTCGCCATGGCGCCGCGACCGAATCTTCGCTGGGGGGTTGGCCTCTTCTATTCACGATCGGTCAGCCGATTCATTCAGGATTCGGTTTCGACGGCGGCGGGGGCGAGCCTGCCTGCGGAGTTCTATGCGAGCTCGAACGCAAGAAAGATCCTGTACCACATGAGCTCGGCGGTGGCTTGGAAGAAGAGCAAGAAGCTTCTGGTCGGCGGCGGGCTCGATCTAGTCATCGCTTCGCAGCGTGTGAGTCAATTCATCTCCGGATCCTACGCCCAAGGACAAGGGGGCGCCCTGAGTTTCACCGAGAGCCAGAGCAACGCCGGCGCTGGTCTGCAGTGGAAGGCAGGGGTCCAGTGGGCTCCCGTGAAGCAGCTCCGAATCGGGTGGATGGTCGCTACGCCGAGCTATCTGTTCTTTCTTAGCGAGAAGAGCACGACGACGCAGACCGGATCCCCCCCAAGCGGACCTCCGGCGTTTTCGGGAAGCCAGAACGATAGTCTCAATGGCGCTTGGGCAGGCGTCGAGCAGGGGCTCACGCGTTTCGGCACGGCGTATTTGGGCTCATGGGGCTGGGTCGAAGGCGACGTCATCGTGGCGTTCCCGCTACGGACGCCCCAGTTGGACATCAACTGGAGGACCACGACCGACGTACATGTCGGCGGCGTGTTCAACGTCACCGATCGTCTCCAACTCGGCTGCGGGTTCTTCACTGATTTCTCGGCGGACACCACGCCGGCCCAGTTCGCCGACACCCGCTTCGACTCGTATGGGCTCACCGTAGGCGCCGACTTCGCGAACCGTGCTGAATCCTCCGAAAACGGCAAAGACGGCTTCTACATTGCCCTCGCCGCCGCTTTTCGATACGCGCATGGCACCGGCACCCTAGGGGGAGTCACGTTTCCTTCCGCCTATCCCAACCCGCCCACGCAGCCGGCCCAGATCAACCTCGTCGGTGCCACTGTCGACGAGTTCAGCCTCAACGTGGCCGTCAAAGCTGCGTTCTAGTCATCGCATACTCTCAGTATGACCCGAGTCGTGGCGCTCTCGACCAGCCTCGTTTGGCAGCAAAGCCGTACCTTGTCCGGCGTGTCGCCGAAGATCTCGAGGACTTCGAGCTCGTACGTGTCAGGGGTCGAGAGGGCATCACCACCCTCCAAGACTTCAACCCGACATGTACCACAGGTCGCCGCTCGACAGGAGTACGGAACCTCCGCCGCGGGATGCATGTCCGTGATGTCCATGATCGCCTCGCCCGGTTGGGCGTCTACCTCGAAACCCGAGTGCTCGAATCGTACGCGAATGCTCTTCATGCGTGGATGTGAATCGGAATCTTCGTGAAGCCGCGGGTAAATGCGGAGTGACGCCGCTCGGCGCGGGCCCAGTCGATTTCGAAGCTCTCGCCGATCCGGGACCCCATCTCTTCGAAAAAAGTGCGCACCATCAAGCGCGCCACGTGCGCTCCGATGCAGAAGTGCGGGCCTTGTGCGAAAGAGAGGTGCCGATCGATCTTGCGATGAATGTTGAGCTGGTCGGCATCATCGCCCCAGTGCCGCGGATCTCGATTGCCCGACGCATAGACGTTGTGGACCTTGCTCCCAGCCGGGATCGTCACTCCATAATATTCGATGTCCTCGGTGGCGGTGCGCGAAAGCCCTTGCACCACGGATTCGATGCGGAGGAGCTCTTCGATCGCGTTTGGGATGAGCGAAGGGTCGCGAAGCATTTCCCGGTGCTGATCGGGATAGTCATGAAGAAACTTCATCGAATTGCCGATCAGATTGGTGGTGGTGTCGTTCCCGCCGGCGATCATCACGAAACAGAAGCCCAAAATGTCCCAATCGGTCAGCGTCTCGCCGTCGATCTCGGCCTGGGTGAGCTTACTGATCATGTCGCCGGTCGGCTTCGCCCGGCGCGCTTGGCACATCCCACCGAAGTAACTGACCAGACCCTGCACGGCGCCAATCGCTTGCTGAAGGTCGAGCGCGAAATCCGCGGAAGCGGATGTAATGGCGTCGGACCATGGATCGAACTTCTCGCGATCCTCGGGGGGCACGCCGAGAATGTTGGCGACGACCATGGTTGGAAGTGGGGAGGCGATGTCCTCGATCAAATCGACGTCTTGCCCATCCCTGGCCTTTTGCTTCATCGCCTCGACATGCTCGATCACGAACTCCCTGACGGTCGGCTCTAGCTCCTTCACCGTGTCCGGGGTGAAGGCTTTCGTGATCAAACGCCGAAGCCGAGTGTGGTCCGGGGGGTCCATCATGATGAAGGTCGGCGGAATGCCGAGCTGGCTGATCTCGTCTTTGGCCGGTGTGAGGCCTTGAGCAGAGGAGAAAATGTGCGGCTTGCGAAGCGCATGGAAGATGTCGTCGTAACGGGACAGGACATAGAAATTCATCCGCTCGTTGTAGTAAACCGGGTGCTGGTCCCTGAGGCGCGCGTAGAACGGATACGGATCCGCGATCACTGCAGGGTTGAACGGGTCGTAGATCGGATCGTATTCGACGGTGGCGGGATCTACTGTCGCGGTTTCCATTCGTGCGGTCCCCTATATCCCCTTAGACTCGACCCTGGTCAAAAAGACAACCGGCCGCCGTCGCGAGGGATTCGAGTGCTGATGCGGGCGATGATTTCCGGCCAGTGATAAGCGGCGAGAGCAACGAACGGCTTGCCCGAATTCATCAGCGCCACGGCGATGTCGCGCTCGGGATCTGCCCAAGCGATGATGTTGCTGATCCCCACGTGGCCGAACGCTTCGCCGCAGCGGAAACCGTAGAGTCCCACCGGGTCCGTTCCGAGCATGAATCCCATCGAGTAGGACAAGGGAAGGAGGATCATTCGATCGATCTTTCGAGCGGTTTGCGGCGCTGTCGCTCGGCGAATTGTGGCCTCAGAGAAGATTCGGGTTCCCTCGTAGACGCCGCCTGAAAGGAGCAGATCGAAGAAGCGACAGATGTCATCGGGTGTGCCGATGAGATTCCCGGAAGGGATGACCGCCGTGCGGAACCGTGGATCGTTGGAAAGCTCGATGAGCTGTTCGACGGAGATACCGAGTGCTCTTTCGAAGACGTCTTTGAGTGGCCAGATCAGTTTCGGGCCAGTGTATGCGTCGATCGCAACCTCATCGAGTCTTTCTTCCGGCACGCCGTAGTTGAAGTGGTGCATGCCTAGCGGTTCGGAGATCTCTGTACGCAGAAACTCACGAATGCCCAATCGGCCAACACGCTTGATGACCTCCGCCAGAACGAACCCGCTACTAACGGCGTGATATGCGGGAACCGTCCCAGGCTCGTAGGTGAGTCCCAGCTCATAGATCAAATCCAAGATGGATTGCGGGTCTTTGAGCAGGTCGAGGTCGATCACCTCGGGAGGCGCGGCCGGAATGCCCCCACGGTGTGTGAGCAGATCACGGATTGTGATTCGGTCCTTTCCATTCCGGCCAAACTCCGGAATGAAGGTGACCACCGGCTCGTCGACGTGGAGCTTCTCGCGCTGCGCCAACAAGTGAACGAGCATTGCCGTGACAGCCTTCGAGCCTGAGAAGAAGTTGAAGAGCGTGTTCGGTGTGGCCGGTACCAGTGGAGTGCCCTCGGGGTCGTCGGGCGAGTTCCCGCGAGCGTGCCCGATCGCGCGATCGAGGATGACCTTGCCCTGCCTTCGGATGCATAGACCAAGCGCAGGGTGAAACCCGGTTTTGTAGTAGTCGACGACCGCAGACCAGATGGACTCGACATCATCGGCCTCGAGCCCGACCGCCCGCGGGTCCACCTCGGGTAAACCATGAGCAGTCACCTCGGCCGGGTCATGGACGCGAACACGCTTCGAGCCCCAACCTCGGATTTCACATCGTTTCACACTTTCGACAATGACACATTGGACCGACCCATGCTGCGCGATGGGCGTCCGGCGCGGCTCCGATCAGCCGTCCCCCTCGCATTCCGAGGAGGCGCGCAGCTGCGCGACCACGGCACGACCTTCCCCCTCCTTCGTCAACGTGAAGATCGAGCCTACGCCGGGAGCACTGTTTCCGCGGAGCTCCCAGGCCATGCTCTGAAAACCCTCTCCGAAGATCCGAGCGCTCCAGTCGTTCAAACCATTTCCATCGACGTCGATCGCGATCGACAGCATGGCGCTCTCCTCCGCATCAGCGATGATCTCGATACGAACGCACCTCGGCGAGCTCTCAGTCGCCCGCTGCGAAAGAATGACGGGAGCGCCCACTAGCTCGACCGCGTAGTCGTGCTCGTGCCACGTGGTCACTTTTCGGACGGCGCCCTCTTCAAGCGTCCAAGCACAAAGCTGATCGCCACACCAGAACTGGAATCCCGCATCGTCGATGATGTCGGGTCCACAATAGTTTCCCATCGTGACCAGAAAGAGAGGCACGAGCACCAAGAGTGTCATTCTGTTCATAGGTGCCTCCCGAAATGACTGGTTAGGCCTCCAATGAGTAGGCCGCCTCCGCCTTGCAGTTGATCGCCGAGGAGATTCTGCAGCGTCGGTGCGAAGACGTAGCCGCCCTGGAGATAGAAGCCAAAATGCTTGGCTACCATGACCTCCGCTCCGAGCAGACCAGACAGATTGTAGCTGACCTTGTGCTCCTTGTACTCTGTCTGATCCGGCCCCTCGGCGGTGCGTGTGTACAATCGCGAAGGTGTAAATGTCGGTCCGAGCCCGAACTGGACGTAGCCGCGAAACCGCCCGCCGGGAATTGGTAGGAAGGCGCGTGCATGCACGTCGAGAGCCCACGAGCTCCACACGAAGCGATCATTGACGCCGATCCCGCTTGGTCGTTCCCATTGCTGGTTGTCCAGCAGGTTGGTTTGCAGCAAGAGACTGAAGTAGCGAAACAAGACCTTCTCTACGGCGAAGGCCATGCGGTAGTGGCCCCCTTCGCTCGGCTCGTAGCCGAAGGTTTGGAGCCGCCGCGTATACGCAGTGTCGGGGGCCCACCCGCCTCCGAAGCCTAGCTCCAGTCCCCAGGTTTGACCGCCCGCAAAGCCCTCATCGGCCACGGCGGTGGTGGCGACGAGCTGGCACGCGAGTGCGAGTGGTAAGACAAGCAATTGTCGAAGTTGCATGTTCCGCGCCGGTGCAAACACCGTGCCGATCGAAAAACCATGCGGCTATGCGTGAATCACAGGCGTTGGGTGTGACGGAGATTCACAGGTTGTTGCCCTGGGGCACTCGTTCAACGCATCGGCGCGTCTTCGTAGAACCGCACGTCCGTCTGCATGCCACGCTCGCCTGGGTGCATCGAGAGCTCCGTGACGAAGTCGGGCTCGAAGCCTTCGGGGAGGTTTGGGCGTACGCGCTGGAGGAGGGTCGCGAGAATCATGCGCATCTCCATCATTGCGAACTGCTTGCCAAGGCACACGCGCGGACCCCCGGCAAATGGAACGTACGCCCCACGAGGTAAGCTTCGCTCGAACTCTCGAGTCCAGCGTTCGGGTCGGAACTCCTCGGGGTTCTCGTAGTACTTGGCGTTCCGGCCCATCGCGATGTGGCTGATCGTAATCGTTTGCCCCTTCTTGATCTCGTACCCCTCGATGACGAGGTCGCGCTGAGCCTGGCGGGCGTATGCCCAGACTGACGGAAGTAGCCGCAACGATTCCTTCACCACCATTTCCAGGTACGGAAGATTCGGCAGGTCTTCGACTGTAACCTGCCGACCAGCGAGGACGCGGCCGAGCTCTTCACGCATCGCGTCGACTTTGTCGGGGTTCTTCGCAAGCAAATACCAGGTCCAGGTCAAGGCGTGCGCAGTCGTCTCGTGCCCTGCAAAGATCAAGGTCATCGCCTCGTCGCGAAGCTGCTTGTCCGACATGCCCCCTTGCTCGTCTTCGACAAAGACCATGTGGGAAAAGAGGTCGCCGCGGTCGGTCTTGTGGATCCGCCGCTCCTCGTGTACGCGCCTGATGATCTCTTCGATCTTGGCGATGGCGCGCTTCTTCCGCCGATTCTCGGACGTGGGCCACCATTCGGGTCGCGGAACCATCTTGTCGGCATCGGTAACCAAGATCTCACTGACCTCGCCGATCGCAGCGCGGATCGTTTCTGCATCCTCTTTGCCGATGTCGATGTCGAACAGGGTGTTGGCGACGACCTCGAGAGCCAGCGCGTTCATCTCGACTCGAATGTCTCTTCGCTCGCCTTCCTTCCAGCGACCGAGCATTCGTTCGGTGAACTCGACCATCGTGGGGGCGTAGGCGTCCACGCGCTTCTTGTGAAATCCGGGCAGGATGAGCTTGTGTTGGCGCTTCCAGGATTCCCCATCGTTGGGCACCAGGCCGTTCCCGAGGAACGGCTTCCACATCAGCTTGATGTAGTCGGGCTTGTAGAAGTCCGCCCAGTAGGTGACGTTGATCGCGTTCACGACGGCCGGGTCGCGCACGCACATGAGCTCGCGGGTCAGTGCGCGGGCCACGAAGACATCACCGTACTTCTCGTGCCCTTCGACCAGGAAGCCGGATCGGTCGCGCGCGAGCTCGAAGAGGCAGCCCCAAAACCAATGCCCCTTCATCCGGGGAATGGTCCGGGTTGGGAGCGAGCTAGGGCTGGCCTGAGCTGCGGCGTCCGCGGTCACGAGTGAGCCTTTCGAAAAAGGGGACCTTCCCCAGTTTGTTTCACTGTTTGTAAACATGGCTTCGCGTTCACGCAACCGGTCACCCTGACCCAAGCTCAATTCATGGATGACTCGCCAATCATCGAAGACGCGTTCGGCCTCTCGCAGCATGCTGCATGCCCGCGTCGCCGCCTCAGGGCGTTCTCGCAAGCTGGTCCGTACCCGTGATCACTGGGGACTGAGCGTAGCAACGAATCCACCGTTGGACGGGAGGGCAACCGCTAGTGGATCACCCGCATGGACCGACAACACTGTGCGCTCGAAGGTGTCGGGCGTCGTGCCCTGCTCGATCAGCACGAGCTCGTACGTCGTCCCCTCTTCGAGGAAATCGAGCGGGAAATCATACTCGACGGGACTATCGATCGAGTGAATCCCGGCAACGTACCAGTCCCTACCCGAACGGCGCGCCACGATCACGTGGTCGTCGATGTCGCCCTCGACTAACCGTGTGTCGTCCCAAACCACCGGGACTGTGGAAAGAAAGTCTGCAACGAAGGGATAGGCTGCAAAGACGGCACGGTATCCAGCACTAGGATTCGAATCAGCGCGGTCGGCAAAGTGCTGGATGCCTGACTCGAACAAAACCGCAAGGGCGAGCGAGTGGACGTACGGAAGACCGCGAGCCTCCAAGGCACGTTCGAAGACCACGGGCGTGTAGTCCATCGAGCCGACGACGTTGCGCAATAAAACAAACCGCACGTTCATGAGCGCATCGGGTGCCGTGTCGCCTACTACGAATTTGTAGTATTCGGCGCCGTTCACGGCTTCTTGAGTCATCAAGTGCGGATAGGTGCGTTGCCAGCCGCGGGGGACCGTTGCTCCGTGAAAGTTGACCAGCAATCGGTAGTCCTTTGCGTCTTCGAGGATCCCGATGTACTGGTCGATCCGATCCTGCTTATCACTGTTGAAGAAGTCGACCTTGATGCCAGCGATCCCCCATCCGGAGATTTTCTCCATCTCGGCTCGACGAACGGTTGGATCGAGCATTCGATTGAGTGGCGTCTCGAGAGGACTCGTCGTGTGTGGACCCCCGGAATTGTACCAAAGCAAGAGCTTGACGCCGACGGCATCGGCTTCAGCGACCAGGTTCTGCACGGCTTGCTCCGCGTTGTCCCACTGATCCCATTTTGCGTCGATCAGCACGTAGTCCCATCCGTATTCGCCAGCGAAGTCGATGTATTCCGATTGCAGCTCGGGGGTCCCAGTCTCCTGACTGAACCAGGACCAGGCCGCGCGCCCGGGCTCGATCCAGCTTGGGTCTGCGATGACGGACGACATGCTCAGATCGTCGACGATCGTCGAGCCCACGATCGACGAAAGGGTCCCAACGCCGATGACTCGCCAGGGTGTCGCAAATGGAAGCTCTGCGCTCGGAAGCACCTCACCGATGCCCCTGCCTTCCCTTTCGTCTGGAAAACGGATCCGATAGACTTGTCCTTCGGGGCTTTCGTCGAGTCGCGTTCCGCAGTAACTGCGACCGAGGTCCGCCTCTGTGATCATGATGCACCGACCGAGATCGCCGACAAAAAGGGTTGGAAAGGCAAAGCCCGTCGCTTCGATCGCATCGCCCAAGGCGAGAATCTCAGGTGGTTGCTCATAGGCGCCAGCGGTTGCAACGAAGGTAGCGTCGCCACCATCGTAGGGTCGCGTCAGCGTCCGCGCGTAGTCGGACGAAATCGAAAATCCCGTCAACTCCTTAGAGACTTGCGAAACCCCCTGACCGAGCAAGCGATACCGAAATGCCACACCATCATCGTGTGCCCTGAGGATCAGCTCGGCGCGAGCGCCATTGGCATCGCGCAACGGGATGCTGATCTCGTTACCCCGGACCTGCCGCTCACGCCGTTTGCCGGTGAGCATGGTGTAGGCCTCGTCGATGGCGCGGCTCGCGCTGCTGCTCATCGTGACCCCGGCACTTAGGTCGTGAGTCGTCGACACCAAACCAAGTGGGCTCGACTCGACCGTCGCGCCACCATCGAGGCTGACGGTGTAGCTCATGCGCCCCTCGGAATCGCTGGCGACCGAAATCTGCATGCGGCCATTCGGTGAGCTGAGCTGCACGCTGGTGACGGTCGTGGGCCCGGACTCGCATCCGAGGGCGCCCAGAGTCATCGCGAGCAGAGCGCATGGCACGGCGAGAATCGAGATTTTCATGGTCCTGGTCCGCCGCATGACGCGGCCTCGAGCGGTGGCGGGGATGCTATGGGCCACCGCTGAAGGACGCAAGCGATCGGTGCCTTTACGCGCGCCGCCGGAGACACTATACGGTGCCCCATGAAAAATCTTGCTCTTAGGTCGTCCTTGCTTCTGAGCTTGGGCTTGTCGATGGTCGGTTGTGGCAGCAGCGGAAGTACCTGCCCTAGCGGGGAGGTCGAGTGCGACGGCGTATGCATCCCTCAGATCGAGTCTTCGCTTGCCGGCGCACATGGCATCCAGGCGAGCGTCTTCGATACAAGCTGCGCGTTCTCGGGCTGCCACGGAACGGCAGGCGTCCAGCAGGCGGGGTTGGCGCTGAGCTCGGCGGCGATCTCTGCGGCAAACTTGATCAACGTCGTTTCCACGGAAGTCCCTCCCGGGCTCAGGGTTGCGCCAGGGGACACCAATGCCTCGTATCTCATCGACAAGCTGCTAGGAGAGAACCTGGCTCCGGGCACTTTGCGAATGCCCTACACTCCCCCAGCGCTCTGTGACGCCAAAATCCAAGCGGTCGAAGCCTGGGTTGCCGATGGCGCGAACTAGCGTCTGACCCCGGCTTCGGGGAGCAGGTGCGCCAGCCCAAAACCGCATTATGCTCCGGCTATGTCGGCCACCGATGCTCTGAGCAAGGCGCGCTACGTGAACCTCGAGACGTTCCGTAAGGACGGCGGCGGCGTCCAGACTCCCGTTTGGGTGGCCCGCGACCAGGGTGCGCTCGTCATCTTCACCAACGGCGACTCGTACAAGGTCAAGCGATTGCGGCGTAACCCGAAGGTCCGTATCGCCGCGTGTGGTGTGCGCGGTGGGCTGAAGGGACCCTGGCACGACGCGACCGGACATCTCGTTGACGACGAAGCAACCAAGCAATCGGCGATCCGGGCGCTGCACAAGAAATACGGTTGGCAAATGAAGCTGCTCGACTGGGGCGGACAGCTCAGCGGCTCCAAGCGGAACTGGGCGGTCATCACGGTGCGCCTAGACAGCGATGTATAGGGCGCAGCTCCTCGGAGAACGCTAGCAGAGAACGCGACTACCTCCGGCGGACCAGCACTCCCACGTACGGAGACAGCCACCAGCCAGTCTGGCTGAAGAAGTTCCCCTTGCCGGTGAACGAATATTGGAAGCCCGCATCGATGTAGACCCCGCCCTTGATCTCGAAGCCGAGGCCTGCCTTACCGGTGAACCCAGGTGTGAAGCGGTACACGTTGTAGCTGTTGCAGTACCAGTAGCCGCAGCCATAGGCGGTATCCAGAAAGTTCCAGAAATTCATGTCGAACGAACCGCTGATATACGGGAGGACGACTTTGAGATCAGGGACCTGAAAACGAACCTCCGGAAGCGAGAGATAGATCCGCGTCAGCGGGTTCCTGCCCGATAGAGCCACACCGTTGACCACTTGCCCGTTCAGGTCGATCGGATTCCACTGCAAGCCCGTCGAGCCGCCGAGGATGAAGAATCCGAAATCCGCGCCGCCAAAAAAGAAGAGGTTTGCGCCCGGGCGCACCGCGTTGTGATCGACATCGCTCCCGACGAAGATCGGGACGCCAATGCCCACTGACCACGTGAAGCTGATGTCGAGGCCCTTGTCCTTCCCCGGCTCAGAAACCATGTGCGCAGGCGGGGCAGTAATCATCTGCTCGGCCGGCGCCGGCGTCGTGTTGGTGTTTGTCCCGGGCGTCCCGGCGTCCGACTGAGCAGATGCCAAGCTCGCGGGGAGGCAAAGGGCAACCAAGAGCGCAGGAATTCTCGAGCTCGTCCTCGTCATTTCAACCTCCGTGAGCGGTCGCGACTCTATCCCCTAGATTGGTGGCTTTCAAGAGTTCCGGCGCCTTGAGGGGCGGAGCGACTTCGAGTAGCACTCTGCTTGTCATTGGGGCCGCTTTCTCGGCCGGTCAATGGAATCGTGAGGAACCCGACTATGCAATCCGCAGCGCAATCCGACCGGCTCCGGCTGGTTTCCAGTTTTGTTCTGATGCTTTCGCTTACTGGCTCGTGGTCGTCGGCGGCATTCGGACAAGATGAGAGTACGGAGGCGAAGAAGACCTTCGCCGAGCAGGCGCAGGAACGCATCGACGAACTGAAAGCCCGAGAGACCGACCTCGAAGAGCTCCGGGCCAAGATTGCCGCGAACGAAGGCAATGCCGCGTCCACGATCCTCCAGAAGGAGCTCGTGGAGCGTCGCTCCCGGTATCGGCGCGCGATCGTCGAGCTGGTCGACCTGGTGGCCAATGGGGCGGACAGCGGGGCAGACGTCGCGCAGGCCCGCTCCGTCGCGACGCGGGCGCTCGAGCAAGACGCGGATGTGATGCGGCAGGAGCTGAGAGCCCTGAGTGCGCGAATGGTGGAGCTCGTCGAGCTGACGGACGCGAGCAATGCCGAGGAAGCTGAGAAGGCCCGAAAAGAACGCGATGCGGCCCTACCGGTCTCGAATCGCCTGCTCAAGGAGCTCGACGCCAACATCGACGCTCGCGAACGGCTCGGCCTCGATGTCAAAGCCGACATCGCATCGCTCACCGAAGGTTTGAAGACTCGCTCGGCGATGGTCGCGGGTGGATTGCAGCACACGAAGGACGAGATCGACGAGATCGTCAAACGGCCCGGGGCGGATCAAGACGCCCAAACGCAAAAAGAGCTCGCCCAGCTCAAAGATGAGAGGGATCTGCTCGCGGAAACTCAGCGCCTGAACGCGGACCTCATGGACAAGCAGGGGCTGGACACCACCGAGCTCAGGCAGGGGATCATCATCGCAACCGGGAAGATCTCGGATGACATCCTCAATCGCGCCGTCGCGACGGGACTAATTAAGGAGTGGACCGCCGATGCGGCGGACTGGCTCAGGTCCAATGGCGCGGGCTTGTTCTTCCGCGTCCTGATCTTCCTTCTGATCCTGCTTGCATTCTGGGTCCTGGCCCGGATCGGTCGAGGGCTCGTCCGCCGAGCGCTCGACCGTTCCAAGCTGAACATCTCGAGCCTCGCGCGGGAATTTTTCATCAAGATGACAGTGCGGCTGATCCTGTTACTGGGCTTCATCATCGCGATCGCTCAGCTCGGCATCGAAGTGGCCCCTCTGCTCGCTGGTCTCGGCATTGCGGGCTTCGTCATCGGCTTCGCGCTTCAGGACACGCTCTCGAATTTCGCCTCCGGAATGATGATCCTCATCTACCGACCATTCGACGTAGGCGACGTCATCGAAGCCGGCGGCGTCATGGGTAAGGTCGACCAAATGAACCTGGTGGCGACGATGGTGCTCACACCCGACAATCAACTCCTGGTCGTGCCCAACAAACAGATCTGGGGAGGGGTCATACGCAACGTCACGCACAACCAGACACGCCGCGTTGATCTGACCTTCGGAATCGGATACTCGGACGATATCTCGAAGGCGGAGAAGGTGCTCGCAGAGATCGTGAGCAGCCACGAAAAGGTGCTGAAAGATCCAGCGCCCGTCATTCGCTTACACGAGCTCGGAGACTCTTCGGTGAACTTCGTCGTGCGCCCTTGGAGCAAGACGGGCGACTACTGGGATGTCTATTGGGACATCACGCGCGAGGTGAAACGGCGCTTTGACCAGGAAGGGATTTCGATCCCGTTCCCACAACGCGACGTACACATCTATCGCGAAGACGGAGGCGGCGCCGAAGGCACCTAGCCTCCAGGCGCAGGCTTGCGCCGTTGACGTTCACCGAACCAGAGGAACGGCTTGAGCGCTTGCAGGCTGAACGTAGGGAATGGGCGAAGGACGTGGGCAAGCGCCGCGCGGGAGCGCGGAACACTGACCGCGAGCCTGGGCTTGTCGACGAGGTCGAGGACGACGCCCGCTACTTCTTCGACGGTCAGGAGCTTGGGCGAGGCAAAGACGATGCTGGCCTCCGTCGAGCTTCTGACGTTTCGAACCATGTCCGTATCGATGCCGTCTGGACAGACGGCGCTCACCCTGATCGGGAGCGCCGCGCGCTCGAGATCGCCCGCCAGCGAAATCGTGAATCCCAGAACCGCTTGCTTGGTGGCCCCGTAGACGGCCAAGCCGGGTACCGGCGTGATCGAAGACAGCGAGGCGATGTTGATCAGATGCCCACCTTTGGCGCGCATGGCGTCGATCGCGGCGCGAGCACCCCAGATCGTCCCCAGAAGATTGACCTCGGTCATCTGCCGAACGGCGTCGTCGCTGTGCTCCCAGGCATGCCCGGTGTGCAGCACCCCCGCATTGTTGACCCAGAGCTCGAGTGAACCGTGCTCGTTGGCCGCGCGCGCTACCGCTCCGTGCGACCCCGGATCCCTGACATCCTGGCGCATCGACCAAGCGCCTCCGCCAATGGCGTCCGCCGTGGCTTGGGCTGCCCCCTCGTCGATGTCCGTCACCAGGACGGTGAACCCTTTGTCAGCGAGACCCTTGGCGATTTCCCGCCCGAGGCCCCTGCCTGCCCCTGTCACGACAGCGATCTTCATGGGGCCTTCTTGGGCGCATCCGGGTGTAGCTTCAAGCGGGGCTGTCTCATCCACTGGCAAAAGCCGCGAATTCCATCTAGCATCCGCCCGATGAAACGATTTGTAATTGGTTTAGTTGGCTTATTTTCGCTCACTCTCACGGTTCTGAGCACCGGCTGCGGAAGCGACAGCAGCAGCACGGCGGGTTCCGGTGGCACCGGTGGCACCGGTGGCACCGGAGGAACCGGAGGCACCGGAGGCGCGGGAGGCGCGGGAGGCGCGGTCACGGCACCACCTCTCGGCTGCGATCCACTGACGCCGAGCTATTGCGGCTTCCCCTACCCGAACGACTACTGGACCGTTGCGGATGCGACCACGGTCACTGGGCTTCGGCTCGCGTTGCCCGAGGTCACGATGCCCGCGAATCGAAGTGGGCTTCGATCGAAGCCTGAGGCTTTCAACGAGATGGACGGCTTCTCAGCAGGCATTGCGGCGATGACCCACTTTCCAGGGGCGACCGTCACGGGACTCGCAACACCCAATACCATCCAGGATTCGCTACTTGCAGCCTCGCCGACCGTCATCCTCAACACGGCGACGGGGGAGAGGTTGGCGCACTGGGTCGACCTCGACGAGTACGTCGTTCAGGCAAAGCTCCGAGCGGACGCAGGCGACGACAAGCCCGGATTCACGATCGATCGCCCCATCGAGGAGCTCAGGCAGGAGCAAGCCCTCATGCTGCGCCCGGCGATTCGCCCCGAAGATGCGACGCGGTACATCGTCGCGATTCGAAACGTGCGGGATGGCATGGGGGCGCTCGTCGCTCCTTCCCCTGGATTTCAGGCCTTGCGAGACGATGTCCCATCGGACGATCCAGTGATCGAATCGCGTCGTGCCCACTTCGAAGAGATCTTCGCAACCCTCGAAAGCGCTGGGGTCTCGCGCAGCGATCTGCAGCTCGCTTGGGATTTCACCACCGCGAGCCGGGAGAACAACACCCGCGCGATGCTGCACATCCGGGACGATGCACTCGCGAATTCTCCGAACGGAGTGCCCTACACCATCGAGGTCAAGAACGAGAACATCAATCCCGATATCGCTTGCCGACTCGAGATCACGTTCGACATGCCGCTCTACATGACCCAGGGTGAAACCGGCGCCCTGCTGAACCTCGGGGCGGACGGGTTGCCGGAGCAGAACGGCACCTACCCGTATGCAGCTGCTTTGATCGTGCCGGTGAGCGCACAGACGGAAGCCGCGCCTCTGGTGGAATTTGGGCACGGCCAGCTCGGCGCAAAGGAGCAAGTGCTGGGATTCCAAGAGATCGCGGCCGCGGAGAACCTCGCGGCGTTCGGGCTCGACTGGAAGGGCTTCGCCTACGATGACGTGCCAACCGTCATCACCGCAATCGTCGGTGGCGACATGTCGAAGTTTCGCGCGATCCCCGAGCGGATGCATCAGGGATTCCTGAACTTCTTGATGGCCATGCGGACGCTGTCGCGGGAAGCCCAGGTCGGCGGGTCGACCTTGAATCAAGCGCTGACCGATAGCTGTGGCGGGGCGATGCTCGACGGCACCAAGCGCTACTACTTCGGTGGCAGCCAAGGCGGCATTTTGGGCGCCTGCATCATGGCCCTCAGCACCGACATCGAGCGGGGCCTCATCGCCGTACCGGGGCAATCGTACAACCTACTGCTCAACCGAAGCGTGAACTTCGACGAGTACTCCGGACAGCTCTACGGGAACTACGGCTGGAATGCGCTCGACATCCAGATGAATCTCGCGCTGATTCAGGGGCTCTGGGATCGCGGCGAGCCTACGGGATACTCCAAGTACATTCGGACGAATCGTTTGCCGGGAACCCCTGCTCATGAAGTGCTGATGCAGGTCTCCAAGGGTGATCATCAGGTGACCAATCTCGGCGCGCACATCATGGCTCGCACCATCGGCGGCGTGGTGAATTTGGCACCCTTGATCCGACCGGTCTGGGGCATTGACGTCGTGAGCGGCCCACACACCGGCTCATCGATGGTCGAAGTCGATTTTGGCAACCCAGAGCCGCCGATTATCAACATTCCGCCGTGGGACGACACGTTACCCGACCCGCACGGACGCGCGACCGAGCTCATCGGAATTGGCGCCACCTTGCGAAACTTCTACGACACCGGAGTCGCCGAGAACCCGTGCGACGGTCCGTGCGACGCAAACGACATCGCTCCCTGATGACCACCCCACGCGCGTTTGGCTAGATCCAACCAAGCACCGCGCCGAAGACGATCAAGCAAACCGCATCGAACGTCAGAATCGCCCCGGCGGCGGCGGCCTGACGCTTGATGCACTTCATGTCGTGCACCCAGTACGCGACGACGAAAAACGGGAAATACCCGACCAGGAAGATCAGCCAGGGCGCCGATCGGTTCCACCAGGGGTAGTCCCAAGTCAGGGCCCCGACTGCGTTGAGCACGTATTCGATGCATACAGCAAGGGCGCTGAAGAAAACCGCAAATACCCAGCGGTTGGGCAAGCCTAGGATTTTGGCTTCTTTGTTCGGAAGCATGACGGTCGTCACGATGCCCAGAATGGCGAACATGAAGCAGATCTCGATGTTCAGACCGATCAGGATCAGATAGGCCGTCTCGCCAGGTGCAGCCCACACGGGCGCCGACCCGCTGAAATGGAAGAACAATGAGTTCCAAATCTCGTTGAACCAATCCATCCCCCAGAGCGCGAGTCCGGCGAAGACGACGTCGTAGTTCTTGCGGCCCAGCTGGTCGTGGTAGATGTAGAGCACAATCACGAGCAACGGGATCACGTACCACCGGAAATCCGATGGATCGCGAAGATGGGAGAGTGCTTGCTGCGCGGATTCGGTAGGCATGAGGGGTCTTTACCACCGGCCGTCGAGCAGATCCTAGTGCAGAAATTGCGCGTCGAATCGGCCGGTTTGCCGATCTTTTGAATCCTACGGAACTGGGGCTATCCTCGGGCGGAGTGGCATTTTTGGTCGAATGCCGCATTCAACACGCGTGAGATGCTGCGGTTTTTGGCAAATCGATGGTCCTGGGTGTGCATGGGGATCCTGGTCGCGGGGATCGGCGGTGCAGCGCTTGGCCTAGGCGTGCACGTCGCGGCCGAGCAGCGCGACGGTGCGGAGACGATCGACGGGCGGCGGGTCTTGCGTGCCCCCGGCCTCGACGGCTGGGATGAGCGGCAACGAGCACCTCGAAGCAACCCCGGCAAGGCCGAGCGCTTTGCTTCGGCGTTTCAATACGATGCGTTCATCTACGACAAGGTCTCCGGCAACGGGTCCGTAGCAGGAGTGGTGCGCCGTGGAAGTGTGCTCGAGGTGGGCCGGAAGGTCAGGGGCTCAGGCTGCAAGGACGGCACTTGGTACGAGGCGAAACCGTTCGGCTATGTGTGCACGGCACTCGGCTTCCAGGTCGCCGATACGCCAAGCACCAACCGATACGGCGTCCCACCCGCAAAGGTGAACCAGCATCTTCCGTATCAGTACTCCCGCGTCATCACGAAACGGGCGCCCAGGTACTATCGCATGCCGACTGAAGAGGAAGAAAAGGACGCGCGGGCGGCGATGCACGACGGTGGTTCGGTCCCGGAGGTCGTGTCAACCCTGATGGACGGGGACTACTTTCTGGCGCTTGCCGAGAAAGAGACGCGCAAGACGGACGGCGCGGTCTTCTACCGCACGGTACGTGGCCGCTTCGTTCGTGAGGCCGACGTCGAGCTGCGTAACCCCGAAGTGGTGCGCGGAGAGGAGCTCGGCCGGGAAGGCTGGCGCCTCCCCTTGGCGATCGTGTACGGCGAGGATCGGGAGCTGCTGGACGTCAGTGGCCGCGCGCCTCGAACGATCGGAATCGCCGAGAAACACGCACGTTTCGTGGTCGAAGAAGAGATCACCAAGGGAGGGGTCGCGTATGTCGCCGGAGCGCCGGGGGCCGTGCGGCGGGAAGGGGTTCGAGTAGCCCGGCGTGCCAAGCGCCCAAGTGATGTGCCCGCCAACGGAAGGTGGATTCACGTCGACCTCTCGGAGCAGACCCTCATCGCGTATGAAGGGGACGAACCCGTCTATGCGACCGTCATCTCGAGCGGGAAAGAGGGCTACGAGCCACCAACCGGCCTCTTCGAAATCCAACAGAAGTACATCTCCACGACGATGAACGCGACGGACCCGAACGACGGCTTCTACGAAGTGGAAGAGGTTCCGTGGACACTCTACTACGACGGCAGTTACGCGCTTCACGGTGCCTACTGGCACACCGATTTCGGCAACGTACGTAGCCATGGCTGCACCAACATCGCGCCAGTCGATGCACGTTGGCTCTTCTATTGGAGCGACCCAGAAGTTCCCCCTGCCTGGCACGGCGTCCGCTTCCACCCGGACACGACTTGGGTTTACCTCACCAGTTGAATAGGCCCCGGCCCAGCAGCAACAGTGCTGCGGCCCCCGCGATGAGCACGATCGCGTTTCGCAAACGCGTTCCCTCGACGTGCGGAATCAAGCGGCGGCTGGCGCGAAGCCCTAGCCACACCGCAGGCAACAAGGCCGCGGCGATGAGCACTTCTTCCCAACTGACCTTTCCGGCTGCCGCTCGCACGCTGATGGTGATGCAGAGACCGATCGCAAACACGAGGCCGAGATTTGCCCGGACGGTTGGCCCCCTGTCGTTTCGGTAGAGCAAGGCAATGGGTGGTCCGCCGATTGCCGACACCATCGCCATCGTTCCAGATGCGACACCGGCGCCGAACTCCCGCGCAGCCGTCCGCTGGAAGCTCGCTCGGCTGACGACGATGGCGACGCCTGCAATGACCATGAGCGCCATCAGAACGTCGAGTGCTGGGCTCGAGAGCACCTTGAGAAGCGCTACTCCGATCAGCGCGCCCGGCACGCGCCCAGCGAAGATCCAAACCGTGCTCCGCGCGTCGACCGCATGGCGTTCCCGAAAGACGATCGCCAGGGTCAACGGAAACACCACCAGAAGTTGAGGCACTGGTGCGAAGAGCGGGTCCAGTAGCGACAGCAAGGGGACGCTGAGCAGCGCGAAGCCAAAGCCCACCGTGCTGTGAAGCGTTGCAGCGACGAAACTCACCGCAAAGGCGACGGCGAACTCGGGCGTTGTGATATGTGCTAGGGCATGCATCAGCGGTGCTAGCGTAATCAACGACTCAGGATGCGGCCATTGCAGACGACGACGATGGGAGACCGAGCCCGTGGGACGGCAAGCCGAGTCTTGGGCGTGGCGGCAAGTGCGATCGACATCGCGGTTCACAATCTGGACAACGCACGGCGAATCGCCAAGTTCCTGCGAGGTCAGATGGACTTCGAGGTTCGTCCAACCGACGTCTTCATCTCGAGTTACCCACGTTCGGGGACCACATTGACCCAGTGGATTCTCTACCTGCTCACTCACGAGGAGCAGGCCGACCCGGCGCATCTGACGAAAGTCTCACCATGGTTCGAGCGTTCGCTGGCAATTGGCGAGGTCACTGCCGCGGACTTGGATCGCCTCCCGTCTCCTCGGATCTTCAAGAGCCACTTGCCCAGAGAATGGCTTCCTGACGGCGCGCGTTACATCTACGTCGAGCGGAACGCCCTCGATGTATTGGTGTCGTACTTTCACTTCTACCAGGCCTACCTCGGTTTCGAAGGAACCTTGGATGAGTTTCACGATCGCTTCGTGAATGGTCGCGTTCAGTACGGTTCGTGGTTCGAACATGTAGCCGGCTGGCATGAGCGAGAGTCGGACCGCGAAGTGCTCATCGTGCGGTATGAGGATCTCTTGAGCGCCCGCAAAAACGTCATCGAACGCCTGATCGAATTCCTCGATTGGGACCTCGACGAGCATTGGGTCGACAGGGCAGTGATCGAGAGCAGCTTCGACGCGATGAAGCGCCGAGAATCGATATTCGATCACGCGACCGCGCTGTTGCTCGAACGCGGTGTGAGACCGCAGTCGTTTCTGCGATCCGGTCAGAGCGGCCAGGGAGCGGACGAGCTCAGCGACGTGCAGATCCGCGAGATCAGGGAGCGAAGCTCGAAGGGGCGTCGGCTCGCCCTTCGCGGATTGGGCGCTTTCCTGAGGTAGCGGGGCGTGCCGATGCATCGACCACGAACTGAAGAAAAGCCTCGGGGCTGCCGGGATCATCCCCGCTGAGGTGTCTGTACGCCCGCGCAAGCTTCGCGACCAAGCGGCGATACCCACGAGCCGCCGGCGATACCGGGTCCGCGCAGAGCTTGCGAGTCACGTTCTCCTTGGTACCGAGAAGCAGACGGTCTCCTGGCTCACTGCAGAGATAGGGACACGCACGAGGGCGCTGTGGATTGAGCGTTCGGCCACCAATCGTGTAGACGAAGGTGGCCTGGTCTCCGAAGCGATTCCTGTAGAGACGATCGAAGTACGTCTCATCGTAGGTGCAGGCTGAGAGAGCCCATCCGACTTTGATCGCTGCCCCTCGGGTTCGCATGATCTCCGTTTGGACGAGCTGCTGAGCCACGTACCCGTTGTCGATCGCGAGCGCCTCTTGCTTGCGTTCCACTTCCGAAGCCGGCGCTAGGGAGGATGAGCGGCGAATGTCGACCGGAAAGCCGAAACGATCGACGAGCGCCTCCAAGGGCGCCTGAGCGCGCGATGCGGCCCTATGCACGTCCAACCGGGGCACCCCGGCGTTGCACGCATTGCTGTCGGCGATGAGGATGGCGCTTTTCGCGAGGCCGAGCTCTCGGCGCACCATCTCCTGTGCAAAGAGAAGGATCAGCACATCGACTGGAAGACCGCAGCTCGCATCGCCCGCCGCGACGCCAACGCCAAACCAGGTCGATGTCGATGTCTCGAGGGCTCGAGCGGAGATCACGGGCTCATATTGCCGCCGAGCGAAAAGCTCTTGGCGGTTGGTCAGCGATGCGAGACGCTCCACTGAAGTATCTTTCTCTACTGGGCTACTCATCTCGCGAATCGCTGAACGGCTTGACTGGCACCCTAGCGGACATGACGCGAGGTCGCAAAACCTTGGACAAGCAATTCGGTCGGATGATTTGCGCCGTTAAGTTGAAAGCTGCCTTCGGCAACTGCATTCTGAAGGCTTCGGAGAGTCACTTGAGACTTCTAGACGTTTTCTTGACACTCGTCATCTTCGTTGCGTTCACCGCGGCCTTACAGCCGAGCCATGCACAGAGCACGCCGTGGGCACGGCGGCTTCGAACGGGGGTCGTGCTGAACGACTACCCCGAAGTTGGGTCGGAAGGTTCGGGAAGGTCTCTCACTGCGCAGGACATGCGACGCCTGGGTTTGCGTCCGCGCGGAGGCGGCTTGATCGATCCGTCGAACTGGCCCGACGAGCCCGAACCGCCGGCAGGAGTCTCTGCGACGGACCTCGCACGAGCGATGGGTCACCTGTGCCCTCCTTCCGTAGATCCTGGTCAGATCGAGCGCTATGCCGACGCTATCGTTCGGTACAGCCTCGAATTCGAGGTCGATCCCTGGTTGCTGGCGGCGCTGGTGTACACGCAAAGCGACTGCCAAGCGGATATCGACAATGGCTACGGCACGGGACTCACGTTGATCAACGAGGGCATGCACGCGCACAACCTGCGCAACGGAATCTATCATTTCGGCGTGTGGACCGAAAATGGATGGGTTCGCAAAGAGCTCGACGTGAGTGCGTTCCCGTTTCGCCGCGGAGCGCTCGTGAGACCCGAGCCGAATCTCTATTTTGCGGCCGCCCTATTGAGCGTGTTCGAGCAACAATGCCCGGACATCGACCACGCGTTCGGGTCTGCGCCTCACCGCAGCGCGGTTTCACATTTCATCTGGGGAGATCGTGTCCGCGATGCGGGGCCAGAGGATCGCATCCTCACGGCCCGGCGCCGCTTGCTGAACAGCCACGCGCGACTCACGCGAGGCGGTCAAGCGCTCCAAGGGGTTTCGTTCGTGAGCCCACTCGATGGCTATCCACGAATCGCCATCAGTGGGCTGGGTGAGCCGCGTGACAACGGGAGACGTCCGCACCGGGGCATCGACTTCGCATCGGAGCTAGGTGAGCCCGTACGTTCCGTCGCTGCAGGCACCGTGACATTCGCCGGCGTGGACTGGGAAAGTCGCGCCCAGATCCCCCTCGAACCATGGGGTGCGCTAATCATTCATGAAAGGCACATGGGGCCGCGTGGATTGTATGTGGAAATCGACCACGGCCACGGCCTCATGTCTCTCTACGCCCATCTCGGACGCTACGACGTGAAGGTCGGCGATAAGGTGCACGCCGGTGAACGTATTGGCGAGGTGGGCAGGACCGGAATCAGAGACTCGGCCCCCCACCTGCACTTCGGTCTCTTCCAGAACGGCGAGGTCCTCGATCCGCTCGATCACTTGAGGGCGTACGTGTTTCCTCCGAACCTCACGAGGCGCGGACACGCCGGTTTGCAGTCACTACCCCACCGCAGACGACCGGAGCACCGCTAGTTCTACGGGCAAGAACGCGGGTCCGGCCACTGTGCAAAGATCTCCTGCACGGCTTCTTGAACTTTGGTTTTAGTGTCTGCGCCCGTACCTAGGACCGACTGCGCGAGGCCTGCAAAGATCAGCTGTGGCGTGTCGCCACCCACGGGTGGCAGACCAACCGGAACGAGCAGGCTGCCCACGTCCCACTCGACGTAGGTCGGACGCCAGTAGGCGCAAGAGTCCCAATACCATCCCCAGTAGCCCCACCACCAACCACCCACGCACTCATAGTAGTAGCCGCCCTCTGTCGTTCGTGAGAGTCCGTTCGCCGCCCAGAGGTCGGGCTGGTTCTCCGCGGTCACGTCTTCCGGCCTGATGAACTTCAGGCAGACCGGCGTGGCCTGCATGGCCTCGACGATGATGTCGTTGACCATGTCGTTGAAGGCGACCTGTTCGGGGTCGAGATCCGGCAGCGCGTCAGGAGGGACGATGTCCGACGTGACGACGCTAAACGTCTGAGCTGCGACAAAGTCGGCCTTGTTGTTCTTATCCCACTGAACTTCGACCGTGCCGGTTTGTGTGACCGGTTGGCCGCAGCCCAGAACGAAAAACGATGCAACGATGAGAACAACAAAAGACGAATGGCACCGCATGAGACCCTCCAAGGGGTTTTCGATTAGCACAGTCGCCAGACTCATCAATCCTAGGGAGGATTGAGCGGTGTTCCGCCGCCGTCTCCCTGATCAGACCGAGGGGCAGGCGGCGTTGGAATACGAGGCGGCGGCGGCAGGATGCTCTCGGGCGGAATCGTCGTGCGGAGCATGCGGGTACCCCAGGGCGCTCGCGCGATCACGAACAGCGACATCAAGATCAGCGCCAAGACGATCCCGGCAAGCCATCGGTTCGGCTGACGCTTTTGAAAGATGTCTCCGGCGCCAACTTCCGGCGTGACCTGCGGCGCGATCTCCAGACCGTATTCCTCCGCCAAATCGATGATGCGGGTCACGTGAATCCCTGGAACACCAGTCTCGAGGAAAGCGCCGATCACCGATGGTGGC
This sequence comes from uncultured delta proteobacterium, assembly GCA_963768985.1. Lineage (GTDB taxonomy): Bacteria > Myxococcota_A > Polyangia > Polyangiales > Houyiibacteriaceae > SG8-38. The sequence continues at coordinate 166,364 of CAVYJZ010000003.1, read as the reverse complement.
AGGTCCTTCATGCCTTTTGGCGGCCTCGTGTTGAGCCCGGGCACGAACTTGTGTTTACCCACCTTGGTACCGACCGACACCGTTCCTCCGCCAACGTTGATGTACGCCTTGATCGGACGATCCCCGGCGGCTTCGTAGTACACGTGCATTCGCTCACGCACTCGATCTTGATCGATGAGCCCCAGGGTCGGTGTACGTTCCTCACCGTCGTCTTCGGTTTGCTCGTCCTTTGCTTGTTTTGTGCTCTCTGGCTTGATTTCCGACAACGCGGGCACCCGGTTTCGCTCGATCGCTCGCTCGAGCATGCGACGGCCCTGCTTGGTCAAGCCAATCGCGTCGTCTCCAACACCACCCAACGATGCAGCGACCGACTTGAAGGGGAAGACCTCGCTCTTGCGGAGGAGGGCCTCCATGTCGAGCCAGGTGAAATTGGGATCGTTGGCGCCATACTGCGAAGCAGCCGTGCTCGAAATGACGATGGGCTCGATGCCGAGCTCATCGCACGCTGCATATACCGCCACGTTCATCGCCGGGAAGGAACCGGAGACTCCGACTGCAACCACATCGCCGCTTTTGACTTTGAGCTCCTTTAGCCATTGCACCACGACCGCAGCAAAGTTCGGGTTCACGGTGGTTTGCTTGGACAGCAGGCTGCCGCTGCCACTCGTGATCGGTGATAAGACCGCCCCGATGATCCTCGAGCCCGACGGATCGGTCTTGGGATGTAGCGGGATGCCCTTTTCCTCAGATGCGTCGTGGATGACGTCCAAAGCCTCTTGTGCCTTTCGGGCAGCAAGCATCTTTTCGGCATAGTGCGGCTGTCGCTCCTCCGTCGGGAATACCTGGACGGCGATCAGGCCGATAATCGCCAGGGCACCGACGAGGGCGCGCTGAACCTGAGTCGCCCCCTCGGGCTTCCAATACATTCCCCTCATATCGCTACGTCTCCGAGGAACACGACCAGGACCATGCGCACGATGATCGCGGCCGTGATGAGGCTCATCGTGGTCTCGAGCACACCTTGGCGCTGATACCAAATCGCGATGAGCCCTGGGATGATGAAGCCGATCACGGCCCCCTCTGAAAACGGGGAAATGGGGCTGTCGAGCCAAAGCCGGAACGCCAAGCCGACGATATAGCCGACGAGAATCGTGAGCACGATTCGTCGGCGGCCGTATACGATCGCGACCTGCGACAGGCCCTTTAGAAACCCGAAGGTGATCAGGGCCGCGAGCAGTGTGAGCCCCACATCGATTGGCTTGTCGGCGTAAAGGGCCATGTAGCCCGGTACGACCATACCGCCAGCAGCAAGGCCGAAGAGCTCGCCATAGAGCAGGCTGGCAGTGAGCCCAAGCCCGATCGACAGGGTCAATAACTCAATTTCTGGCATGATCTTTTCCCCGATTGGCAAAGTATTCCGTCAAGGCCAATCCCGGCCCTGCAATGTTTCCGAGGCCCATGACGAGGGCAGAGGATTCGGAAAGGCCCAGCAGAATCTCGAAAATATCTGCCGGATGCGTCCGGTCCACGAAAACCAATCGTGTAGGGTCGAGGCCGCTCTTCACGGCGGCGCGGGCGAAGATGTACTGCCCAGTGCCGAGCAGCACGACTTCGTCAGCCTGCGTCCAACCCGAATACGCTTCGGCGAGTTGCTCTGAACGATCCGCGCGGTCCGACCGGCAGTTGAATACGGCGATGCGTCGTTCCAAGTCGCGGTGCCGGCGCAGCGCCTGTTCCCAGATGTAGCGGGTCGAGATGGGGTCGTTTGCCGCGAATCCGTTGACGAAAACGATGTGACGGCCGAAGAAGTCGACCTGGGCTTCGGTCATGGCGCCAGGGTCGGGCTTGGCCCTCCACATTCCGCGCAGCGCGATTTCGCGGTCGACGCCGACTTCCTCACACGTAGCGAGGGCGAGCTCGATGTTCTCCTCGTGCTCGAGGTAGGGAAAGGCTGCGATTTCCTCCGGTGTCACGGGACGGCTGATGTCTTCGGCGGCGTGAAATCGTGAGCCTCGCTCTTCGGCAACTGCTTGAAAGAACGCGCGGTGCTTGCGTTCGGCAGTGACGAAAACTCCGCCCTCGGGCACCGTCGCCGCAAGCGCGCGGGCGACGTCCTCTTCCGTCGGACCCATCACGTCGAGGTGGTCGGGACGAGCGTTCGTGATGATACCGTGCGTAGCGCGGATGAGCTTCCACTGGGAAAGCCATTGAAGATGCGGTTGAAGCGCCATGCACTCCACGACGAGCGCTTGCGCGCGTTGCGCGGCCGCCATTGTCACGGCCTGCTTCTGCTCGATGATGTTCGCCCCACCCGGGCGGTACACGGGCACTTCGCGACCGTTCGGCAGGATGAATCGGGGAACAGTGCCGGTGGTCTTGGCGACCGTCCGGATGCCAGCCTCACGAAGCCCGGCCGCGATCAAGCGCGTCACGCTGGTCTTGCCGCGTGTGCCGTTGACGTGAATGCGAATCGGAATCCTCGCAAGCCGTCTGCGATGCAAGATCAGCTCCAGCACCCCCAGCACGATGAGGATGGCGCAGGCGCCGAGAATGATGAGAATTTCTCTAGGCATTCAACTCGTCCCCGGCTGGATGGAAAGCCCCCGAACGCGAGCGTCTTTACCAGTTCGCTTCAGGGCGGCAACCCCGGGGTTACCGAAGTCGCCCGGCCGCGACTCCGATTGGCCTCCGGCCTCAGGCAAAACCGCCGGGACAGGCCGTACGCCGAAGAGCCTATGAGAATTGTAAATCAATGTCCGTAATACTGGACAATTACACCAAAGCTGATCCATACATACCTTAAGGGGTGAAACAGAAGTGAAGAAGAGTCGTCTCGATCTTCCCACCCTGTTTCGGACTGGGGTGCGTAGGGGTCATCGGTAGGAGCTGGGGGCGGGCCGCGTCGGGGGGACGATGGCCCGCCCGGCCAGCTCCGCTGGGCAAAGCCGATCCCGGGCCGGTGCCCGAGAGGGGACCTGACCCCTGGTCAGACCGCGCCGGTCGCCTCCAAGTGCTGACAGGTGCGTTCGATGCCCTCGTCGATGGAGACAGCTGGATCGTAGCCGAGCTCACGGCGGGCCTTCTCGATGCTGAAGTAGTGGTGCGTGCACATGTAGCGGATCGCAAATCGCGTCAGCCCGTCCTCCGCGTTGAGGGTGCCGCCCTTGAGCGTGTCGATCCCTTCTTTGATCGCAGCGATCACGTACACGAGCGACTTCGGGGCTCGGTACTTGATCGGAGGGAAGCCGAGGCGCGCGGCCACTTTGCGAACGAAATCCCAGAATGGCATCGGTTCACCATTGGTGATGAAATAGGCCTGGCCTGCGGCGACGCTATGGACTCCGTCTTTGGCGAGCGCCTCGTCGGCAAGTAGGACGGCGTCGGTCAAATTGCTCACGTACGTATAGTCAGAGAGCCAAACGCCACGGCCCACCTGGAAACGGAGCTGCCCGTTGCGACCCTTGTCCAAGAGCGTAGGCATGAAGCGGTTGTCGCCAGGACCGAAGATCACGTGCGGACGGAGGGCGCAGGTAGCCATGTCGCCCTTTGCATTCTCGGCTAGGACGAGCTTCTCGGCGGCGATCTTGCTGTCGGCGTACGGCGCTTGTGAGATCGGCGAATAAGGCAAGCTCTCGTCGCCGTTCTCGATGTCTTTGCCTGCATAGACGACGCTGCCGGAGCTGATGTAGACGAAGCGCGAAACTCCTTGCTCTCGCGCCGCCTCGAGCATGTTCTCGGTACCGCCCAGGTTCACGGCCCAGATCACGGCCTGCTGGTTATGTTTGGTGTGAACCAGCGACGCATTGTGAATGATCGTGTCGACGCCACGGCAAGCCTCGGTGACCGCCGCACGGTCGGTGATGTCGATTCGACGGTAGTCGACCCCTTCGACCGAACAGCTCGGCGCGACATCGAGGACGATGACGTCATCACCTCGGGCTTTGAGCGCTCTCGCGATCGCTGCACCCACGAAGCCGCAGCCGCCTGTGACCAAGCTCACAGTCACGAGTTACTCGACCGTCCCAAATATGATGTCGGGTAATGGTGTGATGGATGCGTAGTTTCCCGAAAGCATGCTGTGATGGTGCCTGTCGTGCTTTGCCGCGAGAACACCCAAAGTCTTGAAGGGGAAGTGCGGCACGTCGACACCCGCATGGTTGAGAATGTTGAATGCAGTGTAGGTCGTGAACAGCACGCCCAATGTGTAGATGTGGACGCCGCCAACCAATGCCACCGAGCCGAAAAACAAACCCAGCCCGAGGATGGTCTCGACTGGATGCAGCAAGAGGCTGTCGATGACCCGCGGATTTCTGGCAGCATGGTGAACCGAGTGCACGCCGCGGAGAATCTTCCACTCGTGAAACGGATAGCGGTGCATGAAGTAGTAGGCGAAGTCGTAAATCAAAATGACGGTCACCGCCTCCAGCACGTACCGCCAAACGGGAGCCGCATGGTCGTAGTACAGATATTCGCCGAGGCCGTACATCGCGGAGAAGATGAGCATGATGGAAACCGTGGAGTTGAGCGCAACTCTCCAGTACAGCTCCCGGTCGCTCTTGGAACGGTGCGGGTCATCGCTGATCAAGTACTCCTGCACCCCCCGCGAATGATAGGCGTAGAGAAGCACCCCGATCGCTAGACCGGCAGACGCGTAGCTCGCGAGGATGACGAACAAGACCTTCATGCAGATTCCAGTGAGCTCATCTTACCACCTAGTGTACCAACCTGAGAATGAGGGTACCGGCGACCATCAGAGCAAACGCGGCCGCGGCTGCTAACTGCGATGCCCGTTTGCTGAACGATGACTTCACCGCCGACGCGGCGCGAAACGAGGTGGAGTCACTATCGAGCTCGAGAGGCTCGTTGCTGGCGGGAATGCTCTGGCAAAGAAGCGCCACGCCACGGGCGATGTCCCGCTCAGAGAGCGCTTCATGTGTGCGCATGTGAACTTTGCCGGTGTTGACATGGGCCATGCACGAACCACAGTAGCCCGATTCGCAAGAGTGGGCCGGGTGCAGGCCCGCCGCGCGCGCGCACTGCAAGAGGGTCTTGCCCCTCGTGTAGGGAACCGTGCGAGAACGGCCGCCGAGCCAAAGGCTGAAGGTGGTGGGTGCTTCGAGCGACACGAGGTCGATCGCATCTTCATCGATGCGGTCGGGATCGGCGGGCGAAACGAAGCGTTCGATGTAGACGAGCTCTTCGTGCACCCCGGCCTCTGCGAGGGTCGTCTCGATGAGCTCCATGAACGCTTCGGGGCCGCATACGTAGAACTCGGAGATGTCGGTGTGGTGCAGCAGCGCGCGAAGATCGGCCGAGCTGAGGTAGCCGTGGTCCGCGTCGAAGTGATGGTGAACAACCAACCGTTCCGGATGCTCTGCGGCAAGCTTACCGAGCTCGCCGCCGTAGATCACGGACTCGCGATCCTGATTGGCATAGAGCAGCGTAATCGATCGTTTCGTTGCGATGATCGCGCTCTTGAGCAGGGCGATGATCGGCGTAATCCCGCTACCGCCTGCAAAGAGGAATAGCGGTGCTCCCGATCGAGTCGCCGGATCGAGGACGAAGCGGCCCTCCGGCAGGCTCGCCATAATCGAATCTCCGATCTTCAAATTGTCATTCAACCAATTGGAGCCGCGCCCCCTGGGACTCTCTTAACTCCGATTTTCAGGGGCTCGCCAAGCTCCGGGCAGCTCGAAAGCGAGTAGCAACGCGTAACGTCGAATTGCTCCCAAGGGATTTTGAAAGTGAGATGCTGGCCAGCTTTGTAGCGATAGGCTTCTTGCAGGTCGGCCGGGACGGATAGCTCGAACGATCTGCATTCCGGCGTCTCCTGAATGACGGCAGAGACCTCGAGCCGGTGAAACGCAACGCTCATGTAGCATCTCCCAAGCCGGCCGTTCGAAGCGCCGATGCCAGGTGCTCCTTCCTGCAGTAGCTCCGAAGCAGATGCCGGAGAGCCGCGTCGGCAACTGCGCTCGGATCTTCCTTACAGCCGCGGTTCATCCACATCGCCAACCTCACCTGTTGGGAGGCGATCACCATTCTCGCCATGAGCTCCGGGTCGTCGTCGATGAAAAAGCCGTCCTCGATGCACCGCCGAAAGAGACCCGCGAAGAGCTCCAAACCAGCACCCAATGCCTCGACTTGCTCGGGACTTCGCAAGAGCTCGATCGTCGACCACGCTGTGACTTCCTTGAGCTGCATCTTGGTGAAGTCCCGTCGCTCCATGAAGAACCCCAGCTGCATTCGAGTCCCTGCGATGAGTGTATCGAGCGACGACAAATCTGCTTGAAGGACGCCCTGCGCGAGACTCATGACCTCGCGCAAACGCCTGCGGTTGACCGCGCGGTAGATCTCCCACTTGGACCTGAGAACCGAGTAGAGCGTGGTGAGCGAGACCCCAGCTTCGCCGGCGATCCTTTGGACCTTGGTGGCCTCGTAGCCGTCCTCGGCAAACACCCGCTCGGCCGCGTCGAGAATGGCACCGCGATAGAGATCGCGCTTCCTATCCCTCAGGGATTCCTGGGCCTTTGTGAATGCAGCGCTCGTTGACACGTGAGAGTCGGAATGATACAGATGAAAATCAGAATGTCAATTCCGATATCCGCCGAGCGGGTCTCCACGCCGTCCGAGCAAGCCACAGAAATCCCATGCCTCGACCCCGCCACCAGGGAACGCTTGGGGAACGTGCGCATCGACTCACCCGAGGACGTCGATGCGGCCGTGGCGCGGGCGAAGATCGCACAGAAGGCCTGGCGCACCACCTCGTTCGAGGAACGCCGCAACGTCTTGCGCAAATTGCTCGAGTACACCGTCGACCACAAGGACGCGATCTGCCTGCAGGTACAGCGCGATTCTGGAAAGACACGAGAGAATGCTTTGCTCGGCGAAATCTGGCCGACGTGCGAAAAATTTCGGTGGATGATCAAAAATGGGGAGAAGTTCCTCCGCCCGGAGCGTGTGTCCTCGGGTTTGCTGATGCACAAGACGGCGCGGCTGGAGTATCACCCCCTCGGCGTCGTCGCCGCGATCATCCCGTGGAACTATCCGTTTCAAAACATCGTCAATCCCCTGATCCCCGCGCTGATGGCAGGCAACGCGATCGTGGTGAAGCCGTCCGAGTGGGTCGCCTGGTCGAGCGCGGCGTTCATCGCCGCCATCCGCGAAGTCATCCGAGACGCGGGACACGATCCCAATCTCGTCCAGGCGGTGCAGGGATACGGTTCGACCGGCGCTGCTCTGGCGCGGTCCGCGGTGGACATGATCTTGTTCATCGGCTCGGTTCACAACGGGCGGCGAGTGGTCGAGGCCAGTGCAGAGCGGGTGATCCCGGTCGTCATGGAGCTTGGCGGAAAGGACGCGTTCATCGTTTGCGACGATGCGGACCTCGAGCAAGCGGTTCATGCCTCGCTCGCGGGTTGCTACATCAACTGTGGGCAAAACTGCGTCGCGTCCGAGCGGATCCTCGTGCACGATGCGATCTACGACGCGTTCGAGAATCGTGCGGCTGAGCTGGTTCGCGAGTTTCGCCAGGGCAACAGCAGGACGGAGCTCGTGGATCTAGGCGCAATCGTCACCCCCCTCCAACTCGAGGTCATCGAAAACGCCGTCGACCGAGCGGTCATGCAAGGCGCACGCGTAGTCACTGGGGGCAAGAGGGCGCTCACCGGGCAGGGCGACTACTATGAGCCCACCATCTTGGCCGATGTCACGCCTGAGATGAGCATCGCACAGGAAGAGGTCTTTGGCCCGGTCATGCTTCTGATGCGAGTGCACGACGATGCAGACGCCGTGGAGATCGCGAACGGGGTGTCATACGGCCTTTCGTCTTCGGTCTTCTCCAGAGACCGGGGGCGTGCCCGGGCAATCGCTGCGCAATTGGAAGCCGGCATGAGTGCGATCAACGAGTTCGCGGGGATCACGTACATGGTGCAAGGGCTGACCTTCGGCGGCGTCAAGGCGTCGGGGTACGGTCGCATGAACGGGCGTGAAGGCCTTCGCTCGATGTGCAACGTCAAAGCGGTCGTCGACGATCGCTTTCCAATCCACACGGTCAACCGCGTGTTTCCCGTGGCCGCGAGAGATTACGGCATTTTCAGCGGCGTCATCGAGCTCATCTACGGAAAAAGCCTGGCTCAGCGGTGGCACGGAATCCTGAAGCTGTTCCGCCGAGAGCGCTGATGGACGAGTACGACTACATCGTGGTGGGTGGAGGCTCCGCCGGATGCATCGTCGCTGCGAAGCTCGCGAGTGATCCGACCCGGCGCGTGCTTCTGCTCGAAAACGGTCCTGCGGCCGAGGCGCATCCAGAAACTCTCAGCGCCAGCGGTTACAAAGAAGCGTTCATCAACGACGCCGTGATGGGTGAACGCTTCTCGGTCCCTCAGGCGCACTCGGGCAATCAGCGGATCTTTGCCGGAACTGGAACCGTGATGGGAGGCAGTGGTTCGGTGAATGGCATGGTTTACACACGCGGTTGTCGGGAAGACTATGCGCAGTGGCCCCAGGGGTGGCACTGGAACGACATCCAGGATGACTTCGAGGCGATCGAGAAAACGTTGCGCCCCCATCGGCGCCCGCCGACCGAGTGGACCGAAGCGTGCATCACTTCGGCCGAGGAGCACGGGTTCCGCCGTCACGACGATCTGAACGACGGCAACATGAGCAACGTCATTGGCTACGAGTGGATGTCGTACGAAGGCGAGAACCGGCGCAGCTCGTACGTAGCGTTCATCAAAGACGCTGGCGTGCGTGCGAACCTAACCGTGCTCACCGGAGCACGCGCCCACCGGATCATATTCACAGCGGAAAAGCGAGCGCGCGCGGTCGAGTTCGAACATGACGGTGCACTACGGCGCGCTGCCGCCTCGAACCAAATCGTCGCGTGTGCCGGGGCGTTGGAAACACCCAAGCTTCTGATGCTTTCGGGGGTTGGTCCCGGTGAGCACCTTCGGGAGCTCGCAATCCCCGTCGTCGCAGATCGGCCCGCGGTCGGCACTGGACTACACGACCACCCGAATGTTCCAGTCTTCTTCAAGACCGAGAAGGACATCGACTGCTTCTACCCGCAACTCTACAGCTTCTTCCGTACGAACGAACACAGCGCGCTGCCGCCCTCGCAGAGCGACACATGCTACGTGTACTGGCCTGCTCCGTCGGCGATGCGGCAGATGATGCAGCGCATGCTTCCACCGATGGTGATCCCCCGCGCGCTCTATGGACCTCGATCACGAAAAATGATGCGCAGCCTGATAGGCGCCACCTTCAAAATAGGTGCCCTGCAACGATTCACCGACCACATGTTCGGCATCATCTTGATTCTGGGAAAGCCGAGGAGCCGTGGTTCTCTTCGCTTGCAATCGAGCGACGTGTCCACACAAGCATTGATCGACCCGGCCTATTACTCGCATCCCGAAGACATGGAGACGATGGTAAGGGGCGTTCGAATCGCGCGAGCGATCGGTGAATCGAGCGGTCTCGCCGAATGGGGCACTAGAGAGCTCCTGCCGGGTAAGCGAGTCAACAGTGACGATGCCATCGCGAATTACGTGCGGAAGAACACGATCACCACCTATCACTTCGCCGGCAGCTGCAGCATGGGAACGAGTGAAAATGACGCGATCGACCCGGAGCTCCGGCTTCGGGGCGTGACGGGGTTGCGAATCGCTGACGCCTCCGCAATCCCGTGGACACCGGTCTCCGCGATCAATGCTCCGAGCATGCTGATCGGTTATCGCGCCGCAGAGCTGATCCAAAACGACCCGAGTCACAACTAGGCTTAGGGTTGCGCTGAATCTTGGGCTACTATCCCGCGTCCCCTCGCGAGCCAACCAGGAACCGAATGAAACACGCCTCTATCGCACTCCTTGCCGTGAGTGCTTTTCTCTTGCCCGGCGCCGTCTCGGCACCGCAGGCCAACGCTGCTTCTCCGATCATCATCCGGTTCGCGTCTCTGGCGCCTGCCGGTTCGGGCTTCATGAAGCTGATGAAGGCTTGGAACCGCAGCCTCAAGAAGGAAACCGAAGGCCGAGTGGAGCTTCGCTTCTACTCCGGTGGCAGCCAAGGTGACGAGCGGGACTTCATTCGGAAGGTGCGCGCCGGGCAGATGGATGCGGCCGGCGTCACGACCACTGGGCTCGGAATGGTCGCGCGGCCCGTATTGGTGCTGACAGCGCCGGGTCTGATCACCGAGTACGATCAGCTCGAACGCGCGCGCACGCAGCTGAGTGACCGTTTCGTGCCGCTGTTCGAAAACAATGGGTTCGTGATGCTGGCCTGGGGAGAGGCCGGGAAGAACCGAATCTTCTCGATGGATAAGTTCGCCAGGCCGGAAGACTTGAAGAGGCTCCGCCCTTGGGCATGGAAAGACGACCCGGTGTTTGCGGAATTTGTGACCACGATGGGTGCTAACCCAGTTCGTCTTGGCGTGCCCGAAGTCTATGGAGCACTGCAGACGCGGATGCTGGACACGGTGCCGGCGTCTGCGCTCGCTGCCGTTGCGCTCCAGTGGTACACGCGCCTCGACTACATGGCGAAGCAGAACTTCAACATCATCATCGGCGGGTCACTCATCAAACGCGAGAAGTTCGACGAGCTGAGCGAGCACGACCAGAAGGTGTTGCTCGATACCAGCGAACGAGCCGCGCGGGCAGGCGACACGATGGCGCGAAGAGACGACGCTCGAGCCTATGAGTCGCTCGTGAAGCGTGGCATCGTCGTGGTCGACACGTCGCCCTACAAGGCGGAGTGGGATGCCGTCGCAAAGAAGACTCGCGAAAATCTAACTGGTCGCGTCTATAGCAAGAGCTTGCTCGAAGCCGTCGAGAAGGTCGTCGCCAACAAGTAGCAAGCAGCCCCCCCGAGGAGAGTTCGACGCCGATTTACCCCAGGTCGTCGCCGATGAACTTCAGAGTGAGCTCGTTGAAGAGCTTCGGGTACTCGACCATGACCCAATGCCCGCAGCTAGCGATCAGAATCGTGCGGGAATTTGGGCAGCTCGCAGCGATTTTCGACGCACCGCTCACCGGGCAGAACTTGTCATTGGCTCCCCAGAAGCAGAGCACCGGGCACTGGATCTCCGATAGCCGATCTTCTTGATTCGTCACCAGGATGCGAGCGATGTTGTCCTTGTGCTGCGTCATGGCGATTTGATAGCGCTCCTCGATGACCTGCTCGGTGATCTTCGATTCGTCGTGGAGCTGGAGCGTGAAGACCTTTCGCATCGTTTCTTTGCTGATGCCTTCTTTGTAGAGGACGCGAAGCATCGCCTTGATCCCCTCCATCTGCATGTAGACCTCGCGCCTCTCCAAGCCGCCGGGGGCCATCAAGACGAGCTTGTCGACTAGGCGCGGGTAGTTGAGCGCCATCGTGATGGCAATCGCGCCACCTTGTGAGTTTCCAACGACGGTCGCCCGATCGACCCGAAGCTCGTCGAGCAGGGCCTTGTATTGCGCAGCTACGTCGTCGAGGCTGAACGCCCCCTCTTCGGGTTTGCTGGAGTATCCGTAGCCCATCGTGTCGGGCACGATCGTTCGATAGCCATGCTCCGCGAGGGCTGGGTAGTTGCCTTTGAAGTTGCTCCAGCCGCTCGCCCCAGGACCGCTCCCGTGCACGAAGACCACGACGCCGCGATCGCCGCTGCCGGCCTCGTGGTAATGCATCGTAATGCCGCCGCCTACAGCGGCATACTTTCCCTCGGGGACTGCTTCGACCACCATGCTTCGAACCTCAGGCTAGAACGTGTTCTAGCGCAACGCGGCTGACGGGTCCAATGGCCCTTCAGCCCTTCGACGCCGAAGCTTCCTTGGCACGGCGGTACGCCTTGGTGAGAAGCTGCGGTGGGTGATGCCCCCACTCGCTGACCTTGCCGTAGGTCGTGGGCTCCCAGCCCTCATCGATCTCGATTGCGCCCGAGCCGAACTCGAAGTGGAAGCCAGATGGCGTATACCCGTAGAACGAGAACATCTTGTCGTTGGGATGACGCCCGAGCGTTTGGTGAACCATCCCTCCAGAAAAGAGGAATCGGTCGTAACACAAGCCCACCTCATCGATGGACTTCGCCTGAACCATGAAGTGGTGAATCCGCTTGAGTTGCCCTCCCCCGAAGGCAAGCGAATGATGCCGTGCGTTCGCGTGCATGAACGTAACATCGATCTTATGCCCAAAGTACTCGCAGCGAATGTAGTCACTCAACTTCAGGCCGAATAGGTCGGCATAGAACGCCTGGTGCTCCTCGTCGTCCTGCGAAGCGACCACGACGTGACCAAACCCCTGCTCGTCGGCGACGAAGCCCGAACGGACGACCTCGGAGACGAACGGCTCGGAGGATCGCTTGGGCCCGTAGAAGATCTCGTTGGGATTCCCAGCCGGATCCTTGACGGTGATGAGGGCCTGCACGTTTCGCCGCGCAGCAACGTCTGGCGCGGCCTGTATCACTTCATGCCCTGCGTCCCGTAAGCGTCGCGTAAGCGCATCGAGCTCGGCAGGGCCTTCAACCTCCCAGCCGATCGCCGAGAGGTCATCCGCGGGGCCGCGTTCGATGAAAAAGCGCTGACGGTAGGGATCCATTCGCAACGAAAACCCCTCGTCTCCTCGGGAGTCGACAAGCTCGAGCCCGAGAATCTTGGTACCGAAATTCTCCCAAGCCGCGAGATCGCTCACTTCGAAGACCAAGTACCCCAGCTGCTTCACCACACTCATTTGCTTTGCCTCCGGGCAGATCATAGTACGGGGGCCAAATCTGGCTACGGAGAAAGTCGATGGAATCCATTTCAGATCGGCAGGGCCTCACTGTCCCGACTGCCGCGGTGATCGCAACGGTCGTCCTCGTCGGCACGCTGTTTCACGTCTGGCTGCATCAGCGCGTCCACGACGTGTACAACGCTACACAGATCGGATTGGCATTCTTCTTGGTGATCAACGTGCTGGTCGCATGGTGGGAGATCGCGCTCTTCGTGTGTCAGGACCAGATCCGCGCAGAGTACGAAGCAACCAAAGAGCCATACCGTGGACGGGCGCTCAAGCGGGTCGCTGAGGTATTCGCGCGGCCGATTCCTTTGTTCAGGGTGCTCTCGTTCCGCCAATGGACGAACATCTGGTCGAGCTACTCGCTGTTTGATCCAGGCTATTCGGATCGCCGGTCTTTTGGCTACAACATCGACGTCGGTAACGGATTCACGACACTCATCCCGGCAGTGGCGTTCGCGTTTGGAATGACGTTCGAGTTGATGCCCGCCCGAGTGCTCGGAATCTTGGGCGTCATCATGTTCTGGCAGATGTTCTATGGAACAGCGGTCTATTTCTTCCAGTTCTTCAACAACGATCGCCACAAAGGGCACTCATTGAGGGAGCTCGTCTTGTTCGTCGGTATCACGAACTTGATGTGGTTCATCTTTCCCATTTGGGGATTGTATGCGAGCACTCGAATGATCCTGGATGGGTCCTACGCCATCTTCGTCTAAACGGGCCGCCGGTCCGCCGCTTTCAGCATCATCTTCTGCATCTGTCTGAAGTCTGCGACAGCACTTCGATTCTCTTGCGAGAACGGGTACGGCGCACCGATCGCATGAGCGGCGACGAGTCCGGACATGAACGACAAGTCATGGCCGCCTTCGGGTGTCGTGAACGTCCCGCAATAGTGGATGCCGTCTTTGCCCTGAACGAAGCGCATCATGGACATGATGATCAGATTGCGCAGTGACATGGTATGCGTTGGGTGGGGTAGCTCCACCCGCTTTTGGACCTTCTCGATGGACTTCTTCGAGTTGAAGGTAACGAGCATGGGCACGCCCAGATCCTTGATGCTCGGGTTCTGCGCCGAAATGACGAACGTACACTCCAGAGCCCCCGTTTCGTCGATTTCGGAGTAGGTATTGAAGTCGGAGAGAATCCTCTGTCTGTGCTCTTCGGGAAAGATGCTCGTATCGGAGTGGATCACGAACCTAGCGAACGTGGGATCGACGTCATCGACGTACTCCGCCTTGCTGAATAGGATTCGCTGCAGCCAGCTCGGCGACTCTAGCGCCTGGAGAACCGATGTTGCATCACAAGCAAACACGACTCTATCGACCTCGTACGTGCGCCCCTTCGTGTCTGCAATGAGGAAGCGCCCTTCGTGCCGCTTGACACTGCTGATTTCATGGCCCGTATGCACCCCGTCAGCGAACGGTGCTGTCATCTGGTCGAAGACCTGGCGCGGCGCGCCTCGCCACGTTCCCATCTGGGTCGGTTCCTCGAGCGGCACTATGCTCTCGAGCAAGGGGAGAATCACCGCAGGGACACCGCGCATCGACGTGGTGATGAAGCTCGCACAGTGAATTGGAACGAAGATCTTGTCCCAAAAGTCTCGCGAAATGCCGAAGAGCCTTGCCAGCCCGTAGAGGGTAATCAGGTTCAACGGATTGAAATACGAGAAGTGGTACAGGGAGTCGTGCTTGTGCTTTGGGAGGAAGAAGTCGTTAACCCTGCTCACGAACGCCACGAGCTTCTTCCAGCGCCTGAACTCGGGCGCGAAACGACTCTGCATCGCCGTCCGACCATCCTGGCAGAAGTGCCCCTCTGGCGTCTGAACGAAGTACGAAATCGGCAGCGCCTCGATCCCAACCCCGAGCTCACTCAGAAGCAATTCGTAGTTGTGGTAGTACATCTGCGGCCAGGCGACGACGAGCAGCGGCGAGTCGGCATGGCCGCCTTCGACCGTCCACCGAAAAGTCTTCGCATTTCCGCCGAGGGCTGGACCCTTCTCGAAGAGCTCGACTTCATATCCCGCTCGATGAAGCGACCAAGCCGCTCCAACTCCAGCGATCCCGCCTCCGACTACCCCTACCCTCATGGTCATTCCCATCTCCCGAACGCTCTTGGCTAGGAGCGCTTTGGCACCAGATCGACGATCGGGCCGTGCCGCAGGGTGTGACACGCCCCTTTGTAGATCCCGAGCGATTCGTAGACTGCTGCCGTCATCATGACCGTTCGTGTCTGGCCGATCATCGAAACGGGAAAACCGCTGTGCAGAAATCCAAGAGAGAGCTTCAGCTCCGGGTTGGCCCAGCCTCCGGCCCCACCGAGCCCGAAGTGCCCGAACGCTTCGGGTACATCCATCAGAAACGCATCCGTCCGATGGTAGCCCAGCTTCCAGTGCAGCGGGTAGAAGATGACTTTGTCCGAACGCTTCGTCTGAACCTCGGCAGACTGCCGGACGATGTCTTCTGAAACCAAGCGGACGTCGTCGAGCGCGCCGCCCAACGAAAGAGCCGCATACATCTTGGCCAGAGAGCGCGCTGTCGCAACGCCGTTCATCGCGGGGAGGCAAGCCTTCCAAAACGCCGGATGCGAGAAGAGCTCTTTGGCATATCGAGGCGTGAGTCCGCGACGACCCAGTTCCCTCAGCGCTGCCGAGGGCAGCCAGAACGGGACGCGGTAGTCGGCAGTGAGCGATTTGGCGCCGGTTCTTTGTAGTGGGGGAAGCCCGACGAAGTCGGGAAGTCGATCCATCTGCGTGTCGGCGTCGCCGATGTACAGGCCGTCGAGCTTCAGAGCTCGGACGATTCGTTGCTGAATGAACTCCGGCACGGCAAGCCCCGAGATTCGGCGAATCAGCTCGCCCACGAGCCAACCGAACGTCACCGCCTGGTAGCCGTTCGCGGTGCCCGGATCGAAGTCCGGCTCCGCCTTGGCCAAACGCGAAACCATGAGCTCCCAGTCGAGAATGTCGGTGAGCTTGTCGACTAGATGGATGAGCTTGTGAAGGCCGGCCTGGTGCGACAGCACCTGCCGAACCGTGATCGTCTCTTTGCCGTTGCAGCCGAACTCCGGCCAGTATTCCGCAACGGGCGCGTCGTAGTCGATCAGACCATCCGTCGCGAGCATGTGGATCGCAGTCGACGCGATCCCCTTCGTGCCAGAGTAGCAAATTGACATGGTGTCTCGCTGCCATGGCGTCCCGTCGTTGCGTGCCGGCCCCGCCCAGATATCGACGACCGGCTTGCCCTCGAGAAACACCGCCGCCGCTGCGCCACCCCCGTAGTGCGCGATCTGCTTGCGCATGAGCCTGGCGACGGGTTCGAAACGGGGCTCGTATTCGCCTTGGATTGGAATCTGCTCGGCCATGGTCCGCACCTTGCCTAGCTTAGTCGCAGCATCACGCCAGCGGCCCGAAGATCGTAGCGGCAAAGTCCAGGAGGAACATCATGAGCATGCTGGCCGTGCACGCCGCGGCCGCCGTGATCGTCAAGCTCCAACGCGTGTCGCGCTTTTCGTCCAGATGATAGAAGATCGGGAAGCTCGCCACGAAGTAGAGCGAATAGAAGAGTGAGCCGTACGCGAGCATCCGCTCCACGTCTCGATAGTAGAACTGACTCTCGACCCAGGGGTTCGCCATCGCCTTGGTTTCCATCCAAGCCCAGAAATATGCGACCAGCAACAACAGAGCAGGCCACAGAACCGTGCCGATCGGAAACCGGGAGGTACGGATGCGACGCAGAACGATGACCGCGGTCGTGTGATAGGTCATGAAGTACGCTTGCGTGAGCAAATACATGACGACCGGAACCCGTTGCTCACCGGAGCCGACGAGCGCGGAGTCGAGTGTCAGGTCGATCATCGGGTAGTCGTAGACCATGCCGAGAATGTCGAAGAAGTACTCCGAGCCGAAATAGTTCGCCGCAAAATTGAAAATCGCGATGTAGAGATTGGCTTTGAGCCAATAGGTCTGGTACCAGCGCCGGCCGAGGGCGCTCTCGTCACGAATCAGGGCAGGCACCAGGAGGAGAGGCGCTGCGACCGCAACGCCGATCGCCAAGAACCCCCACTCGCCTGCACGAGCCGTGACGCCGAGCCCCATCGCGAGCCCCACGATGATCATCCAGATCGGCGAATAGGCGAGAAAGAACTTCTCGCCCCACGCCTTGCTGGGGTTCTCGGAGAACCAGCGCGGGGGACCGCCGGTGCTCATGCCGCTAGCGCTCGCCGACGGTAGCGAATGCGAATCGGCGGCTTCGGCCCGAGCACCAGACCTTGGAAGTCCGTCTCGATCGGATCACCGACCAGCTCGAAGTCGTAGCGATTGAGCAAGACGGCGATGATCGTCTTGATTTGGAGGATCGCGAACGCGTTCCCCATGCACTTGTGCCGCCCGCCACCGAACGCGATGTACCCAAACGGGCGCTTGTCTTCCTCGCGACCGGGGCCGTAGCGATTGGGGTCGAAGTCGAGCGGGTTCTGGAACACCTCTGGATCCCGATGGGCCACCATCGGTGAAACTGCCACCCAATTGCCTTTCTTCACCTGGAATCCGAGGATCTCGCAGTCCTGCAGCGCGGCGCGGAGAAGAATGAACAGCGGCGGATGGATTCGCAGCGCTTCTTTCACGGCAGCTTCGGTCGCAGCGAGGTCGCGGAGCGAAAGAAACGAGTATTCCTCCCCTTCGGCGTATCGAGCGCGGATCTCATCGCGCACCTCGTGCAGAAAGAACGGATGCTGCAGAAGCTCGATCAAGGTCCAAGCAGTCGTTACGGAGCTCGTATGATGGCCGGCAAACATCGCCGCCACCAACATCCCGGTGATCTCGTGATCGCTCAGCTTGGTACCGTCGGTGTATTCGGCGTCCATGAGCGTCTGAAGGAAGTCCTCTCCACGGTACCCGGATTCTTTCCGCTTCCGGACGATGTCGGAAACCATGCCGCCGAGCCGTGCGCGAGCTCGATCCCGCCGACGGAACGCTGGAATTGGCAGATATGGGTGAATGTATCCCCAAGCGACGATCCCTCGCTCCAAGTCATAGTAGACCTTAGCGAACTCTTCGCTCATCTCGTTGCGAAATTCTTTGCCGAGCAGGCAGCTACTCGAAGTGAAGTTCGTCAGCATCCCAAAGAATGCGCTTGCCTCGATCTCGCCCTCGTCGCCCCAACCGTCGATGATGTCCAATGTCTCCCGAGCGACGATCTCGGTGTAGGTCCGCATACGATTGTTGCGTAGCGCCGGATAGAGCATGTGCATTTGCTCCGCCATTTTGGAGGGCTCGGCACCGTACGCCACGCCCTCACCGAAGACGGGAATCATCATCTTGTAAGCGGCGTTTGGGCTGAGAACTTCGTCAGGTTGCCGGAACAAAGCCTCGTGTGCCTCCGGCCCCGTGAACAGAATCATGTCTTTCCCGAATAGCTTGAAGCGCCCCACCCGGCCGCACTCGTCATATGTCTTCTGGAGCAGGCCGATCGTGTCCTTCACGAAATCCATGGTGTGGCCGATGAAAGGAAGCCCACCCTTGAGCTTGGGAGGTTTTTTGAGCCTTCCCGCGGCGAGATGCGTGGACGTAGTTTGTGTTCGTGCGGTCATGATCCATTCCTAAATAGGCTCCGCCGAATTTGCCCTTCGATTCGCCGTGCAAGGTTCGTCGCGCTGTCTTCCATCCCCGCATCGACCCAAGCAGAGATGAAAACCTGCTGGATGGAGGCCATGAGTCTGGCCGCGATGATGGGATCGGCTTCGTACGCGTCGCCATCCCGCATGGCTTGTTCAAGCACGCGCGCCATCAGGTCGATCCCTCGATGCCACGCGGCGACCAGCCCTTCACCAACTCGTCGCGGATCGGACGACCAAGCGGCCCCACCGTTGAGATGTATGCGGAGATAATTGGGGTGCTCGGTCAACCATTGGACGAAGACGCGATTGCCCACCATCAGACGTTCTGCGGCGGACGCTTCACTTTTCATCGCACGGCCGGTGAGGACGAAGAGCTCGCCCAATCGCTCGTCATGCACGGCCTCATAGACGTCGGCCTTCCCATCGAAGACCGAATACAGGGTCCCTAGAGACACCCCGGACGCGGCCGCGATGTCTTGGATTTTCGTCCGGTCGTACCCGTGGGTCGCAAAGAGGTACTCGGCGGACTCGAGAACGAGGGACCGATACATCGAGGTCTTCGCGCTGCGGGCTCTGGCGGTGGCTTCGGACACGTTTACGCTAGGATAGAACACAATTATCTTTTTTGGAACGATGTTTCGTTTTATGTTCTATACTCTGCCTCGGAGGGAAACGTCGATGCGAATCAAGGTGGACTTCGATCTCTGTAAAGGCCACGCGAACTGCATGGGTGAGGCGCCCGAGGTCTTTCAGGTCGACGAGCAAGGGTACCTCACCGTGCTGCAAGAAGAGCCTCCCGAAGCGCTCCGCGCGCGAGTCGAGCTCGCGGTCGAGTACTGCCCAACCAATGCGATCAGCTTGGAAGATTGACCGATCAAGACCATCGCGACGATCTCGCCGCATGCGAGCCCGTGCCGCAGACCGCCGATTGACCCAGTCGATTGTAGGCTAAGCTCTGAGCTAGATGGCCGCCGCCGCAAACAACCGAACGAAGAATCTGCTCTTGCTGACGACGCTCGCGGTGTGTGCGTTCTTTTGCGCTCAGGCGGCGACGGCGCTCCTCGCGGCCAAGGTGCTCAAGGTCGAATCCAATGTGCTTTCGGCTCCTTTGCGCAGTGCGATGGTCCAGCCGCGCACTCGACGCAAACATGATCCCGGCATCATTTTGAAACGGAACATCTTCGACTCGACCCAAGGGGACCTATCGGAAGCGCCGATGGAAAATCCGGAGCTTCCCATGGAAGACCTGCCACTGGCGGAGGTCGAGACAGCGTGCGCCGGGAAGATGCGACTCATCGGGACGGTCGTGCTGCCCGGAGACTTGGAACACTCCCTCGCAGCCATTGTCGGCACCGATCAAAAAGCCAACCTCCACTGGGGAGGGGCTGAGGTTGAAGGCGCCAAGATCCGCGCGATCAACTCCGACAATGTGATCCTCCAGAACAAAGGCGGCCTTTGCAGCCTGGACATGTTTCAGGTCGAGGGTGCGGCCCCAAAGCCGGTGCCGACCGTCATCCCCAGAGCGCCCAAACGTCACGGGGGTCCGGACGCGGATCGCAACGCCGGTCTGAGCGAACAGGAGCTTGAGGAAGGGATCGAACGAGTGAATGACACCAACTTCAACCTCTCCCGGGCCATGCTGAACAAGGTGCTCGACAATGCCGGCAAGCTCATCGGTATCGCCGCAGTCGCACCCAAGATGGAGGGCGGCCAATCGGTGGGCATGGAGATTCGAGGCGTCCGTCCGAATACCCTCCTGACGAAGCTCGGCATCCAGAACGGCGACATCCTCGAAAGCGTGAACGGCCAATCGCTGACCAATCCGGACGCGGCGCTGGGCGCGTACACCACCTTGAGGACCGCCGACAAGTTCAGCCTGTCGATTCGACGTGGCGGGCGAGCGATGATGATCAACTACACCTTGCAGTGAGGCCCGAGCAGTGGCGCTCAGTCGGGGCGGCCCGATGGGGGGCGCCAGCCCTCCGGCACCGACCGGATGTGGAGGTCCTGCTGAGGGAAGGCGATCTCGATGCCAGCTTCGCGGAACGCTTTGTCGATGCTCATGTGAAGCTCGTGCCGAGCGGGCAGCAAATTCTCGACGGCCCGGATGAAGACCCGAAGCTCGAACGAAAGTGAGCTGTCGCCAAAGCCGAGGAAAAAGACTTCCGGACGAGGATCGGAGAGCACCCGTCTAGACTCGCGGGCGACGCGCCCGAGGACCTCGATCGCGCGATTGGTGTCGGAACCATAGGCGATTCCGACCGGGATCTCGAGACGCAGCACGGAATCCGACAAGGTCCAGTTGATCAATTGTCCGGTGACGAACTCTTTGTTGGGCACAATAAGCTCTTTGCGATCGAACGCCGTGATCCAAGTCGCTCGGATCTGAATCTTGGTGACCAGCCCGCTGGTGTCGCCAACCGTGACCGTGTCCCCCACTCGAATCGGGCGCTCGAACAGAATAATCAGACCCGAGACGAAATTTGCGAAGATCTCTTGGAGGCCAAAGCCAAGACCCAGGCCCACGGCGGCCACGAGCCATTGAATGCTCGACCAGCCCACGCCGATCGCATCGAACGCGAGCGCCAGCCCGCAGAGCACGACGGCGTATTTGAGGATGGTCGAATACGCATACCGTTCGCCCGGGCCGAGCCGTCGAAACAAGGTCACTTCGAGCAGCCCCGGCAAGGCGCGAATGGAGGTCAGGGTGAGCAAGCCGATGAGTAGCGCGCGGAACAAGTCCGCGAGTGTGACGGCCACTAGGCGGTCTTCGGTGGAGAAGCGCTCGCCCCCAGCCGGATCGAGTCCGGAGACGGTGACCGTCCGAGTCGTCGTCCAGAGCTCGACTTGATCGAGAATCTTCGTGGCAGGCAAGAGATCGGCCCAGATCGCAAGCGAGCCGAGGAGCGCGAGCAGCAAGCCGGTCCCGACCATCAAGCGGGTGACCTCCATCTTGGGAGGAGCTTTCTTGTTTCCCTCCGCGACCGTTTCCTCGTTGGCGGCGGCGAGACGTTGAGCAAGCAGCGACCAACGCGCAACCAGCTGAATCACGATCAACAGAAGGAAAACCACGACGACGTTGAAGTGGAGTCGGATCGCAACTTGGAGAGCCGTCCAATAGAAACCGCCGAGGGCCCCAGCGCAGAGTGCGAGCGGGACCACCAGCGCGGAAAGCTGGAACGCTCCCCAGACCCATGGACGCCGCCGGCTCCTTGCGTGTAACACCGCCGCGAGCGAGCCGCCCGACCGGAGCGTCAGAAAGTTGAAGACCGTCACGGCCAGCATCGAGATCAAGAATGCGAACCGACCGACCGATTCGCGCCAAAGGTCCTCTCCGCGCATCTCGAAGACGGAGATGAAGAAGACCGCGGGGATGGCGACGATGGTCAACCAGCGCAGGTGACGCCAAAGAGCATGGGCGGATTGCCCGGGCCACGCGCAATGCGCTTCGGCGATGCCACCGGGTCGGACGAGCTGCCGAGCGATGCGAAGTGTCGCCCAGAACCCGGCGGTCGCGATCAGGGCGTACGCGACGCTTCGAACGAACTGAGTCGCCACAGGGGCGAGGCTGAGCCGCCAACCGACGTACGCTACGAGGCTCGGCAGCCAGACGGCAAGGAGCAAGCTCCAACCGAGAGCTTCCCCAGTGGGGCCGAAGTGCGCGCAGTCGGGTTCCCGGGCCTGACCTCCCAGGAGCTGAATCCGCGGCCGGATCCTTCGGGCAAAGGGCACGAAAAGGATCGCGAGGAGCAACGCGAAGAGGTTCACCGGCCAACGGCGCGCGGCTGCTTCGCGAAACGCTTTGCCGAATTGCATCCAATACTGCGGCGCGACGAGCCATGCGATCGCGTCGCGACCGTCAGAAAGGAGCTCCGGCTGGACGGCCCTCCCGCTCGGGACCCAAAGAATGCGTTCGTCGATGAAGTCGAGCAGGTCTTTCGTGCGATCGACCAGCTCTTGCTGCTTCGCGTCGAAATCGACCAGTTTCTGGAAGTACGTCTCGTAGTTGTCGATCAGCAAATCCATGTACGTGCGCTGAGTCTCGAAGAGCTGTCGTAGAAGCTTTTCGAGAGCGCTGCGCTGCTCGGCAGGAATCGGCTCATGGATGGACGCAATGGTCTCGTCCACCAGCGTGTCGATGTCCGCCATCGCCTGCCGTTGCTCCCGGAGCTTGATTTGCTGAAGTTGCACGTCGCCGATTTGCTCTTGGCGCATGCGTATGAACCTGCGGTACATTCCGATGTCGGGTGCTTCCGCGCGATGGCGCCGTAGAAGCACACCAACGGAATCGGCAAGACCAACCGCCTGTACGCGGGCAGCAAGCCGGGTGAGCTCGACCTCGACCTCAGTGACCTTGGCATCGGCGCGGGTGAGCTTGTCGCTGATGTCCGCGATTTGATCGTGCAAGCCTCCTTCGCTAGTCCAGAGCGAAGCCAGCGCCTCGTTTCCTTCATAGAGGGACTGAAGTGTCTTCTTGAATCCTTCGGGCAGAGCGGTCAGCTCGGCCAGCAAACGCCTAGTCGCCTCCTTGTCACGCTCGATCTGCAGCCGTTCCAACCGCTGCTTGGCATCGCGTAGCTTGACCGTCAGAGCCTGGTAGTAGGCGATTCGGAGCGTGACCCGGTCGCGACGCTTACCGAGGAGCGTCCCGCGCGCGTCGTAGCTTCCGAGCTCGTTTTGATACGCCTCGATCTCTGCGACTTGCACCTCACGTTTCAAGGATTCGAGGTCGTTGAGTGCGCTCGCGACCGCCGAATCCGACCGAGGCGGGGGTGGCACTGCGTCCATCGCGGCGAGGCGCTGCTTGGCAATCGACAGCAATTCTGGAAGCTTCTTGCGCCGGTCCGCGCGGCGATCGGCCTCCGCGTCGAGGTCTGCCGCTTCCTGTCGCGCCGTCGCGAGGTCTTGCTCGGATTCGAGCAGCCGCACATCGAGCTCAGCAGCGCTGGTTTCCTCGGAAACGTTGATCGATTTGAGTTGCTGGAGCTGCTGGATATCCTGGTCGATGACCCTAATGCGCGCCTGCATCTCCTCCCCACTGAGGAGGTACTCGGCGGATTTGGTCCTCCACTCCTGCAACCTCGAACGAAGCTCGGCCGCGTTCCGCGCGATTTCGGTCAGCTCCGCCGATGCTCCGGACGCCGGGGGTTCCTCAGTGGGGGCTTGAAGAGGGCCTCCCTGCGCAACGGCCGTGTGAGCCGCCATGAGCAAGATCAGCGATAGGCCTAGCGCAACCACTTTCCATCGCTGATTGCTGTCGTTCGTCATCGTGGCTTTCGAGTTCGCATCAGACCCTCTTGCGCCACGGAGGCAACCAGCACCCCGTCGCTAGAATAGATGTGGCCGAAGTTGAGCCCTCTGCCACCCGACGTTCGCGGGCTTTGGGTAACGTAGAGCATCCATTGGTCGGCTCGAAAAGGCTGATGAAACCAAATCGCGTGGTCGAGGCTGGCAATGATCAGCGTCTCAGTCAGGAAGCTATGTCCATGCTGATTGAACGATGCCTCCAGGAGGCCGTAGTCGCTGGCGTAGGCGAGGACCGCCTGGTGGATGACGGGGTCGTCGCCAAGAGGGCCGTGGGCACGAAACCACATGCGCTGGATACCGGAGTGCTGCTTTGGCTCCAAGAGGTCGACGTGGTCCACCTCGCGCCGCTCGATCGGCCGATCGAGCGCCAATAAGAAATCGATCGCGGGATGGTCCGCCCGCTGCTGATAAGCGCGGAGGCGCTCTTCGTTGGTGGGAACTGTCAGCGGCGCGGGCGCATCGGGCATCGGCGCCTGGTGCTCTAGCCCCTCCTCGGGCGCTTGGAACGAGATGGAGGCGTTGAAGATCGCTTTGCCGTTCTGCTTCGCCACCACCCGCCGAGTCGCAAACGAGCGGCCGTCGCGAATGCGCTCGACATAGTAGATGACGGGTACCGAAGTGTCCCCTTCGCGAAGGAAGTATCCGTGCAGAGAATGTGCAACGCGACCTTCGACGGTCCGGCACGCGGCGATGAGCGACTGCGCGGCGACGAGTCCACCGAAGATCCGCGGACGACCGTCGTGCGGACTGAACCCGCGATAGAGGTCGGTGTCGATCCGCTCCAGGTCGAGTCGCTGCAGAAGGGCGTTCAGGTCGGACATCGGAAGGAATTAGCACGGGCCTACGGCGAGCCATCCTGCCGGACGTGCCATGCCCGAGCATGGAGCACCCATCCTTGTTCGGCGGTGAAGCTCCGACGCGGGGTGATCGATTCGTCGATCGGGTAATCTGCCTCACAAAACGAGCTGCAGCTATTACTTTGACAACGTATTATTACACTATGCATATCTCTCGGCTTGGATGGGTGCTCGTCGTGGCGTTCGCGTTGGGCTGCGGAGGCACTGACGATGGCGGCCCAAGAAACGGCGGCTCCGGTGGAAACGCTGGCAGCGGTGGTGCGGCCGGCGGCGGCGGTCACGGTGCAACCGGCGGCTCCGGTGGAAGCGGCGGATCATCCGAAGCTTGTGAGTCGGCACTGCTGTGTGGAACGCCCGCGGCCTGCTGCGAGCTCGGCGAAGAGTGCTTGGCCGGCGCGTGCGTCCCACCTTGCTCGTCCGGGATTCGCTGCGGCGGCGATGGATCGGTGTGCTGCGCAGACGGCGACGTGTGCCTTGCCAGCGAGTGCTCCACTCCGGGAGCCGGGTGCACCGACAGCTTCGACTGCCCGGAAGGAGACTTCTGCGAGCCTACGCTCGATCGATGCTTACCTCAGCCCCCAGGCCCTCTTTGTGAGCTTCGCCCAGAATCGGTCACGTTCGAACCGACCATCGAGTGGCACTGGCAAGGCTGGAGCCAAGACGACCGCTTCCGTCAGGTCCAATCCACCCCCGCGGTTGCCGATGTCGATGCCGACGGTCGGCCCGAGGTCGTGACCGTTGCATACCGAACCGGAAGCACAGCGGAAAACATGCTCGTCGTGCTGAACGGGGAAGATGGGAGTGAGAACCTGATGATCCCCGTCGCGACGTACAACGTTCGATGGGGAACGGGAGCCGCGGTCGGCAACCTGGATTCGGACCCCGAGCTGGAAATCGTCTTCATGACGGATGACCGACGACTGATCGTGATCGAGCACGACGGGTCGGAGAAATGGGCTGCGGATGTCAGTGGCGGGGCAAAGCAGGGATATCCTGCCCTCGCCAACCTGGACGCGGACCCGGAAGCGGAGGTGGTCATTGGCGGCAAGTGGTTCGACAACGACGGCACGCCAATGCAAGACAAGGGCTGGATCGGCTGCAACGGGGAGTGGTGTATTACGGCGGTAGCCGACATCAACGGTGACGGCCGGCTCGACATCGTCAGCGCCAACACGGTCTACGACGCTGACGGAACGCTCGTCTGGCAGAATACCGCCGCACCCGATGGGTTCGTGGCGGTGGCGGACATGACGCTCGACGGGAAGCCGGACGTGGTCAGCATCAGCGGAGGAAACGCGCGCGTCCTCAGCGGGGTAGACGGCGCCATCATCTTCGGGCCGGTCGCTATCCCGGGTGGGGGCGTGGGCGGAGCACCGACCGTCGCGGACTTCGACGGCGACGGACGTCCCGAGTTCGCAGCTGCCGGCAAGGGCTTCTATGCAGTGTACGATCTCGATTGTGTCGGCGACCCCGTTCCAGCGGAGCTCTGCAGCACAGGGCGCAACGACGGGATCCTCTGGTCGGTGCCCGTGCAAGATATCTCTTCGAGCGTGACCGGTTCCAGCGTGTTCGACTTCGAAGGAGATGGCAAGGCCGAGGTCGTCTACAACGACGAGTGTCATCTCTACATCCTTTCGGGGGAGAACGGGAGCGAGCTTCTCAAGATGGCGAACTCCTCTCGTACCGCTGCAGAGTATCCGCTGATCGTGGACGTCGACGCGGATGGCAACTCCGAGTTCATCGTGCCTGCCAACGACGACCAAATCGTACGGGACGGGTGCGCAGTTGGAACGCACGGCGTGTTGGCGTTTGGCGACGCGAACGACAAATGGGTTCGGACGCGGCGCGTATGGAACCAGCACAGCTATCACGTCACCAACGTCGAGGCATCAGGCGCAATCCCGGTGCGAGAGAACGACAGCTGGTCCGGCGACGGCTTGAACAACTATCGCCAAAATGTGCAAGGTGCGGGTGTTTTCAACGCGCCGGATCTTTCCGTGGCGGGGCTCTCGGTCAACACGAGCTCTTGCCCGAGCGCCATCACCATTCAGGCGCAGATCGCAAATACGGGCTCGCTCGGGGTCGACACGGGCGTACCGGTCGGCTTCTACCAGGGCGTGTTGCCCGATGGGGTCCTGCTCGGATTCGACACCACCACGGTACCCTTACTACCTGGACAAAGCGAAACCCTCTTCATGGAATTTAGCCCGCCATTGGGAGATATCGGACCTTGGGACTTTTACGTCACGGTCGATGATGAGGCCGCCGGCCTGTCGCTGTCCCTCGAGTGCGGAGAGAACAACAACGAAGGCAGTGTGGGCGCCGCCAAGTGTGTGGTCGTGCAGTAGAAAACGGCTAGCGAGCGGGGACATGGGCCACGTGGTAGAATCGAGAAATTGATGACCGAAGCGATGGGATTTTGCGAGAAGCATCAACTCCCGCTGGACCGGAACGGCGAGTGCGAGCTGTGCCGTCTGAGCGAGATGCCTTCAAAGGCGCCACCGACGCCAAGCGCCTGGTGGCTCGTGCTCATTCCCTTCGCACTCGTGATCGCGTCCATCGCCTGGGCGATGTCTTCATGGGAGGCCGAGCCCGCTGCACCTCTACATCGAGGCGTTCGAACCACGGCCCCTCAACCGGCAAGCCCGGCGCCACCCAGAGAGGAGTTTCCTCCTCCCAAGCCCGAGGAAGTCCCGGAACCTCCGACGGTGCCCGATCGCGAGACGCCGGTGCCTGTGCCGGGCTCGGAGGGTACGATGCTCGAGGAGCCTGCACCTCGACCTGTGGGAGCAATCGAACGCTTCGGATAGCTCCACCCACGCAGCACAGTTCCAACTTTCCAGATCGACGAGCGGGTCGATGTCGGTCTTCAAGAGAGTCTCTTCGGAACAAAGGTGAACCAGTCCGCGCATGAGCGTCTTTGGCGCTAGCGCATCGTATTCGGGAGCTTCCGGGCACCTGTCCCAGGGCCAGTGGAGCAAGCTCATGACGGGTAGAGGGCGAGTATTTCGTTCGTGAAATCGTCATATCGCCCGCCAAGAGCTCGCGAGACGGATCCACGATTCCATCGGAACACGCCGGGCCGGCGCCTGAGCCCCAACACCTTGCTTGCTTGTCCAGGACAAATGCGGATAATCCGGCCATGGGGGAAGTACTTCGGATCAGCGGCCCGCCGGTGGGGGTGGGCCTCAGTTTCGATGTTTCGATGTGGCCGCTCGTGGTGATCACGATGCCGCCCGTCACGACGCCCGCAGATATCGAGTACATGCAGCGATGCTACGAGCACGTCTTCGAAGCGCCGAAGCGGCACGCATTGATCGTCGACTCGACAACGATCGTCAGAGTGCCAGACGCCTCGTTGAGGCGACAGATGAAGACCTTCGAAGACAGCAGACGAGGGATCATTCGCCTGAAGAACATCGGCAGCGCGATCATCATTCAAAACGCCCTGGTTCGAGGCGCGTATACAGCGCTTCGATGGATCTCTCCGCAGCCCGCACCCAACAAGGCCTTCGCCACGATGGAGGACGCCGCACGCTGGTGTGTGCAAGGAATTGAAGAGGACGGTCAGATCGTACCAATTGCCGCATATGTGCTCGCGGGCAGGGAGAGCAAGGCCGCGGCGGGTTGAGTTGTTCCTCGGCGAATTCATTGCCGGTCCACCATGATTCTAGATAGAATTTAGACAAATGGCGGGACTTCCCGAGATAGGCGCGCAGCCGGCCGGCGTGGGAATCGAGTTCGATGTGTCGATGTGGCCGCTGGTCTTGGTGTCGATGCCGGCGAGCATTCAGATCGACGACATCACCTATCTTCAGCAATCGTACGAGCATGTCTTCGCAGCGCCCAATCGCCATGCACTGATCGTCGACACGACCACGATCGAGAGCATCCCGGATGCGACGCTTCGTCGGCGCATGAAGGATTTCGAAGATGGCCGAAGAGCGATCATTCGAGAGAAGAACATCGGAAGCGCAATCGTGCTCTCGAATTCGCTCGTCCGTGGTGCCTATACGGCGCTGCGCTGGATATCGCCGCAACCAGCGCCCAACAAGGCGTTCCCAAACGTGCGCGACGCCGCACGCTGGTGCATCGCGGGGATTGAAGCGGACGGTCAGAAAGTCTCGGGCGCGGCATACCGTCTCGCCGGCCTGTCCGAGGCCTCTGTCCGCTGAACGCCGTCAGCGCGCCGTCGCTGTCATCTGAAGTCGAAGCGTTCCACCACGGGTCAGTGCTTCGTGCGGAATCACCGGAGCGGGCAATGGTTCACCATGGAGGCTTGCCTCGGCGACGAAGATGTTTTCCTCGCTGTTGTCGGTGGCCTCGACGACGAAGGTCTTCCCCTCGTGATGAGCCTCACTGAGATGAATGGTGACGCGCTCGAACAGCGGGCTACCT
Organism: uncultured delta proteobacterium; assembly: GCA_963768985.1. Lineage (GTDB taxonomy): Bacteria > Myxococcota_A > Polyangia > Polyangiales > Houyiibacteriaceae > SG8-38. The sequence goes on along the minus strand of CAVYJZ010000003.1, from coordinate 137,445 downwards.
AAACGATACTCGGGCAATCCCGGCGTTGCCGGGTAGAAACCCATCGCGGAGAACACGAACCAGGCGCTCAAGGCGCCTGCGTCGTCGTTCCCCGGCAGGCCGTCGGGTCCGGCACCGAAGTGGCGCTCCATGGCAGCCCGAACCTCGCGTTGTGTCCGGTGCGCCTCTCCGTCGACGAATGTGAAGAGGTACGGATACCCCATGTCGGGCTCGTTCCACATCGCGAAGCGATCGGTATCGAACACCCACTGCAAACGATCGACGAACGTGGATGCCCCGTGGAGCGCGATCAGACCCGCCATGTCCTGCGGCACGAAGAACGCATATTGCCAAGCGGTGCCTTCCACGTAGCCAGGGCCCCCGAGGCGAAATGCGAATGAGCCCTCGATCGCATCGGGGTCGAAGGGATCGAGGAATGAGCCGTCACGGTTCTTCGGCCGAAGCGTGCCCGTCGCACCATCGAAGAGACTCCGATACGAGGCGGCTCGTTGCAGGAGCGCGTCGACGTCCTCATCGCGTCCAATGGCGTGCGCGAGCTTGGCCAGAGACGAGTCCGCGAGCGCATACTCCAGTGTCGTCGAGACAGGGCCCCACACGACGTTCGCCAGCTCCATCGGCACGAAGCCGAGCTCCAGGTATTCCGCGCTGCCGGGACGGTGCTCCGGCCGATCCGCAGCGTCACGCAGCACCTGATAGACGGCGCTGGCGTCGAAGTCCGTCAAGCCCTTGGCGTACGAATCTGCGAAGACGATGGCGGCCGGGTCGCCCACCATCATCTGTACCTCTTCGCCGATCAGCTCCCATTTCGGTGGAGCGTTGGCGCCAAGCGTCATGTCTTGCATCGACCGCAGGATCTCGAGCTGCGTCTCCGGATAGACGAGCGTCAACAGGGGATGAACCGTCCTGTAGGTATCCCAAAGCGAGAACACGGTGTAGCGTGCAGCATCGCCGGCGTCGCCGATCTCATGCCGGGAGAACCGCGGATACGTCCCGCTCACGTCGTTCAAGATGCTGGGGTGAATCAGCGCGTGGTAGAGGGCGGTGTAGAAACGCGTTCGATCGGTTCGACTCCCGCCGCTTACCTCGATCCGTCCGAGACTCTGTTGCCACGCAAGTGCCGCAGCATTGCGCGCATCCTCGAATGGAAGGATCTCGGCCTCGAGGTTCGCACGCGCTTCCTCGACGCTGACCCACGATAGGCCGACCCACATGGTGACCGGCCCTGCTGGCGCGTCATCGAAACGCCATAAAGCCATCGCCTCACGCCCTTCGCCGTTTGGGTCGACGACGTCTACGCGATCGGCGGAGCGGTCGAGACGAGCGACGAAGTACAGTCGGCCCCCTTTGGAACTCGCACAAAATCCTCCGAAACCCGCGGATCCGGCGATCTCTTCGGTCGTCGGCCCCTCGGAGAGCGCCGCTTCGTTACGCGCCCAGCTCACGCCGCGAGCTGGGTCGACTACGATGTTCGCCGCGGTTCCTGCCGGAAACCAAAATCGGAAAACCCCAGTGCGAGGGGTAGCGGTCATCTCCGCGATCATTCCCTGATCGCCGAGCTCTACGGAGTAATAGCCCGCATACGCGACCTCGTTGCGGTACTTGGAGGCATACGCATCCGCGACCATGGGCGCTTCACCCGAAGTCGGAGCAACGACTGGCAAGCCGAGATCTGGACATCCAACGCCACTCAGGTGTGTCAAACCAAAGCCGTGCATCATCGGGGCACCGTGCTGATAGCCGGAGTTGACGAAGAGACCATCGACGGCATCGACCGCCGTGGTGAGCGTGGTGTGTGGGCTCGGAGATGCCATCCCCCAAGGAACCACCGCTCCTGGAAACGTTTGCCCGTCACCGGCAGTTCCAATGAACGGATTCACCTCGGCAGCGAGCGGTGCCTCCGCGGGCGGCATGGGAACGACATACGAGACGCCGGCGGACTCCGTACAAGACGCCAACGCGCAGAGGGCCATCAACGCAGCTCGGCTCGAAAACGACGCCCCGAAACCTCGCGCGCGCGGCCTCACTCCGGCAGTCCCGAGGTCTCGATGAGCGCCAAAATCGCCGCGCCCACGCCGTAGTGGATGTCCTCGCCAAGCGGCACCGCGGCATACTGCTCGAAGGTGCCGGGATCGGTCCCTTTGGAAATCCCCGTGACGATGGGACGTCCTTGCTCGTCGGGCCGGATCTGCCGCTTCACACCTTCGACGGCCTGCCGCGCGGCCTCGAGCTCCGAGTCGCCGAGGATCCCGTAGCGATAGGCGCGTGCGATGCCATACGCGAAGAGCGCGGTCGCGCTGGTCTCCAGATAGATATCCCCTGGACGATTCATGATCGTCCACCACCGCCCCGAATCGGAATCCTGGAGCTCGATGACGCCGCGAACCTGATCGCGGAACACGCGCTCGGCCTCTGGATCGGATTCGCGGCGCAAGCGCCGAACCCGGAGGTAGTCCGCTAGCGAGGCGGTCACCCAACCGTTGCCGCGAGCCCAATAGATGTCGTTGTCTGTCAACTGAAGACCATAAGCGTGCTGCATCAGTCCATCGTCGTGCTGAAGGAGCTGTGCGAAGATGCCGATCTGCTCGGAGAGCATGTCCAGGCGCGCCCGGTCGTCGGTGAGCTCGCCCCAACGCGTCAACACCATCCCGAACATGAATAGGCTGTCGACCCAGATCGAGTTTCGCCCGAGGGTCCCGAGGTGACTGATCCCGCCAAATTCGTTGCGCGGTGCGACATCGTCCAAGTAGTGCAAGACGTCGTCGACGACCCTTTGATACTTCTCAGTCGAAGTTTCGCTCAAGAGCGAGATCGCCGTGATGGCAGGCGGGCAGTGGTCGCTCCAGTCGACCCGGTACCCCTGATCGATGCGGTAGTCCAGCCATGCCTTGTAGTAGTCCCGGATGCGTTTATCACCGGTCACGCGATGGAGCTCGGTCATCGCGAACATCAAGACACCCGGCCCCCAATCCCAGGGCTGATCCTCGATCGGGTGCTCATCGATCCAACGCAGGGCGATGTCGGTCGCCATCGCCACCTGCTCCGAATCAGGATTGCGCCGCGTCGCGTAGCACTCGGATGTCGACATCGCAGCGTCGCACTGGTCGTAGTAGTCGTAACCGTGGCCGGTGCAGGAGGCAGCGCCTATCAGGAGAGGAATCCCCAGCACGCGGACGGCCAGTATGGCAATACGGTTCATGGTGACTCCACTTCAAGGGTAAGAATCGCGAGGTCGCTCGGAGCGCCCTCCAAGTCTGTGACGCGCAGCCCGACTTTGTAGACGCCGGTCACATCCGGAGTTAGCGCAGCCCGCGCCGAGCGCACGTCGGAAATCGGCCAGTGGCTGCCAGCGGGGACGGAGACCAGAGCCCAGTCGTAGGTCAGCGTGCCGCCCTCGGGGTCGCAACTGCTGCTCCCGTCGAGGGTGACGGTTTCGCCGATGGTTGCGCGATCTGTGCCAGAGATGATCGCCGCGGGCCTCCCGTTGCCTGCGACGGCGCGGACGCCGAAGCGCACTCCGCCGGTACGGATCGTCAGGGTCCCTGCATCCTCTTGGACCTCACACGCGCCATCCAGAGTCACCGGCGCAAACGACAAGCCTACGACACTCACCGTCGGCGGAGCTGGGTCGAGCACCCACTCGACCCCGGCCTCGGACCGGGCTTCGACGAAGCGGCCTGTCCCAGCGACGGTGACAAGCTTCAGGTCGGCTCCGCGTTCGGCGTACCGCAACTTCTCGTCGCCCGCTTCGGTCTCGACGAGAAGCAGGGTCCCGTCGTTCTGGATCCGGGCTTGGGCTCGCCAAGGGCCGTCGTCGAGGACGATCTCCGCGGTCACCCGGGGTCACCACCGGACCGCTGTCCGTGCCGGGATAGGGGTAGACGATCGAGAGAACGCTCACGTCCGAGCCGTCTCTTTTGGCTTCCCAGACCGTGTGCGCGCTCCGACCGATGTCCCCGTTGCCATCGCGTCCGCCCGGCTCGTGAAAGCTGGTTCCCTCGGCATAGGTCATAGGCCCATCGGGAGAAATCGAAGCCACGAGGACGCTGGCGCCGGGCCGATGCCAGCGCGCTTCGGCGCCGATGCGCTCGAAAGTGCCGAGGTTGGGGATGTCACCCTCGACAAGCTCTCCGCCACCGTTGCCGTGGAAACGCCAGGTGAAGGTGTGGACGGCACCGGCCTCGGAGGACACCGCACGGTCGGCTATGACCAGGTAGCGGTTTGAAGCGAACACGAAACGCCGCTCGATGTTGGCGCCGCCGGCCGCGCCGTACTCACCAGCGCCGTACTGCGTGGTCACCGTGATACCATCGGCGGCGGAGGAGTCGAACGAGTGACTCAAATACGCCATGCCGTCGGCCGGCGGTGGCGACGAGGGTGCAAACACGCCCCACGCGTTGGAAGCGTCGAGGTAGTCGACCGGACCGCGCCCATCGACGAGAATCATGTTGTGGTCCTGGGGCCGATTCACGTCGAAGCGCCGCCAAAACTCCAGGTAGCCAGGGTCGAGCATGAGTCGCTCGCCATAGCCCGACAACATGAAGGACGCCGGGTCCGCATGCTCATGGGAGTCGGGAAAAACCGGGTCGCCGTCTGGACCTCGTCCAAATGAGGCTGCGACATCGTGCTCGCCGAGCACGACTGCGACGACGTCCTCCGGCTCCCAACCGCTTCGAAATACAGCCACGCCACCTGTCTCGTAGATCCGTGTTGGCGAGCCTTCGGGCGGGCGTGGTGTGATCGTGTCGTCGAACGCGAAGATCGCGTCGGGAGCGAGCTCGATGTTGCCGTCGGTTGGATAAGGGTACGGAGCCGCGAGATATTCCGACTGCCGGCTCAGGCCCCAAGCCCAGTACATCTCAGCGAGCTCGTCGTCAGCGGCAGGGGATAGCCCGTAGTAGTGGCGCCGGCCCACATTGGCGTCATCGTACGGTGGTAGCGATCCATCCGGCAGCATGACGTCGAGCATCCATCGATAGGCGCGGACGATCCTAGGATCGCGCCATGGACTCACCCGGCTCCGCTTCTCATCGACCGGCCAGGGCTCGCCTCGCACCCAGGCGTCCCAAGCACGTGCCATGGGCAACAGGTTCTGCGAGGCAAAGCGGAAATAGAACGGCCCCTCGGAATAGACGCCATCCTCGGTCAGATGGGAGTACTCGAGAATGCGCTCGAGGAGCTCGAATCCATAGACCGCCCACTGAGAGGGGTCCTCGTACTCGACGGCGCGAGCATCGTTTGGGTCGGGCTGGTGCTCGGCGAGGACCATCGAGGCGAGGATGAACGCACACCCCACCTTCGCACGATGGTTGTTTTGGTGAAGCACTGGAAAGCCGTTCGCGGTGCCAGGATCCCGGTAGTTCTCGTAAAGCGCGGAGACGAGATCGATCAAGTTGCGCCGAACGCGGTCCTCGTCTTCGACCGTCATGGGGTACCCCCCGCCGATGAGCGTATCGTAGGCCGAGGCCCAGATGATGATCTCTTCGCTCGTCGTGATGTCTCGGTCCCAACCACCCAAGGGTGGCGGCACCGCGATTCGGCTCTCGGTGTACATGCCTTTGAGGAGCTGCGTGACCTCGGCACCGGCAGCCTCACGGTCGGCCGGGCTTGCGAAGGGTACCGGCTCGTCCTGGACGACGGTCCAGCCGAGCATGTAGAAGGCGGCCAGCGCGCGAGCGGCGTTGGCTTTGACGCCCTCGGGTCCACGAAGGTGGTCCTCCGGATCTTGCGCGCGACCGTCGCTGACTCGCTGCGCCATTCGCTGCATCCAGCTCCGGTATGGCTCGGCGCTGAGCTTGCCGCGCAGAGCTTGCAGGTCTGCACCCACCCCGAGTGTTCGCGGCCGCATCAGCGAGGCCTGCGCTGGGGGCCAGGACCGGACGAACGGGACGCCACCGTCCGGGATCCCACCATCGGGGAGCCCCGAATCGAGTACGGTCTCGGTGCCACTGGCAGCTGCGCAAGCAGCGAGCAGTGCCAGTGCCGCGCAAAGCGCGACCCGCGAGCGAGATTCCAAGTCGGTCAGAGGAGGCATTAAGGTTCGCTTATCACATTCAAGCGCGACGACTCAGGTCGGCACAGTTCGAGAAGAGCTGAGGAGCATGGCCAGCCAGGACCACTCGCTCGACTGCGAAGCCGTGATCCGCACGATGATGGTGAGAGGAACGGATAGAAGCGCCCCGATCGGTCCCAGCACGAACCCCCAGAAGACCATCGAAAGAACGACGACCGAAGGCGACAGATCGGTCGCCTGCCCCGCCCACCGCGGCTCGATCAGGATGCCGATCACTAAATTGATCAGGAAATAGCCTGCGGCGAGCCCAAAGGCCGGGAACCACCCCAGGGTGAGCAAACACAGTGCGATCGCCGGAATTGAAGCGAGGATGCTTCCTATGCTCGGGATGTAGTTGAGGATGAATGCGATCAATCCGAACAGCAACGAGTGCCCGAGGCCGACGACGCTGGTCAGGCCTGCGATCAGCAGCCCCGTCGATGCACTGGTCACGGTCTTGATCAAGAGATAACGCTGCACGTCACGCGCGGCCCCTTTGAGCACCTGTACGTCGAACCTTCCCAGGCGATCGGTGCCCCTGAGCTTCTGAGCGATCGAACCGCTTTCGACGACTAGAAACACCGAGATCAGTAGGACGAGCGAGCCCGCCGAGACGACGCTGAGCGCCAGGGTGAGGCCGGGCAGCGTCAGGCCACGGACGAGCTCTCGCGCGTCGAACTGCTCGACCGCCGTGGCCGGGATGCCCAAACCCAGGCTCCAAAACCACGACGCGGTTTCGAACTGCAGACGATCGAAGGGTTCGCGGTACTGACTGAACGCCATCGCAAAATCGGTCGCCGCCCGCGTGGTGAGAAAACCGAGCCCCGTGACGACAGCCACCGCTGCAAGACATGCAAGCGCGACGGCCACCCAATAGGGGAGCCCCTTGTCGGCAAGGTCGAGGATTTTCGAAAGACTAATCGAGATCAGAGTCGCCAAGAGAATCGGGATGATGATCGGTTGTCCCAAATGCAACACGACCAAGAAAACGCCAAACGCAGCGAGCCGAACCATGCGCCGGAGGCTAGCACCCCGCTGCCGCGAACGCTGGCACTGACGCGTCCCGGGGCAGCGCGAAACACGACGTCAAGTGCATCCCCGGAGGACGGCTCACGACCGGCGTGCTCGGTCACGGGTGCCCGCTCGCCCGTCTCCCTAAGACCCCACACGACTAGGCTCGCCCCCCGCTCCCTGCGCTGCCCATCGCGAGCCGTCCTCCTCCGTCGATGTCGACGTACGGAGGGGCGCGGCGGGGCGCGATGTGGGGCGGAGTCGACGTAGCAAGTGACAATCGGCACGCATGCAACCAGCTCCGATTGGCGCGCGCTCCGAGGCGAGGCTTGCGTGGTCTCCGCTCTCCAGTGCACCTGACCACAATTGCAAGCCGAGCCGTTCGACGCAGCCCCGCGTCGCGCTCCGTCGCGCCCCGGCACGTAAGCGAGCCGTTCGACGCAGCCCCGCGTCGCGCCCGTCGTGCCCTGAGCACGCCCGCCGTGTCCCGGGGGATGCGGGGCTACGTCGACTTGCCGGTCATCAGCCCGATGAACGACGCCCGAGTGTACTGCATCATGCCGAAGATGTAGACGAGCGCGATCGTCCCGTCGAAGGCGACGATGCCGTATTGCCAGGACTCGGCGATTCCCTTCGGGACCATATACAAGATGCTGGCCACTGCGGTCAGACGCACGAAGCCTTGCCAAAAGATGATGGGTGCGCGCGCCTTCATCTCTTGCGCCGACCAGATCAGCGCGGCTCCCGCGAACATCAGAAACGCACCACATGTCATCAACGCGCCGAAGTGGGCGTCCTGCGGTTCGAGGATCGCCGCGGCCCAAGTCGCCAGGCCGATCGGGATGTCCAAGAACCCGGTGATTAGAACGAATTTCCTCAGCACTTCGCACTCCTCTTGCCCCGATAGCCCTTGGACCCGAGCGGTGTCGGCAGTGTACGCGAGGCGCGGACGCGCGTCACTCCTCTTACTGGGCCGGTGGGGCGAGAGCGCCATTGCCTCAATTGGAACCGACGCGTACCTTCAGCAGCTACCAGGCTCCGATTTCGAGGATTCCCGCGTGCGCACCATCCACTCCCGCCTCATCAAGCACCTCGCTGCGACCCACTCCCTCGCCGCCGCGAGCCTGCTGTGGATCGCAATCGTGGGTGGATGCGGCTGCGCGGACTCTCAGCAGACCGTCGCAGTGGACCCGGGCCCGGTCGCCCTTCGGCGCCTCACGGCGCAGCAGTTCACCCAGAGTATCCGCGACGTGCTCGGCAAGCACATCGCGGTCCCGCGGCGCATCGACCCTGATGATCGGCGAGCAGGCCTGATCGCCGTGGGCGCATCGTTTGCCAGCGTGACACCGTCCGGCTTCGAGAAGTATGAAGCGGCCTCAACGGCCGTCGCGGAGCAAGCGCTCGATCCGGAGCATCGCGACGAACTCGTACGATGCCAACCCACCGCCCCGACGTCGGGTGACCCCGAGTGCGCGAGGACTTTCATCGAACGGGTGGGGCGTCAGCTATTTCGCAGGTCGTTGACCGCGGAGGAGCTGCAAGCTCGCGTGGAGATCGCAAATCAAGCGGCCAGCGCGCTGGGCGATTTCTACGCAGGCCTGGAGCTCGCACTCACGAGCCTTCTGACCTCACCGGAATTTCTCTTTCGCGTGGAAGAGGCCGAGCCCAGCTCCAACGACCCATCGACAATGCGTCTGACCAGCGTGTCGATGGCTGCGCGTCTCAGTTACTTCCTGTGGAACACGACCCCCGACGACGAGCTCTTGGCCGCAGCAGAGGACGGCGCCTTGGTGGATGAAAATCGCCTCGCCGAGCAGGTCGAGCGCCTACTCGCCTCGCCGAAGCTCGAAGCGGGTATCCGGTCGTTTTTCTCCGACCTCTACGACTTCAAGCAGTTCGACGACGGGCTAGTTCGCAAAGACGCCGCATTGTTTCCCGCATACACGCAGACTCTGGCCGACCAGGCCAAGGAGCAAACACTCCGCACGATCGTCGCACACCTGACCGCAGAGAAGGATTTCCGCGACTTGTTCACCACATCCGAGTCGTTCATGACTCGAACCCTCGGCGTCGTCTATCGCGTGCCCGTTCCAACGCCCAGCGGCTGGGAACCGTACATCTTCCCCGAGGACGCGCGAAGGGCCGGACTGCTTTCTCATGTGAGCTTCAATGCGTTGTACTCGCATCCGGGGCGCAGCTCGGCGACCTTGCGAGGGAAATTCGTGCGCGAAGTGCTGCTCTGCCAAGACATTCCCACCCCCCCGGCAAACGTCGACTTCTCGATCGTCGAGAATACCACCGGTGAGCTTCGCACCGCGCGCGATCGTTTGGAGCGGCATGTCAGCAACGATGCCTGCGCAGGCTGTCATCGCCTGATGGACCCTGTCGGCCTCGCGCTCGAAAGCTTCGATGCCATCGGCATGCTTCGCGAAACAGAGAACGACGCTCTGATCGACACCTCCGGCGAGCTCGACGGGGTCGCCTACGAGGACGCCGCCGGCATGGGTCGGGCGTTGCGGGACCACCCCGCGCTCGGTCCATGCCTTGTTCGCAACCTGTACCGCGCAGCGGTGGGTCGAGACCTCGAGTCGGGGGAAGAGCCGCTCCTTTCGTACTTGAGCCACCGTTTTGCGGGGACGCAATATCGCGTCACCGAGCTCTTGCGGGAGATCGTGCTCAGCGATGGGTTCCGCGCCACCTCGGGCCCGCGCGAGGCCGCAGGATCGAGAGACGAATCATGAATCGGTTCGACCGACGCACGTTGCTTCGCGGAACGCTGGCCGGGGGTGTGGTCTCGGTGGCGCTCCCCTTGCTCGATTGCTTTCTGAACGGCAATGGGACCGCGTTGGCCCAAGGCGCGCCGCTGCCCTTGCGGTTTGGAGCTTGGATGTGGGGATGTGGCATCAATCCCGAGCGCTGGGCGCCCGGCACGGAAGGCGCCGGCTACGATCTATCCATCGAGCTCCAAGCCCTCGACCGCGAGCTCCCGACCGGCACCAAGCTTCGCGATCACGTAAGCGTCCTGAGCGGCTTCGACGTCAAGCTCGACGGTCGTCCGAATTTCCCGCACACGACGGGCTTGATGGGAACGCTGACCGGAAGCCTGCCGCTGCAGGACTACACGGTCCCGGCTCCTACGCTCGACACCATCATCGCCGCGGAGATCGGCCGATTCACGCGGTTCCGGTCTCTCGAAATGTCATGCACGGGCAATCCGAATCAGAGCTACAGCTATGAGAGTCAAAGCGTGTTCAACGCACCCGAGCTCTCGCCGATGGCCATGTACACGCGCGTGTTCGGCCCGGAGTTCGCAGACCCGAATGCCGGGCCCTTCACCCCAGACCAGCGCGTGATACTTCGGCAAAGCGTCTTGTCCGCGGTCAAAGACGACCGCGATCGACTGCTGCGGCGAGTCGGTACGCACGACAAACAGCGGCTCGATCAGTATTTCACCTCGGTGCGTCAGCTCGAACAGCAACTCGACATCCTTCTCGCTGGGCCCCCAGATCTCGAGAGCTGCTCGCGAGCTCCCGCTCCCGGGCCGGAGAGCTTGGGCACCGAGGTCGGGCAATCGATGTCGACCAACCGATTGATGGCCGATCTTCTCTCGTTCGCACTCGCATGCGATCAGACCCGCGTTTTCAGCATGATGTTCTCGGATCGCATTTCAGGCCTTCGCCAACCGGGTTCGAGCTCACAGCATCACCAGTTGACCCACGACGAGACTCTCGACCCGGCGCTCGGCTACCAACCGGAAGCGACCGAGTTCGTGTACGTATCGATGGAAGCCTGGGCCGATTTCGTAGAACGCCTAGCCGCAGTTCCGGAAGGCGATGGAACCTTGCTCGACAACTGCCTCGTCTTCGGACATTCGGACGTTTCGCTCGCGAAGGCTCACAGGATCACTGGGGTTCCAATGATGATCGCGGGTGGCGCCAGAGGCGCTCTCAAGCAAGGGGTGCACGTCAAAGGCGCCACATCGCCCTCTACGCGCGTCGGTCTGACGATTCAGCAGGTGATGGGCTTGCCCACGGAGAGCTGGGGCACTCGATCGATGGAAGCGACCCAGCCAATCACCGAGATCTTGGCCTAGGCGCGAACGCCTCGCTGACGTTTGTAATCTGACGCACACAGGCAGGCTGTACCCATTGACGCCCTGGACGACGGCCTCGACACTGTTCCAGGGGGCGCGACTCCGATGGGAGCGCACCGTATCTGCGGTGGGGGGACCGATGAAGCATTTTGCTTTTGTTCTTGGGGCGTGTTGGGTTGTGACAGCGGGGGCGAGCGCGCAGAACCTGCCGGGAACGTTCTCCGTCGAGCAAAACGGCGTAACACTCGCTGGCGCGAGCAAGGAAGCCCCCGAGGACGCGCCCGAAAAGAGCAACGCTTACCAGAAGAAAGTCGGCGGACGAGTCTGGCTGGAAGCCACGGCCGGTCCTTCCCGATTCGACGCGACGCGGTTCCGCACGCTCGACATCGTTCCTGCGGGACTCCAGTCCCAGATACCAAACGTCGTCGTGCGGGGCCCGGAGTTCGGCGCTGCGCTGCGTTTTCGTGTCGGGTCATCGACGATCGGCGCCCGGTTCAAGCGTGCGGACTATGACCCCTTCGACCTCACGACAGTCGGATTGGATTTTGGATTTCTGATCCGCGCCATCCCGTACGTGCATCCGCAGATCCGAATGGGCTTCAACTATTGCACCACCACCGGTGGGCTGGTGATCCCGGGTTACGACAACCTCGTGAGCAATGTGCGAAGTCAGGGGGGTGGCGCGTCGATCGGCGCCGGGCTGCTGATCCCCATCGTGAAGTGGGTCTCGATCGCAGCTGATTTCGACTACTCGATCATCGGCCTGGTCTTCCAGGGCACCCAGAACATCACCGGAGGCCACTTCACCGCAGGCACCGCGGGCACGGCCATTGCGGGGACCTTTGCGCTGACGTTCCACATCGGCACCTAAGCGCGCGGCGTCGCGTGTGCGCGGCCTAATCGTTCCGGTTATGCTGATCGCCGAGGCCGAACACATTCAATGAAGATCATGGTCACAGGTGGTGCCGGTTTCATCGGTGCCAACTTCTTGAATCGATTGGTGCCTAGGCATCCAGAGCACCAGTTCGTCAATCTCGACAAGCTCACCTACGCCGCAAACCTCGGAAGCCTGCGCGCGATCGACTCATCGCCCAACTATTGCCTGCGCAGAGTCGACATCACCGACCGGGAGGGCGTCGATGCGGTCTTTGACGAGCTCGACCCCGACCTCGTGGTGCACTTCGCCGCTGAAAGCCACGTCGACCGCAGTATTCTCGGACCGCGCGAATTCATTCGGACGAACATCGAGGGAACGTTCAATCTCCTCGACGCCTGCCGTCAACGCTGGTCGGGGGACGACAACCGACTCTTTCACCACGTGAGTACCGATGAGGTCTATGGCTCGCTCGGCGAAACCGGTTTGTTCGAAGAGACGACGTCCTACGACCCCTCGAGCCCTTACTCCGCCTCCAAGGCAGCGAGCGATCATATCGTCCGCGCCTATCACCGTACGTACGGCCTACCGATCAAAATCACCAACTGCTCGAACAACTACGGCCCGATGCAATTTCCGGAAAAACTGATCCCCCTCATGATTCTCCACGCACTCGAGCGGAAGCCCCTTCCGATCTATGGCAAGGGCCTCAACGTCAGGGACTGGCTCTACGTCGACGACCATTGCGAGGCGATCTGGACGGTCATCGCCAAGGGCCGTGTGGGGCGCACCTACAACATCGGCGGCAACAACGAGAAGCGAAACATCGAAGTGATCGACACGCTCTGTCAGATTGTCGCCGACGAAACTGGCGCTGACGCGGGCGAGCTCCTGGCGCTCAAACAGTTCGTGACGGACCGACCGGGCCATGACTTGCGCTACGCCATCGACGCCACACGCATCCGCGAGGAGTGCGGCTGGGAGCCCAAGGAAACCTTTGACACGGGCCTTCGCAAGACGGTCCAATGGTACCTGTCGAATCAGGACTGGGTGCGGGATGTGCGCTCGGGAGAGTACCGAAAGTGGATCGACTTGAACTACGGTGACCGGGCGGGATAGAGGGCGAGCATGATCAACAAGGGCATCATCTTGGCAGGCGGCACCGGCACGCGGCTGCATCCGCTCACCAAGGGGTTGAGCAAGCAACTGATGCCGATCTATGACAAGCCGATGATCTACTATCCGCTCTCGACCCTGATGCTCGCGGGGATTCGTGAGGTTCTAATCATCACGACGCCGCACGAGCAGGCCCTGTTTCGGGCGCTCCTGGGTGACGGTGAGGGGTGGGGCCTCCGATTGGAGTACGCTGTGCAACCAAGTCCCGATGGGCTCGCGCAAGCGTTCTTGATCGGCGAGGGCTTCATCGACGGCGACGCCTGTGCGCTGGTGCTCGGAGACAACGTCTTCTACGGACACGGGCTGCAGGGCCTGTTGATGCAGAGCGCGGAACGAGACCAGGGCGCAACGGTCTTTGGTTACTACGTCAGCAACCCAACGGCGTATGGCGTGGCCGAATTCGACGCAAGCGGCGTAGTCATCGGCCTCGAAGAAAAACCCGAGAAACCCAAGTCCAACTATGCGATCGCCGGGCTCTACTTCTACGATCGGGACGTCGTCGCCCACGCCAAGGCGCTGAGACCCTCCGCACGGGGCGAGCTCGAGATCACGGATCTAAACCGCAGGTATCTCGATGCGGGCCGGCTTCGACTGCAGAAATTCGGCCGAGGCGTGGCTTGGCTCGACACCGGTACTCCGGAAGCCTTGCTCCAAGCCGCCAATTTCGTTCAGACGATTCAGGAGCGACAGGGTTTGCGCGCTTCGTGTCCCGAGGAGATCGCGTTTCGCAAGGGCTGGATCGACAGCGAGCAGCTCGCGCGGCTCGCCAAGCCGCTCGAGAAGACCGACTACGGGCAGTACTTGCAGGCCTTGGCCGCGGGGCTGGACATCTGATGAAGGTCGAGGCCGCATCCATCCCGGGTCTGCTGATCGTCGAGCCGAGTGTTCACGGCGACGAGCGAGGCTTCTTCATGGAAACGTACTCGCGGGATCGCTATGCCAAAGCGGGCATCGGAGCCGATTTCGTTCAGGACAACCTTTCGCTCTCCGCCGAGGGTATCTTACGAGGGCTTCACCTGCAGCACCCAAGGGACCAGGGCAAGCTCTGCTTCGTCCTCGAAGGCGAGGTCTTCGACGTTGCGGTCGACGTGCGCGTCGGCTCACCGACGTTCGGCCGCTGGGAAGGCGTGCGGCTGTCTTCCGACAACAAGCGACAGCTCTACGTTCCTCCTGGTTTCGCACATGGGTTCTGCGTGATGAGCGAGCGGGCGCTGTTCTCGTACAAGTGCACGGACTTCTACTCGGCGGCGAGCGAAATCGGAGTCGCTTGGGATGATCCCGAGATTGGAATCGACTGGCCGCTTCGAGAGCCACGGCTTTCGACCAAGGACCAGCAGAACCGACGGTTGCGAGATATCCCAGCCGATAGCCTTCCGCGCTATGAGTGACCTCCTCGTCATCGGCGCCGACGGTATGCTCGGCCGCTGCTGGGCAGAGCTGCTCACCGCCAGGGGCATCGGGCACGTCGCAACCACGCTTGGTGAGCTCGACATCACCGACCCCGCAGCCGTCGAGCATTTCGTGACGCCAGGAACCAAATGGGTCGTGAACTGCGCGGCCTACACGCTGGTCGATGCAGCGGAGGAGCACGAAGACCTCGCCAACGAGGTCAATGGCCGCGCAACGGGCCGGATCGCGGCTCGCTGCAAGGAAGTAGGCGCGAAGCTCCTCCACTACAGTACCGACTACGTGTTCGACGGAAACGCCACCCAACCCTACGCGATCGACCATCCCCGGCGCCCTGTGAACGCCTACGGACGGAGCAAGGCGCTCGGAGAAGAGCTGGTTCAGCGTTCCGGCGTCGAGCACCTCCTGGTGCGAAGCAGCTGGCTGTATGCCCCGTGGGGACAGAATTTCGTCCTGACGATCCGTCAGCTCGCCAAGACCCGAAATAGCCTTCGAGTCGTCGATGATCAGCGCGGGCGCCCGACGGACAGCAGAAGGCTCGCCGAGGTCAGCCTGCTGCTTGCCGATCGCGGGTGCCGAGGGGTCTCCCACGTGACCGATGGGGGTGACTGTACCTGGTTCGACCTCGCAACTTTGGTTGCGGAGGTCGTCAATCCGGACTGCCGGGTGCAGCCCTGCGCGAGCGACGAGTTTCCCCGGCCCGCGCCTCGCCCCGCGTACAGCGTGTTGGACATCTCCGCCACGGAGGCGGTCGCGGGGCCCTTGATTCCGTGGGAGGATCGCGTCCGCGAAGTGCTCGCTTTGGTCGAAGACTAGTTCGCCAGTCGAGGCGCGGAGACCACGATGACAACCGAACCACAGGTGACGAGCAAGGACCTCGTGATCCACCAGCGCGTGACGATTCCCGCCCGGGATTTGTCTTGGAGCGCGAGTCGCTCGTCTGGCCCTGGGGGCCAAAACGTCAACAAGGTCGCAAGCAAGGTGACCCTGCGCTTCGATCTTCGTGGCACCGATGCGCTGAGCCGAACGCAGAAGACCCGTCTTCGAAAATTGGCCGGCAAGCGAATCGATTCACTCGGAGTGTTGGCGATCACCGCCCAAGCAGAGCGCTCACAACGGCAGAACCTCGAGCAGGCTCGCGATCGGCTTCGCAAGCTGGTCGCACGGGCTCTCGTGTCGCCCAAGCGCCGCGTCGCAACGAAGCCCACTCGCTCATCGCAACGAAAGCGTTTGCAGGACAAGCGCCGCCGCAGCGACCAAAAGAAGGTGCGCGGCAAAGTCAGTCAGACCGACGGCTAGCGCCAAACGCGCCGCTGAATTCCCCGACGGTGACCCGCCCGGTGCGGGCCTCAGTCGAGCACGTAGACCTGGGTTGGCGGCAGACCGAGACCAGGAGCAAGCTCGGTCGAGCCAACTTCGGTGAAGCCGCCGTCCGAGGCGGCAAGCTCGACCACGGCGTTCCGTGCGGCGTCGGGAACGTAGAGCATTTCGCGATCGGCGTCATACGCCGAAAGGCCGATGACGAACGAGCCGCTGGACTCGTGGACGAGATCCTGTGCGCCGGTCGATAGATTCATCATCTGCAGCGTGTCGACACTGGTCGAAAAATTGCCGTTCGCGACGCCGACGACGCGCGCCGCGTCGATCGCAACGACGGAGTTGACCGCGATCGCCGCGCTCGGATGGTCGGCTACGCGCCATACCCGTTCGATCACGACCCCACCGCTCCGGACGTCGAGCAGCAAGATGCCCGATGTCGCGCGTACCTGAGCCTCGTCACCGTATGGCTGCGAGAAACCGATGCATCCTACAACGACCTTGCTGGGTGCCCCGGGCACGGGAACCAGATGCCCACAGCTCTTGAGGCCCGGGAGCTCCAGCCCCGCGACCGACTCGTTCGTGAGATCGACGATCGCGACCATTCCCGTAGCCGCCGCATCGAAGCTCGCGCTGATCCGGTCGAGCCCTACGACGATGGTCGAGCCCACGAGCACGCCTCGGCTCGGCCGCGCGAATATGTCCACCTCGACCGGTCCGTTTCCCGTCATGACGGTGGCCGTCGTGTTGAGCGACGAAAGGTCGATGCGAGCGCCAGTCGCGCTCATGTCGCTCGGGTTGATTTGGAACAGGTCGTTGCCTCGGTTCTCCGGGAGGGCCGCGGGGTCCAAGTTGGACTCGTACCGCGGTACCCAAGCGCTGTCGGCGTCGACGAAGATGAAGTCCTGCGGGTTGGAGGAGAAACCACTGTCACCAAGCTCGCCGTGGGTGCGAGCTTGACCCTCTAGATTGCCGCTCGGCACGTAGAAACGCGTGACGACATCGGTAAAGTAGCGATCGATCACGGCAAACGTCCCGTCGCCAGCCTGTCGGTTCGGCAGGACGACGTCCCCGGACAGCGTGGCAACGAGGCCGGGGAAGGTCGTCCCGGAGTTGAGCCAGCTCGCGTCGATGATCTCAAAGTCCTGGTTGAGCATCCCGATCGACGAGCTGCTGAAGTCGGTGCTCACGACCGCGTAGCGCGGCGTCGCATCGAGTGGTTTCAGCGCCGCAGTGCCGAGCATACCGCCAGTTCCGCCTTCGCCCGCGAAGCCGCCGGACCCCCCGGTATCACCGCCGCCTCCAGACCCCCCGCTGCCACCGCTACTCGGCGTGCCGCTGCTCTCACCGCAGCCGATAGTCAAGAGCACCAGAGTGATCAGAAGAGCAAAATTGATTTCCCGTTCCATTGGCTTCCTCCGACGTCGGCGGAGGAAGGACAGGAACAAGCCGTGTTCAATCTTGAAACTGTGGCCATGTAGCTACCCGCCCTCCCCGAGGCGATTCGAATGAGCTCACGATGGGTAGGTCTCCGGGCTCGTGACCATAGGCTCTGCCGCCTTCCCAGGTTCTCACCCAGTGGCGTCGTGGCAGCGCATTCAGTCACATACCGTGGCGGGTCCGCGTCGGCCTTTCACCGACTTCCCTGTTCAACCGAACGGATTTCTCTCCGTCGATCTATCTCCAGCCGCTTCGTGAAGCCGCCTTCGACCCTCGCAAGAAACGAGACGGTAGTTTGGGCATCCGGGAAGTCAAGCTACCAGGCATAGCGGTAACTGAGCCGACCTGTATATCGGCGCCCGGGAAGCGGAAAACCGAGTAAGTCGAAACCCCGAACGTCGAGCAGATCGTCGACTCGAAAGCTCAGTCCCAACTGCTTTTTTTCGAGCAGGTCGACCCCGACGCCCGTCGCCAGCACATTGCGCGCGCGAATCTCGACGAGGTTTGCGGGGTCGGCGTAGCTCTTGCCAATATAGGAAACTTGGAAGAACGCCATGATGTCCGAGACGGCTTTCGACAAGACGCCGGAATGAGCCTCCGGCTGAGCAAACGCCACCCACTGAGGTTGCCCGGGCAGCCAATTACCCGTCGCCTGATCGATCGCTTCGGTCCACGTCATCTCGCTCTGAATGATGAAGTGCGGCGTCACGCCTCCGCGCACCTCGACTTCGACACCACGATTGCGCGCAGAGGCGATATTCTCTGCGATGATCTGCCCCCCCGCTGTGCGAAACCGGATCGCGTCGTCGATATTCGTCAAGAACGCACCGACCGACGCATAACCCCTGAGGACGCCGGCGTGACCCCGAGCCGTCAGGGCGCCATCGTAGGCAAGGGAACGCTCGGGAACGAGGCCGGGGCTCGCACTGACTCGGCTACGGTTACCGAAGAGCTCCAGGATCGAGGGGAGCTTGTATCCGCTGCTGACCGAACCGCGAAAGGCGAGCCAATCCAATGGCGAGATGGCTCCAGCGACCCGATAGGTCGGCAGGAACCTGGAGGACGGGGGCTCAGGCTGGCCCCCGAGCTGGGCTTGTTTAATCGAAGCGCGCGACCAGCCGAGTCGTACGCTCGGTCGAAGCTCTAGAGCGACCTTGCCCAGCTCGCCGAAAAACCGGGTCTCGAGGGTTCCAGCCGCGGAGATGCGATCAGAAGCCGCGGCCGGCGCGTTCGCTGCAAGGACGACTTGGGGATCGTAGACCTGGTAGCGGACCGAACCGATGGTCGTGATCTGGAACCAAGGCATGACGTCGACGGACCCCGCGGTTCGCCCGAAGATGGCGCGGGTCCGATCGTCGGTGCTTCTCGGGCCACCGTTTCCAATCTCGCCGAGCTGGTCGCTGAAACGGTTCCTGCCATAATCGTAGTTGGCAGCGATCTGAAGACGATAGGGATGCGCTCCATCCTTCTCTTGGAGCCATGACGCGGACCCGATCAGGCGGGTCGTTTTGGTCCTCGCCTGCAAAGCCGGGCTCGACCCAGGCCCGGGTTCTCCCCGCTCACCGCCCAAGCCCAAGAACACCAAGTCGAGATGACTGGTCTTGCTCGTCTCCGCGGCCAGGTTCGCGAAGCCAAAGCCTTCCAGGAAGTCCGCGTTCTGTCTGGTGCGCTCCACGTCATCCGCTGGATTGAATCGCGTTCCGTTGTCGTCGACATACGGATAGTCATTTTGCGCGCCGGCGGCGCCTGCGGTGCCGAAGAATCGCACCTTTTTCCCGGCGCCCGCGCCATACATGTTCGCACCCCAAGTTCCGAAGCTACCACCGGTGGTGCGCACCCCGACTTGGTTCTCCTTGTAGGTGCGCGGCAGCAAGCGCAGCACGCCGCCGACCGCACCCTCGCTGAGCCACGCCGGCGCGCCGCCCCGATACACCTCGAATCCATCCAGCGCTTCGAGGGGGATCAAACCCAAGTCGAACGTTCCAGTGTCGGGACTGCTGATCGGTACATTGCCGAGGAGTACGGTGACCTGCTCGCAAGCCACACCTCGCAAACGCAAACACAGAAAGCTGCCTGGACCTCCCGCGGCGACGAGACGAGTGCCCGCCGACTCCTGCAGCAACTGGTTGGTCGATTGAGCCACGATGCGGTTCCGGATCAGGATCTCGCTCCCCGCTGCCGTCGCATCGAGCGAATTGGTCGACGGGATGGGGCGCGTGACCTGCGCGGTCTCGCCGAATTGCGCGGATGCCGAAACTGGAAGCACGACAGCGAAGACCGCAGCCGCAAGACCGCCGCGACGGCAGTACCGCCTCGTTGGCTCGATCCGCGGTCGCCCGATCCCGTCCAAAACCCGTTCCTCGTTCGGGAACGGTCGATCGAACGGAATGGGAATCCCGACGCGCGACTCTCACCATCCCCGAGGTGATAGACACAAAACACACGTTCGCAGGTTTCCGGGCTCGTAACCCCAGGCTCTGTCACCTTCCCAGGCTCATCGCCCAGTGGCATCACGACAGAGCATTCAGTCACATACCGTGGCGGGTCCGCGCCGGCCTCTCACCGGCTTCCCTACTTGCCGCGACGATGACCGATCCCCCGGATGGGGTCAATCGTCCGCGAAGCGCATCGATCGAGCGGAAGTCGCGTGGTAAGGACGCGCGGTGCGGCTCTATCCGTCGTTGTTTCTGCTCTTGCTCATCGCCGGGGTGCTCGCCGTACTCGTCGGATCGGGCGATCTCGCCGACCCGGAGCTCCGCGACACGTTCCTGAAGCTGCGCGGCTATCGGCTGATCGCGGCGTTCATTGCAGGTGCAGCGTTGGCGGTCGGCGGTGTCGTGGTGCAAGGCTTGTTCCGCAATCCCCTCGCAAGCCCCTCAGTCCTCGGCACCACGGCGGGTGCGAGCTTTGGCGGGCAAGTCGCCCTGCTCTCGTATGGCCTCGCTGGCGCCGGAGGCAGCTTCATCGTTCCCGAGATGATCGTCCCGATCGGATGTTTTCTCGGCGCCCTCGCCGCGCTGACGGTTCTCTTGCTTTTCCTGCGGGTGACGCAGGATCTTCTCGCACTACTGCTCACCGGCTTCGTGCTCAGCGCCCTCTTCCTGAGCTCGAGCGCCTTCGTGACCAGCATCGCGCAAGAAACCTGGGAGCTGGGCCGAGCGGTCGTCTCCTTTTCGCTGGGCTCGGTGAGCGGGACCGGGCCGCGCCAGCTCGCATTCGCCTTTCCGTTGATCACGGCAGCCGTCGTGGCTTGCTGGTCATGGGGTCGCTCTCTCGATCTTCTCTTGAGCGGCGAAGAGGAGGCCCAGTCCCTCGGAGCCAACGTCGGGGCAGTGCGCTGGTGGTCGGCGATTTGGGTCAGCATGTTAGTCGCTGGGGCCGTGTCGGTCGGCGGAAACGTCGGCTTCGTGGGCCTGGTCGTGCCGCACATGCTGCGCCCATTTGCCGGAACCAAACATCAACTCCTGATCCCCGCGGCAGCGCTGGCGGGCGGCACCTTTCTCGTGGCCTGCGACATCGTCGCGCGCATCATTCCTTCGCGCAGCGAGATCCCACTCGGGGTCGTGACCGGCCTGATCGGCGCGCCCTTGTTCCTATTGTTGCTTCTGAGACTTCGCCGCGAGCACGCCTATGCGTAAGGACAACGGGCTCGCCTCCCTGAGCGCCAAAGGCGTGAGCGTCACCTTGGACCGTCGACGGGTGCTACGCGACGTGACCGTCGAAGCCAAGCCGGGCGAAGTCCTCGCCCTGCTCGGACCGAACGGGGCCGGTAAGAGCACGCTTCTCAAGGCGCTTGCTGGCTTGATCCCGTACGATGGCCGAATCGAGATCGCCGGCTCCGATGTCGCGTCGCTCTCTCCTCGGAAGAGAGCCAAACGAATCTCCTACGTGCCTCAGCGTAGCCTCCTGAGGTCTGCGTTGTCGGTGCAGGAGGTCGTCGCGCTCGGTCGCTACGTTCATGGCGGCAGGTTTGGCGGAATGTCCAATCTCGACCAGGACGCGATCGACGAGGCGCTCGATACCGCACACGCCGACACGCTCCGTGACCGGATTTTCACCCATCTCTCCGTGGGAGAGCAGCAGCGGGTCCTGTTGGCCCGCGCGCTCGCCTCGGACGCGCCGATCTTGCTGCTGGACGAGCCGACTGCGGCGCTCGACGTGGGCGAGGGACTCGCCGTGCTGCGCCTGATCCGATCGCTGGCGGCACGAAACCACACTCTCATCGTCGTCCTGCACGACCTCGCGGATGCCCGGAGCACGACCGACCGCGCGATCTTGTTGAAGGACGGCCACGTCGCGAAGCAAGGCGCTACGCGGGACGTGATCAGCGCCGGGCCGATCCGAACGGTGTATGGCGTCAAGCTCATCGAAAACGCGCGAATCGGTTTCGAGCGGGACGCCGAGGTTTCGGGGGCGGACTGAGATGACGTGGCTCAACGCGATCAACGGCGCGCTTCTGGCGGTTTCTCTGCTGATGGCGGCGGCCCTCACCGCCGCCGTCTCGAAAAGAACCCCCCTCGAAGAGGCCGGCAACGCGCGGCGCACGGTCGAAGACGCGGGTGGTCAACGCGTCTTCGTCCGCGATTACGCACGGATCGTCAGCACGAGCACGATCGCGGACCAGGTCCTGGTCGAGATCATCGAACCCAGCCGCGTGCTGGCCGTGAGCGGTCACACGCTAAGGACGGAACGCTCGCCGGCATACAAGAACAAGATCGGCGTCGAACGTGCCCGTGACATCGAAACGATCATCGAGCTCCGGCCCGACATCGTGTTCATCAACAACTTCATCGATCGACGCCAGGTCGAGCGCCTCAAAGATGCGGGCCTGAACGTTTTCGACCTGGGAGAGATGCGCGGATTGGAGACCCTGGTGCCGAACATTCGTCAGCTAGCCGGCGTGCTCGATGTACCGGAGCGCGGCGAGAAGCTGATCGAGCAGCTCCTGCATCGACTACGAGCGATCTCGGCAGACGTTCCGGATGGCGAGGAGCAGCGCGGCCTCTACGTGGGGATCCACGGGAGCCAACTCTACGGCGGGTCGGTCGGGACGAGCTTTCACGACGTGCTCGTCGCAGGGGGCCTCCACGATGTGGCGGCAGAGGCAGGATTTCGGGGCTGGCCGGCATACACCAACGAGCAGCTGCTCAGCTTGGACCCGCCGTGGATCATCACCAACCCCGGCACCGAGCGCACGCTTTGCCGGCACCCTGGCTTTCAGTCGCTCTCCGCTTGCAAGACGGGACGGATCCGAAGCGTCGAAACCGAGCTGCTGACTGATCCTGGTTTGGGCATGCTCGGAGCCGCCGAAGCGGTGCACGCGGCGGTCTATGGTGACGGCAAGTAGCATCTTGGGACCCGGCAAGGCTAGTCGAGCAGCGCGGACAGCAGCTCCTGGTAGGCATCGGTTCGCTGAAACTGCGGAAACTCCTCGGCGACGTTGTCGGGGCAACGGAATAGAATCCCGCGGTCTGCCTCTTTCAACATCGTCGTGTCGTTGTAACTGTCGCCGGCCGCGTGAACGCGAAAGCCGATGCTCTTGAGCCCTGCGACGGCCCTGCGCTTGCCGTCCGGGATCCGAAGCTGGTAGCCGCTCACTCGCTTGGACTCGTCGGTCAGGAGCTCATGGCAGAAGAGCGTCGGCTGACCGAGCTGCCGCATGAAAGGCGCGGCGAACTGGTAGAACGTGTCGCTCAAGATGATCAGCTGCGTCCGGTCACGAAGCTCATCGAGAAACTCTCGCGCTCCGGGCAAGGGCTCCATGGTGGCGATCACCTCTTCGATGTCTGAGAGCTTGAACCCGTGGGCGTCGAGAATTTCGAGCCGGCCGCGCATCAGCTTGTCGTAGTCGGGCTCGTCGCGGGTCGTGCGCCGCAGGGCGTCGATTCCCGTCTTCTCGGCAAACGCGATCCACACCTCTGGGATGAGGACTCCTTCGAGATCGAGACAGACGAGCAGTGGCGGCATGACAGAGACTCCGACGCCCGGATGGGCTGCTGGGCGAGGCCGCTTCGTCTACCCGATTTTCCGATTCAGGCAACTCCCTTCGACTCGACAGACGCCCCACTACGGGTCACGAATTGCAGGTTAATGACGTTTCGAAACGCGATCTTTGCAGGCGGAGGCAGCCGCTGCTTCTGGCAGCTCGGCTTCTGGGAAGGGGCCAAGGAGTCGGGGCTCGACCTGCAGCGCTCGGTGAAGTTCGCCGGCTCGACCAGCGCAGGCTGTGCGATGGCGAGCGCGGCCGTCCTCGACCGTTCCCGCGACGCGCTGAGCCTCTTCAAGGACTTCACCTCGAAAAATCCCACGAACATCCACTGGCAGAACATCAGTCCGTTCAAGCGGGGTGCACTACTGCCCCACGGCCGCATGTATCGAGAGGCGCTCCGAGCATTCATCGGGGCCGATGACCTCACCGTTCTGAAAATGACCTCCGTCCACTTCCTGATGAGCAGCTACCCGAAGTGGCTCGGTGGCGCGATTGGCGCCGCAACGGCGCTGTGTATCTACGGCCTGGAAAAGACGCTGCGCAAAGATCCCATCCATCCCAAGTGGCCGGCCAAAGTCGGCTTCAAACCGATCATTGGACGCGCTTCCGACTGTCGCACGCCCGAAGACTACATCGACTTGGTGCTGGCTGCTTCGTGCGTCCCTCCCGTCTTGCCCGAAGGCCGCTTCGGAGATCGAAACGTGCTCGACGGTGGACTGATCGAAAACATCCCGGTCCGCCTCGCCGAGAACGAGCCTGGTCAGACGCTGGTCTTGCTCAGCCGGAAGTACGAGCGCGAGGTCCCCCAGACGAAGAACGTCACCTGGGTGCAACCGTCCGAGCAGATCAAGATCGACAAGTTCGACTACGCAAACCCCGACGGCCTGCAGGAAACGTTCGATCTCGGCCTCGCCGACGGCCGGAAGTTCGTCCGGGAACGGGTTTCGGGGCAATTGAACGGTTGACGGGAGCATGACGCCATCTGTGGCATCGCAGGCATATTGGCGACTGGCCCCGAGGACGCTCCGGACGTCGGGGCTGTCGAGCGCATGTGCGACGCGATGGTGCACCGCGGGCCCGATGATCACGGATACCTGAGCGACGGCCCCTGCGCGCTGGGCCACCGCCGTCTATCGATCATCGATCTCCGACCGGAGGGAGCCCAGCCGATGACGAACGAGGATGGCTCGATCGCGGCCGTGGTCAACGGAGAGATCTACAACTTCCAAGCGCTTCGCCGCGAGCTTGAGTCCAAGGGGCACCGGTTCCGATCACGCTCCGATTCGGAGGTGCTCGTCCACCTCTACGAAGAGGAGGGCTTGGGCTTCCTCGATCGTCTGCGCGGGATGTTCGCTCTAGCGCTCTGGGATGGGCGGCGTCGGCGGCTGGTCCTCGCGCGCGATCGATTCGGCAAGAAGCCGCTCTTCTATCACCTGGGCCCGAAGGGCCTCGTGTTCGCGTCAGAGCTCGGCGCGCTGATCGAGTCGCGCCATTTCGACCGTCACCCCAACATCGACGCCATCGACGCGTTCCTTTGCCTTCAGTACGTGCCATCGCCGTGGACTGCGTTCGATGGCGTGCACAAGCTTCCGGCCGGCAACCGTCTGGTTTGCGAACCGGGCCGGGTCGGCGAGCCGGAACGCTACTTCCAACTCCGCTTCGACCAGCCGATCCACGCCCCGATCACCGAGCTCACCGGGCGCTTGCACAGAGAAATCGAGGACGCGGTTCGGATTCGCATGGTGTCGGACGTTCCGCTCGGTGCGTTCCTGTCGGGCGGCCTCGACTCCTCCCTGGTCGTGGCCATGATGGCGATGCAGTCCACGCAGCCGGTGAAAACCTTTGCGGTCGGTTTCACGGACAGGGACTTCAGCGAGCTCGGGTACGCACGGCTGGTCGCGCAGCGATATGCCACCGATCACCACGAGATCCGGGTCGAGCCCGACATGGCCTCGGTCATTCCCCAGCTCGTTCGTCACTACGGCGAGCCCTTTGCCGACAGCTCCGCACTGCCGACCTGGTATCTCTGCCAATACACGCGAACCGGTGTGACGGTTGCGCTGAGTGGGGATGGGGCTGACGAAGCGTTTGCCGGCTACCGCCGCCACTCGCACTCGCGCACGGCTCGTGCCCTGCGGCGACTCCCGTGGCCGCTCCCGTGGGTTCTCGGCAAGATCATCGGGCGCATTCCCATCCCCGCGGCACAGCAAGTGCGCGACTACGGACGCCGGCTGATGGAGCCCGAGCACGTACGCTTCCTGGGCCTTGCCGCGCACACGCCCCATGCCGATCGCATGGACCTGTACGGGCCGGTCATGCGCGAGCGATTCGCCGAGGATCATGTCGCTCGCCGCTTCGCCGATCTGTACGGAGCATCGACGGCGCCCGATGCGGTCAATCGCATTCTCGACCTAGAGATCCAGACCTATCTCCCAGACGACATCTTGACGAAAGTCGACATCGCTTCGATGGCCCACTCCCTAGAGGTTCGATGTCCGCTGGTCGACCAAAATGTCATGGCGTTTGCGGCTTCGTTGCCTGGTGACCTGAAGCTTCGTGGGCTCACGACCAAGCGCATCCTGAGGGAAGTCGCCAAACCGCTCTTGCCGCAACAGATCCTCAAGCGGCCGAAGCAGGGCTTCGCGCTTCCGGTCGACCGCTGGATGCGAGAAGAGCTAGAGCCGCTGTCGCGCGACATCTTGCTCGATCACACCGCACGGGAGCGCGGGCTCTTCGATCCGAGCGCCGTCGAAGCACTGTTGCAGCGACACCGCCGAGGCGAGCCTCGGGGAGATCAAATCTGGGCCCTGATGATGCTCGAGCTCTGGTACCGCGCCTTCATCGATCGATGAGCGCATCCGCTGGGCGCGATGAGCTTGGGCTAGGTGGAACCGTGCTAGAAACGCCTCCGTGATCTCTATCGTGGTGCCGACTTACCGGGAAGCGGAGAACCTGCAGCCCTTGGCCGAGACGGTCGATGCGGCTCTCCAAGGCGCCGGATACGATTACGAGCTCCTGGTCGTCGACGACGACTCACGGGACGGTTCGGAGGAAATCTGCGCGAAGCTGTCCGAGCGCTATCCCGTTCGCATCGTGGTCCGGAAGGGGGAGCGCGGCCTCGCGACCGCTGTGCTTCACGGCATCACGGCCTCATCGGGTGAGATCCTCGTCGTGATGGATGCCGACCTCTCCCACCCCCCGAGCGTCATCCCGCAACTGGTCGAGCGACTGCTCAGCGGACAAAGCGATTTCGTCCTCGGCTCGAGGTACGTCCAAGGGGGCTCGATCCACGAAGACTGGACTCTACTCCGCAAGCTCAACTCGGTCATCGCCTCGCACCTCGCGAAACCCCTCTGCCCTTTCGAGGATCCCATGAGTGGGTTCTTCGCACTGCGACGTGCCGACGTGCCCCTGACGGGCCTTGCCCCAATTGGTTACAAGATCGCACTAGAGCTTTTCGTGAGGGGCGACTTCGCAAATCCGAGTGAGGTGCCGATTCACTTCGCCGCCCGGCGTCATGGGCAGAGCAAGCTCTCCTTCAAGGAACAACTCAACTTCGTGCGCCATCTCGGGCGCCTGTACGCGTACAAGCTGCGCCTCGGCGCGGCCCCGTAGAAACGCCACGATGGGATCGCCGAGATCCTGGGGTTGGTCTACAGGCGCGACCGAAAACGGCGAGATGGCGAAGAATATGCGCGCGCCGCAAGCACTTCGCGACTGTAATCGATCGCGTCAAACGGGGAGGGCGTGCATGTTCAGCATGGATCGCGCGATGCTCTGCGCTGTGCACGCGCGCATCAAACGGCCCGTTCTCCCTTAGAAACTGAGCTGTTCCAGCGA
This sequence comes from uncultured delta proteobacterium, assembly GCA_963768985.1. Classification (GTDB taxonomy): domain Bacteria; phylum Myxococcota_A; class Polyangia; order Polyangiales; family Houyiibacteriaceae; genus SG8-38. The sequence continues at coordinate 110,249 of CAVYJZ010000003.1, read as the reverse complement.
TAGACGCTTGCGAAATTCTCAACGGAAGCCCTTCAGGTCATGGGTGCTCGGCGAAAACCGAGCGATCGAATCGCATCGTGATGCACAGAACCTTTGCAAAAAGGGGGTAGACAGAACGTCGCGCGATTGTGCATCCTCGCCATCATCCGGGGTCCATGACGACGCCGGGCCCCGCATTCGGAACGCTCTTGGTGGAGCAGGTGGAGGTGCGACGTGAAGTATGGATGGATCGCGGTAGTCGCCATAATGGCGACCTTGTTCTCAACGCAGCGCGTGGCCGCACAAGAAGAATATGAGGAGGACGTAACGGGGGAAGAGCAAGCTCCATTCCCAGATCCGGATGTGAAGACTGACGAATCCATGTCGGAGCTCGAGAAGCTCAAGGCGATGGACCAGGAGGAATCCACCGAGCCGGAGACGTCGAAAGGAACCGATGAGCGGGGACTGGGCACCCCGGAAGCGGAGCGCGAAAGGAGCCTGAAGAGCATTGGAGACGTGGGCAAGAGTGTTCGCAAAAAAGGCGAAGACACCGTCCCGCTGAAGTTCCAGTTCCACGGCTACTACCGCGCCCGCTACAACTGGATCGGTAACGCGCCGATGCCGGTGGGCAGCATTCCCAGCGCCTCGCGCTTTCCGAGCAAGAACGCCTCGTACGGCTACATGCGACTTCGTATTGATCCCGAGGTCACCTATGGGCCCAACCCCGAGCTCCCGATCGCCCGCCTTCGCTTCACGATCGACGGCCTCGACAACGTCGTGTTCGGCGACAATGCCCGTGTGGACGGTGTGCCCCTGTTTGCGATCGACCAGTCCGCGACCTCCGTGGGCGGAGTGATCGACGGCGTCGACCTCAGGGATACGCTGCTGCTCAAGCGTGCCTGGATCGAGTTCCTCGTCCCCATCGGCCAAGTCCGCGTGGGCCGCATGGAGTCGCACTGGGGCGTCGGCCTTCTGACCCACGCCGGTAACGGCCTCGCCGAATGGGGCGATTACATGCGCAGCGACACCTTCGATCGTATCTTGTTCGCCACGCGACCGATCACCTTGGCTCGTGGCATCAGCAAGGGGGACACACGTCAGACCCCGCTGATCTACGCGTTCGCCTACGATCGACTCTCGCAGGACCCGGTCGTCGACCCGGTCATCAACTCTGCCGATACGGGCGCAGTTGGGGCGGCCACCAATCCCAACTTCAAGCCTTTCTACACGACCTTCCCCGACCGCTCGGTCTTTCCGCTGGCGTACTTGACCAACCTCGATCGCCGCGTGAATGAGGTCATCAACGTCCTTGCATGGCACGACGAAGACTACGGCGTGGGCGCCACGGACGAGTTTTTCTTGGGTGCCTACGTCGTGTATCGCTTTCAGCGATCGACCGACAGCCGGATCACAATTCCCGACGTGTCGTGGCGATTGAAGCACACGCTCCACAATCACCGGAACCTCGCCATCACGACCGAGGGCGAGTACAACGCGATCGTCGGACACAGCGGGGCGTTGGCGTTCACCGGCGCTTCGCCGAACGGAGCCGGTCCATGTCTTCAGGAGCCCTGCCGGAAGGGCTATGGGAACATCCACAACATCCTCGCCCGGATCGGTGTGATGGACGAGGGTAATTGGACCGCACAGCTCGAAGGTGGCTTTGCGTCCGGTGATGCCAACATCCTCTCCGGGGCGTACCCCGGTACCCCCGCGGAGACGCCCCCGAAGCTCACCACCCGAGGCTTCAACACCAACGTGAAGGTCGGGCTCCTGATGTACCAGGTGGCCCTCAAGGCGCTAACCTTTCAGGCTCTTCAACCCGTTGGCGCGGTGGCGCTCGGAGCCAATGGCAGCGTCTGGGACTCCCAATACTTGATGCCAAGCTTTCGCTTCACAGTTGTTCCCGGGCTCGAAGTGCACTCGCAGGTCCTCGTGGGCTGGGCTAACAAGCTGGACCCCGTCGTTTTTCAGAACTCGAAGAGCAGCTGCGGCTTCTCGTCCCAGTGCTTCCTAGGCTGGGAGGCAGACCTCGCACTCCGTGCGAGGATGGGCGCCAAGGACATCATCTGGATCGATCTCGAATCGGGCATCATGCAACCGAAACAAGCCTTCACGAATGCCGGTTTCAACACCGCTTTACTTTGGACGGTGCAGCTGCGCGCCGCGATGATCTTCTAGCCGGGCGTGGTCATGAGAAAGGAACCAAGCATGAAAATAAGCAATCTTCTATGGGTTCTCGCACTGGCTAGCGCGGTAGCGGCCTGCAACAATTGGACCGATCAACCGCCCGTCGAAGGCATCGTCAAGCCTCCCGTCGGCGGCACCGGCGGTACCGCCGGTACTGGCGGTACTGGCGGCACCGGGGGCGTTGGCGAAGGTGCCTGCACGAACGAGGCCGACCAGGCAGTCTATGCGAGCCTGACCTACACCGACGAGGCTGGAATCACGTACACCGGTACAGAAGCGGCCTCGGCGATTGGCAGCGACTGCATCTTCGGCACGACGACCTCGGATCCGGTCCTCGCCGGCTGTGGGGACGCAGCGTTCGCTGTAGTTGGCTGCTTCCCTAACTGCCCCCCAGCGACGACCCAAGCGCTGGCGGACTGCGTCGCATCATGCACACAAACCGCAACCGGCCTCTCGGCAGGATGCATGGCTTGCACCGGCGCTACTGTGGCCTGCGGCGCGGCATACTGCACCAATTTCTGCGTCTCCGATACGAACGCGCCGCAATGTGTTGGGTGCCGATGCGACAGCGGTTGCACGCCGAACTTCGACAAGTGTAGTGGGCTCCCGTCGACCGGCGAATGCAACTAGCTGCCGCGTAGCGGACAAACTCGAACGGGGCGCCCAGATCTTGGGCGCCCTTTTCTAATTTGGCGGGCAGGCGAGATCGACATCCATCACGGTGGACCGGCAGGGGTAGCTATCGAGCGGGTTCCTATCGCGCCAATCGTACACGCCCTGGCAGTCGAGCCCCGAAGCGCATTGGAACCAGGCCTCGACGGCGGCGCCGCAAGCCTCCGATTGGGCGCGCTCTTCGGCCAAGTTGGTCTCGCAACCCTGCACGCAAGATTCCTCGGTGAAGGTGAAAGCGGCGCATTCCCGCACCGTCTTCTTGCAGAACGCCAAGCAGGTCGGGCCGGGCTCGATGTAGGTTCCGCCGCTGCCACCCGACCCGCCGTTGCCACCCGCGCCCCCTGAACCGGCAGTGCCCGTGCCGGCATCACCACAGCCAAACGCGGCAATGGATATTAGAAGCAGCAGGCCGGATATTAGTTTAAGCATGTTTTTCCTCAGTAGTTCTGACCCACGATCTCCTGTACGCGCACGAGGAGGGATCTGGAATACAGCCGTCCGACGAGCGAGTCACGGGCCTTACGCTGAACCGCCTGCCAGGCTTCCTTGTTGCGCCAGAGGTTCACCGACTTGAGTCTACTCTCTAGTACCTCGGTGGCTTCCTTGTCGAGCCTCCGCCCGCCTTCTCGAAACTCGTCCGCATGATCGGCCGCGCTTTTCCGAATGTAGTCCTGGGCCTCCTTGGGGAGCAACGCGAGGCGGTCCTTTTTGATCACGTAAGCGCCGACGACGATGCCGCCCCCGGGCTTGGTCATCGTCTTGAGGCGCGTGTGCCACTGGAACGCGAGGACGCCGATCGAAGACGCGATCACCGTGTCGACCATCCCGGTTTGAAGCGCGGAAAACACCTCGGGCAGCCCCAGTGTCACACCGTTTGCGCCCGCCGCCTCGATGAATGCTTTCATCGTAGGCGAGCCGCGCCATACCCAGGGCCTAACGTTCTTCAGGTCGTCCGGATGCTGGATCTTGTATTGGGAAAAGATCCGGATCTGCCCCGAATCCCCCCAGGAGATCAGCGCGTACCCAGCCTTGTCGAAGAGCGCCTCGAAGTCAGGGGCGAGCTTTGCCCGCACGTCGTCGAGCGCTGGGTAGCTGGTGATGAGCCCTGGCGCCTGCAGGACAAGAACCTGCGGCACGAGCGCGCCCAGGCCGGTCGAGGTCAGGAGTGCGCCGTCGAGCTGACCCACGCGCATCTTGCGAACCACCGTCATCTCGTCGCCGGCCACGCCGCCGTCGTACATCTTGAGGTTTACCTGCCCCGTGGTCAGCCCCTTCAGCTCTTTTCGCAATTGCTGAAAGGCTTTGCCGAGCCCCGATTGCCGCGGGGCCAGAGTTGCGATCCGAAGCTGCGGCACCGTTTGGGGCTTCGCCTCGGCGCCCGCTTCCGCGCTCGCTTCACTGGTGAATGAATCATGGCTGACCAAGAGGGCGAGCAGAACGAACGGCACCCAGCGCAGTACGCGACGCATACTTAACCAAAGCACGAACGTGCCAGGGCCTCAAGACGCTCAGGCGGTGGCCCGCATTACGCCGCTGTTGCGCAGATCCAAGCCGTCCAGGCAGCCGGAGATCTCCTCGAGCACCTTCGGGACGGCGGAGAAGTCCGCGATCGGATTGACCACGCACACGTCGATGCCTGCTTCCGCGTAGGCGCGAATGCGGGAGCGCACGATCTCCCGGTCGCCGACCACCGCCATCGCATCACAGAGCCGGTCGGTCACCCCCGCGGCGACTCCCGCCCGATCGCCCTTCGCAAACGCGTCGCGGATCTTGCGCGCTTCATCTCCGAAGCCGATCCACTCGAAGCACTTGTTGTACCCGGGCGTCGCTGCATAGGCGCCGAAGACCGTGCGGATCAGGTTCCGCCCCATGGCGGAGTCATCGACCATCACGACGTGAAGCCGAGCGACGACTTCGATGGTGCTGGGGTCGCGGCCCGCCTCTTCGGCACCCGCGCGCACTTGCCCCAAGACCTGGGGGAGCGCCGCTTCGGGTACCATGTTGAGGCAGACCCCGTCACAGAGCGCGCCGGCGAGCCGCAGCATCTGTGGGTTGAGCGCCCCGAGATAGATCGGCACCTCGCCAACGGTCGCACCCCCAAGACGAAAGCCCTTGGCCGAAAGCGTTCTGCCCTCGTACGTGGTCTTCTGCCCGCTGAGCATCTGGCGCAGAACCTCGACGTGCTCTCGCATCCGTGTGAGCGGCTTGTCGTACGGCTGGCCCGCCCAGTCGCGGACGATGTTCGGAGACGAAAGTCCGATCCCGAGAATGAAGTTGCCCTGGGTCAGTTGGCTGAGCGTCATGGCCGCCATCGCGTGCATCATTGGCGTTCGCGTTTGCGCCGGCACCACCGCCGTCCCGATGCGCATCCCGGGCATCCCCTGCGCGACCGCACCAGCCAGGGCATACGAATCGCCGCCGCTGACCTCGGCCATCCAGATCTCCTCGTAGCCGCGATCTCGCGCTGCTTGCGCAAGCTCGACGGCCCGTTCCGCGCCACCGATCGGCAGGGTCATCCCCAACCGAACGTTCTTCTCGGTTCGCTCCATTCGCCAACCCTAATGCAAGACGACCGGCCATGGTCTGGTTTTTTGTCCTACCTGGCCTCACACCTGATTGGACCGCCGCAACGGAATGCCGCGGGCAGACAGAGCCAAGCACACGTGGACGCAACGAGTTGCGCAATCTGTGAGGCTGCTTACACGCAGGCCGATCTTTGCATTTGATCTCCAGACCCCAACTCTGTTAAACCATTTGTTTCCCCGGTCGAGCGAGCCCGGCTCACCCATGCGATCTCGAAACCTAGCTGCACTCCTCTCTATTGGTCTATTTGCAGCCTGCGCTCAGGACGGAGTGGCGGGCAATACCGAGATCCAACTGACCATCGGCAACGGCCTCGGGGCCCAGTCCGGACAGGCAGCCTTCGAAGCGGACCGGGTCGACTATCGGATCACTTGCGCAGGCACCACACTCGGCTCCGCCCCCATTCCGCCCAGCGGGGCCGGCGGCGACTACGCCTACAACGACTCGGTCGACGTCAGCGGCGCATTCGAGATCGTGGACGCTCGCAATCCGCTGATCTGGCAAGCGATCACCGACCTTCCGCCCGGCCCATGCACCGCGTCGTTATCCGTGTATCGCGGCGGCCAGGTCGCGTGCCTCGGGAGCCATCCATTCACCGTGCTCGAGACGAGCACCACGATGGTCGACATCACGCTCCTTTGCGAGCTCAGCATTGGCATGCCCGACGGCACGGGCGACACCGAAGGCCAGTTCCAGTTCGAGATCGGTAACGAGTGCCCGAGGCTCTTCGACCTGACCGCACATCCATATGCGATCCCCGTGAGCGCCGCGAGCACCCTGGTCCAGGTGGTCGCGCAGGATCCGGACGGAACGTGCGGCAACAACTGCGACCCTCAAACCTGCACGGACGCAAATCCCCCGGTCTGTACGCCCGGCCCGGATCCGGGACTGACGACCACGCTCTCTGCTCCGGTGGGCTCGTTCGACGATCCCAGCGGCGCGCTGACGACTTACCATTGTGATCCCGCTTTTCCGGGTCCCATCGAGATCTGCGTCGTCGCAAGCGACGGAGATCTCGACTGCGATAAGACTGCCTGCATTGCCGTCGATTGCCCCGATTTGTGCGAGGGCGTCGTCTGCAACGACGGCAACGAGTGCACCGCGGATGCGTGCGATCCGGCGTCCGGTCTATGTGTGTTCGACGTTGCACCCGACGGGATCGCTTGCGACAGCTGTAACGGAACCTGCCAAGTTGGGCAGTGCGACCTGGGCATGCCCTTCGTCGCGGCTCAGAATGCAGCGAACATGAGCTTCATCGGTCAAGATCGGGTGTTCAACCAGTACTATGTCAATCCATATAGCGGATTTACATTCGCACTGGTCGGCACCGTCAACGCCAACATTACGACGTACAAGGGCGTCGGCGTGTCGGACTCGATCCTCGGGACTCCTGCCGGAGACGCCCTCTTCCTGAACGACCCGTCGTTGGCTCCGCAGACCGTCTGCGGCGTGGAGCAAATCCTCGCCGGAAACGCGGGCGATATCATGCATCTCGCAGACAGATTCATCAGCCTGATCGACATGACGATCGATGGGGGACGCGAGGGCGACATCCTCTGGGCCAATGCGGGCAACGATTTCGTCAACGGCGCCAACGGCAACGACCTGATGGACGGCGGCCCGGGAAGCGATGTGTTGATCGGCGGTAATGGAAACGACGAGATTACCATGGGTCCCAAGGACGGGTTCGACAGCGTCCTCGGCGGGAGCGGGATCGATCGTTTCGCGGTGAACGCCCTCTTGAGCCAACTGCTCATCAGCCCGGCCATCGATCCGTCCTACGAGTTCGACATTTACTATGTCGGAACACGGATTGCGCAGATCGGCGGGATCGAGATCTTCGACGCGCTCAACGGCTCGATCGACCTCACCGCGTGCACCGCTGGCGTCTGCAACCTCTGCGGCAACGACGACCTGAACGGCGGCGAACAGTGCGACGACGGCAACCTCACCAACGGTGACGGCTGCGCCTCGGACTGCACGCTCGAATAACAGCCCAGCACCGTCTGGGCACAGTGAAAGCCTTTCATCGACGCAGGAACGGCCGATGGCCCGAAGCCGCGAGCGCCGAAGCTGCTAGAACGGGAAGATGAGCGAAAGCGTCATCCAGGTTCGAGCCCCCATGCAGGCACTGGTCGTCAGCGTTCGTGCGCAAGTCGGTCAGACAGTAGCGACCGGTCAAACGCTCGTGATCCTCGAAGCGATGAAGATGGAGCACATCGTCAGCGCGGAACGGAGCGGGATCGTCAAGCAGGTGCTCGCTCGAACCGACCAGATGGTGGCAGCCGGGGATCCCTTGGTGCTCCTGATAGCCGCTGAGCACGTCGAGACTCCAGCGCAGGTCAGCGCGGAGGCTTCTCTCGGCCATGTTCGAGCTGATCTCGCAGAGGTGATCGATCGCCACGCGTTTGGTCTCGACCAGAATCGGCCGGAAGCCGTTGCGAAGCGTCGACAGACCGGTCAACGGACCGCGCGCGAGAACATCGCAGACCTCGTCGATGACGGAACACTCGTCGAGTACGGCGCGCTGGTCCTCGCGGCTCAGCGAAGGCGTCGATCCATCGAAGACTTGATCCGACGGACTCCGGCCGATGGCATGGTCGCGGGCATCGGTCGAGTGAACGGAACGCTCTTTGGCAACGCACGCACGCGGTGCGTCGTCATGTCGTACGACTACACCGTGCTCGCTGGCACCCAGGGCACGATGAACCACCTCAAGAAGGACCGCATGTTCGAGTTAGCCGACCAACGAGGCCTTCCGGTCGTGCTGTTTTCGGAGGGTGGCGGAGGGCGCCCGGGCGACACCGACTACGACATCATCGCGGGTCTCGACTGCCGCGCATTTCAATACTTCGCCGAGTTGTCGGGCAAGGTGCCTCTCGTGGGCGTCAATTTCGGGCCGATGCTTCGCCGGCAACGCAGCGCTTCTCGGTTGCTGCGACGTCGTGATCGCGACCCGAGCTTCCAACATCGGCATGGGCGGCCCGGCCATGATCGAGGGCGGCGGGCTCGGCGTCTTCGAGCCCGAGGCGATTGGGCCTTCGGCGTCTCAGTATCGCAACGGGGTGATCGACATCCTCGTCGACGACGATGTCGAGGCGGTCGCGGCGGCGAAGAAGTACCTCTCGTATTTTCAGGGTGCCATCAACGATTGGAGCTGCGCGGATCAGCGCCGGCTTCGCTCGGCGGTCCCGGAGAATCGGCTTAGAGTGTACGACGTTCGCAAAGTGATCGAGACCTTGGCGGACAGCGACTCGGTGCTCGAGCTCACGGCTGGGTTCGGAGCCGGTATGGTCACCGCGCTCGGCAGGGTCGAGGGCAAGCCCGTCGGGATCATCGCCAACAATCCAATGCATCTAGGGGGCGCCATCGACGGCGAAGCCGCCGACAAGGCGAGCCGGTTCATGAAGCTTTGCAGCACCTTTGGCGTGCCTCTGGTTTTTCTCTGCGACACACCGGGCTTCATGGTCGGGCCCGAAGCCGAAGACACCGGCCTCGTGAAGCGAGCGGCTAGCCTGTTCACCACGGGCGCATCGCTGCGGGTTCCCTTCTGCACGATCGTACTGCGAAAGGGTTACGGCCTCGGAGCCCAGTCGATGGCAGGAGGGAGCTTCAAGGCACCGACGTTCACGATCTCCTGGCCTACGGGGGAGTTCGGCGGCATGGGCCTGCAGGGCGCGGTCAAGCTCGGCTTTCGCAAAGAGCTCGCAGCGGTAGCCGATCCCGAGGCGCGCAAGAAGATGTTCGAGCAGATGGTAGAGCAGCTCTACGAGCGCGGAAAGGCGGTCAACATGGCAGCGCACTTCGAAATCGATGCCGTGATCGACCCCTCCGAATCGCGCGCCTGGATCCTGAGCGCGATCGGAGCCAACTAGGCCCGGAGCGAGTCGTGAACCTCGCCTGCCGCACGCGCTCCCGCGGAGATCGCGCCATCCATGTAGCCGCACCAACGCTTCGCGCTCTCGGTGCCCGCCCAGAAGATGCGTCCGCTCGGCTTGCGCAGGTGCTCGCCGGCCGCGGTGAGCACGCCAGGCGTCAGCGGGGTGATGCAGCCGGTGCTCCAGGGGTCGGTCGACCAATCCTTTTCGACGTAGCCCGTCGCGTCGAGGGCCTTGGGCCCGAAGTAGCGCGCCAGCTCTACCTTCAAGCCCTCTTCGCGGGTCCTTCGGTCGGCGAGCTGCGGACATTCGACAACGGAAAGGAAGCAACTGAGCACGCCGATCGATGAGTCTTCTGGGGAGTTGTCGAAGACGAGCTGGATCGGGCTGCGATCGCTCTGCATGGCTCCGTTGAGGCGATCGGCGCGCCAGAACGGGCTTCGATACAACATGGCTGCTTTGACCAGCGGCAAGCGGGGCAAGCGCGCCCAGCTGGTCGCCAAGTCGAGGCGCTGTTTCGGCAAAGCCGGGGTGAAATCGATGCGCATGGTGTCGGCAGGGGCCATGGCGACGATCACGCGATCGGCGCTGAACGTTTCGACCGGGGTCACCACCCGCATGCGGCTCGGGGCGTGATCCTCGATGCGCAGCGCAGGCCTGCCCAGAAGAACGCGATCTCCGAGCTCGGCAGCCATTCGCTCCGAGATCACCTGAGAGCCGCCGACGATGCGCTGATCTTGGGCGCCCCCATCGTTGAGGATGACGGGCAGCAAACCACCCGCTGCGCGCAGATAGTGGAGCACCCATAGCAGCGAGATGCGCTCTGGATAGCCCGCCCAGACGGCACGCGTGATCAAGCGGAACACCGATGGCGTGAAGCTCGTCGATGCACGCGCGCGGAGCCAGTCTCCGAGCGTCATCCGATCGAGCTCCGCTGCGCCCTTCATGCGCCATGGCTCACCGATCGGCATCTTCTTGCAAAGACGGTCGAGCTGCCACGCGACCTTCGTGAAATCGGCAGCTTCCGCGAGGCTCATGTCTGGGAGGAACCCGCGCGAGATCGTACCTTCGATGTCATACGTGGTGTCACCGTCGTAGTACGCATCGTAGGCGCCGATGCCGAGATCGGCGATCAAAGCGGCGATGCGGTCCTGGCCGGGGCCGATCCACTCCCCACCCACCTCGACGATGTGCCCGCCGCCGATCGGCATGTTGAGCGTGCGTCCGCCGACGCGATCGCTCGCTTCGAGCACGAGAAACGAGTCGACCCCGCGCCGTCGGAGCTCCCGGCCGGCCATCAAACCCGAGAGCCCTGCGCCGACGATGATCACGTTGAGGTGTCGGTCGACCGGACGAGCCTCGTCCGGCCCCGAAGCACGCACCAAACCCGGCACTCCGAGCGACGCGGCGGCAGCGGCGCCTCCGGTAAGGCGCACGAATCGTCGGCGACTCAAGCGGTCAATCATGGCGATGTGCACCCGTTTCCGCCGGACAGCCAAGCCACGATCAGGCGGAGATCGCCGTCCGGCACCCCGGCGACCACGCCTTGCATGATCGCATCGGCATCGCCCCGCGTCCGGGTCTGGGCTTCGTCGAGACGGCGGTTGAGGTAGCCGGCGTACTGTCCGCAGAGCCGGGAGGCGAACAATCCGTCGCTTCCCTCTGCGTTCGCGCCGTGACAGGAGGCGCAATGCTGCGCGAAGAGCGATGCGGCATGAGCCTGCTCCGCTTCGCTCGTGTCTCTGGGCGGCGCGTCGCGCACGGGCATGGTCGAAAGATACCCTGCGATCTCGGGAATCTCTTGCGCTTCCAAGGTCCGCGCGAAAGGATCCATCACGGGTAGACGCATCATCCCCGCTCGAAGTCGATAGAGCTTGTTTTCCAAGACGGATTTCCTCTGTCCGGCGAGTCGAGGGATCGACCCGTCGGGCCGCCCGCTCCCATCGTGCAAATGGCAAGAGGCGCAATGGGCGTAAGAATCGGGCTCGCCAGCGGGTGCCGGATCCTCGAGGACTGCAGCAATGCGCGCGGCCTCCGCCGGACTGGGTCCACGTATGAGCGTCGAGGCCAGATACACCACGGCGGCCAAGAGCGTCAGCACGAGGACCAGGGACAAGATGCGCATCGCGGGTACGAGCATAGCAGAGGTTGGATGCCAGGGGCGGGCTTGGATGTGGTACTCAGGGACGCCGCATGGATGCCATCGATCAAGTTCAGCTCAATTTCAACCCCGCAACCCTGGCGGTGCTCAACGTTCTGATCGGTTTGATCATGTTCGGGGTGGCCCTCGACATTCGCGTCGACGACTTCAAGCGCGTGATCCGCGACCCGCGCGGTCCGATGATCGGGCTTGGCGCTCAGTTCCTGCTGCTGCCCGCGATGACGTTTCTCTTGGTGCTGGTCATCAAGCCGCTGCCTTCCATCGCCCTAGGCATGATCATGGTCGCGGCTTGCCCCGGCGGTAACTTCTCGAACTTCCTCACCCATCACGCCAAAGCGAACTCGGCGTTGAGCGTCAGTATGACCGCGATCTCGACGGCCCTCGCGATCGTGATGACGCCCGCAAACCTCGCATTTTGGGGCCGCTTGAACCCAGGGACCGCGGCGATTCTGAAGGACGTGAACCTCGATCCCTTCGATCTGTTCAAGACGATCCTCGTCATCCTGGGGATCCCTCTCATGGTAGGCATGTTGGTCGCCGCCAAGAAGCCGGCGCTCGCTGCTCGTGTCCGGCGGCCCATGAAAATCTTCTCGCTCACCGCGTTCGGCTTGTTCATCGTCGGCGCGCTCGTGGGGAACTGGCAGCACTTCGTGCAGAACGTGGGCTACGTCGCCTTTGCGGTGGCGCTCCACAACGGGCTGGGTTTGACGCTCGGCTATTGGACGGGGCGTGGCCTCGGTTGCCACCGTTACGATGCGCGTGCGATCTCGATCGAAGTGGGCATACAGAACTCGGCGCTCGCCCTGGTTTTGATCTTCGGGTTCTTCGACGGCCTCGGCGGCATGGCGATCATCGCCGCCTGGTGGGGGGTCTGGCACTTGATTTCGGGCCTCACGATCGCGACCTACTGGTCGAGACGTCCGGTTCCGGTCCCGGCGTACCACGGGTCGGCAACGCGGAGCTGACCCCCCACAGGGCGCAGCTCGGCGATCGCGCCGCCGCTAGCTCTGCTTGACGAGCTTGGACCAGGAGTCCTTGAGCTGGATGGTGCGGTTGTAGACAGGGCGGGCGGCGCTGCTGTCGGGATCGACGACGAAATAGCCGAGCCGTTCGAACTGGACGCGTTCCCCGGGACCGCGGGATGCAAGGCTCGGCTCGAGCTTTGCACTCTTCAGCACCTGCAGCGATCGGGGATTGATGCGATCGGTGAACTCCCCTTGGTGCGCGTCGTCGAGAGGGTTCTCCTCGTCGAAGAGCCTGTCGTAGAGCCGCACCTCGGCGTCTACCGCATGCTTGGCGCTGACCCAGTGGATCGTTCCACGAACCTTGCGCCCGTCGGGGGCGTTGCCACCTTTGGACTCCGGGTCCCAGGTGCAGCGGAGCTCGACGACCTCACCCGCAGCGTCTTTGATCACCTCGTTGCAGGTAACCAGGGCGCCGTAGCGCAAGCGCACTTCCCTGCCGGGTGCCAAGCGGAACCATTTCTTCACCGGCTCTTCCATGAAGTCATCTCGCTCGATGAACACCTCGCGCGTGAGGCTGAGGCTTCGTGAGCCCGCACTCGGGTCCTCCGGGCTGAACGGTGCATCGACCTCGACCTCCTGGTCTTCGGCGAGGTTCTCGATGACGAGCTTCAGGGGTTGCAGGACGGCCATGGTGCGCGGCGAGGTCTCGTTCAAATCCTCGCGAAGCGCGTGCTCGAGGAGTCCCATATCGACGATGCTGTCGCGTCGAGATACACCGATTCGTTCGGCGAATCTCCGAATCGCCGCAGGGGTGTAGCCGCGACGCCGCATCCCCGCGATGGTCGGCATGCGGGGATCGTCCCAACCGTCGACGTGCCCGTCTTCGACGAGCCGCTTGAGCAGGCGCTTGCTCATCACCGTGTATGTCAGATTCAAACGCGCAAACTCGTACTGTCGGGGCACTGGGTCGAAGTCGAAGTGCGAGACGAACCACTGATAGAGCGGGTTGTGGTCTGCGAACTCCAGCGTACACACCGAGTGTGTGATCCCCTCGAACGCGTCCGACATGGGATGGGCATAGTCGTACATGGGGTAGATGCACCAGGCATCGCCCGTGCGATGATGACTGACTTTGCGAATCCGATACATCAAGGGATCGCGGAGGTTCACATCCTTGGACGCCATGTCGATCTTCGCGCGCAGTACGTGTGCGCCCTCGTCGAACTCACCGGCGCGCATACGCGAAAACAAATCCAGATTCTCGCCCACGCTCCGATTCCGGAACGGACTGTGCACGCCCGGTTTGTAGAAGTCGCCTCGTCCCTGCCGGATTTCCTCGAGGTTCTGGCTGTCGACATAGGCGAGCCCACGCTCGATGAGATCTACGGCGCAATCGTAGAGCCGCACGAAATAGTCCGACGCGAAGTATTCGTGGCTGCCCCAATCGAAGCCGAGCCATCGCACATCTTCACGAATCGACTCGACGTACTCGACGTCTTCAGCTTCTGGATTCGTGTCGTCGAAGCGGAGGTGACAGCGCCCCTGCTCGGAAAGCTCTGCGGTGGTGAAATTCAAGCAGATCGACTTCGCGTGTCCGATGTGCAGATATCCGTTGGGCTCGGGAGGAAAGCGCGTCACGACACTACCTCCGTGCTTGCCCTCCCGAATGTCGGTCAGGACGAGGTCGTGGATGAAGTTGGGTGCGTTCTCTTGGCCCTCGGCCTTGCCCTTCGGCTCGCTCATGCCGCAGGTCTAGCGCGCTTTTCGGGGCCGCGCCGTCCTTTGCGTCAGTCCCGCTGCACCCCGCGAACCTGGGCGAACACGGGGAGATGGTCGGAGAGCGACCCGCAGCGCTCCGGAGGACAGCGGCCCGCGCCGATGACCTCGACGCCCTTGGTCAGGATCAAGTCGATCACCATCGCGAAAGGGTCGAACGAAGTATACCGGTCCTGCAGGGCGAGATCCTGATGCGCGTCGGCATAGCCACGATCGATGAACGACTTCACTGCGGGCTCGGTCAGGGTGCCCTTCTCGATGTCGTCGAAGTAGAAGAATGTGTTCATGTCACCACCGGCGATCACCGGATGGCTCAGTCCTTCGCTGTCCGCCGCGATCTCTTCGGCCTGCGCGTCGCGGATGTCCAAGGCGCTGAGCGTCGATTCGAGGTGCATCGCATACAGCCGGACGAGCGCCGACCCGACTTTCGCGTCCGCCGCAATCGCAATTCGCCCGCCTAGCCGGGGCTCGTCGGGGTTGGGTGTCCCCGGCGGCGTGTACCAACTCAGGTTCTCCGCGTGTCGGATTTGTCGAACGTTGCCGAGCGGATAGCGAGACACGATGGCATTACCGTGCTCGCAGATCGGCGGGTCGTACGGCCCAGTCGAACCGCGGTCGCCCGGGAGCTCTACGAACTCCGTTGCGTACAGGTAGTAGTAACCGAGTCGTTCGGCGTAATCGCGCGCGATGTTCCGGAACTCCGTGCGCTGGCAACCGCGGTCCACCTCGCTCAGGAGCAATATGTCGGGTACGGGGAAATCGACTCCGCTCGTGATCATCTCGAGCTGCGCATCGACCTCGAAGCCGCGCAGGATGTTGTATGCGAGCACCAGCAGCTCGTCTTGCGCCGTGGGCTCCACCGACGCGAAGCTCGCGCCTTCGATCGCACAATCGATGAACGTGGTATCGGGCGCTTCGTCGGGCGCCGCGGCTTCAGCGCATAGCCGCTCCACGCGCACGTCGGGGGTGTCGGATCGCCAAGCGAACTCCTCGAACCGGGGCTCGGGCCTGCCACCAGCACCGCCGGTGCCGGCGCTGCCCCCGCCGCCACTGCCACCACCACCGCCGGCTGCGGCGCCGCAGCCACCGCAGGCCAGCGCGAGATTCGCTGCCACCAGCAAGAACACCGCTTCGTTCCCTGTTCTTCGCATCGCGCAACCGTACGCGATCCCTTGCCAGCCGGCATCCAGGCTTCCGGACCCAGACGCGACCTGTGGCGCTAGCGACTTGCCCGACTATCCTTGGGCCCATGCTTTCCAAGCTCATCTTAGTCGTCTTGGGCATCATCGTTGCGGTCGTGCTCTACACGCGCTTCAGCGCCTCCCCGATCCAGAAAGCCGATGCGCACCAGCTCGTCGCCGAAGGCGCGACGCTCCTCGATGTCCGCAGCCCACAGGAGTTCGCCTCGGGTCATATCGAGGGGGCCATCAACATCCCCGTCCAGGAGCTCGGCCGACGCGTCGACGAGCTCGGGGACCCCTCCGGACAGATCGTCGTCTACTGTCAGAGCGGGGTGCGCAGCGCGTCGGCGAAACGATTGCTCGAAAGCCGTGGATTCGCGAACGTCTACGACCTGGGCGGCATCGCTCGATGGTGAGCGGCATGGCGGAACGCTACATCTGCGCCGATTGTGATCACGAGTTCGTGCCCGAGGAAGAGGGCCACGATCCCCGCTGTCCGAAGTGTGGCCGGACCGAAGCCGTAGAGCCCGCCGACGACTCTGCTCTTCAAAGTGATATCTGGCGCCAGTGGCTCGTCGTGTTCGCGCTTCTCTTCATCGCCGGCATCGCCTACGTTCTGTTCGAATGAGCATCCAGATCTCCTACGTCTCGGACGTCCTTTGTATCTGGGCCTATGTGGCCGAGGTGCGCTTGGATCAACTGCGCAAGGAGTATGGATCTTCGATCGAGCTGGAGTACCGGTTCATCCCGATCTTCGGCGCCACACGCCACCGGATTGGCGAAGGCTGGAAGCGCCGGGGCGGATTCAACGCCTTTGGGGAGCACGTGCAGACGGTCGCCAAGGATTTCCCTCACATCTCGGTGAACGAGCGCGTCTGGCGCGAGACTGCGCCCACGACCTCTGCGGTGGCACACGAGATGCTCTGCGCAGCGCGCCTGCTGTCCGAGGAAGGAGTCGTGGATCCCGCCCGTCGCGATGATCTGGGTGGCCGCACCTTGTTCGAGGAAGCGACGTGGCAGGTTCGATCGGCGTTCTTCGAGCATGCGCGCGACATCTCGGACCGCGAGGTGCTTTTCGACGTCCTCGCTCGAGTCGGGGTCCCCACGGCCGCAGTCGATGCCAAGCTGAAGTCCGGCGAAGCGATGGCAGAGCTTTGCCGTGACGTCGAGCTGCGCGACGAGCACAAGATCGAAGGAAGCCCTACGTACTATCTGAACCACGGTAGGCAGAAGCTCTACGGCAACGTCGGTTATCGAGTGGTGGCCGCAAACCTGCGCGAGCTTCTAGAGCAGCCGGGGAGCCACCAGGCATCCTGGTGCTGACGTAGAGCTCCGATGATGGCTCCTTGATGGACTCAGGGAAGCGATTCTCGTGCCTGCGTCGGGGTGGAGATCTCCGAATCGTAACCGAGCCAGCGCATGACGAGCAGACCGATGCCTCCTCCGGCAAGGGCAGCCACGTGCAGCGCGACGAGAGACAAGATGAGGACGTGAAGTGCAGTATCCATGGGAAACCCCCAATCGATTCGGCAGCTGGTTTGCCTGGGCGCTCCATCTGCGTTCCTTAGAACCCCCAACTTGGGCTGCACGACGCACTGCGTCAAGGATTAAACTGGAATTTTTTGACTTAGCGGTATTTACTTCGAAAACGGACCCTCATCTGCATGCCGCGCTCGCCTGGGTTGAGCGAGAGCTCGGGCACGAGGTCGGGCTCGAAGCCGTCCAGGATGTTGATGTCCACGGCTTGAACCAGCGTGCCGAGGATGATGCGCATTTCCATCATGGCGAACTGCTTACCGAGACAGACCCGAGGCCCGGCTGCGAAAGGCACGTAGGCCCCTTTTGGAAGGCTGCGCTCGAACTCGCGTGTCCATCGCTCGGGCCGGTACGCTAGGGGCTCGTCGAAGTATTTCGCGTTGCGACCGGTAGCGAGTGGACTGATCGCGAGAATCGACCCCTTTGGAAAGAAGTAGTCACCCAAGCGCAGGTCCTTCTGCGCCTCGCGCGCAAAGATCCAGACCGCCGGAAGACGGCGAAGCGATTCCTTGAGGCACATCTCGAGGTACGGAAGGTCGGGTAGGTCCTCGACACCGATCGGCCTGTCGCCGAGGACGCGATCGATCTCTTCTTGCGCCTTGGCGAGTTTGTCTCGATGCTTCGCCAGTAGATACCAAGCCCAGGTGAGCGTGTGCGCGGTCGTCTCATGACCTGCGAAGATGAGGGTCATCAGCTCGTCGCGCATTTGCTTGTCCGACATGCTGCCCTGCTCGTCGGTCGCAAAGACGATGTGCGACATGAGGTCCCCGCAATCCTCTTGCTGTGCACGCCTAGCCGACACGAGCCGGTCGATGACCTCGTCCATCGCATCGAGCGCGCGAACCATTCTCTTATTGCGTTCGGACGGCCACCAACGCGGCGCCGGAATCGGGGTCTGCGCGTGATCGATCAACGCTTCGCTGATGTCGTCCATGGCCTGGTGTATCGTCGCGGAGTCTTGCGCAAGGTCCGTGTCGAAAAGCGTCTTCGCAACTACGCGCAACGTGAGCTTCACCATCTCTTGCTTGAAATCACGCTGCTCGCCGTTCCTCCAAGCACGCAGCATGTCGCGCGTGTACTCGACCATCGTCGGCGCGTACGCATCGACACGCAACTTGTGGAAGCCCGGCATGATCAGCTTGTGTTGACGCCTCCACGACTCGCCGTCGTTCGGCACCAATCCGTTGCCAAGAAACGGCTTCCACATCTGCTTCACCACCTTTGGCTTTTGGATGTGCTTGGCCTGGGTGACGTTGATCGCGTTCACGACTTCCGGATCGCGAATGAAATACGACTGGCCCGTCAGCACACGGGTGACAAACACGTCGCCGTACTTCTCGTGTCCCTCCAGCACAAACTCCGCCGGGTTCCGCTGGAAGTCGAACGTTCCGCCCCAGAGCCAATGGCCCTTGTGGCGCGGAATCGGCTTCGATGGAGGCAAGGCGTCCTGGGTATCGACGAGCAAGGTCATTATTTACATAATGTAAACTTGCCCTTCCGGCGGCGCAACTTAACAGGTTGTAATATTGTGTACGTCGCGGGGCTCGCCCTCTCGTGCCCTACTGCGCGAGAATCTTGGACGGCGCTGAAGCCGAGAGCCACAGACTTCCGAGCGCCCGATTCTGGACGAAACGAGCCCCGCTCGGACCAGTCGGCCCCTCCGCGCTGGGGTTCCATAGCGTTCCTAGGCTTTGGTCCGCGTAGAGCGGGATTTCCACCCCCTGGGTGGGAACCCTGTTGCCGGAGCTCCAGAGCTGGTCCAGTCCCTGCTCCTGCTGAAGCTGGGCGCCGAGGCTAGACCCCTGCTGCAGGCCAAACCCTGCGCAGCCGCTGGTGCCGAGAGCCAAAACGATTCCGAGTATCCGTGCTTGATTCTTCATGTTGACCTCCTGATGTATTCACCGTATACATCTATGTATACGTCGTTCACTTCGAATGTCAACACTGTTTACTCACGAGATTGAAATGAGTTACGTTCCAACCATGGCGCTCCTCAGAAAGGCTTATCATCACGGCGAATTACGCGACGCGCTCCTCGAAGCGGCCGAGGCCCTGCTCGAAAAAGACGGCCCGGCGGGGCTGTCTCTGAGGAAGCTTGGCCGTCAGCTCGGGGTCACCCCCGGTGCCCCGTATCGCCACTTCGAGGACAAGGACGGGCTCCTTGCGGCGCTGGCAACCGGGGGCTTTCAGCGCCTGCGCCAGATGATGCTCGACGCCCAAAATGGCGCGAGCGATGCCAAAGACCGGCTCCGGCGAGCAGGCGTCGGCTACCTCGAGTTCGCATCGAAGCACCCGGAGCTCTTCCGATTGATGTTTGGATGGATGCCTGCGCGGGAAGCTCCTGAGCTCTATGAGAGTGGGGATGCAGCATTTGCTGTGCTCGAAGAGGTTCTCGCTGCCTGCGAGGAGGAAGGTCTGTTGTCGGCAAACACGCGAGATGCGGGGCTCCTCGCATGGTCGTCGGTGCATGGTGCTGCGTTCTTGTTGATCGACGATGGTCTCAAGCTCTGCGACCTCGCGCCCGATCCGAAAGCAGTGGCCAATCGCCTGCACGACTGCGTTTGGGCGGGCATCGGACACCGCTGACTGCGCACGGGAACTAAGGGTAACTGGCAGCGAGCGCGTCGATGAAGGCGTCGAGCTGGTCGCCCGGAAGCGCATTGATGCCAGCGGCTGCAGCACGGCCGCCACCGGTCGGGAACTGCCGGCAGAGCGTATCCGCGCCCTGCTTCTTCTCGAGCGGCGCACGCACACTCACCAGGTACGTTCCGTCCTGGCGCTCGGTGAGCACGGCATGAGCGCGGCGCGGCGACGCGTTGGCTAGATCGTTGCTGTAGACTCCAGACACGCGGCGCGCCCAAGCCTCGTTGGGAAAGATGAAGACCGCGGTCTTTTCGGACTCGCGGAGGGGCTTCACCGCGGCCGCGCAGGCCATATCTTGCTGGTAGCCTGAGGCCAACTTCTCGAACGATGCTCGAGCCTCTTCGACGAACGCGAACGGCGTTGGATACGGTCGCACCAGCTCGAAGAGCTCAGCCGGTGCGAAGTGCAGATCCTCGAGCGACGAGCCGTACCCGTTGTAGTTCATATAGATTCCAAGGCTCTCGAGAACGGTAAGCTGCTTCTCCGAGAGGCCGAGCGGCGCGGCGATGGCGCGGGCAACCGCGTTCAGGTTGTCGCCAAAGGCGCCGGTGATCGCCCACTCGACGTGCTTCCCTTTCAGGTACCCGTTGACCAGAAGGCTCGTGCAGACGTTGGGATCGGGATCGATGATCGTGGTGAGCCTATCGTCGTCGAGGATTTCGCCGGCAAAGTGGTGATCGACGTAGAAGATCTCCGCGCCTGCCTGGAGCGCCTTCAGAACGCCTTCCCGATTCTTGTCGAAGCTGATGTCGAGCACCGTGATTCGATCGCCGGCGGTGACTTCCGCCTTCTCAACCAAGGCAATGTCACGCTTCACGCCGGTGATCAGTGTGCCGCGCAAGGGTTCCGCGTTGCGAAGCTGAGTCAACGCGCAGATGCCGTCCGCGTCGCCGTTGAAAATGTCGATCTGCGCCATATGCTTTCCTAGCCGAGCGACGCGGAGCGTGCGAGCTCTCGCCGCTGCGTGAATCTACGAAACCACGCGCGTGCAATCACGAACGGTATGATGAGCATCACATGCCTCAGGCGGATTCCGCTCTGCTCCGTTCCGTACACTGGTCGCACCGGAACGTCGCGCACACGCAGGCCGCAGAGCGTCGCACGACTCAAGAGATCATTCGGATAACCGTATCCCTTCCACAATCGATCCCAATCTAGCAGCTGTAGCGCGTGGCGATTCATCGCCGCGTAACCGCACTGCGAGTCCCGCACTGTGACAGCGATTGCGCGTCTCGTCAGAAATGAAAAAAACTGGTTCCCGAGCCAACGGTGCCAGGGCATCGCCGCTCTCGCCGCGGGCCAGCCGAGCCGGTCACCCGTGACGTAGTCGGCTTCCCCCGCGAGCAGAGGCGTCAACAACGCCGGCAGGTCCAGGGGGTCCATCTGACCATCGGCTGCCATCACGGCCGTGAGATCTGCGCCGAGCCAGAGTGCGCGCGTGAAACCCGTCGCAATGGCGGCGCCAACACCCTGGTTGGATTCGTGCCGGATGAGCTCGATCGGTCGCTCGACAGCCCGTGCGACCGTCGACGTGCCGTCGTTACTCGCATCATCGACGACGATGACGTAGTCGACGAAGCACGGAATCCCTTCGAGCGTCGCCCCAATGAGCTTCGCTTCGTTGTAGGCCGGCATCACCACGGCGATTCGTCGTCCTGCTAGCACGGTAGCTCCTGGCTATCCCTTCACGATTCGAAGGTCAATGGCTTGCAACCCATCCTCGCGCGGCGTAACCCGGATGCGCATGGGGGAAGTTCTCTTTGTGTCAAAGCCGGTCACCCCGCCTTGGAACGACAGCAGCAAAAACCTAGTCCGCGACATCGCGGGCCATCTGCGACGCCATCGTCCGGTCTTGGTCAGTGGCTCCAACTTGGACGTGTTTCGTAATCTCCTCTTTGGACGTTCCTGTGATCTTTGGCACTTCTTCTTCGCGCCCAACCTGAAGACGTCAACGGCCGGCCGACTCGCCCACGGGATCCGCAGAGTGCCGAGCGTTCAGACGGTGTGCAGCATGCCATCCGAGGGAGCGCCTTTGAAAAGGCTACTCTTCGCGGAGATTACCGTCGCCCTATCACGAAACGCTTACGAACACTTCCTTCGAGATGGTGTCAGCGACGATGCGCTGCGCATCATTCCGCCCTGCGTTCCAACGCTGGCAGAACCGACGCCAAACGAACGGGCCGCATTGCGCAAGAAGCACGGTCTTTCCGAAGCGGGACCGATCTGGATCTATCCCGGAGACCTGGAGTTTGGCGGTGGCGCGGAGATCGCGTTACGAGGCTTCGCCGCATGGAACCGCTCGGACGCGGTGCTCTTGATCGCGTGCCGCCGCAAGACAGCGCAAGCGGACGAAGCGCTCTTCCGCCTCCGCGACCGAGCAAGGCAATTGGGCGTGACGCCACGTGTACACTGGCTCGGCGAGACGCCGCAGATTCACGAGCTCCTGGCGCTCAGCGACTTCGTCGTCATGGTGAACCCAACCGCCTACGCCAAAATGGACTACCCTCTCGTCGCGCTCGAATCGATGTGCCTCGGGCGCCCCGTCTTGGTCGGTCGCGGAACGCCCTCTGCGGAGCTCGCCGATGACGGCGGTGCAGTCGCTGTGGACACAAACGCCGAAGCCTTGGCCGAAGCGATCGAGAAGCTGAGCGCCGACCAGGCATTCTGTGCAGCGCTCGGACAGAAGGCTCGCTCGCTCGCGGCCTCGAAGTTCTCACCCCGAACGGTCACCGAATCGTATGAACAGCTCTACGAAGAAATCCTCGCCTGACGAATCAGAAGACGAGGTGCGCCGATACTACGACGACTTCAGCGACTCGTACGAGCGGGGGCGGGAGCGGGGCTACCACCAGATGATCGACCAGCTCGAATTCGAGCTCGTCGCGCCCTACGCCCGGGATGCGCGGGTGCTCGAGCTCGGTTGCGGCACGGGTTTGATCCTCGCCCGCGTCGCGAAGGTTGCAAAACATGCCGTGGGGGTCGACCTCTCCGAGGGCATGGCGAAACGAGCTCGGGACCGCGGCCTCGACGTTCGCATCGGCAACCTGTGCGAGCTTCCATTCGAAGATGAACGGTTCGATCTCACCTATGGCTTCAAGGTACTGGCGCACGTCCCCGATATCGATGCCGCACTTCGGGAGGCAGCCCGCGTCACACGGCCCGGCGGGCATCTCTTGCTCGAGTTTTACAATCCCTGGAGCCTTCGCTACCTCGCGAAAAGGGCCGCCGGCCCGCAACCGATCGGCAGGGGTCGAACCGAAGCCGACATCTCGACCCGCTGGGATTCCCCCCGTGCAATTTCAAATCGGCTACCGTCAGGTGTCGAGCTGCTCGACTACTACGGAATACGCGTGCTCACGCCCTTCGCGGCGGTCCACCGACTACCCTTCGTCGCTGCTGGCTTGTGCCGAGCCGAGCGCATCGCGGGACGTTCGCCACTTCGATACTTCGGTGGCTTTCTAGTGGCGGTGCTGCGCAAAACCTGAGGCCAGCGGCCTACGCCACCAGGCTCACGTCGACCTCGTGCGAGCGCACGGGTGTGTACTGCGCGACGCCTTCCACCCCGAGCTCGCGGCGAACCTCCTCGACGGGACGCGCGAGCCACCGATGCCAAGGCACCTCGACGAACCAGGCCGCATGCTTAGCGCGTCGACGGCCCTCCGCGATCGCGTGACGGGCGCCGATGGCGGGATCGGTGAGCCGGCCGAGCTTGAACCAGGCGACCGTCGCAATCATACCGACGCCCATGTTCCGCGTTTCGTGGTGGCTGAACGCCAGGAGAGCCGCCTCGCCCACCAGATCACCCTGGTAACCGAGCACGGTGTGCCAAAGGTCGTGGGTGTCGCGCAACCAGTCACGAATCCACCGCAGCTCCGCCGCCTCAGTTCCTTGGCGGGACAGCTCCGATGCGCCAACCAGGCCGTTGGCGCTGATCCCCTCCGCTTCGACGAACGCGAGGTAAGCTCGGCCGAGGCTTCCTTCGGGGAGTCTGCGCAGGCTTTCTCGATCGTTCAGCAAGGGGAGCAGATCCGGCTGCTCGGACAGCAGTCGGCGCCCCTGCTCGCTTCTCCGAAGTCTGTCGCGCATCCTCATCAACGCAGGTCCTTGCAACGCATCGATGATCTCGAAGACGTACTGCGTGTCGTTCGGATTGGCGAAAAGGTCACGAACGGCACGGATCGCGGTCAACGGGCGCAGGGTGTGAATCTTCATACGAGCTCGGCGCTACAGCTGTCGTGAAATGTAGAATCGTTCCGCGCATAGCGCCAGCAGGACGATCGAAGCGACTGGAGCCTGGCCTGCTCACGGGCTACCATCCTTGCGCGTGCCCATCAACCTCGTCACTTCACCGAATAGGGACGTCATACGCGAAGCCCGGAGCCTGCGTCAGCAGGTACTCCACGCATCGCTGCTCATCGCCGTCCTGGTGGGCGGCCTGGCATTCATCCGGTCCCTGCTGGACGCGATAGAGCTCGAGTCCTGGAGAATCGCGGGCGGCGCCATCGCTCTATACTCCGGTTTCATCATCCTCTTCTTTGCCAAGCGTCTGCCTTACGCGGCGCGAGCGCTCAGCTTCCTCGGGCTGCTTTACGCCGTAGGCATGTTTTCGCTGCTTACAGTGGGCTACCTGGCCGGCCCGATCTTGATTTTGGCGTGTGAGAGCGTGCTTGCATCCGTCTTGTTCGGGCGTCGAGTCACGATGCTCGTTCTAGCGATGAATTTGCTCGGTCTGCTCGTCGCCGGGGCCCTCTTGTCCACTGGAGTCATGGCAGTCGAAACGACGGGCTTTTACGAGCCTGCCCATTTCATGAACTGGCTCCGCGTGACGACGCTCTTCGCGGTGTTCTGCGGGATCGCTGTCGTCAGCGTCGACGTGGTGACCAACCATCTCAACCAGAGCCTTCGCGACCAAGCCGAGCTCATCGAGAACCTCAAGGGTGCCATGCAACTACGCGACCAAGCCGAGCTCCAACGACGCGAGGCCGAATCACGTCTTCGAGAGGCGCGGCACAAAGACGAAGATTGACCCGAGCAAGACGCTAGACCAACCGGATGCCGGGCTGAAACGTGCCCCACTGGTCCACGAGCTTTCCACCTCGAAGAACGTCCAGTCGACTGAGCCAGCGAACGCCGTCGCCCTCCCATGGATGGTAGAAGACGAAGTCACCAACCTGCAGCGCGACCTCTCGCGAACCCAACCACTCGGCCTGGTTTGAAAGGAGGTTGTTGACCCCTTCCGAGCCCGGAATCGCAGGATTCGGGACGAGCCCTTCAGGAAACACGTGCTCGCCAGGAAACCCAGCAGCAACTTGGTAGAAGGCGACCTGCAAATCGGGATTGTTCTGTGCCATCGCCGGAAGGAGGCCACGGGCGAATGGAATTTCGGCCGGATCGATCCGTTTCAGGACGGGAGACGCGAGAAACGTCGCTCGCCGGAGCGCTTGCTCGGGCAGGTCGGCGAAGTGAAACGGGTACGAGAAGGCCGAGCCCATGGCCACCTCGTTGATCGGGGTTTGCAACTGGTCGGTATACAGATGGTAGGTCCGACTTCCTCCGCCGTTGTAAACCAGCGGCCCGTCAAAAAGCGCGGGGAATGCATCGCTCCCAGCCTGCACGAAATCTGCATACCGCAACTGCACCTCGGCGAACTCCCGGGCCGGATCGGCGCCCTCCGGCGCGAAGGGAACGTGTCCGTCATACCCCATGAACCCGGTGAACTGCAGCAGGCTCGAGTCGTCGATGATCGATAGCATCGCCAGAAGCTCGTCTCGGTCGAGTGCGCCACCGCGACGTAAACCCACATCGATCTCGACAGCGATGCGGAGCGCACTGCCGCGCTCTTCCGCGAGGTCGCGATACGCAGCGAGGCGTTCTGGGGTGTCCACCAGCCAGCGAACCCCGCCGGCGGGATTTGCATTGCCGGACGACTGCGCATCGAGCCTCGCGAAGATGCGTCCCGCAGCAGCGGCGGCGGCGGGTCTTCCGAGCAGAATGTCCACATCAGCCCCGAATCGCCACAGAAGGTCTCCCACCATCCCCTCAGAAAACGCCATGATCCGATTGGTGCAGGCTGTGACCATCATGTACTCGAGCAATCGGACGCTGGGCAGACTCTTGGCCACCAAGCGCAGCGCGATGCGGGACCCGAGCTGACTGCCGACTAACTTCATGTTGTGATCGAGCGCGTCCAGATCGACGAACGCGGACTCCCTGCCTCCCGCTTGGCCGCGAAGCTCTTGGTTCCAGGCAGCGAAGCGCCCCTCATCGGGAGGCAGCGGCGACGAGTCGATTTCGTTCGTACAACGTTCGCTGCCGAAGGAAGGCAGGGTTGCCGGTGCAGTTCCGTCCGCCGCGCATGCACTTGGCTCGGTGCCGCCGTCGCCGCTATCGCCGCACGCCACGACTGACCCCGCAACCACGGCGGCCGACGCCACCATCCATTGTCGCCGGGAACGCCCGCTGGCGCCCAACTCTTGCTCGAGTGGCGAAATCGTCGAGCGCTCTTTGGCTCGAACCTCGTCACCGTCGCCGCGTCTCTTCATGCTGTTCTCTCCCGTCATTGAGCGCGCCGAGGAACGTCCGGCATGCCTCCATCTGCACTGTCGGAGCCTACCCAGGTTCCCTCTTTCCGGCCAGGGAGATCGGCGAAGCGCGCTCACTCCTACGCCAAAGCCGAAGTTGATCTCCCACGCTCGCGGAGCGTCGCCAAACGTCCCTAGGGCCCTGGCTGCTTGGAGAGCACGAAGGCGTCGTTCAGTCCATCGCTGGGTAGCGCATTCGGATGAGCCCGTGTTGTTCCCGGTCGAAGCTTGCAATGTAAAGGTGGTCCTTGCCCGGAACGCCGACGGCGGCATCGCGGAGCAGCGGCCCTTCGTAGATGCCGTAGTAGAGCGGCGTGGCGCCATCCGGGCTCAACGCCAAGATTCCCGTTTCACTGGGAACGGGCAGCAGCGCCAGCGGCAAGCGCAAGAGAAGCGGCTTGATCCAAGGGTTCTTGTGGACCCAGGTGAGGAACGTCGAGCGCTTCCTGTACAAGCCTATCCAGATGCGTCCCTGCGCATCGCGATCCATGCCGTCAGGCATTCCTGGCAAGCCTGTCCAGATGGGCTCCGCTGTTCCTGCGCGCGGCCCTGCGACGAACAACCGTGTGATCGCGAAACCGGGCGTCTGGGTCACCAAGACCGACTCTTCGCGCGTATCGAGCGGGTGAGGGTCGATGAGAATGCCATCGATGAAGTGGAATCCATCGGCCACCAGCCTGGTCTCGCCGGTCTCGAGGTCATGTCTCCATAGGCGACCGTTTTTCCCGAGCGTGATCGCTTCGCCCACCGCTCCGCCGCCCATCGAAGCACCCTCATAGGCGATCGGTTCGCTGAAGTAGATTCGCTGCCCGTCCGCACTGACGTCCAAATCGTTACAAAAAGCCAGGGGTCGCGAGTTGCTTCCATCGATGGCTGCTTGATTGACGGTTGGCGCTCGTCCGTCCGCGTCCGCGAAGACCTTTTCACTCTGATCGGGAATCGCAGGTGTCATTGCGACATCAGTCACCACGGGGCTCACCGCGCGCGTCGAGATCGTCAATCGGTAAAGCCCGACACGTTCGTTCGGTGGGTGGTCTACGCCGTGCAATCGTGATGCGCAGAAGTACAGCACATCATCGTTTTCCGGTGCAGCCCGGAGTCCAGATGGCATGAGCGGAACGTCCGCGAAACGTTCCCCGCCCCCATCGAGCGGCACGCGCCAAATCCATCCGTCCATCCCAGAGACGAAGGCGTATCCATCATCCTCTCTGAGGAGCAAGTCGTCATGACCCGGCACATTGGAGCGTACGCGCTCGAGCGCGCGTCCGAGCGCTCCGGGCGGCGCTTGCACTGCGACGATCGTCGCAGGGGCTCTCCCCAGATCGACACTGGGTCCGACCGCAAGATAGGCGGGTGGCGCGCTGAGAACCCACCACGCAGCGATCAACGCGAAGAGCACGATTGCCGTTTTGCGTCCGCAATGTCGCCCGCGCATGACGCATTGGAGATCACGAGCCC
Organism: uncultured delta proteobacterium; assembly: GCA_963768985.1. Lineage (GTDB taxonomy): Bacteria > Myxococcota_A > Polyangia > Polyangiales > Houyiibacteriaceae > SG8-38. Next base: position 82,646 of record CAVYJZ010000003.1, on the reverse strand, counting down.
CCAAAACGCAAGGCCTCGGCCAGCTTGCCACGAGCGAGGCGAAGGCCCTGCTTTCGCTCTTGCCCACGCGCGTGGTATTGGGCTGTGCAGACCTCTGACCAACCCGAGGAGCGAACGATGCGCGCGATCTGGCTCGTGTTCACCGCCATAGCCTCTTGGTTCGGGTGCTCTCATGGCGAACCACCGCCCGAGAACCCCTCCAAGATGGCCGCTGAATCATCGACTTCGGGGGCCGAGCCCAGCGCCCCGATGTTCGGAGGACTAGGCACCTACCACCACCCGATCACGACGAGCCGCCCAGAGGCGCAGCGCTACTTCGACCAGGGGATGGTGCTCTCTTTCGGTTTCAATCACGCGGAAGCGGAGCGCTCGTTTCGTCACGCCGCGGCGCTCGATGATCGCTGTGCCATGTGCTGGTGGGGCGTCGCGTACGTACTGGGCCCCAACATCAACGCCCCCATGTCGCCAGAAGCCGGTGCACAGGCCTGGGAGGCGTTGCAGCGGGCCCTCGCCCTGGCCCCTGGTGTGAGCCCGGAAGAGCAGAATTACATCGCCGCTCTTTCGGCGCGTTACGTCGAGGAGCCTCGCGACGATCGACGCGCGCTCAACCAAGCCTATGCGGACGCGATGAAGCGACTCAGCGTCGAGTATCCGGCGGACGTCGATGCCGCCGTCCTCTTGGCGGAAGCGCTGATGGACCTGCACCCCTGGGACTTCTGGGACTTCAAGACCGGCAAGGCTCGAGCATGGACCCCAGAGATCGAACGCGTTCTCGAAATCGCGCTGCAGACCGCTCCTGATCACCCGATGGCCAACCATCTCTACATTCACCTCCTAGAAGCCTCTCATGCTCCGGAACGAGCTCTCCCATCGGCAAAGCGTTTGCCCGAGCTCACGCCAGGCGCGGGACATCTGGTTCACATGCCGGCGCATGTGTACATCCGCGTCGGCGATTACCACGCGGCCTCGGAGGCGAACCAAGCTGCCCTCGAAGCGGACCAGGCATACATCACCCAATGCCGCGCGCAGGGCATCTACCCCCTCGCCTATCATCCGCACAACTATCATTTTCTCTCACGAACGGCAGCTCTCGAGGGGCGGAGCGAAGTGGCTCTCGACGCGGCCAACGCGATGAGCGCGCACGTGCCCGAGGACATGATGCGGCAACCCGGACTGACGACGCTCCAACACTACTGGATCACCCCGCTTTACGTGATGGCGCAGTTCGGGATCTGGGACAAAGTCTTGGCTTACCCGAAACCCGCAGAGGATTTGCCTTATCCGACCGGGGTCTGGCACTACGCGCGCGGGCTCGCATTTGCGTCCCTCGGACAGCTCGCCAAGGCCCAGGTAGAGCTCGATGCGCTTCGCGTGATCGTCGCCGACGAACGACTCGAAAGCATCACCGTCTGGGAGATCAACTCGGCCAAGAGCCTGATGCAGATCGCCGAACGGCTGTTGACCGGCAAGCTCACTGCCGAACGACGGCAATGGACTGCTGCGATCGCCGCCTTGAAAGAGGCTGTGGCGCTTCAAGACGAGCAGAACTACGACGAGCCGCCGAGTTGGTACACCTCCACGCGTAATGTTCTCGGCGCCGTCTACTTGAAAGCCGGCCGACCCAAAGCGGCGGAAAAAGTCTACCGCGAGGACCTCGAGGTCTTCCCACGCAACGGCTGGGCGCTGTTCGGGCTGGCGCAAGCGTTGAGTGCGCAAGGTAGGCGAGCAGAGGCAGCGCAGGTGACCTCTGCCTTCAAGCAAGCCTGGACACGGGCGGACGTTGCATTGCCGATCGACCCCTGAAATCGGAATTTGGGGGGTTTGCGACCGGCGCTAGGAGCGCTAAGTCAGCTGGCGAACACCCGTCCCCCGACTGACCCGCCTCGCTTCCACGATGAAACGCAATAAGAAACCCATCCTCCTGGCAGCAGGCGCGGTCGTGCTCATCGTTCTCGTTCTCGGTGGCATAAAGGCGGCGCAGATCCGCGCCATGATGGCCGCGGGCAAATCGTTCGTGCCACCAGCGCAGGCGGTGACGACTGCCGAGGTGCGCGAGGTTCACTGGCAGCCTGAGCTGGCCGCAGTGGGCAGTGTGGTGGCGGTCCAAGGCGTGACCGTCGCCAGCGAAGTTCCCGGGACGATCACGGAGATTGCCTTCGAATCGGGGCAGATGGTCAAGCAGGGTGATTTGCTGGTGCGACTCGATACTTCGATCGAGCGAGCCGAGCTCGCCTCGGCCGTGGCGAGTGCCGAGCTGGCAAACCTGGACTTCCGGCGCAAAAAGAATCTCCCTGCTACCGCCGCGGTTAGCGCGGCCGACGTCGACGCCGCCGCTGCGAAGGCTACCCAGGCCGCCGCCGACGTGGCCAACGTCAAAGCGGTGATCGCCAAAAAGACGATCCGCGCCCCGTTTACAGGCCGCCTTGGGATCCGTCAGATCGATCTCGGTCAGATTCTGCAAGCCGGCACTCCGATCGTCTCTCTGCAGTCGTCCGATCCCATCTATGTCGATTTCTCGCTTCCGCAGCAGGCGCTATCGCGGATCGCGGCCGGCTATGTGGCTTCCATCCGCACCGACGCTTTTCCGGACGAGACATGGGCAGGGACGGTGGAGGTGATCGATGCCGAGGTCGACGTCAGCACACGCAACTTCGACGTGCGGGCGATCGTCAAGAATCCCGACGGAAAGCTTCGGCCGGGAATGTTCGTCGATGTGACGGTACTGGAGCCCGAGGCCCGTGACCTACTCGTCATTCCCGCAAGTGCCGTCTTGTTCGCACCGTATGGCGACTCCGTCTACGTCACGAAGGAGCGAGAGGCCAAGTCCGGCGAGAAGCAGCAGATCGCCGACCAGGTGTTCGTGCGTCTGGGGGAGCGTCGCGGAGACCTAGTCGCAGTCAGCTCCGGTCTCAAAGCTGGCGATGTGGTCGTGTCGACGGGAGCGTTCAAGCTACGAAGCGGAACGGTCGTCACCATCCGCAACGACTTGGCTCCCAAAACGAGCACCGAACCGAACCCGCCCAACGAATAGCCCCGTCCGGGAACCACCGTGAAGATCACAGACCTGTTCATCCGCCGCCCGGTCATCGCGATAGTCGTCAATCTCGTCATCGTCATCGCCGGTCTGCAGGCCATTCGCTCGCTCACCGTGCGGCAGTACCCACGAAGCGAGAACGCGGCAATCACCGTAACTACCGCCTACGTCGGCGCCAATGCGGAGCTCGTGCGCGGCTTCATCACGACCCCTATCGAGAGGGCTATCGCCGCCGCTGATGGAATCGACTACATCGAGTCCGAAAGCCGTCAGGGTGTCTCGATCATCCGCGCGAACCTCGACCTCAACTACGATGCGGTGCGAGCGCTTTCCGAGATTGGCGCGAAGGTCGATCAGGTTAGGGGTGACCTGCCCCCGGGGGCCGAGATTCCGGTTCTCGACGTGGTGTCCGTCGACAGCCAGTTCGCCTCCGCGTACATCAGCTTCTCGTCGGATTTTCTCAAACAGAACGAGATTACCGACTATTTGGTCCGCGCCGTTCAGCCTCGCCTCTCCGCGGTCGATGGTGTGCAGCGTGCGGAGATCCTCGGGGCCCGCACGTTTGCCATGCGCATTTGGCTCGACCCGGAGCGCATGGCGGCGCACCAAATCGGTCCCTCACAGGTGCGGAACGCGCTCGCGAACAACAACTACCTCGCGGCGATCGGTCAGACCAAGGGCGCGCTGATTCAGGTCAATCTCACGACCAATACCGATCTCGAATCGGTCGAAGAGTTCAAGCGTCTCGTGGTTCGTGAGGAAGATGGTGACATCGTTCGATTGGAGGACATCGCAGAGGTCGCCCTTGGCGCCGTGAGCTACGACGATCAAGTGAGCTTCACGGGTGCGACCGCAGTATTTGTCGGCGTATGGGTGCTGCCCAACAGCAATGCCCTCGATGTCATCGGACGGGTCCGCACCGAGCTCGATGCCATCAAGGAAGAGCTCCCCAAACAGCTACGCGGGGAGATTGCGTACGACGCCACCAAGTACATCCAGAGCGCGATCAGCGAGGTCATCAAGACCTTGAGCGAGACGCTCGCAATCGTGATCTTCGTCATCTTCATGTTCTTGGGGTCTTTCCGAGCCGTGATCGTGCCAGTCATCGCCATCCCCATCTCGCTGATCGGCGCCGTGTTCCTGATGCAGCTCTTCGGATTCACGATCAACTTGCTAACACTCCTGGCGATCGTGCTGTCGGTTGGGTTGGTCGTCGACGACGCCATCGTCATGGTCGAGAACATCGAACGACATCTTCGGGAGGGCATGACGCGCACCGAGGCCGCGATTAAGGGGGCGCGCGAGCTGATCGGGCCCGTCATCGCGATGACGATCACGCTGGCTGCAGTCTACACGCCGATCGCGTTCCAAGGGGGTTTGACCGGTGCGCTCTTCCGAGAGTTTGCCCTCACCCTGGCGGGCGCCGTGCTCATCTCCGGTATCGTCGCAATTACGCTATCGCCGGTCATGTCCGCGCAATTCCTGCCAGAAACAAGGAGCGAACGCGGGCTCCCCGCTCGCATCGACCGCGGTTTCCGCCGCCTGAAAGATATCTACGAGCGCTGGCTGGACGTGACGCTCAACGCCCGGCCAGCCATCTATCTTGCTTGGGTGGCACTGAGCGGCTTGGCTGTGGTCCTGTTCGTGATGTCGAAAAGCGAGCTCGCCCCCACCGAAGACCAAGGCGTGATCTTCGGGGTCGTCAATACGCCTGCGAACTCGACTCTCGGTCAACTGGCGCCGTCGATCAAGGCGGTGAACGAGATGGCGATGAGCTATCCCGAGACGGAATTTACGTTTCAGATCACTTCGCCGGGCAGCGGTTTTTGGGGCATGGGTCTAAAGCCATGGGATGAGCGCAAGCGGACGGCGTTCGAGCTGATGCCGTTGGTGACGGCGGATGTGAACAAGATCCCCGGGATTCAGACCTTCCCAGTCTTGCCCCCGGCGCTCCCAGGCGGCGGCGCTTTCCCGGTGGAGTTCGTCGTCGGGTCGACCGCCGAGCCGAGGGAGATCTTGCAGTTCGTTCGGGAGCTACAACAGAAGGCCGCCACGAGCGGGATGTTTGCGTTCCCGCCGCTCATCGACGTAAAGATCGATCAGCCGGAAGCCCAGATCACGTTCGATCGCGACAAGGTGGCCGAGCTTGGCCTGAGCCTGCAGGCGGTGGGCCAGGAGCTGGGCTCGGCGGTCGGTGGCAACTACGTCAACCGCTTCAGCATCGCAGGGAGGAGCTATAAGGTGATTCCGCAGCTCGAACGGTCCGCGCGCCTGAACGCCGACCAGCTCGAACGCCTGTACGTGACCAAGCCCGATGGCCAGCTCATTGCGCTGAGCACGATCGCCACCGTGGAGGATCGTGTGGTTCCCCGCTCGCTCAATCGCTTTCAGCAGCTCAACTCGGTCAAGCTGAGCGGCGTCGCGGTTCGCCCACTCGACGAAGCGCTCGCGTTCTTGGAGACGCAATCCGCGTTGATCTTGCCACGCGGCTACAGCACCGACTACACGGGCGAGTCCCGGCAACTTCGCAAAGAAGGCAACAAGTTCGTCCCTGCGTTCGCGCTCGCGGTGACCCTGATCTTCTTGGTGCTCGCGGCGCAGTTCAATAGCTTTCGCGATCCACTCGTCATCTTGGGCGGCTCGGTGCCGTTGGCCATGTTCGGCGCTTCGATCTTCACGTTCTTGAAGATGCCCAATCCGAACCTACACTTTTGGACCGACGGCTGGACCACGACGCTCAACGTCTATTCGCAGGTCGGCCTCGTGACCCTGATCGGCCTCGTTTCGAAGAACGGCATTCTCATCGTCGAGTTCGCCAACGATCTTCAGGAACAGGGCCAAGCGAAGCTCGACGCTGTCCGCAACGCTGCAGCCATTCGCCTGCGCCCCATCCTGATGACCACCACGGCAACCGTTTTCGGCCACTTTCCGCTGACACTCGTCACCGGCCCGGGCGCCGAGGCCCGAAACAGTATCGGTTTGGTCCTCGTTGGCGGGATGGCAATCGGTACGATCTTCACGCTTTTCTTCGTGCCATCGATCTACATGCTCTTCGCACGGGAACGGAATGCGAAGCCGGTGAGCCCCGTTGAGCCGGCCCCATCACTTGGCACGCTGACGCCGGACCTCAATCCATGAACACCAAGATCAATACCAGCGACAACCTGCGCGGCGTTCGCTACGAAATACGTGGACAGTTGGCGCAGCGCGCGCACGAGATGGAGCGGCAAGGCTACGAGATCATCTCGATGAACATCGGGAACCCTGGCCTATTCGGCTTCCGCACGCCGGAAACCATGCGCATGGCGATGATCGAGAACCTTCCGAGCAGCGAGGCGTACTGCCACCAGAAAGGCATTTTCCCGGCACGCGAAGCGGTGGTGATGCAGCAGCAGGAACGCGGGGTCTTGAACGTGACCGCAGAGCACGTGTTCATGGGCAACGGTGTCAGCGAGCTGATTGACTTGACCCTGCGCGCGTTGCTCAACGACGGCGACGAAGTCTTGATACCTAGTCCCGACTACCCGTTATGGACTGCTGCCGTCACGCTAAACGGTGGCCGACCCGTGCACTACCCGTGCCCGCCACAGAAGCGGTTTCATCCCGACCTGGAAGTGCTGGCCAGTCTGATCACGAGCCGAACCCGCGCGATCGTCATCATCAACCCGAACAACCCCACCGGCGCCGTCTACAGTCGAGAGGCGCTCGAATCGATGGTCGCCCTCGCCGAACAGCACAATCTCGTCATCTTCAGCGACGAAATCTATGACGGCATGGTGTACGACGACGCCGAGTTCATCCCGATTGCGCCGCTGGTGAAGAACACCCTCTGCGGCACGTTCAGCGGCTTGTCCAAGGTCTACCGCGCCTGCGGTTTCCGAGTGGGCTGGGTGGTGTTCAACGGCACCAATGACCTTGCCAAGGACTATCTGCAGGGTCTCGATCTGCTGGCGTCATTGCGCCTGTGCAGCAACGTGCCTGGGCAGTGGGGCGTGCAGACCGCTCTCGGTGGCTACCAGAGCCTGAAAGATCTGATCCGTCCAAGCGGGCGCTTGTACGAGTCTCGACTCGCCGTGATTCGCGGCGTCGAAGCCAGTGACTATCTGAGCCTGGTGGTCCCCGAAGGTTCGATGTATGCGTTCATCGGCGCCGACACGGACAAGCTCCCGGGTTTCGACGACCAAGACTTCGCGATGGAGCTTCTGGAGACACAGCACGTGCTGGTTGCGCCGGGATCGAGCTTCAACGTCGACTATCGCAACCATTTCCGCGTGACGCTCCTGCCCGAAGCAAAGGTCATCGACGAGGTGTTCCAGCGGATGGAGAAAGTCCTTCGCGCAGCGGGGGCTTAGAGCTCCGATTACTATTCCGAGGTCCCGGTCGTATTCGGAATCGTGCACCCCGCGTCGTCGCGTTTCAGCCGATCGCCGGTATACGCCGTCCATGGGGCAGCCCCATGCGGCTCGGGACGTGCATTACTGCAGGTTGCGTTCGATGAACTGGAGCAGCGGCGCCACGACGTTATTGGTTTCGTCGTCCTCGGCGGCCACGACATCCACGTGGCTGTACCCCTCGGACATGAACATTTCGAACCCGCCGGCGGCGTTGCCGAAGCTCGGGAACGCGGAGCTAGGCTGCTCGCGGTCGACGACGCGCGGCGTCGTGCCATCGCAGCTCGGCGCGGTACAGTCGGCCAGCGAGTCCGCGTAGGCGACCATACGACCGGGCACCGTAACCAGGCCGTTGCTTCCGCCGAACGCAATGACCGGAATGTTCACGTTCCGCGCCTCGGTGAGGTTGTCGATGTCGCTCCGTCCGCGACCCGCCGGCGGTGGCGCCGAAAGCGCGCTGGTGTCGAGACCGAGCCCCGAAACGACTCCGAGCCCAGAGCTCGGATAGTACCAGTCCGAGAAATTGGTCTGCCCTCGGTAGAACGATGGAAGCATGTGTCCCTCGAGGTCCGTCGATTCGACTTCGACGCCCCAGCGGCCTGCTCCCTCTAGCATGGTGGGCGCAGGGCCGTTGTCGGTCAGCACGCTGGCCGGCATCGGGTCCCCATAGTTCAACCAGGTGCGCACGCCATCAACCGTTGGGCCGATCGTGCCAAGTGAGGTCGCGACGAAGCTGGCGGCCGCTGCGGCCGCGCCATCATCGTCGAGGAACAAACCGATCAGCGCCACGGACGTCGCTGGCTCGGTTCCGAGCAACAATGTCAGCGCCGAGAGCTCGGGCACCTTACTCACGGCATTGTTACCTTCGATGCCCTTCTGATCGGCCTGCAAGATCGAGATCCCGACGTCGCCATCGAGGTCGCCCTGAAGGGCGGCCACCTCCGACACGGCCAAGAGCTGCGGCGACAAGAGGCCCGCGACCACGGAGTACGCAGTGACCGGCTCCGTGCACGAGGTATTTTCGAACGCCGCGCAGTCCGCAAGCTCCGTCGCCACGGTGCAAGCCGTCTCTCCATCGACGCAGCGGGGCTCCTGGCTTCGCACGGCACCGTAGAGCCCGCCATCGAAGCGTGCTTCGATCCGGTCGAGCTCGTCTTCGCTGGGCGCCTCGGCCGGCAAGCTTCCGCCGCCGCCTTCGAGCATGACGAGCCCCCGGAGCTTTGCATATCCGGGTTGCGGGTCGCCCGCTCCCAAGTTGAAGTTCGTGGCCGCGTAGCGCGCAGTGAAGCCGGTTCCGGCCGAATGACCCCCGAGAAAGACATTGGCGTTCCGCGCCGTGCTGCGCGCTTCCTCCACCACTGCGTCGATGTCTTGCGAGTGCACGAGGGTGGTCCATTGGGCCATGAACGCGAGGTCTTCCCCGGTGTCGTAGAAGACGGCCCGGCGGTTGAGCGTCGACGCCAGGGTGGCGTTCATGTCGAGCCCGAGCTGCTCGCCAAACAAGAAGTCCAGCCCAATCGAAGGATCTTGCTCCTGCTCGCCGAGATCCAAGCCAGCCGTGTCCTCCAGCTGGTTCGACCGCCGATCGACCGCCCAGACTTCGATCACCAACGACGCCTCACGCTTGGCGCGTCGGGCAAGGTTCTCGGCGAGCACGGCAAATGTCGAAGCGCCTCCCTCGAAGCCGGGCACCAACACGACGATTGCGTCGGGTTGGCGGTCGGCTTGGTCGGACAAGTAGTAGCGGGTGTAGCGCGCGTTGTTGAGATCGATCTCAGCGCTGCCGAACTGCTTGATCAGGTTCGGATTGGTGACGGTCACACCGGGACTGCCGGGCGTGTACGCAGGCTTCGCATCACTTGGTAGATCCACGGTCTGCAGCTCGAGCGACGACGAATCGCCGCCCGCACCGCCGTCGCCGCCCGCGCCTCCACCGCCTCCGCCGCCTGCTCCACCGCCGCCACCGTCGGAGCAGGCGGGCGATGAGGTGAGAAGCAAGAAGGGCAACGCAAGGGTGGCGAGGCGAGCTCTGTAAGTCGATGGCATCAGTTCACTCCAAGTCGATACGCGCTATAGCACGCGATGTGGAGGCTACACGGCATGGACCGCTCCCACAACGGGCTCTGCAATGCGGACGACCTGCGGTATACTTTCGGTGAGAGGACCGTGTTCATGAACCCGATCATCCGGGGTGGACTTGGCTTGCTTCTGCTTGCCTCGTTCGCCCTCGCGCCGACCGCCAGAGCCCAAAGCGCCAAGAGTCTTCTCGACAAGATGTTGGAGGCGCAGAGCAAGCGCGCGAAAGGCATCGACGACTATGCGATGGACATCACGATGATGGGGCACGACACGACCCTCTTCTACGAGCGCATGTCCACCAAAGCCCCTAACGGGAAGCCCATCGACACGTTCCGCCTCGTCTCGTTCCAGGAAATGAAGAGCCGCCAAGAGGCAGGGCAAGGCATGCCTCCAGAGGCATGGCAAGCCTATTCCGACGCGCTGAGACAAACCGGCTCGGCACTGAGCGGCGAAACCGAAAAGGGCATGACCGAAGCCGGCCTCCCACCCGGAATGCTCGGCGCCATGGATAGTGGCGCGAGCGCGGAGCCCTGGGCGTCGCCCAATCCGAGCACGATGATGAACAGCATGGCCGACTTCGCCGAGGCCGCCGGCAGTGCACCCACGGCCGACGAAGCCGTCGCGGACGAAGCGGCAACGGCCAAGAGCATGGCGCTCTTCAGGAAGCGCGCGAAGATCGTCGGCAAGGAGTCGATCGGCAAAAGGCGCGCCATCCACGCGCGTGCAGCTGACCTGAACCTCGTCGAGAAGGCGAACGGCGAGGAGCTCACAATCCAGTCCGTCAGTCTTTGGGTCGACGCGGAGAAACACGTCCCGTTGAAAATGCGCATGGAGGGGGTGGCAACGCGGGACGGAAAGTCGCGCGAGATCTTCATCGAGCGGCTGGACCAAGACTATCGCACGGTGCCCGACAGCAAGCTCTACATGCCGTACCGGAGCAGCGTGCGCATGCATGGAATCCTCGGCGATGACCAACAGAAACAGATGGAGGACGCACGCAAGCAGCTCGCCGAATTCGACCAGCAACTCGCCGAGATGCCGCCCGAGCAGCGAGCCCAGGTAGAGCGGATGGCCGGCTCTCAGATCGCGATGTTGCGCAAGATGGTCGACAGCGGTGAGATGGACATGGTGACGAGGGTTCGGGCCATTCGAGTCAACACGGGGCTCGGCAAGGCGGTCCCGGCTGCCGCGCAATCCCGGCCGAGCTCCTCGACTACGCCGTCTTCAACGGGTGATCTGCTGGTGCAGGCGATCCAGCGCGATCTCGTGACCCTCGGCTACGACCCTGGCAATACGCGTGGCGAGCTGAGCACGCCGACGGTCGTTGCCATCTCGAAGTTCCAGGCAGAGAACAACCTCGAGGTCACGGGCGACGCGACCCCGCAACTCGCTGGCATTCTCGCCGCGAAGCGCGACGCTGCTGCTTCCTCGACCGCAGGCTCCGGTGGGCAGTCGTTGGAGGAAGCCCAAGCCGCGTGCCTGCAGCAGAAGATCGACGCGGTCAAAGAGAAGAAGCGGGCGTTTGGCAGATTCATGCAAGCCGCCGCCAGCACCGCATCGCGCTACGGCGGTACCAAGGTCAGCAACGAGGTGGAGAAGGCCTCCGCCGAGGCTTACAAAGCAGACGCCACCGCAAAGGATCTCGAAGAAGCCGCAGACGCGCTCGGCCTCTCGAAGGCCGACATCGAGTCCTGCCGCAATCCCAAATAGGCACGCGAGAGGGTCGACGAGCTTGGCGCGCCGTGCGGTTTTTGTGTTCTAGTGCCGACCGCGTTTGGCAGCCGACGGTCGCGGGCGCTTCATGGATGAGCTCGTCGAGTTTCGTGACACTCTGCTTCCGGCATACGCCCACCACCTCACAACCCCGATCGAGCGCGTGTCGCACCATGTATTGTCCGAGCTTGCCGGACGCCCCGACGATACAAACCTTCTGTATGGTCATCTCCTCATCGTCGTAGCAGGCTCACCCGAAACGCTCGCGGCGAGATATCCGGCCGTAGGGCCTCCTCGACTCCGACACGAGGGCCTATTGCGGTTCAAAGACCTGGTTCGTGTATGGATTTTGCGACGGGCGTTGCACGACGTTGAAGCCAAAATTCGTGGATCGATGGCAACCATTACAGGCGTTGGTCAGCTCGTCGAAACCGGCGGCGAAGCGCCGGAAATCCTTGGCCGCGATGATCTCGTCGAGCTCTTCGATCGGGGGATTCATCATGTCGGGTACGAGCTGCGTGAGCGGCACCGGCGCGCCGACGTGCGTCGGGTGGAACGTCACGACATCATCGAAGCCCTCCCGAAGCTCCTTCAGCTCATACGCAGCCAGCTTCCAGTTGCTGGCCTGTCCGGCAAACCAGAGCTTGCTATGGCGCATCTGCTGCAGCGTCATGATCTCGCCAAGCCCAGGCGTATAAGGCTCGGCCGGCTGCCGACTGCAGCCCCCCGTGGGGACCCATGCCAGCGCAATGCAGATCGCCATCATCGTTTGCCGGGATATGCGCACCTCAAGCTAGCTTACCATCAGATGCCCGACGGAGAGCTTCATGCGAACATCGCGCGACCGATCGACCGCTGAAAACTGAATCGGAATCGGACAGAGCTCGAAGAGCACTGTCATAGCCACTACTCGGATATGACCAGATACATTCCTCTTGCGAGGAAATGCTCCTTAGAAAGGAGGTGATCCAGCCGCAGGTTCCCCTACGGCTACCTTGTTACGACTTCACCCCAGTTACCAAACACTCCTTGGGGACCTGCCTCCCTTGCGGGTTAGCGCGGCCACTTCTGGAGCACTCGACTCCCATGGTGTGACGGGCGGTGTGTACAAGGCCCGGGAACGTATTCACCGTCGCCTGCTGATCGACGATTACTAGCAATTCCGACTTCATGCACTCGAGTTGCAGAGTGCAATCCGTACTGAGGCCGGCTTTTTGCGATTCGCTCCACCTCGCGGCTTCGCAGCGCTTTGTACCGACCATTGTAGCACGTGTGTAGCCCAGGACATAAGGGCCATGAGGACTTGACGTCATCCCCACCTTCCTCCGGGTTGACCCCGGCAGTCTCCTTTGAGTGCCCAACTAAATGATGGCAACTAAGGATAAGGGTTGCGCTCGTTGCGGGACTTAACCCAACATCTCACGACACGAGCTGACGACAGCCATGCAGCACCTGGACCTGAGTTCTCTTGCGAGCACCCCAAACTTTCATTCGGGTTCTCAGTTTGTCTAGCCCTGGTAAGGTTCTGCGCGTTGCTTCGAATTAAACCACATGCTCCACTGCTTGTGCGGGCCCCCGTCAATTCCTTTGAGTTTTAGCCTTGCGGCCGTACTCCCCAGGCGGAGAACTTAACGCGTTAGCTACGGCACAGCAGAGGTCAATATCCGCTGCACCTAGTTCTCATCGTTTACGGCGTGGACTACCAGGGTATCTAATCCTGTTTGCTCCCCACGCTTTCGCGTCTCAGCGTCAGTAAATGTCCAGGTGGCCGCCTTCGCCACTGATGTTCCTCCCGATATCTACGAATTTCACCTCTACACCGGGAATTCCGCCACCCTCTCCATTACTCAAGACACGCAGTTTCGGATGCAGTTCCTAGGTTGAGCCCAGGGATTTCACAACCGACTTGCGTATCCGCCTACACGCGCTTTACGCCCAGTAAATCCGAGCAACGTTCGCACCCTCTGTATTACCGCGGCTGCTGGCACAGAGTTAGCCGGTGCTTGCTAAAGAGGTACCGTCAAGTCTCCGCCCTATTCGAACGGAGATTTTTCGTCTCTCTCCACAGAGCTTTACGACCCGAAGGCCTTCATCACTCACGCGGCGTGGCTGGGTCAGGCTTGCGCCCATTGCCCAATATTCCTCACTGCTGCCTCCCGTAGGAGTCTGGCCCGTGTTCCAGTGCCAGTGTGGCTGATCATCCTCTCAGACCAGCTACCCGTCTTAGCCTTGGTAAGCCATTACCTTACCAACAAGCTGATGGGACGCAGGCTCGTCCTTTGGCGATAGCTTTCAAGAAGAGGCCATCTTTAACCACATCCACCGTAGTGGTCGTGGTCTTACGCGGTATTAGCATTCCTTTCGAAATGTTGTCCCCCGCCAAAGGGTAGATTACCTACGCGTTCCTCACCCGTGCGCCACTGTACTCACCCCCGAAGGGATTTTCTCGTTCGACTTGCATGTGTTAGGCCCGCCGCTAACGTTCGCTCTGAGCCAGGATCAAACTCTCCAGTTAAACTGTTGAGCTGGTTATCCTGCTGAGTTCTGGCGCTCCCGCCAGACGCTCAAGAGCCTCACGTTTGTATTCGTGTTGCTCTCGGATTGCGGTCTCTAGGACCGCACTTTGAATTGACCCTAGTCGTACGTTTTGTTGCACGACTCGGGACCCGAGTACGTAACTATTTGATTCCGATTCAGTTTTCAAAGATCGATCGGCGGAATATCCGCTGAAGGGAGCGTCAACTTGGGCCCGAACGATGTATCGGTCAAGCCAGCGATGACGCGTTGTTTCCCGCCGATTGTACGAAAGCCCTTTGAAGAGCCGTAGCCCCCCGCAAAGGGACGCCGAAGTTAGCGCGGAACGGAAGTCGGTCAAGGAAGATTTACGAATTTCGTTGAGTCCTAGTAACCACTTGAAAGCGCTCCCGTTTGGTTCGGCAGCTCCAGCTCGTTCGGCTTGCTCGGGGCCAGAGCGCCCGGAGACGAAGCTTCGAACTTGGTCCGGCCGCTCGACCCGCCCCCGTCGGCATGGTGGTCTGCGGGCCTTGACGCAGACCGGAGCCCACATGAGCTGCTTGGCTTGGTATATTGACAACTATCGGTCATAATGACATATTTATTGTCATTATGACCCCGCCGGACCTCTTCAACGAGACGCGCCTTCTCTTCCATGCGCTGAAAAACTGGGCGGAATCGCTGCATGAAGGTTTGGAGCTGTCGCTCGCGATGCGGGCGGTGTTGGAGTTGCTGCTCTTGGGCGGGCCGGCAACTGTTCCTGACATGGCCCGCGCTCGGGGAGTTTCACGTCAGCACGTCCAGCAGCAGGTCGATGCCCTCATCGAGAGAAGCTACGTCCAGCGAGGAGCCAACCCGGCGCATAAGCGCTCTTCGCTCATCTCGCTGAGCGACAAAGGAAGAGCGCAGATCCAGAACATGCGGGCGGCCGAGCTGAACGCGCTGCGGCGCATTCAGGTCGGGGTGTCGGACAACGCCATGCAAGAGGCCGCGCATGTGCTCTCGGCGTGGCGCGGTGCGCTCCAACGCGAAACGGAAAGGAAGAACCCATGAGGGACGCGATCGTTGAGCAATTCAAACGCCCGACTGGTGTCCTCGGATACGCCTAGCGCTTGCTTGTAGGGCCGCCGGGTTGATCGTACACCTAACCTATGGGGCTCATCTACTATGCGATCCCCCTCTTCCTGGCAACGCTCGCGCTCGAGCGTTGGCTCGTGTACCGAAGGGAACGAGCAGCGGACGGCGAAACGAAGCTCGCGGGGTTCACCACCAAGGATTCGCTCGCCAGCCTCAGCATGGGTCTCGGCTTCCTCGCGATCAACGCCGCACTCGCACTCTTGCCGTTCGCCGGTTTGGCATGGCTGTATCAGTTCAGACTGTTCGATATCCACCCGGTGTGGTGGTCCTGGCTGCTGCTGCTTTTTGCAGAGGACTTCTGTTACTACTGGTTTCACCGGATGCACCACGAGGTGCGTGCGCTCTGGGCGGCACACGTCAACCATCACTCGAGCACGCATTACAACCTGACGACTGCTCTCCGGCAGTCGTGGACGACCCCGTTTACGGGTTTCATATTTTGGGCGCCGTTACCTCTGCTCGGATTTCCTGTCGAGATGATTCTCATTCAGAAGTCGATCAGCCTGCTCTATCAATACTGGCTCCACACCGAGCTGATCGGGAACCTCGGCTGGTTCGAGGTGTTCTTCAATACGCCGTCGCATCACCGCGTGCATCACGGGCGTAATCCACTCTACCTCGACCGCAACCACGCCGGCATTTTCATCATCTGGGACAAGATGTTCGGCACCTTCGAGCCGGAAGTCGAGCCGGTCGACTACGGTCTGACCAAGAACATCCACACCTACAATCCCGTCCGCATTGCGTTCCACGAATGGGTCGCGATGCTCCGGGATGCTTGGAATGCCAAGAGCTGGAGAGGCCGCCTTGGTTATCTCGTCATGCCCCCAGGCTGGACCGAAGACGGCGCCGGCAAGACGTCTGCGGTCTTGCGGCGCGAATACCTCGGGGCCGGCGTTTCACACGCCCAAGCGGCTGTGCAAGCTACTGGAAGTTGATGGTTCGGGTCGCGTTGGTCGCAGCCGCGTCGATGTCGAACACGAGCGGCATCGGCTCGTTGGCCAGGTAGGGGAAGAGCAGATCTTCGTAGTTGGGTGAGGTGATGTCGCCCGACTGGCCACCAGGGAGCTGGATCGTGCAGGTCGGCCCATTGGGTGAGGCCTCGCAGACGAACCGGGTGGATGGTCCGGCGGTCTGCACGAAGTCGCTCGTGCCTGGGTTGGCGACGTCGATGGTGAAGAGGCCACCGTTGTTGGCGAAGAGCGGTTGGCCTGGCGGCGGGTTGTCATATTCGAAGATCCCGAACGTGGAGAGGTCGGAGCTGAGCTGCAGCCCATGAAGCCTACCCCAGGCCCATTGCGTCTCGTCCACTCCGAGCTCGCCGACCAGACGATTGCCGACGGTTTCGAGGGCCTCGAACATGACCTGGTATTTGGTCTCCACCTCGGTTGTACCGGGATCGTCCCAGTAGACATCGCCAGCGACGAGCTGAGTCGGATCGACGATCGAGTAGTAGACCGCGATGCTCGGCTTGCGACCGGTCGGGGCATGCTCATGGTTCTCGATGCGAAAACGGAGCTCATTGAGCAACGCATGGAAGGCCATGCATCCCGACGCCGCGGTGAGCTCGGCTTGGTCGCTCACCAGCGGTGAAAGCTCGGCGTTCGTGCCGTCGAGACCGGTGGGGCAGGTGAAGTCCCAGGCTTCGAGCGCATTGACGACCTTCAGGCCGTCCAGCGAGGGCATGGTGTTCGGATCCTTCGCGATCTCGAGCATTCCCGGGACCATTCGCTCGCCGATGAGCGAATACACGTCGCTGACGATCGCGTCCATCGTCTGCCTGTCGTGCTGGTTGCCGATTCCCTCGATCAGCTTGACGATCTGCGAATGACGGAAACCAGCGGCAGCGTCCACCTGGTAGGGAGGATGAGGGTCGCCATTGTATAGGGTGGTCGGATCGCCGTCGAAGAGCGCACCGGTCATGTCGTTGTTGGCGGTGGCGATATAGCCGGACGCTGGATTGAGCTCTTGGGGCAACTCGACGATGTCGAAGTATTCATCCCACTCGTAGGCGCCGGTTCCATCGAGCGGTAGCCATGGTGGTGCGTCGCCAGCCAGGTTGGTCGCCCAGGTTCGCTTCGGTAAACGGTTGTAGGGGAACCAGCCGATGTTGTTTTCGGAGTCGATGACTACCACGTTCTGGCCGAGTGACGTGATGTCCTGCAGCGCGACGCGCGCCTCGTCCACCGTGCTGCTCCTCCCCAGATCGGTGAGGAGATTGATGTCGGTGTCGACATCGTTGCCCGTCCAACGCAGGGTGACGGCGGTGTTGTTCGCCGTGTCAATCTCGCGCACCGGGCCATGATGAGGAACGAACAAGATCTCTTTTTCTTGGGTCGTGCCATCGCTGAACGTGATCGTAAACGGAACGCGTGTGAAGGGAACCACCTCACCCTTGAACATGACACCCGCTGGGTTCCCATCGCCGTCCTTCACGAGCGTCTCGATGTACACGTCCGTGAAGTCCATGTACGTCGTGGTCATGCCCCAAGCGATGCTCTCGTTCTGGCCGATGATCACCCAGGGAAGCCCCGCAAACGAAACGCCCGCGGTGTGAATCTCGCCGTTGCCATGGGTTTTGGCATCGAGGTGCGCCAAGTACCAAGTGGCAGGTTGCGTCATTCCGAGGTGCGGGTCGTTCGAGAGCAAAGCGTTGCCGGCGATCGTGCGAGACGGGCCGACCACCCAGTTGTTGGACCCGATCTCACCTTCCGAGCGGTCGAGGCCCAGGATGATTCGGCGCAGGTCGATGGTGCGCTCGAGCTTCTCGTGGAGGCGCCGAATGACGGGCGCGCTCTTGGACTGCCGCGCCGCCGTGCCATCCGCACGTTTCGCGGTCGCTGCAGGCGGTGCCGGGGGAACCCAATCGAGCGGAAGAATCGCGGACTCCGCAAGAGGCCGCCTGCTCCAGAGGTCGGAGAACTTGGCGTCGTCGTTGATCGCCGCACGCGCATCGCCGGCAGCAACGATCGTAGATTCGTCGTTGGTGAGGTTTTCGATCAACGCAAGCACCGCCGCCACACTGTCCTGGGGTCTCCAGGCTGGAACGGCGTCGGGGGTGTACACCAGGGCGCGATTGGTGAATTCGCGCGGGAAGGTCGCGCCGTTGTCCCCATTCTTCATGTCCGTGATCCACTGGTTGACGCCAACGGCGTAAGCGTCGAGCAGTCCCTTGGTCTTCGGTGAGGCTTGCTCGTAGAGGAAGTCCTCGGCCGGCTGACCCTCTCGCGTCGAGAACAGCGCGCGAAGGTCGGCAAAATCGTTCGATAGCAATCCAGCGAGGCTCGGCTCCAGAATGTCCGCAAGCCGTCCCGTCGAGAAGCGGCGCCGGATGTCCATCTGCACGAAGCGGTCGAACGCGTGGTAGTAACCAAGCGCCATCGCGCAGTCTTCATCGGTGGCACAGTTCGCGTTGAAGACGCCGGCGTCATCGAAGTACACGGTGGCGTCAGGGGGCCACTGGAGGTCCCCGGCGGTGCCGCCGGTCCCGCTCGCATCGCTGCCGCATCCGGCGGTGGAAATACCAAGAATAAAGAGAGAGAAAGCAATTCGTCGCATCGCGGGTTACCTCGCTGAAATAAGAGCTGAAACGGGCCCAACAATAGCCCTTCTAAGCGCAAAGCCAAGCAGCAAAACCGCACGGAAGCTGTGCATGGCTCGGGAAGGCGAGGCAGCTCCCCCAAAAGGTGGATGCTAGGGTGCGCAGGGGGATCTGATGAAGCAGTTTTTCGCGCCGTTTTTTCTGTCTGTCCTCACTGCCTGCGCCGGCACTGGGATTCCGATGGCTCCGCAGCAGTCCCCCCACTTCGAGGCGGTCAGTGCCCAGCTTCAACTTGGTGGGACGGTTTACGCGTACGCGGACATCGAAGGGGACTCGGAGCGGGCCGCGGACTTCGTTCTCACCCTCTTGCGCGATATGCCGGGGCTGTTGCCGTCGCAGCAGGCCAATCGCCTCAACGCCACGTCGCTCGTGCGAATCCTCGGGCTACAAAACGTCCAGGCTTTCGGCCTCAGCTCGTATGCGCACGAGTCGCTCTACCACAACCGCAGCTTCATTCAGCATGCGGGCGATCGGGAAGGACTCCTGAAGCTCTTCGGCGGCGAACCGGCAGCGTTCGACATGCTGTCCATCGCGCCCGACGATGCGGATCTGGTCTGGGAGCAGCAGCTCGACCTCCGCGTGTTAGTCGACATCGTGCGGGCGCTCGGCGAGCTCGGCGTCGGGATGTCGCCCGAGGAGCTCGATGCGAGCCTTCGTCAGCGCGTCCTCGATCTCGACATGACCTTGGGCGACATCGTCGAGCGCTTGAATACGACCGTCGGGCTCATTTTGGCGATCGATGAGAATCGGCCGCTTCACATCCCTGGCGAGCCGTTCTGGTTCCCGTACACCGATTTTCTGTTCCGCATCGATGGGCTCGGTGAGTTGGCGGATGCGATCATCTCGCGGGCGGCTACAGACCCATTCATCGCCTTGGAGCGGACGGGGGATTGGGTGATCGTCCGGCCCGCGATCAAGCTGCCACCGCCGTGGAATGCATACGAGCCTTCGGTGGTCAAAGAGACGGCAACGGGACGCATGTATATCGTGAGCTCGCCTGCTTTTCTGAAAAGGTGTATCGCGACGACGGCCGGCGTAACGAAGACCGCAGATTTCGTCCGCGCGTTCGAACAGCTCCCCATGAGCGGCAACGGGCTGACGTATTTCTCACCTGGCCTGACACGTCAGATGCATGCCCAACTCGACCGTGTCATCGAGATCAACGGTGCGTCGATCGCGACCAGCATCGCCCGCTTCTTTCTCCCCGACGTGGGCTATCCGGTCGGATGGGTCGCGCGGAACGCCCCCGAAGGTCTTCTGATCACGTCAAACACACCGTCCTCGCACAAGGCGACGCTGCTGACATTGGGCTATGCAGCGCTGCTCCCGGCGGCGGCGGTGCTCGGAGCATCGCTTCTGGCACCCGAGGCCCCGAAACCCGCGGGGAGCGCCGACTGACCGTGCGTGAGCCAAGAGTAAGAAGCGCCGAGTGGATCGAGCGATCCACCCGGCGCGTAGACAAGCAAGCTTCAACCGCTAGTTGCGCCTGTAGCGGCGAATCGCCAAGAAAAAGGTAAGCACCCGAATAACGCCAGCTATGAACCCGCCTCCGCCCGCCACCCCGACGTGAACGGCCTGGAGCGCGCCCGTAGACACCATAACACAGTAACAGTGAATTAGTTTGGTATCAACGGATGGCTTGGGTGCGGTGCTCTGAGGGAAAAAGCGGCTGAATCGGCGCTAATCCGGGGCCGGAAGCTCCGAGTCGCCCATGAGGAACGTGTCGACCGCCCGCGCCGCTCCCCGGCCTTCGGCAATCCCCCAGACCACCAGGGACTGGCCGCGGCGGCAGTCGCCGGCTGCGAAGACACCCTCGGTGTTGGTGGCGTACTTGCCGTACTCGGCTTTGAAGTTGCTCCGTGCATCGCGCTCGAGACCGAGCTGCTCCGCGAGCGTGTCCTCCGGACCGAGGAAACCCATGGCCAAGAGAACCAGGTCCGCTTCGAAGATCTCTTCGGAGCCGGGTACCTCGCTCATCCGCCACTTGCCTTCGCCATCCTTCGTCCACTGCACACGCACCGTCTCCACGCCCGCGACGCGTCCGTTGCCATCATCGATGAAGCGCTTGCTGAGCACGCGGAACTCCCGCGGGTCTTTGCCGAACTTCGCGGCTGCTTCTTGATGGCCGTAGTCCACGCGGAAGATGACCGGCCACTCCGGCCAGGGATTATCGGCTGCGCGCTCGGCTGGCGGCTTCGGCAAGAGCTCGAAGTTGACCAGTGACTTGCAGCCATGACGAAGCGACGTGCCGATGCAGTCGGTACCGGTATCGCCACCGCCGATGACGAGCACTCGCTTGTCCTTGGCGCTGATGTAAGCCCGATCTTCGAGCTTGTTGTCCAACAAGCTCTTTGTGTTCTTGAAGAGGAAATCCATCGCGAAATGGATACCGTCGAGGTCGCGTCCGGGGATCGGCAAGTCGCGCGGCCGCGTTGCGCCGCACGCGAGGATGAGGGCATCGTTTTCGCTGCGCACTTTCTGCGCGTCCTTGTTCACGCCGACATGCGCGTTCGTCACGAACTTCACACCCTCGGCACGCATGATCTCGAGGCGCCGCTCCACGATGCCCTTGTCGAGCTTCATGTTCGGGATGCCGTACGTGAGCAGACCTCCGATTCGATCGTCCCGCTCGTAGACCGTCACGCTATGACCGGCCCGGTTGAGCTGCTGGGCTGCGGTCAGACCGGCAGGGCCGCTGCCGATGATGGCAACATTCTTGCCAGTGCGATGCTCAGGCGGCTCCGGCTGGATCCAGCCTTCTTTGAAGCCCCTGTCGACGATCGCGCACTCGATGTTCTTGATGGTGACCGCTGGCTCGTTGATGCCGAGGACGCATGCACCCTCGCACGGAGCGGGACAGACGCGCCCGGTGAACTCCGGAAAGTTGTTCGTCTTGTGGAGACGATCGAGCGCCTCATGCCAACGGCCGCGGTAGACGAGATCGTTCCACTCGGGGATCAGATTGTCGATCGGACAACCGGTTGCCGATTGGCAGAACGGAACCCCGCAGTCCATGCAACGCGCGCCCTGCTGGCGCAGCTGCTTCTCGGGCACGTCGACCGTGAACTCGTCCCAACCGGCGATACGTTCCAGAGGGTCGCTGTAAGGAACGGTCGCTCGCGGATATTCCTTGAAACCGGTGATCTTACCCATCGTCCTACTCCGCCGCCGGAACGCCCAGCAGCTCCGCCACCTCGGGCCCGGGAACGCCGACTGAAAGGTCGCCCGTTTCACGAAGCACGTCTCTGTAGTCGGTCGGCATGACCTTCACGAACGTGTTGACCGCGTTCTCCCAGTCCTGCAGCAAGTCTGCAGCAACGGCCGAGCCGGTGAATGCGAGGTGCTCTTCGATGAGTCCCTTCACGATCGCGATCTCTTCTGGGTATTCGAGTCGCTCGAGGTCAACCATCTCTTGGTTGCATTTCTCGTCGAGCTCACCGTTCGGGTCGAGCACATAGGCAACGCCGCCGCTCATCCCGGCACCGAAGTTGCGACCGGTGCTGCCCAAAATCACGACTTTGCCCCCCGTCATATACTCGCATGCATGGTCGCCGACGCCTTCGATGACCGCCCATGCGCCCGAGTTGCGAACGCAGAAGCGCTCAGCCGCTCGGCCGCGGAAGAAGGCCTTGCCTCGAACCGCCCCGTACAAGACGACGTTGCCCACGATCATGTTCTCGGCGGGCACGAACGTCGCGCGCCTCGACGGATAAGCGATGATCTTGCCGCCGGACAAGCCCTTTCCCACGTAGTCGTTCGCATCGCCTTCGAGCTCGAGCGTCACACCCTTGGCAAGCCATGCGCCAAAGCTCTGCCCAGCGGAACCCTCGAATTTGAAGTGTACTGTCTCGTCCGGGAGTAGCTCCTCGCCCCAGACTTTGGCGATCTCGTGGCTGAGCATGGTGCCAACGGTACGGTTGGTGTTCTTGATCTTGAGCTCAGCGCGAAGGGGCTTGCCTGCCGTGATCGCCAGCTGTGCGAGGTCGATCAGCCGATTGTCGAGCGCCTTGTCGAGGCCGTGGTCTTGTCGCTTCGTGCAATAGACTTCGGTGACCGCGTTCTTCTTCTTGGCCGTCGTGAGGATTGGGGCGAGGTCGATACCCTGCGCTTTCCAGTGGACGATCGCGTCTGCAGTATCGAGCACGTCGACGCGGCCTATCATGTCCCGGAAAGTGCGGAACCCGAGGGAGGCCATGATCTCACGCGCCTCCTCGGCGACCATGAAGAGATAGTTGATCACGTGCTCTGGTTTGCCCTTGAACTTCGCGCGCAGCTCGGGATCTTGGGTCGCAATGCCGACAGGACAGGTGTTGAGGTGACACTTGCGCATCATGATGCATCCCATCGCAATGAGCGGCGCGGTACTCAGTCCGACCTCTTCTGCACCGAGCAAGGCCGCAATGACGACGTCCCGGCCGGTCTTGATCTGACCATCCGTCTGCAGGACGACGCGGCTTCGAAGGTCGTTCATGACGAGGGTCTGATGCGTCTCGGAAATGCCGAGCTCCCAGGGAAGACCGGCGTGCTTGATCGACGTCAGCGGTGACGCACCCGTGCCACCGTCGTGCCCACTGACGAGAATGTGATCGGCGTGCGCTTTCGCGACGCCCGCAGCGATGGTACCGACGCCCACCTCACTGACCAGCTTGACGCTGATGCGTGCCGAAGGATTGCTGTTCTTGAGGTCGTGGATGAGCTGCGCCAGGTCCTCGATCGAATAGATGTCGTGATGCGGAGGCGGGCTGATCAGACCGACGCCGGGAGTCGAATGGCGCACGGAAGCGATTTTTTGGTCGACCTTGCGCCCGGGCAGCTCGCCGCCCTCGCCTGGTTTCGCACCCTGCGCCATCTTGATTTGGATCTCGTCGGCATTGGTGAGGTAGTTGATGGTGACGCCGAAACGCCCCGAGGCGACCTGCTTGATCGCCGAACGCATCGGGTTCATCGAGCCGTCGGGGAGCGGCTTGTAACGCTCTGGATCCTCACCACCCTCGCCGGTGTTCGACTTGCCCCCTATTTGGTTCATCGCGATGGCCAGCGTCGAGTGCGCTTCCATCGAAATCGAGCCGAAGCTCATGGCCCCCGTCGCAAATCGCTTGACGATCTCGCTTGCTGGCTCGACCTCACGCAACGGAATGCTTTGGCGCTTCTTGAAACGCATCAGCCCACGGAGCGTGCAGCGGTCCCGGGCGCTATCGTTGGCATGCTCGGCGAAGCGTCGATACGCTTCGGTGCTGTTCCCGCGCGCCGCGACCTGCAGATTGGCGATCGTCTCCGGGTTCCACATGTGGCGTTCGCCATTGGCACGCCAGTGGAACTGCCCGTCGTTCGGGAGCATGGGCAAGCGGAGGTCCTCATCATCCGGATACCCGAGAGCGTGCCGCTCGACGAGCTCCTGCGCGATGACGTTGAAACCAACGCCTTGGATTCGGCTGGAGGTTCCCGAGAAGCAGACGTCGATGACGGAGCTGTTTAGGCCCACCGCTTCGAAGATCTGCGCCCCTTTGTACGACTGGAGGGTCGAGATCCCCATCTTGGCAAAAACTTTGAGCATGCCCTTGGCCACTGCCTTCCGATAACCGGAGACGATGCTGTCATCGTCCGGGAACCGCTCCTCATTGAGTGTCCCGCGGCGGCGCTCTTCCCAGAGCGCCTCGAAGGCCAAGTACGGATTGATCGCGTCTGCGCCATAGCCGACGAGACAACAATGATGGTGCACTTCGCGGGCCTCACCGGTTTCGACGACGATTCCGACCCTGGTGCGTTTCTCGGCTCCAATCAGATGATGATGCGCGGCACCCGTTGCGAGCAGCGCGCTCACCGGAATGCGATCTTTGCACGTCGCGCGGTCGGTCAGGACGATTAGGCTGTATCCCTCATCGACCGCTTGCTCAGCCTCCTGTCGAATGCGTCGCAGCGCGGGCTCGAGGCCTTCGGCGCCCTCACTTCGTGGCCAAGTGATGTCGATGGTCTTGCTCCGCCAGCCGCGCTCATCAATCGTTTTGAGGGCGTTGACCTCCTCGTTGGTCAGAATCGGATGGGGAACCCGCAGCCGATGCGCATGCTCCGGCGTCGTTGAGAGCAAGTTCTTCTCCGGCCCGATGTAGCACTCGACCGCCATGATCACCTCCTCGCGAATCGAATCGATCGGCGGGTTGGTGACCTGCGCGAAGAGCTGCTTGAAGTAGTCGTACGCGAGACGAGGCTGGTCGCTCAGAACCGCGAGCGCCGAATCGTTGCCCATGGACCCGACCGGATCGCGTTTCTCGACGATCATCGGTCGCAACATGAACTGCATGGTTTCTGTCGTGTAGCCAAACGACTGCATCCGCGGGAGAAGCGTGTCGGGATCGAACCCGTGGGCGTCGTCATTGACCGGAAGCTTGGTCAACTTCAGGCGCTGCTCCTGCACCCATTCGCCGTAGGGCCGACGCGACGCAATGTCGTTCTTGAGCTCTTCGTCCGGAATCATGCGTCCCTGTTCGAAATCGATCAGGAATATGCGGCCGGGTTGCAAGCGCCCTTTGTGCTTCACGGTTTCGGGTGGAACGGGGAGCACACCGACCTCCGAGGCCATGATCACGCGATCATCGTGGGTCAGGTAGTAGCGACTCGGACGAAGCCCGTTGCGGTCCAGAACTGCACCGATGACCGTGCCGTCGGTGAATGCGATCGATGCGGGGCCATCCCAGGGCTCCATGAGACAAGAGTGGTACTCGTAGAAGTCGCGCTTCGCCTGAGGCATGCGCTCATCCTTCTGCCAAGCCTCGGGGATCATCATCATGGCGGCCTCGGGCATCGTCCGCCCGTTCATGTAGAGGAACTCGAGGACGTTATCGAGCGTGCCCGAATCCGAAAGACCGAGCTCCGCCACGGGAAACAGCTTGCTCAAGTCATCGCCGAAGAGCTCACTCTCGACGACCCCCTGTCGCGAAAGCATCGCGTTTTTGTTTCCCCGAAGGGTGTTGATCTCACCGTTGTGGCTGAGGCACCGAAGCGGCTGTGCACGCTCCCAGGTCGGGAACGTGTTGGTTGCAAACCGCGAGTGGACCATTGCGAGATGAGTCTCGTAGTTGGGATCGGTCAGGTCTCCGTAAAAAGGAAGCACCTGCTCGCATGCGAGCATGCCCTTGTAGATGATCGTCTTGCTCGAGAGCGAGCACGCGTAGAGCATCGACCGCTGCTTCAAGCTCTGGTCGACGCGCAGTGGGCTCGCCGAGCTCTTTCGGATGACGTAAAGCTGTCGCTCGAAGGCGTCTTGATCGAGGCCGTCGGCCGCCCCAACGAAGAGCTGCTCGATGCGGGGCATGCTTTCGAGCGCGGTGGGCCCGAGGTTCGCACCATCGGGATCAGTCGGCACGACGCGCCAGCCTAGAAAGCGCTGCCCCTGGGTTTCGATCGCTCTTAGAAAGGCCGCTTTGCAGTAGGCGCGCTCCTCGTCGTCGGTCGGCAGAAAGATGTTGCCAACGCCGTACTTACCCTTGGCAGGAAGATCGATGCCAAGCTCTTTCTTGGCCGCGCGGCGCAAGAGCTTGTCGGGTATGGCCGTGAGCATTCCAGCGCCATCACCGGTGTTCGTCTCCGAACCGCGCGCGCCACGGTGGTCCATGTTGCATAGGATGCGATTGGCGTCCTTGACGATCTGATGCGAGGCCACCCCCTTGATCTGAGCCACGAAGCCGACGCCACACGCGTCCTTTTCGTTGGCCGGATCGTAGAGACCGTGTTTTTCAGGAAGTCCGTACTGCATGTTCAAATCGTTGGGTGAGTTGGGGTTAGCCTTGGGGAAAAGGGGTCCTTCCCGTTTCAAAGCGGGTTAAGAGGCTTGGTTCGTCTCGGAGTCGTTCGGTGTGCGGCGAGGGCGTTTGCGGCGCCGCGCATCAGACGTGGGCTCGCCGGGGGGAAGGGCTATCTCAACCCTCTCGGTGTGGGTCGAGAGCACCACCATCGTCTCGGTGCTCGCGACCCCTTTCATGGACCGGATGCGGCTGATGAGCTGCTCCAAATCCTCGGTGTTTCGGGTCTTTACCTTGAGAAGCAAGGTGTGGCCACCGGTGACGTGGTGGCATTCCAGAACCTGCGCGATGGAATCGACCCAGACCTCGAAGGCCGATAGGAGCCGTGGGTCGCTGATCGAGACCCCAATGAAGGCCGCGATGTCGAGACCGACCTTGCGGGCATTGAGCAGCGCGTGGTAGCCCCTGATGATTCCGGAGTGCTCGAGCTTACGGACGCGCTCCATGACCGAGGGAGCCGTCAGACCGACCGCCGTGCCGATTTCCTTGAGAGATCGCTTGCAATCGGTCTGGAGCTCATCCAAGAGCTGCCGATCAATTTCATCTAAATCGAGTGTTTCTCCTAAATACATTAGGCTATTCCCTTGAGATGCCGAATAGATAAGGCTCAAATCGTTTGAAGTCAAATGCACACATTGGAGATCGAAATAGCTTTGGAGATTCTTTTGAAGATGTAATACTTTGATATAAGTGGCATTTGTGTAACTAGCCGCCCGCTGTCCTAGGTCCTGATGGAGGATTCGAGCGCCGAAACCATGGAATCTGTGCGCCCCAGCCGAGCGAAGAGGCCGTCCGCGGAGTCGAGCGTCCCTGTGCGAGCCGCGCCGGAAGCGATCGGGCGTTATCAGCTGTGTTTCGAGCTCGCGTCCGGAGGCATGGCCAGCGTCTACCTCGCGCGTGCCGAGGGGAGCCCGGGTTTCCAGAAGCTCGTGGCGCTCAAACGGATCCATCCGCACCTCGCCGATGAAAAAGAGTACGTGGAGATGTTTCTCGACGAGGCTCGAATCGCCTCGCGGATCACCCACGCCAACGTGTGCAGCGTCTTCGACTTCGGCGTCGCCGATGGAGAGTACTACATCGCGATGGAGTACCTGGTCGGCGAGCCGTTGTCGCGCGTCCAACGCCGAGTGGTGGCCACCGCCGATCAGCGCGCGTCCCCATTGCTTCCGGCGCGGATGGCGCGCGTCATCGCGCAAGCATGCGAAGGCCTGCACGCGGCACACGAGCTAAAAGACTCCACTGGGGAGTCGCTACGCGTCGTCCACCGCGACGTTTCGGCCGAGAACCTCTTCGTGACCTACGACGGGGAGACGCAGGTCGTCGACTTCGGTATCGCCCACGCGCGACAACGCGTGCACCACACGAAGGCTGGTCAGGTCAAAGGTACGTTCCCGTACATGGCGCCTGAGCAAATGACCGCGGCGGTCGTCGACCGGCGCGTCGACATTTGGGCGTTGGGGGCCGTGCTGTGGGAGCTGCTCACGCTGCGACGGCTCTTCCTGCGCGACACCGACGTGAACACGATGTATGCGGTCCTGTCGGAAGAGATTCGTCCGCCGTCCGACTATCGGAGCGATGTGCCGGAAGACCTCGACGCGATTGTGCTCAAGGCTCTGCAGCGCAACCCTGACGAACGCTGGCAAAACGCCCGAGATATGGGCAAAGCTCTTCGCCGTTATCTGGCCCGGCAGGACGAGCTCGTGGGCCCTGCCGAAATTGCAGACTGGATGGCGGAGCTCTTTCCGAACGGCGAATCGCGAAAGCAACAACTGATGGAGATCGCGCGAACGAGCGATGCGTCCGCCGTTTCAGACCGCCGGGAACCTGCGAAGAATCAGACCACGCCGCAGGGCGCGAGGATACCGAGAACGGCGGCGCACCGGATTCCAACGGCACCGCCCCTGCCTGCGAGCTTGTTGGTGATGGCGATCGGCGTTGCGACGGTACTTACCCTCGTCGCGCTCGACTGGCTGCGATAGTGCGCAGGCTGATTGTCCGACCAGTACTGCGCCTAGTGCGACCAGACCCCGCCAGCTCGCTCTGTTTGTTGCGGAAAAGAACGAAATTCAATACACCCGATCGGGATGCTGCGCATGCTCGGGATCGCACTGCTGTGCTTCGCCGCGTCGGCTCCGTCCCGAGCGGAAGCTGAGGCGCCCATCGTGATCGTTCAACGAGGCGACGCGCTGAGCATGATCGCTCGGCGTGCGGGCGTGTCCGTGAAACAAATCCAGAAGTGGAACCACTTGAATGGCGAGATGATCCGTATCGGACAGACCCTCGTCGTTGGGCCGCGCGTCGAAAAGCCGCGAGCCCAAGCTTCGAGACCCACGCCATCACGGAGCAAGCAGGGCGATTCGCCCGACGCAGTCGACGAAGGGATCGATTGGACGCCGCCCTTCGATTACGGCGGGCCTGTCCCGGAAGTTTCAGACGTCCATCCCGCACGCATCGCCGCGCGGGACTCGTCCACGGCAGTCGCTACGCGCGCTTACAAGAAGCCGGTCGAGAAGAAGAAGATCTCCGCGCGAACCTATCGAGTGCAGAAGGGCGATACGCTGACCGCCATCGCGCTCAAGCACAACACGAGCGTTGCAGAGCTGCTCGCAGCCAACCCTGGAGTCAAAGGCGAGACGATCTACCCGGGCCAGACTATCGACGTCGGCGAGCCCAGACCGCTGGTCGTGCTCAGACTGGAACGCGGCGACACCCTGCTGGCTGTCGCTGACCGCTACGACGTGAGCGCACGTGATCTGATCCGTTGGAACGCGAGACTTGATGAGCGCAATCCACGGCCCGGAACGGATATTCGCATCTATACACGAACTCCCGTGAGCCCCTCGGAAGCCGTCGGGCCAACCAATCGCGGCCGCCTCGAACACGGAGTACCGTTGCCGGCCCACCGGGGCTACGTGATCCGAACGCCGGCACGCGCGTACGGCACCGAAGAAACGACGCGATGGATCGTGGCTGGGGTCGATGCGGTGAATGCGAAGTTCAAGCAGACGAAGGTGCTCCGTGTTCACGACATCAGTGACCGCGATGGTGGGCCCATCCGAGACCACAAGAGCCACCAGAACGGCCGCGATGTCGACATCAGTTATTATCAAGACGACTGCCCCTCGAGCGGCTGCCGGTTCGAGAAGGTCAAGTCCTCGGAGCTAGACGTCGCGCGGCAGTGGGCTCTGCTCGAGTATTGGCTTCGAAACGGACAAGCGGAGATGATCTTCATCGATTACCGCCTGCAAGCGAAGCTTTACCGGTACGCGAAACGCCAAGGCGTCAAGAAGGCGCAACTCGACCAGTGGATGCAATATCCGCGAAGCAAGTACGAGCCGGTCGGGGTGATTCGGCATTATCGAAATCACGAAGACCATTTCCACGTTCGGTTCGTCTGCCCCTATTCCGACCTCAAGTGCCGGCCCTAGGCGAGCCCGTAGCGAAGAGGGCTTCCTTCAGCTTGCGCATCGCTGCGGCGCGCGCATTGACGCGCAGCCGTTGCTCGGCTGTCATTTCGCCGTACGTGATCGCGTAGCCGTCTGGCAAGAACATCGGCTCGAACCCGTGCCCCAACTCGCCGCGAATCGGCCACACGAGGGTTCCGGGAGCCTCCCCGCGAAACGTTCGCGTGCGTCCGTCGGGCCACGCGGCGCACAGGACGCAGACGTAGGTGGCACGGCGGCTCTCGTCGGGGCCCAGCTCGGCGAGGCGCTGTTGGACGCGCCGCCGGGCAATGTCGAAGTCGCGTCGCTCGCCGGCCCAGCGCGCGGTGTGAATTCCTGGCTCCCCAGAGAGCGCGTGAACCGCTACCCCTGAATCGTCCGCGAGTGCAGGCTGGCCGGCGGCCTTCGCTGCAGCGATGGCTTTGAGCTCGGCGTTGGCTTCGAACGTGGCGCCCGTCTCGTCGGGCTCGGGAAGCCCCAGGTCTTCCGCCGCCCGAAGATCGACCGGGAGATCGGAAAGTAGGGCGTTGATTTCACGTACCTTGCCTGGGTTGTGACTTGCCAGAACCCACTTCTCTCGGGCCTCCGCCATCACTTCGCTCTTTCGAAAGGCAAGCGGGGCGGGGATCTCTTCGCGAAGCTTGGATACGGTTCGCGTCGATCGATCTGCTTCTGAAATACCGCAGGGCTGGGAGTCGGCAGATCGCAACGACCACGCTCGCAAACGTACGCCGTGCTCCGGCCGTTGATGGCGCGTTTTCCTTCGAGCCAGGGAATCCAGATCTGCTGCCGCTCTGCTTCAGCGTCAGTCAGCACGGTGGCCGCTGCGTTCGGAACGAATGTCTGGTGCAGCCGTTCCGCTAGAGAGTCCGCTTCCTTCCGGTTTACCGGTGCAATGACTGCGACCTCGAGGGGCCTGTCATAATAGTGATCGAGGGCCACCAGCAACGATGGATATCCGACGGGCGAACGCGTCACGCGGAGGCCCAGCGAAGCGAACAGGCGCTCGGCCCGGCTCCGCCACTTGGCGTCTCCGGTGAAATCGTACAGACGGAGAAGGTTCTGGGCAGCGATGGAGTTTCCAGATGGAACCGCTCCATCGTAAGCCGGCTTTTCCCGAACCAAAAGTGGCTCACCCCCGCTCGGCGTGAGGAAGTAGCCACCGCCCTCCGCGTCTAGGAAGCGCGCGTCCTGTTCGCCTTGAAGCTCGACCGCCCGTTGGAGCCAGCTCGAGTCGCCCGTAAGCTGATAGACGTCGATGCAGGCTCCGACCAAGGACGCGTAGTCGTCGAGGAACGAAGGCGAGTCCTTCTTCGTCCCTCGATAGGTACGAAGCAGCGAACCATCCGCGGCCCTCATCCGTTCGAGCACGAATCGCGATGCGCGGACGGCTAGGCCGGCGTACCGAGCATCGTCGAGCATCCAGCCAGCCCGCGCGAAGGCGGTAATCATCATTCCGTTCCATGCCGTGATGATCTTTTCGTCGCGAATGGGTGGCGGGCGCGACGCACGTGCGTCGTAAAGAACACGGCGGGCGTTCGCCAGCACCTCGGCAACGCGTGTGCGCGATATGCCCAACTCCGCCGCTGCATCGCGATCGCGCTTGACCCGATGAAGGATGTTTCGACCCGCGAAATTTCCCCCCTGGGTCACACCGTACACCGACGACACGACGGCGGCGTCGTCAGCGCCGAGCAGTTGCACTAGCTCGTCTGCCGTCCAGGTGAAGAACCGACCTTCCTCGTCCTGACCGCTCGGACTGGGGCTGTCGGCGTCCGTCGCTGAGTAAAAACCGCCCTCGGGAGACGTCATCTCTCGCGCGACGTAATCGAGGATGTCCCGCGCCACGCGTTCATAACACGCGTCGCCTGTTTCCTGCCAAGCCTCCAGAAAGACGACCGCCAGCTGAGCGTTGTCATAGAGCATCTTTTCAAAGTGGGGGACGAGCCATTGTGCGTCCGTTGAGTAACGATGAAATCCTCCTCCCACTTGATCGTAGATCCCGCCGGCTGCCATCTTGTCGAGGGTGGTCATCACCATCGCACTGGCTCCCTTGTCGCGGGTCCTGCGAGCGTAGCGCAAGAGCAACGAGAGGCGGGCGGGCTGCGGGAACTTGGGCGCGCCGCTGAAGCCTCCATCGATTCGGTCGAACGTCGCAGCGAGTTGTTGTGCGGCGATTACGATCATCTCGTCGCTTGGCACGCCAGGCCCAGGTTGAATTGATGCGGCCTGCTCGATGCGCTGGCTGAGCTCTTGCGCGCGCGCGATCACCTGCTGCGGCTCGTTGGTGTAGACCCGCAACATGTCAGCGAGGATGTCACTCAGCCCGGCACGGCTTCCTCGCACGCCCTTTCGGGGTGGGAAATATGTGCCCGCGAAGAACGGCTCCTTGTCGGGCGTCATGATGATGGTCATCGGCCAACCACCACGGCCTGTGAGGAGGTTGACCGCAGTCATGTAGACGCTGTCGATGTCCGGTCGTTCCTCGCGGTCCACCTTGATCGCGATGAAGTGACGATTGAGAAACGCTGCGATTTCCTCATCTTCGAAGGACTCGCGCTCCATGACGTGGCACCAGTGACAAGTCGAGTAGCCCACCGATAGAAAGATTGGCTTCTGCTCGCGCTTGGCCCGTTCGAATGCCTCATCGGACCAGGGATACCAGTTCACCGGATTGTGAGCGTGTTGGAGCAGGTACGGACTGGATTGCGCGATCAGTCGGTTTGTGAATCGCGGTGAGCCATCCTCGTTCAAGTGGCCAGTGCGTGGAACGTAGCTTGGTCCCTTGGTTTCGAGCGCGAGATCGAGACGCTTCTGTAGGGCCTCATCGACCGAGGTGACGCCTGGAAGGCGAGGATCGCTTTGCACCTCGCTGGGAACCGGGCTCTTGGAGGGCTCAGGCAGGCTATTGCGTGTCGGATCGCAGGCGGATGCGAGGAGGACGAGCGCGACCGCAAGGCGTAAGGCCGCGAAACGCGTTGCTGAAGATCGGTTCATTCTGCCCAAACCGTAATGAGAACAGGAGGTTGCGGATGGATGCGCGTAGAGCTAGATCAGCGGGAGCGCAAGCGGATGCAAGCACGGCAGGTCCGTGATACACGATGTGCTCGTTTTTCGAGCCTGAGGGCCGCCTTCTACCTGATTTTTGAGGAACTCCTATCGATGTCTGAGACCAATCCTTCCGTTTCACCGCGAGTGTTCGAGCACACCAGTCGTAAGGATTGGGGTCGTTCCGTTCTTCTCCTGGAGATACCGGACAAGCGCACCTACCTCTTCGAAGACGGTTCCGAGCGCAGCTTCCGGCCTGACTATTGGCACAAAATGGAGATCGTCGACGTCCAAGCGAATGAGGCTGTACGCATCGACCGCTTGGCTCGCCGCAATCAGACGCCGGCTCCGGGCTCCTCGCGAAAGTCCAAGGCCCCGCCGAAGAAGCCGGACATCACGTTCGAGCAGCAGGTCGCCTACTTCATGACACTGTATCCCGTCGGTTTCGAGGACGAGGCCTACATCAAGTCCGAGCGAGGCGAGGCGGGCGGAAAAGCCGCGGACAAGCTGAAGGAAGCCGCGATCGAGCGAGCGGAGGACCTGCTCAGTCAGCGGAACCTCGATGAGCTGATCGGCAACGCGAGCTACGATGAGATCAACCAGATCATCTACGAGTTCATGACGAGCATCAAGGGGACGATACAGAAGGCCGAGGCGACTCGCTTCAAGAACATGCCGGAAGAAGCGCGCGAAGGCGTGGCGCTGGCGCTCCGTGAGCTGCTCTACGGCGACCGACCGTACGCAACTCGGTTTGACTCGTTCGTGGCGGCGCTCGATGTCGAAGACGGAGCGACGTGGCCCCTCGCAACCCTGCTCCCTGCGCTCGTCTACCGAGCCGATCGCATCTTCGTGAAGCCGACTTTTCTCAAGAAGCAAGCGCTCATTCTGGACATCGATCCCAAGTACGACACCTCCCCGAACGCCACGACGTACGAGCAGTTCCTGGAAACCGCGCACAAGACGATGCAACTACTGCAAGCGGCCGGACAGCGCCCACGAGACCTCTGGGACGTCCATGTCTTCATTTGTAAGACATTGAGCCCCAAAGCGATCAAAGCAGCCACTGGCGGCGGCAACGAATAGCCCAGCGCAATGAGGGCCGTGGTCCGAGCGGAAACCTGGCCGATTCGAGGCGGTTTTCGCATCGCGCGCGGAGCCCGGGCCGTTGCGGACCTCGTGGTGCTGGAGCTACATCAGGGCGGACTGATCGGACGGGGTGAATGCGTGCCGTATGCGCGCTACGGCGAGTCGATCGGTTCGGTCTGCGCCCAAATCGAAGCGGGTTGCCAGAGCTTGGGAGTAGCTGGCGGACGTGAGCAGGCCCTCCGGATGCCGGCAGGTGCGGCACGCAATGCGCTCGACTGCGCGCTGTGGGACTTGGAGGCGAAGCGCGAGCGCAAACCCGCATGGCAGCTCGCGGGTCTAGTGCGCCCGCCCGAGGCGG
This sequence comes from uncultured delta proteobacterium, assembly GCA_963768985.1. Taxonomy (GTDB): domain Bacteria; phylum Myxococcota_A; class Polyangia; order Polyangiales; family Houyiibacteriaceae; genus SG8-38. Next base: position 48,446 of record CAVYJZ010000003.1, on the reverse strand, counting down.
TCCGTACGATGCGGACGGTGAGCGTCGGCTCAGCCCCCGAGATGAAAGCGGCCGCCGCAGAGATCGCTGATGCACGCATGATCAAGGTCAAAGTGGATGGCGGTCCAGACTTGGACCGAATCGCTGCAGTACACGAAGCTGCGCCCGAGGCGGAGTTGATCGTCGACGCGAATGAAGCTTGGTCGATGGACCAACTGGCTGCTTGGTTGCCCATTTTGCCCGCGCTCGGCGTCGTGGTGCTCGAGCAGCCTCTGCGTGCGGATGATGACGCGTCCCTCGAACGACTGGAGCATTCCGTGCCGATTTGCGCGGACGAGTCATTTCACGATCGGCGCTCGTTCTTCGGCGTCGAGCGGCGCTACGACATCGTGAACATCAAACTCGACAAGACCGGTGGGCTCACCGAAGCGCTCCGCTGCACCGCGGAGGCTCAGCGCCTGGGGTTGCGAGTGATGGTGGGATGCATGGTCAGCACATCGCTGTCCATCGAGCCCGCCCTACTGCTTGCAGCGGATGCGGAGTACGTCGACTTGGATGGGCCACTGCTGCTCGAAGCCGATCGCGAGGGAGCGCTGCACGACCGGGAAGCAGGTTGGCTTCGGCCGTCTGCGTCAATCTGGGGCGGCACTTAGGAACGATATCGCTCCCTGAATCACCGCAGGATGGTTCATCAGGAACGTATGGATCGCGGGCACGACATGGTGCTCGCTCATGCCATCCAAGCGAGTCTCGTCGACGGTAACCAACCCATCGCCGGGCACCCCGGGCACCTCTCCTGCGAAGATTGCAAATGGGACGTCCGGAACCGGAAGCGTAGTTGCAAAACCTTCGGCGATCTGACCGTACGATGGTCCCAGGATGCCACGCACCAAGTTCCCTTTGTCGAGCGCGGCCGCGAGCGACGCGCCTCGATTCGGCGGTGCAATCATCACGATCCGGTACACGGCAGAACGCCAGGGCGCATCGTAGCCAAGGAGCCGTCTGGTGACGAGGCCGCCGAGGCTGTGCGACACGAACGAGAGTTTTTGCGGCGTCGGCACATGATCGAGCAGATCAGCCACCGTCGCGGCGTGGTCTTGAATCGACCCGCGGGTGCTCGGGTAGTCCAGACGCGCGGTGGTGAACCCGGCTTCCACGAGAGCTCTGTCCAAGCGTGCGAGCGAACGGCGGGTCCTGCCGAGCCCGTGCAACAAGATGATCAGATGATCCGCTGCGACCGCAGTCGGCTGAACCGCGTCGAGAGCCCGTTCGCACGCTTCGAGAGAGCCTCGACATACCACTCGACCCCGCCGGCTGAGCAAGCGGCTCGATTCCGCATCCTGGCGAGACTGGATACGCCAGCCATCCCGCCATCGCGCATCGGCCCACAATTGCGTGCCAATGGGCTCGATCATCCGCCGAGATCTTCTCGCAATCGATCCTGAATCTGGTCGTCACTTGGGTAGATCTCTTCGACGTGTTCCGATTCTACCAACGTCGCGGCGAGCTTCTTGAGCATATGCTTGACGGACCGCGCATCTGAACCCGCAGTGACCAGCTCGACTAGGAGTGCTTCTTTTCGGTCGGGGTCGAACTCGATCTCACCCTTTTCGACCATCCGATCGAGGGAAACGGACAGTGCCTGCATCAACTTGCGCGTGAACGGCGTGTGCTGAAACTGTGGCGGCTCGTCTACGAAGCTATCCTCCTCATCAGGCGCTGGAACGCTCGCCGCGGTGCGCCAGCTGTCGTGTCGTTCGATCCAGGCAAGTGCCCTCGCGGCAAGCTTGGCATCTTCACCCGCTGCAGTTTCCTCGATGATCCGGGGCACGTCGGCTGCGTGTATTGCCTGCTCGAAGTCGATTAAATGCTCCACCAGCGCGCGATGAACCGCGTCCATGTCGGACACACCGATCTCCTCGGGAAGCTCGAGAGTGCGGGTCGCGAGGAATCTGCGCGTGAGCCAAAGCGACAAGCGCCTTTGCCATCCGTCCTCACGGTCCACTGCGGAGGTACCGCCACCGGACTCCACCAGCGGCCATTGCCCTCGGGAGATCGCGTCCCAAGCTTCGAACAGGGGCGTGTCGAGTAACTCCTCGACGATGTAGATGCCGGAGGTCGGGGCCTTCTCCCAATCATCGTCGAGCAGGGCGGAAGCTTCACTTTGAATTTCTTGAAGCTCCTCGTCATCGTGCGCGCCTTTCGCATGCTGCACGTGTGCGGTCATCCAGCGGAGCGCGTCGGTGAGATCGGCAAACTCCAGATCACCCCGCATGCCACCCTTGAGCGTGTACACACGATGGTGACCTTCGGGATCGGCGATCGTGTCCGCAAGGAAGATCAGATCTTCCAGACCGGGTGCGACGAACGGCTCGACCTCGCCAACCTGGATGGCCCAATGTAGTCGCCATGGACGTGCCTGATCACCGACGGCCATTCCTGCGTACGGCGAGTCCAGAAGCTCGAGCAGTCGGAAACCGTGCTCCGCGTTCACCGTCACGTGCAGAAGATCGACGAAAGCATCCATTCGAGACTCGCCGAGCTCCGGCGGCTCGCCTGGCTGGCCAAGGGCAGCCCAGTACGCTCGAATCCCTGTTAGAAACGCCTGTTGGGGCATAGGGGCCGGAAACTAGCCCAATTTCGAGAAGGTGACAGCCCGACGTCCACTTGAAACACGTTCTATTTTTGCCTAGACCAAGCGGCGTATGGACGCAGCTGGCTCTTCCCTCGTCTCGAACGCAGCAACGGTCCACTTCGAGCTCGCCAACGGGATCACGATTGCCGCCGATGCCTATGGAAACCCCGAGGATCCGCCGGTGTTGTTCCTCCACGGTGGGGGGCAGACCCGTCATGCGTGGGGTGGCGCCGCCGAGCGGCTCGGCACGATGGGCTTCTATGCCATCTCGATGGATCACCGAGGACACGGCGAAAGTAGCTGGGACCCCGAGGGAAACTACTACGTCCCTGCTTTCGTCGAGGACCTCCTCGGCGTGATCGGGCAACTCCGCGAGAAGCCGGTCCTCGTCGGCGCTTCAATCGGCGGAATCGCTGCGCTATTGGCGGAGGCGGAGTCCTCGGAATCGGTCGCGAAAGGTATCGTGCTGGTCGACGTCACGCCCCGGCTCGAGAAGAAGGGTGTCGATCGAATCATCGAATTCATGAAGGGCGGGGCGGAGGGATTTGGGTCGCTCGACGAAGTTGCGGACGCCGTGTCGAGTTATCTGCCACACCGAAGGCGCCCGAAGGACTTGACCGGTCTCACGAAGAACCTGCGCAAGGACGAAGACGGCCGTTATCAGTGGCACTGGGACCCGAAAGTCCTGCAAGTTTGGGACCCAGCGTCTTATACGGCGGAACAAGGTGAGGAAATCTTGCGAGAGCGCCTCGCGGCTTCCGCGCGACTCAGCATCCCGACCCTGCTGGTGCGTGGACGTATGAGCGACGTGGTGACCGAAGAGCACGCGCGGGAGTTTCTCGCAGTTACCCCTCATGCCGAGTACGTCGACCTCGAAGGCGCCGCACACATGGTTGCGGGGGACAAAAATGACGTGTTCACCGACGTCGTCAGCGACTTCATCCAAAGGCACTTCGGAAGCTAGATTGTAGGGAGCGCGCGATGCCAATCGATCAATCGGAATTCAGAAGCGCCCTGCGGGGCTGGGCCAGTGGGGTGACGGTCGTCACGTCGCGCAGCGGCGACAGATTGCATGGAATGACGGTCTCGGCATTCTCCAGCGTGTCGGCAGACCCCCCGCTCGTCCTGGTGTGCGCAAACCGGTCGTCGACGACCCACAGCATCATCGAGGAAGGCGGGGTGTTCGCAGTGAACATCTTGGCAGCACATCAGCAAGAGGTATCGAATGTCTTCGCGTTATCGGCGAACGAGGATTCGCGCTTGGAGCGGGTGAGTTGGACCGAAGGTCAGACCGGCGCCCCGTTGATCGATGAAGCGCTGGTGTCTCTCGAGTGCCGGGTCGTCAGCGCCCATCGGGAAGGGAGCCACACGATCTACGTCGGGCAGGTCTTGGCAGTCCATTCGACGGACTCCGAGCCCCTACTCTATTACCAGGGTGGCTACCGCTCCCTGCACCGCGAGGACTAACCTCGAAGGGCTGGTGTGACGGCCGATTTACCGGAGCTCCCTCGCAAGTGCTCGAACCCGCCCCTGCTGCTAGAGTGCGCGGCATGTCTCAGATGAAGTGGGCGCTCGTCATCCTCGCCGTAATCGCGGCAGCAGGTTGCACCAAGAAAGAACCCCCTGCTCCGGCTGCCGAGGAAACGGTCGCTGTCGAGAAGGAGAAGCCGGCGGTGGCTCCGGTCGAGCCGCTACAGCCGCTCCCGAGCTCGGTGGCGGTCAACATGGACAAAGTGTTGCTCGGGAGAAGCCTCTACCACGATACCGCTCTATCTGGCGACGGGACGATTGCCTGCGTGACGTGCCACTCGTTCGATCACGGCGGCGCCGAGCCGGACAAGACATCCACTGGGATTCGCGGCCAGATTGGTCCCATCAATGCTCCCACGGTCTTGAACTCGGGCTACAACTTCGTTCAGTTCTGGGATGGGCGCGCGAAAGATTTACAGGAACAGGCCGCTGGACCAGTCGAGAACCCGATCGAGATGGGCTCCAAGTGGGACGAGGTGGTCGAGCGCCTCAAGAAGAACCAAGAGTACGTAAGCGCATTCGCGAAGCTCTATCCGGACGGTGTGACGAAAGCCAACGTAACCGACGCGATCGCGGAGTACGAGAAGTCGTTGATAACGCCCTCTCGATTCGACAAATACCTTCTCGGCGATGAAAACGCGATCACCGACGCCGAGAAGCAAGGCTACGCCACGTTCAAGGAGGTTGGCTGCACGGCATGCCACACCGGAATCAACGTCGGAGGGACGATGTTCCAGAAGCTCGGCCTCGTGAAGGACTACTTTGCCGACCGCGGTACGCCGATCACCAAGGCGGACCTGGGGCGTTTCAACGTCACCCAGAACGAAGCCGACAAGTACTTTTTCAAGGTGCCCACACTTCGAAATGTCGAGCTGACGTCGCCCTATCTACACGATGGCTCGCGCGCGACGCTCGAAGAAACCGTGCAGATCATGGGAAAGTACCAGCTCGGCCGTGACCTGACCGACGCCCAGATCAACAGTATCGTCGCCTTCCTGAAGAGCCTCACCGGTAAGCTTCCGGCCCACACCAAGCCACCTGGAAGCTGAGCCTTCTCGCGAGGTCGGGGCGGCGACCCATAGGCGGAGTCGAAGGCGAGGGGACGTGTCCCGCCGTGGCTACGCTCAGTTGACGACCTGGAGACGCACGGCCTCCGAGTTGGACTGGATCGGCGTGATTGGAGCTGGGATGTGCTCGTAGGTCGCGGGAATTTGCGCTTCCGCGCTCTCTTCGGCCTTGGGTACGACGCGCTTCATGAGATGCTGCCACGCCTCTTTTGGCGCTGGAAGCTTCTCTTTGAGCTCCACGTAGAGCAGACGCCCGAGCGATGGCAGATACGGTGCCATCTTGTCGAAGGTTCGCTTCGCATGGGGGAGATCCGTCGTGAGCAGGCCCTTGGTGCGAGTCGCGGCGCGTGTCAGATGCACCTTTGCGCGGCCGAGCCTGCCCTTCCCGATGAGCGGTCCGATCTCGTGGATCAGGTCGGCGCTCGTTCCTGCAACGACGTGCGGTGCCTTGTAAAAGGTCTTACCGTAGCGAGAGCCCTTCAAGAACTCGCGCGCTTGTTCCTCGGTGACGCCATATTGGTCGAGCGCCTCTTGATGCTCTTTGCGAGCGCGCTCTCGAGCCTTGAACATGTACATTTGCACGCGGGAGTAGAAGTTCACCGCGCCATCCCCGCTCGTTTCGACGGGGCAGTAGATCGCATCCGGATGAAGCTCCGTGATGACGGTTTGAATGCCATCGGAGACCCCCGAGCTCGGCATGCATCCGAACGGCTTCACGCTCAGCGTCATCGTGGCCTTCTGTTTTGCCACGTTGAGAACCAGCTTGGCGACCTCCATGTGGCCTTCTCCGCCGCGAAGCTCGTTGTTGTAGAAACTGTGGCCGACCTTGGCGATCTCGTCCATGTCGGGGAGCTTGTTTCCCTTGAGACCGGCGACCGCGCTGAACGTCGCAAATGTGGCGCGCAGAGCGAGCTCGCCCAGCCATACGCCTGCCATCTTATAGCCTACGTCGGAACCCTTCAGGCCATAATAGGATTGATCCTCACCCCGCAGCGTCATGCGACGTTCGGTATCGTGTCGCATCTCCCAGAGGGTGTAGAGCAGCCAGTTCACCAAAGTCTGAATGTCGTTCTCGCCGCCTTCCGATTCGACGAAGCGTTGGAGATGGTAGTTGCCGTCGCCTTCGGTCGTCATCGCCCAGAACTCGCCGATGATGGCGACCTTCGGCTTTGCGCGCAGCCGATCGACCTCGACCGCTGAAAGGTGCTTGCGCCCGCGCCACAGAGCGCGAAGGACGCTGCTATTTGCCTCGAGAGCTTCGCACACCTCGCGCTTCACGGCGGCGATCGCACGATCGGTTGCACCCTCTTCCACCTCGTATGGACGGATGCGATAGCTGAGCACGTTCAGCACGTCGCCGGCGAACAAACCCCGTGCGAGCGCCATGAAGAACTGAGGATTGAGCACCAACCCGATTTCTTCTCCGGTAGCCTGCTTGAATCCGGACTGCTGTTGGAAAAGGACGACGCGGAACCCGTCGAAACCAGCGTCACGAAGCGCTTTGCGGTACTCCGTGACGTACATCCCGAACCGGCACGGACCGCACGCACCTGCGGTGAGAAAGACGTACTGGTCGATGATCTGCTGAGCGGAAAGCCCTTCTTCATCGCGCAGCCGACTGAGCTCTTTGACCAAGTTTCCGACCGTGAAATACGTCGGATTGCACTGCGCCTTGTTCCCAAATTCTTTGCCGAACCGGAGCGAGGCCACATCCGCACAGTCCATCGGGCGAGTGTTGTAGCCGATACCTTTCAGCGCTGCGGCCACGAACTCGTCGTGGGCCATCGTGAGACCCCCATTGAGGATCGTCGTCGTCGCACGGTCCTTGGCCGAGAAAAACGGGTCGATCATCGAATCGGTCCACTGTTCTCGGTTGTCTTCGAGTCCTAGTCGAGCCCGCTCTTTCGCTTCGAATGCCGCGAGCTCCTCGTCGATGTCGATTTCAAAACCGTCAGCCATGTCTAGCCCCTTCACACACGGACGACCTTACCGTCCTTGGTTCTTCTCCCGAGCCGAATCAAACCGTCCGACACCGCGCCGGGCAGAGTCGAGTCCTCCTCTGACGTCGCCATTTCGATTCGGTACTGGCTCACCTTCTCTGCAAGCTCGTGAATCTGACGCTCCAGACCGAGGTCGGCGCGCCGATTCGCGGCGAGCTGGTCGTGTTTCATGCGCAGAAGCTCCAGACGCTTCTCGTCGATCCGTCGTTGCAACTCAGCCCTTCGCGCTGCCATGTCTTCGAGATGCTCCTCGCGGAGCTGAAGCGAGTGCGCATACGTTTTGACGCGAATTTTGATCGAGCCGCCTGGCTTGTTGGCATCGATGTCGTGTAATGACGAGCAGGGCACGCCGCTCTTGGCAACGATGCTATCGAGGATGCCGTAGGTCGGAGCGTCGTGGCCACACTTGAAGCTGCTCAGATCCAGAATGGCAACATTGGGATGTCTTGAAGCGAACTTCGCCGCCCAAACCTTCTGCGCAGAGTTGGCGGAGTAATTCTCCGGCCAAACATCGTTGACGCTCAGAACCTCTTCGTCCTCACCATAGAAACGCTGGAGCCACGCCGGATCCTTGGGTATCGAGCGGATGCTCAAGATCGGGTAGCCGAGAACCTGGAACTCGTCGGGGATGCCATGGTGAAGACCTGGGTCGAGGTGGTAGGGCCGGCCAAGCACCAGGATCGCGACCTTGTTGTCGTATTCCACTTGCTCGAGGATCGCCTTGCCCTTGTCTTGCAGGTCTTGGTCGAAGCGTTCGAGGGCTGCCAGGCCCTGCTCGACGGCAAAGTCGCTCTCGTCTTCCGTGATACCCAGCACGCCCTCAAATGCCTCGAACATCGCGCGCTTCAGGAGCGTCGCCTCCGCGAAGCTGAAGGCCGGCGCGAGATACTGAATTCCTCGACTCCCAAAGTAGTCCTGCTCTTTGGTGAACGCGGCCTTCATGACGTCGGGTGTGCCCGCAACGATCGGGCAGCTCGCATAGTCGACGGCTCCCGTCACGAAAGACGGCACGTGCGTGAGAATTGGAAAGAAGATCGCGTCGAACGGGGCCTGCTCGTGCTTGTGAAAGAAGAGCTGATGGAAGTGGGCTTGCGCAACTTTGGATGGATAGCAAGGGTCGACGGACCCGTACTTGCCCCCCTCGGCAAACATCTCTTCGGAGCTCGGGTCGCTGAAGACGACGTTCTTGGGCCGCACACCGAGCACCTCGAAGAACGTTCGGAAGAACGGCGCGGTCGAATACATGTTGAGGACGCGCGGAATTCCAACGCGCCACTCTGCTCGCCGCTTCGCCGCTTGCTCCGACGAGCGTCGAAACGCTCGCATATACTTGGTTCGCTCGATCGAGCCGAAGAACTTGCGCTCGACCTTCACGTCCTCGATCGGGGTCCCGGCGGCCGGCAAGTCCTCGACTCCAGCAACGCGCTTGAACGCTTTGAGTCCCTCATACGTGACGAGATTGGGAAACTCCTTGAGAATCTTGCGGCGCTCTCTGACGATTTCCTCCATGGCGTCCTTCGACTCGACCATTCCCTTCTCGCAAGAAAAGCCGCTGATGTAGCGGCTGGTGGACCCGTCGGGGCGGAAGGCATCGATGAACGTCCGCGAACAGTTGTTGGCGCAGAAGTGACAGGTCGTCGTCTCGTCGTTCTTCGTCTGGTACTGAAGGTCGATCGCGGCATCCAAGCCGATGAAGGTGGAGCTGCCGCGCCGCTTGACCACCCGAAGCGTTTCCATCGCCGCACCGATGGCGCCAGCCTCGCCGCTGTGCGGGTGCACGTAAACCTCGGCATTCGGCACCCGCTGATTGATGTAGTCGACCTGCGCCTTGACTGCAGCCATGTTGTATTGGGTGCCACCCTGAAGGACGAACTTGCGACCAAGCGCAGCCATGCGCGGGACACCGACTACGTATTGCCAAACGTTCTTGGGCAATACCTGCGCGAGACCGGCCAGTAGCTCTTCCTTGCTGAAACCTTCCTTCTGGAAGTTCACGCGATCCGTGTCGAGGAACACCGCGCATCCATAGCTGAACTTGGGCGCCAACTCGGCTTGGAACGCGTTCCTCGCGTATTCGGTGACAGGCAAACCGAACTGATCGGCCATCGCCTGCAAGAGCATTCCGTTGCCAGCGGAGCACTGGTTCGAGAGCTTGAACGTCTTGATGTCTCCGTTTTCCATGAACAGGACTTTGATGTCCTGTCCACCGATGTCGCAGATCACGTCGACGTCACCAAAGTAGTGCGTAGCGCTCATCATGTGGGCAACCGTTTCGACGATGTTCACGTCTGCGCGGACGCATTCTTCGAGGACATCGGCGGCGTACCCGGTGGCGCCAAAACCAAGCACTTCGATTTCGACGCCCCGATCCGCCATGCGCGTGCGGAGGTCGCGGAGCAGCTCCTTCGTGTCCTGAATGGGGTTGCCCTTCGAGAGGGCGTACGACTTCATGAGAACCTCGCCGTCCTCGCTCAGAAGCACGGCCTTTGAAGAGGTGCTCCCCCCGTCGAGGCCAATCACCGCGCGAACTGTGCTCGCGTTGATCTCCGGCTCGTCGAATTTCGGAATTCGGTAGGCCTCGAGGAACCCATCGAGCTCCTCTTGATCGTGGGCTAGTGGCGGGCCGGCACTCTCACCGAGGCGCTCCTTGCGTCCATCGGTGATGTACCGGCGCAAGCCATCGAGGCCTTTGTACACGCCTACGCCGGCTGGCTCGTGCATGCCGTACATCACTGCACCGTACGCAGCATATAGCGCAGCATTATCTGGCACGGGAATCAGCTCCTCGATCGGCACGTCCTTCGGGTAGTCGTAGCCGCGCTCGTCCCAGGTCTCTGGAATGCGCTTACGCCAGCACTCTTGAAGGAACGGCAGGAAGGTGTTCGGGCCGCCGAGCAGGAGCACCTTGTGCCGAAGCGTATTACCGCGCGTGAGCACAGAGAGGTTCTGCATCACGATGGCGTCGGCGAGCGAGCACATGATCTCGTTGGACGGGATGCCCGTCTTCACGAGATTGACGATGTCGGTCTCTGCGAAGACACCACACTTCGCCGCAACGTGGTGAAGATGGGTATCATCGAAATGGAGGTTCAACGTCTCCTCGGACGGCATGCCAACCTTGATCATGCACTTGTCGATGGTGGCACCGGTACCGGATGCGCACTTGTCGTTCATCGAAGCGATGGCCGACTTGTCACCGGTCTGCTTGTTCTCTTTGAAGACGATGATTTTGGCGTCTTGGCCACCCAGCTCCACGACCGACCCCACGTCGGGGTGGAGTGTTTCGACGGCCAAGGTCACCGAGTTCACCTCTTGAACGAACTTCGCGCCTAGCGGTTTCTCTAGAGGCGCTGCACCGGAGCCGGTAATGAACACTCGAACGTCATCGCAGGCGAGCTCCGTCAGGATCTGCCCGACACGGACCATGAAGTCGAGAACGCACTCGGCCTGCTTCGTGTGATGCCGCTGGTAGTCGCTCCAGATGATGTCCTTGGTCTCGGGATCGACGATGACCGCTTTCACCGTGGTGGACCCGACATCCAAACCTACAATCGCTTGGTGCATCAGAAAGCTCGTACCCTTCCCTCGTGAGGTGCGATAGCTAAACACAAGGCTTGGTTCAAGTCACGCGACTTGACTTGCAAACCGGGGACGTCGAAGTCACACCTCGCATTGCGGGGGCCGACGTCGTATAGCCCGTCGCGGAGGGCCTGATGAGCAAGGTGTTGATTATTGGCGCGGGTGGTGTGGGCGGCGTCGTCACCCACAAGTGCGCAGGCGACGCGGACACGTTTTCCGAGATCGTACTGGCTAGTCGTACGCTGGCGCGGTGCGAAAAGATTCAGAAACAAGTGCACGAGCTTCGGGGTCGCCAGATCGAGATTGCCCAGGTGGATGCGGACGACGTGGCGCAGACGGTTGCACTGCTCAAACGCGAACGACCGGCCCTCGTGATAAACGTCGCCCTTCCGTATCAAGACCTGCCCTTGATGGACGCTTGCTTGGACGCGGGCATCGACTACCTCGACACCGCAAACTACGAACCGCCGGACGAGGCAAAGTTCGAGTACAAATGGCAATGGGCCTACCATGAACGCTTCAAATCCGCTGGACTCATGGCTCTGCTCGGGTCTGGCTTCGACCCTGGAGTGACCAACATTTTCTGTGCCTACGCCCAGAAGAACCTGTTCGACCAAATCGATTACATCGACATCCTGGACTGCAACGGTGGGGATCATGGCCGCCCGTTTGCAACCAACTTCAACCCCGAGATCAACATCCGTGAGATCACCCAGCGCGGCCGCTACTGGGAGAACGGAAAGTGGGTCGAGATCGACGCCATGTCGGAGTCGCGAATGTTCGATTTCCCCGAGGTCGGTGATCGCAAGGCATACCTGCTCTATCACGAAGAGCTCGAGTCATTGGTAAGGCACATCGATGGCCTGAAGCGCATTCGGTTTTGGATGACGTTCGGCGACGAGTATCTCACGCATCTGCGCGTGCTTCAGAACATCGGCATGACGGGCATTGCGCCAATCGAATACGAAGGCCGCGAGATCGTGCCCATCAAGTTCTTGAAGGCGCTGCTGCCGGACCCGTCGACACTGGGCGAAAACTATACGGGGAAAACGAGCATTGGTTGCTTGATCGAGGGTCGCAAGAATGGCGCTCCGCGAAAGGTGTTCATCTACAACGTGTGCGACCACGAGGAATCCTGGAAGGAAGTTCGCGCCCAAGCGGTCTCGTATACGACTGGCGTTCCGACGATGGTTGGCGCGAAAATGATGCTCACCAAACGGTGGCAGGGCAGGGGTGTCTTCAACGTCGAACAGCTCGATCCAGAGCCATTTCTCGAGGAGCTCGCCGTGCGTGGGCTTCCTTGGCATGTGAAGGAAATGTAGTGCTCCCGTGTGACCAACTCGACTCCAGTCGAGTCGATACCCCGGCATACGTGATCGACCTTGCCGCGCTGGAGCGCAACCTGGAGTTGCTGGCGCATGCGCGAAGCGCGGCCGACTGTGAGATTTTGCTCGCTCTCAAAGGCTTCGCGGCTTGGTCGACGTTCCCGCTCGTTGGAGCGTATCTCGGGGGCGTTGCGGCAAGCGGGCCTGACGAAGCGCGGCTCGGTCGCGAAGAGATGGACAAGCAGGTCCATACCTATTGCCCCGCCTTCGACGAACCGTCGCTTCGCGAGACCATCCGGTACTCCGATCACGTCATCTTCAATTCCCCGTCGCAGATCGATCTCTTTCGATCGATCATCGAGGAGCATGCTTCGGACACCAGCTTCGGTGTCCGAATCAACCCAGAGCATTCCGAAGTGGATGTCGCACTCTACGACCCATGCGCGCCAGGTTCGCGACTCGGGACCACCAAGAAGGCGCTCGTCAAAGCCGACCTGCGAGGGATCGAGGGACTGCACTTCCATACTCTGTGCGAGCTAGGGGCGGACGCGCTTCAACGAACGCTAAGAGTGGTCGAAGAGCGCTTCGCGCCCTGGCTGAACGAAGCGAAGTGGGTGAACTTCGGCGGTGGCCATCACATCAGCAGACCCGACTACGACGTGGGCCTCTTGATCGATTTGGTCCGCGATTTCAAGAGAAGGTACCAGGTGGAAGTGTTCCTCGAGCCCGGAGAAGCAGTCGGGTTGAATACCGGGGTGCTCGTCGCGTCGGTCCTCGACATCGTCGAAAACGACGGGCTCAACGCGATCCTCGATACCTCCGCTACCGCCCACATGCCTGACGTCCTCGAAATGCCCTACCGGCCGCAGATTCGTAACGCAGCGGCGCCGGGTGTGCTGGCACATACCTACCGGCTGGGCGGGCTCAGCTGCCTGGCGGGTGACGTCGTCGGCGCGTATTCATTCGCCGAGCCACTGAAGGTGGGCGACCGGCTGATCTTCGAGGACATGGCCCACTACACGATGGTCAAGACCACGACATTCAATGGGGTTCGGTTGCCATCGATCGCGCTGTATGACCCGCGCGACGACTCGTACCGCGTCCAGCGACGCTTTGGATACGAGGACTACCGAAGCCGTCTCTCCTGAGGCTTGAACTTCGATCCAAAGCGGTAACACTCGCTCCATGGGCGCGTTCTCCGACTTCACTGGATATGCCAAGGAGGTTGGCTCGCGTCTGAGCGCTCAGCCCCTACTCGTCGAACAGACGCAACGGCTAGACGCTACACAACGAGAGCTGTTTGACTACATCGCGGATTTCGATCGATTGAGCGAATGGATCGTCGGCGCCAAGAAGAGCTGGTCGGACGACACCAACGCTGAAGCCCCGGGCCAAGTCGGGTCCGTACGCGTGATCCAGAGCTTTGCCGGCGAGCCCGTTCGAGAATTGGTCCGGGCCTACGAAGCGCCGCACATGCTCGCCTACGCTGCAAACGACGGAGCGTTCCTGGGGCTCTGCACGGATCACCTCGGCGTGATGACCTGTGAGCCGCATCCCAATGGGGGGACCGTACTTTGTTGGCTCGCATACGGGCGGCTAGCAAGCCATCCGGTCAAGGCATGGGCCGGGAAACAACTTTTCCAAGTCGCACTCGGCAAAGGAATGAAGAGGCTGGAGCGAAAGTTTCGACCTCTCTGAGCGCATGGAGCTCATCCGCAGCAACCGAACGGAGAACCTCGCCGATGCCCTCGCGTCGAGGGTACGCGAAGAGCCACTGGGACCGTTCGAGAAGGAGACGATCGTCGTCCAAAGTCGTGGTATGGAGCGTTGGCTCACGCTTGCGCTCTCGGAACGCCTCGGTAGTTGGAGCAACCCCTCCTTTCCATTTCCCCGATTGGTCATCGAACAGGTGCTTGCGAAGCTCTCGCTTGGGTCCTCCGAAGAGGCCCAGGCGTATGAGCCGAGCCGACTGAAGTGGACGATCGCCGAGCTATTGCGTCAGGCGGCCCCAGCGGAGCTGACAGCCTATCTCGGCGAACAATCCGACGCCGACCGGGTGCTGCGGCTGGCAGCGAGTGTATCCTCGGTGTTCGACCGGTACGTCGTATACCGCCCGGCCCGCTTGAAGCGATGGGTGAAGGGCGAGGAAACGCATTGGCAGGCTGAGCTCTGGCGCCGAATCGTCGACCGGCTCGGCCCGCACGACCTCGCATCGCAGGTCGAGCGAGCGCTCTCTGCGCTGCGAACACAGTCAGCGGTCGACCAGATGCCGTTCCAGCGGCTCCACCTGTTCTCTCTGGAGACCTTGCCTCCTTTGTTCCTCGAACTGTTTGGCGTTTTGTCGCGATCGGTTCCAACGACCCTCTATCTACTCGAGCCCTCCTCGGAGTACGTCTCCGACGTAGATCCGACGCCACGCATCTCCGGAGCGATCGACGAAGCTCCAGGAGATGGACACCGGTTGCTCACGAACCTCGGCCGACTCTCCAGAGACTTTCAGCAGCTATTGCTAGCTGCCGACGAGGCCGTGCATCACGATGCCGACCTCTTCGAAACACCGAACCGGCGCAACCTCCTCAACTCGTTGCAAGCGGACGTCCTCGAATTCCGAAGCCCGCCCCGAGACGGCTCGCGCGAAACGATCGAGCCGTCGGACCAGTCGATTTCGATCCACTCATGCCCCGGGCCTATGCGTGAGGTGCAGGTGCTTCACGAGCTCATTGGTGCCGCACTCGAAGACGACCCCTCCCTGCGACCAGAAGAAATTGTCGTGATGACACCCGACCTCGAGGCGTATGCAGCCGCCTTCCGAGCGGTCTTCGGCCAAGAGCATCAGCACCGCATTCCATACGAAGTGCACGACCGGAAGACCCGCGACGACACTTCGTTCTTCGACGACTTCCTGGCAGTGCTGGAAGTGCTCGACTCCCGGTTCTCGGTCCTCGATGTCGTGCGCCTCTTGGATGCGCAGTCCATGCGCGAAGAGTTCCGGTTCAACAAAGACGAGCGATCGCGCCTCGCTGACTTGATCACTGCCTCGGGCATCCGTTGGGGCATCGACGCGGAGCATCGTGCGGCGCTCGAGTTTCCCGCCGAAACCGTTCACACCTGGCGTGCTGGCCTGGGACGGCTGTTTCTCGGTTTCGCTACCACGCCCGCTACGACCGAAGTGTTCGCAGGCCTCTTGCCTCGCGGGGCCCTGAGTCTGGACGACGCCGAGCTCTTGGCCCGACTGGCGCGCATGTGCGGGGTCCTCTTCGACTTCCAGCGCCAGACCCGAGAATCACTGGATATCGACACCTGGGCAAGCTTGCTGAAACGCCTCTCTGCCGCGGTCTTTTCGGACGGCGACGAGGAGAGCCCCGGTCTGCGAATCCTTCGCGCCGCGCTCGGAGAGCTCAGTGACCTGGCTCGGTGCAGCGGCTATACGAGCGCGATAGCCCTCAAGACGGTGCGAAGGGAGATCAGCGCGCTCTTGGCAAGCAAGACTCCTGCGGTGGGCTTTCTCCGACGCGGTGTCACGCTCACGGAGCTAGTCCCGCTGCGCTCGGTTCCCTTCCGCGTCGTCTGCCTGCTTGGAATGAGCGAGGACTCATTTCCCCGCTCCGACGACCGGCCGAGCTTCGACCTCACCCTGCCCGAACACGAACCGGGAGATCGCAACAAGAGAGACGACGACCGTCACTCGTTCCTACAAGCAATTCTCTGTGCGAGGGACCGGGTCATCGTCACCTTCAGCGCGGCGCCCGCCAGTCTGAGAAGCGGCGCGAATCCGTCACCGATCGTCTGGGAGCTCTGCGAAGTCGCGCGGCACTACTACACGCTGCCGGAGCAGAAGCCCGTCTTGGAGGCAATCGCTCAGCCCCTGCATCCGTTCGACCGGAGGTACTTCGACGGGAGCAACGTGCCGCAGAGCGCCTCACACCGATATCTCCAGATCGCTCGTACCCTCACGGAGCTCCCCGTCGAGCCTCCCCGCACCGAGCTGCGCTCGGAAGCAGCGGTCGACGCGGTCGAAGGAGCGGTTTCCGTGAACGAGCTGGCGGCCTGGGTATGGAACCCGATCTCTGCGTTCATCGAAAAGGTGCTCCAGGCCCGCTTCCAAGGACCGGAGCTCTACGAGCCCACACGAGCCTTGACCGAGATCGGTCCACTGGAGGCATCCAAACTGGGTAACGGGGCTCTCCGAGCGGGGCTCCGTGATGAGGCACTCGAAGCGTATCTGGCGGCGGCCCCGGAGTTCCCCGATGGGAACTGGGGCGGGCTCGTGAGGCAACGCATCGGGCGGGAGATCCGCGCCGTGAACGCACGTACGGATGCGCTCATCAGCACGGACAAAGCGCGCTCGGAGCTCGTAACCGCACGTTTCGACGGGCTCGTTCTCGAAGAGCGCATCGATGGATTGTTCGTCGATCAGCGCGTCTTGAAGCGATTCACGAAAGCGGGAAAGCGTAGCGAGCTCGCGGCATGGATCGAACATCTGCTGATGCAAACTTCAGACCGGCTTCCGAGCACGACGCATCTCGTGCTTCGCGGCAGTGAAACCCGTGCGAAGGTGGTGTCCTTCAGCCGGGTCGAGGAGCCGCGTGCCCGACTGCAGGAGCTGGTCGAGCTCTATCGCGCCTCGCGCCATGCGCCGGTTCCGTTGCTCGAAGAATCGTCCCGTATCTTCGCGGAGACGCTCGAGAAGGGCGATGTGAGCAAGGCGATTGCTGCGGCCCGAGGCCAGGTGACCAGACAACGTGGACGAGACCCGTACCTGAGCTATGCGCTGGGCCCCGAGGACCCATTCCTCGACGCGAGCTGGAGCGACGCGTTCCAGGGCGCGGCGAGCCAAGTGTACGAGCCGCTCCTTCGGCATCGGAGTGAAGGATGAGCCCGGTCTCCCCGCAGCTCATCCCGCTGGATGCCCCCACCCTGGTGCAAGCCAGCGCGGGTACCGGAAAGACCTACACGATCACGACATACTTCGTGCGCGCCATCCTGGAACGCGACCTCAGGCCCGAACAGATCCTGATCGTCACGTATACCAAAGCGGCGACCGCAGAGCTGCGTGTGCGCGCTCGCGAACGAATCGTTACCGCGCTGACGATGCTCGATCGTGTATTGGATGATGGAGACGCGCTCCGTGAAGTCGTCGATGAGACGGTTGGGCGCCTCGGCAGGCGTGCGACGGAGACGAAGCTACGGAACGCGCTGGGGCAGATGGATCGCGCATCGATCTTGACGATTCATGGATTCTGTCAGCGCTTGCTTCAAGATTATCCGCTTCTCTTCGGGATCGATTTCGACTTCGACGTCGTCGAGGACGCCGCATCGATGTACTCGGACTTGGCGGTCGACTTCTGGGCGAGCGCACTCTACGACGCGCCCGACTGGTTGCTGCACGCGTTGCAACGAGGTGGCGTCGATATCCGGCATCTGACGCGGCTGGCCAACGTCGCACTGATGCCCGGTATCGAAACCGTGGGGCCGGCACCGTGCGAGGTCGATGACGATGACTTGAAACAGTGGCTTCGATACGCGCACGAAGCGACCGCGCTCTGGAGAGCGCAGCGAGAGGACATCGCCAATGTGCTTCTCAATGATGAGGGTTTGAACCGCAACCGCTATCCGGTGGCGAGCATCGCCAAGACGTGGCTTCCCCAGCTGGACGATTTCTTTGCAGAGACGCGACTTGCTGTCCCTCCGGACTTCCTCGGCAAGCTCGCGCAGGGAAGCATGGTGACCAAGAAGGGGTTCGCGGAGCCCGAGCATCCGTTTTTTTCGGCCTGCGCGGGGTTGTGGAGAGCGCACCAAGCTCTAGTTCCCGGACTCGCCTACGCTGTGTTCGCATTCCAGAAGCGCTTCATAGACTTCGCGCGAGACCGGGCGCGGAGGCGACGAGAAGAAGATGCGGTGTTCACGTATGACGACCTGCTTACGCTCGTCTTCGCGCCATTCGATTCGGGGGGCACGCCGGGCGTTTCATTCGATCCCGAGCTGATCGTGAAGACGGTCGCCAGCGCGTACCCGCTGGCGTTGGTCGACGAGTTCCAAGATACAGACAGCATTCAATACGGAATCTTCCGCGCGATTTACGGAGAATCTTGCGCGATTTACGTGGGTGACCCGAAACAAGCGATCTACGCATTTCGTGGAGCGGACATATTTTCGTACATCGGTGCGGTCCGCGACGTCGGGGGGCGCGTGCACACACTGAAGACGAATCGGCGCTCCGACCCTGGGCTGGTCCGAGCAGTCAACAGGCTGTTCTCGTTGCGGAGCCCACCGTTCATTCTCGAGGGCATCGACATGGAAGATGCAATTCCTCACCATCAAGAAAGCCGATCGACGCTCGATCCAGCGATGGAGCTCGTCTTCTTGGATCAGAGTCTCCTCGGAGGATCCATCGCCGCCGCGGTGGCCCCCGTCGTCGCGAACGAGATCGCTCTTCTGCTCGATTCGAACGCAAAGATCGACGATCGACCGATCGAACCTGGCGATATTGCCGTCCTTTGCCGCAGCAACCGCCAGGCCCTCGCGGTGACCGACGCCCTTCGATCGCGCAACATTCCGGTTTCACTCGATGGCGGCGCGAGCGTGCTGGACACGGACATTGCGGCCGACCTGATCGCGATCTTGGAGGCTGCTCTGACCCCCGGCGACTCGTCGCTCGTACGCCGCGCACTCCTCACGACACTACTCGCGGTGGCCCCCTGCGAGCTCGCCAGCATGAGCGATGAAGCTTGGTCTGACTGGGTGTCCCGATTCCGCGATTGGAACGACACTTGGCACGGGCGGGGAGTCGTGCGTTTCCTCGAAGACATGCTCCGTTGCACGGAGGCGGAGGCAACGATCGCGAAGCACCTCGCCGCACGCCGGCTGCTCACGGACCTGCTTCACATCGAAGAGATCTTGCTCCACGGCGAGCGGGAACGCGGGCGCGACCCAGTCGCGCTGATGCAATGGTTCCGCCGCCTGAAGGAGGGCAGCCAGGACACTGGCATCGTCGCGCGGGAGGACTTGCAACAGCGTCCCGATGCGGAATCGGGGGCGATCCGGGTCTCGACGATCCACAAGAGCAAGGGGCTCGAGCACGGAATCGTGTATTGCCCCTTCACGTGGACTGGGCGGCTCACGGAGCGCCCCGTGAAATTCCACGACGAGAATCGGCAATTGAAGATCGACCTCGGCTCGAAAGACCTCGAGACTCACGAGCGGATCGGTGAACAGGAAGCAGCGTCGGAAGCACTGCGCCTCCTGTATGTTGCGGTGACGAGAGCAAAGTATCGCTGCACGCTCTTTTGGGGTCGCGCACGGAACTGGAAGAAGTCTGCACTCGGATACCTGCTTCACGGCTCCGAGGGCTTGGACGACCTCGATCAGGATGGAATGTGGAAGGACATCGAGGCTTTCGCGGCAGCATCGTCGGGAACGGTCGCGTGTCGCTCGCCGCGCACCGAGCAAGCCGCGGCGCGAGCGTACGTGGCCCCCGTGCGGGCTCTCGTCGCCCGTGAGCAAACCCGGCAATTCAATCATGCCCCACGCATCGCCAGCTTCACGAGCCTCACGGGGCATGCCGAGAAGACGCCAGGCCCGCGGGGAGACACAGCCGTAGCCGACTCGAAATCTGAACTCTTCGCGGACCTGCCTGGCGGCACCCGCACCGGGCTGTTGTTGCATTCGATCCTGGAGCTGGCTGACTTCCAGATCCTCGACACCGACGCAGCAATGGGGTTGATTGAAAAGCAGCTGCGCGAATTCGGGTTTGCCGATGAGCTCGCGCCCGCAGTCCAACGCGATCTCGTGCGCGTCGCGACAACGCCGTTCAGCCCCGATTCGGGCGCCCCCCGGTTGGTTGATCTAGCCGCCGACAGGCAGCTCCGCGAGCTCGAGTTCATGCTCTGCGTCGATCGGCCCAAGCTCCATCGTCTTGCCGAGCTGATGAGACAGTACGGCGACACGATGATCGGCCCTCGCTACTACGAACGTCTCGCAGCAGTCAGCCCGGAGGCGTTGCAACCCTTCCTGCGAGGCTACATCGATTTGATGTTCGAGTGGCAGGGCCGGTGGTACATCGCGGACTACAAATCGAATACCCTGCCCGTGTATGAACCCGACGCGCTTACCGACGCGGTCCAACGGGAACATTACGTGCTCCAAGGTCAGATCTACACGGCCGCTGCTCATCGTTACCTGCAACAACGGATTCGACATTACGAACCGAGAACCCAATGGGGCGGCGTCTTTTTCCTGTTTTTGCGGGGCATGCAGGGGCCTGAGCATGCCGGGTCGAGCATCTACTTCGATCGCACGCCCGCGGAGCTCTTGAAAGCAGTCGATCGCTGGCTGGGAGGTGGCGATGAGTCTCGCTGACCTACACTCACGTGGCCTGGTGGCGCTTCTCGACGTTGAGCTCGCGAGGGCTCTCGACCGAATGACCAGCGCTTCGAGCTCCGAAGTCGAGTTGGCCGTTGCACTGACGAGCCGCAACGTGCGTCGGGGACATACTTGCTTCCCCATCGGCTCGCCCGCAGCGGCCGTTTGGCCCGGCGAGGCCGCGCCGTTCTTCGAGCTACCCGGCCCCGCACGATGGAAAGCCGCCCTCGCACAGAGCCCCCTCACCCATGGGGGTCCCCTGGTCGTGGATGGCGCCGGCCGTCTCTACTTTCGACGCTACTGGCAACTCGAACAAGACATCGCCAGAGAGCTGGCGTCGCGGTCCTCGGGGACCCCGATGCTTGCCGAGGACGCGGCGTGGCTCCGTGACACCCTAGACAGGTTGTTCCCTGACGAGCCGGATTCGCCGCAACGCCGAGCCGCCCAGAACGTCCTGCGTCATCGTGTCTCTCTGCTTTGCGGAGGACCGGGCACGGGTAAGACGTCGACCGTCGCCGCGATCGTCGCACTCGTCGTCGAAGTCTGGCTCCGCCAGCGCGAGGTCACGCCCAGGGTCATGCTCCTCGCTCCGACCGGAAAGTCCGCAGTTCGACTGGGCGAGGCGGTGCGCCACGCGAAAGCGCGGATCCAAACAAGCGACGAAGTGATCGGACACATCCCGGAGCTCGCGACGACCATACATCGGGCACTGGGGATGCGGCGAGAGGGGGTAGGATTTCGACGGAGCGCGGATCTCCCACTCGAAGCCGACGTGATCGTCGTCGACGAGGCTTCGATGATCGACCTCGGCCTGATGCGGCAGTTGCTCGACGCCACACCACGTGAGGCCACATTGCTGATCGTCGGCGATCCCGATCAGCTCACCTCGGTCGAAGCCGGCTCGGTCCTTCGCGACTTGGTCACCGCTAGCACGGAGACCTGGTGGCAAGGGCGAATCACCCAGTTGACCAAGACCCATCGATACGACGAGAAGCAGGCCCTCGGTCAGCTCGTCACGGCAATCCGAAATGGAGAAGGCGCAGTCGTCGCAGACCTACTCGACGGCCACGGTGGGGACGAAGTCGTGCTCACGTCCGCCACCGACTTGAAAGACGAGCTCGAGCGCGCCGCTTCCCATTGGTCGGCGGTCCTGTCGACGCGCAACCCCGAGGAGCACTTCCGGCTGCGAGGTCGATACGTAGTGCTCAGCCCATTCCGACGAGGCCCCGTCGGCACGCGGCAGTTGGGCGCATCCATCCGGGAGCTGTTGATGAGCGATGAGGGCAGCGCGCCAGGGGTGACGCCTATCATCATCGAAGAGAACAGCCACGAGCTTGGCGTATACAACGGAGACTTCGCCATGCTGGTCGATGAAGAGCCGCGCACCGCGACCGTGCAAACGGATGGCGCTGGATTCCGCGAGATCATCGAGGCGCGACTTCCACGCTTCTCCGAGGCATTCGCATTGAGTGTTCACAAGGCCCAGGGTTCCGAATTCGACGAGGTCTTGATCGTGCTCCCGCAGCAAGACACGCCGCTGTTGACCCGCGAGCTTCTCTACACGGCGGTGAGCCGCGCCCGAAAGCGAGTGCGAATCGTCGGTTCAGCGGAAGTCGTCGCGGCCGCGCTCAAGCGGCGGGCGCAGCGACACTCCGGTCTCGTCGATGCGATCGAACGAGCCCCGCGCTGAGCTCAATGGCGCCGCCGGTAGCGGTCGACTTCGCAGCACAGATGAAACCCAACCGTGGCGCACTCCGAGACGGTCACCCAACACAGCACGACGGCACCATCATCGACGAGCGCGCCAGTCACCCCCCGAGGCGAGTGCCACACAACCCGCGGCTCCCGAGCGCATCTTCATGACTCCCCAGGCCGAAGCCTGGATTGGCCCTTCACGAAAGGATGGCAATTGCACAGTGTTGGCCCACGGTGCACCACGCGTGCATCGGCGGGAAAATCGGCATATACCCGGCGAAGTGGAACGTGTTTCACTGTGGAGAGGTCAATGTCCGAGTACGACTACATCGTGATTGGCGCTGGCTCCGCGGGAGCGATCGTAGCTAGTCGGCTGGCCGAGGATCCACACGTCACGGTCTTGCTCCTCGAAGCGGGCGGCACCGATCGAACCACGCTGGTCCGCAAACCAGGCATGATCAGCCTGGTGCATCAGGTCAAGCAACTGAAGAAGAAGCTCGATTGGGGCTTCACCACGGTCCCGCAACGTCACTTGAACGGCCGGCGCATCCCATACACGCGCGGCAAGGTCCTCGGTGGCTCGAGCTCGGTCAACGGCATGCTCTACCTCCGGGGCCACGCGGAAAACTACAACCAATGGGCGGCGAGCGGCAATGAGGGTTGGAGCTTCGAGGACCTGCTTCCGTTCTACAAGAAGCTCGAGACCCATCAAGATGGAGAGACCGCGTATCACGGTGCGAGCGGTCCAATCCACGTGACGCGTCACCCGGCAGAGCAGATCAGCCCGGTGTCGAATGCGTTCCTGAGAGCTGCGTCCGAGGTTTGCCACATCCCGATTGGGGACGATTTCAACGCTGAGAACCAAAACTGCGCAAGCATCTACCAGATGTCCGCAAGCAATGGCGTACGAAGCGGCACCGCCGAAGCCTACATCCATCCGGCCCTAGAGCGTTCCAACTTCAGTGTCGAAATGCACGCACTCGTGCACCGAATTCTCATCGAAAGCGGCCGCGCGACGGGCGTCGAGTACGAACGGCCGAATGGAGTCGCCGTGGCCCGTTCGAAACGCGAGGTGATCGTGTCGGCGGGCGCGATCGGATCGCCGCAGATTTTGATGCTCTCCGGAGTCGGACCGGCCGCGCACCTGCGCGAGCAAGGCATCGAGGTACGGCTCGACCTTCCTGGGGTTGGAAAGAACCTGCACGACCACCTCTTCGTCCCCCTTACGTTCCGCTCTCCGACCAGCCTTCACAGGGGCACCGCAGCGCATTTCTTCGGCGGCATGCTGAAAGAGTATCTCTTCGGGAACGGCTGGTTCGGGCGAACAGTCTTCGAGGCGGGGGCGTTCATCAAAAGCCACGACGGCGCCCCGATTCCGGACATTCAGATTCACACCCTGCCCTGGGGCTATCCCACTCCAAACCAAGATGGCCCGGAGCGTCCCGACCTCGACACCGGTCACTGCCTGACCGTGATGCCCACGTTGATCTATCCGAAAAGTCGCGGAGAGGTCTTGCTCCACTCGAACCGATCGGACCAAGCGCCGCATATCGATCCCCACTTCCTCGAAGAGCCCGACGACTTGCAACTGCTCATCAAAGCAACTCGGAAGTGTCGCGAGATCTGCGCGCACCCGGAAATGTCAGAGCACCTTCGTGAGGAGTTGAGCCCTGGGGCTCATCGCACGACCGCCGCAGAGCTCACCGAGGAGATCCGGCTACGGGCGATGACGGTCTATCATCCCGTCGGCACTTGCAAAATGGGCATCGACGAGATGGCGGTCGTGGACTCGAAGCTCAAGGTGCGCGGCATCGATGGGCTGCGCGTCGCCGACGCCTCGATCATGCCACAGATCACGGGAGGCAATACCAACGCACCGAGCATGCTGATCGGCGAACGGGCCGCCGCGCTGATTCAACGGGGCGGGTCCTAGGCCGCTTTGGGCGGCCAGGGCCGGCGAATCTTGTCGGCGACTTTCGCAGCAGTCTCGTTGTCGATCGGCTTCGAAGGATCAGCGCCTAGCTGCTTGAGGATCACTTTGCAGTGGGCGGAGTTCCAGTTGAGGAGCTTGGCGAGCTCGCGCAAGTCATAGGTTTCGGTGCTGACCATGGTACGCGTCCTTTACTAACCGTTAACTTATAGCAAGAAACGGAACGCGATCCAACGGTTAATTGGCTCTTAGTATATAAGCAGCAACTCCCAATAAACCCAACATAATCAAAGTGATGAGCAGCCATCCTGGCCCTCGGACTTCGGGCGAAGGTTCGGAGCCGGGCGGAGGGGCGATGGGGGGCCCTTCGACCGGCTGCGCGGCCAGAAACTCCTCGATGAGCTGAGTGGCCTGCTCGACCTGATCGAGATCCACGCGAATTTCGGTTCCATGCCGTTGCCGGTCGTTGATGCCTGGGTAGGCGGTATCGCGGTGATTGACCAGGACCGCGGAGATGCCGTCGGATTCCAGCGCTTCTTGGAGCGCCAAAGCCTGCACCTCGTCGTCCGTCTCGTAAACGCTTTGTGTGTCCATGGTGCTATCTCGATTGCACAAAAGGGGGCACAGGACAATCGAGCGCATCGCCGATGGCCCGGATCAGCTCCGCCTCACGATCGGCCACTCGATCGTCGGCCATCACCGTCGCGGCGCAAGCCAGCATGAGCGCTCGTTTCAGTGCGGGCGTAGCTGCATCGTAGCGCCCCAAAGCGCGGTCGACAGCATCCAAGTTGCATTGGTCGGAGGGCAGAATCGCTGCGGCGGTTTGCTTCAGCTGAAGGGCCTCCACACCCAGCAGAAACGCGCGCTCGGCTTCGCCTTCGGTTCGGCTACCGACCCGGGCCAGTGTCGCGAGCAGCACTATCGCGTCGGGCACGAGAGCGTGCAGTGATCGAAATCGTAAGCGTGCGGGGCCCGCACCATCGAAGTTCCGGGCGAGATGGCGCTGGATCATGCGGCTCAGCGTGTACTCGAAGAGATCGATCCGTCGATCGCTCTGTATGAGGGCGTCGACGACTTCACGAAACCTTCGATATTCATCGACAGACAGGTTGCGCAAGGTCGGCATTGCCATGTCGACGAGCGCGATCTTCTCGGCCGACGATCGGTCAGCGGCCTCGGAACGAAACCGGAGCGCCAAGTCGGCGGTTTGCGGATCGGTGAGCTCTGCGATCTGCGCCACCTCCGTCCCGCCGAGCGCCTCGTTCTGCTCAAGCAGGAGGCCGAATACCATCGCCTGTGCCATCGGCGCCTGATGCACCGCGTGAACCCAGAAGTCGGGCAGCCCCGAGTGAAGCGAGCGGGCAGCCCTGATTTGCTCGAGACGCGGGCTTCCGATCTGCTCCATCGACTGGCTCACGGTCTCTTGGGTCGGGGCCTGGGCAAACGCGCTGAGTGGTTGGGCCGGCGCATCCGGTGGCGTGCTCATCCCATCGGCAATCTCGGGCAGACTCACCTCGGTGTACTCACCATCCCACTGAGGCTCCAGCTTGCGAATGCGGTCGGCGAGAGGAGGGTGGGTGCGGAAGAGACCCGCAAACAGCCTCAATCGGCGAATCGCATCGGAGAAGAAGATGTGGCTCGCTTCGTCGGCCTTCGGCGTATGGAGGTAGGAGCGGGGCGCCGAGCCACCGATCTTCTTGAGAGCCCCGACGAGGCCGTCCGTGTCACGGGTGAACTGCACGGCAGATGCATCGGCGAGAAGCTCCCGCTGGCGCGAAATCGAGCTCTGAATCATGCGTCCGAAGAACACACCGATGGAGCCAATCGCCAAGAGACCGAGCCCCACCAGCACCACGCCTCTTCCCTCTTTGTCCCTGGTGCGAAGGGAGCCACGGATTAGAAAGCGCCCGATCAGCGCGAGAAGAAAGATTCCGTGAAGGAGGCCGATCGCACGGAGATTGATTCGCGAATCGCCATTGAGGATGTGGCTGAATTCGTGGGCGATCACTCCTTGTAGCTCGTCGCGCTGAAGCAAGTGCAGTGTCCCCTGCGTCACGCCGATCACTGCATCGCTGGTCGTGTTTCCCGCAGCAAAAGCGTTGATCCCGGGCTCTCGTTCGAGAACGTACACCTCGGGAACGGGCACCCCCGATGCAATAGCCATCTCTTCGACGACATTGAGCAGGCGCCGCTCTTCGAGCTTGGTCGAGTCGGGATCGACCTTTCGCCCGCCGAGACCCCGCGCAACCGCTGGACCTCCCTCTCTCAGTTGGGCGATCTTGTAGAGGGACCCGAGACCGACCACCGTTGACGTACTTCCGAGCGCGAAAGCGAACACGCCTGGATTCCAGAAGGACAGGGCCATCGTACCGACCCGACCGTACTCGCCAGTGACGTAGGCAACCCCCGCAGCATCGGTCGCGCCGAGGTTGAAGAATACCACGGTCAGGAAGTAAACGGCTGCGACTATTCCTGACACTGCGATGGCAAAGAGGAGCGTCAAACGTCGGGTGCGCTTGCGCGCCAGCGCCTGCTCCTCGAAGAAATCCATGAATCAGAACTGAACTTTGACGGGCGCGCGCTCGCCTTCGACCTCTATCTCGAAAAATTCGGCGCGCTCGAAACCGAAGGTGCTGGCCACCAGGTTCGACGGCACCATTTCGCACTTGTTGTTGTATCGCATGACAGAATCGTTGAACGCTTGACGCGCGAATGCGATCTTGTTCTCGGTCGTTGAGAGCTCTTCGGAGAGTTGCATCATGTTCTCATTGGACTTCAGGTTGGGGTATGCCTCGGAGAGAGCGAAAAAGCGGCCGAGCACGCCGCTGAGCCCGGCTTCAGCTTTCGCGAGACCCTGCATCGCCTGCGGGTTGCCAGGGTCGGCCGCCGCTCTCGTTCGCGCCCCTTCGGCGGAGTTTCGGGCCTCGATCACCGCCTCCAGAGTCCCGCGTTCGTGTGACAAGAACGCCTTGGCCGTTTCGACGAGATTGGGAATCAAATCGTGACGCCGCTTGAGCTGCACGTCGATTTGAGCGAATGCGTTTCTGTAGCGGTTTCGCAAAGTCACCAGGCCGTTATAGAGGCCCACCAACCACGCAATCAGCATGACTGCGAGCACCAGCAGACCGATCAACCATCCCATGGCATCCTCCCCTATCTCGAACAGACGCTTTTAGTGTAGGTGTGGACCCAGATAAACTCAAATGCGGACGCAACCGGTGCAGACGGTCTTGATCACAGGTGCCAGTACCGGCATCGGCTTGGCGATCGTACGAGCGTTGAGCCAAATCGAGTGCCGCGTTTTCGTCACCGCGCGGCAGAGCTCACTTTCTCGGCTCGCCTCCCACGGGATTGGCGAGTCGTCACGGCTTCGACTTCGTCCCTTGGATGTCACGAAGCCGGAGGAGCGCGAGGCCGTGATTGCCGAAGCCGAACGCGATTGGGGTGGAGTGGATGTCCTCATCAACAACGCGGGACTCTCCTATCGAGCGGTCGTCGAGCACGTGGAAGAGCAGGATCGGATCGGGCAGATGGACGTGAACTTTCGCTCGCCAATGGAGCTCATCCGCCTCGTGCTTCCGACGATGCGCGCGAAGCAGGCTGGTCGAATCATCACGATCAGCTCGGTCGGGGGTATGATGGCAATGCCCACGATGGGAGCGTATAGCGCGTCGAAGTTCGCGCTCGAAGGAGCTCACGAGGCGCTGTGGTACGAGGTGCGCCCGTGGGGGGTTCGGGTGAGCCTCGTGCAACCTGGATTCGTGGATTCCGACGGTTTCCAGAAGGTCCGATACACGCCCGAAAGTAGTCGCTCGAAGCGGAACCACGATGACCCTTACCACGAGCACTACGTGAACATGGCTCCATTCGTCGCGCAGCTGATGAAGTGGTCGGTCGCGACGCCCGAGTCGGTCGCTAAGGTCGTGCTGAAGACGATGCGCCGAAGGCGACCCCCGTTGCGCGTCCCTGCGACGCTCGATGCATGGGGCTTCTCGCTCCTTCGCCGAATGCTACCCCGCAACCTATATCATGGGCTTCTGTACAGGATGCTTCCGCAGATCGATACATGGGGTCCATCACCCAAGCGGCGATCGTCGCTTCGCGCTCCGCGTGACGCGCCCGATTGATCATCGAGAACGGCGCGCCAGGTACTTCTTCTTGGCGGAGCGACCCTTGCGTTCGAGCATCGGGATCAGCGAACGACGCAGCTCGGGAAACAGGTATCCCATCGTTGCTAGCTTCGCACTGAAAGCGGGCTTTGATCGCTCTCTCGCTCCGTCGGCAGCAGAGGCAAGCACCAGATCCGCGATCTCGTCGGGGGTGCTCATCGGTTGCGAGAACACGAGATCGGGGACTTCATCGAGAACGTCCATGATGAACCCGGTATCGACCGGCCCGGGAGAAACCACGGAGACCCGCACGTTGGTTTCGCGAAGCTCCTCCGCGAGCGCAAACGAGAAGACCCGCAGGGCGAACTTCGTCGCAGAGTAAGTCGCTTCATCATCGAGTGGGAATCGACCCGCAAGCGAGGCAACGTTCACGATGGTACCCGAATCCTGTGCTCGCATGACGGGGAGCACGAGCTTCGTGAGCATCAGCGGGCCGCGTAAGTTCACATCGAGGATTTGAAGCATCGAATCCATAGCGAGCTCCTCGACCGGACCGCGGTGATTGAAACCCGCGTTGTTGACGAGAATGTCGAGATGGCCGAAGCGGGATGCGGCTTCCTCGACGAGTCGCTCGCATGCGGACCGGTCCGAGACATCGGTCGGTACCGCGTGCGCAACGTCGGCGCCCAGCTCGTCGCTCAATCTCTGTAAAGCGTCCGCGCCGCGGGCCGCCAACACGACCCGCGCGCCCGCGGCTGCGAACTTCCGTGCACACGATTCGCCGATCCCGCTACTCGCTCCGGTAACCACCACAGTCTTGCCATCAAACCTCTTCATGCGGATGCCTTTCTCTGCTCGAGGATCAGTTCGGAGAGCTTCTCGAAAGCCTCCCCGACGTTTTCGCCGGACTTTGCGCTCGCCTGCAAGATGTGCCAGTCGCGCTCCTGCGCCGCGGCCACTTGGGCCTTGTTCAACGCGAAGTCCCCAGTCAAATCGCTCTTGTTCACCAGGAGTACCGAAGGCCTCGACCCGATGAAGCCACGCCCTTTGGTCTGCGCCTCGAACAGATGGTCGAGGGTTTGCGACCGCGTCGCATCCACGACGAAGATCAGGCCGGAAGCGCCAGAAATGAACGAACGGTTGTACTGCCCCCGAGCTTCCGCGCCCGCCGGGTCCCAGATCATCAAATCGAGCGAAATATCGCCCAGGTCCAACGTGCCCTTGGAGATCGCCATGGGGATGGATGACGCGTAGTCCTCGTCGAACCGCTTTTCGACGAATCTCCTGACGATGCTCGTCTTCCCCACCCCGGGAGCGCCCAACAGGCAGATCTTCCGCCTAAGCCGCATGACCACCTAGTACGCCGAAGTCCAAGCGCCTGCAAAGGTCGTGGACGAGCCCAGGCCGTAGCTTCGGCGCCCAGGAATTGAGCCCTTTCGTCGGATTCTTCCCTTGGCGACAGGGAGGGACATGTCGCGCTCCCCCCATTTGCCTTAGAATCCGGCCGATGAGCGATCAGAAGCAAAAACTCGAGTTCGGCGGAGTTCCTGGGAACTTCGCGATGATCTTTGGGCTCCCCCTGTTCACCGCCTATCTCTTCTTCGCCGTCCGCTTCAACGACGGCGCCGTGCTTCCGGGGCCGAACGCGGACTGGGATGGCTTCAAGCACGCGATGATGCCGACCGGACGCGCCGCGATCATCTACGGGTTCTGGTTCACGCTCCAGGCACTTCTTCAAAGATTTGCTCCGGGCCGGCAAGTGCTCGGCTCCGAGCTTCCAGACGGGAGCCGCCTGCCATATCGAATGAACGGACTGGTATCGCTGGTGTTGACGTTCATCGTCGTCGCCGTGTTGCACTGGTCGGACGTATTCTCGATCCGTGAGCTCTACGACGAGTTCGGCGCCTTGGTCAGCGTCATGACCATCTTCGTTTTTCTCTTCAGCGTCTATCTCTACTGGTACGGCAAGCAGCACGGACAGGCACGTCACCTGAGCGGCAAGTTCATCCATGATTTCTGGATGGGAACGGGCCACAACCCGCGCGTCCCACCAGGCCCCGAAGGGCTCGACCTCAAGATCTTCTGCGAAGCGCGCCCGGGCTTGATCCTCTGGGTTCTGATCAACACCTCGTTCGCTTACGTCCAGTACGAGAAATACGGTTTCGTCTCAACCTCGATGGCCCTCGTTTGGCTGTTCCAGATGTTCTACATCATCGACTACTTCTGGAACGAAGAAGCGATCCTCACGACGATGGACATCAAGCATGAGAACTTCGGGTACATGCTCGCGTTCGGCGACTTGGTTTGGGTACCCATGACGTATTCGTTGCAAGCGCACTACTTGATCGACCGCGTTCACACGCTGCCCTGGTGGGGTGCAGTTCTCATCGTCATGGTCAACATGTTGGGCCTCTACATCTTCCGCGCGGTGAATCTGCAGAAACACAAGTTTCGCGGCGATCCGGAGAACATCAGGATCTGGGGCAAGAAGGCCGAGTTCATGCAGACCGAGCAAGGCGGCAAGCTCTTGCTCTCTGGTTTTTGGGGTTGGTCGCGTCACTTCAACTACGTGGGCGACATTTTGATGGCGCTGTCCTGGTCGCTCCCCTGCCTGTTCGACTCGATTCTCCCGTACTTTTACCCGATCTACTTCGCGATTCTCCTCATTCATCGCGAGCGACGCGACCACAACTTCTGCTCGAAAAAATACGGTGCTGACTGGGTCCGTTACTGCGAACGCGTCCGCTGGCGAATCATCCCCGGCATCTACTAAACTCCCGGGGTCATGGCCCGCACACCGGTTGCTTCCACGCAGGTCGAGCGCATCGAGCGCCAGCGCCGGGAGCAGACCAGCGACTTGATCGCAGTAGAGGAACCGCTCCAGTTCATCCTCGAGCACGGCCAGGCGCACACGCGTAGCCAGGCCCCACTTGCGATGACGATGCGGACGCCTGGTCACGACGCCGACTTGGTCACCGGCTTCCTGTACGCCGAGGGGGTCATTGCCAGCGTCGACGATTTGATCACCGTACGTCACTGCCTGCGCTCTGAGACACCTGAGAACGTCGTGCGCGCCATCTTGCGCGAACATGTCGTCGTTCCGCGCCGCTTGCTCGAACGAACCCTCACCGTGACGAGCGCTTGCGGCGTCTGCGGCTTGCGGACTGTGGAATCCTTGTCGAAGATGGGCTGCGAGCGAATTCCCGTGCAAGGAGATGCGTTTCGACCGGCGGCGATTCGGCGCGCCCTTGCCTCGCTCGAAGAGTCGCAAGCCTGGTTCCGGTACACCGGAGGCACGCACGGCGCCGCGCTGTTCGACGACACCGGAGCGCTTTTGCTGCACCGCGAAGACGTGGGACGCCATAACGCGCTCGATAAGCTGATCGGTGCCTGGCTGCAGAGCTCTCCTCTGGTCTCGCGCCGAGGTTTCGTCGTGGTGAGCAGCCGCGCGAGCTTCGAGCTCGTTCAGAAGACTGTCCGTGCGGGCTTTCCGATGCTGGTCGCGATCGGCGCTGCTTCGAGCTTGGCGGTGGAAACCGCCCGGCGCTTCGACCTCACGCTCGTCGGATTCGCCCGCGAGTCCCGCTTCAACGTCTACTCGAACGTCGAGCGCATCTCACTCGAAACCAACGATTCCACCTTTGCGCAGGTGGAGGTGGGCTGATGGCGGACGACCGGCCGAGCGGCGCGCAACCGCAGGAAGCCGACGACGACCTCACGATTGAGCCGCCTCAGACCAGAGCGGCCGGTCTGCCATCGGTTTTCTCCACGTTTGCCCACATGCACAAGCATGGGCATTCGGTTCCATCTGCGATTCGCATCCTAGGACGCATGAATCAAACCGATGGCTTCGATTGCCCGGGCTGCGCTTGGCCGGATCCCGACGATCGTGCCGCACTGACGGAGTTCTGCGAGAACGGCGCCAAAGCAGCGGCTTGGGAAACGACGCGACATCACCTCGATTGGAAGTTCTTCCAACGTCGTAGCATCGACGACCTGGCAAGAAAGTCCGACTACTGGCTCGGATTGCAAGGCAGGCTCACGGAGCCGCTCATGCTCCGTCCCGGCTCCCGCTTCTACGAGCCAATCACCTGGAACGAAGCATTCAAAATCGTAGCCGAGGCCCTCAAAGCACTCGATGCTCCAGACGAGGCGATCTTCTACACGTCCGGCCGCACCAGTAACGAGGCTGCGTTCCTCTACCAGTTGTTCGTTCGTGCGTTCGGAACGAACAACCTGCCGGACTGCTCGAACATGTGCCACGAGTCGAGCGGTGTCGGTCTCGGTGAGACCGTCGGTATCGGTAAAGGCTCCGTCACTCTGGATGACATCCACGAAGCCGACACGATCATCGTGATGGGCCAGAACCCGGGTACCAATCATCCACGCATGCTGACGGCGTTGCAGAAAGCAAAGAAGAACGGCGCGCGTATCATCGCGATCAATCCCCTGCCGGAGGCGGGCTTGATCGGGTTCGTCAATCCGAAAAGCCCAAGCCAAGTGCTCGGCGGCGGTACGCCCATCGCTGACCTCTTCCTCCAAGTGCAGATCAACGGGGACGTCGCTCTGCTCAAAGCGCTAATGTGCCTTCTGCTCGAAGCGGAAGCGAAGAGGCCCGGCGAAGTGCTCGATTTGGACTTCATCGACTTGGACACCGAAGGCTTCTCGGAGCTGAGAGCGCATCTCGAAGCACAAGACATCGACGCGCTCATCGAGTCCGCCGGCGTTACGCGCGCCGAGCTGGACCAAGCGGTCGAAATCGTCTTACGAAGCCGAAAGACCATCGTCTGCTGGGCGATGGGCTTGACGCAGCACAAGAATGGGGTCGCGAATGTTCGCGAAATCGTCAATTTTCTATTGATGCGCGGGAGCATCGGGATACCGGGAGCCGGCACATGCCCAGTGCGCGGTCACAGCAACGTCCAAGGTGACCGCACGATGGGTATTCACGATCGCCCGTCCAAAGCATTTCTCGATCAGATCGAGAACATCTTCGGTTTTGATCCGCCACGCGAGCCTGGTTTCAATACGGTCGAAGCCATTCACGCAATGCTCGATCGAAGGGCGAAGTTCTTCTTCGCCATGGGCGGGAACTTCCTGCAAGCGACCCCAGACACCGAGCGAACTGCGCACGCCCTCGAGAACTGCGACATGGTCGTCCACGTGAGCACCAAGCTCAACCGCAGCCATCTAATTCGGGGGAAGTGGTCTGTGATCCTGCCTTGCCTCGCCCGCTCGGAGATCGACCATCAAGCCTACGGCGCTCAGTTCGTGACCGTCGAGAACTCCATGGGCGTCGTGCATCCCTCGCAAGGCCACCTCAAGCCAGCGAACCCTGAGTTGTACAGCGAGGCGTCGATCGTCGCTTGGCTCGCGGAAGCCGTGCTCGGCCCCGAGAACCCGGTGAGCTGGTGTTGGCTGATCGAGAACTACGACCGCATTCGCGATCTGATCGCCAAAACGATCCCCGGCTTCGAGGATTTCAACGCTCGCGTGCGCAAACCCGGCGGGTTCCACCTCTACAACGGCGCCCGAGAGCGTAAGTTCAGCACCGACAGCGGGATGGCTGTGTTCACCATCAATCCGGCCCCGGACTTGTCCTTGGCCGATGGCACCTACCGCATGATGACGGTGCGCTCACACGACCAATTCAATACCACGGTGTACGGAAACGATGATCGCTACCGCGGGATCCGAGGTGGCCGCCGCGTGATCTTCATGAACGAGGCCGACATGCACGAAGCAGGTTTCGGAGCGGGCGTGAAGGTCGATATCAGCAACGACTTCGGCGGCGAGCACCGCATCGCTCCCCGCTTCACCGTAGTCCCCTACTCGATTCCTCGACGCTGCGTAGCGACGTACTTCCCCGAGACCAATGTCCTGGTGCCCCTCAACAATTACGCCGACCGGAGCTACACTCCGGCTTCCAAGGACGTGATCGTCCGGCTTGCGCCCAGCGCCCCCAGGGCACCCAGCGAGCGCTAAAGGCGCCGCAGGATTTCGTCCGCGGCGCGTTCGCCCGATTGTATCGCGCCCTCCATGTAACCGATCCATTCGGTTGCAGCTTCGGTCCCCGCCCAATGGATTCGGCCCTCGGGCTTGCGGAGATGAGCAAACGAGTGAGTGAGAACGCCGGGCGGCAAGCCGCCGACAGGACATCCGCGTGACCAGGGCTCCGCGCCCCAGTCGAGCTCGCGATACTCTTGAAACGAGCCCGCTTCTTCGCCGAAGTAACGTTTGAGCGCGCCGGTCACGCGACGCTGCCGATCGGACAAGGGCTGGACGGACCACTGCCGGGCTTGACTCCCGACGACGAATCCGATCAACGAGGCCTGCAGGCCGTCGTGGGATGTATTGTCGTACACGACACTGAGTGGCCCCTCCGAGCTCACCACTTCACCGGACAGCCCCGCCTCACGCCAGAACGCTCGCTCGTACGTGAGGAGCACCTTGACCGCAGCGCCCATCGCAAACCGTTGCGTGACCTGATCGCGTCCGACTGAAACCGGGGGTTCGTACTCTATGCGTCCCGCAAGCGTCGGAGGAATTGCCACGATCGCATAGCGGCCTTCGATCGTCAGTGCGTCGGATACTGCGTCGACGCCATCGTGCCTCTGGACGAGCCTGCGAACGGGTCGTCCAAGCGACACCGAATCTCCCAAGCCCTCCGCAATCGCCTCCGAAATGGACTGCGCCCCCATCACGAATCGATCCTGCTGGGCGCCGCCACGGGTCTCGGAATGACTCTGCATGCCATCGCCGGAATTGAGATACATCAGGAAATAGAGAGCAGACAGGTCACGCGCTTCGGCGCCAAGCATCGAACGAATGACGGCGTCCATCACGGCGTTGATTCTGCTCGATTTCACGAACCGCGCGCGCCAGCTCTCGAGCGTCTCCCCATCGAGCGCTTCAGCGCCGTCGGCGCTCATGGGCGAGGTCGGGGAGATCCGTTTGACCACGCGATTCAGATAACTGAGCGCTCCCTGCATCTGAATCAAAGTGGGAACCGACATCGATGCGATCGAGCGCTTGTAGGTCGACACCTTCCCATCCACTTCCAAGACTTTCTTGCCATCGGAGTAGGTGGGAAACGTTTGGATCCCGAGCTCATTGGCAAGGGCGTGGACGCGCGTCTGCGACGGACCAATCCATTGCCCCCCAAGGTCGAACGTGCCCCGGCCAATCTGCTGGCTCCAGGTGCGCCCACCAAGCCGGTCGCGCGCCTCGACGACCATGACCGACGCGCCTTCGGCGCGAAGCTTCCGCGCCGCACAAAGCCCCGACAACCCGGCCCCCACGACCACAACATCCGTCCGGTCCGCCATCCCCGTCGTTATAGTACGCGAAAGGTGGTCTATTCAATTTTGATGATTCTCGGGCGGCGATGCCGCGCGCGTCTGGGCTCATCGTCGACCTCGAACGACTGATTGACGACGAAGATCTCGTCGGCATCTGGCAAGGTATAGAGATACATCGGTGATTTCGGGCGAAGTCGAGGCAGCCCATTGGTGTCCAACTGTATCGAAAACTCCGTGCTCGGCCCCGCCGACGCAGAGAAGTGTGCCACCCCGTTGGCGTTCGTGCGGGCGACCTCTTGTCCGTCGAGAAGAACAGGAAGGTGTGGGCCGTTTTTGGCCCTCACGACGAAAGCGGCCAGCCGCTTCGTCGGTCGACATCTGAGCGTTATCTCCATGCCGCCCGGCGCCGATGCATCGATGCCCTCGAACGGTCGCAATCTGAGGGTTTTCGGCTGCGACGGCTCTTCGTACCCCTGTGGACACTCGTGCTGGATTCGTAGCGGCTGTTCAGACTCTACGTAGATGCGCGTGCGCACCAGTCCGCTCGAATCGGTGTCACCCATGGGCCTTCCGTTGACGAGCACACGCGCTCCCTCGATTCGGATCCCAGGATCCGATTCTACGACGAACACGAGCGAGAACGTTCCGGCCACCTTGTGGGGCGCCTCGCACGATGCCAGCGTGGCAGCGCCCAAGACGACGACATGCCAACCCATCAGGGACACGACCGACCCGCCAGGTCCGCTTCGCTAGCGCACACGCGCTTCGCGCGAAGAACAGTGACGAAATCTCGAAACGCGTCTTCGTCTGGAAACATCTGTGTGAGCATTTGATAATGAGCGAGCGCCTGCACGAAGTCGTTTGACGCGATCAGGTCTGCTCCTCGATCTTCGAGCGCTTCTCGGTCCCGTCCCATGGTTTCGCCACCGCTGGCACTTGGAACCGATCTCTCATCGAATGCGACTGCCGGTCGATCCGCGGGCCTGGGAAGGTCAAGGCTCTGCGATGACGCGTCAGCGTTCATTTCATTGAGTGCATCGCGCAGCTCGTCGGCAACCCGGAGCTCTTGATGTACGGCAAGCACGAGCCCGACAATGATCGCGATCAGCAAACCAGTGGGGAGGAGTTTGCTCCCGGGAATCGACATTTGCGGTCGCACTCGTTGCCAAAGCGTTTTCTTCGCGCGGGGACACTCATTGGAACCCGCTTTTTTGCCAGTCGATGACACCGCTTGACCCGACCCCTCAAACGGAGGAGCAGCGGAGCATGAGCCCATCGGATCTGCGATGACCACGGTGACCTCAGACGAACCGTCCCGTGCAGGCGACCGAAAGTCGACGAGGGTCCGCTGATCGTCCTCCGCCGGCATGACCATGGTCGAGGGTCGTCTCATTGGTCCTCGCGGAGCTCCGCCGAAGGCTGGAATAGATGGTGGATTCGGTAGCCCTCGTGTTGATTGTAGCCAAGAACCGTCGTGATGTGGGTCACGCTCCTCGACCCATCCGACTGCCGAGAGACTTGGACGATCGTGTCGATTGCGGAAGCGAGCTGGACCCGGAGAACACCGAGTGGAACGTCGACGTCGCTCATGAGCGCCATGGTCTCTAGTCGGCTCAGTGTATCGATGGGCAGCGTCGCGTGAACGGTCGACAGGCATCCGCGGTGACCGGATGTCATCGCTTGTATCAAGTCGAGCGCCTCGCCCCCGCGTATCTCGCCAATTACGATTCTGTCAGGTCGCATCCGAAGCGTGGCTCGAAAGAGGTCGCGAATGGAGACCCCGCCCTGTCCCCGAACGTCGGCGGGCTGTGCCTCGAGGTGAACGACGTGGGGTAGCTCGACTTGAAGCTCACTGGAGTCTTCAATCACTACGATGCGCTCCTCTTCCGGTGCCAACTCCGTGAGCGCGCTCAACAGTGACGTCTTTCCGGAACCGCTGCCACCCGCAACGATCACGTTGTCCCGTCTTGCAATGACCAACTCGAGAAGGCTAGCCGTGTCGCTCGTGACAGAGCCTAAGTGCACCAGCCGGTTCAAGGTCAACCGTTGTCGGCGAAAACGGCGAATGCACACCACAGGACCCTCGGGAGCGGCCGGCGGAATGACCGCTTCCACCCTCGAGCCATCCGGGAGCCTAGCCTCTAGAATTGGCTGCCTCGTACTGAGCTCCCGACCCACGAACTGGGACAGATTCCGAAGTGCGGACATCAACGCGTGCTCCGAAGCGAACGCGCTTTCGGTGAGATAGACCCGCCCGTTCTCCTCGACGAAGATCTCGTCGTGGCCGTTGATCATGATTTCGCTCACTTCGTCTCCTTCCAAGAACGGAATGACGGGCGCGAAGAGCGAAGCCACGGTCTGATCGAATACGTGACGAGGAATACTCACCGGACCTCCTTCGTCGGGTCGGTGGTAGCGGGAAACGACTGGAGTCGAGGGCCGTTCAAGAGCTCCGCCGTCTCGCTGAGCGCGGCCTTGGCCTCCGCAGCATGACGACCGTCTGGGGCCAACCTGAGATATGCCTCAAGCTGCGCGTTCGCTTTCGCCTGGTCCCACGGACGCATTCGATAGAGCATCGCCAACCTGTAGTGCGCCAAGGGCATTCCAGGAGCGGCGCTGGTGATGTGTTCGAGCTCCGACTCGGCACGCGTGACCTCGCCCAGGGCCTCGTGAAGGGTCGCTACGATCAGTTGAAGCGACCAGTCCGCCGGATGGTCGCGGAGATAGTCGACGGCGTGACCCACAGCAGATCGGTAGCGCCCCCCAGCAACGCAAACACGCACCTGCCAGTAGACCACCATGGACTCATCGTGACCCCGCTGTCGCGCTGCGGTCAGATACTGCTCCGCCCGTAGCAGATCGCCAGACCGCGCATGCGAGATGGCCAGCGACAGGAGGTCTTCGGCGGTGAGCGCGGCTAGCTCACTGCGGAGATCGGATCGCTGTTGGAACATTTGGTGATGGCATCCCCCTAAGAACGCGGCGCATCCGGCGAGCAAGAGTCGAAACCACCGGTTACGAACGGATGCTCGCTTCTGCCGCGACGCGTCCCATGGTGTGATTGAGCCATTCGACATATGGATGTCTCCTCAGGTGTTTCGTCAGAAGAAGCAATCGATGGAGCTCGTCGAGTGCGGCGGACCACCGCTCCTGCTCCAGCGCGTTCGCCAAATTCAGCCGCGCTGCGGCGTAATCCGTGTTCACTTGGGCGATCAGCGCAGTCCTCGTCCGATGCACGCGAGAGGCTGCTGATTTTGCTCCGGTAGACAGATAGCAAGCTTCAGCTTCCTGGTAATGATGCACCGCGCGAATGCCGTCTCCTGGATCGTAGGCATAACGGTCGGCACGCAGTCGCGCGAGCTCTTCTTCCTTGCGACCATGGACGAGAACATCGCCGCGGTGTCGACAGAGCATCTCGTCGGTGAACAGCTCCGGATAGTCGTCGACGGGATG
The DNA here is from genome assembly GCA_963768985.1 of uncultured delta proteobacterium. GTDB lineage: Bacteria > Myxococcota_A > Polyangia > Polyangiales > Houyiibacteriaceae > SG8-38. The sequence continues at coordinate 9,482 of CAVYJZ010000003.1, read as the reverse complement.
ATTGCCCTCGCCAGGAGTCTTCGGCACGAGAAAACCGAGAGCAATTGCGATGAGCACACATACCGAGAGCGCTGAGATGGCGACGTTGCGCGATAATTTTCGCCGCTCTGTCATGCTGGTCCAAGGCCTCCCGTCATGAATCGAACAACCACAGGACCAAGCAGAAGGACGATGACGCAAAGGAAGATCAAGGTCATCGGACCCAACAGCATGAGCGCCGCTTCGGAAGCCGTTTCTTCCGCGGCGATGCTTCGTCGCAGACGCTGTGTCTGCGCCTGAATCGTCAATACGCTCGACAGTGGGCTCCCCTTATCTTCGGCCTGCACTACGCTGTTCACGAACTCCCTAACCTGATCGGTCGGCACTCGCGCCGCAAAACCCTCCATGGCGCTTTTGCGAGTGTGACCAAGGTCCAACTCCTGGAGCACTCGGCCGAACTCTTGGATCAACGGGTCGTTGGGGTCCGCAGCGCTATCCACGATCCGCCGAAGTGATCCGGGGAAGTCGAGCCCGGCACTCATACACATTGCCGCGAGCTCGACCGCGCTCGGAAGTTTGCGGTTGATTTGTCGCGCCCGCGCTTGGGCTATTGCGAGCACCCGCAACCAAGGCGTAATGGCGCCCAAGACCAGCGCCAAGATCAGCGTGACGCGAGGCAAATTCAACAATTCACAGAGGATGGCACCGACCGCGCCGAGACCGAAGCTCGAGAGCACGCACATCCCGATCAGCTCGTCCGCGGAGAGCCCAAGATAGTCCCCGGCGTGCACGAGCGAGCGCTGCAGTCGAGCTCTGATGTGTTTCAGCGGCATGAGACTGGACCATGCTGCGAGAAGACGCACCATCGGCTCGACCAGAGCAAAGAAGCCTCCGCGACGAAGAACGTCGGCACGATTGAGCCCTCGAGCCCCCAACGTCGGCCGCGTGGCGGGTTTTGTCAGCGCGAGTTGCGAGGCTAGGAGGGTGACGCCTCCCAATAGCGCGATGAAGCTCATTGAGAGCAAGGCGTCGAGCAAGCCGCTCATAGGTCGGCCTTCACAATCTGATGGGCCCAAATCGATGCGATCGTCCAGGCTAAGGCGCAGGCGGCCAAGATCGCCTGGCCGACCCGATGGTTCAACATCGGATCGAACCACGATCGATCCAGGAACGCGATGATGATGCAAAGAACGAACGGCACTGATGCAAGCACCAAGACCTGCCCTCGTCCCTCGGCCGTCTTCGTTCGTAGCACGCCTTCTAGACGAGCTGCTTCACGCAAGGCCGCCGCCGCGCGCTCGAGAGTTCGCGGCAAGTCGCCCCCTGTCTGCCTCGCAACGACAATTGTGGCGAGAGCCCCCGAGATCAAAGTGCTGTTGATCCGGCTCGCCATGGCGTTGACGGCTCGGTCGAGAGGAGCGCCCAGACGAATCTCTTTGACTAGAAGATCGACCTCTTCGCTGAAGGGATTTGGAACCAAAGTCACAGTCGATGCGATGGCTTCTCCTACGGAGGAGGTGGATTTCAACGCGTTTGCGAGCATCAGCAACCATGTGTCGAGCTGATGTTCCAAGCGCGCGATGCGGGCAATATGTCGCTTCCACAGTAGAAACGGCGGAACGGCTCCGCTGAGCAGGGCGCCCAGAGCAAAGACGGGACGACGAGTGAGTGCAAAGACAAGGATGCAGATCAAGGACAGTACGACCTGCGCCTTTGCAATCTGTGCCCCGCTGTACTTCATGAGGAGAAAGCTCGCGTGGCGATCGAGACGGGCTGAATAGTGTCGGAAGGCCCGCTGCGGTGAGCTGCCTTCCTCAGAGAGCGCGAAGTATGTGCTCGCCGCGCAACCAAGTACGGCGAATGCCCCCGAGAAGGGCAACAACCAGGAGACGTCGAACGTCACAAGTACGCTCCGCCATCGATGAGACCCTGTGCAATAAACTCGTCGAGAAAGCTCGGAACGTAACCCGTCGTGCGATGCTCCCCCAACACCTTGCCCGAGGGGCTCGTGCCCGTTCGATGGAACGCAAAGATGTCGCGTAGAACCAGCTCGCCATTCTCACCCGCTTGACCCACTTCGGTGATCGACGTCAGTCGTCGCGTCCCGTCTGAGAAGCGTGTTTGTTGAACGACCACATGCACGCTTCCTGCAATCTGTTCACGTATCGCTCGGGGTGCCAAGTCCAATCCGGCCATCATGCAAAGTGTCTCGATGCGCTTCAGCGCCTCGTCCGCATTGTTCGCATGGGTCGTGGTCATGGAGCCTTCGTGTCCCGTATTCATGGCTTGAAGCATGTCGATCGCTTCTCCGGCGCGGCATTCCCCAACGATGATTCTGTCGGGCCGCATGCGGAGGGCATTCTTGACCAGGTCACGAATACTATAGCCTCCTACCCCCTCGAGGTTGCGGGGCTTGGACTCGAGTGAAACGACATGTGGCTGATCGAGACGCAGCTCTGCGGCGTCTTCGATGGTCACGATTCGCTCGTCGGATGGAATCTCTGTCGATAGCACGTTGAGCAAGGTCGTTTTCCCGCTCCCAGTGCCCCCGGAAATGATTAGATTCTTCTTTGCGCGGACACACCGGCGAAGAAATCGTGCCATTTGCTCGCTGAGACTTTCGAATGCGACCAGCTGTTCCATCCGCAGCGGTCGCTGTGCAAATTTTCGAATCGTGATGCAAGGCCCTCGGATGGCGAGCGGAGGGATGATCGCGTTGACACGGGATCCATCTCTCAGGCGTGCATCGACCAGCGGTGTGCTTTCGTCGATGCGTCGACCAAGAGGGGTGACAATCCGTTCGATGACTGCACGACACGATTCGTCATCCGTGAAGCGATGAGGCGTCAGTCGAATCTTGCCTTGGCTTTCGACATAGATCGTGTCTGGGTCTACGACCATGATTTCGGACACTGTCTCATCCTCGAGGAGCTCCTGAAGCGGACCTAGCCCGAGAGCCTCGTCGGTCATCTCGGCGACGAGGCGTGCCCCATCGGTTGCAGGGGAGATCTCTTCTTTGAGGCCCGAAACGATTTGCTGCAGGGCCTGCACGACTCGCGGCCGGAGAATGGAGGGATCCATGTCTGAATCATCGAGGGAGGTAAGATCGAGAAAATCAAGGAGAGAACGATGAATTCTGCGTCTCAACGCAGGGGTGGCACCGCTGTCGACGGCGGCCAGCGGCGCAATCCGAAGGGTGTAGGGACCGACGCGTAACGTCTCGTCGGGCGAAACCACCAACCCGGAGGCACTCACCAGTTGATTTCCCAGTGTGGTGCCGTTCGAGGACTGGTCGATGACGCGAACGCCATCGGGCGCTCGCTCGACCCGGAGATGGATTCGACTGACTGCTGGCGATGGGAGTACCACGTGGCACCCAGGATCGCGTCCGACCGTGAGAGAGGCGATGTCCGCGACCCTAATGTTCCGCTCGGAGCCGTCGGGCATGAGCACGGACACTGCAAAGCCGCCGGTCATCGGGTGTCCCCGCTTCCTCTGGGAGCTGCTGCATCGCGTCGTACACGCGCTGCGTCCATGAGCTCATGCGCGTCAACCCCCCCATGGAAGCTCTCGTATACGCGCAACGCTTCCTCGACACGGTCTCGTTGGCTCAGGCTGATCGGCTCGAGGACCGAGGGCACGACGAGCATATAGGATTCGCTGTCCTCCGTCTCGCGAGCCTGCGTCCCGAAGAGAGCCCCGATGAAGGGAACCACCGCAAGGCCGGGAATACCCTTCTTGCTTCGCCGCTCGGTCCGAGCGCGAATTCCTGCTAACGAGACGGACTGGCCGAGCTCGAGATTCACCAGTGTCTCGATGTGTGACGTGATGCGACCCGGAATTCCGTGAACCCCGCGCTCAGCGTCTAGGTCCGAAACGTCGGCCACGATTTCGAGCTCGATGCGACCGGTCTTGGAATCGTACTTCGGAAGGACGTTTACTTTCGTGCCAAATTCGATCGCTTGCACGTTCACCGTCAGGTTGTTCTGAACTTGGACGTTGAATTCCCCGCCCGATGTGAACACCGCCTCCGTGCCGTTGGCCGTGACCAGCGTGGCTTGTCGATACATCTTCGCCCAGCCCTTCGCTTGGGCGAGATCGAAGCTCGGCAAGAACGTCTGTGGCAGTATCTGAAACGCACTCTGGGTCGCCTGCCCGCTGCCGCCGGTAATGGAGACTGCCGCCTCGGAGGGCGTGATCGTGCTACCGATGTTCCCCGGCCAGTTGAGTCCGATCTGGTGGCTATATCGGTCCTGGATCAGGACGAAATATAGATCCAAGCGAATGTTCTCTCGAGTGCCAAACCCTTTTTCTGCGTCGACTGCAAGGACACGAATCGTGTATTGTACTTGTCCTCCGTCGTTCTTGATCAACAGGAGCGAAGTCGTGCCTACCTGCTTCCCGACGATCACGAAACGACTCTGGTCTCTGGTGACTCGAATATCCGCGACGCCGGATGCGCCCTCCGAGTAGCTCTTGATCCCTTGTGCCGAGAGGCTCTTCTGTTCGCCGACTCGCAGGATCAGCGAACGGGCACCGTCAACCTCTGCGGCCACTTCGTGCGCGACTGTTGCGACGAGAAGCAGTGCGCCGACAACAGTGGCCGTGCTCTTCGGGGACTGCACGCTAGTCTACCCTCTCGATTGGTAATCGGCGCTGTCGGCTGGCTCGCTTCTCCAGTTCGAGGACGTCCGAGTCGTCCGTTTCTCCGAGACCCTCGCTTATTTCCAGATCGTCCTCGTTGCGGAGCACCAGGCTCAGTGCTCCGTCGCGGCGAGCTTGAGCAAGGAGGCTTGCCTGGTCGATCGTAACGAGCAGGGTGACCGAATCAGATTCACGGGAGGATATCTCTTGCTCCATCGCACCGAAGCTCTCGCCGACGGCAAGCACGAGAAGATTCTGAAGAAGTGGGATCGTGACGACTTTGTCGACAGACCCGGGTTTCGTTTTGGTGAGCAAGACGTCCACCCGATCACCAGGGCGCATCAGACTTCCAAACCCGCGACGGCCAACGCCGGTGATGTTCATGCCTCGCATGCCACGCGGGATGCGGCTCGACAGTGAACGCCGATCGTTTGGGGTCGTCGCTAGGTCTGTCCACAGCAGGGTCTGGTTCGCCTCGAGCTCGATCGAGGCTCGAACGCCCAGAACTCTTGGAAGATCGGACGCGAGCACTTGACGGTCTTCTACGAAATGTGCGGGCAGCGAACGAACGACGAGCATTTGATCGGTGAGGGGAGTCCCGGACGCGATGTCCTGTCTCATTGCGAGGAGCTCGACAGGTTTTCCTCCACGCGCTTCGATCTGAAACTGTCGGATGTAGATCGAGAGCAGGACAAAACCCAAAGTCGCAGTCACAACTGACGCAATCATGGCGACTCGGTTCATGGATGTGTCCAACCCATCAAGGTGACTCCGAGATGGCGATTGTGAGAACCCCTTGCGACGATTCACCGATGTGAGAGAGCACGGTAACGAGGCGATCACCGTTCTCCGCCGACAGCATCCGGATGCCATCGACTTCCATCGACTCGAGCGGGTTGCGCTCGACAATCGTCCAGCCGTTTCGCGGAAGCTCGCGTCGATAGAACGATTGAACCTCCGTCGCCCTGTTGGCAGAGAAATGATAGACGAAGACGCTACTGGGCTGCTGCACCTCCCATGCTGACAAGATGCGCTGCGTTCCAGGGGGACGCGGAACTCCGACGGGGTCTCGACCCGCGGCGTCTGCCCCATCTCGAGGGAGCATCCGATCGAGACGAAGCGCAGCGTCTGCCCACACCGTGAGCAGAAACGTCTTCTCTCCCGCGAAATTTGGCACACGCCGTGCGAGAACATATCGAAGCTCGCCGATGCTTCGCAGGTCTCCAGTTTCAGCGAAGCGTACGAACTCGCTAGCAAGCGCTTCTAGGCCTCGAGGTGGGTCACCCATGTCCAGACAAGCGACATAGCCGGCACCTTCGCCGCTTGCGGTCTGCGTCGTGATCGCGCCAAGCACCCCCACCGACATGGAGGGAGCGCGGGAGTGAATACTCAAGAACGTCGTCAACTGTTCGGCGAGCCCTGCGTCACGGGCCTCACAAAGCGCTTCATAGTGTTCAAGCACGTCCGCAAGCGGGGCGTCGACGGTTTGAGTTCGAAAAGACAGGGACGCTCCATTGAGCTGTAGCTGGCGCACCGCTTCGTGAGGCGCGTCGGAGTACTCCATGACCTGCGCACCAAATCCCCAGAGAGCTTCTCTCATCTCGGCACGCACGGATCGCAACAAGAGTCCGAACGCCGCAACGCAAACCAACACAAGGAAGACCCCGGAGCGAAAGATGGCGACAAGGCGTCTCGTCCCTGAGACGGCTCGGCTGCCCGACGCTTCGTCTCTATCTGCAGACTTCACGCGCATACTCCATCGTTCGCAAACCTGTCCGGCAGGCCTGCTCCAGAACGTTGCCGCCATCTTCGGTGCTCCGCGCTTTGGTGTTGCAGAGCAGCGTTGTGACCCCCGATTGAGAGCTGCGTCCCGAGCCCACCATCGTTGGTATCAGTGCCTCGGACAGGCCGACTCCATTTGTCGCCTTGCCGAGAAAATACCGGCCAACATTGCCGAGAAAGGAAGCGAGCGAGAAGTGACTATCGCCAACGCTGAAGAGATCGTCGAGGCCTCCAGCCCTGATGTCGCCTTCAATCCGCCCGCACTCGCCAGTCCGACATGTCTGGACGGGGCACTCCCCGGAGTCAGCCTGTAGCCAGGCCAAGCGCCGGGCACGCGACTTCGCCTCGAGCTTTGCGCCATACATACCGCTGAGCGCTACGAGCCCCGCCAACGCCGCAACGAATACAGGCAGGGCGATGAGCGCCTCGGCCATGGCGGTGCCCTTCTCGTCTCGAATCAATGCTGAAAGTCGTTGGTGCATCGTGCCGTCAGTGCGCGGAGATTGCGTTGATGGTGAAGTCCCTCGCGACATCACAGAGACCCGCCAGGTCCTTGAGTGCGCCGTGTCCCCGTGCGCCGGAGCAAGCACCGAGAATCCCACTCGGAATCCACGCGCGGGAGATCCGGAATCGACGAAGGCGCGATCGCCACCGCTGCTTCCAAAGCCATTCGGATTTGTCCTCCAGGCCATCGAAGTAGTACTCGGCTTGCGCGAACCCGAGCCGCCCTAGTGCGTGGGCATCGTAGGTGCCGTCACGGCCGCCGTCGTGGCCGCCTTGCGCCATCCGGATGCCTTGTTCGCCATGCTGCCAATGGTTCTCGTGGGCGCTTCTGCCGATGTCGTATGCCCGGTACTGGAACTCCTCATGCCCAAGCCAAACAGTGGTCCCATCGGCTCGCTTCTCGATGACTCGCCGTGGCGATTCGACGATATCGTCGTCGCAGGTCCTTCGCTTACCTAGATGAAGCGCTCCGCCAACGGCACCGCCAATGAACTTGAGAAGCCATTTAGGAACCCTCGAGCTCACGTTGCTCAACCTATGGCTCAGGCCGTCGGCCACCCGCTCGCAGAGAGTCCCGATGTCATCCTCCTCGACGGGCAGCCCCCTACCCCCTTCGGGAAGGCGTGGACCGAGAAGCGGAACGACGAAACCCGCTGCTACCGGCGGCTCATAGGCTCGTTGGAATGCCATGGCATCGACCGCCCTGGCTTGAGCCAACACGGGATAGCCGTGTTGAACCGCGTGATGAGCTACTTCCAAGGCCTCGTGCGCAACCCGCACAAATCGCTCTACGGCGTCACCAACTCGCTCGACCGCGCTCTCCACCGGGCTCAGCACGGCGATCAAGGCGGCTGCCTTTGCGGCGAGAACGATGGTGGCGGTCAACCCGCTGAGAACGCCGAGGACAATTTCAAGCAGAACTTCGACACTGCGGATGACCAGTAGAATGCCGGCTGTCACCGCCATCACGACATTGAGTAGAACATGTAGGTTCATGCCCCTCGCACCCATGACAGACGCGGCATGCGCACCTGCATCAGCGCCGTCTTGCATGATTCGCCTGTAGATGATCGCATCGCCAACGCCGAGGACGTAATAGAGAGTGCCGATCAAAAAGAGCGCCATGAAGAGGCTGATGAGCATCATCGATCCCTCCGTGTCGCTCGCTAGCCCCTCGCGGTTTGCAGACATCACGAGCTCCGAACCCGATACTCGTAGGGCGCATCTTGAATCAGCAGAGTCGTTTCGTGTTGAAGGGCTCGGAAGCGTCCCCCGACGAAGCTTCGAGCGAGAGGGAAAAATGCCTCGTCGAGCGCTTCGACAGCCTGCAGTTCTCGGGAGGTCTGACACAGAATCTTGCGTGCGAACGGCACGGTGCACTGATAGGCGTAAGTCACACGCACGGTAATTTCAGGCCCCTTCGCCGAGCTCTCCTGCAAGCCTGGAAAGGTCACCGCGAGAGCGAAAGGTTGATAGTAGAGCGCGCTCATGATCTTCCTCGCGCCGCCGACCGACTTCGCCAAGCTAGGACTCGTGTCGTGACCTACGTTGACTGGTGCGAGCGGCATCAGCGGAATGTGCGCCGCCAATCGAATCGTGTTGAGGCGCGACCTACCAAGATTGGCCAAGGTCTCAGCGGAGAAATCCGACCCGCGCACGCCTGTGCTCGAGCTATTTCGAAGTTGAGACCCGACGCGAGTGAGCACCCGTATGATGTCCGACGAAGTCACAGGGTTGCGATCGATGCTCATCTCGGGCTCCCCGCCATACTCCGCGGGGTCGTCTGGCAGAACGACCACTGCGGATCGCGCGGCGGCATCCGCGGAATGCTTCACCATCAGGTTCGCCTGCATGATGAAGGCGAGCTGAACCACACATAGGAAGAACGCCCACAGCGGGACGAAAGCGATGAGGAATTCCAAAAAGACGACTCCGCGCTGATCCGCGCTGAGTGAGCACGACTGTGCCGGCCGAGCCGTCACCGTTCACTCCACGCCAGCATGAGCTGCGGAGCAGCGAAGACTCCTGTTGCTACGAGGATCGCCCCACCAAGGCGAACGGGGGCGGCTAATGGGCCAGATACCTCCCTACGACACCGCATGGGTAGCAGGGGATTGAGGGCGAGCGTGAGTGCAGTGCCAAGTGTCTTCAACAACGCGCCCCTCCATGCGAGCGCCGCGCACGCGAACACGATGGCGACTACGAACGCTCCCAGTTGAATCTCGATACCAACCAATAGATCGAACCCGGTGATGGCGCCGAGGGCACCGAAGAGCTTCACATCGCCACCGCCCATTCCGCCTCGGCGGAACAAGAGGTAAGGCACGAGGGCGCTGACAAGAGCGGAACCGGCACTGTGAATCCCATACTCGATGCCAAACGCGAAACCGTACGCGAATGGCGAGAGCGCGATCGGCGGCAGAGTCAGCCAGTTGGGGATCTGCCCTCGTCTGCGGTCGAGGAGCGCCGCGATCGTCGCGACGCCGAGTGCCAGACCTGCAGCGATTGTAACGGCCGCATTCATCCTAGCATCCGTTACTGCACGACGTCCGCGATGTACCCGTCGGCCGCCT
>CAVYJZ010000002.1:0-40501 GCA_963768985.1 uncultured delta proteobacterium | reverse complement strand
CTCCCACTCTTCAATAAAGGCGGAGAATAACTACAACTTCGCGTCGTTGGGGTCACCGCAGTTTGATCTAGATTGCCAGTACTTGCAGACACGTTGCCTTACTCCGTTGACCTGACGTCGACGTGAGGCGGCGACGTGGGCTGCAACGGCTCGACCAAACGAAGGCGCGCGTCGTCCCCGAGATGGGCGCAACGGTACGCGCTCGCCTGCGATCGATGACCGAGTTGTCCTTGTCGATTTTTGAGTCAGTGGCCGCGCGTCGCAGCCTGTGGTCGCTCAGCCCTGTTCACGCTTGAACTTCATTCCGTCTTTGCGACCTTCTTTGAGAAAGGCCATTTCATCGCCGCGCGCCTGGATGATCGCTTCCGCTTTTTCGTCGGTGTGACGTTCATTAACCGCCAGGTCGACGTACATTTCCATGCCGAATGCGCCGTCCAGATCGTCCACGATGCGCTGCTTCCACCGTCGACGGAACACTTGCGTCGTCATGCGACGGGTGTGACGCGGCTTGCTCATCAGACGATCAGCGATTTCATAGGCCCGCTCGATCAATTTCTCCTTCGGTACGGTCTCACTGATCATGCCCCAGTCCAGCGCCGTCTTGGCATCGATCATTTTACCCATCCACATGGCGTAAGTACCGCGGCGCAGACCCGCCAGTTCCATGAAGCAGCTGTGAATGCCATCACCCGGTACCAGACCGTAGCCGTAGTGGTCATCGAGAATGATCGCATCGTCAGAGGCGATCGCGATATCCATCATCAGACCGATTTCCGCATGGAATCCGAAGCCTGGGAACGCGCAAATCGTTGGGAACTCGATGTCGTGAATCAGAGAGATCAGCATGTTGCGGCCGTCGTAGAACATGTTTTCGTAGGTCGCACGTTTCTGATCGCCACCAGCAGCGGGCTCTTCTATCTCAGCCCAGCTTTCGGTGTCGAAGCCACGCATCCAGTGACCGCCTTTCGCCGTGAAGATCAGTACCTCGTTTTCGGGATCAGAGCCGATGGTCCGGAACAGTTGCCAGATCGCGCGGTGTAGCTGAGCATTCCATTGCACTTCACCGCCGAGGGTGTGCATGCAGACAAAGAGCACGCCATCTTCTCGGCGCTCCATCTCGAAGTGCTCCTTGAAGAACTCTTTGTAGTCCTCGAATTTCGGTGTGGGTAACCAGTTCGTGAGTGCCATGTCGCATTCTCCTTGAGGTCGGGTTGGTTGCTCTCACAGTACGAACGGACAGATGGCCTGTGAATGTCCAATGATGGGCATCCGCTGGACAAAAAGTTACCATCTAGGGCACAGTGGACCTGTGATGAACCTCGATGAGCTTCGGGCCTTCGTCGCGGTGGCGGAGACAGGGTCAATCGTAGCGGCCGCGAGGTCCCTCAACTTTGCGCGGGCGACGTTGCGGAGGCGACTCGACGAGCTGGAGGCGCGGGCCGGGGTACCCTTGCTGTACCGCACGGCGCACGGCGCGACACCGACGGAGGCGGGTTCGGTGTTGGCCGCCCGCGGTCGCCGCATCCTGCAGGAAGCCAACGCGTTGTTGAGCTCCGTTCGGGAAGTGGGGGCGGAGCCGGCAGGCGAGCTTCGCTTCGTCTTTCCCGTCGGACTGCCACCAGAGGGGGTGACCTCGCTATTGGCCGCGTTGCAGAAGAAGTACCCGCACCTCTCGCTGCGTGTGCACTCTTCAGAGGACCCGCTTCGCGGTTTGCTCGAAGACGTCGACGTGGCCGTGCATTTCGGCACCCGCAGTCCGCCAGGCTCCTGGGTGTCGTACGAGCTTCTGCGAGTGCGCGAGTGGTTGGTTGCGAGTCCCGAGTACCTCAGACGCAGGGGAGTTCCGCAGACGCCGGACGAGTTGGCGGAGCATGACCTCCTCGCCTGGGATTGCCCTGACGGCGATCCGACCATCTGGCCCACACGGCAGGGCACGACGCTGCGCGTGGCACCACGAATGATCAGTCCCGACATCCACATGCTGCGTGGGTGCGCTGCGGCCGGCATGGGGATCGCCTTCTTGCCCGATGCGGGGATTCCGCAGTTGGACACTCGCGCAGATGGCGTGGTGCCCGTGCTGCCCGACGAGGTAGGACGCGAACGACCGCTGCAGGTTGTCGTGCCCACCGTTCTCTCCGAAATCCCACGGATTCGAGCCGTGCTGAGCGAGATTCAGGCGTTCCTGCACGAAATCTAGGTCGCTCGTGACCTGTTCGGGCTTGAGACCTTGTTCCCGATAGTCTCACGCCGCGCGCCTCCGGAGCCGCTCCCACTCTTCAATGAAAGCAGAAAATTCGTTCCAACTTCGCGTACTTGGGGTCGCCATCACAAGGCCTGGCTTCGGCCGGGCGTCTTCTTTGGACGCCTGATAGCGTGGCAACGCGCGCTAACGCCGACGATCTATCCAATAGCCAGGGCGTCGCTTGGCGTGCGCCACTGCGACGATTTCGACGGTTGCCGCGTCAACGCGGAAAAACACGACGTAGGGAAAGCGCTTGAGTAAGCGTTTTCGATACGGTCGATCGGATCGCCAGAATGGACACGTTTCGGGATTCTCGAGAACGGATTGGAAAGCTCGATCGACGACGGCCACGAACTCGATGCCCAGGCCGCGACGCTTCTCCTCGTACCAGATTGCCGCCGACTGAAGCTCAGCTTCCGCGTCGAGTAGTACGCGAAGCGTTCGCTTCATCGCCCAAGTTGGCTAAGCACACGCGCTCGGACTTCGCTCCACTCGGGCGCAGGTTCGCCCTTGTCGCGAGCCGCTTCCATGCGACGGTCGAGCTCCGCGACCCACGCAGACTCCCAGTCACCATCCGGTGGCCCGTCTACGCTGGCAATGAGCTCAGATGCCAGCTCCAACCGCTCGTCTTCGGGGAGCGTGCTGGCCGCTTCGAGGAGCTTCTTTGCGGCGTCGGTCATCGTCGATGATTGTAGCACGAGCGAGATCAGGATGTGGTCTCGGCCGGAACCGCTAAGAGTTTCCTATTTTCCAGCTTTGTCCCCCGACAATCTCACGCCGCGAGCCTCCGAAGCCCCTCCCACTCTTCAATGAAAGCGGAAAATTGGTTCCAACTTCGCGTCGTCGGGGTCACCACCTTTGCTCGGCTTTGGCCGAAGTCCCGTGGTTCGTTGTGGCAAGTACGCGTCACTCGATTGCGTGCTGGACGTGGCGCTTGAACCGCGCCGGAATTCCCGGAGACTCTGGGGATACCTTGCTCAAGGGTTCGAGCGATGGATCGCTGCGATGATTACACGCGAGAACTGCTCGGCTCGGGTCTCCTGTAGGAAGTGGCCGCCGCCTTGACGTTCTCGCGAAATGGCCGGTCCCCGCCGCGGGTGACCGGATCATCATCGGTGAAGGCGCACACGAACGGCTTCCGCCATTTGGAGAACACCTTCCACGCGGCCGCCTGTTCGGGGATCGCTGGGTCGTCGGGGAGGGTGGGGACGAGGCTCGGCATCGCGCGTGGGCCCATCTTGTACGAAGCGTCGGGGAATGGCGCGTCGTAGGCCGCTAGCTCTCTTGGCGACAGGGGGGCGTCTCGCATGGTGCCCGCGATGATCATCGCGATCGGGATGTCCGCGGTCTCCCAGGCCCACTTCTGCCAATAGGCGAAGCGGAGCTCGTTGGGTATGGACACACGACCACTGAGCGCGTTGCCCATCTCGGACATCGATGGCGTCGGCGCGTTGGCGCGAAACTCCCTCACCGCGTCGATGCGATCTTGGGACAGGCCTCGAGGAAGAGGGAGCCCCGTATTCGAGATGACGACCCGATCGAAGCGCTCGGGGTTCTGCGCCACGAGACGCAGTCCGATCAATCCGCCCCAGTCCTGTCCGACGAACGTGGCGCCTCGAAGGTCGTTGGCGATCAGCCAGGCGTTCATCCAAGCAACCTGTCCGTTGTAGCTGAAGTCCTCGCGCGCGGCGGGCTTATCCGAGCGACCGAACCCGACGAGGTCCGGTGCAACGACACGCAGCCCGGCGTCCGTCAAGATGGGGAGCATGCGGCGATAGAGAAAGCTCCAAGTCGGCTGGCCGTGCATGCAGAGGACGATCGGTCCGTTGGCGGGGCCTTCGTCGATGTGGTGGATGCGAAGCATCCCCCGGTCCCCGTCAGGAATCTCGGTGTACCGGGGCTCGAAGGGAAAATCTGGCAGGTCACCGAAGCGATCGTCGGGGGTGCGCAGTACCTTCATCGTTCAGCAGTTACCTCAGGTCTCGGCGAGAAGCTATCGCCTGACGCTCGCACGTCAGAGCGCTGCCCGAAGAGGAGTAGCTTGGTGCGTCTTGGTCGGATCTCGCTCTCTTCTTGCGTCGACACTGGACAACAAGGAGACTTCGCCCCATGCGAGGATCCGAGTTCGACGAGGTCTCATTTTTCTCCGCCGTGGAGCGTAGCGGCGCACGAGCCCTATTGATCGGACGCCGCGCGATGGTCGTCTTGGGTTTGCCTGTCTTGACGGCGGACTACGATTTCTGGGTGCATTCCGACGATGTCGAGAAACTGAACGTTGCTGCACGGCCTTTCGATTTGGAGCCAAACCGCACGCCGAACGAAGCTCGCCGACACGGCAGATATGTACTCGGGAATGACGAGCACGTCGACGTTCTGGTCTCGGCGACTCGAACGACCGTCGACGGTTTGGAGGTCGAATTCGATAGCCTCTGGTCTCGGCGGGTGTCCGTAGAGATTGGCGCTGCGAAGGTATTCATCCCTTCGGTTGACGATCTAATTCTGACCAAGCGGATCGGCGGACGACCCAAGGATGCGGAGGACATCCGACTCCTGCAGCGCCTCAAGGAGGTGCAGGAATGAGCAGGACAAACCCTCCATCCCAGGCCGATCTCCGGGCAGCAAGACGGTTCGCGGAACGGGTCCTCGCTGCGGACGCGTTCGACGCCTACGTGAATGCGCCTGTATCGGAGGACGAGCGAGAAGAAGCAGTACGGCTGATTCGCTGGTTCTCGAAGCGCTACCGCACTCCCGCTCAGCGACTGGCCTATGTCCGAAGAGCGTACGCGCGCTGGGCTCAACCTAATCGCGGCTGACCTGCGGTGCCGAGCTGTAGGCCGGCACCCGATCGGACCGCCAACCTCCGAAGCCCGTGCCACTCTATGAGGAATCACACAACCTGGTTCCAACTTCGCGTACTTGGGGTCACCACCATAACCCGGTTTCGGCCGGACTTTTTGTTTGCCAGAGCTTTCCTCGAATCGAGGGTCGCGCTGATCGGACACCTGGGCCAGCGGGTTTTATGGCAATCCGACTCTCGGCTCAACCACGGTCGGGTCCTCCGCTGTTCCGGAGGCGCGTTGCCGAACCCCATTCCGGGCCCATGGCTTTCCCCGGTGGAGCACAAGTGGTAGCTTCGCCTTCCGGGCTTGGGAAGCAGGTGATCGATGAGGATCTTGACTGTGACGTTAGCCGCGAGTCTTTCACTTGTATTGGGTTGCGGAGGTAACGAAGCGATCGACGGAACTGGGGCCGTCGCTGGCACTGGCGCGTCTGGCGGCGACGGCGGGGACTTTGTGCCGGAGCCCGGTTGTAGCTCGAACGCCGAGTGCGCAGATCAACCATCCGCGACGACGTGCTTCGAGTTCGGCGCCGAGGGACCAAGCACGTGCGGGTACCTGCATGTGGCGGTGACCGAGTGCCAAGTCGGGATTCCTGGGGACGAGTGTTGCTCGAATGACGACTGCGACGGCGCGCGCTGTTTCTTGGTGTCCAGGCTGGCCGTGCAGTGTTCCGCGACTTCGGGCGGGGATGGCCGGAACCTTTGCATCGTCGACGAATGCCAGAGCGACGCGGACTGCCCCGCTGGGCTGTGCACACCGGATGGCTATGGTGAGGGCAGAACTTGCGTACCCGCCGCCTGCGAGACGGATGCCGATTGCTCGCAAAGGGAAGGCGGATTGTGCACGCTCCTCGACCTGGGGTGCTGTGAAGAGCGGATCGGCGGCGCGCCCACTCGCGCACCTGAAATCGCATGCGCGTATCCTGGCGATGGATGCCAGAGCGACGCGGATTGCCCGGACGGCGAGTATTGCGTCGTCAGAGAAGGCCGCGCCGTTTGCAGCTCGAGCTGTCCGTGACTCACCTCGCCGGTAGATCATGCACCCTCCCGGAGATCGTTCCATTCCCGCAGGAAGACGACCACAGGGTTCCAACTCCGCATCGTTGGGGTCACCGGAAAATCAAGGGCGGGCCGGCGGCGAGTGCGGTATACGCGTGACCAATGGCCATCCGAGCTCTGTCACATGACGAAGCGAGAGACTTCTACGATCGCTTCGGGCGAAAGCAGGACCTCCAGCGGTTCTACGAGGATCCCGCAATCGATGCACTGCTCCGACAGGCGGACTTCGAGACCGCGCACGCAGTCGTTGAGCTCGGCTGCGGTACGGGCCGGCTCGCGGCGCGTCTCCTCCGCGAGCGGCTCCCGGCCGACGCGACGTACGTTGGCTTCGACATCAGCCAAACCATGGTCGAGCTGGCACGCTCCCGGGTCGAGCCGTGGGCGGATCGGGCTAAGGTTCAGCGGACGGCGGGCGCGCCAACACTGCCGGTGAGCGACGGCGTCTGCGACCGATTTCTTTCGACCTACGTTCTCGATCTTCTCGGCGAGGAGGAACTTCGCGGGACCCTTTCCGAGGCCAGACGACTGCTCGCTCCGGGGGGCCTACTATGCCTGGCGAGCTTGACTTACGGGGAGACGATCCGATCCCGTCTGGTCAGCGGCGTATGGACGGCCATTCACTCTGTGAGCCCGCGTCTCGTCGGGGGCTGTCGTCCTCTTCACCTCGAGGCTTACACGGGATCGGACTGGCGGATTCTTCACCGGGAGGTGGTGTGCGCATTTGGTATCTGCACCGAGGTACTGATTGCGGCTTGAAGGGGGCCGCTCATGTCGGAGCCGGAGTGGACGATGAGGATCAGCCGGATACCGGGTCGTCGATTCCTCGGTTGCGGATCCATGTCCTCGGTTCCAAAGACGCTGTATGCGCGATCGGTTTCTCGACAAGTCATTGCTCGGATATACGTCGCTTGGCTACCGCTGGCGGCCTCACTCGCGCATAGACGCCGACCTCCGGGGCAGAACGGCCCTGGTCACAGGAGCCACCTCCGGTCTAGGCAAGCACACCGCGACGGAGTTGGCGCGTCTTGGCGCGAACGTGCGGATCGTCGGGCGAGATCGAGATCGAACCCAAGCGGTTGCGAAGGCCATCTCCGAGCAGACTGGAAACCAGGCGGTGCACGTGGAAATCGCAGACCTCAGTTTGATGTCCGACGTGCGCGCGCTCGCCGGTCGACTCGAGGGTCCGATTCACATTCTGGTCAACAATGCCGGGGTCTTATTGCCCAATCGCAGCGAGACGGCGGAGGGAATCGAAACCACGTTTGCAACCAATCTTCTCGGACACTTCTTGCTCACGAACCTGCTGGTGCCCAAACTCGCTGCATCAGCGCCCGCGCGCATCATCAACGTGTCTTCGGGGGGAATGTACACCGAACGCATCGCGGTGAACGACCTGCAGAACGCGCGCGGAACCTATGACGGGGCAAAGGCCTACGCCCGAACCAAACGGGGCCAGGTCATCTTGACGGAACTGTGGGCCGAAGCGCTCGCCCCGCGCGGCATCGTCGTGCACGCCATGCATCCCGGGTGGGCGGACACCCCCGGGGTCGCGACATCCCTCCCACGGTTCTACAAGCTCACGAAGCCGCTTTTGCGGAGCCCTGCGCAGGGTGCCGATACCATTGTCTGGCTTTGCGCCGCTGACGATGCGGCGCGAAGCACGGGGAAGTTTTGGCACGACCGAACACCGCGCCCGACCCATCGATTCGCCAGAACTCGCGAAACCGTGGAGGAGCGCGAGACGTTCTGGTCCGAGCTCTGTCGCTACAGCGGCTGGTCCGGTACCCTGGCCTCGCTTGCGGGGCGCGACTGAGCGCGTGACATGGTCAAACCGAAGAAAGAACGGCCAGTCCTTCGTAGGGCGATCACGATCTCCCTCTATGTCGTAGCCTGGGTCCTGTTGACTCTTCTCGCACCACTTTGGCTCGTTGTGGGTCTGCTCGTCGGTGTGATTCGGCGTCGATCGTTTGTGACGTTGCGTCTTCTGATCTTCGCCTGGTTCTTTTTTGGGATCGCAATGCTCGCCCTGGTACGACTCGCCCTGGCGTTCACGTTCCTGCGAAGGAATCCCGATGGGCTCCAGGCTCGACTTTTCCAACTGCAGCAGTGGTGGGCCACGGCCGTCCTCGGGGAAGCCAGCACGCTATTGTCACTCGACATCCAAATTGAGAATGCGGATGCTGCGCTCCCCGGGCCCAGTATCTTGCTCATGCGCCATGTCAGCATCCTCGACACGCTTCTCCCGAGCGTCTACGTCCAGGGCCCGACGCAATGGCGTGTGCGCTACATACTAAAGCAAGAATTGCTCTTCGACCCGTGCCTCGACATCGTCGGCAACGCACTTCCCAACTACTTCGTCGACCGCAGCGGAGATCGTGAACGCGAGTTTGCAGGCATCCGTGCGCTCGTCGAAGATCTCGGCGATGAGGGCGTTCTGATCTACCCGGAGGGAACTCGGTTTTCTCTGGAGAAGCTCGTGCGTGCACGCAAGCGCGTTCGGGAGCAGGCCCCGGAGCGCAGTCTGGAAGCGGAGGCCTTCACTCATGTCCTGCCGCCGCGCCCGGGCGGTGTGCGGACGCTCCTCGACGCTCTGCCCGGCGTTGATTGTGTGATTTTTGCGCACCACGGCCTCGAAGGACTCGAAAAAGTCAAAGACGTCTTGAGTGGATCGATCATCGGCTCGAAGGTTCGCGGCAAACTCTGGCGTGTGCGACGCTCCGACATCCCCGCGACAGACGAAGAACGGGTTCGCTGGCTCTACGAGCAGTGGTCGCTAGTAGATGCATTCGTGAAGAACGCAGAGGCAGGATGATGCACCCTCAGAAGAAACGATGGCTCGCGATCAACGTGCTCGGCGGCATTGCCGTTCTCGGCAGCTACGCGCACGGGCTGATCACACATCCACAGACGCGCAATTTGCTTTGGGGCGACATGCCGGAGCCGTTGAGGAACGTGTACGGCGTGACCATGTGGCTCGCGGCCGGCGGCTACCTCGCGTTCATCCACTACTTCCTGTTTCGAGTCGATGCCGCGGAGGTTCGGGTGGGGCAACAATTCGGGTTCGGCGTCGTCAACGTGTGTTGCGCAGCAGTGGTCGTAGCCGCTGCCTTGTGGATGCCCCTCACATTCGAGTATCTCGCGAGTCCTTCGACGAGTCTTTGGGTCTTGGTTCGGGCAGATTTGATCGTGGTTGCGATCGGCGCCGTCGGTCTAATCGTGTCCTACGTCAACCTAAGGCCTCGTCCGACCGGTGGCGCCGGTGTGGTGACCATCTTGGGGCTGCTGCTCTTTGCGCTGCAGACCGCGTTCCTCGATCCGTTCGTATGGCCAGCGTTCTTCCCCCATAGTTGAATCATTCAGACGGGTCGTAGCAGTCCTCGGGGCGCGACCGTGAAAATCGGTTCCTGTTGAAGGCCGAGCGCGTCGAAGATCGTGTTGGCGCAGAGCAGACCGGAAGTAAACGCTGCCTCCATGTGAGTCATCGGGAAGGGCAGGCGGACCCAATCGCCTGCCATGAGCAACCCCTCGATGGGCGGGTTCGGATCGGGTCGGTGGGCGCGTTGCCCCGGTGCAAACGCTGGGAAGTCATGGCGGACCTGCAAGACCTCGGCAGCGATCGACAGCCCCGCGAGCTCAGGGAAATAGTGTTGAAGCTCTTCGAGAAAGAGCCGGCGCACCTCTGCCTCGTCCTGGATGTCGGATGGCAAGGCGTAGCTGTGGAGCTCGAGGACCGCGCCGCCACCACGAGCGCGAGTCCACGCCAACGCCTCGTCGGTGATGCGGTGATAGAGAGTGACGGAATCGAGCACCCGTCGGCGTTCGACGTTGATGAACGTGGGCAAGCCGGGGCGGACATCCCGATCCACCCAAATGCGCCAGATCGCGTAGCCGTGTGAGGTGCGCAGCGCCTGCATGTTCGCCGAAAAATCCGGGTGCTCCTTCCTCAGCCAATCCGAGCCGTCGATGATCTTTTGCATGCCCGGAATGTCTGCGGCGATCACGACCCAGTCGTACTCCTCTGCCGCGATCCGAAAGCGCCTGCGGTCACCGTGCTCGACGGCGTCGACCGGGGTGCCCAGCCGGATGTCGACCCCGTTCGCCTCCAAGTCGGCCCGGATTGGGGTCAGAAGCGCCGTCTCGTAGTCCCCAACCGGATAGTCGTACATCAAGCCGTGATCGTGGCTGAGGTAGTAGAAGTGAAACGCGCGGAGCACGTCGGCCGTCGAGAGATCGGCTTCGTCCGAAAAAAAGGCGCGGGCGAACGTTCGAAACGTCACACGCAGCTCAGCGGGCAGCTCAGCCTCGTCGCAGAAGCGTCCAAACGACGTATCATCGAACGCTTGGTAGGTATGCTCCATGTCGAACCGAACGAACGCGTCGAGCCTCTCTCTAGTTCGTTTGCGAACCACATCGCGCCATCGGAAAAACCCGTGCCGCCCAAGGTCGACGATGTTGAGCCCGGGGACCGTTTCGACGTCTCCGAAGCTCAGCGGCCGCCGATTGCGATCGAGGATCAGGTAGTCTTCGATCTCACGGAAGCCATTTCGAAGCCCCAGACGGTCGAGAAACCGGTTGAGGTTGTAGTACTGCCGGAAGAAGGCATGAAACCCGTGCTCGATGGTCTGCTCCCCCTCGCCCACGGGGACTTTCCATGCGCCGATCTTTCCCCCGAGGTAATCGTTCCGTTCGAATAGCGTGACGGAGATTCCTCGTTCACCCAGTGTCGCTGCCGCGCCGATTCCGGCCAAGCCGCCGCCGAGCACGGCCACACGAGGAGCGTCTCCGCTGTGCATTCGCGGCAAACCGGCATCGATCTGATTTGCCGCATGCCGGTAGCCGCCGAGCTTTCGCTCGATGAGCGCTCCGACAACCGCCTTGCCCCGCCGAGCGAATAGCCAGGCGGCAAGGACGACCGCGGCGAGGATCAACCACCAGCCATTCACTGGGTGAAGATCCCGGCAATATTTGATGCCAGCAGAATTTTGAATCTCATACGTGTACAATCGGTCTAAATACTGTCCATGTCTTGTCAAGGTTGAGTTTTGGTCGCATAAGCGGAAAAGGTCAACTCGCTATGGACACCGTACACGACATTGGAATTCTCGGAAGCGGTCCTGCTGCGCTGTCCATCGCCGCCGCCTGTGCCCGACGCGGCGCGTCGGTCGCGCTCTTCTCTCCGGAGCCGGAATCGCCATGGAAGCCGAACTACTGCCTATGGGCCGATGAGGTACCCTCTGAGATGGAGGACTTGGTCGAGCACTCCTGGTCCGAGGCCTGTGTCGTCACGCCATGGGGGAGCCGGGTTCTGAAGCGGCCGTACGTCAAGCTCGACACGCGCGAGCTTCAAGGCTTCCTCTGGAACACGCTACGCTCGGGTTCCGTTCGCGTGGCCTCGGATCGGGCGACCGACTTGGATCACCGTGAGCGGGAGACTCGAGTTCATACGGAGGACGGCTCGGTCAGCCGTGTCAGGGTCGTCATCGATGCGTCCGGTGCGGGCACCCGATTCGTCAAACGTGTACATGCCCGAGCCCCTGCGTTTCAAACCGCGTTCGGACTGATGTTGCGCGTACCCCATCATGGATTCGATCCAAACCAAATGGTCTTGATGGATTTCCGCGAACCGTCGAGCCATGCGTCCCATCCTCCTTCCTTTCTTTACGTGCTTCCACTTGGCGAGGATCGTCTCTTCATCGAGGAGACCTCCCTTGCGCGGCGCCCTGCCGTGCGCTTCGATCTGCTCCGTGCGCGTCTCGAGGCGCGTTTGGCACGACTCGGCTTCGAAGATTGCGAGCGCCTGAGCGAAGAGCACTGTTGCATTCCGATGGGCCTCGGCCTTCCCGTGCCTGGGCAGTCTCTGGTCCCGTTTGGCGCAGCCGGCGCGATGGTTCATCCCGCGTCGGGCTACTTGATGTCGAGGGTTCTGCGGCAAGCGGATCCTGCCGCCGAGGCCATTCTCGAGGGCCTCGCAGCAGATGATGCCGGTCTTGCGACCGCCTGGGGGAACGCAACGCTCTGGCCGCGCCCACAGCGGAGCGTTTGGGAGCTCTATGGCTTTGGCCTCGAAGCCCTGGTCGGTATGAGCGCGACCGAAATTACGCGTTTCTTCGATGCGTTCTTTCAGCTTCCGCTGCACACGTGGTCTGGCTTTCTGTCCGGCACCTTGTCCCCTTCTGCGCTCGGCGTCGTCATGACTCAGGTGTTTCGCGGCTTGCCTGCGTCGGTGCGGTGGCACCTCTTCCGAACGGGTATGTCGGCCGGCGCAGCCTCCCTTGCGAGATCCTTTCTTCAACCAGGTACGACATGAAAGCAGCTACACCGACCGCTACGACCGCACTCAAGCACGCCCGAGCCCTGGCCTCCGTCGGTCTGGACCAGCACGATCTGCTGGCGATGGTCGAGGCCCGCATGACCGAGCTCGCTGGGGACCGCGTTCGAGACCCCGGGGCCCGGATGGTTCACGAGCATCTAGGTTCCGGCGGCAAACGTCTGCGAGCACGGCTTGCGATCGCGGCGTGTCGAGCTCTCGGTGGCCGAGCCGAGGATACGGTCGATTGGGCGGTGGCCGTCGAGCTTCTGCACAACGCGTCGCTCGTTCACGACGACATACAGGATGGCGACCGTACGCGGCGCGGGAAGCCTGCATTGTGGGCTCGCTACGGCTCGGCCCAGGCGATCAATACCGGTGACCTCTTGCTGATGCTTCCGTTCCGCGCGCTCCGCACCTATCCCGCCGAGATGCAGGCCGCCTTGGTGCAGATCCTGGCGGAGTACGCGGAGAGCACGGCGCGCGGCCAGATTCGGGAGCTCGCCTTGACTGCTTCGCCGGACAACGGGTGGGGGGACTATTTCCGCGCCGTATCGGGCAAAACGGGCACCTTATTTGCGCTCCCGGTTCGTGGCGCAGCCCAGCTCGCCGGGCTCGATACCAAGGAAGCCAGCCATCTGGCGCAGCCTTTCAACTCGATCGGTGTTCTCTACCAGCTCCAGGACGATCTGCTCGACCTGTTCGAAGCCAAGGGTCGCGGTGCGCGGGGCAGCGATATTTACGAGGGACGGCTGAGTGCGGTGGTTCTGACCCATCTCGACCTCCACCCACAAGACGCCGACGAGCTCTTCGAGATCCTCGCGAAACCGCGTGAGGAAACGGCTCCACACGAGGTCGACCGCTTGATCGATCGGTTCATCGCAGATGGTGCCGCCCAGCAGCTGCTCGAGCGGATTCGGCGGCTTGCTTCCGAGCTGCTGACCTCGGGACCGATTGGCGCATCGACCGAGCTGGAAGCGGTCGCACGCGAGCTCATCCGCCGCGTACTCGCCCCGCTAGACGCAATGAAAGGCGTACGTCATGAATAAGCAAGCCACCGTGATTGGTGCAGGCTTCGGCGGCCTTGCTGCCGCAGCCCGTCTGCGGGCCATGGGCTATCGCGTCACGGTCGTCGAGGCGGGCGATCAGCCGGGCGGTAGGGCCCGAGCGTTTGAAAGCGAGGGCTTTCGGTTCGATGCCGGCCCGACCGTCATCACGGCGCCACACCTCTTCGACGAGCTGTTCGAGCTTTTCGGCAAAGACAGACGAGACTATTTCGACCTCGTTCCGGTCGACCCCTTCTACCGTGTCGTGTTTCCCGACGGTCGGGAGTTCAATTACGTGGGTGACGACGAGCGTCTCTTCGCGCAGATCGCCGAGTTCAACCCGGACGACGTCGCGGGCTATCAGAAGCTCGTCGAGCACTCGAGGCGAATCTTCGACGTCGGGTACACCCAGCTCGTCGACGCAGACTTTTCGCGCTTCGGGGACATGATGCGAATCGTTCCCGAGCTGGTCCGGCTGCGTGCCTACAAGAGTCTCTACGGCCTAGTGTCGCACTACATCAAAGACGACGCTCTGCGGCAGGTTTTCACATTCCAACCGTTGCTCATCGGTGGAAACCCCTTCCAGACTCCGGCGATTTACCTGTTGATTCACTGGCTCGAGCGCAAGTGGGGAATCCACTTCGCGATGGGCGGCACCACGACCATCGTGCGCGGCTTGACCCGGCTGCTGGGAGAAGTGGGCGTGAACGTTCTCCTCAACGCGCCCGTGGAGCGCATCGAGGTCGTGAACGGTCGCGCCAAGGGTGTGCTGCTCGGAGACGGGACCTTTCTCGAGTCCGATATCGTCGTTTCGAACGCAGATCCGGCGATGGTCTACACGAAGCTGATCGACGCCTCCGCGCGACGAAAGCATTCGGACGCCTCGGTTGCCCGAAAGCGCTACTCGATGAGCCTCTTCGTGGGTTACTTCGGGACGAAAAAGACGTACCCAAACCTGGCGCACCATTCGATCCTACTCGGCCCGCGGTACCGCGAGCTCTTGAGCGACGTCTTCGACCGCAAGAAGCTTGCCGACGATTTCTCTCTCTACCTTCACGCCCCCACGCGCACCGATCCGAGCTTGGCGCCTCCTGGCGGAGAGAGCTTCTATGTTCTGTCTCCGGTTCCAAATCAACAAAGCGGGCTCGATTGGTCGACCGAGGGACCTCGCTACATGGACCGAATCCTCGACGCACTCGATGCGCATCACCTACCGGGTCTTCGCGAGAATCTGGTCACCCAGTTCCACGTCGATCCAACCTATTTCGAGACCGAGCTCCGTTCGTACCAAGGTGCGGCGTTCGGTCTCGAGCCCATCTTGCGTCAATCGGCCTACTTCCGTTTCCACAACGCATCGGAAGACGTCGCAGGCCTCTACTTCGTCGGGGCCGGCGTCCACCCAGGGGCCGGCCTCCCCGGTGTCTTGTCGTCGGCCAAAGTGCTCGAGAGGGTCGTGCCCCAGCTCGAGAGCCAGGCCCAGCTTGGCTCGGTGCCGGAGGCGGTGACAGCATGAGAACAAACGAAGAGCATGCGCGCGAGATCGCACATTGGCAGCTTCTGACATTCCGTGCGCGGTCCTTTCGGTGGGCGGCTGCATTCCTCAGTCGAGCGCAGCGTCAAAGGGTCGTAGCGCTTTACGCGTTTTGTCGAGCCGTCGACGATCTCGCCGATTCCGAGTGGGTGACGCCTGAGGCACGACAAGACCTCGACAAGATGCGTACGGCGCTCGCAGCGGAACCGCATGGCGAGTCGCTTTGGCCTGAGAGCTACCGCTGGTTTCGGAGCCTTTGTCTGGAGTGCGGCATCGATTTTAGCGTCGTAGGCGAGCTGCTCAACGGGATGACGTCGGATCTGGGCGTGGTACGACTTCAGTCCGACCGCGAATTGCTGCGGTATTGCTACCGTGTCGCCGGCACGGTGGGCTTGATGATGTGCTCTGTGCTTGGCGTTCGCGATCCACGTGCATGGCGCCACGCGATCGAGCTCGGCATAGCGATGCAACTGACCAATATCTCCCGCGACGTGCTCGAGGACGCGCAGGCGTCGAGAGTGTACCTGCCTGCGGAGCGCCTCAGTGCGTACGGGGTCGACCCGCATGATCTCATCCGAGGAGAAGCCGACCCACAGGCAGTGAGATTGGTCGTCGACGAAGTGCTCGCGATGGCGGACGGCTACTATCGGAGCGCGGACGAGGGAATGCGCTTTTTGCCCGCGCGTGCAAGGTGGGCCATCCTCGTCGCAAGCCGGTTGTATCGAGGCATCGGCCGGCGCCTTCGCACCCGTTACCAGAGCAACCCTATGCTCGGTCGAGTTGTGGTTCCATGGTCCAAGAAGCTAGCCATCGTCGTCGGTGCAACGGGGATGTGGCTCCGGCTTGCGATTTGGCGGCCGAGAGCACCTCAAAAAAGACAACTTCGGGACTACCTCGACGGCCTGCCCTACGCGGGCAGCTGACGTTCGGGGCTTGCCCCCGGTCGTGCGAAGCGGTTGAGGTAATCGCCCATTCGGAGCTTTCGCTTCGTGTTCTCCGAGCTCATGTATCGGATCTTTCCAAAGATGGGTCTCTCGGGACCCCAGGCACGGTCGTAACGACCGAGCACCCAGAAGATGCCTGAGTAACTGTTGGGGTCGCGACCGTCCAACGCATACTTGTTGTTGAGCTCGATCATCGCTGCAAGCGCGTCTCTCGGCGTAGGTGACCATTCGAGGATCTTCTTGCCCCACAACATGCGCAAATAGTTCTGGAGCCTTCCGGTTTCTCGTAACTCCGTTTGGGCCGCGTTCCAGATGGGATCGTGCGTTCTCGAGAGCTCCAGATCCTCGACCGAATACAGATGCGCGCGCGGGTCTCGTTCGTGTTGCTCGAGAGTTTGACGCGCCCATCCGGGTAGCGACTCGTACCGAGCGTAATCCGACTGATGCGCACACATGTTGAATCCGAGCTCTCTCCACGTCACGAGCTCGTCGATGAAAGCCTCGGCGTTGGCACTCATGCCCCACCAGCCCTCACGTGATCCGGTTACCTTCGGTGCACGTTGGTCGCTGTTCCAACCTTCGTTCTTCGCGAGCTCGTCGAAGATTTGGTGCGACGACAGGTGACCGAAATGCAGCCACGGAGAAAGGCCGCTGGCCGCGCCCTCATCGGGGTGGTTGCGATCTTCGGCGTAGCGATCGATGCCGCCGCTGAGAAATTCTTCGAGCCGACGTTCGCCGGATTCGAAGCCACCTTCCAGGTCGACCGCAGACACCGAGTGATCCAGCGGCAATGATTGGATGGTTGTGCCGCTGAGCACGGCATCCGATGCGGCGATCCAGCGCCCCTTGGTCGTCGCCAGGAGCATCTCACCCGTTTTGTCGGTCACTTTCGAAAGACCATCGAGCGGATCCACGAGGGGCTGGGTGCCGAGGTGCTTGGGAAGCTCGCGTTGCAGATGGCGCCGAAAGTCATGTGCTCTGCTGAAGACCCTATCGCTCGCCCGGACCGGAAGTAGGCCGTTGCTGTCCACGACCTCGAATCGGAGGTCTATCCGGGATGCCGCGGCCTCTTGCATCTTCGGAATGAAGAACGTCGGATAGTCATCGCTCACCAACACGCAGGCGTTTTTGGCCATCGCCGCCAGAAGACCACGGCCTTCGCCCTGCCTGGCTTCGACGTAGGGGAAGTAGACGACGTTCTTGGCTGCAAAGTGCCTGGCATTTGCGCGCATCCCATCGAGGATGAATTGATGCAACCGGTCGCTTGCCCAGGGGTAACCGACGCGAAGCGCTTCCAGAATGACCAGGGGCTTGCCGAGCTCGGCTGCATACGCTGCGGCGTGCTGAAGTGCGAAGTTCCAGCACGGCCGGCGAAAGCCAACCATCCAGTAGACGACGTGGGTGCCATCCGACCGAAGCGGCGGGTCGTTCAGGGCGCGAACACGATCGGAGGGGGCCGAGATCATGAAGCTGCGACCCAACCCGATTGGACCGAAGTGCGGAGCGTCACGCTGCGTCTAGCGTGCGCTCGCCTGGATTCCATCCGCAGGCAGTGAGCTCGCCGGTCTGCAAGGCGCAGAGGACACGAAACACCTCATCGACGTTTCGGCCTACAGCGAGGTCGTTGACGCTGACGAAACGAATCACTCCCTCCGGGTCGACGATGAATGTGGCGCGCAGGCAGACGCCCGCGTCCTTGTGGAGAATGCCCAGGGCCGTCGAGAGCTCGCGCTTCGTATCGGCGAGCATCGGGAAGGGCAGGTTTTTGAGGTCAGGGTGATCGTTTCGCCAAGCCAAGTGTACGTACTGGGTGTCGGTGCTGGCCCCTAAGACCTGGGCACCGCGCTCCGCGAACGCTGCATTCTTGCGTCCGAACTCGGCGATCTCGGTCGGGCAGACGAACGTGAAGTCCATCGGCCAGAAGAAGACGACCTTCCATTTGCCGGGCTGCGATTGATTTGTAATCTCCTCGAACTCTTTGCCGGGCTCGGTGCTCACGGTGGCCTGTAGCTTGAAGTCCGGGAATGGGTCACCAACGGTACGCATGTTTCCTCCTTAGAATGTCTCGCGCTTCTTTCCATGAAGAAGCACCTGGTAGTCGTGGATTTCGAAACCCTTGACCTCATCGACCCGCGACACATCGAGCGTCTCCCACGGCAGGTCGTAGATTCTGCCGGTCTGCGTATCGATGAAGTGGTGGTGCTTGTCGACGTTGGGGTCGAAGACGAGTCGACCCTCCGTCAAGACCAGGGGCCGCAGCAACCCCTTCTCGACGAACAGATTGAGCGTGTTGTAGACCGTCGCGCGCGAGACCATCGGGAATGCGCCCCTGACGCGCTCCCAGACCTCATCGGCCGAAGGATGCTCGTCGGTGTGAAGGACGTAACTCGCGATGGCGACACGTTGCGCCGAAGGCTTGATGCCACGCTCCATCAACAGGTCGTGCTCACTGGGTTTCACGTAGTTAGATATAGTCTAAAAATAGACGGCGTCAATCCATTCTTGTCAACCAGGATGCCGATCCCTAGAGAGCGGGTATGCAGCGTTCGATCTTGCGATCTAGCTTCCATACATCACGCGCTGGGTCCGCAAGCCGGAGTGGACCGTGTTGAAAGGCCGCGCAGCTCGCTGGTCGCTGTTGGCGATTGTGACGTTCGGCCTGTTCGCTCCGACTCAGGCCGCCGCTGACGACGAGGCCGCGAGCATTGCTCCGACTCTGACGGTCGAGATATCCAACCTCCAAAACGACGAGGGTCAGGTTGGGTGTTCCTTGTATTCGAAAGAAGACGGCTTTCCCACCAAGGCTGGCAAGGCAGACGTCACGATGTTCGTCCAACCGAAGGCCGGCAAGGCGCTCTGCGTCTTCAAAGGCGTGAAGCCAGGAAAGTACGCCGTTTCGGTCATGCACGACGAAAACAACGACGGCAAGTTGGAAACCAGCATGATCGGCCGCCCCAAAGAGTGGTGGGGCGTCTCCAACAACGCGCCGCCAGAGCGATTCGGTCCACCAAAGTTCGAGGCGGCTTTGGTTTCCTACGCTGGCGATGCGGAGACGATCAAAGTGAAGCTGAGGCTCTAGATCGAGGCCCGGATCTCGTCGACCGCTTCACGAAGTGCGACGCGCAGCGGCGTGTACCGGATTCCCAGCTCTCGCTCCGCGCGGCTTCCATCGAAGAGCAGCGACCCCGCAGCGGTTGTCTTGAGAATGTCGACCGGTATGGCCGGGCGCTTCCCGGTCCAGCGGGCAAATCGCTCCAGCATTCGGGCGACCGGGATGAGCGCTGCTTCGGGGATGTTGTACTTGGGCACAGGCACATCCGCGAGGTCGCCGATCAGCGAGAAATACTCTCGTGTCGACGCGCGCTCGGTGCCTATCAAATATCGCCGGCCGAGGCTTTCAGGGTTGAGGAGGGTGCGCACGATGGCTTCGGCCGCGTCCTTGACGTGGACGTACGTGTAGGTCGTGTCGGCCCCCACCAACACAGGGAGGCGCCGTTCGACTGCGCGCCGCACCTCCATCGTCGGACGCGGGTCCCCGGCCCCAATCACGGCGGACAAGTGAACGACAGCAAGCGGGAGTCCAAGCTCGGAGTGCATTCGCCAGCCGAGTTGGTCGGCCAAGAACTTGCTCTGCGCATAGTCGGACGGACGAGGTCCCGGCTCGCTGTCCTCGTCGAACGGGATTTCGTTCGGCACACCGAAGGCCAGCGGTGTGCTCACCTGCACCACCTTTTCGAGCTTTGCATCGAGCGCCGCGCGGAAGACGTTTGCTGCCCCACGGGTGTTGAGCTCGTAGTAACGCTCACGACTCCGGCACCAGAAGTCTCGATATCCTGCCAGATTGATCGCGCCCCAAGCCCCCTCCAAGAAGGGGGCAAGAGACCCTGACTCACAAACGTCACCCCGGACCAGGCTCACCCGCGGACCCAAGGCCTCGAGCGCAGCCGTGTCACTCGAAGCGCGAACGAGACACCGGAGAACGAGGTCGGGTTCCTCCAGCAGTCGGGGGACCACGTACTTGCCGACGAAGCCGGTGGCGCCCGCAATGGCAATGATCCGTGGGTGGCTCTCCATGAGCCAAGTCATAGAGTCCAGGCGCGCGTATGTCTATATATTGTCAATAAAATAGTTGACAAAGTATAGACATGATCTACATACGGTCCAGCGGTACTTGATGGATCAGACGTACACGAGCTCGGCACACATCATTCGAACCCAAGGCACCCCGAAGCGAGTCAGTGCTTCGAAGGCCCTGTTCTTCGCCGCCGCACGGATCTCCTTCGGCCTTTCGATTTGGCTCTGGTTCTCCGGTCTTTCTGTCGCGGGCGCCGATCTTGCGATCCGCCGACCGGCGAATGAATCGCCCGTCGATTCCTACCACGCACCCGAAGCACCATTCCCCGCAGCATTCAACGCGCCTCAAGGCGTGGATCCGAGGTAACCCTGATGTCTGGAAACGAGATCGGTGCGACTCATCTCTCGAATGCTCGAGACTTCCGGCGAGTCGAATGGAGCTCGGCGCTCGAACTGATTCCTCTGGCTTCCAACATCATGCCCCCGCGCAGCATGGCACGTCAGGGGCTCGAGCTGATGTCCAACGCCGCCCGCAACAGACGCTTTCTGACTGTGCTGAGCGACACGCAGGCAAACCTCCGCGCCGCTGGGGTTCCC
The DNA here is from genome assembly GCA_963768985.1 of uncultured delta proteobacterium. Lineage (GTDB taxonomy): Bacteria > Myxococcota_A > Polyangia > Polyangiales > Houyiibacteriaceae > SG8-38. The sequence goes on along the minus strand of CAVYJZ010000002.1, from coordinate 19,862 downwards.
ATCATCGTGAAAGACCACCGTGGCATACAGCCGGTCTCATCAATCGCCGCGAACCTGACACTATCAAAGCGCCGATGGCTCGGACAACTAGCCCTCGAGCTTTACTTTGCTCAGCTCTTTCGAAGTGAGTCGGCCATTGTCGACCTAAGACCGTCCCGACTCGGTGTGGATTCGGAAGGGGATGCGGTTTGGTCCCCACGCCCCCTGTACTTGCGGTGGGACCCGACGTTCTTACAAGCGCTCCGCGACGTCTACGCCGGCTTCTTCCTCGGCAACAGCGAACGATTTGAGCACGGCCTCCGTGGTTTGGGGTTAGGGTCGTCCGGTACTCCACTCTTGCGCCACTTAGGCGATGGGAATCAGAGAGCCGTGCGCTTCCGCGCCGAGAATTTGAGATCGACGCTTCGAGAGTTGTCTGCGCTGCGTTCTGCCGAAGACACACTGCTCCACCCAAATTTCGCTGCACTCGGGATCTACGTGGCATCCCTACACGCACTGCTCGAGCCGCTCGATCTACGGTTCGACGTTCGCAGCGCTTTCATGAAAATCCACCGTGAAGGCTGAGCGATGACGTGGAGCGTTGCCGTCGGAGGCGCTTCGGGTCTGGTGGGCAGGGCGCTGCAGTCGCATCTTTCCGAGTCGCAGCCAGACGTGCGCTGGATTCGTTTGGTTCGAGACCGATCACAGACGGGTCCAGACGCAATCTACTGGTCCCCGCAATCGTCGGAAATCGATCGCGACGCTCTCGAAGGCGTGCATGCCGTCATCAATCTAGCCGGCGAGCCCATCGGTCCTGCGCGATGGAGTGAGGAGCGTATGCGGCGAATTCGCGAAAGCCGCATCCAAGGGACCGAGCTCCTCGCAAGGACCATCGCGACGCTGGATCGACCGCCAAACGTCTTCATCCATGCGTCTGCGGTTGGTTTCTACGGCGACACCGGAGACGCGGTCGTCGACGAAGGCAGCCCGGGTGGCGAGGGGTTTCTCGCGACAGTGTGCAAGGAGTGGGAGCAAGCGTCCAACGCGGCGGAGAGCGCCGGTGTTCGCGTCGTGCGGCTACGAGTCGGCCACGTCCTCAGTGCGGATGGAGGCTTGCTCGGCGCTATGGAGACACCGTTCAAGCTCGGCCTCGGAGGCCGTTTCGGCAGCGGCCGGCAGTTTTGGAGCTGGATTGCGATGCCGGACCTCGTCGGCATCATTTTGGAAGCGGTCTACGACGAGAAGATGCGCGGCGTCATCAACGCGGTCACACCGAATCCGGCTCGCAATCGCGATTTCGCGAAGCGGTATGCCTCCGCTCTGGGGCGACCGGCGGTCCTGCCGGCGCCGGCTGCAGCGCTCAAGCTTGTCTTCGGATCCCTTCAGGCGCGAGAGATGTTGCTTTTTGGTCAGCGCGTGCGCCCACGAGTGCTCGAGGAGCTGGGCTTCGAGTTTCGGTATCCCGAGCTCGACGAAACGCTCCGCGCGATCGTGGGTGGCGGGCTGCAGCCGCGGGGGACGCAAGAGGCCTGAGGCGCTTCGACGGGGCACAGCGCATCGGCGTAGCTGATTATTTATTCGTCCATGTATTGACTAATAAAACTTAGACCATATATAGACAGACATGGAGCCATCGAGCAAGCCGCGTCTCATCATCGCCGGAGCATCCGGCTTCGTCGGCAAGGCTCTCGCTCCGTTGCTCGCTGAGCGTTTCCACGTGGTGGGCCTTTCGCGTTCCGAGCGGGCGGGTGGGGACGGCTACGCCGAATACCGCAAGTGCGACCTCTTCTCCCTCAAAGACGCGGAGCTCGCGCTCGAAGGCGGCGAATACGCCGTCTATCTGGTCCACAACATGATGCCTTCCGCGAAGCTGACCCAAGGCGACTTCGCAGATCTCGATGTCGTCTGCGCCGACAACTTCGCGCGAGCCGCAGCTCGAGCAGGAATCAAACAGATCGTCTTCCTTGGGGGCTTGTGCCCGAAAGACGGCTCCCTCTCCAAGCATCTCGAGAGCAGGGTGGAGGTAGAGCGCGTTTTAGCGGGCCATGGTGTTCCGGTCACCACGTTGCGCGCCGGATTGATCCTCGGTGGAGATGGTTCGTCCTTTCAGATCATGAGCCGGTTGGTTCAGCGCTTGCCGATCATGGTGTGTCCGCGCTGGACGAATACGCGCACCCAAGCAGTGGCGCTCGGAGACGTGGTGCAGCTAATCGACTATGTGGTCGCCCGCGAAGAGCATTACTCGCGTGTGCACGACGTCGGCGCGCCCGAAGTGGTGACGTACCGTGAGCTCATGGCGATGACCGCTCGCGCGTTGGGAAAGAGGCGATGGTTCATCCTGACGAGGGTTCTGTCCCCGGGGCTATCGCGCCTTTGGATATCCTTGGTGACGGGCGCGCCGCGTGCGTTGGTGGCGCCGCTGGTACAGAGCTTGAAGCACGAAATGGTTGCCGGTCCCTCTAGTCTGGCTACTGAAGCGGGCCTTCATCGCACCTCGATGCAAGACGCCATCGAGATGGCCATCGCCGACGATGATGCAACAGTTCCCCACGCATTTCGACGCCCGACGAAGGGGGTTGGCCCGCATTTGGTCCGTTCCGTTCAACGGATGCAGTTACCCGAGGGATGGACGGCCGAAACCGCGGCGATGGACTACGTGCGTTGGCTGCCACGATTCCTTCGTTCGTTGCTTCGTGTGCGACGTGATCTGGGCGAGGGTTTCAGCTTCGTCCTGGCCCCACTGGGGATCACGTTGCTCACGTTGAGGCATTCGGCAGGACGCAGTGCGGCCGATCGACAGCTGTTCTACGTGACCGGTGGAGCTCTTGCGCCGGCGGGCTCGAAGGCTCGCTTCGAGATGCGCCAAGTCCTGGGAGGACGAACCCTGTTGACGGTGGTCCACGACTACGAACCGCGATTGCCTTGGTTGCTGTACGTCTCGACCCAGGCTCACTTCCACCATTGGTTGATGCATCGATTTGCCAAGCATCTGCTGAACCAACCCGACGTCGGGGAAGCCAGCACGACATCTCTGAAGGCTTTGCCTTCCTGAACCCCAATCAAGGAAAACAACCATGCGCTTACGAACAATCCTAGCCCCTCTGCTTACTCTCGCTCTTCTTGGAGCCTGTTCAAAGGACGCCACTGCAGTAACCACAACGGCCGCGAAGGAGGCTGCGACGCAGCAAGTTGGAGAGCCGAACATCGTGACCGTCGCCGCCTCGTCCGGTGATTTCAATACGCTCGTTGCCGCGCTCAAAGCAGCCGGTTTGGTCGAGACCCTCGAAGGCGATGGTCCCTTCACCGTCTTCGCGCCGACCGACGAGGCCTTCGCCAAGCTCCCCGCCGGCACGGTGGACAGTCTCTTGCTGCCCGAGAACAAGGCAAAGCTGGTCGCCATCCTCACCTATCATGTGGTGCCAGGTGAGGTTCTGGCTGCAGACGTGGTCAAGCTTTCGTCCGCGGACACCGTCGAAGGACAAGCGCTCAGCATCAGCGTCGAAGACGGTGGCGTTCAGGTCAACGGCGCCCATGTGACCGCGACCGACGTCATGGCTTCCAACGGCGTCATTCACGTCATCGATTCCGTTCTCATCCCTGCTTCCTGAATTGAATCGAGGCGGCCTTTCAACAGAGGGGCCGCCTCACCCATTGGATACCATGAGCACCCACGTTACCAAGCTGAGCGGGCTGTACCCGATGCGCGTCGTGTCGCGTCTCAGCGGGCTTACTGCGGACACGATTCGCGTTTGGGAGCGCCGCTACCAGGCCGTGAGTCCCGAGCGAACTGGGGGGAACAAGCGTCGGTACTCGGGTAGCCAGGTTCGGAGGCTCGTTCTCCTACGTCGAGCGACCGAGCTTGGGCATTCGATCGGCCAGGTCGCAGGGCTTCACGACGAAGACCTGCGTCGAATTATCGGCGAGACCGCAGAAGACGTGACCGGTCAGACCTCCATCTACGATACGGTCATCCAGGACTACCTCGCGGCCATCTTCAGGTTCGACGTTCAGGGTGCAGAAGCGATCCTGAGTCGGACAGCCGCGATCGTACCGCCCTTGAAGCTCACCTTGGAGGTCATGGTGCCGCTCATGAAGCGCGTCGGCGAGGCTTGGCACGAGGGAGATCTGAAGATTCACCACGAGCACATCATCTCGGGTCAGCTGCGGAGTCTGCTCGGCGTCCTCCTGCGGCACGTCGAACAGGTGGTGGGTTCGCCCCGAATCCTCGTGACGACGCCGCCCGGTCACCTTCACGAGTTCGGGGCGATCATCGGCGCGTTCATGGCCGCAAGCCGGGGCTTCGAGCCGGTCTACCTCGGCGCCAATACGCCCTTCGAAGACATCTCCGATGCCGCAACCGAGAGCGGATCGGCTCTCATACTTCTGAGCATTGCGAGGGATTGCAGCCCTCGTGAGCAAGAGAGCTTGCTCGCGGGATTCGAGTCACTCTCGCAAAACCACGAGGTCTGGGTCGGTATTCCCCGGGGCCACCAACTCATGGCGTCCAACGTCCCAGTCACGGTGTTTCACCAGTACGACGAGCTCGACCGGGCGCTCGTGAGCTACAAGTCCACCTAGCAAGCGGACTAGGGCTAGTGCCACTCGTAGAGCTTTGACGATGTGTTCCCGTCGGGGTCCACGTCGTATTCGAACAGAGTCGCTATCGTGTTCAGTCTCTTGAGCTTTGTGGAGGCAGTCCGGTAGTACAAAGCGCCGCGATAGCTGACGGCGCCATTTACCCCCAACTTTCCCACGCCCTGGGCCTTCCAGGCGGCGGTGTCGCCATTCGAGTCGATCAGGATTCCCTGCGCTTCGCCGTACATGCTCCCGTCCGGACGAAGCTCAGTCCAATAGGTGCCCACATCTTTGACGGCGACGCCCAGAAGGGTTCCCTCCGCTTCGAATGAAATCTCCATTTTGGGAGGATCGGTCGACAATACCCTTCGCCCCGTGATTCGGCCTTTCTGCAATCCGATTTGTTCGCCTAGCATCGTGCGGGCCTTTCTCCCAGCCGTGGCTGGATTCGTGAAGGGAGAACACCGCTCGTTACCTCTCTGTTCCACCCGCTTCGGTTGCCGAAGTTTGATTCCGCTCTCGAATCGGTCCAGAAATGCCCATGACCGATCTCTCCTCTCATCCTCCTTTCGTCGTCACGGGTGCCTCGGGCTACGCAGCATCATGGGTGGTCGCCGAGCTCCTGCGTCGCGGCGCCACGGTTCGTGCGACGGTCCGTGACCCCTCCAATCGAGAGAAGTGCAAGCACCTGCTCGACATGGGCGAGTCGCTTCCCGGAGCGCTGGAGCTCGTGAAAGCGGACCTTCTGGATCAGGGAAGCTTCGACGATGTGGTGGAAGGTGCTGCTGCGGTCATTCACACCGCGTCGCCATTTTTGATCGGAAGGATCAAAGACGCCGAAGCTCAGCTCATTCGCCCTGCGGTTCAAGGCACACGAAACGTGCTCGATGCCGTGAACAAAGCCGACTCGGTGACGAAGGTGGTCCTCACATCCAGTGTTGCGGCCGTCTATGGCGACGCGGGAGACCTCATCGATGGACCGCGTGACGTATTCACCGAGGACGATTGGAACACGACGAGCTCTGCCGAGCATCAACCTTACAACTACTCGAAGACGATGGCTGAGAAGGCGGCCTGGGCGATGCAAAGGGGCCAGAGCCGTTGGAGGCTCGCGACGATCAATCCCGGTTTCATCCTCGGTCCGAGCAAGACTCCCCGCGCCGATTCCGAAAGCATCAAGTTCATGCGCGACATGCTCAAAGGTGTGTACAAGCTCGGTGCGCCACCCCTCTGCTTCGGGGTGGTCGACGTACGTGATGTGGCGAGGGCCCACGTCGAAGCGGCGGTGCGGCCCGACGCGGAAGGGCGCTACATCCTCGTCGCCGAGGCCCACACATTTCTCGAGATTGGCGAAATTCTTCGGCAGCAACTCGGAAAGGGCTACCCACTTCCGAAAGCCGAGATTCCGAAGCCCATTCTCTACTTGGTGGGTCCGACTCAGGGCTTCTCTTGGAAGTTCTGGCGGAGGAACGCCGGATACCGCGTCGCGTTCGACAACCGGCGCAGCCGCGAGGAGCTCGGAATCGAGTACGCCCCCGTGAGCGAGACCCTGAAGGAGCACGCAGAGCAGCTCATCGAAGCGAGTGCGGCCTTCCGTCGCTGATTGACCTCCCTCGTCCGTTCCAGCTTAGGAGACCCGAGCGTCACGAGGGCGGCGAGAGGACGGGGTTGCGTCCGGTGCGAATGTCGTCCATCCGTTGGTTTGCAGTCTCGCGCCAGCCGTCTTCGGACAGAATGTAGAATGCGCCGGAGCGGATCGCATTCACGACGCGATCGGCCATCACCGAGGGATCGATCCCACCTGTGACGCCTTCGCGGATGCTGTCCATGACCAGCTGCCGGGCATCGGTGTCGAGGACATCCCCTGGTTTTGAATACTCGGCGGGCCGGTTGCGGTCGCAGGTCGCAATTCCAGTTTTGATGAGCTCCGGACAGAGAACCGACACTTTGACTTTGTCTGAGCTCAGGGCGAGCTCGTGGTAGAGCGATTCACTGAGCCCCAAGACGGCGTGCTTGGTCATGTGATAGATGCCGGCAAACGGCATTGCGGTGAGCGCTGCCATCGAGGCGGTGTTCACCAGGTGACACTCGGTGTCCTGCTCGAGCATGATCGGAATGAAGGTCCGGATGCCATGGATCACCCCCCAGACGTTGACGTCCATCATCCACCGGTAATCAGCGAGGCTCTCTTCCCAGAGCAGGCCGCCCGCGAAGACTCCGGCATTGTTGCAAGCGACGTGGATGCCGCCGAACTCGGACCTGGCGCGCTGTGCCAGCGCCGCGACATCATCTGCCTTTGCAACGTCGGTCACGACTCCGATCGCCTCCGCACCGGTCGCTACGATACGCCCCACCGCGGAGTCGAGCGCCGCCTCTTCGATATCGGCAAGCACGACACGCATCCCCTCGCGGGCGAAGCGCTCCGCCATGGCGAATCCAATGCCACTGGCTGCCCCCGTGACTACTGCTGTCTTGCCGGAGAAGTTATCCATGGCTCACCTTTGTTGGCTTGATGATTTCGGGTTTCGGTCCCCCCGATGACGTTGAAATCTTGGAGCCCGATCTCGTTTTGAAACTCGAGGAACTGCTCGAAGTTGCCGGGAAACAAGAATGGCGCATGGCCCGCGGCGTTGGTGTAGTAGCTATGGCAGTCTCTCGACCCCCAGGAAAATCGTGGGAACTGGGTCGACATCCAGTTGAAGTAGGCGTCGGTGGTGCTTCGGCGGACATCGATGGCGGTGATTCCGGCAGTCCGCATCTGTTGCAACAAGCCGACGATCGTCTTGACGTTGCGCTCGGCCGTCTTGAAGTAGGGCACGTCGAGAACGAGCCCATTGGGCCCGACGGCGAAGAAATAGTTGGGGAAGCCGGGCGTCGCGATTCCCTTGTATGCCTTCGGCGCGTCTCCCATGGCCTCGGCGAGCGATTGACCGGTCGCACCGACGACTTCGATTCGATCGAGATCGAGGATTCGATAGCCGGTGCAGTAGACGATGGCGTCGAGCTCGATGTGTCGATTGTCGGCGGTGATGAGGCCGTCGTCGGTCACCTCCTGCAGAGCCGAGGCGACGAGCTCCACGTTGTCTCGAGTCAGCGCCGGATAAAAATCGTCTGACACGAGGCCCCGCTTGCACGCGTACCGGGTATCGGGGGTGAGCTGCGCCCGGAGCACGGGGTCGTCGATGGCGCGTTCGAGATACCTGAGCGCAAACCATTCGAAGTGACGCATGCGCGGATGCCCGATGGTCGCCGCATACTGCACCTGACCCATCAGGAACCCTTGGATTCGGCGCGTCAGGCCGATCAGCCAGGGAAACTGCCGAAATCGCCATCTTTGCGCATCGCTATAGAGCTTCCTGTTGCGCGGCACGATCCAATTCGCAGAGCGCTGCAAGACCGTCAGGTGACGGGCCACCTTGGCGACCTCGGGGACGATCTGCACGGCGCTGGCGGCGGATCCTACGACGGCAACGCGTTTACCGGTCAGATCGACGTCATGATTCCAGCGAGCTGCGTGCCAGCTGGGTCCGCGGAACCGATCGCGCCCCGGCACGTCGGGATACAACGGCGTGTGCTGGTTGCCCATTGCGTTGACGAGGACATCGAACTCGAAGGTCTCACCCGCTGCGGTTCGCACGAGCCAGTACGATTCGTCCTGCCAGTGAGCCGACGCGACCGACGTGTTGAAGCGCGTGTGCGGTTTCAGGCCGAAGTCGGCCCAGCACTTCGCGAGGTAGGCTTGAATCTCGGCGCGCTCTACGAAGTTCGCTGACCAATCGGGGTTCGGCGCATACGAAAACGAGTAAGAATGAGCCCACACATCGCAGGCCAGCCCGGGATAGGACTGCACCTGCCAGGTACCGCCGGGCGCATCGAGGGCTTCGAGCAACGTGAAATTGCTGAAGCCCTGCTCCAAGAGCTCGTGTCCACAGGCGATGCCAGAGGGTCCTGCGCCGATGATGCCGATTCGGGGTCGTTCGAAAGTCACGTGTTCGCCCGTGTGCGTTCCTCGAGAGTATCAACCGCGCCCAACGGATCATGCGCTTCGAGGAACCCTAGCACGTCGTGTTTCAGCTCCAACGAGGCACGCCGCCAGCTCATATTGAAGAACCCGTGCGACTCGCCCTCATAGATCTTGCTGGTGACGATGCCGGTCCCTGCGTCGAGGCGTTTCGCGCAGATTCGGGTCGACTCACCGAGCCGGTCCCTCGAGCCGGCGATGAGAAAGCTCGGGGGGTGTGTCTCGAACTCGAGGTCCATGGGGGTGATCGACAGTGCGGGGCCGACCTTCTCTTCGAGCGCAGCCTCTCCCCCGTAACACGCGAGCATCAGATCCGCGCCCGGAAACCCATGCTCGCGCCAGCTCAATCGATCCAATACGCCGTAGAGGGACACGATGCTGCAGCATCCAAGCGGCGCGTCGGTGATGGACCGGTGGCCGAGGTCTTTGAGGAGATGCGGGTTGGCACTGATGATCCCAAGCATCATCGCGAGATTGCCACCGGCAGAATCTCCCATGAGGTGCACTGCGTCGACGATTGGATGCTTGCGGCGAATCCAGTGTAGCGCGTGCCACAGCGAAAGAAGAATGCCCGGATGGGGGTTCTCTGGCGCGGGCGGATACTCGACGTTGAAGACCGGATGGCCTGCCTCCGCAAGGAAGAAGAGCTCGCGCGTGTAGAGCTCCTTCTTGCCGATGATCCAGCCGCCGCCGTGGATGAACACGACTGGTGCGCGCTCCGGGCTGCCCGACTTGCGTGGAATGTATTGAATCGTCTCCGCGTCGTCCAAGCCGTAGCGATGCAGGGAGATCGTGCTTGGCGGTGTGGGGGAGGGCCGCAACCGCTCGACCAGGACGAAAAGCGCCGCGATCATCCGCGCCAGGAACAGCCCGAATCGACGCCTCAGGTCAAGCGGGGTGGGTGCTAGGGAATGGGCCATCGGACTCCCAACGCGATCTCCCTAGAGCTCCAAGAGTTGCGCGGGCCGCTCGATCCAAAAATCCGGAGCGGCGGCTTCCAAAGTTTCTCTCGACAAAGGTCCCCAGGCCACGGCTGCGGTCGCGACGCCAGCGGCTCGGCCGGCTTCGATGTCATGGGGCGAGTCACCGACGAGGACCGCACCTTCGGGTGAAGCACCGAGAGCAGCGAGCGCCTTGTAGACCGGTTCGGGATCGGGTTTGCCACGGAGGACGTCGTCCGCACAGATCCGGATCGGAAGCTCCTTCTCGAGGCCGAGCAGCTGGAGGCCGCGACTGGCTCCGCGGCTCATCTTGCTGGTCACGAGCGCGAGGTTGGTCCCCCGCCTGTGAAGCGCCTTCACGACGTCGACGATGTCAGGGAACGGCTTGGCCATCGTGTCATGGTGCTCGAGGTTGTAGGCGACGTAGGTGGCGAGCATCGCGTCGCGCTCTGTTTCCGACCGTGCCAGGGGCCCCAACTGATCCCGCAAAGGCGTACCGACGCCGGCGAGCCAGTGGGCGTCCGAGAGCTCGCGGTGCAAATGGATGCGCGTCGTGTGATGAAAGCTCTCGAGAATTAGGGCGATCGAATCGAGAAGGGTTCCATCGAGATCGAAGAGGTAGGTGTTCACGTCGTTGTGGGAGTAGGTTAGGCGCTCGATGAACGGGACGGGCAAGTTGGCATCGTCGGCGTCACGACGCCAGACGAGAAGAACGCAGTGCGGTCCGACTCGGTGTGACCCGCACGACGCGGGGTCGGCCGCGTGGGTTCGAAGGCCGCCGCTGCTGGCGTCCAGGGTGAGCGTGGGCTACTCACCCCGCGCCAGGATGCTCCGTGAGCCACATCGCCTCTCGCTCTGGATCGCTACCTTCGCGCTCGCGTGGGGTGTTGGGGGCATGGGCATGCTCTCGGTCGGTGCCCAGGAGCCCCAGACCAAGCCAGAAGCGCCCCCGTCGAGCGCGCCGAAGGAGATCAACAGCACGGACTTCGCAGTCGAGGCCGACGCCGTCCAGGAGCGCCTAGACCGGATCCGGGCGCAGATTTCGGTCATCGACGTCGTTGACCAGGTGCGATCGGAGCTCGACAGCATCTTGACCGAGGGGGTCGCTTTTCTCGACGAGCTGACGAAGCCCGGATCGCACCGTGTCATGAGCTCCGAGCTCAACTCCTTGTCCTTTCGACTCGAGGCATTGGACGACCGATGCGAGGCCCAGATCGCCAAGCTCACGGGATACGGCGATGAGCTCGAGAAGCTCGCCACTCAAAACGACGAAGACATCAAAGTTTGGACCCAAGCGCTTCAGCAAGCGCAGCGAGCATCCATGGCCAAGGCGGCCCAAGACAGGACCGCATCGATTTTGCAGGGCCTGCATGAGGGCCACCAGGAGCTCCAAAAAAAGCTCGAACAGGTGCTCGGCATTCAGGCCCAAGCGCTAGACGTTCGCGACAGAATTCGCTTCGCCAAACAGAAGGTCGAGGTCGCCCAAGACGCGCAGGTCCAGAGCATCTACGAACGACAGCAACCCCCGCTCTGGCAGTTCAACGCCGAGCTCGATCACGCTGCAGGACCTACGGGCTACTACTTTCACTTCTCCTGGCAGGGCTTTAAGCACTATCTGCAGGAATCGCGCGAGCTGCTGATTCTGGTGTTATTGCTCGTGGTCGCACTCGGCTCGCTCTTCTCGCGGATGCGAGCTCTGGCGACCGCGCGCCGCGCAAAGCACAAAGAAACCGCCGCGATGGCCTGGGAGGATCGAGCGATCGAGTCCCTCCTGCACCCGTGGGCCACCGCATTGCTGCTGGGTCTTGCCTCGATGCGCTACGTCGAACCCGAGCGTGGCATCGAAATGATCCTCGTCGTTTGGTCTGCGGCGCTGCCCCTTTGGTTTCTGATCTACCGTGAAATGGTGCCCACCGGGTTCCAGCGAGCGCTCGTCGGGCTCGTCGTGCTTGGCGTTTTGCACGTCGTGCTAGTTCTCGTCTCGAACGACCCGCGGGTCGAACGAGCCGTGTTGCTTTCAGAGTCGTCGTTGGTGATCGCGGGGTCGATTTGGCTCGTCCGGTCACTGCGAGTCGCCGAGCTTCCGAAAGGCGTCCGGGACGGTTTGTGGTTCTTTGTGACCATCTCTTGGGCGAGGTTGTGCGTGCTCCTTTCCGCGGTCGCTTTGGTCGCAGGAGTGTGGGGCTTCACGAATCTCGCCTTCGAGGCGGTGGGCGTCGCCGTCATGGGTACGATCGGGGCAACCGCTTGGATCGCGCTCGCGCGAATTGCGGAAAGCGTGGTCTCGATCGCCATCTACGAGGGGCGCCTGAATACATCTCGGATGATCCGAGTCAACCGGGACTTGGCGGCCAAGACATTGCGCCGACTGATTCGCTTCGCCGCCGCCCTCCTCTTCGTTTGGGCCATGGCAGACATGACCTCAGCCTGGCGTCCCGTCGGACGCGCGCTGCGCCATGCGGTTTCCGCAGACCTCGGGCTCGGGTTCGCCCAGATCGGCCTGACATTTGGCGACTTGCTCGGGTTTTTCATCGTCTTGTGGGCCAGTTGGATCGTTTCGCGCTTCGTGAGCTTCGTTTTGCGCGAAGAGGTCTTTCTCCGCCTTCATATGAAAGCCGGAGTCCCCTATGCGCTCACGACATTCACTCGTTACGCGATCATCGCAATCGGCTTCGTCGCCGGGGTTTCCGTTCTGGGCGCTCCACTCGACAGAATCACCATCGTTTTGAGCGCTCTTGGCGTGGGCATCGGTTTCGGCCTGCAGAAGTTCGTCAGCAATGTCGTGTCTGGATTCATTCTCCTGACCGAACGGCCTTTTCGGCTGCGAGACAAGATCCAGATTGACGATGTTCTTGGCTATGTCACCCATATTGGTATTCGTGCTAGCTCCATCCGCACGTTCGAAGGCGCCGACATCATCATTCCCAACGATGACCTGATCTCCGGGCGATTGGTCAACTGGACGCTATCGGATTCGCACCAACGCATGAGCATTTCCGTCGGCGCGGCTTATGGGACCGATCCAAGCCAGGTCCTGACCATCTTGCGGAGAGTTGCCGGCGAACACGAAAAAGTGCTCAAGAGCCCCGCACCGCAGGCGATCTTCCTCGGTTTCGGTGACAGCTCTCTCAATTTCGAGCTTCGCGTTTTCATGGACTCATCGGACGTCTTCGAAGTGCCGAGCGAGATCGCCGTGGCGATCAATCAGGCGTTCGCAGAGGCGGCGATCACGATTCCGTTCCCGCAAAGAGACTTGCATCTTCGCAGCGTCGCAGAAGGGCTCCTCCCGCGCGGCGTAGATGCCCAGCCGGGCGGCGACGACAGTGTCGCTGTACGAACGGGTGTCGACCCCGAGGAGTAACGCGTGCGGCTATGGCACCGCTGGGTGAGCTCTGCTGGCGCTGACGCTGACCCCGTCCCACAATCCTGCCGTGCAGGGCCGCCTCCTTCCTCGCAAGTTCTACGCACGCGATGCACTGGACGTCGCCCGCGATCTACTCGGCCAAGAGATTTGGCACGGAACGGTCGGTCTCCGCATCACCGAGGTCGAGGCCTACCGCTATCCCGACGACAGCGCCAATCACTGCCGCGCCGGTCTGACCCGGCGAAACGCGCCGATGTGGGGACCTCCGGGTCATGCCTACGTCTATTTGTGTTACGGCGTGCATCGGATGTTGAATCTCGTGACCAATCGTGATGGCGAAGGAGCCGCTGTGCTGATCCGTTCCTGTGAGCCGATTTCGGGTCACCCCACGATTCGTCGCCGGCGCGGCGGCAAGCAAGGTCCCGTGCTTCTCACCGGTCCCGGAAAGGTTGCGCAGGCGCTGGGCCTCGACACCAGCTTCAGTGGGCATCCTTTGTACCGGCCGGGCGGGCTCGAGGTGCGCCGGGGAACGCGGGCCGCCGAGATCGCTGTCGGCTCGCGAATTGGGATCGGCTACGCCGAGCCCGAGCATCAAGGTGCGGAGTGGCGTCTCGCGATTGCAGGTTCCCCCTGGGTGAGCCACGCGGGTCAGCTTCGGGGTGTGCTCCGATGAGCGTGCCCTCCACGCGCTCGCGGGCCGAAACCAACGGTGTCCTAGTCGAGGTGGAGAGCGCCTACATCGCAGATCAATCGCATCCGGCCAGCCGACGGTTCGTCTTCGCCTACACGATCACGATCACGAACAGGGGTCGGGAGGTCGTCCAGCTCCGCTCCCGTCACTGGGTGATCACCGACGGTGCCGGCGACGTCGAAGAGGTGAAAGGCCCCGGCGTCGTTGGCGAGCAGCCAGTCCTCAGCCCGGGCGAGAGCTTCCGCTACAGCAGCGGCGCCATCCTTCCCACCGAACGCGGAACGATGCGCGGCACCTATCAAATGCGACGAGCGGATGGCGCGCGGTTCGATGCGGAAATCGCGACCTTCCTCTTGGAACGTCCGTTTTCGCTGAACTAGTTCGAGCTATCCCAGGCGGTCTTGATCGCCTTGTAGGTTTCGATGCCGCTCGGGCTGAGATCGAGCGCGCCTTCGCCGACGAGGTGCTGGTGAATGGCCTTGGGGTCCGTCTTCCAGCCCTTCGGTACCTCGAGCTTCACATTGACAGGTACGCCGCCGAGGAGTCCTTGTTCCTCCATCGTCCAGAGCGCTTCGGCCGCCAGGAACTGCCCGGCAATTTTTCGGTATTCGGGCTTGAGGTGGCTTGCCAAGGGAAACACGTCGTAGAGTCCGACCTCATCCCCCGGCACCGCGAGCGGCTGCCGTAGCGCCTTGAACACCGGAGCGGCAATTGGAAGCTCCACGAGCTCGAGGCCGGCAATCTCTTGCCCCTCGGTCGCTTGCAGCGAGCGCTCGTAGGCATTGCCGTGGCTGCGGCTGACCTCGGCGGGCCGCGCGGAGCTATCTAGAAGTACCGTAATCACGAGGTACGGTCGTGGGTCTCGCTCTTCCGTCATTGGCGGGCGAGTAGTTAGCGCATTTGCGCCCGCTTGGGTAGCCCTCGTCGCCTTGACCTGATGCATTGCCGTCGTTACCTGGACGGGCCTCCCAATGCGCATCGAAATCCATCCCACCCATCCACAGCCCCGCCGGGTCCAACAAGCGGTCGAGGTGCTCCGCCGTGGTGGCGTGATCGTGTATCCGACGGGCACCGTCTATGGGCTCGGCTGCGACATCCACCAGAAGAAAGCCGTCGAGCGAATCTATCAGATTCGGCAGCTCAAGAAGGACCATCCGTTGAGCTTCATGTGCCCAGACCTGAGCAAGATCGCCCGGTATGGTCACGTAGACGATTTCGCGTACCGGATCATGAAGCGCTTGGCCCCAGGGCCGTACACGTTTGTGCTCCGAGCCACCCGTGACGTGCCCAAGCTCCTCGTGCGCAAGCAAAAGACCGTAGGCATTCGGGTACCGGACGACCTCGTTGCGCTGGCGCTGCTCAACGAGCTCGGAAGCCCCATCGTCTCGACCTCAGCGACGATCGACGGTGGTGTGCTCAACGACCCCGACGAGATCAACGCGCGGTTCCCGCATGTCGACGCGTTCGTCGACGGAGGCTGGGGCGGCATCGAGCCGTCGACGATCATCGACCTGACCGGACCCGAAGTGGTCGTATTGCGCGAGGGTGCCGGCCCCGTCGACCTGTTATGAGTGCGTGCGAGGGGCGACGCCGCGCGCTTCTGCGATGAGGCTGCGCAGGAGCTTCGTCCACTCGCCGTAGCGCGGGGTTCTGCGAACCTGCTCGACCAAGCGCTCGGGTGTCCAATCGTCGCGCCCCTGGTACTGCTTGACCGCAGCCCAGTTGGCGAGGTGCACGTCCCACTGCTCCCCGGTCCACGAACCGACTTCGCCCGAACGGAAGATGAACAGGTGATCGTCTGCGAGGTCCGCGCCCGCAATCCACAGCCCCGTGTCAGACAGGAATGGGCCCAAAGACCGAATGACGAGGTTTCGCTCGGCGCCGCGCCCCAATGGCTCGAGCGCGCGATCGAACTGCTCCCAGCTCCGGGTCAAGGTGCGAACCCGCTCCTCCGAGATGGGCATGTGCGGTTTGAATGCACCTGGCGCGACGCGGGCATCGTGATCGTCGTAGATGCGAACACCATGCTTGGCTTCCGCCTCGCGATACGCCTGCAGAGCGACCTCGCGGGATGCTTGTCCGTCTAGGTACGCGAGAAATGAGGCGATGAGGGGGCGAGTCACTGTGCGCTCCAGCTAGTTGGGGGCTTCATGCTCGGCCTCATGTCGAGACCGCTGAGGGGGGTTCTTCAACAGCGTTCGGACGCGGTCGAGGATTTGATCGGCGAGGGCTCGCTTGCTCATCTCTGGGAGCGGTGTTGCCGACGTCGCGTCGACGAGCAGGGCACGGTTGGTGTCACCCGCGAGCCCGGCGCCTGCGTCGTTCGCGACGATGAGGTCGGCCCCTTTGCGGTCGAGCTTCTCGCGGGCGGCGCTTTCGAGATTCTCCGTTTCCAGGGCGAATCCAACCAGAACCGAGGGCTGCTGACCGCGCTTGGCACCGACGTCGGCGAGGATGTCGGGATTGCGGACGAGCGTGAGACTCAGGTTTCCGCCCTTCTTGATCTTCCGTGTCGCCTGGCGCTCCGGGCGATAGTCCGCAACCGCAGCGGCCATGATCACGACGTCGAATCGGTCGAACCGCGACATGACGGCCTGGTGCATTTCCTCGGCCGATCGAACCTGCACGAGCTCTGCGCCCAACGGAACGGGCAGGTGGACCGGCCCGCTCACGAGGGTGACTGCGGCCCCCCGGCGGAGCGCTCGCGATGCAAGCGCGTAGCCCATTCGACCCGTCGACCGGTTGCCGAGGAAACGTACCGGGTCGAGATCTTCGCAGGTTGGTCCCGCAGTGATCAGAACGCGTGCGCCCGTGAGATCATCGGCGTGGGACAGGTGGGACTCCACGGCTTCCGCGATGTCCTCGGGCTCCATCATGCGCCCTTCGCCGAGCTCGCCATTGGCAAGCTGTCCGGTCACTGGACCGAGGACCACGGCGCCGCGTGCGGACAGCGTCGCGACGTTCGACAGCGTCGCCGGATGAGACCACATACGCCGATGCATGGCGGGGGCGAAAAAGATGTCGCCGCGCGCGCAGGCAAGCGTCGCGAGAACCGCATCGTTCGCCTGTCCCGTCGCGGCCCGCGCCAGCAGGTTCATCGTGGCCGGCGCGATCACGACCGCGTCCGCCCAGTCGCCGAGCTCGACGTGCACCTCGCCCGCGTAGTCCTCGGCCCAGAGGTCGGTGACAGCGGGTTTCCCCGTCAGACCTGCAAATGTAATCGGCCCCACAAAGCGAGTCGCCGCTTCTGTCATGACGACGCGAACCTCGGCGCCTCTGCGCATGAGCTCACGCACCAGGTGCACCGCCTTGAACGCGGCAATTCCGCCGCCCAAGCCTACGACGATGCGCTTTCTCTGAAGAGACATGCTCGGCGCAGTCTAGCAGGGGCGGGTCCGTTTGCGACGTGCCTTCTGCAGCTTTCGGAACTGAACGGAAAGCTCGTATCGAAGTGGCAAACGCTCAGTGAACTGGGACGCCCGGAGCGGGGAACTGGTCGCAGAGGTCCTTGATCTCCCCGGCCACTCGAGCGATGAGCGCCTCGTTCTCCACATCCTCGACGATGTCGGCCATCCAGTTGCCAAGGCGCTTCATTTCGTCGGCACCCATGCCGCGGCTCGTGATCGCCGGAGTGCCCAGACGAACGCCGCTGGGGTCGAAAGGCTTGCGTGTGTCGAATGGCACGGAGTTGTAGTTGGCAACCATGCCGGCGCGGTCGAGCGCCTGCGCGGCCACCTTTCCGGGCACGTCCTTGCGGGTGAGGTCGATCAAGATGAGGTGGTTATCGCTTCCCCCGGTGACGAGGCTGAAGCCGCGCGACAAGAGCGTGTCCGCGAGGACACGCGAGTTGTCGACTATCGCATGGGCATACGCTTTGAACTCGTCGGTCATCGCAAGCTTGGCTGCGACGGCAATGCCCGCAGTCGTGCCGTTGTGCGGGCCGCCCTGAAGCCCTGGAAACACTGCGCGATCGATCGCCTTTCGGTGAACGTCGTTACACATGATCATCCCGCCCCGAGGTCCGCGGAAGGTCTTGTGCGTCGTGCTGCTGATCACCTCCGCGTGGCCGACCGGGGAAGGGTGCGCGCCTCCGGCGACCAGCCCGGAGATGTGCGCGATATCCGCGACCAGAATCGCACCGACCTCTTGCGCGATCTCCGCGAACTTCGCGAAATCGATCACACGCGGGTATGCGGTCGCTCCGCAGAAGAGCAACTTCGGCCTATGTTTGCGGGCGAGCGACGCCACCTCGTCGAAATCGATGAGGTGGTCCTCTTTTCGCACACCGTACTGAATGGCGTTGAAGTACTTGCCGGAAATCGAGACCTTCCACCCGTGGGTTAGGTGGCCGCCGCTTGGCAGCCCCATCCCCATGATGGTGTCCCCGGCGTCACAGAAAGCGAAGTAGACTGCGAGGTTGGCCGGCGAGCCCGAGTACGGTTGCACGTTGGCGTGATCCACGCCGAAGAGCCGCTTGAGGCGCTCGATGGCCAGACTCTCGACCTTGTCGATGTTCTGCTGGCCTTCGTAGTAGCGCTTGCCGGCGTAGCCCTCCGAATACTTGTTGTTCAGGACGCTGCCGCAGGCTTCCATGACAGCCCTGCTGGCATAGTTTTCGCTCGGGATGAGGCGCAGCTTGTCGTGCTGACGCCGTTCTTCGTCGGCGATGCACTGGGCGATTTCAGGGTCGGCTTCGATGAGGGGTAGATCAGCCATGTTCTCTCCAGGGCGGGGCCTTAGCACGTTTGTGATATCGGTGTTATTCGGAGTTCGGTGAATGAGTATTTTCCGAGCTCTGGGGAGTTCGAGCGCCTCAGCAGAGACGCTACTGTGGTTCCCGTGTACCGCGAGGTGATCGCCGATCGTCTCACCCCCGTGCTGGCACATGCGACCCTCGGCGACGATGCCGGCAGCTTCCTCCTCGAGAGCGTCGTGGGCGGCGAGAAGTGGGCGCGCTACAGTTTCGTTGGCTCGGCGCCCGAGGTGATCGTCCGCGGGGTCGCCGATCGATTCGAGAGAATCGTCGGCGGAAAAGTCGAGCAAGAGCTCGGTGTGGATCCCTGGAAGCGTCTGCGCGAAACGCTGGCCGAGTGGAAGCCCCCGGAGGTCGATTGGCTCCCGCGTTTCTGGGGCGGCGCCGTCGGCTACGTCAGTTACGATGCGGTGCGGACCTTCGAGCCGAGCGTGGGCGAAGCGCTGCGGCGCGACGATGATTGGGAGTTCTGTTTCGCAATCGGCGGAACGGTCCTCATCTTCGACAATGTGCGGGGTACGGTGCGTGTCGTGGTTCCGGTGCGCGTCGGCGGTGACGCGAAAGCGGCCTATGCGCGCGCGACGGAGCGAATCGAGCATACGCTCGCGGCGCTCGACACTCCGACGCTCCCGCGCAGGCTGCATCCCCCCGTACCCAGCGCCGAGCTCGAGCTTCCGGAGTCCTCCTTCGATCGGCCGGGCTTTTGCGCCGCAGTGGAACGGGCCAAGGAGTACATCCGCGCCGGCGACATCTTCCAAGTGGTGCTGTCCCAGCGTTTTCGGCTCCCTCTCGAAGGCACCGACGTGTTCGATGTGTATCGGGCCATGCGCATCATCAACCCGAGCCCGTACATGTACTTCGTGCGCATGCCCGATCGCATCGTCGCGGGAGCAAGCCCCGAAACACTGGTGCGCTTGGAAGACGGGCATGCGTACGTTCGGCCGCTCGCAGGCACGCGCCATCGCGGCCGGACCGAGGAAGAAGACATCGCTATTCAAGCTGAATTGCTGGCCGACCCCAAGGAGCGGGCCGAGCACGTCATGTTGGTCGATCTGGGGCGAAACGACATCGGCCGCATCAGCCGGCCGGGTACCGTCAACGTCACCGATCGGATGATCGTCGAACGCTACTCTCACGTCATGCACATCGTCTCGAACGTGACCGGCGACCTAGCGTCCGGTCGTGACGCCCTCGACGTGCTGCGAGCCACCTTCCCGGCGGGCACGTTGAGCGGCGCGCCCAAAGTTCGGGCCATGCAGATCATCGAAGAGCTCGAGCCCGAACGCCGGGGCGTCTACGGCGGCGCCGTGGGCTACATCGGGTTCGACGGCAACATGGACGTCGCAATTGCGATCCGCACCATCGTCGCGCGCGACGACGAGATGTGGCTCCAGGCCGGCGCCGGCATCGTCGAAGCGAGCGACCCGGACAAGGAGTACGAAGAGACCATCAACAAGGCGCGCGCCGGGCTGGTCGCCGTGAAGGCCGGACAGCAGGTGTAAGCGCAAAAAACCCAGCCTTTGCAGGCTGGGTCTTGG
>CAVYJZ010000001.1:0-377706 GCA_963768985.1 uncultured delta proteobacterium | reverse complement strand
ATTGGGATGCTGGCCTGCGGCTGCGCCAGCAGCTGCGGCCCCTCCGCTGGGGATTCCACTGCCCCAACGCCCACCGTTTCCCTGACCGCCTCTCGAACCAGTGACAGCTCGGCCGTCCTGAGCTGGAGCTCGACCGACGCCACGGGTTGCACGGCGTCGGGTGCTTGGTCTGGCGCTAAGCCAGTGTCGGGAAGCGAATCCGTCGGGCCCATCGAGAGCACCGTCAGCTATTCCATTGCCTGCACTGGACCGGGCGGCGTGGCGACTGCGTCGGTGTCGATCGCCGTCGGCTCGGCACCAGCCCCCGATATCTCGTTCAGCGCCGACCCGACAAGTGTGGCCCAAGGCGTCTCCTCTACGCTGACGTGGACTTCGTCCAATACGACCTCCTGTGAGGCCTCTGGGGCGTGGACTGGCTCTAAACCCGTGAACGGTTCGGCTTCGACGGGTGCGATCACGACGGACAGCACCTATACCATCCGTTGCACTGGATTGGGAGGCAGTGCTTCGCGTACGATCACGCTCGTGGTCGCCGGCTCCGCGCAACCACCCACCGTGACTTTGACGAAGAACCCGAGCAGCACGCAGCCGGGCGGCAGCGTGTTGCTCACCTGGAGCAGCACCGATGCGGCCTCGTGTACCGCATCCGGCGGATGGACCGGCAGCAGGCCTCCATCCGGCACGGAGTCGAGCGGCGACCTGTCCGCCACGACCGCATTTACGCTCGATTGCACAGGACCGAGGGGCACGGCCCGGGGCACGGTCGTCGTGGACGTCAGGCCGGTCGGAGCTTCAATGATATTTCCATTGCGGATAGCCGGAAATGCACGTTACTTGATCGATTCGGACGGCCAGCCGTTCCTGGTCAACGGCGATACACCCTGGTCGCTGATGGTGGCACTCACCGATTCCGAGGTGACTCAGTATCTCGACGATCGGGAGGGCCGCGGGTTCAACACCATTCTGGTGAACTTGATCGAGCACCGGTACGCAGCCGATCCGCCGCGGAATGTTTCGGGCGTCGCGCCCTTCAATTCGGCGGAGGACATCCGTACACCCAACGATGCCTACTTCGACCGTTGCGTCGACATCGTCCAGCAAGCGCTGGACCGGAAGCTACTCGTAATGATGACTCCGGCGTACCTCGGATATGGCGGCGGCGACGAAGGCTGGTGGGCGGCCCTCTCGTCACGAACGACTTCCGAAGTGGAAGCCTACGGCGCGTACCTCGGCGGCAAGTTCGCGACGTTGCCGAACCTCGTTTGGGTCATGGGCGGAGACTACTGGGACTCGCAAGTCCTGACACGCACCCGATCGCTCGTCACTGGATTGAAGAGCACTGGTAGGGCTGACTGGCTTTTTACATACCACACCGGTCCAGACACATCGTCATCTGCCGTAGTTGGAAATGAATCGTGGCTTGATTTGAATGCGACATACGCCTACGAGAGCCCCGGCCTGCCGGCGCAATTCGAGCAGGACTACGGACGAACTCCGACGCGGCCATTCTTTCTATTCGAGTCGCGCTACGAGCAAGAACCAAGTCCTCCGGTATCGAGGCTGGTGCTGCGCTCTCAGGCATACCGGTCGATCGTCACCGGCGGCATGGGCGCCTTGTTCGGAAACAACCCCATCTGGAACTTCCAGAACAACGCCCTATTCCCGTATAGCGGCACGTGGCAATCGAATCTGAACAGCGGTGGCTCGCAAGACCGCACGCGCTTCGACGATTTCTTCGAGTCCTATGATTGGAGCTCGCTGATTCCGGACCGCACCGACACCCTGCTGACCGGCGGGCAAGGCACCGGATCGAATGCCGCCAATGCAGCGAAGTCGGCCGACTCCATGCTGGCGATCGTCTACACACCGAGCCAGAAGCAACTGACGATCGACATGAGCAAACTGGCCGGTCCGAATGTGGCGGCCCGCTGGTTCAAGCCGGACAGCGCTACGTACACGACGATCGATACGCTCGCGAACACGGGAGCACACAGCTTCACCCCTCCCGCATCGGGCGATTGGGTTCTGGTCCTGCAGTCGACGCAGTGAGCTCACGCAGCGTTTGAGCTACACCTTACGACGATCTTTTACTTTTGCCCTAAATGGGTGAGAAGATGAGCCTTTCGCTACCATAGAACGTCATTTCTTAACACCTATGGGTTGGCTGCTCGAGACCTGTGAGGTAATAGTGATCCGGTATGAGCCATCGGGGGAGGCCCAGTCCGTTTCAGCAAATCGTCTTCGCACGCGGGCCCGCGCTGGCTGCAGGACTATTCGTTCTCTTCACTGCGACGATCGCAGGTTGCGGTGTCGCGGACATCGGCGATGCGCGGACCTTCCAAGCCTGCACACCGGACTGTGCCACAAAGGAATGCGGCGCTGATGGCTGCGGGGGCATCTGCGGCGTCTGCACTGCAGGAGCGCTCTGCGACAGCTCGAGGGACTTGCTACGACCCCGGACAATGCACCCCGGACTGTCTGGGCAGGGAGTGTGGGGGTGATGGCTGTGGCGGCACCTGTGGGACCTGCGCTGGGGGCGAGCTCTGCAATGCGGCGGGGGCTTGCTACGAGCCCAATCAGTGCACCCCGGTCTGTGCCGGCAAAGCGTGTGGCGATGATGCTTGCGGGGGAAAGTGCGGCAACTGCGCCGAGGGCGCGCTCTGTGATGCAACCGGCACTTGCTACGATCCCAATCAATGCACGCCCGACTGTACAGGCAGAGCGTGTGGCGGCGATGGCTGCGGCGGTATCTGTGGGACTTGCGCTGCGGGCGAGCTCTGTAACGGCGGGGGCGCTTGCTATACGCCGAATCGCTGCACGCCGGACTGTGCTGGGAAGGATTGTGGCGACGACGGTTGCGGGAGCACATGCGGCAACTGCGCTGGGGGCGAGCTCTGCAACGTACAAGGTACTTGCTACCAACCAAACCAGTGCACGCCCAACTGCACGGGTAGGGAATGCGGCGCTGATGGGTGCGGCGGCACCTGCGGCAATTGCGCGGGCGGCGAGCTCTGCAATCCCCAAGGGACCTGTTACCAACCAAACCAATGCACGCCGGACTGCGCGGGTCAAGAGCGTGTGGGGATGATGGCTGTGGGGGCAGTTGCGGGACGTGCAACGGGGGCGATAGCTGCAACAACATCTCGGGTCTTTGCGTGGCACCGGTCGGCCTCGTGTGGACCGACTCGATTCAGTCGGGCAGCGGTCAGTATGGGTTTGATGGATTTGAGACCGAGCACCCGATCGGCCAGACGGTACCACCGAACGATGCCAATGGTGTCAACCTTTCCCGAGTCCCCGATCCCTCTAGGAGGCCCCGGGTATGCGATTCGCCAGTACGGGGTATGTGACGAAGGCGGTGCACGCTCGCAGTTTGGCCTTTGGAGCTTCAATCAGCAGGAGTTTCGAAACCTCGCACTGAGCGGTGCGCCGGTCTACGTGGCCCAAGAATGGTACCTTCCCCAAGCCGATAGATGCCGGCGGCGACGGATGGGCTTGGCTCTCGTTGCTCGACTGGCACACCACCAAAGACGGCGCGGACCGATGGGACACCTCACCGGGCATGATGCTCAAGCAAGATGGCTCGATGAAGTTTCAGCTCGCTTGGAGGAACGCAAACGGCGACTCCAACTGGTCGAGCATTGCCTTGCCAGTCGGTGAATGGTTCGACATCGAGATGCGATGGCAGTTCGCCACGGGTCACACGGCTACGGTTTCGGTCTGGATCAATGGCCAGTTGGCGATTCAGCAGACCGGCGTCGCAACCGCCGGCCAAGGACACAACGTCGTCGAGTTCTACATCAAGCTCTATGGCTCGGACCAGGGACACACGCCGTGGAACCCCGTCGGGATCAGCAAATACGTGCGCAACGTGCGCATCTCCGGTGAACGCATCTGGCGCTGAGCGACTGGCAACGCTCACTCGATGCGGAAGCTTGCCCCACGTAACCCTAATGGCGGCGCGCTCCGTTTTAGGTAGATCGTCGAACGCGGCTGGCTACACTCGACGGAGATGGGGCAATTGCCGGCGCGCAGCAGCTCGGGTGTCGAGAAGGCCACACCGATGCAGAGGGGGATGCTGGCCGAAAGCCTGCTGGCTCGCGGACGTGTGGTCAACATCGAGCAGGTCGTCTGCGAGTTAGAGGAACCGCTGGAGCCGGAGCGATTCCGAGCGGCATGGCAGAGCGCCCTCGACCGCTTTGATGCGTTGCGCCTCGAGTTCCGCTGGCCCAAGCCCGATGAGCCGGAGGTTGCTGTACGCCCGCGCGCAGAGGTGCCATTCAACCTCGAAGACTGGCGCGGGTGCTCCGAGACGGAGCAACGCGAAAGGCTTGCCGAGTTCTTCGATCGTGACCGGAACGAGGGCATCGATCCGTTTCACGCTCCACTGATGCGAGTTTCGGTGTTCCAGTTGTCTGAGAAGCACTGGTGCTTCGTATGGACCGTCCACCATTGTATCATCGACGGTGGATCCTACGCCTTGGTCCTCGAGCATGTACTTTCGGCTTATCAGGGCGACCCTCGGCCTGTGGGTCCTGCACCGTCGTACTTGGATTTCATTCGATGGGCATCCGACCGCGATGCCCGCGCCGGCGTAGAGCACTTCGCACGCGTCTTGGAGGGATTCTCCGAACCGACCGAGCTTCCTCTCCACGACGATAGTCGCGCCCGATCTCGAGATTCGCAAGTCGTCGAACACCGTCGACGTCTAGATGTCCCCACGACCCAGGCGTTGGAGAGACTTGCAGATGAATGTGGAGCCAGCCTCAACACGATCACTCAGCTCGGTTGGGGGGTCTTACTGTCTCGATACGCTAGGCACGACGACGTGGTCTTTGGTACCACTTGGTCGGGAAGAGCCGGTACGATTGAAGGAGCGAAGCAAACCGTCGGACTCTTCATCGCGACTGTTCCCATCCGATTGGACCTCAGTGGAGATCCATCGATCCAACAAGCGCTGAAATCGCTACGGCAGCAACATCTGGAGGGACGCCCTTTTCAGCAAACCCCGCTGAGCCAGATCAAAGCTGCCAGTGGCATTCCAGCCTCGAGAGACTTGTTTCGCACCCTCACCGTGTTCGAACCGGGACGCTTCTTTGGCACGCTGAACCGGCTGGACGAGCGATGGAGGGCGCGCAAGGTGTGGTCACGGTCCCACACCAACTACCCGCTTTGCCTGTATACGTTCATCGAGGACGGGGCACTCGTCGTGCAACTCGAGCGCGATGCGGGACTCTACTCGAATGCCGAGGCCGACCAAATCTTGCGGCACTACGTGGGTTTGCTGGATGAAATAGCGCGCAATCCCAAGGGAAAGATTCGAAGCCTACGAATGCTCGACCGCGCGGTCTATGAAAGACTGACCGCGTTCGAAGCTGAGCGCGAGCAAGAGCCACCGGAGACCACTGCGCTTCAGCAGATTCTCGATCAGACCCGAGCTCGAGGGGCGCACCCGGCAATCGAAGCGATCGATGGCGGCTCGATTACGTACGCGGAGCTCGCATCCCGAATACACTCCAACGTTAAGGCGTTCGAGGCGCGTGGTGTGAGGGAGGGTGACCTCGTGGCCTTGCTCCTTCCGCGGTCGATCGAGGCGATCGTCGCGATGCTGGCGCTTCACTCCTTGGGCGCGGCTTTCATGTTGACCGATCCTGACTATCCGCCGGAGCGGATCGCGTTCATGCTGGATGATTCGCGAGCGAGGTTCATTCTCGTTCATGGAGCGAGCTCGATGGTTCCGACGACCAGCGCAACGGTGATCGATATCGAGCAGTTCAGTCCGGAGGTACCCGGTCCGTACGCGGATCCACGGACGGTCGCCCCGGACTCGCTTGCTTACGTCGTCTACACGTCAGGCTCCACCGGAACGCCAAAAGGTGTGTGTGTGACGCATGGCGCTCTGAGCCATCACGCCACGACAACGGTCGATGCGTTTCAACTGACGCCTGCGGACCGCGTTCTGCAGTTTGCAGCGTTGAGCTTTGATGTGGCTCTGGAAGAGATCTTTCCAACGCTGTGCGCGGGCGCAACCCTGGTATTACGGAATCGGGAGCTGGCGCAGACCAGCCGGGGCTTCTTCGCGGCCGTCGAGCAACATCGGCTCACCGTCCTGAATCTGCCTACCGCGTTTTGGCACAAGCTGACCGACAGTCACTCGCAGACGACTTGGCCGCGGTGCGTTCGGTTGTTGGTGGTCGGTGGAGAGCAGGCCTCGGTCGAGGCTCACGAACGTTTTCGCGCTCATCGGACCGATTGGATTCGGTGGATCAACGCGTACGGTCCCACTGAGACCACCATCACGTCCACATTCTACGATGATCGGCAAAGCGATCCCGATCGAGCGGTGCCGATCGGCCGTCCGCACCGGGGCGTCTCTCACTTCATCCTGGATCAACACATGCGTCCGGTTCCGCACGGGGTCGTGGGACAACTCTACATCGGAGGTTGTACCCTCGCGCGCGGGTATCTTGGGCAGCAGAAGAAGACCGCCGAACGATTCGTGCCTCATCCGTGGCGCGAGGGCGCCCGACTGTACGCGACCGGAGACTTGGTCAGGCAAACCCGAGCGGGGAACTATGTCTATGTGGATCGTGTCGATCAGCAGGTGAAGGTACGCGGTTTTCGGATAGAGCTCGGTGAAGTCGAAGCGCATCTGCTGGCATGCCAGGGGGTAGACGAAGCTGCGGTCGTCGTACAGAGAGAGCAAGGCGGAGATGCGGGACTCGTCGGCTTCGTCGTCGGCGATCGTGATCTCGTCGCCCTACCCCGAATCCGCGAGTGTCTCTCCAGGGCGTTGCCAAGCCACATGATTCCCAAGAAGATCGTGACGCTTGCCGAGTTGCCGAAGACTCCTGCCGGTAAGGTCGACCGCGCAGCTCTTTCCGCCACACGGCTCAGCGATCAACCGCAAACCGGCGTTCAGTTTTCAGTCGCACCGAATGAGTCGATCGAGCGGGAGCTTGCCAATATCTGGACTAGAATCCTCGGGAGGCCGGTCGCCGATTCATCGACGAACTTCTTTGAGGCTGGTGGTCATTCACTGCTGGTGGTCCAGTTGTTCAACGAGGTGGAGAGCCGCTTGAATCGTGCCTGCGACGCGCAGGCATTCTTTCGCGACGCCACCCTGGAAGGCCTTGCACAACTGGTCCGCGAAGGCATCGAAGTGGAGCGTCGTGAGCCGATACTCCAGCTCGCGGAGGGAGACCCAGGGATCCGTCCGCTTTTCTTGGCCCCTGGCGTGACCGGCCTTGCGCTGGACTACGTCCATCTCGCCGAAGCCCTCGGCGCCACCATTCCTGTGTACGGGTTGCGGATGCCAGGCCTCACCAAGGTCGACGTGGCGGGCAACGGACTTCGTGCGATGGCGCGAGCTTATGCCAGGCTGATTGGCCAGGTACAGCCCCGAGGCCCTTGTGCTCTTGCGGGTTACTCGGCAGGTGGGATCGTTTCTCTCGCCATCACCGAGCAGCTTCTCGAGCTCGGCCGCGAAGTCGATTTCCTGGGAGTATTGGACGGCACGCCCCCTGCATCGGTTCCGTTTCCATCGCCGTTCACCAGCGTGAAGCGGCTCGCGCGGCTGGCGCGCACGACCGTCGCGCGGCTGACCGAGATTGTCGAAAACAAAGGCTCGATCAAAGAATCGGCCCGGCGAGCTCTCGATGCTGCCGTCCGCGCTCCGGCTCGCTGGTTCGGACGACACGGCACCCACCACCAGGACGTGAGCGAGCTATTTCGAGAAGCCCAAGTGGACTTTTCCACGGACGATCTCACTTCCATGCAAGCCCAGCTCGATTCGATCATGCGGTATCGCCCAACGAAGACCCCCACGAATATCGTACTCTTCCGAACGCAATTCGACCCGTTTGAGGGCCCGCACGAACCCGACTTGGGATGGAGTCGAGTGGTTGGAGGCGCCGTCCGGATCGAACCGCTCGCTGGGCGTCACCATGAGGTGCTCACGCCTTCCGGCGCGCCTCGCCTCGCGGCAGCCATGACGCCCTACTTGCGACGGCGTTCTGCGCATCCGACCAATGTTCCGACGTCGGAGACACCGAACAGTCGCGTCGACGCCAGTTGATCGAGAGGCCGGGCTCTGGATGCAGCGCAACCTGCTTGGTCATCGTCCAATAGCGCGCTAAGAGCGTCACCGATGCGTCCGAAGATCCCGCGTAACATCTGGGCGCTGTCGGGCACGAGCTTCTTCATGGACATCTCGAGTGAGATGATCCTGAACGTGCTCCCGCTGTTCCTGGCCAACGTACTCGGCGTCGGTACGGCCGTCATCGGGCTCATCGAAGGCGTGGCCGAGTCGACCGCCAGTCTGCTCAAGGTGTTAACCGGCAGCCTCTCCGATCGGATGGGCGCCAGAAAGCCGCTGGCGGTCGGGGGCTATGCCCTCTCCGCTCTCGCCAAGCCCCTCTTCCTCTTTGCAGGCAGTTGGGGGGTGGTCGCTGGCGCGCGATGGACCGATCGCGTCGGTAAAGGCGTACGGACGGCGCCAAGAGACGCGCTGATCGCCGACTCGATCTCGGCTTCCGGTCGCGGTCTCGCCTTCGGCCTGCACCGGGCAGCGGATACGGGCGGCGCGGTCCTTGGTCTGCTCATCGCGATCGTCGTCGTCACGCAGATGCAGGGGAACACCTCGGACCTAGGCAGAGATACCTTTCGGACTCTCGTCTTGGTAAGTCTGGTCCCCGCGCTGCTCGCCGTGTTGACAGTGGCGCTCGGCGTCCGAGAGGTCCGCAAGAAGGCGGCAGTCGAGGGACCGCGCATCGGGTTTCGCGGGCTCGGCCGCCGGTTCGCGGTCTTCCTGGGCATCGTCGCACTCTTCGACCTCGGTAACTTCTCCGACGCCTTCCTTATCTTGCGCGCCCAAGAGCGGGGCCTCGGGGTGGGCGCGGTGCTCTGGACGCTGCTCGGATTCAACGTCGTCTACGCGCTCATTTCTGCACCCGCCGGCGCGCTCTCCGATCGAATAGGACGACGGCGCATCATCACCGCCGGCTGGATCGCCTACGCGGCGATCTATCTGGGATTCGCTTTGGCCGGCACGGGTACACAGATCATCGTCTTATACTTGTGCTACGGGGTGTACTACGGGCTCGCGACGGGAACCGCCAAAGCCATGGTGGCGGACTTGGTTCCACTCGAGCTCCGCGGCACTGCGTACGGCAGCTATCACGCGCTGCTGGGGATCATCGATCTTCCTGCCTCACTCATCGCAGGCCTGCTCTGGCAGGGGATCGGCTCCTGGCCCGGGTTTGGACCGGCCGCGCCCTTCTACTTCGGATCCGCCACGGCCCTCGCAGCGGCGCTCTTATTTGCTATTTTCCTTCGAGATGAGGGGAAAGGTGCGCAGGCACTCGAAGCAGTGCCTGGAAAGTGAAAAGCCTATGAACACAGCCGCACTGAACAGAGTTCCGCACATCGTCTTCTTGTATTGGGTGATTAAGATCGCGTCTACGACCTTGGGAGAGACGGGGGCGGACATGTTCTCGATGACCTTCAACCTAGGGTACGGAACGACCGTTTTCGCATTCATGATCCTCTTCATGATTTTTCTTGGAATCAAGCTGGCCTTGAAAAGGTACGATCCCCTCGCGTACTGGCTGACCTTCACCGCGAGTGCGATCGTCGGAACCGGCATTTCGGATTTCATCGATCGCACCTTGGGTCTTGGTTACGCAGTTGGCTCCGCAATTTTGATCGTCCTGCTACTCGTCGTTCTCGCGATTTGGCGGACCAACGAAAAGTCTCTCTCGGTCGAGAACATCACGACCCCGACAGCGGAAACGTTCTATTGGGTGGCGTTCTTGATTGCCAATACCTTGGGCACGGCAGCTGGCGATTTCTTGGCTGACAGCCTAGGGGTCGGTTTTTTGCTCAGTGCGGCGCTGATCACGGGGTTGCTGGCTCTCACGGCTTTTCTGCATGCATACACCGAGATTTCCAGCGTCTTTCTGTTTTGGGTCGCGTTCGTCTTGACCAGACCGTTTGGTGCAACCTTCGGGGACCTACTCACCAAGCCGATCGCGCAAGGCGGCCTTGATCTAGGTACCATTGGAGCATCGGCGGTGTTCGCGATCATCTTGGGTCTCGCTCTCGTGAAGGAGACGCGGTTGGAAAGAGCGAGAAGCGCGTGAACCGAGATATCGTCCATTGGCCGGTCATGAGAGGAAAGGCGTTTTCATCGACAGCGGGCTCGGGTCTATGTCATTGGAAGAGAGCAATGCACCAAAAGCCGAAGAGGACAGCAGCGCACTACGTACTGGCCGCCAGCGTAGCTGTCTTCGTGGCGGCCTGCGGCGATAGTACCCCGCCCTATTCGGCTGGTCGCGGCGGAGGGCAATGGGAGGCGGGCGTATTTGAGCCGGCGACGAGTTTCCAGGCGCGATGTGAGTCACCTCGGAGCGGCACCAATCCCGCGACGAACCAGTCGTACCCCGACGTCCAGGGTACGACCACCGACGAAAACAACTTCCTCCGGTCCTACAGCAACGAGACCTATCTCTGGTACGATGAAATCCCCGACGAGGACCCAGGCCAGCTCAGCGATCCGCTTGCTTACTTCGACCTGTTGAAAACCACTGCGTTGACGCCTTCGGGTCGGGCGAAGGATAGATTCCACTTCACCGTGGCCTCCGACGAATGGTTTTCTCTCTCCCAGTCCGGAGTGACGGCGGGGTATGGCGCGCAGTGGGCCATTCTTTCCTCAGTGCCGCCACGCGAGGTGCTGGTCGCGTACACGGAGCCAGACTCGCCCGCGACAAGCCCAAACGTCGGTCTCGCGCGAGGCGCCAAGATTCTCTCTGCGGACGGCATGGATGTCGACATCAACACGTCTGCCGGTATCGACGCGTTGAACGCTGCGCTATTCCCGAGTGCAGCGGGCGAAACCCATACGTTCACGGTCCAAGATTCCGGTTCGCAGGATAGCCGGTCGATCACGATGACCTCCGCGAACATCGAATCGCAGCCCGTGCAGAATGTGCGGGTCCTCGATACGCCAAGCGGGAGGGTCGGCTATGTACTGTTCAACGATCACATCGCCACGGCCGAGCTGGGGCTCGTGGATGCGGTGAATCAGCTCAATTCGGGCGACGGAATCGACGACCTAGTCCTCGATCTGCGGTACAACGGCGGCGGTTTCCTGTCACTGGCGAGCGAGCTGGCATTCATGATCGCCGGATCAGCGGACACAGCCGGACGCACGTTCGAGCTCACGCAGTTCAACGACAAGAATCCGGGCGTCGATGCCGTGACGGGACGTTCGATCTCACCGACGCCCTTCTACACCACGACGCTCGGCCCTCCTTTCAACGCACCGGCGGGTCAGCCTCTACCCACCTTGGATCTGGCTCGCGTTTTCATCCTCACGGGGCCGAACACCTGCTCCGCCAGTGAAGCGATCATCAACGGTCTGCGCGGGGTCGATGTCGAAGTCATCCAGATCGGGTCCACGACCTGCGGCAAGCCCTACGGGTTCTATCCGAGGGACAATTGCGGGACGACATACTTCACGATCCAGTTCAGGGGCGTCAACGACAAGGACTTCGGGGACTACGCCGATGGCTTCTCGCCGGCCAACACGCAGGCCGACGTAGGTGTGGCGCTGCCAGGCTGTTCGGTCGCCGACGACTTCAGCGCCGAGCTGGGCGACCCAAGTGAGGGACGCCTTGCTGCGGCACTCGAATATCGCAGCACGGAGACTTGTCCGGCGCCGCCGGAGATGACCGCGGGTGTGAGCAAGAAATCCGGCGCGCGACGAACTGCAAGCGACGGATTCGTGGTCAAGTCTCCTTGGCTCACCAACAGGATCATGCTCCCGTGACCGGAAGAACGAAGAAAGGCCTCTCGTTGCTTGCCGCTCTATCGATGGGCGTCATCGGCTGCAGAAAGGTGGCCACCGATTACGACCAATCGGCTCGCATCATTGATCCCGATGATGCAAGCCGCGCCGCTCTGCAGCGCGCGGTCAACGGGGCGCTACACAGCAATGTCACCCTCGCCGATGACGCACTGACCCAAAGCAGCGTGCTGATCATCGAACGTAGCCCCCCGCGCAGCATCCAAGGCTTGCCTGCTCAGGGCCGCAACATGGACGTCCCGATTCAGTTTCGCTTGGTGATCAATCGCGATGAATGCGTCTTGATCGACCAACGGGACCGCTCGCGTTACACGCTGCAGAACACGCGCTGCAAACCCGAATAGCCCGTCGCGTCCCTAGTAAAGCACTTCCACCCAGCGACCACCGGCAACGAGCTCGGCCCTGCGGCGAGCCCACTTTTGCGGGGAGCCAGCGATTTCAGCGAACGCCGCATCCAGCTCGGCGCGCATCTTTTCGAGGCCGGCTATATAGACGTAGGTGTTCGGTTGGCCGAGGAGGTTCCAGAGCTGTTCGCCGCGCTGGGCTAGCGCACCGTCCCAGTCGATGGGAGCAGCCCAGGCCGGGCGAGGGCTGAGCGCCTGGAATGCCTGGAACGTGTCGCGGTCGTAGTACTGCGAGAAGTCATCACGCTCGTCGTTCATGTAGAGGAGCTCGAGCCCGCTTCGGGCGCCGTAGAAGAGCGTGATGGTGCCATGCCACTGCGGCACGTTCTTGTAGATGTGCTTCACGAACGCGCGGAACGGTGCGATCCCCGTGCCGGTACCGATGAGGATGAGGTTGGCATCCATCTCCTCGGGCACCTCGAACGCCAGGCCGTACGGACCGGCCAAGGTGACCGTGTCACCGGGGACGAGATCGCAGAGATAGTTCGATGCGACGCCCGGGTACTGTTCGCCGCTGTACTTGTCTACGTAGCTGGCTCTGCGCACAGCGATCTTGATGCGGGGAAGCCCACTGCTTCCACGCTCCGGAAGGTCGGCGACGCTGTAGAGGCGGAAGTGGTGGTCCTGGCCGAACTCCTTGGTGCCGGGGGCGAGCACGCCGATGCTCTGTCCAAGCTCGAACTCGAAATCGGGTTCTCGAACATCCAGGGCGATCTCCCGGACCTCGATGTCCGAAGCCTCCGGCGTGAGCCTTTCGCTGGACACCACGGTAGCCTGGAATCGCTGCTCCCTGTCGTAGTCCTCGAGATGGGTGACCGCGGTCTTCATGGCATTTCCTCCTGGTCCTTACAGGCTCCGCTCTCCGGTCCTTGGTGGCAATCTCTCAAATCGTTGCAGCCGTGACATCCCGGCCGCCCAGCCAGCGCGTCGGGATCGCCTCCGACATCGGGAAATGACCTTCGCCAGGCACGCTGCACCCCGAGCCACGCCGTGGACAGGAGCAGAAGCGCACCGACACCGATCAGGTAGTGGTAGATCATCGGCCCTATCCTCCCAGCCCGCCAAAACCCATGAAAGTCACCGAAAGCAAACCCGCGATCATCAGGGCAAGTGCGGTTCCTTTCGTCACGTCGGGCACCGCGGCCAGCTCGAGCTTCTCGCGCAGCCCGGCCATGAGCACCAGGGCCAGGGTGAAGCCCACTCCCGCACCGAGAGCGTAGACGATGCACTGGACGAAGCTGTAGCCCTTGTTGGTCTGAAAGAGCGCCAACGCGAGGATCGCGCAGTTCGTGGTGATGAGCGGCAAGAAAATCCCCAGCGATCGAAAGAGCGCGGGACTTACCTTCTTGATGAACATCTCGACGAGTTGCACCGTGGACGCGATGACCGCGATGAAAGAAATGAGCTTGAGGTATGGCGCGTCGATCGCGACCAGCAGCGCCTGGATCCCGAAGGCGCAGACCGAGCTCACCAGCATGACGAAGGTCACCGCACCGCCCATGCGGGAGGCGGTTTCAATCTTCGATGACACACCGAGGAATGGACAGATTCCGAGGAAGTACGCCAACACGAAATTGTTCACCAGACTGGCGTTGATGAAGATCGTCCAGAGGGATTGCTCGGGCATCAGGCAACCTCCTCATGGAAGCTGAGCGCGGCTGTCTTGTGCTTCTTGGTCTTGCGCTGCTCTCGCCAATTGAAGAGCAGCAACCAGCCGGCAAGGGTGAAGAAGCCGCCGCTCGGAAGAATCATCACTACCCATTTCTGAAAGTCATCGTGGAACAACTGTGCTCCGAAGAGCGATCCGTTGCCGAAGATCTCTCGCACTCCGCCTAGACACAGAAGGGCGAAGGTGAATCCCAGTCCCATGCCCAGCCCGTCCATGATGGAGAGCGCGACCGTGTTCTTGGAAGCAAACGCTTCGGCCCGGCCGAGGATCACGCAGTTGACCACGATGAGGGAGATGAACGCGCCCAGTGCCCTGTAGAGATCGAGGCTGATGACCTGGATGGCATAGTCCACCACGGTGACGAAAGTCGCGATGATCAGGATGTAGGTGGCGATGCGAACCTGCTTGGGGATGAAGTTGCGCAGCGACGACACCGCGATGTTGGACATCACCAAGACGAATGCCGTCGCCAAACCCATCGCCAGCGCATTGATCGCCGTGTTCGAAACCGCCAGCGTCGGGCACATCCCGAGCACCTGCACGAAGACGGGGTTCTCTTTCCATAGGCCTTTTAGGAACTCGTCGGTGCTCCTGTTGCTAGGCTCAGCCATTCGTTACTCCCGCTCCTGGAAGTCGCTCAGGTTGTTCTGGATGCGAGGCACCCAGTACTGCGCGCTCCGGTTGAGTATGTCGGCGACAGCCGTGGAAGAGATCGTCGCTCCGGTGATGCTGTCCACCTCCCACGGATGGGTTTTTTGACCGTGCCTGACTGGCACGATGGGGTGCGCCAGTTTCGACCGGTCTGCGACGAGCGAAACATCCAGGCGCTGGAAGTTCTGGAGGAAATCGGGATCGCTTTGGATCTTGTCCCCGAGCCCCGGAGTCTCCTTGGTCTCCAAGACCTGGATCCCGATGATGGCCTGCTTCGCAAACGAGTAACCGTAGATCAGCCGGATCACGTCCTGATACCCCATGCCCTGTGCCTCTACCGCCAAGCCCAGCAATTCGTGCTCGCCGTCGTAACCCGCATAGACCCGCGCCGCGCCGAGGCTCTCACCATCGACGGGTTTGAAATCGCCGGACTCGTCCAGTCGATACGCAATGCTCGTGCTGGCTTGCGGCAGCACGTGGAAGATCGCTTTCTGTAACGCCTCCGCTTTGTTTCGTTCGATGATAGGCCGGGTCAACTGGAACACGGTCACGATGATGAATCCGCAGAGCACACCGATGCCAACCATCGCGCGATACATGTGCCAGGTGCTCGGCGGTGCAGGACGGCCGGCCAACTCGATTTGGCTCACGATGCAACCTCCTTGCCCTCGGTGCCGTAGACCCTCGGCCGAGTCCATCGATCGAGGTGCGGGGTTGCGGCGTTGCCGAGAAGGATCGCGTACATGACCCCTTCGGGCAGGCCACCCCAGCTTCGGATCACCACGGTGACCAGTCCGATGAGAATGCCGTAGAGGTAGCAGCCAAGGGAGGTCATCGGGGAGCCGACCATGTCGCTTGCCATGAAAACGGCGCCGAGCATCAGTCCTCCGGACAAGAGCATGAAGACCGGCGAGGCGTAGCGCTCTGGGTTCCAGAGGTGCAGAGCGCCGCTGAACACGACGACGGCGCCGAAAATCGACGCCGGGATGCGCCAGTTCATCATGTTTCGGGCGATGAGATAGAGACCGCCGAGGAGGATGAGCACACTCGAGGTCTCACCGGCCGAACCGCTCACGAAGCCCATGGCCAGATCGGCGTTCGAAGTGACCTCATGACCGAACTTCCAGAGCGCGAGCGGCGTGGCGCTGGTGATCGCGTCGTACTCCGGCGCGGTGAACGGCAAGGTGAGGGTCGACGACGGCAACGAAGAGAACCGCCCCACCGTGAAGCTCGGGATCCAGCTGGTCATGGCAACCGGAAACGCGGCCTGGAGCACTGCCCGACCCACCAGGGCCGGATTGAACGTGTTGTACCCGAGACCGCCGAACATGGCTTTACCCATGGCCACGCAGATGACGCCCCCGACGAAAACCATCCAGAGCGGCAGCCCCGGCGGAAGGGTCAGGCCGTACAGGAGGCCCGTGATGGTTACCGACCAATCGCCAATGGTGCTCGGCTTGCCCGCCGCGCGGCAAATGAGGTCCTCGGTCAGAACGCAGGCAGCCACGGCGACGGTCAGCGTCAGCAACCCGGCGAGACCAAACGCGAACACGGCAAACACCGTGACCGGCAGCAGGGCCAGCACGACGTTGAACATGATCGAGTCGACGCTGGAACCGCTGAGAATATGCGGCGACGTTCGTATCTCGAGGGTCTTGCCCGGTCGCGTCATCAGGCGGCCCCCGCTTTACGCACCGCCGCCTTGGCAGCGCGGAACTGCTGCACCAGTGGAATGTGGGATGGGCAAACGAACGAGCAGGAACCGCACTCGAAGCAATCCATCAGGTTGTGTTCCTCCGCCATGACGGAGAATTGCTCATTGGCTGCCAAGATCCCCAGAAGCGATGGATTGAGGAAAATGGGACACGCATCGACGCAGTAGCCGCAACGGATGCAGGGGTAAACCGGACTGTGGGTCCTCTCCGCCGCAGAGTCGGTGAACGCGGTGACGCCCGATGTGCCCTTGGTGATCGAGATTTCCAAGCTCGAGGCCGCCGCGCCCATCATCGGCCCACCGAGAAAGACGCGGTTCACATCCTCCCCGACGCCGACGTGCTCCAGGAGGAAGCGCAGGGGCGTGCCGATAGGGATGCGGTAGTTCCCTTTGCGCTTCACAGCAGGCCCGGTCACCGTGATCACTCGTTCTTGGATGCCGCGTCCAAGAGGCAGGAGGCGACCGATCTCCGCCGTGGTCGCCACGTTGCAGCACAGGGCATGGATGTCCAAGGGCAAGCCACCGGAGGGCACTTCCCGACCCAGAAGCGCAGCGAACAACATCTTCTCAGCGCCCTGCGGGTACTTCACCTGAAGCACCTCCACCGACCCATTCAAGTCGCTCGGAAAAGCGTCTCGGAGGTGATCCGCGGCGTCGGCTTTGTTGGCCTCGACGCCGATGATGACCCGCTCGGCGCCAGTCACTTTGAGCAGGTAGCGAATCCCCGTGAAGATGTCGCTGCTCTGCTCCAGCATCACGCGATGGTCGGTGGTGAGGAATGGCTCGCACTCGATCCCGTTGATAATCAAGGTGTCGACGAACTTCCCCTCGGGAACCCGGAGCTTGACGTGGGTAGGAAACGCCGCGCCCCCGAGCCCCACCACGCCCGCATCCTGGATGGCGGCGATGATCTCGTCAGGAGTGGCAGTGTCGAGCGGACAGGGAGTGCCTTCCTCGACTTCCTGGGTGGAGCCGGGAAACGGCTCGAGGTACACAGCCGGCACCATGCGACCGCTGATGCTCGGTGCCAGAGCGATCTTCCGCACCACACCGGACGCAGGCGCGTGCATGGAGACCGACATGAATCCGTCGGGTCGTGCGAGCCGCTGCCCCCTCTGCACTTCCTGTCCCTCCTCCACGACTGGGATCGATGGAGCTCCCAGATGCTGAACCAGCGGAACGATGAGCAACGGCGCGAACGGGAATTGACGAATCGGCAGCCTGCTCGTCTCGTCCTTCGACTCCGGCGGGTGCACCCCATGCCGAAACGTCTTGAGCCCCAGAAGTCTCATCGACCGCATCCCAGCTTGATCCTCAGTTGTATTTCTCGCCGCGCTTGATCCACTTCTCGATGTCCTTCTCGTTTCGGTTCCGCGGAAGCCCGGGGTGGATCACCCGGGCGGTGCATCGCTCCGCGGCCGTCACCAAATCCTTGTACGGGCCCGCTTCGGCGTTCTTGATGACGGCCTTCTTCTGCGCGTTGTACGCGAAGATCTTCGAGTTGAGCTGGGTACACTCATCGCAGGAAGTGCAATCCGCTGTATCGATCCACGGCGCCAAGTAGTCGCCCCCGGCGGGCCCGGTCTGCACGACCGCTGCTCCTGCTGCTCCTGCTTCTGCTCCTGCGGCGGCGTCGCCGGTCGCCAGCGCTGCAAGCCCATCGCCGGAGCCGCCGGCCATCTGAATGAGCCCGGACATGATGTTGCCCACGACGTCCCGACGCACTTTCTCTACGAGTGCTTCGGTCGACGGCTCATCCTCACCCGCCAATGCACGGAGCATAGTCCAGAAATCACGCCGGTCTTCACAGGACGCCACGATCGGCTCGGACACCAACAACCGGGTTAGCTGGCCATCCTTGTCCACCATCCACACGTACGGGAAGACGCCTTCGCGGTCGTCGCTGTCCATGACCAGGAACTCCGCCAAGGGCACCATGTTCTCGTTCCAGGTGTCCCGCGGTGCGACCCGGAACTGCTTCCTGAACCTGGTCTCGGTGATCGCGAAGTCGGCGAAGGTCAGGGGCAGCTCCATCTCCTTTTCAACGCCGTCTTCCTGGTACTTGATCGTGTAGCTGGGCCAGTCCTGATCGATCTGCGGGTTGCCTTGCAGGTCGAAGCATTCCTTGGGTGTCTTGCCGGCGTCGGGGTCGTACCGGAAGAGCGGGTACGCGCGGGACTCCACTGCCAACTTGGACTGGGCCGAGCTCATATCGTCACCGATGCCATGCTCCGGCTGGCAGGTGCTGTAGATGTTGAAGAGCGCGGGTCGTCGAGCCTTCAGACCTTTGATGAAGCCCTCGATCATATGACCCGGGTGCGCGATCGTGCTCTGCATCACGTACGTGGTGCGGTGCGCCATCCCGATGAGGCCAATTTCCTTACGAGGCTCTTGCTTGCCTTGGATGGCCTTCCCATATTGCGCCATGTCGGAAATCTGGCCGATGAAACCAGAGGTACAGGCCTGCCCACCGGTGTTGGAGTAGACCTGCGTGTCTACCACCAGCACCTTGATGGGCTTGCCCGATGCCAGAACCCGGGAGAGGTTCTGAAAGCCGATGTCGTACATCGCTCCGTCGCCCCCGACAGCAACCACTGGAGGGCATAGCTCTGCCTCCTCATCGCTGAACTGCTGCCAAGCAAAGTACGTGAGAAAGTCGTCGTGCACTGCAGGGTTGTACTTGTTGGCGAGCTCGAGCTCGGCGGTGCGGATGGCCTTGAAGCCTTCCGCCATTTTCGCCATGTGCCCCTCGAAGATGCCCATAGCCATCGACGGGGAATCCTGGAAGAGGTGGTTGGCCCAGGGAAACGGGTACGGGTTGAACGGATAGGTGCTGCCCCAAACCGAAGTGCAACCGGTGCTGTTGATCATGCCCATGGCGGTGCGGCCACGACCCGTGGTTCCCTCGACATATTTCCACCTGAGGTCTTCCAACTTGGCCACCAACTTGGTCATCCGTCGGAGCCAGTCCTGATCGATCGGATGACTGCCCTCGAGGTTTTCCATTCGAGCGGCGATGCCGGCTAGCGTCACGTCTCGATCGCCGATCTCGTCGACGATCCTGGACATGACTTCAGGATCACTCACGTTGAGCTCCCCAACCAGCCGGAACTGGATGTGCTTCTTCAGCCGATCGATGAGCTCGGTGATGTGGCTGAGGTGCTTGGCGATCCGAGGTTGCATCAACGCCTCGACGGTGGCGATGAAGAGGTGAAGCGCCGTCTTTTCCGAGCAACCGAGGCATGCGCCGTCGCCGCTCGTAAACGGCAAGTAGTTCGACTTGTCGAGAAGGATGGTCTCGAGCACGCCGATGCCCTCTTCCAAATCGTCCACACGAACGTATTTCGCCGGAGTGGTGGGCAGGTCGGTCCACAGGTCCCAATTGTCACGGAGCAACTGCACCGATTCGGTCGTCTGCTTCATGGGGCGTAGCGCGTCGTCGTTGCAGACCTCCACACACTCCATGCAGCCTTTGCAGGTGTAGGGGTTGACGGTGATGGAAAGCAGGCCCCCACTGCCGGGCTGATCCTTCTCGGGGAGCGTGTAGTGGGGTCGGGTCAGCGCAAACTGGAACCCGTTGAGCTCCTCCTTGAACAGCTCCAGCTCCTTCTGAAGCTTCTCCTTCTCGGCACCCTGAAGCTCGCTCTGCTTGGCGGTTTGCTCGATCGCCTGTTCCATGAGGACGGCCACGGAGTCGGACTCGTTCGCGCTCTTGAACAGCTTGTGTAGGTTACGCTCCATGAGCTTTGCGGCTTTGGGCAGGTGTTGAATCTCCAAACCGTGGCCGTTCTTGCGAACTCGGTTCACGACTGTGTCCAAAACCTGTCCCACCTCGTTGACGAGCCCTGGCAACGCCGTATCGGGGCAGGCCGTGTAGCAGGCGCCGCAGGCGGTGCAGTTCTCGGGCACCCACTCGGGGTGATTGAAGCGAATACCGGTCATGTCCCGGAACAGCGCCGAGGACGGCGGCATGATGCCCAGCCCGATGAACGGATCGGTGAGGTTGTCGTTGCCCATCCCCCGCGCGTAGAAGCTGCCCGTCTGCTCCCAGAAACGATGGATGTCGCTCATCGGCGCTTTGCTCTGGGGAAGCGGTTTCACCATCATCGGGAGCTTCCGTCCGCTGCCCGCTCCCTTGCCGTCCGCTTTGGTGATCTGCCCTGGGAGCACCTCGTGGATCTCCTCGAAGCCGCGCTGCACCACCCGCACGTTGTCTTCCACGACTCGTCGTCCCTTGGAGCCGAATTTCTCTTGGAGTTGGTCCCGGATCGCGTTGAGGAGCTGCTCTTCGCTGAGCCCCGCCTGCTGCATCACCGGCGAAGCGGCGAAGAATGCGCCTTGAAATGCGATGCCCTGCATCCGGAGCTGGAGGTCGGTATCGGTGGCTTCGTCGCGGGCGATCTTGAACGCATCCAGATAGAAAACCTTGATCTTCTTGTCGATGATGATCTTCTGGTAGATGGGCGGAATGCTCTCCCACATAGCCTCGGGCGATCGTTTGTCGCTCTGAATGATGAAGACACCGCCCTCTTTCAGGCCGGCCAGGGCGTTGGTATGCCCGAAAACGTTTGGGTCCGGCGAGAGCACCACGTCGACGTAGAAATATTCGCAGTTGACTTTGATCGGCTCTGGGGCCGCCGACAGGTAGTACGTCGTGGGCTGGCCCTTCTTTTCGGAGCCGTACTTGGGATTGGCCTTCATGTGGTAGCCCAAGAGATCGAAGAGCGTCATCGCGAGGTTCTTGCCGGTGGTGATGGCGCCCCAGCCACCGATGGAATGAAACCGAACGGTGATGCTGTCCTCGGGCATCAGGTTCGGGTTCTCCGAGCCTCGAATCGCGAGCTCTTTGACGTTCGGATACGACTCCTGAATCGTCTGCTGATAGAGGTCCTGCTTGGGTGTGAACGCCTCGTCCCGAAGGAAATCGATCGAGAGGTAGAACAGCTTCTTCCGAGGCCCGTCCTCGAGCATGTTCTCGATCGCCCCGACGATGCCCTCAGGCTGGAGGTCGCGACTGCCCATCCCGAACGAACCGGAGTAGAGAGCCGGCGCGTCGTGGAGCGACTTGTACGCCGCCAGCCCGGGGTGCACCGGACGCTTCGGCTCCTTCCCGTTCTCTAGGCATTTTGCCACCGTGGCGCGAATTTCCCGCATGAGAGGCAAGTCCGCCGCCAACGGCTGGTCCAAGCGCTCGAGCACCGAAACGCCTTTCTTACCTTGGATGATGCGCCCGATGAGATCGCCCGGAAACGGGCGGAACATGAGCATGTCGACCACACCCACCTTGAGCCCCCGGGTCTTGCGCAGGTAGTCCGCGACCGCCTCGGCCGACGGGATGACGCTGCCCTGCCCCACGATGAGGTACTCGGCATCGTCGGCGCGGTACGTCATCACCCGCTCGTAGCGGCGACCGGTGAGCGCGTAGTACTCGTCGAACGCGCGATCGGTCAGCCCTTGGATGTGATCGAAGAAAAACGGACGCTGCGCTGCAACGCTCTGCATGTACGAATCTTGGTTCTGGACCAAGCCCGACATGATCGGGTTGTCCACGTCCCAGAGCAGCGGAATGCGCCGGCGGGTTTCGCCGTAGATGATCTTCTGCGCCGGGGTCGGCGTGTCGATGATGTCGTCGGGCCGCCCCAGATACTCGGCGATGAGCTCCCGCTCGGGAACCATCATCGACTCGATGAGATGGGTGGTCAGGAAACCATCTTGGGCGATGATCCCGGGGGTGAGCGCCAGCTCGGCGACCCTGTGACTGATGATGTTGAGATCGGCCGCGGACTGCGCGTTCTTCGCAAACATCTGGAAGAAGCCCGTATCGTCGACGCAGTGATAATCGTCGTGTCCGGCGTGCACGTTGAGGGTGGCCTTGGTCATGGCCCGCGCGCCGATATTCAGCACGTAGGTGAGCCTCTTGCCCACCGCCGCATAGAGCGACTCGTGCATGTAGGCGATTCCCTGGCCGGACGAGAAGTTTGCAGAACGCATACCGGTCATCGACATGCCGGCGGTGACCGCTGCCGCGGCGTGCTCTCCTTCAGGCTCGACGAAGATGAGAGGACGCCCGGACACGTTGACGTGCCCCGTAGCCGCGGCTTCGGCCCAGTACTCTCCCATCTGCGTCGACGGCGTAATCGGATACGCGCCCGCCGCGTCGCTCGACTCGCGCTCACACATGATGACGGCGGAGTTGCCGTCCATTGCAGCGCGGGCTCCGGGGTACTTGAACTGTCCGCCCCCTTCATTCCGGCGCTCTTTGCGCTTCCTACCAAAGCTTAGTGGGGACATCGAAACCACCTATCACCGTTCAGAGCTTGCATCTAGGTTGGGGCGTCGCGGAGCGGGCCCTTGCGAATGATCTTCTTTGCGGCCGGTCCCTTCACCGGCCCCAGCTTGGGATCGATCCAGACGATAGCCCCCGTCGGGCAACGTTGAATGGGAGCTTGCGTCTGGTGTTGGCGGCTGTAGTCCACCACCGGAAGATTTTTCTGGATGGTGATCAGCCCGCTCGGAGCGTCGATCTCGCAGCGTCCGCAGGTGGTGCAAGCCACCTCGCAGTCCTCGAGGATCTCATCCCCGCGCTCCTGAGCACTACAGGCAACCCACAGGCGATGGCTTTCCTTGTGAAGCGAGAACAAGTCCTTGGGACAAACCTCGACGCAGTCGCCGCAGGCGGTGCACTTCGCCTCATCGACCACCGGCAGATTGTAGGCGTTCATCTCGATGGCATCGAAGTCGCAGACCGCGTCGCAGTCGCCGAAGCCTAGACATCCCCAGAAGCAGCCTTTACCGCCACCTGCGACCCTAGCCGCGGAGCGACAGGTCTGCTGACCGTCGTACCTGGCGCGATTGCGAGCCACGTTGGTGCCGCCCGCGCACGCCAGCCGCGCCACGAGCTTCTCCTCCGCCCCCACGTCGACGCCCAGGAAGCGCGCGATTTGCTCTCTCTCCTCGGCGGAGCTCACCGTACACTTGCCGGGCAGAGCCGCGCCCGTCGTCAGGGCTTCGGCGAACGGCCGACAACCGGGAAAGCCACAGGCGCCGCAGTTCGCGTGAGGAAGCATCTCCTCCACCACGTCGATCCGCGGATCCTCGTAGACGTAGAGCTTCTTGTTGGCGAGGACCAACGCCGAGGCGAGAATGATTGTGAGGCCACTGAGGACCCCAACGGCCGTGAGAAACAGCATGTGCAGAAGGATCAGAGACCGGAGCTGCCGCCGCTTGGAACATCCAATCGGATGAAGACTCTAGCCCCATGTCGTCTGCTGGAAAAGGGGAGCGCTTCGACGGGCGGCGCCAGTCGCCTTCCGCTAGGCGAATACTTTGCGCGCCGCCCCGAAGCAGCGTCGCCTACGGCGTGATCATGCCTTGACCGCCGGAGATGGTGTCACCCTGACTGTCCGACCCCGACGTGATGGTGAGCATGTTGTAAGGAGGGCCGCCGCTGAAGGTGCCGCTGAAGTCGGCCATGTATTGGCCCTGTGTTGTGCAGTTGATATTCATATTCGCGGCCCAGGTCCCAGTGCTGGAAAGGGGTCCCGTGGCGTTCAAGGTGCAATCCGCCTCGCTCGCCGTCATGGTCACCGTGCAGCCGGATTGGGCCGCTGTTAGACCCGTCAGCTCGAAAGGATCACCGGCCACAAATTCGAGAGTGATGTCCCAGGTCCCGTTCGCGGTGCTGGTTTCGACCATTTGACAGTTGGCGCCGCTGCCCCCGGTGCCGCCCGACCCAGACGGGTTGGAGCTATCGCCACATCCTACCAACGGTAGGGTTGCGGCCAAGAACGCGGTGATGAAGGGTCCCATGACTCGAATGTTCATTCGTCTTTCCTTAATGCCGACACGCCGGCGTCCGCATCGTGCGGGTTCGACGCCTCTTTCTCCAAGAAAGCGGAGCGTTCCACCGAGAGGTCGAGGTGGGTTGGGGTCCTCGTTGCTCTCCTTCCTCTGCCTTCACCTCCAACGCTCGGCACGTGCCGTCGCGCGGCGGTTCGACGAAGCGCTGCGTCCTTTAGGGCTTACGAATGGGCAGTTCTCGCTCTTGATCTCGCTCAATCGGCCTCGTCGACATCATCGTCGACCCCGAGGATAGACGGGGCCGGCGGCTGCAGATCACCGACGCTGGTCGAAGCATACTGGTCGCGGCTCTCCCGATTTGGCGCAGCACGCGCTCGATTCCTTCGTCAGCGATTCACCGCACTGGGCCTTGCGGATCGCGTTTCGAGGAAGTGCCGTTGGAGCCTGCTAAGGTACGGCTGGCATCGCCGATGGGAACAGCGTCGA
This sequence comes from uncultured delta proteobacterium, assembly GCA_963768985.1. Lineage (GTDB taxonomy): Bacteria > Myxococcota_A > Polyangia > Polyangiales > Houyiibacteriaceae > SG8-38. The sequence goes on along the minus strand of CAVYJZ010000001.1, from coordinate 353,116 downwards.
AACGCATCCTGATCCTGTTCGCACACCCCGCCCTCGAAAGGTCACGTGTGAACCGAGCGCTGGTGCGTGGTCTCGACGAAATGCAAGGCGTCACCTTCCACGACTTGTACGAAGCCTATCCAGACTTCGACGTCGACGTGGAGCGAGAGCAGAGGCTCCTCGGGCTTCATGACGTCGTGATTATGCACCACCCTTTCTTCTGGTACAGCACCCCGGCCCTTCTCAAGCAGTGGGAAGACTTGGTGCTCGTGCACGGCTGGGCGTACGGAGCTCAGGGGACGGCGTTGCAGGGTAAGAAGCTGATGAGTGCCATTACGACCGGAGGAGCCGAAGCAGCCTACCGGGCGGACGGACCGAACGGCTACACGATCGACGAGCTGCTTCTGCCCATCAAGCGGACAGCGATCCTCTGCGGCATGGAGTACCTGCCTCCCTTCGTCGTCTATGGAGCTCACGGAATGACGAAAGAGCAGATGAATCAGCACGCGGCCACGTACCGCGAGCGACTGAACGCGTTACGGGACGACTGACGATGCCTGCTCAGGGATTCTTCTTTCAAGCGTTCGTCTATCTCTGCGCAGCGGTGATCGCGGTCCCCGTTGCCAAGCGCCTCGGGCTAGGGTCGGTACTCGGATACCTCCTCGCTGGAATGGTGATTGGGCCCTTTGGGCTCCAGCTCATCGGTGCAGAGGGCGAAGACGTCATGCACTTCGCAGAGTTCGGTGTCGTGATGATGCTCTTCCTCATCGGTCTCGAGCTTCAGCCCTCTCTTTTGTGGCGCATGCGAGGCCCGATCCTAGGTCTCGGGGGCCTGCAGGTCCTGGCCACGACAGCGGTCATCGCGATCCTCGGCCTCCTGCTCGGGCTTCCTTGGCGCTCTGCGCTGGCCGTCGGCATGATCCTCTCACTCTCGTCGACAGCGATCGTTCTTCAGACCTTGGCCGAGAAGGGCTTGCTCGAAACCGACGGCGGTCAAAGCGCGTTTTCGGTTCTCCTCTTTCAGGACATCGCGGTGATTCCCATGCTCGCGGTTCTTCCTCTTCTAGGAACCGGAACGAGCGACCAAGGCACGGCTGCGGATCCTTCGACCTGGGTCGAGACTCTTCCCGCGTGGGGGCAGACAGTTGCGGTCCTCGGGGCGGTCGCAGCCATCGTCTTTGCCGGACGCTATCTCACCCGTCCGCTGTTCCGCTTCATCGCCAGAACGCAGATGCGTGAGGTATTCACCGCGACCGCCTTGCTGCTCGTCATCGGCATCGCGCTGATGATGGCGCAGGTGGGACTGAGTCCGGCCCTGGGCACTTTCTTGGCCGGCGTCGTACTGGCCGAAAGCGAGTATCGCCACGAGCTGGAGGCCGACGTCGATCCGTTCAAGGGGCTGCTCTTGGGTGTCTTTTTCATCGCGGTCGGTGCTTCGGTCGACTTCGCACTCATCGGCGCGGAACCGCTTCTCATCGCTGGCCTCGTCGGCGGTCTCATCGGGATCAAGCTGCTCATCCTCCTCTTGCTCGGGCGTTGGTTCGGTATCGGCCTCGACCAACGGTTGCTTTTTTCATTTGGGCTCGCGCAAGGGGGGGAGTTCGCATTCGTGCTCTTTTCGTTTGCGTCTCAGCAAGGCGTCCTCGCGCCGGATCTCACCCACCCGCTCGTTGCCGCGGTCGCCATCTCGATGGCGGCCACCCCGTTGCTGATGCTCTTCAACGATAGAGCGCTACAGCCGCGTTTCGGAACACGAGAGAAGGAGGCCCGCGAACCCGATGAGATCGACGAGACGCATCACGTTCTGATCGCGGGCTTCGGCCGGGTCGGGGGTATCGTCGGTCGGTTTCTCCGGGCCAACGAGGTCGAGACGACGGTGCTCGAGTTCGATTCTGACCACGTCGAGGTTCTCCGGAAGATTGGGATCAAGGTTTTCTATGGAGACGCGTGCCGCCTCGACCTTCTCGAGGCTGCAGGTGCGGGCGAGGCCCGTGTGATCGTGATCGCGATAGACGAGCACGAACGTGTCATGGCGCTCGTGCGAACCTGTCAAACACATTTCCCGAATCTCGCGATCATCGCTCGAGCAAGAGGACGACTGCAAGCCTATGAGCTGCTCGACGCCGGGGTGGCGCACGTGTATCGCGAGACGCTCGATACCTCGCTACGGATCGGTGTCGATGTCCTGCGCCAGCTGGGGTTTCGGGCGTACCAAGCGCAGCGAGCGGCGCGCATGTTCCGGCGCTACGACGAGGCATCACTCATCGAGCTCTCGCAGCTTCGCCACAATCAGAAAGACTATTTCAGCTTGGCTCGCGAGCAGATCAACTATTTGGAACGAGCACTGATGGACGATCTCAGCTTCGAGGCGGAGAGTCGAGACGAAGGCTGGGACGCTACCTCGCTGCACGCAGAGCTGAGCACGAAGTCGGACGACGATGCGGTCGACTGACCCACGCTCGGAGCGTGCCAGGTCGCCGCGGCAAAGCTTGGAATCGCCTCGGCCACCGTTCGCGGGCCACCCCCGTGGTATGATGCCCTCACGCATGCCGGTGCCTCTCGATGAGTAGCGTTCTCATTCCACTGCCAACGCGGGGATTTGATCCGACCGAGGCGTCCATACCTTGGAAAATCCTCTCCGCGTTCGGGCACGAGATCACTTTCGCCACGCCGGACGGCAAGCCGGCCAGCGCTGATCCAATCATGGTGACAGGCAAAGGCCTGGGGCTGCTCAAACATATCCTGCGGGCCGATGCCAAGGGTCGCGCCGCCTATGCTCAAATGATCGCGAGCGTCGCCTTCAAGAATCCCATCGCCTACGATGCAATCGCTGCGGGTGCGTTCGAGGCGCTCCTCCTGCCGGGTGGGCACGACAAAGGCGTGAAGCCCTATCTCGAATCCGATGCGCTTCAACAGGTCGCGGCAGAGTTCATGGACGCCGACAAGCCTGTGGGCGCTATTTGCCATGGAGTGCTGATTCTCGCGCGAGCCAAGGGCGCGGACGGTCACTCCCTGATCTACGGTCGCAAGGTGACGTCCCTGGTCAATCGGCTGGAAATGACCGCTTACAACCTCACACGGGCGTGGATGGGCGACTACTACCGCACATACCCTGAGATCACTACCGAGGACGAAGTGCGCGCTGCTCTCGCCTCGAACGGGGATTTTGATGCTGGCCCTGGCGGCATAAAGCACGATAGCATGGATGCCCTACAGCTCGGCTTCGTCGTACGCGATGGCAATCTCGTCACCGCCCGATGGCCCGGCGACGCCCATCGCTGGTCCGTGGAGATCGATGCGCTCCTCAAGGAGCGGTGAACCATCCCCTGCGACGAAAAGCACACGCGAAAGGTAGCCGTTCATGGCAAATCGAGGAATCATTGTGATCACTGGCGCGTCGACCGGAATCGGAGCCGCGTGCGCCGTGGGTTTGGCAAGGCGTGGGTACACCGTGTTCGCGGGAGTTCGTAAGCCTGAAGACGCAAGCAGACTACTGTCCGAGGCCCCCGAGAACCTCATCCCGCTGACCATCGATGTCACCGATCACGCAACGATCGATGCGGCAGCGGAGCGAGTTCGACGCGAAGGCAGTGGAAAGCCCTTTCGAGGGCTTTTCAACAATGCTGGAATTTCAGTGAATGGCCCTCTCGAGTTCGTGAAACCGGACGACCTGCGCTGGCAGCTCGAGGTCAACTGTGTAGGACCCCTTGCGGTGACTCAGGCATTCCTACCGATGATTCTCGAGTCCAAAGGTCGCATCATCACTACCGGTTCGGTTGGAGGCTTCGTCGCCACTCCAATGCTGGGTCCCTACTGCATGTCTAAGTACGCAATCGAAGCGTTCAGCGACGCGCTCCGGGTGGAGCTGGCGCCTCAAGGCGTTCATGTCGTGTTGCTCCAGCCCGCCGCCATCGCGACGGCGATTTGGGACAAAGGCCGCGATGGGGCCGAGGAAATGATCAGCCAAGCATCCCCTGCTTTCGAGCAGCGGTACGGCCGGTTCGTTGCAGGGATTCGGAAGTTCGCCCAAGAGGGCAAGTCGACCGCGGCCGATCCCAAGGTCGTTCTCGACGCCCTCATCCACGCGCTGGAGTCTCCGAAGCCGAAGACGCGTTACGTGATGGGTACGGGCGCGGGTCAACGAAAGTTCCTGCGCATGCTGCCGGATCGTCTCCGGGACCGCGCCCTTCTGAAAGCGTTCGGTGTCTGACCGAGATTGAACGGAACGTCGGAACGTCTCACAACTGCTCTTGCGAGCTCGGATACGACCGCACGTCTCCGTCATCGGCGTGACCCGTCACACTCGCCCCAAGGCCTCCGCGACTTCGTACGCCGCGCCATAGCCGGGCAGGAACGTGACCCCTGGACCGGGATGGCATGATGCGCCGCACAGATAGAGATCTCGAATTGGCGTGGCGTGCGCCGAGCCCGGCACTAGGAGGCGCCCACCGATCATCTGCTCGGGATGGATCAGACCGTGGGTGAAGTCGCCGTGGGTGGCACCCTGCATCGCGGCGAAGTGGTCCGACGAAAAGACGGCGCGCTCGACGATGCACTCGCGCAGGTCGGGCAGCCACTCCGAGAGCCGATCGAGGATCCGCTCCGCCATCTCGTCGCGCAGCTTGCCGCGCTGCTCGCGCGGCGCGTCGCAGGGGAAGAAGAACCCGTAGGTGGTGGCAACGTGGAAGCCGTCCGGCGCGAGGCTCGGATCCATGACCGACGGGATCTGCATGCCCACGGGAGGATGCAGCGGCACCTCACCGCGCCGACACGCCTCGTAGCTCTCCTGCTGCAGCTCCGGATCGGGAACGAGCGTAGTGTTGAAACGCGTGCGCGGATCGGCGTTTAGGTGCTGCAGGGGCGGCCCGTGGCTCGGTAAGCGAGAAAGTTTGAACAGGAGGTGCACATAGGCGCCACGGTGCTCGATGCCCTCGATTCGCTCGGTCAACTCCGCGTCGAGGTGCTCGCGCCCCACCAGACCGAAGAGCGTGGCCGGCTTGTCTAGGTTCGAGATCAGCGCCCTCGCCGTGATGCGCTGCCCGTCGCGCAGCTCCACGCCCGCGGCGCGGTCATCCTCGATCAGGATGCGCCGCACGGGCGTCTTGAAGCGCACCTCGCCACCCTCGTTCGCGATCGAGCGACAGAGCGCCTCCGAGAGCGATCCCATTCCACCCTTCACGCGCCGCATCAGCCCGCCGCCTTCGTTCTGCGCGAAGGTGTAGACGAGGCACAGCGCGCTCCCGGGCGTGAAGGGCCCTTTGTACGTGGACTGCACCGCTGCAAAGGCGACCAGCGCGCGCAGAGTGCGATGACGCTCGCGGTCCGGTAGGAAGCGGTCTACCAGGTCCATCGCGCTGCCGGTGAACGCCAGCTCGATCTGCTTGCGCTTGCGCTCGTTCGGCGCGCTCGCGAGAAGCTCGTCGAGGTTGCGCGGCACGCTCCGAGGCGTGAAACGGTCCATCAAGCGTGCGGGGTATTTGCAGAAGGCCATGAGGCGCACAAATCCGATCATCGCGCCAATCCCGAAGTGCCGAAGCACGTAGAGCGCCATCCGCAGAGGGTTCGCGTAGAAGATCGCGGGCGGCGAGGTCTTCGAGCTCAGGTTGGTCGCCATGATGGGGAGCTCGATGAACTCGGCCCCGTAGCGTTCGAGCTCGAGCTCTGCTTCGATCCCCTTCGCCAGCGGGAAGAGAAGGCTCGCGCCCACGTCGTTGCGGCAGCCTGAGAGGATTTCGCGCGTTCCGGCCATGCCGCCCGCGTACGCGTTCTTCTCGAGACACAGCACGCGCAGGCCGCGCTTCGCGAGCAGCGCGGTCGCCGCCAGGCCGTTGTGGCCGGCGCCGACGACGATCGCGTCGTAGTCGTGGACCGCGCTCACCGGGGGCTTGCGTTCCATCGGATCTGCCTCTCCTGCGCCGCCAAATACATGCCCATCGCGAAGGCGAAGCTCGTGAAGAGGCTCATGACGAAGTAGATCCACGCCCATCGCAGACCTCGCCGCGGACCGTCGAGCATCGTCCAAAGCGGGAAGAGAAAAACGTTCGTGATGATCAGATCTTGCGCCCCCGAGCCGCCGGCGGGGGTGTCGAAGAGCTGCTTGGTGAAGTGAACCCAGCTCGCCTGCTCGGGGTACGCGAACACGTACTTCTGGTTGAAGTACCAGCCGACGCACACCGAGATCACGGCGAGCGCATAACAGATGCCTTCGGGGATGGTCACGGGCGCTCCCGCCCAGCCGCGGCGGTAAAGGTGCGCGTTGGCGTAGAAGAAGACGGCGATCGTGAGCGCACCGAGGGCGGCGTGTATGAGAAGTGAGGTCATGGCAGCGGTCTCCGGCTGGGCTGTTGGGCGACTCTACCTCGATTCAGGTCATTCACACCGTTCAACACGCACCGTCCTCGCGGCGACCGCGCACCTGATCCCTTGGGACTATGCAGCATCTTTCGGTGCGGTGGCCGAAGAGGTATGCGAATCTTCCTGGGTGAGGGTTTCGGCGCATGGAAGGGAAGCATTTCGGCACGCCATCGAGAGGTTCGCGCCGATGGACGCCTCAGCCTTGGAGCGTGTCCTGCGGTTCGCAGAGGAACGCTCGATGCCCCAAGGAGGATTCTTCCTTCGACAGGGCGACATTGCCCATGAGGTAGCGGTCATCAGTGAGGGCGTGGTGCGCGAATACTACACCTTGGCCGATGGGCGTGAGCGAACCCGAGCGTTCGCACGGGAGGGTGAGATCGTGGGCTCGCTGGCGGACCTCTTGTCACAGACCCCGGCCCTGTCGTCGTCAGTCGCGGCGACCGGCGTACAACTCGTCGTGGTGCCCTGGGCCCGTCTGAGCGAGGTGCGCGAGGAGCACCCGTCGTGGAGGCGGTTTTCGTTTCGTGTTCTGGAGCACTTGTACCTGCTGAAGGCACGCCGCGAGTACGAGCTCCTCGCCCTCGATGCGGGCGAGCGATACGAAGCGTTTCAGCAAGCGTTTCCGGACCTCGAAGATCGCGTCAAACAGACCGATGTCGCCTCGTATTTGGGAATCTCCCCTGAGCATCTGAGCCGGCTCAGGCGCTCGCGCAGGGACGCAGGCGAGCTGGATTGACATACATCAATGCGTCACGCGACGAGCGCCGCTACCTAGCGGGGGATGACGAGCCTACGAAGGTCGGTTGGCTTTGAGGGCCGCAGGGTGACCGTGGATGGGGTGGAGCTGAGCGTCACCGATCACGGCGGGCCGGGCGAACCGATCCTGTGCCTGCATGCCGCGGGCCACGGCTCCCGTGATTTCGAGCCGCTGGTGGGCCGCGCGGCGGGGCGGCGGCGTCTGATCACCGTCGACTGGCCCGCACACGGTGGCTCAGGCCTCGATCGATTTTCCGCGAATGCGACCCGCTACGCGCAATTGCTTCGTGGCCTACTCGACGCCCTCTCCCTCGAGAGCGTGGTGTTGTTGGGCAATTCGGTGGGCGGAGCGGCAGCCCTGGAAGTCGCCGCGCGCGAGCCGAGCCGTGTGCGTGCCCTCGTGCTCGTCGACGCTGGTGGGCTTGCGCGTCCCAACGCGCCGGTTCGGCTGTTTACGCGGATGATGGCCTGGGTCTACCGTCGTCCAAACGCGTGGTGGTTCCCGTGGGTCTTTTCGATCCAGTACCGGGTCCTGTTGCGGGGCCCCGAGGCGGCCGAGCAGCGAGCGCGCATCGTCGCAACGGGGCGGGAACATGCCGGGGTGCTCGCCGAGCTATGGAAGAGCTTTGGCGAGTCACCGCGCGACCTTCGTGCCGACATTGCGCGTTTGCAGTGCCCGGTTTGGCTCGCGTGGGCGCGCCACGATCCCTACAACCATCGCTGGTTGATCGGCCCTGCGCTCCGCCGTTTCCACGCCAGCCTCACGCTGTATCGCGGCGGCCACGCGCCCTTCCTCGAGCAGCCCGACGCCTTTTGGCAGGACCTCGACCGATTCCTCGCGAAGAGCGCTGACCAACGCTAGGCACAGCCTGGGCAAAGCCGAGTACACCCACGACTTCAACCTTGGCGATATTCAGCTAGCCCTCAGCAGCATTTGCCAAATTCGGCGATTCGACTGGCGGCTTCTCCGCGACGATTCTCCAGTTCAAATCGGCAATTTTCGCCTTTTCCGCATCGGTCCATGCCTGGCCACCGCTTTGAAGAAGGGCGAGCGACTCTTCGACCCAAGGGGGCAGAACGCGAATTGCTTCGAGCGCTCTGATGACCTTTCGCCCACCGAGAATCAAATCTCTCTTTTGCTCGCAAATCGGCCAGGCCGCGCTTTTCGAGGGGGCTGAAACGAGAATCGTAAAGCCCGCCCTTTCCAAGGCAGCGCAAACATCAGCGGGATACATGGATTGAGTGGCGGCGAGCGTTGGCAGATAGGCCCTGTGTAAGCTCACGTGCTCTTCGTTGTCCCAGTCAAAATGAGGCGTCAATAGATATTCCGAACAAGCGTATCGGGCTCCAGGTTTCAACACGCGATACATTTCTTGCGCGTGCGCATCGAGCTCCTCTTTCTTGAAAAACGGCCAGACCGCTTGAAAGGAAAAGCATCCATCGAAGGTTCCCGAGTCATACTCGAGTGGCTCATGATGGTTGCCCACCTTGAAGTGCAGCCGGTCACTCATTGCGCATTCCGCGGCCCAGTCGATCGCGCTCTCAATCTGATTCGGATCGATGTTATATCCGGACACCTGACCGCCCGTCAGCGTGGCGAAGTGGTGCGAGATCCTCCCCCTCCCGCACCCCATGTCCAACAGATGCGATCGTTCGGGGTCCTTCAGATCGAGCTCTTTCAATACAGCCTGCTCGATCAAGAGCTGATTCCCGTACAATCCCTCGGATTCGTCTAGCTGCGGCGGGATATAGAGCTTCTCGAGGTCGAACACGGAGAGCAGGTTGTTGAGGACCTTGTAGTAGTCCGCGACTGCTTTCGTTTCATCCGCTGTCTCGGTAGGCTCGCCATCCTGCATTCTCTGAAGGAACTTGAAGCCATCGATGCAGGCTTGCTTGTCCTCGTCCGTCAGCTCCGCCAATCGTTTGAGTCCGACGAGTGCAGTCTTGATTCGGTACCAGTTCATTTAGTAGACCTCTCGTTGCACACGGTCGCGGCCCTCCAGCGCCCAAGTGCGTCGGGACGCATAGCCCTCACCTCGGCATTGCGCCACAGGATCGTCCCGTTGGTGTCCCATGGAAAGTGGAAGGCTGGGTGGAAGCCTCGACCTCTATACGGTCTAGTAGGCGGTGATGCCTGCACCGACGGTGAACAACGGATTCGCCGTGTCGTGCGGCACGTCTTCTTTTGCAGCGTAGACCGCGGCCTGGGACGATGGCATCTCCATCGGAAGTGTGCCCGAAGGCTGGATGCTAGGGTCCTGGATGCCGTCCCTCATCTGGAAGACCATGTCGAGCAGCGCGTCGTCCGTCATGCCGAAATCCGCGGCCAGGACTGACGTATCTGCCATGTAGTCGCTCCAGATCCACGGCCGATTCGTCGACACGACGAAGATCAGCTTCGTGTTCGTGCCCTTCGCGGCGATATGCGCTTCGATGGTGTCCGCTATCGCGTTACCGGCCGTATTGTTCGTTTGCGCCGTTCCAAAGAGAAAGGGGCTAGACGCCGTGGAATCGACATTCGACGGCATGTTCGTATCCTGGTCGTAGACCTTGATCGGGTCCCGGTAGCTGAGCGGCACTCCGCCGTCCAAGCCGCCGTAAATCCCGTGCCGGGCGCTAACGCGAATGATCGCGTAGTCGGCGTCAGCGATAGCGTCGACCGCCGCGAATCCCGCAACCTTCGATGTGTAGGACAGGATCTTTGCGTCGTCGAAGCCATCGTAGAACACCTGAATGCCCGCAGTGCCATTTTGATCCGCCGAGTTGGCGTCGAGCGGAAGGATGGCATCGTCGTTCTTGAGCAGCGTGAAGGCCTTCATCATCGCATCGTGCGCTTCGTCCGCGAAGCTCTCGATCACCGTCACCGCCTGATCCTCATCGACATACGGGTCTTCGAAGGCGCCGACCTGAAACGCAACTTCGAGGGCTTTCTGTGCGGCCACGGCGATCTGGGCCTCGGTGATGGCCCCGGCGGAGAGGGCATCCCGCCACATGACCGTCGAGGGGAAGAAATTGCCGATTTGATGCCCGCCAGCTTCGACAAAGGCTGCCATCCTCTGTGCATTGGTCCACGTATCCGTACCCCATGCCGATGCTTGCTTGCAGTCGCCAGACGCGAAGCAGTTGCCCACTGCGCCCCAGTCGGAGGTAACGAGGCCGTGCCATCCGATGTCGCTTCGCAAGAGGTCGATCATGAGCACCTGAGAGAAGGATGCACCCGTCTGCTCGACGGGCGCTCCATTCCAAACTTGATCTTCATAGATGCTGTAGCAAGGCATGAGTGCGGCGGGATTGGATCCTTGGATCGCGGTTCTCATGACGTCGATGTGGGCCGCGAAGTTGTCACCAGGGAACACGGCAAACCGTCCCCAGGCGGTGTGGCTGTCCATTCCGTTCTCGCTGGGACCGCTGCCGGGGAAGTGCTTGACGGTTGCGGCAGCGCCCGTGAACGGATTCACGCCGTCGTCCTTGCCCTGGAAGCCTTGAATGTAGGCTTTGGCCAGCTCCCCGACGCGATCTGCGCGAGCACCAAACGTGTCATTGACGCGCGACCACATGGGCTCGGTAGCAAAATCGGCTTGGGGTCCCAGCATCCACCTCACTCCAACCGCGCGAAGCTGCGCGGCTTGCCACGCGCCGATCTGCTTCACGTACGCCTCGTCGTCGATGGCGCCCAGGCCGAGGACGAGAGGCCAGTCCGTGATTTGGGGAGCCTCGAATGGACTGGTCAGCATGGTGCTCGACATGTCGCTCGCAGCCCCGAACATGGGGTCGGTCGTGATGAGCATGGGAATGCCGAGCGGAAGTGATTCCGCCAGCTCTTGGAGCTGGTTCAAGTGCCTGGCGATAGCGGTCGCACTCAAACCGTCGGGCCAGCGAAGCAGAGTCTGGCGCACGTGATCGTTCGTGATGATGTCGATTTGCACATCACTCACGGTTCCTTCCTCGTCTTCGGGAGTAACCCTCAACCCGCCTTCCTCGAGGAGGCCGATTTGCTGATCGACGTCCATCAGGGCCACGAGGTCGGCGGCCCGGTCGGCGGGAGAGAGCCTCCAGTCTTCGTATGGGTCGAGCTCGCCGTTTCCGTTCGAGTCTTTGAAGTCTCTGCCGTTCACGCGAATCACGGAAGCCGATCGAGCGCCGATGGTCGGCATGACCTCGGCGCCGTCGATGCAATAGCTGCTGTCCGGGCACGCAGTGATGCCGGCGCCGCCGCCACCACCGGACCCGCCACCCCCCGACCCACCGCCACCGGTTTCGTCAGTGCAGCCCGCAAGGGCCAGCGCCGCCACCACGACGGCAAGGACCACCCCATAAGCTATTTCTCTCATCGTTGCCTTCCTGTCTCGGCGCGGTGCGCCTCGTGTCGCGCTTATACCGGATTCTAATGCGATCGGAGCCCAAGAAAATCATCGCCCTCGCGTACCCATGCGACCGTCTGGGCCATGCCCTGTTCCTTGGGCACGATCGGCCGATATCCGAGGTCGCGCTCGGCGTTTGTGTTGGAGAAGAAGAAGTCCTTCACCAGGATGTGGTAATGAAAACGGTGGAAGGGAACCTCGAGTCCCGTGAACTGATGCACGACCTCCATCGCCCGGGCGAGCACGAGAACGGCGGGGGCCGGTAGGCGGAGGCGAGGCATGGGGATTCCGCAGGACTCGGCGAAGGGACGGAGGAACTCGAAGTAGTTTGGCGCATTGCCCTCACCTGCGAAGTAGGCCCGGCCGCCGACCTGATCGCGCGTAGCCGGATCATGAAGCTTCGCAGCGGCGAGGAGGTGTGCGTGTGCCACGTTGTCGACGTGAACGACGTCGAAACGCGCCGAGCCGTCGCCGAGCAAGAACGGCACGCGGCGCTCGGCGAATGCTTCGAGGCTCTGGACGATCGCGTGGGGGTCGTTCGGTCCGTAGATGTGTACGGGGCGGATCACGCAGGTACGAAGGCCTCGCTTCCCGTCGGCATTGATTACCGCACGCTCGCCCTCGATCTTCGTTCGGACGTAGTCGTGCAGCGGCTTGCTCGGATACGGGAGCGACTCGTCGCCACCGGAGACGGGCGTTTCCGAGAAGACCACGTCCTCCGAGCTCGTGTAGACGAGAAAGGGGATGCCGAGCTCTTGGCAGACCTCGATGACGTTGTACGTGCCGACGATGTTGGTCTCTTCGATCGCTGGGTTCTTCTTGAGCCCGACATCGACGAGCGACGCGAGGTGGAAGACCGTGTGCGCGCCGCGAAGGGCCGTGCGAAGGTCTTCTTTCGATCGAATGTCACCGATTGCCGACGAGATCGAAATCCCTCGCTTCTCCCTCTCATGCTTTGCCTGGGCGTCGTCGATGTAGGTCGCACGATCGAGAACGTGCACATGATCGAACCTGGGCCATTGTTGGGGCGGCTCGAACGAGCCGTCCCCTCCGCCGACCATCGTGACGAGACGCCTCCCGAGAAAACCTGCACCCCCGATGACGACCGCCTTCCGCGGGCCGCCTAAAATGTTGACGTCACCCTCTTCCGTCGCTTCATGCATGGGAATTCCTCCAACCATCACGGTCTTGGTACTTGATCATGCACTGTTCCGGTAGGCGCGAGGCATCTCACCGGTCCAAAAGGAAAGCGCCCTCACGAACGCGCACTCGGAGTACCCGAACAGAAAGACAACCTCAGTGAGTGTGGCGTCCTCCCCCGCAACCTTCTGTCGCGCAAGGCGTTCTCGCCGCCGGTCGAGCCTACTGGCAAGCTGCGTAGACGACCGTGATCGCCTTCGCCTGGATCGGGTAGGTGCCTGTATCGGACTCGAACACTTCGCAAGTCGTTCCAGCCGGCCCCGTGACATCCGCGGTGACCGTTCCGCCCGCGGGGACGGACGTGAAGAACAGGTCACCCGAGCCGCCGACCTCGATCACCGTGTCTCGAACGATGAGATCGCCGTTCCCGTCGAGCGTGAAAGGTGGGTCGTAGGTCCCTGGACTGATCGTGCCCGACGCCCCCGTCACCGCGGGCTCGAAGTATATCTCCACGATGCCGTCGGTAGAGCTGAGTGTGCGGCCGAGCTCTCCGGCAGCGGACTCAATATCCGCGTCGGTCACCACGAAGAGCACAAAGCCTTGGGACGTCTCTGCAGGCACATCCCAATAGTCCACCGAACCCCAGTATCCGGGCGCCTCGACGGTGAAGAATTCCTCACCGTTCGGCACATTGTCGATGGTGAACGCGCCATTCTGATCGGTTGTCGCTGAAAGGCTGGTACCCATGACTCGTACGGTCGCCCCCGGGACGGCCACCGGATTTTGGAGAGAGAAAAAGGTCCGCACCGTCCCGTCTACGGTCGAGGTTTGTGTGCCGCCCGTCCCACCGGCGCCGGCCGTCCCTCCAGTCCCGCCGGTGCCTGCCCCACCACCGGCACCGTCACCATCGCCGCCACAGGCGGCCGCCGCAAGCGCACAGAGCGCAATCCCATAGATCTTCGCTTGATTTCGCATGGCCAACTCCTCGCGTTCGATCTTCCAAGCGATGGTGCGCACACACCAACACATGCCTTGCCCTTGCATCAGCCATGCCAAACGGCACCGAGGGTGTTTGGACTCGTCTTCCAGAGGGGTCGTCGCGCAACACTTGCGCCCGGATACCGTGACGCGCCATTGTTGCGGACGAGAGCTCGGAAGGCGCCTCGTCATTCGGACGTCGGTCGGAGCTCCGAGACGGCACCCCAGCAGCACAGAATTCAACCCTCCGCCGCGCCATCAGCGACCGTCTCGAAAGGCACGCTAACAGAGCGTGAGCAGGCAGTGCCATGAACTTGATCGGACCGATCGACGACTACCCCGTTCACCAGGACGCGAAGACGTTCCGTCAGCCAGCAACCGAGCACCCCGACTTCGATGACGCGACCTACTTCTTCATCACCGATCGCGAAGGCGAGCTCTCGATCTTCTCGAGCCTGGAGGTCTTTCCAAACAGAAATCTGCTCCGGTCGGTCGTGTTCGCACGGGTGGGCACCCGTCACATTCGAAGCATTTGGATCGACAAGCTCAATGAGTCGACAGGGAGCATCATCGAGGTTGGCGACAACCGTTTCGAAATCGTGGCGCCGCACCAACAATGGAGGCTCCATTTCGAAGATGAAGAGGTCGGGCTTCTGGCGGACCTCGTCTGGCGCCCGCGGTGTCCTGGCTATCACTTCAAGCATGTGTTCATCCCCGGCGACCCCGTACCGATCATCGACATGGAGCACTACACGACCAGCTCGATCTACGAGGGTACGGTTCGCATCGGCGACGCCGAGTTCAAGGATCCGATAGGGCACAAGAACCGGAGCTGGGGTGTGCGCCGCTGGACCGCGCTTCCGTTCTATACCTGGCTCAACGCGCAGTTCGACGATGCCTGTGTGAATCTCTGGTTGCATGAGGACCAGGACGGCAAGCCGCTGTATGTGGACGGCGCGATCACCACACCAGCCGGACAAGTGACGCCGGTCCGGAGCTTTGAGCACGAGATTCTCGAGCTCCACCCGCCTCACAACAAGCGCGCCAAGCGTCGTCAGCTGCGCTTCGAAACAGTCGACGGCGACAAGCACGTCATCGATGTTGACGAGATCGGCAGCGTCGTCCTCGCTCCGCTTCCGGACGATTGGGACGAGACCGACGAGGAGGCGATGAACCAGGCTCAAGAGCTCGCCATGTGGTACGAGCAGCACAGCCGGTTCCGTTGGGGAGACCGACAAGGAATTGGCTTTGTCGAAAACCTGGTCGCTCCGGGCAGCCACTACCGAGGCATCCCCGCTACGGAGATGACGGACGTCGACCCGGGGGAATTCGACGAGGACGACTGAGGTTCCTGCGGGATTGGAAGCAGGAGGTCGGCTGGTGTGGAAGCTTGGGTCGGACCTCTTGGGGATCGTACAGCGGTTTGTTAAGTGCTGCTCGCACCAAGACTGGGCTTCACCGCAACGCTCTCGATCAGGCTGACACATTCCTCATCCAGATTGCGGCGTAGGTTGTAGGCCTTGGTCTGGATGTCGCTACCCACCAGCAAATACACACCCAGAACTGGCAGATTCGGCTCGCCCACGGGCTCCCTCGCATTTGCAAAAGCCTTTTGCGCAAGGTCGGTCTTGTCATTCCACACTGCAATTTCAAATCCAGCGGACGCAATCATTTTGCGGAACGATTCCGGTGACACCAAGAAGCTCATGGAGCTGTCTTGAGCCCACGGAACGGGAAAGTGAAGACGCGTGTTCTTGTGTGCGCAGACTTCATAGAAGATCGCACGCCCGCCAGGCTTGAGCACGCGATAGGTTTCATTCAACCATCCCTGCTTGTCTTCCACATTCATGTTCATCTGCAGTGACCACACGCCATCAAAACAGTCGTCCTCGAAGGGCAATTCGAGCGCATTGCACGCATGAAACATCACCCGCTCTTGCATGTTGAGCAGCTGCGTCAGCCTCTGTGCAGCATCGATGTACTCGTTGCTTAAATCGACGCCCGTCACCCGGCAGCCTGTTTCATGTGACAACCGACGTGTAGAACCTCCCACACCACAGCCCACGTCCAAGATATGCATATCAGGCGTAAACTCGGCGAGCTCGATCAGTTCTTTGGTCGCTGAATCGCCACGGATGTGAAATTCGTCTACGGGCTGAAGATCGTCGAGTGTGACTTTCGACAAATCCTTGCCCAGTCGATTGAGCCCCTCAATTATCTTGTTGTACAAGTCGTTCGGCGAATAGTAGCCATAAATGTGAGCCGTATCTTCTGTCATGATCATTGCCTACCTTGCGCAAGGCGGCCGCACCCAGTGAGCCTCCGTGGTAATAGAGAGCAAAGGTTACCCCAGAGGGGTCGAGCCGATCCACGCGGCTGCCCAAGTTTGATTGGGGAGCGCTATGACCCTTGAAAACATCTACTATCTCGGCCAGACCATCGCGGTTGTCGTGATCGTGGCTACGCTCGTCGCAATCCTTTATCAAGGCTATCAGACGAACAAAATCGCCCGAGCCGATCTGACGCTCAACATGTGGATGCAGGCGGGCGCAGCGCATTACTCGTTCGTCGATTCTCCCGAAAAAGCCGATTTCATGCACCGCGCGCTGAATGACGGCGGCTCGCTGACGGAACCCGAAAAATTATGGTTCGCCAATCTTCTCGGCTACGCGATCGGCGCCCACGAGGCGGCGTTCATGCTGCGTACGCGAAACCTCGTCGAGGCCGCCGCCTACGACAGAAGCGAAGCCTTGAGCCGCATGTCAAACCATCCCTCTCACACGGCATCCAGGGGACGGAGCTCGACCATTGGCATGACGGTGGCCATCCTCTGAGGTAGCTCAGCGGCTTGCTTGGCTTCGTCGCCCAAGAAGAAGGAAGCAAGCTTCTGAATCGCATACGGGTGCGCCTGTGCGTAGCGTCTCAGCACCGTGGTTGCCTCATCGTAGGTCATCCGTCGAGCGGTCGCGTCGAACCGCTGAAAGGCCACGCGCACCTCTACCCGGGGATTGCGCTGAACGTTGCGAAGCCAATCAGACCCTTCTCCGAAACCCGATGCGATGTAGTAAACATTGTGGGCGGGGTCGCGATCGACGACCTCCAAGACGACGTAGCGTCGTCGGCCCGTCGTACGACCGGTGTGAGTCATCATCAGGAAACGATGACCGAGAATCCACCCGAGCCCGGACCGATAGAGGTAGATTGGAGCCCGCAACAACAAACGCGTTATGCCAGTAGGTCGAGATCGCACGTTTGGGGTTTGGCTCATGGGCAACGTGGCTTGATGGTTCGTGTCCTTTCTGGTCTGGCACGACCGATGCCGCATGCAAGGGCTTCCGGAGGAAGAGCGTTACTTCGCGGTTTCGAGGAGGTGCGGCGGATGGGGCGATCACAATAGCTGCACCTCAAGAGCGCTCCTGTCGCTCACGATGTCCAACCACAGCGGTGCCGACAATCAAGCCGACGCCGCCGGAGATGCTCAGAACCCAACCGGCGGTACGAAGGCGTCGGCACGCATCGTCGTCCACGATCCCGAAAGCAACGGTGCATCGGCCTTTCATGCCGAGCACCAAAGGAACCACGCCAGCGACGGTCATGGGTAACGTGGGACCGCAGGGCTGCGCGGGGCCATACGTCATTGTGGGCATAGCGAATCCAGACGCCCTGTCTGCGTGGCGTCCCAGGCGACATAACATCTAGTACCTCGCAATTCGGCCCTCGACATGGTCCCCATGGGCGAAGAGGCGCTATTGCGAGTGTCGCAACCGCGAGTCTCGCCCTGTCGGATGCTCTTGCACAACCCTGAGTCGTAGGCGACTCTCTCGCGGAAATCGGTAGGGATTCCCTTGTTTGTTCGACCACGTTCATTTGTTCTTCCGATTGCCCTTGTAGCGTCCATGTCCGGTTGCGGCGGTGGATCTTCCCCCGAGTCGACGATCGTCGGCGATTGGACGATCCTCACTATCAGCACCCAGGGAGTGAGCGTGACGTGTCCTGGGGAAGGCGCGGTCGACAGCAACCTATCACTCGGTTGCGTCGAAGAATCGATCTCGTTCGGGGCCGATGAGTCCGTCATCCGTGTGCTGACTCGAGAGCAGACCGGAACGAGTCGTCGGGAGGGCACCTGGTCGGTAGAGGGCGACCTACTGACGCTCGTCTTCGACCGCGGTGGCGGCGAGAACGACACGCTCCGACCGATCGAGCCGCCAGAGGTGATCTACTACAAGTGGGCCATCGAAGAGGGCCAGCTCCTGCTATGGATCGAGTACCCTTCGGGACCTGTGATCCAGACCTACGAGCGCCAGTAGCGACGTCGGCAAGGCTCCGGATGGGTGTCACCGATAGACGCGTCCGTTCGAATTGCGCGGCCTTCTTGAGCGATGCCATCGATTCTTTTCTGAATGACGAGCGGACATTGGACGAGGCCCGTTCCAGTCGCCCCGACCAATCATTCGTGTGTCGATTTCGTGGCGAAGCGCCACGCGTCGGCGATTCGCTCCAACGGTTGGTCCTCGATCGGATCCGCGTGGGCAACCAACAAGCGTTCGGCAGGCAGGGCGGCGAGCCGCTCGATGGATCGAGCAGCCTCGTCGCTGGGGCGCGTCTCTTTGCGGACGTCGGGAGGCACCCTAGTTCGCTGGTAGCACCCGGTCAGGCGCCCAGCCCAGCGCCAAGTCCAGTGATCGCACGGCGTCGCGGAGATCACTAGGTCGGCCGCGACGAGCGTACCCGTAGGGCGATGAAAGAACACGGTCTCGTCGAGGAACGGGCAGCCCCTGAACGGAATGACGTCGAACTCACGCAAGGCGCTACGGAACGCGTCGTCGTTGATCTCGAGCCCTAGCTCGAGATCGGAATTCCGATCCACCGCGGACCGAGGCCCGACGAGGGTGGCGGCCGGATAGCGAGCGGCACTCGCCGGGGCACCCAAGTGGTGGAAGCAGTTCGGAACGACGAGCCAGCGAACGTCACCCAGGCCATCCACCGCCGCGCACCACTCGGGAGCCGGGTCGGGTGGGCTGTGTACGAACAATCCGCCGTCCTCCAGTCGAATCACGGTGGTGCGCGACCGCAGACGCACTCCGCTGAACCAGATCGGGCGCTCGCTGAACCAGATCGCGTCCGGCACGACCGGTGTGAGCACGTCGCGTTCCACCGAACGACGCTAGCATCTCCTCGATCCCGCGGCATTGGCCCATCCTCACCACGCGTAGCCGACCGGCCCGTGCGACGGCGCGCACGCCGGTGCGTCCGCGGGGGCTTTGCGGGCAAGAGGAAGATCCAGGAAGATCCGACCCAGGTTGAGAAGAAAAGCGCGGCGGTGCGCGACCCCCGGGACAGGAGGAGCGCATGAGCACATCTCGCTATCCGGGAATCGAACGCCTGTCGACGGGTCGAGTATCCTGCAGCACCTCGTATCACCGGTCTTGAGGCCGCGCGGCCACCTCGGGTGCTCCCACGCAAGAAGCCGACCGCGAGCGGCCGGCTTTTGGAGCGGGAATTTTGATTCGAACCCACGACTTCAACCTTGGCAATATTCCCCTAGCCCCCAACACCATTCGGGAAATTCAACAACATCAACCACATAGTGTCCCGTGGCGTTGCGTGCCGTCCCGAGGTGTTCCGTGGAACGTGGGACGTGGAAGGTTGGGTGGAAGATATTGATTGACATCAGGCACTCCTGAAACCTTCGGTCGACTTTCTCGGGTGCAAGAGAGTCGACACGAGAATTCGTACCGCCCAATTCGGCCCCCGACATGGTCTCCATGGGCTAAGAGATCTTCTCCATCGTCTGTCCGCCGTCTCACAGACGGCCATGCAGAGGGGCGTCACGCCGCGCCCCGTCTTTCACGTGAGGGCTCGAAGGTCGCCGCGTAGGCGCGCCGGGTCGGCGTCGGGCAAGAGCCGGTCGATCTCCGCGTGCGTGGACCGCCAAACCGGCAGCGCAGAGATCAGGATGCGACGACCCTCGTCCGTGAGTCGCAGGCGCTTGCGTCGCCGATCGTCGGAGTCGACGACGATCTCGACTAGGCCCCGCCGTTGGAGGGGTTTGAGATTGGCAGTCAGCGTGGTCCGATCCATGGCGAGCAAGCGGGCGACCTCGTTGATCCGGGGCGATTCGGGCCGGTTGAGGGAGATCAAGAGCGAGAACTGGCCGCTGGTGAGCCCGCAGGGACGCAACGCTTCATCGAAGCGGCGGGCGATGGCGCGCGCCGAACGCTGCAGGTGAAGGCAAAGGCAACGGTTGCGAACTTCGTGGGTGACCTCCAGGGGCAGGTCACCCTTTTTTCTCGACATCGACCAATTATGTTGATATCAACTCATTTGTCAATCAGAAGCGCGGGCGCGACTTCCAACCTGGGAACGCCAGGCCAAGGCGCTGCTCACAAAGGACGAGGGACCGAATCATGACGAGCAACTTCATCTGGTACGAGCTGCTGACAAGCGATCCCGATGCGGCGGCCGCTTTCTACGGCGCGGTGCTCGGTTGGACGGCCAACGATTCCGGGCAAGACGGGATGGACTATGGGATCCTCAGCATGCACGGCGTCGGCGTCGCTGGCCTCATGGCGCTTCCGCCGGGCGCCGCCGAGGCAGACATGCGACCGGGCTGGCTCGGCTACCTGAGCGTCATCGATGTGGATCAAAGTGTCGCCAGTATCGTGGCGGCGGGTGGTGCAGAGCAGATGCCAGCCATGGACATTGCGAGCGTCGGACGCATCGCGATGGTCGCCGACCCCCAGGGTGCGAGTCTTTACGTCATGACGCCAAGCGGCGATGGTCCCGCAACGTCCTTCGCACCGGGAACGCCCGGCCACGGCGGCTGGCACGAGCTCCACACGAACGACTGCGAAGCGGCGCTGAGTTTCTATCGCGCGCAATTCGGTTGCGAGAGAGTCGGCTCGATGGATATGGGACCGATGGGCGCCTATCTGCTCTTTGGTCTTGGCACCGGCGGCGCGGTTGGCGGGATGTTCAACGATCCCGACGCGCAGCGCCCCCACTGGCTCTACTATTTCAACGTCGAGAACATCGAAGCCGCCAGCAAACGCGTAACAGCAAATGGCGGCGCCTCGACGATGGATCCCCACGAGGTGCCGACCGGTGAATGGGTCGTTCAAGCCCGTGACCCGCAAGGGGCCATGTTCGCGCTGGTGGGCCCAAAGATCTAGGAGAGCTGCAGTGTCGAAAATCGCGCCGTGTTTGTGGTTCAATGGTGAGGCCGAAGAGGCAGCCAAGTTCTACATTTCAATCTTTCCCGAAAGTGAAATTACTGCGATTTCGCGATACGGCGAAGGTGCACACTTCCCGGAGGGCACCGCGTTGATGGTGGAATTCCGTTTGGCCGGGCAGCGATTCCAAGCGCTCAATGGGGGGCCGAACTTCTCCCATTCGGAGGCGATTTCGCTGTCGATCAACGCGAAGGACGCGGCCGAAGTGGATCGGCTCTGGAATGCTTTGACAGTAAACGGCGGCGCCGAAAGTCAGTGCGGTTGGCTGAAGGATCGTTTCGGCGTGTCATGGCAGGTCGTGCCTAACGGTTTGGGCGAGCTCATGTGTGATCCCGATCCCGCCCGCAAAAGAAGGATCGTGCAAGCGATGATGAAGATGAAGAAGCTCGACCTCGCGGCGATGCGCGCGGCAGCGGAGGGAACGTGACGATGAACAACGCCCAATTCGAGCTCTCGGTAGAACGCTACATCGACGCACCGCCAGAAACGGTATTCAGGGTCTGGACCGAGCGCCTCGAGCAGTGGTGGTGCCCAAGGCCCTGGACTACGGAGCTGATCGAGCTCGACCTGCGCCCTGGTGGCCGTTTCGCGGGCGTGATGCGCGGCCCCGGCGGCGAAGAAGAACCGATGGAAGGCGTGATCTTGGAGGTCACACCCAATGAACGCATCGTTTTCACCAACGCATTCACGGTAGGCTGGATTCCGCAGAAGCCCTTCATGGTGGGCTTGTTCGAGCTCACGCCCGAAAGAGGCGGAACTCGCTACCGCGCCGCGTCTCGTCACTGGGATGAAGCCGCACACCGGGAGCATGAGCAAATGGGGTTCATGGAGGGCTGGGCAAAGGTTGCGGATCAGCTTGCAGAGCTGGCCGAGGCGACCCGACCTCGTTGAGACCGACTGCTCACCATTCCAATCGTCGGATGTACACCAGATCGATGGGGCCCTCGCTAGATGACCGTCCTCGCCAACGAAGCAGACGCCCCGCCGTGTTGGAGGTCCACTCGAACGGTCGACCAGCGTCGGTCCCGCTCACGTATCGCAATTCGCTAGGCAATCAGCAAACCTGGAACCGAGAATCCCGCCCAAGGGCATAGCGAATTCAAAGGCCCTGTCTGCGCTGTGCGTCACGCGAGCCTCTCGCTCTCGCGCGACACCGTGAAGCGTTGCAGCGAGCACATCCAGCGCATGCTCGGCTACCGCATCCATCCGCCCTTCATGGGCTTCGTCAACGGCAAGCACCCGAAGCGACTGCTCGAGGACTGACCTAAGGAGTCGGTGTCACGGTTGCGCCTCGAACGCACCCACGTCGCACATCGCGCCGCCCGGGCGCGATTCGCCGCGCTGGTCGGTGGTCAACGGTTCGCCACTCGCATCCACGCAATCCGCTAC
This sequence comes from uncultured delta proteobacterium, assembly GCA_963768985.1. Classification (GTDB taxonomy): domain Bacteria; phylum Myxococcota_A; class Polyangia; order Polyangiales; family Houyiibacteriaceae; genus SG8-38. The sequence goes on along the minus strand of CAVYJZ010000001.1, from coordinate 330,927 downwards.
TGGAATCTGGTCGATGGCGACGCTGCCGGGGAGGAGTGCATGGGTTTCGGTGGGACCTCCGTTGTCTTGCAAGGGCCTGAGCCTGAGGTCGTCGGCGCTGACGCTGACCTGGTCGGTATCTTGGTCGAAGCCGCAGGTGTCGCCTGGGGATTCGATGTTGCCCCCACGCGAAATCCACTCCACTTGCTCGCCTTCCAACAGCTCCGCGCTCGGATCTTCGGCGCAGTCACCCTCAACCAGCGTGTTCGCAAAGATCAGCGTGCTGCTCCACCATGAGTACACTCCACCGCCGGCGTTCACAGCGACATTCCCAGACAATGTCGTGTTTGTCGTCGTGAGCGTCTCGTCAGACATGAAAATCCCGCCACCGTTGCCGACGTTCGGGCTGCAATCGCCCAGCGCGCGATTGCCTGAGATCGTGCTGTTGGTCAGCGCCACGGCGCCACTGGCCGAGATCCCGCCACCGTTGCCGTAGCCGACCTCGTTGTCTGAGACCGTGCTGTTCTTCATCGTCAGCTTCGCGAAGCTTTGGATACCGCCGCCAGAGCCGGATGAACGGTTTCCCGACACGGTGCTGTCGGTGATCGTCAGCGAAGTCTCCGACCCGCCGACCTGCAGGATTCCGCCGCCAATACCTGTTGTAGTATTTGCGGATACGGTACTGCCCGTGATCGTCATCGCAGCCGTGAGGTTGACGATCCCGCCTCCACCATCGCGCGACGCATGATTCCCCAACACCGTGCTCTGGACCAGGCTGAGGACCCCGTCGCCCTGGTTGACGATCCCGCCTCCTTCGAACGCGAGGTTCCCCGACACCGTACAGCCCGTCATCGTCAGAGCTCCGAGGTTCCAGAGGCCGCCGCCGCCGTCTGCGTTTCCGCCCGTGATAGAGAGACCTGCGAGGTTCGCCGTCACCCCTTTGGGCACGTGAAGGACGCGATGCTCGCCGTTGCCATCGATCCTGAGATTCCCCTCACCGTCCAAGGTGACATCGTTATCGATGACCAGCTCGGCGTCGGTCACGACCGTGGTCGGTCCGTCGCATTCAAACCTATAGGGCCCGCCACCGGCCGCGACGGCGTTGCGAATGCCTTGCTCGGTGCAGGGAAGGACGGAGCTCGTCAGCTCACAGGTGCCCGAGTTGCAGAGGCCGCCGGCGCATGGCGTCCCATCCGGCATCGGCGTCGGAGCGATGCAGCCTTGCTGAGAGTCGCAGGCCGTCTCTATGGTGCAGTCGTTCCGGTCGCCGCAGCGAACCGGCGTGTGGACGCAGATACCTTCGTCGAGGTCGCAGGCTTCCTCGGTGCAAAGGTCAGCGTCGTCGCAATCCTGGTCGCTTCGGCATTCTGGCGGATCGTCGGGTTGCGGGCACCACGGATCGTAGTCAGGACTGCATTGTAGCGAAGGTGGTGCGTCGCAGGGCAGGGCCCGCTCGCCGCACGGACCACAGTCCGAACACACGCCGCCTCGAAACCAGCTCTGCTTGATGGAGTAGGCGCGCGAGGAATCTCCGAAGGCCTGCTCTCCGACACCAAGTACGATGATCTCGTCTTCCTGAGCGCCGGCTACCACCTCGAGCTCGCCGAACTCTCCGTCCGGGAGGACCCAACCTCCCGGGTCGTACGCGAGCCACGACAAGGTAGAATCGCTGTCGATCGGCGTGAGAACGAACCGCCCGTCGGAAGCATGCCACCGGCCTCCACCGCGGCTCCCGTTGTCACAGTTGGAGTAACCCCAACGGAAGCTCCCGTCCGATTCGATTCTCAGATTGACCGCGATGGCCCCCGGCAAGTGATACGTCCCTACCGGCACCCAAGGGTCGCCGCTGGCGCCGGACGACCCGTCGCAGCCCGGCAGGCCAATCACCAACACGCATCCAAGAGTAAGCAGAGCTCGCATCAAGGCCTCCGAGCCTACCACGAGCTCGGCGTCGGCATTGGCTAGAAAGCTTACCAAACGAGGCGATACGAGGAGCCCGCTTCGTGGCGGTGCCGCGCTTTCGCTTGAACGCCCGCGGCTGCATCCGTGGTACGAGTGCGAGATGGCCATGTCAATTCCCGTCTGGGTGCTGCTCGCGTTCGCGGTCTGGACGATGCTCGTGCTGATGTTCACCGTCGGCATCTACCGCTGGAGTCTGGTCTTCGCGGGCCGGGTTCAAGTCAAGGAGTTCCGAGCAGATCAAGTCGAAGGGTCGGATCGGTATCGCCGCTCGATGCGCGCCCACCTCAACTGCGTCGAGAATCTGCCGGTCTATGGGGCCATCGTGCTCGTCATCGTCGTCAGCGGCGCGCAAAGCGCCATGCTGGACATCTTGGCGCTCACTCTGATGGGGGCCCGAGTCGCACAGACCTTGATCCACGTGTCCCGGGAGCAGACAAATCTCCTCGCGTCGCTGCGATTTGCGTTCTTCTTCCTTCAGCTGATCTGCATGCTCTGGATGGCGGCGCTGGTCGTGCGACACGCCCTCTAGCCCCACGGGGTCAGATCTCGGCCACAGTGGACGAGATCATCACCCCTTACTCTTTCCAGCGGGTCTTGGATCCTGCCCCCACCAAACCGAGGTCGAGCAGGACGGTCACCACGACGAGCACCAGGTACATGCCGTCGACCGAGCCGTTGCTGTTGATGGCGAACGCATACGACAGCGTCGTGAGGGGCATGAAGAAGAAGCCGAGGAGCGGCCAGAGGGTGGTCTCCTAGGCGCGACCAAGACCGGAAAAGTCCGAGACGTCCCTCTCCCGCCGTCGAACGGGCGCTGGTCGACGGTCACAAAGTGGAAGGTTCGGGGGCCGCTGGCGACCCTCCGAGCTCTGGCCACCGTGAAAACACTCGTAACAACTAGCCAATTTTGGAGCGGGAAATGGGATTCGAACCCACGACTTCAACCTTGGCAAGGTTGCACTCTACCGCTGAGTTATTCCCGCAAAAGGAGGCACTTGCTAGCGCGGCGAGCCCCGGGCGTCAAGCTCCTGGCAGGACGGATTGGCCCTTCCAAAATTGGCCCAGACCCGCATTTTACTCGTACCGCAGCCCCTCGACCGGCAGCATGCGGGCGGCCCACCAGGAAGGTGCGATGGTCGATAGCGTGCAGATCAGAAGCGCGATCCCGATGGTCACCAGGAACACGCTGGGGTTGAGCACGACTGGGAGGTGGTCGATCAGGTAGACCTTTGGATCGAGCGGGAAACGGATTTTGTCGAGGTAGGCGACCAAACCGCCTCCTAACAGCACGCCCGCGAAGGTCCCGATCACCCCAACGACGACGCCCTGCACCATGAAGATGCCCAGCACGGTCGCATCGGTGGCGCCCATGGCCTTGAGGATGGCGATCTCTCGCTTCTTCTCGAGGACGATCATGATCAGCGTCGCGATGACGTTGAATGCAGCGACGAAGATGATGGTTGCGATCACGAGCGTGAGCGCGATCTTCTGCACCGCGAGCGCAGTGAACAGGTTGCGGTTCAGCTCCGACCAGTCGAGAGAGTGAAACGCGCCGCCCAAGTCTTGTTCGATTCGGCGGGCGAGTTGCTCCGAGGTGTCGAGATCGTGGACCCGAAGCTCGACCCCGGTCACGTTGTCGCCTTCGTCGAAGAGGTGCTGTGCTTCGAAGAGGTCGGTGTAGACGAGACCGGAGTCGTATTCTTGAAAGCCCGCTTGGAACACACCGATCACCCGGAACTCACGGGACCGAGTCTCCGAACCACCGGGCTCCGATAGCGCCAAGCCAAGCGCCGCCAGGGGCGAGATGAGCCGGACGCGATCGCCAAGCGCCAGGTCGAGGTCCTCGGCAAGCGTCTTGCCTACGATGATCCCGGGCAAGGCGTCGACCGGCTCTTGCGCCTCCCCTTGGGCGAGCCCGGCCTCCCATTCGCGGTCGTCGGGCAGCGCGAGCTGGTCGTCGCCGAGCTCGTCGAGCAAGGCTTCGATGTCGTTTGGTGTGGCCACCGCCCCGACCTTGGGCCGGCGCGCCTGTCGCTCTGCCTCGCGTTGCGCTTCGCGGCGTTCCGTTTCCTCTTCCCAGAAGGTCTTCCGCAGGGTCGGCTCCTCGGTTGGCGCACCTTGGGTCTTCTCCGCTGGCTTGCCCGGAGCAGGCTCCGCCTTGCCGTCCCGAATGTCACGGAGCCATTGCCAGTCGTCGGCGGCCTTGGTCACCACAGCGTGGGTCGGCACCGAGCCCGGCCGGCGGAGGCCTTCGAGGCTGCCCGCCACCATTTGCTGCGGAAGATCCAAGACGGTGCGGACGCCTTCCGGGGTCACCCCTTTCACGAGCACGGTGGCCTGACGCTCCCCCTTGGTCATCATCATCTCGTTGATCGAAAAGGGCGCCGCGCCGGCGACTTCCGGCATGTCCCGGACCATGGCGAGAACGTCGCGGTAGTCGCGGAACTCGCGGCCGTACTTCAAGACCAGAACGTGGGCGTTGACCCCCAAGACCTTGTCGCGGAACGCCTTCTCGAACCCGGTCGTGATCGAGAGGACGGCCAGTAGGGCCGCTACGCCGAGGGCGACGCCAACGATCGAGATCAGGGTGATCATCGAAACGGTCGCGCGCTTTTTGGAACGCAGGTACCGGAAGCCGATCTGTAGGCTGTAGCTCACGTCTCCTGCACCTATCACGCGCGCTCCGGTGGGGCGATCCGTCGAGCAACCGGTGAGCGAACTTGCCTGCATGGGGCGGACTCACTAGGGTTGCGTAGATGAACCGGATTTGGCCCTTCGCCACGTGCATCGGGCTGCTGATGGCATGTCATCAGCCGCAGAACGTACGACGCGAAGTGTGGCCTTCCGCGGCTGGCGTTCAGCCTGCTGCAGCAGAAGCGCCGATGCCGCCGGCGAAGGTTCTTGACCCGGTGATTGTCGAGCTCCCCGAGAAGTCGACGGTCATGCAGGTTCGAAAGCAGCTCGACAAGGGCAACCCCGGCAGGGCGCGCGAGCTCGCAGAAGCGGCACTGCCGAGTGCGGGTGCCCGTGAGAAAGGCCGCCTGCACTGGTTGGCCGCAGTGGCTGCCCTCGACGAAGGCTACAATCAGATCGCCCTCGCCCACCTCGATACGCTCGGCACATTCAACCATCCGCTGGCGCGCTGGGCCAATCTGAAGCGTGCGTCGCTTCTCGAGCGCAGCGATCCCGCGACCGCGGCAAGAATCGCAGCGTCGCTGACCGACGACTGGGCCGGTGCAAGCCGTGCGCGATCGATCGAGTCACGGTTGGGTGGCGCAGGCGACCCCGGCGCGGAGCCAGGGGTCCGCTCGGATGAAAAGCCACTTAGCGCGGCGAGCAACCCAGCTGTGCGACCCCGCACGCGGCAGAGCCTCGAAAAGGCCGAAGCGCTATACGATGCAAAGCGCTATCGCGAGGCCGAGCTGCTCTATGCGAAGTTGATCAAGCGATTCAAGACTGGAACCACGCAGTGGTGCGACGCGCTCTACAAACGGGGTCGCGCTCTGCTGCAGAATCGCGACCGCACAGGGGGGGCCCCCGTGATGCGCGAGGTAGCGGACCGGTGCCCCAAAATCGGTCGCGATACGCGCGCCTGGGCCCGCTACTATGCCGCCCGCGCCTACGGCCGAATCGGTGAGTGGGACGAGTCGATCCAGCAGTACGAAAAACTCGAGGCAGAGGCTCCCGGGCACAGCCTGGCCGACGATGCCAGCTACCGGGCCGCGCTCTCGGAGCTCGAGAATGGCCGTCCAAAGGCGGCCCTCGAGCGTTTGGCCTCGATTCCCAAACGTTATCCCAAAGGCGACATGTGGTCGCGGGCGTTGTTCAAGTTGGGTTGGGTCGAGCTTCGTGGGGGCCATTACGCCGACGCGTATGAGCATTTTGATGAGCTCGTGAAGCTTGGAGGCGACGAACGTGAAGAGGGTATCACGGGCCGCGCCAACTACTGGCGAGCGCGCGCGCTTTTCATGATGGGGCAACGGATCGATGCGGTCGAAGCGTACGCGGAGATCGTGGAGCGTTGGCCACTGCGCTACTACGCCCAGCAGGCGCTCTGGCGTCTCTACGAGATCGTTCCAGAACGTGCGAAAGCAATCCTCGTGGACATGCGGGCCGGCGACGAGCCCACCCGTATGGTCTTTGCGTGGCGTCCCGAGTTCGACGACCCGGCGTTCAGCCGCATGATCGAGCTCTTGATGGTGAACGAAGTCACCTACGCTTCGTCCGAGATGGCTAGGCTCCAGATGCTGGGCCACGACGTCAATCCCGAGATGGCGGTGGTCGGCGCAGTGCTCCTGCAACACGCCGGAGCGCAAACCAAGCTCAGCCGTGTGGTTCGGACGCACTTCGAAGATTTCGAAGGACTGCTGCCCAAAGGCGAAGGTAAGCTGATCTGGGAGGCGACTTACCCGCAGGCATTTGCGCCGCTGATCGAGGAGGTCGCCGAAGCGGAAGGGATCCCGGCATCATTCGTCCGGGCGGTCGCACGCGAGGAGAGCTCATTCGACCCGGAAGCCGTTTCCTGGGCAAAGGCCTACGGGCTGGTACAGCTCATCATACCTACCGCCAAACGCTTCGCTGACGAGGTGGGCGAGAAGGCGACCCCTCGGACCCTCGCGAAGCCCGAGGTCAACCTCAAGATCGGCGCTCGCTACATGGCCTGGCTGTGGAACCGTTTGAACGAGAACCCGGCCCTCGTTCCATCGGCCTACAACGCCGGCGAAGGCGCAGTCCGCCGTTGGCTCCAAGAGGATGCCGCGCGTCCGCTCGACGTGTTCATCGAGGAGATTCCTTACGACGAGACGCGCCGCTATACCCGAAGAGTCTTGCAGACCTACGGGGTATACCATTGGCTCGCTCACGAGCAGCTTCCGCAGTTCCGCGCCAAGCTTCCGTCGACGAGCACACCGCAGCGAATCAGCTCGCTTCCGTGACGTGCTCTACGCAACCACTTTCGGTAAAAGCGAGCCGAACTCGATCGCCTTGTTGATGTCCCCGTCGACGCGGAGCTTTCCCTGCACGAACGCGATCTGCGGGTCTAGCTTGCCGCTGACGATATCGGCAAGATGCGCATCGCGGATGGTCAGCGTGGCGTCGGCCGGGCGGCCGTTGCCCTCGGTGATGGTCCGGTCTTGCAGATCGATGGTCCAGCTCTGCTCATCCGCACCCGTAATCCGAAGGTGGAATTTGCCGGCGCCGAACGATCGGTCTGCGGGTGCCCCCGCCAGCGTCGACCTCATTTGATCGACGAAGGCGGCCGTCAGCTCGGCGACGGCCTGGGCGTGCACCGGACTGGTGTCCGTATCTTTCGTCCGATGGGGAAGCACGGCGGCCTCGAGCTCATTGGCGGCCTCGCGCAGATAGCGGGTGAACAGGTCCAAGTCCGGCATGACCGCGGGACACGAGGTTGGACTGATCGACAGCACTCCGTTGTAGCTCAGCACGGTGATCAACAGACCCATCCCGTCGACCAGCGGGGCCATCCCCATGCTCGCCAGCATCTTGTGCCCCGCCATGTACATGTCGATCTGCGGCCCCGGAACGTTGGTGATCACGAGGTTGAACAAGGGATTATGCATCTCGGAAACGCGGAAACGCGAGTAGAGCCGGAGCACACGATTCGCCAAGCCGAACGGGATGAAATCCCATAGATCGACGAACGCTCGAGTCGCACCCGCTTTCTCGAACGCCTTGCCGCCCTGTGTGTGCTGCCTGAGGACGTTCAGGCGCTCCACGGGATCTGCGATGTCGGTCGCCATGTCGAGCAGCATCGCGGACACCTTGTTACCCATCTTGCCGTGCTCGTCTTCTCCGCGTGTCGAGACGGGAATCATCGCGAGCAATGGCTTGTCGGGTAGCTGGCGCTTCTCGTCGAGGTAGCGGCGAAGCGCCCCCGCGCAGATCGCCAGAACCACGTCGTTCAGCGTGCAGTCGGTGATCTTCCGAATCGCCTTGACGCGATCGAGCTCGAGCAGGGCCGTGTTCCAGATTCGCTGACTCGTAATCGTGCGGTTGAACGGGGTGTGCGGAGCGGTCATTGGAACTGGGGGTGCCTCTACTCCCTTGTCGCGGATCTTGGCCGCAGCGCGGAGCGCTTCACTGATCTCAGCAGCCACCCGCCTGATTTCGCTAGGCTTCCCCATGATCTTGCGAGCGGTGTGCGCGAGCACTTCGATCTCGTTGGGTATCGGTGCAATCGATCGCGGAGGAGGGGCCTGAAATGTCCTCGGCTCCTTGGTCGTGTCGAGCAGGACACCCATCATGTCTGCGCCTGAAACACCGTCGATCGCGGAGTGATGCACCTTGTTGATGACCGCCACGGAACCGGGCGGCACTTGAGGAATCTGATCGAGTCCTTCGACGAAGGTCATCTCCCAAAGCGGCCGGGTCCTGTCGAGAGGCATGCTGAAGATTCGCGCCGCGAGCCCTCGAAGCTCTTTCCAGCTCCCCGGGCTTGGAAGCGCCACGTGCTGTAGGTGCATGTCCAGGTTGAAGGCGGGGTCTTCCGCCCAATACGGCTTCCCGATCCCAAACGGAACCATGACGAGCCGCTGTCGCAGCCGTTCCACCAAGTGGACGCGGGCCGCCATGGTGTTGCGAAAGTCCTCGAATCGCATCGATCCTTCGAACACCAACACGCTTCCGACGTGCATCGGTTGACGGGCGTCCTCGAGGTAGAGGAAAGCAGAATCGAGTCCGGACAGAGGCTGCATCGTCATTCTCCGCGGGGCGCTCCCCAAAGGCAGACGAGTAGCCTACACCCACAAGCGGCCCAAGCTCCAGGGGTTCTCAAGATTCGCCGAAAGTACGGTCGAGCTCCTTCAAAAGGCGCTTCTGCTCACGCGACAGGCGCTTGGGGACCTCCACCTCGACGACGCAGATCAGATCGCCCCGCCCGCGCCCGTGGAGCCTCGGCACGCCTGCTCCCCGAACGACGACCGTCTCGCCGGCCTGGATCCCCGAGGGGATCTTGACGGTTTGCGTGGCGTCCTCTTCCTCTTCGAGCGCTGGAACATCGACTTTGGCTCCAAGAGCTGCTTGTGGATAGGTGAGCTTGAGGCGGTGGATGAGATCGAAACCTTCCCGTTCGAGCTCCTCGTCCCGCTCGACGTGAACGGTGACGTAGAGATCACCAGTAGGTCCACCGCGAACCCCCTCCTGGCCTCGCCCGCTCAGACGGAGGCTTTGCCCGGTGTCGACACCTGCGGGAATGGTGAGCTTCACGACCCGTTCGACGTCGACTTGGCCACCGCCGTCACAGTCTTCACAAGCTTCCTTGGCTTGGACACCTCGGCCCCGGCACGCCGGGCAGGTCGTGGTCATCACGAACGCGCCTTGCGCCCGCGCCACCTGACCGCGGCCCCCACAGGTCGCACAACCCTGGAGCTCACCGTTCTTGGCGCCTGTCCCGCCGCACGCCACGCAAGGCGACGGATGCGAGAGGTCGATCTCACGCGCTGTGCCGAACGCTGCTTCGCGAAGCGACAGGCTCACGTCCGTGCGGATGTCAGCGCCTCTGGCGGGCCCGTTTGGATCGCGGCGCTGACGGCCAAACCCGCCAAAGCCAAAGCCTCCACCTCGACCGAACAGATCTCCGAAGATGTCTTGGAACTGACTGAAAACGTCACCGATGTCCCCGAATCCCGGCCCAGCGGTGCCGCCCAAACCGGCGTGGCCGTAGCGGTCGTACATCTCCCGCTTCTGCGGGTCGCTCAAGACGGCATAAGCCTCGGCGCAGAGCTTAAAGTTGTCCTCGGCCTCCGGATTTTCGGGGTTACGGTCCGGATGATGCTCAAGAGCCTTCTGGCGGTACGCCTTCTTGAGGTCGCTCACGCTGATGTCGCGGGAGACTTCGAGAACTTCGTAGTAGTCAGGCTTCGACATGAGGTCAGGAGGCCGCTCGGCTGCTGCAACATAAGTACGCAGGCCCCCTGGTCAAGGGCTCCTTTCGGCCGGAAAATGCTGGTTTTTCGCTCAGCGCCGAAGCCCGGACCGCGCTTCGCTGCGCCCGAGGACGTCGTTCACGAGCGCCTCGGGAAGCTCTCCGGTCCTCTGAAAGGATCGCATGTGCAGTATCGGCTCGCCACCGAGGTCGGCAGCCTTACGCCCTTGGATCTCTTGAACGTACTTGCGGGGCTCGAAGGGAAGCAGATTCGTTGGTGAGTCGACGTCGAGCCGCTCGAGCAGGGCGATCAAGGCGCGCAGCGAGTTCATCTTCATGTATGGACAGGTCGCGCAGCCACCCGCCGTGGAGCAACCTTCACCACCCGCAACCCCCGGCACGACTCCGAGGCCGCTCCCGGAATCCGCCGCGATGGCCTCGCCTGCCACGGGAAAGATGATCTCCGCCGAGAGCTCCGGTCCGCCCTCCGACGCGTAGTCTCGGAGCTTGGCCTGCACCTGACGAACGATCGGGGTGATCATGCCGGCCTCGGTACCGAGAATGAATCGCAGATTGGATTCTTCGCCTCGTGCGATCGCCTCGTCGACTTTCCCCAAGACGAACGCCAAAATGTTCGACGTCGAACCGACGACGCCACGGCCGCTGCGTTGCGCTTGCAGAGCGAGCTCGAACATTTCGCCGGGCACCTCCAAATGCGCCGTCACGAACACGTCGGAATAGTGTTCGCGAACCAACGCAACGACCTCGCGCCCGAACATATGATGGACGATGCATGTGCCCTGCTCGAAGTAGTGAAAGCGGGGCAGCAGCGAGCGGATCGACGCCTGGTCATGCGCCGGGTGAAGTTGGCGGATCTGCTCGTCAGGCATCTCGGCGAGGCTTCGAAACATGTGCGCGAGGTTGTCCCCCATGTAGGTGTCCGGCCCGAACCAGATGTGAATGTCCGGGACTTGCGCAGCGGCTTGGAGCACGGTCCGGACGACGTTCGACGAGGTGCAGGTAATCGTGGGCACGAGCGCTTGCGACTTGGCCTTGGTGACCAAGCTCGTGTTGATGTAGATGACGTGGAGCGATCGCGGGGTTTCCGACGCCTCGAGGAGGTACGCGCCGTAGGCAGCGGCTTCAGCCGACTCGGCCAGCGAGCAACCGATCAAATCGGTGGAAACTCGGTAAACCGGAATCTTCTCGTGCCCGGACGCATCGAGCATTGCCCGCACGTTCTCGCTCATGAAGTCGACACCGAGGACGGCGATCGTCGTGGCGCCCTGCTCTGCCATGGCGATCGCACGATCGGCCATCGCCAAGGAATCGGAAACGTGAATGTGAGGCCAGTCGCACGCGGAAAGCACGCCTTGAAGCTCCGGGTCCATGTAGAAGTGAGCTACGACACCGGTGTTCGTGTCGCGGAGCAGGGTGGTCAGCCGCGCGACTTGCTCCGGACTCGGGTTCAAGAAGGCCGCTTGCGCTTGGGCAAATGCACCTCGCGGGATGAGGGCATCGGCTGTAATTCGCAGCGATGGAAAAACCGGCAAGGTCATCTGCGACCAGCTCCAAAAAGCGGAGTATACCTCCCGCGGAGCGTTTCGCATGTCGAGCCCGCCCACACAGACCTCGGTCTATGTGCACTTCCCGTGGTGCGCGAGGAAGTGCCCTTACTGCGACTTCGCAACGGAGCCGATTCGCGCCGCTGCACTGCCACACGAGGCGTACGCGGACGCGGTGCTTCGGGAATTGGAAGCCCGATCTCCGGGGCTCGAGGGGCGCGAGCTGAAGTCGATCTTCTTTGGTGGAGGGACCCCGTCACTGTGGGGTCCCAACGCCTTGAAGCGAACGCTGCAGGGCATCATCGAAGCCTTCGACCACGTCAGCAATGAGCTCGAGGTCACCGTCGAATGCAATCCGAGCTCGCTGACACGAGACAAGGCTGCGCTCCTTCACCGGGCGGGGGTTGGCCGTCTGTCGATCGGAGTTCAATCGCTGCGCGATCCGCACCTTCGTTTTCTCGGACGCTTGCACGATTCGGAACGAGCGGTCGCTGCTCTGGAAGAGGCAAGGGATGAGATGCCCCGGGTGAGCGCAGACCTGATTTTCGGGATGCCGGGTCAGACGCTGCAGGAGCTCGGCGAAGACATCGCGCGCGTCGTCGACACGGGCGTGCGACACGTGTCGGCATACGCCCTCACGATCGAAGAGAAGACGATGTTCGGCTCGTTACACCGCGCCGGCAAGCTTCGTGTCGCCCCCGAAGAGCATTACGCAGATCTATTCGAGCATGCGGAGCGTTGCTTCTCGGATCTTGGGTGGACGCACTACGAGGTGTCGAACTATGCCTCGCCGGGAGAGGAGTCGCGTCACAATCTCCACTATTGGCGGGGCGGTGCATATCTCGGGCTCGGCGCCGCGGCGGTCGGCTGCCTCGATCAAGGCCCAGGACATGCGCAACGATGGCGGAACGACCCCAACCCCCAGCGGTACCTCACGCAAAAGACGCCGGAAGCCGAGGTCGAAGATCTGGGCCCCGAAACGATCATTCGTGAGGCTTTGATGCTGGGGCTTCGCACGATCGACGGCGTGGACCTGGTGGCGACCGAAGCGAGAGCGGGTTGCGACCCGAAGGCGGGCCGGGAACAGGAGATCGAGCGCGCAATGCAGAGAGGCAATCTCGTGCAGGCGGGTGACTGGCTGCGTGTCCCCGCAAATCGCTGGCTGAAACTTGACGGGATTGTGCGAGACTTGTTCTAGAGTGCGGACCGGTGAAGCTCGATTTTGAAGAAGTCTCGGTCACTGGCCTGACGAAGTCCTACGGACCGACGCTGGCTCTCGCCGGCGTCGACCTGACCTTCACCGCGGGAACCACAACGGCGATTCAGGGCTCCAACGGTTCCGGCAAGTCGACGTTGCTCTGGCTCCTAGCGATGCTCGCCTACCCTACCCGAGGAGAGATCCGATACGGACGGTACGGCGTCAAACACTCCGATGGCCTCCGAGCAAGCATCGGCTTCGTTGCCCATCAGCTCTTGCTGTACCCGGGCCTGACCGGTCGCGAGAATTTGCTGTTGGCGGCCAAGCTGCAGAGGCTCCCTTACGCTGAAAAGCGCGCCGCGGACCTCTGCGATGCCCTGGCCTTGGGCGACTATTGGAAGCGACCGGTTCGCACGTATTCGCGGGGGCAGGCCCAACGGGTTTCCATCGCCCGCGCCCTTCTGCACGAGCCCCGGCTGCTGCTGATGGACGAGCCCGCCACCGGCCTCGACGTCAAATCCACCGCGTCGTTCGTCGAGCTCATCCGGCAGGTCAAGCGAGCAGGTTCGATCGTGCTCATCGTGACCCACGAAGCGAAATTTGCGAGCACGATCGCCGATCGCGTTCTTCAGATGGATCGCGGGCGCGTTGTGGAGCTCGAGAAATGAATACGCTTCGCGCTGCATGGTTGGTCGCCCTGAAGGATCTGCAACTCGAGATGCGTACGAAAGAGATCCTCACCTCGACGGGGCTGTTTGCCGTCCTGGTGGTGACCCTCGGATCGCTTGCATTCTACACTGACCCGGTCAGCTCGCCTGATGTCGCTCCCGGCGTGCTGTGGATTTCGATCCTGTTCTGCGGGATTCTGCTCATCGGCCGCAGCTGGGCGCTCGAGCGTGAAAATGATGCGGTGTTCGGCCTCTTGCTCGCCCCGATTCCGAGAGCTGCAATCTACGTCGGCAAGACCCTCAGCGCCCTAGTGCTGCTATTCATGGTGGAGCTCTTGCTCGTACCGCTGTGCCTCATCTTCTTTCAGATCGAGCCAAGCGGCGTCATCGCGCCCCTTCTTGCGCTGGTATTTCTCGGCTCAGTCGGGTTCGTCGCCACCGCATCACTGTTTTCGGCCGTAGGAATTCGCACGCGGGCCCGGGACCTGATGCTGAGCGTCTTGGTCTTCCCCTTGGTGGCGCCGGCACTGCTTGCATCTGCGGTCGCGACGCGTGAGCTATTCGCCGGCGCAAGCACGGCGGAGATCATCGGTTGGATCCGCATCCTGACGGCCTTCGATCTCTTGTTCGTGAGCTTCGGGGTATGGGTGTCGCGGCATCTCCTGGCAGAGACCTGAACGCTCAGCGATACGCGCGAATGAGGTCCAGAGCGACCGGGTCCGACCAGTCGAGCGCGCCGTCGAAGCGAAAGCGCACGACCCCATTGGCGTCGATGATCCAAGTCTCTGGAAAGAGCTTGGTCCCGAACTCGCCGGTCACGACTTTGCGCTCCGAATCGAGCAGGCTCGTGATGCGGGAAGAGGGAGGAATGATCGTCTCTGCTTCTGCCCAGCTGCGATCGGTCGATACAGCTACGACCTCGACATCTCCCCAGTCTTCGGTGATCTCAGCCAAGAGCTCGATGGTTGGCATCTCCTGAATGCAAGGCCGGCAAGTGACCGTCCAGAAGTTCATGACGACGACCTTGCCGCGCTGCTCGGACATCTTCCATTCGCCGCCTCCCTCCTTGGGAAGGCTGAAGTCGGGGGCCAAGAGCGACGCTCCTAGGTAGTGTGGAACGCCACCTCGACCGTCCATCAGCTGCTCGAACCGTGCATTGCCGAGAATCGCTCGGAACGGGGCTTCTCGCGCACGAGCGCGCGAATCGACCACCGCTCCGGTGAGAAGGAAGATGAGGGGAAACGCAATTGCGGCCACGATGATGGTGGCGATGAGCTCTCGTCGAGACACGCCGGGGACTTAGCGCTTTTCCGCGCCCAGTGAAAGCGGATCGTTCACTTCCGGGGGGCGCACCGTTTCGCCGGCGATTCGGAGGTACACGCCGTCTTCGTCCTCGGCGATCCACGGGCTCAACTTGCTGACGGCATGATTGTCGAAACGCGCCGGGCATCGACCGTCGCGAACTGCGCACCAGAGCGCACCTTCGGGCCCCTGGCAGAGGGAGGTGGGATCGAGCTGCTCCCGGATGTCACCAGAAAGGACCAGACCCAGCCCCTCGGGGCCCGGCTCGACGTCCTTGACGAAGTACGCCGGCCCTTCGATCTCGACGTACGCCCAGTTGATCGAATTGCTCAGGCAGAAGCGACCGTCCTGCGCGCGATCGACCCAGCCGTCGAACGAACGAACCAGGTTCGGGTGATCGATCGGGTCTTCGCCGTTGAACCAGCGACCTCGCCCATCGCGGCGAATCTGGGTTTCTCGAGACCGGCCTTGAAGAAACTGCGCTGGGTCCATGACGTCTCGCAGACTACAATGCGACGCGATGGTGAGAAAGCGCCGAAAGCTCGTGGTGGTATCGAACCGCGGCCCCTATCGGCACGAAGCTAGCCGCGGACGCGAAGAACGCTGGGTCCGCGCAGCTGGGGGCTTGGTCTCCGCCCTCGATCCGGTCTTACAGAAACGCGGCGGCGTTTGGGTGAGCGCACAGCCCGCCAGGGAGTTCGAGGCGGTCACGATTCCGGCGCCGCGGCTCTCCTATGAGCTCGTGCAGGTCCCACTCAAGCGGGCCGAGCAGCGCGGATTCTACGAAGGCGTCTCCAACGCGGTGCTCTGGCCGTTGCTCCATGGCTTCGAGCCAACGATCCGACTCGGCGACGCCCCCTGGTCGAGCTACCTGAGCGCCAACCAGCAATTCGCCGAAACCATACGCTCCATGAGCGGGCCGAACGACCTGATTTGGATCCAGGATTACCACCTCATGCTCGTCCCAGGCATGCTACGGGCAAAGCGCAGCAAGGCCCGTATCGGCTGGTTTTGCCACATCCCGTGGCCTTCGCCGGACACGTTCGGAATCCTGCCCTGGCGCGAGCAGATCCTCGAAGGGCTTCTCGGGGCGGACATACTCGGTTTCCATCTGCCGGAGTACGCGGAGCATTTCCGCGAGTGTGTCGAGCGATTCACCACGTACGGGGTGTCGCGGGACACGGTGCAGTATCGTGGCCGCAAGGTCACGACGATCGCCGCACCGATTGGCGTCCCAGTCGACGAGCTGCAGGCCGTGGCACTCGACCCGGACGTGGGGGCCGAGGTCGAGCGAATTCATCAGGCAACGGGAAACCGTCAGCTGATCCTCGGCGTCGATCGCCTCGACTACACCAAAGGGATTCCCGAAAGGCTCGCCGCGTTCGAACGTGTGCTCCGCCGAGACAAGGCCGCCCGCTCCCAGTGCGCTCTGATCCAGATCATGGTGCCAAGCCGAACCGACGTCAAAGCCTACGCCGATCTCAAGCGAGAGATCGATCGCATGGTGGGCGATATCAACGGCCGTTACGCAGATACGGGGCGCGTTCCGGTTCATTATCTGTACCGAAATCTGAGTCAGCAAGCTCTCTTCGCGCACTACCGCGCTGCCGACGTGGCCCTGGTCACGCCGCTGCGGGACGGGATGAACCTCGTGGCACACGAGTACGCCGCGGCTCGGACCGACGAAGAGGGTGTGCTGGTCCTGAGCGAATTCGCCGGCGCAGCGAGACACCTGCGAGGCGCCATCTTGGTCAATCCCTATGATTTGGAGTCCACCGGCGAGGCCATTCATCGCGCGCTCACGATGAAGGCTCCCGAAAAGCGCAAGCGCATGCGATTGTCGCGAGCCGCCGTGATGCGCCTCGACGTGCACCGATGGGCCGACCGCTACATCGAAGCCTTGGAGGGCGAGTGAACCGTATCGAAGGCCTCCTCGATAGCCTCATCAACCTGGAGCGCCCGTTGCTCTTGGCACTGGATGTCGACGGTACGATCGCCCCGATCGCGCCGGACCCGGACCTCGCGGTAATTCCAGCGCAAACCCTTTTCACGTTGGCAGCCCTAGCCAAGTTGCCCATGTTGGAGCTCGCGCTCGTCACGGGACGCGACCTGAGCTCGTTGGCACGGATGGAGCAGCTCGAAGGGGTGTGGCGCGCGGTCGAGCATGGGGGGCTCGTGTTGGCCCCAGGAGAAAAGCAACCGCGGCGCGAGCTCACGCCGGAACAACGTGAGGCGCTCGATCGGTTTCGGCGATGGGTCGATGCGCATGCAAAGGACGCTTTCATCGAGCACAAGCCCCAGGCAATCGCAGTGCACGTGCGGGGCATCGCAGCGAACGATCCGGGACGTGCGGAGCAGTTGCTTCGAGAAGCCGATGCGCTCGCCGAAAGCCTCGGCCTCCACGTGCGTCGCGGGAAGGCGCTGCGCGAAGCCGAGGCGGTGCATCACGACAAAGGCAGTGCCTTGATGGAAATCTTCGAGAGAAGCGGTGCACGGTCCGTGTTCTTCGCCGGAGACGACCTCACAGACCTCCCCGCAATCGCTTTCGCAACCGAACATGGCGTGGGCGCATTCGTTCGCTCCGAGGAGCGTCGGGACCTTTCGCCCGGGACCGTTGTGATTCTCCAAAGCGTCGACGAAGTGGCCGCTCTGCTTTTTCGATTCTTGCAACGCCTCTCGCGGTGAGCGGTGGCACGGGTATGGTCCCGTGGTACACGCTCAGCATGCTTGATCGAGAAATCGAGGTGGCCGCCCGCATCGCGCGACAGGCCGGCGCGATCTTGATGGAGATTTACGGAACGGACTTCGAGGTTTCCTACAAGGCCGAAGCCGATCCGGTGACCGAGGCCGACACCAGGGCGAACGCCTACATCGTCGACGAGCTCAAACGCGCTTTCCCGGGCGACGGCATCGTTGCCGAGGAAACTCCAGACAAACGCGACGCGCTCCAGGGTGGGCGTTGCTGGTACGTAGACCCACTCGACGGCACCAAAGAGTTCGTCGCACGGAACGGTGAGTTTTCAGTCATGCTCGGATTGGCGATCGATGGAACGGCCAGAGCTGGAGTCGTGTACCGCCCAGACAACGACAAGCTGTACTGTGGCGTCGTGGGCGGACGGGCCTACCTGGACGAGGGCGGCGAGCGAAGCGCGTTGAGGGTCAGCGATGTCGCGGAGCCGAATCAGCTCAAGCTCGTGGTGTCGCGCTCCCACCGCAACGAGGCCGTCGACGCAATCATCGCCCGGCTTGGGATCACCGAGGAGCAGACCAGCGGCTCGGTTGGACTCAAGGCTGGCCTCATCGCCGAACAGAAGGCCGACCTCTACGTGCACGTCGCAGATAAGTCGAGCGCTTGGGATGCGTGCGGGCCGGAAGCGTTGATCAAGGCGGCGGGCGGTCGCTTCACCGATCTGGCCGGCAACCCATATCACTACGGCGGGACCGACATGCGCAATCGCGGCGGCATTCTTGCTTGCAACGCGGCCGCATACGATGCCGTGCTCCCAATCGCCCGCGAGGCAGCAAGAGCCGCTGGGCTCATCGACTGAGAGGCGACGATGGCACCGGTCGATTGGCGGGAAGCATGGAAAGCAGGGCGCACACCATGGGATGCCGGCGGATCGCCGCCTGCGCTTCACAGTTTGCTCGAGCGGGGCGCTGTGCCCGCGGGTCGCATTCTCGTACCCGGCTGCGGAGCGGGCTACGACTTGGCAACCCTTGCACGAACGGATCGTGAGGTCGTCGGCATCGATCTGTCCGAGGAAGCGCGAACGGCGTTCCTGAACGCTCACCCGAATCTCGGGGGGACAGTCGTATACGAGGTGGCCGATGTGTTTTCATACCAACCGGCGACCGCTTTCGATTTTGTCTGGGACTACACCTTTTTCTGCGCGCTCGATCCGGACCAGCGCAACGCGTGGGGCGCGACGATGAAGCGTTTCGTGAAGCCGGCCGGCACTCTCGCCACTTTACTATTCCCGTTCGAAGATCCGATCTCCGGGAAGCATGGTCCCCCGTGGCCGGTCAACACGGAACTGGTTCGAGGTCTCATCGAAGACGGGTTCGAGGAGCCGGAGGTCGTCGAGATAGAGCAGACACACCCCGGACGCGAAGGCAAAGAGCGCCTCGCGCTTTGGCGCCGCCGCAAGCCCTAGTCCTCGCGGGGAAAACGAATCGACGATGGCCGTGACTTCACTTCGGAGAAGCCGAGTCTGTAGTCTGCAGTGGCGCCTTTCTCCGTCACCCCTACCCAAACCTGGGTCGTTCCGATCGAAAAGTTGGAACGGATCATGAAATCCTTCTTGCCACCGCCGTTGTTGCAGATCACCGAACCGTCAGGCTTTCTCAGCACGAGCCGAACCGCGGAGCTCGAGCGCCCCAGCACATAGAGCCGGAAGAACGCGGTGTCGGCATGGAGCAGATAATCCGGATTCGCGGAGATCCACCCGGGACACTTGCGGTGAATCGAATCCGCGGGGACCTCCCCGATCGCGGTCCCGCCGACCACGCGCGGATCGGGGCTGAACCCCGCATGAAGAGGAACGATGCCAAAGCGCGAGGCGGAGTGCGCGTAGGGGTCTGGTATTCCGGCCGGTTTGCCGAAGCCGTCGAGTCGGAAGGGCTCCTCAGGGGCGCTGCCGTCTTGGCACCCGACGTAGGATGCGAGCAACACCAACGCTGCGCGCGAGACTCTGTGATACTTGCTCGACGCACTCATCGTGAGGGAGGTCGTAACCGGACTCCTGGCGCACGGTCAACCGCACAAAAAAACGGGGCCGCTCAGCAGATGTGAGCGGCCCCTGGTTTGGGCAAGGAGATTCAGCGCTAAGGGGTATTGATCAAACGAATGGGGGCATCTTGAACATCGGGAATGATGGCCCAGAGCTCGGGGCCGAGCTGGCCCATGTCGTTGGAGGTGTTTTCGTCCACGGCGATGAGGATACTCACGACGTCAGCCGTCACTGGCACCGGGACTGGACCCACCTGCGGGCAGGCGTCCATGTCATCAGTCGTCACGTCGAAACCAACGTTGAGCGTACCGGCCTCCAAGTCCGCCACGCCGTCCGCAGGGAAGGTGGTGCCGAACGAGAAATCTGGGATCAGCGTCATGCACTGCGCGTCGCCGGTCGCATTCGAGGTCGAAATGTTTACGGGGTTGAGAGCTGGATCATTGGCGCCGTGTCCAACGAAGACGCGACCGCTGCCCGCCGTGAGACCGGCGGTGCTGTTGCTGAAGACGAAAACGTCCACCGGAAGCGCCTCATTGGTCCGGTATGCAACGACGGTCAGGTCGTCGCCGTCGCTAAGCGCCACGCCATCGAGCTGGAACAGGGGCGCATCGCCACCCGGCAGACCGAGACCGATGTCATATGTCCCGGCTGGAAGCGGGATCCGACCGGTCGACTGACCATATTCGATCGTCACTCCAGAGTCTGTACCATCGACAAAAATTGCTACCGCGGTACTGGCTGCGCTCGGAACCTCGGGCGCAAGGTGGACGGCCGTGACCATCGCTCCGACGCCTGCCATGCCCCCGCTGCCCCCTGAGCCAGCGCTGCCCCCTGAGCCGCCGCTGCCACCCGTCCCAGCGGTTCCACTGGTGCTGTCACTTCCGCATCCGAATGTGAGGAGCCCCATCGCGACAGCGCCCACTAGTCCAAAATGTACTTTCTTCATCATTCTCTCCTCCGACCTGTCTAAGTTATGTCTAGGTCTTGTCTACGTATATGCGTTTGGGCCGTAGGGGTGTCAAGTGCAGAATTGCTCCTTTCTTGTCGCTACCGATCTTGATCCGTCTACTCAGCGGGTATAGACGATCCTTAGACAGCTCCTCGATGAGGCCCGATTGCGTAGACCCTGAAGGATTAATATGGCGGACGAACCAAAATACAGGGTGGGAATGGTGTCGAAGATGTCGGGGCTCTCGACCCATACGCTACGCATGTGGGAAAAGCGCTACGCCGCAGTTCTGCCGACGCGGACCGAAGCGGGCGGCCGCCTCTACACCGACGCAGACGTCGAGAGGCTCCGCCTGCTGCACAAGCTCGTCGAGAGCGGCCATTCGATCGGGGGCATTGCGAAACTTCCCGATGTCGACTTGCGGCACATGGCTGCGGTGTTTCCCACACCTTCGAGCCCGCCGGCGTCGCAACATCTCCCCGCAGTCCGTGATCGGGTCATCGCGGCCATCGAACATCTTCGCGTCGAGGAGGCCGAGCAGATGCTGTCGCGCGCCGCGCTGAGCACCGAGCCATGCGAGTTCTTGAAGGCGATCGTCGGACCGATTCTCGTCGAGGTCGGCGAGCGCTGGGAGCGCGGTGAGCTTCGAATCGTACACGAGCATGCTTGCTCGTCGGTCATGCGCGGATTGCTGTTTTCATTGATGCGTCTGTACCCCTCGAACGATGGAACACGAAGGATGGTGGTCGCCACTCCGGCACGAGAAGACCACGAGCTCGGTGCGCTCATGGTAGCCATGCTCGCAGCCATGCATGGCTGGCGTGTGCTTTACCTGGGTCCGAATCTCCCAGCGGAAGAGATCGCATACGCCGTGGTCGATACCAAAGCCGAAGCGCTCATGCTTTCAATCACGAACTTGAGCCCCATAGAGTCAGAACGAGAGGTCGCCGCGATCGAACGTGCGATACCAGAACGCGTGATGATCGTCCTCGGTGGACGAGCCGCGAGAGCGCCCGCGAAGAGCCGAGTGACGATACAGCAAGATCTCGAGCGACTGGAAACCGTGCTCAGTCGCTAGTCGTCACAGGCTCGCCTGGCAGCACGCTGTCCCGGGTCGCCCCCTTGATGACCTTCTGGGCGAGCGTCGCCAGGCTCCTTGCCCCGCTCTTTTTCAAGAGCGATCGAATCTGGGCTTTCACCGTGTTCTCCGCAACGCCCAGCGCGTCCGCCAGCTCCTTGCGCGAGAGCCCGTCGACGGAGAGCGTGAGAAGCTCGGTCTCTCGGCGGGTGAGCTTGAGCTGCCGGGCCAAATGCTCGATGCGCTGTCCAATCGCCGCGTCATCGACCCGCTCCTGGGCTAGGGCGCGCTGAATGAACGGATTGAGGTTGTCCGCCGACGCCGGCTTGCAGACATACTCGCCCCGCATCGTCTGCACTTTGTTGACCACATCACGATTGAGCTCTCCCGTGAGAACGAGCACGGGCAGCTCCCCGTGCATTCGCCGGATGTCTCCCAGCAGATCCAAGCCGTATCCGTCCGGCAGAATCAGGTCCAGGATGACGCCGGTCCATTCCGAATGGTTTTCTAGCTTCGCACGCGCTGCGGCCATGCTGTGTACGACGTCGACCGGCCCGTGACGCCCAAATGTACGAGCGAGGGTCCGGGCCAACGTCGGCTCGTCCTCGACAATCAAAAACCCACCCGGCATGCCCCGTAAACTACCCCAGTTGACCCGTTCGGTGGTATCGATTCCCGTCGGAGTGGACGGTTTTTTAACCCCAATCCCCGACAATCGTGGGTACAAAATGGCTGAATAACCAATGCTTTCAATGAGTTATTCGAGCAGACCGGAAGGGTGAGCGCGCGAGTGCAAGGCTCAGCCGGCGGGGCGACAATGGTGCTGACTTGACGGGAAGGGTTGCCGACCGTTGAATGAGCTGGGGATATGTACGCGGTCGTGATCACCGATGAGGGGGGCGCGCGGCGAAGGCTCGATTTTTCGAAGCCAGAGCTCACTGTCGGGCGCGTCCAGGGCAACGACATCGTCCTGTCGAAGCGCAATGTCTCCAAGCAGCACGCCCGCCTGACCCTCGAGGGAGGCCACGCGGTGGTCATCGACCTGAACAGCACCAATGGAACTTGGGTCAACGGCCGGAAGATCACGTCGCCACAGCCCCTGAAGCAGGGCGACAAGATCTATATCGCTGACTTCATCATCACACTCGAGCCCGTCAACGAAGGGGATGAGAGGGCGAGCGAAGTCCCGCGCGTTTCCGAACCGCCGCCATTGCCAGTGAAATCGTCCGCAGCCGCTGAAGGCGCGATCCCCGCCAAGCGCTCTCTGGGCGCGCGCCGCGCGAGTGCGGCCGACCTCAGAAGGGCTGGGATCGAAGACGTGCGGGTCACCAGCCTGCCACCTCGAATCGAGCAGCCAGACACGGAACAACCCCGGATTTCTCCGAGAACCGAGACAGGACTGCCGTCGCTCGACCCCCTTACTTCGCTATTGAGCCGTCTCGCGGAGCGCATCGACATCGAAGACATCGATCCGGCGGCGATGAAGAATCAGGAGCGATGGTCGGCCGCGCGCGCAGCGATCGCCGAGACTTTTCTTGCGATGCAAACCGACGGATCGATGAATGCGGACGTCGACATGCGCGAGGCGGCCCACGTTGCACTGCACGAAGCGGTGGGCCTCGGCGCGCTTGATGACCTCCTGTCGGATCAGTCCGTTCGAACCATCGTCGTGAACGGGCCGGCACACTTGTTCGTCGACAAGGGCGACGGCCTCGAAGCGAGCTCATCGCGGTTCTCTTCCGACGCCGCTCTGCGGCGAGTCACGCGGAGGCTCGTTGCCCAGAGCGGGCAGACACTCGACGCGAGGCCTTTGATCCACGGACGATTGTCGTTCGGCCCCAGGTTGACGATCATGCAACCGCCTCTCGTGATGAAGGGCCCCGTCATCGAGCTCTGTCTCGACAGCTCGATGTCGCTCGAGCAACTCGCGAAGAACGACTGGATGAGCAACGACGCCGCCACGTACTTGGCGAAGGCGGTGGCAGAGTGCCGCAACATCGTGGTCGCCGGCCCACTCGGATCGGGCGTGACGGAAATGATGTCCGCGCTCGCGCGCGAGCTCCCGGACACGGAGAACACCATCGCCATCGAAGCCGTTCCGGATCTCGACCTCGATCGGGACCGGGTGGTGTCATTGATCGCGGCCGATTCAGGACTCTCTCTGAGCGAAGCGATCGAGCTCGGAACACGCCTCCGCGCCGAGCATCTGGTGATCAACGATCTCGGAGGCGCGGACACGATGAAAGCGCTCGCCGCATTGCTCGGCCGCGAACCCGGCCATCTACTGGGGGTGCACTGTTGGAGCAACAAAGACGCCATTGAAGGCATTATGCTGGCAGCGGGTTGCGGAGGGGCGGAGCGTGCTTGTGTGGCTCCGTTGATCGGCAACACGGTAGACCTCGTGGTCGCCATGCAGCGCGGTCCTGCGGGCCGACGGGTGAGCGGAATCCTCGAAGTGCAGGGACACGAAGGCGGCGACGTGAGTTACGAGTCCGTCCCGTTCTGAGTTGCTTGCCTCAGGCGCCCTGTCTCATGACGGCGCGAGGCGTCACACTGATCCCTGGCGCAGGAAACGCCGGGCGTGCGAAGTAGTAGCCCTGACCGTAGTGGGCGCCGCAATCGATGACGACATTCATTTCGGTCTCTTGCTCGATCCCCTCGGCAACTACGCGTGCACCGAGCTCGTGGCAAAGCCGGACGATGTGTCGAACCAATACCTGTGCACGGCGATCATCGGCGAGGTCGGCGATCAAGGTGCGATCGAGCTTCACGATCTCTGGCTTGAGGTCGACGATGTATTTCAGGTTCGAGTAGCCGGCGCCGAGATCGTCGACCGCGAGAGAAACTCCCTTGCCGCGGATCTCCCGCAATACGCTGTGGCAGTACGCAAAGTGCGTGAGCGGAACCGACTCCGTCACTTCGAGATAGATCGGCTGATCGTGCGTGAAGATCGGATCGTCGGGTTGAACGAGCCAGGACTCGTCGAACTCGTTCGGGTGCACGTTCAGGAACAGGGGCTTGCCGGCGCAATGGGCGGTTGCCAACTCGCGAATGGCTCGGCCGAGGGCACCCACGTAGCCTGACTTGATCGCCTCGTCGAAGAGCTTGGGCGGGTTGACCCAGTGGGGCGAGTCACTTCGCACCAGCGCCTCGTAGGCAAACGGCTCCATCGTGGTGAGGGAGACGATGGGCTGGTACACGACGCTGAGATCCCCGCGCGCGAGCACGCCCGGAAGGCCTTTGACGCTGCGGATGCGGGGGATCCCCGTTCTCCGCTTCTGCATAGCGTCGAGCCACGTGCCGAAGTTCGTCATACTTGCCCCACCACAGGAAGTTTACAATATCACAAGCATAAATTGATATCCTAATTTGGGGATATCTAGCGTGGAGCTAGGGGCTCTGGTATGCCCGCCAGCTATGACTCGAGGAGTATCGATTGGCCCGGCGCCGGACAGCCCGATCGGAACTACGCTAGAACGACACCTCCTCGATCGCCAGCGCCGGATGGCGGAAGCGACCGGAGATTTCACCGGGCTGTTCCAACAGATCGGCTTGGCCGCCAAAATCATAGGCAGTCGGGTCAGCAAAGCAGGCCTCTCGGGCATCCTCGGACGTACGGGAACCACCAACGTCCAAGGCGAGCAGGTCCAGAAGCTCGACGACTTCGCCAACAACGTCATCGTGAGCACGGTGGAAGCAGGTGGGCATGTGTGCGTCATGGGAAGCGAGGAGGTTGAAGCGCCAATTCAGATACCGTCTCAGTACCCGCAGGGCAAGTACGTGCTCCAGTTCGACCCACTCGACGGCTCTGGGAACATCGATATCAACGCGTCGATCGGCACCATCTTTTCGATTCACCGTCGCCTCACACCAGATGGCGAACCCGGGACTCTGAAAGACCTCTTGCAACCCGGGTGCGACATCGTGGCTGCCGGGTATATCGTCTACGGCTCATCGAATATGTTGGTCTATTCGACCGGTGAACAAGTGGATGGCTTCACGTACGACCCAGGTGTCGGTGAGTTCTTCTTGTCGCATCCAAAGATCAAGATCCCGAAACGGGGCAACATCTATTCGATCAACGAAGGCAACTACCACAAGTGGGACGAGGGAGTTCGCAACTGGGTGGACTGGGTGAAGAGACCCAACGAGAACAGACCCGCCTACGGGCTGCGCTACATCGGAGCGATGGTCGCCGATCTACATAGAACGCTGCTTCGCGGTGGCATCTTCGTGTATCCAGCCGACTCGAAGAACAAGCGGGGCAAGCTCCGCCTTCTGTACGAGGCCTCTCCGATGGCTTTTCTGGTCGAAGCAGCCGGGGGCGTTGCTTCCGACGGGAAGTCTCGAATCCTCTCGATCGAGCCGCAAGAGCTCCATCAGCGCACGCCGGTGTTCATCGGTAGCCCTGACGACGTGGCGGACGCTCTGCGATTCGCCGCATCCTGAGCGGCTCAGAGCTTCGGCGTCATTTGGAATGGCAACGAGGTTTGAACGCAACCGCCCTGCGGCTCGGGAAACTTCCAGGTCTTGGCGACGCGCCTCACGCACGAGTACACCTGGGCATCGTGCAGCGACCCTTCCACCGAAACCGCCGTTACGCTGCCGTTCACGCCGATGGTCAGCAGCACCTTCATCGAACCCTGGAGTAGGTTGTTGTCTTTCAGGGCACGTTCGTAACAGGTCTGAACTTGCTTGCGGGGCGGGCCGTTGATGACGTCACGGATCTGGGAGGCGGCGAGCGTGCCCAGGCATTCCCTTTCGGCGGGACGGGTCTGTCGCGAAGCGTTTGATTTCGGACTTGCCTCGTCGGCCTCGGTGCCCTGCGGTATGGCCGCGTCCTCCGGGATCTCGATCTCGGGGGCAAACTGCTCCCGGGTAGGTGCTTCGACGGCCGGCTCGACATCCTCGCGCCCAGGCTCGGAGTCGTCTGTCCTGAGGAAGAACCAAAGGCCGCCCGCCGCAAGAAGCAGGAGCAGCGCGATGAGGCCATACTTGCTGTCGTTCGTCTTGAGCGGCGGTAGGCTCGAGCCCTGGGTCACATTTCCCCTACTTTCCGACGTACAGGCCGTCGGCACACCCGAGTCCGGAGTGTAAAAGCCTTGTCGCCTCACGCCAACTGCCTGGCCGTCTGAGGGCTCAGAAAATCGCAGATTGCCGCAAGCCGACGTCTCCTCTATGGTTCGGCCTCTTTTAAACGGCAATTGGTGATGATCGATAAGTTCAAAGGCTTCTTTCTGGTTCTCCTCGTAGTGGCGCTTTCGGCGGTCTTCGCCCTTCAATTCGGAGGCGGTCAGGCCGAGGGATGCGCCGCGGGGGGCAGCACCTATCTCGCCCGGGTCTACGATCAGACGCTTAGCAGAGGCGATTTCGAGGCAGCGTACGCAGTCGCGAATTTCGGGCGACTCCCAGAGGAGACGCAACGCTCGATGCGATTGCCCGAGCTTGTGCTCGACGGTCTGATCGATCGAACCCTGCTTGCACGTGAGGCGCGCAGGGTCGGCTTCGATGTCAGCCAGGACGAGGTGATGGTGCGGTTCGTGAAGGATGGGGTCATTCTTCTGTCGCTGGGTGTCGGGGCCCCGCCGATGCTACCTCAAGGCGAGATTCCCGTTTCGTTCGCGGACAAGGAGGGCTCCTTCAACAAGGATCTCGCCGAGCGCTACATCCAGAACGGTCTTCACCGTAGCGTCGGAGAGTTCGCTGACGCCCAGGTGGACGAGTACCTCGCTTCGCGCATGCGCAGTCTCGTCGCTTCGTCGGTCAACGTCAGCGAAGCCGAGATTTGGGACGACTATGTCCGCGAGAACGACACAGCCAAGATCAAGTACGTTCGTTTCTCACCTGCCTATTACGTGCGGCAGATGCCAGCGATTTCGGAGACGGCGCTAGCGGCATGGATGGCCGACAACGAAGATCGCCTCACCGCAGAGTACGAAGCGAACAAGCACCGGTATACGAACCTCGAGAAGCAGGTACGCGCGCGCCACATCCTCGTTAAAGCCGGTAGCTACGCGACGCCCGAGCAGAAGGCCGAGGCCAAGAAGCAAGCCGAGTCGCTCCGGGAGCGCGCTGCCAAGGGTGAAGATTTTGCTGCGCTCGCGAAGCAATACAGCGGCGACCAGATCACCGCGAAGAACGGCGGAGACATCGGTTTTCTCCGAAAGGGCACCATGCCTGAGTCGTTCGACGAAGCACTGTTTTCGATGGGGGTGGGCGACATCTCCGAGGTCGTCGAGACGAGCTATGGATTCCACGTGATCAAGGTGCTCGCGATTCGTGAGGGCGACGTGCCCGTCGAGGAAGCCAAGCGAGAGCTCGCCGAGGGTCTGTACCGAGCGGACTGGCTCGAAGCGCGTGCGCGTGAGTCGGCAGCAAAAGCGTTGGCAGCGTGGCAACAGGCCAAGGACGACGATGCGATTGGCCAAAAGCTCTCGGCTGCGGCCGAGAAGGGTGGCGAGTCTGCACTCAGCCCCAAGCTCGAGGAGACGGCGGAGTTCGGCCGTTCCGACACGCCGGTGCCCGGCCTCTCGACTGCAGCTTTGCTAGATGCGGTTTTCGCGTTGCCGGAGGGCGAAGTATTCCCCACTGCGCCCGTCAAGCTCGGCCGGGAGTGGGTGATCTTCCGTCTCATCGACCGGAAGCGACCCGACCCGGCAGGCTTCACCGATGCCGTCCGCGAGTCCACCCGCGAGGTCCTCGAAACGCTCAAGAAGAAAGAGACTGTCGACCTCTACATTCAGCAGCTCCGCGCCAAGGCCACCGCCGACAAGTCCCTCCGCGTCCACCCGCTCCAGACCTCGGATGGCCGTAGTTAACGGAGTGCGTCTTCCCGAGCTTCCCGTCGAGTCGTCGACGCTCGACGGCAACCTTCGTGTGCGCCTCGTTCCGCTGAACCACCTGCAGTCTGCGACCGTCTCGTTCTTCATCCGGGTGGGCTCCCGCTACGAGACCCAGCGCAGCAACGGGCTGAGCCACTTTCTCGAGCACATGGTGTATCGAGGCACCGAGGCACACCCCGCTGCACACGAGCTGAGCCTGGCGATCGAACGGCTCGGAGGAACCCTCGACGCGGCCACCCACGTCGACTTCACGACCTATGATCTGACCCTCCCGACGGAGACGATCGTCCAAGGGGTCGCATTGCTCGCCGAGGTGATGCGACAGCCGCTCTTGACCGAGCTGCGCACCGAAAAACAGATCATTCGCGAGGAGATCCTCGAAGAGCTCAACGAGGAGGGCGAACAAATCGACATCAGCAACGTGTCGCGCCTACTACTCTACCCCAACGACCCGCTTGGCTTCTCGATCGCGGGTCCCCTGGCCAATCTCGATCGTTTTGAAACGCGCGACTTGCGAGAGCACCACAGCCGGCACTACACCGCGCGCAACTCGGTGATCTGCGTGGCGGGCGATTTCGATTCACACGAGATTGGCGACGCGATTGGCATGCACTTCGACGGCATGCCCGTCGGCGAATCGATCGCGCTGAGCCCCGCAAGTCGGCGCGAGTCCTCGACGCGTTTCTCCTATCTCCGTGAGCATGGCAACCAGACGGATGTGCGAGTGTCGTTTCACACACCGGGAGCGCTGAGCCCGGAAGCGCCAATCCTGCTCCTTCTGGCGCGAGTCCTCGACGACGGCTTGAGCACGCGTGTGCACCGCACCATTTGTGAAGAGCGCGGCTTGGCCTATGAAGCGTTCGCCGGCAATGACGCCTTCGAAGACTGCGGCGTGTTTGAATTCGGAGCTTCGGTCGAGCACCAAAAGGCTCCACTGCTGATCGAGACGGTCTTGGAGCTCATCGAGGAGCTCCGAGATCAGGCACCGAGCGCTGAAGAGGTCGAGAAGGCAAAGCAACGCTATTTGTGGGATCTGCGGACGGTTCGTGACAGTCCAGAAGGAACGGCTCACTTCGTCGGAAGCGGTGCTCTGTTTGGTCTTCCCGATCGAATCGAGACAGTGGCGGAACAGGTCGCACGAGTCACGCCCGATGACATCCAAGACCTGGCCCAGCGCTATCTGCATCCGGACGACGCCCACCTGACCTGCGTGGGTGTGTTGGACGGCGCTCTGCTTTCGGACGTGCGCGGCCTCGCAGGAAGCTAGCCCTCGAGGTTCACCCAGTGGGCTTCCCCGTCGGACCCCCACTCTTTCTTCCAGAGTGGCACCGTTTCTTTGATTCGATCAATTGCCTTACGGCATGCCGTGAAGGCGTCCTCTCGATGTGCGGCGCTCACTGCGACGCAGACCGCGACGTCTCCAACGCCGAGCCTCCCGACCCGATGGGCCGCAGCGATCCAGACGTCCGTATGCTCGGCCGCAACACCCTGCAGCACCAGGCGCATCTCTTTGTCCGCGAGGCTTTCGTGGGCTTCATAGTCGAGCCGGGAGACCGCTTGTCCGCCCGCATGGTCACGGACGACACCGAGAAAGATGCAGATGCCCCCCGCTCCGGGGCGCTCAACCGCTTTTCGGACTTCGTCGAGCGAGATCTCTTGATCGCTGATCCTGCAAAGAACGACGGGCGAACCGCCGGCAACCGGTGGCATGACGTCGACGCGATCGCCATCGCGAAGCACTTCGCTCGGATCGACGAAATCTCCGTTGACCGCCAACCGCATGCGTTCGACGAAGGGCCCGAGAGAAGGAAACCGGGCCGTGATCGCCTTGCGCAAATCGGTCTGCGGCACGCTTGGGGGGGCGAACTCGAACGTGGAACGCTCGCACCCTGCAAGCTCCCGGGCGGCGGCATAGTAGTGAACGCAAACCCTCATGGCGTTCGGAAAGCCTAGCAGGTATCGAAATGGCAGCAGCTTCGCCGAGCGTGATAGAGTCCGTCTCTGGTGACCGAATCCGGCATGAAGCTGATCTTGTGGGTTGCCGCGGGGAGTCTCCTTGGTGCAACCTTGGCGATCCCGCAGCCGGTGGAGCCGTGGGAGATGCCAAGCCTCGTTCTCGACCGCGCTGCAGTGTCCGATGCGATTCGCCTCGACGAGGCAATGGCGAAGGAGTTGCCGGACACAGACGAAGTGCGGGCGCTGAGGGCGCTCTTCCTCGAGCATGGGCTCTCGGAAGCCAACCCCCCGTACAAGATGGTCGAGTACGATCAACGTCAGGCTGCGATCTATCATGCCACCGAAATGCTCGTCGACAGGCTTGGACCGCAGGCATTCGAAACCATGAGAGCAAGCGCTACCGAAGACTTCGTGCGGGTGTTCGGCGACGGCACCCGCGATCCACAGAACGACTACGAGGTGAGTGTCCTCGGTGGCATTCGAGAAGTCCTTCGACAGTATGGAGCCGTGTATCGCAACACCGTCATTGCGCCGCCCCTGACGGTTCGTGTCTTTTACAAAGCGCGTTGGAACTCGATCCACCGTCGGGCCTTCGTGGAAGGGTTCTCACAAATCGAGCTTCAGGCGTACTGGGGCTGGCTGGCGCTGCACGGTTGGGGCAAGTCGCTCGAAAAACGCGAACATGCCTTGGTCGAATTCGCTGATGCGGGCGGCCGTGGTACCCAGGAAGCAGCCGCAATGTTCGATTTCCTCCAGGGTCGCCCGAATCGCGCCGCGAAGTCGCTCGAGGATCTCTACGAAGCGAGCGGCGAGCTTCGTTTACGCAACCTCGCGCTCGGCCTGCGCCACGCCGCCCTTTTGCCAATGGGCTCGCCGTGATACGACACCCGGAGTGGACACCCAATTCCCAGTCTCGTAGCCTAGGGGCGCAGATTGAACGGAAAGATTCGAGACCGGCGTGAAAGTCGACCTTCGCAAGAGCCTTTTCATACTCCCCAACCTCTTCACCTTGTCGAGTGTGTTGTGTGGTTACTACGCGATTTTGATCCTCTCGGAGCAACCGACGGCAGATGATTTCTACCGGGCGGCGCTTCTCATCGTCTTCGCGCTATTCTTCGATGGGATCGACGGCCGGGTGGCTCGCCTCACCAAGACGCAGACGGCGATAGGGGTCCAGCTCGACTCTCTCGCGGACATGATCTCTTTTGGCGTCGCGCCGGCGATCCTGGTCTACCACTGGTCGCTTTCCGAATTCGGCACCACTGGCAAGCTCATCGGCTTTCTCTTCGTCGCGGCCGGCGCAATCCGGTTGGCGCGCTTCAACGTCACCTCGACCGGCGACGACGGTCAGCCACATCGGCCCGGCAAGTACACCCAGGGGCTACCGATACCAGCCGCTGCAGGCATCTTGATCTCAATCGTGGTGGCAAACACGTTGACGGGAAAGCTACCGTTTTCTCCATTTCTGATTGCCGTTCTCGTGATCAGTCTCTCGGTCTTCATGGTGAGCTCCATGCCGTTCCGCTCGTTCAAAGACCTGGGCCTCAACTGGCGAACTCTGCTTTTCCTGTCGGTGGCGATCGGCGTGACCGTGTGGATTGCTTTGACGATACATCCGTCGATGGCGCTCGTTTGGTTGCTCGCGGCCTACGTGATCATCGGTATCATCGAGAGCTTGATCGCACTCATGCATAAGGCGCGCGACATCGCCGAAAAGCGCGATCAGCGCTCAGTCTAGCTGATGGCTGCTATCGCCTGCCTCGCCGGTCATGGTCCGCGCTGGGTTCTCGTAGACGGAGATGATCGGAACCCCATCGTAGCGGAGCACGAAGACCGGTTGCACCGTTCCGTATACGACCCAGGCCTGATAGTCGACCTCGGCGAAGTGCGGCTCGTGATGAACCAGCACCAGATCTGCAGCGCTCATCGACGAGACGGCGCGGATATTCGGCGGAATCATGCCGTCTCTTTGCATCATGGCCCATGAGCCGGCCGTAGTGTCGCAAATCCAGACCGAGCCGCCCTCCGGAAGCCTCCGGACGATCCACTTTGCGAGGCTGCCAGTGGTGAAGCCCCAGAACTGCCGGTTCATTCCGAGGTCGGCCGCTCCTGGCACCCCGCCCGCGATCGGCGTGTAGTGAGACAATCCGAATGGATGACTGTGTGCGGTTTCCACCGCGCCGGGCGCCAGATAGAGCGCTGCGATCGCCAAGGACGGCCAACGCCGCGCGGTCGAGAGCTCGAGCCCCTGAATGACCACAACGAGACCCTCCCCTGCAAAGAGCGCCAAGTACGGATATGCCGTGATCCAATGTTTGGTCCCTCCGAAGATCGGCGAGCTGGGGAGCGCAATCGCGAGGAGCGGCGCGAGCATGCAACCGAGCCAGAGTACCGCTGTCTTGCGGTCCGTCGTGTCGCCAGGCCGCGTTCGCCACGGCAGCCGCAGCTCTTCGCGCTGGTACCATGCACCGATCAGCGCCAAGGCGAGCACCGTCAGGGGCACGGTGAACAGCGTCATCACGAATGGCACGGAGACGGGAAAGGGCGGCTGGAAATAGTTGATGCCCAGATACTCGTAGGTGTAGTGGACGTGGTGTAAATGAAACCTCGCATACGCGATGAGTCGGCTCCAGGTGTCGTGCCAAAGCCACGGCCAGCTGCCGATCAAGACCAACGGCCCGATCGCCAGCATCCACGCAAGCCAGGCACCCGAGGAACGTTCCAATCGTTCGGCTCTCGCCTCGTTTCGACGAATCCAAATGAAGTGGATGAGAAAGATCGCCGGCAGCATCCAGCTGTTGTGTTTCGTCGCCAGCGCAAGACCGAACGCGAAGCCGAGAAGAGGAAGCCATCGACGGTCCGCGAGCGCCCGCCAATAGGTGTAAGCCGTGAGCGTGATGAAAAACGCGATGGGGACATCAAAGCATGCGAGATGGCTGTGGTAGAAGACGCGCGGCATCAGTGCGAACGCGAGGGCCGCAAAAAGCGCGCCGATCCGAGGCATGACGGAAGCACCCCAGCCGTAGATCAACCAAAGCAGAAGGCCGGCGGTGAGCATACCCGGAAAGCGGAACGCGAGTGATTCGCTGGGAAACAAGGCCAAGTGCTTTTGGGCCAACCAGCTCAACGCAAAGCTCAGCTTCATCCAAGCCGGATGCTCCCAGTTGTATGCCCAGGCCCGATCGATGCTCTCTCGTTCGAGCGCTGAATGCGGATCGGTAATCAGCTGAGAGATCCAAGCGGCATAGTCCTTGGCAGCATGCACGTAGAAGCTTTCGTCCCTGGACATCGCCAAGTCCGGTGCGGTTGCGGAGAGGAGCACCACGTAGGCGATGCACAAAGTAGCTCCCGTGAGATGATCGCGAACCCGCAAAGCCCTCGCGTGGTTCATCGATCGCTCCGGGTCGATGCCGACCAACAGAAGAGTCGCGCACTGGGATTGTCGGCGGTGGTCTCGAAGCGAACCACCGCACGGTCCAGAGCGAGCTCGGAGGTGTCGATCTCGATGCCGGACCAGCCATCTCCATCGTGATGGATCAGCTCGCCCGCCAAGCGGTCGTCGATCCAGACCCGCAGCACCACCGGGCCGTGCACGCGCTGGCGCTCGTTGTTGTAGTCGATGCCTCCATGAACCACGAGACGGTCGCCGATCGGCGTTTCGGGAAACGTCACCCGGACCGGGTCGGCTCCGGCCGGGTGTTGCCAAACGCAGCGCCTCGGTCGCAGATCGAGGTCCGCCAGGACGGTGGCACCGACCCAGAGCCAGGGCCGCTGCGGGTCGCAGACGAAGCGTTCGGCCGGTGTCATCGGCCCGTGTCCGAGACCTCCGCCGGCCGGACGTCCGTGGACCCATGGACACGAATGCAACCCATCCGGGGTCACGAGCTCGACCTCGGCGTGCTCAATCTGCTCGACGAAATCGTAGAGCACTCGATCGGTGGATAGACGCCACATGCGAACGCGAACCTCGTCGAAGTCCTCCTCGAGGTCGGGTGGCTCCTCGTGCGTGCTCGCGCCGCGAATGCTGATCTCCCATTCGCGATCGATTCCGGCGAGATCGCTCGGTGCAGCGATGCGCAACGGCAGCAGGTGTCCGAGGTGACTGCGCACGATGGGGTCTACCCACGAGGGTGCTCCGACGATGCGGTCCGTCGGCTGGTAGCGCTCGCGAACGAATGCGGACGCTGCCTCCCACGACGCGTCGCTCGGGATCTGCGCTTGGATCCACGATTGCGCAACGATCTCGAACAGGGCCACGCCAGCGATCAGACCCCAAGTCCACGCAGCGAGGCTCCCCTTTTGCCCTGCTTTCGCCACGCGGGTCCGATGCTAGCAGGGCTCCGTCTATTCTGCAGCTTCGCAGACGAACTCGAAGCTCCAGCCCGATAGCATGGGAGTCACAGGCGGGTCGTTCGACGCGTCTAGCACCGCCGTGATCTGGATGTAGGGCAGGCCGTAAGACTGTCCGCCGGCGATGAGCTCGTCAGTGAGGTTGAGCGTGTGGCTGTCCGTGTCGGTCGGAATGGTAATCACCGCGGGAATCGCGGTTTGCAGCTCGGCCGCGGTATTGGCAGTGCGGATCTGGAACTCGATCGAGGACCCGTCGGGCGTGCTTCCCGACCACGTCAAGTCGCCCCACTTGGGACGCTCCGGGGGGGTGATGCATCGTGCAGTGCTGTCGTACACGTTGCGATAGAAGGCCGACCCGGGGATCTCGGTGAAATCGTGGTCGGCGGCGTTGGGGACCATGACCCTCACGGGAATCCGCTGCACCTCGACGGCGTCGTCGGCACGCACCACGAGCTCGAAGTCGAACACCTGGGCAACGCTAGTTGGGGAGACCGAAGTGTTGGAAAACAGTACGTCATGCTGCAAGACGGCCCCGATATCGCAGCGACGGCACCGGTCGCCCAGGCCGTTGTCGCACCCGAGCGGCTCGCTTGGCGCGCAATCCTTGTAGCGGATGGATTCGACGAAATTGCGCTCGTCGATACCCGTCGCGTCGTTGTCCATGTCCACCAGCGAGATGGTGTAGACAGAATCGGTCTTCGCCAGCGCGATCGTATTGCTGATTGCGGCATCGAGGCCCTCGCCGTCGGCCGAGGAAACTTCGGTGACCCACTGGCCGCCAGTCTTCGTCAACGCATCGGTCGCGGTGGCGATGAGTCGTGCGTCG
Organism: uncultured delta proteobacterium; assembly: GCA_963768985.1. Classification (GTDB taxonomy): domain Bacteria; phylum Myxococcota_A; class Polyangia; order Polyangiales; family Houyiibacteriaceae; genus SG8-38. The sequence continues at coordinate 295,640 of CAVYJZ010000001.1, read as the reverse complement.
GCGTTCCCGGCGCTGCTCATGCTCATCGCGTCCTGCAAGGTCACGACGCTCGCGACGCGAATGTCGCTGCTCAGCAGTGCGGCTTCGACATCGTCCCAAAGGATGGGCGCATCCGCGGTGCGCCAGGTTGGGTTGGGAGGGTCTCCGTCGTGGACGATCGAAATGCTGAACGCGCCTTCCGGCATGTAGCCCGGATCAGCCGCGGGAATGATACCATCGGCCACCAAATAGTACTGCTGCGACGTGATCGGCGACCAGCTGATCGCTCCCCAAGCGCCGAGGCCGCTCGTGCTTCCACCGCACGCAAGCGCCGATAAGGGGTCGAGCGACGCGTCGCCGAATAGCGCCAAGTTGGCGCCGGGCCAGTGCGTGTTGTTGGTGAAGGCGTTGAATTCAGCCACGGCCGAGTCGAAGCGCAGCCGGAGGACCACGTCTTTGCCGTCCATGTCGTCACCCGGCGACACATCCGGGGGCACGGGAGGCGGCGTTGCGCAGCCCGGCGCGATGGCGGTGTTGACCTGATTGGTCAACAGGGTGCTCATGCCCATCAGCGTCAAGGACTCTGCCGAAAGGTCGCCCAGGTCCAAAGCGGTGGCCGCACCATCGGCTCGGAACAGGGCGGGGAACATTTGGACCGGCGGGAGATCGATCACCCCCGCCCCGATTCCTGCTTGGAAGGGAGGGTCTCCGTACTGCGGCCCAGTTGGGTTCGGCCCGTCGTAGACCTCGGCGTCGGTGATGTTCATGACCACGTGCAAGGCTTCGGGACGGAAGCACGGGAAGCCGATGTCTGCGTTTTCGGCATCGGGGCATATGCCACGGTTGGGAACCATCGCACCGAGACCCAAACCACTGGCGACTGAGTAGAGCGCCTGGGTTGCCGCAGAAGCCGCGGTTTCGTTCTGCACGGTGTTGAGCGTGCTCACGGCCGTCTGCAGCAAGACCTCGTCGTCGGTGAGATCGAGAATGTGATGGTAGGGCGCCTGGCTGAAAGCAGGTGCGAGCGGAGGCAGTGGGTACTCCCGATACAATCCAAGGCCAAAACGCGCGTCCGGAAAGACTGACCGGACGTCGGCGACGATATTGACGATCTCGGCTTGGAGAACCCCGATCTCCTCGGCGAGCGTCGGCGTGGCGTCGATGAGGAAGTAGACGTCGAGCTTGGGGATCTCGGCGGTGCTCGTCACGATCGATCGACGAACGACTTGGTTGTCTCCTGCCTGGTCGTAGAACAGCGTCTGATAGATCCCATCATTGCTGGGGTCGCCATCGCAGCTGATCCAATCGGGCGTTCCCGGACAGTTGTCCGCGTCGTCGGGCACCCCGTCACCATCGCTGTCGGGCAACATGCTCACGCGGTCGATGACGAGCGCGTTGGTCTCGTCGGAGTAGCGAAGACCCGCAGAGTTGTCGGCGTTCAGATCACTCGCGACCGGGAAGTCTTGGCTGACCGAACAGTCCGGACGGCCCGAAGAGCACTGCGTCGGCGGGTCGATGATCTCATTGGCGCTGTCGACCGTCCCCGGGCCGTCCCCACAGGCCACTACGAGCGCGAGCGCCGCGCCGAGCGTTAGGAAGCGAACCGTTTGTGGAGGCGAAATCATTGTGAAATTTCTTACATTAAGGGGAAACCACACTACCGCATATCGCGACCTTGCGTAAGCCCTACCTTGCGACCTCGCCCACGCAGGCCGGCGGACCGCTCGGCCGGGTCGACCCGCAGACGCTCCGAAGCGCGCAATCACTCGCATCTACACAGGAACCGCCCGGCCGGACGCACTCGGTTCGGCCGTCACCCCAGAGATCTCGGCACTCGAAACCGTCGGCGCAATCGTCCGCCGAAACACAGAGGCCAAACTGTCCGCAGACCGCGCTCGTCCCCTGAACGCTTGGCTCGCATACCGGTGTGGAAGGGTCTAGGCATTCGCTGTTCTCACAGGAAACCGGACTCGAGGCGAGCGGCATTCGCGATGGCATGCACTCCCGGGACCCGTCGCCATCCGCGTCACCGCATGGAACGCCGAGCGCCAGGCAGTCGATATCATCGCTACAAGGACGGCTGATGTACCGGCAGAACCTCTGGTCCGGGCTGGAAAAGAAACAGGTGAAGCCGTGGGGGCAATCCGAGGCGACCTCGCAGGGAGCTCGGCGATCGACGCAGACGCTGCTCTCGCATGCGAAACCGGCGACACAGTCGTTGGAGTCATCACAGCCCGGATCGGTCCGCAGGCAGCGACCGATCGTCTGGTCGCAAGTGTAGGCGGGATCGCCGCAGTCCAGGTCGTTCCGGCACGCACCACCGCCGATGACGAAGCATCGGGAGACATCCCCGCACCCGGTGGAAAGACAGACCGAGCCGGTCGGGCATGGGGTGTTCGCGTCACACAGCAAGTCCCTATTCGGACACGATGGACAGAGTGCGCTCGTGTCGCACCAAGATCCGCCACCACCGCCATCCCCACCTCCATCGTCGGGAACGCTGCCATCGTCTCCGGCGTCTGCGATCGAAGCATCGTGGTCGACGACGCCACCGTCCGGATCGATGCTGGCGTCTCGCCCGGAGCCGGGGGGGAGCGTGGGAGCAGCGGTCTCACCACAGCCGGCCACCGCTGCAGCGACCAGCAGAACACAAGCAAAGAATGACATGGTTGGGGGAGCGACCGGGCGAGCTGAGACAGGTCCTTGAACCGTGCCGCGGTCCGACGGCCGCTGATACGAAACGGAGCTTAGCGCCTCTGGCCCTCGACCGCATCCCGACAGGCCGGGCGCTTGACCTCTCGCGGCTACCGCCCCAAGGCTCAGGGCATGTCGTCCGTCGATAGTGCCTTGATCGCCATCGAACGCGCCTGTGGGAGCGGCTCGGTGATTCGGGACCCAAGCGTGCTCGAAGGTTACTCCCACGACGAGAGCGAGGTCGAGCCTTGCATGCCCGAAGCGGTGGTTCGCGCCAGGAGCACCGCGGACGTCTCGGCGATCATGAAAGCCGCCTTCCAGCACGAGGTACCCGTGACCCCGAGAGCGGGTGGCACCGGACGCGTCGGGGGTGCGGTGCCCGTGCCTGGTGGAATCGTCCTCGCGTTCGAGAAGATGAATGCAATCCAGGGGATCGATACGCACGAGCTGACTACACACGTCCAGCCCGGGGTGATCACGGGCGAGCTCAAGCGCACCGTAGAAGAGCAGAATCTCTACTTTCCGCCGGACCCGAATTCCCTCGATTCCTGCGCCATCGGGGGAAATCTCGCTGCCAACGCGGGCGGTCCTCGCGCGTTCAAGTACGGAGTCACGCGAGAGTACGTCATGGGAATGGACGTCGTGCTCGCGGACGGCACGATCCTCAAAATCGGGCGTGAAACCAAGAAGGGCGTAACCGGCTACGATCTGACGTCGCTCATCGTGGGCAGCGAGGGAACGCTCGGCATCGTGACCGAAGCAACGCTGCGCCTGATCCCGAAGCCGCAAGCCACGGTGACTGCATTGGCTTGTTTTGAGAGCTTGGACGAGGTCTCACCAGTGGTGTCGGCTCTGATGGCCCAAGGGCAGCTCCCCGCATGCATCGAGCTCCTCGATGAAGAAGCGATCCGGATCGTGCGTCCCGAGGCTGGATTGACGATCCCCAATGAGACGAAGGCCATCTTGCTGATCGAGCTCGACGGCGACGAGGCGAGGCTCGAAGCGGAGCTCGAACGGATGGGCAACACTTTGTTCGACCTCGATGCGCTCGAGGTGCTGGTCGCCCAAACCAGCGGGGAGCGGGAGCGACTTTGGGCGTCGCGCCGGGAGCTCAGCCACAGCCTGAAGCGACAGGCGAAGTACAAGCTTTCGGAAGACGTCGTGGTTCCGAGGACCAAGATGGCCGATCTTCTCCGCTACTGCGCTCAACTCGGCCAGGAACAAACGCTGGTGGTCCCCACGTACGGTCACGCGGGAGACGGCAACCTCCACGTCAATTTTCTTTGGAACGATCCGGACGAGAAGGCGCGAGTGGACATAGCGATCAAGTCTCTGTTCCAACGGGTCATCGACCTGCGTGGCACCTTGAGCGGCGAGCACGGCATCGGCGTCCTCAAGGCGCCGTACTTGCCGATGGAGCAAAGCCCAGAGCTGATCGCCCTTCAGCAGAAGATCAAAGACGTCTTCGATCCCAAGCACATCCTCAACCCCGGCAAGATCTTTCCCGCCGACGCCAAACACTTCCACGGTGCGTGCTGATGCTCCGGTTCCCGGTTTTGCTCCTGCTCTGCGTGATCACGGCCTGCGCTTCCAGCACGGCTGATCCAACCGATGCCGGGGTGGACTCCGGCGCCGACGCTGGCCCCGACGCCGGCGTCGAACCGAGCGCGCCCTGGCCCGAATGGGCGTTTCACCATTGGGTCTGGGAAAACGAAAGCACCCAGGAGAGCGCGATCGCGCTCGTGGACGACTACCTCGCGCATGACATCCCGGTCGGGGCGATCATCATCGATAGCCCATGGGAGACCAGCTACAACAGCTTCGTATTCGAGCCGTCGCAGTACCCAGACCCGCAAGCGATGATCGACTACTTCCACAGCAAGAACGTGCGGATCTTCTTGTGGATGGTGAGTGCGGTCAACCTCGACTCGCCCCTGTACGCCGACGCCGCCGCAGCGGGCTACTTCACACAAGTCGATGCCGTCAGCGGTCCCGGGGTGGTCGACTGGTGGAAGGGCAATGGGAGTCTGATCGACTTCTTCAACCCGGATGCGGTGCGCTGGTGGCACGAGCAGATGGACAAAGCGATCGATCTCGGAATCGATGGATGGAAGTGCGATGGTGTCGACCCCCACGTCATCGAGGCACCCTACTCGCCTGGACTGGGCCGAGACGTCGATCGCAACGAGTACGGCTTTGCCTACTACCGCGACTCGTTCGACTACCTCCGGCAACGGCTAGGTGAAGACCGGATCATCACCGCGCGACCGGTCGACAATCTTGGCACCGACACCAATGCCGACATCTGGGTCTACGCCCCTACCGACGTCAGCTGGGCCGGATGGGTCGGTGACCAGGACGGCACGTTCGGAGGCATTCGGGATGCCCTGAGCAACATGTACTGGAGCAGCGAACGGGGTTACGTCGCCCACGGCTCCGACATCGGTGGCTTCCGCACCGACATGCAGACTTATCCGGGCTTGGGCCGCCCCAAAGACGTCTTCATCCGTTGGGCTCAACTGGGGGCATTCAGTCCCGTCATGGAAAACGGCGGTGGTGGTGAGCATCGGCCCTGGATGTTCGATCAGGAAACGACCGACATCTACCGCGCGTTCGTCGAGATTCACTACCAACTGCTTCCATACTTGATGAAACACGGCGCGGTCGCGTTCGAAAACGGTGCTTCGCTCACCAGCTACGTCACGCACGCCGACTACACCTATCTGCTGGGTCCCGACATTTTCGTCGCTCCGATGATCGAGGAAGGGACATCACGCACGCTCACGTTTCCCGAGGGGCGCTGGGTCTACCTCTTCGACCCGAGCAAGACCTTCGATGGACTGACCGAGGCAAGCCTCGAAATTCCCATCTCTGAGTTCCCGTCCTTCGTACGCGAGAATAGCGAGATTGCCGTGACCTTGCTCGCTGGACGCTGATCCGGGACGCGTCTACAGCAACATGTTCAGCGGCGACTCCACGGTTCGCTTGAAGGCCGCCATGAACTTCGCCCCGGTCGCTCCATCCACGACTCGATGGTCACAGCTCATCGTGAAACGCATGCGGCGGCCGGGAACGATGGCGCCATCCACTACGACGGGCTCGTTGCGAATCGTACCTACCGCCAGGATTGCCGCCTCCGGTGGGTTGATGACGGCAGCGAACTCTTCGATGCCGAACATACCGAGATTCGAGATCGAAAAGGTGCCTTGGGTCATCTCTTGGGGTTGGAGCTTTTTGTCCCGAGCACGGGTCGCGAGCTCACGAACCTCGTCCGCGATTTGGACGATCCCTTTTCGATCAGCGTCTCGAATCACCGGGGTCATCAAGCCATCATCGATGGCGACCGCGACCGAGATATCGACCACCTGATGGTAGTGGATCTCTTGGCCCATCCAGGACGCATTCACCTCGGGGACCCGACGAAGCGTCACGGCGGCAGCTTTGATGAGCAGATCGTTGAGCGAAACCTTCTTTCCCGCTTGCTGCAATTCGGCGTTCATCGCCTCGCGCGCTTCCGCGAGTGGTCCGATGTCGACGTCTATGGTGAGGTAGTAGTGGGGAACGGTTTGCTTCGATTCGGTGAGGCGGCGCGCAATCGTCCGCCGCATGCTGCTCGCCTTCTCGACCCGCGGAGCGGGCCGCGCCCCTTTCGGGCTCGCTTGGACCCCAGCTGCAGATTGCTCGATGTCACGCTTGATAACGCGTCCTCGAGGTCCCGAGCCTTCAATGGTGCGAAGATCGATGCCCTGCTCGCGAGCGAGGCGCCGCACGAGAGGAGACGATATAACCCTTCCGCCTTCGGTCCCCCCGACCGATTCTGACGAAGTCGCTGGCACTGACGCGGACGCCGGCACCGACCCTCGCTCCGTCGCTGGCACCGACGCTGGCACCGGCGTTGACGCTGACACAGGAACGGACCGCTCTGCGAGTTGAGAGAGCAGCTCCCCGATATCCTCACCCGCCTTTCCGATGATCGCGACGGGAACATCGGGCTCCAGTGTCTCGCCTGCAGGCACGAGGATCTTCAGCAAAACCCCCCGGTCGAAAGAGCGGAACTCCATCGTGGCCTTGTCCGTTTCGACCTCCGCCAAGAGGTCGTCGACCTCGACGCTCTCCCCCTCCTTCTTCATCCAGGCAACGAGCGTGCCTTCTTCCATCGTCGGAGAGAGCTTGGGTAGTCCGATGATCTTCGCCATGCCTCACTTCGCGTAGCTGACGCGCTTGACCGCGTCGATCACTCGTTCCTCCGTAGGAAGAACCTTGTCCTCGAGATTGAGCGCATAGGGCATCGGAACGTCCAGCCCGCTGACGCGTTCCACCGGCGCGTCGAGGTAGTCGAACGCTTCTCGTTGAACTCGATCGACGATCTCGGCGCCCGGCCCACCATATGGCCAATCCTCGTGGACCACCACACATCGATTCGTCTTCTTCACACTCTGTACCATCAGAGCGGTATCGAGGGGCCGGAGCGTTCGTGGATCGATGACCTCGCATTCGATGCCCTGAGTCGCTAGCTGATCGGCCGCTGCCAACACGGTGTAGTAGGGACGGCCCCAGGTCACGATGGTGCAATCGGTGCCGGAACGGACGATGCGGCTCTCTCCGATTGCAATGAGCTCTTCGACGCCCTCATCGGGAACTTCACCTTTGACGCCATACAACGTTTCACCCTCGAGAAAGATGACCGGATTGTTGCTCCGAATCGCGCTCTTGAGGAGACCCTTGGCATCGCGCGGCGTGCTCGGCTGAATGACGTAGAGACCGGGGATGGGCGTGTAGAAAGGCGCTGCGCTGTGACTGTGCTGTGCTGCAACTTGCTTTGCGGCCCCGTTCGGTCCGCGGAAGACGATGGGCACTTGAATCTTCCCGGCGCTCATCTGATGAACCTTGGCCGCATTGCTGATGATCTGATCAAACGCGACGAACGAAAAGTTCCACGTCATGAATTCGATGATCGGTCGAAGGCCCACCATTGCGGCCCCTATGCCCAAACCTGCAAATCCAGCCTCCGCAATCGGCGTGTCGATCACGCGACGCTCACCGAACTTGTCTAGTAGGCCCTCGGACACTTTGTACGCACCTTGGTAGTGACCGACCTCTTCGCCCATCAGAAACACGCGATCATCGCGTTCCATCTCTTCGAGCATCGCTTCGCGGAGCGCTTCCCTGTAGCGTAACTCTCTCACGCGTCGCCCTCCGGAACGAGCACGGTGCTCATCATGAGGTCTTCGCGTGCCGGAGCCGACTCGTCGGCGAAACGCACAGCGGCGTCGATCTCTTCGTCGACTTCGATGTCGATGTCGTCGAGCCTGTTCTCTTCGATCCCAGTTTCCAGGAGCCTCTGGCGCAAGAGCACGACGGGATCTTGTTGCTTGCGTTGTTCGAGCTCCGTTCGGCTTCGGTACTTTGCAGGGTCGCTCATCGAGTGACCGCGAAAGCGATAGGTTTGGATCTCGACGAAAGTCGGTCCGCCACCTGTGCGTGCGCGCGCAACCGCTGCGGCGAGGCGCTCGCGCACGACCTCGACATCGTGTCCCTCGAGGTGATCGCCCGGCATTCCGTAGCCCTGAGCCTTGATCGACAGATCTTTGAGGGGGCTGGTTCGTTCGAGCGGAGTCCCCATTGCGTACTGATTGTTCTCACAGACGAAGACGACCGGGAGCTTCCACAAACCGGATAGACTCATCGCCTCGTGGAAACCGCCGATGTTGGTCGTGCCCTCGCCGAAGAAACAGATGGTCACGCGATCTTCACCTGCGTACTTCGATTTGAAAGCGGTTCCGGCGGCAAGTGCCAGATGGCCACCCACGATCGCCCAACCGCCGAGAAAGCCCCGCTCCACGTCGAAGAAGTGCATGGAGCCGCCCAGGCCCCTCGAGCAACCGGTGTCTTTTCCGAAAAGCTCGGCCATTGCAGCATTGGCGGACATCCCCCGTGCGAGTGCGACGCCGTGATCACGGTAGGTCTGAAAGATGTAGTCGCCCTCGTCGAGGACTTCCGCCGCAGCAACGGCGATCGCCTCCTGCCCGATGTACAGGTGCAAGAAGCCGCCGATCTTCCCCTTGGCATAGTTGCGCGCCGCCTCCTCCTCGAAGCGCCGGATCAGCATCATCTTTCGGTACTGTCGAAGAAGGTCGTCTTCGCTCGGCAACGTAGCCCCCAGTTCCTTAGTCTAGTGCAACCGGGTGCCAGATGTTACCTACAAGGCAGCACAAAGACACACTTGGTTGGCGTGTCGGCGCCGAACTGCCTACGATTTAGTAGTGCGGGTTCACACCTTGAGGGGGGCGCAGCTCGAGGAATCCGTTCTCGGAGCGTCCAACGCCCGGGCGCGGCCAGTCATGCGTGTGCTCGAAGAAGGGCTCGAGACGGCGGCACTCGCCGTCCGAGCCAGCGCGGGTGCGATCTTCATCGGGCCGTCCTCGGACCTGCTTCGCTGCGTCGCGGCGTACGGGCCGGAGGCGAGGCAGTTGCTCGAACGTGGCGTTCCTCCTCACCCGGAGCTCGCAAAGCAAGGACTCGAGCAGCGAAGTCCCGTCGTCGCAGCGGAGCTCGCGTCGGATCCTCAGTTCACCGCGGGGTCGTCTCACGTCACGCAGTCAGCGCTATTGGTGTCGCTGCATGACGGAAGCCGACCGCTCGGACTTCTACAGTTGGTCAATCCGGTATCCCCCTCTCGTTTCGCGGCTAGAGACAAGCAGGTGGTGGCGGGAATGGCGCGTTACATCACGACGTCACTGATTCAGACCTCGTCACTTCGGCGCCAGAAGGGCCTCGCCGCGCATGATCCATTGACAGGGCTCCGGAACGTGCGCGAGCTCAATAGCCTGCTGACGAAGACCGTGGCGGCGGCCAGGCGAGGTGAGCGCGATATGGCCATCATGTTCGTCGATGTCGATCACCTAAAGCGCGTGAACAGCAAGCTCGGCCACGCCGCCGGAAGTGAAGCGCTGAAGCGGACAGGCAAGGCGCTGCAAAGAGCCGCAGCGGGAGTGGGTGACGTGTTCCGTTTCGGAGGCGATGAGTTCGTCGTGGTCCAGAAGCGTGCGTCGAAGGAAAGCGCCAGAGCGCTCGCAGACCATCTTCGAAGCCATGTCGCCCAGAGCACCGCCGGACCGATGCGCGCTGGGGGAACATTACCGACAATCACGGTGTCGGTTGGCGTCGCCACTCTGATGGGTTTGCGGCACCTGAACGGGAACCCACCGAGTGATCTCAAGGCGCGCCTCATGACTACGGCCGATCGGGCTCTCTTTCGGGCAAAATCGGCAGGCCGCAATCAAGTGATCCTCGCGACGGGCCGCGATGACCGTCTGTAGCGAGGGGCTCGCGCTCCGGGCTTTGTGCGGCCCCTATGCCGTAGACTTAAGCGACCGCCGTTAGGTATGATTCGGTGTTCGATTCGATGCGAGCCTTGACCTCGACCGGGTCTTGCTCGGCGAACACTTCGTCAGGAGTGACCTTGAAGAGAGGCTGCCCCTTCGAGACGATCGTCCCGTTCGTGTCGACGAGGATCTTGTCGACCGTTCCGGCAAACGGCGCGTACACCTTGTTGAACATTTTCATGACCTCGACGATATAGAGCGGATCTCCGATCTCGAAGTGTTGCCCTTCCTCGATGAAAGTGGGCATGCCGGGCGCTTCCTGCGCATAGTACATCCCGCCGCTGACGGCGACGATCTCATCGGCCTTGTTGACCGGCGGTGGCACCAGCACCTTCTTCATCCGCAGCTGATGTTCGCTATCGAGAAGTCGCTCCGGAATCGTGATGGTGAGGTCGTCGTTCACGCGAAAGTCGAAGAAGCCGACCTTGTCTGCAATCAACGGCAGCAAGCTACAGAGCTCGCTTCCGAGCTGGAAGCCCAGATGCGCCTCGCGTACCGCTTGCCACTGATCGGTCTCGAAACCCTTCGCAGGCTTCTTTGATTTAAGTAGGGCATCGACTTCGACCCATGACAGATCGCCGGTCCGCTCCTGCACGGCGGCGTAAAACGCTGCACCATCGCGGAGAACGGTCTGGTCCTGCTCCCAAATTTTATGAGCGGCCGGTAGGTCCACCTCGGCGTCCATGTGGAGCAGATGGTACGTCGCCGCGAGCACCAACAGCGGGTTGCGAAGCCACGTGACGCGCCCATTCGCAACCTCGAAATTGCCCTTGTTCGAGCTGAGCCAGGCCGAAAGCAAGTGCGGTTGCCTCAGCAAACGCCCGAGCGGCCGGCCGAGGAGAGTCTTTTTCAGCACCGAGATCTCGCTGGTGGCTTGGGCAGCGGCTGGATCACCCGACACGCGGCTCAAGTATTGCCCGCAGAGGCGATCGTAGGCGTAGTCCAGATCGATCTCGTTCGCCTCACGGAGAAGCTCGCCCACGAGCGTCAGGTAGGGGACTACGAATCGCGTCGTTGGCTTGGCGTCGACACCGTTCGCGAGGAACCAGTGCACCAGCCCGTAGTGGAACTGCAGGTTCGTTTGGAGATCCGGGCCACGGATGACGGTGCGCCTGAGAACTTCCCGCAAGGACTCGTAGCTTTGGCGGCGATCGCCCCCGGTGGTGACCAGGAGTGCGATGTTGCTGTCGTAGGCGCCAGCCAGCTTGTATCGCATGAAGAGGTCGGTGTCCGGGTTCTTGAAACAGATGCCCTGATCGTCGCGAACTTCGCCTTCGCTCGGATCCGACCAGGACATGATCTCGCCACCTGCGTGAGGCGAGAGCGATTGGTCCGTCGCGTTGAGACGCGCCTCCACCGCGGCTGCCTCTCGCTGCACTCGCTCCGGTCGAGGGAGTCGGGCCTTGTGCTTGGCGAGCAGTGCCATCGCCTCCACGATGGAATGAACGTCGAAAGAATCCGTAGCGTCGTCGGGGTTTCGGAAGCGAAGCGCGTAGCAGAGCTCGGAGACGCGATGCTCGACCTGAATACGCGTATTGACCTCCATGAAATAGTGACGCGCTCCGTCTACGATACACTCGAACGTCGACGCGGAATCGAGCTTGACCGCCTCACCAAAGCGCTCGGCCTCTGCCTCCATCCGGCGGAGAATTTCGAGGTCTTGCGCGATCGCAGCAGCGCCAACTTCGTTTCCGGCGGCGCGCTCGCGTTCCACCGCGGCGGCAAGCGTCTCTTGGGTCATCGAGACCTCCAAGAGCTTCTGTTCGTGCATCTGGAGCGAGCAATCGCGTCCACCGAGGGAAACCGTCCAGTCTCCGTTGCCGATGAGCTGAATCTCGTTGTGACGCGTAGTCTCGATGTTGAGCTCGACGAGGATGTTCTTGTTGTCGCCTACACCGAGCGACTTCACCTCGCCGAGAATCTCGCGAACCATGGCGGGTGCTCGTTCGGCAGAGCTCACGATGCGCTGGCCCTTGCCGCCCCCGCCGCCGATCGCCTTGAGACGGACTCTGCAGCCTGCCTGCTTGTCGAGGATGGAGGCGACCTCGATTCGAATCTGATCGGCTAGCTCGTCGACTGTGTAGAGGTCGATGCCTGCATCGTAGGAAGCGCCCAGCACCGCGTCCGCAACGGTGTCGAGGTCGAGATCATCGTTGCCGAGCTCGGCGACTTCGAGACCGTGCTGCTTGACCAGCTTGCGCAATGCCTTGCGGCTCGAGTGCTTTTTTAGAAGAAGCCGCGCGGTGGCGTTGTTGATTCCCGGCGTGACGCTGACGTCTACTCGTTCGGCCGTGCGTTTCGCCTCGTCTTTGAACCCGGCGGCCTGAACCGTGTGTGAGGAAGGGCCGACAAAGCGTAGGCCAGCCTCCTCGATCGAACGGACGAACCCTTCATCCTCGGCCATGAAGCCGTAACCCGCGAAGATATAATCATAGCCATTGTCCTTCGCGATCTCGATGATCTCGGCGATGCGCTGGGTTCGCTCCTCCTTGCTCGCCCCCGTGTAGTCGGAAACGGCGTGAACCCGCGCGGGGTCGAGGCGCCGAAGCTCAGGAGCGAGTGCCCGCGGGTACACGATCGAGTCTTTCTCGGAGAGGAGAATCCCCACCCGAGTCATTCCCATCTCCGAGAAAACGTCTAGCGCCTCGCGTCGAATGGGCCCGCGGCAGACGATCAGGATCGACATGTCCTCGCAGTCGAACGAGCGAACCCAGTCAGACTCGGACAGTGCGAGTCGACGGTCGCGATGAATGAGCGGGTTGTGCATGTAGCCGTCGGAATTCATCAGTGAAACTCACGCTGAACGGCCTGCAGCGGCTCCGGGCTGTAGTGGGACAAGTAGAAGTTTAGGTTCTTGGCGAGCGCACTCCGAACGTCGGTAGGCATGACGATTTCGGAGATCGATCCGAGGCTCAGCGCTTCCTTCGGATTCATGAGCTCGCGCTCGTACCTCGCATTGAATGCCGCTTCTTGCTCTTTCACCCATTTCGCCATGTCGGCCTTGGCGCTTTCGAGAGACGAACCGCCGTCGAGAGCCTCCTGCAAACGCGCCTTTGCACGGTCGTGCATCTCGCGCATCTCCTTCTTGTAGACGAACTCTTTGCCGGCGGGGCCCATGACCGCGACACGCGTTGTCGGAAGCGCCATCACGTGATCAGCGCCGGTTGCGTAGCAGTTGAAGGCCGCATAGGCCCCGCCAAACGCATTGCGAATGATGAGTAGAAGGCGTGGTGTCCGGAGATCGATGATCGAGTCGAGCATCGCCCGGCCCGCTTGCACGATGCCCCGGCTTTCTTGGTCGCGTCCAGGCAGGAACCCGGTCGTATCCTCCATGAAGATCACGGGAATGTTGTAGAGGTTGCAGAACCGAATGAATCTCGAGTTCTTGAACGCCGCATCGACATCGATCTGTCCCGACGCCACGGAGCTATTGTTGCAAACGAAACCCACCACGTGTCCGCCGAGGCGGCCAAAGGCCGTGATCGTATTGCGAGCCCGCTGCGGTTGAAGCTCGAAGTAGTCGCCGTGATCGCAGATCTGCTGAAGGATGATGCTGACATCGATCGGGGTGTTGAAGCCGGTGGGCGAGTTGAAAGCCTTCCGAAGGAGGGTGGCAATCTCGCCGGTAGGACGATCGATCGGGTCTGAAGTCTCCTGGTATGGAGCGAATTCGTGGTTGTTTCCGGGCAAATAGCTGAGCAAGCGCCTGGTGGTTCTGAGCGCTCCAACCTCATCGCGCACGGTCAAATCCACGACCCCGCTTTGCCCGTGCACGCCGGGGCCACCGAGCTCGTCTGCGGTCACATCCTCGCCGAGCACGGACTTCACGACGCCGGGGCCGGTCAGGCCGAAAAAGGTGGCGGCCGGCTGAATCATGAAGCTGCCCTGCCGAGGCAAGTACGCACCGCCGCCTGCGTTGTACCCAAACATGCACATGATGCTCGGCACCACGCCACTGATTTTGCGGAGCGCGGTAAACGCTTCGGCGTACCCATCGAGGCCACCAATCCCCGCCGGCACAAATGCACCAGCGCTGTCGTTCATCCCGACGAGCGGCATTCCCTGCCGACCAGCCAGGCGAATGAGGTTGGCTAGCTTGGTGCCGTTGGTCGCGTCCATCGAACCCGCGCGAACCGTGAAATCGTGGCCGTACAGCGCTACTTCACGCCCCTCGATGGTGACGACCGCGGTGACGATCGACGCTCCGTCCAAATTGGGACCCCAGTTCTGGTAGAGAATCGTGGGCTCGGTTCCAGGATCGCGAAGCACGTCCATGCGCTCCCAGACGGTCATGCGGCGCTTGGCGTGCTGCCTCCCGATCTGCACCGGTCCGGCAGCGGTGCGCGGGCGGGCGCGGAGCAGCTCGCCTTCGTGAACGGCAGCATCGTACGGACCGCTTGCCTTAGCTTCTTCGGCAGAGGAGCGTTCGTCGCGATCCGATTCGAATGGATTGCGAAGGCTTGGTGTCACCAGTTCCTTGTCGTCCATAACTACATTTGCCTACATCCGGCGGTGCCCGAGCCGCGGGCTCCGCAGCGCACGGCCTTGTACGGGTTTTGCGGCCAAAATGCCAGCGAACACGCCGCGGCCGCTCAAAGCCGATGGCGCGGACTCCGAAAACCCGGAAAATGCGGGACTTCATGTTGGGTCCAGAGGAAAGTCAACGCACCCTCCAGTTCGCGGAGCGCGTCGCCAGAGAAGCAGGCGAGCTCGTGATGAAAGGGTGGCGTGTGGGGGCGAAGGTCTCCAAGAAGGGGCGATTCGACTTGCTGACGGAGTACGACCTCGAAAGCGAGCGCCTGATCCGAGAGCGCCTCTCGCAAGAGTTTCCCAAGCACCGCATCGTCGGGGAGGAGAACGCCGAGAGCGGAGCGGGCGAGTTGGTCTGGTACGTCGATCCGATCGACGGAACGACGAACTTCGCCCACGGGCACTTCTTCTTCGCCGTGTCCATCGCGCTCTGCCAGGGTTCACAGGGGCTGATCGGGGTCGTGCATGCGCCCGCGCTCGGCACGACTTGGAAAGGCGCGAAAGGCTTGGGCGCGTTCCGAAACGGCAATCGCTGTTCGGTGTCGACGCGCAATCAGCTCGAGCAGGCGTTGTGCGCGACCGGATTTCCGTACGATCGATGGTCGAACCCCGACGACAACCAGGCCGAGCTCGCGCTGTTCTTGAAGCGAGCAAGGGGCATCCGGCGCTGCGGTGCCGCGTCGATCGATTTGTGCATGGTCGCTGACGGCACCTACGACATCTACTGGGAGCAAGGCTTGAAGGCCTGGGACATGTGCGCTGGGGCCCTTCTCGTCGTGGAAGCCGGGGGCCAATTGTCGACCTACGAGGGCGCGCAGGCGGACCCGCGCACGGGCAAGCTAATCGCATCGAACGGGCTGCTGCACGCAGCAGCAGTGCACACGATTGGTGAGGCACGCAACAAACTTCCCTCGCACAGGCCGTGAATCGCGCTCCGGCGCCCGATACACTGAATCCGATGGGGCTGGAGCGACAGGGGATGAAGTACGGGCAAACCGGATCCGCGCCTTTCCGGGACACGCTGGCGGCAGATCCTCCGCTGAGCGCCGAGGCGCGTTGGATCATGGTGAACACGGTCACTAGCCGCCATTTGGTCACGATGCTGATCTGCGCCGGAATTGCGTACCTCGGACTGTCCGTGGGCCAGTGGGAGGTCGATCTCGACCAAACCCGGCTGAAGCTGATGACCATGTACGGGTTGACAGGGACGGCGATGCTGGCCTCGGGATGGCGCGCACATCGACAAGCGCCGCCGCTCATGTGGTCGATACACATCGGCGGCGTGCTGTTCCTCGTCATCACGGCGACTGTCACGTTGGGCTACGCTCTGAGCGGCGAACCGTCGGACTTCTATCTCTATGTGCTGATCCAGATTGCAGCGGGCGCAGTACTGCACAGTCGGCGCTGGTTGATCACCCTCATGATCTTGGGAGACCTCGGCTGGGGCGTCACGTCGCTGTCGGTAGAGGGCGTAGACTGGGTGCGCGGCATTGGATACCTCTCCGGCTTTTCCGCGGTAGCGCTCGGCCTGAACTATGTGCGCGGACAGACCCTGGTGCGAATGGAAGAGCTGCGCCTGAGCGCCGAACGCGCTTCTCAGGCCAAGACCGAATTCTTGGCCAATATCAGTCACGAAGTCCGCACGCCCATGACCGGGGTCTTGGGCCTGAGCACCCTGTTGCTCGACACGAAGCTGGACACGAAGCAGGAAAAGATGATCGCGGCGATTCGGGACTCTGCCGACGCCCTCATCGGAATCGTCGACGAGATCTTGGACTTCTCGCGGCTGCAGCGGGGGCAGGTAGAGCTCGAGCACACCGCGTTCGACATCTCTATCCTCATGGATGGCGTGACCTCGCTCATGCAACCGAGGGCGGCCTCGAAGGGTCTGGCGCTGAGCTCCGAGATGAAGGGCTTCACGAGCCGGCGCTTCATCGGGGACGGCGGTCGCATCCGACAGGTCCTCCTCAACTTGGTCAACAACGCGATCAAGTTTACCGAGTCGGGATCGGTGCTCATTCGCGCTGAAGCGGTGGGACGCCCGCAGAAGACCCGAATACGTCTGGTGGTCGAGGACACGGGCGTAGGAATTCCCGAAGAGTCGCTCGCGAGAATCTTCACACGGTATCACCAGACCAGCGCTCGCTCGACCAACGGCGCCGGTGGAAGCGGGTTGGGGCTCGCAATCACCAAGCAGCTGGTTCAGCTGATGGGGGGGGAGATTGGACTGACGAGCGCTGTCAACGAGGGAACGAGCTTCTGGGTAGAGCTCGATCTCGAGCCGGGACCGGAAGACACGCTCCGAGTCGACGAATCCACTCGCATGGGCGAGTCGCTGATCCGTACAGGCGCGCGGGTGCTCGTCGCCGAGGACAACCCGACCAGCCGAATGGTGACCGAAGCGCTGCTGAAGAAGCTCTCTTGCCAGGTAGACACTGCGATGGACGGCCGAGAGGCGCTGCAGAAGGCGGTCGCCAACGACTACGATGTCGTTTTCATGGATTGCTACATGCCGATGATGGATGGTTTCCAAGCGACGCGACGAATTCACCGATTACCGAAGAACGAGGCGCTTCCTGTGATCGCGTTGACTGCAAGCGTGACCGAGGAAGATCGAGTGCGTTGCGCCGAGGCGGGTATGAACGATGTGATCGGCAAGCCGGTCCAGATCTCGATCCTCGCCAGGGCGCTGGAACGATGGGTTCCCGTCTCCGGTCAGCCGTCGATGAGGCCGATATCGACACTACCGCCTCCAGCGGCGCTCGACCTCGATATGGTCCGCCGCCTCGCTTCGCTCGATGGCGAAGACGACGACTTCATCCGCGACATCATGACGAGCTATGTGAAGCAGCTCAAAGAGTCACTGACGATGCTGAGCGAGGCATTGGCTGAACGCGACGTGAAGACGGTTCGGCTGACGGCACACTCTATCAAGGGCGCGAGCAAGCAGATCGGCGCATCGAACATTGGCGAGCTTCTGGGCGCGATCGAGCGCGAGGACTGCGTCGAGGCCGTGCGGAAGCTCCTCGAACAGCTCGAGGTCGAAGTTCCACGTGTCGAGGAAGCGGTGGATGCCCTGCTCCGCCGCTCGCTCCGTGCCAGCTAGATGTCTAGGTTGGTGACGTTGAGCGCGTTGCTTTCGATGAACGCGCGCCGCGGTTCGACTTGGTCACCCATCAAGACGCTGAAGAGCTCCTCCGCCTCGACGGCGTCGTCGATACGCACCTGCAGGAACGTCCGCGTCTCCGGGTCCATCGTGGTCTCCCAGAGCTCCTCCGGATTCATTTCGCCAAGACCCTTGTAGCGTTGGATGACGAGACCCTTTCGTGCGCGGGTATCGATTGCAGTCCAAAGAGCCTCGATGTCCAGGACCTCGGATGGCTCGCCAGCAGGCTTTCCATCCTTGTCGAGCACGGTCAGAAGGAAGGGCGGCTCCCCCAGGGCGCGGATGCCCTTGTAGATCTGGCGGAGCTCGGAAACAGAGCCCGCTGAAAGGAAATCGAAATCGAGGATGGTCGCCCGAGGCGAACCGCTGTCCTTGGTCTCGATGACGATCCGGTGCCTGTCGTGCTCTTCGTCTCGCTCGACCGTCACCTCGAGGTCGCCTGGCCTCTTGGCAAGCACGTATGCTTTGAGCTTCTCGATAGCGATATCGACTGCCGCGCGGTCGGCGAGGTCCTCGACCTC
The DNA here is from genome assembly GCA_963768985.1 of uncultured delta proteobacterium. Lineage (GTDB taxonomy): Bacteria > Myxococcota_A > Polyangia > Polyangiales > Houyiibacteriaceae > SG8-38. Next base: position 277,365 of record CAVYJZ010000001.1, on the reverse strand, counting down.
GAGGTCCGTTGCAGTCACGAATCCCTCGACGACGACTGGGTCGACACGATGTCCGATGTTCTCCAACAAACGGCGGAAGCGCGCGAGATCTTTGAACAAGTTACGCAGTGGCTCCCCGGTGAGCTGGACGCCGCCCCGTTTCATACCGAGGACGACGTTGTCGGTGCCGAGCTCGATCAGGTGCCTATTCAATGCCTCGTTATCCTGCAGATACCGAAGCTTCTTGCCCTTCTTCATCTTGTAGAGCGGTGGCTGCGCAATGTAGAGGTAGCCCTTGTCGATCAGCTGCGGCATTTGGCGATAGAAGAACGTCAGCAGCAGCGTCCGGATGTGCGAACCATCGACGTCGGCATCCGTCATGATGATGACCTGATGGTAACGGAGCTTCTCGATGTCGAAGTTCTCACCGCCCTCTACGCCGCAACCCAGCGCGGTAATCAGTGTGCCGATCTCGGCGCTCGAAAGCATTTTCTCGAAGCGCGCACGTTCGACGTTTAGGATCTTCCCCCGCAACGGAAGAATCGCTTGGAAGCGCCGGTCGCGTCCTTGTTTTGCGCTGCCGCCCGCAGAATCACCCTCGACGATGTAGATCTCGCTCTCGCTCGCATCCTTGCTTTGGCAGTCCGCCAACTTACCAGGAAGCGTGCTTGCATCGAGGACGCCTTTTCGCTGCACCATCTCGCGGGCGCGCCGCGCCGCTTCACGCGCGCGCGCCGCGAGCACCGTCTTTTCGACGATGCGCTTGCCCGACTTCGGATCCTCTTCGAGATACTGGCTGAGCTTCTCGTTGACGATGCTCTCGACGATGCCCTTCACCTCGCTCGACACCAGCTTGTCTTTGGTCTGCGACGAAAAAGAAGGATCGGGATGCTTCACGGAAATGATGGCGGTAAGCCCTTCGCGCACGTCCTCGCCGGTGAGCGGATTCTTCAGGTCTTTCAGGAGCTTTTCGCGCGCTCCATACTGGTTGATCACTCGTGTCAGCGCGGTGCGGAGGCCCGTGAGGTGGGTACCTCCGTCGCGATTGTACACGTTGTTCGTGTAGGGAAAGACCGACTCGTTGTAGGCGTCACTCCACTGCATGGCGATCTCGACGTCGACACCGTCTTTGACGGCGTGGAGGTAGATGACCTCATCGTGCAACGGGGTCTTCTTCTTGTTGAGCGCCTCGACGAACTCGCGAATCCCGCCCTCGAACTTATGGGTGACCTTCTTGCCATCACCGCGCTCGTCTTCGAGCGTGACCTCCAGACCAGCGTTGAGAAAGGAGATCTCGCGCAGGCGGTTGTTCAACACCTCGAAGCTGAACTCGGTCATTGTGAAGATCTGTGGGTCGGGTTTGAACGTGACCTTCGTGCCGGTCTTGCTACTGGTACCAATTGGCTTGAGCGGCGCCTTCGGGACGCCGCGTTCGTACTCCTGGAACCAGAGCTTGCCCTCGCGGCGAATCTCCATCTTGAGCCACTCGCTCACCGCGTTGACAGCGCTGACGCCAACGCCGTGCAAACCAGCGGACACGGAGTAGCTGTCGCTGTTGAACTTCCCGCCTGCATGCAGCTGGGTCATCACCACTTCCGCGGCGCTGACGCCCTTACTGTGCATGCCGACGGGTATGCCGCGCCCGTTGTCGATGACCGTGACCGAACCATCCGAATGGACGAATACTTGAACGGCGTCGCAGTATCCCGCCAAGTGCTCGTCGACGGCGTTGTCGACCGCTTCCCAGACGAGGTGATGGAGACCGCTTCCATCGTGCGGATCACCGATGTACATGCCGGGCCGCTTCCGAACGGCCTCGAGCCCTTCGAGCACCTGAATTGCGTCTTGATCGTAGCCCGTTGCAGGTCGGCTCGGCTCCGCGATCGGGGGTTCAGGCATATCGAAGTTTCTAGCCTTGAAGGGGGATCTGCGCAAGGGCTTAGACAGCCGCTAAATCATTGATCTGACAAAAGAATTTATGACTCCCCGATGCTCAGTCGCCAAGAACGCGCCGACGGGTCAATCGGACGGCGAGAACAGTGCATGGAGCGAGGAAAAGTCCTGTCGATCCGAGCAGCCCGACGAGGTGCAGGCCGGGGTTTCCGAGCACCAAGAGGCCCCGCGCGCACTCCGCAAACTGGTACACGGGGTTGAGCTGCATCAGCGCCCAAAGCCACGGGCTCTCTGGCTCGACTGGAAAGAAGGTGTTGCTCACCAAGCTCACCGGCCAGCCGATCAGGAACACCGGATAGTTCATGTGATCGATCGCCGGAACGACAGCGGTGAAGATCAAGGCGAACGAAGCGACCGCGCAACCTACGATGAATCCGAGAACCGGCATGAATACGAGGAACCGAACCTCGACATCGACTAATCCGATCAGGTCGAACACGGCAATGACCACTGACACGATCGAGATGTTCGCCATTCCGCGCACTGCGGCCCAAAGAATCTCGCCCCAGACGACGCTCGGTAGCTCGACTTGGGTCGCGAGGAGGCCGTCCCAGGTCTTCTGATAGAACATGCGCACGTACGCAGAGTACAGCGCTTCGTAGTACGGCGTGCCGAAACCCGTATAAGCAATCAGGCCCGCGGCAACGTACGTCGCATAGTTGATGTGGACTCCGTGGTAGCGGATATCGTCGACGTAGCCGCCAAACCCAAGTCCAAACGCGAGGAAGAAGACGACCGGCTCCATCGCAGGCGGGATGAGCGCGGTGCGCCAATTTCTCAGAAAAACGAGAGCATTGCGGCGAAACACCGCCCAAGAGCGCCAATCGGCCACCGCTGCCAGAGTCCTCAGGCCGCTCACTGCGACCCCTCGTTGCGCCGCGCCAGTGCGATGAAGAGGTCGTCGAGGTTGGGTGGGCGCACTTGCCAGCTCGCCTCCGTAAAACGGGCGGTGAGCTCGGCCAGATTCTCCTTGCTCACGGGGACACGAAGCTCGCCTAGAACCGTAGCGACCTGTTCCGCACCACGCGCCCGCAACCACGCTGCAATCTCCTCACGAGCAGGTTCGCTGCGCGGCACGATGATCACGTGATCTCCGAGTGCCGTGTCGATGACACGGCGCGGCTCACCATGCGCAACGCTGCGGCCTTGGTGAATGACGAGCAGCTCGTCACTCAATCGTTCTGCCTCGTCCATGTAGTGGGTGGTGAGCACGATCGCCAAGCCCTCGGCACGCATCCTGTCGATCAGCTCCCACACGTCGAGTCGCGCGCTCGGGTCGAGCCCCGTAGTGGGCTCGTCCAAGAACAACACGCTCGGCCGATGCACGATCGAGCGCGCAATCAGGAGCCGCCGGGCGAACCCGCCCGAGAGCACCTGCGGTGAGGCATCGGCATAAGGAGCCAGCTCGAACCGATCGAGGAGCTCCGCGACGCGCGTTTCGAGGTCGTCAACTCTGGGGCGGAAGTAGCTCGCGTAGATGAAGAGGTTCTGAGCGACCGTGAAGTCATAGTCGAGCGAGTCGTCCTGGGTGCACACCCCGATCGACCGCTTTGCTTCGGTTCGATGTTCTGAAAAATCTTTGCCGGCGTAACGAATCGATCCCTCGTCGGGGGGAACGAACCCGTAGAGCATCCGCAGCGTGGTCGTTTTGCCGGCTCCGTTGGGACCGAGAAGTCCCAACACCGTGCCCCGGCGGCAGGAGAGGTCGAGATGATCCACGACGACGCGGTTTCCGTAGCTCTTGGTGAGGCCCCGGGCCTCGAGAATTGACGTCGTCATTGCCGTGCCACCCCGGAAGGTGACGGAACATGCGCCAAGATCCTACAATGGCAACGCCATAGCCCACCGAAGCCGTGGCGATCCGGAGTACAGATGGCCGAGCCGAACGAGAACGACGAAGGAACCCCTCTGCAGACCGTGGGACGCGTGCTCGACAGCCGCTGGATGATGGCCTTCTCCGTGCTCGCGGTGCTGGTGGCAATCGCCTGGGCGCTGACGACGCGCGGCCCCACCGAGCAGCGGGTCGGAGACGCAGAGATCCCAATGGCGACCGTCGAGTTGCTCGGTGTCCCGGTCGGATCGCAGGTCTTTCTGGACGGCCGAAAGATCGACAACACGTTTTTCGGAGTCTCATCGGGCACGCGACATGCTCTCGAGGTCACCGATGGAAACGGCCGGAGCTGGCGGCAGGTGTTCCTGGCCGATGGATCGGTGTCGCTGGTCGTCGAGCTCCGCACCTACTTCGTCGAGGTCGACGTGTCGCCTAGCGTTCAGAAGCCCCCGAACGACTGACCTCGTAGCCGCGAAGCTGCGCGGAGACGGTCACCACGCGGTCGCTCACGCTCGAGCGCATCGTCGATCGGACCGAAACGGGACCGACTCCAGGGCAATACACAGTGCGCACCTCGAGATCTAGCTTCCCACCCGTCTCCAAGACTTCGACGCAACGATCGAACTGCCCGGCGGGTGTCTGCACCACGGTGTTGATCGAAATCACGCGCGCAATGCGCCCCCCACGGCCCTGCCAGGTCGCTCCCTCTTCCACCGGAGCGCGAATGATCCATGCATCGCCGGGAGGGGCACGAATCCCTTCCGCGGACACTTGATAGCGCATGACGGCCGACCCGGTGTGCACCTCGGCCAGGTGCCCATCAAAACTCGCGACTCGCGTGACCGCAAGCGTGGTCGAAGCCTCGCCGGTATCGACGTCGTAAGACCAGGCGTTGCCGGCTCGCAGTGGGTAGAGATCGAACGGATCGACCAAACGATCTGATGGAGGGGGCGGATTCTGCCCGGCGCATGCTGCCGACAAACACAGCGCCGCAACTGCGAGACGAAGAACGCAGAGCATGAGAGGTGAGCCTAGCAGCTCTGATGTAGGCAGGGAGCGCATATTCGCTACGCGCCAAGTTCTGGTAGGATGCAGCTGTGACCGCGAAGAAGATGATCCTCGTTCTCGATGACGATCCTGCCGTCCGACACATGCTCCAAGTCGTGCTCCAGCAGGACGGCCATGCTGTCGTCGCTGCCGGGGACGTTCGTTCGGCCCTTGCACAGTGCGAGGTGCAGCTGCCGGATTTGATGGTCGTAGACTTGATGCTTCCGATCGAAGACGGTGAGATGTTCCTTCGGGAGTTCCGACGCCGTTGGAGGCAGACTGAGATACCGGTGATCCTGCTGAGTGCCAGCACGGCGCGAAACGAGATCGCGAGACGGTTGCATGTCGAAGCGACGCTCTCCAAGCCGTTCCTCGCCGAAGATCTGCGGGAGCTCGTGAAGGCCCTCGCTCGAGATCGCGAATCGGTCGCCGCCATCTAACGGCTGAATCGTCCAATCGCGACTCGCGTGGTATGAGCCGCGACATGGACCAGCTGTATGTCGATGGATTGTTCTCAGGCGAAGTGGTTTTGATAACCGGGGGCGGCACGGGGATCGGGCTGGTTTCGGCGACCGAAATGGGCCTCCTGGGAGCCAAAGTGGCGATCTGCGGGAGGCGTTCGGAACCGTTGCAAAAAGCGGTAGCTGGGCTCGAGGCCAAGGGCGTGACGGCGTTCGGCGCCCCTTGTGACATCCGAGAGCCGGATGCGATCGCAGCGTATGTGGACTCCGTGCTCGAACGCTTCGGGCGCATCGATGTTCTGGTCAACAACGCAGGCGGCCAGTTCCCAACGACCGCAGAGGCACTCTCCGTGAAGGGCTTTGCTGCGGTCGTTCGCAACAACTTGATCGGCACCTGGGGCATGACGCACGCCGTGGCTAACAAGGCGATGATCCCGCAGAAACGCGGACGCATCGTCAACGTCATCGCGCAGATCATCCGAGGGTTTCCGGGCATGGTACACACTGGCGCCGCTCGCGCGGGCGTCGACAACATGACTAAGACGCTCGCCGTGGAGTGGGCCATTCATGGCATCCGAGCCAATGCGGTGGCGCCCGGTGTGATCGTCACCACTGGCACCAAGCAGTATCCGCCGGAGCTCCTCGACACGGCAGAGAAGGCCAACCCGCTGCACCGCCTCGGAACCGCAGAGGAGGTCTCCCATCTGATCACGTACCTCGCATCGCGCTATGCCGATTTCGTCACCGGGCAGACGTTCTACATCGATGGAGGCGCCAGCATATGGGGCGACCAGTGGTTCATCCCCGAAGACGTGCCGAAGTACCCGCCCTACCCGGTGCCCGAGCGGGGCTAGTTGGCTGGTTTCTTCCGGAAAACGCTGATCAAGTAAGCGCAGAAGACGCCGACGTAGTAGAGAATCACGAGGGGGACGAGCATCATGACCATCGAGGTGACGTCCGCTGGCGTGAGGATCATGGAAAGAAACGATGCGCAGATGATCCACCATCGCGAAAACTTCAAGAGCTGTTGCCAAGTGACGATGCCTGCACCCGCAAGGAAGGTCACTATGACGGGCACTTCGAAGACGACCCCGAACGAAAGCAACATGTTGCGGAAGAACGGCATGTAGTCTTTGACGAAGAGCGTCGCGACCAAGGTTTCGTCACTAAATCCCAGCAATACGACGAAAGCCTCGGGAAAAACGAACATGTAACCAAAGATCGCCCCGCCGGCGAAGAAGACCGTCGACGCGATGATGAACGGAATCGCGAGCGCTTTCTCCTTCTTGTACAGACCCGGCGCGATGAACATCCAGAGCTGCCAGAATATCCACGGTGACGCGAGCAAGACGCCTGCGATGATCGAGTTCTTCATGTACATCATGAAGGCGTCGGCCGGACCGGAGAATCGCAACACCGCTTGACCGGGCAGATGGAGCTTTTCCCAAGCTGGCTGAAGCGGCGCGACCAGGAAGTCCTTGATCTCCTTCTTGAAGATCCAGCCGATCGCAATCGCCGGAATCAGCCCGAGGATGGAGCGGAAGAGGCGGATGCGAAGCTCTGAGAGATGCTCGAAGAAGGTCATCCCCTGATCATCCTCGGGGGCCTGCGTCGGCTCTGGAGGTCGGATTCGAATTTGCTCGGATGTCATCAGGGCTTGGCCTCGGGCGGCGCGTCCGCTTCTGGCGCGCGCTCGAGCTCATCGGTCGAGGACGGAGACGGCTCTGCGTCTACTGCCTCGCTTGCTTCAGGGCTCGGTGTGGAAGAGGGGCTGGTCGCCTCCGGCGGCGCGGGTGTCTTGTCGCCGGCCGCGACGGGCCGCGCTCTCGGCGGTCGGATGGGTGGCGCGCGAAACGGGTCCCCCTCGCGCATGAGCTCGTCGAGCCCGATCGCGTCCTTGAACTCTCGGCTTGCGTTCCTCACCTGACGAAGCGCCTGACCCACCGTGCGCATGAAAGCCGGCAGCTTCTCTGGTCCGACGGCCAAGAGGACGATCACCAGGAAGAGGGCTAACTCGGTCGGACCAATCCCAAACATGCTTCCCAAACATGAATCGTGGCACCCCTCCGAGGCAACCGGCGGGCTACCCCGACGATCGACGGGCCGGTATGGATGCAAGTCACGACGCGACGCGTATCTGACGCAGGCGTTCCAGCGCCCGATTCATCGTGCGGACGCGCTTCTCGTACTCCCGCGTGAGCTCCTGGATGCGGTTGGCCGCGACCAGGGTCTGCTCCGAGCTCTCGGAATGCTTGCGGTGGGATTGATGGAGCTGCAGGACCATGTCGGAGATGCTCTCGATGGCGCCCGTCATCTGGCGGCCGCCTTCCGCTTGCTCCTGACTGCTTCGCTCCATCTGCTGGGTGATGAGTCGCATGTTGTCCGCGCTCTTCATGATCAGCTCGGACCCACGCGCCTGCTCGGCCGTCGCGGCGGCGATCTGCTGGACCGTCTCGGCGATGCGGCCGATCGCATCGGTCACTTGCTTCGAGCCCTTGACCTGCTCGACGGTAGCCCGCGCAATGCCACGCACCATGGCGGTCGCCTGCCTGGATGACTCGAGAATCTTCTTGAGCGCGCGCTCGGCTTCAGCGCCCACCGTCACACCCCGATCCACCATGCTCGCACCACGTTCGACGGCTTCGATCGCGTTCTTCGTCTCTGCCTGGATCGTCTTGATGAGCTCGGCGATTTCCTTGGTGGAGGCGCCCGCCCGCTGCGCCAGATCCTTGATTTCGTCGGCAACGACGGCGAAGCCCTTGCCGTGCTCGCCCGCTTGGGCAGCAATGATCGCCGCGTTCAAAGCGAGTAGGTTCGTTTGCTCGGCCACGTCGTCGATCACGTTCAAGATGTCGCCGATCGCTTCGATGCGGTCGCCCAGATTGGAAATCGTGCTTACCGCTTGCTGCGAGGAGGACTTGATGCGGTTGATCTCCTCCGTGATCTTGAGGATCGAATCGGCGCCCGTCTCCGCGTCGCTTGCGACCTCCTCCGAGAGCCGGGCGGTTTCGTTCGCATTCGATTGAACCTGATCGATCGAGACATCCATCTCGTTCATGGACGAGGAGGTCTCTTCGGCGGTTTGAGCCAGGGCGTCGACGTTCCGGGCCACTTCCTTGATGCTGTACGTCATCTCTTCGATAGAGGATGCCGTTTCGCGAACGCTCGACCCGAGGTTGCTCATGTTTTCCGCGACCTCGTGATTGGTTGCCGTCATCTGCAGAATGCTCGAGGAGCTCTCCTCCGTGCTCGATGAGAGCGCTTCCACGCGATCGCTGATCGCCTGCAGAGAAATCGCCATCGACTTGATGGCACGAGCCGTCTCTTCGACGGCCACCATCTGCTCACCGAGGCCGCTCGAGAGCGCTTTCACGTTCTCCCCGATGACATCCTCGACCTGTTCGATCTCTGCGTGAATCGCACGGATCTGCGCATCTGCCTCTTGGACCTCGATCGACGCGGGCAACCCCGAGGCGATGATCAACATCCCGAGCACGCCGAGCACCGCAGCGGCTATGCCAGAGATCGAAGCTCCGTGCGCCCCCACCAACGCGCCCGCGGCGACTCCGGCCGGCCCGACGACGAACGCCAGCGCAAAGCAAAGGAAACCCGGCACGAGATAGCGACTCTTGGCGATTGCCCGAAACATGAACCCCCGTCGACGATGTTCAGAGTATCGAACCGGGGGAGCCCCGGGCAAGTTACCCCGCGTGTCGAGTCGGGGCGGTGGGGATCTTCCGTTCAGAGAGGGTTGGTCAGCAGCTGCATCGCGATCTGAAGCGCTAGGGAGTAATCCCCCTCCATCTTCAGCTTGCCGCCCAAGAACAGCTCCTGAACCGTAAGCGCCCCGCTTTGGACCGTCTCTAGGTCCGAAAACTGCAACTCCGCGGTGAAGCCAGGGTCGGCGGGCACCTCTGGAACGTTGAATCCGATGCGAACCCGAACATCACCCAAGTCCGGCACCCCCCGGAGCGTGACGTGGCAGGTCATGGGCTTGCCTGCCAGCGCGTCCTCGAATCGCTTCGAGGCGGTCTGGGCGGCCCCAATGGCAACCTCGTCATCGTCGAAAGCCCCAGTTTTGGCCACCTCCCCGAGTAACAACCGGGCCGCGTCCCCGGGGAGCGCAGCGATGATCTTGATGGGAACACCCTCCGCGGGAGCCTCGCCCGCCCGGAGGATTCCCTCGTTGGCCGAGAGCACGATCGGCGACTCGTCGTCGATCTGGAGGCTGGCCGCGCCTGTGACGCCCTTCACGTCATCCAGAATGCGCTGGGCACGGGAATCGCCGGCGGCGGCTCGGCTGCCGAGCACTTCCACCCCCCTGGCGAATAGTTTTGGAAAATCCTCTCGGAGGAACTCAATCGGTTGAACTGTCATTCGGCGCGGAGTGTAGCCAACAACCCCGACAGCACCAAGCTGGCGAAATCCAGCAAGATAGGCCACCATCTTGGCGATGTCGGATGAGGAGCACCGACCTACTGTCTTGATGGTAGGCCAGGGCGAGCCGATGCAGACAGCGTTGGGGGAAGCGCTTCGGCGCCATGGGATATCCGTCGCTGGCTGTGCAACGGCCGAACTAGAACAAGCGGTCCGTGTATATGCGCCGGATTTGGTCGTGCTCATCGGCGATGCAGCCGTCCGCGGCGGCGCGAGCGTCGTGCGACGGATGGCAGCGAATCGGGCAACCGATGTGTTGCCGGTCGCCGTCGTTTCCAACGATGCCGTGCTCAAGCACGACGGGCAGGATTTCCGAAGCGGTGCGGTGGCGATCGTTCCGAGGGGCGCTGGTGCAGACGCGATTGCGCGCCGACTTGCAGAGCTCGCGATCGAAGTGCCGGAGCGACCGGGGCTGATTACAGGCTCGGTCAACGCGAGCAATGTCCAGGATCTCGTCGACCTCGTCTCCAACGACACCAAGACCGGCATTCTGAGTATCCGCTCTCCGAAAGGCGTACTCGAAGGCATGCCGATGGTCGTGGAGACGGAACGCGCCTCTGCACACAACACGGAGCTGATCCTGGAGCGGCTGCGGGAGGCGATGGAAACTTCGGAGCCACTCGAATATGAGTTCCACGAGACGAGCGGCGGCCGGCTCTCCACTTTTCCCAATGCGGCCGATACCGAGGACGTCGATCTGACCCCATTGCGAGGCGCGCGAGTGGTTATCCTCGATTCCGACGCACTGCGCGCCGAGAAGCTCGCGCACGTTCTGAGCGCGCGAGGTATTCAGATCGCGGCCGCGGACTTCTCGACCGCCGTCATCCCGAGGATCCGCGAGGTCGACCCTCAGGTCGTAGTCTTGGACTCGAGCGCGGTCGGCGGTCGAGGCATCGAGTTCGTGCGCGCGATGCGCAAGGACCCCCAATTGCGCTGGGCGTCGATGCTGGTGGTGCGCTGGGCAGATTTTTGGCCGACCTCGGCCTCGGATGCAGAGCCGGACCTGGCGCAGCTGGCCGGACGCATGCTCCCCATGATCGATCAAGACGCCGAGATGGCACGCCGTGTGGAAGACGAAGTCGATTTCGACACGAGGCTCGAGCTGATCGGACCAGGTCGTTTGCTTCGCGCGCTCGGGTCGATGCCGGGCGTTCGACACGTGGCCATCGGTGGACCCAAGCGGAACGTTGAAGTCGACATCGCCGACAACTCGATTGTCGGAGCGTATGCAACGCTGCACGAGGGCACCACGCAGAATCTTCAGGGCATGCCAGCACTGCTCGCGCTTTGGGGTCTCAATTCCGGACGCGTCTCGGTGCGCGAGCAAGACCTGCCCTCCGTGGCGAACATCATGATGCCGGTCGACGAAGCACTCGGTGTCGTGTCCCAGCAACTCGGGTTCGCCGATGGTTTCGGCGGCATCGAAGGTAACGCCGCGACGATTCCGCCGCTGGAACCCGAGGTCGATGAGCATGCCACCATGCCCCCTGGCGCAACGCCGCCCACGGCGCTCGCGGATGCGCGAACGATGGCGCCTCCACGCTTTCGTCACCTTCAGGCTGCCGTTGGCGGGTCATCACCCCAGTCATTTTCCGAAGAAGAGGGTCCTACGAACCGAGTGCAGCGGCTGCTGGGCCGCGTAGAGACACAGCGCTTGCCCGTGCCCGCCTCGCGAGGCGTACGTGAGAGAAACGGGGACGCCGCACACACGGATCACGCTGTCGCACGCGCGCCCAAGGCCACGCAGCTCGGCCTTGCGCCTGCGTTCGAGCTGCTGCCGCAGGATGCGGTCGATCAGCAGATGACGGTCCCAGCACCCAGAAAGCCGACTCCTCCGCCACCTCCACCCGAAAGCCGAAAGCCGACCCCTTCTGCGAGGTTCGAGGCGGACGACGATTTCGAGCCGGAGCTGGCACGAATGCTCGAGGGCCCCGCTACGCTCGTGGCTCCGGCTCCGACATCCTCTGGCCTGCCTGCATGGCTTCAGGGTTTGCTGTTGCTGACCTTGCTCGCTGGAGTCGGAGTATTCGGCTGGCAGCTCTGGGCACGGAGCACCTCCGCTCCCGCTGCCATCGACGCGGTGTCTGTAAAGGCCGGGGGGAAGCAAGACCCGATCACGGGGACGGTCAACGGCCTCGAGGCCATCGAACCCGAGGCAACACAGCACACCGTGACGCCGGCCGCCGTGGAGGCCACACCTGCGCCGGACGCAGCGTCTGCGCCGGCCATCGAAGCCGCAGCCGAACCCGGGCCACCAGAGCCACCGGCAATCCCTGCGCCGGTAACACGAGAACCAGAGACCGCAGCGACCGAGACGGAACCGAAGTCGAGACGGGCCGGAAAACAGTCGGCCTCCAAAGGCTCGGAGACCCCCGCGATTCCTACCCAAAACCTACCTCGTGATCCGGCAAAGGCGTCGGACGTGCTCGTCCATCGCTCGCTACGCTTGATTCGGGGCGGCCAGCTTCCCCTCGCGACCGCTACCCTCGATCGCGCATGGGAGCTCGACCCGAAAAACCCGCAAGCCATGGCCGGCTACGCAGCTTTGTATCTCGCCCAGAAAGACGGTGAACGAGCGGTGATTTGGGCGAAAAAAGCCGTTCGAAAGCGACCGCGTCGTGCCGAGTATCATGTCTTGTACGGAGATGCGTTGCAACTACAGGGCGATGCCAAGGGAGCCACAAAGGCATGGCGGAAAGCCTTGTCGGTCGATCCCGGCAACAGGACTGCCCGAAATCGTCTGGCCAATTAGTTGCCTGGAGCGAAGGGTCCCGCCTAGCGTCCGGCCATGGTGCGACGATACTGCTGGGCGGGCGTGTTGATGGGACTCTGTGGCTGCTTGATACAGAACCTGAGCCCGGAGACCCGAATGCGAGACGCGGTCATCGAGCTGAATGAAGGTGCTCGTTGGGGTCGCATGGACGTCGCAAGCGGGCATGTCGCGGTCCCGTTTCGACCGCAGTTCAAGATTTCGCATTTGCGCTGGGGCCAGGATATTCAAATCGCGGACACTGAGATCCTGGGAATGAGCCCGGTGACCGACGAGGATGGGGACGGCGCGTTCTCACGCGTGGCGATTCGTTGGTACGACCAGAAGACGATGGTTCTAGCGGACACCGTCATTCGTCAGACCTGGCAAAAGTACAAACAAACGTTCTTGCTCACCGACGAATCGATCGAAAGCGGTCATCCCGGTCTTCTCGTAATTCCCGACGCCGGCGAAACCGCCGAAGAGACGGTGAACCAAGACAAATACGAGAGCTTCGAAGACGACTCCGAGTGGAGTATCGTATATTGAGTCAGTCGATGCCGACCGCGCTTCGCACTCTCTGAATCGTGCTCTGCGCGATCTTGCGCGCCCGGTTGGCGCCGGCATGGAGGATCGCGTCGAGCTGCTCCTCGTCGCCTCGAATCGATAGATAGGCTTCCCGCTTGGGACCGATCTCGGTTTCGATGGCCTGGAAGAGATCTTCCTTCGCGTGACCCCAGCCGTAGCCGCCGCCTTCGAGCTTCTGCTTCATCTCCGGCGCCGTGGCCGGAGCGATGAGCGCGTAGAGCTCGTAGACTGTCGACCCTTCCGCGGTCTTGCGATCGTCGAGTGCCTCGGAGCTGGTCTTGATTCCCATGATGACCTTGCGAAGCTTCTTCGGGGGATCGAACAAGGGGATGCCATTACCCTTGCTCTTGCTCATCTTCTGACCATCCGTGCCAGGAACGAGCGGGGCCTGGCTGATCAACGCCTCGGGCACGACCAAGGTGCCCTCACCGTATAGGTGGTTGAGGCGCATCGCCACGTCGCGCGTGAGCTCTAGATGCTGTTTTTGGTCCTTGCCAATCGGCACGACGTCGGTGTCGTAGAGCAGGATGTCGGCCGCCATGAGCGTCGGGTAGTTGAAGATGCCCGCGTTGGGCGATTCGCCGCGCCCGAGCGCATCTTTGTACGCATGTCCGCGTTCGAGCTGGCCGGTGGCAAGAAGGCAACTCAAGACCCACGTGAGCTCGAACACCTCGGGGACGTCCGACTGCCTGTAGAGGAGTGTTCGCTCGGGATCGAGGCCGCAGGCGAGCCAGGTCGCCGCGACGTCGCGAATGTGGCCGCGCAGCGCGTCGGGGTCGCGAACCGATGTGAGCGCATGATAGTCGGCGATGAAATACAGCGTGCGATATCGATCGACCAGCGAGAGCGCTGGTCGAATCGCGCCGAGGTAATTGCCCAGATGCGGCAAGTGCGTGGGCTTGATACCAGTGAGAGAGGTCTTCACGGGGCGTGAGAGTGTCCCATGTGGACATGCCCGGCAACCGGGGTAAGGTCGGGAGCTCGAAGAGAAGAACCATGCCAACTCGTCCGTTCAAAGTTCTGGGAGTCCAGCAGATCGCCGTGGGTGCCACCGACAAGAGCGCTCTTCGCCGCTTGTGGATCGAGACCTTGGGACTCCGGCTGCACGGGAACTTCAAGAGCGAGAAGGAAAACGTCGACGAGGACATCGCGACGATGGGTGCGGGGCCATTTACGGTCGAGGTCGATCTCATGCAGCCGATCGATCCGGCGCGGAAGCCCCGGGTGGACACACCGGCGCTCAACCACATCGGCCTTTGGGTGGACGACATCGACGCGGCGGTGCAGTGGCTGGGCGATCGAGGGGTGCGGTTTACGCCAGGCGGCATTCGTCCCGGCGCTGCCGGCCACCGGGTTTGCTTCATCCACCCCAAGGGCAACGAGGCGGCGCCGATCGGCGGGGAAGGCGTCCTGATCGAGCTGGTCGAAGCCCCGCCCGAAGTACGCGAGGCGTTCGAGAGGATCAGCCTCGCTTCCAAGCAAGCTTGAGGTCCGAAACATGCATGTCCGACTTGCTCGGACGAACGATCACCTCTTCGATGTCGGGCGCATTCGAGCTCCATCTCGGCATGAAGAGCTCGGACTTGTTCTTCAGCCTCGACTTCGAGGGCCCGCCGCGCTTCCGCGAAGGCGCTCAATTCGTCCTGGGCGCGCTGCACGTCTTCGCGCTCCCGAACGGCCCTACCGGCGCTTCGCGCTGCGGTGGTTGCACGTCCCAGGCCGCGACCTCCGAAAATTGCGCCGAGGACGGTCGCTCCCATCGAGATCCCCGTTTGTAGCTTCTGTTGATCGTACTGGCTCTGTTCGCGCTCGACACGGGTCCGAGCCCCGTGAATCCGCTTGTCCATGCGCTGTACTTCCTTGGCGAACCGTTCACGAAGCGCATCTGCTGCGTCGTCCCGCTTTTCGCGCTGCGCGAGTTGTACTCTCGACGAAAACTCGGCCTTGCTTTCGCCGGCCTTCGACCGGAGCTTCAAGGCCTTGCAGCTCCAGAGGGACTTCGGGCAATGCTGATAGAGGTGAGTCTTGATTTGCTTGGCGTAGCGTCGAAACTGCGCCTTGCTGACCGAGCCCGAAACTGGTGCAACGAACGCCGCTTCGTCCGGGACGGCAGATTCGAGCTCCAGCTCGTCGGGGTCGAACAGCTCTACCGACTCCCATGGAGAGTCCACGTCGAGCGGCACGAGGACCCAATACTTCTGCCATGCGTCGAGACCTTGCGAAGCGCGCGTGTAGTGAAGAGAAACCAGCGCCATCACGTGCGGACGATAGATGCCAGGCTCATGGCTCAGGAACGCTTCCTCGATGCCCGCCGGCAGAACAGGCCGCGAACCTGCAGAAGCGATGGTCGCACGCTCGGGCGTTGCCCGGTCCGGTGGTCTGGCTGCGCCGCGATCGATCGGTGGGCTGAGGAGCTTGATCTGCTGACGCGTGAGGGGTCCACGCAAATACGACATCGCCCACCGCGTTTCAAAAAGAACGTGCCCTTCATCGTGGGCGTTGTGCAGCAAAAACACCCGGCTCCGAAGCCCCGCGAGCAGGCGTTCGATCTCCCCGCGATCGAGGGCGCGACCTGCCGCAGACGACGCGCCCTCTAGCCCTTCGATGACGCGGGCCACGTCTCGCTCTGTCTGCAGACGCCCTAGGAACCAAGTGCCGCAGTTCGAAAGGGCCTTGTAGTCGAGGTCGACCGGGTTTTGAGTCGCAAGAACGACGCCGAACCCATAGGCGCGTGCCTGCTTGAGGAGCGTGAGAAGCGGCCTCTTCGAGGGCGGCTCGGCAACGGGCGGAAGGAATCCAAAGACCTCGTCCATGTACAGGATCGCGCGAAGACTCGATGTGCCCGACTGCGTCCGAACCCAGGACACGACCCGATTGAGCAAGGTGCTCACGAAGAACATTCGCTCTGCCTCATCGAGGTGTGCGATCGACAGAATCGTGATTCGCGGTCTTCCATCCTCGGTCCAAAGCAGGCGTTGAATGTCGAGCGGCTCGCCATCGAGCCATGTGGAGAACCCGGGGGATGCCAGAACTCCGTTGAGACGCATGGCCAGCTTTTGCCGATCGGAAGCTGGATAGAAGGTTTCCAAACCCATGACGCCGATCCGATCGAAGGGTGGGTCGGAAATCCTGCGAATGAGGTCACCCAGCCCGATCGATTCGCCCCTGGACCATGCGTGAGAAAGCAGGTTCGACAGGAGGATGTGTTCCCGACTGTTCACGGGATCGGGCTGGATTCCGATGAGCGCGAGTAGAGCGGAAACGGCGCCCATGATTTGATCGCGTTGCCCGTCTTCGTCGACGGGACCATTCGGCGGGTCGAACGAGTCCAACACGCGAAGCTGTCGACCTGCGGAGCTTCCGGGGGTGTAGATGCAGATGTCGACGGCGTCTTTGAAGCGAGCGATGCGCGCACCGTCCTGCCCCCACTTGGCCAGTCCTTCGCGCCAGAGCGTGGCGACGTCTTTGGCATACTCGGCCACCGAGAGGCCCTTCCGTTCGGCTTCCGCTCGGTCGATCCACGGCTCGAAATCGCCCGGTCGGAGCTCCGGGAAGGTGAGCATGAGGTTGCCGAGGTCCCCCTTGGGGTCGATGCACAAGGCAGGAATCCCGTCGATCGCAGCCTCTTCGAGCAGAGTGATACAAAGGCCGGTCTTGCCGCTTCCAGTCATGCCCACGCATACGGCGTGCGTGGTCAGGTCCTTCGAATCGTAGAGAACGGGAACCTCGTCGGGCTCGCCTCGGTCGGCATCGAACTGCCTACCTAGGTAGAGCTTTCCGAGCTTCTCGAACTCGTTCACGGATTCGGTGCCCTGACCCACTCCTTTTGCTGGAGCAGCTTCCGGGCCATTTCATACTCGAAGAAGCTCACCATCTTCGTATCGATCACCAATTGAAGCTGCCTGCGCGCGCCCTCGCGGTCACCGACGATGAACAGCCGTGTGCCCTCATAGTAAAGCGCCTCCGTCTCTTCGCCGAGGCTCGAGGCGACGCTGATGAGCGCTGCGTAGTCGAGGTCGCCAGCGCCGAAGCTCGCGAGCTTGCCCCACCAACTGGAGTTTGCTCCAAGGCGCCGAAGCAGGTCGGTGTGCTCTTGGGCAGGCGGCTGGCCGGCGCGGGCGGTGATGAACTGAATCCAGAGAGTGAAGTAAACTTTCCACTCGGGCGGCAGGGTCAGATGCAACTGCGATCGACGCCAAACGGTTGAGGCGAGCTGGATGTCGGGCGAGGCCGAGACCAGGTGCGAGAGAATGCTTGCGTAGACGTCACGCCATTGGGGCGCGAGCGACATCGCATTCTCGAACGCGTCGACCGCCTCTTCGTGGCGGCCCAGCTGATCGAGCAGGACGCCCCGCCGCATCTCGACGAGAGCGCCGGTAGGTCCTTCGACCCGGCCGGTCGCCTCGGTCCAGGATTTCAGCGCGCGGGTGTACTGGGCCTTCATCTCTGCGGTCCTGCCCTCGTCAGCCGCCGTATTCCCGAGGCTCTCGTGGAGCTCGGCTCGCTTGAGGTCATCAGCAAGCGAGCCGGAAGGCGTGAGCTCTAGAGCTCGACGGTACCGCTGCTCGGCTTCCTTCGGCCGTCCCGTGCGCTCCAACAGCAAGCCGAGTTGCGACAAGACCGCGGTGTCCTCGTCCTTTTCGAGGCTCCTTTCGAAGCGCCGCTGCGCTTCGTCGGCATGGCCTGCATTCATCTCCAACATCCCAATCAGGAACTGGAGCTCATTGGTGGCGATGGGGGGTTTCGAGTCAGGCCAGCGCTTCTGCCGTTCGGCCAGGATAGTCTCCGCTCCGCGCGCAAGAGAGCTCGATCGCTCTGGGTGTGGGTCGGTCAATCGGGCTTCGATGAACTCGTCGAGCTGTCCGAGCGCCTCGTCGTAGATCTCGATCATCTCGGGCGCGAGCTCGATCGCGATCACATACCATGCCGTCGCGTCCGCAAACTGCCCAGAATCGGCCGCCACACGGGCCATGCATGTCGGGAATCGGTAGTCCTTTGGAAACCTCACGAGCGAAGCCCTGCAAAGGCCTTCGGCGACGTCGGGCCTGGCCACTCGATAGCCTTCGACGAGCTCGAAGGTCGCCGCCGCACCTGTTTCATCGACGGTGCGGGCGGTTCGCAGAAGGTCGAGGAGGCGTAGCTGAAGCTCGCCGCCGGGACCCATCGACTCGACCTTGACGATTGCCGACTTGATGTCTCCGTGGGCGAGGTAAACCGCCGCAACGTTCAAAGGTGCCAGCCTGAGCTGCCGCTCACCCGCAATCCCGAGGCGTTGGCGATTCTCGACGCTCTCTGCGGCGACAGCGTCGCGCCCTGCGATGTGCAAGCCAGCCAGCGTGTCGAGAACCTCGGGCGCGGGAGTCAAGTCAGCGTGCTCGGTCCACACGGAAATGAGGCCCGCGTACTGCTCGGAGACGGTGTCTAGGTTTGCGCGGGAATCTCGCCCCCACGCTGCCACGGTGTCGTATCGCTGCTGGTAGATCTCCTTGCCGGTCAAGCGCCGCAAGATGAAGTCCGCGGCGAGAACATGGCCCTCATCGCCGAGCCGCCCACCCTGATCTGCGATGTACTCGGCAATCGGCTCGATGTACGTCGGAAGAACTCCATCGCCATAGTCGGTGGGCGTCAAAAAGGTCGTGAGGCGACGCACCGCGAGCACCGTCCCTTCGTAGTCACCCACGTCGGCAAGACTCTGGGCCTGGGACAGCACGGTGGCGATCAGTCGATCACGAAGATCGCGGCGCTCCTGATCGTCCAAAGACATGCGCATGTAGCGCCGCGCTTCGTCGGGGTAGTCCGCCTGTGGGATCGGCTCCACATGGTCGATGCGCGCGCTGGTACTCGCCGATTTGGAGTGCGCACACGCGACCGTGAGGCTCAGCAAGCTAAGAATGAACAGGAAACGGATCCTCATGTTGTTTCGCCGCTATAGCAGGGTCGGGCGGATGCGGCAGGTTCATATCTTGCCCCGCACCCAGGGGTACGTGTCAGGCTGTCCCCTGTCATGGGCGGATATTTGCGTGCTCTGGCGATTGCGTTGGCGGTCCCCGTCTTGAACCGCCTGTTCATGGGGCTTGCCGGGTTTCTACAGCTGAAAACCTGGTCGGTGAGCTGGAGCGACGCGATCGGTACCGCCGCGCAGGCGCCCCTGAACTACGCCTTGGTGCAGGCCGCCAGCATCGGAATCATCTTCGTCCTGGCTTTTCCGCACAAACGCCGGGAGAGCGGGCTCCTGGAGTCGGTGTATGTCCAGCCGCTGCTCGGCGGGATCGTCGCCCTCTGCTTCGTCGCTGGCGCATGCATGCAGCTACCGCTGGCCGAAGTCGGTAACCTCGTCCAAGAGGTTTGGCCGGTGAGCTTCGATGAGCTCGCAAGGCGCTATCGGCTGATCAATCCGACGACCTGGTGGGACGGCTTCTCCACCTTGTTTGCGCTGGTACTGGTCGCACCGGTCACGGAAGAGATCCTGTTTCGAGGTTGGTTGCTACGCGACCTCGAGCGCGAGTACGGCCGAGCCCGAGCGCTTCTCTGGAGCTCGGCGCTCTTCGGCCTCGTGCATATGGAAGCTCCCGCAATCCTATACGCGGCGCTCGGAGGTCTCGTGCTGGGGGCGGTCGCTCTGCGAACGAAATCCACCTTGGCTAGCATTGCAATGCACGCCGGAGTCAACGCCCTGCCCTTGCTGCTTCCTGCAAGTCTGATTCGCATCGAAGGCTTCAACACGCTGAGTCAGCACGTCGAGCACGTTAGCGGGTGGTTGGTTCTGGCGTCCAGCGTCGCGGCGGCGACGGCGCTGTGGATCATTTGGCGGTCGTCCGCGAACGAGGGCTGACCGCGAGCCGATCGGGAGGACCGGGCTACACCCGCTCCACGTCGAGCACGCCCTTCAATTTGGCCACTCCGCGCATGATCTCCCTGAGGCGGTCGAGATCTCCCACTCGGAAGTGGAACATATTCTCTGCCCGGCCATCCTTCGACAAGCACGAGGCCTCGCTGATGCTGACCCCGTTGGCGGAGAATACGGACGACACCGAGGCGAGAATTCCCGCCCGATCGTCGGTCATGACGCGAAGCGAGACCGGAAGATCGACGTCGACGTCGTCGGCCCAGCTGACCTGCACACGGCGTTCGGAATCGAGCTCCAGCACGCGCGGGCAACCCCGTCGATGCACCGAAACCCCGCGGCCGCGCGTGATCCAGCCCGTGACCGGGTCGCCGGGAACGGGACTGCAGCACTGGGCAAACCGAACGAGCATATTGTCCAAGCCCTCGATGCGAATGCCCGCACCGTCTGGGTCGCCAGTGACGCGCTGGACCGTTCGCTCGAGGAAACCGGGGCGTAGGCTATCTTTTTCGGTATCCTCGCTCGGAATGATCGCTTCCATCACGTTCGGCAGCGAAACTTTGCCAATGCCGATTCGCGCGTAGAGGTCGTCTTCGGTGCCCGCGCGAAATCGTGACAGGATCTCCTTCAGGCGTTTGCTCTTCAGGAACCGCGAAAGCGACATGTCTTTCTTTCGCATCTCCTTCTCGAGCAACTCCTTGCCCAGCTTGACCGCATGCTTGCGTTCTTCGGTCCGCAGGTAGACGCGAATGCGGGAACGGGCTCGACTCGTGATCACGAAGTCGAGCCAGTCCTTGCTCGGGTGATGATTCTTGCTCGTGATGATCTCGACGACGTCCCCGTTTTGGAGCTTGTGCCGCAACGGAACGATTGCCCCGTTGACACGCGCCCCGGAACATCGATGGCCGACCTCGGAGTGCACGGCGTATGCGAAATCGACAGGCGTGGCGCCTCGCGGGATGGTCATCACGTCTCCCTTCGGCGTGAAGACGTACACATCCTCCGGGAACAGATCGACCTTCACGCTTTCGTAGAATTCCTCGGGGTCGGTGACCTCCTTCTGGAACTCCATCAGCTGACGAAGCCAAACGAAGCGCGCTGCGTCCTTGGGATCGATGCCGCCGCCGTGCTCTTTATACTGCCAGTGCGCCGCGATGCCGTACTCCGCGGTGCGGTGCATTTCGTGTGTACGAATCTGGATCTCCACGCGCCGATTGGACGGTCCAATCACCGTCGTGTGAAGCGACTGGTACATGTTGGACTTGGGAAGGGCGATGTAGTCCTTGAAACGACCAGGCACGGGGGTCCACTCGGAGTGAATGACACCGAGGGCTGCGTAGCAATCGGCGACGCTCTCCGTAATGACGCGGAACGCGATGAAATCGTGCACCTGTTCGAACCCGATGCCGGTCGACTTCATCTTGCGGTGTAACGAATACAGATGCTTGCGTCGGCCGTTGATCTGGACAGAGAACCCCCGGGTCAGCAACATCTTCTTGAGCTTGGAGGTCACCTCCCCCATGTAGCTCTCGGTGGTCTTGGCAACGGCTTTGACCTGCTCGTCCAAGACTTCGTAGGCGTCGGGTTCCAGGTGCTTGAAGCTCAAGTCCTCGAGCTCGGCCTTGAGCCACTGAATCCCCAAGCGGCCGGCCAGCGGCGCATAGATCTCCATGGTTTCCCGAGCGATTCTCTCCTGCGCGGAGGTCGTCATGTGCTCGAGGGTGCGCATGTTGTCGAGGCGGTCGGCGAGCTTGACCAAGAGCACGCGGATGTCACGCGCCATGGCGACCAACATTTTGCGGAAGCTCTCGGCCTGACGGTCCTCGCGCGACGCGAAATTGACCTTGCCGAGCTTGGTGACGCCATCGACCAGGAAGGCGACCTCTTCGCCGAACACCGTTTTGACCTCGGGAAGGCTCACCTCGCAGTCCTCGACCACGTCGTGGAGCAACGCGGCGCAGACGCTCGATGCATCGAGCCGCATGTCTGCGATGATGTCCGCCACCGAGACCGGATGGACGAAATAGGCATCACCCGACTTACGGGTCTGCCCATCGTGCATGCGGGACGCATACACATAAGCCTTGTTGATCAGATCGGTATCCGCTCGGGGATGGTATCCCTTCACCTTCTCCAGAATGTTGGTGAGGCGGACCATAAGTACGTACTAACGGGTCGGTTTCAATTTAACACCGTCGCCAATTGGTGCCAAGGTAGTGACCCTTCTGCGATTCCCCGTGAAAATCCCTGCCATGTCAGACTTAGGATCCAACATAGGGCCATCGTCAAGGAGACGCTGGATCGCAGCTGCGATTGCGGTCATCGGCACGATCTTCCTGGGAAGTCGCTTGGCCGGGTCGTGGCCTCGTGACGTGGACGTCCGCTACACGATCGACCCGGGTGTCGTCGAGCTGCAAGCCGACTACCTCCAAGAAGGGGAGGCTGCGGCCAGCGCCAGGTTCCGGCAAAAGGACCCAAAGAACCGCCTGATTCGGCATACGGTGCGGCTCCAGCCTGGAACGTACGAGGCGCAAATCACGCTCTACAGGGCGGAAGGTGGGGCCCTCCAACTCTCGAGGGTGTTGAAGGTCCCGAGTGAAGGTCCCGTCCGCTTCGACCTGAAAGAAGGAACCGGCCGGTCCGAGTGACCGCGCGCCCGCCTGCTATGCTCGACGGGCGTTGCAGGGCCAGAACCGCGAGACGAGACCGTCGAAGCACATCGCCCCGATCGTGGCGGTCGCGGCGACGTTGGCGATGGCGCTCTGGATGGCCAACCGCGAGCCGTTTCACTTCGGACTTCTCTGGGGCACCCTGATCACTTTGGCCGCCACCACGGCGTGGGTCGCTTGGCTCGTTCCGGCGCCCGTGGGGCGGACCCGGGCATGGCAGGAGACGGCGCTTGGCCGGCAGCTGGGCGAGCGCCTTTCGCCAATGGCTTCGGCGGGCTTGGCTCTGGTCGTGTTCGTCGCCGGCGCCGCGATCGGCGGATACGAGCGGCTGCCCATCACCATCGCACTCGCATTGCTCTGCTTCGTGCCACCAGCACTTCGGCGGCCTGGGCTTCTCGCGATGCTCGCGATCTGCGCGATCTACTTGCCTCTTTTCGGAACGACCAGCCTCTGGGATCCCTGGGAGAGTCACTACGGCGAAGTCGCTCGCGAGATCCTTGCTCGAAACGATTGGATCAGCTTGTGGTGGGCGCAGGACAAGTGGTTTTGGTCCAAACCGGTTCTGTTGTTCTGGATGGAGGCCCTGAGCATGGGCTTGCTCGGAGTGGACTTCATGCCGGACGCCAACCCTGTCCACCCCGAGTGGGCGCTGCGGCTTCCGACCATCTGCATGAGCTTGGCTGCGCTAGCAGTCATCTACGTGACCGTGCGGCGATTCTTCGGCCCGCGCGCGGGTGCGCTCGCCGCGCTCGTGACTGCGACGATGCCACAGTTCTTCTTCATTTCGCATCAAGCGATGACCGACCTTCCCTTGACTGCGGCCATCACGATAGCGGTCTGCTGCCTGCTCGTCGCGATGCAAGAGGACCCAGAACGCGAGGCCACCGTATTTCGGGTTGGACGCTGGAACGTCTCGTTTCAGCATCTCGTCGTCTTCGCGATCGTGCTGCTGGTGCTTCCGCAAGCGGTCTACTTGATCTCGAGAAACTTCTCCTGGATTGACGGCCACGGTCTGGTCGCCCATCCCGACCGGTTTCTCTACGGCTCGGGGGGCAACATCGACGTCCCCGGAAACCCAAATCCGCACGACCAGACGCCCCGCATCGGAGGCCTGGGCGCCCAGCCGTTCGTGCAGGGGATTCTCTGGCTCGCGACGCTCTTCCCGCTGGTGGCGATCCTCCGCCGGGAGCGGCGCATGAGGCCGCTTCTGATGTATGCGTTCTACTTCTTCTGCGCGATTGGGTTCATGGCGAAGGGCCTCCCCGGACTCGCCATTCCTGGTGCGGCGGCTCTCTTCTACCTGATCGGGTCGCGGCGCTGGTCGTTACTTGGTAGCGGTGACCTCCGGGTTTCGATCGGGGTGTTGATCATCACGGCGGTGAGCCTTCCCTGGTACCTCGCGATGTACATTCGGCACGGCCCCGCGTTCACGAACCGCCTCTTGATCCACGACCACATCAATCGACTCGCCAGCGGGGTTCATGGCGACAAGGGGACAGTGGAGTACTTCCTCGCCCAGCTCGGCTATGCGACCTTCCCGTGGATCGCTCTCATCCCAGCCGCTTTGATGGTCGGCGTCTGGATTCGTTCGAGATCCGATCGCGACGGACGTCGTGAGTCGGTGCTGTTCCTCGGAATGTGGCTCTTGTCGTCGTTCGTCCTGTTCAGCGCAATGGTAACCAAGTTCCACCACTACATTCTGCCCACGATCATTCCTGCGGGGATCCTGATCGGCATCGCCCTCGCGCAATGTTGGGGGCCGAAACGACCATTGGCGACTGCATTGGCAGTCGGGGCAAGCCTCTGCGCGATCCTCGGCTTCGCCTGGCTCGCGGGTGATCCCAGGGGAGTGATTCCTGCGGACGGGATGCAGGTCGAAGACTGGGTCCGACAGCAGGCCCAACCGATGAAGGCCTACGCCTTGCTCACGCTGGGCGTCGTGCTTGCGCTGCTCGCCCGCTGGGACTTGGCGAAGGCCGAGACCCGGCCAGAGCCGCCTCGATGGAACGTCAGTCTCGGCGTGGCCCTGATCGTGGGCGCGTGCTTCGTCGCGTTCGCCGGACGCGACCTGAGCTGGACGACTTCAGCCCGGCCGCAGGGCAATGAGCGGCTGATCGACCTCTTCATCTACAACTACCGCCGACCTTGGCCCGCACACTTGGACTACCGGGCCATTCTCACGGGCTTCGCACTCGCCGCAGGCCTCGCCACGGCGATGGCCACCTTTCGATTTTGGCGTCCGTTCGCGATGCGAGCTCTTCTAGGTGTGGCCATCTTGTTCAGCGCCTGGGGCCTGAACGTCTACATGGTCGATCTCTCCGACCACTGGGGGTTCCGCGGTCTCGCGAAGCGGTACTACGCACTGCGCGAAAGTCCCGACGAGCCCCTCCTCGCATGGCAGATGAACTGGAAGGGCGAGAATTTCTACACGGGCAACCGCGTCTATGTCTTCGCCGAGACAGACAACAAGCGGATGCGCGAATGGCTCGAGCGCAACGAAGCGCGCAAGGCATTCGTCGTGCTGGAGCACAATCGGCTCGAGCGCTTCCGCAAGCTGGTGCCCGGCCGAAAGATCCGCGAGCTCTCCACCAAGCGGGATTGCAACAAGTTCGTCCTGATCGAGCTTGAGATCTGAACCGAAAACGATATATAATTCGCGGAGTTGTAGGTTTCGGACGTACTGAACACCAAAAACTGGACCGATTATCAGTACTGGGCGATCCTCCGGGTATCATGGAAAACAAAGACGAAAAACTGGGCTGGGGCCTACTCGAAACCCTGTATGAAATGGGCCGAATGGATATCCAGGCCACTCCGGCAGCGCTTGCAACCTGGCTCGAGGTTCCGGAAGGCCGAGCTTGGGAGCTCTTGACCCGACTCGATGCGCAAGGCTTGGTGGACGCGAACCGATGCCGGCTTTCTATGCAGGGCCTCGTCCTCGCAGTCTCGATGCATGGCGCTCAGAAGCTCTGGACGCACGCGATCGCTGCCTGACCTGCCTTGACACGGAGAAGGCCAACCACTATCTCGGCCAGTCCTGTGCGGAAGTGGCGGAACTGGCAGACGCGCATGATTCAGGTTCATGTGTCCGAAAGGACGTGGAGGTTCGAGTCCTCTCTTCCGCACCGTTCACCTCGTGCACGCTGAGCGCGTCTCTACGAGGACTCGAACGCGTGTACTCGGCCTGCTTCTCAGGCCTCCGTACTGCACCTGGAATCTGCCAGCTTCACGGACTCCCGTCCGCTTCGCCTTGCCTGATTCCAGTCACACTCGAGTCCTCTCTTCCGCACCGAGGCCGGCGAGCTCTAGCCCCGCTTCGTCTGGGTTTGTAATTTTTTCATAGAGGCCGCATCTTGTTCAGAGCCGGGGGGCTCCTCGGTCGTTTTCATTTCCTTTGATTTCAGCCACTTAGCGTCATTTTGACTTCGGTATGGGTGTTGCAATGAAGACTCCCGTGCCTGAGGAATCCAAAAGACGACGCGGGGGTTTCACGCTCGTCGAGCTGATGGTCGTGCTGGCGGTGATGGCGGTTCTCGTGAGCGCCGCCTTGCCCAGCATGAGCGAGGGTTTGGCCGATCGGCGGGTAGCGATGGTGGCGCGGGACGTGGTGTCGCTGTTTCAGCGCGCGCGATACATGTCGATGGCCTACGGCCGTGCGCACCAAGTGCTTTATGCAAACGACTCGGGAACCAGCCTCGCCGATCAGCCCTACGCGTTCGAAACGCTTCGCGGAACCAGCGCCGCCTGTTCGCTGACGACCTTCGAAAACGCCGGCGGCACCGTGCTCGCAGATCTGGACTGCGGCGCCAACTGGCGCTGCGTGGATCATCTTTACGCCAACGACTACGACGCAGACACGACCGACAACGACCTGGTTCGCGTCGACGGCTGGCAAGACACGACGTTCTGTTACGAGGCCGGCTCCAACAACCAGGTCTTCGTCGACACGGTGTTGTTCTCCAACTGGCAAACCACGAACGCACAATCCGGATTCGGATTCGTGGTCTACCGCGAGCGGAATGGAAATCCCGTGGGCGTGGCGCGAAAGGTCTTGGTTCCGCTCGGAACTGGATCGCCGAGGATACTGCGATGAGGGGGCGGGGTAAGCCAATGCAATCGGGGTTCACCCTCGTCGAGGTCATGATCGCGATCGGCGTCATGACCGTGGGCTCTCTGGGCATCCTCGCGATGCACCAAGCGGTGAGCAATGCGAACCGGTCTGCAAACGAAATGAACACCGCCCTTGCCATCACCGAACGCTGGGTCGAGCGTCTCGAACGGGATTCGCTCTCCTGGTCGGAGCAGGGGATCAACACCTCCTCACTCAATTCCACGGCCTATCTGTCTGCGCTGGCGGGTGTGGCATCGGCAACCGACTGGTTCACTCCGTCTCCGGCGGATACCACGGAGTCGTACGCGTTCGACTACTTCGGCCGCGACGCGGTGGGCGGCCTCCAACCGAAGTACTGCACCAATCTGCGCCTGAGTTGGATTCGACAGGGGAGCTCGGCACGGGTCGACATTCGCACGTTCTGGTACCGTGGCGGTCACATGCCCGGCGGGGCCACCCACTCGAAGTGGGTCTCCGGAGAAGACTTTCGCGGCGCAGATTGCGACGCGGCAACGGCAGATAGCTGGGACCTCGGCGAGGCCCCAAATGTGGACGTCGTTTTCGCTTCGACGGTCGTCACCTGGTTGAGGAGGCCCTGACCATGAAAAAGAGCGGCTTCACCTTGATCGAATTGATGGTCGCGATGGTCGTCGGCCTGACCGCGATCACCGCGGTTTACAGCCTCGGTGCAGCGATGAGCAAACGCTTCTACGAGGAGCAGCGCCTGGCGAGCGCCCAGGGCGAATCGAGGGTCGCGATCATGGAGCTACGCAGAGATATCTCTCGCGCGGGGCTCTTCGGCTCACCCAACGGCACGCTCGAACCCACTTGCGATGCCAGCCCGCCGTCGCTCCCGACGCTAGGGGGGGGCACTGGCGTCATGGGCGCTTTTCAATACTACGCGGACACGGACCTCAGCGGGCTCGACCCCGATGGCGTCAACACCGGGGTCCATGCGGACCGGCTTCGCATTCTGTCGAGTCTGTACCTGGCCGATCAGCTTCTGGTTCATTCCGCGAGCATCGACGGAAAAACCATCGTCCTGCAGACCGGCAACCAGGCCTATCGCCGCACCTTTTCTTGGGGCCAAACCGCAGGCCCCTTCACCAGCGGCAGCCCACCGACCTATCTGACCGGCGACCTCGACTGGGACAGCGCCTGGAGCGGTGCGACCGCGAACTGGAACGGAATCGGTCAAATAGGAGCGCGCGCCTTCCAGACCGGCTCGGTCCTTCACATCGAGACACCCGAGGGACGGCACTTCTTCCGCTCCGTCTTCGCGAAGGGGGGGAACACGCAAAACCAGGTGCGGATGGAGGTCACCCCGGCCCTTCCGGTCGGCACGGCGTGTCTGCCGGGGGCGGCCGAGGGCTCCACCATCGCTCCGTTGCAGTGGGTGGAGTACGCCGTCGTCGATCCCTTCGACACCAGCGAGGTCGGCCCAAATTTCATGAACTTCGAGGGCATGTTCTACATCGATCTCGACCCAACCAGTCCATCGTTCGCCCTCAAAGGCGCGACCGCGAGTGACTTCCTCGAATCGCCGAACCGGGTGCTCGTGCGACGTATCCTCGATTCGACGACAGGAAACGTCCGCCCGAATACCACGCAAGTCATCGCGGAATTCGTCAGCAACTTCAGGGTCTCTTTTTTGGTCGACGGGAGAAGCGACCCCGCTGGAGCACCGGACTTCAGCGCTGGCCCGATCACCGGCACGACAGCCCAGACTTCGGTGAATGCCACGCCGGAGCGCGTCAGGGCCGTCATCATCGAGCTCGGGATTCGCACCCCTCTGGAGGATCCTTCGATCGAGCTGATGTCGGCGACGGACGGTGGGGTGGGGACCCGCTTCGACGTCGACAAAGATCAATATGGCACGGCACGGGTACGCCAAATGCGCATCGAGGTTCCCGTCATGAACATCGCGAGGAGGTACCTCTGATGAAAGATGCTCGCAAACGTGAAGGCGCAGCGCTCTTCGTCGTCCTGATGGTGATCATGGCGGGGACGGCAAGCGCGGTGTTCGCTGCAAATACAGTGTCACACGAAGTCAGGGGCACGGGCTTTGCGCGGCAACAGCTGCAGACGCAGTACGTCGCCCGTGCCGGCTTGCTCGGAGCCCTCGAGTGGTTCGACATCTTTGGCCCGGAGACCGTGCGGAACATCATGCTGACCAAGGGAAGCACCGAGGGGAAGGGGTTCACCTGCGGCGCGAGCGGAAGCGGAAGCGGCTGTTATCCCGAACCACCCCTCGCGAACAACCGCCGAGCGTACCGGCTCTATCCCGAGCACTTCGACGCGCTCATGTCGCAAGACGGTGGTGTCACGGCCGGCTTGATTCAGAACCTTCCTTACGAGCCGGAGTCCTCGTTCGGAGCCACCTCGGCGCACACGCCGATCGTGGTGATCGACATCTACGACGAGCACATCGTGAACAAGCTCGCGCCAGGGTCGGCGGCCCAGGGCGGGACGAAATTCAAGTATCTGCGAACGACGCTGACCGCACGTGGCCGTGCGCGCTTGAAGGACGCGACGGAAAAAGTGGACGGCGAGGACCTGGGCCGTCAACGCCATGAAACCGCCGCCGACATGCGCGCATACATCGTCAGCGGGCCTATCATCACGGGGTCTCCATGAGAGGGGCAGCCCACATCGCATTGGCCGCCCTGCTCATCGCTTCCCTCGGAACGAGCACGACCGCCTCGGCACAGGACCCGGACATTCGCAACATCCGTCCGCACGTCATGCTCCTGGTCGACACGTCCGGGTCCATGGAGCGAAAACCAAACTGTATCTGCGCCACCCCCGCATGCCTCGAATGCCTTCCGGTCTGCAGCGCTGGATCGTACGAGCAGAATCGCTGGGCTCTCGTCGCGCAAGCGCTGACCGGCGAGTTCAGTCCGTACGAGTGTAACTCCGACACCCGAATCGGCGGCATCTACACGGGCCAGTACGACGAGGGCTACTTCCTTCCGCACATTCAGCTTCCTCAGGAGCTCGCCAGTTATTCGGGCACGCAGAACAGCAACGGCGTTCTCGATATCTATCTCGAACGCATCAAGTTCGGCTTGATGACGTTCGACGCAATCGGGACGCTGAGCGACCGGCCCCCGCTGGTGACACAGGCCGATTTCCAGACGTCGCCGTTCCCGACCGACTCGTTGGGAACCAAGGGGATGTATTCGTACGGGGACGACAAGCCCTTCTCATTCCCCGGGGCAGTCACGACGTACATGCTGAACAATGGCGCGCGATCCGCGGCGGCCCCGGAGGGGGGCTTGGTGAGCGTCGGGGCCGACAGCACCGCCTCGATGACCTCCACGAACGCGTCGATTCAAGCGACCGTTCTCGGCGACATCGGCTTGGGCAAGAACCCATTGCGTCCCTTTGGCGCAACGCCCACGGCAGCCATGGTCAGCGACCTGCAGCACTTCCTGCAAACCGACGGTGACATCACCCAGAAGACAGCCGACCCGGGGCCGGGCGACCCGTATTACGGGTGCCGTGCACGCAGCGCCGTCCTGATCACCGACGGCTTCCCAAACGGTGACATGCGGGGAAGCCCGGTGAACTGCCAACTTCTAGGCCAGCCCGTGGGTGCAACCGGTTGCCCCTACGATGAAATCACCGACACGGTGTCTGCGATGATCAGTGCCGGAGAGCTCGATAAATTCTACGTGATTGGTTTCGCCTTGGATGGAGACCCGGGCGAGGTCGCTACCGTCGAGGCGCTGCTCAACGACATCGCCTCCGTCGGTGATACCGACACGGCCTACCTGGTGGCCGATCGCGATGAGCTGGTGACGGCCTTGAGCACCATCCTCAACGAGCAAAACCCGGGCGCGACCAGCCGAACGGCTCCCGTGATTACCGGCCTTTCCCCGGGCCTCGTGCAGGCCGAGTTCATCTCGGGGTTCAATGCGTCATTCGACGCGAGTGACCCCTGGGATGGAATCTTAGAGCGCCGACGAATCGAATGTATCGATGGCGTCCCCGTCGCCCAGGATATCCAGGACTCCGACCGCTTCCAGTTGGTGCTCAACGCGCAGTCCTCCGCGCCAACCGGCGTCCAGGCATGGGGCTCGGGAACTTCGGTCAGCTTCGGGGGCGGCTTCACGCGCAATCTCTGGACCGCGCTCCCGAGCAACCCTGCGGACGTCAATGGGCACCTCATCGGCAACGGCAAGAGCAAGCTGACCGCGCTCAACAACGATGGGATCGACGTTCCGCCTGATTTTACCGGAAACGAGATCCGGAGCGTGCCGGTCGGTGAGTTCAACCGATCGTTGTCCCCAGAATACTTCTTCGGCGTCGGAAGCACTGACACGGCGCAGGTCGCGACCATCGTCGACTGGGTGCACGGTGTTCCGGGAAGCGGGCGCGAAGACCAACGCCTCGGTGACATCTATCACTCCACCCCAGCGATCGTCGGACCTTTGGTGGATGACCTCGAAGATACTTCATACAACGATTGGCGCTTGGGATTGGCGCACCAGCAAAGCCCGAATCCTGTCGAAGACCTGTCCGCGGACGGCTGGCAACTCAACAGCAGGCCGCGGGTGATCTACGCCTCGACGAACGACGGCATCATCCACGCGTTCCTCGCCGACACCTACGGCCCCAACGATTTCACGGTCGCAAACAAGTTGGACGAGTTCGTCTGTGCCGGAAACAAAGCTGCCGGCACCGAGCTCTGGGGATTCATTCCACCCATGTTCCTCGACGATTTGGACGACTTGCTCTCGGCCGGAACGAAACAGTGGTTTGCCGACGGCAACATCCAAGTGCGCAACCTCTATGACGTGCGTTCCTTCGCCGAAGACGACGGTGGCGGTGGAACGACGGACTCGCCCGCGGGACAAACCAACGTCTGGCGCACCGTGCTCTTCGTCAGCTTCCGAAATGGCGGCAACGGCATGGTCGCTCTCGACGTCACGAACCCCTGCAAGCCGGAGTTTCTGTGGCAGTTCACCGATGGTGACCTCGGAGCCACCTACGGACAGCCGACAGCCGCACAGATTTTCCTCGAAGACAGCGACCCGACTCCTCAAGGTAACCCTGGTGGGCCGATTGTGTTCAAACCCAGACAGTCACATGGCGTGATTCTGCTCCCTGGCGGACAGGGCGTGGAAGACGCGGGCGCGAGCCCTTGCACCATCGCGGCCGGACCCCAGCTGCCCGAGGGAATGAACACCGTCAACGGCCTCGACATCACGCCAAGGCCCCAACGTCGTTGCTGGCGCGGATCGAGCTCGTCCCCAGCTGCGACGCCAAAGGGCCGAGCCCTGTACTTCATCGATCTCATGACGGGTACGACCATCCGGAAGCTCGACGAAAACACCTTCCCCGCTCCGCTCAACGGGGCGGTCTCGGTCTTTCGAGGTGACACCGGAACGGTCGGAAGCGTCGCTTACACGGTGGACGCCGACGGCGTGCTTTGGCGCGTCGACATGTCCTCCGCCGATCCCGAGGACTGGAACGCGGAGGCGCTCCACGACATGTATCACGGTGAGGGCTACAGCGACGCCGAGCCGACCTACTTCGCGCCCACGATCACCGTCGACACCACGGGCAAGGTCGTCATCTTGGTCGGAACGGGCAACATCGATGTCCTCGACGATGCGACGGCGAAGAACCGTGTCGTGTCGATCACGGAGAATCTGACCTACGGCATCAATGGCTTCGTCAGCACGCTCGAAGGTCGGCTCAACTGGGAGATCGATCTCGACCCCGGCGAACAGATGACGGGTGCCGTCGAGCTCTTCGGCGGCCAGGTGTACTTTGGAACTTTCAAAGCCGGTGGCGGCACGACGATCGACGCTTGCCCGTTTGGCGGTAGCCGTATCTTCGGCGTGCAATACCTGGATGACCCGAACAACGCGGGCGTTCCACTTCCGCTGCTCACGAACGCACTCGGGAATCCGAGCACCTACCTCGATGGAACCGACCTACCCTCCTTGAACAACAGCCTGCTCGTGGGCCTGCAGATCGCTCAGCAACCGGTGTGCACGACGACGCAGAACACGTCTATCACCGATCCTTTCGACGGCACGACATCGACGATCGCGATGCCATGGTCATCGAGCGGGCGAGCCTTCAAGCTGATGGCGCATCTCAGCGGCTCTGGAGAGACGGTTGGCGGCCTCTCGATCAACCTGCTCGAGGAAACGATCAGCGCCCCCAAAGGCTTCACCGTCGTTTCGGGCATGGCGGAGAGTGTGGAATGATCCACGCAGCGCTGACGATGCCTCGACTCAGGGGCCGACCACGGCTCGCCGGCTTGCTCGTGTTGGCGGCTCTCGCAGGCTGCAGCTCGAAGCCGGAGGGCGGTGATTCAGCTCCGAAAGGTGGCGCTCCAGGCCAAAAATCGGTCGCCGAAGCGATCGAGAGCAAACCCATCACGCGGAACTACGACGCGGAAGGGCGTCTGTTGCCGTCTGACGACTACGTCGCGGGAGTCCGGCTTCCACGCGGCGCGCAGTCGTTCAGAGAGGACGGGCTCCAACACGTCTACCGAATCCGTGCTCCGATCGAGAAGGTCCTCGCCTATTTCGGGCCCATGATGGTCACGGGCAACGTGGAGCGTCGAGGCAAGGGTGCCGTGTACAAGCTCGCGAGCGTCCGTGGGGCCGAGATCAGCCCGACGAAGCTCGACGTATCGATTCTCGAGGTGGGGAGCGGTATGACGCGGATCTCGATCACCGAGCTTCCGCCTCCGCCCGAGTACGTTCCGAGCTCCGAACAAACCAAAGCCGCCGCTCGAGATTCCTTCCGCATGCTCGATTGATCTGCGCGTTCGCGGTCAAGGATCTCGGTACGCTGCAAACGTGCACTGGACCACGCCAGCGCCGAGCGACTTCGAGACCGCCATGCTGATCGCGACCCGCCCTCGGTCATCCATCCGCCGGAGGCGCTCGATCAGTCGCGCGATGCGTCTCGCCCAGTCGCGGCTTTGCAACTCGGGAACGGCAACCTGGCAGACGATCGGCCCATGAGGAAACCCCACGAGTAACTCGTGAAATCGCTCGACGGTGGCGTTCGAGACCTGGCCTGCCGAGGTAAAGAAGCGGTCCGAACGGATAAGCACCCCTGTCGGCAGGCGGTCCGCCGAAAAGCCCTTCACCACTGCGGTTTCCACCAGCTCGGTCGCAGCTCCGGGCCCGGGCTCCGGCCAGTCGGCGCGCATCGCCCCGATGAGCTCCTCGCTTTTCGACAAGAGCGCCTGGGCCGTCTCGGCGGGTACCACGCCTTTGCGCGCCACGAGCTCAGCGCGTTCGCGCAATGGCAAGAGCTGCTGATCGGTAGCGCCGATCGCCTCCGCAAGGGCGAGGTTCAGCCGCACCCGAGCGAGGACGGCGTCGAGAGTCCCACCGCTCACTACGGAGCTGTCCTGAAGTGCTTCCAGCCGCTCCACTTCTTTGCGCGCCACCGCTCTGGCCTGTGCGCTGGAGATGTCTTGCGCTACCACCGCTGCGGCTTCTTGGTCCCGTGCGAGTTGTTTCGCCCAACGCTCCTCTTCGCTTTGAACCTCCGCGCGGCGCCGATCTACTTGGATGCGATCGGCTTCCGTGATCGCTGCGGCCAGCCAGAGCCGTGCCTCCGCCCGGTGATCGTCGGCCGCAGGCCGGTCCTTGCGCCGCTGCGCCTCGTCGGCGGCCGCCCATGCGCTCTTCGCTCGACCGTAGAGGTCGGGTGCATGCTCGCGAGCGGCCTCTGCAGCGGGAGACGCGAAGAGCTCGTCCGAAGTTCGCGTCGTCTGCTGCGCCGCACAGGCCACGGCGGCGACACAAGCGACGATCGGGAGCAGATACGGCCTCACGGCTGCTCTTCTCCTGACGTCCACGCAGCTCGTTCCTTCATCAGCGCTTCGAGTGCGCGACGCTGGGAGCCCGCACGCTCCCTCGTCAGCGTGAGGCGGCGCTCTGCAGCAATGAGCTCGACTTGGGCTCTGCGGCGCTCGAGTTGACGCTCTGCGAGGGCCAGCGCCGCCCGGGCGATCTGCTGAGCTCGGAGCGCCCGACCTGCATGTTCGATGGGATCGGCGGCCACTCGTAAGGCACGTTGGGCCTCTTCGAGCGCAGAGCTGGCGACCTTCGCATCCTCCCGAGCCTCGAGCCGGCCGAGTTGCTCTTGTAGCCGGGCCGTTTGCTCCCGGAATGACCGATCATCGGCAACACCCCGCGCCGCGGGGAATGCACACAGTAGTCCGATCAGAATCAGACCCGCGCAGATTGCGCGCCGCCCACCGCACTCATTGATAGGTGAAGCGAAGCTCGTAATCGCAGATGCGATAAACGTCGCCTTCTTCGATGCGCTTGGATTCGACACGTTGACCCGCGAACTCGATTCCATTCGTGCTGCCCAAGTCCTTCATGAAGTACACGCCATCGTGGAACACGACCGCCGCGTGCCGTCGCGAGATGTTGCCGTCGCGAATCGCGAGATCCGCGCTTCGCGCGCCTCGCCCAATGATGAACTCGTCTTTGCCGACGGGAAAGCTCTGGCCGTTGAACTGAAGGACCAGAGCTCGGCGACCTGAGATGTCGGAGGGTCGGCGTCCGGGCAGCGGTGGCGGCGCTGTCACCCGCGGCTGTGCGGTGGGACGGCGCGAAGGCATCGGCGTCAGCATGGGTGCGGGCCGAGGTTCGATGGGTTGCACGACCCTGGGCGCGGCGCCGCCCACTGCGGAGCCCACGAGCTCACGCGCGTCCACGGCTGCGACGGTTTGGTCACGAGAGCGAGCGTACTCTCGCATCGCTTCGTTGATCAGATAGTCGACGGAACACTCACGCTCGGAGCTCAGGCGATCGAAGATCTCGTAGAGATAATCGCGGCACTGAAAAGCGCGCACGGTTTTTCTGTCGCCCTGGTCACCCATCGCTTCGACTTCTCACTGTTCGTCTCCCTGCTCGCGCGTCCGAAGCGCTTTGGTCGCGGCATCCGCCACGTCACCCACCGTTTTCACCGGCGGATTCAGCTCCGACCAGCCTTCTCCTGCAACTTGGTCCTCATCCGACATCAATCGCTTCATGGCGGGGACATCTGCCTCGCCACCCCTGCGTTCAAGATAGCGCAATGCGACCACACGATTCCACCACTGTTGCGAATTGAGCAGCGTCAAGACCGTCGATGTAGGCTGAGGTGTCATTTGGCTCATCCGTGTCGCGTATCCCTCGAGCTCCTCCGGCTCGTATTGGATCCCTGGAGCTGTCGGTAATCGTTGCGAAAACGCCTCGATCGTCGAGGGTCCGCCCAGAGACAGCACGAGCTCGCCGGCCCGCCAACGAAGGCGCTTTTCGAGCTTCTCGGAGCCCGAGCACGAAGAAGCGGTGCAGCCCACACGCTCGACCAGCGGCCAAAGCCTGGGGATCGCATCGCCGCTTCGGATGTCTCCAACGCGGTCGAAAGCGTAGTCCCGAACCTCGATCGGGTTGCTCGAATCCAGCGCGATGGAGAGCAGCCGGTTCAGGTACGTGCGATTTACGTGCCCCTCGAGCGCCTTGAGTGCGGTGGCTCGCCGTGCATTGAGGCGCTCGGACCATGCCTTGGAGTCGTTGTTGCCTGGCCGGGTGTCCGCGATGGCCAACAAGCGGTTCGCAACCACTTCCTGATCACCGAGGTACCGCATCGCCGGAAGCACCCCTTGGTTGAGATAGTTCTCGCGATTGAAGAGAGCCAAGGCGTTGACTCGAGCGTCGTCCCCCTTCTCTCCCGACGCTTCGATCGAGTGGCGGATTTCGTCGGCAAGCCACTTCACAAACGCGGACTTCTCGATTTCTTTCTCGATCGCGACGAGCCTTTCCCCCGCGCGTTTCTTGGTCTGTTCATCGCCGTCTTCGCCGACGATTTCAGCGATCTTGATCATCGCCTGCGGGGGCATCTTCGCGTCGAGCGCGTCGACGAGCATCCCCGCCGCCTCCGCGCCCAGTGCACGCGTCACCTGCTCTGCGCTGTAGTCGCCGGCCAGGCTGCGACCTTCGAAGTCCGCCGAGTACCAACCTACGACCGAGCGAATGAGCTCGTCCTTGGCGCCCTCGGGCGCATACGGGATCACCATGTATGCGGCATCTTTCGCTCGGATCTGCGAAGGATCGAGTGTCGTCTTCCCCGCCCCGGGCTCTGCGGAAAGGAGCGCTTGCAAACGCGGAATCATGCCGCTCACGATTCTCTCGCTCGCCGCTGGATCCTCGCTCCGGAGATCGTCGAGCGCTCGCTTCAGAAGGGAGAGGCCGTCCACGTCGGCGCGATCCATCTCCACGATCGCAAGCGCCGCTTCGGTTCGCAGCTCGGGGGAGTACTGCTCGCTGCCGATCACGGCCGCGAGCCGGGCCGGACCTTTGACGGTCCCCTTCCATTGTTGGACATCGTCGCTGTCGACCTTACACCCGGCAAGCGACAGCCCGACGACCGAGCAAAGCAACAGGATCTTTGTCGTCCAACCCATCCGAGTAGCGAAACCATCCCCCTTGGGCATGCAACCCGGCAAGATAATAGAGGATTCCGCCAGGCAATCAAGAACGCCCGAGACTCGTGATTTCTTGACCAGTCCGGGGCCGCCCGCATAGCCTGCCTGTGTAGGAGGCCGCGTACTTGAGCGCACACGAAACCACCTCTTCCGGCGACCTGGTGGCGCCAGAGGGCAGGCGGCAGGACGTCCTTGCGATCCTGTCCCTGACCGCAACTGTACTGCTGACCCTCGCGTTGATCTCGTATGACGCGCGAAACGGCGGCACAAACCTCGTCGGACCGGTAGGTCATCGCCTCGCTCGCGCTCTGATGCTGGCGTTTGGCTTGGTCGTTTGGTTCCTGCCTCTCGAGGGCGCTCTGTTGACCTTCCGCTTGTTCCGGCGCCGTTCCGCACTGCTCGGCATGGCGACGATGGGTTCGACGCTCGTGCTTGTCGTGATGGGCGCGGCGCTCGCGCATCTGTTGATCGAGCCGCAAGCGGTCTGGGGCGCCTCACCTGGCGGAGCCGTGGGGGAGCTCCTCGGTGAAGTGCTGCGTTCGCTCCTCGGTTTCTATGGAACGCTGATCATTGGTTTCGCAGTTCTTGCAACCGCGATCGTCCTCAGGATTCCTTGGACACTCGAAGAGACGGCTCAGTGGTTCGTACGCCTGGGCCACGCGGTCTGGGCGAAACTCGCAAGCGTGCTCGTCGCGCTGCGCGAGGCGTGGGCCGAAGCGCGCGAGATTCAC
Source organism: uncultured delta proteobacterium (assembly GCA_963768985.1). Classification (GTDB taxonomy): domain Bacteria; phylum Myxococcota_A; class Polyangia; order Polyangiales; family Houyiibacteriaceae; genus SG8-38. The sequence continues at coordinate 239,500 of CAVYJZ010000001.1, read as the reverse complement.
GAGGAGGAAATTCGCACGAGCCAGCCGCGGATCATGGGGATGCGCTTCGACGACGGTGAAGAACCCGATGAGGAGCAGGCGGCCCCCGTGGTCACGACCGCGGCCAGAATGAGAGCGCAGCAGTCCAAGCCCGCCCTAGAGCACGGGCCGACGATCGTCGCACCCAAGGAAACCAAGCAGAAGCCCCTGGAGATCTCGACGCGTTCGAGGCGGGACCAGCGCGCCTTCGAGCTGCCTCCGATCGATCTCCTCGATGAGCCGGATGGCTCGGTGATCCACATCGATGCGGACGCACTCCGGCAGAACGCAGAGCTCCTCACCGAGAAGCTCGCCGCTTATGGCGTGCGGGGGCGCGTGGACGAAATCCATCCGGGGCCCGTGGTGACGATGTACGAGTTCGAGCCGCAAAGCGGGACCAAGGTTTCGAAGATCGCCGGCCTGGCCGACGATCTCGCCATGGCGCTGGCCGCTCAGAAGGTGCGAATCGTGGCCCCAATCGCCGGCAAGGCGCGAGTCGGCTTCGAGCTCCCCAACGACGAACGGCAAACCGTTCATCTACGCGAAGTCCTAGAGGACCGCCGCTGGGAAAGACACACCGGCGCACTTCCGATGGCCCTCGGCAAGGATATCGGAGGTCAGCCCGTCTACGTGGATCTCGCACGGATGCCACACCTGCTGGTCGCGGGAGCGACCGGTTCCGGGAAGAGCGTCGCGCTCAACGTGATGCTGACCTCGATCCTCTCGAAGAAGACGCCGGAAGAGGTCCGGATGTTGATGATCGATCCGAAGGTGGTCGAGCTGCAAGTCTTCGATGGGATCCCGCACATGTTGCTCCCAGTCGTGACCGATATGAAGAAGGCGTCTCTCGCTCTTCGCTGGGCAGTCGATGAGATGGAGCGCCGCTACCAGATGTTTGCCGACGCGGGGGCTCGCAACATCGATACGTACAATCGGCGCGTCGATCGCGTGCTCCGAGGCGATCTTCCCGTCGACAAGTTCATGCCGGAACGAAAGGGCAAGGTCAGCGCGCAGGACGCGAACGGGCAGGAGATTCTGCTCGACCCGACGGACGGCGAGATGCCCGACGCGGAGCGATTCGAGCCCGAGAAGCTTCCCTCGGTGGTCGTCGTCGTCGACGAGTTTGCCGACCTGATGATGGTCGCGGCCAAAGACGTCGAGGCATGCATCGCGCGCCTGGCACAGAAGGCGCGCGCTGCGGGCATCCATGTCATCCTCGCCACGCAACGCCCGAGTGTCGACGTCATCACGGGCATGATCAAGGCCAACTTCCCGGCCCGGGTCGCATTCAAAGTTTCTCAACGTCAGGACTCGATGACGATCCTCGGTCGTTCTGGCGCAGAGCACCTGCTCGGCATGGGCGACATGCTGATGATTCCGCCAGGTGCGAGCGATCTGCAGCGTGTGCATGCGGCGTACGTGAGCGAGGAAGAAGTGAAGGCGGTGTGCGACTTCCTGCGGCAGCAGGGCGATCCCGAATATCAGGAGGAAATCCTGAAGCCCCGCGACGACGACGGTTTCGGCGGCGAGAGCGACGACCCGCTCTATGACCAGGCCGTGGCAGTGGTCGCCAACGCGGGCTATTGCTCGATCAGTCACGTTCAGCGACAGTTGAGCGTCGGGTACAACAAAGCAGCGAAACTCGTCGAGCGAATGGAGCAAGAGGGCGTCGTCGGCCCGCCGAGCTCGAAGGCCGGTGGACGCAGAGAGGTTCTCGTCGGGCCCATGTAGATTCTTGGGGAAACGCTGCCCATCGAAAACGCGTCCGATTCCGATAGGTTCAGGAGCATAGCGTGTCCCCCACCAGCAAGACATTCCGGCGAAACGTCATCGTCTACACGATGGCGAGCTCGATGGGGGGTGTGCTCAGCATTGCCAACCTGCTTTGGACCCATCTACTCGACCAAGCTGACTACGGGCGCTTTGCGATTTTGGAAGGGGTGGTCTTTGGGTTCGCTTCTGTGACGGTTACCCTCGCACCTCAGCAGTACGTCCTCGTCTACGTTCACAAGAAGGATCGTTCGGCGCTCGCCGGTGACTTGGGCGGCCTGCTGAGCCTGGCGTTTTTGACGGGCGCGCTCACGACGCTTGCGATCCTCGTCGTTCCGGATTCCTTCTTGGTCCTCGGACCTGACGCCATCCCGCGCTGGGCAGTAGCCGGCGTCGTCGTGGCGGCAACGCTGGCAAGCGCAAAGATGATGGCTTCATCGATCAACGAAACGCTGAGTCAACCCGCGCGCGCGGCCTTGTGGACGGAGTTCGTCGATGGTTGCCGACCATTCGCGGCTCTTGCGATTTTCTTTCTTCTCGGGTGGACCTGGGAGGCCCGCTGGGGAGGGCTGGTCCTGGCGCAAGGTGGTGCGGGGCTGGCGGCTTTGTGGATCTTGTCACGCCAAGGTTGGTTGCGGCGCCCGCCTTCGTTGGCCTCCCTCAAGGAGCCTCTTCTTTTCTCACTACCGATGATTCTCGCGGGGCTCGCCTACGTCGGGTACCAAAGCGCCGATCGCCTCTACGTCGCACTCTGGCGGGGCATCGCCGCCGCGGGGCGTTACGAGGCCGCATACCGGCTCGCTTTGCTGGTCAACACGGTCAACCTGGTGACGATCAAATCCTTCAACCCACTGTTTTACTCCGCCTACGGAAGGGGCGAGCGCAAGGAAGCGGCGCAGTTGCTCCGAAAGACCTCGCTTCAGGTCGCGGCGTGGATCGCTCTCTTGGTGATTCTGCTGCCGCTGCTCGCCATCTACACGCCGATCTTGGAGGAGTCCTATCGGACTTCGCCGGCAGTCATCCGTTCGATTCCGATCCTCGCTGCGGGCCTAGGTTTCCTCGGCATCTCGTTTCTCTGGCAGGCACCACTTCTGGCGCGCGGAAAGGCCAAAACGGTCTCGTTGATCGCGATCACATCGGCCTTGATCAACCTCGGCGCCGATATGCTGTTGGTCCCGCAGCTCGGCGAGGTCGGCGCCGCCTGGGGCACCTTCATCGCCTTCGCATGCATGCTGGCCGCAACGATGGTCGTAGTCTGGCGACGCCGTGCGACCGAGTAACCGCGGCGACCGCGGCATTGCGGTCGATCGCTTCGGGGGGCACAGTTCGCCGATGTCTTCGGATGAGGAGCTGATCGGCCTCGATCGCGCGCACCTGTGGCGCCCCTACACTTCGAGTGACGATCACGAGAAGCGTCCTCTATTCGTCGTCGATCGTGCGGAGGGACCGTGGCTGATCGCCGCGGATGGCCGCCGCGTTCTCGACGCGAGTGGATCCTGGTGGTGCAACAACCTCGGACACGGGCACCCGCGGCTCCGAAAGGCGATCTCGCGGCAGTCCGAGCGGCTGATGCACTGCACGCTCGCGGCCGCGACCCACGAGCCCGCTTCGAGACTTGCCGCCGAGCTCATCGATGTCGCTCCCAACGGGCTCAACCGGGTATTCTACAGCGACAACGGCTCGACCGCAGTCGAGGTGGCGTTGAAGATCGCGTTTCAGTACTGGCAGCAGAACGGCCGCCCCGAACGCAAGCGCTTCCTCGGCCTGCCTGGCGCCTATCATGGCGACACGCTCGGCACCATGAGCGTTGGCGCCGTAGATGAGTTCAGCGGTGTCTTCGGCCCGCTGCTCTTCGAGGTGCAACGGCCGCCGGACCTGGTCGATCAGCACTGGGAGCCGGTCTTCGAGCGGCTCTTGACCCTGCTTCGCCAAGGCGCTGACCAGATCGCCGCCGTCATCGTGGAGCCGGTCGTCCAGGGCGCCGCCGGAATGCGGATGTACCCTCCGAAGCTCCTCGCGGCGTTGCGCGAGGAAACGCAACGGCTCGACACGTTCCTCATCGCAGACGAGGTCTTCACCGGGATGGGCCGGACGGGCCCGATGTGGGCATGCGAGCATGCAGGCATCGCACCCGACCTGCTCTGCACCGCCAAGGGCTTGTCCGGCGGGGTGCTGCCGTTCGCTGCCACGCTCGCGACCGATCGCATCTACGACGGCTTTCGAGGGGACAAGAGCCGCGCATTGATGCACGGGCACACGTTCTGCGGCAATCCGCTCGGCGCCGCGGTCGCGCGCGAAGTCCTGTCGATTTACCGCGACGACGACATTCTCGAAGCCGCGAAGCCCAAGGCCGCCAGACTTGCGGAACGGATCCAGGGCATGAGCGAGGTCCGGGGCGTCACCGCTCCGCGCTCACTTGGCATGTGTGCCGCGTTCGAGGTCGGCACCGGCGGGTACATGGGCGCGACCGGCTGGCAGATCTCCGATGCTGCCCTGGAGCTAGGGGCGCATCTTCGCCCGCTAGGGAACACCGTGTATGTCATCCCACCTCTCAACATCGCAAACGCAGACCTGGACCGCTTGCTCGACATCGTGCGCGAATCCACCGAACGCGTGCTAGTACACGCTCGGTGAACGGGAGCGCCCCCTCAAGCACACGGATACGGCCCCTGCGCCGGGCGTACGGACTCGCGGCCCTCGGCGGGGTGCTCTACTTCCTCGGCTGGGCCGGGTTCGGCATTTGGCCGCTTTCGCTGATTTGCCTGGTTCCGCTTTGGGCTTCCCTGGAGCTCGGCTTGGAGCGCTCCTGGCGTCACAGCCTTGCGGTCGGCTGGGTCTACGGAACCGTCATGTGCGCTGGCGGCTACCACTGGCTCGTCGAGTTCCTCGATGTGTTCTCGGGATATGGGTATGCGGCAAGTGCCCTGTTCTGGGCTCTGTTTTCGGCCTATCTCGGATTCAACTTCGCGATCTACGCTTTGATCTACCGCGTCCTCCGGCGGCGCGGCTGGTCGGCGGGCTTGGTGGCCATTCCGCCCCTTGTCTTGATCGAATGGCTCTATCCCTCGCTTTTTCCCACCTATCTCGCCAACAGCCTTCATGATCGAACGGTATGGATTCAAATCGCCGACCTCGGCGGTCCGTTGCTCGTCACCGCCGTGATGGCTTTGATCAACCTCTCGATCTTCGAGACCTGGCGTTGGCGGCGACGACTCCGCGATGCGCCCAATCTGCTCTGGGGGCTCGTCGTGGTGGTACTGGCGCTCACGGCAACGTACGGCGCCGTCCGGATCTCTCAAGTCGAAGCGCAAATGAAAACGGCACCCGTCCTTCGCTTGGGCATCGTCCAAGTGAACATGGGGATTTTCGAGAAGCGCACCGAGGTCATCGAGGGCCACCGGCGCCACCTCGAGCAGAGCCGCCAACTGGAAGCCGGTGGCAAGCTCGACCTCCTGATTTGGCCTGAATCCGCTTACGTGGACGGCCTCCCGCGCAAGTTACCGCTCCAAGTCGATCAGGTGCGCCAAGACTTGAAGACCCCCATCCTCTTTGGAGGCGTGTCGACCGAGCTCGTCGATGGGAAGCGCAAGATCTACAACACGGTATTCCTCATGGACGATCAGGGAACGGTTCGGTCAACCTACGACAAAACCTATCTTCTGATGTTCGGAGAGTACCTCCCCTTCGGCGACCTGTTTCCGATCCTCTACGAGCTTTCTCCGAACAGCGGTCACTTCACTGCGGGCAGTCACGTTCGGCCGCTGAAGCTCGGGCCGTGGCGAATTTCCACTCCAGTTTGCTACGAGGACGTACTCGCCCGATTCACTCGTCACATGGTCCTGGAGGCCAAGCCGCATGTGCTGATCAACCTCACCAACGATGCCTGGTTCGGCGACACCCAAGAGCCTTGGATCCACCTCGTCCTGTCTGAATACCGGGCGATCGAGCACCGCCGCTACATGGTGCGCGCGACCAACAGCGGAATCAGCGCCGTGATCGATCCAATGGGCCGGGTCGTGGCCCAAACCGGAGTGCTCACACGCGAAAATCTTCGCTACGACGTCCGAATGCTGGATGGCGAAACCATCTATACGCGGTTTGGAGATTGGCCGGGTTGGCTCGGTCTTGGCGCGATCGCGTGGATGTTCATTCGCCGCCGAAACCAGGCGCGATGAGCAAGCGGTAGCTGCCGTCTTCACCTGATGTCGTTTCGGCGACCTGAAGGGGGCGTGTTGCGCCGTCCCCGGTGTCCACCAGAACATAAGCCCGGATCAACGCGCTCGGCACGGTCTGCCCATCGCTGCTTCGAAGAATGCCGCGGATGGGAATCGGGGGCGCCAGCTGATACCCGCGCACGGTGTCGCCGTCCGCTGCGCTCATCATGAGGTCCGGCTCGACCAGCCATGCGAAGCCGGAATCAGAGGAGACCTTCACATTGAGATCATAGAGCCCTTCATCCAAGCTCATCCCGAAGGCACCAATGGAGTTGGAGACGCTCTCTTGCGACCTGGCATTCCAGGCGGTGCCCGAACGCGCACGGGCGAGGATCGTGACCCCGGTGGCGGACTCATCGCGGAACGTCGTAACCCAGCCCCGCAAGCCGATCCGCGGGGGCACGATCAGCGCCTCCGTTGCCGTAATATCCGCGCCGACGAGCGCTTCGGCGGAAAGGATGCCCCAGGCGTTTTCGACATCCGACGGGGGCGTCACGGAGATCGTGTAAAAGCCTGGCAGGAGGTCGGCTGCAAAGCGGCCCTCCGTGTCGGTGCTGGCGGAGGCACTGAACGAGCCTTCGAGGCCAAGCTGGCTCCCCCCAAAAATGCCCGTGGAAAAGAACCGCACGGTCGCGCCTGGGATCGGAACGTCGTCGACATCGCGGACCCGCCCCGTAAACCGCACGGGATTGAGCCGCGGAATGTAGATGCGCTTATCGAGGGGGTTGTTTGCGAAGGCCAGCGCCGGATCGACCGACACCGAGGGGAAGGGCACGTGTCCCGCACTCGAGGTCACGCGAATCCAGTAGTCGGCCGCGCTCACTCCGATCCGAATCGCGAAATGGCCGTTCTCGTCGGTCTCGCCAATCGAAGAGACGACGCGCTGGGTCTGCTTGTCGACGGCGCGGATCTGCAGCCCCGCCTCGGCGCGCTCGACCCCGCCGTCGACGCTGAAAACCTCGGCCTCTAGGGTGCAACCTACGTCGAAATTGTCGACACAGACATCGCTGAGGTTGGCGGCAAAGGCGATGTCGAAGCGGAGCGGCTCGCCCATGCCACCAACATCGATGAAGAGCGGCAAGTACAGCGGAGGAAGGCTGCGGACCGCGGGCGCGGCGGGCTCCACGGAGGATGTCACCACGTCACTGCTCGGCAGCACTGTCACGTCGTAGCTCTCGCCCGCAACCAAGAAGACGCTGAAATCGTAGCCATCCGGCGCATCGCCGCCAGCCGTGTCACGCAAGGTATCGACTTCGACCGCCTCGGGGGTCAGCGACGCGACAGGCTCCGCCATCCGGCGAACGAATCGGAGCATCGCGGGAACGCGAGCGCCGTCCCAGCGAACCGTCCCGCGTACCTCTCGGGTTGGAGGAAGGTCGAGGTTACGCGTGCTCGAGCCCGAAACCGACTCTGGCGCGAAGGCCCAGCTCGTGGGAGTGGCGCTGAGCAGATCGGACGCGCCGCGCAGAACCTCGATCGCGACTTCGACCGACGCGCCGGAGTCGTCGATGCAAATCGCACCGTCGCACGCCCCCTCCTCACAGCTTGCATCGCCCGAGCACGAGTTGTCGACTGTCGGCGCTGCGGGAGAGCCGAAATTGCATCCGACGATGGCGACGAACGCCAAGACCCGGTTCGCTCTCATCGGCACGCCTGGGCGATCGGATTGTCGGAGTTGGTCACCTCCACCCACCAGGTCACTTGGTCGAAGTCGCCTGGTTCCTCCGGCCGGCGCTGCTCGACGTTGCTGGCGAACTTCCCCGCTACGACGAGCTCGATCTTGTGGCAGAAGCCCGGGTCGAGATCGTTGTACGCAATCTCGAAGGTTCGCGGCCGATCGAGGAACCCCGTCGGCGCGATCTCCCCGGCCTGAAGGGGGAGCTCGGCCGCGGGCGGATCCGGCGCGTCGAGAAAGATGCGATAGTCGAGTGTCTGATCAAAATTCGGATCACGGATGATCACCTGGAGCGGCATCGCGGCAGGCTGTCCCTCGGGGACCGGATCATCGAGGTTGATCTGGCCTATCTTGTTGAGCGGGAAATCTGCATTGGGATCGCTGATGATCGAGGGAGGGAAGTTCTCCGCCGGCACGAAGTCAATCGTGTCGGTCGCAATGCAACCCCCACTCAGGGCGGAACCACCCAACGCCACGCATGAAGCAAAGAAAAGCATCCCAGCAAATTTAGAAGCAAAGGCCATGCCGAGGCTCCGAAGCCAAAAACCTTGGCCGTTTCCAACTATCGCATGAAGATCAGCGCTTAACTATGACATTAATGTCAGCCACCGGCAGGCCCGCCCGGTTCGGGGGCATCCGGATCTCGCTCGAGGTATCGGAAGACGGTCCTCGGATCGACCCCCAATTCGCGCGCGGTCCGGGTGCGATTGCCCCCGTTTCGCTCGAGGACTTGGAGGATGTACCGCCGGGTGAAGTCCTCGCGGGCCTGGGTCAGTGGAACGATTGCGCGCTGCCGATCGCCGCCAAGGTCGAGATCCTCCGCTCCGATCAGTGTCTTGTCGGCGAGAACGATCGCCTTCTTGATTCGGTTCTCCAGTTGCCGGACATTGCCTGGCCAATCGTAGCCATGCATCGCTTCGAGCGCCTTGGGCGTGAAGCCCCTGACCGGAGCGCCAAATTCAGCGGCGTACTTGGTCAGCAAGAATTTCGCGAGAATGGCGATGTCGTCCCCCCGCTCCCGAAGCGGTGGAAGGTGAAGGTTCACGACGTTCAAACGATAATAGAGGTCTTCGCGGAAGCTCCCCTCTTTGATAGCCGCTTCGAGATCGCGATTCGTCGCTGCGAGCACGCGGATGTCGACGGACTGCGGCTTCGTATCGCCAACCTTCACCACCTCGCGCTCTTGCAGCGCCCGCAGGAGCTTGACCTGAAGTGCGAGCGGCATCTCCCCGATTTCGTCTAGGAAGAGCGTGCCCCCATCAGCGGCCTGAAAGCTGCCTTGCCGCGTCGAGACGGCTCCGGTGAATGCTCCGCGCACGTGACCAAAGAGCTCCGACTCCATCAGGTTCTCTGGGATCGCACCGCAGTTGACCACGATGAAGGGACCGTTCGCACGATTGGAGCGGCGGTGCAGCTCGCGTGCGAATAGCTCTTTACCGGTGCCGGTTTCGCCGGTGATCAGAACGCTGATGTCCGCGACCGCGACTTTTTCAACGCGTCGATAGACCTCCTGCAAGCTCGGGCAGCTGCCTATGATGTCGCCGAAGCGTTGCGCCTCCAGCGCCTCGGCTATGCGGTCGCGATCGGTCGTCAGCTGATTCAGCAGAATCGCGTTTTGCAAGATCAGCGAAGCTTGCCCCGCAAATACCGTCAGGACTTCGAGGCTCGATTGCTCGAAGAGGTTCACCACGTTGTCGTTGCCGACGTAGATCAATCCGAGAAGCTGGGCCTGCGCAATGAGTGGCGCGACCATCACCGAGCTCAGCTGCAAGTCGAGCACGCTCTCGCTCGAGTTGAACATGGTGTCGTTGACAGCATCGCTGACGATGAGCGGCTGGCGCGTGTCGATGCATCGCTTGAGGATGCTGTCGGAGAGTTGCGTGACTGCATCGGGAATCGTCTCCCGGTCGACGTTGCGCGCTGCGGCGACCTCCGGTTCACCATCCCTGAGCAGGATCACGAATCCCTTGTTCGCGTGAACGACGTCGATGACCGCATCGAGCAGCGCTTCGATCTGGTCTGGGATCGCACGAATCTCGAGCAAGCGCCGATTGAAGTCACTGAGCTTCAGCATTCCCTCGATCTCCGAGGTCTGCGGCGCCTTGCCCTCAGCGTTCACGTCGCGAGCCGCGCTCTCATCGTAGAGCGAGAACACGAGATCGACTTCGCCGAGCTTCAGCTTGTCGTTGTGGAAGATCTTCGACTTCTTCTTCTTCTTTCCGTTGACCCACAGGTTCGCGTTCGAGTCGACCGAAGCCACCGTGAAATCGCGCCCGTCGAAGACGACTTGAGCGTGATGAGGCTCCAACTCCGCATCGATTGCGACGTCGTTGGCCACGGCCCGCCCAACGGAAGTCACGCGCTTGTAGATCCCGAATACCCGAGGCCGGCCTTGAGGCATCATCCATTTGAGGCTCGGCATACCGGCGGCACTCTATCAGAACCCAGCGGCGTATCTCAAACGACGGGCACCCCGATACAGGTCCTTAGCAAAAGGCCACCTGTTGGGGGCAGGCGGCCTTTTTCACGCATTGGGAGGACAGCGCAACGCGTGTCAGGTCAAGTAGGGGCCGCCGATGTAGCGCGAAAGCTGGCGAACCTCTTGGTGTAAATTGTGGTGGGTCGCTTTGGTGAGATCGCCAATCGACACGATGCCGACGAGGGTCTCGTCTTCCATCACGGGCACGTGACGGCAACGGCGATCGGTCATCAATCTCATGATTTCCATCACGGTGTTGTCTGGAGATGCGGTGTGCAGGCGCGTCGTCATCACGTCCCGGACGAGAGTTTCACGAGGGTCACGATGTGCGGCCACTACGCGGACCAACACGTCGCGTTCCGAAAAAATACCCACCGGATGGCCGTCTTCGCAGACCAATACCGAACCGACGTGATTTTCATTCATCGCGTCGACGGCATCGATGACGGTCGCGAGTGGACCGACCCAATACACATCTTCGCCCTTCACGCGGATAATGTCTCGGATTCGTGTGCTCATCATCGGCAGGCCCTCGCTCTCCGCCGATGATACAATCATCGTCCATCTTATAGAAGCCCAAAAATCAAACCTGAAACCCTCATCGAACCGATCGAGCTATCACCCCTTGCGGACTAGCTTTTCGTCGCCCGTCTCGGCAATCTGTAACCTAGATGGGGCATGCCAGGGCAACAGGAGATCGGCGCGCGAGCCACAGGGTGGACCTCGACGGCCGCGCCGTGCTGTTCCAACGCGGCGGTCACGTGGGGCAGTACCGGCTCGAAAACATCTCTGCAGGCGGAGCGATGATCGCGGGTGATCGTGACTTGCGTCCGGGTCACCTGGTGCACGTGTTGCTCGATTTCGCCAGTGGCGACGAGACGATGAGCTTGACTGGTTCGGTCCGCCGCGTGCGTGATGGGAACAACGGGAACAACGGCGTGGGGCTGGCGATCGCATTTCCAGTGTTGTCAGCGGACCAAGAGGATGCGATTCAGAACGCGGTCTTGCGTGCGCTCTTGCGCCGCGAGGCCGGAGCTTCTCACCTGCCGCTCTTGGTGTTCGAGCCGCGGCGCCGTGTCCGCGAAGAGATCGAATCCGAGATCCGAAGCTTTGGGCTTGCAGTGTCGGGCGTCGAGTCACTGGAGGACGCCGTTCGCCAACTCGAAGATGAAGAGACCGAGTATGCGGGGTTGGTCATTCACTCCGTCACCCATGATCCTCAATCGATGGACGTCATCGAGTTCTTCACCCGCTCGGAGAATCTGCGAACGATCATCCTACCCGACCCCAACGGGGCTCTATGCGAACGGGCCGAGCGCCTCGCAAGATTGGCCCAGGTGAGGGTGCCTCGCATCTGGAGCCGCGCAGAGCTTCGACGCGCGCTGACCAGCTAGATACGGTCGAAGGGCACGATCTCGAGCGACCTCACGCCAGGCAAGCGCTCGAACGAGGTCGCAACTTCGTTCGCGGTCGCCACGACGACGATGGTGAGATCTCGCGTCGAGATTCGCGACCGGGTTGCCTCGTCGGCTTGTTGTTTGGTGACTCGGGCAACGAGCTCATCGTGCTTCTCGATGTAGCTTCTCGGGATGCCGAATAGCTCGACGTCGAGCCGAGCCTCGAGGCGCTTGGAAGGAGTATCTCGATCGAAGCAGTGGCTGTTGATCAGATAGCGCTGAGCAAACCTGAGCTCGGTCTTCGACGTCCCGCGTTCGACCCAGCGCTCGAGCAAGTCGAGCTGTAGAGCTGCACAGTCGGCGGAGTACTCGACGGATGGCGCGGTCGACATGTACCAGGCATCCCGCTGGGTGGAGTGGAGCAGGCGGCTATGCGCACCGTAGCTCCAGCCACGAATGGCTCGCACCTCTTGCATGAGCGGCCCGCTGAAGGTGCCTCCGAACGCGGTATTGGACACGATGAGCGGGAACAAGCAGCGATCGCGGGTTCTCGCACCTAGCGTTCCGATGAAGAGCTGCGTTTGCGTTCGCTCGGGCTTGTCTACGATCACCACATGACGGCCTCGGCGGACGTGCGTTGCAGGCACGTCCGAACCCCTCAACTTGCGTCGGCTGGCGCTAGGGAACTGGGTTGCGAAGATCGACTGAGCTTCGGCGTCCGTCACATCTCCTGAAACCCCGACGAGGAACGCACCCTTCGCGATGTGTCGTTCGTAGAACTCTCGGACGTGCTGGACTCCGATTCGGTTGAGGGTATCCGCGCGTCCACTCAGGGGACGGCTGTAGGGGTGCTCGCCAAAGAGTGCTTCGCGAAAACACACCGCGGCCAAAGTCTGGTCATCGTCGAGACGGGCACTGAGCGCAGCTTGGGCCTGCCTTTTGAGCTTTGCGAAGTCGGTAGCGCGAAGCGCCGGTTCCCACACCATGTCAGCCAAGAGACCGACGAGCGGTTCGAGGTGGCGCCGAAGGACCGTGGCGCGAAAGCGAGTCGAGCGCATGGACACCTCGACCGACAGCCGGGCTCCGAGGCTTGCCAGCTTGTCTTCGAATCGTTGCTGCGACAGCCCGTGCGGTCCGCGGCGTACCAGATGACCGGTGAGCTGGGCGAGACCCTCTTGACCGGACGGGTCCCGAAGACCGCCAATGGGAAGCGCAATCTCGATATCCACGAGTGGAAGCACACCACTGGGCTCGACGAAGATTTTCATGATGCGTTTGAAAGGATCTCGACTCGCGTGCGGCGAGAAGGCCGAAGGTATTTCGAAGTCACGCGCTTTACATCGCTCGCGGTGACGTCGCGGTACGCCGCAAGGCGACTGAACACGGCCGCACCGTCATTGGCGACGATCTCGTAGAAACCGATCTGCTCGGCCTTCCCGCCCGCAGTCTCCATACTGTGCAAGAATGAGAGCTCGAGTTGGTTGATCGCCTTTTCGAGCTCGAGCGGGCTCGGGCCTTTGGAACCGAGTCGATCGATCTCGCGGTCGAGCAACCTGAGCGCATCTCCTCGTCGCTTTCCCTCGTGTAGAAAAATCCACATCTCGAAAAGCCCCGGATCGACGAAGGGCGAAATCGAGCCGCGCACGGACAGTGCGATCTCCTCGTCGACACACAGCAAACGATGGAGCCGCGAGCTCCGGCCCCCAAACAAAACCTCGTTCACGACCACGAGAGCTGGGGTGTCGGGGTGGGAGAACGCAGGTGCGTGGTATCCCATCAGGATCTTTTCCGTCGGCGTCGGCGCAGGGAGCTCCAAAACACGCTCGGCACGTTGCGAGGGCTCCTTGGTGGGCGTCAGTGTCTTCGCCGCGCGCGAACCCGATAGCCCGCCGTAGCGCCTTTGCACCAGCGAGAGGGCCGCCTGCTCATCGAAGTCCCCGGCAATGATCAGCGTTGCGTTGCCCGGAGCGTAATGCGAACGGTAGAAGCTCTGGCAGTCCCGCACGGTGAAACCGCGGATGTCGTCCATCCATCCGATGGTCGGCCAACGATACGGATGGCGGCGAAACGCGCTCTGGTAGAGCAGCTCGATGGCCCTTCCTTCCACATCGTCGTCGACGCGGAGCTTGCGCTCATTGGCGACCACTTCCTTTTCCGAAGCGACCTGCGGCACGCGCAACACGAGATTCGACATCCGGTCGGCCTCGAGCTCGATCAGTAGCGGTAGCGCATCTCTGGGAGCGTTCTCGTAGTAACAGGTCCAGTCGGTCCATGTCGCCGCGTTTGCTTCCGCCCCTGCGCGCTCCATCAAACGATCGAAATCGCCAGGAGGGTGCTCCTTCGTCTGGTTGAACATCAGGTGTTCGAACAAGTGCGCTAGCCCGGTCTTGCCAGGTCGCTCGTGGCGCGACCCGACGCGAAACCAGGTGTGGTAGCTGACGGTCGGCGCAGAGCGATCGACGAGCGTCAACACAGTCAAGCCATTACCGAGCATGAAGCGTCGGAGTGTGAGCGCATCACCGAAAGCAGCGTCACGCACGAAAGTCAGCCGTTTGTTTCGCTTTCGAACGCCGCGGTTGAGCCGTTCGATCAGGACTTCTGGCGCGCTCATGAACGGCGGAGCCTGATGAGCCTGCCCGCCGAGGTCAAGGCGACGGGCAAGACCTGCCCGTCCCTTCGCTTGACCTGCTCACGGTGGGCGGGTAGCTCTTCGGAAATGTCCGAAGTTCGCGTTCGCTTTGCGCCGTCACCAACGGGCTATCTGCATATCGGCGGTGTGCGAACTGCTCTATACAGTTGGCTTTGGGCGCGCCAGAATGGCGGTGCGTTCATTCTGCGAATCGAGGACACGGACCGCGAGCGCAGCACCGAGGAGAGCATTCAAGTCGTGTACGACTCGATGCGCTGGCTTGGCCTCGATTGGGACGAGGGTCCGGGCGTGGGAGGCGATCACGGGCCGTACGTGCAAAGCGAGCGTCTCGATTTCTATGCGGACCACGCTCAGAAGCTAGTCCGATCCGGACACGCTTATCGCTGCTACGCCACGAAAGAAGAGATCGCGGAGGCCCGCGAAGCCCATCGACAGACCGGTACGAAAGACGGGTTCCGTTTTCGAAGCCCCTGGCGAGATCGAAGCGATCGCCCAGCCGATCCAAACGCGCCGTACGTCATCCGCTTCCGCGCGCCGTTGGAAGGCACCACTAGCTGGGTCGACGCGGTCAAAGGAGAGATCGAAATCCTCCACTCGACGCTCCAGGATTTCATCTTGCTGCGACCGGATGGAATGCCGCTCTACAACTTCGGTTGCGTCGTCGACGACCTCACCATGGGTATCACGCTCGTCGCGCGCGGAGACGATCACGTCATCAACACCGCACCTCAGATTCTTCTGTACCAGGCCCTCGGCGCGCGAGCTCCGACTTTTGCGCACATGCCGATGGTCCTCGCCCCCAACGGCGAAAAGCTCTCGAAACGCCACGCCGCAGTCGGCGTGCTCGAGTACCGAGACATGGGTTACTTGCCCGACGCCGTCCTCAACTATCTGGCCCGTCTGGGATGGTCCTACGGTGACCAGGAGATCTTCACCCGGCAAGAGTTGATCGAGAAGTTCAGTTGGGACAGGGTGGGGTCGACCGCCGGTCGCTATGACGCCAAGAAGTTTCTTCACGTTCAGGCGGAGCACTTGCGAATGTTGCCCGACGAAGAGATCGCACGCGGGACGGTTCCGTTTCTCGCCAAGATCGGAATCGAAGTTGCGGCCGACAATTCGGTTCTTCTGAAGGCGATCCCCTACGTCAGGCCGCGCGCAGCAACGTTCATCGAAGTAGCCGAGGCTGTGGAATACTTCTTCCGGGACGTCGAATTCGAAGACAAAGGCAAGCGAAAATTCCTGGTCCCGGAGAACGCGGACGACCTGATGGGTCTTGCCGAGGTCGTGGCAAGGGTGGGGCCGTTCGAGAAGGAGGCGCTCGAAACGAGCGTCAATGCCTGGCTCGAACAGAACGCCCTGCCGATGAAGCGTGTCGCCCAACCCGCACGGGTCGCGATCACCGGACGGACCCGGAGCCCTGGCCTCTTCGAGGTGATGGAGGTGCTCGGCAAAGAAAAGACCCTCGACCGCTTGCGAAGGGGAGCGGAGATAGCGGCAGCGGCAGAGCAAACCTCGGCGTAAGCTCGCAGCCGTTTTTCCCATAGTCCCGGAAACCATTGTGCTGACACTGGTAATCGTCCTCTATATGATCACGCTCGGAGTGCTGGCGCTCTACGGGATACACCGCAGTGCGCTGCTCTTGTCGTACTTGCGCCATCGCCACGAGCGAACGCTGCCTGCGACGCACTTCGACGAAGCGTGCCTTCCGACAATCACGATTCAACTGCCAATCTTCAACGAGGTGTTCGTCGTCGAACGACTGATCGACGCGGCGGGAAGCGTGGATTACCCAATCGATCGCCTCGAAATTCAGGTGCTCGACGACTCGACCGACGCTACCTCGACCGTCGCGAGACTCAAGTGCGCCGCGCTGCGCAGGCGAGGCCTGGACGTCGACTACATCCACCGGAGTGTTCGCACCGGATACAAGGCCGGCGCGCTCGAAGCCGGCATGAAGCGCGCAAAGGGCGAGCTCCTGCTGGTGTTCGACGCGGATTTCGTGCCGGGCCCCAGCATCGTACGGGATTTGGTCCATTACTTCACGGACCCGGCAGTCGGAATGACGCAAGCTCGATGGAGTCACCTGAACCGCGATCGCTCATTGCTGACGCGTTGCCAGGCAATGCTCCTCGACGGTCACTTCGTGATCGAGCATGCAGCACGAAACCGTTCCGGGCGATTCTTCAACTTCAACGGAACGGCCGGCATGTGGCGCAAAGCGGCGATTGCGGATGCTGGCGGCTGGCAGCACGACACCATCACCGAGGACATGGACCTCAGCTATCGCGCACAACTCGCCGGTTGGAGCTTCGTCTATGCGCCGCACGTGAGCGCCCCTGCCGAGCTCCCGTGCGATATGAACAGCTTCAAGGGTCAGCAATACCGATGGGCCAAGGGCTCGGTCCAAACTGCTCGCAAGCTTCTCGGTCCGATCCTGCGCGCGCCGGTCGGTCGAAAGGTGAAAACCGAAGCACTCTTCCACCTGACAAACAACTTGGCTTACGTGTTCTTGCTCGTGTTGGCAGCGCTCCAACTCCCGAACATGCTGATTCGCCGTCGGATGGAGCACCCCGAGCTTCTGATGCTGGACGCTCCTCTTTTCTTGGCCACTTGTGGATCCGTCGCCGCGTTCTACGTCATTGCACATCACGATCTCTACGGCAGCCACTGGCAGGCGATCAAACGACTGCCCGCCATGATGGCCCTTGGCATCGGCCTTTCGATCAACAACGGGCGCGCGGCGATCGAGGGGCTGTTCGGCCATGACGTCGAGTTCATTCGCACCCCAAAACGGGGCGTCGTCGACGGCCAACCGGTGTCGGGAACCGGCGCCTACCGAGGGCGCTGGCCTTGGCACAACGCGATCGAGCTCGGGTTCGGCGTGTACTGCACGGCCACGTTGATCATCGCCGTGATGACGAAGAGTTGGGCGAGCGTGCCCTTCCTATTGATGTTTTGTAGCGGTTTCGCATACGTGGGGGTCGGAAGCCTTTATGAGGCTCTACGACTGGACGTCGCTCAGGGCGATGCGGACGTGGAGCTCGGGGCACAGGCGCCGTCCACACATTCCTCGCCCAACCCGCAGTCGATGTTGAGCTGACATTCCGCCAGGACCTCACTGCTGCGCACGCACAGGTTTTGGTTTCCGACCGGAGCACAGAAACGAATCGTCGCATCGATGCGGGCGCACTCTTCGCTGGTCTCGCAGGGCGTGCGGCATTGTCCACGGAGGCAGATCCGGCCATCCTGACATTCGTTTTCCGGACAGAATTGCGCGGGACGGGTGTCGGCGATGCATTGGAAGGAGCTGCAGTACTCTTGGTCTGCGCACTGCAGATCGTCGGTGCAGCTCGTCAGGCAGACCGCGTCGGTGCAGGGGCGGCACGCGCCGGCGACGCACTGCTGGGTCCCGGGGCAGGGCGCGTCGAGACAGGTCAGCAGACACTCGCCATCGATGCAAAGGCGAGACTCCCCGCACTCGAAGTTGAACTGACAACGAAAGGGAGGCGGGTCGGGATGGTCCTCCAGGGGGTTGAGGCAAAGTCCGCCGTCGGCGCAGGTGGTTCCAAGTGGACATTCGTACGCGTCTTCGCACTCCCCGACGCAGCCAAGCGTCGTGCATATCTCTCGAACCCCACAATCGGCATCCGCCAAGCACGAGTCGCGCGTCGGTGCGGGCTGCGGATCGCACTGGTCCCCACGGCATAGGAAGCAACCGCGGTCGCTCAACGGCCCGTCCGCGATGCATTGGTACCGTGAGTCGTTGTTGCAGGCGGCGAACGCGAAGAGCGCGATGATCAAGATCCCGAAGCGTTTCATAGGGGGTTCGACGCGGCCGGTCGGGGCGTATTCACCCCCTTGGATCGGCTTGAAAACCGAACAATTCCATTGAATAACGGGATCGAAATGAGTGGCCACAGCAAATGGTCGACAATCAAGCGGCGCAAGGGTGCACAGGACGCCAAGCGCGGGCAATTGTTCACGAAAGTCATCAAGGAGATCACCATCGCAGCGCGTTCCGGGGGTGGGGATCCCATGGGCAATTCGCGACTGCGAAGGGCGATCGATCTAGCTCGGGGCGTGAACATGCCGGCCGACAACGTGACCCGGGCCATCCAGAAAGGCACTGGGGAGCTGGAGGGCGTCCAGTACGAAGAGCTGGTCTACGAGGGGGTCGGCCCGGACGGGACCCTCTTCCTCTGCGAGGTCGTCACCGACAACCGCAATCGCACGATCGCCGAAGTGCGAAAGGTCTTCGACAAGAACCACGGGCAGATCAGCAGCAACGGCTCGGCGATGTGGGCCTTCGAGCAGAAGGGCATCATCCGTATCGACGGGGACGCGGTCGCCGAGGAGGCGCTCTTCGAGGCTGCAGTCGGCGGCGGCGCCGAGAACATGGAGCTCGTCGGTGACCAATGGATCGTCACCACTCCGCGCAACGATCTCGACGTCGTTCGTGATGCTATCGTGAGCCATGGAATCGAGGTGAGCGAGGCGGCGCTCGAGTACATCCCCAACAATCCAAAGGTCGTCGAAGGCGAAACCGCGGTGAAGTTGGTTCAGCTTTACGAAGCGCTCGAAGAGCACGATGACATTCAGCACGTGTTTTCCGACTTCGAGCTCAGCGAGCAGGCGCTCGCGGAGATGGCCTGAAGCGGCGATGCGGGTGCTCGGCATCGATCCCGGCAGCCGGCGCACCGGTTGGGGCGTGGTTCAGCTCGAAGGGACCCGCCTTCGTCATATCGCCGCCGGGACGATTGCCGTCCCGGAGAAGATGCCGCTCCCAACGCGGCTCCGGCGCATCCATGAAGAGCTCCACCGACTCATCTCCGAACATCAGCCCGAAGTCGTCGCAGTAGAAGAGATTTTCTTTGCGAAGTACGCGAACGCTGCCCTGAAGCTGGGCCACGCCCGCGGGGTGGCCTTGCTCGTCGCCGCAGAGTCGGAGCTCGAGGTCCACGAATACCCACCCGCGATCGTCAAGCGCACGGTCGTCGGCCGGGGCGGCGCCGACAAGACTCAGGTGGGCAGGCTCGTCACCGCAAT
The DNA here is from genome assembly GCA_963768985.1 of uncultured delta proteobacterium. GTDB lineage: Bacteria > Myxococcota_A > Polyangia > Polyangiales > Houyiibacteriaceae > SG8-38. The sequence continues at coordinate 220,251 of CAVYJZ010000001.1, read as the reverse complement.
CCTCGGGCTCGACGCGCCTCCCGAGGAGGACGCTGCGGATGCTTTGGCCGTCGCGATCACCCATATCCAGGCAAGCCGGTCGCGGCTCCTGGTGCGCTGAGCCGGTCGCGGTCGGGGCGCCGGAATTACACACATCTGTTCAGTAACCTGCTAGGCTCAGGCCGTGATCGGGAGGCTTAGCGGAACGATCGAGCATCGGGAGGCCGACGGCTCGGTCATCGTCGGGGTGAACGGTATCGGCTACGAGGTGTTTCTGCCTTCAGGGATTGCGGATCGCCTGAGCACCGAGCCCGAGCAAACCGTCGCGCTTTTCGTCCACACCCACGTTCGCGAGGACGCGATCACGCTCTTCGGATTCGCCACGGGCGAGGATCGCGCTGCGTTCAGGGCTCTGCTCCGGGTCAGCAGCATCGGCCCGAAGCTCGCGCTCGCAATCATCGGTGTGATGCACGCAGGCGAGCTTCGAGAAGCGGTGGCGCGGCAAGACAAGGCGGCCTTCAGGGGGATCTCGGGCGTCGGCAAGAGAACGGTCGAACGAATTCTCATCGATCTCCAAGGCAAGCTCGACTTTGCCGCGAGCGCCAAGACGGGTGTCCGGCTCCGAGCGGTACCAGATATGGCAGGCTCGGCGAGTGACAAGGTCGTTGGTGCGCTCGTGCAGATGGGGTACAAACGGAGCGAGGCGGAGGCTGCAGTCGGAAGCGCAAACGGCACCGCGATCGACGAGAACGTCGAAGAGCTCTTGCGCGCTGCGCTGTCGGCATTGTCATGACAGAGATGGAAGCTAGAACCAACGAGAGTCTGATCATCGGAGAGCAACCCGAAGACCGCGTTTACGACCGCAGTCTGCGCCCGGCGCGCTTCGAGGACTTCGTCGGCCAGGAACGGATCAAAGACAACCTTCGGATCTTCGTCGAAGCGGCGCAGAGGCGGGGGGACCCGATCGACCACACTCTGTTCTGCGGTCCGCCCGGGCTCGGAAAGACCACGTTGGCCCTCATTTTGGCGAGCGAACGCGGTGTCACCCTTCATTCGGCTTCGGGCCCAGCCATCGAGCACAAGGGCCAGCTTGCGGCGCTCCTCACCAAGCTCGAGCCAAACGATATACTTTTCATCGACGAGATACACCGGCTCAACAGCACCGTGGAGGAGAACCTCTACACGGCCGTCGAGGACTTCCGGATGGATATCGTCAACGGCGATGGTCCCTACGCGCAAACCCTTCAGCTACCCCTGAGCCCGTTCACCTTGGTGGGCGCGACGACTCGAACGGGGCTGCTGACCAATCCGCTCTTGTCGCGCTTCGGGTACGTGGCGCGCCTGGATTACTACCCAGACGATGCCCTGCGCCTGATCATCGAGCGAAGCGCCCGATTGCTCGGTTTGGCGATCACCGCTGAGGCAGCGCACGAGCTCGCGCGACGTTCGCGAGGCACGCCTCGCATCTCCAACCGCCTGTTACGGCGGTCGCGTGATTTCGCGCAAGTGCTGTCCGACGGCAAGCTCGACGCAGAAACCGCGCGTGAAGCTCTTCGCCGGTTGGATGTCGATGGCGCCGGCCTCGACCAGATGGATCGGCGCTATCTGACTGTGATCATCGATCACTACGACGGCGGTCCGGTGGGGATCGAAACCTTGGCGGCTGCGCTGAGCGAGCCGCGCGACACGCTCGAAGACGTGTACGAGCCTTATCTGCTTCAGAGAGGGTTCTTGGCGCGCACGGCAAGGGGGCGCATGGCCACCCGGCACGCCTTCGAGCATCTCGGCAAAGAGCAGCCAGCCGGTGTACAATCCGGCATGTTCTGAGCCATGGACTCTCAGCCCGATAGCGCCCAACAGCGCGCCCATGCATGGTGGGCTCTGCAGGCCGCGCTTTCAGGGCTGGTGGCTTTTCGACATCTGGAGAACCATCCGACATCGGTACCCGTCACTGATTTCCGTCCGCACCTCCACGCACAGCTCGTGACGTATCGATGGGTGGTCGACCTCATTGCTCGACTGCGCGGCGGCGGTGCACCTGGGCAAGGGCTGCAATCGCTACGCGTGCCCCCCGGCGAGGCCGAGGCCTCGTTGCACGCGCTCGAGCGCGCGTTGACGGCTGCGCTTGCAGTGAACGAACGTCTTTTGGAGCTTCCCTTCGTCGACGCAAGCGCGTTTCAGGCAAGCTCGGACCAGTTCTTGAGCGATCTCGCCCGCAACGCGTTCTTTCGTCCGCCAGAGCCGTTGAAATTCGCCAACGTTGCCCCGCTACCGGGACCCGAACCTAGGAGTCCGGAGCTCGATTCGTGGCAAAATGCGGCGGCCAAGACGACGATGACGCTCGCCTTCATGGCGCTGCTCCGCGATCATCGCTTCTTGGGCATCGCCGACCGCCAAATCGGCGCGGACGATGGGCTCTATCGCGCGCATGTCATCATCGCTGGGGTTCGACGAGAGCTTCGAACGTTGACCCGCTTTCTCTTGGTGCAGGGTGTGGAGACGTTCGCCGACGAGCTCGAGGCAAGACTGCTGTCCTTCGACGCACAGGATATCAGCGGGGCTCGAACCGAGATCACGCGAGTCTCCAACGAGCTCAAAGCGCTCCGCGACTCCCTGGAGACCTTGGCCGTGCAGCTTCATGCCAAGATGACGTCTGCGCTCGACGGCGCGTTGCCGGACCCGCATCCGGAGCGAAGCCATGCGTTGTCGGCCGAACGGATGCGAAGCGGAATCCGCGAGGTGCGGATAGCCGTCAAAGAGGCGGCCAAGCTGCTCCGCGGCCTCGGTCGAAAGTCGAGCGCGGGGCGACCGGATGGCGCTGCAGCAAAGCAGGTTCACCAAGACATTTGGGCGTTTCGCTTCATCGTACGGGCGTTCGTCGCAAAGGCCTCGGTGTCCTCGGTGGGTGCTGAGAATTTGGAGCGATGTTGGAAGCCTCGGGTTCGTCAGCGAGTTCATTGGTCACTTTCGGGTCTTCGGCGCTCGCCTGATCCGAGCGACCGACTACCCACGCGGCGAACCGCTGACGCGCGCGGTGAGCGCGCTGAGTCATCGAGAGATGATCGATCCGGCCGGGCTCGACCTCGCCATGCAGGAATGCGCTCTCTTTTTGGAACACCTCGAAACGGTGCTGGCCGATGTGCCGCCGTCCCTCTTGGCTCCCTTCGACAAAGACAGGGCAGCATCGGAGCTCCGTGGGTACCTCTTGGCCGCCCGGGATCACGCCACGGCCGCCCGCACCGCAGCTGGGTCGTTCGGCTTGGTCGATCCGGGCAACGCGCAAGCAAGCTAGATCACGACGCCGAAGGCTGCGAGCGTCCGCTCGATGACCCAAAAAGCGGCAAGCGAGCCGATGATGTATGCGGGGATGGCGCGATTGCTTCGCCAGCCGGTTGGGAGCACAGAGCGAATCGCCACGAAGCTCAACCCCGCCGCCGCGATCACCCCGAGCTGCCCGACCTCGAGTCCCAAATTGAAGCCGAGGAGCGCCAGCGGGATCTCCCCGGCAGGCAGACCCGCATCGAACAAGACCGAAGCGAATCCGAGACCGTGAAGGAGCCCGAGCGCCGCCGGGAGCGTCCACGGGTGCTTCCAAACCGGGCCGTGCCGTTTCGATTGGATCTCCAGGGCAAGCACCATGATGGTGAGGGCGATCGATGCTTCGACCAAGGCCACCGGCAGCGAAACGATCTTGAGCACCGAGAGCGCCAGCGTGAGGCTGTGCCCTACGGTGAACGCTGTGACCGCGGCGATCAGCCGGCGATGCCAGCCAAAGAGAATCAGCAGACCAATGACGAAGACGAGGTGGTCCCAGCCGGTGAGTAGATGCTGGATGCCGAGCATGAGGTATTCGAAGAACGAATGAGATTCATCTTCCGCCGCGGTGATGGTCAGCTCGGGCGAGCCCGCATCCAGAATGCTGTGATGAACCTCGCCACCGGGTCGAACCATGCGTACGACGACGCTCAGACTCGAATCGGCAAGGCCGTCCACACGCACGATCGCGCCCACCATGTCGGGCGGGTCGCAGCGCAGCGTGACGGTTTCTTCGACGGCGGTTTCATCTGCAGTTTTGTGGTGTTCTGGAGGCCCAAGAGGCTTGCAGATCTCTGGAATTCGCGGCCGTAGCGACTGCCCGGTGGGTCGCGTCAGAGGCGCGCGCCATCGCATCGTCACCGTCCCGTCGGATCGCTGCTCCAGTGACAGCACCGAGGGCGCGAGCGGATGAGCGCTGGCGTCTGACGAAGCGAGCAAGGCAGCAAACGCAAACACCACCGGACGAGCGGAACGCATCAAGGCTCCCTCACGACATGCACGGTATACCCGGCAACCAATGCAGCCATCCGCTGTTTGCGGAGCTCGTCACGGATCTCGCGCAAGCGGTCGGCGCGCACCTCGGCAGCGATGACATCGAGCGGCGGAACGTAGGCCGGTTCCTTGCCCATGACCCTCACGAAATGAAGGCCATAGACCGACCGAACGGGCCCTCTCCACACTCCGACGACCCCCTCGTCAACGATCTCCGCAAAGTCGGGACCGTAATCTGCCTTGATTTGAGAGGCCGTAGCGACTTGCTCCGGCCGCAGACCGGGCAGTGGGTCGCCCAAACCGCTCGGGGGCTCGTCGCCGAGCGCCGAGAGCTGAGCGCGCATCGCCGTCGCGTCGGCCGGCAAGGAGCCCCCGCGTTTCGACTCACTCAGGAACACTTGCTGGAATCGAACCCTCCCCTCGCGCTCGAAGCGATCCGCATGAACCTGGCGATGCGCCTCGAGATCAGCGTGCGTCGGCATACGATCCTCGGGGATGTATGCGAGCGCCTCGCGTGCGCGGTACAGCAGACGCGCACGAACGACCGGGTCGTGCGCCTGCATGTTCATCGCGAGCGCCCGTTGGAAGAGGGTCAGATCATCGTCCGTCGAGTCCGGTTCGATGAAACGCATGTTGCGCACGAGGTGTGTGAACACGACCGGATCCCGCTTGTCCCAGCCATAGCGTGCTGCTTCGTTCAGCAAGATCGCTTCGCGAATTGCGCCTTGCACTTCCGCTGCGGTCGCTTCGGCAGAGACGCGAACGGTGATCTCGGGGCCTTCGACGCGGCGCCCCTCATAGATGGCTTTCGCAGCGAAAAGCAGGCCACCGATCAGGAAGAAGTGGAGGAGCGTGCGGAGCATCAGCTGGGCGGCTGATACCAGATCGGGGACGTCCAGGCGCGCTCCTGGATGATGGGCTCGACCTGGTGACAGCAGCGTTCCTCGGCCGCGGGCAAAGCGCCGGGATCGCTGCAATCCACGCTGTCACAAAAAGTCGTGTTGAGCCCCGCCGCCGGATCGCAGCAGTCGCAGGTGTAACTACTCTGCTGATCGTTGTGGAGCATCTGACACTGGGCGTAGTCCCAGTCGTTGCAGTCGTACCCGGCTGCGGCGCACTGCGAGCTGGTCCAGCGGCAAACCGGATTCTCGAGAACTCGCGCGTAGTAGTAGGCCCGCTCGGTCGGATTGAAATCGGGATCTTGCCAGACGGTGCACAGGTCCCCAAAACCTTCGCCCTGCGGCGTGCAGGTGTCGAGGTCTACGCTTGCCCCATTGTCCGGATTCCCGGCAACTTCATACACGGTCACCTGGTAGTCGCTACCCGCGAGCCAGCCCTTCACGATCTGAATGCGCTGCAAGGGTACACCCATCGCATCCTGCTTGGCCGACACGACGAACATGGGTGCCGACGAGCCGGGCTGTGGCGAGAGGTTTCCGCCCATGGGAACGCCGCCCGCATAGCCCTGGCTGGCGAGATCGTCCGCGTTGCACAGATCGGTCGGGTATTCCCAACCGCCAAACATACGGACCACGATCCGCGGGCCGCTGGTGCCGAACGTCTCCTTGCGGCGCATGGCCGCGAAGATCGCCTCCCGCGCGTTCTCCTCCGCCCAGACCGCGGTCAGGCCGCCGGGGTTGAGGTACTCGATGTCGGGAAAGCCCTGCGGGGGCGGCAGGAACCGATTGGCCTGACCGGCGCCGCCGTGCCCCTTGAAGTCATCTTCGATCACGAACCCGGCCGCTGAGATGTGGGTATCGGTCGCCGCGGTGATCCCGTATTGGAAGGGGTTGGTGCCGAGGCTCGCCTCGAGCTTCATGCCCTCCCCGTACGCGTACCGCAGGAAACCCTTTGGGTCCGGGGGCGTAATGCTCTCCAGGTTGACGGCCGCGAGGTTGGAAAACGGAATCGCCTCGAAGCCGCAGAGCTCGTCCGCAGTTGCCGCGCCCGGCAGGCACTCCGAGGCACCCTTGTGCTGATAGATCTCGATCACCGGCTCCATCGCATTTCGCGTTTGGGCGTACTCGGCCGTGAACGGCTGTCCATCGGCCATCTGGTTCTCGAAATAGGTCCCCTCGGAGAGATTGCTGTTGTGTGCGATGGTGAGGACATCGCAGCCCGAGTCTGCGTCGAGGCATCCCTCTTTCAGCCGCGCCCAGAGCCCCTCCACATAGGGCTCGTCGAAGTAGCTGTAGGGAAGATCGGTGACGTTCGCGTTCTTGAACATGACATTGCGGTGTAGGTTCTTGGCGTCTGGGTTAGCGCTCCACTCGTACCCCGGAAACGTGGTGAACCCGCAACTCGCAGTGCGATCGTACGCCGCTTCTGCATCGTCGATGACCCGACCCCAGACGTCCATACCAGCGTTCACGCAATCCACGCCGCCAACGCCGCAGAGCGCGGGATAGTGTGCGTTCTCAGGCGCGAAATTGAGATGTCCATTGATCGCGACAAACACGCGGTTGACTTCGACGGGCGTGGCGCTGAACTGCATGGCGGACCGGTAGTCCTGGCATTGCTGGGCCTGATAGCCTGGCGAAGCCGGATCATTGCAAACCTTCAGGGTGCCCAGGAACTCCGCGTGGTCGCTGAGCATGACGAAGTCGAGCGGGCGATCGATCTGCGCCATCCGAGTCGGATTGCCGTCCGCGTCGTAGGGTTGCAGGCCGATGGGTGCGCCCTGCGCAAAGGCATACGCATCTTCCTGGTTGGTCCGGGTGCCCTGCATGTTGGCATCGAAGGACAATGTGGTGTGGACGTGCGTGTCGCCCCAGAACGGCTGACGAAGCGGGTCGAAGTCGGCGCAGCGGCCGAGCTCGTCGGTGAAAGAGGCGTCGTTCGTACCGCATCCGGAGATCGCTGTCGCGATGGCGAGACACAGCACACCTAGAACGGGAGCTAGGCTACGAAGCATCCCGGTAACCTAACGGAGGCGCCTGATATTGCAAGAGTCTCGCTATAGCGAGACTTCGCCTGCAAAGACGAACCGCGCCGGGCCTTGCATGAGGACGGTATCGCCGGGCGCCCCGACCGTGACCATCAGGGTCCCGCCCGGCAAGCGAATGCTGAGCGGCTCTTCCCGCCGTGCGCGACCGGTCTCGACGGCCGCTACCGCCGCAGCGCAGGCTCCGGTGCCGCAGGCCTGGGTCCAGCCCGCTCCTCGTTCGAGGACGTCGAGCCGCATCGTGCTGCCCTCATGCTCGGATACGAAACCCACGTTGATGCCTTCGGGGAAGTGAGGGTCCCCTTGGATTGCAGGTCCGAGCTCCAGGCGCGCGGCGCCAAGGTCGTCGAAGGTCACCGCATGCGGGTTGCCCATCGAGACGCCGGTCAGACGCAAGGTGCGTCCATCGACCATCAGAGGATGGTCGAGCCACGGAGCGCCCGAGCTCAGCGGAAGGTCGGCGGGTACCAGCGATGGCGGTGCCATCTGCACTGCAACCGACTCCAACCCCGGTCGGTTCATGACCACGCACAAATGAGGCCCGGCCAGGGTTTGGATCGTCACCTCGAGCGCGGCTTCACCTGCACGCCGTGCGAGGTGCAAGGCGACGCAGCGAATGCCGTTTCCGCACATCTGTGGCACCGAACCATCCGAGTTGATCACATCCATCGAGGGCGCTTCCACATCGACGATCAGCACCCCGTCGCCGCCGACTCCCCGGTGCCGGTCGCAAAGCGCGATCGCGTGCTCCGTCGTTAGATGCACCCCATCGAGCGATTGCCTCTCGATGAGGAGGAAGTCGTTTCCTAGGCCTTCGTACTTGTAGAACCGCAGATTCACCGAGGCGGTGTTGTAAAGCCCAAGCCCCCAGAATCAACCTGACGGGTCTGAGTTGGGTCGATCGGCAAGCGCCCCCGCAGGGGCACAGTGAGGAATACGCCGGTATTCCGCAGCGGAGCGCCGAGGAGGTAAGCCGCCGAGCGGCGTGACTCAGGCCCGTCAGGAGCAGCCCATGGAGTTGCCACAGTTCAGGCAGCGATAACAGGCCCCGTTGCGCACCGTGATATGCCCGCATTTGTCGCACATCGGCGCATCTCCCATCATCTCACCGAGCTGCTGGTCGAGTGCATTGGGCTGATGGCCTCCGTCGTCGAAACCGAAGGTCACCTGCTTGGCCGGCTCGATCGCGGGTGGCGGCTCACTCGGCTGTGAGCCCTCCAAGCGATGCACCGCAGCAACGTCGGTGGGATTTTGGAGCTCGTCTTGCTCCTCCTTCGGCGGCACCTGCGCGAAGTCGTACTGCTTCAGGTACTCCACGCCGAGCACGCGGAAGACGTAGTCGATGATCGAGGTCGAGAATTTGATGTTCGGGTGACCCTCGACGATCCCCTGCGGCTCGAAACGCGTGAAGGTGAACTGCCGGACGTACGCATCGAGCGGCACGCCGTGCTGGAGCCCCATCGACACACTGATCGCGAAGCAGTTCATCAAGGAACGGAAAGCGGCGCCCTCTTTGTGCATGTCCACGAAGATCTCGCCGAGCGAACCATCCTCATACTCACCGGTGCGAAGGAACACCTTGTGCCCGCCGACTCGTGCCTCCTGCGTGAACCCCTTGCGCTTCTTCGGAAGACGGTGGCGCCGGGTCGTCGGAGGCGTGAGCCATTCTTGCACTGGAGCAACGACAGCCGGGGCCTTGGCCTCAGCCTTGGTTTCTTGCTCTTCCTCGCTGTTGGAGTCGTCCTTGGTGTTCAGAGGCTGCGAAGACTTCGAGCCATCTCGGTAAAGCGCAATCGCCTTCAAACCGAGCTTCCAGCCCTCTTCGTAGATCTCCTCGACGTCCTCGACGGTCGATTCCTTCGGCAGGTTTACCGTCTTGGAGATCGCACCCGAAAGGAAAGGCTGGGCCGCCGCCATCATGTGGACGTGGGCCATCGGCTCGATGAAACGCTCGCCGATCTTTCCGCAGCGGTTTGCACAGTCGAAAACCGGTAAGTGCTCGGCCCGCAGATGCGGTGCTCCTTCGACGGTCATGCGGCCGATGACGACGTCGTTGATCTCCCCGATCTGCTTGTCGCTGTGGCCCCAGTGGCGAAGGAGGTGGAAACCCGGTTTGCCATAGACCGCGGCCGTGATCCCGAGCCGCTCGTATGCATCGGTCCCTAGCACCCAGGGCGCCAACGCGGAACCGACATCGAACACACCGCGAAGCGCCGCCTCGGCTTTCTCGATCTCGCGCTCGGTGAGCCCGTTCTTGAGCAGTGCCTTGCGACCGCAGTGTGGCGCGCCGGTGAAGGTGTTGGTGCCGGTCACATACGACACGATGTCAGCCACCTGCGCCTCGGTGTAACCTAGGTGCTGCAGTGCCTTGGGCACGCTCTGGTTGACGATCTTGAAGTACCCACCACCAGCGAGCTTCTTGAACTTCACCAGCGCAAAGTCGGGCTCGATCCCCGTGGTGTCACAGTCCATGAGAAGCCCGATGGTGCCAGTCGGCGCAAGCACGGTCGTTTGCGAGTTCCGGTAGCCGTACATCTCGCCGAGCTTGCAGGCCAGGTCCCAGTCCTCGTGGGCTGCTTGAATGAGCTCCGGCGGGCAGCTCGTCTGCGCGTCCTCGGTCATCCCGGGACCGCCCTCCTCGTTGATGCGGTAGGCTGCATCACGGTGCTTGCCCATGACGCGAAGCATGGGCTGACGGTTGCGCTGAAAGCCCGCGAAGGGCCCCTTGCTTGCGGCGATCTCGGACGAGGTCGCATACGCGTGACCGCAGAGGATCGAGGTGAGGGCCGCACAAATCGTCCGGCCTTGGTCGCTATCGTAGGGAATCCCGAGCTGCATGAGCAGAGTTCCGAGATTCGCGTAGCCAAGCCCTAAGGGTCGGAAATTGTGACTGTTCTTGGCGATCCCGCGAGTGGGATAGCTCGCGAAATCGACGGCGATGTCCATGGCGATGATGAGAACGCGGATCGCCTGACGATATCCTTCGATGTCGAAGCGCCCCTCCTCGTCGAGGAATTTCGAGAGGTTGATCGACGCTAGGTTACAGGCCGAGTCGTCGAGAAACATGTATTCCGAGCACGGGTTCGACGCATTGATGCGATCGGTGTTCGGACAGGTATGCCAGTCGTTGATCGTCGTGTCGTATTGGACACCCGGATCGGCGCAGCTCCATGCGGCCTTTGCGACTTTGCGCCAGAGGTCGCGCGCACGATACGTGTCGGAGACCTCGCCGGTGGTGCGAAACGTCGTCTTCCAATCGCCGTCGGTATCGACCGCCTTCATGAACTCATCGGTAACGCGAAGCGAGTTGTTCGAGTTTTGACCCGACACGGTGTGATATGCATCCCCGTTGAAATCGGACTCGTACCCGGCCTCGATGAGAGCCCGGGCTTTCTTCTCCTCGCGGACCTTCCACTCGATGAAGTCGACGATCTCCGGATGATCCATGTCGAGGCAAACCATCTTCGCGGCGCGGCGCGTGGTGCCGCCCGACTTGGTCGCGCCGGCCGCCCGGTCGAGCACTTCGAGGAAGCTCATCAGCCCGCTCGAGGTGCCGCCGCCCGAGAGCTTTTCCTGCTTGCCGCGGATCTTCGAAAAGTTGGTGCCCGTCCCGGAGCCGTACTTGAAGAGGCGCGCTTCGTTCTTGATGAGATCATAGATCGCCATCAAGTCGTCGTTGACGGCTTGAATGAAGCAAGCGGAGCACTGAGGGTTCTCGTACGCCGTCTCGGTCTTGAAGATGATGTCTTGCTCGGGATCCCAAGCGTAATTGCCGCCCGAGCCTTCGATACCGTAGCGCTGGTAGAGGCCGCAATTGAACCAGACGGGGGAGTTGAAGGCGGCCTTCTGATAAATCAGAAGGTGAGAGAGCTCGGCTTCGAACGTGTCCGCGGCCTCTTGGTTGGCGAAGTACCCGCCAAACTTGTCCCCGGCTTCGCGGAGCGAGTGCGCCACGCGATAGACCAACTGGCGAACGCTTCGCTCACCCTGGTTCTTGTCCCCGTCGATGCCGGCTTTTCGGAAGTACTTGGAGACCGCGATGTCGGTCGCGAGCTGGCTCCAGCCCTCCGGAACCTGGGCACCCTTCAACTCGAACACCACCGAGCCGTCGGAGTTCGCGATCTGGCTGTCCCGCAGGACGTAGTCCACCGTCTCGAGCGGCTCCTCTCCCGGCCGAGTCAGCCGACGCTCCATCGGGAGACCGCCTGATTTCTGCGAAACCTCGGCTCTCCGCGCTCCTTCAATCTCTAAATTGCTCGTCATTCCCCGAGTGTCTAATGCCACAGCATACCTCCAACCAGACGCAACTCACCATCCAGGCAAAACCCACCGTTCATCCCCAGGTGGAGCACCCGTTACCCACAATCGTCCCACAAGGGATTGCGATGGCGGCCTCCCTGCCACCACAACCGCTGGGGGGCGGACCTGCGAAGTAGCTCCGGGACGCCGGACCAGTCAAGCAGAAACGATCGACCTGATTTGCTTTCTTTCTTTCCATTGGGATTCCGTGTGCTTGCGCGGCACCTGCGGCCGGGTTTTCGCGCGTTGCGCACCGCGTCACAGAAGCACTCCCTTTTCAGCACATGAGATGACACTCCATGTATGGTCGTTATGCATATGGTACTAGATGTTGGGGTTCTAAGGAAAAAAACCGCAATATTTGGGGTACCCTATGTATGTGATTATCCGTCAATGGATGACCCTATCCGACCTCCGTAACGGACGCCTGGTCTCTCCGTGATTTCCTCAAGATCGTTTCACAAGTCCTCGTAATGCGAGTCCTTCTGCGAACGACAGCGTGCCGCACCGACCAACTGCGATAAGAGCAGGCCATGAAGGTGCATCTGGTGGACGGAACCTACGAGCTCTTTCGCTCCTGGTTCGGTGCTCCGAAGGCCAAGTCGCCGAGCGGCCAGGAAGTTGGCGCGACGCGTGGTTTCCTGCGGTCGATGGTGGCGATGCTTCGCGACGAGAAGGTCACACACGTCGCCTGCGCGTTCGACCAGACGGTCGAGTCGTTCCGCAACGAGCTTTTCGAGGGATACAAGACGGGCGAAGGCTTGGAGCCCGAGCTGCTCGCTCAGTTCCCCCTCGTCGAGCGCGCAAGCATGGCGCTCGGCATGGTTACCTGGCCGATGGTCGAGCTCGAGGCCGACGATGCTCTTGCCGGAGCCGCGGCGAAGTTCCGCGATACCCCAGGCGTCGAGCAAGTGGTGATCTGCTCTCCCGACAAGGATCTCTGTCAGTGCGTACGAGCAAGCGACGTCGTGATGCTCGATCGCCGACGCGAGATCATTCTCGATGCAGACGGCGTGCGCGCGAAGTTCGGGGTGTCGCCCGAATCGATTCCAGACTATCTGGCACTCGTTGGAGATGACGCCGATGGAATTCCGGGCATCCCACGGTGGGGCCCCAAGAGCGCGTCGACCGTCCTCGGGAAGCTCGGTCACCTCGAGAACATCCCAGATGATCCGGAGCGTTGGGGCGTGAAGGTTCGAGGCGCTGCGGCGCTTGCGCACAACCTCGCGGAACGGCGCAGCGAAGCCATGCTGTATCGAACGCTCGCGACCTTGCGAACCGATGCGCCGATCGCCGAGTCCCTGGAGGACCTACGATGGACCGAGCCCGATCGTCCTGCGCTCGAAGCCTTGTGCGAGGAGCTCGGGGAACGAACGCTGCTCAACCGGGTCTGAGATCAGGAAAAACGGATGTCCGGCTGCAACGCCTGGAGATACTCCCGCGCGCGGCTCACATATCCCGCCGCGCTTTTCTCGAGGCTGGAGCTCGCGCTCGGGTCGATCTGGCGGACCACCTTCCCCGGAGAGCCCAAAACCACAGAATAGTCGGGGATTTCCTGCCCTTGAGTGAGCAGGGCGTTGGCGCCGATCGTGCAGTACTTGCCGATTTTCGCGTGATTCAACACCACCGCGTTGATCCCGATCAAGCTGAAGTCGCCGACCTCGCAGCCGTGGACGACAGCGTGATGGCCGACGGTGACTCCACGGCCGAGCACGAGACGAATGCCCGGATCGGTGTGCAGCAGCGCCCCGTCTTGGATGTTCGTTTCTTCACCGATGATGATCTCGTCCGAATCGCCGCGCACGACCGCATTGAACCAGACACTGGACCAGCTCTTCAAGACGACCGAACCGATAACGGCAGCCGAGTCGGCGACGAAAACCTCGCCCTCTAGCCGCACGCGCCTCGGTCCGAGCTCGTAAATCATCAGAGCGCACTGCCTTTGAACAAGACGGGGGAGTAGATGTTGACCCCGATGGTCACTTGCCAGGTTTCCGAATTCACGTCGGACGCTCGGCTGGTGAACCCGTAAAGCGCCGGGAAATGGAAGGTAGCAAAGATGTCCATCATCGCGGAGCCAGCTTTGGCGGTGTAGCCTGCACCCGCGCCGAGCGGGATGAAATAGAACGGCCCTTGAATCAAACCCGAGGTGGCGGTGCGAATCGTCTGACTCAAGTCGAAGAGGCTGATGCCGCTGTTGAGCTTCAGAAAGAAACGATCGGTCACGTTGCCTACGAAATTGAAGGGGAAGTTGATCGACCAAATCGACGGGCCTTGTGAGTTGCTGTCGACGTCGAACTGAATTCCGGTGTCGATGGCGAGCTGCTCTCGAATGATGAAACGAAGCGGGACGCCGCCGAGGAATCCGAAATCCGTCCGAACCGGAATCCGAAAGACGGCGTCGATCGCGAGCTTCACAACATCGCTCTCGAAGGCCTGAAAGCGCGCATAGAGAGGGATGTCTCCGAACTTCACCTCCGGCGACATGCTGAAGGCGACGAGCCCCTCGCCACCAAAGCCGAAACCGGGATAAACGCTGATGTCCGGAAAGGAACCCATGCGATATCGGGAGAAGCCGACCTCGAAGTCCTTGGCGAGGCTCACCGCGGCTCCGAAGTTCATCGTCGAGATCGTCCCTGTCGGGCCAAAGGGCTGGCCGTTGACCGCCTGGGAACCTTCGGTCCGCCGACCGATCACCGTGTCGAAAGTGCCGCGCATCATCCCGCGGGGCATCGTGAGGCTTCGGTTCGCGTATCGGGTGTCGTAGTAATCCCAGGCGCGGCGCGTCTGGGGGCCGAGCGGGGGCGGCTCGTCCTCGTCGACCCAGTCTGGGTTCTTGGTGGAACGCTCCTCGAACTGGGTGGGGGGCTCATCAGCGGCCCAGTCCGGATTCGGCGCAGCCGAAGACGGTTCTGCGGAAGGCTCTGGGGCTGGGCCGCCGCTTTCCGGCTCGGTCGCGGGGGGAGCCGACTCCGGCTTCGTGGGGGCGGCGATCGGGTCACCCCAGCCGCTGGACTGCGAGAACGTGACAGACGGTCGGACGAGGGTGGCGAAGCCGACGATGGCGAAGAGATAGAATCCGCGAGACACATACCGGCCATAAACCAATCGCGGCGCCGTGCCAAGCACCGGTGAACGCCTTGGTATGACTCCACATTGCACGGTCGGCGGCCCCGCCTATACTCGCGCGCCGCTGGCGATGTAGCTCAGGTGGTTAGAGCGGGCGTTTCATACGCGCTAGGTCGGTGGTTCGACTCCACCCATCGCCACCAACTCCAAGCATTGCGTTCTTGCAGAAGCGCAATGCGCCTCACTTGACTGAACGCCCGTGCTGCGTAGCGTGGAGGGATGCCCGTTGCGTCACGACGACTCGCGAAACTTGCGGGTGCGCAAGCCGCAGGCTTGTCCTTGGCGCTTTCCGGCACTGGTTGGCTCGCCTTGCGCTGGAGCGGGGTTGAGGTCGCTCTGCCGATCTTCGCGCTGATCACGGCGGTCGCCACCTGCGTTGCCGGGCTTTGCACGGCGTTCTATGTCGAACACTCCGTCGGTCGCCGCACCAGCAAGATTGCGCGTATCCTCGAGCAGTATGCCAAGCAGAATGGGCTGCAACGCCTCCCCGATCTAGGCGACGACGAGATCGGCGAAATCGGCCGGGCTGTCAACGACTTGCTAGCCAAATTGACCTCGCTCGAGGTTCGGATGATCGAACAAGGACAGGAGCTTCGCAAGACGCGTGAAGAGCTGATCTCGAAGACGGAGTTGGGTTTGAAATCCGCCGACCTCGAGCAGCGTCTGCGCGAGCGCGCGCTGCTCTTCGACATCGTTCGCGCTAGCGCGTCGGAGCGAGAGCTCGACGCCGTGCTCGACGAAATTGCTACCCGCTTGGGCAACGCGCTTCATCTTCGAGAGTGCATGTTGTTCCTGGCCGACACGGAAACACGGCGCCTCACGCTGCGAGCCGCGTATGGGTTCGAACGCCCGGGGGAGCTGCTGGAGCGCATCGTCCTGTTCGACGAGGATGCGCTTGGCAACGTGGCGCAACAGGGCGCAATCACGATGATCGACGACCTCTCAGGGCTCGATGGTGATGCCTTGTGGGAACCCATTCCTCGCCGCGGTTCGATGGCGATCCTCCCGATCGTTCATCGAGGTACGACCACGGGGATCATGGCCGCTACCCGTGACGAGAGCGCCGCGTTTTCCGAGGTCGAAACCGGACTTCTCGAGGCGATCGCGAATCAGCTCGGTCTAGCGATTCGCCATACACAGACCTTCGACGAGCTTCGGCGCGGTTCCCAGCACGATGACCTCACCGGCCTGGGCAACCGCCGCTTGCTCCGCATCCGTTTGCAGGACGAGCTTCATCGAGCCGAGCGATTTGGCCACGCCGCGAGCGTTCTCGCCATCGACATCGACTACTTCAAGGTGCTCAACGATCGGCATGGCCACCCTACGGGAGACGCCTCGCTTCGAAAGCTCGCGGGTCTCATGACACGAAACCTTCGTCGTATTGATACGATCGCACGGATCGGAGGCGAAGAGTTCGTGGTGCTTCTTCCCCAGACCAATCTCGACGCGGCAGCACAGGTCGCGGACAAGCTTCGTTCGATCGTGCAAAGCACTGAGTTTCCGGGTGGGGATGATCAGCCCGGCGGAATGTTGACCGTCAGTGTGGGCGTAGCCACGCTCCGAACCGACGAAACTGGGGCCGACCTGCTCCTGCGCGCCGACGCCGCGCTCTACGAAGCCAAGGAGCGGGGTCGCAACTGCGTGGTCACCGCGTCTCAACCGCTGGGGCCAGCTCGCTCGGCAACCAGGTCGCGGATCTGACGAAGCTCGAACGGCTTTTCCAGGCAAACCAGAGGATTTTGCTCGAGGAACTCCCGGGCCTCGGGTGTGAACGCACCGCCGGTCATGAATACGAATCGCGAGGCGAGCTCGGGTCGTCGCGCCGACACCCTGCCGTAGATTTCCATCCCGCTCACCTCCGGCATCATCAGGTCGCAAAACACGACATCGAAGGGCTCATCGGCGCACAAGCGCTCTATTGCTTCCTCTCCGCTCGAGAAGACTTGCACCTGGTGCTCACGTAGAGCGCGCCGAATCGAACGTCCGATCAGTGGCTCGTCGTCGACGACGAGCACGTTCGCGCGGACGCTGGTCGAGGCACGTGGGGGAGCCTGTGTGGTGTGCGGAACGTAAGGACGGGTGGAAGCCGGCAGCCGAACCCAGAACCTGCTGCCGCGATCGAGCTCGCTTTGAACTTCGATGGTGCCGCCGGCATCACGAATGATGTTTCGACAGATCGAGAGCCCGAGACCGGTGCCTTCGGAGACGGCCTTGGTCGTGAAGAACGGCTCGAAGACGCGAGTCAGGCGATCGGGAGCGATGCCGGTCCCGTTGTCGACGATCTCGACCACGGCCCAGCCTGCGTCATCGGTATAAGTCCGCGCCGTAATTCGGTTTTCGCTCACCTTTCGCTCGGGCATCGCTTGGGTCGCATTGATCAGAAGGTTGAGAAACACCTGACCGAGCCGGGATTCGTTGGCATCCACGGGAGGGGTTCGACTGAAATCCCGTTCGAGCGTCGCCCGGTGCCGGATCTCGTTCCAGCAAATGTTGATCGACGCGTCGAGCACGCTCGACACATCGACGTTGCCGCGTTGATCATCGTCGGGGCGAGAGAACGTCTTGAGGTCGCGGACGATGTGTTGCATGCGGACCGCGCCATGAATTGCCTCGTCTAGCTGTTGCTTGACGCGCTCCGGCCAGTCGGGTTCCTGGCGCAGATCGACCTCCTCGCGTGTCAGGCGCAAGTTCGAAAGCACATACATCAAGGGGTTGTTGAGCTCGTGCGCCACGCCTGCAGTGAGGGTACCCACGGAGGCCATCCGATCGGCGAACGCCAGCCGCGATTGCATGTCTCGCCGCTCTTCGGCTCGTCGGGCTGCCTCGGCGATCGCCCGCTCAGCGATGAGGAGGCGGGTTGCTAGGATGTCCGGGTCGATCGGCTTCGAAAGGTAGTCCGAGGCGCCGGCATCGAGAGCCGCGCGGAGATCCTCGGCCTTGTTGCGGCCGGTGATGACCAGGATCACTACATCCTGACCGTTCGGCTGGCTGCGCACCGTCCGACACAGGTTCAGACCCGACATCCCTGGAAGCGTCCAGTCGATGAGCATGAGTTGAAAGGGCCGCTCGATGTGAGCCTGAAGCGCCTCTTCCGCGGTCCCGACGGCGGTCACTTCGTAATTTCGCTCACGTAAGAGCTCGCGCAGGAGCCCCCGCATCGAGCTCGAGTCGTCTACGACCAGCGTTCGCAGGGCAAATGTCGTCACTAGCCCTAAAGTCTAGTCCAAGGAGCGGAAACGTTCATGGTTTCGTGCCGGGCTTGACGGTCGCCGGTTCGTAGCTATCGTGCCGCTGGGTGACGCGCTGCGTCATCCAAGGAGGAATTGCTCATGACTGGCAAACACCCACTTCGCCGGAGCGGCACCCGGCTTCAGAAGCACGGCGCGCTTTGGTTTCATCAAACGCGAAAGGCCGGCCAAACCTTTCTAGCGGAATCGAAGCTGGCCAGTGTCACGTTCGCGGAGGATTTGAAGGCCGCGGGCACCAAGCTGGCAAGCACCACGAGCCGTTCGTCCAGCGGCCTCCGGAACGGGGTCCGCAAGGAGATCCTCGAATGGCGCGAGCTCGTGCTGCAGCGGCGGGAAGCCTACGTGAAAGCGGTTCAAGAACGGCTCGACGGCATCGAACAGCAGGCACTTGGCACGCGCGAGGTCCTGAGGCTGGGGACGGTGGAGACGACCGTTTTGCAGTCCACGCGTGAGCTGCTCGAACGGGCTCAGAGCCTGGTCGATGAGCGGCTGCAACAAGCGACCGCACCGACGAAGCCGAGCGGCGCAAAGACGGGAAGCAAACGCGCTCCGAGCAAGAAGGGCCAGATCCCGGTGCGCAACTACGATCAGCTGACCGCCAAGGACCTGGTGAGCAAGGTTCAGAAGCTGTCCGCGCCGCAAGCCTCGGCCGTTTTGGACTACGAGCTAGCGCGTAAGAAGCGTGCGACCGTCATCAGGGCCATCGAGCAGCGCTTGGCTGCTGCGAGTTGAGACCCATCGCGAAGCGTCTGTACAGGGCATCGGGCTCCACTACACTGCGGGGCGTGGGCGAACACAAACAAATTCTCGTCGCCGATGACGAGGACAATCTGCGGCGCGTGTTGAAGGCACAGCTGCAGCACGATGGCTACGAGGTCCATTGTGTTGCAGATGGCGAGGCCGTGATGGAGACGATGGCGGAGCATCACATCGATGTTCTGATAACCGATCTCCGGATGCCCAAGATCGATGGAATGCAGGTGCTCAAGACGGTGAGCGAGCGCTTTCCAAGTGTTCCGGTGATCATGATCACGGCGCATGGAACGGTCGACACCGCGGTCGAGGCGCTCAAGTTGGGCGCGTTCGACTATGTCACCAAGCCGTTCGATCGGGCGGAGTTTCGCACCGTCGTCGGCAAAGCCGCACGAACGAGCGAGCTCGCTCAGAAACACGTGAGTGGAGACCCCAGCGAACGCGGCCGCTACCGAATCATCGGTCAATCCAAGCCAATGCGGGATGTCTACGAGGTCATCGAGAAGGTCGCGGACACGCCCAGCTCGGTGCTCATCACTGGTGAGAGCGGAACGGGGAAGGAGCTGATCGCCCGCGCACTGCACGAGAACAGCTCCCGCAAGAAAAAGCCGTTCGTCAGCGTCAACTGCGCCGCAATCCCGCCTGATCTACTCGAAAGCGAGCTCTTTGGGTATGAACGGGGCGCTTTCACGGGTGCGGTCACGAGTAAGCCGGGGCGCTTCGAGCTGGCAGATGGGGGCACCCTGTTTCTCGACGAGATCGGTGAGATTCCGATCAGCATGCAGGTGAAGCTCCTTCGTGCGTTGCAGGAGCATGAGTTCGAACGGGTGGGCGGGATCAAGACGATCACGGTCGACATCCGCCTCGTCGCGGCGACCAACCGCGACCTGAAAGCGAGCATCGCCCGCGGTGAATTTCGCGAGGATCTCTACTACCGCCTCAATGTCGTTCATGTGGAGCTTCCGCACCTGCGCGATCGCCCGAGCGACATCCCGCTGCTACTCGAGCACTTCGTACAGAAATTCAACTCCAAGCTCGACCGAGCCGTGACCGGATTCGACGACGTCGCGATGGAGCTACTGCTTCGTTACGAATGGCCAGGGAACATTCGGGAGCTCGAGAACGTCGTGGAACGATGCATGATCTTCGCCGAGGACGGCCAAATCGGCGCTGGGCACCTTCCGGCGGAGCTACGTGACTCCGCTCGCGAGGCCGACACGGGGCTGGGAGCCGATCCTACGGTCAGCCCAGGAGAAACAGGGCTCAAGGAGGCGGTGAGGCAGGCGACGCTCAAGCTCGAACGCGAGTTCATCGGTCGTGCGCTCGATCAAACGGGCGGAAACGTCACCCACACCGCGCGGCTCCTCAAGATCTCCCGCAAGAGCCTGCAGAACAAGATGAAAGAGCTCGGGTTCAGGAACGACTGAGCGTCATTCGGAGTCGGCGCGGACTGCCGAGAGGATCGACTCGATGTCCTCGCGAGTTACGGGCTTCTGCAATACGGGATTGGAGACCGACGCTGCGAACTTCCGGAGACGGGGTGTGAACGCGCCCCCGCTCATGAATACGATCCGATCAGCGAGCTGCGGGTGGTCCTGTTCGACAGCCTCATAGAAGGACTTCCCATCGACTTCCGGCATGATGAGGTCGCACAGAATCGAATCGAATCCGGGATCTTCGGCAAGTCGAGCCAGCGCCTCTGCGCCTCCGAGCACCGTGACCGTGTCGTATCGGCGCTGCAGTCGCCGCCGAAGCGCAGAAAGAACCATCGCGTCGTCGTCGACGATCAGCAGCCGTGCCCGCTTCGACGGAACCTCCGAGGTGGGGCGGCTATCGCGATGCTGCTCGACGGTGGCCAAGCCCGTGTCGATGGGAAGAATGAGCTCGAATCTGGTTCCGCGGTCTGCAAGGTGGTGCACCTCGAGCTTTCCACCGTGCTCCGCCCCGACGCGCCGACAGACACCGAGGCCTAAGCCCATACGTCCGTGCTGCGCTTTGGTGGTGAATCCTGGCGTGAAGATTCGGGCACGGTTGCCTTCCGGGATACCCGCGCCCGTATCGCTGACCGCCACGACGATCTTGTCGCCCTCCACGCGCGTCGAAACCACGATCCGGTGCCGTTCGTAGCTCCCGCCCTCGATGGCTTCCGCTGCATTGGTCAACATGTTGACCAGTGCCTGCGCAATTCGCCCCGGGAATGCCGCGATCATCGGAATGGGCTCGGATCGCTTCACGAGACGGGCCCGGTAGCGGATCTGATTGAACACCATCGCACAGGCGTCGTCGACGAGTCGGTTGATGTCGACGAGCTCTGCCAGCTTATCATCGGCGCGGGAGAACGTTCTGATGCTACGGGCGATGTCCTGGATTCGGTGCGTTCCCTTGTAGCAATCGCTGAGCATGTCGGCGACGTCATCGAGCACCTCTTTCAGATTCGCATCGGCCATGATCTTCTCGAAAGACTGGGGCGTGATCGCTTCTTGCGTCGACAGGTCGATTTTCAGCGTGCGAATGAACCGAAGGATCACTTGGTGTGATTCACGGAGGCTTTCGAGGTTCGCGAGGACGAAAGTGAGCGGGTTGTTGACCTCGTGGGCCAGGCCAGCCGCAAGACGACCGACCGCGCGAAGGCGATCCTCGGAAACCCGCACTCCGCTGAGCGCAGGTGGACTGCTGGGCGGCATGCTCGATTGAAGCCGTGTCTCGCTGAAGTGACGACTGTGCGCTTGGACCAGCAGCCGACGCAACTCGTACTCCCGGTTGATCGATTGCAGCAGAGCCTCGACGTAGGCCTCCGGAATCGGCATCTCCCACGACTGCTGGTCGGACACGGTACAGGACTCGTCGCCGAGTAGGAGCGCGCAGATCCCGTGCGTAGACGCGGGAAGGTCCTCACCCAAGCGCGCATCCCAGCACAGGATGTGCGGGGTATGGCGGTTGACTTGATCCACGGCGTCGGCCCGGCTGGCCGCGACTTGGGTCACAACGGCCTCGGGCCACGCCCGCAGGCCGTTCCCAACCAAGACGACCCGTTCGGGATCAGCGGACGCGATTAACACGCGGATGCGCCTCGCATCGGAAATCACTGAAATTTTCGGGTTGTTGAGCAACACGACCACCTGAGGGAGCTGGCATCACCCTTGACTCCCCTTGATAACAATAGCACTGTAATAAGTCGGTGGTAACGGTATTTTTCGGACGGTGGTGATCGATGCTCGGTGAGGGCAAGGAAGAGCACGAGTTCCGGGATGTCCTTTTGGTGGAGGACAGCCTGATCGACGCACAGCTGATTCACAGGCTGCTGCGGCGCGTGTCGTCTTCGTACTATCGGGTGACGCACGTGCGCACGCTCGGCGATGCGGTCCTGTCGGCCGAAGATCTCACCCCAGACGTAATTCTCGCGGACCTCAATCTCCCTGACTCGAAGGGGACGGATACCGTTGCGAGCTTGCAGACTTCGTATCCGGACATCCCACTCGTGATCGTCAGCGCGTGGGAGGATGAGGGGATCTCGCTGCGCTCGGTCAAAGCAGGAGCACAGGACTATCTGGTCAAGGGGCACATCGATGGAGCGAACCTGCACCGGGTCATTCGATATGCGATCGAGCGCAAGAGAACCGAGCTCGAGCTGGTGCGCCTCGCTCACTTCGATCAGCTCACCTCACTTCCAAACCGGACGTTGCTTCGCGAGCGGGTCGATCATGCGCTCGGGCGTGCGTTGCGGTCCGGCTCGGGCGTCGCAACCCTGACTCTCGACATGGATCGCTTCAAAGAGATCAACGACATGCACGGTCATGAGATCGGCGACCAATTGCTCATCGAAGCCGCGCGCACGATTCGCGGAAGCGTTCGCGACCAGGACACGGTTGCGCGGCTCGGAGGCGACGAATTCGCCGTCATTCTCGAAGGGGTGAGCGAGGCCCGGGAAGTTCTGCCAGTCGTCGAGCGCATCATCGAAAGTCTGAGCGCGGTCACCAGAATCGACGGGCACGAGGTCAAGACCTCCACCAGCATCGGCATCGCGATGTATCCCGAAAACGGAAATGATCTTTCGGAGCTCCTCCGAGCCGCCGATCTGGCGATGTATCAGGCGAAGTCCTCGGGGCGTGGCCGCTACCAGTTCTTCGCCGACGCCATGCAGGAAGAAGCGCAATCGCGACACGCGCTGGAATGGGCCTTGCGTCGGGCCGTCGAAAGGCATGAATTCGAGTTGGTTTACCAGCCGCAGATCTCTCTTCGGACGGGGACGGTGATCGGAGTCGAGGCCCTGCTTCGATGGAAGAGCCCAGCGCGGGGGCTTTTGACCCCGTATCACTTCATCGGTGGTCTCGAGGAGTTTGGCTTGATCAACGAGGTCGGCGAGTGGGTCCTGCAAACGGCCTGTGAGCAGGCCAGGAATTGGCATGCGAGCGACTTGGAACCGATGCGTATTGCGGTGAATGTATCCGCTCAGCAGTTCGACGATCCAATGCTGATCGACAAGGTTCGATCGGCGCTCCATGAAACCAAGATCGCACCAGAGCTCTTGGAGCTGGAGCTTACCGAGAGTTGCTTGATGGCCGATCCGGCACAAGCGGGAGCGCTGCTTCGGGAAATTCGCGACCTGGGCGTGCGTATCGCGATCGACGACTTCGGCACAGGGTATTCCTCGCTCACGTATCTGCACGAGTTCCCACTCAGCGCCCTGAAGATCGACAAGAACTTCGTTCAAAGCGTCGAGTCCAATGATCGCGGCGGGCCGATCTCGAAGATGATCATTGGCCTCGGACAGAATCTAGGCCTGGAGGTGATCGCAGAGGGTGTGGAAACCGAAGCTCAGCTCCAGTACATGCGAGAGCACGGCTGCGACGTCGCGCAAGGATACCTCTATGCGCGTCCGGAGTCGCCGGAGGTCTTCACACCTTGGCTCCGCGCCAATCAGCGCGTACCGGCGACGTACGTTCGGTCGATTTCTGTCAAAAAGCTGAAAGAGGACACCGGCACCTGAGCGCAGAGCTTCGTGTGCTAGCGTCGCGGTATCGAACGTCCCGTCGTTGGGAATCCGCAATTCGGGCACCGGATGAGATTGCGTTCTTCGCCGCTACGACATACAGATCGCGGAACCCTTCGAGGCCGCCTTGCTAGATAACCTCTTTCCAGTCGATCCAGAAGTCGCGGCTCGTATCGAGGCACTGGACCTCGAGTTCAACAAATTCGGGATCGATCCGTATGGAATTGATAAGAACGACTTGACCCGATTCGTCTCGGCGTTTGCATGGATCTACCGGTACTACTTCAAGGTCGATGTCTACGGCATCGACAACGTGCCGTCTCGGGGGAGAGCCATCCTGGTGGGCAACCACTCCGGTGGCGTAGCCATCGACGGAGCGATGGTCATGGGGTCCATGTTGCTCGACGCCGAGCCGCCACGATTGCCTCACGCAATGATCGACAAGTTCATCCACCAGTTCCCTGGGGCCTCGAAGATCATGAGCCGCACCGGCCAGTTCACGGGAAATCCCGATCAGGCGGCCCGCTTGTTGAACGCCGAGCGGCTCGTCCTCGCTTTCCCTGAGGGCGCCCGCGGCACGGCAAAGCTCGCAAAAGACGCTGACTCTCTGATCGGGTTCGGAACGGGGTTCATGCGCTTGGCGCTCGAAACGAAGAGCCCGATCGTGCCATTCGGTTTCGTCGGTGGCGGAGAGGCGCTGCCGACTATCGCGAACCTCAAGCGGCTGGGGCGGATGTTCGGTGTTCCGTACGTACCGGTGACCAAGTGGATCCTGCTCATTCCCAAACCCACGCGGTTTCAGTTGCTCTATGGAAAGCCGATGCACTTCGAAGGCACCGGTCATGAACGTGACGAAGTCGTTGTTGCGATGGTCGATCAGGTGAAAGACCGAATTCGCGACTTGATCCATCAAGGCCGTCAGCTCAGAGAGAAGGAGATCTCAGAAGAAGATCTCGTGCTGTGATGAGAGTTTTGGTAACAGGGATCAGTGGGATGCTCGGACGCTTGACTGCGCTCGAGCTCCTACAACGCGGCTACGAGGTCATCGGGATCGATCAGCGGCCGTGGCCGGAGGCGCCTGAGGCAATCGAGCTGTTTCAGGCGGACATACGCAAGCGGCCGGCAGAAGACGTTTTCCGCACCCACTTGCCGGACGCCGCCATCCACATGGCTACCGTGACGCACCTCGTGCACCAAAGCCCGGACCGCATGCGCGTGAACCTCTACGGCACCCGTGCCTTCATCCATCACTGCCACAGCTACGGGGTGAAGCAGGCGGTTTTCGTTGGACGGCACACGTTCTATGGCGCGGCCGCGGACTCGCCACTCTATCATACGGAAGACGAGCCTCCGATGTCGGCTCACACGTTCACCGAGCTTGCCGACTTGGTCGCCGCGGACCTGTACGCTGGGTCGGCGTTGTGGCGCTACCCCGGGATCACGACTTCCGTCCTGCGCATCGTGTATACCCTCGGTCCGAGTAAGCACGGCACCCTCGCTTCATTTTTGCGCGGACCGAATGTGCCGCTCGTCATGGGCTTCGATCCGCTCTTCCACTTCATTCACGAGAAAGACGCGGCCAACGCAATCGTGACTGCGCTCGCGCACAAGCTACACGGCGTCTACAACGTGTCGGGACCGACGCCGGTACCGCTCTCGACAATCGTTCGTGCTGCGGGCCGCCGGCCGATCGCGTTACCGGCGGCGTTATTCAAGCTCGGTCTCGGGAGGATGGGCCTGCCATACCTTCCTGCCGGGGCGATCGACCACCTCAAATACCCTATCGTGGTGGACAGCGATGCTTTCCGCCGTGCGACCCGATACACCTACGACTACGACGAGCGCGAGACGATCAACAGCTTTCGTACCGCGCGCTGACCCGACGCGCGCTCGGAATTGCAGCTTTTTTGACGGACCCAGCTCCGCTATCCGATGGTTTCGCGCATGTCGGCATCGCGCGAGCGGAGTGAGCTTCGGGGGCAGCTCCTGGACGGCCGTTATCGTATCGGCAGCGCGATCGGCATGGGGGGAACCGGGATTGTCTTCGAGGCGGAGCGTCTCGCCACACTGGAGCCGGTCGTCATCAAGATGCTCCGCCCGACCCACGCGGGCAATCCAGACCTGATGAGCCGCGTCCGGCGCGAGGTAGAGGTGGCCCGCCGGGTCGTCCACCCGGGGATCGTTCCCGTCATCGACCACGGCTCGCTTCCCGACGCTTCGCCGTACCTGGTGATGAAGTACATGCGCTCCGAAAGCCTTTCGTCGTACCTGCAACGATGCGGCCCGCTCGATGCACCCCAGGTTTCAGTGATCGTGGCCCGCCTGGCGTCGATCCTGCACAGCGTGCATCGACATGGGTATGTCCATCGGGACATCAAACCCGAGCACATCTTGCTGAACCGGGGCAGTTACGGCGAGCTCGACGTTCATCTTCTCGATTTTGGTGTCTGTGCTGCTGACACGGCGCCCGCCGACGAACGCGCCCGCGAGCGCGGTCGGGTTTATGGTACCCCGAGCTACGCGTCGCCCGAGCAGGCCAGCGGCAACCCTTTCGTCGACGCGCGCGCTGACCTATTTGGCGTCGGCATCACCATGTTCGAAGCGCTCACCGGGAAGCTTCCGTTCACCGGCTCCGATGTGACAGCAGTGCTGCGCCGGATCATTCGAGAAGAGGCGCCCCGCGCGGGTCTTCTGCGCCCGGGATTGGACGATGAAATGGATCACCTCGTCGCCAAGCTGCTCAGTCGCAGCCCTGCCGCCCGCCACCCTTCGGCCCGCGCGCTCATGCGCGCCCTCGACCCCTGGCTCAAGGAACGCGTCCGGACCGAGCGCATCCTCGCCGCCACATTACAGGTCACCGCTGAGACCGCCAGCATACGACCCACAGCGCAGCACGAAATGGTAGCGGCTTAGGCTTTGTTGCCGTCGAGCGTATCGACCAGACCCGCGACGTCTGCTGGCGTCGCCATCGCATGGTAACCCTTGTCCACGTAAAGGACCGTGCCCGTGATGCCGCTGGCGAGCGGGCTGCACAAGAACGCGGCGGCGTTCCCGACTTCGTCTGCTCGTAGTGCCTCGGGCAGTGGGGCGTTCATCTCGTAGTATCTGATCATCTTGTGGATGAACCCGATCGCCGAAGCGGCACGAGACGCGTACGGACCTGCCGAGATCACGTTGACCCGATGCCCATCCTGACGGCCCATTTCGAACGCCAACATTCGGGCGTCGGCTTCGAGTGCTGCCTTCGCCGACGCCATTCCGCCGCCGTAGTCCGCCACCACGCCCCGACTCGCGAGATACGACAACGCCAGGAACGCACCGTCCGGACGCATCAGGGGCTGCAAACGCTGCGCGAGCGCGACGAACGAGTAGGCGCTCGCGCCGATGGCTGCGAGATACCCCTTCCGGCTCGTTTGCATCAGCGGCTTATTCACCTCAGGTCCGTTCGCGAGACTATGCACGACGATGTCCAGACAGGAGTCACCGAAATCCTGTCGCAGCTTGTTGGCGAGACCCTCGATGCTGAAATCGCCGCGCTCGCGATAGCGTTTCTGCTCGCGAAGCTCGGTGGGGGCGTCATCCAGTGTGTCGAACTCGGCGTCGAGCGGATAGACGCCTTCAAAAACGAGCTTGCCACCGTCCGGCAAGTTCAGCGATGCGTCGAGCTTTCCCCTGCGCAACAAGGTCTCGAAGATCCCTAGCGCCGGAGGCCAGGTGCCCACGCAGACCGAAGCGCCAGCCTGTGCGAGCGCCTTGGCGATCGCGAACCCGAACCCGCTATCGTCCGCCACGCCTGCGACGAACGCTCGCTTTCCCGAAAGGTCGATTCGCAACATGCGCCGAACCTTATCGCCAGTCCCGACAAACCGCTACACTCCGGGCCATGGAGGAGAAGGGCCAAGGAGTCGAATATACCCGAGTCGCCGACGAGTACTTCCGGGAGCGCGGTTTGCGGCGCTATGCCGGCGTTTGGTCCCTTTGGGCACTCGGTGTTGGCGCGGTGATTTCCGGGGATTTTTTCGGCTGGAACTTCGGGCTCGCGTCCGGAGGCTTTGGCGGGCTTCTCATCGCGACCCTCGTCATCACGGTGATGTATGCAGGCCTGTGCTTCAGCATCGCCGAAATGGCCGCAGCGCTGCCGCACACCGGCGGCGCCTATTCTTTCGCGCGCTCGGCAATGGGTCCCTGGGGGGCCTACATCACCGGCCTCGCCGAAAACATGGAGTACATCCTGACCCCTGCTGTCATCGTGGTCGGCATCGGCGGCTACCTCGGCGCGATCTTCGGCACACCCAGCAGCGCCGAGCCCCTATGGTGGCTCGCCGCCTACGCGGCATTCGTGGGTCTCAACATCGCAGGTGTCGAGGTAACCTTTCGATTCATCGTGCTCATCACCACCTTGGCGCTCGGAGTGCTAGTCGTGTTTTGGGTGTCCGCGATCCCGCACTTCGATATCGCCTGGGCGCTGAACGTCACGCCCGACGCGGGTCAGAGCCGATGGTTACCGCACGGCGCCGCGGGCATTTTTTCCGCTCTCCCCTTTGCGATCTGGTTCTTCCTGGCGATCGAACAGCTCCCTCTCGCGGCGGAAGAGGCTCACGCGCCAGCGCGTGACTTGCCTCGCGGCCTAATCTTCGGCTTGCTCACGCTCGTTGCCGCGGCCTTTCTCACGCTCTTCTTGAACGCTGGGATCGCTCCGGGATCGGAAGCGCTCGGCTCTTCCGCGGAACCTCTGTTCGCGGGCTTGAAGACGATCTTCGGCGTCGGACTCGGCTCCAAGCTGCTGGCGCTCGTGGCGGTGACCGGCCTGATCGCGAGCTTCCACAGCATCATTTTCGCCTACGGGAGGCAGATTTTCTCGCTCTCTCGCGCGGGCTACTTCCCGCGCTGGCTCTCGCGAACCCACCACCAGCGCCAGACGCCACACGTTGCGCTCTTGGTCGGCGCCCTTCTGGGCTACGCAGTCGCCTATGGGATCCATGCCCTCGGTCCCGAGCACCCGGTCGGCGCGGTCCTGTTGAACATGGCGGTCTTCGGCGCTGTCATCGCCTATGCGCTTCAGATGGTTTCGTACATTCTCTTGCGCGTTCGATTGCCCGAGATCGATCGACCCTACCGCAGCCCCCTTGGTGTGCCGGGCGCGATCGTAGCCCTCGTCATCGCACTGGTGACATTGCTTGCGCTATTCGTCACCGACCCCATCTATCAACAGGTCGTGCTCGGGGCGGCGGTTTGGTACGGCCTAGGGCTCGTGTGGTTTGCAGTCTACGCCCGACACCGGCTCGTTCTCGCCCCCGAGGAATCTTTCGCACTTTCGGCGCACCGTCCACGCGACGACGGCTAGAGAGCGTGGCAGGATTACGTCATGGAGCTCCTGCTAGTGAGACATGGCAAAGCAGTCGACGCGCGTTCTGCTACGAGCGACGAGGACCGTTGGTTGACCAGGGGGGGGCGCGTGACGGTCACGAAGGTCGGTGAGGCGCTCGCGCAGCGGGACCTGCAATACTCGCTCATTTACACGAGCCCGCTGGTGCGTGCAGTGCAAACCGCGGAGATCTTGGCGGCGACTCACCCTCATTTTGAAGGCCCCGTGAAGGTCCTGCCTGCCCTCTCTATCGAAGTCGGGGGCACCGCGGAGGCCCTCGAGCCGCTAGAGGACGCGAGTGACGGTGATCTGATCGTCATGGTGACGCACATGCCGAAGATCGGCATGCTTGCTGAGCATCTCTGCAAGTATGCGTCAGCCCTGTCGTTTCGTACCAGCTCGGCCTGCTTGCTGAGCATCGAACGCGGCAAGGGCCACATCGAATGGATGCTCGATCCCGAAACGCTCGCATTCCATCATCACTAGCGACGACCGAAATCTACACCGAGCAGACCCGATTGCGTCCGCTGTGTTTCGCTTCGTAGAGCGCCTTGTCGCCTTGCACGAACAGGTCTGCCGCCGTCGAGGCATGATCGGGGAACGTCGCGACACCGAGCGACGCAGTGACCTTCAGCGGTCCAAGCTCCGTGATCACTTCGGCGCTCTCGAGCTCCTCGCGAACGCGCTCGGCCAGCAGAAAGGCACCGCTCGCGTCGGTTTCCTCACACAGAACGCAGAACTCTTCACCACCGAAGCGCGCGACGACGTCGGTCTCTCTCTTCACGCGCTTGAGCACTCGCCCGAGCTCTTGTAGGACCCGATCCCCCGCAGCATGTCCATAAGTGTCGTTGACAGCCTTGAAGTGATCGAGGTCGGTCACGATGACGGAGAGCTTGCGGCCGAATCGCTGCGCGGCCAGTAGCTTCTGCTCGAGTGCGTCGAGGAACGCCCGTTTGTTCAGACAGCCGGTCAGGCCGTCGGTCGTCGCCATTTCTTCGAGTTGACGCACGGCGCGCGCGTTCGCCATCGCCACCGCAAGTTGATTGGCAAGCGCCTGTAGGGTGTCCCGCACCGACGTGGCAAACGCGGACGGCGCCTTCGCGGCGACGATCAAAGTTCCAATCGGCTCTTCGCGCGCTACCAACGGTAGGACGAGAAGCGACTCCATTCCCTTGAGCTTGGCCTTCTTGGTGAATAGCACCTGCTGCTTTGAATCGAATTCGCCGCGGTACGGCAGGTAGTGCCTGTTCTTGACGACCATCGCGGTGAGTGACGTATTGTCGCGAAATCGGAGACCCTGGAAGTCGAGGGCTCGCTCACCGGTGGCGCGCCGTACCATGTGTCGCCGACCTTCCACTTGGTACTCGGTGATCGCGGCAAAGTCGTGCGGGGCGATCTCCTTGGCGGCACTCAGCCCGACTTCCATCACGGCGTCCTGTGTGAGAGCGGTACTCAAAGCCTGGGAGACACGGTAGAGTGTTCCTTGCTCGCGCTTGGAGCTTTCGAGCTGGACGAAGACCCGTTCGTTCTCGAACGCTCGAAGAATGTGCGACGTGCTGTTTCGCAGGAGCTCCTCCTCTTCGGGACTGAAGGCGCGGTCGATCCTGCGGTCGGCGCAGAGCACCGCGCGCAGGTGTCCCCGCTCGAGGACTGGAACGGCGATGAACGAGCGCACGGTGGCAGGCCCACGATAGTAACAAATCCCGTTGTACCCAGGCCGAATCTGCTGGAGGTTGGTGGTGAGCTGCCGCCGGACGGCCGCACCGACCGCGCCCGCACCCAAGGAAAAGGGGCCATCCGCGATATCCTCGCTCTTCGTGACCAGCTCGACGATTCGGAGTTGCTCGACTTCTTCCGTTGGCATCAGAAGCACGCAGGTGTGGAGCTCCAGCGTCTGGTGGAGGAGTTGCAGCGCGTGGTAGAGCGCCTGGCGAACTTCCTGGACGCTGGTTTGATGCAAGCGCTCCTCGTCCCGCACACCATCCGACGAAGAAGCAACCAAACGAAACAGTCGCGTATCGTCGCGCGTTCGTTCCCGCTGTGCGGCGAGCTCCCGCTCCGAATCGCGTCGCACTCGAACGATCTCCGCGCGCGTGAACAAGTGGTTGAGTGCGCCAAAGCAGACGATGAACAGCGCGTTCAATCCGAGCTGCGGCGCGTCGACGACCCGCTCGCCGAGAAACGCGACGGCGAAGCCGAAAGCGGTTGCGAACGCGACCAGACCGAGTCCCGTCCATCCGGTTGCGAACGATGCGACGAGGGCGACTGCGACATAGATCAACGGATAGAGATCACTGCTGACGCCGCCGCGAAGCTGAACTAGGGCGTGGACGCCGACGAGCAGGAGCACGCCTATCTCAAACGCCGACCTCGAGTCGGTACCATGCTGATAGGCGTTTCGGACCCGATGTCCGAAGAGCGCGAACCAGGTTGCTGCCCAGGCTAGATGTCCCCATCCGAGCACCCGGCTCCCCGGAAGGAAAAATCCCGCAAGCAAGAACGCAGCGAGCAGGAGCGCGGCTGCCAATCCCCACGCCGACCGCGCCGTGCGCCTCACGCGAAGCGCTGCCTGGACGAGGGCCGTCATATGCAGGCGGTGTTACGCTGGCTATCAATCGTTCAGCAAGAAATCCGCCTGGATGTGCGCTCGGCGCCCACCTATCGCGGGGGAAACTGAAACACGAGCTCCTCGGCCCGAACCATCCCGAGCTCGTCCCGCGCGATCCGCTCGACATAGACCGGGTCGCTACGGAGGGCTTCCACCTCGGCCTTGAATGTAGCGATTTCTCGCACCAGCTGGTCGTTCGAGTCCCGAAGCTCTCGAAGCTCCTGCCGAAGGTGGCGGTAACGGGGCAAGCCCTGCTCGTCGAGGACCAAGGTTGGAACCGTCATGATGGCCATCACCATCAACAAGAACGGAAGAAGTGCGGCGCTGGCTCTCACGGGACGAGCTTGCCGCACTCTGGGGTTCGAGGCAATTTTGCGCCTGGTTTCAAAGGCTTGACAGAACCCCTGAAGCTTCTACTTTCATGGAAGCGTGACGGTTACATTGGACGAACGCCATCGGCGGATCTTGTTTGCGGTCGTAACCGAGTACATCGCCTCGGGAAAAGCCGTGAGCTCACGGCAGATCGCAAAGCGCTACGCCGTCAAGCTCTCGACCGCAACGATTCGGAATGTTCTTGCCGATCTCGAGGACGGGGAGCTGCTGCACCAGCCGCACACCAGTGCGGGTCGCGTCCCAACCGACGCCGGCTTCCGGTCTTTCGTCGACGCGATGGCGACCTCGGGCGAGATCTCCGATGCCCATCGAACTGCGTTGATCCGCCGTCTGCAAAATCTTGAGCCCGGCGCTGATGCGGTGCGCGAGACCGGACAGCTTTTGAGCCGCTTGACCGGCACTGCCACGATCATCGCTCGGCCAGCGGCGACGGAAGCCGCCCTCGATCAGCTTCGATTCATGAGGCTCTCCAGCGGGCGCACGTTGGCGGTCTTGGTGACGCGCTCCGGCGGGGTCGAGAACCGCGTGGTCGTGACCGAGCTGGACGTGGATGATCGCGCGCTCGATCGGGTGAACAACTACCTCGCCGAGCTGGTCGGAGGCCGGACGCTCAGAGCAGTCCGCGACGTGCTTGCTGATCGCATCGCCACCGAGCAGGGCCAATATCAGGCCCTGCGAAGGCAGGCACAGCAGATGGTCGAAGCCACCGTCGAAGGCCAGATGGAGCGCGCCCAGGTCGTGATCGAAGGGCAGGGTGCGCTCTTCGATCGGCCGGAGTTCGTGGACGCCGAAAGGATCCGCCGCTATCTCAACGCTTTTGAAGAAAAGCAGAAGCTCCTGGAGCTGCTCGAACAGACCTTGCTTGCGGACGGGGTCCAGGTTTTCATCGGCTCCGAGGCGGCGGTCGACGACGTGGGGGATATCAGTGTGATCTCCAGTCCGTACCGTCGAGACGGCGCTCGCATTGGCTCTTTTGGAATCGTGGGGCCTACCCGCATGGACTATCGCAAGTACGTGCCCTTGGTAGGCTTTGCGGCCGATGTGCTAAGCGACGTCCTGGACGGACGGATTCCAGGTAGGTCCAAGAGCTCCTAGAAGGACGGTCGAAGGCAATGAGCGAGCACGAGGGGGACAAATCGGGAAACGGGCAAGCCGGCGATGGTGTAGACGACGAAGAGGTGATCTTCCCAGAGGAAGAGGCGCCCGATCCGTCGGAGGCGGAGCCGAGCGACCTCGAAAAGGCCCGCGCCGAGCGGGACCGAATGCGCGAGCAACTGCTTCGCATCGCGGCGGACTTCGACAATTTTCGAAAGCGATCGCGCAAAGAGATCGAAGAAGTGCGGCGCCGTACCGTCGAAGATACCCTGCGTGAAGTCATCCCGATCGTCGACAACCTCGAACGCGCAGCAAACGCCATCCAGAACGCAACGGAAGTCTCGGCGGTCAAGGATGGGGTCCACATGGTGCTCCGCGGCTTCGAGGACGTCGCCAACCGATTGGGCCTGAAGCGCGTGCCATCGGTCGGCCAGCAATTCGACCCGACCTGCCATGACGCCGTGCAACAAGAAGAGACCGACCAACACGCGCCTGGCACGATCGTGGCCGAGGTCGTCCCGGGCTACTACCTCGGGGAGCGCCTGCTGAGGCCGGCAATGGTGGTCGTAGCGAAGCCGCCGAGCGGCGGTTCGGGCGCTGACAGCCCGATGGATGACCGGGAGAAGGGCGAATAGTCGCGCCTTTGGTGCGACAACCCCCCGCCTCGGGCTATATAGGGGGTTAGGGCAAGATGGGGAAGATCGTCGGAATTGATCTGGGGACGACCAATTCCTGTGTCGCATTCGTCGACAACGGGGAGCCGCAGGTGATCCCGAACGCCGAGGGAAGCCGAACCACACCATCGGTCGTCTCGTTTGCCAAAGACGGCGAGCGCCGAGTCGGGAGCGTGGCGAAGCGCCAAGGGGTCACCCACCCCGAGAGCACCATCTTCGCCATCAAGCGCCTCATGGGCCTCGGGTTCGACGCGGAACCGGCGCAGCGACACATGCGCTCGGTGCCCTATCGAGTCGTCGAGAGCGATCGCGGCGATGCCTGGGTCCAGATCGAGGATCACACATACTCGCCGCCCGAAATCTCCGCCATGGTGCTCGAGAGGATGAAAGAGGTCGCGGAGTCGTATCTCGGCGAAGAGGTCACCGAAGCGATCGTCACGGTGCCCGCCTACTTCAACGATGCCCAGCGCTCGGCCACGATTGCCGCCGGCAAAATCGCCGGGCTCGAGGTCCGCCGCATCATCAACGAGCCGACCGCCGCAGCGCTCGCATACGGTTTCGAGGAGAAGGAAGGGAAGCGTGTGGCGGTGTACGACCTCGGCGGCGGCACGTTCGACATCTCGATTCTCGAGATCGCAAATGGCGTCTTCAGCGTGAAGTCGACGTCTGGCGACACGCATCTCGGCGGGGAGGACTTGGACAATGCGCTGGTCGAGGAGCTCGTGCGCCGCTTCCAGGAGAGCAGCGGGATCGACTTGCGCGGGGACCGCATTGCGCTTCAGCGCCTCAAGGAGCAGTCTGAAAAGGCCAAACACGAGCTGTCTTCGTCGCGCGAGACCGAGATCAACCTACCGTTCATCGCGTCGGATGCGTCCGGTCCGAAGCATCTCGAGATGAAGCTCAAGCGCAGCGAGCTCGAGATCCTCGTTTCGGAGATCATCGACCGGACGCTCGGACCCTGCCGACAGGCCTTGGACGATGCGGGGGTCAAGAAGGAAGACATCGACGAGATTCTGCTCGTCGGCGGCCAAACCCGGATGCCGATGGTTCAATCCAAGGTCGCCGAGTTCTTCGGGAAAGAGCCATACAAGGGCGTCAATCCGGACGAGGTCGTCGCGATGGGGGCCGCTCTCCAAGGCGCGGCGCTGCTGGGCGAGGTCGAAGAGGTTCTCCTGCTCGATGTGACGCCCTTGAGCCTTGGGGTGCAGACCGGCGGTGGCGTGTTTCACAAGCTCATCCCACGCAACACCACCGTGCCCACGCGGGCCAAAGAGGTGTTCACGACCAGCGTCGACAACCAGAGCTTCGTTCCGATTCACGTCTTACAGGGCGAGCGCGAGATGGCCGCAGACAACAAGTCGCTGGCCAAGTTCGAGCTGGCGCCGATCCTCCCTGCGCCGCGGGGGGTCCCAGAGATCGAAGTCACGTTCGATATCGACGCGGACGGTGTGGTGAACGTGAGCGCCAAGGACCTCGGAACCGGCCGCGAGCAGAACATCCGCGTCGTCGCGTCGAGCGGCCTTACCGCGGCGGAAATCGAGCGCATCATCGGAGAAGCCGACGCCTACAAGACCACTGACCAGAAACGCCGCGAGCTCGCCGAGCTTCGCAATGCTGCCGAAGCCCTGCTGTACACGAGCGAGCGCGCGGTTGCCGAATGCCGGGAGCTGGTTCCAGAATCGGTCGTGGCCCAAGTCGAAAGCGACATCGCCACGCTGCATCTAAGCGTGGACGAAGGCGACGCGATCGCCATCAAGGACGCGCTCGAAACGCTCGAGCTGAGCGCCTACAAGATCGCCGAGGCGATGTACGGCAATGTCGACCTCACCGAGGGCGAATCTCAGTCCGACTCGTGAGCACCCAAGCACGATCGCGAGCCCCCGGCGCCCAGTGGTTGGCTCGGATGCGTTGGGGGGCACTGGTCATCCAGGCCACGTCGATCTTCGTCGCGAGCGAGAGCTTCGGGGTCCCGCTGCCCGTGGCGCCGATGTGGACGCTCGTCGCGGTCGGCGCGATCTCGAATCTCTGGTTGGTATCTCGGACGGATCGCGCCGGCCACCCGGGCGCATTTCTCTTCCTCGACGTCGCGCTCCTCACCGGCCTGCTGTACCTATCGGGCGGCCCGACGAACCCATTCAGCATCATTTACGTCGTGTACATCGCGATGTCTGCAGTGATGTTGCCGCCACGATGGACCTGGACGATCGCGTCCTTGTCGATCGCTTCATTTGCTGCGCTGTTCGTGGTTCACGTTCCCACGGAGCACCTGGGTCACGCGGGACACGACGACGGATTCCAAACTCACCTCTACGGAATGCTCATCGCGCTCGTGCTGGCCGTCGTACTGATCACCTACTTCGTGAGTCATCTATCGTTGGAGCTTCGCAGTCGCGAACGAGCCCTCGCGGAAGCCGAGGAACGAACTCATCGCTGGGGAAAGCTCGCTTCCATTGCAACCTTGGCAGCAGGCGCCGCGCATGAGCTCGGGACTCCGCTCGGCACGATCGCTGTCGCCGCAAAGGAAATGGAGCGCCAGGCACGGACGGTCCCTGGAGCCGACGGGCTCGTGGAAGACGCAGAGCTGATTCGTGAGGAGCTGGAGCGGTGCCGCGGGGTGCTCGATCGGATGGCGGCCGCTGGCGGCGAGCATGTGGGCGAGA
Organism: uncultured delta proteobacterium; assembly: GCA_963768985.1. Taxonomy (GTDB): domain Bacteria; phylum Myxococcota_A; class Polyangia; order Polyangiales; family Houyiibacteriaceae; genus SG8-38. The sequence continues at coordinate 183,806 of CAVYJZ010000001.1, read as the reverse complement.
CCCTTCAGTCCATTTCGGTGGAAGCGCTTTTCGATGAGGTGCGCGCCCGCCTCAGCCCCGAGCAGGCCGAGCGTTGGATGGCCGCGACCGAAGTCGCGACCGTAAACGCGCCCAAAGCGGCGCTCGCGCAAATGATCGAGAACATCGCGCGCAACGGCTTCGATGCGTGTCCGGCAGGGAGGGTCTCGTTGGACGTTCGCTCGGTCAGTGCTGGGGTAGAGCTTCGCTTCGTCGACGAGGGCCATGGAATGGACGAGCAGATGGTGAAGCGCTCGACCGAGCCGTTCTTCACGACGAAGGCCGCAGGCGACCGTATGGGTCTGGGCTTGTTCCTAGCCAGGACGCTCGTAGACTCGCTGGACGGCGAGCTGGCGATCGAGTCGGCCGCCGGCCAAGGTACGACCGTTCGCGTCGTGCTCCCCCAGCGACCATGACCGAAGCCCACGATCACTCGACGCCCAAGCCCTCAATCCTGCTGGTGGACGACGACGAACGGCTCCGATCGCGGATGGCCCGCGCGTTCATCGAGCGCGGCTATGAGACGCAGCAGGCCGACGGATATGAAAGAGCCGTTGCCATCGCGGAGCGTGAGAGCACCGAGTATGCGGTCATCGACCTTCGCATGCCAGGCAAGTCCGGTTTGGAGCTGGTGCGCGAGCTGCACCGGATCGACGCGGCTACGAAGATCGTCGTGCTCACCGGCTACGGAAGCATCGCGACCGCACTCGAGGCCGTTCGGCTCGGTGCGACGCACTACTTGACCAAACCCGCTGACGTCGACGAGCTGATCGCTTCCTTCGACCGGGTCGCGTCGGAGCCCTTCGTGACGCCGGGCGAGGCGCCGGAGACACCATCCTTGGCGAGGGTCGAGTGGGAGCACATTCAGCGAGTGCTGACCGACAGTGGGGGCAACATCACCAGGGCCGCCGAAACGCTCGGAATTCACCGGCGCTCGCTACAGCGAAAGCTGGCCAAGTTCCCGACTCCACGCTGAATCGCCGCGACGATTTGCCGCATACAACGTCGGCCGCTTCATTCCTAAGCTCGGCCGGTGAAGGGTGGCTGGGTGATTGTGGCGTTCCTCGCGCCGTTGGGGATCGCTGGGCAGGTTTTCGCATGCGGGACCTGCGCGGTGGGTGATCCGACGCTCACGGTAGTCGGTTTCGAGCAGCCCAGGAGCCAACGCTTGCGCACCTCCGGCACGGTGCGCGTGCGCAACGACCGCATCGGAGTGCCCGACGTCGATGAGCTTCGTCTCGCCGAACAACGGATGGAGCTCGCGGGCGCGTACTCGCCCGGCGATCGCTGGGCCTTGTCCTTGATGATGCCCCTGGTTCACCGGGTGGTGAGCGCGGTCAACTTGGCGGAAGCCGACATCTGGGCTCCGGGCGACTTGGAGTTCAGAATGCGCGCCGTCGTTTGGCGCGATCGCCGGTTTGCTCCGCGCCATCTGGTCAGCCTGATCGGCGGCCTCGAGTTCCCCACGAGCTCGATCGAGCGCGACGCGCAGGGCGTACCGCTGCCGCTCGAGTTCCAGGCGGGGACTGGGTCGTGGGACCCGATCTTGGGCGCGTCCTACACGATGTTTTCGGACCCGTGGTCCGTCTACGCCTCATCGGTGGCCGTGTTCCCGACCCAGGGCACCGCGGATACGAATGTTGGCACTAGCTTCCGACAAACCGTGCTGGGGCAGTTCCAGCCTTGGCACTTCCTCGCGTTCCAAGTCGGCACCGAGCTGAGGGTGGATCAGCCGAGCACGGTCGCTGGCGTTCGCGACCCCAACACCGGCGGGCAAATCGTGTACGGCTCATTGGGGGTACTCGCATTGCCACACGACAAGATGATCCTGCACTTCACCTTCGCGGTTCCGATCTTCCAACACCTCGATGGAGACCATGTGGAAGGCCTCGCGATCACGACAGGAGTCGTCTATGAGATTTAGTCTCATCGTCGCCAGCGCGCTGCTCAGCATGGCCTCCCTTCCCCACTGCCTCCAGGTCACGGACGGCATCGAGGTCGATGTCGCCTATCAGCCCGCGGCGACCACTGCGGAGATTCGTACGGACATGGGCTACAGCGTGCATCTGCAGCGGGCGCTGCTCGCCGTCGGCAAAGTCGAGCTGATCGAGTGCGACAATTTTGTCCTGGGTCTATTGAAGATTGTCGCGCCCGCGAGGGCGCGAGCTCACCAATTGGCCACGCCGACGAGCCTAGGTGTGCCTCTGGTGATCGACTTGATGCAGAGCGTGGGGACGGCGCAATTCGCTGGTACCCTCCGTCCTCCTCCGGGCCGCTATTGCGGGATTCGGGTCTCGGCGATGCCCGCCGACAAAGACGCACAGGGACTAACCGAGCCAAACCTCGACATGACGGAGCACAGTGTCCTCATCGACGGGCAGGTCGAAGATGGGAGCACCGGGTTGCGGGCGCCCCTGGTCGCCAGCATCTGGGAGGTTCTGCAGTGCGAGATGCTCTTCGACCGGCCCTTGGTGTTCGATAGCCCGGTTCTCGAAAGCGTCTCCATCCAGATCGACCAGAAAAAGTGGTTCGATGGCATCGATTTTGCATCGCAGGATACGGACGCGGTGCACCAACGGATCACCGAAAACGTACGGTCATCGTTGTGGGCAATCCTTGCGGACGCACAGTGAGGCCGGTAGAACCGCGGAGAAAGAGCAGATGAGCAAGACAACGATTCTTTTGGGTGCGCTCGCATTGGCGAGCTCGGCTTGTGGCAGCAGCAGCGATGGTGCGGGCGGCGGCGGTGGCACAAACGGCCAGGCAGTCACGATTCAGTTCCAAGCGATGGTCGGCGATCAGGTTTTCGTCTGCGGCGATACCTACGACAACCTCGGTGCAGATAATACCTCGCTACAGATCAGCGACTTCCGCTTCTATGTGCAAGACGTCGAGCTCAGGAACGCCGACGGAAACTACGTCGCGGTCGATCTCGACACGAGCAATTGGCAGACGCAGAACGTCGCTCTGCTCGACTTCGAAAATGGCTGCGGCAATGAGGGTAACGCAGAGACGAACACCGCAATCACGGGAACGGTGCCGGAGGGAACCTACGACGGCATTCGCTTCGCCATGGGCGTTCCGTTCGCGTTGAACCACGGCAACCCATCGACCGCGGCGCCTCCGCTCAACCTGACTACGCTGCAGTGGGACTGGCAGGGTGGCTACAAGTTCCTCCGCATCGACTCGGGGACATTCAGCATGGCCGACTGGCGCATGCATCTCGGCAGCACCGGCTGCGACGGCGACCCCATCGCCGGAGGAACCACGGCGTGCAGCAGCCCGAACCGGGTCGCGGTAGACTTTGCATCGTTCGATCCGGCCAACGGCACCGTCGTCGCCAACCTCGCCGCGTTGGTCAATGGCGCTGCGCTCGATCAAAACCAGGCCGGTACTCCTTTGGGTTGCATGTCTGGCCCGGCAACGGACAGCGACTGCGCTCCCCTGTTCGAGAACCTTGGCCTCCCCTTCGAAGGCAGCCCTGCCGGTACCCAGCAATTTTTCTCGGTTGAGTAAGGCCTGCTCGCCCGAGGATGAACCCTAGATCCAAGTCCGTATGAAGACCCTCTTACAAAATCTTGTTTTATTGGCACTGGTTCTCGCGGCCGGATGCGGCGGCAGCGACGCCGCGTCTGCGCCCGAGGCGTGGGTTTGGGACCTCCCCGACACCGTCCCTGAGCCCCGTGTCCCCGAAGACAACCCCATGACGGCCGCAAAGGTGGAGCTCGGGCGTTTCCTCTTCTACGACAAGAGGCTCTCTGCCAACGAGACGGAGAGCTGTGGAAGCTGCCACCGTCAGGAGCTGGCCTTCACCGATGGACTTGCGCAAGCCAAGGGTTCGACAGGTGAGACTCACCCCCGGAGCTCGATGAGCATCGCGAACTCGGCCTATGCAGCGTCCCTCACCTGGGCCAACGCAGCGGTCGTGCGCTTGGAAAAGCAGGCGCTCGTGCCGATGTTTGGAGAGATACCGGTCGAGCTCGGGATGGCCAACATGGAGGATGAGCTTCTGCGCCGAATGCGGGACGACCAGCGCTACCCAGCGATGTTTGCCGACGCTTTCCCGGAGGAGACGGACCCGATCAGTCTCGACAGCATCACGAAGGCGCTGGCGGCCTTCGAACGGCAAGTCACGAGCTTCGGCTCCAAAGTCGATCGCTGGCAACAGGGGGACCGGTCCGCACTGAACGAGTCCGAGCAGCGAGGGATGGCGCTGTTCTTTGGGGGAACCAGTGCCGCTGGCACCGCGGACGCCTTCGAGTGCTTCCATTGTCACGGCGGGTTCTTGTTTTCACAGTCGTCCGACGACTCGCAGCAGGTTTTCGACCAGAAGTTCTTCATGAACAACGGCCTCTACAATCTCGACGCCGAAGGAAGCTACCCACCGGGCAATCAAGGACTGTTCGAGATGACTGGCGACCCGACTGACAAGGGCCGATTCAAACCGCCGAGCCTTCGCAATATCGCGGTGACCGCGCCGTACATGCACGACGGCTCGATCGCGACGCTCGAAGAGGTGATCGACCACTACGCGCGGGGCGGACGATTGATCGAAAGCGGTCCCTATGCCGGCGATGGCAAGGACAACCCGAACAAGAGCGTCTTCGTGAAAGGATTCGTCATTTCGGACCAGGAGAAGCAAGACCTGCTGGCGTTCCTTCGCGCGCTCACCGATGACGAGCTGATGACCAACCCCGCCTACGGCGACCCCTCCGCCGAGTAGTCAGCTAAGGAGCCGGGGCTCTCGTTCCAGGTCAATTCCGAAGCGGTCGCGTACGCGGTCGCGAATCTCCCCGGCAAACGCGAGGAGGCCGGCCGTCGTGCCGCCTCCGTGGTGCACCAGGGCCAAAGCATGCTTGGTCGAGACCCCGAACGCCCCGCGTCGAGTGCCCTTTGCGATACCGGCCTTTTCGATCAGCCAGCCAGCGGCAAGCTTGACGGTGCCGTCGCCGACCGGATACCGAGGAACGTCCGCGCTCGTCACAACCAGGTCGTCGCGGAGGGCGTATTCGACGACTCGCGCCGCGCACTCGGCCGAAACGATGGGGTTCAAGAAGAACGAGCCAGCGCTGCGCCGATTGGGGTCCTCCGGGTCGATGACCATCGACTTGCGGCGTCGGAGATCGAGCACGGCGCGCCGGATCTCGTCGAGCGATGCATCGATCCCAACGCTCTGCTCGAGCTCGGCATATCGAGTCGTGCCGCGGCCATCCGGACGGAGAACGAAGCGCACCGCGCAGACGATGAAGCGGTGGGGCTCACGTTTGAACAGGCTGTCCCGGTAGCCGAAGGCGCATTGCTTCGGACCGAGGTCCTCGAGCTGGAGCGTATCGCGACGAAGGACGCGGACGCTCTCGATGACCTCGGCGACCTCTTGTCCGTATGCGCCCACGTTCTGAATCGGGGTGGCGCCGGTCAAACCCGGAATCCCGCTCAGGCATTCGAGACCGGCCCAGCCCCGTGAAACGGCCCCGTCGACCAGTGCTTCCCATGGCACCCCCGCGGCTGCGTGGACTATCCCGTCTTTGCCAAACTCGAGCTCGGCAATCCGCATGTGAACGACGAGACCCGCATAGCCCTCATCGGGAACGATGAGGTTCGAGCCTCCGCCCAGAATTGCAACCGAAAACCCCTCCGCCGCCGCCCAGCGGAGCGCCTCGATCAACGTTGCTTCGTCCTGCACGTGTATGAAGTGCTTGGCAGGGCCGCCGAGCTCCAGCGTGGTGAGCGGGGCAAGCGGAACGTCGCACTGGATCTCGAGTGTGGCCATCTACCGCGCTGGAATCTTCTCGATGCCGCCCATGTACGGCACCAAGGCCTTGGGGACGATCACACTTCCATCGGCTTGCTGATTCTGCTCGAGAATCGCAACCAGCGTTCGGCCGATGGCAAGACCTGAACCATTGAGCGTGTGCAGCAAGCGAGGCTTGCCCTTGGGCTCGGGCCGAAATCGAGCCTTCATTCGCCGCGCCTGGAAATCGCCGAACCAAGAGCAGCTCGAGATCTCGCGGTAAGCCCTCTGCGCGGGGAGCCAGACCTCGAGGTCGTAGGACTTCTGGGCAGCGAATCCCATGTCGCCCGCACAGAGCTGCACGACGCGATAGTGCAGCCCGAGCTTCTGCAAGATGGACTGCGCATGCTGGGTGAGAACCTCGAGCTGCGCCTCGCCCTCATCGGGATGACAGAAGCGAACCAACTCTACTTTGTCGAACTGGTGAACGCGGATCATACCACGCGTGTCCTTGCCATAACTCCCGGCCTCGCTTCGAAAGCACGCTGTGTAGCCGGTGTACGCGATCGGTAAATCGTTCTCGGAAATGATCTCGTTCGCGTGAAGATTGGTGATCGGAACCTCGGCCGTAGGCACCAGATACAGGTCGTGCCCTTGCGCGTCGGCTTGGGCCTCCCACTCGACGTCTTTCGCCATGCGGAATGCATCCTTGGCGAATTTCGGCAGCTGGCTCGTGCCCATCATCGCGCTGTCCTTGACCAGCACCGGTGGCCAGATCTCCTCGTAGCCATGCTCGGTCGTGTGCACGTCGAGCATGAATTGCATCAGCGCCCGATTGAGCCGCGAGCCGAAGCCTTTGAGTACGACGAAGCGCGAGCCGCTGATCTTCGCGGCACGTTCGAAATCGAGAATGTCGAGGCCGGTCCCGATCTCCACGTGATCGCGCACATCGAAGTCGAACGAGGGCTTCTTGCCCCACACTCGAACCTCGACGTTGTCGTGTTCGCTCAGCCCATCCGGGGTCTCGGCGTGCGGCAGGTTCGGAAGGTTCAGCAAGATCACCTCGAGCTGACCTTCGACTTCTTCTTGTCGCGTTTCGCCCGCCTTGATCTGGTCGCCGAGTGTGCGGAGTTGCTCGCGCTTGACCTGAAACTCCGCCGATTTCTTGTCCGCTGCGTTTGCCATCGCCTGGCTGGCCTCGTTGCGTTGCTGCCGCAGGGCCTCGACGGCCGTGATGACGGTGAGGCGCTCTTCGGCGAGGGCTCCGAGCCGGTCCAGCAGCTCCGAGTCGACGAAGCCGCGGCGCGTCAGAGCTGTTTTCACCTCGGGCATGTTCTCAGTCACATGACGCAGGTCGAGCATGAGAGCGGGTCTACAACACGAGGGCATCGAGCACCAGTCGCGTACTTCTTGGCGTGTCCAGAGAAAAGCACCTAAATTGGTCCGGTGGGCAAGACGAGCATGCTCCGCCGGTCGGGCGTCATCGGCGATGTTCACTGCGAGCTCGCGACGCTCGAACGCGTGCTGGCGGCGTTGGAGTCGATGAACCTCGACGCGATCCTCTGCGTCGGCGATTTGATCGACGGACCCGGGGACGCCGATGCAACGCTACACATGCTCGAAGCCCACGGCGTCCAATGCGTAGCGGGAAACCACGAGCGCTGGTTCCTCACCGGCGAGCAACGCAATCTCGACAACGCTACCCACGAGGTCGACCAGAAGTCCCGCGCCTTTCTCGAAGCGCTTCCCAAGATTCGCCGTTATCGCACTCCGAATGGAACCATGATGCTCTCTCACGGCATCGGCGAAGACGATGAAGCCTGGCTCCGTCCCGACACACGCGGCTACGCTCTGCAGGACATCTCGACGCTTCGCGAGCTGATGGCCGATGAGAGCGTCCAGTTTCTGATCGGAGGACACACCCACGAGCGCATGGTCCGCGCGTTCTCCGGGTTGACGGTCATCAACGCCGGGACGCTCCACCGCAAAGACGAGCAGACGTTCACGGTGGTCGACTTCGAAACCATGCGGGTGAGATTCTATTCCGCTGCCGAGCGGACCATGGGGGAGCTGCTCGAGGAGATCGAGCTCCCGATGCCGGCGGTGGGCGCGGGCGACTGAGTCGGCGGCGCCTTGCGACTAGCGCGCCTGGCGCCAGAGCTCCGCGAACGACGGCCTGGAGCCCGTCAGGAGAAACCCGACTCTGAACAATCGCGCCCCGACTCGGATCGAGAGCCAGGTGGAGACTGAAAGCACCGCCATCGATCCGAGGACCTCCCACCAGGCAATACCCGAGGGGTCGACGGAGAGTCGAATGATCACGGTGAGGGGGGATGTGAATGGAATCCAGGTCATCACTTGGCCGAGGAGGCCGTTCGGCTCGTCGAGCAAGATCACGAGCACCATCAACGGGAGAATCGCGAGCATCGCCCACCCCATGGTGAGCTTCTGGCTTTCGGCGGCATTGGCTCCGAGCGCGGCCGTGGCCAGCATCAGGCTGCCGAGAAAGAGGTAGCCGAGAACGAAGAGCAGGGGCGCGGCGGCCAATGCTCCCCAGGGGACCGACACCACCGCTGCAAGCGCTGCCGAGGCGGTGAGCGCCACGAAGACCACCATCGACGACCAAACGGCAAATTGAACGAGACCTGCGGCGCCAAGGCCGAAGAGCTTGCCTGCCAAGATCTCTTCCGGCGTCACGGAAGAGAGCAGCACTTCGACGATCTTGCTCTCCTTGTCGGTGGAGACGGTCTGCACGAGATAGCCCGAGGCGCTCAGGACTGCAGTCAGCAAGAGAATGCCCAAGAACAATGGTATGGTCGTCCGGACCAGCAGGTCGAGTGCCTCATCGACGTTGGTGACGGTTGCGCCATCGGGGCCGAGGCGGCTCCGGACGAAGTACGCCGGCGCGAGGACACGCTCCTGGACGTCGGTTTCGAGTCGTCCTTGCAGCAGTGAGCGCCGCAACAAGGAACGGAGGAGCGGCTCCACCGTCGTTCCGCGCATGCTCAGCAAGGGCGTCTTTTCAGATTGGATGGCACGCACCTCGCCACTTCCGAGGTAGTTCTTGTCGATTACGTACAGCGCGCGAAGGCGCCCAGACCCCAGATCCACCGTCGCAGCGGCAAGATCGTCGTAGAGTCGAATGTCGCTGACGTTGGGGTTGGTACTAGCGCTGGCGCGCCAGACCATGGCGCCATCCCGGTCGGCGAACTCCGAGCGATCGACGATGCCAGCTTCGTCGACCAGGCCGAACTCCGCGCTCTGCGCCGCACGCTGCGAGAGAAAGTAGGTCTGCGCGCCGAGGACCGTGCCCGAGACGAGAGATAAGAACAGAGGCAGCCCGAAGGTAGCGATCAAGTAAGACCAGCGCTTGACGACGGACAAGAGCTCGAAACGGGCCACGGCGACGACGCGTTGGAAGCGCATGACTCAGTGGACCCCGCTCACCAGGTTGACGAATATCTCATCCATGCGCGCGACCAGAGGTTCATAGCGATCGATCAGCACACCGCTTCGAACGAGCTCGTCGAGATACCCAGCCGGAGTCGTGCTCGGCGGAAGCTCGACGCGCCAACCTCCGGTCTTGTGCTGGGTAGCCCGGACTCCCAGAGCGGCGAGGTCCATGGCAGTCCAAACGATCACGTCGTTGGGTGAATACCGCCGCCGGATCTCCTCTAGCTGGCCGTACACCAGCAACTGGCCTTTGTGGATGATCGCGACGCGATCACAGAGCGCCTCTACTTGGTGCATCATGTGGGTGGACAGGACGGTCGTCCGTCCTTTGGCGCGACGCTCCTCGATCAAGTCGATGACGAGCGCCACGTTGACGGGATCGAGTCCCGAAAATGGCTCGTCCAGGATGCAGAGCTCCGGGTCGGTCATCAGACAGGCGGCGATCTGAACCTTCTGCGTCATGCCCTTGGAAAGGCTCTCGACCCGTTGGTGGGCGACGGCGCTCAGCCCGACGCGCTCGAGCCACAGGTCTGCGAGCTTGCGAGCCGACGTTCGGCTCAGGCCCTTCAACCTTCCCAGGTACTCCAGCATTTCGCGGACCTTGGCCCGCCGGTAGACACCGCGCTCCTCGGGAAGATACGACGTACGGTCCAGGCTCTTGGGACTTGGAGCCGCGCCGAAGAGCAACACGTCGCCTTCATCGGGACGGAGGATGTCGAGCCCGATTCGGATCAGGGTTGTCTTGCCCGCGCCGTTCGGACCGAGGAGGCCAAACACTTCGCCCGGCGCAACATCCAAGGATATCGCCTCGAGAGCCGTGTGTTGTCCGAAGCGCTTGGCCACGCCCCGATACGCAAGAATCCCCACCACAGGAGTGTATCGGTCGGGGGAGCCAGGGGCTAACCCAAGACGCTCGTCCCGACCCAGGCGGTCTCACCGTGGCGGCGTCGGATCTAGCGGGTGGACGCGAGTAGCTTCTTGGTGAGGGTGGAGATCCCCACGCGCTGGAGCTCTGCTGAGTTGAATCGGCGCCGCGTCTCGGTTTCCTTCCCTCGCGCCGCGTTGGCCCGGAATACATCGATCCGCATTCTCCGGTGCGTGAGAACGTGCTCGACTCGCCCCTTGGGTACGGGATCCAAGCGGGCCAAAATGCCCGCATCACGGAGGGCTCCGCGGGCATCGGTCTCGTCGAAGGTGTCTCTGCGGATCATCGGCAGACCCCACAAGCCGCCGAACAAGCGCTGCTGGCTGCGCACCAGCCAAACCTCCTGCGCGAGGGCGCGTCCGCGCGTTGCGACCACCGCGGCAAGCTTCACCTCGGTGGGCGCCTTGCGCGGGCGGGGAACGGGAAGCGTGTCCACCTCGCAGTGACGGCAGGCCTCGCATTCTTCGACTACTGGACACGAGTTGCAGCTCGGTCGTTTGGGCGTGCAGATCACTGCGCCCAGCTCCATCAACGCCTGGTTGAGAGCCCCGGGTCGTTCGCCCGCAATCAAGCGGGTCGCCTCATCCCAGAGCCGTCGTGTCGTCGTCGAAGCGCCGACTGGTGTGTCGATTCGGAACAGGCGCGCCAAGACGCGTGTCACGTTTCCATCGACCACCGGCTCTTCCTTGTCGAAGGCGATGCTGCCGATGGCGCCTGCCGTGTAGCGCCCCACACCCGGCAGCGCCCGCCGGGAATCTGCATCCTCGGGAACCTTTCCACCATACCGGGTCACCACCTCTCGGACACCCGCGTGCAAGAGGCGTGCGCGCCGGTAGTACCCGAGACCGCTCCAGTGGGAGAGCACCGTGTCCTCGTCGGCTTCCGCGAGGGCCAAAGGTGTCGGAAAGCTATCGAGGAAGCGTCGGTAATACGGGATGACGGTCTCGACCCGCGTCTGCTGTAGCATCACTTCGGAGACCCAGATCGCATAAGGGTCGCGCGTGTGGCGCCACGGAAGATCGCGTGCTGTGGCGTCATACCAGGCGAGCAGCTTCGTACGGATCGCAGTCATCCAAGAGTTTCACGGAACGAGGATTCGGCGTTCTCGAGCGTGTCGATGATGTCGTAGGCAAAGGCCGCGCCGACGTGCCCGTCGACGATCCGGTGATCGAACGTGAGCGAGAGCAGCATCACGTTGCCAATCTCGATCGCTCCATCGCGGACCACGGGCCGCTCTTTGATGCGGTGAACTCCCAAGATGCCCACTTCCGGATAATTGAGAATGGGTGTCGCGAGTAACCCGCTTCGCTTTCCGAGTGAGGTCACCGTGAACGTAGAGTTGCGCAGATCCTCAGCCAGCAGTGATCCCTCTTGGGCCGAGCGCGAAAGGCTTTCAATCCGTCGCGCCAGCTCGAAAATCCCGAGGCGGTCGGCGTTCTTGACGACAGGCACCATGAGTCCGGCCTCGGTCGCGGTCGCCACACCAATGTTGTAAAATCTCTTGTACACCAACTCACTGGTGCGCTCGTCGAGCGTGCTGTTCAATATCGGATGCCTGGGTAGGGCGTTCGTGACTGCTTTGATGATGAACGGCAAAAACGTGAGCCGAACGCCCGCTCGCTCGGCCTCCGGCAGCAACGATTGCCGCAAGGCTAGCAATGGGGATGCATTGCACTCCTCGACGAAGGTGAAGTGGGCCGCGGTGGACTTTGCGAGATGCATTCGCTCCGCGATCTTCCGACGGATCCCGACTATCGGTCGTCGCTCTTCGAGCACTGCATCGGGGCCCGTGTCCGTGGTCTCTGCGCTCTGAGCCAATCGAACGTCTTCGTCCGTTACCCGTCCGCTTGCGCCGCTCGGCCGAACCTGACGGAGATCGACTCCGACCTTCTTGGCCAGATCACGCGTCGCGGGGGTCGCAAGGGGCTTTGCTCGAAAATAGCCGTCCCCCGCGCGGGAATCGAACAGTCGGACACCCGGCAGATCATCCTGGATGTCGCCAACGGCCGTTGCGGGCGGTCTCGAAGAACGCTGCGCCGAGCCGACGTCGGACGCCGCGGCGGTCTGCAGCGTCAACAAGACCTGACCCACTTGCGGAATCTGGCCCACCTCGAAGCACCGCCGTTCCACGCGCGCGTCGCAAGGCGCACCGATGGTGACGGTTGCCTTGTCGGTCATGACCTCCACCATCGGATCATCCTCGCGAACCGCGTCACCCACGCCAACAAACCATTGTGTGATCTCGCCTTCGGTCACGCCCTCGCCGATATCCGGCAACCTGAACTCGAGCAGCGCCATCGATCAGTACCTCGCAGTTTGCAGAAGCGCTGGAGTGACCCGGTGCGCCAGCGGAAGATATTCGCGCTCGTGTGTGAGAGGGAACGGCGTATCCCAACCGGTCACGCGGACCGGCGGAGCCTCCAGATGCAGGAACGCGCGCTCGGTCACCAGTGCCATGAGCTCTGCGCCGAAGCCGCATGTCCGTGGCGCTTCATGGACGATCACGATCCGGCCGGTCTTCTCAACGCTCGAAACGACTGCTTCGATATCCAAGGGCCACAAGGTGCGCAAGTCGATGACCTCGACGTCGACGCCTTGCTTCGCGGCCTCTTCTGCCGCCGTGAACGCCTCATAGAGCATCGCCCCCCAAGCGACACAAGTGACATGTTCCCCAGGCCGCACGACCTTCGCCACCCCGAGAGGGAGTGTGTACGACGTGTCTGGAACGTCCATCTTCACGGCTCGGTAGACGCGCTTGGGCTCGAAAAAAACGACCGGATCCTCGTCGCGGATCGCTCCGATCAGGAGCCCCTTGGCGTCGTACGGATTCGAAGGGCAGACGACCTTGAGCCCCGGCGTATGGATGAACAAGGCCTCCGGAGATTGCGAGTGATATTGCCCGCCACGAATGCCGCCGCCGTACGGCGTGCGCACGACCATCGGCACGTGAAACTCGCCGGCGGTGCGATAGCGGTACTTCGCAGCTTCGCTCACCAACTGATCGAAGCCGGGATAAATGAAGTCCGCGAACTGAATCTCCGAAACGGGTCGCAGCCCATGAAGCGCCATCCCGATGGCGACCCCGATAATCCCGGTCTCCGACAGCGGCGTGTCGAGAACTCGATCCACACCGAACTCCTCTAGGAGCCCTTGGGTGACGCGGAAGACGCCGCCGAGCTGCCCCACGTCCTCGCCGAGCACCAGAACGTTCTCGTCGCCGCGCATCGCACATCGGAGCCCGCTATTGATCGCTTGGACGAGGTTCATCTGTGTCACGATTCGTCCTCCCCGTGACCCGCGCGCGGTCCGTCGATGCACTGTGCTTCTTGCTCGCGAAGGTGCCAGGGCTGCTCTGCGTACACATCGGTGAACATCTGGCGGAGCTCAGCCATCGGCTTCTCTTCGGCCCTTCGCACACAATCTTTGATCTCGGTATCGCAAATCTCGCGCCAATCGGCCTCGAGTGCATCATTCCACGACCCACGTGCCTCGAGGTGGGTTCGCAGCCGACGGAGCGGGTCGAGCTTCCGCCAAGCCTCGACCTCTTCCTGAGTTCGATAGAGCCTCGGGTCGTCCGAGGTGGAATGACCGCCGATGCGGTACGTGAGCAACTCGATGAACGTCGGCCCACCGCCATCGGACGCCCGCTGCATTGCATCGCGAACCGACCGCAAGACCGCCAGAACATCGTTTCCATCGACCCGCGCCGCCGGGACACGGTACGCGCCCGCCTTCTCGGCGAAGGTGCGACTGGCGGTTTGATGCTCCGCCCGCAGGCTAATTGCGTACCCGTTGTTTCGACACACGAACAAGATGGGCGCCTGGTAAACGCCCGCAAAATTCATCGCGGCATGGAAATCATTCGAGCTCGTCGCTCCGTCGCCAAAGAACACCGCGACACACTCGTCGAGGCCACGCTTCTTCGCCGCCATCGCAACGCCGACGGCGTGCGGGATCTGTGTGCCAATCGGCGCGCTCACCGACAGATAGCGATGCGACCGACTGAAGGTGTGGTCGGGCATCTGGCGGCCTTGCACCGGATCTCCAGCATTGCCGTACATGTGGTCGACGTACTGCTGCAGCGGGTATCCGCGCCATAGCAGCGCTCCCACCTCTCGATAACAGGGAACGATCCAATCTCGGTCGCCAAGCGCTGCGGCGACGCCGATGATGGCAGCCTCTTCGCCCAAGGACCCTACGTGAAACGCAATGCGGCCCTGTCGCTGAATCTTTTCGAGACGGTCGTCGATGATACGTGTTCGTACCATCGCTTTGTAGAGCTCGATCGTCTGATCGATCGATAAGCCCGGGTCCAACTGCGGGTCGAGGCTGCCGTCGTCTCGAATGACCTGCATGTCTTGTCTCAGGTGAGCACGGCGAGCTTCCTTTTCCTGCCGTAGCGGTCCATTGCGGGCGTGCTCTGCGCGAACGCCTCTGTAGCGAGCGCGCCCTCGAGAAAGACCTCTGCCGCGCGGTAACTCGACCGAACGAGCGGACCCGACGCGACGAAACGAAAGCCCATTTCGAGCCCCGCCTGCTCGTAGTCCGCAAACTCCGAGGGGTCCACGTACCGCTGTACGGGGGCATGTCGCTTCGTGGGGCGCAAGTACTGACCGATCGTCAACACGTCGACGCTCGCATTCGCGCAAGAGCCTCATCGATTCGAGGACCTCATGGCGCTCCTCCCCCAGGCCCACCATCAGCGATGACTTGGTGATCGAAGCCCCAAGCTCCTTGGCAACGACCAGCACGCCGACAGAACGATCCCATGAGCAGCGCGCGTCGCGAATGGAACGCTGCAAGCGCGGAACGACTTCGACATTGTGCGCGAAGACATCTGGGCGCCCTTCCCGCACGACCGTCCGAATGTCGTCGCGCTGTCCCCCGAAATCACCCACCAGCGTCTCGACGCGAAGCTCGGGACTGTGATGCTTGATGCGCCCGACGGTCTTCGCAACGTGCGCTGCGCCTCCGTCGCTGAGATCATCCCGATCGACCATCGTCAGCACCACGTACGCGAGGCCCATCTCCGCCAGCGATATGGCGGTGTTTTCCGGTTCCTCCAGATCGACGACCCCGCCCGGCCTCCCCGTCCGGACCGAGCAGAAGCGACAGCCCCGGGTGCAGGTCTCCCCCAGGATCATCACCGTCGCGGTCCCTTGACCCCAGCACTCGAAGATGTTCGGGCAGCGCGCCTCCTCACAGACCGTGTGCAGGCCACGACTACGGAATCGAGATTTCAGCCCGCGGAATTCGTCTTGCTGCGGCCCCGCAGGAAGGCGCACGCGCAGCCAATCAGGTTTGCGAACCGGCAAGGTCATCCACTGCTCCAAAGGGTCCCAAGCCAAACTCTGAGGTGGCGGTATCCCCCGTGTCAATCACATCGAACGCTAGGAATTGTGACGGTTTCCTCGAATCTTCGCAATGCGCCGAAAAGCAGGCTGGACCGGCGCAATATTTTCGTGAAACCCACTTTACCTGAGCGTTGCGTGCCCCATAATGTGTCGCCGTAGAGGCTCAACCCGCTGTAGGAGCGACTCGATGGACGACGAACGACGGCCGAGACGTATTGGTCCCACTGAAAGGCCGGGGGCGTTTGGCGGCAAGCGAGACATCAACCGGCGCAAGCGCGTCCAGGACCTGATCGATGCTGGGCTTCTGCTTTTTTTGGAGCGGGGAATCGAAGCGGTCACCATCGACGAAGTCGCCCGTGAAGCCGGAATGGCGAAGGGCAATTTCTATAGGTATTTCCGCGACAAAGCCGATCTCGTGGAAGCGGTGATCGAACCGGTTGGCAGCACGATACGCGAAGCGATTCAGCGCTGCGACGGGCAACTGCGCCAGGCGAACGGACGCGACGACGCGGTGGCCTCCTATGCTCAACTCGGCAATAGTCTCATTGGTGCCCTGGCGATGCACCCGGACGCGATGTGCCTCTACTTGCAGGAGCGGCGTGCCCCAGCGACCACCGCGCGTCAGGCGATTTCGGATTTGGCAGACGATGTCGACGGCCGCGCCATGGCCCTCAGCCAGGTCGCCGTGGACCGCAAGCTCGTGTCAGTCGCCGACCCCGCTGTGAGCGCGATTGCCGTGCTTGGCGCCGTCGAAGCACTCGCACTGGCATCCGTGCGCAGGCAGGTCAAGATCGATCCGGTCGAAACCACGAGGATCCTCATCTCGATCGTGCTAGACGGGCTTAGGAACTAGCGGCACCGGGTCACACTATACACCTGTCCAGCACGAAACTACCGCTCGAGCAGCTTCTTCTTCACAATTAGGCGAATATGGTGGGGAAGCTGATGGTGGCCGCAGTGCCGTTCGTTTGTGCGGCGCGAGCGGGCGTCGCGCACGCGGCGAGCGGACCCCCTCGAACGGGCGGTGCGGGCGAGCTGGAGACGGTGGTCCTGCTCGTATGCGTCATCGGGGTCGCGTACGTCCTCGCCCACAACGTGGTGGAACGCTTGCAGCGGCGCTTCTTGGTGGTGAGTGGCGCCGAGTATCTCTTGTTGGGGTTTCTGCTGGGTCCTGCGTTTCCCGCAATCCATGCGTTCGACAACATCACGGGTCTGCTACCGATCATCGCGCTGGCGGCAGGCTGGGTAGGCCTGTTGCGCGGGACGGATTTCGACTTCGCGAGCCTTCAGAAGCTCGATCCCGCAACTTGGCGGATCGTGTTCCTGCACCACCTCCTGCCAGGTGTCGCGGTCGGCTTTGGCGCGTACTATTTTTTTACGGATTCGGGTTGGGTGTTCACCTCGTCGCGAGATGCTGCTCTGAGCGCCGCGGCGCTCGCCTGCTTTGCGGCGGCGGACTCCGCAGAGCCATTTGACCTTCTCGCGAGGCGCTACGAGATCAGTGGCCGGCTCGCTCCGCTGCTGCGAAACGGAACTCGGCTCGGCGACATCCTGGTCATCTTGGCATTCGGTCTGATCTTCTGTGTGTTCCATGAGAACGCGGCAGATGCACGCTACTTTTCCCCGTCATTGTGGGCGTGGGTCACGATTTTGCTCGGTGGCGCGTTGGGCTTCCTGTTTTCGCTCTTCTTGGCCGGCGACGAGTCGGACAACTCCCGATTCTTGGCCCTCGTCGGAATCATCGCCTTTGCGTCCGGAGGGGCCTACTTCCTCGAGCTCTCGCCTCTGGCGGTCAACCTCGCGATGGGATTCGTCCTGGTAAACTTCGCCCGCGGCGGCCAGCTCTTGCACACGACGCTGGAGTCGACGGAACGCCCGATGACCATCGTCCTCTTGGTCTTTGCAGGCGCGCTATGGGAGCCGACCGCACTGTGGCCGACGCTACTCGCCCTCGGCGCGTTTCTCATTGCGCGCACCGGCGCCAAATGGCTGGCTAGCGCGATTGCAGGTTGGGGTACCAGTCTTCGGAAGGACCTGTTTCGAGGACTCTTGGCTCACGGGGATGTCACACTCGCTATGGCTGTCTCGTTCCGGCTGGTCTACGGCGGCAACGCCGCGAAGATCGCCTACTCCGTCGTGCTCGCTTCCGTGATCTTGAACGATCTGATCGCGCCACGACTGTTGAGAGGCTTGTTGGCCGACGAGGGGGAGATTCAGCGCGAGCTCAAGGCCTCGGAATCACGCACATCGATCGAGGTGACGGCCGGATGAACATCGTGATCATAGGTTTGGGCGAGGTCGGCCGGCACTTGTTGAGCGTCCTCGACAAAGAAGGACACGATATCATCGCCGTCGACACCAGCGCCAAAGCTGTTCAGTATGCGGAGGAGCATTTCGACGTCGCTTCAATCGTCGGATACGGCGCTAGCGAAACACTCCTCAAGGTCGCGGGCGTGGCTCGCGCCGACCTCGTCGTGACGGTGACCGACCACGACGAGATGAACCTGATCGCCGCGCTCGCGGCCAAGCAACTCGGGGCGAAACACGTAGTGGCCCGCGTTCAAGGAACGGCGTGGTCCGAGTGGACCGAGGGCATCCGCTACGGATTGCTTGGCGTCGACGTCGTGGTCAACCCTCGTGTCCTCGTCGCGCAAGAGCTCAGCCGCATCGCGAGGTCCTACGGTGCATCGGACGTCGTGGATCTCGCACAGGATCGGGTGGAGCTCGTGCAGATCGACCTCGGGGAATCCCGCGTTCTGAACAAGCCTCTCTCGGCGGTAGAGCTCCCTCCACACACGCTCGTGAGCGCCGTGGTTCGAGACGGGGAGCTGTTCGTTCCCGGCGGTGCGGACGTCTTGGTGAAAGGCGATCGCGTCTACTTGATCGGACGTCCTGAAGGCGTGCTCGCAGCGGAGCGTCTCTTCAGCAAGGAACGTGAGGCGCGCCGCGTTTGCATCGTCGGCGGTGGCGTCGTCGGGAAGGCACTGGCTCGCGAGCTGCTGCAACAGCAGGCGACCGTGATGATGATCGAAAGCGACCTCGCGACCGCCGAGGAAGTCAGCGCGGAGTTCCAAGGCATGGAAGTGGTACACGGCGACGGAACCGATCGCGCCCTCCTCGATGAAGAAGAGGTGGGCACCTATGACCTGTTCGCGGCGGTCACCCGACAGGATGAAATCAACCTCATGGCAGCGCTTCTTGCGCAGCGTGCCGGCTGTAAGAGAACCGCCACGATCGTCCAGCGAGCCGACTACACCTCCATCTACCGCCAGTTGGGCGTCGACATCGTCCTCTCGCCCCGGACGGTCGCCTCGGACGAGATCCTCCGATTCTCCCGTGGGGGTGCACTTCACAGCCTGACCGTGCTCGAGGACGGCCAAGCGGAGGTCGTCGAGCTGACGGCCAGCCCGAGATGCCGGGCGGTCAACAAGCCGCTGCACCGGATGAACCTGCCACGCGGCTCTCTTCTCGCGGCGATCGTACACGGCGACGATGTGATCATTCCGCGCGGCAATGACATCGTGCACCCGGGCGACCGGGTAATCCTGATGACGACCAAAGGCGCCCGCGGAACCGTGGAGCGGCTCTTTCGACCGAGGGGCGAGTGAGCGCACAATCGCGAGACTTTCGCGGCGTCATCCGACCGGTAGGTGCCGTCGTTCTCGGAATCGGCGTCATGATCGCGCTGTGCGCAGCCGTCGGCATGGTCTGGGACCAGGTTGCGCCCGACCCTCATCGTCCGGAGGGCGGCGTAGCAGCAATGGCGCTGTCCGCGATCATCGTTTCGGCAGTCGGACTCGGAGCCTTCCTCTACGGAAGCCGTTTCGTTTCGGAACGGATTTCGCGCCGCGAGGCTCTGCTCGCAGTGAGCCTGATTTGGATCTTCGCAGGGGTATGCGGAGCGATTCCGTTCGTGCTCGGGGCAGGAATGCCCGCGGCCGATGCATTCTTCGAAGCCGTCAGCGGCCTCACCACCACGGGCGCAACGGCAATCGGCGACATCGAGACGCGTCTGTCACGGCCGCTGCTGCTTTGGCGCTCGCTGATCCAGTGGCTCGGGGGGATGGGCATCGTCGTTCTCTTCGTAGCGGTCTTCCCGAATCTCGGAGCCGGAGGCAAGCACCTGTTCCGCGGCGAGGTGCCGGGGACGACAGCCGAAGGGCTCCGGCCTCGCATCGCAGAGACTTCGTTCACCCTGTGGAAGCTCTACAGCGCGTTCACCCTCCTCGAGATCGTGCTGCTCAAGATCCTAGGCCTCGATCTATTCGACGCCGTGTGCCACGCGTTCACGACGATGTCGACCGGTGGATTTTCGACACTCGACAGCTCGGTAGGTGGCTTCCACAGCGCCCCGATCGAGTACGTGATCGCGTGCTTCATGCTGATCGGCAGCGTGAACTATGCGGTCTACTACAGCCTTCTGCGGACCGGAAGTTGGAAGACCCTTCTGCGGAACATCGAGTTTCGGTGGTACGTCGCCATCGTAGCCATCTCGGTAGTCGCTCTGACGGTGCTGAACCTGAGCGTGCACGACGAGATCCTCACTTCATTCCGGTACTCGTTTTTCATGGTGGCGACCACGATCTCATCGACTGGATACGGCACCGACGACTACAGCGTCTATAGCTCGGCGGCGCTGACGTGCATCGTTCTGCTGATGTTCATCGGTGGGTGCTCCGGGTCTACCGCGGGCGGCATCAAGATCGAGCGAGCAGCCCTGATGGGCAAGCAGGCGGTTTCGCAGGTTCAAAAGAGCTTTCGCCCGGCCACCGTACAGGTGGTTCGCATGGGCAGGATCGCGATCAGCAGCGAAGTCCTCTCGGATGTAGCGTCTTTCTTCTTGATCTACATGGGCTGCGTGGCGTTCGGCATGCTCTTCGTGACGTTGGTCGAAGGCGTTCCCGTGACGACTGCGTTCGGAGCGATCCTGACGTGTTTGTCGAACATGGGCCCTGCACCCTTCCACGTGGGGCCGGACAACTTCGCTTCCTATTCGGCCGTCAGCAAGCTCTTCTTCTCAATCGCGATGCTGCTCGGGCGGCTCGAGTTCTTCACCCTCTTCGCCCTCATTCTGCCCGGGTTCTGGAGACGCTGATGGCGGGCTCGTATAGCATGCCTCCGCCCGGAGAAGAGGCTCACACACGGCGCCAAATTTCGGTCATCGTGCTTCTGCTGTTCGGCATGGTGGCCCTCTATCAGTTCGAGCAATTCGCCCAGCATCCTTTTGACCCGAGCGGCATGCTTGCGCTCGGCTTCGTCGTCTTGGCGAGCTACACGATCGGCGGCCTCGTTGGGCATCTCCGCCTACCGCATATCACCGGTTACTTGATCGCAGGCCTCGTCTTTGGGCCTTCGCTTGCAAGATCGCTCGCCGGACTCGGCCTCCCCGCACCATTCGACAGGGGCATTCTGAACGCGGAGGTGATCGGACAGCTCAGCTTGTTCGACACGCTGGCCGTTGCCCTGATCGCGCTCACCGCCGGTGGGGAGCTGAAGCTGGCCACGCTCAAGAAGGGGCTTCGGGCGATCAGCTCGATCCTCGCTGCGCAGTTCGTTTTCATCGGTGTCTTAATTACCGCTTTCGTCTGGATGATTTCGGGCGCCGTTCCCTACATAGCCTTGCCCGGCATTGAAGGACTGCCGATGGCTGCCGCGTTGGCCGTGGGCGCGATGGTCGCCTCGGTGTCACTGGCAACGTCTCCTGCCGCTACGATCGCAGTCATCATGGAGTCGCGCGCCGTCGGCATGATGTCGAGGAACGTCCTGTCCGTCGTCGTTCTGAAGGACGTAGTGGTCGTGGTCGCGTTTGCGATCGCACAGGTGTTTGTAGCTCGAGAGCTCGGGGTGACCGCAATGGAGGGAGGTATCGCCGCGTACCTACTCCAACACATCGTCTTCTCGATTTTGTTCGGGGCCGTGGTCGTCGGCGGGCTGATGGCACTCTACATCCGGTACGTCAATCAAGAGCTCTTGATCTTCGTCGTAGGCGTCGTCTATCTCGTCGCCTTCATCGCGGACCAGCTCGGCTGGGATCCTGTTCTGGTCTTTCTTGCCGCGGGCTTTGGCGTCTCTAACTTCTCGAAAACCGGGCACCGACTCATCGAAACGGTCGAGCGTCTGTCGCTTCCGGTCTACGTCCTTTTTTTCACACTCGCTGGGGCAAAGCTCCACCTCGAAGAGCTCCGCCAGGTGGCGCTATTTGCCCTGGCCCTGGCAACCGTGCGCGCGTTTGCGATCTACTCCGGAACCAAAGTAGGAGCTCGTTTCGGTAAAGCCGACGAAGCAACCTTGACCTTCGGTTGGATGGGTTTCGTTTCCCAGGCGGGGGTTGCGATCCTACTCGCGGCAATCGTCGGAGGCACCTTTGGAGAGATGGGGCGCTCGCTCGAAACGCTGATCATCGGTGCGGTCGCAATCAACGAGTTGATCGGCCCCGTCATGTTCAAAGCGGGTCTGACTCTCTCTGGCGAGGCGAGCACGGGTCGCAAACCAGCGGCCCTCGTCGGGCACCTTTCCGTGAAACCTCCTTCTATGCGGAGCGCCACCGAGGAGGGCAAGGACAAGCAGCTAGAGCCATGGCCCGAGCACGTCGGAAACAAGGACCTGTGGGGCGCCCCACTGCAAACGCAGAGCGCCGAGATCAACAATCGCATGCAGGATCTCGGCGGTGATCTTCAGAGCATCGTTCGCGACGTGTCGACTGGGCCGCTGCGGGACTTCCAGCTCGATGCAGGAAAGTATCTGCGCGACCTGAGACGTGAATTTTTACGTCACCATCGACGGTTGACCGTGCTTGCGCGTTCGGAAGAGGGTGCGGAACACAAGGAGCTCGTGACGACCCTGCGCTTGGCTCAGTCGGATCTGGCCGCACACTGGCGGGGAATCGTGCTCGGGCGCTCCGTAACGCTCTCCAAGCTGACCTGGACCCCAGAGACCACCTTGGAGCACGTAGACGCGCTGGTAGACGAGCTACCCGAGGTCGTCACCGCTCCCTACGAAGACCTTTCCTATGCAACCGAAGAAAGCGATTCGCTTTGGAAACGTTTCCGGCGCCAGGCGCTTCGAGGGCGACGTGCGTGGCGCAAGGCACTCGGCCAAAGCGTTCCGACCCGAGAGGTGCGCATGCGAGCCTTGGGGCGCTTTCATCTCTCCTATGATGCACCCGCACGCCTCGAAGGTCTCGCGGCTCTCTTCATAGAGGCCGACCGCCATCTCGCGGCTCGGACGCGAAGCCTCTTCGACGGAGTCAACGCAGGCTACGACGACATCGTGCAGATCGCACGCGCGCCCGGTGCGAATCTCGAAGCCCAACTCGTTCGATTGCGTCACGACGTCGAAGAAGAGCTTGCGTTGGCACTCGACGAAGTCGTTCGCATCACGGGAGACGGCACCCACCGTGCCGCGAGCGCGCTCGCCAGCGGCTTCGTTCAAATGAAGCGAGACCTGCCGACATTCGGGACGCTGGACCTCCCAACGGGCGAGCGCCGAACCAGCCGGCGATTTGCGGCGCGCATGCGCGCGATGGAAACGCTGACTAGGGACTTGTCCAACCTACGAAAAGCCAGCTCGGCCGAGTATTCGACACTCGCGATGGAGCTCGAGCTGCTCGGCCTCGAAGCGCGCATCAAGGACAATGTCGCGGACTACGTCTTGCGACTCAGCAATACATTGAGCCGTCGCGCAATCTCCCAGGTCGAGCGCGTGAGTGCCACCCTGCAGACCACGCTGGCGACGCTGAACACGGAGCTCGAGCGCGACTACTCGGGCGAGCAACTGGCGACGGCGATGCGCGAGGCGACCGAGACGACGAGCAAGGCAACGGGAGAAGCAGCGCGTGTGACGACTGAGCTATTCCAAGATCTGAGCGACGACAGCAAGATTGCGCCGCTGCTGGATACCTTGGTCGACGCCTGCCGCGGTCTCACTCCGCGTTACCGAGTGACAGTCGGTCAACGCCAAACCGGTGAGTGGCGCCTACCGAGCCCTCTGCCCGAAGTCGAGGTTCCCTTCAGGGAGGTGGTGCTCACGTACATCGACAGCCGCGTGGCCCCGAAGTTGCTGGCGAGCCGGCGAGAGTTGGCCGAGAGAGTCCAACCGTTGGCGCACCTGCTGCAAGAGCTCGAGCGCGTCGTCGCCTTCAACGTGGAATTGGCAACGGCGGAGCTCGAGGTCGTCCACGATGAGCCAATCCCAGCGGAGATGCACACGCTGCTGCACGACATGGTCTTCGGGCAACTCGAGCGGAGCTACAACTCCTTGGAGGAGATTCGTGCCGAGGCCAAGAGCTGGCCCGCGATGATCGAAACCGAGATGCGGGACGCGGCGCTCGGTACGCTCGAAACCCTTCGCGGCGAGCTCGCCGAGGGTTCGTTCAGCAAGTCACGGCTCGAAGCCATGCGGCGTGCAGCCAGTGGGCTTCGAATGATCGAAAGGGCCGAGCGCCAGCCTGGCGTCAAGCGCTTGAAAGCCCAGCTCCGCGGAGGTCTTCGAGCGTTGTTCGGGGAAGAGCAGCTGGAGCGCTGGAGCGAACGTCTCGGATGGACCGAAGCCTTGCCGACCGAAGCACTGTCCGCCGGAACGTTCGCCGCTCCCGAGGTCGCTGCCGATCTACCCCTGGTTTACCGGCGCCTATTCGCCGCCGACACCATGGAAGCCGGAGACGTGCTCACGGGACGCGACGAGGAGATCAGCCGCGCCGAAGCCGTGCTCTCGAGCGAAGTCAGAGGGCGGCTTCGGTCGGTCGCGTTGGTAGGCGTCGATGGTGTCGGAAAGGCGGCCGTTTCGAGCGCGATCGTGCGAAGCCGCCGCTGGAAGAACGTCAAGCGCGTGGTGTTTAGCGCACCGGTGACCGTCGCAGACGTAGAGGCGATCTTCCAAGACGCGCCAGAGGGTCAGCTCGTCGTCGTCGATGGGCTCCACTGGATGCTCTCGATGGCGCCGGGAGGCTTCGACCCGCTTCGCCGCTTCGTCAAGGGTATCATCGAGGAGGGTGGACGGCGCCGTTGGTTAGCCCATGGCGCAGTGTTGTTCTGGAATTTCGCATCGACGGTCGCTCCGCTCCGGGACGCTTTTCCCGAGCTCATCCTGCTCGAGCCGCTCGACGAGGAAGAGCTCCAGGCGGCGGTTATCGCCCGACATCGCTTGAGCGGTTTCGAGCACTCGTTCGATCGGGGAGATGGTTCACCGATTGAGGGGTTGTTCGCCCGCAGCGCGAGCCGCATCCGTCGCCCGTACGACCGATATTTCCACGAGCTGCACGAGGCGACCGGCGGCCTGGTGCGCGACGCGCTCCGACTCTGGCTGGCTTCGATCCGAAGCATCCATGACGACATCGTACAAGTTGGGCCGATTCCGGCGTCGCCGTACGCCCGCGTAAGGCGCCTTCCCGATGACGTTCTGGTCAACCTGTACCAGATCGCGCGCGAAGGCTGGATCGACGCCGCCGGACAGGCGAGGCTTTTCAGGCTCGACGTCAATACCGCACAGGCCCAATTGAGCCGACTCGCTCACTTGGGCTTGCTCGATGAACGATCGGGCGCGTTCGTGATCGCGGTGCACCTGAGAGGTGTGCTCGGACGTGTATTCGCGGAACGCGGTTGGGTGCTCTGATGGTTGTGCTTCGCATTCTCGGATTGGTGACTCTCTTGCTGGGATCGATCGCGAGCCCGGCAGCAGCCCAGCTGATCGATCCGCCCAGCTCGGAGTCGGGCGCGCAGGAGGAACGAGCCGAGGGGGCCGCGGAGGTCGATGGGCCTCCTCCGCAAGCGCAACGCTGGTTTGCGAAGCCGTCTAGGGCACCCGCAGCACTGGCAGAGCCGCTTCCCGTCGGAGGCCGTAATCCCCTCGTCACGCTCTTCCTTTCGCTCCTCGGCGTGGGCGTCGCGCTGCTCATCACCGAGCGTGCGCGCAGTTGGCTCACCAACAGCATTCCATTGGGGCGCTTGCTCGGCGCCTTGGTGTTCGTTCTGCGGCTCGTCGGTCTGAGCCTCCTCCTGGCGATCGTCCTGCAGTCCGTTGCAGGGGGTGAGGATTGGATTCTCTTGGCGCTCGTGGTCCTCGCCCTGGTGATCGGATGGTCGGTGCGCGATCTCTTCGCAGACTTGGTCGCCGGCGGGGTTCTTGCCGCCGAGCGCCGGGTCAAGAAGGGAATGTGGGTTTCCGGCGACGGGTTCCAAGGGACGGTCGAAGGACGATCGCTCCGCGCGACCTGGCTGCGCGACGGTCAAGGCCACCGCTTGACCGTGCCCAATCGCGCGATGGTTGGCGCTCCAATGGTGTATGATGCCGGCGCGGAAGCGGAGCACGAGGTGGTGGTGAGGCTGCAGGGCTATCACGACGCAAGCAAGGTGCGCCTGGCGCTCACGGACGCGATCCTCAGCTCGCCCTGGGTTCTCGCGGGAGCCACTCCCGTGGTGCTGCGAGATCCTGCGGATCCGGTTGTCTGGAGGGTTCGCACACGGCTTCTCGAGCCGCGCTTTTCGCTGCACTTCGAGGGGGAGCTACTCGAGCGTGTCGAGGATTTGCTGCGCTACGAACCCGAGCCCGAGGAGCGAGAAACGGTCCCGGGCACGGCTACCGACAGCTGACTAGGCAAGCCAGTCGCGAAGCTCGCCGGTGATGATGCGTGGAACGCGTTGAAGCTCTTCAATCGTCTTCGCGCCGCAAAGCAGCATGACCGAACGAAGCTCTCGCTCGATCCGCAAGAGGTAGGAACGCGCGCCGTCGACGTTGCCCTCGAGGAACGCTTGATACACGTTGCGCGCGATTCCTGCGCAGCTGGCGCCCAGCGCAATCGCCCGGGCCACGTCCATCCCGCTACGGATGCCACCGGTCGCGATGGTCGTCATGCCAGCCTCTACGCAGTATCGAACCGACGCCGCCGTCGGGATCCCCCAATCCCACAGCGCCTCGCCAAGCGCGCGACCTTCTTCGTCGGCACGCAGAGTTTCGACGCCGACCCAGGAGGTTCCACCTGCCCCTGAGGTGTCGGCGTGCCGGACGCCGAGTTGCCGAAGCTGTGCGGCGACCTCGCGGCTGATCCCGCTTCCGGTCTCTTTGGCGATCACGGGGACGTCGAGCTCGGCCCAGAGTCGGCGAAAGGTTTCCAAGCCCCCACTGAAGTCTCGATCACCCTCGGGCTGCACGAGCTCCATGGCGGGGTTCATATGCACGCAGAGAGCGTCCGCACCGACATCGGTCAACATCTTCGAAATCGTTGCGGTCGACAGGTCACGTGCCTGCACGACGCCAACGTTGCCGAAGAGAAGCACGTCTGGGGCCCGCTTGCGCACCTGATAGGTCCAAATCGTTTCCGGTCTCTTTTGCATCGCGCGCTGACTGCCCAAACCGAAAGCGTAGCCGAGCTCGTTTGCGATGGAGGCCAGGGCTTGGTTGATCTCCGCCGCGCGTTCGTGCCCGCCGGTCATCGCCGCGATCAGCAAAGGCGCGCGGAGCTGTTTACCGAGCAGACACACGCCGGTGTCGATCGAGTCGAAATCGGTCTCGGGAAGCGACTGGTGCACGAGGCGCACGCACTCGAGCAACGTGGTGCGCCGCCGAAACGCGACGTCGTCCGTCGCGCACAGATCGAGGTGGTCGGCCTTTCTTTGCTCAATGTCTGCGCTCATCGCATCGCTTGCTCGGCAGCGTCCTGCCGTGTACGTAGCTCGGAATAGGGACGCTGACACCGTGGCACGTGAACAAATGGATTTCGAGTCTTGGATGGGGGTCGTCCGTCAGCAGGTCGATGCCATCCTCGAGCGGTTTTTTGCTGCGAAGTGCGAAGAAGCGACTCGGCTTTCGCCGCAGGCGATCGAGTTGGTCACCGAGGTTCGCGACCTGACGATGCGCGGCGGAAAACGGCTTCGGCCGATCGTCACGGCCGCAGCCTTTCGGGCTGCCAGCGGGGCCCTCGACGTCAGCCCTACGCTCGAAGCCGGCGCCGCCTTGGAGCTGCTCCAAACCTATTTGCTGATTCACGACGACTGGATGGACGAGGACACCGAACGCCGCGGAGGTCCTGCCGTTCACTACGCGTTCCAGAGGAAATATGGACGCGATCATCTGGGCGCAAGCCTCGGGATCCTCGCCGGAGATCTCGCGTCGACCTTCGGATGGGAGCTGCTGCTCGGAAGCCGCTTTCCCAAAGGCCGAAGAGACGAGGCGTTGGAGCTTTTCGTCAGGATCCAGAAAGAGGTCTTCGCAGGGCAGCAGCTCGACCTCATGACCGATCTCGACGTCGAGCGCATGCACGATTTGAAGACCGGTAGCTATACGACTCGCGGGCCAGCTGAGCTCGGTGGCATCCTCGCAGACGCAGACGCCGCCGGCATGCGATCGCTCCGCGCCTGGTCTGCTCCGCTTGGCGTCGCGTTTCAACTGCGCGATGACCTCCTCGGAACGTTTGGCAGCGTTCACGAGACTGGTAAGCCTGGTGACGACCTAAGGCATGGGAAGCACAATGCGGTGGTAGCGGCTTTTCGCAGGCTCGGGCCGAGCCAGGCAGAGCAGGCGGCGCTCGAAGGCGTCTGGGGACACCCCGATGCCACCGACGAAGCCCTGGTGGCCGCTACGGGGGTCTTGTTCGCCGCCAAGGCGGAAGTGGAGATGAGGCTCGGGTTCTTGGCGAACCAGGCTCTGGGCGCGCTCTCTTCGAGCCCTTTCGGCCAAGACGCTAGGCAGGTACTCGAGGAGGTAACCCGTCGCCTCACGGACCGAGGGACTTGATGGGCTTCGGGAGAGGCAAGGTCATCCTGCTCGGCGAACATGCAGTCGTTCACGGGTTCCCGGCGATCGCCGTCGGCATCGACCGCGGCGTCACCGCCGAAGCGGTGGCGGCTGAAAAGGACATCCTGAAGCTCTCTCCCTGGGATCTCGCGATCGCGCCTGACCCTCGTGGCGCTGAGCCACTCGAACGGGCGTTTGCCAAGGCCCTGGGGCTCTATCCAACCCGTCCATCACTCGAGGTTCGCGCCAAGGTGGATCTCCCGGCGGGCGCCGGGCTTGGCTGCTCCGCGGCGATCGGCGTGGCGGTTTTGGACGCGATCGACGAGGCGCTTGGCATCGAGCGCTCGCGGGCCGATTTGGCACACGCAGCACTCTCCTGGGAGAAGGTGTTCCACGGTAATCCGTCCGGGATCGACAACACGATGTCGGCTCTCGGCGGTGTGGCGCTCTACCGCAAGGACCAAGCGCTTCGTTCACTGCGCTCGAACAAGCCGCTACACTTGGTCATCGGCTATAGCGGCGAATCCTCGAGCACCAAAGAGATGGTCGCGTCGGTTGGCAGGCAGTTGCAGGCCGATCCCGAACGTGTGAACAAGGCATTCCAAGCCATCGAGGTCTTGGTGCGCAACGCCACGCTCGCTATCGAGAGCGGCGACCACATCACACTCGGACAAATGTTGGACCTGAATCACACGCTCCTCAGCTCGCTGATGCTCTGCACCACGAAGCTCGATGAGATGTGTCAAATCGCGAGACGAGCGGGTGCCCTTGGCGCCAAGATGACTGGCGCCGGTGGAGGAGGTTGCATGTTTGCCCTCGCCCCCAAGCACGAAGAGGCCTTGCGGTTGCGCGATCTGCTCGGCGAGGGGTCGTTCGTTGCACAGGTGGGCGCATGAAGGATCGCCCCATGGAAGCGAGCGCTCGGGCCTGCGCGAACATTGCGCTTGCCAAGTACTGGGGGAAGGCAGACCTCAAGAGCAACGTTCCTGCGGTGCCGAGCATTTCCCTGACGCTCGACCAACTCGTGACTGAGACTCGCGTCCGATTCGACCCGTCGCTTCCGTCGGACCTGGTGAGACTCGACGGCAGGCGCGCAACCGACGCCGAAGCTGCACGCGTCGTCACGATGCTCGACCGCGTTCGGCTGGAGGCGCGACTGCGCTGCAGCGCTCGGGTGACAAGCCACAATCATTTCCCGACCGCGGCAGGCCTTGCCTCGAGCGCGTCTGGTTTCGCTGCGCTAGCGGGGGCGGCTCGTGCAGCCGCTGGGCTGCGATTCAATCCCAGGCGGTTGAGCGCTTTGGCTCGCGCGTCCAGCGCATCGGCCGCTCGATCCATCTATGGCGGTTTCGTCGAGCTGCCCGCAGGCAAGCGTGGTGATGTCGATCTGGCTGCCCGACCGATCGCGCCCCCTGAGCATTGGAGCCTTCGTCTGGTCGTCGCCTTGACCGAGCCCGGGAAAAAGAAGGTCGGCTCCACGGAAGGGATGGAGCGCTCGCGCAAGACCTCACCGTACTATCTCGCTTGGTTGAACCAGGCCCCCAGATGGTCGCGGAAGATCAAACGCGCAATCGCGGATCGCGACCTCGACACGCTCGGCGCGGCAATGGAGCAGAGCACGCTCGCATTTCACTGCTGTGCCATGACATCCGATCCTCCGATTCTATATTGGGCGCCGGCGACCCTCAGCGCTCTGGCGACGGTTCGCGGTCTTCGCGAGCGCGGCATCTCGGTATGGGCGACGATGGACGCCGGGCCACACGTCAAGGCGCTGTGCAACGTCGGTGACGCGACACGCGTTCGCCAGTCGCTCGATCGCACCGAGGGCGTGACGCGGACTTGGGTCGCCAAACCGGGGCCTGGCGTCGAGGTCCGCCTGTGACGCCGGTCGGTGCGAGTGCGCCAGGCAAAGCGCTACTGTGTGGCGAGTACGCCGTCCTGGAAGGCGCGCCCGCCATGGTGAGCGCGGTCGATCGCCGGGTCTCGGTCATCTGGTCCAAAGATTCGATGCACATGCCTCCGGAAGTCGAGGCTACTCTGCGCTTGGCTCAAACCGAGCTCGGGCCGGTACCTCGCACGCCGGTCGTCGACGTGACCGATCTCCACCAAGATGGCGTCAAGCTCGGCCTTGGCTCATCCGCTGCGGCAGCGACCGCGACGGCGGGGGCGGTCTTCGCGACACATGGTCGATCGCTGGAGGACCCCGTGACTCTGCGACGCGTATTCGCGTGCGCGTTGGAAGGCCACGCGTCAGTCGCGCCTCAGGGCAGCGGCGTCGATGTCGCAGCCTCCACTTTCGGCGGATTCCTTCGATTCGCACGGATCGAAAGCGAGGTCGAAGTCCATGCGGTGCAACCTCCGGGCACGCTGGAGATCCGATTGGTGTGGACTGGGCATGCTGCGCGAACGAGCGACCTCGTGGGCAAAGTTCGTGAGCTGCAACGCGATGACCCGCGCGGGTATCGATCGTCGATCGACCGGCTCTCCGAGCTCTCGCAGCAGTTCGGGAACGCCTTCGAGTCCGGTAATGCGACGGAAGTCGTTACGCTTGCGGCCTCTTATGCAGACGCGATGGAGGCGCTTGGCATCGCGGCAGGCGCCCCGATCGTCGAGGCGCGACTGCGCCGCGCTGCGGAGCTCGCAGCCCGTTTTTCGGGGAGCGCGAAGCCGTGCGGGGCTGGCGGCGGCGACGTGGCGGTCGCATTCTTCCTCGACCCGAAGGCGGCGAAAGGTTTCGAAGGGGCTTGCAAGAACGAGGGGCTTCATCCTATCGATGTCTCTTGGGGCGCCAAGGGCGTCCGAGTCCGTTGACCAGAGGAGGCGCTCCATGCTGATCAATCTCTACATTCTCTCGCTGGTGGTCGGAGCCGTGCTGCTCGGAGCGTTGCTCTTCTCGAGCGAGAAGCGCGTCGACGCGGACGACCAGACGCGAGCGCACGACGACACGACGAGGCCAAGCCAGTTCGGTCAGCTCGATGGTGTCGCCGGCGGCGATTTTTTCGCAAGGACCGTGCGCTCGCGCAGGTTTTGGACGTTCTTCGTCTCCTTCTTCGGCATGACCGGACTCATCATGGACGGACTCAACCTCATGAATCCAATGGCTTCGTTCGTAGTCGCCATCGCGATCGCTGCAATTGCCGGAGCCGGAGCGTCTGCGGCGGTGCGAATCGGCTCGAGCTGAGCCGTTCGCGTCAGAACGAATACGCGCGGACTTTGTCCTCCAGCCGATCGATGACTGTCGCGGAAAGGTTTTCGCCGACAAGCCGCGACATCTGTTGAATCAGCGTGGGACTGGTGACGTTCACCTCGATGAGCTTGCCGCCAATGACGTCGAGGCCGACGAAGAAAAGCTTGTCGGAACGCAGACGCGGACCAATGGTGTCGATGATCTTTCGATCCGCATCGGTGAGCGATGCCGGGGCGGCGGATCCCCCCGCGTGCACGTTGCTCCGAAGGTCTCCCTTTCTGGGAATGCGTCCGACGACACCAAGGAGCTCGCCATCCACGAGCAGGATCCGTTTGTCCCCTTCGTCGTATACCTCTGGGATGAGCGCTTGCACGATTGCATTCCGGGCGCCCAAGTGCGTCACTGCTTCGATCAGCGCATTGAGGTTGCTGTCCCCCTGAACGAGCAGGAAGACGCCTTCGCCTCCATGGCCATCGATCGGCTTGATCACGGCTCTACCGCCGACGTTGCTCAAGAACTTGAGGATCTCGTCCTTGTGACTGGTCATGATCGTCGGCGGCACGATCTCTGGAAAATGATGTGCGTACAGCTTCTCGTTGGCTTCTCGCAGGCCGCGAGGGTCGTTCACCACCAGTGTGGTGCCATCGAGATGATCCAGAACCAGCGTCAACCACAAATAGGCGTCGGTAAAAGGAGGGTCCTTGCGAATGAACACGGCATCGGCATCGACGAGATTGATATCCTCTGGCTTGCCCAACGTGATCGGCTCGTCGGCAACGAGCTGCATCGTGGCTTGGCGAACCCGAGCGACGACCCGTCGGCCGCGTAGGCCTACGTCCTTGGGCAGACAATGGTCGACGCGATGCCCGCGGGCCTGCGCCTCCAGCATCAGCGCGAAGCTGGTGTCTTCGTCGACGATGACCGTCGAGACGGGGTCCATCACAAACACGAGGCGCATGGGAACCACCGGTAGCATCCGAGCCGGTTTGGAGGCAAGGTGCAGACGATGAAGCGCTGGGGTTCGACCGGGCTGTGGTGTCTTTCCGCATTCCTCATCGCAGGTTTGAGCCTCGGGTTCCCTCCGGATCACTCCGCGGTTTTCAAGCGGGACGCGGTCGCTGCCGACCATGCCGCAGCATCGCAGGCGGGCGCGGAAATCCTCGCCGCTGGAGGCAATGCAGCCGACGCTGCCGCCGCGACGATGCTCGCCCTCGGGGTGGTCAATCCGGCAAGCAGCGGGCTAGGAGGCGGGGGCTTCGCCCTCTACTACTGCGCCAAGGACGGCTCCCTCACATTCCTCGATTTCCGCGAGCGTGCCCCGCGTGCGGCGACCGCGACGATGTTCGAGGACGTCGCCGAACGGCCGGACGGCCCTGCAAGCGCTCCGTCGCAGCTGGGCGGTCTCGCGGTAGGCGTGCCTGGAGAGCCCGCAGGAATCGAGGCGCTCGTCACGCGCTTTGGGAACCTCCCCCTACGCGAGGTCGTCGGGCCCGCGCTTCGCCTCGCCGAGGAGGGTGTTCCCGTGAGCGAAGCGCTCGCGGCCATGGGGAGCGCGTTCGAGGGTCAGCTTCGCAAGGACCCGGTGATGGCGACGTGGGACCTCCGTGCCGGGGCGACGCTGAGGCGGCCGGGCTTGGCTCGCGTGCTCCGCGCGTTTGCGGAGAAGGGCGCGGCCGTGATTTACGGCGGCGTCATCGGCCAAGAGATGGTGGCCGCGGTTCAGAAGCAAGGCGGTATCGTGACGCTTCAGGACCTGCGTGCCTACCGTGTGAGAACGCGCACCCCTCTCGAGGCGACGGCGTTCGGATACCGATGGGTGACGGCGCCTCCACCGAGCGCGGGTGGGTTCACGATGATTCAAAGCCTCTTGATCCTGGAACGCGCGGTCGGACCAAAACCCCCGTATGGCGCTCCCCTCCTGCACGCCATGGCGGAATCGTGGAAGGGGCCTTTCCGAGACCGACAGCGCTATTTCGGTGATCCGGACCAGGTGATCTTGCCACTCGACCAGATGATGAGTGAGACGCGAATCGCTGCGCGCGCCGCGCTCGCAGGGGACGGAACGGCCCACCCCAGCGCCGAATACGACCTTCCGATCGAATGGCCCAGGACCAACATCACGATGCCCGACAACGCAGGGACTTCCCACCTTTGCGTGGTGGATGCGGCCGGCAACGTCGCGTCCGTCACGACGACCGTGAACCTCCCGTTCGGAGCGCGTTTCACCGGCGGCGGCGTCGTCATGAACGACGAGATGGATGACTTCGCAAGCGCAATCGGCAATGCGAACGCGTTCGGTTTGGTCGGAGGTGCCCGCAACCTGCCAGGTCCCTGGAAGCGTCCGGTCTCGACGATGTCGCCTACGATCGTGTTCGAAGACGGGAAGGCGGTCTTGTGTATCGGGGCATCGGGTGGCAGCCGAATCGTGACCGCCACGCAGCAAGTCGCCATGAACATCCTGCTGCAGGGGATGACCGCGGGCGAAGCCGTGGCCGCTCCACGCATTCACGACCAAGGGGACCCCGATACCCTGCGCGTAGAGGTCGTCGCGCCCTTGGACTCCGCGCTTCAAGACGCGCTTCGCGCCCGTGGTCACCACATCAAACCGATCCACAACATCGCCAACGTGCAGCTGATCGAAATCGAGCGCTCGCCGGAGCGACTTCTTCACGCCGCCAGCGACCCCCGCAAAGGCGGCCGCCCCGCAGGCCACTAATGAGAGCTGGCCAGATACTCGTTCACGAGAGCAGCGTTTTTCGCATACTGCTCGCGTGTGGCCGTGACGAAGTAGGCCTCGATGAGGCCGCCCAAACCCAACACGGAAGCGCCAATCTCGAGCGTCACGCGCCGTTCGCATTGATGAGCTGAGACCGGCTCGACCATCACCGACCCTTTGACGCGAATCCGTTCCGGTAGCGCCGAGGGAATGACACGAAAATCGTATCGGACCGCCGAGGCGTCGAACGAGCCCTCTTCCACGTAGCTGAACCGCTCACCGAGAACCTTCGCAACGGCTCTGGGCATCTGCTGGCTGGGCCAGATCTTGGCGCGCCGGTAGCCGGTGTCGCTATTCCACTCCTGAAGCTCGTATTCGAACCCGAGCCCCTCGTACAAGTAGTGGTTGAAATCTTCGCTGCGGAAGATCCGCTCCCAGAATTCCTCTTCCGAGCAGTCCAGCAGTTGTCGAATCGCGAGACACTTCGGCATGGTCATTCCGTAATTCGGACGATGACGACGGTGATGTTGTCCTCACCACCGTTTCGGTTTGCTTGAGCGATCAACGCCTTCGCCGCGATCTCCACGTCGGCCCCTGCTTCATGCACGATTTTGAGGATGCGCTCGTCGCTCACCATCCCGTTGAGACCATCCGAGCAGAGCACATAGACGTCACCCGGCTGTACGTTTTCGAAGTACAAGTCGACGGCGACGCCGTCCTGCATCCCGAGCGCGCGGGTGATGACATTACTGGGAAGTCGCTCCTTCTGGGCCATGGTGAGATTCGGCATGACGAGCAGGTAGTCGTTCACCAAGGAATGATCCCGCGTGAGCTGCGCAATGGCGCCAGAGCGGATTCGATACGCCCGGCTGTCCCCCACGTGCGCGATATGGATCTTGCGATCTCGCCGAGCGTACAAAGCGCCGACTACCGTAGTGCCCATTCCTTGAACCGAGCGATTCTGGACCGAGGCTTGAAAGATGCGCTGGTTGGCGAGCTTCACGGCCGATACGAGGCGATGCTGATCGGGTGTCAGTCGCGAGTCGTCCTCCGAAGACCAGTCAACGCCATCGGTGCTGGTGGCGTCGAAGAAGGCGGCCATCTCAGCGGTCGCCATGCGGCTTGCGACATCCCCGGCGCGGTGGCCACCCATCCCATCGGCGACCACGAACAAGCGATGCTCGGAGAGAATGCAGAAGCTGTCTTCGTTGTGCTCCCGATGAAGTCCGACGTCGGAGAGCCCTGCAGCAATGAAGTTCATCAGTATTCACGAACCCGGGAGGTGATCGGACCATCTATTGGCCTTCGACGCCTTCGCGAGCAACCCAAATCGTCCAGAACAGTCTATCGAACCGACGGGGTGGAGCAAATCAGGGGTTAACGAACGAGGGTAGCTTGGGCCAGCCCGACTTTGGATCGTCGAGATAGGAGTATCGGGCGTAGTGTGTGGTGACGCGCCGTACGTAGTTGCGCGTTTCGTTGAAGGGGATGCGCTCGACGAATCGGTCGAGCTCCATTTTTCGACTCTCTTTGAGCCATCGTCTCACCCGACTCTTCCCTGCATTGTAGGCGGCTATGCTGAGCGGGTAGACATGTTTGAATTCCTCGTCGAGCGCGCGCATTTCTTCGAGGCCCAGAGCGATGTTGGTCTCCGGCGTACGAAGCATGTACGTAGTGACCGCTTCACCCGCTAGCTTCGTGGCGATTGCGGGCATCAGTTGCATCAACCCGACCGCCCCTGCCCTACTGACCACGTCGGGTCGAAATCCGCTCTCCTGACGCATGGTGGCGTAGATCAAAGCGCGCGGGAGGTCGCCCCGATGCTGATCGACAATCGGGCGCCAAGGCATGGGATAGGCAGCATCCCACCACCAGCGATGCTCGGCAGGGTCGCTGTGGAGATAGACCATCCGGCGACGCGCGGTGAGGAGCGCTTCGCGATACGCGCCGATTTCACGATAGAGACCCGTGAGAAGCGGTATCGCTTGTGTCCTGGGGTACTCGGTTACGAGCTGGCTTTCGTGAGCGCGGAGCCAAGCGACGCCGTCCCGATCGAGGCCCAAGCGCCGGTAGGCCTCCACCGTCCCCGGTACTGCCAAATCGCCAGTTGGAAGCTCGACGGAGCTCGGCGAGGCTGCGTCTTCAAAAGGCATCGGCGGCTGCACATGGAGTCGTTCGAGACGATGCGCGGCCAGGACCGCGTACCAGTGAAGCGGCTCGACGGCGATCGCCTTGCGATAGGCCTCGATCGCGTTCTTACCCCGCCGATAGGAGCGACCGAGCCAATAGAAACCGCGCGCTTCCTCCATCGAATCGGTGACCTCGTCGGAGTACTGAGCAAGGTAGTGAACCGCCCGAGCGAAGCGTCGTGTCTCGAATGCGCGGAAGCCGAGCTCCCAAAGCGCCGAACGTCGCCACGGGCCGCGCACTTGAGACTTCCCACGAACGAGTTGCTCCATCCCCTTCTCGCCATTGGCACGACCCACGCGAATCTCGAGCCATGCGGCGAGGAAGCGGGCCTCCGGCGCTGTTTTGCTACGCGGGTAGCGTTGCGCGAACCGTCGATACGCGCGGATCGCACGCCCGTCTTGGTCCGCGCGCGACAAGGCGCGTGCCGAATGGAACGCGTCCTCGACCTCGTACTCGCCGCCCAAGGCAGCTGATTCGTGGAGGACGCGCGCAGCGTCTAAGTAGCGGGTGCGCGTTCGAAAGAGGGCCATTCCATAGACGTGATGCCACCGGGCATCGAGATCGGGGTCATCCTTCGCGTCGATCGCCTCGAGCTCCTCGACCGCCTTGGCGAACCGGCGCGCGCCAATCAGTTGCTCGGCACGCGAGACTCGATCTGACGGACTGGGTGAGGCGCGGTCCTCCAAGGCATGGGCGGCGCCTTGCTGACCGGGTTCGACCGCGGACTTCCAGGCTTCGAGGGCTGCTTCTCGGGCTTCATCGGGGCGTCCGATCTCGACGTACAGGTCCGAGAGGATCGCGAGCAGCGCGACGCGATTGCTGAGGCCACGCTTGTAGCGCGTCAGATTTGCAAGCTCTTCGACGGCGATTTCGAGCTCACCGAGCTGAACCGCACAGTCGGCCGCAATCGCCCGGTCCTGGCGTGTTACCGCCCTGTCGCTCGATGTGTCGCCCAACAACACCGGCCTTGCTTCTGCACAGTGCCCGCATTGCGCGGCGGCGAACGCCCACCGGCGCGCGGAGTCATCGCGCATCGACTCAGGGAGCGTGGATGAGACTTGCGGGAATCTATCCATGGCATCACACGGTCTGCCTTCTTCCAGGAGCAGTCGCCCCTCGAGGTAGCGCAACGCCTCCTCGTTGCGGACCCTAGATGGCAGAAGCGCGATCTCCCCCAATGCTCCGTGTTCGTCTCCTATACGCACGAGGGCAGCGACCCGCTCGAGCCCATCCTCGGCGAGCGCTGCCGCGCCAGCGAGCCAGACCAACCCCACTCCAAGCCAAAACCGTCGCAATAGGACGACAATCTACCACTCATTGGCCTGAGCGCGGAGCGATTGGCGATCGCGCAGTGCGTCTCGTATGCTCCGGCGCTCACGATGCGACATGCGACTATCCTATTATTTGCCAGCCTCTTGGTTGCAGGGTGCAAGCAGAACATCGGGGACAGCTGCAGCGGCTCCATCAATTGCTCGAGGACCGGTGAACGCCAATGCGACCTTGCCCAGCCCGGCGGATACTGCACGGTCTTTGCCTGTGACCCCGATACCTGCCCCCAGGGAGCTTGCGTCGAATGGCGCTTCACCCCGAGCCGCACCGCGCAAACCTGGTGTATGAAGACCTGTAACGACACCATGGACTGCCGGGCGCAGTACACGTGCGTGTTCCCGAGCCAGATTACGGCGAACGGCGGATACGATGCAAGCGGCGGCGAAACGGTCGCGCGCATCGTCGACCTCAACAGCTACAAGGCGTCGGCGAAAATCTGTGTGGCGCTCGCCCCAGGCACCGAAATCCCCCCTCCGCCGGACGCCGGCCTGTAGACCCGCATCTCGCAGGGAAACCGACTCGACAGCGAATGGGAAGTAGTATGGTTCCGATGATGTCTGCAGGGCTCTTGCGGTATCTGGCGGGCCGACTCCTTCGGGCGCTGCTCACCGTCGTCGGCCTGGTGACGATCGTCTTCTTGTTGGTACGCCTGATCCCGGGTGACCCAGTCGAGGCGATCCTCGGCGATCAAGCCGGCCCCGAAGAAAAAGCAGAGCTCCGCCGTACGTTGAACTTGGACCAGCCGGTCGCCGGGCAGTACCTAGCGTTCCTCGGCGACATCGCCGACGGCAGCATGGGGAC
This sequence comes from uncultured delta proteobacterium, assembly GCA_963768985.1. Taxonomy (GTDB): domain Bacteria; phylum Myxococcota_A; class Polyangia; order Polyangiales; family Houyiibacteriaceae; genus SG8-38. The sequence continues at coordinate 145,376 of CAVYJZ010000001.1, read as the reverse complement.
GTCGTTCCGTCAGCCCGATCACTCGGTGTCATCGATGGTGAGCAAGGTCTTGCCCCATACGATCATCTTGGCGCTCGCCGCATTGCTCGTGGCCTGGCTGATGGCCGTTCCGCTGGGCACGATCGCAGCAGCCCAGGCAGGTAAGGGCTGGGACAAGCTTGCATCGATGATCGCCGTGGCAGGCCTGGCGATTCCCAACATCTGGCTGGGACCGCTACTGATTCTCGCCTTTGGTGTGAAGCTCCGTTGGTTGCCCCTGCCTGGGGACGATCTAGCCGGCCCGGTGGCCTTGATACTGCCTGCGATCACGGTTGGAACTGCCCTTGCGGCGGTGCTGACGAGACAGACGCGTGCGGCGATGATCGAGGTGCTCTCCCAGCAATACATCACGGCGGCGCGCGCACGGGGGGTCTCCTCGACCGCCTTGCTGCTTCGCCATGCGCTCCGAAATGCCTTGCTACCCGTGATGACGATTGGCGCCGCTCAGCTGGGAGCCCTGCTGTCCGGAACCGTGGTCACCGAAAAGATCTTCGAGCGGCCCGGACTCGGAACCCTCTTTCTGGACGCATTTTTCGCACGAGACATTCCTGTGGTTCAAGGGTGCGTATTGGTCATCGCTCTCATCTACGTGGGCGTCAATCTCGCGGTGGACTTGGCGTACGGCGTAGTCGATCCGAGAGTGAGGCTGTCGTGAGTAGGGTCCGGGCCCGCCTTCGAAAGACCCCGCTCGGCTTGCTGATCGTGATCGCCTTCTTCTCGTTGGGAGTCATCGGCCCATGGATCGCGCCTTATGACCCACTCGCGATCGACCTCCTGCGCGAGTACGAGCCTCCTTCGTGGGCACACTTGCTCGGCACCGCCGACAACGGTGTCGATATTCTCAGCGCCTTGCTGCACGGGGCACGACTCGCGGCAGTCGTTGCAAGTGTGGTCGTCGGAGTTTCGGTCGTGCTCGGCACCTTGCTCGGCACCTGGGCCGGGTACGCGGGTCGGCTCACCGACCACGCGATTACGGGGATCGCGGACTTGGTGCAAGCGTTTCCAGCCATTGTCTTGAACATCGCAATTCTCGCCTTGGTCGCGCGACCGGGCCTGATCCATTTGATCGTCGCCCTCGCGGTGAACGGATGGGTTTTGTACGCGCGTTTGGCGCGTGCTGAAACGCTGACGTTGCGGGAGCGCGAGTTCGTCGAGGCGGCGCGAGCGCTCGGCGTTCCGACGCACGCGATCTTGCGACGTCACGTCATTCCCAATTTGCTTGGACCGCTGGTCATACAGGCCACGACCGGCTTGGGTGTGGTGATTCTCGCCGAGTCGACACTCTCGTTTCTAGGACTTGGCCCTGGAAAAGCGGTGTCTTGGGGCGCAATGCTCGATCAGGGCACGAGCGTACTGCTGCGCTTCCCGCACGTCGCGCTCTTCTCGGGTGGTGCGATCGCGGTGAGCGTCCTCGGCTTCAATCTGACGGGTGACTGGTTGCGAGACCGGCTCGACCCACGCCTGCGATAGCCATGCCCGAGCTCCCGGACATCGAGCTCTATCGTCATGCGCTTCAGTCGCGCGTGGTCGGGCGGACGCTCGAGGGAGTGCGCCTGGCATCGCCGTTCGTTCTCAGAAGTGTCGCTCCGCCGATCGCGTCGATTGAGGGGAAACGAGTGCTCGACGTGCAACGACTCGGCAAACGCGTGGTGCTCGTCGTCGAGGACGACCTCTACCTCGTCTTGCACCTGATGATCGCCGGACGGCTTCACTGGAAGCCGCCCGGGTCGAAAATCCCTGGTCGCATCGGCCTCGCAGCCTTCGACTTCGACAATGGAACGCTATTGCTGACCGAAGTGAGCAAAAAGAAGCGCGCTGCCCTTCACCTTTGTCACGGAGAGCTCGCTCTTCGCGATCACCACCCTGGAGGCATCGAGCCCTTGCTGATCGACTATGCGGGATTCCGAGATGCACTGCTGGAGCGTAACCACACCGTAAAGCGCGCGCTGACCGATCCGCGAATCTTGAGCGGAATCGGAAACGCATACTCCGATGAGATTCTCCATCGCGCCAAGCTCTCACCGCTGACCTGGACTCAACGGTTGACCGCGGAGGAAATGCGTCGCCTCCACGATGCGACCCAGGACGTATTGTCGGAATGGGTGACACGACTGATCAAACGACACGGCGACGATTTCCCCGAGAAGGTCACGGCGTTCCGCCCAGAAATGGCGGCTCATGGCAAGTACGGCGAGCCGTGCCCCGAATGCGGAGACCCGATTCAACGCATCGTCTTTGCGGATCGGGAGACCAACTACTGCGCCACCTGCCAGACCGGCGGAAAGCTGCTGGCCGACCGCGCCCTTTCGAGGCTGCTCAAGGGCGACTGGCCCCGCTCCCTGGAGGAGCTCGAATTACTACGCCGCAGCTGACGAGCCCACACAAACGGAACATCGCGCGAGAAATGTCCCTGCGATCGATTTGACGGTAAGTTGCGTCTGACGCATGCGTTTTTCGGTTCGCCGCGAGGATCGCAGAAACCTCGCCGTAGGATTTCTCGGCCTGCTGGCCATCACGGCGGCTCATTCGGTCATGGAGACCGCGCGCGACACGCTCTTCCTGACGAGCTTGCCGGCGACCCATCTGCCACGCGCCTATCTGGCGATCGCCTTGCTCGCAATCCTCGAGCTCAAGGTCCATGATCGCCTGCTCCGCCGCGTGCGTGATCGGCGAATGCTCTTGTCGGTATCGCTGCTCTTCGGCTCGTTCGTCACCCTGGGGTTCTGGGGGCTGCTCGATGAATTGGGGGCCTGGGCGCCTTTTGGCTTTTACGTTTGGACTGGATTGTTGATCACGGTAGTCCTGATTGAATTCTGGTTATTGCTGGACGACGCGGTGACCGTGACTCAGGCAAAGCGCATCTTCCCCGTGATCGCAGCAGGCGGCGTCACGGGCGCGACATTGGGGTCGTTGCTCGCCGAGGGTCTCCTCCGAGTAATTTCGCCCATCGGGCTCGTCGTTGCTGCCGCGGTGATATTGGCACTCGCCGGGATCACACCGTTCCTTTGGAATGTCCCGAGTGACACACAAACGGAATCATCCGCCTCGGAACCGCGACGTTCGGTCGGCTGGCTCCTTCGAGACAGCTACCTCTCCCGCGTTCTGACGCTCGTCTTGATCGGTACTGTCGCACTCACCGTCGTGGATTTCGTGTTCAAGAGCACGGTCGCCGCCCAAATTCCCGCAGATTCGCTGGGGCAGTTCTTCGCGCGTTTCTATCTCGGATTGAACAGCATTGCTCTGCTCGTGCAGGCGGTCGGCGCAGGGTGGCTGTTGCGGGCGTTTGGAGCACACCGTAGCTCTGCCCTGCTGCCACTCTTGATTTTTGGCGGTGCGACGGGTCTCGCGCTCGGGCCGATGTTACCATTCGCCGTGGCGCTCAAGGCCGTTGACGGAAGTCTGCGACACACTCTCTATCGAAGCTCCGTCGAGGTGCTGTACTTGCCACTCGACAGCAGTCGACGCGAGCGCGCCAAGGGTATCATCGAGGTGTTCGGGCACCGTGTAGGTCAAGCGGCCGCATCACTATTGATCATCGCGGCGGTCGGGGTGGGACTGACGACACCGCAGCTGGGTGTGGCCTTGCTGTTCCTGGTCGCCGGATGGATCACGGCGATCATGTCGACGCGACGGCAGTATGTGGATCTGTTTCGCGCACGACTTCGTCATGGCGTGCTCGATCCGCAACTGGAGCTCGAAGAGCTGGACCTCCAGTCGCTGGACGTTTTGCTCACCGCATTGAACAGCGATCAGGATTCGGAAGTTCTTGCTGCCATCGACATCTTCGATCGACACGGAAGAGCAGATCTGATCCCTGTGCTCGTGCTCTATCACCCGTCGCCGGAAGTCCGTAACCGTGCATTGGACGCGTTCGTCGAAGCATCCGATCGTCGCTTCCTTCCCATCGCTCATCGCATGCTCTCGGACGACGATCCGGGTATACGCGCGACGGCGCTCCGAGCGCTAGACAGCTTGCGGGCGAGCGATCCTTCGCTGGCTCTCGATGAGATCAGCTTGGATGAGCAGCTCAGGGCGAGCTTGCTGCGCATCATCCAGCTGCTGCAGTGGCGTGCGGCGATCGCGAGCAACAGTAAGACTGAAGCAACGGATGCCGAATCATTGCGCGTCACTCTTCGCGACAAGGAGCAGGCAACTTTGCAACACGCTGTCTGGCTGATGGGCCTCAGACACCCCGAAGAGAATTTCACCTTGGTTTGGCGAGGACTGTCGAGCGACGATACGGGGCTGCAAGCCGCGAGCCACGAGGTGTTGGAGGCCGCATTACCCGACGCGTTTCGCGAGGCCGCGCTCACGATCGTCGACCATGGAGGAGCGCCAGGACGGCGTGCGCGCATCGCGGCAGCAGCGCTCGGAGTAACCGTACGACAGATGTCTTACGAGGAGGCGCTGGTCCAGATGTCGCAAGACAGGAGCGAGGCCATCCGCAGCATCGCAGGGACACTCTCTACCCCCCTAACCGTTCAGAATCATTACTCTTCTCACTGAAGGATCGCAACGACTCGCTTCCGGGATGATCACGGTTCCCTGCTTTTTCTGAATGAGTCACCGTTGCGATTTTTCTTTTATTTCCCTTTTGTTTTCAATGGGTTAGCTGGGTAGAGCGTGTCCCTCTTGTAACTGGTTTTTTGTTCAGTATATTGGGTGGTCCCATGCCTTTTGGGACCGTCATCCAGATCGAGGAGCAGCGGGTTGGAGCGAAAGCTCTGCCGTTGGCAAAGCTGTTACCTCGAGCTCAGTTGGTCGAGATATCGGGGCGGCATGCATGTGCACGGACGACGACAGCGGTGTCGTGCGTGATCGAAGCGCAAGCGCAGGCTGAGCTCGTCGCTTGGGTTCAGCCCAAAGACGGCGCGTTGTTCCCCCCAGACCTCGGCGCTGCGGGGGTCGATCTCGATTCATTGATCGTAGTTCACGTGCCACGTCATGCTGGTCCGTTCGCATTGGTTCGTGCCGCCGAGTGGCTTGCCCGTTCCGGAGCCTTTGGGTTGACGGTCGTCGATCTCACCGACGCACTGCCTCCCGGCTCTTCCGTCAATTGGCAAGGCCGTCTTCGAGCTCTGTTACGTCAATACGACGGCCGCATTCTCCTCCTCACCTCTAACTCGCACGACGATCCTTCCTCCGGTCCGTTGGTAGGCTTGCGTGTCGAAGCTCGACGCGGCCCTCTTCGCGCCGATCGCTTCGAAGTTCACATGCATGTTCTCAAAGACAAAGTCGGCATCGCTGCCGAGCTTTCATCGACGACTCCTCTTGCTCCAGCGGGTTTGGGTGGTGCGTCATGGAGCGGGTGAGTTGTGTTCTTTTGCCGATGCTTCCACTGCAGATTCTGTTGCGAAAAAAGCCGCGTTGGAACGGTGTCCCTGTCGCTGTCGTCGATGACGAAGGTCCTAGCGGACGCATCACGCAACTCAATACCCTTGCTCGAAAGAGCCGCCTCGACATCGGCATGCGTCAATCTGTCGCGCGCGATCTCTCACCGAACCTACACACTGCCGTCGTGTCGACCGGGGAAATATCGGAAGTCTGTCGAGAGCTGACTACATCGCTTCAAACGTTCTCGCCCCGCGTCGAAGCGATCGATCCCGCAGGCGCGTTTCACGTCGACCCTGAAGGCCTCCGCCGCCTCTACGGTGGTCATCGCAATTGGGCGACATCCATTCATCGGTACTTGCAAGCTCGACATTGGCGCAACTCGGTGACGGTCGGCTTTCATCGCCATCGAGCGCTCGCGATCGCGATGACGCACAGCGGTGTTACCGTCCTGCAGGACGCCGACGAAGAACGCGAATTGTCGAACAAGACACCTCTTCGTGAATTCGATTTGCCTGGTGAGCTTTGTGAAAGCTTGGTGGCATTGGGTATCGAATCGTTGGGCGATTTCCTCCTCGTTCCTGCAGGCGAGCTGCACAGCCGTTTTGGATCGCGGGCAAGCGCGCTTCGCGATTCGTTTGCTGAAGACATGCAACTCCCCATTCAGCCACATGTCTTCGACGAACCAGTGTGCATCTCTTTCCAGATCGAGCCGCCCGACGAAGATCAAAGCCGATTGCTCTTCGCGATCAAGGGTGCTCTGCACTCGTTGCTTCATCAAGTACGTGCACGCGGCGAGGCGATTCAATCTCTGGAGATTTCACTTCACTTGGAGCGCGCCTCTCTTCACCAGGAGCGCATCGACCCTGCTTCACCAACGTTGGATTTGATGTCTTTGCTCGAGCTCATTCGTCTTCGGCTCGGCGAAACGCGATTGCAAGGCGCTGTCGAGGAAGTGGTGCTTCTTGCGAGCACGGTGAACGCACACGCAGAGCAGGTTGCACTCCCCGGCCATCAACCTCGTTACGACATCAGCGCTGCGAATCGAGCGCTTGCTCGGATCCGCGCGGCGTACGGCACGCACTCGGTGACGAAAGCTCGAGTGCGCCAGGCGCATTTGCCGGAAGCTTCCTTTCGGTGGGAGCCCCTCCACGACGCTCGGGCTGGCGCCCGCACTGATGCACCTCCTGTTTCTTCCATGATTCGAAGTGTTTATGCGCGTCCAAAGCCGCTGCGTCCCCGCAAGCCGAGAGATCCTGAAGCCGGCCCCTCGCTGGCGAAGGACCACGTAATCGAGCACATGTACGGCCCGTATCGCGTGAGTGGCGGTTGGTGGAAGCGTCTCGTCGAACGCGACTATTACTACGCCGAAACCGATCATGGTGACCTGCTCTGGCTCTTCTACGATCGCCCACGAAAACGCTGGTTCTTGCAAGGGGTGCTCGATTGAATGGGCACTTACGTTCCATTGTGGGTCAAGAGCAATCACAGTTTTTTGGAGGGTGCGTCCTTTCCGGAAGAGTTGGTCGAGCGCGCACATGCTCTCGGTATTCCCGCAATTGCAATTACCGATCGCGACGGAGTGTATGGCCTAGTGCGAGCTCACATGCGCGCCAAGGAGCTCGGAATACGCATCGTGACTGGAGCGCAACTCACCCTCGACATCGAAGGAAGCTCACATCATGTCGTTGCGCTCGCCAAAAGTCGACGTGGTTATGCCGATTTGTGCAGAGCGTTGTCGATTGGCCACTCTCGTTGTGAGAAGGGTGCTGCCCTCGTCAAAGTCGGAGACCTCGAACAGGCACGCGATTTGTTCTTACTTTGCACGACGCCTGAGTCACTACGTGTACTGTACGAGAGCCAAGGGTCTTCGTCTTTGTTCGCCCTTTGTGCGCGTCATCTGTCCGACTGTGAATGGCCACGAGAGAGAGCTCTGCGATCTGCAGCAAAAGCCCTCGCCGTGCAGACGGTAGGGGCCAATCAAGTACTCTATCACGACAGGCTTCGACGGCCGTTACAAGACGTTTTGTCCTGTATTCGTGGAGGAAAAGTGATCTCGGACGCAGGCCACACGATCCGTGTGAACGCGGAGCACGACCTCAAACCCATCGGCGAATTCACCCACCTCTTTGCGGACGATCCCGAATGTATCGATCGCACGATTGCCATCACCGAACAATGTGACTTCAATCTCGACGATCTTCGTTATCGGTACCCAGAGGAGCAGCTTCCGTCCGGACGAACTGAGCAAAAATGGCTGCACGAGCTCACGTTCCAGGGCGCTCGCGCGCGTTACCAAGGCAAAATTCCCGTGGATGTTCGCATGCAAATTGAACGCGAGCTTCAGATCATTCGCAAGCTCGACTATGGAGGCTACTTCCTGACGATGTATGAGATCGTCCAATACTGTCGTCAGCATGACATCTTGTGCCAAGGACGTGGTAGCGCTGCCAACAGTGCGGTGTGTTTCTGTTTGGGCATCACGGCGATCGACCCAGTTCGCATGGACTTGTTGTTCGAGCGTTTCTTGAGCGTCGAACGCGCTGAGCCTCCCGACATCGATCTCGACATCGAGCACGATCGTCGTGAAGAGGTCATTCAGCACGTCTATGAAAAGTACGGACGCCGACATGCCGCAATGGTGGCCAACATCATTCGTTACCGCATTCGTTCTGCGGTGCGTGACGTAGGCAAGGTGCTCGGCTTATCTCGAACGGACCTAGAGACAGCCACGCGCTTGCTCAGACATCGTGACGACGTGCTCAACCCCGAGCTCCTCCGAGAGGCGGGCCTCGAAGAGGATTCACCCGCCACCCATCTGCTCTGGTCTCTAGCCTCTCAAATACTCGATTTTCCTAGGCATTTGTCGATCCATCCAGGCGGGTTCTTACTCGGCCATCGCCCTGTCGACGAGATCGTCCCGATCGAGCCGGCCACCATGGAAGCGCGCACTGTGATCCAGTGGGACAAGTACGATGTCGACAACCTCGCGTTGTTCAAGGTCGACCTCTTGGGCCTCGGAGCGCTCACCTGCATTCATCATGCCTTCGATCTGCTGCGCGAGCACGAGGGAGAGGCTTTCGAGATCGCAACCGTTCCAGCGGAGGACAAAGCGACGTACGACATGGTGTCGAGAGGTGACACAGTCGGCGTTTTTCAAATCGAGAGCCGCGCACAGATGGCCATGCTTCCCCGGCTTCAGCCGCGCACGTTCTATGATTTGGTGATCGAAGTGGCAATCGTACGTCCTGGTCCGATTCAAGGCGACATGGTGCACCCATACTTGCGACGACGAAAAGGTGAGGAAGAAGTCGAATATCCGCACCCGAAGCTCGAGCGCATCTTGAAAAAGACGCTCGGTGTTCCGATCTTCCAAGAACAAGTCATGAAACTTGCAGTCGAAGCCGCCGGATACACACCGGGCGAAGCCGATCAGCTACGCCGTGACATGGCGGCATGGCGCAAGTCAGGGCGGATCGAGAAGCACCGAACACGCATGATCCCACGGATGATCGCTCAAGGCATTCCGGAAAATTTTGCAGAGCGCGTGTTCTCACAGATCCGTGGTTTCGGCGAGTATGGTTTTCCCGAAAGTCACGCAGCGTCCTTTGCATTGCTCGCCTACGTCACCGCCTGGCTCCGATGTCACCACCACGAAGCGTTCACCTGCGCAATTCTCAATGCACAGCCGATGGGCTTCTACTCCCCAGCCACCCTGGTGGAAGACGCCAAACGGCACGGCGTGGAGATTAGACCGATCGACGTCAACAAGAGCCAATGGGATTGCACCCTGGAAAGAGCGGGGGTCTCTTCGTTTTCCGTGAGAATGGGACTGCGTTACGTGAAAGGGCTCGGGGTGGTCGAGCGGGAACGCATCGAGTCCGCAGGTCGGCCATCCCCGAACCTCGCAACTTTCGTTCGAGAAACGCGGCTCAACAGGAAAGCTTTGCATGCACTGGCCGAAGCCGGCGCGTTCGAATGCTTTGGGGTCAATCGGCGCAATGCGATCTGGCAAGTGAGGAGCCTCTCGCGGTTCGCGCGGGATTCGTTGCCGCTAGAACCTGCCTCGAGCCAGATTTCATTTGCATCGTTGGCGCGCGACGATCAGGTGCTTTGGGACTATCGTTCGACCCATCACAGCACTCGAGGCCACCCCATGCGAGGACTTCGGCATGCCCTGCGTTCACGAGGTATTCCCGAAGCGACCTGTGTTCACGGCCGTGCGCATGGCGACGAGCTCGAGTACGTCGGCATGGTGATCTGCCGTCAGCGTCCCGGTACTGCATCGGGCGTCACCTTCTTCACGCTCGAGGATGAGACTGGTTTCGTCAACGTGGTCGTCTGGAAACAGGTATTCGACCGTCACGCCGCGCTCGCCAAAACCGCGGCTCTACTCGGTGTGACGGGAGAGATTCAAAAAGCCGACGGCGTCGTTCACCTGATCGCCAAATCGCTTTGGACGCCGGACGTCACCCTGACCGCATCCCAGCGCTCACGGGACTTCCACTGACGGCCTCGTGAACCGATGGAGTCGTCGTGATTCTCTTCGTTTCCCTGGCTTGCCAAGCTATTCGAGTGGCAGCTCGGGCTCGTGACGACGTGGTTGGAGGTTCTCTCGCAGGATGGTTCGCGCACAGGCGTTCCACCTCAGGATCGCGTCATCCACCCCGGCGGGTTTGAGCGCGTCCGCCCGTTCGTAGTGCTCCATCGCTTCGTGAAGCCCCTCGTACGCAAAGGTTCGCTCCATGCCGCCATGCAGCAGATGCGCGCGGCCCTGACGCTCCGCCACGAGGCCCGAATAGTAGGCGCGCTCGTACTCGCTCGGGAGACTGGCGACTTGCTCCTTCGCACGACGGACCCCGTGAGAGCCACCGCTCGTCCGAAACTGGTCGGTCAGCGACAAGATCAGGGTAATGCGCGCTCCCTCGTTTTTCGGCTCCACCGCCAAGATGTCGAGACAAATGCTTTCAGCCTGCTCCGGGTCGTTGAGTAGGCGATAGTGGGCGGCCCGCTCGACCGAGCGTTCGACCGCGTCGGCCGAAATGCGTTTGAGAACGAAGCGCTCTGTCATCGCGACTGCTCCTCCGCGTGTGTTTTCGTTCGCACTTTACGCCCAGCAAACAGTCGTGCCAAGCGGGCCAACGGGTCGTAGTAGCGATCCACGACCCGCTCTTTGAGAGGTATGATCCCATTATCGGTGATGTTGATGTGCTCGGGGCACGTTTCGGTGCAGCACCGGGTGATGTTGCACATCCCGGAACCGTACTCTTTCCTGATCTCTGGAACGCGGTCGTCGTCATCGAGTGGATGCATCTCCAAGCTCGCGAGCCGAATCATGAAGCGCGGGCCGACGAAGGCATCCTTCCGGTCGCGATCACGTACGACATGGCAAACGTCTTGGCAGAGGAAGCACTCGATGCACTTCCGAAATTCCTGAACCCTGTCGACGTCTTGCTGGTACATTCGGTGCTCGCCATCGCGGCCGCGCGGCTTGGGCTTGAACGGTGCAATTCTCTTGTTTTGCTCGTAATTCCACGACACGTCGCAGGCGAGATCCTTGATGACGGGGAACGCTTTGAGAGGCTGCACCTCGATCACTTCATCGGGAGCGAAGCTGTTCATGCGCGTCATGCAGGCGAGCCTTGGGCGCCCATTGATTTCCATGCTGCACGAGCCGCATTTTCCTGCCTTGCAGTTCCAACGAATGGCCAAATCGTTTGCCTGGAGGGCCTGAATTCGATGCAAGACGTCGAGAACCACCATGCCTTCATCGACGTCGGTGTCGTATTGATTGAACTCGCCACCATTTGCGTTGCCTCGCCAAATCTTGAAGGTCCGCTTGCTCATGCTACCTGGCCTCCTTCGAGCTGTTCGAGCGTCGCATAGGCGATCGCCGCGAGCTCTTTGGGCGGATCGGCGCGTTCCACCTTCTCGACTTGCATTTCACCATTGGGCCCTTTCTTGGCGACGATGTTGAAGCGCGCGCACTCGTCGCGCTCACCCTCGAAGTCGAGACGCGTGTGTGCGCCACGGCTCTCTTCGCGCAGATGGGCGGCTCGCGCCACCGCTTCGCCAACGATCAGAAGGGACTTCACCGAGAGCGCCTCGTGCCAACCAGGATTGTACTGGCTCGTCCCGGGGGCCTTGAGATTTTGCGCTCGTTGCTTCAGCACGCCGAGCTGTTCGACTGCAATCTCGAGATCTTCCCCCGTTCGTACGATGCCGACGTTGCTGCTCATCACCTCTTCGAGCGCCTCGTGCATGAGGTAGGGATTCTCTCCCGATTCGCGGTTCAAGATGTCCGTCGCCTCCCTGAAAGCGGCCGTGATCTGCATATCGTCGGCGCGGGGTGTCGTCGAGCTCAGCTCGGACAGGTAGGCGACGGCCCCTAGGCCGGCGAGGCGCCCAAAGACGATGAGATCGGAAAGCGAGTTTCCCCCGAGACGATTCGCTCCGTGCAAACCCGCCGCACATTCACCGCATGCGAAGAGACCTGGAATGTTCGTCTGCTGCGTGTCCGGATCAACGCGAATCCCGCCCATGAAGTAGTGAAGCGTTGGACCGACTTCCATCGGCGTCGTCGTGATGTCGACCTCTGCCAGCTCTTTGAACTGGTGGTACATCGAGGGCAGCTTGCGCCTGATCACGTCGGCTGGCCGGCGGGACGCAATGTCGAGGAACGCTCCACCATGTGGCGAGCCTCGCCCGGCCTGCACCTCCGCGCGAATCGCTCGCGCGACCACATCGCGCGTGAGGAGCTCAGGCGGCCGTCGTGCGCTCGGGTCTTCAGGCCACTTGTCGGCTTCGATGATCGTGTCCGCGGTTTCCGATGCAAAGCGCTTCGGAATGTAGTTGAACATGAAGCGCTCGCCCTTGTTGTTGAGCAAGATGCCCCCGTCGCCGCGAACTCCTTCGGTCACCAGCGTCCCGCGGACCGAGGGGGGCCATACCATGCCGGTCGGGTGAAATTGAGTGAACTCCAGATCCATCAGCTCGGCACCCGCTTCGTACGCCAGCGCCGCACCGTCGCCGGTGTACTCCCACGAGTTGCTGGTCACCTTCCAGCCTTTGCCGCCCCCTCCGGTCGCCATGATCACCGTAGGGGTCCGGAACAAGACGAATCTGCCGGTGTCACGCCAGTACGCGGCGACGCCGGCAACCCGCCCAGCGTCTAAGAGCAATCGAAGCGCTGTGCATTCCATGTGAAAGTGGATGCCCTGATGAACTCCGTGATCCTGCAGCGTGCGAATGAGCTCGAGCCCAGTACGGTCGCCGACATGTGCAAGCCGCGGGTAGCGATGACCACCGAAATTACGCTGATTGATCAAGCCATCGGGGGTTCGATCGAAGACCGCGCCCCACTCTTCGAGCTCGCGAACCCGTTCAGGCGCCTGCTTGGCGTGCAGCTCCGCCATTCGCCACTGATTCAAGAACTTCCCACCCCGCATCGTGTCGCGGAAGTGAATTTTCCAGTTATCCCGTCGGTCCACGTTCCCGAGCGAGGCGGCCATGCCTCCCTCCGCCATGACCGTATGGGCCTTGCCGAGGAGGCTTTTCGAGATGACGCCCGTGTTCAGCCCATGCGCGCTGCACTCGATCGCGGCGCGGAGGCCTGCACCACCCGCACCGATGACCAGCACGTCGTGTTCGAAGGTTTGGATCTCGCTGACGTTCATCGATCTCTAATTCGTCCAAGTGTTCAAGTCGGTGATTACGCCCATCGCAACCAATCGCACGTACACGTCGGTGAACCCGACCCAGACGAGGCTCGTCCAAGCGAATCGGTTGTGCCGTGCATTGAGCCAGCTCACTCGCTTCCAGGCGCCGTACCGCACGGTCTCCTGACCGCAGGACATGCAATCGAACCCGCCGCCCACGAGGTGCCGAAACGCATGGCATCCAAAGGTGTACCCACCCAGAAACGTCGCATTGAGGAAGAGCACGACCGTGCCGACGCCAATCCCGAATTGCCCGTTTCGGAACAGAGAAATGAACGCGTCGTAGTAGAGGATGAAGATGTACGCGACCGCGAAATAGAGCGCGTAGCGGTGGAGGTTCTGAAAGAGGAGCCAGGCGGTCTCACCCCGGTAGTGTCGGCGGGTAACCGGGTTTACCGCGCACGCCGGAGGCGACCCGGTGAACGCTCGGTAGTAGGCCTTGCGGTAGTAGTAGCAAGTGAACCGGAACACCCCTGGAAAGAAGAGAATTAGAAGCGCGGGCGAAGCCGGCAAAAATGCGGGCCACCAACTAGGCCAAGCCCCGAGCCAGGCATGGGCGATCGGAGCTGCGCCTGGAACCGAGGGATCGGTGTAGAGCGTCGGAGAGTAGAGCGGGCTGAGATAGGGATTGGCGTAGTAGTTCTCCCCCTGGAGCGCCGCCCAGGTGACATAGATCGAAAAGAGCGTGAGCACGACGAGCGTCACCAGCGGCGACACCCACCAGCGATCTTTTCGGTTCGTTGCGGCGAGTCCGGTAGGATGACCGCCGATTACAGTGAGCTGTCGGGTCGTCATGGGCGGGGCGACTATACCGAAAGCAGCGGGCGGAGAATAGAGTTTCTGGAAAGGATCGACCAATGAGAACGCTGGTTTTGACCCGCTCCGAGGTCGAGCGGATTGTGACGATGGAGCTTGCGGTCTCGGCCGTCGAGGATGCGTTCGCCGCATTCGGACGCGGGGACGCCACGATGCCGCCTAAAGTTTACCTGCCGATCGAAGATCACGACGCTGACTTTCGCGCGATGCCAGCACGACTTGGCGATTGCGCTGGCATCAAGTGGGTAAACGTTCATCCACACAATCACGACCTTCACGGTTTACCGACCGTGATGGCGGTCTACGTGCTCAACGATGCAGCTACCGCCTTCCCGCTGGCGGTGATGGATGGTACACGCCTGACCTCGCTGCGCACGGGAGCAGCAGGCGCGGTCGCATCCAAGTATCTCGCGCAACGAGCGCCGAAGACCATCGGTTTCATCGGCTGCGGTGCACAGGCCTACACGCTGCATGGCGCCCACCGGGTCGTGTTCGATGGGTTCGAGAGCCTTGCGTATGACCGGAATATCGACGCCGCCAAGCGCTTTGCGGCCGAGGTCGGCGGGCGGGTAGTGAGCTTGGACCAAGCGGCCGGCTCCGACATCGTGTGCACTGCGACGCCGTCCCGCATGCCTTTCGTCCATGCCCACTGGATCCAGCCCGGAGCACACGTCAATGCGATGGGCGCCGATGCGCCGGGCAAACGGGAGCTCAGCACCGAGACCCTCGAGCGCGCCGAGGTCTACATCGATGACGTCCATCAGGCGACGGCAAGCGGCGAGATCAACGTCCCGTTCGCCAACGGTGACTTTTCCCTGGAGGACATCGCCGGCACTTTGGGCGAGGTCGTAGCAGGCGTGCTGCCCAGGCCGAGCCTTGCCGCGACGACCGTATTCGATTCGACCGGACTGGCGATCCAGGACTTATCGTTGGCGCGAGCGATCTACCACGCAGCCAGGTCTGAATCGATCGGCCAAGAGATCGATCTCATCGGTCTCGGCTCACGGGAGAGCGCTTAGGGCGGGGCTCGGACGTGCTTGGATGCTCATGCAGCGCTTTGTGGGGACTCCGCGCACCCAAGAATGCGGGAAAACCCCGAGCGGGAAGTACGCTGTCGCGAGTGCGACGAATCATCCCGATTCTGGCCCTCTTCGCCCTGCTCTGGTCCGGGCCGGGCGATGCCCAAACACGGGCCGAGCCGTTCCCCGCGCAAACCGATGATGTCGCGATCGTGGCGTTGCGCACGGCCGAAATCTCCAAAGTGGCGAAGGGCCGGGGTGGCCGAAGCTTAGCGTTCAAGATCACTCTCGCGGACGGAACCCGCGGCTACTTCAAACCAGAGCAGGCTTTTTCTGCAGCCCATTGGTACTCGGAGGTGGCTGCGTACTACTTGGATCGCGAGCTGGGGCTCGGACGTGTCCCTCCGACGACGGGCCGGACGTTTCGATGGAGCGAGCTGAAGGAAGCGGCAGGGCACGACCGGCGGGTGTCCGAGCTCGGGATCGCAAAAGACGGGACGGTGAAGGGCGCGTTCATCTGGTGGATTCCCGAGCCACTGAAACGCGTCCGAATGGGTCGCCAGTGGGAGAGGTGGGTGCGGGTTCAGACATCGCTTCCGATCACACCCTACCAACGACCCGTGGACTATCGGGCCGATCTCAATCGGCGTCCGGGTATCCGAGAAGCGACCGATCCCGCCCGGCCGATCGCAGCAGCGCCGGATACCCAGGAGCGACCAGCCGAGCTCTCCGACCTCATCGTCTTCGACTACCTCACTCAAAACGTCGACCGATGGGGCGGCGACTTCACCAACGTTCGGTCACTCGGACCGGGTGGGCCGCTGATCTACCTGGACAACGGGGCGGGGTTCTGGCTGGGAGAGCAGCGCTTGGGCCTGATGGAAGCCCGATTGAAGGCGCTTCAGCGGTTCCGGCGATCGACGATCGAGGCTGTGCGCAGGCTCGACATCGAACGATTTGCCGCACGTTTGGGCGCTGATCCGCTCGCCCCCGTGTTGAACGAGAAGCAGCTCGACGGCCTCGCCCAACGTCGCCGCGCGGTCTTGCAACACGTGGACGCTATGGTCGCCCGGTTCGGTGAGCGTGAGGTGCTCGCATGGTAGGTTTCGCCGGTGACCGAACGACTTCGACTTCCGGCTGAATGGGAGCCGCACCGCGCGTGCTGGCTGGCATTTCCTTACTTGCAAGAGGAATGGCCAATCGATGTGCTCGATGCGCAACGTTCCATCGCGGCCTTGTGCCGCGCAATCGCCGAAGCGGGCAATGAACCGGTGCATCTCTTGGTGAAGAACGACGAGGTCGCGCGAGCCGCGCGCTCGTTGATCGGACAGTCGCGAAATGTTCGGTACGTGGCCACCGATTACGGCGACTGCTGGATGCGCGACACCGCCCCTTTGTTTGGATACACAGCCGATGGCGCACTCGGCGCGCTCTGCTTCGATTTCAACGGCTGGGGCGGCAAATACGAGATGCCTTTCGATGCCGATGTCAGCGCGTGGTTGACCAAGCGCCTGCACGCCAAACGATTCGAGTCTCCCATCGTCTTAGAGGGAGGCGCCCTCGAGTCCGACGGGCGCGGAACCCTGCTGACTACCGCCTCTTGTGTGCTCAACGGAAACCGAAATCCGGGATTGACGCGCGCTGCATTCGAGGAAGCGTTGAGCACTTTGGTCTCGGTGAATCGCCTGCTCTGGCTCGACCGTGGCTTGGAGCACGATCACACGGACGGGCACATCGACATGCTCGCCCGGTTCGTCAGACCCGATACCGTGGTTTGCATGAGGGCACGCCGCGGGGCGCCCAATTGGGAGGTACTTCGGTCGATCGAGCGCGATCTCGGCGAGACCGGCTTGAACGTCATCGGCTTGCCCGCGCCCAGCGCGGTGGCCGCACCCGATGGCTCTCCTCTACCGGCCAGCTACTGCAATTTCTACATCGCGAACGAGGCTGTGATCGTCCCCATCTATGACATTCCGGAGGATCAGCCCGCCCTGGCCGAGCTCGCGAACGCATTCCCCGAACGCGAGGTGATCGGCTTGCCCGCGCGAGACCTGCTATGCGGGGGGGGAGCGTTTCACTGCGTGACACAAGCTGAGCCAAGCACACCATGAAGGACTCCTCATTTTCGATCGGCATCGTTCAATGCGCCCTAAACGGGACGCGCGAAGCGAACGTCGACCACGTCGAAATGCTGATCCGCCAGGCGGCCGAGGGTGGCGCTCAGATTATCCTCACCCCCGAGCTCTTCGAAGGGCCGTACTTTCCGCAAACCGAAGATGAGCGGGCTTTCGACCTGGCGGCTCCGCTCGTGGGCCATCCCACGATCGCGCGCATGCGAGTCCTCGCGGCGGACCTCGGCGTCGTGCTCCCCATCTCGTTCTTCGAACGCGCCGGTCAAAGCTATTACAACAGCCTCGTCACGATCGACGCCGACGGCACGGAGCTCGGTGTCTACCGAAAGAGCCACATCCCCGACGGGCCGGGCTACGAGGAGAAATTCTACTTCCGACCCGGAGACACGGGCTTCAAGGTCTGGCGAACGCTTCATGGCTGCATCGGCGTGGGCGTTTGCTGGGACCAATGGTTCCCCGAGGCGGCGCGGAGCATGGCCCTGCAGGGCGCGGAGATCCTGCTCTATCCGACTGCGATCGGCAGCGAGCCGAGCGCGCCCGAAGACGACACCAAAGCGCCCTGGCAACGTGCGATGGTTGGGCACGCCGTCGCAAACGCGATGCCGGTCGCGGCGGCCAACCGCATCGGCACCGAAGGTCGAATGACCTTCTACGGAAGCTCATTCGCCTGCGATCAGCGGGGCGACGTGGTGACCGAGCTGGCGCGATTCGAAGAAGGGGTGGCCACCGTTTCATTCGATCGGGAAGCCTTGCGGCGCTACCGCGCGAACTGGGGATTTTTTCGCGATCGCCGTCCGGATTTGTACGGACGGCTCACCGGAGATGATCCCATTGATTGATTCGGTCTACGCGATCATCGATGCCGAAGTCGCCGAGCGCCCGCTCGAGCTGGCGTTCCAAGCCCTGAATGCCGGATGCGCGATGGTGCAGCTTCGTGCCAAGCGGCTCGACGACCTCGCGTTCCTGAAAATCGCCGAGCGCCTTCGCGCGGCATGCGCGCGCGCCGAGGTTCCCTTCATCGTCAACGATCGCGCCGACATCGCCGGCCTCGTCCGGGCAGATGGCCTGCACCTGGGGCAAGACGATCTTTCGATCGCGGATGCCCGGCGCCTGGTCGGCGACATGCCGATTGGAATTTCGACCCACAATCGGGAACAAGCCGTACGGGCGGACCGCGAGGGTGCAGACCTCATCGCCTTCGGTCCGATCTTTCCAACCAAGACGAAAGCGCACACTGCCCCCGTCGTCGGCCTGACCGCTCTCGAAGAGATCTGCAGAACGGTATCCCGTCCGGTGATCGCAATCGGAGGAATTACGCCCGAAAATGCGGACGGCGCATTTCAGGCGGGAGCGCGCTACGTAGCCGTGATCTCAGCGCTGCCTCGCTTCGTGGCGCACGCTTCTTAGAAGCGTCACCGCAGTTCTTCGAAGTGCTGAATCGCAGTTTCGATCGCAGCTCCGAGCGCCTGGTTCACCAGCGCCGCGGTGCTGTCTTCGCCGCTTCGTAGGGCTTCGTAGTATCGCTGTCGCTCGGTGGCGTGAATCACCACAGGTGGGTAACCGGCACGCATGAGGATGAGGTTCATGACGAGGCGAGCAACCTTTCCACTATGTCGCGGGAACGGATAGATGTGTAGCAGCTGAAAGTGGACCTTGCTGGCCATGCGAACCGGGTGCATCGTCTTCTTGGTCTCTGGATCGGAGAGCCACTGGACGAGCAGCCGCATCCGGTAGCTGATCTTGTCTGGTTGAGAAATGTCGTGGAAGTAGAGCCGGTGCAGCGGCATGTCCTTGCGGTACTTGGGCGGACCTTTCCCTTCGAGCTCTTCCGGTGCGAGCTGCGCGTATAGCTTCTTGATCACCTCGAGGTTGGGCGTGAAGCGCCGCCGTGTTGCCATCTCGCGAATCATCTCGATCGCGCCCATGTGATTGCGGATCTCATCGTAGACCGGAATGAGGGTGGGATCAGGGGCGACACTGTCGTAGATGGCCGCCCTCAACTCGTCCATCGAGTAGACGACCCCTTCGAGCGCGCTGTCATGATAGATCCAAGCGAGATCGAAGCGCTCTTGATACTCTTTACGAAGCTCGGGACTGGCCGAATCCAACAGCCCCTGCAGTTGTGCGACTCGCTCGTCTAAACTCGGACCTTGAAGCGCTTGAACCAAGGAATTTCCTCCACCCCCGGGGGGAGCTACACCATCAGCCCCGCGCGGCCGGGGAAACTAACAGCAGGGCCGAGGGACGTCAACCATGTCCGATTTCGGCTAATCGAGGGCTTCGGAAATTGCCTGGCCGAGCCGCATCTTGCTCGGAACGCCAGTGGATGCCCAACGAACCATCCCGTCCCGGCCCACCACGATCACCGTAGGAAGCATCCGAATGGAGTATCGTCTTTGAACCGTCCCGGTCCGGTCGTGGAGGGTCGGAAAATCGGTTCCGAAGGCCGTGTGGGCGGCTTGCAGGCGCTGCCGGTCGATCGGCTCGACGTTGACCGCGTAGAAGGCGACCCCGCGCTCGGCGAATTCCTGTTTGAGCGCATTGAGGATCGGTGTCGTTCGACGGCAGGCGCCGCACCAACTCGCCCAGAAGTCGAGCACTACGACTCGCCCACTCATCTCGGACAGCGTGACCCGCGTCGGACCACCCGGCTCAGCGCCCGCGGCAACGGAGAGGGTCAAATCGGGCGCCGCCTGTCCCATGAGCGGCGATGCGTCGCCCCGAGTCATCCACGCGTAAGCTGCGACGAAGACAAGCGCGATCACCATCCAATGAATCCACTTGCGTGGCCTGATCTCGTCGGGCTTGGTCATCGTGGCTCCACCATCAAAGGAAGCTCGATGCGGAACCGTGCACCTCCCTCCGCAGCTCGATCGAGCCTAACTTCCCCGCCGTGCTCCAGGACGACTTTTTTCACGATCGCCAAGCCCAAGCCCGTGCCTTCGGGCTTGCTCGTATAGTATGGATCGAACACGCGATCCCAGTCTTCCCTCGCGATGCCAGCGCCGTTGTCCCGGACCTCGATGAAGCCAGCGCGCGCGGTCGCGTAGGCCCTCACGAGGACGCGGCCGCCTCCCGAGGGATGCTCCTGGTATGCGGCTTGAACCGCATTTCGCAATATGTTGTCCAAGCCACGCTTGAGCATCATAGGGTCCATACGCACTCGGATGGGTTGCGTTGCGCAACTCACCCGAACTTCTACGGGAGCCGGGGTACCGCGACCGGCGTCTTCGAGAATCGCCGGGATCGAATCCTCGATGCTCTGCACCAGGTCGCAGAGATCGGAAGGCGAGAGATCGGCCTCGGGGAGCTTGGCGAAGGCGCTGAACTCGCCCACGAGCCGTCGCAGGGTGGCAACCTCTTCCTCGATGATCGCGCGGGCGTGCTCGAGCTTCTTCCGATAAGCTTCGTTCTCTCCATCATAGGTTTCGTCCATCTCCTGGGCGGCGAGCTGGATTGGAGTCAGCGGATTTTTGATCTCGTGCGCCAGCCGTCGTGCGAAGTCCTGCCAAGCACCGATGCGTTGCAGGTACTCAATTCGCGCCCGCGAATCATGTAGATCCCGAACCATGTCGTTGAAGGCATGCGTGAGGTCCGCAACCTCGTCGTTCGCCCCGGTGGGCAATGCCACCGTGAGGTCACCCGCACCAACCTTGCGAGCGGCTTCAGCCAGCATCGTTACACGACGAGTGACCCGCCGCGACACGATCGCGCCGATCAAGAACGCCACCACGATGACGAAGAACGCCATGATGCCAAAGACCCAGACGTAGAGGGCGGATACGGACGCGCTTTGGCGCTGCAACCGAGAGTACACCTCCGCCGCAGCACCGGCTTCTTGAAGCCGTTCGAAGTACACCTGCGGGACTGTCACTTCGACCGCGATGTCTAGCCTCCGCCCGTTCACCTCGATTTCACGATCTCGGATGGTGGTCCGCGACGCATCGTCTCCCAGGCCCGCAGCAGAGGTGGCGCTCGCTATTTCTGCGCCCGCCTCGTCGTTGACCTGGATGCTTCGGACGAGCTCGTATCGCGCCACGAGCTGCTGCAAGAGGGGATCGAGCTTCGCCATCCTTCGATTCTTGGTCAGCTCCGCCTCGACCGCCCATTGGACCGCATCAGCCACGTGCTCGGAGCTCGCTCGAAGCGCCATCAGTTGGCCGCGACGAGCCTCCACGCCGTGCTCTAGCTCGACCCCGAACCGTTTGTTCACGCCCACCTGGTACACCTCGCGCAAAGCGCCCTGAGCGAGGAAAATGCTGCCTCCGAGGGTGAGAAACACCGACAGGCCGATCGCGAACAGAATCTTGCGCTCGAACCTGCTCATTCGGGCACCCTCAGATACTGGCTTCGGAACTCAACGGTGCGCTCGGCGCGACAGATGCGACGCCGAACGATGTTCATGGTGATGGGCCCGATGGCATCGTCTCCTGATGTCGGCCGAATCAGGTCGGTACACTGCTTTTTCGAGATCGGATTGAACTCAGCCAGCACGGCGAAGTACATCTCTTTCCCTTTGTATGGCGCATAATGCTGTGTTCCTCCGACGAACAGCCCTGCTACAAAGAGACATCGGTCGAGCACTTGCTCGACCGTCTTGAGCCTTTCGCTCTGGGGGCCGATCCTGACGAGATAATCGTCATCCCAAAGGTCGCGCGTCACGTCACAACCGAACTGCCGGACGGAGATCTGCGCGTTGGATCCCTTCAAGTAGGATCGCACGGTCACGACGATGCGCTTGCGCAGGCCACTCGAAAGCTCCTGCTCCAGGCGCTCGTCCGCGAGATGTTTCGCCGAGAAAGAGATCATTGGCGCGTTGCGCGACCACGTGACTCCAAACTCGCGGACGGGAAGATCCGACTGCCCATAGGCAATCGCTGCCGTCAGCAAGACCAACGCTGCGACCGCGTATCTCAAAGCCGAACGAACCCCACCAGCGTCGAGAAACCGATCTGGAAAACGCCGACTCGCGTGTCGAGGCGGAAGCCAAAGTCGAAGGTCAGGTCGATTGGAAAGCGCGAAAATCCAGAGTATCCGCTCACTCCGGCCCTCGGATCGCGAAGGTTCGCGAGCCCGTAGAGGCCGATCAAGCTATAGAAGTTGAGCTGGCGGACACCGCGATCGCGCTGACGTTCGTAGACTGGGATGTCGTAGCTGACGTCGAGCCTCCATGCGAGCTGGCCGAGGTAGTTGTTCTCGATCGATGTGCCGAGGAGATTCGGCGGCGGACGCGCGTCGAGCTGCATCTCGAGGAACCGGGATGGAACCAAGTCCGTGAGATCGGAGACGTGGAAGAGGTAGAAGAACGGCGTGTTGCCAAGCGCGGCGCCGCCAAATGCTCCAAGTCGAATCGTATGATTCCAAGGAAGGCGCCACCACCTTCGCACGGTCGCTTGGAGCCAAAGGAAATCGTAATCGCTGCCGAGGAATCGAGTGCCCGCGGTGATCACGCCACGAAACAGCACCCCCTCCGTGGTGATGCCTGGATCGTCCCGCTTGTCGAAAACCAAGGCGAACTGTAGCGACGACACGAAGCTCTTTCCGTCTTCGATGGCGAAGTCGATCGGTGCGATGTCGTTACCGCGCACCTCACTGGCCGCTTCTGGTCGGTCTAGAACACTCACGACCTCGCCGATCCAGTCCAGGCTGTAACGGAGCTTGGTCGTGAAATCTTTCCCCGTACCGACTACGACGCCACCGCGTCGATAGCGAACGACCGCGTTCGCGACGATCGACGTGCCCGGACAGGTAGGCATCCCGCAGGGCACGCTGACCAAGGGGCTGTGACCGTAAAACTCCCTGCCGTTTAGAAAGTACGTCGCGAACCGAAGCGCGTACTCACCCTTGATCAGCTTCGGATACTGGAGATCCACGCGTCCGCCCTGCTGGAACTCGCTGCCCAGCGCGGTGCCCGAGAGCTGGATACCCCGACCACCGAGGTTGGTTTCGGTGAGCTTGAAACCGAACCACGGGAAGAGCGTCCGACCGGTATCGGTCGTGTCGCCGAGACCTTCGGACATACCCGCAATGAGGTTTTCAATGACGATGGTGTTCCGTTCTTTGACGTCGACCACCAGCACCACGTAGCCGCGTTCGGCGCCGCGTTCGAGATGGAGGTTGACACTGTCGAACCAGCCCGTGCCCATCAAGCGCCACTCCGTGGCTACGAGCTCCGGCGACTCGGGATCGAGAAAGTCTCCTTGCTTCAGCGGAATGAATTTGCGAACCGTGTAGGCCTTCGTTCGTTTGTTGCCGGTGACAACGATGCCCTCGAGCACGTAGCGAACCTGCGAGAAGACTTGTTCCGCATGGCCTCCTTCGCGGACGACCCCATACGGATCACGAAGCTCGCCTCCCTGTAGGGATTCAGCCGATTCCTCATCGTGCCCAGGATCGGCGACGACGTCGCCCGGGTGGTCTGGCTTGCCTTTCGGATCGGAATCCTCTGCACCTGCAATCGCAGGATACACCGCCAGCCAGTGGACGATCAGGACGGCAATCAGGCTCGAAAGCCAGCGTCTCGGTCGCACGCGCGGGCCCACGACGGGCAGACTACTCTAGTGGCGGGAGCGATGCGAGAAGCCAAAGGCATCCAGCCACGACTACGAAGACTGCAGCCACCCATCCGAGCGTACGCCATGCACCGATCGCCTTGCCGTCATCTTTCGCTTTCACGCCGATAGTTGTAGCAGATTCCGTCGTGAACGAGGGAGAATAGTCGAGAGCGTCCCAGAGCTCGCGCGGCTCGTCTAGATCCCGCTCGGCGGGCCGGCGAATGACACGGATCGTGGCGTCGTCGTCGCGGTCCTCCATGCGCGGACGGAGCCCGGAAACCGGTGTCTGGTCGACTCGGCCCAGCGCAGCGAGACCTTCCTCGAATGCCTGCACGAGGGGAAGCGCGGTGGGGTTTTTGGGAGGGGCCTGGGAGGCCTTGTCGCGGAGCGCAGGCGGCAAGGTCTCCCGTGGCGGCGGCACGGCATCGACCCGGAACGTGCCCTCGGTCCACTCCAGCGCGCGGACGAAGTCGGCTGCCGTCCCCCCGTCTATGCTGACGTCGTCGAGCTCGCCCTTCTCGTAGTATCCGATGGCCAGCCGTCCGCGGTGCTCGAGCAGAAGCCGCCCGGTCAGGCCCGCGTTCTCACAATAGCGCATCAAATCGGCGGGGGGATGCACCGCGAGTGACCCGCGCCTCGTGGTGTCGGTGCCGCGCGATACGGGAAGATGCGGGAGCTTCGGATAAACGGCGAACGCGCCCTCACGCAATGAGAGCAGTACCTCCAACGCACGCTCTTGGTCGGCCATGGAGTCCAGGTCCGCGACCTGGCCGTGCACAAGGCGAATCGAGCCGGATCCGGAGGTACTTTGAAAGGCAAGCACACCGGTGGTGCCAACCTCTTCGAGACCGCCGAGCAAGTCCCGGACACCCTCGGCCGGAATGGCTCCTTCGAACACCGCCTGTGCGACCATGACTCTTGCAAGTGCTTCTGCGGGCGACAATTGTCAAGGTGTTTGCAGGCCTATGGTGCCCCGTTCGCCGTCCAGATTTTCCAGATAATTTAGGGAAAAATACCGCGCTCCTCGTACGCGGTAGCGAGGCTTTGGAGAGCCAACGCATACGCCGCGATGCGCGGATTGACCTTCTTTTCCGTCGCGTAGAACATCGTGCGTTGGTAGGCGCGGCGCATCATGTGCAGCAGTCGCCGGTGCACTTCTTCAATGTCCCAATGCTCGCTGTTCCGGTTCTGCACCCACTCGAAGTAGCTGACCGTTACGCCACCCGAGTTCGCCAAGATGTCCGGAATCACCGGAATGCCGCGATCGGCGAGGACCGCCTCGCCTTCCGGGTTGATGGGTCCGTTGGCACCCTCCGCGACGAGCCGCACGTTGAGCTTCATCGCCTCCTTCTCACCGACCTGGTTCTGCAGGGCCGCAGGAATGAAGAGGTCCGCCTTGGTTGCGAAGAACTCGTCCCGCGAGATCTTGTCTCCACGGGGATAGCCGTCGATCGATCCATTGGCGCGGACGTACTCCTGAAGCTTGTGGGCGTTGAAGCCTTCGTCGTTGCGTAGGTAGCCCGTGTGATCCCCGGTCGCGATCGTCGATACGCCGAGCTTGCCGAGCAAAACCGCGGTGTTGGAACCGACGTTGCCAAAACCTTGGACGATCGCGGTGGCCCCTTCGAGCTCGAAGCGGTTCTCCCTCGCCCACTGTTTGATGCAGTGCACCACGCCCTGACCCGTCGCGGCCTCACGCCCTTCGGAGCCCCCCGATGTGATGGTCTTTCCGGTCACGACAGCGCGCTGGTCGTTCTTCTCGTACGTCGGACCGGTGTTGATGTACGTGTCCATCATCCAGACCATGGTTTGGGAATTGGTCCCCATGTCTGGCGCCGGAATGTCGTGTGAAGGGCCGATGTTGTTTCCGAGCGCGTGCGTGAAGCGCCGGGTAATCCGCCGCAGCTCGTCCACCGAGTGATCCCGGGGCTTGAACTTGATCCCACCCTTGCCCCCGCCGAAAGGGACACCGAGCAGAGCACATTTCCAGGTCATCTGCGTCGCAAGCGCTTTGAGCTCGTCCAAGCTGACTTGCTCGTGATACCGCATGCCACCCTTGTACGGACCCATCACGTTGTTGTGCTGAACCCGGTAGCCCTTGAACAGACGTGTCTCTCCGCTGTCCATCCGAACCGGGAAATGCAAGATGAGCTCGTTCTTGGGTTGGGAGAGGATGTCCTTCACGTGAATGGGAAGTCCTGTCAGCTCCGCGGCTTGCTCGAGGTAGCCCTGGACAACCTTGAAAAATGGGAACTCTTCAGATCCGGCGGACATCCTTCGAATCCTAGCCGAGCACTCCGGCGGCACCAAGATCGGCGCAAATCTTGCGTATCGAGTCCGGAGCGCGAAAGAAGCGCGCACGTTGTAGAAAACGGTTCTCAAGAGCCGTGAGAACCTTGTTTTTCTAGCTTTTGGGGAGGTAGAGTCCGTTTGACCGGGCGGCTGACCGAAGACTGCCGCCGCCTTTGCTTTCGAACAGCGAGGAGGATGCGATGGATGAACCGGGAAACGACTTCCGCCGTGAGCTGGAAGCGCGCGGAGTATCACGACGCGAGTTCATGGGGTTCTGTTCCGCGATGGCGGTGATGTTTGGCTTGCCCAGCGGCGCGACTGCAATGATCGCCGATGCGCTCGAGAATAAGCCCAAGCCGACGTTGGTGTGGCTCAACTTCCAAGATTGTGCGGGCAACACAGAATCATTTCTCCGCGCGAGCAAACCAAGCGCAGCAGAGGTGATCCTCGATCTCATCTCGATCGACTATCATGAAGTGATCATGGCCGCGGCCGGACACCAAGCTGAAGCGAATCTTCGCTCCGTCGTCGAGAACCAGAAGGGCGCATACATCGCGGTCATCGAGGGTTCGATTCCGACCGGCGCGAACGGTGCGTACATGACTGTTGGTGGCAGGTCGGCGCTTCAAATCGCCAATGAGGTCTGCGGCAACGCTCTGGCGACGGTCGCCGTCGGCACCTGCGCTTCGTTCGGCGGAATCCCCGCGGCTTCGCCCAATCCAACCGGGGCACTCGGTGTTTCCGACGCAGTCCCCGGAATCAAGACGCTGATCAATCTTTCGGCGTGTCCCGTGAATGCGCAGAACCTCACCGGAACGCTGGTCTACTTCCTGACCTACGGAAGGTTTCCCGCTCTCGATAAGCTGAATCGCCCGCTTTTCGCATATGGAAAGTCGATCCACGACAACTGCGAGCGGCGCGCCCACTACGACGCCGGACAGTACGTCGAGATGTGGGGTGACGAGGCGCATCGCGACGGTCACTGCCTATACAAGATGGGCTGCAAGGGGCCGGTCTCATTCCAGAACTGCCCCAACATCGGCTGGAACGACAACACCAACTGGCCGGTGGGTTGCGGGCACGGATGCATCGGATGCGCGGAACCGGACTTCTGGGACAAGATGACGCCGTTCTATGCGCACCTGCCCGGCTTCCCAGGGTTCGGCACGGGCTCGGACATCGACAAGGTCGGCTTCTGGGCGACCATCGGTGTGACCAGCGCGTTTGCCGGTCACACCCTCGTACATCTCGGAAAGAAGCTCGTTGGAACGGGCGCGGAACATGCACCAGACGGGCCGCCGGCGCGGACCGATGAAGGAGGCGAAGGATGACCCATATCGTTGTCGATCCGGTGACCCGCATCGAAGGCCACCTACGCATCGAGGCGGAAGTCGACGGAGGCAAAGTCGCAAACGCTTGGTCTTCCTCGACCATGTTCCGCGGAATCGAGATCATCTTGCAGGGCCGCGACCCGCGCGACGCCTGGGCGTTCACGCAACGCATCTGCGGCGTGTGCACAACGGTGCACGCGATCGCTTCGATTCGCGCTGTCGAGAACGCGATCGGCGCAAAGCCACCACCCAATGCGCGCATCCTGCGCAATCTGATCATCGCCTCGCAGTGCATCCAGGACCACGTGATCCACTTTTACCACCTGCACGCGCTCGACTGGGTCGACATCGTTTCGGCCCTCGGAGCCGATCCAAAAGAGACGGCCGCGCTTGCGCAATCGATTTCGGACTGGGGCAAGTCGAGCGCGACCTATTTCAAGGGCATTCAAGACCGCGTCAAAGGCCTGGTCGACCGAGGGCAGCTCGGACCGTTTGCCAACGCGTACTGGGGGCATCCGGCCTACAAGCTTCCGCCGGCAGCCAATCTCATGGCGGTGGCGCACTACCTCGAGGCGCTCGACTGGCAGCGCGAGTTCATCAAGATGCACGCCATTCTCGGCGGCAAGAACCCTCACCTCCAGAGCTTCTTGGTGGGCGGCATGGCCACTCCGGTCGACCTGAACCGTCAGGCCTCACTCAACATCCAAACCATCGCGGAGTTCAAGAAGCTCATCGCAGGCGCTCAAGAGTTCGTGAGCAAAGTGTACATCCCGGACCTGCTCGCGGTGGCCTCGTTCTACAAGGACTGGGCAAGCTACGGCGCCGGCGTCGGCAACTACATGGTGTACGGCGAGTACCCGCTGGACGACGAGGAGAAACCCGAGCTCTTCATTCCGCCCGGCATCATTCGCGCTCAAGACATCTCGAAGGTGGAAGAGTTCGATCCCTCGAAGATCACCGAGCAAATCACTCACTCCTGGTACGACTACGAGGGGGGAAACGACAAAGCGCTTCATCCGTCCGAGGGCGAGACCAAACCGAACTATACGGGCCCGGAACCACCCTTCGAACGCTTGAACACTTCGGAGAAGTACTCCTGGTTGAAATCTCCTCGCTACGGTGGGGTTCCGATGGAAGTCGGACCCTTGGCTCGGATGTTGGTCTCTTACGTCAGCGGGCACGAGAAGGTCCAAGGCCTGGTCAACCACGTTCTCAAGACGCTGGACGTTGGACCTGCAGCGTTGTTCTCGACGCTCGGTCGAGTCGCGGCGCGGGGCATTGAAACCCAGATTCTGGTCGACAAGATCGGCGACTGGGTCGACGAGCTGGCCGATAACATGGGCAAGGGCGAGCTGCGCATCCACGACAACAGCAAGTGGGAACCCGAGAGCTGGCCGGCCGACTGCATGGGAGCTGGCTTCCACGAGGCGCCACGCGGCTCGCTCGGGCACTGGGTTCACGTAAAAGACGCCAAGATCGCCCGGTATCAATGCGTGGTGCCGAGCACCTGGAACGCGGGACCGCGCGACTCGGGCGATGTGCCCGGTCCTTACGAGGCAGCCTTGGTCGGAACCCCAGTAGCCGACCCGGAGCAGCCGATCGAGATCCTGAGGACGGTTCATTCCTTCGATCCGTGCATGGCTTGCGGCGTGCATGTCGTCGAGCCTGGAGGACGCGAGGTCACTCGCGTGAAGGTGCGATGACTCCCCCAACAGCGACGATTGCGAAAGGGGGGGCTCGCCCCAAGGTGAGCCCTCGCCCTAGCGACCGGGAGGGTATCGAGCGAGTCTACGTCTGGGACCTGGTGGTGCGGCTCAGCCACTGGGTCATCATGCTCGCGATGTTCGTCCTCGTGATCACGGGGATCTACATCGGCAAACCATACATGATCCCTGCAGGACCCGCGAACGAGCAGTTCGTGATGGCGACGATGAAAACCGTGCACTTCTACGCTGCGATCATCTTCACGCTGGCCGTCGCGACGCGCATCGCCTGGATGTTCGTCGGCAGCTATTACGCCCGCTGGCACCAATTCGTGCCGGTAGGCCGGCGTCGGCGCGGCGACGTTTTCCGAATGCTCAAGTTCTACCTCTTCATCAACAAGAAGCCGCCCCTCAACGTGGGGCACAATCCCTTGGCCGGCACGACCTATTTGGCTGTGTTCGCGCTATACCTCGCGATGATCCTGACGGGTCTTGCGCTCTATTCGACCAGCGCGACGGGCTACATGCGGATGTGGGAATTCCTCGTCCCCATCTTTGGTGGCGTGCAGACAGCACGCTGGATCCACCACATCGCGATGTGGTTCCTGATGGGCTTCTTTGCTCACCACATTTGGAGTGCGATCCTGGTGTCGCGAGTCGAAGGCGTCGGTCTCATCGACTCGATGTTCAGCGGGTACAAGTTCTTGCCGAAGAGCTGGCGCAACCGAGATGAATGACCGCACGCCGGTCCTCGTCCTCGGCCTCGGCAATGTCGTGTGCACGGACGACGGTGCCGGAATCGTCGCGATTCACAGGCTGCTGCGCGAGTACGACCTTCCCGAAGGCGTGCTTGCGCTCGACGGCGGCACGCTCGGGCTGTCTCTGCTTCCACTGGTCGACAGCGCGGAGCAGGTGATCTTGGTCGATGCGATCAAGGCCGATGGGCCGCCAGGCACCCAGGTCCGGATCGAGGGCGACGAGGTCGGTCCCGCGGTCTACGAGAGGCTTTCTCCTCATCAAATCGGGGTCGCCGACATCCTTGCAGGGGCCAACCTGCTCGACCGGTATCCCGACCGTGTCGTGGTGATCGGCGTCGTTCCCGCGTCGATCGAGCTCGGGGTCGAGCGCACACCTGCAGTGGAGGCGAGCATCCCCGAGCTCGTCGAGCGCGTCGTGGCGGAGCTCACCGAGATGGGGTACCCACCGGTTCGTTCGGAATCTCGCGATGAAACCAATCGGAGCACTGATCACCTCGCTCGCACTCTCGGCGTGTAGCGCCCAGGGCGATCGAACGTCGGTCGACTACAGTAAGATCGAAGTGCCGGTCCAACGTCTTGCGTCCGACGAAGCTCGCGCGCGTGGCCGGGCGATCTTCCAGGCCAAATGCGTTCTTTGTCACGGTGTCCGTGCAGACGGGCACGGCGTTCGCAGGCAAGGCTTGTCGGGGCCGCCGGCAAATTTCCAGAGCTCCGAATGGCGCGCGAATGCGAGTCCTCGGAGCGTTTTCAGAGTGTTGAGCGAGGGAGTGCGCGGCACGTCCATGCCGGCTTGGCCCACCTTGAGCGAAGAAGAGAAATGGGATGTCGTCGCGTACGTTCTCAGTGTTTCTGAAGACGGACCGTGATGGCGGGACGGCGGATTGAGGTTCGTGGAACGGTGCAGGGCGTGGGGTTTCGACCCTGGGTCTACCGGCTTGCACAGCGTCTCGACATTCGCGGTAGAGTTCGAAACGACCCTCGAGGCGTCACGATCGAGGCATTCGGGACCGACGCAAGACTAGCTGCCTTTATCGAGCAATTACGGGTGGATGTGCCTTCATCGGCTCGGGTTGTGAACCTGCGGTCGAGCTCGATCCCGACCGTTCCGGTCGAGGGCTTCGTGATCGAATCGAGCGATCTCGAGGGAACCAAGGCCCTGTCGATTCCTCCGGACCTCGCCACCTGCCCGCAGTGCCTGGCCGAGCTCTGGGATCCGGGAGACCGGCGCTACCGCTACGCGTTCACCAACTGCACGACTTGCGGCCCACGCTTCACGATCGCGACCGGCGTCCCGTACGACCGTCCCGCGACGACGATGTCGAAGTTTGAAATGTGCTCCGCCTGCCAGCGGGAGTATGACGACATCGAGGACCGCCGGTTTCATGCTCAACCCAACGCATGCCCGGACTGCGGACCGACGCTCAGCCTCCTCCGGCTCGATGGCGGTGCTGCCCATGCATCGGAACCGCTCGCCAATGCTGCCGAGCTCTTGACGCGCGGTGCGGTCGTCGCGGTCAAAGGCCTCGGGGGGTTTCACCTAGCCTGTGATGCAAGCAACGCGGGGGCGGTTCGCCGCCTTCGGGAGCGAAAGCACCGAGACGAGAAGCCATTTGCAGTGATGGTCGCCGATGTCGATGCCGCAAGACAGGTCGCAGAGGTCTCGGCGGAGGAAGAGGCACTGCTCACGGCCCCCGAGCGTCCGATCGTCCTGCTGAGGCGCCGCGGGGAGACCCACCTGGCTGCAGAGGTGAGCCCTGATACCCCGCTTTTGGGCCTGTTCCTGCCCTATACACCGATGCACCACCTGCTGCTCGATGCCGTCGGCCGACCCTTGGTGATGACCTCTGCCAATGTTTCCGACGAACCGATCTGCAGCAAAAACGCGGAGGCCGTTCGCCGCCTCGCCGGAATCGCAGACGCGATCCTGCTCCATGACCGTGACATCGCGATTCGCTGCGACGATTCGGTCGCGAGGGTGATCGCGGGGATACCCACCGTCATGCGACGCTCGCGCGGATTCGTTCCGCGACCATTCTACTTGGCGCGTCCCGTCTCTCGTCCGGTGCTCGCGTGCGGGGCGCACTTGAAGAACACGTTCTGCATTGCATCTGGCGACACCGCCTACTTTGGTCCGCACATCGGCGACCTCGAAACGCTCGCCGCGCTCGAATTTTTCGAGGCGGCGATCGACAGCATGCAAACGATTCTATCGGTTCGGCCGGAGGTGATCGCGCATGACTTGCACCCGGGTTACTTGTCGACCCGCTACGCGATGATGCGAGACGATGCAATCAAAGTCGGCGTTCAGCATCATCACGCACACGTCATGAGCGCGATGGCAGAACATGGGCTTCGTGGGCCCGTGCTTGGTGTTGTCTATGATGGAACGGGCTTCGGCGAGGATGGGACCTCTTGGGGCGGCGAATTCCTGCTCTGTTTCCCGGATCGCTTTGAACGGCTAGCCACGTTCCGGCCCGTTCGCCTTCCCGGTGGAGATCTGGCAATGCGCGAGGTTTGGCGCGTTGCATACTCGCTGCTCCATGATGCATTTGACGGCTCACCACCCGTCGATGCACTCGGGCTCTTTCGTGACATTGCGCCCGAATCGATTCGGGTCGTGTCGCAGATGATCGACCGGGGTCTCAATGCACCGCGTGCACGCGGCGTCGGTCGATACTTCGATGCCTTCGGCGCGTTCGCTCTGAACAGACCGTTCTCGACCTATGAGGGACAGGTGGCCGTCGCCTGGGACCACGCGGCAAACGAGTCGATCCGAGACGCGTACGCGTTTGCGGTCGATCGAACCGAAACCCCCATGGAAGTCGATTTGCGGCCGACGGTCCGCGCGGCGGTCGAGGACCTGTTGTCCGGAGCCCCCTCCGGGGACGTTTCCGCTCGCTTCCACAACACACTGGTGCGTCTGACTGTGGAGCTCTTGGAACGACTTCTGGCAGAACACGGCAGCCCGCCTGTGGTCTTGACGGGCGGCGTTTTCCAGAACGCCAGGCTCACAGGGGGAATTGCAGAAAAATTGTCTAGCAAAATCAATATCTTACGGCATTCGGAAGTTCCGCCCGGCGATGGGGGAATTGCGCTCGGTCAGGCCTTGATCGCGGACGCGTTTCTGGGAGACAAAGGTTGATGCCCCGAGGAGTTCTGACATGTGCTTAGGTGTTCCAGGCAAGGTGATCTCCGTCGACCGCGAAATGCAGATCGCGACGGTCGATTTCTGGGGTGTGAAAAAGCAGGTCCGACTGGAAGTCTGCGATGCCCCGGTCGACCCGGGCGACTTCATCTTGAACCACGTTGGGTTTGCCATTCGTCGGATTCCTCCCGAGGAGGCGGTCGAGACTTTGGCTTTGTACGACGAGCTTCTGCGCCTCGCGGACGAGGAGGATCTGATGGCCGCGGACGTGCGAGCCGAGATCCACGCTGCGCCCGAGGCGATACGCTCGCCGAAGGGAGCGCACGATGAATCCGACTGATTCGTTCTCTCAGTTGAAGTTCCGCGACCCGGAACGCGCACGCGGTCTTCGCGACGCGCTCGAGCGTCTGGTCCGACAGGCCGACCACGCACCCGTGTCGCTCATGCACGTCTGCGGAAGCCACGAACAGGCGATCGCGAAATTCGGCTTGAGGTCCGCTTTCCCCGAGAATTTGCAGGTGATCATGGGCCCTGGTTGCCCAGTCTGCGTGACCGACGTGCCGGAGGTCGATGAAGCCGTCGCGCTTGCGAAGAAGGGCGTTCGCATCGCTTCGTACGGGGACATGCTACGGGTTCCTGGTACGTCGCTCTCGCTCGCGGATGCAAAGGCAGAGGGCGCGAATGTCGACGTCGTATACAGCGTCACGCAAGCCGTGGAGCTTGCTCGCGATCTGGACGAAGAGGTCGTCTTTTTCGCTTCGGGCTTCGAAACGACGGCGGTGGCGACCGCAGCAGTGCTGGTCGATGACCCGCCCGACAACTTCTCCGTGCTCTCTGCGCACAAATACATTCCGCCGGTCATGGAGATCGTCGCAGAGATGCCGGAAACCAAGATTGAAGGCTTTCTCGCCGCAGGGCACGCGGCAACCATCACCGGTTCCGCTGTGTTCGAGAAGTTCGTCGAGCGACACGGCTTGCCCGTGGTCATTGCGGGGTTCGAGCCGCTCGATGTCCTGGCGGGTCTGGTGAAGCTGCTCGAGGTCATCAATAGCGGCAAACCTCGCGTAGAGAACGCGTTTCCGCGCTGCGTAACCCGAGAAGGAAACGTCCACGCTCAGAAGCTCTTGTGGCGGGTGTTCCGGCCTACCGGCGGACGCTGGCGGGGCATCGCCCATGTGCCCAATGGGAATCTTCGCTTGCGCGACGAGTTCGCTCAGTACGACACACGGAAGCGCTTCACGATCGACGCGTCGGCGCTCTGGAGCTACGCCCCGCCGAAGCTCGTGCAGCAGTGTCAGTGCGGCGACATCATGGCCGGGATTGCCTCCCCGTCGGACTGCCAGCTGTTCGGCAAGGAGTGCACGCCTGACAAACCGGTTGGCGCGTGCATGGTGAGCACGGAAGGCACGTGTAGAATCTGGCATCAGTATGGGGGACGACCCGATCTTCGATCGATGAAGCGAGGCGCGGCATGACGCGCAATCCCCGTTTGCTGGATGAAAGGATCACACTCAAGTACGGCACCGGCGGAGGCGCGATGCGTGCGCTGATCGAGCAGGTCTTTGCGAAGGGCCTGGGCGATGTGGGCAACGACGGAATCGGACTGGCGGCAATGGATGATGGGGCTGCGATTCGCGTGGGCGATCAATACCTCGTGATCGCCACCGACTCACACGTGGTGCAACCGATCGAGTTCCCCGGCGGAGACATCGGCCGGCTCGCAGTATCGGGAACCATCAATGATCTCGCGATGATGGGAGCGACGGAACCGCTTGCGTTGACCTGCGCGGTGATCATCGAGGACGGCTTTTCGCGCGATACGCTGATGCGGATTTGGAGCTCGATCCGCGCGACCTGTGAGGAAGCGGGAACGACGATCGTCACTGGCGACACCAAGGTGATGGGGCATGGCGAGCTCGACGGCCTGGTGCTGAACACGACCGGAGTGGGGTTCACGAAGAGGTTGGTATCGGATGCCGGACTTCGCCCTGGCGACAAGATCCTCGTCACGGGGACGATGGGCGATCACGGACTTGCGATCATGGCGACGCGCAACGAGCTTGCTCTGGAGACCAGGCTCGAGTCCGACGTGGCACCCCTACACACGCTCGTGCGGCGCGTGCTCGACGTTGGGGGCGAAGGTGTCGCGGCCCTCAAGGATCCCACGCGTGGGGGCTTGTCGAGCGCGCTCCACGAGATGGCCGGCAAGAGCGAGGTCGGCATCATCATCGACGAGACGTCGGTACCGCTCCGCGACGAGGTCCGCGCGGTCGGAGAGTTGCTGGGGATCGACCCCTTGGTATCCGCCAACGAAGGCAAAGCGGTGATCGGCTTGCGACCCGGAGTTGCCGATGCGGTGCTGGACGCCGTGCGCGCGCATCCACTAGGCCGAAATGCCGCAATTATAGGCGAATGCGTGGTCGAACGGCCCGGCTTCGTGGTGCTCGACACGGGGTTTGGGAGCCGCTTGCTCGCCGAACCCGAGGGCGAGCTCCTTCCGAGGATTTGTTGATCCATGGGTACGATGAAACACATCCGACTCGAGCGGCAGGGCGCGGTGGGAATTCTGACCATCGACCGTCGGGAGCGCCTCAATTCGCTCGATGTGGAAACCGCCCAGGACTTCCGCCGCGCGGGTCTGCAACTGGCCCGCGATCGAGACGTGCGCGCCGTCTTGATTCGCGGCGAGGGTGGGGTGTTCTGCAGTGGTGCCGACCTGAAGTACATTCGCGACGGCGGCAATCGAGACGAGCTGGGCTATTTGCAACCCGAGACCAGCGAGCCGCGCGAGGGCTACGGCGAGATCTTCAAACAGATCCTCGAATACATCCACAGCACGATCTCGGAGATCCGGCGAGCGCCCAAGCCATTCATCGCCGTGGTCGATGGTCCAGCTGCGGCAGGTGGTTTCGGAATCGCGATGAGTTGTGATCTCGTCGTCGCTTCGGAGCGTGCCTGGTTCGAGTGGGCGTACTTCAAGACCGGGCTCACGGGGGCGGAGAGCTCGACGTTCTTCCTGCCCCGCTTGATCGGCCTTCGGAAGGCGCTCGAGCTGGTGCTTCTCAACCCGCGTTTGACCGCTTCCGAAGCGCTCCAGTGGGGGCTCATCAACCGCGTATTTCCCGTTGATTCGATCGACGCGGAGGCTATGAAGGTCGCGACCGAGCTCGCCGCGTCACCGACTGCCGCGGTGGGGGTTGCGAAGAGCCTTCTGAACCAGGCCGCCGGCATGGATCGTCTCGACGTCCACCTCGATGCGGAGCTCACAGAGCTTGCTCGCATCGCGGACGGCCCGAATTTCGCCGAAGGCATCGCCGCTTTCTTCGACAAACGTCCGCCTACGTTCGGGAGCGAGTAGCGCGATGCACGAATACTCCATCGTCGCTTCGTTGATCGATCGCGTGCAGCAAGAAGCTGCGGCGTATGGAAACGCCCGTGTGCATCGCTTGCACGTACAGATCGGCGAGCTGTCCGGCGTCGAGCTCGATTTGTTGAAGACCGCCTTCGACACGTTTCGGGAGCGGACGATTTGTGAAAGCGCCGAGCTCGAGATCGCCACGGTTGCACCGAGCTGGGCATGCCCTTCCTGCGGTCGTATCATCGAGCGTGGTGCAATACTTCGGTGCGAAGCCTGTGGACGCCCGGCCCGCATGGTTCAGGGAGACGAGATCATCTTGCAACGGATTGAAATGGAGGCCCCTCATGTGTGAGACCTGCGGATGCGGTGACCCAGAGATCGTTCCTATCGAGGTGCAGGAGCGGATCCTATCTGACAACGATGCGCAAGCAGCTCATAACAGGAGTCATTTCGATGAGTTAGGCGTGTTGGCGATCAACCTCATGGGTTCTCCTGGGGCCGGAAAAACCGCGGTTCTCGAAGCCACTGCCAAAGCTGCTGCTGGACGCCTCAAGCTCGGCGCGGTGAGCGGTGACCTAGCGACGGATCGTGACGCCAATCGACTGAACGCTGCGGGGATCGTCTCCACGACCATCACGACCGGGTCGGCGTGTCACCTCGATGCGCGTCTCGTGCATCACGCGATGCACCATTTCCCTGCGAACGACCGCGACATTTTCTTCATCGAGAACGTTGGGAATTTGGTGTGTCCAGCGATATACGATCTCGGTCAGGCCGCGAACGTAGTCGCCCTGTCGGTCACCGAAGGCGAAGACAAGCCACTGAAGTATCCCGTGATGTTCCAAAAGGCGGATCTGGTCTTGCTCACGAAGATCGATCTGATTCCGCATCTGGACTTCGACGTCGCGGCCGTTGAAGACGCACTCGCCCGCGTGATGCCCGAGGCAAGCTTGTTGAAGGTTTCCGCGCGAACAGGAGAAGGGATCGACGCCTGGTTGCGATGGCTCGAAGATCGCCGACCTGAGCCCACTGCGCGTCCGGCTGAGCAGCACTCCCATCACGAGCACCCCGGGGGGCATCACCATGAGCACGGCTAGCCTCTTCGCATCTCTGGCGGTCGCCGCTATCACCATAGGATCACTGCATTCTTTGGCGCCCGACCATTGGGTTCCAATCGCCGCGGTGGCACGCGCGCGAGACTGGTCGAGAGGGCGCACGGCACGCGTCGCATTCGTTTGCGGGCTCGGGCACGTGACGGTCTCGGTGCTGCTCGGTCTTCTCGCACTGATGTTCGGTGCGCACCTTTTTCAATCGCTCGGCGAACAGATGGTCTCGGTCGCGGGCTTGCTCTTGATCGGGTTTGGCCTCGCCTACGGCATTTGGGGTCTCCGCGGGGCATTGGCAGCTCGCCTACATGGCCATCACGCCCACCCTCACGATCACGACGATCATCACGGTCACACCGACCATCATCGTCATCATCATCATCGCCACGATCACTACGATCACGTGCACGACGCTTCGCGCGTTACAACTTGGTCGTTGTTCTTGATTTACTGCGCGGACCCTTGCGTTGCGGTGATCCCGATTCTATTCGCCGCGGCGCCGCTCTCGGCCGCGGAGACGATCGCTCTCGTGGTGGCGTACGAGATAGCGACCGTCGGTGCGATGGTCACCCTCGTCACCTTGGCGCACTCCGGCGCTCAGATGTTCAAAGGGAACTGGATCCAACGCTATGGCGACAGTGCGGCAGGCGCACTGATCGTCGCCACGGGGATCGTAGTGGCCATTTTCGATTGGTAAGCAGGGCGAGCGGACGAGCGGTAACGGGGCCCTAGAGATGAGAGATATGTATATGAAATTCAAGCAGAATTTTCCGCGCGCCGTCTCGGTGGCGCTTCTGGCCACCGGGCTTGCCGGTTGCACACAGGTCGATGCTGGCAATCTCGGCGTGGTGATGAAGTGGGGCGAAATCCAAGATGTTGCTCTGCAGGAAGGGATCTACTTTAGAACACCGGTGAAGACTCAGATCGTCAACATCTCGACGCGAGTCCACAAGATGGAAGCAAGCGCAACGGCTTCGTCCAAAGACCTTCAGGTCGTGTCGACGAAGATCGCGTTGAACTACCGGATCGACGCGGCGCGGGTCGTCGAGGTCTTCCGCAACGTAGGCACGCGCTTGATGGTGGAGAACACGATCATCGATCCCGCGCTTCAAGAGTCTCTCAAACAAGCGACGGCGCAGTACACCGCCGAAGAGCTGATCACCAAGCGTCAGGAAGTGAAAGCGACACTCGGTGACAGCATCAAGATAACGCTCGCCAAGAACGACATCCTGGTAACCGAGCTGTCGATAACGGATTTCCAATTTGCCGCCGAGTACCAACAGGCAGTCGAAGCGAAGCAGGTCGCCGAGCAGCGCGCGCTCACGGCGAGGAATGATCTCGCGCGCATCAAGGTCGAAGCCGAACAGGCCGAGGCGAAGGCTAGAGGTACGGCGAACGCGATGCTGGCCAACGCCGAGGCCGAAGCCAAGGCGCAAGAGCTTCTGAGAAAGACAATTAGCCCAGAAATCGTGTACTTGCGCGCGGTGGAAAAGTGGGACGGGCAGCAGCCAAGTGTCGTCGGAGAAGGCGGCGCAATCCTCGATCTCGGCGCAATCAAGAGGGCCGCCGGACGCTGATCAGCGCCCGTCCATCCCGAGGCTCGCAAGCTTTGGTAGCAGCGACGCCTGAAGCCGATCGTGGCGCGGGACGAAGCGCTCCTCCGCGACGAGGACGATTTCGTCGTCGCTGCGTCCGATTGCGAAGTGGGGCAACGGACAGGCGCTCGCCCAGCCTATCCCAAACCGGCCAGGAAGTGACCGTAGGCCCAGGTGGCCGGAGCTGTGAACACGAGCGCATCGACGCGGTCCAAAATGCCGCCATGACCTGGCAGGATTCCGCCGCTGTCCTTCACGCCGCTGCTTCGCTTCAGCACGGACATGAGAAGATCTCCCGCTTGCCCGGCGGCGCCGCCGAGGATCCCGAGAGCCACGGCATCGAGGGGCCCCAGCCCGGGCAAGAAGAAGCTCAGGATCAAGGCGCCGACGACCGAAGCCGCCAAGCCTCCAGCGGACCCTTCGATGGTCTTCTTGGGTGAAATGCGCGGTGCGAGCTTGGTCTTTCCGAACTTCCGACCGACGAAATACGCCGCGGTATCACTGCCCCATGCGAGCGCCATCGTCATCAGCACCCAGGCTCCCGTCGGATCAAAATCACGCACCAGCGCGAGCGCGACCATACCGCCGCCGACATACACCGGCGTGCCGATCAACCAGCCGATGCGCACGCCAGCATCGTGCAGCGGATCCTCCTGCAAGAGCCCCCAGACCATGGCACTGAAGATGATCAGCAACACGACCCCATACACCGCCGTCGCACTGTCGTTGAAGATGATCGTGTAGGCGAACAGGACCGACGACAACGAACCCCATGTGCGAAGCCTTCGCGACGATGAAACTTTCATCGCCATCAATTCGTAACCGCCGATCGCGATCGCGGCGAGGATGAACGTTTGCCAAAGCCAGCGAGGTCCCGCGAACATCATCCAGATGATGATTGGAATCAGTGGCGCAACGGTTGCAACGCGAAGCGCGGTGCCGGACAGACCCTTCTTCAAAGGCGGTTGCTCGATCGCGTCGTTCATATTGCGCGCTCCAACTTGCTACGTTCTGTGCTGGCTTCTGGCTCCTGCCGTACGTCGGAAACGAGACCGAATCTTCGCTCCCTGTCCTGGTATGCCTCAATCGCGCAATATAGCGAATTTGCATCGAAATCTGGCCAGAGCTCCTCGGTGAAATAGAACTCCGCGTAGGCGCATCCCCAGAGCAGAAAGTTGCTGATGCGTTGCTCTCCACCGGTGCGGATGAGCAAGTCGACGGGTCCCACATCCATCGACCGAAGCAACCGTGTGATCACCGCTTCGTCGATCTCGCTGGGCTCGATCGTGCAGTCGCGAATTTCCGATGCGAGCGTGCGCGCGGCATCGACCAACTCCTCGCGTCCGCCGTAGGACAGCGCGAGCGTCAACGTCATGCCTTCGCAAGATCGGGTTTCGGCCATCAGAGATCGCAATCGCGCCTGCGCGCGTTCGGGAAGCTTGTGCAGCCGGCCGATCGCGGACAAGCGAATCTCGTTGTCGATGAGCTCGTCGCGTTCCGACACGAGGCACTCGCACAGGAGGTCGACGAGCGCGTTGACCTCCTGCTCCGGCCGATCCCAGTTCTGTTCACTGAATGCGTACAAGGTCAGAGCGGGGATGCCGAGCCTCCGAGCCGCACGCATCGTCGCGCGTACAGCGTCGGCGCCGCGCTCATGCCCCGCAGTTCGGGCTTTGCCTTTCGCCTGAGCCCAGCGTCCATTGCCATCCATGATGATGGCGACGTGTTGCGGAAGGCGGGAGACATCGACCAAGCCCATGGCGAGCGAGTATCATGCGATTCCGAAGGCAGCAAGAACGGTCGGGAAA
Organism: uncultured delta proteobacterium; assembly: GCA_963768985.1. Taxonomy (GTDB): domain Bacteria; phylum Myxococcota_A; class Polyangia; order Polyangiales; family Houyiibacteriaceae; genus SG8-38. Next base: position 104,671 of record CAVYJZ010000001.1, on the reverse strand, counting down.
CCGCTAGAAGCGCTCGCGTGGCTATTCATCGCGATTTTTTAGACAGAAGTGGCCTGTTTTACATGAAATACAGCCTAATTCGCCTCAGGATATCTATCGTTCGCATTGAAACGCGTCCGCAAATGGTTATCTTCAACCACCATGGCTGACCGCGATTTCTACAAGATCCTGGGGGTGTCGCGCGATGCGAGCCCTGCGGAGCTCAAGAAGGCGTACCGAAAGCTCGTCAAGGAGCTGCACCCGGACCGCAACCCCGATGACAAGAAGGCGGAGGATCGCTTCAAGGAGGTCGCGGCGGCGTATTCGGTCGTTTCGGATAGCGAGAAGCGGAAGCTCTACGACCAGTACGGCGAGATGGGGCTTCGAGAAGGTTTTGACCCGGAGGCATACCAAGCCGCGACCCAGGGCGCCGCTGGGTTTGGTGGATTCGACTTTGGAGACATTTTCGGAGCGGCAAGCCGAGGCCGGAGGGGCGGGGGTCGGGCAGGGGAGTACGAGTTCAATTTGGAGGATCTCTTCGGCCAGGCCGGACCCGGGCGAGGCGCGTATGTCCGCGCGCCCCGAAAGGGCGCGGAGCTCCAATCCGAAGTCACGGTCGATTTTCGCGACGCGGTCCTCGGTTGCACCAAGGAGCTGAGCCTCCGTGCGCCGGACGGCGAGCGCACCATGAAGGTTCGTATCCCTCCCGGAGTTCGAAACGAGGGGAAGATCCGGCTTCGGGGTCAGGGAGGGCTGGGCTCCTACGGCGGCCCGGCAGGGGATCTGGTGCTCAAGGTCAAAGTTCGGACCCACCCCTACTTCTGGATGCGGGGTAAGGAGCTTCACGTGCGGGTTCCGATCACTCCCTTGGAGGCCTATTCCGGGGCGAAGGTGAGTGTGCCGACGCCGGAGGGGAGCGTTCAGCTCTCGATCCCCGCAGGTTCCCAGAGCGGCTCGAAGCTGCGTTTGCGGGGGAAGGGTGTGCGAGCAAAGGACAAGACAGCAGGGGATCTGATCGCCCATCTGGAGATCATGCTTCCCAGCGACCATTCCGAAGAGGTCGAAAAGGCGTTGAAGACCGTGCAGGACGCGTTCGCGGTGGATCCTCGCAAGGACGTCCAGCTCTGAGTGTTGCACGTGCAACATCCTTCCCCTGACCGGCGCGGGATGTTTCACGTGCAACATCCACGACCCCCGCGGGTTTGACCCTCGAGGAACTGTGGGCTTAGATCCGCCTTATGGGCTTTCAGACTCAGATCCGCGAGGCCCTCCTGGAACTGGAAGCCGCTGGGCTGCTTCGAACGCCCCGCCGAATATCGGGGCCCCAGGGCCCCGAAGTCCAAATCGACGGCCGCCCCGTCCTCTGCCTCTGTTCCAACAATTACCTCGGGCTCGCGAACCACCCGGTCCTCTCGAGCGCATGCGAAGCCTCCGGCCGCGACGATGGCGTGGGCGCAGCCGCATCCCGCTTGATCACGGGAACGATGGAGGCTCACGGTCAGGCTGAGGCCGCGTTCGCCGACTTCCTGGGCCGTCCTGCGGCCGCACTCTTCTCCACCGGGTACGCAGCCAACGTGGGAACCGTTCAGGCTCTCGTCGGCCCCGGTGACGCGGTCTTCAGCGACGCCCTGAACCACGCAAGCCTCATCGACGGGTCTCGTCTGTCGCGCGCGGAGGTTCATGTCTATTCTCACCGAGACGTCGGCCATCTCGAGAGCCTCCTCAAAAAGCACAGAACGCGCGCGCGCCGCTCGCTCATCATGACCGACTCGCTCTTTTCGATGGATGGAGTCACTGCGCCTCTGCGTGAGATCGACCAACTCGCGCGTTCCTTCGAGAGCGGGCTACTCGTCGACGAAGCGCACGCCCTGGGTGTGCTCGGCCCGCACGGACGCGGGCTATCGTCTGCACTCGGTGTCGCGCCCGACGTGATCGTTGGGACGCTTGGGAAGGCGTTCGGCGTTGCGGGAGCGTTCGTTGCGGCTAGCGAGGACATCGTCTCGCTCATTCGCAACCGGGCGCGAAGCTTTGTCTATTCCACCGCGCCGCCGCCCATGATCGCGCGGGCAGCGATCGCCGCGCTACAGCTCGTGCGCGAGGCGGACACGGCGCGGGCGACCTTGCTTGGGCATGCCCGCAAGCTTCGCGCTGACCTTCGACGCCTGGGCTTCGACGTCCCCGCAGGAGAGAGTCAAATCCTGCCGGTGCTGATCGGGGACAACGATCGCACGATGCAGCTCTCGGCAAAGCTCCTCGCCCGCGGAGTCTTCGTTCAGGGGATTCGGCCACCCACGGTTCCGGAGCGAACCGCGCGCCTTCGGATCACACCCATGGCTACCCATCGACCCGATCAGATCGACCAAGCGATCGCCGCGTTTGCGTCGCTCCTGGTTGAACCATAGGAGAGCTCGATATGAAAGGCGCGTTCATCACTGCAACGGGCACCGGAGTAGGGAAGACCTGGCTTGCCAGCGCGCTGACCAGCGCATGCGTACAAAGAGGCAAACGTGTCGCTGCGATCAAACCGATCGAAACCGGTGTCGATCCCGACCCGCTCGACGCACTGCAGCTCGCGCGCGCTTGCCACAACCAGTCATTGGCAAACGCGCCGGGCTTGTATCGCTCGAAGGAACCCCTTGCGCCCTATGCGATTGAAAGGCGTGGGGGTCCAAGCGTCGGCTCGATTCACGCGCTCGCCAAGACGATTCGCGTGCTCGCCCATGATGCAGACTGCGCGATCGTCGAGGGCGCGGGAGGGGTCTTGGTTCCGCTCGATCGTGAGCACACAATCGCCGATCTCGCTGCGTTGCTCGATCTGCAAACCGTCGTCGTCGCGCGCAACGCGCTTGGTGTCTTGTCCTATACACTCACCGCAATCGAGGCGCTCCAAAAACGAAAGATCGCGGTCCACGCCATCGTGCTCAACCACGTCGACCGAAGCCAGAAGGAAGACATGAGCCGCGCGTCGAATGCCGACGTCTTGGCGGACTACCTTCCCCACATTCCGATCGTCCGGGTGCCGCGCGTTCAAGCCCCGAGCGGCATGGTGGATGCGGTCGGGCAGCTACTCGACCTGCTGAAAATCTGACGATCGCAGTCCCTGTGAGATGTGTCTATTTTGATACTTCGATCAGAATGTTCCCGATACCCGTAGTCCCGTCGGCGACAGCGACACCTGCGTGCTCCGTCCATCCTTGTGGCGCTTTGCGCTCACGGCGAGCCAAGTGGCACTGCCTACCAATGCCGCGACACCAAGCCCTCCGTACACCCAAGTCCACGGAGTCGCCGAGCTCTCCGTCACGCAGCCACCCGCGACCTCTTGCTTGCACGAACCGTTCTTCCCAAGCCCCACGCCCATCGCCACAACACCGGCGACGCCAACGGCAGCGATGGCGCTCGCTCCAATGATCGCAGAGCTCGGAATCCGCGCGCCGTCACTCGCTATCGATCCCTGCGCAGGGCTTTGATAGCGGATCGTTGCTTCTTGGAGCGCGCGCTCGGTCGCTTTTCGTTCGGCGATCGATTTTTGAAGCGCGCCGATGCGTTCGCGCACTTCCGCTGCACGTGGAGGATTGTCGGTTTCTTCGAGATAGTGCTCGAACGCTTCCAGTGCTTCGTCCTCGCGCTGCAAGCGGTCTGCTGCAACGCCGATGTTGTACTGAAGCTCGCCTCTACGGCTCAGCCGGTAGGCGTGCCGGAAATACACCAGGGCCCCCTCGTAGTCCGCCTGCTCGAACGATGCGCGACCGCGCTCGAAATACTCTCGCGCCGCTGCATCGTCGGCCGCCTCCTGGGCCGCCGCCGAAGCCCCGCCGATGAGACCCAACAGCAGCGCGCCCCAACAAATCCACCGGAGACCTCTCCCCCACGTGTCCCTCATCACTTCAAGGTAGAGGTTGGAGGACCCCCTCGGCAAGCGCGGTAACCGCACGAATTTTCAGTTACTCGGCCGCACCGCTGCGTGGTTCGAGTTGCACGCGGAAGCGGCGCAGCTATACGAACGCCCGACCTCGGGGTTGTAGCTCAGTTGGGAGAGCGCCGCGTTCGCAATGCGGAGGTCAGGGGTTCGATCCCCCTCAGCTCCACCATTTTTCGAGGGTCGGGAAGCAGTGCGAGAGCGAGTTGCACGGCCCGAAACCACGGCTACGCTGCGGCGCCTATGGCTCGCGTCATCAACTTCAATGCGGGGCCCGCGACTCTTCCGTTGCCGGTCCTCGAATATGCTCACAAAGAATTCCTCGACTACGAGGGCACGGGGATGTCGCTCATCGAGCACAGTCACCGTGGGAGCGCGTACGAGAAGCTTCACCAGGAGACAAAGGCTCTCTTCCGTGAGCTTCTCGCCATACCAGATACCCACGAAGTGCTGTTCATGCAGGGCGGAGCGTCGGCGCAGTTCGCACTCGTGCCGATGAACCTTCGTGGACCGGGGCAGTCGGCCGACTACGTCATGACCGGCGCGTGGAGTGACAAGGCGCTCGGCGAAGCCCAAATCACCGGCGAGGCCCGCGAGGCTGGAACCGGAAAAGTCGATGGCAAATACACGCGTGTCCCGACACAAGCCGAGCTCGACCTCGACCCCGACGCGGCTTACGCGCACATCACGACAAACAATACGATCATGGGGACGCAGTTCCACACCTACCCGGAAAGCGGGAACGTTCCGCTCGTTGCAGACATGTCGAGCGACATCCTCTGGCGCCCCATCGATGTGTCGAAGTTCGGCTTGATCTACGCAGGCGCGCAAAAGAACCTCGGCCCTGCAGGCATCACCGTGCTGATTATGCGCAAGGATTTGGCGGAGCGAAGTCCCAAGACGCTGCCCAAGATCTTTCGGTACAAGACCATTCTCGATGGCGATTCGTTGCAGAACACGATCCCGACGTTCCCAGTCTACATGATCCGCAACGTGCTTCGTTGGATGCGCGACCAGGGCGGCGCAAGCGCGATGGAGAAGCGCAACCGTGAGAAAGCCGGCTACATCTACGGGATGATCGACGAGAACCCGAGCTTCTTCCGCTGCCCCGTCGAGGTGGAGTCGCGCTCGGTGATGAACCCTGTGTTCCGCCTTCCGACCGAGGAGCTCGAGAAGAAGCTCATCGCCGAGGCCGCTGCGGCCGGCATGGTGGGTATCAAGGGTCACCGCTCGGTCGGCGGAATTCGCGCGTCGATCTACAACGCCATGGAGCCCTCCGACGTCCTGAAATTCGTCGACTTCACGAAGGCCTTCGCCCAAAGGAACGGCTGAGGAATCGCTCGGACGCCTCGTTCGTCGGCCTAACGCCGAGCGTCGTCGATCGCGTAGGTGTCGTAGAGGTACCGCCAGATCTCGTCTGATTCGAACATCCGTGCGCCGGTGTTCGGGTCGATCAGATAGGGGACCTGCATTTTGCTGGAAAGCGATATGAAGCGATCGCGGTCTGGGCTTTGGCGCGGCACGTTACGAAGCCTGTACGGAAGCTCGAGCTCACAAAGCGCCTCGCGCGCGATCCGGCAGAAGGGCGATCCCTCGTAGGAGTAGAGCTCGAGCAGCTTTTCGGGTTGACGGGAACGGATGGCGCGACGGCCCCGTCTCGGACGAAACCCCGACGCGAGCATCGAGGTCGGTACGGCAAATGCGCGCCATCGCAGAAACCAAGGCGGGCGGCCGTCGCCGTACTCGCGGAAGACGTACTCGGCGATATCGGCGGACTCATACATCGAGACGCCGGTGTTTGGATCGACGAGATATGGAAACTGATATCGACCACCCTCCGTCTTGACCTTCTCTCGGAAGCGGGTGCCGCCCCGCGGGCAAGGGTAGACGATCGGATCGAGGCTCAACGCCGATAGGGCCTCGCGCGCAATGCGGCAGTATGGGCAGACCTCGAACTCGTAGAGCTCGAGCGGCGCCGCTGGAACAGCGCGGCGCGGATGGTGAACGTTGCCGAAGTTCGGGCGTGCCGCGCTCGCAGCGGTTGCGGTCGTCACGTCGAGAAGGCGGCGGAAGTCCATCGCCCACTCATTATGGGGACTACCCCTCGATGCAAGGGGTGATAGCCTCGGGAGATGTCGCGGAAGCTGGAGCTGGTCACTGATCTGCAACCCAAAGGGGACCAACCGGAGGCGATTTCCCAGCTCTTGGAGGGGCTGGCCCGGGGTGACCAGCACCAGGTTTTGTTGGGGATCACGGGTAGTGGGAAGACGTTTACAGTCGCTAACGTGATCGCGGCGACGGGGCGTCCAACCCTGATCATGGCCCCCAACAAGACCTTGGCGGCACAGCTCTACAGCGAGATGCGCGAGCTCTTCCCAAACAACGCGGTCGAGTACTTCGTCAGCTACTACGACTACTACCAGCCCGAAGCATACATCCCGTCGAGCGACACCTATATCGAGAAAGACGCGATCGTGAACGACAAGGTCGATCGCATGCGACACAGCGCGACGCGATCCCTGCTTGCACGCCGAGATGTGATCATCGTTGCGAGCGTATCGTGCATCTACGGAATCGGCTCGTCTGAGTGGTACCAAGAAATGTTGATCAACCTGGAAGTGGGCCAGGAGTTCAGGCGAGATCGTCTCTTGCGCAGGCTCGTCGACATTCAATACCAACGCAACGACATCGACTTCCATCGGGGCACCTTTCGCGTTCGTGGCGACGTCGTCGAAATCTTCCCTGCTCACTCGGAGAATCTCGCAGTGCGTGTCGAGTACTGGGGCGACGATATCGAGCGGATCGTCGAGATCGATCCGATGCGCGGCAAGGTCATCGCCGAGCTGGAGCAGTACGGGGTGTACCCTGGCAGCCACTACGTCACGCCGGACGAGCATCGACAGCGCGCGATCAAGTCGATCCGCAGAGAGCTCCTTGAATGGCTCCCAAAGCTCGAATCAGAAGGAAAATTGCTGGAAAAACAGCGCCTCGAGCAGCGCACCATGTACGACCTCGAAATGCTCGAACAGATGGGCTTCTGCCATGGAATCGAGAACTACAGTCGGCATCTTTCGGGGCGCAAGGAAGGCGAGCCTCCACCCACTCTGCTCGACTACTTTCCGGACGACTTTCTCGTGATCCTCGATGAGTCCCACATCACGGTGCCGCAAATCGGGGCGATGTATCGCGGCGACCGATCGCGAAAACAGACACTGGTGGAGCACGGGTTTCGGCTGCCGAGCGCGCTCGACAATCGACCGTTGCAGTTCGACGAATGGGAGGCGCGCGTCGGGCAAGTCATTCACGTGAGTGCGACACCCGGCGATTGGGAGATCGATCGCGCTGGTGGCGTCGTGATCGAACAGATGATTCGTCCGACGGGGCTCCTCGACCCGCAGGTGCACGTGCGCCCAACCAAGCACCAGGTAGACGACCTTCTCGGTGAAATCCGCGTGCGCGTTGCACGGAACGAGCGCGTTCTGATCACGACTCTGACCAAACGAATGGCGGAGGATCTCACCGAGTACTACAGCGAGATCGGCGTTCGGGTACGTTACCTACACAGCGACGTGGATACATTGGAACGTATTGATATTCTTAGAGATTTACGGCGGGGCGAGTTCGATGTCCTGGTGGGTATCAACCTGCTTCGGGAGGGTTTGGATCTGCCCGAGGTCTCCCTGGTCGGCATCCTCGATGCGGACAAAGAGGGGTTCCTCCGATCACCTCGCTCGCTGATTCAAACCAGCGGCCGGGCCGCGCGCAATGCGAGCGGTGAAGTGATCATGTACGCCGATCGGATCACCAAGGCGATGCGCTACGCGATCGATGAAACCGAACGCAGACGCGCACGGCAGACGGAGTACAACGAGGAGCACGGGATTACGCCCCAGACGATCAAGAAGGCCGTGCTCGAGATGGACCCATCGACGGGGGCGGGCGACTACGTCGTGATTCCGATCTTGAAGAAGGGCGAAGCGTCAAACGATTCGGCGGATATCCGCGCCCGAATCGAAGAGCTCCGCAGTGAGATGCTGCTCGCCGCCGAGGAGCTCGAGTTCGAGAAAGCTGCGGGTTTGCGCGATCAGGTCGAGCAACTTCGGGCTAGGGTCGAGCCCGGCAAGAGCCAGCCCAAACGCGACCGGCGCTCACAACGCCCGCGCCGCTGAATCTCAATCGTCAGGAGCTGCGATCTTTGGCGCAGAAAGCCTGTGATTCCAGGGCTTTGTGCTGGTGGAGCATGTCCCCACTTTGATGGAAACGGCGTGCAGGAGGTGGCGGTTAAGGGGTTCGAGGGGAGGGCCGCCATAGAGGGTGTCGCCGAGGAGCGGGTGGCCGATGGCGGCCAGGTGGGCCCGGATCTGGTGGCGCCGCGCGTTGTCCGCGCGAACCTCGACGAGTGACCCGTGCGCAGCGGGCGTGCTGGTCAGCACTTCGGTTCTCGCGGGTTGCGCACGCAAACGTTTGATCTCGCGCGGGTCTGTGCAGACGCGCACTTTGCGGCGGTCGCGGGGATCGTTGGCCATCGGGAGATCGATCACGATCGGTGCGGGTACGACGCCTTGGCAACGCGCGAGATAGTGCTTTTCGATCTCGCCCGCTTCGAGTTGTTTCCGAAGCGCCTCGAACGCCTCCTGGTTGCGGGCGGCGAGCATCACTCCAGATGTGTCGATGTCGAGGCGATGGACGATACCCGGCTCGCGCTTGCTGTAGCCCACGCCTCGCATTTCGGGGTAACGGGCGACCAGGGCGTTCGCTAGAGTGCCGAGCTCGCCCTCCTTCAATGGGTGACTCGGCACCCCTGCCGCCTTGTCGACCACCACATAGGCCTCTGTTTCGAGCAAGACCTCGAGAGCGAGGTCTGGGTCGGGAGCTGCGTCGAAATCCGCGGGGCCGGGCATATCATGCACCTCGATCCAGTCTCCGGCGGCGACCTTGTGGCTCTTCTTCGCCAGCCGACCGCATACCCGAACCCCTCCCTCGTCGACGAGTGCCCTGGCGCGCGCGCGGCTCAGTTGGGGCACTCGGCGCGAAAGCACGACATCGAGCCGCTCCCCGGCATCCTCCTCCCCGACCTCGAGCTCGACCCTTGGCATGTACCTCCCCTCCCACATTCCGAGACACTTATCCATGCTGTTTGCGCCGACCGTTTGCGCGCCTACACTGCGAAAAACCTGTGTCGAAGCGTGACTACTACCTGATTCTAGAAGTCGATCGCAGTGCGTCGCCCGACGAGATCAAGCAAGCGTTTCGCGCGCTCGCGATGCGGTTTCACCCCGATCGCAACCCCGATGATCCCGCTGCCGAGGACTTCTTCAAAGAAGCGAGCGAAGCGTATACGATCCTCAGCGACCCGGAACGGCGCAGGCAGTATGACCGCTTCGGTCATGCCGCATTCGACCCTGGGGGCCCGGGCTTCGAACCGGGCGACTTCGGCGCCGTCACCGACATACTCGAAGGACTGTTCGGCGACGTGTTCAGCGGTGGTCGCCGCAAGCGACGCGGCGGTCGAGACCTCACCTACGACCTAGAGATCTCATTCGTCGAAGCCGCACTCGGCACCGACAAGAAGATCGACGTAAACCGCCCCGCTCCTTGCGCGGCGTGCAATGGTGAAGGCGCGAAGCCGGGGACCCCGGTTCACAAGTGCAACGTTTGCCAGGGCCGCGGACAGGTGAAATATCAACGGGGCCTCTTCGCAGCTGCGCGGTCCTGCCATGCATGCGGTGGCACGGGTACGAAGATTCCATCGCCCTGCGATGCGTGCGGCGGTGCCGGCACCAGGATGCGGCCCGAATCGATGAACGTGAAGATCCCCGCCGGTGTTCGAGATGGAGCGGTCCGCACCGTGCGAGGCGCTGGCGAGACGAGCGCCGCCGGAAATGGTGACCTTCACATCAACATCAAGGTCAGCGATCACCCGCTGTTCCAGAGCGAGGGCGCCGACATTTTGGTTTCGATCCCCATCTCGTTCCCACAGGCGGTGCTCGGTGCGACCATCGATGTCCCAACCCTGGAAGGCAAAGTCGCGATGAAGGTTCCTCCGGGAACCCAGTCCGGGAAGGTGTTTCGGCTGCGTGGTAAGGGAATCCCCGTATACGGCGGATATGGCAAGGGGGATCAGCTCGTCACGGTCGTCGTCGAGGTGCCCCAGGAAGTGAGCCGTCGGCAGCGCAGGCTCATCACCGAGCTCGCCGAAGAGAGCGGCAATGCTAGCTATCCCCAGCAGGCGAGCTTCCTCAAGAAGCTGCGCGGTCTCTTCGACGCCTAGCCCTGCTACGATGACTTGCGCTCGCGCCCGAGCTTGCCAAGGTACGGGCATGCGAACTGCAGCCCTGATCATGTTGGCCGGAGCATTCCTGATTGGATGCCCCAAGGAAGAGACCGCAAAGAGCACGAGCCCAGGCGAAGAAAGCCCTGCGCCCGCTGCCGCGAAGACGCTCGAAGCGCAGGAAGACCCGGGACGAGCACCGGACCAGTACACGGTCGAGCTCGATACCACTAAAGGCCCGATCGTCATCGACGTTCGCCGCGACTGGGCTCCGAACGGTGCGGATCGCTTCTACGAGCTGGTTCAGAACGGCTATTACACCGATGTCGCGTTCTTTCGCGTCATCAACGGGTTCATGGCCCAGGTCGGCATCAGTGGCGACCCAGCGCTCAACACGCAGTGGCGCGAGAAGCGCATCCCGGACGACTCCGTGAAGGCGAGCAACTCGCGCGGCACCGTCACGTTCGCCACCTCGGGACCGAACTCGCGAACGACCCAGTTCTTCATCAACTTCACCGACAATTCCAGGCTCGACGGCATGGGCTTCGCCCCCTTTGGCAAGGTCAAGGACATGACGCCAGTCGACGCTCTCTATGACGGTTACGGCGAAGGCGCGCCGCGAGGTCGCGGCCCCGACCAGGGCTTGATGCAGACCCGGGGCAACGCCTACCTTCGAGAGAGCTTCCCGAAGCTCGATTACATCAAGAGCGCCAAGATCATCGAGTGACACGCCCGCCGGTGACGGAGAAGTCGACCCGGTCGTGCTCGAGGAGGATGAACTCCGGATGTGTGGTGGTCAGGAAGACCTGCCCGCCTGCATGGCTCAGGACCTCGAAAAATCTGCGGTTGCGGCTTCGATCAAGCTCGCTCGACACATCGTCCAGTAGGAGGATCGGCACCCTGCCCGTTCGCTCGCTCAGCAAGTCGAGCTCCGCGATCTTGAGCGCGAGGACGATGGTTCTGTGTTGGCCCTGCGAACCGTGATGACGTGCGCCGACCTCGTGTAGGCGCAACTCGAGATCATCCCCATGGGGTCCGTCTGCGGTAAACCCCCGAGCCCGGTCCTTGTCGAACGCTCGTTCGAGTGCCTCGGCGATCGTTTCCTCCGTAGGCTCGACCCGTGGCAGGTATCGAACCCCCAGCGGCGTATCACCCGCGAAAACGTCGGTGAACGCACGCTCCACCCGTGGGGCCAGATCTGCGATCAGGCGTCCGCGGGCCTGGCCGATTACCGCCCCTGCCTTGCTCAGAATGGCATCGTAGGCGCGAATGGACCGGCGGTCGGTGCGCTCATCCTTGAGCAATCGATTGCGGCTCCTCAGGGCCTTCTCGTAAGTCGCAAGCGTCGAGCTGTAGATCGGATCCATTTGCTCGAGCATCCGGTCGAGAAACGCGCGCCGCTTGTCGGGCGAGCCTGCAGCCAACACGAGATCCCCGGGATGAAACAACACCATCCGAACGGTTTGATGCCAGACACTGGTCGAGCGCGGACGCTTTGCATCGAGCAGTAGGCGTCGCCGCTCAGTACGACTGATGTCGATTCGCAGTTTGTGAGGCGCTGCTCCTCCATCCAAGTTGGCATCGAGCAGAGCACCATCGGAATCGAGTGCGATCAGGTCTTCGGTCTTCGCCCCTCGGAAGCTGTGGAGCGCACCCAGATAGTAGATCGCCTCGAGCACATTCGACTTTCCGGCTCCATTGTCACCGTGAATGACATTGAAGTGCGAGCCGGGCTCGAACGCGAGCGATTGAAGGTTGCGAAAGCCGCGAGCGCGAAGGGCAGTCACCCGGCTGGGGCCATGCGTGCTCCGCGAATTCTTGGTCAATTCCCTGCCCTAGATGCGCATGGGCATGATGACGCCAATGAAATCCGTGTTCTCCCCAACGGGTTTGAGCACCCCTGGGTCACGCTCCCCGCTGAGCTCGATTGCGACTTCGTCGTAGGGCAACGCACTCAGCGCGTCGAGAAGATAACGCGCATTGAATCCAATGCGTAGGCCTTCCCCCGCATAGTCGACATCGACCTCTTCACTGCCTTCGCCGACCTCCGGGTTCTGGCTTTGAAGGCGCAGGACCCCCGGTTCGATCATCAACTGCACCCCACCGCTCTTGTCGTTGGCTACCAAGCTGATGCGTCTCAAGGCCTCGACCAGCGGTCCGCGCGCAGCAATGACTGTACGGGTTTGCTTGCTCGGGATGACCTTGTTGTACGGCGGGAAGTTCTCATCTGCGAGCTTGACGCTGAGACACAAATCATCCCTCTGAAAGAATGCGTTTCCTCCGGAGGTGGCAATACCGATCGTGGTCGGTTCGTCTGCCTTGCCCTTCGCGGTTTTGATGTCGTCCAAGAGCTTCTTCAGCTCAGCGATGCCCTTGTGGGGAATCAGCATGCTGAAGTTCATCATCGAACCTTTGCTGCTGATCTTCTGCTCAGCCTTCGACAAACGATGCCCATCCGTCGTCACCATGCGAACCACCTTCCCGTCGCCTTCGAAGAGGGTCCCTGCAAGATGCGGTCTCGTGTCGTCGTGAGACATCGAATACTGGGTAAGCGAAATCAGGTCTGCGAGCCGGCCCGCGTCGAGGTGAGCAAAATCGGCATCACCAGGATTTGGCAGTGGCGGGAAATCTTCGCCTGGCATCGCTGGGATGCGATAGCGCACCTTGCCACAGCTCAGCTCGACTGCATGGCTGTCGCTGAGCTTCCAGCTGACCTCACCATCGGGAAGGTTTTTCACGATGTCGAATAGTGTTCGCGCAGCAACCGCGATCGTGCCGCCCTTCTTGATCTTCGCGGGAACGACTGCTGTCACGCCGAGGTACAGATCGGTTGCGGACAAGCGAAGACGGTTCGTTCCCTCGGCAGAAAGCAAGACATTCGACAAGATGTGCATCGAGCTTTTGCGATCAGCGACACCGTGTGTACGCGCAAGGCCACGGAGGAACTGTTGCTTGTCGATCGTGAGCTCCATGTTTTGGTTCACTCCCTGTACGGCTGAGTCTGTTTGTTCACCGCGTTAGATCCTTAATTTTAAAATTCATCGTCGTCTTAACAGCTGTGAATTGTGTATGAAGTAATGTAACCATTTGGAAAAACTAAGCTTTGAATGAATTCCGTGGCGGTGACTGATCGTGGCCTCGGTGGGGATAGAGCTCGTCAGGACCCATCCCCAGCAGAACCCCACAACTTGATCTCAGGCTACGCACAGGCGCTGGTATACACCAAAAGCGTATGGAAGGCCCGGCTTGCCGAGACCTTCGAAGGAACCCCCCAACCCGGCCAGAAACCGCGCGGCATCAGACACCGAGCTTGCGCTCGATGGCCCCCACGGCACCAAGAACGCGATCGTCTTGTGCCTCGATCAGGCCGCCGATTTTGCGAACAGCGCTGATCACGGTCGTGTGATCCTTGCCGCCAAAGCGTTCACCAAGCTCCGGATAGCTCGTCCCGAGCCGCTGCCGGCAGATGTACATCGCGACCATTCGGGGAAAGCTGACGGCACGGTGACGCCGCCGTGACTTGAGGTCGGCAAGACGGATACCGAAATAGCCGCACGCAATGCGCTGGATGTCTTCCACCGACGTCTCGGCGTCTTGGGATGGGACGATTGCTCGCATCGTCTCCTTGGCCAGCTCGAGGTCGATGGGAAGCCCGAGCAACTCGGCCCGGACTGCGATTCGCAAAAGGGTACCTTCGAGTTGACGCACGTTGCTTCTGACCGTCTGAGCCAAGAACAGAGCGACCTCGCTCTGCAGCTCGATCCCTTCGCTCTCGGCCTTCTGCTGCAAAATGGCGATGCGGGTGTCGAGCTCGGGTGCCTGGACGTCGGCGACCATGCCCGATTGGAAGCGACTGACCAGGCGTTCCTGCATTTCCGAGATCTGCTGTGGATAGACGTCGGAGGTCACGACGATCTGCTTGTCCGAGTGGTAGAGGGCATTGAACGTGTGGAAGAATTCTTCCTGCGTCTGCTCTCTGCCGGCGAGGAACTGAATGTCGTCCATCAAGAGCACGTCGCATCGGGAACGATACCGCTGTCGGAACGCGTTGATCTGCTGGTTCTGCAAGGACCAAATGAATTCGTTCGTGAAGCGCTCCGCGGACACGTACAAGATCCGCGCGCGGGGGTTTCGCTGCATGATCGCGTGGCCGATTGCATTGACCAAATGCGTCTTGCCGAGACCGACGCCGCCGTAAATGAAGAGTGGGTTGTAACGACAACCCGGATCCGAGCTGCAAGCAACGCTCGCCGCGTGCGCAAGCTGATTCGCCGGCCCTACGACGAAGTTCTTGAATCGATACTTCGGGTTGAGATCAGCCGTCGCGGGAGCCTGCGGCGTCGCACGAGGAGCACGAGGAGCAGGCGGTGCAGCCGACTCGCGCGATTCTTGTGCCATTTCACGGAGGGTATCGTCGAGCTCCCAGCGAACTTTGTTTGGCACTGGAGTTTCGCCCGCTTCGGCCTGCAGGGTCTCGACGATCATGTCCAGGTAGTGTGCGGTGATCCACTCCGCGAAGAACTGATTGGGAATCCGTAGAACGAGTGCATCGCTCTCGATGCCTCCAAACTGAACAGGACGCAGCCAGGTCTCGAAGTTCTCGGGTGATAGGTTCCCTTTTAGACGGTCGAGCGCTTTTTCCCACAGTTGTATCATCGTGTCCCTGCCCCCAAAAAAGGCGCACCCCAGCATTCACGTCCCCAGGGTATCCACAGCTTCCCTGGTCCGAGTCACCACCGTTGTATCCACCAATGTGCGTCGACTCTGCCGACCGCCGACCGGTATCCTTCGAGTGAAGGGCGCCGAAACTAGCAGCGAGTTTCCAAAGCGTCTACGGGGATCGACAAACAAATTTCTAAACGCACGTGATCGCGAAAGATTCGCATGCAGTTTTTTTGACAGACACGCGCGCCGATTTGAGCACTGTTGCACCGGTGTTGACAAGCTGTTGCAATCACTTCGGATTATGTCTTGTTATCGTTTGCGCAACATTCGCGGCCCTCTCGCACATCGATCTTCCACGAGCTGTGTGGATTCTTCGACACCGTGATCACGAGTGATCGCAGCATGCCGGGTGTTCAATCCACAACTTGTCCACCAAGAAGTCCCGATGTTTCGGTCGGATTTCGTACCAACGGATCGACCCGCTTCGATCGCGCGTACCACCCGCGCAGGTGTTCATCGTCGGTGCAGGTATCTCGTTTGCATCCATGCGTCAGCAGGATGAACGGACACTCTCCCCGCGCGCCGGTCAGAGCTGCGGGCACGACCCACGGCTATTGCCCCATCGGCGAATTAGGGTACCGGGGTCGACAATTTGGAAGGGTGATCCATCGCTGTTAGCTTCTCCCAGAATTGGTCACGTGGGGAAGACGAGCTCTGGGGGCGACGTGGATCGTCGGTCTATCGACCGTGCTGTGCCCATTGCACGCCGCGTTTGCCCAGGTCGAAGCGCCGTCCGGCGTCGGTGGCGCGGTCAGCCCCTCGAATCAGCCCCCGCAAGACACGCTCGAGACCACCTATGGCTTGGCGATGGGCTCTGGTGCGCGCGCCGGAGCGACGGGGACCTCGGCGCTTGCTTACAACACCTCCAACATGGCGGCCGTCTCGGCCTATCACATCGAGGCCTTCTCCCAGATCGTACCCGGCAACAAGGGTCAAGGCGGCACGTATTGGACGATTGGCAGCTCGGTGGTCGACTCGACCACGAGCAAGAAGGTAGCCATGGGGACCAGCTTCCGAGGCGTCTTCAGCGGGCAAGACAGGCTCTATAGTGGCTGGGATTGGCGCTCCGGCATCGGCGTTCAGGCGATCCCGCAGCTTGGCCTAGGCATCGGCTTTCGGTGGGCGAAGCTCGATGGGGATCGAGTCGATGGTCAGCTGGTAGGCCCCTCGTTCAATGGCATCACCCTCGATGCGTCTGCCACGATCTCGCCGATTCCGTGGCTTCGGATTTCAGGTCTCGGCTACAACCTCGTCAAGACGTACTCGGCGCTCGCGCCGCAAATGGCTGGGGCCAGCGTGAGCTTGGCGCCGGTCGCGAGCTTCAGCGTTGGCGGCGATATCCTCTTCGACTTCACGACCTTCGCGAGCACGAAGTTGATCGCCGGCGGAGGCCTCAGTTACATCGCGGGGGAGATGATTCCGCTGCGTATTGGGTACCGTCGCGATAGCGGCCGGGGTCTCAACCAAATGACTGCCGGGGTCGGTTTCACCAAGGGCAAGGTCGGCATCGAGGCATCCCTCCGGCAAGACATCGGGGGCCTCAAGAAGACCGATCTCCTCTTCATGTTCCGCTACACGGTGGAATAGGGTTTACTTCTTGGCCCGAGTGAGGCCGAAGTGCACCAGGCCAGGCATGTGGCGTCCAGCGAATGCGCCGATCTTGCCATGGCCTGTGAAGGTCAGCTCGCGCTTCCGCTTCGCGATGGCGTCGACCATGACCCGGGCTGCACGATCGGCGGGCCACATCAGTTGCTTTGGGCGACTGTCTTTGCGTGCAGCGTCGAAGCGGCCCTGGTTGTCGACCTGGGCGATCTCGCTCTCGATGTAGCCCGGATGAATCGTGGTGCAGGTCACGCCACTGCCATGGAGCTCGACCGCAACGGCCTGGCCGATCGCGCGGACCGCATACTTCGATGCGGAGTACGCGCCGAGGCCCGGCGTCGGCATCATCGCTGCGACGCTGCCGACGAGCGCCAAGCGCCCCTTTCGCTCGCGCAGATGCGGAATCGAGTATCGCGCCGTCATCGCAGCGCCAATCACGTTGACGTCGAGCTGCCGTCGCCAATCGGCCGCGGAGAGCTTCTCGATCCGTCCGGCCACGACAAAGCCAGCGTTGGCGACTGCGACATCCAGCCCGCCCCAAGCCCGAACGATCTTCTGGACGGCTTCCGCCACCGATGCCTCATCCGTGACGTCGCATCGGACAGCCAACCCTTTGGCACCCCTTGCCTCGAGCTCCTGCACCACCTCGTGGAGCCGCTCTTCGCGCCTGCCCGAAACCGCAACCGAGGCACCTTCGTCTGCAAACGCCAATGCGAGGGCGCGGCCAATCCCGCTCCCTCCGCCGGTGATCCAAACGACTTGGTTTTTGAAACGCTTGGCCATGGGCTGCGCGTAGCAGCTCCCAGAGCTGGCTGCCACGACCAGCCGCCTTCGGTCACTCCGCGCTCGTGTCTGGGGTGTCGTCAGCCGCTGCCGCGCCCGGATCGGTGGCCCAGCGCTTCATGGGTGCAAACCAACGCGACCCCCGCGCGGCCAAGTCTACATCGAGCCGATACAGGCAGGGCACCACCAATAGAGTAAGCAGTGTGGAGAACGTCAGGCCGTACACGATCACCTGTGCCATGGGCGCCAGGTGAGGGAGAACGTCACCTGCCAGTGACAATGGCACCAGACCGGCGATGGTCGTCACGCTCGTCAGAAAGATCGGTCGGAGGCGCAACTTGCCGGCTTCCACGATTGCGTCATCTAGCGGCATTCCTTGCGCACGCCGCTTGTTGATGAAGTCGACGAGTACCAAAGAGTCGTTGACGACGATCCCCGTCAGACCGACCAAACCCACCAGGGCGATCAAACCAATCGGCTTGGAGCTGAGAAGGAAACCGCCGCTCACTCCGATGAAGGAGAGGGGAATGGCAGCCATGACGACCAAAGGCTGAGAAAAGCTTTGAAATTGGGTCGCCAAGATCGTGTAGATGAGCAGCATCGCGACGACGAACGCCAGGAACAAGGAATCGACTGACTCCTGCGTCTCCTCGTATTGTCCACCGTATTCGAATCGGATATCTGGGTTGGTGGCCTCGAGTGATGCGAGACGCTTCTGGAGCGTCGAGTTCACCTCGCCACTGTTGGTCACACTCTCGTCGATGCCCGAGAGAACGCTCACGACTCGCTTCTGCTGGTACCGACGAACTACGCCGGGGCCTCGTCCATGTGTCACTTCCGCAATTTCGCGGATCGCGACTTCGTCGCCATTGGGCGCGATGAGTTGCAGCGAAGCGATCCGGGCCGGGTCTCGTTGCGCGTCCTCTCGCAGTTGCACGAGGATGTCGATCTCGTCGTCGCCTTCGCGCAAAGTCGAAGCTGGAGTCGCTCCGAATGCACTTCGCAGCCAACTACCAACCATTGCGGGCGTGAGCCCATGAAGTGCCGCGCGTTGCTCGTCGACCTTGATTTGCAGCTCTTGCTTACCCAGCTCGTAGTCGTGGTTTGCGTTCCGCGTCCCTGGGATAACCCGAACTTCGGCTAGAACCCGCTCGGCGAGCTCGACCAGGCGCTCGTAATCTTCGCCGCGTATGCGCACCGCAACGGGCGCACCGCGCGGCGGGCCGGGCCGCACCTCGACGACTTCGAGCCGGCTCGGGCCGACGACATCGTCAAAGAGCCCGCTCACCTGGGTCACCAAGTCGCGCCCGCCATGAACGCTCGTTCGTTGGGTCGCTGGCACCAAGAAGACGGTGACCATACCCAGGTGATCACCCGAGCTGAGTCCCATGTCGGTTCTCGTCATTCCGCGAACGGCGAGCGTCGCTTCGACGTCCGGATTTTCGAGCGCGAGGATGCGAGCCTCGAGCTGGGCCAAAAGCGCCTCGGTCTCGTCCTTGGAGGCATCGGTTGGCATGGAAACCCGAACGTCGAACATGTCCGGATCGCCTTCGGTGAAAAGAATCACGTCTTTGAACGCAAACGCAGCGCCGACCATCAAGGCGCAGAGCGCATAGGCGCCAAACACGATAGTCGCGCGATGCTGAAGCGACCATCGAAGAGCTCGATCGTAGGTGGCAACGATACGGCCGCTCGCTCGCTGTAGCCGTGTTTGGGGGGGGCCGGAATCCAGCGTCTTTGGACGAGAAAGTTTGCCAAACTCCGCCATGTGGCTTGGGAGAATGAACATCGCCTCGACCAACGATGCCCCCAGTGCAGCCACCACCACTTTTGGGATGATCGAAAAGAATTTCCCGAGAACGCCTTCCATCAGGAGCAACGGAAGGAACGCCGCCCAGCTGGTCAGTGTAGAGGCCACCACAGGCCAGAAGACCTCCTCCGTGCCGAGGACGGCGGCCTTCCGGCGCGGCATCCCCGCCTCCAAGTGCCGGTAGATGTTCTCGATGATGATGATCGCGTCGTCCACGACCACGCCCAAGCACAGAATCAACGCCAGAAGCGACATCATGTTGATCGTGATGCCCATCATTTGCATCGCGATGACCGCACCCGCGAGAGCCACCGGAAGCCCAGCGGCCGCCATCGTTGCGTTCCGCGCACCGATCGCGATCCATAGGAGAAGCACCACCAGCAACAGCCCCACCGCAGCGTTTGCGTAGAGAGCGCCGAGAGAGTGGCGAACCTCCGCCGCGGCATCTCCAAACAAGTCGATGGTCACTCCCTTCGGTAGCGTGGGCCGCATGCGATCGACCAGTGCGTGCACGTCCTCACTGATCCGCACGCTATCGGCTTGTTCTTCTTTGCGAACCGTGAGCACGATTGCGGGTTCACCGTTCACCCTCCCGCTGTACTTTCCGGATTCGAAAGTATCTCTCACCTCGGCGACATCGCTTACGCGTACCGAGCCTCCATGGGCGTCGGGCCGAATCACGACCTGGGCCAACTCGTTCACGTCCCCGATCCGCGTCATCCCCCGTACGAGCCGCGCGTCTCCTTCCCCTTTCGTCGTCCCCGCTGGCACGTTGGCAGCGCGAAACCGGAGGGCGTCGGTGACGGCGGTCAGGGACAGCCGATAGGCAGCAAGCCGGTCGGGGTCCACATCGACCCGGAATTGCCGGTCTCGAATGCCATTGCGCCAGGTGCCCGACACCCCTGGCAGCCTTTCGATTCGGTCCGCCATGTCCTTGCCGAGCTGACGCAAGACGACTTCCGGAACCTCACCTCGGATCGCGACAACGATCGTCGGGAAGTCGACTTTCACCTCCCGCACGATCGGGCGCTCGGCATCGATCGGCAAATCGTCGAGTCGATTGATCTCGTTCGACACTTCCATCAGTGCGCCCGTGATGTCCTCGACTTCGGCGTGGAAATGGAAGCTCACGTAGGAAACACCCTCTTTCGAAGAGCTCCAGATCTCGTCGACCTGGTCGACATCGCCGACCGCATTCTCGATCGGGATGGTGACGAGCTGCTCGATCTCCTCGGGCGATGCGCCTACGTAAACGGTCGTGACGGTTCCCCAACCGGTCGGCATCGTGGGCAAGGACTCACGGTGCATGACACTCATTGCCAATGCGCCCGACACCACCGTCGAGATCGCCACGAGATTGACCAGCACGGGTTGGCGGACAGAGAAGGCTGGAATGCTCATGGCTCGCCGATGTGCGAAGGCGACGATGTGGTGTCCGATTCGACCGGCACCACGCGGACCTTCGATCCGTCCACGACTCGGGTGACGCCCTTGCTCACGACTGTCTCCCCCGGCTGAAGGCCTTCCATGACCTCTCCAAAACCGCCGCGAACCGGGCCGAGAACAATCGCCCTGCGCTTCGCGATCCCGTCTTCGATGACATAGACGTCTTGGCTTCCAAACCGCTCGAAAACCCCTTCGAGAGGCACGCGAATCACCACGCGTGCCTCGCCTGTCTCGACGGAGAATTTGGCCACCAAGCCCGGGCGCAAGCGCTCGCCACCGTCGTCGAGCTGGATTTCGACGGGAAGGCGTCGCGTGCGCGGGTCGATCACCTCGCCGACGTGGACGACTTTGCCGGTGAACGTTTCGCCGGGTCGCGCGTACACGGAGACGAATGCTTTGGCGCCGACCTTGACGTCGATGGCTTCTCTCGGGTCAAGCAAGACTCGGGCCTTGAGCACGTGGGTGTCCGCCAAAGTGAGCAGCGGGCTTCCCGGAGCGACGTACTCGCCAAGCTCAACCGACCGTTCGACGATGGTGCCGCTAAACGGAGCGCGGACGACCGCATCCGTGACTCCCCGCCGAGCGAGCCGCGCCTGTGCGCGGGCGGCGTCACGAGCGGCACCCGTCAGTCGCACCGCATCCTCCGCATCGTCCAAGCGTCGTTCCGGCAGACCTCCACTTTGCACGAGCTGGTTCGTGCGAGCTTGTTCGCGCCGTGCCTGATCGAGCCGCGCCTCGCTCTCGGCGACCGCAGCCTCGGCCGCCTGCGCCGCGGAAGCAGAGCGCCCGACGTCGAGGCGCAGAAGAACTTGGCCTTCTTCGACACGGTCCCCTTCCTCGATCGAGACCTGGAGGACTCTTCCGGCCGTCTCGGACCGCAAGTTCGACTGCCGATTTGCGAGGATTTCGGCCGTCGCCTCCGAGATCGGAGTGACGGTCTCGGGCTCGATTTGCACCGCATGGACCGGTGGTGGGGGAGCCTCAGTCGCCCCTGGCGCGGCCGCGGTGCACCCGAGGGCGGCGGCCCACCAGAGCAGGAGAAGAAACCGCCATGGCGAGCAGGCACGCGTCACCAACGAACCCTGTGTGTGGATCTCGGCTTCGGCAAGAAGAAAAAGAAATCCGCGTCTTCAGCGCAACACGGCGTAAGCATTGCTCAAACACGACTCGTCAGGCCGCTCTTCCGTCGTCACCCCGACCATCACGCGCGCGCCCTCCTCCCAACCACGAACGATCAGCGTGTCGCCTGGGAACACCGGCTTGCTGAACTGTGCCCGGAACATCGCCAACCGATCTGGGTCACCGCCACCGGCAGCACGGACCAGCGCGCGTCCGGCAAAGCCAAACGTGCACAGACCGTGCAAGATCGGTCTGTCGAACCCTACCTGGGCCGCGAACTCTGGATCGGCATGCAGCGGGTTGTAGTCACCACTCAAACGGTAGAGCAGTGCCTGGGTCGGGGCGACCCGGTCATGGATCTCGAAGTCGGGTGCGCGTTCGGGCAGTGGCAAGCGTTGGTCCTTCGGTGGCCGTTGGCCGTCGAAACCACCGTCATTTCGCAAGAGCAGCTTGACTTCACCGCGAATGATCAGGTCGCCGTCCTCATCGTAGGCCTTCATCGAAAAAACCGAGATCGCGACACGCTTCAAGTCGTATAGCGCCGCAACCCGTCCGATGATTCGGAGTCGCGCGCTCGGCGGAAGTGGTTTGAAGATCTCGATCTCTTGTCCGTGGTGAACCATCCCGCGCCGGTCGCAGCCGATCCGATCGACCAGCGGATCGAAGACGGCAAACATGGGGATGGTGCAAAACGTGGGAAGCACCTTCGGCCCCCGACCCTCGTAGAGATAATCGAGCTCCTCGACGGCCGATGCCCCTACCCCAAGCGCATACATCACCGTGTCGCGCCAAGTGTACGCGAACTCGATCGGAGCGGTCTCATAGCCCAAGCTCTCGAGGTCGATGGCCATGTCGATGGCCCGCAGTAGAGCGCCTGGCGCAAAGAATGGCAATCCGGCCTGGTCGAGCTTACAGTTCGGTGTGGCGAACGAGGTGAAACGAGTGGCCATCGTTTTTTCGGGCGGCCCCGCACCTGCAGCCAACGCCGTGATCGCGGCCGCTGCGAGCTCGTTTCTCGAAGCGGGCGCCGAAGTGATCGGCGTCTTCCACGGGTACACCAATCTCCAGGAGTACGACCCCGTCACCCATCCGATGATCGAGCCCGAGCACTATCGCTCACTCACGCCCGCGGATATTCGAGGGCTGCGCAATAGCCGGGGCGTCATCCTCGGCACGGCTCGTGTCAATCCGGGCGCTAGCATCGAGGTTCCATCTGACCTCGTCGATCCCGAAAAGACCGAGCGTCTCCGAAGAATCTACCGTGCCTTGGCGGAGCTGAAAGTCGATGCGCTCATCTCGATCGGCGGAGACGACACGCTCAAGACCGCGAACTTTCTCCACCTGTACCAGCGACACCAAATCCCTCCGGAAGACCGAATTCGAATTGTCCACTTGCCCAAAACAATCGACAACGACTATCGCGGCATCGACTTCACCTTTGGATTCTTCACAGCCGTCGACGTGATGGCCAAGGAGCTCTTGAATCTTCGGGCCGATTGCATCGCAACCTCGAGCTACTTCATCGTCGAGACGATGGGGCGCAAAGCCGGATGGCTTTCGTACGGCGTCGCAATTGCAGGTGAGGCCAACATGGTGATCTCGACCGAAGACGTCTTCGGTGAGCTTGCGATCGAAGCGACGGATGTCGAGCCGGTCACAGGCGAGCAAACCGTCGAACGACGGCTCTCCATCACGGCGCTGGTCGATCGAATCGTCGACCTGATCATCGCGCGCGAGAATCGAGAGCAATACTACGGCACCGTCGTCCTAGCCGAGGGTCTCGCGGAGCTTCTACCCGAAAATTCGCTGTTCGGAATGCCTCGAGACGAGCACGGTCACATTCGCTTGGGCGCGTTCGACTTCGCCAAGATGGTCTCCGACCGGGTGCAAACCCGATACGAGGAGCGGACCGGGCGACGCAAGAAGGTACGGCACATTCAGCTCGGATACGAGTCCCGCTGCTCGCCGCCGCACGCGTTCGACGTGATGCTCGCAAGCCAGCTCGGCATCGGAGCGTTTCGGGCTTTGATGGAGGAGGGGCTCGATGGCTACATGGTGAGCGTCAGCGGGCAATTGGAACTGCAATACGTCGAGTTCTCGACCCTCATCAATCCTCACACGCTGCAAACGGAGGTGCGCTACATCGAAGTCGGAAGCGACTTTCACAAGCTCGCTCGCTTCTTGGAAACGCGTACTGGCCGACGCTTTCGTTGGGGCCCCGGATTGCGTCGCGAGCCAGCAACCGAAAAGCCACAGGGCTAACTCCGAAGGCTTCGTCTCAGAACGGACGCTCGGTGATCTGGCGAACGCGCTTGCGGCGGCGGCGCGCGGCCTCCGCGGACTTCTTCCGCTTCTTGATCGACGGCTTCATGTAATGACGGCGTCGCTTCAGCTCTCGGAGGATGCCCTCGGTCGCCATTTTGCGCTTGAGGTGCTTGACCGCACGTTCGAGTCCGCGTTCACCGACGTGAACTTCGATTGGCTTACACTGGACGGTCTCAACCATGAACGCTTTGGCTCCTTCTAAGAGCGCCGGAGGCTTACACAGTGTACTCGGGCATGCAAGGAGGGCCCCGCTTTTCGCGGGAAATCTATCCCATTGGGCCCAAATTACTGGCTATTCGGCCGTCGCACGCCTCTCGCCGTGGCCGGGACTCTTCGAGGCCTCGAAAACCAGCTTTCCGTCGCCCGCTTCGACGCGGATCGTGTCTCCCGCAGTGAAACGGCCCGCAAGGATATCCTCTGCCAATCCGTTTTCGAGATAGCGCTGGATGGCACGCTTGAGCGGCCGGGCTCCGTAGGTCGGGTCGTAGCCGACGTTGGCCAGGAAGTCTTTGGCCGTTTCGGCGACCTCGAGGCGCAGGTCGCGGTCAGCGAGCCGCTTCTCGAAGTTTCTGAGTTGTACGTCGACGATGCTCCGCAGTTGTCTGCGGTCGAGTCGGTGAAAGATGATCGTTTCGTCGAGTCGATTCAAGAACTCTGGTCGGAATGCATCACGAAGATCGTCCATGACGGCCTTGCGCATCATCTCTTCGTCGTCGAGGGCCATGATATGGTGTGATCCGACGTTCGACGTCAGGACGATCACGACGTTCTTGAAATCTACGGTGCGACCTTGCCCATCCGTCAATCGACCGTCGTCCAGCACCTGAAGAAGCACATTCCACACGTCAGGATGTGCCTTCTCGACCTCGTCGAACAGAATGACGCAGTACGGACGGCGACGCACCGGTTCGGTTAATTGACCGCCCTCCTCATAACCGACGTACCCAGGAGGTGCGCCGATGAGCCGGGAGACCGCGTGCTTCTCCATGTACTCACTCATGTCGAGGCGAATCATCGCCTTGTCGTCGTCGAACAAGAATTCGGCGAGCGCGCGTGCGAGCTCCGTCTTGCCGACGCCCGTCGGACCGAGGAACAGGAACGAGCCGATCGGTCGATTGGGCTCGCTCAACCCTGCGCGCGAACGCCTCACGGCGTTCGACACTGCGACCACCGCCTCTTCTTGCCCGATCACGCGTTCCCGCAGACGGTCTTCCATGTGAAGGAGCTTGTCCTTCTCGCCTTCGAGCATCTTTGTCACCGGAATGCCGGTCCACTTGGAGACGATCTCGGCGATGTCCTCTTCGGTGACCTCTTCCTTCAGGAAGGATGCCGACGCTTGCACCTCGGCCAGCTTTTGCTGAGCCCGAGTGACCGCCGTCTCTGCGGCGGGGATTTCGCCATACTGGAGTCTGGCGGCCTTCTCATAGTCGGTGGTTCGCTCCGCGCGCTCCAAATCCAGGCGCAAGGTCTCGACCAGCTCCTTCTTCTCGCGGATCTCGGTGATGAGCTCCTTCTCGCTCAGCCACTGCGCGCGCATGGTGTCGTGCTGTTCCTGAAGCTCGGAGAGCTCGATTTCGATATCCTCGAGGCGCCTCTTGCTCCCCTCGTCCTTTTCCTTCTTGAGGGCCTCGCGCTCGATCTCCAGCTGCGTCAGCTTTCGCTGGATGGTGTCGATCGGTGCGGGCAGCGAGTCGATCTCCATCTTCAAGCGCGATGCGGCTTCATCGACGAGGTCGATCGCCTTGTCCGGCAAGAATCGGTCCGTGATGTAGCGCTGGCTCAACGTCGCCGCAGCGACGATCGCAGAATCTTGAATTCGGATTCCATGGTGAATCTCGTAACGCTCCTTGAGTCCGCGAAGAATGGCGATCGTATCGGGAACAGAAGGTTCTCCCGCGAAGACGGGTTGAAAGCGTCGAGCGAGAGCGGCGTCCTTCTCGATGTACTTGCGGTACTCGTTCAAGGTGGTGGCGCCCACACATCGCAACTCCCCGCGCGCCAGGGCCGGTTTCAGCATGTTGCTCGCATCCATCGAGCCTTCCGCAGCGCCGGCGCCGACCAGGGTGTGCAACTCATCGATGAAGAGAATGATCTCTCCCTTTGCCGACTCTATTTCTTGAAGCACTGCCTTGAGGCGCTCTTCAAACTCGCCGCGGTACTTCGACCCCGCGAGCATCGCTCCGAGATCCAAGGCCAGAAACCGTTTGTTTTTGAGTCCTTCAGGGACGTCGCCTTGAACGATACGGTGAGCGATCCCTTCGGCAATTGCGGTCTTGCCAACGCCGGGCTCTCCGATGAGCACGGGGTTGTTCTTCGTGCGTCGCGAGAGCACTTGCATCACCCGCCGAATCTCTTCGTCACGCCCGATTACGGGATCGGTCTTTCCTTGTCGCGCCGCTTCGGTGAGGTCGCGGGTGTACTTCTCGAGGGCTTGAAACTTCCCCTCTGGATCGGGATCGGTCACGCGTTGGCTACCACGCACCTCCTGCAATGACTCGAGCAGTCTCGCACGATCGACGCCCTGTGCTTCGAGCGCCTTCTTTAGCTGGGCGTCTTTGTACGCGGCCAGCAGCACGTGCTCCGCCGAGGTATACTCGTCTTTCAGGGCCTCGGTTTCCGTCCAAGCCTGATTGAGCACGTCGCGAAGGCGCGCCGAGATTCCTGGCTCCGCGCCGCCGGCCACTTTGGGCATTCGATCGAGTATCGCGCCTAGTGCTCGAATCAGACCCTGTAGATCCGCCCCTGCCTTTTCGAGAATTGCTGGTGCAAGACCGCCTGCTTGCGCGAGGAGGTCGAGCAGCAGATGCTCTGGATAGACCTCAGGGTTGCCTCGATCGGCCGCGTTTTGTTGAGCAGCTACGAGGGCTTCTCGCGTTTTCGTGGTGAGTCTGTCGAGTCGCATGTACCCGCACGTTAAGCATGGCGATTGGGCCGTCAATAGTTAGACAGGCATGGAAAACGCGGCAATAACGGGCTCATGCGCTCGGTCCTGATCGCCGCCCTAGCCCTCTTCCTGATGGCGTCCTGCAAACGGGATCCGGTACCCACGGGGTTCGAATCACCAAGTGCAACGATCGATTCGCTCTTCCGCGCCTACGGCGTGCAAGACATCTCTCAGAACGAGGCGCGACGCAGGTTGGAGGCTCGGGAACGATTCGAGCTCCGCGATCAGGCGCTCTTCCAAAGTTGCTTTTCGGATTGGCAGGGGGAGCACGACCATGGGCTCGGCGGATTCGTCTTCGGACAGCTCGTCGCCGCGAAGGACGAGCTCCAGATCAGCATTGAGGACGGGGCGGCCCAGGTGCGCGCCGCTTCCGCTTCGCGCGAGCTCCAACCCATCGTACTCGTGAAACAAGCTGGGGCATGGAAGATCGATTTGCGGCAGAGCGTGCCGCCGCAAATCCGTCAAAGCCTCTATGAGGTCTATCGGCGCGCGCGCAGAGCCGAGCGAGAGGCGAAATAGCTCGCATAGTCAGTGGATCGTGAACGGCGCGATGTCGATGCGCTCGCCCGGCGTGGCATTCTGCAATGCGTCTCGCATCAGCAAGAGCTCGCGAGCGTGCGGATTCAAGGCAAGACCCGCAGCAATGGTGCGTATGGCTGCGTTCGTGTCACCCACCGAAGCAAAATACAGCGAATCGGCGTAGTGGCGCCAGATCAACTGGGTCTTGGTGTACTCCTCGATTGGATGTCCGATCCGCTGGTAGATGTCCCCCCAGAGAGCCGCATGCTCGTGCATCGCGCGCGCCTCGTCGGTCTCCGTCGTTTCGGAGGTCAAGACCCGATAATAGAGCCATTCGGGAATCAGAAGATCCATCATCTCCGGGGTGACTCGGACGTCCATCTCGACGTACACGGGGCGAAGCGCCGCAAGGCTTTGGACCTCGGCAACGCTCAGCGATCCGTCGAGCACGTAGGAGCGCAGAAGCGGAGTCAACTCCGGCTCGTTTCTCACGTAGCGATCCACGAGACTCGGATACGTCAGCAATGGAAGCGGGATCATGGTGACGTCTGGGCGATTGATCTCCTCCGCCTCGCCCCCCCAGTAGCGAAAGATCGTCTGCGGATTGTGCACCAAGACGATCGAGCGCGGCGGCAGCGACCGGCGTAAGCCATCGTCGAACACATCGGTGTCGGCGAAATGTCTGAGCGACGAGGCTTCGTAAGACCGGACGAATTGCAACGATCCACCTAATGCGAGGGCCGCACCGAGAACCGAAGCAAGCCTGGGTTTGCTTGGGATGGCATCGGCAAACGCGGTCAGCAAGACGCCGATCGCGAAGCTCGCGAAGACCGCCAGCGAGGCATAGGACAACATCAAGTACGCGGCGGCGTCGGGGTTGCCCCGCACGAAACCGAGAGCTGCTCGGCCAAGCGCGTAAACGGCCCAGACGGTCAGCCAAAACAGTCCATATTTCCTCGAGGCTCTGAGTCGGAGCATGAAGTACGCGCCCAGGAGGGCCACGACCAGCACCACGATGTGGAGATCTTCGGACGTGACGATCAAGACGTCGGCCAAGCGTTCTCCGAAAGGAGCAAAAGCCTCCTGAGAAAGGCTTTTCTGGAAGGCTTCTGCTGTCACCACCCAAAGGAAACGTCCCAGGGTCGATGGGTTCCCGAGATTGAGGAACGGCTCTCGCAAGGCACGCAGTGGCAGGTACAGATAGGTGAGTAGTCCAGCGCTCAAGAACCCGAAGGACCAGGCAAACGGTCTCCATCCCCAGGCGCGCCAGATGCCCACCCACAGCCACAGCGACGGAATCACCGCGATGAGCGCCAGGTAATGGTGGTTTGCCAGCGCCAAGCCCAACGCCAGCGCTCCCTGATAGAGCGGTCGGACGTCTCCGTCGGGACCAGGAAGCGAAGCCCGAAGAAGCCGTTCGATGGCGATACACAGCAGCGCCGCCTGCAGCGCATAGACTTCGGGTCGCACCGCCTGAAACCACCACGCGTGGGCTCCGACCACCCACCAGGTCGCCGCCAGAGAGAGAGGCAAGCGCAGCGAGTCTCGAATCACTCCCGCCACCTGCAAGGTGCACTCGATAGCGAAGAACAGAGCGACGGCTGCCACCGTGCCGAAGACGGCGCAAACCAGGGCTACGCGGAAGGAAAGCGCTCCGATCGGAACCAGGTTCGCCGCGCCGAGAACGATCGCCGCAAGGGGGTGACCCGGCGGGTGCGAGATGCCGAAGTCGGCCGCCACGGCGACGAACTCACCGCTATCGAACCAGTGGGCGTACCCCGATGCCGTGCTCACATAGAGGAAGAGCGTGGGAACGCCAACGAGTAGAGCCTTCAGGAAATTTGTGCGCAAGGCGCCGCCATCATCAGCCGACTCCGAGGATGCCGCCAAAAAACGACCTCGGGGGCTCGCGCATTCATGGCATAGTTCGGCGATGCCAAAGCTCTGGCTCATGAAGAGTGAGCCCGACGTCTATTCGATCGACGATCTCCAACGAGACGGGACCGAGCCTTGGGAAGGAGTCCGCAACTACCAAGCGCGGAATTTCATCCGAGAAATGGCCAAGGGCGACCTGGTGATCTTCTACCACTCGAACGCAAAGCCCCCGGGTGCTGCGGGGCTATGCCGCGTCTGCCGAGAATCGTATCCGGATCCGAGCCAATTCGACCCACAGAGCGACTACTACGATGCGAAGTCCACGAAGGAAGACCCGCGCTGGTCGCTCGTCGACGTGGAATTCATCGAGAAGTTCGAGCAACCACTCTCTCTCGAAGCGCTGAAGCGAGATCCTGCCCTCGAAGGCATGCGGGTCATACAAAAGGGATCGCGCTTGTCGGTCCAGCCCGTGGAGAAGAAACACTTCAAACGCGTCCTGAAGATGGCCAAAGCGAAGACGAAGCTTCCTTAGCCGCACCGCCGTGCTCCGGGACGTGTCAGCGTCAGTGGGGTGTAGGGCAAGGCCTCGGTCCGATTAGACCCAGAGGTCTTCGGCCGTCACGCCGCTTGCGGTGATCGTCAGCTTCACGTGGTGCCGTCTTTTCGCGCCGTTGATCTCCCGGTGACGGGGGACCTCGGCTGCGTTCACGTAGAGAACTCCGTCCTTTTCTACTCGACCCGGTCTGTGCTTTCCTGCCTTTGTCTTTCGGTGCATGTGCCCAGCCACAGTGGCCAGCACCTTTCGGCCGCTGTCCACCGCGTAGCGCACGGCCTCCTCGAGATCGCGATCACCCCAGTCCTCTTCCTTACGTCGAAAATCACAGCCCCAAATCGAGTCTGCGCGATCGCCGAGCCCACTGGGCCCGTTGTGCGCGAGGAACAGCAGCGGCGCGTCGTCGCAGGCATCGATCAACGCCTTCAATCGCTCGATGGAAGCCTCCATCGAATCGATTCCGTACCGTTCTGCTAGGTAGCGCAGACATGCCAAGCGCCGCCCACCGATCGAATGCGGGCGGCCCACCACCACATTGAGCGCAACTTCCGCCAGGTCGACACGATGCCGGCTGTAGGCGACGAGACGTACGTCGCCAAGCTGCCGGGCAAGACTTCGGCAGCGGCGCTCTTGACCGTGAGAGAATAGGTGGCGAAGCCGGCGCGCGCGGGGAGCGATCTCGGCGCCTAGTTGAAGTGCGTGTAGACCGTCGTGGTTGCCAGGAATGCACAGCGCTGGGACACGAAGCTCTCGCAGCGAACGGGCAACCCGCCGCCCACGGAGCTGCGTGTAGCCTGCGAGATCTCCGACGAAGAGAAGCAGATCATATCCGCCGCGGTTGAAGAACGCGACGTCGTCCTGGTCCCAAAAGAGATGAACATCACCGATCACCCCAATCGTGGCTGCTTGCGTGGCGCTTTCGTTCATGGAACGAAAGTTAGCCGACCTAGCGCAGCGTGCGAGCGCGAAGGGAACCTCCGATGAAAGCCGCTGCCGCGCCCCCGTTGCTCGCGATCTTCGTCGGAGGGAAGTCGAGTCGCATGGGTGAGCACAAGGGCCTGCTCCTGGTTCCTGGCGGTCGGCAGTCGATCCTCGAGGCGCTCGTCGCGCGCGGCCGTCACGCGGGTTTTGATCCAGTGCTCGTTGGAGACGCTACGCCGTACCAGCGGCTCGCCCGCGATGTGTTGCGCATCGACGACGATCCGCCGGGCACGGGTCCACTCGGAGGGCTACGAGCCGTCCTTGACCACGCCGCTCGCACAGGAGGCTCGCACATCGTCGCGATCGCATGCGACATGCCCTACGTGACCGCCGAGGCGCTGCAGGAGGTCTATGGCCATCGGAGCGCGGCGCTCGTCGTTGCCCCCCGACGCGACCCGGAATCACCGTGGGAACCCATGCTGGCCCGCTACGACGCCGTTCGGCTCGCTGGAGTCGTCGCCCAAGCGATCGCGCGAGGCCAGCGCTCGTTTCAAAAGCTCTTCGCCTCGATCGAGGTCGATGCATTGCCCCTCACACCGGCGATCGAGCGTGCGCTCGAGGACTGGGACACGCCCGAGGACGTGCGTCGATAGGCCCGAGGTCGCCCTGCCTGCTAGGCTCATGCGCGCCATGACTGAAATCGCCCAGTCGCTTCGCGACACGCTGCTCACGCTCTGCAGGATTCCGAGTCCTATCGGAGAGGAAGCCGCGCTCTGTGACTACGTCGAGGCTCGCCTGAGCAAGACCCTCGGCGACGGTGCGATCATCCGCTTTCATGACAGCCTGATCGTCCACCCGGCGCAGCGAAGCAATGCCTCGCGAATTGCGCTGGTCGGACATCTAGACACGGTGCGGACCCAGCACGACGCGCCCCCGAGAATCGAAGGGAGCCGGCTATACGGAGCGGGCGCCGCCGATATGAAATCCGGCTTGGCCGTCATGATCGAGCTGGTCGAGCGTCTCGATCTCGCCGTGCTCCCGTGCGATCTCACGTTGATCTTCTACGAGCGGGAGGAAGGCCCGTTCGACGAGAACCGCCTCGGACCGATCCTGGACGCACACTCCGATCTGCACGATCTCGACCTCGCGATCTGCCTCGAACCGAGCGACAACGAAATGCAGCTCGGGGCAATGGGCTCGATTCACGCGGCTCTCACCTTCCACGGACGCACCGCCCACAGCGCCCGCCCATGGCAGGGCGACAACGCTCTCTACAAGGCAGCCCATTTCCTCCGCGAGCTCGAGGAAAGACAGCCCCACGAAGTCGAGCTCGATGGCTATGTCTTTCGGGAGGTGATGACTCCGACCGTTCTACAGTGTGGGGGGCCACGCAACGTCGTTCCGGGCCGAGCCGAGCTCAACGTGAACTACCGGTTCGCACCTGGACGCACGCCGGAGGAGGCGTTCGAGGAGCTGCGGTCGTTCGCGGGGGACCGGTGCCAAATCCAAGCGACCGATCTGGCACCAGCGGGGCATCCGCATGCAAGCGATCGCTATATCCAGTTCCTCAGTACTTGCGGGGTGAGCGGCGTACGCAGCAAACAAGCCTGGACGGACGTTGCGCGCTTCGACGCGATCGGCGTTCCCGGCGTCAACCTCGGTCCCGGCACCGCAGCTCAGGCGCATCAACCCAATGAGTACACCGAGCTCCAGCACCTCAGGGAAGGCTATGCGATCTTCGAGCGCTTCTTCACCAAGAAGGAAGGCAACCCGCTGTACTGACTCGGCGGGCTACTTTTTACACTCGCCGTAGCCTGTGAACTCGCGCGAGGGTGAGTTCGCTCGGACGATCACTTCACCCGAGCCGTTCGGCCCCACCGTGAGCGAGTGCTTCGGCGAGGGGTCCACGTCGGTCCATACTTCGCAGTGAAGTGTGAGGTCGCAGCGGTTGGTGACGACCACGATGTGCTTGTAAGCAACCGCACCGTATCGGGCTTCACCGTGAACGGCGTAGCAGTTTTGGACATCATCCCCATCCCCGTTCCCGTCCTGCGCCAGCGCAGACAGGGCTAGGCCGAGAACGAGCAGGGTGACACAGAGGGATCTGGCGGCGGTATTCATCATGACTCACATTGTCAGGGAATGAAGACTCTCCGCAAGTTCCCGCTATTCATCGTCTGGTTCCTCGTCTGCGGATGTCCCAAGCAGGCCCCTCCCGCCGATCCGTCGCCCCAACCCGCGGACGTCGAAGCCGCGAGCCCCGAGGCCGACCTCGAACGGGATTGCTTCGACGGCGACCCTGCCGCCTGTGATAAGTTGGGCCATTAGGCCTCAACCTGGCGCCTCCAGGACGGCCGCCGACGCGCGTTTCGTTGCTACTCGAGGGTCTTGATCTTGAGCTCGAGGAGCTGCTCCGGGTCGACCCGGGAAGGCGCCGCCGTCATCAGGTCGTTTGCCCTCTGGGTCTTCGGGAACGCGATCACATCCCGGATCGACTCGGTCTCGGCCGCCAGCATCGCGACGCGGTCCATCCCAAAGGCGATGCCCCCGTGGGGCGGTGCACCATACGTGAGTGCGTCGAGGAGGAACCCGAACTTCTCCCGCGCTTCTTCGTCGCTGAGGCCGATGACCTCGAAGACCTTCTTCTGCACCTCGGGGTCGTGCAGACGGATCGACCCTCCCGCGATTTCGAAACCGTTGAGCACTAGGTCATAGCGATAGCAAAGGGCCTTGCCGGGATCGCTGTCGAGCAGCTCGATGCATTCGTCGTGAGGACGCGTGAAGACGTGGTGTGCGGCCTCCCATCGCTTCTTCTCTTCGTTACGCTCGAACAGGGGCGGATCGACGACCCAGAGGAAGTTCCAATCTCCGCCGCTGCCCGTTTCCGGGATCATCCCCAGCTTGCGACCAATGTGCAGACGAAGGTTCGCCATGACCGTATGGACCTTCTGCGTTGGGCCGAACTGGAACAAGATGAGATCGCCGTCCTTCGCTTCGACCGCTTGGTTCACGGCTTTGCGGAATTCCGGCGTGACCATTTTGGCGAGCGGGCTCTGGAGCCAGTTTCCCTCGCCGTCGACTTTGGCGCGCGCAAGGCCTTTGGCGCCCATCTGGTGCACGAACTTTTCGAGGGCGTCGAGGTCCTTGCGCGAGAAGGCATGACCCGCCGGCACTACCATTGCTTTGACGATCTCCGCGGGAAGGTCACGCCGGTATGCGCCCTCGCTGAATTTTGCCGCGATGGGCTCGAGCATGGGGATGCCGCCGCCGCCGTGCTCGATCGTCAAATCGGTGAGATCGACGTGCTCCATGGCGAAGCGCATGTCGGGCTTGTCGTTGCCGAATCGCCTCATGGAATCGTCGAAGCGAAGGCGCGGAAACTCGCCGGCTGGATAGCGCTCCCGAAGGTCGATCCCGAGCGCTTCTTTCCAGAGCCGGAACACGAGCCCCTCGAGGACTTTGAACAGGTCGTCCTGATTGATGAACGACATCTCGATGTCGACCTGGGTGAACTCGGGTTGGCGGTCGATGCGCAGGTCCTCGTCCCGGAAGCAGCGGACGATCTGGTAGTACTTGTCGTAGCCGGCCACCATCAAGAGCTGCTTGTAGAGTTGTGGGCTCTCGGCTAGCGCGAAGAAATGGCCGCCATAGAGCCGGGACGGGACCAAGAAATTTCGCGCGCCCCCGGGCGTATAGCGCACCATGAAAGGTGTCTCGACCTCAAGGAATCCGTTCTCGTGGAAGTAGTTGCGGGCTTCGTGATTGAGCCTGCTGCGCATCATCAGATTCTTCTGCAGAATCGGGCGGCGGAGATCGAGATAACGATACTCGAGGCGCTTGTCCTCGCCCGTCGTGATCTGGTCTTCGATCTCGAAAGGCGGTGTCTCGGATTTGTTGAAGATCGTTGCCTCGAGCGCGATGACCTCAACTGCCCCGGTCGCAAGTCGCGGGTTGCGGAGGCTCGTTCCGTCATCCTTGGTGCCGCGGTCGCGAACCATGCCGCGCACCCCGAGCACCCACTCCGATCGGGCGCGGTCTGCAGTCTTGAACGCCGCCTCGTCCGTGGTCTCTGGGTCGAAGACCACTTGGGTGAGCCCGTCTCGATCACGGAGGTCGATGAAGATGCAACCCCCATGGTCACGGCGGTTCTGCACCCAGCCGAAGAGCACGATCTCTCGACCGATGTGTTCTTCTCTCAGTTCACCACAGGAATGCGTACGCTTGAGCTCGTCGATGAAACGGGCCACTTCAGGCCTCCTTCAGCCCGGATTTCGGGCGGTGCGGGAAGGTAGCCGCCAGACCCCCCGCGTCAAGTATGCGTCGATTTTCGCCCGTGTGGTGCCAGTTGCGCTCTGGCAGCCAGCCGTAGACAATGCGCTCGGGGGACCACTCAAGCGATCGAGTGAGGGAGATATGGCCGTCGAAGAAATCGAATGCCACGTATGCGGTGCGGGCAATCCCAAGAATGCCCAGCGCTGTAGCTCGTGCGGAGCACGGCTATCCGAGCTCGTCACCGAGCTCAGCGAGGAAGAGCTGTATGCGCGGCGGCACCAGCCCGACGGCTTCGAGATTCGTTGGGTGTTCATCTCGTTTGGTTTGTTTCTCGTGATGGCGGCGCTTGCGCTGGCGCTACTGCCCTTGCTGATTTCCGTGTACGACCCCCAGGGCTTCGCTGGAATCGTCGTCATCATCGTTCTGTGGTTCATCGGGGCAGCCGCAATCAACTACGTCTCGCCCGGTAAGAACTTTCTCGAGCCGCCTGTCGGCGGGCTGCTCGCCGCGATTCCCGCCATGATTTATCTGTCGAGCGTCGCAGACGTCTACCAGCTCTCGACCGGGGCGTACGTGCTTGGGACCCTCATGGCCACGATGATGGCGTTGATGGGAGCCTTCGTGGGTAATCTGCTTCACGACGGTGGCAAACCGCCTGCGCCCAAAGCGAAGCGCTCGCAACGGCCCAAGGCCACCTAGCGCGGGGGCTCTCACAGGCGGAGTCGGAATCCAAAGCCTGGAATCAGCGCAAAACCACCGCGGTTGAGCGAAACCCCCGCATGATCGATGAACCAATACTCGTATGCGGTGGTCAGCTCTATGAGTACGTGAAACCGCCGAACGCCGAGTGCCATGCCGATCACGGGTCCGATTTGCACGCCCGCGCCACTGGCCTTTTGAGCCGATCCGGACACCTGAAAATCTCCGAAAACGTATTGTCCACTGGCACGCGCTCCAAGCCAGACTTCGTAGATGCCGCCGATGTCGACGCCGTAGACAAACGGAAGCTCGAAACCGACGCGCCCACCGCTTCCCGATTGATCACGGTCCGGAATCCAGCCGCCGAACGGTGCGAGGCCCAGGATCAAACTCGATCGTGAAGTCCCTTCTTGAAGCACGCGCTCGTAGCGGGCGACCGCCTGGACCGTCGCACCGGAAACCATGAGACCGAGATCCCAGTTGCGCGCGAGCCCGTACCGTCCGTAGGCCATGGGCACCACTCCTCCGGCGTCCGTGGCGTATCGAGATTGAGATTGGCCGGGATCGA
Organism: uncultured delta proteobacterium; assembly: GCA_963768985.1. Lineage (GTDB taxonomy): Bacteria > Myxococcota_A > Polyangia > Polyangiales > Houyiibacteriaceae > SG8-38. The sequence goes on along the minus strand of CAVYJZ010000001.1, from coordinate 68,344 downwards.
CGACCGCGGGGTCCTTCAGCTTACCCAGAGGTACGCGCGCAGCTCCGCCCAGTCCCACATCCGTGCGGTTCCTCGGCGTGGTTGAACCGCCGCTCATCGCCGGAACCGCTGTCGCACAGCCGCCCAGAACACCGAGCGATGCGAGCACGAGAGCCGGCCCAGTCCACCTCACCGTAGGGTTCGTAGCTTAACTTTGGACTTTCGGGGATCTTTTGCGTCCGGCGGTGCATCGCGGCCGCCTGGGATATCGACGAAATCCGCCATCAGGTCGTAGTCTGCGGCGTCGGTCACCAAGACACGCCGGATCTCCCCGGCCTGAGCGGTTCCGTTTGCCAGGTACACGCTTCCATCGACTTCGGGCGCTTGGCCCCACCAACGGCCCTGGAGAAGCCATTCACTTTCGTCGCTCACGCCTTCGACGAGCACATCGAGCTCGGTGCCGATGCGCAGCTCCAGACGCGAGCGACTGATCGGACGCTGTATGCTCATCAGCTCTGCGTGTCGCGCTTCCGCCACCTCGGAATCGACCGCGCCGTCCAGCTCTGCGCTTCGAGTTCCTTCTTCCGGTGAGTAGAGGAACACTCCGACGTGGTCGAGCTCCGCCCATTGCACGAATTTGCGGAGCTCGTCGAAGTCCGCCTGGGTTTCTCCCGGGTGTCCGACGATGAAAGTGCTGCGAAAGACGAGATCGGGAATTGCACGGCGAAGGCGTTCCACGACCTTGTACATGCGGTCCCCGCCATGACCTCTTCGCATGGCGCGCAGCATGGCGTCCGACGCGTGCTGAAGCGGCATGTCGATATACGGAAGCACCTTTGTATGTTGAGAAAAGACCTCGATCAACGCTTCCGTCAACGTCTCTGGGTAGAGGTAGTGGGCCCTCACCCAACGAATCCCATCGACATCCCCGAGCGCCGTCAGCAGCTCGGCAAGGGATTCCCGCTCCGGCAGGTCCCGCCCGTATGCAATGGTGTCCTGGCTGATCAGATTCAGCTCGACCACTCCCGCAGCCGCGAGTTGCTCAGCCTCACGAATCAGATCCGCGATCGTTCGCGAGCGTTGCTTGCCCCGGAATGAGGGAATCGCACAGAAGCTGCATTCGCGGTTACAACCTTCGGCGATCTTCACGTACGCACGGTGTGGCTCGCCGGTCAGAACACGCGGGTCGTCGGCGCGCATGGTATACAGCGCGGGATTGCCGACGAGCATCCGGTCGCCGGACCCGTCGAGCACTTGCTTCAGCTTCAGCATGTCGCTCGATCCGAGGAAATGGTCGACCTCGGGAAGCTCGCTGGCGAGCTCCTCGGGATAACGCTGCGAGAGGCAACCGGCGACCACCAGCTTTTGGCAGGTGCCGCTTTCTTTGTGGGCGCTCATCTCGAGGATCGTCGCGATCGACTCCTTCTTGGCGGGACCGATGAAGCCGCAGGTGTTGATGACGATGACTTCCGCTTCGCTGGCGTCGGCGACTATCTCGAAGCCGGAGCGGTTGCCGACCCCGAGCATGACCTCGGTATCGACGCGGTTCTTCGCGCATCCGAGAGAGACGAAATGAATGGTCCGGGATTGCGCCACGGCCCTGATTACTGGGTAATTCGCCTTCCGGCCACTCGGCTGTCCGACACTGCCGCGCCCGGCTCCAGCTCAATTTGCCTCCCCCGTAGATTGCCGTATAAGGGCCGCCTCGCGCGGGCCGGGTAAAAGCCCAGGGATTTCGCGCCAGGAGCCTTACAGATGTCTCGATACACAGGACCACGGGTAAAGCGCATGCGAGCGCTCGGAATCGACCTGCCCGGCCTTTCGCGCAAGAGCATGTGGAACCGTCCGTACCCCCCCGGCGTTCACGGGCCGAAGTCGGCGCGACGCCGTAAGATGAGCGACTTCAAGAAGCAGCTTCTAGAAAAGCAGAAGCTGCGTTTCAACTACGGCCTCACCGAGGGTCAGTTCATGCGGCTCTACCGAGAAGCGGTCCACAGCAAGGATCCATCGGGCGACAAGCTTCTCGAGCTCCTCGAGCGTCGCTTCGATAATTTCGTGTTTCGCGCCGGTTTTGCGCCAACCATTCCAGCCGCGCGTCAGCTCGTGTGTCACGGTCATTTCCTCGTGAACGGCAAGCGTCTCGACATTCCTTCCTACCGGGTTCGCGAGGGCGATGTGATCAGCCTCCGCGAGCGCAGCCAGAACCTGGTGACCGTCGATGCGTCTCTCGAAGACGTGCGCATCGCGCGCCCGGAGTGGATCGAGTTCGATGAGGGCAAGAAGGCTGCTGTGGTCAAGAGCCTTCCGAAAGTCGACTCGGTGCCATTCGTCCTCGAGATCGATCTCGTCATCGAGTACTACTCGAAGCGACTCTAAGAAGAAGGGGCCTGCCCCTTTTTCTGTCATGAGCCTCGTAGACGTCATCATTCCTGCGCTCGACGAGGAGAAGGCGCTTCCCCGCGTGCTGGCGGAGATCCCCCGTCCTCCCGTTCGGCGCATCATCGTTGCCGACAATGGCTCTACCGATCGGACGGCGGCAGTGGCGGAGGAGCACGGCGCCGAGGTCGTTCGAGAGCCCGAACGAGGGTACGGCGCTGCTTGCCTCCGCGCCCTCGCGCAGCTGGCGGGCGATCCCCCGGACATCGTCGTGTTCCTCGATGGCGACTACAGCGATCATCCCGCTGAGCTCCTCTCCTTGATCGACCCGATCGCCGCCGGTCATGCCGACATGGTGATCGGGTCGCGCGTCCGCGGGCATTCGGAACGCGGTGCGCTGAGCCCTCAGCAGCGCGTGGGAAATGCCATTGCGTGCACGGCGCTTCGACTCTTCTATGGGGTCCACTACACCGACCTCGGTCCGTTTCGTGCCGTCCGCTGGGAGACATTGCAGGAGCTGGCAATGGTGGATCGCAACTTTGGATGGACCGTCGAAATGCAAATCAAAGCGGCAAAGCGCGGCGTTCCGTACCTCGAAGTGCCGGTCTCGTACCGGCGGCGCATCGGCGTCTCCAAAGTGAGCGGCACATTCCGAGGTTCGTTGAGCGCGGGCGCCAAGATCCTCTGGCTGCTAGGCCGGTATGCATGGAGTTAGCGCAGCTTGCCGTCTTCGTGCAGCCGCCCACGGCAGGCAAAGTGAAGACCCGGCTCGCGGATGTCTTTGGAAAGCGCGGCGCCGCTGAGCTCTACCGGGCTTTCGTCGAGGATACGCTCGGCCTTTGCGCGCGCGTTCGGTCAGCGGGACGCGTAGAGATGGCGCTCTGGTCGGCCGGCCCACTCGACCAGAACGTATCGCAGTGGGCGAACCAGCTTGGGGTGCTGGTACAGCTTCAACCCGAGGGCGACCTGGGAACGAAGCTCGGGGCCGCGTTCGAAGAGGGTCTCCGGCGTTTTCAGCGTGTCGTGGTCATCGGCAGTGACTCCCCGACTCTGCCGATCGGGCTGATCGGCGCGGCGTTTCGATCTCTACAGGAGGCACCCTTCGTGCTCGGACCTTCGAACGATGGTGGCTACTACGCCGTTGGAGCGTCGCATCGGATACGGCCGAGCTTCGAGGGCGTCCGTTGGTCCACGGCTCATGCGCTCGACGACACTATAAACGCCAACCCAGAACGCCAGGTCGCGATCATTCCACCGTGGTACGACATCGATGAGCCCGAAGACCTCGCAGTTCTGAGGGCACACATCTCCGTGGCCCCAAACGCCGCGCCTGCTACCGCGCGCTACCTTCAGAAGCTCGCTGGCGCTCAGAGGTAGGGCGTCATCAGTCCAGCGGTTCCGTCGCGGATCTTCTGGAATGACGAACGGCTGTCGAGCTCTTCCAGGGTGAGCAATCGGGCATCACGGATCCGGCGCCGCACGTCGTCCTCCAGCCTGGCCCCAAGCTCGTCGTCGTAGCACTCGATATTGAACTCGAAGTTGAGTCGCAAGCTTCGTGGATCCCAGTTTGACGATCCGATCGAGGACCAATAGCCATCGACGATGAATAGCTTCGAGTGGTCGAAGGGCGGAGGCGAAAGCCAAAGCCGAATGCCCTCACGAAGCACTTGCCGATGGTGACCCCACATCGCCCAGCGCACGACTGGGAGATTTACGACCTCCGGGACGACGATGTCGATCTCGACGCCGCGTTGTGCGGCGAGGAGAAGCGCCTTGGTCAGCACGGTGTCCGGCAAGAAGTACGGCGTCACGATCCGAATCGAACGCCGGGCCTCTCCAATGGCGGCGAGAAAGACCCAATGAAGCTTGTTGAGGTCTTCGTCTGGACCATCCGTGACGCCCCGCGCGAGGGTTTGTCCCTCGGCCTGCAGCTCTGGAAACCAGAGCGGCCCCGCCAAGCTCTCGCCAGTGGTGAACGCCCAATCACACGCGAAGGCTTCCTGCAGTTGGGCTACGACCGGGCCAACGACGCGGAAGTGCAAGTCCCTGGTCGGGTATTTGGGGTTCGACGACAAGAGGGAGGCCTGCCGAATGTTCATTCCGCCCGTAAATCCGACACGCCCATCGGCGACGATGATCTTGCAGTGGTTCCTCAAATTGAAGTGAGTGAAAGACCGCGGCAGAAATGCGGGAAGAAATTTCGCCACCGGAACGCGCCGTTTCTTCAACACGGCATCGATGTGCGGTCGCGAGTAGCGGGTGCCGACGTCATCGATCAAGACCCGGACCGCGACACCACGCGCAGCGGCGTCGGCGAGCGCATCGACGAACTCGCCGCCCACACCCTTGGCTTCGAAGATGTAGCTCACGAGCGAAATCGATTGTCGCGCTCCTCGGATCGCGTCGAGCATGGCGGGATAAGCTTCATCTCCGTCGACGAGTCGATCGACGTGGTTGCCTACCAGCAAGGGGCGCTGCGTGACGTTCCCAACGACACGCGCAAGCTCGACTAGCCGTGCGCGATCGTCTCCGAGTCGTCGATCGAGGGCCTTCTGGGACCCCGGCACTTCGTCGAAGCAAACGCTGTACGGAGTTGCCCCCGACTTGAGCACCTTCGCTCGTCTTTGGATCCGATTGATCCCGAGCAACAGGTAGAGCATCGCGCCGAGAAACGGGACCAACCAAATCAATCCCACCCATGCCGTCGCAGCGCGGGTGTCGCTCTTGTTGAGGATCACATGAGAGGACGCCGCAATCGCGATGATGAGATCGACCGCGACACCCAGCACCGGCGCCATGCCCTGCAGTTGCTGCCAGTCGACCGACATCCAAGCCCATGGCGAGATTACGGCGTAACACTGTGGCGGTCGACTCCCCCGCGGGGTACATTGATCGAGGCGGGGAATGGTGGTTCAGTCTTTGGCTGACAGATTTGAAGTTCGACTTCCAGGGGGCACGACGGTGTTCCGTCAGGGTGACACCGGCGGGTCCATGTATGTGATTCGAGCCGGGAGGGTTCGGGTCCTCAAGGAGACGCATGGTCGTCAACGCGTGGTGACGACCCTCGGGCCGGGAGATTTCTTTGGCGAGATGGCGGTCGTCACCGGCCGTCCCCGTTCCGCGACAGCCGAGGTGATTGAGGAGGCCGAGCTGCTCAAGGTTCCTGCCAACAAGCTCCAGGAAATGGTGACCAGCAACGGCGAGATCGCGATTCGCTTGATTCGACACCTGGCCGAACGCCTCGAAAACGCCAATCGGTTCATCGATCTTCTGCTCGAAGATGACGTCACGGCACGTGTGATCCTCGAGCTGCAGGACGAGCTACAAGGCGCCGAAGGCTCCGCAGCACCGGACATCACCGATCGAGAGCTGGCACTCAAGCTTGGCGTCGACAGGGCCGATGTGCGCGGCGCGTTGCGGCGTCTCACGCGCGTCGGCGTGGTCGAGGTGGCGAGCGGCTTCGTCCTGATCAAGGACGCGGCGCGGCTTGGCGCATTCCTCGATTTCGTGCGCAATTCGGCGGAGTCTTGATGCAGCTCCGGGTACTCGGTTGTCACGGTGGCGAAACGCCGAAGCACCGCACCTCGAGTTTCCTGGTCGGCGATACGGTTGCGATCGATGCGGGTGCCATTACGAGCTCGCTCTCGCTCGATGAGCAGGAGCGCATCCGTTCGGTGCTCGTGAGCCATCCGCACATGGATCACGTGCGCGACCTCGCGACGCTCGCCGACAACCGCTGTCAGCAGGGCGGTTCGACCCTGGACATCGTTGGCATTCCGGCGACGATCCATGCGCTTCGGACGCACTTCTTCAATGACATCATCTGGCCCGACTTTACCCGGATCGATGCAATGGACGGGCCGACCGTGCGCTTTGTCGAGGTGCAACCCAATCGCGAGCGCGAAGTCGAAGGCTATGGAGTCACCCCGATCATGGTCAATCATACGGTCGATACGTCCGCGTTCGTCATTCGCGAGAACGGTGCGACCATCGTGTACGGTGGGGACACGGGACCGACAGACGAGCTCTGGACACACATCAATGGGCTCGAAGACCTTCGGGCGTTGATGATGGAGGTATCGTTTCCAGACGATGAAGCGGAGCTCGCGGATAGCTCGCGGCACTTAACCCCGGCGACGCTGAGCTCCGAGCTCGAGAAGCTCGAACACAGCGATCACCTTCCAATCCTGCTCTATCACATCAAGCCGACATTCGAGGCCAAGGTGCTGCGAGAGCTCGGCCGCCTCAGGGGACGAAACCTTCAGATTCTGCAGATCGGTGAGGAATTCCTCCTCTGACCCGTTTCTAGACTTGGCTCGTTCGAGGGTAACGGTTATCTTGGTCGAGTGAGTGGCATTGCCCCAAAAAGGGATCTCCTTTTTGCGATGCGGCTTGCCGCAGGCGGCGGTTGGGCAGATTGCCCCGCGATGGTGCGAACTTCACAACGAAGACCTGCTGCTGTGAAACGGCCCACGATGTCTGTGGGTCTAACCACCAAGGAACGCTCCGCGTGGTCTGAACATGGTGTTCAGAGACCCAAGAGCGCCGGCATCGCCGGGGGAGGAATGTGCATATGGATGGCAATTCTAGAATCGGACTCTCACCGGAGGTTTGGGCGAGTTAGCCCCTAGGCAAGCTCCCCCTTGGTGGGAGTCCTGATCCAGAAGGGCCGGCGCCATCGATGGCGCTGGCCCTTTTTCATGCGCCGCTGCGCCTATTGAACCGCGGTCTCGCCGTATTCGAGAACGCGCTTGCTGGTGAACCGCACCAGCACGTAGAGCAACAGGCCGAGCGGACCGACCATCAGCGTCGTGATGAGACAAGGGACGAGAAGAAGCTGTGGGACACCTCGCCGGAGGGCGTCTCGTGTTTCCCACGCACCCACGAACAAGTCGAAGATCAGATAGTGGATCCAGCCCGCTACAACGATATGCGGGGCCGAGAAGCCGACCATCACCCCATACAGCGAGCTGAAGTTGAATCCCTCCGGAGCCGGCGCGTACCCAAAGAGCATGTAGGCGTAGATCGGCGTGAGCAGGAGAAGAGCGACCGGACCGTGCACCAATCGTTGCGTCCAAACCCAGCGCGGCGCCACCATCAGCAGCAACCAGAAGGGGATCACCGCGTAGTTCGCGGCTTTGAACAAGGTTTCGAGCGTCATTCGATCACTTCCATGGCAATGCGCAAGACTTGCACGTCTTCGCGGCTTCCTTCAATTGAATGGGAGTCAATTGACGATCGGCTCGTCGATCCCTACACCTGCTGGAACGATAAAGCTAATGCTTAGGCTCCACACTTCGATGCCGACCTCGGTCGCGCTTGCTGCACTCTTCATTGCCGGGTGCGGTGCCTCTGATTCGGGCGACACTACCGGTCCGAAGGACTGCAACTACGCGAGCACGTACGACGCGATTCAAGCGACGGTCTTCGAAGCCAAAGGCTGCACCGCGAGCGCCTGTCATGGGGACGCGCTAAGCGGCGGGCTGGATCTTCGCCCCGCGACCTCGTTTGACGCTCTCGTCCGTCAGCCGAGCATGATCGATCCGTCGATGGAGCGCGTGTTTCCAGGAGATCAGGACCTCAGTCTTCTCTACACCAAGCTTGCTGCGGCCACCGAAGGCACCGATCTCGGCACTCTTGGTCAACCCATGCCACTGAACGTGGAGGCGCTCGACGCCGATCAACTGGACGCGATACGGCGCTGGATTCGGGCGGGCGCGCCTTCCGACGCAATCGTCGGGGGAACGCTCGAGCACCTGGGTTGTCAGGGCACGTTCGACCCGGACCCGAATAAGATCAATCCTCTTCCGCCGCCCGCTCCTGACGAAGGCGTGCAGTTTTATGCCGGTGGATGGGGCCTGGATCAGGAGGCGGAAGACGAGGTCTGCTTCGCCAGCTATTACGATTTTACCGATCGAGTGCCCGCCGAGTACCAGGTGAGCTGCGACGAATTTGGTGCAGGCGCGAAGTGCTTCGCCTTTCGCCGTAATGAGCTCGCCCAGGACGGTCAGTCGCACCACAGCATCATCTCGGTCTACACGCCCGAGTCGGATCCGAAAGGCGGCGACTGGGGACCTTGGCAATGTCTGGGCGGTGACAAAGCGGGACAGAGCTGCGACCCGACGGTCGCCGAGGACTGCGGGCCGCGAAGCCAATGCACCACGCCTGCCGTCACCTCGGTCGCCTGCGCCTTGTACCCGTATGCACCGCAGGACTTCGGCTTGGGCGCAGGCATCGGCAGCACCAATGGAACGCTGGTCCAGCTTTCGGGTGCGCAGGAGTCGACGACCATCGACCTGCCTCCGGTGGGCGTGTACTCACGCTTGCCCCTCAAAGGCTTCGTTTCTTGGAACAGCCATGCCTTCAACTTGACCAAGAAGGCGACCACGATCGAGCAGTGGGTCAACCTCACTTTCGCACCGGAGCCCGACCGCATCTGGCTGCGCCATCAAATCTTCGAGGCTGGCGACATTTTTGCGATGACGCCCGTCGCACCGTTCACGAAGCGCGAGGTGTGCATGACTTGGACACTGCCGCAGTACTCCCAGCTGCTGACGCTCAGCTCGCACATGCATCGTCGCGGGGAGCTGTTCCGCATCTGGTTGCCCCCCAACGATCCCTGCGTGAACACCAGCAATTGTCCGGCACCTCAACAAGAAGCCGACTATGCGAGCCGACTCTACGACGATCCGGTTTACACCTCTTACGATCCACCCAACGACTACTCGTCATCGCTACAGCAAGACCGCACCTTCAAAGCATGCGCGGTTTATGACAACGGCGCGGACAACCCATTTGAAGTCAAGCGCGAGTCCACCAAACCGAACACGCCCGCGTGTAGCTTCCCCCTGGCGTCCTGCGGCTGCGCGTCGCAGCAGCGCGTCTGTCTTGGCGGGGACAATCAGGGTGCGCTCTGCAATGGTGATGACGCAGCTTGCGGCCAGGACGGCCTTTGTGATGCATGCCCGCTCCTTGGAGGGGTGACCACGGATGATGAGATGTTCATCCCCCTGGGCTCCTACTTTGTGAAAGATCCCTCACCCTAATGGCTGAACCAGGTTCCTTCAGGAACACATTTCTGAGTAACGCTCACTTTTTTTGCTTGCGCCGATAGACTAATCGGGAAGAATCCGCCCCTAACTTAGGCTTAAAACCCCGTTGGAGTGACTAATGAAACCCGTTCAATACGTGATCGCGACCTGCGCGGCGGTCCTCGTCGCGGCATGTGGTGCCGACAACTCGAGCAGCACCAAGGCGAGGTGCGAAGCCGACAGTACCTTTGCACAGGTTCAGCAACAGATCTTCGAAGGCCGTGGGTGCACCGCCTCAGCTTGTCACGGTGAATCCATGCAGGGAGGCCTCGACCTTCGGCCTGCGAATGCATATGCGAGCTTGGTCAATGTACCGGCGAACGCTGGCAATTACGTGCGGATCTATCCTGCCGACCAGGGGCTGAGCCTGCTCTATCAGAAGGTGGCGGCGAAGACGGAGGGCTTCTCGTTGAGCTCGCTGGACAATCCGATTTCCGGCGGCGAGATGCCAACCAGCAGCGATGTCTTGAGCGAGGATGATCTCGGGCTGCTTCGCAAGTGGATTCGCGGCGGAGCTCCGGAGACCGGCATCGTCGCGGGCTCGGAGCAATATGCAAGCTGTGAGCTGCAAGGCGAAATCGCTCCGAACAAGATTCAACCGGTTCCAGCGCCTGCGGTCGAAGAGGGCATTCAGTTCTATTCTGGCGGCTGGACGATCCCTGCCGAGCAAGAAGACGAGGTCTGCTTCGTCAGCTACTACGACTACTCCGACACGATCCCGGCGGAGTTCGTCGTTCCGTGCGGCGACGCGCAGGGGGGCCCCAATCACGACTGTTTCGTGTACGATCAGGTGCTGCTCGCCCAGGATCCGCAATCTCATCACAGCATCGTCGAGTTTTACGTCCCGCCCGAAGGGAAAGAGAACCAGTACGACCCGATGGACCCGTCCTGGAAGAACTGGACTTGTTTGGGCGGCGACAAAGCCGGCGCGTCATGCACGCCGGGTTCCGACGAGTGCGGCGAACGCAGTCAGTGCACGACCAAGCCAGAAACGACGGTCGCATGCATCATCTATCAGAACGGGCCGCCCGAGATGGGCACGCCTGCCGGTTTGTTCGGACTGGCTACGGTTCGACAGAACCTCGCCACGGCGCAGGAAGCGAGCTTCCACGAGATTTTCCCGTCCGAAGTGTTCGCACTGGCTCCCGTCAAGGGCTTCGTTATCTGGGACAGCCATGCGTTCAACCTCACCGAGCAAGATACGACGCTCGAACAATGGATGAACCTGACCTTCGTATCGCCGAATGAGGCGAGCTACGAGCGCGTCCAGATTTTCGATGCGCATGACATCTTTGGGATGGGCCGCATCGAGGCGTTCACCTCGAAAGATGCGTGTACGTCGTTCACGATGCCCCAGTACAGCCGAGTGCTTACCCTGAGCTCGCACACGCATCGGTACGGCAAGGAGTTCCGCGTTTGGTACCCGCCGAACGCCCCTTGCAACAACGACGATCCCAACAACCAGTGCCAGCGCCCCGATCGTGATTCGGACTACGTGAGCTATGATTACTCCGATCCCGTCTACCAACGTTTCGAGGGCGACAAGGTTCTCGCATTAGACAGTCCAAACGCCGAGGACCGCACGTTCACATACTGCGCGCACTGGGAAAACGGGTCGACAGATCCGAGCGAGGTACGTCGCGAGTCGGGAAAGCCGGACGCCGACACTTGCAAGTTCCTCGATGTCTTTGCGCCGCTTGCGAGCAAGAACGGCTTCGACTTTTTCACCTGCGGATGTGCGCCGGCGGACAGGTCCTGCTTTGGAGGTCCGGACCAGGGCATGCTCTGCAATGGCGACGACTCGGTGTGCGGCGATGGTGGCATTTGCGATGCTTGCCCGCTCGGAGGGGGCGTCACGACCGAGGAAGAAATGTTCATTCTCCTCGGCTCGTATTACGTCAAGACGCCCTGACTGTAATAGTACCGTGAACAAATTGGCCCATGGCGAGGCGGTGAGCTACATCGCCGACGATGGCTCGATACGACGCCTACAATTCGGAATGTCTTCTCTTTTCATTCAAAGACGGCCTGCTCGCGCGGCTGGCTCACGACTTGAAGTTGCAGGTCGAGCGATTTTCGATCGAGGTCGACGATTCGACTCAGCAGATCAAAGCCTGCTTCGACCCAAGCAGCATCCAGGTCGTGTGCGCGCAGGTCGACGGGCGCGACGATGTGGCGACACTCAGCAAGGGCGACAAGAAGAAGATCTACGACAATGTCACCAAGGACGTCTTGCGGGTGCGCAAGTATCCGGAGATCCGATTCGACTCGACTCACGTCGTCAAACGGGGCGAGGGGTTCGCGATCGAGGGAACCCTTCAGATGTACGGCCACTCGCGCACGGTCCAGAGCAGCATCCGAGCGGACGGCGATCGATGGCGAACCGAGCTGACGATCCATCAGCCGGATTTCGGAATCAAGCCGTTTACGGCGGCGCTTGGAGCCTTGAAAGTGAAGCCCGACGTGATCGTTCAGCTCAACGTTCCGCGCGAGGTCTAGTCACGCGCTTCAATGCAACCTATACCTGGAGGCTGTATGTGTAGCCGGATTGCCGCGGTGCTTTGTCTCTCCCTCTCATGGAGCTGTGGTGGCAGCAGTGGTGGTTCCGGCGGCGCGAGCGACCCGGGGCCCCTCGTGGACAACACGCAGTGGGTCCCAACCGACGCGGGAGCGGAGTTCTTCGGTGCGCCGCCGGAGGGCGCTACGTGCGAGCTCACCCCCGTCGACTGCCCGCAGTATCCTTGGCCCGAGGGTCAATGTGTGAACTTCGTCATAGGGACCGCTTGCGTTGCCGCGGTCGTGCCCGAGTGCCTCGACGCGTACACCGTACTCTCGATCTACACGAGAATGGCGGACACTCGGGTTCCGCTCTGCAACTGGATCACGCTTGAGCAGCCGTCGCTCCGAGCCATTCGCGCCGGCGACCAGGTAGAGGTTCGTGCGCGTCACTCTGCGCTCACGGCTCCCGTGACCACGCCCGCCACCGAGGCGCACATGAGCTTCGTGGTCGGCGACCAAAACGTTCTCGATTACAGCGTCTTGATCCCGTCGGACTACAACTTTCCTACCGCCACCTGGACGGCTCCGAAGGACTACCCAGCCGGTACGCGGCTGCTCTGGCACGTCGATAACCACGGTTCGAACGAATACATGCTGATCGAGGTCAATGTCCTCTAAGCATTTGGACTTACAACGCTTTGGCGGGCCTCAGCACTCCTTGTTGGGACTTCGGCCTGTCTGCTTGCCTAAACTCAGTCAATAAGGAAACCTAGTCTCATGCGCCTGATAGCTCTATCAATGATCACAGCTCTCTTACTCGTCGGTTGCGGCGACAGTGGCGACAGCGGCATGGCCGGAACCGGTGGGACGGCCGGCACGGCCGGCACGGCTGGCACCGGGGGCACCGGCCAGTTCGTGGCGATGCTCACCCATTCCTACGATCCAATCATGGTGGATGTGGCCGAGGAGCTCACCAATATCTGCCAGAGCTGGGTGCTCGGAAATGACGAACCGATCTATGTGAACAAGATTCGTCAGACCAATGGTGGTGGCTGGCACCATTCGAACTGGTTCTTCGTGCCTGAGAATTCGTACCCGCCCCACCCCGACGTCGAAGGGCAGGACGCGACCCTCGAGGGCACCTGGCTCTGCACCGATCGCAAGTTCCGTGAATATCTCGCGGCCGCAGCCGGTGGCGTCTTCTTTGCGCAGTCGACCCAGACTTTGCAGGAAGTACAAGCGTTTCCGGACGGTTCAGCGCTCGAGATTCCGCCGCACAGCGTGATCGTGGGCAGCACCCATCTCTTGAACGTTTCGGCCGCACCCCTGGATACCATGATGACGATGGACGTCGAGACCGTTCCCGTCGACCAGGTCGACGTTCGCCTGACGCCGTTCAGCTTCGCCATTGGGGACCTCAAGATTCCACCCGCCGTCGATGGTGTGCCCACGGAATCCCGCACCGCGATGACCTGCGACCTGCGAGAGCCCTTCCTAGAACACCTTCAGAAAGACGTAGTCGACTACAACATCTACTACGTGCTCGGCCACTATCACCAATGGGGCAACTTCTTCAATCTGAGCTTCGTTCAAGAGGATGGGACCAGACAGACGGTTTTCGAGATCAAGAATCGAATCGGAGAGCCGATCGGTTCGATCATCGATCCGCCGATGAACAACAATGGCGCCCCGCTTCTTCGTTCGGAATGTGGGTTCCTCAACAATACCGATCAGATGTTGAGGCGCGGCTTGCAGTACGGCGAGATGTGCGACTTCCTCGCCTACACCGATGCCAATCTCAAAATCGGCGCTAGCGGTGGACCCAACGATGGTATTCCGGACGCCGAAGTGGACGGCGTGCCCGTGGACGAGCTCGACTGTGGGCCCATCACCGGGTTCAAAGCCTACAACGATACGCTCTAGACGTTGAAGCGGAAGTGCATGATGTCCCCGTCCTGCACGACGTAGTCTTTGCCTTCGATGCCAAGCTTTCCGGCGGACTTCACGGCCTGTTCGGAGCCGAGCTCGAAAAGATCCTCGCACTTGGTGACTTCGGCGCGGATGAATCCGCGCTCGAAGTCCGAGTGGATCTTGCCTGCGGCCTGGGGGGCCTTGGTGCCTCGATAAATCGTCCAGGCGTGAACCTCCGGCTCGCCCGCGGTGAAATAGGTGATCAGGTCCAGCGTCGCGTAGCCCGTGCGAATGACCTTGTGCAGACCGGGCTCATCGAGCCCGAGCGATTCGATGAACTCGGCCCGCTCTTCCTTGGGTAGCCTCATGATTTCGGACTCGATCTCGGCGCTGATCACGACCACCGATACGCTGCGCTCCTCGCCGAGCCGCCGCACCTGGGCGACTAGTGGGTCGTCGTCGATGTTCGCGAGCTGCTCGTCCTTCACGTTCACGACGAAGAAGGAGGGCTTGTTGGTGAGCAAGAACATGTCGCGGAGCACGAGGGCCTCGTCGTCGTCATTCGGCGTGGTTGCCGTCGCCGGATGACCTTCGTTGAGGGATTCCGCCAGACGTCTGCACAGCGCAAACGCCTTCTTCTCGAACGCATCCTGACCTTTGGCGGCCCGCTCGGCCTTCTCGAGTCGCTTCTGAACGGTTTCGAGGTCTTTGAGGATGAGCTCGGTTTCGATGGTCTCGATGTCCGCCAAGGGGTCCACGCGATTGTCGACATGGAGGATGTTTTCGTCCTCGAAGCATCGCACCACGTGCGCGAGTGCGTCCGCATCGCGAATGTTGCTCAGGAACGCGTTGCCCTTGCCTTCGCCCTTCGAAGCCCCACGCACCAGTCCGGCGATGTCGACGAACTCCACAGTCGCGGGCACGATTTTTTTCGGATGGTGGAGCTCGACCAACTTATCGAATCGTGGGTCTGGGACGGGCACTATCCCCACGTTCGGGTCGATCGTGCAAAAAGCGTAGTTCGCCGCTTCCGCTTCCTTCTCGGAGAGTGCATTGAAGAGCGTCGACTTCCCGACGTTGGGTAGGCCGACGATGCCGACTGACAAAGCCATGGGGCGTGCTTAGCGCGTGGCTGCAGGCGCGGCCACTCAGGGGAGCCAAATCCGGCCGATCAAGAACAGTCCAGCAGCGAGGATGGCCGTGAACGGCACGGTGATGAACCAGCTGGCGACGATCCCGTTGACGACACGGGTGTTGATCGCGCCAATCCCGCGCGCGAACCCCACGCCGATCACCGCGCCCACCAAGGTATGGGTCGTGCTCACCGGTAACCCCAGCTTGCTCGCCAAGACGATCGTAGTCGCAGCCCCGAACTCCGCAGCGAAGCCCCGCGAGGGAGTGAGCTCGGTGATCTTTTTTCCGACGGTCGCCATGATCTTGTAGCCGTAGGTCGCGAGGCCGATCACGATGCCCACTGCCCCGATGAGGAGCACGCGGTAGGGCACGGCGACGTCCGCGCCGATTTGGCCCGAGGTCGCACCAAACACTGCGGCCATCGGGCCGACCGCATTGGCGACGTCGTTGCTACCGTGCGCGAAGGCCACGAAACAGGCGGTGAGAATCTGCAGAACCTGAAAAACACGTTCTGCGTGGTACGTCCGGTCCCGCTTGTCTTTGGCAGCTCGCTTGGCAAAATTCCGCAACAGTGGGACCGAAGCCATGCTTGCGGACAGACCGATGGCGACCGCTATACCGACCGAGGGCCCGAGAGCCAAATCGAGCTTGAGTGGCTTGAGCCCTTTGAACAGGGCGCTCAGCGTCAGGATCGCAAAAATGGGAAATACCAAGATCGGGCCCCAGCCTCGCAGGGCCAGGAGCGGCCGATCGGCGTTCAGGATGCGCCGTTTGATGAAGCCGAAGCCGAAGTATCCCAGTAGCCCGCCGAGCAGCGGTGAAACCACCCAGCTGGCGACGATTTTGCCCATCACGGACCAGTGGACCGCGTCGAATCCCCCCGCGACCAATCCGAATCCTACGACGGCGCCCACGATGCTGTGCGTCGTCGACACCGGCCAGCCCGCATAGGTCGCGATGTTCAGCCAAATTGCCGCGGCGATGAGGCAGCAAGTCATTCCGACGGCGATGATCAGAGGGTCCGAGCCGAACGCCCCGACGTCGACGATGCCCTGACGGATGGTTTGGGTCACCGTCCCGCCCACCAACATGGCGCCTCCGAACTCGAAGATCGCAGCGACGATGATCGCACCCCTGAGCGTCAGCGCGCCCGACCCCACGGACGTCCCCATGGCGTTGGCCACATCGTTGGCACCGATGTTCCAAGCCATGTAGAGGCCGGCGGCGGCCGCAATGGCCAATACGATCGTCGTGAGCTCCATGCAGACCGGCCTAACCGGCTACGAAGAGCCGGAATTGATCCCCTACATTCTCCGCGTGATTGGCCATATCGCCGATCTTGTTGAGCACCTTGGTCCACATGAAGAGGGCGGCGGGGGGCATCGTTCCCTCTGCTTTGAACAAGATCCTGGCACATCGGTCTTGGATCTTGTCCGCTTCGTGCTCCGCACGACCGAGGATCGCGGCTTGCTGGAGCACTTGCTCGGCAGGAGGACCTGCAAATCCAGACTCCACTAGATCGTCGATCAAGTCGATCAGCTTCGAGGCTTCTCGTATCGTTTCGAGCACGCGATCGACGAAAAGTGTCAGGCTTGCCTGCATGCCCTCGGGTACCGTCAGAGGTCGAATCGTCAGAAGCACTCCCACATCCTCGGCGCAGTCCGCGATGGCATCGATTTGGCTGATCAGCTTCAGAACGTCTCGCCGGTCCACTGGCATGAAAAGTCGCACCGGCATCTTCGAGCGCGCCGCGTTCTTCGCGTCGTCAGCCTTTCCCTCCAGAATGCTGATCTCTTTCGCGACGCGCTCGACTCCCGGTTGGTCGCCTTTCGCGAGCAATTCAATCAGCACCTGAACTTGGTTGCTGGTCTCGACGACCTGGGTCATCAGCTCGCTCACCCTCGGCAGGGGGTTGCGGGCCAGCAGGTTGGCAAGTGGTATTCTCATGGCTCCTCGCGGCCAAGCCTCTCATCCCTTCCGGCCCCGCTCAAACCGATCGTCCGTTGGGCTCAATCGCCAGTATTTTAGGCGTGATCCGCATTGTCGCGCTGGTCATGGAGTGTAGACTTCTGGTTGCTCGCTTGGAACGCGGCCGTCACAGAGACGTCACAGCGAGCGAGCAGGCTTTGGGCACGGGAAAATGGGTTCACGAATTCTAGTGGTAGAAGACGAGCCGGACCTGGCCGACCTGGTGGCGTTGAACCTTCGCCAGGAGGGCCACGAGGTGGTGATCGCGCACGATGGCGCCACGGCGTTGGCGGAGATTCAGCGCCGTCAACCGGATCTCCTCGTGCTCGATGTCATGTTACCCGACATCTCCGGACTCGAGGTGTGCCGGCGCCTGCGGCGGAACGCCCAGACGATTCGTTTGCCTGTGATCATGCTCACCGCGAGAAATGACGAAGTCGATCGTGTGGTCGGTTTCGAAGTCGGAGCCGACGACTATGTGCCGAAGCCCTTTAGTCCACGCGAGCTCGTGCTGAGAGTAGACGCAATCCTGAGGCGAACTATCGCGACCCCAGAGATCGGAGGACCGCAGGTGATCGCGCTTGGTAATCTGGTCATCGACGTTCCCGCCCATCGCGTCGAAGTTCAAGGGGAAGAGATTCTCTTGACCGCCCTCGAGTTCCGCTTGCTTCTCGACCTTGCAAGTCGTGCAGGGCGTGTCCAGTCGCGGGACGCATTGTTGGAACGCGTCTGGGGATATTCGCCCAATGTCGAGACACGGACAGTCGACACCCACGTCAAGAGGCTCCGGGAGAAACTAGGGGCTGGCGCCGACCAGATCGAGACCGTGCGTGGCGTGGGTTATCGGGCTCTCAAGTCCTAGGTTTGTCTCGGGCCGCGCTGCGCGTATTCTTCCGGAGTGAGTCGAAGGTACACGCTCCTTGGAGGCGCGATCGCCCTGACAGTAGGCGTGATGTATGCGATCTGGCGCGCGGCCGCGCCCGATGCGCCGCGTTCGGCGATCATCCTCGGAGGGGTCGCGCTCGGTTGCTTCCTTGGATGGGCCGCATCGCGAAGGGACGCGCTCGACCTGCTGCGTCTTCATGGTCTGGTGGATGCGCTGCTCGAACGGAACTACGACGAGCGCGCTCGACTCGGCCGGCCCGGACCCATCGGCGACTTGGGGCGCGTACTGGACGCTCTAGCGGAGCGCCTTGGCACAAGTGAGCAGAAGAAGCGCAGTCGCAAAGACCGCCTTCAGACGATCCTCGACGGGATGGCCGAGGCCGTCCTGGTCACCGATGCGACCGGACACATCGTGCTCACCAACGAGGTGTTGAGCGAGCTGGTCGGGTTCAATCCCGAGGGCAAGACCGCGGTCGAGGCTATCCGGCATCCGGACTTCCATCGAGCGATCGAGGACGCGCAACGCGGCGTGTCAGGCATGCTCGAAATCGAGATCGAGGAATTGGAGGGTCGCCCGAGGCGCTTCCTTCGAGCATCGGTGTCGCCACTGCGCAATCGACAGGGCGTGGTCGCGGTCTTTCACGACGTGACCGCCCAGCGCGTATCGGATCAGATCCGAAGAGACTTCGTCGCCAACGCCGGTCACGAGCTTCGCACCCCGCTTACCGCCATTCGAGGGTTTGCGGAGACGCTGCGTGCGGGCGCGATCAACGACCCAGCTTCCGCGCAGGACTTCCTCGACGTGATTCTCCGGCATACCCGACGCCTGCAAGCTTTGGTGGACGATCTCGCAGACCTGAGCCGATTTGCCGGTGTGGATCTGGAGCTCACCTTGGGACCCGTCTCGGTAGGCGCTGTCTTGGACGAGGTCGTCCGGGGATTAGAGGCACAGTCCAATGCGAAGGGCTTGAAGGTGGTCTGCTCCGGGCTGGGGGAGGCGCCCCGGGTTTTGGCCGAGGAGCGGGCGCTCGAGCAGGTCCTGGTCAATCTCGTCGATAACGCGATCAAGTACACCCCCGAAGGGGGCGAGGTGCGAGTCGGCATCGTTCCGCAAGACGGTGAGGTCCTCATCGAGGTCGCCAACACGGGGCCTGGCATTCCGGCCAAGCATCTCCCCCGCATCTTCGAGCGCTTCTATCGGGTCGATGCGGGCCGCTCCCGCGCGCTCGGGGGAACGGGCTTGGGACTCTCGATCGTGAAGCATCTAGTTGCGAAGATCGGAGGCCGGATCACCGTCGATAGCCGAGATGGTTGGACTCGTTTCCAGCTTCGCGTGCCCGAGGCAGATAGCTCCCAGAGCGACACAGGCATGTCACGGAGCTGACACATTTGACATGTAACAAGCGGTTCGATGAAACCGAACCGCTTCATTTGCTGCGCGCTTGTCGCGTCGAGCATGGCTACGACGGCCTTTGCGCAAGAGCAGCAGAGTCCCGATGCGGGCGCGCCGCGGCAAGCCATCGTTGGCGAGCCACCTACTGCAAGCCCAACGGAGCCAGTCGAAGCGCCACCGGCGGTCGAAGCGCCACCTGCGGTCGCAGAGCCGTCACAGTCCGAGACAGCAGAGGACGCAACGGTCGTCGACACGCCGCCGCCGCCAGTCGAGACCGCGCCAAGAGGTCGTGTACCGGCAGAGCAGATTCGTCCCAAGGGTGAAGACGAAATGATGGGCGCCCATCCCGTGGAATCGGGCGGAATCTCGTTCAAGCCTGGCAAGGGCATGGAGGTCAATAGCGCCGATGACGATTTCCAATTGCGCATTCGCGTTCGCGTTCAGTTCCTCTATACGCTCGCCGACGGAAACCTCGGCCCACGGGAATCGGATGAACCGGAGGAACTGCGCAACGAGTTCCGAATTCGCCGCGCGCGATTCGTTTTTCAGGGACATGCCTTTGGGAAGAACAACCATTACAAGCTCGAGATCGATCCCACGCGGAAGGACAACGTCGTCCTCGACTACTACCTCGATTTCACACAGAATCCGAACATCGAGGTCCGAATCGGGCAGTACAAGATCTCCTCGAACCGCGAGCGCGTGATCTCCTCCGGTAACCTCCAGATGGTCGACCGGTCTTCCGTCAATGCGGAGTTCAGCCTCGACCGCGACCTAGGCGTCGACATCCGCTCACGGGACTTCCTAGGCAAGAACCGGATGCGGTACGTGGTCGGCATTTCTTCCGGCGATGGGATCAACAATTACCACTTCGAGGACTTCGGCATGGTCTACCTGGTTCGCTTGGAGTACCTGCCGTTCGGCATCTTCGACGACTACAGCGAATCGGATTTCGACCGAACCGGGCCTAGGCTCAGCATCGGTGCGACCTATTCCTACTTCGTCAACGCGGTGAATCAGCTCGGGATGGTGGGTGCGCCCTTTGCCGACGGAGGCACGGCGAACTATCAATTCGCGTACGTCGATGCGATGTTCAAGGCACGCGGTTTTTCGCTACTGAGCCAGTTTGCCCTGCGTACCGGCAAGCGCAAGGTCGGAGACACCACCACGGATCCGGACGGCAATCCCATCGCTCCGACGCTCGCGAGAAATGGCGTGGGCTGGATGGCGCAGGCGGGCTACCTGATCCCGAAGATTCGTTTGGAGTTTGCCGCTCGAGGCTCGATCATCCGAGGCACCGGATCGAGCACGAGCCTGCAGGACAGCAACAGCACGACCTTCGCAGTCAGCTGGTATTTCTTCAGACATCCATTCAAGATCCAAGCAGACGTGTCGCAAGATTGGGGGAACGAGGCATTTCGGAACGGTGGAACCCTCATCCGCATCCAGCTTCAAGCTTCGTTGTAGCCCTTTGGCAGCTCTGAGGGCGCGGCTCGCTTGGGTGCTCCCGTGCGCGATGTCTCTAGCCGCGTGCGCGCACACAGTCGCGACCCAACCGAGCAGCTCCGTCGTGGTAGTGGCCGTGCGGCCTCCCGACTGCAACAAGATAGGCGTCGTGGAAGGTGTCGGCGGCAGCGATCAGCGGGCGATCGACGACGCGCTCGCGCGTGCCGAGGCACGCGGCGCTACCCATGTGATATTGGGGACACCGGACCTGAACCTGAGCGACGGGATGACCACCGTCGTCGACGCAACGCTCTTCGATTGCCCGCCGCCGGGAGCCGAGTATCCGCCCGTCGGCTATCCCTGATCGATGACCTGGCCGTGGCCGTGGCGAACGTCGTGGCCGTCGACCATGAAAACCACCATCTCTGCGATGTTGGTCGCATGATCGGCGATTCGCTCTAGATACTTCGCGCAGTTGCAAATTCGCATGCCGTCCGCGATGCGGGAGGGACTGTCTTTCATGTAGTCGAGACAGAGACCCATCACGTCGGCGTAGATCTCGTCGACCGCATCGTCCTGCGCGAAGACGCTGCGGGCCTTGGTCCCATCTTCTTCGACGAACGCATTGAGCGCCTCGCCCAGCATCGCGCCAGCGCGGCGCGCCATCTCGGGAAGCCTCGCGCCAGGCGGGCTCGGTCGATCGGCGGGCTCCATCTCCATGGCCCGCTCGGCAATGTTGACGGCCTCGTCTCCAATTCGCTCGAGGTCGGTGGAAACCTTCACCGCAGCCACGGCGAAGCGGAGGTCCCGCCCTACCGGCTGACGCAACGCTAAGATCCGCACCGCGAGATCGTCGACCGCGAGCTCATCTTCGTTCATCCGCCGATCTGCGTCCATGACCTCGCGAGCCTGCGTCTCGTCCCGCTCCTCGAACGCGCGAACCGCGGTGCTGATCATCTGTTCGCACCGGCCGCCCATTGCGAGGAGCCGGTCCTTCAGATTGCGTAGCTCCGCTTCGAATTCCAGATGCGTATGTGTTCTCATAGGTCGGCTCGAAAGCGCCATTATCCAAACCTACCGGAAATATACTCCTCGGTACGCTTTTTCGCTGGACGGGTGAACATGGTCTCGGTCTTACCATGCTCCACCAGGGCTCCCATGTAGAAAAACGCAGTAAAATCGCTGACTCGCGCCGCCTGCTGCATCGAATGGGTCACGATTACGATCGTGTAGCGCTCGCGGAGCTCACGAATCAGCTCCTCGATCTTTGCGGTGGCGATCGGGTCGAGGGCCGAGGCGGGCTCGTCCATGAGAATCACCTCGGGCCACACTGCGAGGCATCGAGCGATGCATAGGCGCTGCTGTTGGCCACCCGACAGGCCGAGCGCGGAGCTCTGAAGTCGGTCTTTGACTTCCTCCCATAGCGCCGCCCCTTTGAGAGACTCCTCGACGCGCTGAGCGATGACGAACTTGTCCTTCTCACCGCCGATTCGAAGCCCGAATGCGACATTTTCGAAGACCGACTTCGGGAACGGGTTCGACTTCTGAAACACCATCCCAACTCTGCGCCGCACCTCCACCGGATCGACGCCCTTGCCGTAGATGTCCTCTCCGTCGAGGAGAATGCTGCCCTCCACACGACAGCTGTCGATGGTGTCGTTCATCCGGTTCAGGGCTCGAAGGTATGTGCTCTTTCCACAGCCAGATGGTCCGATCAGCGCGGTCACGCTGCGCTCGGTGATGTCGAAATTGACATCACGAATCGCCTGATTCGCGTCGTAGAAGACGTTGACGCCTCGCGTCTCCATCTTCACGTTCGTCGGAGTTTGGGCGATTGCGTCGTGGGATCGGCTCATGGTCGGAGTGTCGCGCGCGAACGGGCGCGCAAGATCACGGCCAGGAGGTTGAGCGAGAACGTCAGCATGAGCAAGACGAGCACCGTGCCGTAGAGCGTCGGGCGGGCAGCATCGACGTTCGGTGACTGGGTGGCCAATGCATATACGTGATAGCCGAGATGCATGAACATGTCCCGAGGGTCGGTCGGAAGATAGGGAAGGAAGTTTGCGGCGCCGCAAAAAATGATGGGAGCGACCTCGCCGGCACCACGGCTCACCGCGAGGATCACCCCGGTCAGGATTCCGCCCTTCGCGTTCGGAAGGACGATCTTGTACACGGTCTGAAAGCGAGTCGCGCCGAGGGCCAGCGATGCATCGCGAATCTCGCGAGGGACCGTTCTCAATGCTTCCTCGGTCGTGACGATCACCACCGGGAGGGTGAGCACCGCCAGGGTCAGCGATGCCCAGAGGATCGAGGGCTTGCCCCAGACCCGCGCGGAGTCGCCATAGAACAGGGAGTCGATGCCCCCTCCCACGAAGATGATGAAAAAGCCCAAACCAAAAAGGCCGAATACGATCGAGGGAACGCCAGCCAGATTGTTGACGGCGATGCGCACGAGCCTCGCGAGCCGCGAGCGGGGAGTCGCATACTCGTTCAGGAAGATGGCCGTCGCGATGCCGACGGGAACACCAGCCAGCGTCATCAACAATGTCAGGAACACGGTGCCGTAGATAGCCGGCCAGATACCTCCGCTCACCATGTCGGCGCCAGGGCTCTGGGTCAGAAACTGCACCGAGATGACCGGAGCCCCGTTCCAGACGATCTGTCCTAGCAAGATCGCCAAGAGCAAGAGGATCACGACGAGTGAAAGCCCAGTCAGTCCGGCGAGCAGCCAATCCTTCTTCGTGTGCCTCATCACTCCGCCGTCAGCTTCTTGTGCAGGCGCTGAATCGCCAGGTCTCCAACGAGGTTCAGAACGAACGTCACGGCGAACAGCATCACGCCAAGCAAGAAGAGGACGCGCCAGTGCGGATCTCCCTGAGCAACCTCTCCAAGCTCGGCGGCGATCGTTGCGGTGACCGTTCGCACGCTCGTGGTGAAGTCGAAAAGCTCCATGATCGCGGCGTTGCCCGAGGCCATGAGGACGATCATCGTCTCACCGATGGCGCGGCCGAAGCCTAGGACCACCCCAGCGGCGATGCCCGGAAGCGCCGCCGGCAGCACGACCCGAATGGCGACCTGATACTTTCGCGCACCCAGCGCCAGTGCGGCTTCTGTGAGGGTCCGCGGCACGCTTTGAATCGCGTCTTCTGAAA
The DNA here is from genome assembly GCA_963768985.1 of uncultured delta proteobacterium. Lineage (GTDB taxonomy): Bacteria > Myxococcota_A > Polyangia > Polyangiales > Houyiibacteriaceae > SG8-38. Next base: position 44,510 of record CAVYJZ010000001.1, on the reverse strand, counting down.
TGGTGAAGATCACGGGAACGATCGTGAGCGCCAGACCGATCGCGGCCACCACCGCATTGAGCCGGAAGTGAAATCCGAACGTTGCTTGAGCCCAGGAGGCGATCACCATCAGCGCGAAGAAGCCGAGAACCACCGATGGAACGCCTGCTAGAAGCTCGATCGTGGGTTTCACGACCTCTCGCACGGCTCTCGGAGCGTAGAGAGCAACGAACATCGCGCAGCCGATTCCGAGCGGAACGCTCATCAGCATCGCGAGCAAGGTCACCTTGAGTGACCCAACGAAGAGCGGGACCACATTGAACTTCGCGGGCTCTCCCACGGGCTGCCAGATATAGACGGGCTCCTCGTAACCCTTCCATTCCTTCGCGACGAAGAGGTCTTTGAGATGGACTTCTTGGGCGAAATCCGCCTCCCAGAACATCGGGGCGGCTTCACGTGCGATGAAGATGAAGATGAGGGCGATCGCCGCGATCGCAGAAAGTGCGAGGATGGCGATCATGCGCTCGGCGACTCGATGCCAGAGAGGGGTGCGAAACGAGCTCGCCAGCTTGGATCTCGCCTTCGGCGGGCGAAAACTGATTCGCCGTCGGGTCTCCGGTGCCCGCGTCCCTTCATTCGCGTCGAGCACCTGCTCGGTCACTCGGCGGCCGCAGGAGCTTCCTTCGGAAGCGGATAGTAGCCTACCCCCTCTACGATCTTCTGGCCTTCCGGCGAGAGAACGAAGTCCAGGTATTCCCTGGCAATGCCGGAGGGTTCGCCCGCGCTGTAGATGTTCAAGAAACGCGACAGTGGGTACTTGCCGCTAGTGGCGTTCTCCATCGTCGGCTCCACTGGCTGGCCGTCGGCCGGCGCCACCTCGATGGTGCGGACGCCCTCTGCATAGGCGATCCCGCCGTAGCCGATTCCAGCGACATCCTTGCTCACGGCATTGATGACCGCGGCGGTGCCAGGCAGCGTCTGTGCCGTCGCTGCGAAATCCTCTTCGTCGAGAACGTGCTCCTTGAAGTAGGCGTAGGTGCCCGAGTTGTTTTCCCGGCTGTAGAGCACGATGGCCCTATCTTCGCCGCCTACGTCTTTCCAATTCTTGGTTTGGCCGCGGAAGATTTTCTTCAGCTGGGGAATCGTGAGCGATTTGATCTTGTTCGTGATCGGCACGTAGACGGCAAGGGCGTCCAGCGCGACGCGGAACTCTTTCGCCTCGGCGTTTCGGTGCTTGGCCAACTGCTCTCGTTCTTTGTCCTTGATGGGACGGCTCGCGTCAGCCAGGTCGGCCGTGCCGTTGATCAAAGCGGCAAGCCCGGTTCCTGAGCCACCCCCCGAAACCTGGATTACCTTGCCCGGGTTCGCCTTCATGAAGGCCTCAGCCCAGTTCTGGGCGAGGATGACCATCGTGTCCGATCCCTTGATCGTAAGGGTCGAGCTCTGCTGGGTTTGGGCCGCGCTCTTGGAGTCGCCGCCGTCCGGACCACTCTTACCGGACGTGCAGGACGAAGCGCTTAGCGCTCCCGCGAGAACCAGAAGAATCCAGTGAACTTGATACGCTTTTCTCAATTTAGTGACTCCGATCGCCCCGACTCTGAACGGCTCATGTGACAGCGCTGTGACAAACCAGCGACGACCCCGCGTCACCTCGGGGCACTCGGTGATGACACACGACTGCCACGGACGAATCACGATCTCGACACGAACGCGCCGCAATTCTGTCACGCCCGATCCGCAAGCTCTCGTCGATGATGGCGGTAGATCGATGCGTGGTCGCTGGTGATAGCACCCTGTTTGCGGCGCTCAGAAAGTCCCTCGGCCCGAGCGGGCCCGACCTCGAAGCGGTTGGCGACGGGGAGAGCGCGATTCGGCTCCTCTCGCGGCAGGAAATCTGCGGCCTGATCGTCGAAGACCAGCTCACCGACATGCGGGCCACCGAGGTCCTCAAACGCGTTCGGGAGCATCCGGAGACACGAACCAAGCCCGTCATTTTGGTTTCGGGCCGCGATGACGAGATCGATCGAGTGCTCGCTTTCGAGCTCGGCGCGGATGATTTCGTGGGAAAACCCTACAGCGCTCGAGAGCTGGCCCTTCGCCTGCGCGCCGTCCTTCGCCGCGCCCAGACTCAGGCAGACCCGCCCCTCAACCGACTTCAAGTCGAACGCCTCTGCATCGACGTACCTGGACACGAGGTCACGGTCGATGGGAACGTCATCCTTCTCACGGCGCTGGAGTTCAAGCTCTTGCTGGACCTGGTTCGGCATCGAGGATTGGTCCGCAGCCGCGAGACGTTGCTGGAGGCCGTTTGGCAGCATCCCGGCACGCTCGAAACCCGCACCGTCGATACCCACGTGAAGCGTCTCCGCGAGAAGCTGGGCGTGGTTGGGTGCCAAATCGAGACCGTTCGTGGGGTCGGATACCGCCTGAAGTGATCGAATAATGTTTAGTGATTTCGACAAGAAGAAGAAGGAGTCCACCGAAGAAAGAGGACGTATCGGCCTTTCCTTGGCCGTGTCATCGGTGGTCTACGTCGTTGCTGCAGTGGGAGTCGCCGCAGCGGTCGCCACGGCAAAGGTCGTAGTGGACCGGCAGGAACGAGACGTCGAAATCCAGTTTGCCGCTGTTCCGACTCCACCAAAGCAGGAGCAGCCGAAGCCCAAACCCAAGGTGATCGAGAAGAAGGAAGAGCCCAAGAAAGTCAAAACCGAGCCCGGCCAGAAGCGCGGGCTGAGCGCGCCCCAGGAGATCCCAGACGAAGCTCTGGAAGAGGCGTCCGGAGGACGGCTCGCCGATGTCGAGGAGATCAACATCGACGACATGATCGGCGGGGGCGGAAGCAAGGGCACGAAAAAGACCGGCCCGCGTCAGCGCCGCGAAACGGTCAGCCGTCCGAAGTTCCTCAGCGGCTGCACGGCTCCCGAGGTCCCGGCCGCGGTGCGTACGAGCGCGAAGACGATTCGCGTACGCGTCAGGCTCTTGATCATGCCCGACGGCGTCCCGATCAAAGCGGAGATGGAACAGTCAGACGAGCTCATCCCCGACGAATCGATCATCAAGTGCGCGCTCGCTCAACGTTTTGAGCCTGCGCGATTACCGGACGGAACGGCGGTCCCGTACCCGTACCGGCGTCAGTTTACGTTCAAGCCGTCCACCATCTGAGAGCGAAAGGTACTAGCCATGGATATACACCTATTACAAATGTGGGGAACGATGAACCCCATCGTGAAGACCGCGGTGGTCGTGCTCACGATTCAGGGGATTTGGGGGGTCACCGTCACCATCGACCGACTCCTGATGCTGTTCATTTCGAAACGACGATCACGCAGGTTCGCAGGGGACGTCTCCGAGCCGATGGAGCGAGGCGATGCCCAAGCGGTTCTTCAGATCGCAGACGATGCCAAGAAGCGGAGCCACCTCGCTCGCTTCATCTTCGAAGGGATCAAGGTTTTCGAAGACAATCTCGCTCTGGGCAACAGTCGCGAACGCGCCGCGGAGTTCACGCAGCGCAACCTCGAGCGAACCGGCGAGAACCTCAGCACGAATCTCAACAAGGGACTGAGCGTCTTGGCGACGACGGGGTCGACCGCGCCTTTCGTCGGGCTGCTAGGAACCGTCTTTGGGATCCTCGGCGCGTTCAAAGTCATCGGGCAGGATGGCGGCGGAGGCCTCAGCACCATCGGCCCGCTCATTGGCGAAGCTCTGTACGTCACGGGGTACGGCCTCATGGTCGCAATCCCGTCGGTGATGCTCTTCAACTGGTTGAGCGGCCTCATCGCCAAGTACGAGGCCGGTCTTGCCAATGCCGGCAGCGAGCTGGTCGATCAGCTCGAGGCGGGCGCGTTGGGTGGCGCGTCAGACGCGCGGGAAGACGAGTCCGACACGATGCGCGGTCCGGGCACACACTTCATGAACGGCGAAGCATCGGCCCCCCTTCCGGCCGAGTGATTGAAAACATCTGACTGAGCGAGCCGATGAGTAGTCTTTCACGAAAGAAGCGCGAAAAAGTAAAACCGGAGATGAACGTCACACCGTTGGTGGACGTCGTCCTGGTTCTGCTGATCATCTTCATGGTGATCCTTCCGGCTGCCGTGAGCGACAAGAACCTCGAGCTCGCGAAGATTCAGCACCCCGACGAACAGCGCAAAGGCGAGCCCGACCCCTACGTTCTTTCGATAGACGCCGACGGACGGCTTTATCTCGACGACTACGGAGTGACGAAGGATCAGCTCGCCAATCACCTCAGAGCAGCGAACGCGAACGATCCAACCAAGAAGCTGGTGCTTCGAGGCGACTACCGACTGAAATACGTCCAGGTGCGCGATGTCCTGGCCATCGTGCAGGATGTTGGTTTCCCCGGGGTCGCGTTGCGAGCCACCAAGGCCGCTCTGGATGATGCCGCCGCGTTCGCAGAGAGCATTCGCAAGAGCGGGCAGAAGCCGAACTAGGAGGCAAGTCAGATGGGAATGAACGTCGGCGCCCACGGGGGGAAAAAGGGCAGAGCGAAACCGGAGATGAACGTCACGCCATTGGTGGATGTCGTCCTCGTCCTGCTGATCATCTTCATGGTGATCATGCCGCTCATGCCTGCCGACTTCTGGGTGCACGTACCGGACAAACCGGACTCCGAAGAGATCACGCCTCCCGATCCAAACGAAAAGCAGCCCCTGGTCATCAGTGTGAATCCCGAAGGGTACTTTCAAATCAACCAAGAGGTCGTTCCCGACGAAGAGTTCGTGGACAAACTGAGACGCGTGCTCATTGCCCGAGGCGAGCGAAAGGTGTTCTTCGATGCGGCGGACAACGCGCCCTATTCGCGCGCCGTCCGAGCGCTCGATCTGGCACGAGTCGGGGGCGCCGCACACATCGCCGTGCTCACGGAAGGTGTGCACCACTAGCAGCATCTCGGGCTGATTCGACGTCGGTTCAGTCGGGCTCGTTCAAGGAGAGGCATGTCCAGGGTGACAAAAGAAGGGCTCTACATCGCCCTTCTCGTGGGGATGGGTCTATCGATTCCGGCGAGAGTTGCAGCACAGGAGTCGGCGAAAGAAGCCGCTCCCGCTGAGCCTCCATCGAAGGAGGCGCCCGCCGAGAAGCCTCCGGCGAAGGAAGCGCCGGCAGAGGCACCCCCCACCAAAGAAGCGCCCGCAGAGGTACCACCTCCGGCCAAAGAGACGCCCGCCGACGGGGCTCCGGCCAAGGGGGCGCCCCCTGACAAGCCTCCCGAGACGGAAGCGCCTTCGCGCCAGGCCCCCGAAAAGACGGACGACGAGGGCATCACTCGTGATGTCAACAGTCAAGAGTGGATCACCCCCGACGTCGCTGCCCAGGAGGAAGAGCAAGAAGAAAACCAAGCCGAGGACGTCGACGAGGTGATCATCGAATACGCGCCGAGCCCGGACATGGAGCAAGACACCGTCAAGGACATCGAGGGAAAGAAGCTCGAAGAAACGCCGGCGTTACCCACAGTGTCCAAGTCGGTCGAGGTTCAAGATCCGAGCAAGCTCGAACCGGGCGCGGACAAAGAAACTGGCGTCCAAGGCCAGGTCGTGTCCAAGAAGCCCAAAAAAGTCCTGCCGGACGCTCCCGTTCTTGCCAAGGGCGACGAGGACGGGAAGCTTCGCAGCACGATCACCGACGAGCGGGGGCGGTATCGGCTCTATCTCCCACCCGGGAAGTACACGCTTCGCTCCTACTACGACCTCTATCACGGTGCCCGCTGGGACGACATCGAGGTCAAGCGCGGCAAGTTCAAACGGGTCAACTTCATTCTCGACCCGATCAGCGAAGAAGATGCCGGGGTGGTCGAGCAGGAGATCATCTATCGCGCGGATACGGCGAGCGAAGAAGCTCAGCTCAATATTCGCAAGGAAACGGTCGGCGTTCAGGATTCGATCAGCGCGCAAGAGATCAGCCGCGCGGGCGACAGCAATGCCAAGGGGGCGGTGTCCCGCGTAGTTGGCGTGACCATCGACGACAACGGGCGCATCATCATTCGCGGCCTCGCGGATCGATACAACACGATCTTGCTCAATGGCGTTCCGATTCCGGGCGTCGACCCGGACGTTCCAAGCGTCAAGCTCGACATCTTTCCGACGGATGTCGTCAGCAACCTCGCCGTGATCAAAGTTCCGCGCCCCGATCTCTACGCAAACTGGGCGGGCGGGCTTCTCAATATCGAGACCTCGAATTATCCGCGCAAACAGATGCTCAAGGTGGGGATCTCGTTTGGCGCGAACTCGTTGAGCACCTTCCGGCAGATGCCGAACTACAAGGGAAGCGCACATGATTGGATCGGCTACGACAACGGGACGCGCGCGTTGCCACCCACCGTCGGGGGCAACCGGCTCCTGGTGAGCGACCGGTTCAACCCGGGAAGATACGTCACCAACGATCAGCTGGACCAAGTCGTTCGCTCCTTCCCAGACAACTGGAACCCTAGGTACAAGACGGCGATTCCCATGATGGGTCTGAAGCTGAGCGCAGGAAATTTCGTCAATCTCAAACACGGTCGGAAGGCCGGCTATTTGGTGAGCTTTCTCTACGACTACCAAGAGAAAATCCGAACCGGTTTCAACGCGCGCTACAAGTTCGACTCGGAAGGAAACCCGAACGTCGACCGCCCGCTTCAGACCTTCGACTACCAAGGAGGCATCCAAGAGGTGCTCTGGGGGACATTCGTGAGCGGGATCCTCGAGCTGAACCCCGAAAATTTCATCAATTTCACATCGCTGTTCAGCCGGACCTCGAAAGACACCGCGCTCATGCAGTACGGGTCACGCGAAGACGAGGAGTACAGGCCGCTCACCAAGAACAGTTACGATTTCATCGGCCGCACGCTCTTTTTCAATCAACTCACCGGCGACCATCAGAATCTCGGGCACAGCAAAGTCCGGCTTCAGTGGAACGCCGTCGTGTCCAACGGAAAACGCGACGAGCCCGACCGGCGCGAGATACAGCAATTCGTACAGGACCAACGGGTCTCGAGCGCCACCCGCTTCTATTCCACCCTCAATCAATTGGCGGCGGGAGGGAAGAGCGACATTCGGTTTCCCTTGTATCGAGCATTCGAGTCGACCGCATACGCGAAGATGGGTGTCAACGCCGGCTACCAGGAGCGCAGCTTCACGGCTCGGCGCTTCGCCATGCAAAACACCTCGAACCAGAACCTAATCGGCGATCCCGAGACGATCTTCGGGCAGGACGGCATCGGAACGGTGAGCACGATGCGTGAGGTTACGCGCCCCGACGATAGCTACAACGCAAGCAATTCGCTCTATGGCGGGTACTTGCAGCTGGAAACGCCAGTTACTGAATGGCTCCAGTTCCTCGGGATGTTGAGGACGGAGATCTTCACGCAGAAAGTCTATTCGTTCAGCGCGTTTTCGGACTCCACGGAACCGATCCCGGGCAAGGGCACCGACCGCACCGACATCGATCCGCTCCCGTCTGCGACCTTCAAGTTCCGTATCAACGAGCAGATGTCCATGACGCTCGGCTACGGAAAGACGGTGATTCGGCCGATGATCCGAGAGCTTGCACCGTTCACGTACGTCGATTTCCTTCGGGGTTGGAGCGTCACCGGCAACAAGGATCTCCAAAGAACTCGGGTCCAGAACGTCGAGGCCCGCTACGAGTATTTCTTCGGGAAGACCGATCTGATCGCAGCGACTCCGTTTTTCAAATATCTGAATCAACCGATCGAGTTCGTGGTTCTCAGTCAGATCAATGGGACAGCGGGCTACAGAAATGCAGAGCACGCCTGGCTAGCGGGCGGCGAGGTCGAATTCCGCCTCGGTTTTGGGAGGTTCACCGAGAAGCTCGAGAAGTTCTTCTTCGTTGGAAACGTTGCCGTCATGGCATCGCAGACGACGCTCCCTTCGGGGCAAATGATCTCGGGGCGATTGCAGCGACGGCTCTTCAACCAGTCACCCTTCGTCACCAATCTGTCGCTTCGTTTTGACGATCCTGATACGGGCGTCATGGCGGGACTGGTCTACAACGCATTCGGACCTCGGATCGTGGAGGCGGGTTCGTCTTCGGGCGGTTTCGTGATTCCAGATGTGTATCAACAAACGCAACATCTCTTGGACTTCATCTTGACCTGGAAGCCGAGACCGCATTGGAAGCTCGGATTCAAGTGGAAGAACATGACCTTCAACAAGGTGCGTTACAAGCAAGGGGGCCAATACGTTTTCTACGAGAACGTGGGGACCAGCGTGAGCATCGGTGCAGAGTACATCTACTGAAATGGAAGTCGGATAGAAGTCGGATAACGGATGGCGTGCGACGCGGTCAGCGAACCATCGCATCGAAGTAAAGAGGATTGGACATGAAGAAATATTTAGGAACGTTTGTTGTCGGGGCGATCGTCGCGCTCGGCGCGGGATGTGGTAGCTCCACGAACGGTGGTGGTAACACGGGCGGCACCGCCGGTACGGGCGGCAACGCCGGTACGGGTGGCACGGGCGGCTCAACGATGGCCTTCTGTGAGGGCAAGGGCGTAGACTTCTGTGCCGTGAACGGCTCCAACGGTCTTGCCGAGATCACGAGCGCGAAACAGGAAATCACTGAAGACACGTGTTTTTCTGCAGCGTGTGACTACCTCATCACGCCCGAAACCTATGTCATCGGCGCAACGATGTATGTCGAGGCGGGCGCTCAGTTCTTCGGCAAGGGCGGGTCGGCCCTCATCGTGACGACCACCGGCAAGATCGAGGCCGTTGGCACCGTCGACGCCCCGATCGTATTTGGCTCGGCAGCCGCCGATGGCCAGAGAAAAACAGGCGACTGGGGCGGCGTCGTCCTTCTAGGCAAGGCCAAGCTCAGCTGGGGTGGCACGGTCTGCGACGGCCAGGCCGGCGAGTGCACCCAGAACATCGAAGGTCTGCCCCCGACGGAGGGCCGCGGCGTGTTTGGCGGGAATGACGACACGCATGACTGCGGTACGCTCAAGTACGTTCGCATCGAGTATGCCGGGTTCACCTTCGGTCCCGACAACGAGCTCAACGGGCTCACCGTGGGCGGCTGTGGTGACCAGACCACGCTGAGCTACATCCAAATCCATCGCGGCCTCGACGATGGCGTGGAGTTCTTTGGTGGCACTGCCAACGCCGATCACTTCGTCGTATCAGGGCCGGGCGATGACTGCTTCGACTGGGACGAGGGCTATCGGGGAACGATCACCAACTTCATCGGGGACCACTTCAACCCATCGAGCAGTGACCCTCGCGGCATCGAAGCCGACAATTACAAGAACAACAATGACGTCGAGCCGCGAAGCGCACCGGAGCTTCAGTACGGCACCCTCATCGGAAGCCCGACCGCGGAAAGCGGCATCGTCAATCGGCGAGGCACCTGGGGCGTGCAAAGCGGCCTGGTCGTGGTGAATTTTCCGAGTGCGGGTTATGACTACCGAGATGGCGGCTGGGATGTTGCCGGCGGCTGGGGCGACGCGCTCCTCGTGGATAACACCTGCTTCTGGAACAACGACCCGAACTACCCCGTGGACGACCCCAGCAATTGCGCCGATCCGATCGTCTCGGACTGTAACGACAACAACGGCTCGGGTGTGTACTTCCACGAGAACGATGTCCTCGTCGATAGCGCGCTCAACAACGCCGAGATCGATCCGATGTTGGGCGATGTCAGTGGCTCCTCTACGGGTGGGAGCCCGGACTACTCGATCGGCAATCCGGCTTGCAAGGGTGCGTTCGCACCAGACGGCGTCGACTGGACTCAGGGCTGGACGTCCTACCCGGTCGAGTAACGCAGAGACGTAGCCCAGCTACGTTCGACAGAACCGCCGTTCCCTCGTGGGAGCGGCGGTTTCGTTTAAGCCATCCGTCACGATCTGTTCACGATGACGACACAGCGAATCGACTCCCAATGGAGTATGGTCGCATCATTCGAACCTCCCTTAGGTCTCTCCAGAAACGCAAATCCACCACCCCGCCCCGGTTGTACCACCATGCAACCGGGGCATCTTATTTGCCGGCGATGCTCCTTCGTTCGTGAGCGGTCCAGGACAGCTCCGCTTGGCCGGTTTGTAGGACTTGCTCAGTCTCCCTATGCTGAGACCGTGCTTCGCTTGGCCGGTGCGTTGGTGGTCCTATGCCTCCTCTCGAGCGAGGCCGCCGCGCAGTCCATTCCCGCGCCCGAGCCCGAAAAGAAGCCCCTGATTACGCCGCCGAAGCTCCTTCGATTCGTCGAGGCGAGCTACCCTCTGGCCGAGGGAGAAAAGCCTGCGGAGGCCGCGGTCGAGCTGGACGTCGTGATTGGGAAGGACGGACTGGTCACCGATGCAAGCGTCGCCAAGTCCGCAGGGCAAGCATTCGATGACGCCGCCCTCGCGGCGGTGCGTCAGTTCGTGTTCGAGCCCGCGCGCAAGGACTGGGAGCCCGTTGCCGCAAAAGTTCGCTACCGGTACGTCTTCGAGCTCAAAGCACCGCCCGAGGAGATCACCACCGGCTGGCTTTCCGGCACGGTTCTCCTTGCTGAAAACGACAGCCCTGCGGGTTCCGTGGGGATCGAGATTTTAAACGAGCGCAACGAGTTGGTGCGAGACTTGGTCACCGGCACGGATGGAAGGTTCGTCGCGACCGACCTCGAGCCCGGCGAGTACCAGGTCAACGTCCTCGGCGGTGAGTTCGGGGACCTGAAGGTCACCGAGGACCTGGTGGCAGGCCAGGTCACTCAAGTGATCTACCGACTGGGGGCCACGAAGAAGAAGGCGTACCAGGGATTCGGCGCGACGGCCGTCGTCGGGGGCCCGCCACGCGAGGTCGTGAAGCGGACGATCGACAAGGAAGAGCTGACACGCATTCCTGGCACCCGGGGCGACGCGCTTCGTGCGGTCGAGCTCCTGCCCGGTGTGGCGCGGCCGCCCTTTGGCGTCGGCTTGCTGATCATTCGCGGCTCGGCGCCGGGCGACAGCGAGGCGTTCATCGACGGCACTCCCGTGCCGCTGATCTACCACTTTGGTGGTCTCACCAGCGTCTACAACTCGTACATGCTCGAGAAGATCGATTTCTTTCCGGGTAATTTCTCGGTTCGCTATGGCCGGCGCATCGGCGGCATCGTCGAGGTGACGACGAAGGATCCCGCTCGAGATCGCATCCATGGTGTCGCCGAAATTTCGATCATCGACACCTTCGTGACCCTCGAAGCCCCACTCGGGGACAAGGTCAGCATCTCCGGGGGCCTCCGACGTAGCTTCATCGACCTCATTCTCCCGGCGGTGGTTCCAAGTGATGTGGGCGTGCGACAAGCTCCCGTCTACATCGACTACCAGTTCAAGCTGAACTACTACCCGTCCAAGCGGGACCGAGTCCGGATCTCGGCGTATGGCTCGAACGATCGTCTCGAGTTGATCTTGCCGCAATCGGGCAACGACCCGTCGATCCGTGGCAACACACAGTTCGCCAGCGCCTTCTACAACAATCAAATCGACTGGACCCGCAACATCGGAGACAAGGTCCAGCAACAGCTGCAGTTCAACGTGGGACCCATCAAGCTCAACTTCCAGTTTGGCCCGGACTTCCTCCTCCAAGGCTCGTTCATTCAGACCTACGGGCGCGGTGAGTGGCGTTACCAGATCACGGAGAAGGTTCGACTGACGGCAGGCCTCGACCTCTACACGACACCGGTCAGCCTGGTCTACTTCGGCACCGCACAACCGATTGGCGCGGAGGGCGCTGGCAGCCAAGCGGGCTCGTCCGCCGGGCAACAGAAGGTGTTTGCGGACCTGAACAGCGTGGTGTTCCGGCCCGGCGTATACCTTGAGTCGGGTTTGAATCTCGGGAAGTTCACATTGCTCATCCTGGGCCTGCGGCTGGACTACTTCAGCGACATCCAGGCGTCTACGGTCGACCCCCGATTGACCACGATTTTCACCGTGGCCCCGGACATGCGGGTCAAGTTCGGCGTGGGCATCTTCAGTCAGGCACCGGAGTTTCAGCAGTCCGACCCGACCATCGGCAACCCCAACCTCGATCCTATCCAAGCCGTTCACGTTGGCGCCGGCTGGGAATACGATGCTTTCCCGGGGGTACGCTTTGGGGTCGAAGGATTCTACAAGTACTTGTGGGACCGCGCGATCCCGACTCCGAATGGCGAGGCGCCGTTCTACGTGACCGGCGGCGTCGGCCGAATCTACGGCGCGGAGTTCAGCATGCATCTTCGTCCCGCCACGGGACGGCAGTATTTCGGCTACCTCTCCTACACGCTATCCCGAAGCGAACGCAAAGACGGACCGAACCAGCCGTGGCGACTCTTCGATTTCGACCAGACGCATATTCTAACCGCGGCATTCGTCTACAACTTCCCGCGCAACTGGGAGATCGGGGCAACCGTTCGACTCGTCAGCGGTAACCCATACACGCCGGTCATCGGTTCGATCTACGATGCGCTCAACGACGTCTACATTCCGATCGACGGCCGCGTGAACACCTTGCGTAATCCGCTGTACAACTCGCTCAACCTCCGCATCCAAAAGAAGTGGATCTTCAGCGGTTGGAGGCTCGCGGTGTTTCTCGATGTCCGCAATGCCTACAATCGCAAGAACCAAGAGGGTATCGTTTACAACTACGACTACAGCCAGAAGACCCCACTGCTCGGCCTTCCGATCATTCCCGCGCTCGGGATCGGGGGGAGCTATGAAACGGATCGTGGGGCTGCAAGTCCTGTGTCTTGCGCTGGCGTGCAGCGCGAGCTTCCTCCCTGCCTGGGCGGTGACCGACCTCCGCGTGGTGGGCGCCTTGATCGAGGTGGACGGTAAGCCCGGGCGGGCCAATCCGGACCCCTTGGATGGAGTTCAGGTCACCCTTCGCGTGATTGACCAGGGCGCCCCGCCTTCCGAGTTTCCCGAAGTTCCCTCCCTGACGCCGCCGCTCCTTCAATGGTCGTTCCTCGCCTGCATTGCGGTGCCGTCGACGATCGGGCCGCCCATCTGCGGCCCCCAAATCCAGCCCTGCGATGGTTGCGTGGCGACGCCGCCGGACGATCCAATCGCGCTGCCCGTCATGCGGTTCCAGGTTCCCTCGCAAGCAGTGCTCGACGCGGCGCAGGCCACTCGGGTGCTCCTGCAGGGCGCGATCTGTGCGGACGGACCGCCCGCGGGGCAAGACGCGATTCTCCGCTTCATTCTCGGGGAAACCAACGACTTGAACCCTTGCGCGAATCCAGCCGATGAAGGCCGCTTCGTGTCGGTAAGCATTCCGATCGAGCTCGATCCCGCAGACCCCGAGCTCAATCCAGAGATCACGGCGGTCACTTTGAACGGTTACCCATGGCCGCCCCCCTATGATCAAGATGTTTCGAGGACGGCGCCACGAACCGGCTGCAGGGCCGATCTCGATGGCCTCAGCGCGGCGGACCGAGACGCTCAACCTGTTGCGGGGAGCCCTGCGTCGAGCATCAAGCTGGCGGTGAACCCGGACAGCTTCCAGTCCTACACGGTCGACGGCGTGACCCTCACCGAGGAGATGCAGGTCAGTTGGCTCACCGACGGGGGCAGTTTCGAGAACAGTTTTTCCTTCATCGTGCAGCCCGCCGAGTCGGTTCTGACCATGTGGCAAGCACCCGCCAGCGCGCCTGAAGACGGGACGTTGGTGCGTTTCAACTTCGTCATCCGCGACGGCCGCGGTGGCACCGATTGGGTCGAGCGCGGCCTCTGCGTGCTGCCGCCACAGCCAAATGGATCTCCGCCCTAAGTGTCGGTTTTTGCCAATCTTTTCGCCATCGTTGACAGTGCCGAACCCCCCTCCTAGTGTGATCGATCGCGATGGTTGAGCGAATCGGAACCTGCCGTGTCCTCGGTGAAATCGGCAGCGGGGGAATGGCTGTCGTCTACGAGGCGATCCAGGAGCCGCTCAATCGGCGCGTCGCCATCAAAGCCCTCAAGCCGTCCATTGCGATCGACAGCCAGTTTGCCGAGCGGTTTGAACGCGAGGCGCACTTCATGGCTTCGCTGCAACACGAGAACATTCTGCACGTCATCGACTTCGTGAAGGACGGACGGTCGATGTTCATCATCATGGAGTACGTCGACGGGATCGATCTATACGACCTCCTCGAACGTTCTCCACGATTGCCGCCCGACATCGCTGCGATCATCACACTGCAGCTCGCACGCGGACTCGACTACGCACATTTTCGCGGGATCATCCACCGGGACATCAAGCCCGCCAACATCATGGTTTCGATGCAGGGTGATGTGAAGCTCATGGACTTCGGCATTGCGCGTCACGAGCGCTTCGGGGACTTGACCGAAACCGGTACGGGTCTCGGGACACCCAGCTACATGAGCCCGGAGCAGATTCTCGGCGACAAGCTCGATTTCCGCAGCGACATCTTTTCGGTTGGGATCGTCCTGTACCAAATGCTCACTGGACGAAAGCCGTTCGTCGAAGACGAGGCACGAACGGTCATGCAGAAAATCCGACTCGACCGCTACGAATCACCCAAGAAGCTCAGCGTCGAGGTGCCCCGCAAGCTGGAGCGAATCATGGGGCGATGCCTGCAAAAGATGCCGGCCAATCGCTATCCGACGACCCAGGCGCTCATCGACGACCTCACCGAGTTTCTCGCGCCGCGGGTACCCATGAGTCACAACGCCCGTCTGGTCATGTTCCTGAACGAGATTGGCGTGATGACGAGCGAGCAGACCGACGCCGTCCTGTCTGCGGTGGCTCCGCGGGTGCTTCGAAGCGGCCGCCGCGACCCGGGATTTCTGAAAACCATCGCGAAGTGGCAGGCGGTTGCTCTGAGCGCGCTCCTCATCTCGGGTCTCACCGTTCAGGCGGCGAGCGGAAGGTGGTCCGGGCCGCCGCTGGGCGAGGCTCCAGCAGCGCTGGATCCTGCGGAGGCTGGGTATCTCACCGTGAGCGCCGATCCCTGGGCGCACGTGTACGTGGATGGGCAACACGTCCTCACCACGCCAGCAGCCCGCGCCATTCCACTCAAGCCAGGCCGACACGACGTGAAGTACACCAATCCATACTTCGCGCCCATCGAGCACGAAGTGGTCGTCAAGATCGGGACCACCACACACGATCGTGCGACGCTGTCGGTGCCGATCGCAGCGGTCGACGCCCACGAGGACAGTCAGTGAAACGAAAGCTCCGCTGTGCGTTGTGGACCGTGGCTTTCGCCGTGCTCGCATCGAGCGCCGAAGCACAAGCGGTGTACGCGCACGCGGTGCAAGATGGCGATACGTTCGCGTCGATCGCGCAGCGGTACTACGGAGACCCGACGCGCGAAGCGGTTTTGCGTGAAGCGAATCGGATGAAGGGGTTCAGCCAGAGCGGGCTCGTCCCCGGAAGCTGGATCTTCATTCCGATGGTCAC
The DNA here is from genome assembly GCA_963768985.1 of uncultured delta proteobacterium. Lineage (GTDB taxonomy): Bacteria > Myxococcota_A > Polyangia > Polyangiales > Houyiibacteriaceae > SG8-38. The sequence continues at coordinate 29,184 of CAVYJZ010000001.1, read as the reverse complement.
CTTCTATCGCGTGAGCGCGAATGAAACTTGGAAGTCGATTGCGGCGCACGTCTACGGACGGGAGGCGCGGGCTGCGACCCTCATCGAGGCGAACAATGGGAATCGTCGGGTACAGCCGGACGAGGGCGCAGAGTTGCTCGTGCCCTACCCGTTGCCGCACGTCGTGGGCCCCGGCGAAACACTGGCCAAGATCGCGAGCATGTACATGCCCGACAGTCCAGTGTCACTGAAACGTATTCGACAGTTCAACCCGGGTGCTCGGATCGAGCGCGGGCAGGTGGTGTTGGTGCCGCTGTTTGACCTGCGACTGGCCGGTGAGGGTCGCGCTCAGGCTTCCGCGGCGTTTGCGCGCGCGGCTGGAGGGGGTGAGGCAAAGATCGCTCAGGACGAGGTCGAGAGCTCGCTGCCGAAGCTCATTCGAATGGTGGAAAACGGGGAATTCGCCGAAGCGGTGTCCCTCGGCAATCGACTCCTCGGAACTCAGGGCCTGACGTCGACACAGGTGGTGACGATTCAGAAGGAGCTGGCCGTCGCATACGTTGCGCTCGATCGAGCCGATCTTGCCGAGGCGTCTTTTCGCGAAGCCCTCTCCTTGCAGCCCAACCTCGAGCTCGACAGCGTTCGGACCTCGCCGCGCGTCCTCGAGGCCTTCAATCAGGCCAAGCAGCCCGCCAAACCGTAGGTCCGGCTACTTCCGCTTCTTTGGTTTCTTCCGCTGGTACTTTGCCGGACGACTGCTCTCGGCCTTCGGCGCGTTCGTACTAGTGCCGGCGCCTTCGAGTGCCCATGGAGGCAGCGTGATGTCTCCGTTTTCCTCGGCCTGCTTTTTCAGATGGACGTACGCGATGATGCACACCGGAATGATTGCCAGCGAGATCAACTGTGACGTGGAGAAGCCGAATGCAAACCCGCGTTCGGGGTCGTCGCGGAGATACTCGATGAGGAACCGCCATAGACCATAGAGGCCCGAGACCGTGACCATCACCTGACCCCGAAACTTTCGATGGGTCAGCAGCCAGACCGCAAAAACGAACAACGCGAAACCGACGATTGATTCGTAGATCTGAGTCGGATGGACCGCGAGCGAGCTCAGGCGGTCAGTCATCAAGTCGGGATACTCCTGGAGGTGATGCTGGTAGGCGGGCGAGCCATTGATCGACTGGTCGCACGCGAAGGTGGGAAACGCATCGGCATTCCACTTCGGGAACGTCCCGGCGGCTTTCAGCCAGGCCGGTGCGGTGTCCGCGAGTGGTCGCCCGTAGTCACATCCGTAGAGGTAGCAACCGATGCGCGTCAACATGAGGCCCGAGGCGAGAGTCGGAGCGACGAGGTCAGCAAAGGGCAGCAAGGGGATCTTCTTCATTCGCCAAAACGCCCAGGCGGTCAGGAACCCGCCGAGGAATCCGCCATACGCGACCAAGCCCCCTGAGCGAAGATCGAACCAGGAGCTCAGATTTTCGTATGCATCGAGGTTGGTGAAGATATAGAGCAGGCGCGCGCCGATGATCGCGCCAACCGCGGTCCAGGTGAAGCAACTTGCCAGCAGATCCCGGTTGAATCCTTCGATCTTCTTGCCCATGTACATGATGAAGTACCAAGCAAAGAGAAGGCTGCTTCCCAGCATCACGCCGTAGGAGTAGATGGGAATCGCGCCCCAAGGAGTGGGAATGCTGAAGAGTACGGGATGCATTGGGCGGAAATCTCGCTGGATTAGCGGGCGGGGTCAAGGCGGTTTGCTTAAGTGACCCTCGGACTGCGCATTAGAGAACGGGATAACGCAATCACGTTCGAGGTTCGCGTTGCGCCGCGCGCCAGCCGCGATCGGATCGTTGGTGTGCACGAGGGCGCTCTCAAAGTAGCGCTTACCGCACCGCCGGTGGACGGCGCAGCCAACGAAGCGCTGAAGAAGCTGGTCGCCAAGGCGCTTGGCGTGCCCAAGTCCAACGTCGAGATTCTTCGGGGTGAGCGCGCGCGCATCAAAGTGCTGCGCGTCGCGGGTGTGCGTCCTGAAGACGTCCGCTTCGCGGAGCCTAGTTGACGACCAGTCGGCGCAAGAACCAGACGTCGTTCTCTCGGCGCAGGTCGAAGACCGTATTGGCAAAACCAGCGTCGGTACGAAGCCGAAGCGCAATCCGCGCGCGTTCGCCCTCGACTGAAATGCTCTCTTGGATCAGGTCCAGTCGCGAGCCTTCGAGTGAGGCGAGTGCCTTGCGCGCATCGGGCTTGAGCTCGGCCGCGTTGCGGTCGCTGTAGCGGTGCCGCTGCCCGTCATGCACGAGCTCCATCGCGACTTTCGACGGATTGGCGTAGCGCAGCGCGTTGTCGATGCGTGAATCCGAGCCCCGCGCCGTGACCGACTCGATGAATTCGTCCATTCGTTCCCGGTCGGTGACCACGACGGCGTCTGTGACCACCGCGGCCCCGACCGCGATCGAAAGGGTGACAAGGAGATAGATGCCGGTTCGGCGCATGAGCATCGAACCCTATGCACCCCCTGTGCCAGCCCCGCCTGTCCCAATTCTCCAATAGTTCCGAGAGCCACAATCCCGCGCGCCTGCCATTGTGACACCCCATTGTCGCCGCCGGTTGACAAAGGGTCACTCTCCGGGGTCCCAACCGTGCGAAACCATACAATTCCTCGCGCAAAGATCGCCGCGACTCGTCTCCGACGCCCCCGAAAGCGCCTGGGAATTTGGCGTTGCGATCTTTCTCACAGAAGTCCTCCGATATCCGGTATTTAGCATCATGGAGCGTGTCCCCTTCGGCGATCACAGTGCGCTTGTTTACGCCCACGGGTTGGGTGATCGGGACCTTGCATGTGCCGTCGGGGACCGGCCTGTTGCCTTTTCTCAACAGTGACGCGGCGTTCTTTCGGATGACCAATGTCAGCCTTCCAGAGCAGCCTCGGACGATTCCGTTCTTGGCTCTCCACCGAAAGGCAGTCTTGGTCGTCGTCCCGGGCGAAGACGCACTCTTGGAGCCTCCCGAGGCGGACCAGCGAGGACGTCGCGAGGTTGCGTGTCTGTTCGATGGGGGCTTGGTGATGGGGACGCTGCCGTTGTCCGACGGCGTTCGGGTTTCCGACGAACTGATGCGGTCTCAGCAGTTCTTCGCGATCGAACATTGCACACTCGGCATTGATGCGTCACCAGAGCCCCTCATGGAAGCCGAGGAGCTCGTGTTCGTGCATGGTGCCCAGATGTTCGGCGTCGCCGAGCTCGAGGCAGAATGATCGTCCGAAACGCCACTGGCTTCAGGCGAGCCGTCCAAGTTTTCATCTTTCGGAACTGGCCGCTCATCGTCGCCGTCCTCCTCGTCGAGGAGGGGATTGTGTTGGCGTCGGCGTACACCGACGTCCTTCAGACCGATGTATTCTCTGCCGGTGCGATTGGCTTACTTGGAACCGTAGTCGGTATCTTCCTCGTTTTCCGCTTCAACGAGGCGTATCAGCGCTGGTGGGAAGCGCGCATTCTTTGGGGTGGGCTCGTCAACGAGAGCCGGACCTTCGCCCGCCAGGTGACGACGCTTCTCACGGTGGAACGGGTTCCGAGCATCCCTTCGCGTGAGGCATGCGTGCAACTTCAGAAGGAGTTGGTTCATCGGCATCTCGCATACTGCAACGCCCTTCGATTGAGCCTGCGCCGCGAGGATTCGTGGCAGGAGCTCGCCCCATTCCTGTCGTCCGCTGAGCTCGGCGAGATGAAGGCGTACGCGAACAAGGCGACGCGACTCAATCAAGTGCAGGGCGAGAGACTCGCGCAATCACTCGGCACCGACATGTCCCAGCAGCTTCTCTTGATGCAGCTGGATTCGACGCTCACTCGCCTGCTCGACATTCAGGGTGGTTGTGAGCGGATCAAGAACACCGCCTTCCCAGACGAGGTTCGGTTCATTTCCCGGGCGCTCGTGTGGTTCGGCACCATCGCAATCCCGATCGCCTTTCTCCGATCCGGCACAAACGCGGCTGCTTTCGAGCTGGTCGCGGTCACCGGGATCTGCCTCAGCTTCATGATCGTCGAGCAGCTCGGTTCGTCGTTGAAGAATCCGTTCGAGAAACGGGACAACGACACACCCATGACGGCTCTTTGCCGCACCATCGAGATCGACCTTCGTCAGCAGCTCGGTGAGAAGAAGATTCCTGCACCGATCGAGCCGGTCGACGGCGTCTTGATGTAGCGCTTTCCGGGTGCTCAGTCGGTCAAGGCGGAACGCATGACGTCGATCGGCGGCACGAGGCCCGTCCACATCTCGAACGCGATGGCCCCTTGGTGAAGCAGCATCCCCAGGCCGTCAACCACCGACAAACCACGGTCTTCCGCGCGAGCAAGCACTGACGTGCGCAGTGGCTTGTACACCAGATCGATGACGGTGGCCTCCGCAGGGAGCACTTCGATCGGCAAAGACGCTGCGAATTCACCGGCTCCAGGATTCGACTCGAGCGTCGCGCTCGTTGCCTGCACGAGCAAGGTAGCAGACTCGAAATACGACCTCGCCTCGGACCACGCTCCCCACTCGAGCTCGGCCTCGAGCCGACCCGCCAGCGATTGAGAGAGCGCCCGGCTTCGTTCAGGCCTCCGGGAAAGCACTACGATCTTGCCGGCACCCGCCTCCGACAGCCCGACCACCGCCGCCCGCGCCGCGCCTCCGGCCCCGAGCACGACCACCCGCGCATCGTCCAACCCTAGGCCTGCTTCCTCCAGCGAGCGCACCAAACCAGGAGCGTCCGTGTTGTGGCCGACGTACCGCCCAGCGACACGCACGACGGTGTTGACGGCGCCGATCATTCGCGCCGCCGGAGCCACGTCGTCGATTAGTCCCATGACTGCTTCCTTGTGAGGCACGGTCACGTTGTACCCGTCGATCTCCTCGCGATGCTTGCGCCTAAGCGCTTGCGCCAAATCGGCAGGCGCGACTTCGAATCGCTCGTATCGAAGCTCGATCCCCAGGGCTCGCGCTGCCGCCTCATGCATCTGAGGAGACTTCGAATGTGCCACCGGCCATCCAAAAATCCCCAATCGAATCGGATCAGTCATGACCCTCGACCTTCGCACCAAACTCTCCGTCCCAGACTCGGATGCGCAGCAGCTCGCCCCCCTTCACCTCGGACTGGCTTCGAACCGCGCGGCCGGTCGTTTCGTGTAGCGCGATCGCATACCCACGCTCGAGCACCCGCAGCGGCGAAAGGGCATCCAAGTGCGCGCAAAGCTCGGCATACCCTGCGCGGGCTTCGCGCACCATGGGGCGACCTCGACCTCGCAAGGCGAACCGCAGCGCCAGCAGGCGTTCGCGCCGCCGTCGCGTCGGCAAGCGGCCGGCTTCCCTGAGCTTTGCCGTGAGCCCGGCCAGCATGCGTTGATCACGTCGCAGCACCGAGCGAGGGTCGAGGCGCATCAAACGGCGATGCAGCGCCGCGAGCCGCTCGCGGCGGCCCCGTAGACTCGACCGTTGCGAATTCCACAGCTGGTCTTGCAAGCCCAGGAGCTCTCGCCGAATCGGCGTGATGACACGCCGGGCGCCGAAAAGTGGGCGTAGCAACCGTTCCAACCGCAGTCGAAGAGCGCCGATCCGGTTATCGAGCGCCTGACTGAGCCGCCGCTCCAGCGACTGCAGGTCCCGAACCAAGACTGCCCGTTCCGGCACGACGATCTCCGCGGCATTGGAGGGCGTTGCCGCCCGAACGTCCGCGACCAGATCCGCGATGGTCAGGTCGACCTCGTGTCCGACCCCACTCACGACTGGAACCCGGCAGGTCGCGATCGCGCGGGCCACGCCTTCATCGTTGAACGCCCAGAGGTCTTCGGCCGATCCGCCGCCCCGCGAAACGATCACGACGTCCAGCCCGTCCACGCGCTGAACCAGCTCGAAAGCCGAAACGATGCTAGCGGGCGCTTGCTCCCCTTGGACACGGCAATCCGCAACGAGGATTTGCACAGGGCATCGCTCAGCCGCCACGCGAATGATGTCGCGCAAAGCAGCGCCCGATCGGCTCGTGACTACGCCCACCACGCGGGGGAGCCGAGGGAGTGGACGCTTTCTCTCGAGGCCGAGCAGCCCCTCCGCCTCGAGCTTCGCGCGTAGCTTTCGAAACTGGGCGGCGAGGTCGCCTTCGCCTGCGAGCTTGGCGGACCGCGCCACGAGCTGGAACTGGCCTCGCGCCGTGTACAACGACAGCGTTCCCCGGAACCGAATGCGAGCTCCGTCCTCCAACGGCGCCTTGGTCCTCCGGACGTCGGATTGAAACATCACGCCGCGCAGTTGTGCCGGGTCTTCCTCGTCGTTCAGGGTGAAATAGACGTGCCCCTTCGCTCGCCGGACGTCGGAGAGCTCTCCCTCGATGAGCACGCTGGCCCAGTTGTCCTCGAGCGTGAGGCGCACCGCGCGGTTGACTTCGCTCACGCGGAAGACACGTTCATCGCCACCATGGTCCTCGCCCTGAAGACGTTCGAAAAGCGGCAGCTCCGACATGGGCGCAAGGTAGCCGCATTTAACACTATCAAAAAGGGGACGGACCCCTTTTAATCGAGCCGGTTTTCGTGAACGTCGTCGTAGTTGGGGTGGGGTCGAATCTCGGTGCACGGGAGGCGTCGATCCGCGGCGCCCGCGCGCTGCTGCATGCACGCGAGGGAATCACGGTTCGAGAGGTTTCTCCGATCTACGAGACTGCACCCCTCGGACCGCCGCAACCACCTTATCTCAACGCTGCGTTTCGTTTGGAGACCGACCTTTCGCCGTTGGAGCTTTTGCACATCATGCTGCGAACCGAGCGTCGTCTCGGCCGCCGCCGCCTTCCCAACCAACGCTGGGGTCCGCGCAGTATCGATCTAGACTTGCTGTGGGACCAACGCGGAGCCCACTCGTCGGCCGGCCTCCGTGTGCCTCATCCCGAGCTCGAAAACCGTGGCTTCGCTCTGGCGCCGCTTCTGGACGTCGCACCCGAGCTCGAGCCCGTCTTTGGTCGGTCGCTCGAACGGCTCGGAGGGCGGCCGCCTGCATGGAACCGTGAAGCGAGAGCCCGCGTGAGGTCGATTGACGGAGGCTTCCGGGTCGACGTCAAGGCCGGTTCGCTGCTCGATGCTTGCGCTCTTTGCGTCGGCCAGACGCACACACTTGGGCGCCCGTGGTCCACTCGTCACGTCACGATCAAACCGGGCGCCGAGCACTTCGCCATCGCGCTCCAGAGTCTTTTTCGAACCGGCTTCTCTGCTCAACAAGCCACCATCAGCCACTGTTCGCAATCCCAGTGGCTCGTGGAATTTCATGGAGTAAACCTGGGGATCGCACTCGACACCCATGTACGACTTTGCACCACCTTAGACACCACGGGCGAGGTCCACGCGCAACTTTCGCTTCATTTGTCGTCCGCGTGACGTCGTTTTCTCGGTCAAACGTTTGTTGCTTCACCAATCGCTAGCTAGTCTGGAGGTGGGGGTTCCAAACACGAAACATGGCAGACGCACGTAAGGATAGGCGCACGCTGCTTTCGCTGAAGATTCGCTACAAGAGCGCCACGCTCGAGGACTTCATCGAACGCTACAGCAACGACATCTCCCGCGGAGGCATCTTCATCAAGGCCAAGAAGCCGTTGGCGGTGGGTACGCTTCTGAAGTTCGAGTTCATCCTTCAGGATCAGTCGACCTTGATCCACGGGGTCGGTCGCGTGGTCTGGCGGCGTGACGAAGCGGAGGCTGACACCGACAACCCGTCGGGGATGGGGATCAAGTTCATCAAGATGGACCCCGAGTCCCGATCGATCGTGCAACGCATCGCGGAGGGCCGTGGTCATCCCGGCGTCTTCGAGCAGGGCAAGGATGGAATACATCACGGTTCTACCGCCGCATCCGATTCCAACGACCTCGGCGAAGCGGACCGCACCAAGCTGCGCCATGTGAGCGAGTTCCTCGCTTCTGCGCTCGAAGAGGGCGGTGCCGGCGAAGCAGCAAGGAGCGAAGCTCGAGTAGGAGCGGAGCGCGCGCGCCAGGTGGGTAATTCAATCGGCGGCAGCCGCGTGGCCGCCGCGCGCGGTGCGTTCAGCGCGAACCATGAGTTGCCCACGCAGAAGCGGCATTCGGCATCGAATCGTCCTGCGCGAAATGCGATGTCGGCGTTTGGAGGCGTCGCCGCGAGCGGGCGCACGAACAGCTCTGCAGCTCCGGCGATGGACGAGCTCGATGCGCTGGACGATTTTCTCGACGATGAAACCACGAAGATCAAAGACCTCGGTGCCTCGGATTACCCAGACGCTGATGCAACCGTCATTTCGAGGGAGGCGGCTGCTCCTTTCGTAGCCGAGAGGCGGCCCACCCCGGTGGTTCCCGCCGCCTCTGCCTCAGCGCTCCACGACGCGGTGCCCGATCTATTTGGTCCGGCGGAGGCCGATTCGTTTGGTCCCGCGGCCGGCGAGTTCATCGATGCTCGATTGCTCGATCCCTCGGTGGCGACGGTGCCGCCTCGTGGCGCACCCGTTCCCGACGTGCCGGGGATTCCGGCCGAGGCGTTCCGAGTGCCGCAGGCGCCGGAGCCGGTCTGGACGACGCGGCCGACGGTCAAGAAGAAGCGCTCACGCGGTTGGATGCTCGTCCTCCTGTTCGTCCTATTCCTCGCGGCGGCCGCCGTTGCGGCATGGAAGCTCGGCTTGGCGAATGACCTGATCGACTTGGCGGCGCCTTACCTTGCGCGATCCGCCGAAGTCCAGGAAAAGCCTGCGCAGGTTGCCAAACCCGTGCTCGCGTCGCCCGCTGAGCCCAAGCCGGATAGCGCGACAGCGCAGCCCGTGGAACCAGTTGTCGCCGCCCACGAGTCAGGGGCCAAGTCGCCCGCTGAGCCGTCAGCGGAAGGAGCGAGCGTCGAGACCGCTGCAGAACCGTCCCAAGCGACGAAAATTGGGAAAGTGAAATTTCAAATCGTCTCTCGCCCAACCGGTGCGTTCGTCACCATCGATGGCAAACGAGCTGGGCGCACCCCGTTCGAGAAGGAGTACGAGGCGGGGACCCAACTGACCCTCCATGGAAAGGCACGCGGCTACCTCGCTGGCAGGCGGCAGATCACCGTGCAGCCAGACCAGGGAACGGTCGAGCTCGTGCTTGCGCCTCTTACATACGTCGTCGAAGTGACCAGCGACCCGCCGGGTGCAAGAGCAAGCGCAATGGGAGCGGGTGAGATCACCACTCCGGGCGCGCTCGAATTCAAGTCGATGCCCGCCTCTCGCCAAATCGTCGTCACGATGGACGGCTACAAGACCGTCAAGAAGTCCGTCACGCGGCGCGAGTTTGTCGAGGAGACCCGCCGAATGGCGGCCGCGATCAGCGTGACGCTCCAGAAGGGAGCAGGTGCGACGCCTGTCTCGGCTCCGCAAACCACCGAGCCGGCCGCGCCGCCGCCGACTCTAGTGAAGACTACGGAGCAGACGGAAACCGAACCCGCCGCTGCTCCTCCTCGAATTGAGGCGAAGCTCGGCCCCGAGCCGGTGGAGGCGGCGGCGCCGACCGAGCCAGCCCCAGCCGTGCCTACGGAAACGCCCGACGTCGACGCGCCATAGGCCTTCGATACAGCGCACGGACGAATACCAGGCCGGCCAAGAAGCCGCCGATGTGCGCGAACCATGCGACTCCGCCACCGCCCTGCGCGATGATGCCTAGGGATAGGTAGCCCTCGACGAGTTGCAGGACGAACCAGAGCACGATGAAGATTGTGGCAGGCAACTCCATGAAGTGAATGAATACGAAGATCGGAATGAGCGTGACGACGCGGGCGTGCGGAAACAGAGTCATGTATCCGGCCAGAACTCCTGAGATGGCTCCAGAGGCGCCGATCGTCGGCACCATGCTGTTGGGATCGACCAAGACCTGTCCCAGGACGGCGCCAAATCCGCAGAGGATGTAGAACAACAGAAACCGGCCCCGGCCGAGCACGTCTTCCAGGTTGTCACCGAACACGTGCAGGAACAGCATGTTGCCCGCGAGGTGCAGCAGCCCACCGTGGAGGAACATGCTCGTGAATGGGGTGACCCAGCTCCCCAGCGCACCGCCGTCAGCGCGGCTGGCCGTCCAGCTTCCATGCACCATCACATCGGGAATCACCCCGAATCGCATCACCAACGCTTCGGCTCCGGTATCTCCAAGACTCAGAGTTACGATGAACATCAGTACATTGATGCTGATCAGAGTCCACGTGACCACGGGCGTGCGGTGCGTGTGATTGATGTCGCGGATGGGAATCACAACTCAGCGCTCTATAGCGCGTCGTCGAGGCGGCGGCAGCGGCCCGTGCTAAAGCAGGCCAATGGACGCGGGGCACTTGCTTGGACCTACGGGACCCTTTGCCCGCGGCGTGCCGGGTTATGAGCATCGCCCCGGTCAGATTCGCATGGCCCGCGCGGTCCAAGATGCTCTGGAGCACGACGGGGTCGTCCTGATCGAGGCCGGGACGGGCACCGGGAAGACCTGGGCGTATTTGATTCCGGCCGCCCTCAGCGGACGCCGTGTCTTGGTCTCTACGGGCACCCGCGCCCTGCAGGACCAAATCATGGAAAAGGACCTGCCGGCTCTCCAGCGTCACCTGGGCCTGCAGATCGATGCTGCCTGCGTCAAGGGACTGAGCAACTATGTTTGTCGCCGACGCCTCCACGAGCTCTTGAGCAGCGCAGACGCCATGCAGCCACGTTTCGCCCGGTCCCTGCCGGCGCTTCGAAGCTGGGTTGGAGCGACAGACTCCGGCGACCGAGCGGCACTCGCTTCGATCGCCGAAGAAGACCCGATTTGGTCGCGCGTGGTGAGCGGATCGGACACCCGCATCGGGGCCCGCTGCGACTACTACGATGACTGCTTCGTCACGCGCATACGCCGGCGCGCGGAGAGCGCCCAGCTCGTCGTCGTCAATCATCACTTGTTCTTTGCCGACCTCGCGCTCCGCGACACCGGCTTCGCCTCGGTGCTCCCAGATTACGACGCCGTCATCTTCGACGAGGCGCATCAGATCGAAGACACGGCGACGCTTTTCTTTGGCTCGCGTCTATCCACTGCGATGCTCGAACGCCTCGTGCGTGACGCCAAGGCCGCCTTGTCGGGCGAACGTGGCGACAAAGCCCATGAGACACGACTGCTCGATGCGGTGCTTCAGCGCTCGTCGAATTTCTTCGGGGCTCTCCCCGGCAACGCGAGCGGAGGGCGCGTATCCTTGCCGCCAAGCGCCATTCCGCATGAGCACCTCTTCGCCCTAGACAACGCTCTCGTCGAGCTCGGGGCATCGTGCCGCAATGTTCGACCCCCGCGTGAGAACGTCCTTCAAATCGCTCGGCGCGCGGACCAACTTCGCGAAGCGCTCGGCTCTCTGGAGGCACCTGGCCAGGTGAGTTGGGCCCAGGGCGCTGGACGGAGTCCCACGGTCGGCTCGAGTCCGATCGACGTTGGCCCCCTCTTGCGCGAGCGCCTACACCAGCGCGTTCCTTGCATGGTCATGACGAGCGCTACGTTGACCACCGGCGGCGACTTTGCCTTCCTCAAGCGCCGCCTCGGGATCGAGAGCGAAGTCAGTGAAGACATCGTCGAATCACCGTTCCAGTACCAGGAGCAAGCCCTGCTGTACGCACCGGCGCACCTCCCCGATCCGAGGGCCGCGGAGTTTCCCGATGCAGCGGCAAGGGAGATCCTCGAGTTGATCCGAATCTCGAAGGGCGGCGCGTTCGTTCTCTCGACATCGCTTCGCATGATGAGACTGCTCTCGAAACGCGTCGGCGACGAGCTGGAACAAGAATGGTTCGTACAAGGAGATGCACCCAAGCAAACCCTGCTCGATCGGTTTCGCGACCAAGGCGATGCCGTCTTGTTCGCCACTGCGAGCTTCTGGGAAGGGGTCGATGTTCCTGGTTCCGCGCTTCGGCTCGTCGTGATCGACAAGCTCCCCTTCGACGTTCCAAGTGATCCGGTCGTGGCGGCCCGGTGTGAGCGCCTCGACGAGGCGGGCGAATCTTCCTTCATGCGGTACCTCGTTCCCGCCGCCGCACTCTCGTTGAAACAAGGATTCGGCCGCCTGATCCGGACCAGGCAGGACCGAGGGGTCGTCGCCATTCTCGACTCACGACTTCGCAGAAAAGGTTACGGAAAGCTCTTCCTTCGGAGCCTCCCACCGGCACGGATTTGCGATAGCCTGGAGGAGGTCCGGGAGTTCTTGATCTCTACAGGCCAAGGCTCCACCATCACTGCGCTGTCCACGCCGTAGAACAAGGAGGTATCGTGACTCAAGTCGTCGCCGAACAACAGGGCTCCGCCGCCATCCCTGAAGCAGAGCATCGCATCGAGCCTACCTCGCAGGCGAAGCTCGACGAAGCCCTCGCCATCCTGGAGGACCACAAGCACGAATGGGCCTCGCTCGACATCGAGGAACGCATCGGGCTTCTCGAACAACTCCGCGATGGGGTCGTAGAGGTCGCCGAGCGCTGGGTGCAATCGGCAATGGAAGCCAAGGGAATGACCTTCGGAACCGCCGAAGAGGCCGAGGAGTGGCTGGGGGGTCCTGCGGCTGTCATCAGGAACATCGCGCTTCTGATCTCGTCGCTCGATGACATCCGGTTCCATGGGGCGCCGCAGCTGCCGAGGCCGGCGTATGCGCGACCCGACGGGCAGGTCGTTGCCCCAGTGTTTCCGTCGGACGGATGGGATGGCTTTCTCTTTCAAGGATTCACCGCCGAGGTTTGGATGCAACCGAGTGTCAGCCTCGACAATCTCAAGGACAACCAGGCTGCGTTCTATCGGAAGAAATCCCCGAAGGGCAAGCTCGCCTTGGTGCTCGGCGCCGGCAATGTTTCCTCGATTGGACCGATGGATACGCTCTACAAGCTCTTCGCCGAAGGCCAGGTCGTGATCTTGAAGATGAACCCGGTCAACGAATACCTCGGCCCCTTCATCGATGAGGCCTTCGCACCGCTACGCGAGCGAGGTTTCTTGCGGGTCGTGTACGGAGGCGCGGCGGAAGGCGATTACCTATGCACACATCGACTGGTCGAAGAGATCCACATCACCGGATCAGACAAGACTCACGACGCCATTGTCTTTGGGGTCGGCGAGGAAGGCGCACGCCGAAAAGCGCAACGTGAGCCACGCAACACCAAGCGGCTCAGCTGCGAGCTCGGAAACGTGAGCCCCGTGATCATCGTTCCTGGACCCTGGTCTCAGAAGGATCTGGATTTCCACGGGGTCAACATTGCCTCGTCGCTATGCAACAACGCGGGCTTCAACTGCGCTGCCACCCGGGTAGTCGTTCAGCACGAGCAGTGGGAAAAGCGAGAGGCGCTGCTGGGCGCGCTCCGGAAGGCGTTCCAAAACGCGGCGGACCGCAAACCCTACTATCCCGGTGCAGAAGAGCGCCAGAAAACGTTCCTCGAGCGTCATCCCGACGCGAATCAGTTCGGCACCAAGGGCCCCGGACGCGTTCCGTGGACCTTGATACACCACCTCGACCCGAGCGACTCCGATGAAATCTGCTTCAACACCGAGTCGTGGTGCGGCGAGATGAGTGAAGTGGCGCTGCAGGCGAGCTCGGTGGTCGAGTACATCGACAAGGCGGTCGACTTCTGTAACGAACGCGTCTGGGGGACGCTCAACGCCAGCATCATCGTACATCCGAAATCCATGAAGGATCCCGCCATCGCAGAGGCGGTCGAACGAGCGATCGCCAACCTTCGGTATGGCAGCATCGCGGTGAACCACTGGGCCGCAGTCAGCTACGCCCTGGTCACCCCCACATGGGGAGCGTTTCCCGGCCACCCCACCGAGGATATCCGCTCGGGGCGTGATGTCGTGCACAACACATACCTGTTCGATAAGCCGCAGAAGTCCGTGCTGCGTGGCCCGTTCCGCATCTGGCCGCGGCCCGCCTGGTTCATCGACAACCAGCACGCCGCCGCCGTCGGTCGAAAGATGACCTATTTCAACGCCGACCCGTCGCTCACCAGGCTGCCGGGCATTCTCTGGTCGAGCTTCTTCGGCTAATCGGGCTTTCGGGTCGAAAGATCATGGTAGGCCCTTCCAGGGTGCGCTTCGGTGGACACCTCGAGCCCCGCGCTATGCCAACCCGGCTCGAGGACCTGCCCGAATGCGTCGCGCGCGCCGTCGTGCCCCGCGCGCTGATCGACTACGTGCGCGAATCCGTCCGCGATCAAGGCCCGGGCGGCGCGCATCGAACGATTGCCCGATCGACATCCGAGCACGATCTTGCTGTCCTTCGTGAACACCGCGCGGAAGACGGACATGAACTCCCCATTCGGTCGCATCCCCGAAGGCGTCGCGTGCAACAAGGGGATATTGTAGGCGCCTTTCGGGTGGCCGGCGTCGAACTCTGGAATGGAGCGAACGTCGACGTAGACATAGCCTTCGTCGCTCATGAGTGCCGCAGCCTCCTGCGGAGAAACTCTCTTCACGGTCATGCTCTCGATCTAAGGATCTGCTCGTCGCGAGCAAGCCGGCGTTTCAGCGCCCAGCGTCCTTGAGAAACAAGCTCTCGAGCGACTGCCTTTCGGGGATCAGGGCATCCAGTCTAGCGCCTGCGGCGTTCGAGATCCGGAGAACCTCGTCGATTGCCTTCTGTCCTTCGACTCGAAGAGTCAGGTGCCCGGATCCCTCGTCGACGATCGTCGCCCGCGAGCCGAGCGAATCCTTGAGGGCATCCGATGTCCCACTGAGCCGAATCTCCACAAGGCGTCCCGACGATTCCAATAAATCGTGCACCTGTCCTTCAGAGGTGATCTCTCCCCGTTGCATGATCACTACCCTGTCACAGAGGAGCTCGACGTCGCTCAGGATGTGACTGGTGAACAAGAGCGTCTTTCCGCGCTCGCGCTGTTCGAGCAGCAAGTCACGCACCTGTTTGCGCCCGATCGGATCGAGCCCGCTCATAGGCTCGTCCAGCACCAAGAGCTCGGGGTCGTGAAGCAAGGCCTGCGCGAGCCCAATCCTCTGCATCATTCCCTTCGAGAACTTTCCGATCGGTCGATCGATCGCGTGCCGGAGGCCCACCTTGTCGATCATCTCCTGTGAGCGCAGGCGGCGTTCCGCCCTCGGGAGCCCGACGAGACGACCGCATAGGTCGAGGAACTCCGAGGGCTTGAGGTACTGATAGATGTAAGGGTTCTCGGGCATGTACCCGACGCGCCTCGCGGATGCGCGATCGCCTGACGGGCGGCCGAATATCCGGATTTCGCCTTTCGTGGGAAAGATCAGTCGGAGCACGGATTTGATGGTGGTCGTCTTCCCCGCGCCGTTAGGGCCGAGCAGCCCGAAGATCTCGCCTCTCTTGACTCGGAAGCTGGTGCCTCGCACGGCCTCCACACGCTTCCGAAAGAAGCCGATGTGGAAGACTTTCCAAAGGCCTTCCACTTCCAACACGAGGTCATCGCTCATCGAGTACCCCGCGCAGGCTCCTCACCACTTCTTCGACCTCGGTGTTTCGCATCTGCGGATAGAGCGGAAGAGCGATTCCGCGGGCCGCGATGTGCTCGGCGATCGGTAGGGAGGCCTCATTTCCCGCGAAGCTGCCCAGCTTGTGAATCGCAAACGAAAGGATTCCGGCCTCGACACCGCGATCTCGAAGCTTCTCGCGCACTGCGTCCCGTTCGTATCCCTGCGGTAGAATCACACCGAACGTTTGATAGTTGGAGTCTGCGCCCTCCGGGGTATCTTGAAAGTCGATCTCGCCGACCAATGCCTCGCGGTAGAGTGCCGCGAGTTGGCGCCTGCGAGAGACGATCTCGTCGAGCCGTCCGAGCTGAACGAGCCCCAACGCCCCCGCGATTTCCGTCATTCGGGAATTTCCCGCCGCGACGACGAATACGCCACCCAGCAGCCCGTGATTGCGAAGCATTCGAAGCTGCTCGGCGAGATCCTCGTCATCGGTCAGACACATTCCGCCCTCACCCGTCGTCAACACTTTCCGCGGATGAAAGCTGAGGCAAGATACCTTGCCCAGGGTGCCACACGGGCCGCTGGCGAAGCGGCTGCCCAATGCGCAGGCCGCGTCTTCGATGATCGGCAATGCGCCGAGGGCGTCTCGGATCTGCTCCGCGCGCGCAGGGTTGCCGAATTGGTCGATCACGATCGCCGCTTTCGTGTCGCTGGTTCGCGCCGCGCGGAGCGCTTCGGGGGAGCTGTTCCATTCGCTCTGATCGACATCGACGAACCGCACCTTCGCTCCAGCCATGCGAACAGCGTGCGCCGGGCTCGGCCAACTCAGGGCGGGGCACAGCACCTCGTCTCCCGGACCGATCCGCAACGCCCTCAGCGCGATCTGCAGTGCCGAGGTTCCGCTCGATACCGCGACCGCATACCGGCGGCCCAGCATCGCGGCGACCGCCTGCTCGAAGCGCTCGACCAGAGCCCCTTGCACCAACTGTCCCGATTCGAGAACGGAGGCGACGGCCCGCTGCTCGTCCTCCCCGATCCATGGTTTCGCTAGGCGAATCAAAGCGGCCGGATCCTACCAGCTCCGCCTCCAAGACCACCAGATTGCGGGGCTTGGCCCTGGGGCGCAGGCTAAGGCGGTGAATCTCGCGCTGCAGCTCGACGCCTTGGAACGAGCCCTGACGCGGCTGGGGGTTCGTCTTCTCGAAGAGGAGCTGCCGGAGGAGGCCGCGATCGACGGGGGCCTCTGCAGGGTTGGCGGCCAGCTCGTGATCTACGTCTGCCCGACGGCACCGCCCTGGAGACGGGCAGAGGTGCTGCTGAAGGCGCTCCGCCGATTGCCCCATCGGGAAATTTGGCTCCCTCCGGAGATCCGCCGGCTTCTCGAGAGTGACGATTTCTGCGACATGGCCGTGCGGCTGATAGGCTTAGAGGACGAGGAACGGCATTGAGTGGACTTGGCTTGATACTTTCTGGAGGCGGTGCGCGAGGAGCGTATGAAGTCGGCGTCCTCGAATATGTCTTCAGCGAGTTTGCCGACGCGCAGGGCAACCCGCCCAGGATCGACCTCATCTCCGGTACTAGCGTCGGAGCCGTCAACGGGGCGTTCCTCGCGTCGGCGATCGGCGAGATGCCAGGTGCCCTGCGCCAACTCGTGTCGATTTGGGCAGACCTCGAGCTGCCACACGTTCTCGGGTTTGGTCTCCGTCAGGCAGCGGGTCTGTACCGGGTACTTCTGGGGGGAGGCGGCCAAGCACGCGGCGTGTTCGACCCCGGGCCGCTCTCGGCGCTCGTCGGGAGGACGGTTCGATGGCGCCACCTCAGGCAAAACATTCGTAGCGGCGCCCTTCGCGCGCTCACGGTGAGCACGACACATGTGGGCACGGGGCAACCTGTGATCTTCGTCGATGCAGCTCCCGGCGTCGGAATTCCGAATAGCTTGGGTCTGCATGCTTTGGTTCGCAGGGCCAAGATCGGTCAGCACCACGTGCTTGCTTCCGCCGCGATTCCGTTGATCTTCCCGCCCGTCGAAATTGAGGACGAAATTCACTGTGACGGCGGCCTTCGGCTCAACACACCGATGGGGCCCTCGGTTCACTTGGGGATGAACCGCTTGCTGGTGATTGGGCTCTCGACGCCTCAAGCACCCGGAACGCGCGCCGTGCAGGACGGCAAGTACCCTGGCGCGACCTACATGCTGGGCAAGGTTCTCAACGCATTTCTCCTCGATCACGTCAATACCGACCTTCTCGAAGTCCAGCGCATCAACGACTTCCTTCACGACGGCATCCACGCGTACGGACCCGAGTTCCTCACTCGCATCAACGAAGCCGGCAAGTCGCGCGGCGCCTTGGCCCAGCGACGCTTGCTGAGCTCCATGGTGCTGCGGCCGACGACCGACATCGGTCAGGTCGCCGCCGACTATCTCGCATCCAATCGAGTTCGCTTCGGCAAGAGCCTCGGACGCGCGTTCATCAGCATGCTCGACGTCGGCGCGGGCGCGGACGCCGACTTGGCGAGTTACCTCCTGTTCGACGGCGGCTTCGCGCAGACTTTGATCGAAATGGGCCGCCGTGACGCTCACGCCAAACGAGCCGAGATCGAGGCGTTTCTCTTTGAAGACCCCGACGCCATCCTTTCCCCAGCGCCTACTGTGGATACGCGGCCACATTCAGCGTCCAAGCCTCCGGAATAGCAGAGGCTTTCTTGGGGCAAAGGGCTGTGGACGAAGGGTGGAAACCTGACCAGAACGTCAGTAAGAGTGTAATATTTTACCCATAACGTTGGGTATGGTAGGCTCCAGAAGTGGCTCAACCCAGCGTCGCGCACATCTCCGAAAACGCGACCCAATCGTCTCGGCGCCTCGTTCAGAACGTCGGGCTGGTCGTTCGCGGCAAAGAAGAAGTCATCAAGTTGGCCGTGGTCTCGCTCTTGGCGCGCGGACACTTGCTGCTCGAGGACGTCCCCGGCGTTGGGAAGACGACGCTTGCGCGGGCCTTGGCTGCATCAGTCGGCATTTCGTTTCGACGATTGCAATGCACGTCCGATCTGATGCCGACCGATGTCCTCGGCGGCAACGTATTCAATCAGTCGAAGAGTACGTTCGAGTTCCGTCCCGGTCCGATCTTCACGCAGGTCCTCCTCGCCGACGAAGTCAACCGTACGACGCCGAAGACGCAAAGCGCACTGCTCGAAGCCATGGACGAGCGCCAGGTTTCCATCGACGGCGAGACCTACATTCTCGAGGATCCGTTCTTCGTCGTTGCCACACAAAATCCACAAGAATTTCACGGGACATACCCGCTACCCGAGTCGCAACTCGACCGCTTTCTGGTGCGTCTCAGCATCGGATATCCCCCTCCGAGCGTGGAGCGCGAGGTGCTCAATCGCCGCGGCGCCGACCCTGTTCAGCAACTCGAAGCGATTATGAGCGGGAACGAGCTTCGACACGTTCAACAGGCGGTCGATTCGGTGCGCGTCGATGATGCGGTCCTCGATTACCTGCATCGAATCGTCATCGCCACGCGCAATACGCCTCTCTTGTCGGTGGGTGTTTCCACTCGAGGCGCTCTGGGCTTCGAGCGCGCGGTGCGGGCACGAGCACTGGTCGAAGGGCGCTCGTTCGCGCTGCCCGACGACGTCAAAGCGCTTGCAGGCCCTGTCTTGGCTCATCGTGTGAAGTTGAGTGGTGGCGTCGGTGGCGCGGCTGTCCGTAGTGACGCTGAGCGGGTCATACGCGAGCTCCTCACCGTCGTGGCTGTCCCTCTCTAAACGGTCGGGTCGATGCGGATCCTCAGACGAAGGCGGAGCAGGCGGAAGTTTCGACTGACGCGCGAGGGGCGCGCTTTCTTGTTCGTGACCTTCGGCGTCGGACTTGCGGCAGTCAATACCGCGAACAATCTACTCTACCTCGTGCTCGGTCTCCTTCTCAGCCTCTTGTTGGTGAGCGGAGTGCTGAGCGATCTCGCGCTTTGGAAGCTTCAGATCAAGCGCGGGCTTCCCGTGAGGATCTTTGCCGGAGGGCGTTCCCTGGTCGACGTGACCGCGCTCAATGAGAAACGCTGGCTTTCGAGCGTCTCGGTCGAAGCGATCGAGGAGCTCGACGGGGCCCAGACTGAACCCGCACGGTTCGCGCGGGTCGCGCCCGGCGGAATTGAGACAGCAAGCTACGGTTTCGAAGCAAAGCATCGAGGGCGCATCGAGCTCGGGACGATACGGGTCATGACCCGATATCCCTTCGGCCTCATCGAGAAGGGATTCACGATCTTTCTGCCTGACGAGGTCGTCGTCTATCCGCGTCTACTCGACCACGTCGCCGTGCCCCCCGTCCGGCCGGTGCCTGGTGACGCAGCGCCGATGCACCGGACCGGTCGTGGCAGCGAGTTCGCTGGTAGCGTGCGCTTTTACCGAGATGGCGACGAGGCTCGGGACATTCACTGGAAACGCACCGCCAGCCGTGGCGAGCTCGTCGTTCGAGAGCACGAGCAGGATTCGAGCGCGCTGGTGACGCTGACGGTGGACAACCTGCTCCCATACAGCCTCGACGACGAAGCCCGTTGGCGCGAGCATTTCGAGACTTCGATTTCCGCGGTTGCCACCGTGGCCTCCGACTATCTTGCTCAGGGCGTTTCCGTGCAGGTTCAGAGCAGCGACAGCATTTCGCCTTTGGTTCCCGGTGGAACACCCCCGGATCCGATTTGGAGGTACCTTGCACTTCTCGAGCCCCTCCGGGCCGAGGCGCCCGGGCACGGCCGCAGATCGAAAAGGCGGGCAGCATGAGGTTTGCGTTCGCGCACAAGCTCGTCGCCTATCTCTTCGCCGGTCTCGGATTAATCGCGCTGATGCTCGGCACTACCTTCAGCCTCGGCGAGTCGCTCGTAGTGGTCGTGGCATACGTCGCCAGTTGGTTCGCTGAGCCACCTTTGCTCGACAGACCCGGCTACTCTCGCTTCTGGAACGCTGCGGCCGTCGTCGTGCTCCTCGTGCAGATCGCTCGAGCGATGGCGGGCGAGTCCATGTTGAGCGTCGGCGTGGAATACGCCGCCTTCCTGCAAATCTCCAGGCTCTCGCATCGAAAGTCGGCGGCCGATTACCAACAGATCGCGATTCTGGCCTTTCTCCATTTGATCGCTGGAACCGTGCTCTCCGCAGGCCTCGACTATGCGGTCGTGTTCTTCGGATTCGTCATCGTCATGCCCTGGATGCTCGCGCTCACCCACCTTCGAAAAGAGCTCGAGACCCAATATGGCGCCGGCACTCCCGTCCTCCGTAGTCAGCTCGAAACCAGGGACGTCGCGACCCCTGCGTTCTTCGGAGGCACGACGCTGCTCGCGGTCCCACTATTTCTACTGACGGCGGCGATGTTCTTCGCGTTTCCGCGCGTCGGTTTTGGAGTGCTTGCAGGACTCGGAGCGCGCACCCAATCGGTTGCCGGTTTCGGCGATGACGTCGAGCTTGGCGGCTTCGGCGCGATCCGCGACGACCCCACCGTAGTCATGCGTATCAAGCTGAAGAAGGGATCAGATCCACCCGCGCAGTCCATCGGGTTGCGACTCAGAGGCACTTCGTTCGACCGCTACAGCGAAGGGCGTTGGTCACGTACGCAAGTCGGAGGCAGAGAGCTAGAACACCTCCAAGATCAGTACATCGTTTTCCGTCGGCCGGAGCCCGGGGACTACGAATACGACATCATTCTCGACCCTATGGAAGAAACCGCTTTGTTCTTGCCCGAGCACACGGTGGCGCTGCAGGTGCCGCCCACGGTTCATTCAGGTAGAGACCGGTACCGACGAATCCTCTATGCACCCGGGCTAGACATCCGTTACCAAGAGCGACTCGAAGGACCTCTGACGTACAAGGCGTTCGCCGCTCCGAAGCGCCGCGGCATTCCAGAGCGTGTCCCGAAAGCCCTAAGGAAGCGCTACCTCGAAGTCCCCGACGGCTACGAGCGCGTTGCCGCCCTGGCACGGGAAGTCGTACGGGGGGCCTCCAACCCCCATGCCCAAGCTCAGCTGGTCGAGAGATACCTGCGAGGAGGAGGCAACTTCCGCTACACGCTCGACCAGCCAGAGACCGGCGGTAAGGACGCCCTTCAGGTCTTTCTGTTCGAAGCCAAAGCGGGGCACTGCGAATACTTCTCCACCGCGATGGCCATCATGATGCGGTCGCTCGGGCTGCCGGCGCGCAACGTCACCGGGTTCCTCGGCGCCGACTACAACCCATACGGTGGTTACTATGCCGTCCGCAACGGCAACGCACATAGCTGGGTGGAAGTCTTCATCGACGGTGAGTGGAGCACCTTCGACCCTACGCCGGCCTCGGGGCAAGTCTTCGCATCGCCCTCTGGCTTTGCGGTGAAGCTCCGCCAGATGATGGATGCGATGCGGGTTCGCTGGGCCGAGTACATCGTGGAGTACAACATCCGAGATCAGGCCAAGGCGCTTCAGCGCCTCGCCGCCTGGTACCGATCACTGCGCGGAAGACGTGGTGCAATGCGATCGAGCGACCATCACGATATGGGAGACGATCACGACTTTGGGCTGATTCCGGCCCGCCCCGATTGGCGTTGGTTTGCTGCGATCATGAGCGTTTTCGGGATCGGCGTGCTGTTCGCGCGATGGCGTCGCAAACGCGTACGTCAGAACCGCGCGGGCCGCCATCTCGATCCCGACCGCGATCGCGCGGTGCGCCTCTACCTCACCCTCGAGAGTAACCTCCGAAGGGCAGGGCACGCACGTCCACCCGATGTCACCCCGAGCGAGCACGCCGAGGCGCTACGCCGCTCGGGATTCCAGGCGGCCGATGAAGTCCGCCAAGTCACCGACGCGTACCTCGCTTCACGCTTCGGTGAGCTCGGTCTGCCTCCGCATGACTATCATCGGCTGCGTGAAGTGAGTCGGAGCATTCGGGCCAAGGCGAAGCGCCGGCCTACCGCGTGAGGAACCAGCCGGTGGCTACGCCGATCGCGGCCAATGCGACGACTGCGACGACGATGACCGCTACCTTCGAACCACCAGTCTTCTTTTTTTGTTCGGACTCGTCGATCTGCTGGACCTCAGCGGGTCGGCTTCCTGCTGCCATCCCGATCGAAACTGGGGTCGTCCCCGGTGGACGGAACGTCATCACGACCTCCCCAGCAGGCGCATCCTTCGAACGCGATGGCGGATTGAGGGACGGTCCCATCGGCACCGCGGCTGAGCGCGGGACCCTCACGCTGTCATCTTTGGACTCGAACCAACCCATCGTCACGCCGGCGGGCGCGCTGTCCCGCACCTTCTCGATCGCCGTCTCGACCTCATGGTCACCGGCAAACCAGTTGCTCGGGTCCACGAAGTCTGATGCATCGAGCGGACGCGCGCCTTCGCCGTCGGGGCTCAGCGCGAATGGTTTCGATGGATCGATCGGGACGTGTGCGGTGCTCTCGAGAGAGGTGAACCGACCGAGCTCTTCTTGAATCATGCCATCGATCATCATCGGCTGTGGCGGCACGGACTTCTGGCGTTCGAGCGCGGCCTTCACCAGGCTTGCGATGTCGTACGGGGTGACCTTCATCTGATGATGGAAGAGATAGCTCGCGAGCGCATCACCTAGCTCGCGCGCCGTAGAAAAGCGGTCCTCAGGGCGCCGCGCCAGGGCCTTGAGCACCACAGCCTCGAACGCCTCATCGACTTCGGGGTGGTCGCCAACGAGGCTCGGGACACGGGCGTTGGACACCGCTTCGACCGTGTCGTAGTCGGTCTCTCCCAGGAACAACCGCCGTCCGGCGAGCATCTCCCAGATGCAGACCCCAATCGCGAAGATGTCGGCACGCTCGTCGACCTCCTGCCCCGTTGCCACTTCCGGCGAGAGGTAGCTGAACTTCCCCTTCACGACGCCGGGGTCCGTGCGCTCGAGCTGCGTGCGTGCTTTGGCCAAACCGAAGTCGGTGACTTTCACCTCGCCCCGGCGGCTGATCAGGATGTTCGGCGGCGAAACATCCCTGTGAACCAGATCGACCGGGTTGCCATCCTCGTCGACGAGCTCGTGTGCGTAACTCAGCCCGCGGCAGGCCTCCATCGCGATGTAGATCACGTCTTTCAGCGGGAAACGCTGCTTCTTGAGCCGAAGCGTTTCCATGATCTTCTTCAGGTTCGTCCCATCGACGAACTCCATGACGATGAAGAAGCTGTTGTCTGACTTCCCGATGTCGAAAACACTGACGATGTTCGCGTGCGATAGTCGAGCGCCGAGCCGAGCCTCGTCCAGAAACATCCCTATGAAATTCGTGTGCGAGGCGAGGTGGGGCAGAACGCGCTTGATCGCGACGCGTTTCTTGAAGCCATGGACGCTCGTTGCTTCCCCGAGGAAAACCTCGGCCATCCCTCCGGACTCAAGTTTTTCGAGCAGGTGATATCGTTGCTCGCTCATCCTCGCTCGTCAGCCCTCCCCTGAGGCGTCATTCCATTGTCCTTTGCAGGCACTATCATGGTCAAGGAACGGATGCGATTGACATGCTGCCCGGGCAGCGCTTGACTGCTGCCGTGCCCCGCTCCGCGAAGCCCCTCAGAATCGCTCCCTCCGTGCTTTCCGCTGATTTTGGCCGCCTTGAGGCTGAAGTCCAGGCCGTCGATCGGGCCGGCGCGGACTGGATCCACGTCGATGTCATGGACGGCCGATTCGTGCCCAACATTACCATCGGCCCGCTCGTCGTGAAGGCCATCGCGGCAGCAACCGAGCGAATCGTCGACGTTCATCTCATGATCGTCGAGCCGGAGAAATATGTTCAGTCGTTTGCCGACGCCGGTGCCGACGTGATCACCGTCCACGCCGAGGCCTGCACGCACCTGCACCGCACGGTTCAACAGATCCGCGCTCTCGGAAAACGCGCTGGCGTGTCGCTCAACCCCCACACCCCTCCCGATTGTTTACGCTACATTTTGTCCGAGGTCGACCTGATCCTCGTCATGAGCGTCAATCCGGGGTTTGGAGGTCAGAGCTTCATCCCCTCCGCAAACGAGAAGCTCGCGCACATCCGCACGATGATCGACGACGCCGGCCTCGACATCGATCTCGAAGTTGACGGCGGCGTGAAGCCCGGCATTGCGAGGCAAGTCGTCGAAGCCGGTGCGGACGTGATCGTCGCAGGAAGCGCGGTTTTCAACACGGACGATTATGCGGCAGCGATCGAGGCGCTCCGGAAGGATACCCAGTGAGCGACGATCCCGCCCTCACCACGATGTTCGTCGACCGCAAGACGACCAAGCGTAAGCTCCGAAAGAGCCGCCTGGTCGTCGAAGAGGGACCCCAGAAAGGAACTCGGCTCGACATCGCGAGCGAGCGAATGACCATCGGCAGCAGCGTCATTTGTGACCTCACGCTCACCGACACCGCCGCGAGCGGCACGCATTGCGAGATCGTAGCGAGCGAAGCGGGTTTCCTGCTCCGCGACCTAGGCTCGGCCAATGGCACTTGGGTCGCGGGCGTCCGCGTTCGCGAAGCATGGCTCGAGCCGGGCATGCCGCTCAGGGTCGGACGCACCGTGATCCGTTTCGAGCATGCCTCCGGGTCGATCGAGATCGACCTCAGCCGGCGGGCGCAGTTTTACGATCTCGTCGGGCACGGTGTCCGGATGCGGGAGATTTTTGCGGTGCTCGAGAAGGTGGCCGCGTCTGACCTGACGGTGCTCGTTCGAGGGGAGACGGGCACGGGCAAGGAGCTCGTCGCTCGCGCAATTCATCGGGCGTCCAAGCGCGCACAACGACCTCTCGTCGTTCAGGACTGCAGCGCGATTCCCGCCAATCTCATCGAGAGCATTCTCTTCGGCCACGAACGAGGCTCGTTCACCGGCGCGGCGGATCGCAAGCGCGGCTGCTTCGAAGTGGCGGATGGAGGCACGCTCTTCTTGGACGAAATCGGTGAGCTCGACCTCGGCCTTCAGCCGAAGCTGCTTCGCGTGCTCGAAACGCGGGAAGTGCAGCGCGTCGGCGGCACGCGCATGATCCCGGTCGACGTGCGGGTCGTGGCTGCGACAAACAAAGATCTGCGCCAGATGGTCAACGATGGGACCTTTCGGGAAGACCTCTACTATCGCTTGAGCGTCGTCCAGGTCGACTTGCCGCCGCTCCGCGAACGTCCGGAGGACGTCGCCGCCCTCGCGCAGCAGTTTCTCGAAGAATCCGCGAAGCGAGGCCAGCACGGCGAGGGCAGGCGATTCACGATTTCAGACGACGCCATGATGAAGCTTCAAGCTTACCCTTGGCCGGGCAACGTTCGGGAGCTGAAGAACACGATCGAGCGTGCCGTGTCGCTCTCCGATGGCACGGAGCTCGGCATGCAAGACCTCTTGCCGGCATCGCAAAAGACGCCGCCGATGTTCTTTCCTGGCGGTACCGCGGAGCAATTCGTCGACAACGAGATCCCCTTCAAAGAGGCGAAGCAACGCGTCGTCGATGCATTCGAGGCGCAGTACCTCAAGGCGGTGCTCGACAAGCATGGCGACAACATCAGCCGAA
Organism: uncultured delta proteobacterium; assembly: GCA_963768985.1. Taxonomy (GTDB): domain Bacteria; phylum Myxococcota_A; class Polyangia; order Polyangiales; family Houyiibacteriaceae; genus SG8-38. The sequence goes on along the minus strand of CAVYJZ010000001.1, from coordinate 3,308 downwards.
GCGCGCGTGCTGCTGGGCTCACACGTTACCACCTCCGGGAGCTTGCCAAGCGCTATGGCTTGCGCGGCGAAACCAACGACAGCGGCGACGAAGATTGACGCGACCACGGTCCCGGCGCCTATAGTGAAGCCATGGGTGGGGTCGCGTTTCTGTTGATCACAGCGGCCGCCGTCTGCTGGCCGCAACCGGCCGCCGCGCAGACGGCGGTGCCCGCTCCCACTTGGGCGAGGTCGATCGAAGTCGTGGACGATGGAGCGCCCGTGATGCTCGAACCCCGAAGCGATTCACGCCGTCGCGGCACAGTGGGCTCCGGCACACGACTAGGCTTCACCCGCCGAGTCTTCGGGGAAGGCTGCTCGACTGGTGTCTGGTACGAGACGAGCGACCAGCTTTTCATTTGCGAAGCGCACGTCGTGCCATCTTCCGCACCGCCCGGACCAAAGCGGGACGACTTTGCGGCCAACGGTTCTCGCTTGCCACAACGATATGCCTTCATCCGTTTCGGGGGCACGCGCGCCTACGCACATCCGAGCGACTACTTCCGCAACGATTACGTCGAATCGCTCGGCAAGGGTTTTGGAATCGTGGTCACCGGTGAGCAGGTCTACGAGGGCGTCGAGTTCGTTCGCACCCGTCGGCTCTATTGGGTCGAGCGCGGTTCGGTGCGCTTCGTCGACGGGAGCGCGTTTTCCGGTGTGAAGCTTTCGCCGGGCCAATCGCTCGACCTCGGATGGGTGTCGCAGAAGCCTGCGAAGGTGTACGACCGGCCGCAGGGTCGTGTGCTCCAGCGCTTGGAGCGGCATTCACTGGTGCACGTCGACTCGACGAAGGGCGCGTGGACGCAGCTCGTTGGTGGTCGCTGGATCCGAACCGCCGATCTGGCGCGCGCGGAGCTCGTTCCGCCGCCCAAAGGCGTCGAACCCACCGACCGTTGGATCGACATCGACGTCGATCAGCAGGTCCTCGTCGCGTACGAGGGCGCGACCCCACTGTTCGCGACCTTGGTTTCCACCGGACGAGACACCAAGCAATCGGCGACGCCGTTAGGAGTGTTTCAAATCTGGGTGAAGCTCGAGTACTCCGACATGAACGACATCGAGCGCACCGACGTCGACAAGAACTACTCGATCCAAGATGTCCCCTGGGTCCAGTTCTTCAAAGGCTCCTACGGATTCCACGCCGCGTTTTGGCACGACGATTTCGGCCGCCGCCGAAGCCACGGCTGCATCAACCTTTCACCCATGGATGCGCGCTATCTCTTCCAGTTCACGCAGCCGATTTTGCCCCCAGGTTGGAACGCGATCCTTCCCATGCCTGACGATCGCCCCACTGTCGTTCAGGTGCGCTGAAAAGCGCGGCCGTGAACCCCGGTCTCGTGCTACGTTGCGCATCCATCATGAACATCTCGACCTCTGCTTCCATCGTCATCCCTCGCTCGCGCGAGGAGGTCTTTGCATTCGCCACCGACAGCACGAACACCGCACGAACCTTGCGCCCGCGCGGACCCATCGCTGGGATCAGCAAGGTCGAAATGTTCGAAGGTCAAGCTGTGGCCCAGGGGTCGTCACGACGGATCACGATGACCGACGGCGCCGAGCTTGAGGAAGTCATTCTTGCGTATGACCCCCCCGTGAAGCATCGCTACCGCTGGACGGGAGGGGTGAAACCGCCGTTCTCATTCCTGGTTCGGAGCGGCACGGGCAACTGGGACTTCATCGAGACCGACGGCGGCACGCGCATCGTTTGGACCTACACCTTCGAGCTCACGTCCCCCCTTGCGTACCCGCTGGCACTGCCGATCATCTGGATCTTCAAAGGCTGGTTGCAGCAGGGCCTCGATGCGATCGGCGCAGAGCTCGTCGCCTAGGTCCCGTCGACCAACATGATCTCGCAGATTTGCGTCTCGCCCTCGCGGCGCGCGGAAGACGCCTTTCCACGAGCTCCCGCCAAGTCGGGGGCGACAGTCGTGATTGCGATGGTCTGCGGTGCCGCATGCCGGGCTACGGCTTCACCTCAAACGCACCCACGTCGCAGCTCGTGCCGCTGGGTGGTGACGCCGATCAGAACACGACTCGCGATTGTGCAGCATCCCATTGAACTCGGAGTCGTCTCCCGTGCTGGGCTTCGTCGAGCTCGCGCAGCTTTCGCTTGCGAGCGCCCAACAAAGCACCCGTGACGATCATCCCCACGGCTCCTGAGAAACCTATGGCAACGCCCGAAAAGAGTGCGCCCGAGCAAGCAAAGAAAGCATCGTCCGCCGGTTCATCGCGATGCTCGCAACTCCACCAGGTGCCAATGATCACGCCTCCTACGACGGTCGCGCCCGCCGTGCTCCAGAGCCCGATTTTCGCTCGCTTCACACGAAGCTGCGTCTCCTCAAGCGTGTATCCGTCAAGTGTCCTTGGCCGGCTCGGCACAACTTCTACCCCAGTCTTGTCCACTTGAAGCTCCACTGCCGGCGCTTCCTGACCGCCTTGCGCGCTTACGCCCAGGGGCGACGTCACCAGAGCCAGCACAAGCGCAAACCCAACTAAGCACCGCATGACGACCTCCCCGATCATGGCGCAGTGCGCCCTAAGTGCGGTTACGTGGCTACATCAGGTGTGCCACGCGGGAGCCACGGTTTTTACTGGGGATTCCGCTACCGTGACGCGCAAGTTTTGCATTTAGTGGGGGTCAGCGAAAGCAGCGCGCCGCGTGCGTCAGATAGATTTGACGCGCTCGTGATCTTCGTCACTCAGTGAGCCTGGATCGCCGCGGGCACGGCCAGGTTGCCGTTGCCGTGCCTAAACGGGGCCGACGGCGGCACGCTCATCGTCTCGTCCTACACTTTCGCCGTCACGCCCCGGCTCGCGTACCCCTCGCGGTCCCCATCGCCTTGTCCTTCAAAGGCTGCTTGCCGCAGGGGCTCAAAGCGATCGGTGCCGAGCGCTTCACTTAGTCGCGTCTTTGCTGCACTCGCTCGAGTACGGCCGCGCAACACCCGCCGCCGGCGGCCGATGAGGGAGCGTGGTGTTCGCAGAGTACACGTTGGTGACCGGGGTCGTCGTTCTGACGACCGGCTTAGCGCTGTACGCCCTCGGAGTACCACTCGTACAGGCCTATTACCTGACGAAACTCTTCATCCTTTTACCAGTTCCCTGAGAGAGGAAGGCATACATGAACAACGACTCCAAAAGCATCCGGTCGCTCATGCGCGATGACCGCGGTCTGACGACGGTTGAGTACATTATCGTCCTCGGATTGATTGCGGTTGTCGGCATTGCTGCCTGGCAGAAGTTTGGTGAGACCTTGATCGGTGAGGTCGA